>NZ_KI535696.1:0-146097 GCF_000493175.1 Enterobacter sp. MGH 16 | reverse complement strand
CCACGCCACGCCACGCCACGCCACGCCACGCCACGCCACGCCACGCAGGACCGTATCCGTGACAATTTGCCCTCACAATGCCATTCCTCTGCATTTATCCTGACTTACACCAGGGAGGGAGGAGGCAGCGCCGCAGGCGCTGGCCTTGCCGCCCCGTCAGCCCGAAGGGATGACAGGGTTTTAGCGCGCGAACATGCGGCGCCTATGCCCCGCCCGGATTATTTACTTTCCATCCCCCTGACCGCCCTGGAGAATGAAGTGGCCGCAAAGATAGACGGCGCACTGGCGGGTAGCCGATTCGCAGATCTCATCCAGCACTTTCGCTGTGGTTACGGGGCTGAGTCCTGATTCGCGACGCCGCTCGTTGATGAGCGTTTTATACTGGCGCAGGATGCTGCGGGTTTCCGGTGACAGTTGCATGGCTTTCTCCTTTTTTCAGTTTCCGGAGGCAATGCCTCCGGTTTCTCAGTCAGGCATCGAGCGCAGCGCGCAGGCTCAACATGACGTCATTTTCTTCTTTCAGGGTTTCTGCCGCTGATCCGCCTCCATCCTCCGCGCATACAGCGATACGCTCCATTTCCTTCCCTGCAAGCTGCATGACTAAGGCCAGCGATTTCGCGGGAATAGTCACGGTTCGCTTCTCGCGTCGCTCATCGAGCATGGTTTCGACAATCGCCCGTATCTGGCCGATATCCGCGCCACTTTCAAGGCATGAACTCAGCCGGCGCAGGACTTCATCCAGTTCCTCATCGGTTAAATCCCAGTCAAGGCAGACGCAACGAATGTCATTTCGATTCCAGCAGGCGAAAACGTATTTCTCGCCATCGAGGTCGGAATGTCTGAACATTTCAAGGGCAATTTCTCTTGCTGTACCAATCATGTTTTTCTCCTTTTATCGGGCGGCATCGCCGCCCGTGGTCAGTCAGTCAAGGGCACGCCAGGTGGTGGCGCTTTCCGGATGGGTGTCAGCAAATGCCATAAGCTGCTCATAGCGACGGCAGAAGTGGCGGCACAGCTCTTCATGGTCATGGTTGCTGTGGTGCCAGCTCCGGTGATTCAGTACCAGCGCCGTGAGAATGATCCCCGCCACTTCCCCGCTGACAGTCTGCTCAAACCAGTTGTCCGGATTGCACAGGGTCAGGCTCTCCACGTCAGGCGCCATATATCCGCCACCTTCCGGCAGCCGGTAAAACTGCCAGAATCCCCCCTGATACTCAGGGCAGTAACGCCAGGCATAGGCGTACACGGATGCCTCGGACGTCATAAAATCGCCGCCAAACAAATCAGGCAGGAAAGTCAGGCGCTGCGCACCCTCAAGACGAACAGCATCACAGGTCACGGTCTGGTTCATAGATCCTCCACGGTTAACATATTCTCGGTTCCGGCATCGCCGTGACGACACGACAGACCGGCGAAAAGCGGAGGACACAGGGGCGACGCCGCAAGCCGCAGCGCAAAGCCTTCACGGGCTGAATGCACCGTGAAGGGTGCGAACGGGTGAGCAGTTGTGTTTGATGTCAAACAGGAAAGATGTTTAAAAGACGCGTAGTGTTTGCAGGCGATGAATATCTGTTATGAGCGAAATGCGGATAGTGATGACAGCATTCTTTTTGAATCAACGGCGGGGCAGATAGTAATGATACAGGCTTTATAGTCTGGTAATGGTCGCTCTGAAAGCGACCGTTCCTGAAATCCCGCGTTTTCTTGTTCCGGAAATCGGTCTTATAAGCGTGTGTTGTTTGTGTCAAGCATCTCAACGGAAATCGTTCATGGATCCGATGATTAAGTGGCGCCGCACACAATGAACGCCTCGGTTCGCTGGCCAGCCTAAGTATCTGTCGACTGCGCGAATCGGCAGAGTGCGGCTCCGACGGGCCGCAAAAGTGGCGTTTCGGCCTGAATACTATGGTCTGATGAAAAACAAAGGGGACGGATATTAAATCAGTACCTCTCGCAGTCTGATGGGGGCGTCTCCCCTTGGGAATACACTGGCGCTCAGACTGTATGAGCCTGCCGGATCCCCTCCAAGTATAATCATTACAGGCTCCAAGCACTGGTAGTCAGGGTTCGCTGCAATGCTTATCATGGACCTGAAGTCATCGCCACTTGGCTCGGGTGAGCCTCCTGGATGAAAATGCCATTCACCAACATAATACAATCCCGTTTTCCATCGAGCATGAAGTAAAGGCCTCAGCCCTCTGACGCCCCGTTGAAATGTCGTCCGTCCAGCGAGTGAATCCGTTGGACGGGTCGTAGCTTCCACGATCATTGCCTTAGAACTGTCTTCGCTGTATGAGCCAATCAGAATGCCACCAGTTTCATTTACGCCAGCTTTAAGACATTCGGAAACCATTTGCTTAATGGTTGAGGAGCTAATAACGACCGTATAAAGCGCACCCTCTCTCGAAAAAGTCACATCTTTAATACTCATGCGGCTCTCTCTCAACAGTGCCATCAGGCATCTGCTTAAAATATTCATAGATTCTCCCTGGCGCACTGACCACCCGGCAAATGAATTTTGTACCGACGGCCGCCCATAACTGTACGTCATCGGCACGGGCCGGAAATACAGGATGCCAGCACCCGATGCCTTCTATTCTCGCCTCATCTATCTTGATCTCAGGTGACGCCGAGGCGTCGAAGCGGCTGGAAGCATCCGTAACCGGAAACGTTGTTTCACTGGCAGCAAACGCAAATAAACCTTCAGCCCGCCATGTCATAGCCAGGCTGATAAATATTTTTTCACCTTGCCAGTCAAATGCCGCCAATGACTTAAGAACGCCATCATCACCGGTACAATCAATGATCACGTCGTACTGACGCAGTGAGTTTTTTGCGGCCTCACTCTCAGGGGGAAACGCGCAGCTGAATGAACGTGCACTTGCGTCAGGCAGAATACGATTCAGATGCTCAACCAGCGCGGCCGCTTTATTATGGCCAACTGACGTCATTGTCAGGGCGTGACGGCTAAGATTTCCGGTCTGTAGGAGGTCTGCGTCCAGAATGCCGAGGCTGACAACACCCATGCGCATCAGGTTTTCTGCAATCATACTGCCCAGTGAGCCTGCACCGATTATCAGCACCTTTTTACTGCGAATGTCGTTGGCTGCTTCGCCACGTGTTCTGAGCTGGTCGGCAGCCCAGTTTTGCGTCCTCACCCACCTTATGGGCTCTTGTGAAAGTGGCTGTTCGCGATCCCAAGCTCTGCGATTCCGTTCCGTTGGGCGGAATCCGGGGCGCTTTGTCATCGTATTACTGAGACCGGTCAGACGCAGCGCCAGCCAGTGAATGCGCGCTGGCTCAGCTCCAATTTTGTTTTCCAGCGGAAAACCCAGCAAGAGTAATCCGGGCGCGCGTTGCTTGCGCAGGGCTCTGACAGAACGCCCAATATCTGAAAAAAGGTCCGGCAGTGATAATCCCCATTGTGCGAAGCAATGGCTGAGCTCCTGCCAGGTCCTGGGTGCCTGCCAAGGAGCCAGAACGGGGAGTGTAGGCAAAACAGACCACACAGCGTTCGTTGTTCTCGTGCCTCTGCGCATGAACGGGGACCATTTGGTTGTCCGGATTAGCTTTCCTTTGTTATCAAAAAACTCACGCAAAAAGCGGGTACCGCTCGCACCAGGCAATCCAGTGCTGCTTGCAAACCCCCATTCTCCTGTTTTCGATGTCCAGAAAGGGAGATCATCAGTCTGTTCGCTAAAACCGATCACAGTAAAGGGTGACTGACCGGGGAAGGCGGGGAGTTCAACAGCATCCCCGGTTGTAACCAGTTTTTCCTGTGCAGCGGCGTCAATCCAGAGTAGCAGCCTGCTGAGTCGCCATCTGATTCTGTCGAGTAATGCTTCGGGTTCCTGCCCCCATAAGTTACGACCAAATGCGGCGGGCGTATTCTCAAGGCACGGATTTCCTGATGTCCATCCACGGGTAGACGCATCCGAAAAGTTGTAGTTTTGGTGCTGAAACGTTGCAGATATACCTTCCGATTTATCGGGATAGACCTCTATGCGTATCTGAGCCTCTTCCTGCCAGAGGACCAGATGCCAGACGCTGTGGTCTGGCATGAAGCTGGAGCCGGGTACGGAAAGCCTGGCGGTGAATTTAAGCGACCATCTCTTGTCAGCAGAAAGCACCCAAGCATTGTTCGTCCACATCCTGGGATCATTATTGATAAGGGTGAACGCTGCCTGCAGCTCTCGTGGCACCTGCTGAATGACTGTACTCAAGCGAAGCGCCCGGTTTTCTGTGGTTCCGCTGGTTTAATTGGCACTGTAAATCCGCCATTGCGATCGCCGCCCTGAGGACCGGGTAAAGGAAACTTGGCTCCGAACAGTTTACGCCATAGTTCTGCACTTTCCTGAGGATCCTGAGAGGCCAGCGCGTTACGGGCAATTTCCGCCGCCCCCGCAATACCCTCATAAAATGAACAGAAATCGTCGGTTGATAAGCGCGCCATCACGTCATGCTCTTCAACGCCGTGATCTGGCAAACACGGCTTACCTTTCTGGCTGTAAATGTCTGCCCAACGGCACAAAAAAGTGTCCAACAGCTGAACAAGACCTTTGCCCATTGAGGTGGTTCCATTATTCAGCGCGTTACCAATCAGATGCTCCAGCGGATAGCCTTTAGGGTATTTCGGCAGGTTTTCGCTGTTCTGTTGTCGCCACCATTTCACCGCCCTGACAAGGTTAATGTAGTGACCGTTGCAAACGCGGTTTTTCTCAGCGGTCCATCTGATCTGCGCGAGAGGATGAGTTCGGCCCCACTCATTTTTTTCCCTGTCAGGTAGCACTAACGGGTGCGCTTTCCATTCTGAAGCGGGGGCGTCCTCTACCTGCGCGCTGCTGCTCTCAGACAACCATCCCGTATTGGGGGACCAGCTTTTATTCAGGCGCCAGTCAGTTTGCTCTTCCAGAGAGTTAACAGTCAGAACTGACTCTGACTTATAGAGTTGCTCAAGATGGTTTTTTTCTGCCCCTGACTCAGGGATGGCGGTGATCACTAGGTCCAGTTCGACATAGGAGAGGGTAATACCAAAAGAGCGCCCCTGAGTTTCCCATTTACCCGGGTAATACTTGTCGAGGAATGGGATGAACAGGTCCATTGCATCAGTGGGAGACATCAAGGTATGGTCAAGATTGGTAACCACGACAATATCAACATCAGGGCGTTTATCGCCGAGCGGACGGATTGCCGTTGAACGACGAATGCTGCCCTGCAGGAACGTTGATACGACAATTTCCTTGAGTGGTTCGAAATTCTTCAGGCGCTCGCGCAGTGTCCTTGCACCACTTTTCCAGTCTTCCTTCTGTGTATCAGTCGGCCTGATATTTGCTAAAAATTCGTTGAACTGAGGTTGAAGTTCCATAATGATTAAACCTTAAATGAAGGAAGGTAGGAGCCATCTCGTTGGCGTTGAAAGTCAAACTCATAAAAGACGCATGTCCCCAGAAAATCGGTGTGCTGGCCAAGATAAAAATTAACGGCATTTGGCGCAGCGCTGAAAATATGCAGGCTTGCCTCAACCGGTAAATTTGCATCCGTGACGGCATCGGATATTTGTTCGGCAAGCGCTACGGCATGTGAACCGTTTTTCACAGATCGTTGCCCGTATCCGTTTGCAGGGGTGACATGAATGATCCGTCCTATGTCAGGCTGATTTGCGAGTATGTAAGCTTGCGCTTTTGGCAGCGCATTTCTCGCAATGCTGAGCACTACTGCAACATCGCTTCCGGTTCCGATAGTCTCGATCTCGATAACCGCAGCAGGTTCGTTGTGGGGTTCGTATTCAGACCAGATAGAGTCGCCCGATCTCCCTTTCTGGACCAGTTCGATTTCTACGCCTGACTTGTGACCAAGACATTTTCCGGCAAGCATTGCAATGGAGCTGTGGGTATTTAGATACAGCCGAACTTTACGCTCCGTCTGCCTTATACCTGTGAGGAAGGTTTCTACTTGGGGCTTAATAACATCATTCCACTCAATGCCTGGGGAGGGAAATCGACCTTCGAAGAGAGAAAGCAGAGATAGTGTGTGTTCCGGAAGCGCATCCATGATGTCCAGTGGCCCATCGCTGAAGGAGCGCAGCGCAACACTTCTGAAGTTTTCAGGTGGTTCCGCCCTGAGCCAATTTTCTTCCACGCACAGGGCTGTGAATTGTTCACGTGTAAAGCGGTAACGTCCCTGACTGCGTAAAGCACGAGCAGCTGCATCGAACCGAAAGTCAGAACTGGTTTCGCAGGTAATCAGGCCAATGATCTGGAAGCAGGTATTAACTTTTTCACGCATCGCTTCAAGTGTGGGCTGTGACTGATGGATGTAAAACCCTGTCAGCACCTGCTCCAGTTCCTGGTCTGTGGAGAGCTTGAGATGTTCACGCCAGAGCTTGCGAACCTTTCCCTTTCGGCTAATGTCAGTCGTGCCATCGAACAGTTTATCGAGTCGTAATGAGCCATCCACATTGCTGATTATTTCACCAAGTGGGTCTGCATCAATAATTCGATCTGTCGTGACAAGATTAAAAGCAGAGTTGGCAGGCGCAGTGCTCTTTGCCTCTTGTAGCCTTTCAAGAATTGAGAAGGTCTTAGCGCCAATGAAGGCCGGGTCAATCAGGTCTTCAAAACCAAAACTTGTAGCCTGTGTAACGTGAAATTTGATTTGATAGTAATCGGCCTGAATTCGTTCGGGCCCAGTGCTGCGGCGGGGAGGGTTATAACGTGTAATTACGTCATCAAAAGCTTTAGGGCCGTCGGCCTCATAGGAAACTTCTGATACGAAACCCTGATCGGGATTTTTAAGTCTGGATGCCTCAATCCAGAAATATCGAGCCTGATAATCATGACCATGCCAGTTAGCCAATACAGAAGTCGCCATGAGATTCGTCCCAAATAACAGTAATATTTTGAAACTATCACGTCAGAGTATACTGTTCAAGAAGACAGTGATTATTACAGGTTCTGAAATTCATTAACGACTCATTTGTATTTAAATAATTGATATTAATATCAAATCAAAAATAATGTCAGTCAGACATCAGTTAAACTGAAGAGCAAAATTTTTTTAATTCCCAGACGATCTCTGAAAAAGAACATTTAACTGCAGACTTCTGTAGGAAGATCAACTATTGAACATAATGACATTGATCAAAGGTGAGATTAGTGACTGTGTATTCAAGACATAAGAGTCATCTCAGTAATGATACTTAGTCCCCCCTTCCCCCCCCCGCCGTTGCCAGTGTTTCAGCACGACTGCAGTAACCGGCAGGCCAATAAGCTTAGCCGACTCACCAGAAGCGGCATTTCGGAACCGTCGGCTGGGGTCTAATGTAAAAAATAAAACACCCTAAGGATCCTGGATGGTTCGCTTTGAGCGAGGAATGGATAACATGCTCTCGACAAACTAACATAGCACGATATAAGCAAGTTCCGAGTCTGGCACAAAGCGGACTTTCAGGGATCCCCCTGATAAAATCGTTCTGACTCAGGCGAGTGTAAGAAATTTTATAACTAAGTGTTTAGACCGTTAGCGCCCTCATAAATCCAGTCTTTTTGATCCCGAAACATTGCATTGAGTATAGTGATAAATTTTCTTATACAAGCAGTAAGAGCCACCTTTTTGGGCTTTCCCCTTGCAAGTAATCGAGTGTAAAAAGCCCTGATTTGGGGGTTGAAACGCACTGCTGAAAGCATAGCCATAAAGAGAGTCGCGCGCAGACCTGACCTCCCTCCCCAGATCGCCCTCTTTCCCCTGAGTTGTCCGCTGTCCCTGTCATAAGGACAAACCCCAACCAGCGCTGAAACCTGTCGACGCGTAAGCGAGCCGAGTTCCGGAAGTTGTATCAAAAGAGTGGCCTGTGTTATTGGCCCTATACCTTTTACCTTATCAAGCAGCTTACGTTTCATAGCCAAAGTATCATCCTGGCGTAGCCGTAGCTTAATCTCGGCATCCAGAATATCAATCTCAGCGTCAAGCCATTTGATATGCCGCATGATTCCCTGCTCAATATAAACACCACATAGTTCCTTGAGACGGTTGGTTTCCATTACACGGTTCTGAACCAGCTGACGCCGACGCATCAACAGTATGGCCAAATCCTGTTGCTGCTCGCTTTTTATCGGCCTGAATTGCGGGGTCATGCGCCGACCATATTCGCAGATAATTCTCGCGTCGATTGGGTCACTCTTTGCCACCCTACCCATGGCTCTGGCAAAGTTTTTTATCTGACGAGGATTAATTACAGCGACTGGCAAACCCGATGCACTTAGCATTAATTCAGCAGTACAATGATACCGACTTGTAGCTTCCATGACGACTCCAGCTACAGTAAGCCCGCTTAGTGCTTTCTGTAATTAATGAACTCCCGAAGCTGAATTTTCCAGATGTAGCAACTGCCCGGTAGTGTCGATAAACACTTCCAGAGTGTTCTTGGCTACATCTATACCAACAATGGTTTTATCACTCATATTCAGTTCTCCCTGCCTTGCAGATACGGGCTCGTTATACGCCCAGGCAATTGTTCGGGCTAATACTGAGACTGATGTTGCGCAATGGTGCTCACCCTCGGGCTCATATCCCTGGACGAAGAACGTGCTGCAACATCAGGTAAATCACAATGAGTGTATACGTTTCTCATTGTCATACTGATCATACAAGGACGGAGACAACGTGAACCCTTGCGACCGCAGCGGCCGGGTTAGCGTGAAGGCACGGCGGGTAATTTCTTACGGGAGATATAAAGCGGAGGGAAAAGTTCACATTAAATTAAAATGTGATTTACATCACAAAACAATACATTATAATCGCAGAAAAATTAAGCGATTAGTTTTGACGGCAGGGATGAGATGTCACCCTGCCGTTTTTTTTTGTCCTGAAGAGGACAATGCAGGACAGAGGGTTACAGGATTGAGAGAATGCCAGCCGAACATTGGAATCTGGAAGTGGGCAGCTGGCACGAAACTTATTTAGCTGTTTTGCAGGCTGAGACTAACGATGATCGGAGTACGCGAAACTCAATTACGTCGTTACGCTCGAGAAGCTTGAGAGCGTCTGACGAACAGGCCATTGCAGCCTTCAGTGCCAGTGAAATGGCGAGGCTGCGGTAGCGGTTTTGCAGCATGATGGGGGCATCAGCAGGCACTGCGTCAGACACCTGTAGATATGCTTTCCATGCATCTGGCTGTGCTAAAGCATCACGTTCCACGGCTTCGAGCTGGTCTTCACGTTCCTTTTGCTTTTTCGTGGCCATCTGGTCAAGAACCGCCACTGTGGCTGCGGCATTCACCGCACCGGGTATTGCCAGTGTGAGCGCCACAAACAAAATTGCAGTATTACACTTCATTTGTCCTCCTCATTGTTGTTCATCTCCTTTATTTCCTGACAGTTCAACAGCTCGCTGGCCTCCGCCAGCGTCAGCCCCGTTCTCTTAACCTTTTGCATCAGTCCCTCCCGGGCTGTCTGGTTACCATTCTGAATGATGTTCCTGCTCAGGATCGGTTCTTCGGCTTTTTATCGTCAAACGCCAGGAGAACACCGAGGCCGATCAGCGAGGCGTAGCAGACCTGCATCGCAATTGTCACCGGCAGGGAGATATTATCAACCAGAACACCGGGAACCACGACGGCAACACCTGCCAGTATCATTCCCCTGCCGATCTTTTTTACCCGTTCCGGCCACTGAGATTCAGGCACGTTCCGGGCGCGCAGAAAGTTATGAATGCACTGCTCTGCTTTTTGTTTAATCACTGACATGTTCTAGTCTCCGAATGCCCGGCGCATATTTTTCTTTATCCTGGTCGCTTCAGCGGATACCGGTGCGGCAGGCTCTGCTGGTTTCTCCGGCACTGCAGCCATACTCACGTCAGCCGTACCAGCCATCTGCTGAACCAGAACCTGCAGCTCGCTGACCGTGCCGGGCGGTACCGGCATACTGGCCAGCAGACGCGGCAGCTCCGGTGCGGTCGTATGCAGGGCCAGACCGGTGATAATCAGGTTTCTCAGCAGCTCTCCGCGCAGGCGGGATGACACGCCCGTCAGCACACGCTCAACCCGTTCACTGCTCCGGTCATCCTTAAGCGTCAGGGTGTAACGCCGGCGCTGGTATTCCGTCTCCGGTGACATGGCCAGAGCCGCCACGCCACCATCAGGCTCATCAGGAAGTCCCGAGAGTGAAGACCAGGTGCCGGATACCAGCGCCATCACGGCACAAAGCCGGATGGCGCTCAGATGCCCGTCAAAGAACACCGGGATCAGCGCCGGTAAACGTGCATCCGTCTGGTACATCACCGCCCCGGCGGTGGCGGCGGTCCGGATGAAGTCACCACGCAGGGGCTGTGAGATGGTGCTGATGGTCGCCATCGCCGCGATGTCGGTGCGATCGTCGCTGTGCAGATAGAAAGAATACTGGCCGTCCGGCACGTTTAGTCCTCTTTATTGTAAAGGGCAATCTCTCTGGCCAGCGCCAGCTGCGGATCGCCGATAACCTCGATACGGTCAGGAGCCAGAGGCCAGGCCTGACGGATAGCCTCTTCAATGAGGGATGCCCCTCCCCCGACCAGGAATACCCGGTTAACGTTTCTGAAGGCCGTCAGCTCACTGGTGACACGCGCCCCCAGGGAAGTGATTGCCTCTGTAATTTTGTTCAGAACATCGTCAATTTTTCCGGCATCGTTGATCACTCGCTGCAGATACTGACGATCATTGCGGTTGCGGATGACCGTGTCAGCAATAAGCGCGCTGGTTTCGCTGTCTGCAGCCCGCAGCGCGCCTGCAGCTGCGCGGGTGACCTGTGACACGCCGACAGACGGATTGCCGTGTACCGCACTGATATCATCAAACTGTCCGACAATCACGCCGGCATCGAGCGTGGTTCCGCCGAGATCGATAATCAGGGTGGTCTCAGCGGGTCCGGGCTTCAGCTCCGCGAGACGGGAGAACGCCGCCGGCAGTGATTCCGGCATCACCTTCACGTCCGTTACGGTAAATGCCCTGCCCTTATTCAGAACCAGCTCACGCATCAGGTTTTCCCGTTTGCGTCGGATATTCTCCTCGGTCCGCTGGCAGTCCCCGTCATAATACTCGCTCAGGGGCAGCGTCACGGTCAGGCTCACCGGCTGCGGCTCAAGTCCGCTGTTCAGCAGCGCATGATGCACGGCCAGCAGGTTGAGATCACCGTACTGATATTCCACGTTTGTTGTCGGGATGGCATCCCGGCTGACGCTGTCCCAGGTGTATTTCAGCGTGCCCACCTGATAGTTGAACGTTGCAGCACTGAATTCCGCCACTTTCCAGCCATGCCGGAAGGAGTTAGCAGAAACCCGGGTCTGCAGCTCGTTTCCTTCAAACCATGCCAGCTTAACATTAGTTGAACCATCATCGCAGTAAATATTCACCATTATGCTCCGTCAATTACACTCAATTTGATACATATTATAAGAGCAAAATGGAAAAATAAAAGCCTTATTTCTCATTATGAGTAACATAAAATAATCAAAATGATATTATTGAACATTTTGAGTAGCTTAGGTTACTCACTCTGTTCATGGCGCAGGCGATCTGGATTATCCTCACGCTGTTAAATATACTGTATGTATAACCAGTATATTTAGACGTCAGGAGGAAAGATGAAACTGCAGCTTTTCAGCACCGGGAAAGTACTCCCGCCACAGGTCCATCCGTTGTTTGCAGACCTGGCCAGCTGCGGTTTTCCCAGCCCTGCAGCTGACTATGTCGAATCCGATCTGGATCTCCATGATTACTGCATTCGGCATCCGAGCGCGACTTACTACCTTCGCGCCAGCGGAGACAGCATGGCCGACGGCAGCCTGTACAATGGCGATCTGCTGGTTGTGGACTGTGCCGAGAAGCCCCGGCATGGCGATATTGTTGTGGCCAGCGTGCAGGGGGAGTTTACGGTCAAACGGCTGCTGCTGACGCCACGACTGACCCTGCAGCCCATGAACGCCGCCTGGTCGCCGATTTATCCCGACCCGGACGATCTGGATATCTTTGGTGTCGTCACGCACATAATCCACCGCCCGAGGGAGATGTACTGATGTTTGCCCTAGCCGATGTGAACAGCTTTTATGCCAGCTGCGAACGTGTTTTCCGCCCGGATTTGAAAGGAAAGCCGGTAGTAGTGCTCAGTAACAACGATGGCTGCGTAATCGCAAGAAGTGCCGAGGCAAAGCCCTGGATCAGAATGGGCACGCCGTGGTTTCAGATGAAAAACGAAAGGTATCCGGAAAAAATATACGCGTTCTCAAGCAACTATGAACTTTATGCCTCGATGTCGGCGCGCGTGATGAGCTGCCTGGAGGAGCTGGCTCCGAGGGTGGAACAGTATTCGATTGACGAGATGTTCCTCGATCTGAACGGTGTGGAGCACTGCATTGACCTGGAGGACTTCGGCCGGCAGCTGCGACAGCACGTGTATGACTGTACCCGTCTGACCATTGACGTGGGCGCCGGACCGACGAAAACCCTGGCAAAATCAGCCCAGTGGGCCTCAAAGGAGTGGAAACAGTTTCGTGGCGTGCTCGCTCTGACCCGGGGGAATCCTCAGCGAACGCGGAAACTGCTTTCACTGCAGCCGGTGGAAGAGATCTGGGGCGTGGGAAACCGTATTGCACGCAAGCTCAATGTACTGGGCATTAAGACCGCACTCGATCTGGCCCTGACGAACCCGGCCTTCATCCGCAAAAATTTCTCCGTCGTTCTCGAGCGAACAGTGCGCGAACTGAACGGGGAAAGCTGCATGTCGCTTGAGGAAGCACCGCCAACAAAGCAGCAGATTGTCTGCAGCCGCAGCTTTGGTGAGAAGGTCACTGAATACGATTCGCTCCGCCAGGCGGTCTGTCAGTACGCAGAGTGGGCCTCAGAAAAGCTGCGTAAAGAGCGCCAGTACTGCCGGCATATTTCCGTATTCATCAAAACGTCTCCGTTCGCCGTTAAAGAGCCTTACTACGGGAACGTGGCCACGGAGAAACTGCTTACCCCCACTCAGGACACCCGGGACATCATTGCGGCCGCCACAACGGCTTTGGGGCGAATCTGGAAGGACGGGCACCGGTATGCCAAAGCCGGTGTGATGCTGAATGACTTCACCGGCTCCGGCGTCTCGCAGCTGCAGCTGTTCGACGAACGTCCGCCACGTCCTCACAGCGCTGAGCTGATGAAGGTTCTCGATGGCATTAATCATTCCGGTCTGGGACAGGTCTGGTTTGCCGGACGAGGGATTGCGCCTGCATGGCAAATGAAACGCGATATGCTCTCCCCTGCGTACACCACCCGCTGGAAAGATATTCCCGTTGCGAGGATCAGATAAATTCTGCTTTTCAGAGAGAGCCAGTAGTGCTCGCCGCAGCCGAACGACAGGGCGAAGCCCGCGAGTGAGCGAGGAAGCACCAGGGGAACAAAACGAACATAATCTTCTTACGCACCGAAAACAGGAATCACTGTAACAATCTCAAAATCGGTATTGTGATAGAAACAACTGAACAGAGTGGGACCATGGTCCCAGTTAAATCCGGCGTGTGGAATCGATATTCCCAGTGGGGTTTGACGGGTGAGTTCTGCCACGCAAGTAGGAGGTGGGACCGTGGTCCCAGTTTAATCCGGTGTGTGGAATCGATATTCCCAGTGGGGTTTGACGGGTGAGTTCTGCCACGCAAGTAGGAGGTGGGACCGTGGTCCCAGTTTAATCCGGTGTGTGGAATCGATATTCCCAGTGGGGTTTGACGGGTGAGTTCTGCCACGCAAGTAGGAGGTGGGACCGTGGTCCCAGTTTAATCCGGTGTGTGGAATCAACATTCCGGGCGGGGTTGACGGATGAGTTCTGAAACGCAAGTAGGAGGTGTGACCATGGTCCCAGTTAATCTGGTGTGTGGAATCAGTATTCCGGGATGGGCTACCGTCTGTGTTCTGATATGCAGGTTGAGGGGGAACCGTGGAACTAGTTAAGAAAAAGTAGCAGGAACTAGATTTTAGATTATGGTAACAATCAGGTTGAGAGAAGAAAACAGACCTTTTTAACAACACTGGGCTAGAGTGCAGAGAATAGCTGCTCCGGATGTATATATTCCGAAGCAGCATGTAACGCATTAAGGATATTGAAAATTAATGATAACGCTCGCTTGTATCATTAAACAGGCTAAACTTTTTGTAAGTCGCGAAGTATGCTTTCTATCTTCTCGATACACTCGGCAGGCAAGCGTGATTTGTCGAGATTAAAAATGACCCTATCGCCTTTGTAAAGAGCTGTAGCTCCAGGTACAAACTGGTGACGGGTACTGAGATTAACTTTTTTACCGGATGGCTCTTTAAGTATATCTGTTAGTAAACCGATAACTTCCTCGGGTTCAAATATAACCCCCGCTTTCTTTTGCTCATGAAGCTGCTGTGTCTGTTGCAATAGTAAAGCTTCTTTTCCCGAGAATGCCTTATACAGAGCCTCACCGGAACGGGCAGAAAGTTCACCGGGATGAGTAAAGAGGGCAACCACGGATTTTGGTAACAGAGCCGTGTTTATGCAGCGCGTGATAATTTTACGGGAAATATTCTCGGCGTCTGCCAGGGCGGAGACATTGCCGCTAAATTCATTTTCCAGCCGTAGTGCATAGCGCTTGCCCCGTTCATAAGCACTGACTGGGCGGTAATCATTACCCAGCCTGGATAACGACATCATCTGTTCGTCATCGAGATCGCCCACAAGAACGCGATAATCCGATGATGTCAGTATGGCTGCTTTCCGACGACGACTGCCATCTGCAATCTCGATGACACCTCCTTCTACCCGTCGTCCGAACGCAGGCGTCTGCTGACCACTCAGGAGGAAAGAGGGGATCAGATCATCAAGCGCGTCTTCGGTCAGTAGCTCCTGGTCACGTTCATTACCTGACCAGACCCTTGATGCCGTTTCAACGCTCTCGCCCGGGATGGCTTCGAGAATAAATTTCACTTCCCGGCCACAAACCGGAAGCAGAATGGTATTCCCGCGGGCCATGGCTCCCACCCGTGCAATTAATGAATCAACCATCGGTGCAGCGGGTGCCGCTGACGGATCAGTTTCGGGGCGGATATCTTTTACGGTATGTTTTGGAATAACCGGTGCACGTTTCATTATCTGATCTCCCAGCGAGGTTTAATCAGACGATCAAAAATTTCATTACAGACAGGCTCCCAGATAGACAGCGCATTTCGCCAGGCTCCTGTAGATGAGCGCTGATCGATAGCCTGCTCAAACACCGTTCTCATACGGATCTGACCTTTACCGACTTCGTCGGTCTCGCGAACTACGTTTTTCAGTACCATGCTTCCCCAGGCATCGCGGATCTGTTCTTCCATCCAGGGTGACTGTGAGCCATTGTTATTGCTGTACTTGGTCAGAAGAATTCTGACGTCAGGTTCAAAACCCTGCAGGTCCACGTTTTTTAAAAGATCGCGCAGCATGTCAAAAAACTGAAGGGCAGAGGTGTAATCGAATAACTCTGCGGGTGTTGGCACGATGAGCACATCCGCAGCACAGACGACATTGATGGTACCAATACCGAGGTTTGGTGCACTGTCGATAACAATGACATCATAATCATGAGCCACCGTTTCGATGGCCAGACGAAGCATCATGTGAGGTTCTGTCGGCAGTTTCCCGTCGTCAAACCTTCCCATGAGCTCTGTCTCAATGCGGTGCAGGGCCAGGCATGACGGAATGATGTCGAGACCCGGCCAGCAGGTGGGCTTGACGGCATAGGCAGCATCATCGCGCTCACCCAGATAAAAAGGCAGCAGTGTATCTTCGGCATGGATATGCAAATCAGGAACCCAGCCGTGGTACATGGAGGCAGTGCCCTGAGGATCGTTCCCTTCAACAAGAAGGACCCGCAGCCCTTTCAGCGCCAGATCCTGTGCCAGATGGACAGATACGGATGTCTTATAGACCCCTCCTTTATGTGCTGCTACTGCGATAACGGGCGGAACGCTGTCATCAGGACGGCGCAGACGGGTGCCAAATACATCCCGCATGTGGTTAATTTGCTCAATGGTGTAGCCCACCCGTTGCTCCACACGTCCACGCATTTCCATATCAGGATGGGGAAGGCGTCCAGCTTTTTCTGCATCGCGGATCGCCTGAGAAGAAACGCCAATCAGATCGGCGGCTTCACCCACACGCCAGCGCCGGGTGATTTTCCTGGCCTCCGGGCTGTCATCATTAAACTGAGCAATCGCGATAGCTTTCGTCATTTCATGACCGGCCGCTATGCACTGGTCAAGCGTGTCCATCAGTCCCATTATATGTTCCTTGTCTTCAGCTTTGCATTAAGCTATTAAATCTTGATGAAAGTTGCAAAGCAACATTAAAATTGCAAACCACATCAAAAATTGCAAAGCTGATCGGAATACAACCATATTCATTTCAACATGACCCTGAGATGCCAGCCTTCACACCTTAGTAAATATCATCCGCTCGCCGCAGAAAGCGTGCGCACAGGCGCATGCGTCGAGGAAGCGGAATTACTGCACACTTGAAGGATCTGGTGACGCTCCACAGCTGACAAGGGTCACCGGTGGTCTGAAGTATGAATACTTCACTAAAGTATGCAGATTATTGACTGTGGTATGTAACTGATTAGGGTAAGGGGAGTGCAATGGAATGCATTTTCCTGCATATCGCAGTCAATATTATTATCTTTCGGGCTACTGAATTATCTCATTGTTGTACCTGAATTCGTTTTTTGTAATGTCAGTCGCCATGTGTACAGGACGCTGACAGTTATTCCATACTTCGATCCAGTAATTGATCCTTAAGGAGATCATCTTGAGATCAAAAAGAGATCCCCGGATCGTTCAATGCCCCGTTGCGCCTGGGCCTGGATGCTGTCTTCATTAACTGCGGTGTGTGGTATGTTGACTGTTGTGTGCGGGATCACCTATTGCGGTATGCGATTGTATTAACTGGGGTATGTATTTCCGTTGACTGTGATATGCATATATACTTTCCTTTGTAGATAACTGCGGGTTAATAGAATGGCTATGGAAAATAATGAGTTACCCCTGAATCTTCAGGAGGTCAACAAGACAACGGGCGAAGTTGTTAAGCTGGATGTCAACAGCGCCAGTACTGTTCAGCCTGTAGCGCTCATGAGACTTGGTCTTTTCGTTCCTACCCTGAAATCGACCTCCAGGAGTAAGACTAACCGCAAAAACGTCACGGATGCGACTGAGGAGCTCGTACAGCTGTCCATTGCCCGTAGTGAGGGGTACACCGATGTCAGGATCACCGGATCGCGCCTTGATATGGATACTGACTTCAAAGTCTGGCTCGGGATCATCCGTTCAATGTATGATTTTGGCGTCAAGGATGACACGCTTAAGCTGTCTTTTGTTGAGTTCGTTAAAATGTGTGGTTTTGACTCCCGACGCTCTAACAAAAAAATGCGCGACAGGATCAGCAACTCTCTGTTCAAGCTTGCGTCCGTGACCCTCAAGTTTCAGAGTGAAACGAAAGGGTGGACCACACACCTGGTTCAGTCTGCCTATTATGACATCACTGCCGATGTCGTGGAGATCAGGGCAGAGCCCAAGCTCTTTGAGCTTTATCAGATGGACAGGCGGGTTCTGTTGCGTCTGAAGGCCATCGATGCCCTGCAGCGCAAGGAGTCTGCGCAGGCACTCTATACCTACATCGAAAGCCTGCCACAGAATCCGGCTCCCATATCCATGAAACGTATGCGTGACAGACTCAATCTGACGTCTAACATCTACACGCAGAACCACACGGTGCGCAAAGCTATGGCGCAGTTGAAGGATATCGGCTATCTGGATTACACCGAATTCAAACGCGGCCGGGCCACCTACTTCAGCGTGCATTACCGTAATCCGAAACTCATTAGTAGCAAGGTCGTTGTTCCCCGTGAGCCGGAAGAGGAAGTACCTGAGCAGAACTATGACGAAGTGATTAAAGCCCTGAAGGCTGCAGGTATTGATCCTCAGAAACTGGCAAAAGCGCTCAGCAGCGTGAAATCGGAAAATGACTGAGGTATGCCATTTTAGGATGTGTTGACTGTGGTATGCGCTCTGCATACCACAGTCAATTTATACGGATTCATCATCCCGTTTAGGTTTTGCCTGCCTTAACTGCAATATGCGGATACGCCTCCCGGGGTATTGATATTGACTGCGGTGTGTGTAATAGCGGGCAGTCTACTGAACATCTTCACTGCAATATGTGTCCCTTCATCACTCAGTCAATATTGTGCGTTAGGCTGGATGCCCTGAGTCCGGTACTTTCACAAAGGGTCTTAACCCGTCAAGATCAAAGGATTTCGGGGTCAGCGTCCGGGATTCACCGATCCGCACACCGGTGTTCCAGAAAGTGGAGAACAGTATGTAATGGCGAAGATCCGGCATATAGATGAGCAGGGCTTTCACTTCGGAGGCGAGGAGGAACGCCAGGGAGCGCCGGTTAAGATGGCCATCCTTCTGAGTGAGACCGCGGTCGGAAAGTCGACCCCATGGGCTATCGGCAACAGTGAAATGCGTTCTGGTGAAATGGGGTAATGCCAGGATGGACAGGATCGGAACGAGAAGGTAAATAATAAAGAAGAAGTAAAGTGTGCTACGTGAATTCCGGCCTTGTACCCTGTCAGTTTTCACGTAACGCAAGATTAATTTATTATCGAATAAGTGGGTTTCGTTACAACTGTCTGTAAACGTTTGCAAATTTAGTTATCTGGTTTTCAGCATTGCAACAGCATCAGCCTCTGCCATTGAAAACTGTACCCTGTGTCTTGCTGCGACATCGAGCGCAAACACCTTCGTATACACCTCCGTCGAGCTGATGCTCTTATGTCCCATTAAACTCTGGAGCACCTTCAGCGGTATGCCGGCATACAGCATGTGCATGGCATAGCTGTGGCGGAATGTATGCGGTGTAACCGGCACGGAGAATGTCACCCCGTCTGCCGCCGCGGCTTCCACCGCTTCGCCGATCCAGGTGCGGACCGTCCGGTCGGTGATCTCCCAGATACGCGCTTTCTCGGTTCTTCCGCTTCGCTTGTTACGTCGTTCAAGGGGTATTTTAAGCGTGGCCACCATCATCTCCAGCTGACCGGCATAGTTAGCATCAGAAAGCGGAACGATACGATGAGGCTGGCTACCGGCCGGAGCACGGCCGGCCGTTCTGGCTGCCTTCTCGGTGCGCTGTTTGAGCGTGGCCAGCTGCACGAACGGGTAGGGCGGTGCCAGCGAAAAATCTCCCCTTGTCAGGGCCAGTGCTTCGTTAATACGGGCGCCGGTGTTCCACAGGGTGGCCAGCAGCATCTTGCGGTGAAGATCGGGCACGTAGTGGAGCAGGGCGCTCACTTCCGGCGCCAGCAGGTATTTCGGCAGTTCGTCCTGAACGAGCGCCATCTGGCGCAGGGCCAGTGCGGCAGGATAGTCGATGGCCACCGGCAGCTGCGTGGCCGAAAAGGAAACGCCCTGGCCTGGTATTGCCGGCATCATTGCTTGTTGTCCCTGTCGGACAGGTATTGCTCTGTAAGTCGTGCCAGTGCTTTCTGCGCGTAATCCTCGCCCGGGAGCACACTGATTTCTCCCCGGCGTTCCATCTCGGCGCCGATGGCGCTGAGGGTCGTCGCTACCGGAAGCAGCCGGCGCAGCTGCAGGGCGTGCCCGCATGCGGAACGGATGCGATCGGCAAATTCATCCTCATCGCGGGAATATGCTCCCGGCGCCGGCCGTTCCCGGCCATCCTTTTCTGACTGCAGCTGCTGGCACAGTTCCAGAAGCTCGACAATATTATCGGAGATAGCGATTGCTTCAGAACTGTCATTCACTGCTTTCATTCTTCTTTCCCGGTAAATCACAAAGAGCCCTAATTTCTTTTTCCAGCTCAGCACATTCCTCAGAAAGATGCCTGTACCTTGCACGCCTTTCACGGAAGTAGGAGGCATTCTCCGGATAGTCATCGTGGACATCACGTTCAACTTCCAGATAGCGTTCAGTCGACTGTTGTCGCAGAGAAAGCTGTCGGATGCGGAGAAGCAATTCTCCCGGGAGCACAGCCCAGTCTCCCTCAATATCGCTTATATCAGGGAGTTGAGCATGGCGTGTAGGAATGCGGACCATTTCTTCATTCGCCTGGTTTCTGTATTCACCGGAGTCCGAAGCCACAAGATTAAATTGATAGCGGCACTCTTTCAGATAGAGGATAAGGCCGGCACCGATGAATGCTCTGTCGGAAGCAAGTTTTTGTACCTTTTCATTTTTTTCCTTCCGGGCGATAAACCACTGGGTTACGATACCGCCGGCGATTGCCATCAAACCACCAATGAAGGCGGAAAACACTGGCACCCAGATTTGCAGATTATCAGCTACTGGCTGGGTACTCTTGATCATTGTTGTTGCTGGCTCAAGTCCCTGCATTCCTTCATGCGTAGCCGCGTCAGCGACACAGGAAGTACAGCCTAGTAATACCAGGGTGACCCCTTTTTCGGAAAGCTTTTTCATTATTCGTACCATTCTCAATTCCTTAAACCCTTTGTACCGGACTGCACCAGGGTAGCTGAGAAATCCCGCCCACCTTACTCAATATCCCGTTAGGGAATACTGCCAGGCGGCCTCCTTACTTAGTGGTATTTTTGTGGGCTCTGTTTGCCAGTTAATCTCTTGGTCGAGCGGGGAAAGAGGATTACCAATGTATACCCAGACACCTGCAGTTAGATCTTTATACGCGAGCATCCTTTTAGTGCCCGTGACAATGACTGGCATATGGCTATAGCGGATTAACACAGCTGAAATTTTGTGTCTGGGAGGAATCGGATCTTCTCTTAACCATAAATCCTGATGCCCATGCTGGTTAGTCAAGTAATCCCATACATCTTCTAATGATTTATGCAATTTATCTTCCTTTGTAATAGTAACCTAGGGTAATTATGACGCGCGGCATAGTCAGCTGTGTACTACCCCACGTCTGTCACTTGTATGATTTTCCTATGCCGTAACTTTTATCATGATGATAATAATCAGGCATATAGAAACTCAGTTAAATTACCGGACGACCGTATCGCTGAGATCCGACTTTCTGCATATTAACGGATTTCCGGAAGTGTACCACGGTGGAGAAATAAGCGCGGCGGTAGTAACCCCGGGGTGGACCTGGCCGGATACCCAGTGGAAGACTGCCGTTAAGTCCCCGTCATTCCTCAATATAGGTCATAAAACCGTTTCGTTTCACGGAAATTTTCGGGGGGCATATCTGAAGATCCGGAACCACCAGAAATCGGATCCTGGAGTGCAGAGAAAGGAACTGATGCCAGAATAGCAATAATCGTTTGTTATTTTTCCCAAACAGGCACTATTGTCATATATGCAATAATTATCAGACTCTGTTATCTGAAGAGTCAAATCTCAAGCTGCTGACCGCTCGCTCTCATTCGTAAACTGTTAAATATATTTCAGATGCAGATCAAAGAATGATTAACCGGTGATGGAAATAAAATGAAGCCGGAACGGGATCACCCTAATATGAATGAAATTATACGGCGCCTCTGGGCATTCATCAGCGACTGAATAAAGGTATCAAGGAATGTATCCCGTATTTGAGAATGGATCCTGCTGGGTCAAGGTTGATTTTCACCTGCATACCCGTGCAGATAAAGAATTTCGCTATGCCGGAGAACCCGACGAATATATTCGCGACTACGTCAGTGCCCTGAAAGCGGCTGATGTGGGAATGGGCGTGATCACCAACCACAATAAATTCGATCCCGGCGAGTTTAAGGCATTGCGCAGAGCCGCGCGCCGTGAAGGCATAGGGCTGCTTCCCGGCGTTGAGTTGTCCGTTAATGATGGTCAGGCTGGCGTGCACACGCTCGTGGTGTTTGCCGATGACTGGTTTATCAATCCGCAGCAGACGAACCATATTGAAAGTTTCCTGACGGCCACGTTTGCGGGCGTTGATAATTTTGAGAACGAAAATGCCCGTTCAACAGAAAATATCACACAGACCATCCAGCGCCTTGACCGGTACGAACGGGATTACTTTATCGTGTTTGCCCACGTTGAGGCGGATAACGGGTTATGGGGAGGGCTGAGCCCTGGCCGGATCGGGGAGCTTTTTGATAATGACCTTGTCCGCCGGCGCGTGACGGGATTTCAGAAAGTAATGACCCATGACCTGCGGGTCAAAATTCAGGGCGTGCTCGGTGCGCGCTATCCTGCCGAAGTCCAGGGATGCGATGCCAAAACGCTGGATCATATCGGTGCCAGAAAAGTCGCAAGTTACCTGAAACTGGGTGATTACAGTTTTGACGCTGTCCGCTTTGCGCTGCAGGATTTCCCGCATCGCGTCGGCCCGGAGAAACCGGCCCTGATCCACAGCCATATCCGCCAGATAGCCTTCGAGGGAGCCGGTTCGCTCGGCGGAACCGTGGTCAAATTATCTCCGGAGCTTAACACCCTGATTGGGATCCGCGGCAGCGGCAAATCCTCCATTCTTGAAGGGATCCGGTATGCCCTGGACATTCCGTTTGGCGAGAAGGCCTCTGACCGCGACTACAAAGAAAATCTGGTCAGTAATCTACTCAAAAGCGGGGGGAAGATTACCGTTGACGCCGTGTGCCGTCACGGACGGGCCTATCAGATAACCCGCATCTTCGGTCAGGAGCCGCAGGTTATTTTTGACGGTCAGGCCCGGGACGGGGTGGCGCTCCGGGAAACGGTTCTGCACAAGCCGGTGTATTTTGGCCAGAAAGATCTGTCCAATACCGGCGCGGGATTTGAACACGACCTGATTGAAAAACTGGTCGGGGAGCGCCTGGCCGCCGTGCGGACCAAAATCCGGCAGCAGAATGAAGTCGTCCTCGACAGGTTACGCGAGTATCGTCGTCTGAAAACAACAGGAGAAACACTCTCCGAATGGCAGGCGAAAGAAAGGGATGCGCAGTTCCGCCTGCGCTTTTATGCCCAGCATGGTATGGAAGAAAAACTGGCGCATCAGACCACCTTCGGACGGGATGAGCGCTACCTCAGCAGTACCACTGCACGGGCAACCCTGGCGCTGGACAGTCTGCAGGACGGGATCAGAGAAACACTCGATGAGCTGAAGCAGGAGCAGAAACATGAGTCAGCGCATAACCAGGCAGACATTGATGATTACAGTGCGGGATATGATCGCTTCACGGCCCATCTCGACTCCCTGAACACCATCGTGGACGGCGCCCGCCGGCTCCTCACAGAACTCGATACGAAGCAGCAGGCCTTCCTGGCGAAAAAGCTGGCGCTGACGGAGGAATTTGCCGAAATAGAGCGTGGCCTGGCTGAAGAACTGCGGCTGGCAGGCGTGGAAAACGCCGATCCGGCTGACTTTCTGAAGCTGAAGGCCGGGCTGGAACGTGCGGAACAG
The DNA here is from genome assembly GCF_000493175.1 of Enterobacter sp. MGH 16. Taxonomy (NCBI): domain Bacteria; kingdom Pseudomonadati; phylum Pseudomonadota; class Gammaproteobacteria; order Enterobacterales; family Enterobacteriaceae; genus Enterobacter; species Enterobacter sp. MGH 16. The sequence goes on along the minus strand of NZ_KI535696.1, from coordinate 122,706 downwards.
AAAATTGCCGAACTGACCCGAGCTGAAAGCAGTCAGGCGTTTCTGGAGAAAAGTCTGACAGAGGCGCTGAGCCGATTGTACGAACTGTGGGTGGAAGAATATCAGGAAATTGAAGCCGTGCTGGCCGGCATCAGCCAGGCCGGCTCACCCCTGAAGATCGTGCCGTCCTTCGCAAACGACAAAAAAGCCATGCAGGCCATTCTGAAAGAGGCCTTTACCGGCAGCCGGCTGCGGGAAAGTACCTATCAGACCGTGGCTGACGCCTTCAGAGACTTTGGGGAACTCTGGCTGAACAGGGACAAAATCCCGGGGATTATCAGCGGTTCTGCAGAGACGTTCAGCGAGTATCTGGAACAGCAGGTAGAATCGCTGATTGCCTGGCAAATACCCAATACCTACTCCATTGAATTCCGGGGTAAACCCCTGGAACAGCATTCGCTGGGTCAGCGCGCCTCCGCATTAATGCTGTTTGTTCTGAATCAGCAGGATAATGATGTGGTGATCATCGATCAGCCCGAAGACGACCTGGACAATCAGACGATTTATGACGACGTGATTAAAATCATCCGGGCAATGAAACCCCGCACGCAATTTATCTTTGCCACTCACAATGCCAACATTCCGGTGCTGGGAGATGCAGAAAATGTCTGTGCCTGTGAATATTCAGACGGAAAGATCCAGGCTGCCGGTGGGGGCGTGGATGCCTCCTCTGTACAACAGCACATCATTTCAGTGATGGAGGGAGGGCGGGAAGCCTTTGAGCGGCGCAGGGAGGTTTACGGCTCATGGCTCAGCAAAACCTGATGCCACTATGTTCATTGAGCATGGAGAAAAAGCCGCAGATGCGGCTTTTTCAGTCTCCGGATACCGGGGTTTTCGGATCCCGGCATAAGAAGAGATGAATTATTGCAGCACAGTCAAGAAAGAGGACGGATTATTGCTGGATGGAGACTATTGCTTTTTAGGCTAAAAAACACACCATTTAATACATATATGTTAGTAATGATGAATCTTTTTCGATAAGCAAGAATGATATGAAAACCACAATGATGTTATTTAAAAATCAGTTTAAAATACAGACTCACATATTGTAGAAGGACTGGGTCTTCCCGATACTCTTCCGTAAATAGTGTTCGTATCTTTTAAGGATAAATATGATATTTGCACGGCAATCAAATGAAACTGCTCATAATGAGCCCTCTTTTGTCAAAGATTTCCACTACCTGACAGCTCTGATACAGCATCTGGGCGCGCATGAACGCTGGAACAGCAGAACCCCCAGGAATATTGCTGATAGTCTGGGCATGGATATGCAGGAGGTAGAACGGGTGCTTGCTTCTTACCCGGCATTTTTCAGATGCTCTTCTAACCTCAGTTCTCAGGGCGAGCCCCTTTATATGATCCATCTCCGCTATGCCAGAAGAAGAAAGAATAATGAAACTGACGCCCGTGAATCTCCTCCTGTCAGTGCGGCAGAGATGGGTATCATGCTGGATCTCGTGACGAAGATGATTGCCGTGGAAGAACAGAACAAAAGGCTCAGCTTCGAAATTAAAACCAATAATCTTAAAATATGGTCTGCTCTGGGGCTGGCCTTTCTTTCTTCCGCCACTGCGATTGTTACAGCATTCCTGAAATAGGAGAATATGAATGAAACTGGAATCTTTTCGTGTTCGAAACTTCCGCTCTGTGTTTGACAGTGGGGTGATAACCACTGAGAAACTGACAGCAATTCTGGGAAGGAATGAAAGCGGGAAAACAAATTTGTTACTTGCTCTTAAAAGCCTTAATCCGGCAGAGGGTTTCGGCAAACTCAATGATATAAAAGATTTTCCAAGGAACAGAAAATTAAGTGAGTGTACGCCTGATACACCAGTAGTAGATACCACCTGGACATTAACAGAACACGAACTGGCTGAACTCAGTGCAATTTATCCACGCGCAAAGAATATTACATCTGTCACTATCTGCAGAAGATACAACGGAGAGAAAAGATATTTAGATTTTAACGGCCTTGATGGATTCACATATGACGTAACTAAAATCAAAAAAGATGTCCGGAAAATTGCTGCCCAAATAGAGCTTTTTTTTGAAAACCCGGAAAACAACACCGAACAAAGTCAACCTGAACAACAAGCAATTAAGGATATATGTAATGCCTTGCTGCCTATTCCGGCACGACCACGTGGCTGGTCAGAACAGGCTAAAGGCAAACCTCAGGAACTAAGAAAATTTCTTACTAAGTATGACATTGAGCTAAAACCCGACTCCGAGGATGCCCTTGATGAATTGGAGGACACGCTCGACGAAATCAGCAGTGATGACACCAGACAAGCAGAGGCACGAAAATGGGTCATGAAAAAACTACCTGTCTTTGTGATGGTTGATGAATACCCTGAACTGAACGGCCACCATCACATGGCCGAATATACTCAGCGTAAACAACAGTCTAAACTAACGAATGCAGATATTAATTTTGAAAAACTGTGTAAGGTGGCTGGGATTGACCCAGCCGAACTGACGGCTAACAGAAATAATTCAGAAGTTAGAAATCAGCTTGTAAACAGAGCCGGAGCAGTCGTCACGACAGAAATCAGAAGGCTATGGCAGGACAAACCTCTTAAAATTCGTTTCAATGTGGATAGTGATTATTTCGATACATATGTTTCTGATTCAAATAATTCCTACGATGTTGAGGTGAACCTGGATGAGAGAAGCCGAGGTTTTAAATGGTTCTTTTCTTTCTATATAACATTTTTTGCAGATACCAAGGGCGGTTCAGCAGAAAATGCTATTATTTTGCTGGATGAGCCCGGACTTTATTTACATGCTAAATCTCAGGCTGATCTTCTCAATCATCTGACCAATGATTTTGAAAACCAGATTATCTATACCACTCATTCTCCGTTCCTGGTACCAATTAAAAACATTTCCGATGTAAAAACTGTCTCGATTGCTGAAGATAAAGGAACGACTGTTACCAATGATCCAAGCGGCGATTCAACAACTTTATTTCCATTGCAGGCCGCGCTGGGTTATGACATTGCGCAGTCTTTATTCATTGGATCTCATAATCTGATTGTCGAAGGTGTAACTGATTTCTGGTACCTCAGCACAATTTCAGATGTACTGACGTCTGTCGGTAGAAAAGGCCTGAACAGTAAAATCACCATAACCCCTGCCGGCGGGGCACAGCGCGTATCCTACATGGTTTCTCTACTGTCCTCTCAGAATCTCAATGTTGTTGTACTTCTGGATGATGAGAAGCAAAGCCGGGAGACTTCAGTTGAGCTTCAGCAGCAGGGCATGCTTAACAGAAAGAACGTGGTATTTGTGTCTGATGCTCTGGAGTCAAAGCGTGACGAGTGCGATATTGAAGATCTCTTTAATCGTGATACTTTCCTCAAGCTGGTTGATGAAAGTTATGATTTGAAGCCTGGCACTCTTAAGCTGAATGAGAAGATCCCGCGAATTGTCAAACAGATTGAAAATGCCTTCTCGACAAACAAAAAACATTTTGTGAAAGCCAAACCCGCCCGCGCATTCATGACCAGTCTGAAAGATGGAGATAGTCAACTGCTGTCCGCAGAAGAACTGGATCGGTTTGAAAAGCTGTGCGATTTGATAAACAAAAGAATGACGGCCCGCAGCTGAAGGAAGTCACCCCAAGGCCCGATTAATCGGGCCTTTAAGTTTCCTACTTTACCTTTTTTCGGATCTCAGGAGAAATAAGAAGAGAGAACAGAAGGCGTAGCAATCCCGGCATCACTTTCCGTAGTTATAGATTCATCACAAACATATGCGTCAAAGGATAAATTTAATAACACATTTCATTGATGCTAGGTTAGCATGGCGAACAAAACAAACATGAAAGGAACGTTGATGCTCAGCCAGCTTAACCTGCGTTTTCACAAAAAGCTGATCGAGGCGCTGAAAGTGCGCGCCGGTCGCGAAAATACTTCGGTCAACGCCCTGGCCGAACGCTTCCTCGATGACGGCCTGAAAACAGTCGCGCCCGGCGACGGGTATTTTCAGCTGGTTGCCGATCCGGAGGCCACGGTCCGGCAGCTGTACCGGCATATCATTCTCGGCCAGACCTTCGGCACCGCGCCCGTTTCCCGGGACGAGCTGCGCTTCATCCTGGCCTATGCCCGGGAAGCCTTTCTGTGCGGCCGGAACAGGGTGGCCACGCTCCCGGCCCTGCGCACCCTTCTCGACATCACCCGGGACCTGCTGGCCTGGCAGGCTGAGAACGACCGTCCGGTGGACGGACATTACCTTAAAGGGATCTTCCGCCTGGCCGGGGAGAGCTGGACGGAAGAATTTGACGCCTTCCTGGCGGCGCTGAGCCCCGTGGTGGATCAGATGTATGCCGAACACCTGCTGCGCCCGCTGGAAAGCGACTGTTTTGTCCTGGCGGACGTGCCGGACGCCGTGCTGGGGGAAATCTTCACCCTGCCACGGCTGAAAGCCATTTTCCCCCTGGTCCTGCGCGGGCTGGACTGGAGCACACAGAAAGCGACAGCGCTGGCGCAGGATCTGCGCCCGGTGATCCCGGCCGTGACGCAAACCATCGAAGCCGGCACCCTGCGCCTCGATATCCGCATTGACGGCCAGCATCCCGGCGAGCGCCCGGGCGCCTGGTACAATACACCCCGACTGCACCTGCTCATCACCGGCCAGGACTTCGTGGTGCCGTACGGGTGGGAAGCCTTCTCCGAACTGCTGGGGCTGTTCACGCTGTACGCCCGTCATCCTGAAGCCCTGGCGCACGGCCACCAGGGTGAGCGCGTGATGTTCTCCCCGCCGGGAAACGTCACGCCGGAGGGATTCTTCGGCATCGACGGGCTGCGGGTTTTTATGCCGGCAGAGGCCTTTGAGTTGCTGGTCAGCCAGATGACAAGTGACACGGTTACCGGTCAGCTGGCAGACGCCCTTAACGGCCTGCGCTGCCTGTATGGAGATTTGTGAGGAGAGGCTTATGTACAATAACCTTCCGGCCCTGAGTGAGAGTATCCTTTGGGATGACAACCTTCTGGCTACAGACTATACGGAACTGGATGCAGAAGCACTGGGAAGTGCGTTAAGGAGCTACCTTCAGGCTGTCAGTGTTCTGCGCGGGGAGTGGCATCCCCTGCATGACTCTCCGCTCAGCCTGTGGATTGCCCGTCACGATCAACTGGCTCTTTATCGCCCCGGCCTGCTGTCGGCTGAACGCATCATCCTGACCGATACACTGGAGGAAGCGGTGCTACGCCTTGATACCATTGAGTCATCGGAAGCGATGGATCGGCTGATACATTACAATGCAACCGATCGGCTGGCAGATATCAGGACCGGCGTGGCGCAGTTCGTGCGTTTTGTGAAGGACAATTTTCTGCTGATCCAGGCCGGCTTTATTGCCTTCACACCCTGTGAATCAGTCCGGCAAGAGCAGGAGCGTAAGATGCAGCTCCTGCAGGATAATCCCGACCGGCATTTCCTTAACGCCGTGATGCCCGCAGAGGTGGTCCGGCTGTACGAGAGGAGCGTGAAGGTGCGGGGGGTCAGACGGGTCAGCAATGAAGGGCATATCCGCTTCGTGTCAGAAAAAACACTGCCGGACGAAATCATGCTGGAGCTGCGGGACTGTCAGAGCCCTTTTACCAATGCCTATATGTACCAGGAGCTGCAGCCAGTCGAAGTGGAAGAAGACGGCAGATTCAGGGCAAGGATCACCCGCGGTAAACACGAAAGCCGTAAAGGGTATGACCGATGGGTGCGCGGGGCCATGAACCGGAGTATCTACTTTCATTATCACGGGCTGCTGACTGATATCAGTCAGTCAGCCCGGGCCGGCGCCTCACTTGTCACCCGCTGTCCGCTGCAGGGCAAAATCCTGCAGAAACTCGACGCATCCGGGAGACTGTCACGCAGAATGCTTGAGGTTGAACTCCCGTTTCTGCAGAACTTGTCGCTTCACGACATTTTCCGCATCCGCACCGATTATGAGCCGAGCGTAACAGCCTTCAGACGCACGCTGCGTGACTGTGCGGTTGAAATGGAGCGGGCATCTGGACCGGCGGAGATCAGCCTGCTGCAGCAGCGTTTCCGGGAGCGAATTGCTGATGAAGGGCTGGATGATCTGCAGCAGAAACTTGCCACATGGAAGCGGCGGAGTATACAGGACACAGCCCTGCTCGCCGTGCCGGCTGTGCTGGGTTACATGGGGGCGCCTTCATTGCTCAATCTGGCCGCCGGAGCGGCCAGTCTTCTGCAGGCCGCGCTGAGTGCCCACCGTCATCATCAGGAGGTTATCCATCATCCGTCCTGGTTTCTCCTGCGCACCACAGATATTCAGCGGCTAAAAAAATAGCGCCGCAGCAGGATGGGGGAAGCTCTCTTTCAGGCAGGTGTACATTTCGGTAATTAACGTCTGCTCTGTGCCAAAAGCTGGCGTTGCTATGGCTGCTGGGTATCAACCGGTAGGGGCCAGGTCAGGGGCACGGGCGGTATGGAGGCTGGGTAATCATGCCTATGACGTCCCGGCCGCTTTAAAGGTGAATGATTATCTTCATCTGTGGGCTGGAGCCCTGGATGTAGCCGGCAACGTTTTGAACAGCAAAAACGCATGCCCTTTAAAATATTGCGCAGTTCAGGGGGGGAATGTCTTGGAATGATGTTCACGCCTGATAAGCTTCCCCCCCTGTATCAGCATCAGAATCCTTCACCTTCGCCTGTTACCGCCGGGCCAGAATAATGAACCTGTGCAATTTTCCAGTTTCCGTCAGGGCCTTTTAACAGCACCTGGCTTTCGCGCCCAGTAGTATGAAGCTCATCGCCGCTATCACGAAAGGTTGCAACAAAGTCCCAGTAAAACTCTACTACGGCCGTATTTTCACCATAGTAACGGATGTCAGGCGCACCTACGGTTTTCAGTAAACGGCTGGAAAACATTTCATCCATTGTCATGCGATAAAAGTTTTGCTCAATCTCATCCCAGCCTTTTTCATGTCCGCGGGGATGAATGAAACTGACGTCATCGCCAGCCTTCCATATAGAGCGCGCTAATTCGTAATCGCATCGGATAATTGACTCGATATAATCACTGATGACATTCTCAGCTTTGTCATGCTTCAGGTTCATTTTTAACCTCATTTTTTACCGGCATCCAGATTCAAAAATTCTGGAAGAAAAGACTTAGTTAATTGACTTTGACTGTCGATGAAAGGTGCCCCGAAGTGACGGGGCAACATTGTCAGGCAAGCGCTTTCTGAACGCTTACTGCGATAGGCGTAGTTTTTCTGCCAATCAGTTTTGACAGAACATGGCTGTCATCAAACAACGCGTTCTGAGAGGCACCCGTATCCCATGACGCAATCGCCTCAGCAAATCCATCAGGCAGGCCTGCATTTTTTAGTGCCGCCGCGTAATCTGCTTCCGGGATATTACGGTAAGGAATATCTTTGCCGCTCTGAGCCGTAATTTCCGCAGCTAAATCAGTCAGCGTATAGAATTCATCTCCGGCCAGCTCATAGGTTTTGCCTTCGTGGCCTTGCCCGGTCAGCGCCACTACAGCGGCTTCTGCGTAATCCTCACGAGGCGCGGAGGAAATTTTACCTTCGCCAGCACTGCCATAAAAAGCGCCAAGGCCCAGCGCAGGTGCAATAGAACCCGTGTAGTTTTCTGAATACCAGCCGTTACGCAGGATTGTATAGTCCAGCCCCGAGTTTTTGAGAGCCTGTTCTGTCTGGACGTGTTCTGGTGCCAGGTTGAGTGGTGACTTGTCAGCATGCAGCAAGCTCGTATACACGATGCGCTTTACACCATTTTTTACAGCAGCACGGATTACATTTTCGTGCTGCACCGCACGTTGCCCGATTTCATTGCCGGAGATAAGCAGCAGGGTATCAACTCCTTTCAATGCTACATCCAGCGTATCCTGGCGAGTGTAATCAGCTTCGCGTGTAGCTACACCCAGGCCAGCTGCTTTCGCAGGGGTTCTTACCAGAGCGACAATTTCAGAAGCGTCAACTTTTTGTTTAAGTTTTTCAATAACTAACTGGCCAAGATGGCCTGTTGCACCAGTGATTGCAATCGTCATTTTATTCTCCGTATCAGGTAAAAGTTGCTCACGTTTAAACTGAAAAGGTACTATACCGATATAGATTATTTTAGTAAGTACTTACAAAAAGGTTAGTGTTAAATGACATTGATTAAAGATCAGGTTCGTGACAATGCTTCAGCGTCAGAGATGCCTGCTATCACCTGCAATGTGATGGCTGCAGGATGCCCGTCAAGGCAGGTACTTCAACACCTGAGCAGCCGCTGGGGCGTTTTGATAATGGTCGCCCTGCTATCTGAGACCCATCGTTTCAGCAGCTTAAGACGGCGTATTGAAGGGGTAAGTGAAAGAATGCTGGCCCAGACTCTACAGTCTCTTGAGAGTGATGGGATGATTAAACGGTACTCATATGACACCATACCCCCGCATGTCGAATACTCACTGACGCCTCTGGGACGCGTTGTGGCAGTGAAACTGCAGGAACTTGTTTCAATAATTGAGGCCAGCCAGGCAGAAATCCTGAATAATTCGCGTTAAAAAATTAATGTGCTGACGTTATCGTCTGCCTGCTTTTAATGATACTACTAATTATTGACTGACCGTTCCATAATTGTTAGGGTGATAACAGTTCTGAGGCAGGAGTAAGCGATGGCAGGCAGACCAAGAGAATTTGATGACCAGCTGGTAATACAGGCAGCCATGGATGCATTCTGGCGTAACGGTTTTGAAGCGACTTCGGCGCAGGAACTCGTTGACAGCACAGGTCTGGGCCGTGGCAGCCTGTATGCTGCTTTCGGCAGTAAAGAAAATCTTTATCATGAAGCCCTGCGACGCTATCACCGCTCCAGCATTGAGTTTCACGAGGAAGTTTTCCGCCAGCCCGGAAGCGTGAAAGATCGACTCCGAATTCTGCTTGAAAAAGGCATTGAGCTTGATTTCAGCGACATTGAGCGTAATGGATGTATGGCGATATTTTCTCCTCTCGAAAGAGCGGCTAAAGATAAAACCGTTGAAGGCCTGAGTCGCAGCTATATCAAAGAACTTGAAGGGATGTTTGTTGCGCTTTTTTCTGCCGGTATTACGACCGGAGAGTTTGAAAGGGGCCGTCAGGCTCAGTCGATGGCGAAAGCATTCATGTGTGCCTACTTTGGCTTCCGGGTGTTTGGCAGGATCGTGCATGAACCTGAATATCAACAGCATGCGATTGAAGCGCTTATCGGCAGTATTCAGTAAAAGGCCAGAAGGCCTTTTTATTTAACCTATTTTTGAACGATCATTACAATTTACGAGGAGAAAATTTATGACTGACGATTTTCAGAAAGAACAGCTGATAGCGGCACGCTATGGCGAGAAAGACAGGCCTGAAAATATTATCTGGAACAAACAGATAGAAGGGTTACTCTGCCACCGTTCAGTCAGAAGCTTTTCGCCGCAACCTCTGCCTGAATACTGGTTGAAACTCTGGTGGCAGCCGCACAGTCTGCCTCAACATCCTCAAATCTACAGCAATGGAGCGTAGTAGCGGTTACCGATCCTGAGCTTAAGGCACAGGTAAGAAAGCTGTCCGCTGGGGATAGCGGTCTGGCTAATGGCTACATTGAAGAAGCGCCTGCGATACTTTTATGGGTGGCTGACCTGTCGCGTAATCATGATATGACCGTGGCGGATGGTCTGAATCCGGGTGTGCATGAATATCTCGACTCATTTGTTATGGCGACTGTGGATGCCTCGCTTGCCTCGCAGAACGCTACTGTGGCGGCCGAATCAATCGGACTGGGAACCGTTTATATCGGGGCTACACGAAACAAGGCAAAAGAACTGGCCGAACTTATTCAACTGCCCCCGCACAGCTACGTTGTATGCGGACTGGTTGTCGGATGGCCCGATCCGAAAAGCAACGCAAGTATTCGCCCACGCCTGCCTCAGAGCGTGGTCGCTCACCATAACCGCTACAACGCATCTGACTTTGACGCACATGTTAAAAGCTATGAAGAAGCGTTCCATGCGTTTCGTGAAGGACTGGGAATGAAAGACAAAACCTGGAAACAGGCCGTACAAAGCTCAGCAACAAGCATGGACTATATGGACGGACGCCAGAACCTTCGCGCTACGCTTGAAGATCGCGGATTCGGTTTTAAATAAATCTGTTGCGGCTGTGTGTGCAGCCGCAAAAAAAGCGTCACTTACTGCTATCAAATCAGACATAAGTATTACGTCCGCTTTTCGCTCATAGCGGACCTTGACCATTTACCGGAACCCCACCAGGCAAGCCTCATTCAGTAGCAATACAACTCAATCTAAATCAGCTTTTCAGTAAGGATCCGGCTTTGGTATTTTTCGGATCTGACCGGGAAAAGAGAGAAGAAAGCATATGTGAAGGATATCCATATGCATGACATCTGCATAGGTATAGCATACGCATATACTCACCATCTGCATATGCCATATCTATACATATGCTGTACATCTGCCTATACTGAACATATGCACACACCCGGTGCAGTGAACCTCAATCCGGATATGCGTCACATATCCATACTTACCCGGGAGAGAAAGAACATGAGAACCGTATCTATTTTTAAAAACGGCAACAACCGCGCCATCCGCCTGCCCCGCGATCTGGATTTTGAGGGGGTGAGCGAGCTCGAGATCGTCCGGGAAGGGGACAGCATCATCCTGCGTCCCGTCCGGCCGACATGGGGCTCGTTCGCGCAACTGGACAGGGCCGATCCGGACTTTATGGCGGAGCGTGAGGATGTGGTCAGCGATGAAGGACGCTTTGCGCCATGAAGAAAACCTGGATGCTCGACACGAACATCTGCTCGTTCATCATGCGCGAGCAGCCGGCAGCGGTGCTGAAGCGCCTGGAGCAGGCGGTGCTGCGCGGTGATCGCATCGTGGTCTCGGCCGTGACGTACGCCGAGATGCGCTTCGGCGCCACCGGCCCGAAGGCCTCGCCGCGCCATATTCAGCTGGTCGATGCGTTCTGCGCGCGCCTCGATGCCATCCTGCCCTGGGACCGCGCCGCGGTGGACGCCACGACGGACATCCGGGTGGCGCTGCGCCTCGCCGGGACGCCGATCGGCCCGAACGACACGGCCATTGCCGGGCACGCCATCGCGGCCGGCGCCGTCCTGGTGACGAACAATGTGCGGGAGTTTGAGCGGGTGCCGGGCCTGATGCTGGAAGACTGGGTGAATTAACGAAGTCTGGCCGCCATCCGGCGGCCAGACAGTCATTCAGCGATAAAAGTCGTATTCACTTCATCGTTTCTGTATGACAAAATCCGGATATTCAGATATTTGGCACCAGCGTTTCACCGTTACTTTTTATAACATCGGCATACCAGTAGAAGCTCGCTTTTCTGTAGCGCTTAAGATCGCCCCGTCCCGTATCATCGCGATTGACGTAGATAAAGCCGTAACGCTTACCTAATTCCGCGGTGGAGTTACTGACCAGATCGATGGGGCCCCATGATGTGTATCCCATCACATCCACGCCATCTTCGATAGCTTCCCGGACCTGGTACAGGTGGTTATTCAGATAAGCGATACGGTAGTTGTCGTCAACCGTAAAGTCGTCTTGAAGAATATCTCTGGCACCCAGTCCGTTTTCGACAATGAACAGCGGCTTCTGATAACGATCCCACAGCATGTTTAACAGAATGCGCATTCCCGTCGGGTCAATTGTCCAGCCCCACTCCGACACCGGCAGCAGCGGGTTTTGTATCATGCTCAGCACGTTACCCCGTGACTTCTCGATGGTGTCCTCGTCGGTTGTCGCACAGCCGCTGTTGTAATAGCTGAACGAGATGAAGTCCACGGTGTTGTTCTTCAGCTGCTCGCGGTCCTCCTCTGTAATATCCAGCACAATATTATTGTCACGGAAGAAGCGCAGCATGTACCCCGGGTAGGCTCCGCGGCACTGCACGTCGCCAAAGAACAGCCAGCCGCGGTTCTCATTCATCGTTTTCAGCACGTCATCCGGTTTGCAGGTCAGCGGGTAAAGCAGGCCCCCCAGGAGCATATTGCCGATTTTTGCATCCGGGATGATGTCATGGCACCGCCCCACGACGATGGCACTGGCGACCAGCTGATGGTGGATAGCCTGATAGATATCAGCCTGACTGCTGCCTTCAGGCAGGCCCACTCCGGTCAGCGGCGCGTGCAGGGACATGTTGATTTCGTTGAAGGTCAGCCACAGCTTGACCTTCTCTCTGTAGCGCCCGAAAACCGTGACGGCGTAGTCAGTGAAAAAACCAATCAGTCTGCGGTCAGCCCAGCCGTTATAGCGGGTCACCAGATTCCAGGGCATCTCATAGTGGGAGAGCGTCACCATCGGCGTAATTCCGTGCTGCAGAAGCTCGTCAAACAGCCTGTCGTAGTAGGCCAGACCGGCTTCATTCGGGGTCTGCTCATCACCCTGTGGATAGATGCGTGCCCAGGCGATGGAAACGCGCAGGCAGGTAAACCCCATCTCGCTGAAGAGTTTAATGTCCTCCGGGTAGCGGTGGTAAAAGTCGATGGCCACGTCCTTGATGCTGCTGACGCTCCCGTCACGTTCCACCACCTCGCCGAAGATACCTGCGGGCTGAACGTCCGAGGTGGACACCCCTTTGCCGTCCTTGTCCCATGCACCCTCGACCTGGTTTGCGGCAATTGCCCCGCCCCAGTAAAAATTATCCGGGAATTTTTTCATGAATCTTCCTCACTTAATCGTTGTCATCAATACCGTGTCATATGAAACAGTCTGTTTATCTGCCAGATGTACTGCCCTGAATTCATCGCTGTTATTGATTAATACCGGCGTGTCCAGCAGACATCCTGCGCTTTGAATAAAATCGAGATCAAATTCAATCAACAGATCACCGGCTTTTACCGAATCACCCGTTTTTACATGTGCCGTAAAACCTTCACCTTTGAGATTTACGGTATTGATCCCGACGTGGATCAGCAGTTCCACACCATCATTACTGACCAGGTTGATAGCATGTCGGGAATTAAATATTGACGACACAACTCCGTCAAAGGGCGCAATAACTTTACCGGAGGTTGGAATAATCCCCACTCCGTTACCCAGCAGGCCACTGGCAAAGGTCGGATCGCGGATTTCGGCAATATCAATAACCTTCCCCTGTAGCGGAGAGAGAATAACGATCTCTGCTGTTTCTGGTGCGATACTTGGGTTAGCACTTGGCGATTCTTTTGATGCCGGTAAACCGAAGAAATAGGTCAGTAAGGTAGAAAGCACGAGCGATAAGGCCGTGCCGATTATGGCCCCCCACACGGTCATATCCATACCGGTAGGTGGGATCATCTGAGCGAGAGTGAAGAAGCTGGTCAGACCGAAAGAATAGATACTACCGTGGAATGCTCCGACTATTGTCCCGCCTATGGCTCCGGCCGTGCAGCCGAAGATGAATGGCCGTCGGTTTGGGAGGTTAACACCATATACTGCAGGTTCCGTAATACCAAAAATGGCCGCGCTGACTGCCGAACCCGAAAGAGTTTTCAATTTTGGATCCTGGGTTCTCAGGAACACACCCAGCGCTGCGCCCAACTGGCCTACCACGGCCGGTACCAGTAATGGCTGCATAATATCATGGCCTAACACGCTGATGTTGTTGATCATGATGGGGACAAGACCCCAGTGCAGACCAAACATGACGCAGACCTGCCACAGTCCCCCCATGATCGTACCCGCTAAAGCAGGCGCAAACTCATAAGCGGCCAGAAACGCATTTGCCATAAGGTGGCTGAGGCCGGTAGCGAGCGGTCCAATAAGCAGGAACGCAGCAGGAACGACGATGAGAAGCGCTATCAGAGGGGTGAAGAGGTTTTTGACCGCTGAAGGGAGAATTTTATTACAGAATTTCTCCACCACACTACTGAGCCAGGCAGCAAATATGACCGGAATAACCGAGCCGGCATAATTAATATAAGTGACGGGAATTCCGAGGAAGGCATCAACTGACGCGCCGTGCTGTAACTGAGCGTCGAACGCCGCTATCATTGCCGGATGCATCAGTGCGCCGCCAATCGCCATCGACAGGAATGGCGACCCGCCAAAACGCTTGCCTGCAGTGTAACCCAGCACGAGAGGGAAGAAATAAAACAGGGCATCACCAGCTGCCGCCAGTATTTTGTAGGTTCCGCTCGACTCAGTCGTAATTCCGCAAACGATAGCAAGGGCTAGCAGCCCCTTCATAATCCCGGAAGCGGCCAGGATCCCCAGAAAAGGGGTAAAAATCCCCGAAACCACATTAATCAGCCTGTTAAAGATATTTTCTTTTATGACTGCCTCGTCGCTGCTCCCTGCAGCTAGATCAGTCTCATCCGTAATGCCTGTAGCTTCGATAGCCTTATAAACTTCAGAAACATTATTACCCACAACCACCTGGAGTTGGCCCCCGCTTTCTACCACCATAATAATCTCTGGATGGTTGCTCAAATCATCCTTCAGAACAACATCATATTTTCTTAACTGAAAGCGAAGCCTTGTTGCGCAATGGGTCAAACTTTTAATATTTTCCGGGCCGCCGACCCGGTTAATTATAAATTCAGCAAGTGACTGATATTTCATAGGGACATTTACCTTTCAAAAAGCAAAAAAAAACCCACTCCGCCCAGATAATACTGGTCTGAAGAAGGTTTTGCCTGCAAACGCAGTAACAATCCAGTTTCTAAAAATTTGTCTGAGAAATGTATAAATAACTGGGGTTTCCAGATATCTAATTGTATCCTCAAAAATGTTATACACCGTGCCTGAGTTCATATGAATAGCAGAAATGCAGTATGGCGGATTACCGATATCAATCGTCGTAAAATATACAGATAGCAAAAAATAAAGCCTCATATGATATGAGGCTTTATTTATACAGATCTATTAGCATGCAGGGTAAAAGTGAGGTGGCGGGACCACATGATATGTTTTTACCGGTATGCCCTGCATTCACTCTGAAATCCGGTTCTCTATTTTCCGCTACGGAAATCAGGAACATTTCCTGAAACGAGGGCGAAATCAGAGAATTCTACTTCGCATCCGGAGGCGTTAGGCGCTTGTGCCTCGAACCCTATGTGTAAAATCTGTTCCGCGTCGTTCAGCACATCAAGGGGAAAAGCGCGCACAAATATCCATTTTTGACCATCCAGCGAAGCATGGAAGGCAAATACATTATCTTTGCGGGAGATCCGTAAATGCACTTCCTGTCCACTGACGGTAAAAGCATTGGCATCATCAGAGGTATATCCGTTGTTCACCACAGAGACAACCATGGGTTCACGTTCGGGTGAATATTCAAAGCACAACTTCGCCCATGATCGTTCGTTAACGTAAAGAAGCAACACGCCGGCATCGAAGGTGTTACCGAATTCGACTTTTACCGTTGAACGAAATTGAAAGTCTCCGCCAGGAGCCGGACGTAAAAGTGTTGCTGCATTACACCGGCTTGCAGACGTTACCTGGCTTGTGCCCCTTCCCGGATCGATGAAAATATCACTGTACGGCAATGCCCTAACGGCTATCTTCCGGGATAGCGTATCAATGTTCCAAACGGAGCCTTCTGACGGCTGTAAGAGGCTAATGTTGTCATGTGAAAGATGGTTCATAGCTATTCCTTTCATATATTCTATTAATTTTTAATGATCTACATTTTTTTTTCAGAGAAAATAGGGATGATGGTCAGGGAAAAGAGCATGACCAGGGCGGACAGGAAACAAAACGCATTGGCCAGTCCTGTATAATGTGCAATAAATCCGACCGCTGCGGGCCCCATAAGCACCCCCAGATATCCCAGCATGCTTGCAGCGGAGATAGCCAAAGAAGGGGCCATTGAATCCTGTTTGCCTGCACGCGTGAACAAAATAGGCACCACGTTACCGGCAGCAAAGCCCGCTATCGCAATCGCACTAAAGACAATGGCAACGGATGAGGACAGTGAAATAACCAAAAGTCCAATTGCCGTAAATATTACACCAAGAGTCAGTATCCAGCGCTCTCCTGCAAGTGAGACGAGCCTGTCACCGACGAAGCGGCTTAATGTCATCGCCACCGCAAAGACAACATACCCCGATCCTGCTATGTTTGCCGGTAAACTTTTTTCCTGAATCAGGAGCAATGCACCCCAGTCAAGCATCGCACCTTCTGCCAGGAACATCACCATTGCCAGAAGGCCTACCACAATCACTTTACCTTTAGGAAGTACAAATAATGGCGCCTCGTTAACCGTAACTGTTCTGAGGAACTTGTTTCTGATAACTGAGAGGCATATCAGTATCGTAAATATTGCGATCATCGATGCCACAAAAACGTGTAATCCCGTGGCAATCAGCAAAGTCATAACCACAGCGCCGGCAAGCCCTCCAACGCTGTAAAAACCATGAAATCCTGACATTAAAGGCATACCCGCCCGATCCTGAACTTCAGAACCGTGAATGTTGGCTGCTACATCAGTCGCACCAATCGAAAGGCCAAATAAGAAAAGTGCAGCACCAATTCCCAGGGGGGTGGAAAGCAGGGCAAGAAGGGGTAAAGCAACCACAATACCCACAGCACCCATGATGATGACCATCCGGCTGCCGGCTTTAGCAGAAATGCCACCGGCAGCAGGCATCCCTATTAATGCCCCCAGACCCAGACATAACAATACGGCACCCAAAAGAGCGGGCTCCGCCTGCATACGGCTTTGGGCGAAGGGTACCAGGGGAGCCCAACAGGCGAGCCCAAAACCAGCGATAAAGAATGCCAGTCTGGTGGCAAGTTTTGCGTCCGTGAGTTCTGTGAACTTAATATTGTCTGCTGAATAAGCCAGCTCATTTCCTTTCCCTGATATCATTTCTTCACTACTTTTCATCTGATACGCCCTGTGCGACGGTGTAAAAACAACCTAAAAAATACCAGTAGCATGCGTGTCATGATTCAGATAGGATGACAAATTATGTCTAATATACGCCAAAACACTATGAATCCAGATTTCGCTATCTCGCCTCTGGTAGGTCAGCCAGAACAATGGGGGGCTGATGTTCTTGAAAAGCATACTCATGCGCGCCACCAGTTAATTTTTTCCTCCCGGGGCGTCATTCACATCAAAACACATGTCGGCGAGTGGGTTCTTCCACCCAGCAGGGCACTCTGGATTGATGCCGGTACTGAACATTATGTTGAAACCAAGAAGCCAGCCTCGCTCTTTGTTCTGTATATTTCTCCCGCTTTTTTTTCCATGGATAAGCCTGAACACTGCTGCGTGGTTGAAGTGAGCAACCTGGTCAGGGAGCTCATCATGGCGTGTGCAAAAATGGGGTGGACCTATGATGAAAATAGTCACAGTCACCGACTGGCAGAGGTGTTGGTAGGCAGTCTTTCAGGTTTACAGCTCGCATCACTGGAACTGATCAAGCCGAAAGATCCCAGAGCCATCCACTTAATAAAATTACTGGAGCACGACCCGGGATCACGACGGTCGCTGCACGACCTGGCCAGAGAAGCAGGAGCTAGCGGAAGAACGATAGAACGACTTTTTGCTCAGGAGACAAATCTTCCCTTCGGAGCCTGGAGACAGAGACATCGAATGCTGTTTGCGCTGGAACGTCTGGCTTATGGCCAGAGTGTCATGAATGTCGCGCTGGAGTCAGGCTATGAGTCTGCTTCAAGCTTTATTGCTGCTTTCAAGGCAATGTTTGGTACCACGCCATCTAAATATTTCTCATAACCAGATTCATATGAACAGAACGGTCTGGCTCCATTTCAGCTCCGTCAGGGCGGGACCATAGATACTCTTTTATTCGCTATTTCCCTTTCATGCAGATACATCGAATAAACGACAAATTATAATCAGGATCTGACAGAACTGGAAAAAATGACTCTGCGTTCAGGCATTTTAAATTAAATACGATTAACCTTTTATCATGGCAGGGTTTACAGGAAGGTGCAGGATATTAAGTTGTTATATGAATCCATTCAGACAAAATGAAGCCTTCTCATAATACATAACGATTTTCTCTCTATTGGACCGTCCTTAAGCATTATATGTTTATTCCAGCCCTAGTATACAGGTTAGCTAAAATGTCAGATACAGCGAATAAACACTTCACAATAACAGTGTTCCCGGATAATTTTTACTGGGGCGGGGCAATTGCCGCAAACCAGGTCGAGGGTGCATGGGACAAGGACGGCAAAGGGGTGTCCACCTCGGACGTTCAGCCCGCAGGTATCTTCGGCGAGGTGGTGGAACGTGACGGGAGCGTCAGCAGCATCAAGGACGTGGCCATCGACTTTTACCACCGCTACCCGGAGGACATTAAACTCTTCAGCGAGATGGGGTTTACCTGCCTGCGCGTTTCCATCGCCTGGGCACGCATCTATCCACAGGGTGATGAGCAGACCCCGAATGAAGCCGGTCTGGCCTACTACGACAGGCTGTTTGACGAGCTTCTGCAGCACGGAATTACGCCGATGGTGACGCTCTCCCACTATGAGATGCCCTGGAATCTGGTGACCCGCTATAACGGCTGGGCTGACCGCAGACTGATTGGTTTTTTCACTGACTACGCCGTCACGGTTTTCGGGCGCTACAGAGAGAAGGTCAAGCTGTGGCTGACCTTCAACGAAATCAACATGTCCCTGCACGCGCCGCTGACCGGAGTGGGCCTGCCTGAAGGCAGCAGTCAGGCTGATATCTATCAGGCTATCCACCATCAGCTGGTCGCCAGTGCCATCGTCGTGGGGCGGTGCCATGACATCATCCCGGATGCAAAAATCGGCAATATGCTCCTGGGGGGCCTGCTTTACCCGCTGACCTGCAAACCGGATGACGTGCTGAAAACGATGAATGAGAACCGCGGCTGGCTGTTCTTTGGCGACGTGCAGTGCCGCGGAGCCTACCCGGGGTACATGCTGCGCTTCTTCCGTGACAATAATATTGTGCTGGATATTACAGAGGAGGACCGCGAGCAGCTGAAGAACAACACCGTGGACTTCATCTCGTTCAGCTATTACAACAGCGGCTGTGCGACAACCGACGAGGACACCATCGAGAAGTCACGGGGTAACGTGCTGAGCATGATACAAAACCCGCTGCTGCCGGTGTCGGAGTGGGGCTGGACAATTGACCCGACGGGAATGCGCATTCTGTTAAACATGCTGTGGGATCGTTATCAGAAGCCGCTGTTCATTGCCGGAAACGGACTGGGTGCCAGAGACAAGCTTAACGAGGATATGACCGTCAATGATGATTACCGTATTAATTACATCAATAATCACCTGTATCAGGTTTATGAAGCAATCGAGGATGGCGTCGAAGTTATGGGCTATACAGCATGGGCCCCCATCGATCTGGTCAGTAACGCCACCGCAGAGTTAGATAAGCGTTACGGCTTTATCTACGTTGACCATGATGACAGCGGTGATGGCGATTATGCAAGATATCCAAAGGATAGTTTTTACTGGTTTCGGGATGTCATTACTACGAACGGGGAAACCCTGATCCCTTTCCGGTGTCGTTGATTACAGTCCAACATTTACCGGTAACACTTTCTTTTATTTATAATGATATGGGATAATTTTTTATTCCGAGGGCAACACTAAACTTTCCGCGAGGAACTCTACAAATGATGATGTTCTTGATGGAAGAACAATGTTTTTATAATAAACCGCATTGAGTGGTTCGCGGACACGCAGTTTCTCTTTTATATCAAGATTGACAAGATCACCCTTTGTAATATCATTTTTTACATACGGTTCTGGCAGGCAAGCAATACCCGACGAGTGAATGGCCAGCTGTCTTATAATCTCACTGTTTGAAGCGACAATGGATGGCTGAATTTTATAATAGTGTTCTTCGCCCGTATCCAGAGGCCAGTCATTCATTAAGGAGTTTTGTTTGTAACCTATCAGCCTGTGGCTTTTTAATGCATCAACTCGATGAGGCATACCATGCTCTGCAATGTATCGCGGAGAGGCAACAAACATCATCTGGCACAGCCCAAGTATCTTCGCATGTAAGCCGGAATCTTTGAGTTTTCCGATGCAAACAGCAACATCACTTCTGTGTTCAAGCAAATCATAAACATTGTCATTTGAAATTATTTCAATTTCTATCTCAGGATAGCATTTCTGATATCGATGCAGAACCGGTGTAATGACGTGCAGTACAAGAGACGTGGACGCAATGATCCGAATCTTCCCGGATGGATGACGACGTTTCATGGTGACATGTTCTTCTGCATCCTCTACTGAAGCAATGATTTGTTTGGCATATTCCAGGAATGTCCTTCCTTCTTCAGTGGATTCCAGTCTCCGCGTTGAGCGTCTGACCAGTACGGTATCTAATTTCTCCTCCAGTCGTCGAAGCGCTCTGCTAACAGCTGATACGGTAAGATCCAGCTCATACGCAGCTCGTGATAATGTCCCTGTTTCTATAACAGCAATAAATATCTGCATTTCTGCTAAAGTTGTTTTCATCTTTGCCTTGAAGTCAAAAGTGTTTTAACGGCATAAATCTGTTCTTATTCACAGAGATATTTCAGTATTAATCCTTACATTTATCGATTAAGGATTTTTATGCCAATAGCACTCTTCGCTTTGACAATCAGCGCTTATGCTATCGGGACAGCTGAATTTGTCCTTGTTGGAATCATTCCCATCATTTCAGCTGATTTATCAGTTTCAGTACCGTCAGCGGGTCTGCTTGTCAGTCTCTATGCGCTGGGCGTGGCAGTGGGGGCACCTCTTTTAACAGCAGCAACAGGAAAGATGCCCCGCAAAACGCTTCTTCTGTGCCTGATGGCCGTTTTTACTCTAAGCAATCTGTATGCCTGGCAGGCACCCGGGTTCGTCTCGTTGATTGTGGCGAGGATCATTACCGGCATGGCACACGGCGTGTTCTATTCCATTGGTTCAACAATCGCTGCCAGCCTTGTTCCAAGAGAGAAAGCCACGAGTGCAATAGCTATCATGTTCACCGGGCTGACCGTCGCTCTGGTCACCGGTGTTCCCCTGGGGACTTTCATCGCTCAGCACCTTGGCTGGAGAGCCACATTTTTTTCAGTGTCTGTCCTCGGAATGATCGCCTTTGCAGGCAGCTTTTTACTGATACCCCGCGGCATAAAAAAATCTGAACCCGCGCCCGTGAGATTTCTGATTAAGGTCCTGACAACCCCTCAGCTGATACTGGCATATTCCCTGACCGCGATAGGGTACGGGGGATCGTTTATAACGTTTACCTACCTTGCCTCTACTCTTGAGGAAATATCCGGATTTTCACCCGCTGCGGTAAGCGGTGTCATGCTGGTATACGGTTTTGCAGCTGCACTGGGCAATCTGTATGGCGGACGGATCTCTGACAAACATGGCCCTATTAATGCTCTTAAAATTATATTTTTATTACTGTCCCTGGTGTTGTTCGCTTTATATCTGACAGCATCTAATTCATGGCTGATGCTGGTCACTACATTTGTCTGGGGTGCTGCCGCATTTGCAAACGTCCCTGTACTGCAATATCTGGCTGTCAGGCAGGCTGAAAAATTCGTTCCTGAAGCTGTGGATGTGGCATCAGGGCTGAATATATCGGCCTTCAATATCGGTATCGCTGGCGGAACCTGGATAGGTGGCCTGGTCGTAATCCATTTCGGTCTCCTGCATACCACATGGCTTGCCGGTGTGGTCGTTTTCTTCGCTTTCCTGCTCAGTATTTTCGCGGGAGCACTAGAAAAAAGGGAAATAAGCACTGAAGCTGCGTACTGAAAACCGTCGTGAGCATCACCCACAAATTCATTTAGTTCCCAACGCATATAGCCTGAGTCCGGAGTTATGCTCCTCCTCAGGCTATAACAGTTACACTGAATAACAGACTGACTGGCAGTTAGGCATCGACAAAGAGAACTTTACCGTTGATAAATCCGTCAACAGAACGCTGGAACGCTTTTCCGACCAGTTTGCCCGGAACTGGCTGGAACCCTGGCAGCATAGGGCCGTAAACATCCCAGGCTTCTTCCAGTACGGTTGGGTTCACTACATTGATACGGATCCCGCGGGGCAGTTCGTTAGCCACACACTGTACAAATGTGTCGATAGCACCGCTGGTTGTCGCGTCAGCTATAGAGCCGGGGATAGGTTTCACATTATGAATGCCGGAAATTAAAGTGAATGAGCCGCGGTCGTTGATGTACTCAAGGCCTATTTTAACGACATTGATCTGACCCAGCATTTTGCTCTGGACAGTGAGCTCCCACTGCTCAGCTGTCATATCGACAAAATTAGCATACTCGCAGTGGCCAACGGCGTTAACAACAGCGTCAAAGGCGCCGACGTTTTTGAAAAGTGCTCTCAGGGATTCATGACTTGTAATATCTACCTGATAGTCCGTACCTTTTCCTGAGCGACTGGCGGTAATCACTTTGTGATCGCCCAAACCGGTCAGCGCCGCTTTGCCCATTTTCCCCTGAGCACCAATCAGAATTACAGTTTTCATTATTTACCTCGGATATGTTTATGAAAGACAGGAGAAATCATATATGGGTTATGATACAATTTAAATAAAGCAAACATTGTATGAGGTACAACTAAACGTGGATTACATTGATATCAAACACATGCGTGTATTGTTACTGCTGGTTAAAGAACTTAATGTCTCAAGGGTAGCTTCAAAGCTGGATATCTCTCAGCAGGCGGTCAGTGCATATCTTAAAAGACTCAGAACCTATTTCGGCACCGAGCTGTTTGTACGCAGGAATGCAGGACTCGAGGCGACCGACTATGCCCTTTCTCTTGTGCCTAAAGTAGAGAAAATTCTGGATGAGGTTAGCCAGCTTCGTTCACCCCAGGTATTTGATCCGAACATTCAGGATTTCAGCATCTGCATAATGGCAAACGAATATGCTCAGCTTACTATTATCCCATCCTTACTGAAGACACTACATGCGCTGGCACCGCGTGCCAGCGTTGAAATCAAAGACTTCAATGCCAGTCAACATGTTGAATGTCTTAATTCCGGTGATGTCGATTTAGTGCTGGGTTTTTCGAATCATATTGATGTCGGACTGATACGCAAAAACATCCGGCGAGAAGAGTACTGCTGTGTGGTCAGACACGGTTCAGCTATTCCGGGAAAACTTGAAATGAACATGTCATTCTCGGATATTCCCGCCGTTAAGTTTGCTCCGAGTGCCGGTAACATTGAAAATCTGGTTGATGATTTTTTTGAAAAAGCCGGAATGAAAAATAACGTCATTGCTACGTTACCGTGTTATACGACGCTCGGCGCTTTTTTCACTGCGAATGACGCTATTGCATTCATTCCATCAGCGATAGGAGCACAGGGAAACTTCTGTAAACTGGAGACGGCAGAAAAAATGGTCCCGTTTGATGTTACTGTCGCCTGGCATCGGAAAAGTAATGATAATCCGCTCCGAGTATGGTTGACCAAAATACTGGAAATGACGACTATTTGCGGGGGCACGAATTGTGTTTAACATTTGCGATCAGTCAGAAAAACTGATCGGCCTATACAACATCAAATGGCATATAGCTATAGTTCCAGACTCCCTCTGAATTTTCTCCTGCTTTTGCATCAGCTCAAACTTATTCATTTGTAATCCTGGCTTTGATATTCAGAAGGAGGATTCTCATCGCCAGTTCTGATCCACTTAGTCAACAGATCATGCAACGTCTGTAGGTGGGATTCGACCTTCTTCCATTCGCTGTTCTGACATAAGCCAGTAAGGATTAGCGCAGGTTCCGACTTTACCTTTTTTCGGATCTCTGGTGAAGTAGTAAGGAGTTTATGCTGAATAATAATCATCATTGATGATAAAAATGAATTAATGCTAATCAAGCAAAAATAATGAATTATAATTGTATTTTTAGCATCAATACAGCATATCAGCCCAGTTCTTTCTTACTGGCCAGATTCAGTTAACTACACGTGATTGTCCGGTCAGGAGGTGACGGGATCTGCATTTATAGTATGAACTGAATCGCCACGGGTTTAACAGACACCTCAGAGTCATTTAAGATGGCTTAAAGAGAGGTGCCCATGAGCGGTAAGCGTTATCCCGAAGAGTTTAAAATTGAAGCAGTCAAACAGGTTGTTGATCGCGGTTATTCTGTTGCCAGCGTTGCAACACGTCTCGATATCACCACCCACAGCCTTTACGCCTGGATAAAGAAGTACGGTCCGGATTCTTCCACTAATAAAGAACAGTCAGATGCTCAGGCCGAGATCCGCCGTCTCCAGAAAGAGCTGAAGCGGGTTACCGACGAACGGGACATATTAAAAAAAGCCGCGGCGTACTTCGCAAAGCTGTCCGACTGAGGTACGCCTTTATCCGTGACAACACCTGTTGCTGGCCTGTTCGCCTGCTCTGTCGGGTGCTGGATGTTCATCCCAGTGGTTTTTACGCCTGGCTTCAGCAGCCGCATTCACAACGCCATCAGGCAGACCTAAGACTGACAGGACAGATTAAACAGTTCTGGCTGGAATCGGGATGCGTCTATGGTTATCGCAAAATCCATCTGGATCTGCGGGACAGCGGGCAACAGTGCGGAGTGAACAGAGTCTGGCGACTGATGAAACGTGTCGGGATAAAGGCTCAGGTTGGATACCGGAGCCCGCGGGCACGTAAAGGCGAAGCCAGTATCGTGTCGCCCAACAGGCTCCAGCGACAGTTCAATCCGGATGCTCCGGATGAGCGTTGGGTAACGGACATAACCTACATCAGGACCCACGAAGGCTGGCTGTATCTTGCCGTGGTTGTTGATCTGTTCTCACGCAAAATTATCGGCTGGTCCATGCAATCCCGGATGACAAAGGACATTGTCCTGAACGCACTGCTGATGGCTGTATGGCGGCGTAATCCCCAAAAACAGGTGCTGGTTCATTCGGATCAGGGCAGTCAATACACAAGCCATGAGTGGCAGTCGTTCCTGAAATCACACGGCCTGGAGGGCAGCATGAGCCGTCGCGGTAACTGCCATGATAATGCGGTTGAAGAAAGCTTTTTCCAGTTGTTGAAACGCGAACGGATAAAGAAAAAGCTCTACGGAACGCGGGAAGAAGCCCGCAGCGATATTTTTGATTACATCGAAATGTTTTATAACAGTAAGCGTCGGCATGGTTCTAGCGATCAGATGTCACCGACAGAATATGAAAACCAGTATTATCAACGGCTCGGAAGTGTCTAGATTATCCGTGGCGATTCAGATAAAAATCATGCCCGCAGACTCACGGCCATGCTGATGCTTCATCGGGGTGAACGGGTCAGCGATGTTGCCAGAACTCTCTGTTGTGCCCGTTCATCCGTTGGTCGCTGGATTAACTGGTTTACGCACTCAGGTATTGAAGGCCTGAAATCCTTACCCGCAGGGCGCTCCCGACGCTGGCCTTTTGAACATATCTGCACCCTGTTACGTGAGCTGATAAAGCATTCTCCCGGCGATTTTGGTTATCAACGTTCACGCTGGAGCACCGAATTACTGGCATTAAAAATCAATGAGATAACCGGTTGCCAGTTACATGCAGGAACCGTTCGCCGCTGGTTGCCATCTGCGGGGCTTGTATGGCGCAGGGCCGCGCCAACTCTGCGTATCCGTGACCCACATAAAGATGAAAAGATGGCGGTAATCCACAAAGCGCTGGATGAATGCAGCGCAGAGCATCCGGTATTTTATGAAGATGAAGTGGATATCCACCTTAATTCTAAAATCGGTGCGGACTGGCAGTTGCGCGGACAGCAGAAACGGGTAGTGACGCCGGGGCAGAACGAAAAATACTATCTGGCCGGCGCACTGCACAGTGGCACGGGTAAAGTCAGCTACGTGGGCGGCAACAGCAAAAGTTCAGCGCTGTTTATCGCTCTGCTGAAACACCTGAAAGCCACTTACCGGCGGGCGAAAACAATCACGCTGATCGTTGATAACTACATTATCCATAAAAGCCGCGAAACACAGCGCTGGTTGAAAGCAAATCCCAAGTTCAGGGTAATTTACCAGCCGGTTTACTCGCCGTGGGTGAATCATGTGGAACGGCTATGGCAGGCACTTCATGACACGATAACCCGTAATCATCAGTTCCGCTCAATGTGGCAGTTACTGAAAAAGGTCCGCCATTTTATGGAAACCGCCAGCCCATTCCCCGGAGGAAAACATGGTCAGGCAAAAGTGTAGCGGTATTAGGTGCAGCTATTTAGATGTGTTATGAGTTTAACCATGTAAAGTGGAGGCTGCTCTAAGAAAATCTTAACTTATCCACATCAACCATGAGCCTATTTTCCGGCATTACGCTGCGCCATCCCATGTCACCATCAGTCATCAACATATTCGAGTGCTGTGCGTTGTGTCAGGCGAGTAATCAACTCGCCAGCGCCGATACCGGTATGACGGGCGATGCGTTCCACCGGCAGTTCCTTGCCCCAAAAAATGACTTTATCTCCCACCTGATCCAGAGCCTTGGGACCGAGATCAACCGTGACCATGTCCATGGAAACCCGGCCAGCCAACGGTACTTCCCGGCCATTGACAAGCACAGGTGTGCCGTAAGGCGCGCTGCGGGGGTAGCCGTCGCCGTAGCCCATTGCTACCACACCGAGGCAGGTATCGCGCGTGCTGGTCCAGTCACCGCCATAGCCCACAGGTTCGCCTGCCTTATGCTCGCGTACTGCGATAAGGCAGGATGTCAGTGTCATGCAGGGTTCAAAGCCGAAGTCCGCAGCATCCTGAGTTACTATCGGTGACACGCCGTACAGGATGATACCGGGACGAACCTGGCCGCGATGGGCCTGTGGCCACAGAAGAATACCACTAGAGGCAGTGATGGATTGTACGCCGGGCTTACACTGGACGAATGCGTCGAAGCATTCCAGCTGACTGTGTGTGGTTTCTTCCTCAGGTTCGTCCGCACGGCAGAGGTGACTCATGATGTTGACTGGTTGCACTACGTTGCGGCAGTTGCACAGCCTCTGATAGAATTCCTCAGCCAGGTCTGGACGGATGCCCAATCGATGCATGCCGGTATCCAGTTTCATCCACACCGTAATGGGGTGGGGCAGAACGGTCTGTTCAAGTGCGAAAAGCTGTTCAATATTATGCACGACGGTTTCAAAGTGATTCTCGGCCAGCAAAGGAAGCTCGTCTTTGGATAAGAATCCTTCCAGCAGCAGAATGGGTTTGGTGATGCCTTCCTGGCGCAGCACAAGCGCTTCCGACAGGCGGGCGACACCGTAACCGTCAGCATCCTTCAGGGCGAGGGCGGTTGCCAGGGCACCGTGGCCGTATGCGTTAGCTTTTATTACGGCGATTAATCGACTGTGTGGCGCCAGACGTCGCACCTGCTGCAGGTTGTGGCGTAAGGCACAACGGCTTATGACTGCGGTTGCTGTTTTCATTTCAAATCCTTATTGCTGACTCAACGTTGTATTGTGGTCTCACGTTGTTGTCGAAACGCGGCCATGACTTTTCGTGATTAATTTGCAGGTTGTTCAGTCCTATATATTCATATACGGGACTGAACAGTTTATTCATGGTCTATTCAGCAATAATGTTTCTATTAAAATACTGAGTTGAAAGTTTCAGTAGAGTTCCATCTTTTTTCATTTCATTCAGAGCATTATTTACCTGCTGCTGCAACTCTGTATCTTTCTGACGTAACCCTATACCAGTACCTTGTCCCAATGTGACAGGGTCTTTCAGTGAATCGCCGGCAAAGCTGAATTCTTTACCTTCATCTTTACTTAGAAATGCCTGCTGTGCTGTCTGTGATTCCTGAACTGCGCCATCCAGACGACCAGCGGATAAGTCCATGAATACCTGGTCCTGGTCCTGATAGGTAACGACATTTACTCCAGCGTTGGCCCAGTGCGCTTTAGCATAATCTTCTTGTGTCGTGCCCTGTTGCACGCCTACACTTTTACCTTTGAGACTTTCCACTGTCGGTAGTAATCCGGAGTTTTTCCTGGCGACCAGTTGGATCGGCATAATATAAATGGGATTGGTAAAGGAGATACTTTTCTGTCGTTTTTCTGTGATGTTCATTGATGAGTTGATGATGTCAATTTTTTTACTTACTAACGCGGGAATAAGTCCGTCAAAAGACATCTCCACCCAAACGCAATTAGCCTGAATTCGCTTACAGACTTCGTTGCCGATATCAATATCGAATCCAACCAGCTTGCCGTCAGGGGTTTTGCTTTCAAATGGCGCATAGGCCGGACTCAGACCGAGTTTTACTGTTTTCTGTTCTGCAGCATGAGCTGTGTTCAACATCATCGTCAGGGCAATTGCACCTGTCACAACCGTCATTGTCATATTCATATCGCTACTCTCTCATTATTTAGAATAATACTTTCCCCGCTGAGAACTGCGTGCACAGCGGTAGCTGGCCTTAGCTGAATCAAAGGCGCATTGATGCCTGTCTGACCTGTTTTGATTTGAACCGGGTTAATTGATATCAGAACTTACTATTCCTCCTTTTTATAACTGAACATATACCTGTCATCCTTCCGGTTGCAGGGGGGTTGGCTGCAACCCGAAATCTATGGGGTCTGTTTATTTCATTATTTCAGCGCACCGGATAAAAACTGACGAAGGCGCGGGCTTTGCGGGTTGCCAAATACCCCGGACGGAGGCCCTTGTTCTTCGATTTTTCCCTGATGCAGGAAGATAACTTGACTGGATACGTGACGTGCAAACTCCATTTCGTGGGTGACAACCACCATGGTTTTTCCTTCTTCTGCCAGCTGCCTCATGATTTTCAGCACTTCCCCCACCAGTTCCGGGTCCAGTGCCGAAGTGGGTTCGTCGAACAACAACACTTCCGGCTCCATCGCCAGAGCCCGGGCAATGGACACTCGCTGCTGTTGTCCCCCGGAAAGATTGGCCGGATATTTACTTTGCGCCCGTTCGTCAATGCCCACCTTGGACAGATATTTCATCGCCCGTTCCCGTGCGGATTCCTTACTGAGCCCTAACACGCGAACAGGGGCTTCCATCACATTTTCCAGCACGGTCAGATGACTCCACAGGTTGAAGTGCTGAAATACCATGGTCAGGCTGGTTCTCAGACGGCGTAGCTGATTTTTATCTGCTACCTTAAGTTGCCCGTCTTTGTCCCGTACCAGGTGGATCATCTCGTTATTCACGCTGATGGAGCCTTCGCTGGGTTTTTCAAGAAAATTGATACAGCGCAGGAAGGTACTCTTACCGGAGCCGGAAGAGCCGATAATGCTGATCACATCACCAGCCCTGGCTTGCAGGGAGACTCCCTTCAGCACTTCGTGCTCTCCGTAGCTTTTGTGCAACTCGACGACGTTTAATTTAGTTTCTGACATATGGATTACTCACTTTGCAGGCGAATGGGTCAGGTGTGACAACCAGCGTTTTTCCGCTTTGCGGAACAGGCTTATCAGCACAAATGAAATCATCAGGTACAGTGCCGCAGCGATACCGAAGGCGGTAAACGGTTGATAGGTGGCGGCATTGATGTCACGGGCGATTTTCAGCAGGTCCGGCACGGTAGCGGTAAAAGCCAGCGAGGTGGAGTGCAGCATCAGGATCACTTCGTTGCTGTACGCCGGCAGGGCGATACGCAACGCGGCGGGCAGGGTCAGGCAGCAGTACATTTTTGCTGGCGAGAAGCCATAGGCCCGCGCCGCCTCAATCTCGCCGTGATTCACTGCCCTGATGGCGCCCGCGAAAATTTCCGTGGTGTAGGCACAGGTGTTCAGCATGAGCGCCAGAAGGGTGCAATTGAGGCCGCTGCGGAAAAATGCATTCAGCAGTTCGCTGCCTTTCACCACTTCCAGGGTATACACGCCGGTGTAGAGTACCAGTAACTGAACATAGAGCGGCGTGCCGCGGAACACGTAAGTGAACAGCCAGATGGGCAGCGCGATAAATTTATTGCTGGATACCCGTCCAACCGCCAGGAGCAGCGCCAGTGCCCCGCCCAGAACTACCGAGATAACCAGCAGCCACAGGGTCATCGCCACGCCGGTAAAGCGATAGCCGTCAGTCCACAGCAGGGCGCGCCCGTATTCGTGGAGGATATCCATCATAATGCGGCCCTCTTCACGCCCACGGTGTAACGTCGTTCCAGCCACCACAACACGACATTGGATAATGTGGTGAAGAACAGGTATACCGCGGCGCAGACCAGTGCGAAGTAAAACGGCTGCCAGGTACTTTTCCCGGCCAGTTGAGTGGCTTTCACCAGGTCTTCCAGACCGAGCAGTGACACCAGGGCAGTGGCTTTGATCATGACCTGCCAGTTATTGCCGATGCCGGGCAGTGCGTAGCGCATCATGGCCGGAAACAGAATGTATTGAAAACGCTGCCTCCTGGCGAAGCCAAAGGCATCCGCTGCCTCAAGCTGCCCCCAGGGTACGGCCATAAAAGCGCCGCGGAAGGTTTCAATGAAGTAAGCCCCGTAGATAAAGGCCAGTGTCAAAATGCCGGCCACCATTGGATCGATGTCCATCTGGCTCAGCCCGAAGACCTCGGTGAATTTGTTAAAAGCAATCTGAAGTCCATAAAAGATCAGCAGCATAAGGACCAGATCCGGCACGCCCCTTATCAGGGTAGTGTAGGCCGACGTCAGTTTTACCACTGAAACGTTTTTCGACAGCTTTCCGGCGGCGCCCAGCATACCGATCGCCACCGCCAGTACCGCAGAACTCAGGGCGAGCTCCAGGCTGGTTAGCGCCCCCTGGAAAATTAGTTCACCAAAACCATGCAGCATTGTCTTTGTCTCCGCGTAACGAAAATGTCATTGTTGTTTTTATCCGGCAACGGATCACCGGAGGCGTTTTATGTCCCGGTTTCCTCTGCCAGCAGTAAACCGGCGCGTAGTCCGACGGTGACGTTGGGATTGGGAAACAGTATCCATTCGGTGCCGTGTTCCACCCGCCAGCATTCTCCTGGCAGCTCGCCGATCAGGGTGCCGGCCGGGAGTGGGGTGAAGTTCGGAACGTCAGCGTCCAGATGAAAACACAAGAGCTCGCTGTGTTTAATCAGCGACCGGTTTACCCTGAAATAACGCATGGGGTTGCCAGCACGAACCGGCAACGGCGCGTCTCCGATCAGGGCGCGCAACATGCTATCCACCGCACCAAACGAGCTGAGATCGTTCTCGCCAAAGCGCCGGGCGCCCCCTAGCTCAAGCGTGCAACTGTCTGCCCGTAGCTGTTCACTGGTGAAATGGCTGAAGGTGGCACCCGGTTCGGTATGTTGGACCAGCGCATCCAGACCGGCAGCATCCAGTGCCCTAAGCAAGGCCGCGCTGCCGTGGCGGGTCTGAAAAGGCAGCAGGCCGAAGCGCGGCAGGTGTGAAGCATGTCGGGTGGTGTGAAGATCGAAGTGCCAGCGTTCGATGTTGTCGCTATCGCTGTCCCGGGTGAAGAAGTCGGTCACGGTCTGCTCCAGCTCCTGGGCGCGTGCCGACTCTTCCCCACCAGGATATTGATGATGACGGCTGGAGAACAGGCGGTTGAGATCGTGAGTCAGGTAGCGTTGTCCGGCGCGGATGGCCGGTGGATTGCCGTACAGTACCAGAAGACGAGCGGCAAGCGGTAATCTACCCGCCAGCAGGTCATCTACTATCGCTGCAAGCAGTTCTACCGGGGCGGTTTCATTGCCGTGGATACCTGCCGACAGCACGATGGCGCGCTGGTAACCGGTATGGGGAACCAGCTCCAGTATTCCTTCCCCCCGCCAGTGCCAGGATAAGTTTTTTCCACCCTCACTGCGAACGTCCGGTACCATGCCACGAAGCGTCAGATCTAAAAAATTATTCATCATGCTTCTCTGTTCCCGCTCTGCGCATCATTAAGGTTGAGCCCTGGCGGCAAGGTGGCGGGCAGCGTCAGCGCTGCGCTTTCCAGCGAGGCCATCGGCCAGGCGCAGTAGTCGGCGGCGTAGAAGGCGCTGGCGCGATGGTTGCCCGAGGCCCCCACGCCGCCGAACGGCGCGGCGCTCGATGCGCCGGTCAACGGCTTGTTCCAGTTGACGATTCCGGCGCGCGCTTCCATCAGCAGGCGGTCGAACAGCGCCCGGTCTGGCGACACCAGCCCTACAGCCAGCCCGAAGCGAGTGTGGTTGGCGAGACGCAGCGCATCATCGAACTCGTCATAGCGCGTCACGCAGGTCAGCGGACCGAAATACTCTTCGTCCGGCACGCCATCGACGCCGGTGATATCGAGGATGCCCGGCATCAGCAGCGCGTTGTTATCCTCCGGCCGGGTCATCGCCAGCAGCGGCGTCGCGCCCAGTTCCAGCAGCGCCTGCTGTACCGCCATCATGCGTTCCGCCGCTTGCGCGGAAATTACCCCGCCCATAAACGGCTGCGGCTCCGCGTCCCAGCGACCAGCGCGCAGGCGACCCGCCACGGTGACCAGCCGTTGCAGGAATGCGTCGCCCGCCGCGCCGTGCTTGACCAGCAGACGACGGGCACAGGTGCAACGCTGCCCGGCGGAGATAAAGGCGGACTGGATAGTCAGGTTGACCGCCGCGTTCACGTCGGTAACCTCATCGATAATCAGTGCGTTGTTGCCGCCCATCTCCAGCGCCAGAATTTTTTCCGGCTGACCGGCCAGTTGGCGGTGCAGCTGGTAGCCGGTACCGGCGCTGCCGGTGAACAACAGGCCGTCGATCGCCGGGCTGGCGGCCAGCGCCACGCCAGTGTCCCGTCCTCCCTGCACCAGATTCAGCACGCCCTTCGGCAGTCCGGCTTGTTGCCACAGCTTAACTGTCTCTTCAGCGGTGAACGGCGTCAGCTCGCTTGGTTTGAACACCACGCAGTTACCCGCCAGTAGTGCGGGGACGATGTGGCCGTTAGGCAGGTGTCCGGGGAAATTGTAGGGGCCAAACACCGCCAGTACTCCGTGCGGACGATGCCGCAGCGTGGCCGCGCCGTCGGTCATCGGGGTATGGCTGTCGCCGGTGCGCTGCTCAAGGGCGCGTAGCGAGATGTCAACCTTGCCGATCATCGACTGCACTTCAGTCAGCGTTTCCCAGCGCGGCTTGCTGGTTTCGCGGCTGATGACTTCCGCCAGTTGCGCCTTGTGTTGTTCCAGCAACGTGGCGAAACGCTCAACCACAGCCGTGCGCTGCCCCAGCGTCAGCCGCGCCCACACGGGGAACGCCGTGCGCGCCGCATCACAGGCGTCGGCGATGTCTGCCGAATCCGCCGCCCGGCCCCGCCACAGCGGCTGGTTATCCAGCGGATCGGTCTTGATAAATTCAGCACTGCGGCCATGCCGCCACTGACCTGCGATATAGAGTGAAGGATGCAACATTTACAGGTTCTCCAGCGGATTGAGGGAAACCACCCGAACGCGATCG
This sequence comes from Enterobacter sp. MGH 16, assembly GCF_000493175.1. NCBI lineage: Bacteria > Pseudomonadati > Pseudomonadota > Gammaproteobacteria > Enterobacterales > Enterobacteriaceae > Enterobacter > Enterobacter sp. MGH 16. The sequence goes on along the minus strand of NZ_KI535696.1, from coordinate 89,339 downwards.
CCTGTCTTGATTTCCAGCGCGTCCGCTGTGGACGGCGTCAGGTACAGAACGCCTTCGGGAGAAAAATGGCCGAGTGCTAACGTCGCGCGATAGTTGAGGTAGCGATCATTGGCGACCAGCAGCGTGGAGTCAGGTGTCGATACTGGCGCTTCGTTGGTCGACACCGTGACTTTGCGGCTTTCTTTTACTACCCGCAGTTCGTCCAGTTCCGCCTCAAGCGTGGCGCCGCCGTCAAAGATGTCCACGTAACCGCGGTGGCGCAGCCCTTCGGTCTCCAGCAGTCGGCGGGCCGGAACAGTATCCGGGTGAACCTCCCCAATCACGGCTCTGGCTTCTTCGGGGAGAAAATCGATATACAACGGATACCGGGGCATCAGCTCGGCGATAAATGCTTTCTGGCCGATACCGGTCAGGTAGTCGGCGTGGGCGAAGTCCATGGCAAAAAATCGGTTGCCGAGCCCCTCCCAGAACGGTGAGCGTCCGTTGCTGTCACTGTAGCCGCGCATTTCCGCCACTACGCGCTGGGCGAAGCAGTCGCGGAACGCGGCAAGAAACAGAAACCGTACTTTGGAGAGTAATTTGCCGTTATGGCTATGCCGCCACTCCGGGTCGAGATACAGCGTGCATAATTCTGTACAACCTGTATGGTCATTACTGAGAAATAATGTTTGATGCGAACTGTACACGTTCAGTGAGGTGCTGGCGTGCACAAGTGGCGCAACCCGGAAGTTGTACCAGGGTTCGTGTAACCCCACGGCAACTTCGAGGGCACTGATGCCCACGACACGGCCGCTATCTGTGTCTTCCAGCACAAACAGGTAACCCTGTTCACCACGGGGGCGCAGGCCCTGCCAGGTTTCCTGAGAACGAGTGATGCGCCCGGCCAGAATATCTTCATTTTGCGGCAGGGAAGTGAGTCCAACACCGGATTTGCCGGCCAGTGCCATCAGTGCAGGCAGATCGCGGGACTCAACGGGACGAATAACCATCATCGTGCATCACTCCCGGTTGCGGCGGCGAGGCGTTCCGCGGCGTGGGCAAACCGGGCCAGCCCCTCACGCACATCGGCCTCGGGGATGATCAGCGAGGGGGCAAAACGCACCACTTCGGACCCGGCGATTAGCGCCATCAATCCCTCTTCTGCGGCATAGCTGGTGAGCCGTTTAGCCTGACCGGCGAAGGCCTGATCCATCACGCAGCCGATCAGTAATCCACGGCCGCGGATCTCGCTGAACAGCGGGAATCTGGCGTTAATCTCTTGTAATCCTTCGATAAACCAGTGGTGGCGTAGGGCCACGCCGTCCAGCACCTCAGGAGTATTAATCAACGCCAGTACCGTACCGGCAACGGCGCTGGCTAAGGGGTTACCACCCCAGGTAGTACCATGTGTGCCTGCGCTGAAAGCGGGGGCAAACCGATCGGTGGTGAGCATGGCACCGATCGGAAATCCGCCGCCCAGTGCTTTGGCGCTGGTCAAAATGTCTGGTATGACGCCGTATTCCATATACGCGTACAGCGCGCCGGTGCGGCCGACGCCGGTCTGTACCTCATCAAAAATCAGCAGCGCACCGTGGCGGTCACACAACTTACGCAGCCCTTGCAGGAAAGCCGTGTCCGCAGGCAGCACGCCGCCTTCGCCCTGAATCGGCTCGACGATCACGGCACAGGTCTGGTCGTCGATCGCTGCTGCAGCTGCGGCCAGATCGTTGAACGGTACATGCTCGATGCCGCCCGGCAGCGGCGAGAAGTCTTTCGCGTATTTCGGCTGACCGCCCACGCTGACGGTAAACAGCGTACGGCCGTGGAAGGCGTTGCAGAACGCCAGAATGCGGGTTTTGTTCGGCACACCGCTATCGCAGGCCACTTTCCGCGCCAGTTTCAGCGCTGCTTCGTTGGCTTCCGCACCGGAGTTGCAGAAGAACGCCTTGTCGGCAAAGGTGGCGTCAATCAGCTGTTTCGCCAGCCGCAACACCGGCTCGTTGGTGTAGCCATTGCCCAGATGACAGACGCTGGCCGCCTGGGTTTGCAGAGTCGCCAGCAACTGAGGATGAGCATGCCCGAGTGCATTCACCGCGATACCGCCAGCGAAATCGATATACTCTTTTCCGTTCTGGTCCCATACACGGGAGCCTTGCCCGCGTACGGGAATGAACGGGGCAGGGGAATATACCGGAACCATATATCTGTCAAAATCTTCGCGGTGTACCGCATTCGCATGCTGGGACATAAGACCTCCTGGCGATTAAACGTGAAGTGATAAACGGCTAAGGTTTTCACTATTCATAATTAAGAGCATCGGAATTACGACAAATATGCATATCAAAAAATAATGCATGCCGTGCTTGCAAATAAAAAACAATATGCACTACAATGGATCTCACTGGTGGTGCAATGCACCAAAATGAATCACCTAAGCAGAAATATAACAAACCACTAAAAGACTCTGTTTTTTGTCAGCATTGCACGAAAGATTTATTTGTAAAAAATAATGTATGACTTTTAACCCCTGGATTTAAATACAGGAGTCAACCCATGACATGCTTTGTTGCATGTGTACAAAATATGGCGATATTTCGCCATTTTTTAACACGAGTATTTTTTTCTAACGCCGTGGGCTGAATATTTCACCAACCATACATCTCGCCCCGCCACCGCCGAGTTGTTCAATAATATCCAGAGACGGTGCGACAATAGTAGCGTAATCTGAAAGAATATGCCGCTGAGAGTCAGTAAACGCCTGCCAGGCTCTCTTTGACATCGCCAGAATAGGATGTCCATTATTTTCGGCATGCAATTCGATAATGTTGCCGCAGAAGTTTTCTGTCTGTGTCAGGGTAATATCGATAATTTCTTTACCTGCCTGACGTAGCCCATTATAGAGTACGGCGGCTTCTTGACGGTTTCTGATCGCTTCAAAGCAAACCACCGCGTATTTTTTGCCGATGCTCATCATTACATTGGTGTGATAAATCGGTTGTTGTCTGCGGTCGTCAGCGTTAAACCACATTGCGCGGTAACCGGTAATTTCTTCTACCGACGTCATGACATGTGGCGAACTTCGCGAAGAGCGACAAACCCAGGCGATTTTATTCTCGTGATCGCACACCATAGAACCCGTGCCTTCAAGAAATTCCCCTTGTTGCTCAAACGCCGAAAGATCAATGACCTGGTTAATAGTGAAGTGTTCTGACAGTGTGGCGATCAGTTCAGGATTTCGTTCTTTGCGACGATTTGGCGCTTCCATTGGGTAGAGGATGGCCTCGCCCTGCTGACCCAGCGTCAGCCAGTTGTTGGGGAACAACGAATCAGGGGTATCCGTTCCCGTGGGGTCGTCGAAAACATGTACGTCGACACCCGCTTGTTGCAGGGTGTCGACATAGCAGGTGAATTCGGCAAGCGCAAGGGATTGTGCGGCATCAGGAATTTGCGCGGTCTGCTGGAAATAATTTGTGACGGCGGTTTCCTGATTAACGGTAAAGGACGCGGGACGAACCATGAAAATACGACTGGTGGTTTGCATTTTTCACCTAGGCTGACAAGGGCTATTTGATATAACTAAACAAATCACGAGGATCGGCAGGCTGTGGCACTAATTCGATTTTTTCACCAATACGATATTTTTCAGACAGATGCCTGATATAGCGCAGGGTGGAAAAATCTTCGATGGCGAACCCCACTGAATCGAAAACAGTCAGCCCGTGCTGGAAATCACGATTATTAACATTACCGTTAATAATTTTCCAGAGTTCGGTAACAGCGAAACTGGCTGGCATATTTTGAATTTCACCTTCAATTCGGCTTTGAGGCTCATATTCAACCACTACCCTGGCACGGTTAATGATATCGGGATGAATTTCCGTTTTCCCAGGGCAGTCACCACCGACAGCATTTATATATACATTGTCGGATATCATCTCGGGCTTGATAATGGTGGCATTCTTTTTGTCCGCCGTGATCGTGGTGATAATATCCGCGCCTTGAACTGCTTCTGCCACCGAATCGGATATGTGTAGATGAATCGCCTGATACTCTGTAAGATTATTTTTTAGTTTTTCAGAAGCTCTGGGATCAATATCGTAAAGACGGAAGTGATTAATGCCGAGCAACGTGTGGAATGCCAGAATCTGGAATTCGCTTTGTGCACCGTTCCCAATCACCGCCATGGTCCTGACATGATGTGGCGCAAGATATTTTGCGGCCAGTACTGATGTGGCAGCAGTACGTAACGCTGTAGCCAGCGTAAGTTCACTTAACAGCAGGGGATAGCCGGTGTCTGTTTCTGCGAGTGCCCCAAATGCCATGACCGTCAGATTATTTTTATCCGCGTTCGACGGATGCCCGTTAACGTATTTAAATCCGTAGAGGATTTCGCTGGCAGTTGGCATCAGTTCTATAACGCCCAGCGCTGAATGATTGGCGACCCGCCGGCATTTCTGGAAATGAGCCCAGTTCCGATAATCATCTTCTATAAATCCAGTCAGCTCTGTAATGAACTGCTGCACACCGGTCTTTCTGATCAGTTGCTGCATATGTGAAATATCAATGAAAGTCGTCATTATTCTGTCTCAGTTTTGGTATGCATTCAGAATAGCGATCATTGTGTAAGGTGCACAGTTGACAGAATGAATCAAATTGCATTATTTTTTATCAAATTTTATACACTTATGGAGCAATTTGTTCATGGGAGACATTGACCACAGAATCATCACACTGTTAAGAGACAATGCTCGTATCCCGGTCAGTGAAATTGCTACACGTATCGGCGTATCACGCGCAACGGTGCAGAAGCATCTTGATCAGATGGAAGCGAACGGCACCATCAGCGGTTACACTGTACGCATACGGCAGGAACCGGAGACGGACCTTATACGGGCCTGGATGAGTATTGCGATTGAAGGTAATAAGGCACAAAAAATCATTCATCAACTCCAGGGAGAAGCAGCAATAGCAACGCTGCATACAACAAATGGCCGCTGGGATATCCTGGTAGAAATTCACACCCGCAGTCTTGAAGAGTTTGACAAGGTTTTAGGGGGGATTCGGCGCATCCCTGGGGTGGCAAATACAGAAACAAGTATTCTTCTTTCTACTCGTAAAATGTGATACTGGTTTAGAATATATCCCTGTCAAAAACCATATTTGGACTAAATTTTCATCCTAAAGCGGGTCACGGATACGCAAGGTTGGTGCGACTCTGCGCCAGACTAATTCAGCCAATGGCAACCAGCGCCTGAGCGTTCCAGCATGTAACCTGCATCCGGTTATATCTTTGATTTTTATTGCCAGTAGCTGTGTACTCCAGCGTTAACTTTGGTAACCAAAGTCGCCGGGAGAATGCCTTATCAGATCACATAACAGGGTGTAGATATACTCGAAGGGCCAACGTCGGGAGCGTCCTGCGGGCAAGGATTTTAGGCCTTCAACACCTCATTGTGTAAACCAGTTAATCCAGCATCCAACGGATGAACGGGCACAACTGAGTGTTCTCGCAACATCACTTACCCTGTTTCTGCTGTGCCAGCCTCAGAACGGCACCCAGTCGTTTGTTATCGACAACCGCCCCCTGAGTTTCTTCATCGATCCGGTTGTTTGCAGGACGTCCACGGCGGGAAGATGCAAACGCGGTTGCGCCATCTGTCCGGTACAGGCGCACAAGACGCTGCACCTGACGAACACCGAGTTCAAGAATATCTGCAGCGTCGCGCTGAAGCAAAGCCCGGTCAAATACTCGCTGAATGATGCCAAGCCGGTAAAGTTCTTTGTCTGTCATAGTCACCAACATAAGATCGCGGTCCTGTGCTGAGCAAAATGAAGGCTTAGCGTACACGACGCGTGTGAATTGTGCTCAGACGACAATAACGCTTTGCGCTTACACCATGTGTCAAAGCTCAATTGAAATGTCCGTTATCCGGCTCAATTAAAATGACCACTTTGATCTCTGATTCTCTTTACTGATAGACTTTCCTCCGACTGAAACAACAGGATGATTGAGCCCATGCTTCGATACGAGTTAACGCCGAACAATGCAGGTTTTATACTGTGGGGAGATTCAGGGGGCCAGTCTACTAACATCGCGGTGTATTAATCAACGAGGATCAGGTCAATATGGCCAAGTTTACTGAGCAGTCGCAGCAGCTGACCGGTGCCGCGAGAGCTGAATATCTCGAAATAGGAAGAGCATTCCGTGTGGGCTGTAACTTAAAGATCAGAACTTAAGTGATTAGCAACCAGGGTCTGACCTGCTCCCCACTGCTTAACATGCGTCGTAGTAAGTATGCATTCCGAACTTCCGCTGTTCGCTCATAACGGACTGCGCTCACTTATTGCAGTGAGCGTTACCTTGTGTTTGATGCCAGCCTGGTATAGTCAGGTTGACAGTACCGGTTTCAGGTCTTCGTCATTAAAAACGGTTCCGGTCTTCAGGACGCCATAACACCAGTGCACCAGTTTCCGCATCAGCGCGCCAATGGCCACCATTTTAGGTTTACCCCGCAGGCACATCTCATCGTAAATATTACGCATTCGCTTATTGTAGATTTTTCCGCACAGGGCGGACATGTAAAGCTTCGCTCTCAACTGAGGGGGGCCGATTTTCGACATCCGCGGCCGGCGCCGGACCGATGTGCCTGAGCGTTTCTCGATCGGCACCACGCCCAGAAAGGCGGCAGCCTGCTCAGCCGATACAAAGTTATGGCTGCGAAGCACGATCAGCATATGCATCCCCAGCTGGGGACCAACCGATTTAATTGAGGTCAGCAGTGTATAATCACGCCTCAGTGCAGGGCTGGCTTTGATATGTGCTTTTATCTGCCGCTCGATATTACTTATCTCCTCGCGCAGAAGCTGCGCCATACGCCTGCAGGAACTGATAATATCTGCAGGTGTGTCTGTCGACAGGTATTTTTCCAGTCTGTTCTCCTCACGCAGGGCATCACCCAGCAGAACATCCCGCCGTCGCAGGAGTGCACCGAGATATCTGATTTCGGGTGCCGGCGGCTCCCAGCGGTGTGGCTTCTTAAGGAATGCGTAACAGGCCAGCATATACGCATCCACCTTATCCGTTTTTGTCATGATTCCCATGCCACGCGCAAACTCCCGACTACGGTGAGGGTTGGCCAGAGAAACCCGGAAACCGGCATCATGTAATTCAGTGGCCAGCTGTTCGTGATAAACACCGGTAGCTTCCATTACCACATGAACATCTTCCGGACTGCAATGTTGAAGCCTGAGCCAGTGAAGAATATTTTCAACTGAATGTCTGTTATTCTGGATGTTACGGGTTTTTATGCGTCCTTTGATACCGTCATAAAGCATGCAAAGATCCAGGGTGTTTTTACTTACGTCAATGCCGACTGGAAACATGGTCAAACTCCTCTCACATAAACCGTCACGCCTGTTCGCCTTGTACATACGGAGTCGAGCTCCCGGTAACCGTTCAACCTGATGTGCTGGCGTGAAAGGTGAAGCAGAGGGCCATGTGCTGCAAATCAAGGTTCAGCGGTGCCGACTTTTCTGACCTTAAGGGAAGGGGGCGGCTCACTCTGCTTCAGTGGTGGTAGCTAATCACCACAAACTGTTAGATACAAGGGAAGGGGGTCGGTGAGGCAGAACCTGTCAACACAGTAGCCGGCTGCGCCGGGCGACGGCGCCATTTGCCCGCAGTACTCCATGCAGCTTCAGCTGGCGCCTCCATGCCGCTGACGCGGCATTCAGAAGCTTCCCGATGCTGTAAGTCTTAACGTCTGCTTAGTGCCAGAAGCGGACGTTAATATTTTGGAAAATTTATAGTGCTTAACAGCAAAGTGTTGTAGCAAATTCACCTCTAATGACTGTTCCAGTACATAATGGATTGACCAACCGTCTTGTTAAAAACTTAATGGATTTTCCATCTTATCCAGTTCCCGGAAGATTGCTTCGTCCTGTATCGAAGTAACAGATGCGATGAGTAATGATGTAAAGCTGGCAGCAAGCATGGATTGCTCAAGTTGTATATCGAACGTGCACTCTTTTGGGTTCGCTTTGCCTCTGAATGGTGCAAAAGTACCAGAATATTTAAAACCCCCCACTGTGTAATAGCCTTGTACGAACCAATCATTAAGTGGCATGTCTTTTGCATATTAATATATCAGTATATCAAAACACATAGTGAGGTCGCCATGTCAGTTATTAAAGTTGTTCTTGCAGGGATCATGTTAGTAGCAGGCCTGTCTTCTCAGGCAGCAATGGCTAAGGAATGGAAAGAAATCCGCATTGCTACAGAGGGTACGTATAAACCGTTTAGCTACATTGCCAATGGCAAACTGACAGGCTTTGATGTCGATATTGCTAATGCACTATGCGAAAAGATGAAAGCCAAATGTAACATCGTGTCGCAGGAGTGGGATGGCATGATTCCGGGGGTGATGTCTGGCAAATATGATGCAATCGTGGCAAGTATGTCCATTACCCCTGAGCGTCAGAAGAAGATAGATTTTACTGACAAGTATTACGCCACTCCGGCCCGCTTTATCGCGACTAAAGACAGTGACATACAAGAAACCACACCAGCTTCACTGAAAGGCGTGACTGTTGGTGTGCAGGGCTCGACCTCTCAGGCGACCTATCTCGAGGACAACTTCAAAGATACCGACGTCAAAATGTATAAAACCGTCGACGATGCCAACATGGATCTTGCTAACGGTCGAATCGATCTCGTGTTTTCCGATGCTGCAATCCTCTCTGACTGGATGAAGTCTCCTGAAGGGGCATGCTGCAAATTTGTGGGTGGTGATGTTCGCGATGAAAAATACTTTGGCGTAGGAAAAGGCGTAGGCGTGCGTAAATCCGATGCGGACCTGCGCGATCAGTTCAATGCGGCAATTAAAGCCATTATTGCTGACGGAACCTTCGACCGAATCAACAAGAAATATTTCGACTTTTCGATTAAGTAAAGCCTGTTTGTAAGCAGAAGGTACCGTATGGGTGAATACCTGAATTATCTGTCATTCGGGAATGGAGGATGGGCGAAGCCCATCCTGTCCGGAGCACTGTTAACAATTGAACTTGCGGTTGCAACGCTGCCGTTTGGTCTGGTTATAGGGCTGCTGCTGGCAAGCGGAATGTTAAGCCATAAAAAATGGGTGCAACGATTTTGCATTGCCTATGGCACGATTTTCCGTGCACTTCCGGAGCTCCTGACCATCTTTATTATTTTCTATGGCTCGCAGCTCGCGATTAAGATGGCATGCGATTTTATCGGTTGGGAAACACCACAGATTAATGGTTTTATTGCTGGCCTGATTGCGCTGGGCGTCGTGTTCGCAGCTTTTTCGTGTGAAATCTTTTATACCGCATTAAGAGCAATCCCACAGGGACAATATGAGGCGTCTTACGCGCTGGGATTGTCTGCGAGGACGAGTTACTTCCGCGTAACGCTTCCTCAGTTATGGAGAACCGCTCTGCCGGGTCTTGGCAATGTCTGGCTGGTGCTGCTGAAAGATACCTCGCTGGTTTCCGTAATTGCGCTGTCAGACCTGATGCGACAAACCTATATAGCGGTAAATTCGACAAAAGAGCCTTTTTTCTTTTACGCGCTCGCATGTGCCGTTTATCTGGTATTTTCCTCTGTATCAGGACTCATTCTGAGTTTCCTTGAGCGCAGAGCCAATCGCTTTTACGCCAGGGGGTAAGTATGTTTGAGCTTTTACAGGAATACGGTCCCCGCATGCTGAACGGTCTTGGCATTACCTTTCAGATAGTACTGACATCAGTTTTTGCCGGTGCGATCCTGTCAATGTTAATCCTGATGCTGCGTATGTCTGGCTCATCGATACTGAAGTCAGTTTCTCTTGCTTACATCTACTTTTTCCGTGGCACACCGCTACTGGCCCAGACATTTTTGGTTTACTACGGCGCAGGTCAGTTCAGGCATGAATTACAGGGGCTCGGTTTATGGTGGTTCTTCCGTGAAGCTTACTGGTGTACCGTTTTCACATTTACGCTAAATACAGCGGCTTATCAGGCTGAAATCTGGCGCGGTGCGATCCAGTCGGTTCCAGGTGGTCAGCATGAAGCCATTCATGCATTAGGAATGACACGGACCTCCGGTTTTCTGAAAATCATTCTTCCTCAGGCCTCCATTGTCGCGTTGCGCCCTTTGGGAAATGAGCTGGTACTGATGATGAAGTCATCAGCAATCGCCAGCACCATCACGGTTATGGAAGTGATGGGAACCACCGCGCTTGCCTTTTCACGCTCTTTCGATTTCCAGGTTTATTTATGGGCAGCAATTATTTACCTGGCCATTGTAGAAATCATTCGCCGCCTGGTATTGAAAATCAGTAACCGTCTGACAAGACACATGGTCAGGGCCTGAAGGTCCGGAGAATAAAATGACTGATAAAGAAAATCACAAACTTATCGTGCAGTTTCATGGCGTCAATAAATGGTATGGCGATTACGCCGCGCTGCGGAATATTGAGCTCTCTGTCAGCAAAGGTGAGATAGTCGTTGTATGCGGCCCGTCCGGAAGCGGGAAATCAACGCTCATTCGCTGTGTGAATGGACTTGAAAAATATCAGGAAGGCAAGCTGGTCGTAAACGGTACCGATTTAGGCGTGACGCGATCAGGTGATGACAAAGTCAGATGTGAAACGGGTATGGTTTTCCAGAACTTCAATCTTTTCCCGCATATGACAGCCCTTGAGAACTGCATGCTGGCTCCCCAGTCGGTATTGAAAGTGTCGAAAAACGAGGCTCATGAGCGTGCAGTTAAATTTCTGAATAAAGTCGGCATGTCTCATAAGATGAGCCACTATCCCAGTCAGCTGTCAGGCGGCCAGCAGCAGCGCGTCGCGATTGCTCGTGCGTTGTGCATGACACCCCAGGTTCTGTTGCTTGATGAACCAACTTCAGCACTCGATCCTGAGATGGTGAAAGAAGTACTGGATGTTATTTTATCACTGGCCGAAAGTGGAATAACCATGATGTGCGTCACACACGAAATGGATTTCGCCAGAAAAGCAGCTGACAGAGTTGTATTTATGGATAAAGGACAAATTATCGAAATTAACTCGCCGGATGAATTCTTTACTAACCCGACATCCGAACGAGCAAGACAATTTATTGGGCAGATATCACATTAATATAAAAAGAGGCGACAGCCTCTTTTTTATTACCCGAGCAAATGACGCAATCCTTTTTTTGAATCCAGACGGGATAAAATGGCATCATCTTTTTCAAAATAATGCCGGTGCTTATCGAGCAGGATCATAAGGCTGTCATATACTTCAAGATTAACAGTCATCAGCTCTTCGGCTGAAGTTTCATCTCCGCGACGAACAGCATGGTACAACGCTTCATGCTCATTGATCACTGATTCATAGTGTTGTTCCACTGTGAAAGCCAGCCTGCGAACCCGATCAAGATGCCCGGTACCACCGTGCAGCGTCAGCCATATTTCTGGCATGTTAGCGCACTTTGCAATCAGCTTGTGAAACTCATCATCCAGTGCAAAGAAATAGCTCGTGTTAGCATTTATAGCCGCGAAGCGCTGTCGGTTAATAATTTCATCAAATTCAATATTATACTCAGGTCGGTAGAACCGTGCGGCAAGTTTCGCAATCCGGGGTTCAAGAGATTCACGCAGGAACTGACCGTCAAGCACTAGTTTTATGTCGATGGGGCTGACAATAGTGCCCTGGTTTGGTCTGACAATGATGAGATTCTGACTTGCAAGAGCCAGAAGCGCTTCACGAACGGGAGTTCTCGAGAGGCCGAGTTGAGCGGCAATCTCTTTTTCCTGAATCACTTCACCGGGGGGAAGACGCATCGCAATAATGGCATCACGCATCAGAGTGAAGATTTGCATAGTCTTTGGTAACCGGTGATCAAGCATCTCAGCTGAAAACAGAAAACTCATTGAAATTCCTCATAAACGCCCACTGTCGTGAGATTCACATTTGTCTGCCAATATATCACGAAATGGCGGGTCAGTAATCCGTATACATACGCAATTCTTCTTATAAATCACCCTGTTATTAGCATTTCCCTTTATATAGTAATGCATGGCCATTCTGTTTTCTTATAACGCTCATTTTAACTAGCGCATCAGGCCAAGACAGCTTTATTTAAACTTACTGATATGCCAATATATCAGTTAACAATTCATTGATGGTAACCGGCATGGCAGACAACATTTCAATGGAAGCGGAAGCGACCAATGCGCTGACAGCGCAGCAGAGCGATATTGACTGTGACTTTGCAGCAGACGTTCTTCTTGAGCACTACGGCATTCGCGGTGAAGTCCGCAAATTGCGTAGTGAAAGAGATCAAAACTTTCTGGTTGAAAGCGCGGATGGCGCTAAGTTCACGATTAAATTTGCCCATCCAGGTGAAGAACGGATGGTAAGCAATTTCCAGACTGAGCTGATGCATCACATCAATCTTCGTGCCCCTGGCCTGCCGATTCAACAGGTCAGAGCAACGTCAGACGGTCGTTTTGAACTCATTCTTGATTGCCTGGGGCAAATGCGTACGGTCAGAGTCGTTACTTATCTTGAAGGTAAGCTAATGGCACAGTCACCTGCGACTAATGTACAGAAATATAATCTTGGCAGCATGGCTGGGCTCGTCACCAGTGCTCTTTTGGATTTCAGTCATCCCGCTCAGGATCATGTGCTGCTCTGGGATGCTCAACATGCATCATCGCTGCGCGAATACATGAAAGTGATTGTTGCACCTGCTCGCCGTGCCATGCTGGAGTTTTGTCTGGATAACTTTGAATCACGCGTTAAGCCACTTCTTCCCTCGTTACGTAAGAGCGTTGTTCACAACGATATGAACGGCGACAACGTGCTGGTTGATCCACAAAATACTGACGAAATAGCCGCAATTCTTGATTTTGGTGACGCCGTCTGCACAGCGATTGCCATTGATGTTGCGGTGGGAGCCACTTATCAGATGGGAACCGGCGAGCGCTTGCTTGATGGCGCTCTCGCCTACCTTCGAGGCTACATAGCACAGGTTCCGCTTCAGGAAGAGGAGATCAACATTATGTTCGATCTGTTCCTCACCCGCATGTTTGTCCGAATTGTCATTACCGAATGGCGTGCACGTCAGTTTCCGGATAACCGTGAATATATTCTGAGAAACACCGCAACCAGCTGGGCACAGCTGGAACAGTTATTGTCTCTGCCGTTTGAAGAAACTCGCTCCCTCATTGAATCAGCCTGTAAGGAATAACTATGTCACAGTCATTTTCTCCCACTGCTGGTATGCAGAATGGGTTTGATATTGCCCGTGTGAATGAGCTCAATACTCGTGAACGTGAAATCGTGTCACGCCGCGAATCACTGCTTGGCCCATCCTATAAGCTGATGTATGAACATCCGGTTGAGTTTGTGCGTGGCGAAGGCGTGTTCCTCTATGATGCCGAGGACAATGCCTATCTCGACTGCTATAACAACGTGCCTTCAGTCGGCCACTGTAATCCGGCAGTGGTTGAGGCGGTCTCCAGCCAGATTGCCACGCTCAATACTCACACGCGTTACATGAGCGAAAACATTCTTAACTATTCTGAGCAACTGCTGAATACCTTTGAGCCTGAGCTCGGCCACGTCATGTATACCTGCACGGGAAGTGAAGCTGTTGATCTTTCCCTGCGTATCGCCAAGTTCTATACCGGTGGTACCGGCATTATCGTGACTGATTATGCTTATCACGGTATCACCACAACAGTGGCAGCTATCTCAACCACTATGGGTAAATACGTCCCGGTTGATCAGCATGTTCGTACGGTCCGTGCTCCTGACGCCTATCGAGCCGGTGAAGGCGTGGATGTGGCGCAGCGACTGGCTGATGATATTGAAGCAGCGATTGCAGATATGGCACGCCACGGGATCAAATTTGCGGGGTTCATTGCAGACAGCATTTTCTCCACCGATGGACTACTGACCACACCTGCTGGCTTCCTTAAAAAAGCGATTGATGTCGTGCACAAGCACGGCGGCGTTTACATTGCCGATGAAGTGCAGCCTGGCTTCGGGCGTACCGGCTCGCATATGTGGGGTTATCAGCGCCACGGTATTAACCCTGATCTGGTGGTTATGGGCAAGCCAATGGGTAATGGCCTGCCAATCGCAGCGGTTGTTGCCAGACCTGAATTGCTGGCAGATTTTGGCCGTAAAGTTCGCTATTTCAATACCTTTGCAGGGAATCCGGTCTGTATTGCTGCAGCACAAGCCGTACTGAACGAAATACAGAACAAAAACCTGATGGAGAATTCACACCTTCTGGGTGATTACCTTCTGAATGGTTTCCGTGTGATTGCTGAAAATTATACCCAGATTGGGGATGTACGTGGCGCGGGGCTTTATCACGCGATTGAGTTCGTTAAAGATCCTGACACTAAAGAGCCAGATACCGGATTAACACGTAAAGTTGTCAGTGAACTGCGTGAGCGCCGTATTCTTATCAGCACAACGGGTAAAGGAGAGAACAGCCTGAAAATTCGTCCGCTGCTGACATTCAATCAGGATAATGCGGATCTGCTGCTTAACCAGTTCGAAGACACCCTCAAAGCAGTTATCAGGTAAGGAACAGTCTGTGGCTCTCCGTCATTTTTTTATCGTCATTCTGGTTGTTGCAATCTGGGCATTTAATGTTGTGGCTATCAAGCTGGGCGTGACGGAGTTGCCTCCGCTCTTTATGACATTTCTACGTTTTATAGTAGTGTCCGCAGTAGTAGTTCCTTTTGCCAGAGTCACCAGGGAACAATTCAAGACCTTGATGGTACTGGCATTTACATTTGGGTTTATGCACTTTTCTTTGTTGTTTGTGGGCACGCGTTATACCGATGCGGGAACCGCAGCAATCGTGGTTCAGCTTGGTACGCCCTTCGCAATGATCATGGCCGCCGTTGTGCTTAAGGAAAAGTTGAGTTTTATACAGGTAATGGGCATTGCAATTTCATTATCAGGCGTGTTCTTCCTGGCTGGCAGTCCTTCATCCGCCTCAATGCTGGCTATGGTATTGCTGCTGACCAGTGCAACTGGCTGGGCACTCACAAACATCATAGTTAAATGCTCAGTGCCGATTCACCCACTGACGATGGCGGGATGGCTTTCCTTTCTGGCGATTCCTCTAGTTGCGCTGGCATCGTTCATTTTTGAAACGGGTCAGTTTGCTGCTATTGAGAATGCAAGCTGGCGCGGCTGGTTCGGTGTTTTTTACAGTGCGATAGGATCATCCGTTATAGCTTATTCATTGTGGTACTGGCTATTAAAAAAATATCCGGTGAACAAGGTCATGCCTTACTCTTTACTCAGCCCGGTATTTGCTATTTTCTTTGGTGCTTTATTTCTCGGTGACAGCCTCAACGTCTGGAAAATGTCAGGAGCCACGCTTATAGTCGGCGGAACTTTTCTGGCCCTGGTTAATCCAGTAAATATTTTAAGGCGTTATAAAGCAAGACTGGCTAACTAAATACTGCTCAACATTAGGGTGATGCTGCCAACTTACTGATTTAGTGTATGATGGTGTTTTTTTGGTGCTCCAGTGGCTTCTGTTTCTATCAGCTGTCCCTCCTGTTCAGCTACTGACGGGGTGGTGCGTAACGGTAAAAGTACTGCCGGACATCAGCGCTATCTCTGCTCTCACTGCCGTAAAACATGGCAGTTACCGTTCACATACACCGCCTCTCAACCCGGTACGCACCAGAAAATCATTGATATGGCCATGAATGGCGTTGGATGCCGGGCAACCGCCCGCATTATGGGCGCTGGCCTCAACACGATTTTACGTCACTTAAAAAACTCAGGCCGCAGTCGGTAACCTCGCGCATACAGCCGGGCAGTGACGTCATCGTCTGCGCGGAAATGGACGAACAGTGGGGCTACGTCTGGGCTAGATCGCGCCAGCGCTGGCTGTTTACGCGTATGACAGGCTCCGGAAGACGGTTGTTGCGCACGTATTCGGTGAACGCACTATGGAGACGCTGGGGCGTCTTATGAGCCTGCTGTCACCCTTTGACGTGGTGATATGGATGACGGATGGCTGGCCGCTGTATGAATCCCGCCTGAAGGGAAAGCTGCACCTAATCAGCAAGCGATATACACAGCGAATTGAGCGGCATAACCTGAATCTGAGGCAGCATCTGGCAAGGCTGGGACGGAAGTCGCTGTCGTTCTCAATATCGGTGGAGCTGCATGATAAAGTCATCGGGCATTATCTGAACATAAAACACTATCAATAAGTTGGGACCATTACCGCAGGCATGAAGCTAATGGTTTTATTTCTAAGGCTTTCACTTTTGTACTGGTTGTAACATATCCGCCAGAGGAATGGTTCTTTTGAGTTGAATTCTTTGAGGTGGATGAGGTATCAACAAAGGAATCGATGCTTAAGCTTGAGGTGCATAGGCATGAATTGATATTTAAAGGCATGTACCCTCCGTATAAGACTGACTGTCAATGAAAGGGGAAATAATAGCAAGAAACAGAGCCTATCATATAAGTGTTTCACCCCGAACAAGACAGTAGGAGCGAATTTTTCCCACCATGATCGGGGAAGACCCATATATATACAGTGCGCATATAACATAAGATAGATTACACGAACTAACAAATTGATTTAATTATGTTTTTTCATATTCGATTACCTCCAGGGTTCATGGCGCGCCGTATCCTGAGACTGGCTGAGAATACGTATGATCGTAACCACTGAATGTGATGGCACAAAATAGATCATGTGCTGTTCCACCGGCAGCGAGCAGATATTTTCGCCAAGCTCCGCGCGATGCGTGCCAATATCATGCATGGCCAGCACGTCAAAAACCGCTGCTATACGGCCGATATACGCATCCGCCTGAACAATCCCGAACTGTCGGAAGCTGTAGTCCCAGATTGCTTCCAGATCTTCTTCTGCTTTGGGTGTCAGCTCAATCTCTTTCATTTGCCACCCTGGCCCTGACATTATTCAGGAATGCATCCTTGTTCCATGGTTTCGCTTCGCCGCTGCTGATACCTTCGACCAGCAGATCGCGCAGTTCCTGAAGGCGTGATTCGGCCTGCTTCTCGCGCAGTAAACGCAGCGCGTCACGCATGACCTCGCTCTGTGTTCGGTAATCACCGGCCTTAACCAGGGAATCGATAAATTCACGCAGCTCGTCGCCCACGTCCACCGTCATCGTTCGGGCCATAGCCCCTCCGTTTCTTAATGTAAGATTTGTTCTTACATCATTATATCAGCTTACTCCCCTGCTTCCATCTCCGGCATGTTAGCCAAAATACACCGGCTGTAGTCTGGAGATCCGACTTAGCCAGAAATCGGATCTCAGGAGTAGGAGGTACACGATTAATGGAAAAGGTATAAAGAGCCATAAGAAACATAAAAAAAAGAATATATATGGTTATCAGAAATGCTTGTTGCTGTTAGAAATTTTCCAGGTTATTTTTTTTAAAACCGTTTGCAAACGGTTTTTTAAAAAGAAGACAATCCATGTAGCAGGACTTACATAAATGAACGCAAAATCATCACCTGAACGCGGCAGGATAAAACGCGTAACTGCCCAGAACAGTGGGTTCACTGAAATTAAACTGATCGCGCGCTCAGATCAGGACCGCCTGGAGATTGAGAAAATGAAATATGACCAGTTAGTACGATTCATCCATCAACAGCCGGCGAATGCCGAGCTTGCACCACCGGTACGCAAAGCTGTACTGGAGGCTCTAGGGTTAAAGGGTTCCCCCCTGTATGCCACCACTCATGGTGCCATGAGCCATATCATTACCACCATGATGGACTATGGCATGACGGCCCAGGTGGTACCGGCCGTCCAGATCTACAGCGCCTGTTTCCCGACCAGCCTCAACTACGTACTGAAATCCTTCCCGGGTAAGGTGCATAACTACCTGTGCCGGCATGGCGATGCCTCTTCGGTGGTGACCTGGACTGAGCGGAACCCGGACTGGGGCGATCGCATCATTGCCAGCGTCCTTGACGGTACATTCGATGCCGTTCTTTACCAGATGCGCACCGCCGTCGGGGCCATGACGCTTAATCAGCCAGTCCTGACCATGCTTCGCCGTCTGAAGGAAGATGCCAGCGGGATTAATGCCGGCGCGCAGGAACAGGCACAGCAGATCCTCGACAAGGCCCCGGAGACGCTTATCCAGTCACCCCGCCAGTGGGATACCGACTGCAATGCCCTGCGCGCGTTTATCCTGTATTTCCTGCTCGTTGATCTTGAAAAACGCTACGGCGATATGGCGTGTGGTGAACGCACCTTTGAGATCCCGTTCTACGAGTGGCAACGTGAAGTCGCTGAAATGCCGGCGACCGGTGTTGTGTCGTTTAAGGAAGACTCCGAACTGGCTGAAGAGTATGACTACGGGCTGTGCATTGGCTGGCGTTACGATAAGTGGGAGCAGTTTTTCTACCAGGCCGCACTCGGGGCCGTTTATCTACTGAACCCCCGCGTCGCCCCCAGGGGTACGCTGAAAACCTCGGCTCTTGAGCCGGGTATGGCCATCCGTTACGCAGAGGACATGCTGGAAAAATACCTGCCGTATACCGGACGTGCTTTAGTGGACAGTCCGGTCGGGACGGGCAATATGTTTGATCGTGCCTGCCGTGCTGCACGCAAGCTTCCGGATAGTCTTCTGCGCCAGATCCGCGAAGAGTTTGGCAGCTTCGGTACCATCACAGATCCGGTGCGGTTTGCAGACATGACATCTGACTTCCTCACTCCGGATGAGGCCCGCCTGCTCAGCAGTGATTTTCTTCACGACTAATATGTACCCCTTCAAAAAAGGTCCCTCCGGGGGCCTTTTTTTATTTCACCATGACTCCAGCACCGAACTTCGCTGGACTACGCCTCAACCTGATACAACAGGTTTATCAATAACTTAGGCGGATTCATCATATGCCGGTGCTTTCTGAAACTTGACCCGGCTTCCACCCGCTTGGCTCCCAACAGGCTCCTGGAAATCGGGTCTTCCGAGGAGTCATCATGGCGAAAATCAAACTCACGAAGTCCGCAGTCGATGCGGCACAAACCCAGGCGCAGCCAGTCGAACTGCGCGATACCCTAGTTCCTGGCTTCCTGTGCAAGATCACCCCGGCAGGCCGCAAGGTGTTCATGCTCCAGTACCGCACGAACGCCGGAGAGCGGCGTAAACCTGCCCTGGGTCTGTACGGTGAACTGACCGTCGAACAGGCCCGATCGCTGGCGCAGTGGTGGAGGTGCGCGGTTCCTCCGAGGTACGGGCGGCCGACAGGAACATTGCCGCGCTGGCGAGCGATGGCCTGTATCGCACCGATCATCATCTGGCGATCGAGCAAGGACGAGCCAAGCCTGGCCGCGATCCGCAGGAAGTCGTCGCGGCCCACGTCCGCCGACTGGAAGCCCTGCGCCGGGCTGGGATTGTGGAGCGCGTGGTCGATGGTTTGTGGAAGGTACCGGACGACCTGCTGGAGCATGGCCGCCAGTACGACGCCCAGCGACTGGGCAATGTAGCGGTGGAGCTGAAATCGCATTTGCCCATCGAGCGACAGGCTAGGGTGATCGGCGCGACCTGGCTCGACCAGCAACTGATCGGCGGAGGCAAGCGGCTGGGCGACCTCGGCTTTGGTGGCGTTGTCAAGCAAGCCTTGCAGCAGCGCGCCGACTTCCTTGAAGAACAGGGGCTGGCCGAGCGGCGCGTGATTCTGACGCGCAACCTGCTGGGCGCGCTGCGCAACCGGGAGCTGGCGCAGGCAGCCAAAGACATTGCGGCCGAAACCGGCCTGGAGCATCGCCCGATGGCGGATGGGCAGCGCGTGGCCGGTGTCTACCGGCGCTCGGTCATGCTGGCGAGCGGGCGCTACGCGATGTTGGACGACGGTATGGGATTCAGTCTGGTGCCGTGGAAACCCGTTATCGAGCAAAAGCTGGGGCAACGGGTCGCAGCGACGATGCGCGGGGTAAGTGCGTCGTGGGAAATCGGAAGGCAGCGTACCCATTCGATTGGGTAGCGTGCAGGCGTTCTCGCAAGCGCACAAATGTCCCGCCAGTGCTTTCTTAAACCATCAATTTATCAGATGAAATCAATCTTTATTCATCTGATAAATTGCTCAACAATAGCGTTATCGCCAAGCACGACGCCTCACTCGAAAGAAGGGAGGCACAACGTTGGCAGAACGTCATTAAACAGAACAACGGAAGGAATGCTTCATGAAGCAAGTGCAACTGATTTGGGGGCATCCGCGCGCCGACTCTCTGACCGCCAGGGTCGCTCAGGCGATCACTGAGGAACTGCAACAGCGCGGCTGGAAGGTCGCCGAGCTGGATCTGTACCGCACCGGGTTTAATCCGGTACTGCAGCCCGTCGATGAACCCGACTGGGCCGATCCCGATAAAGCGTACTCCTCCGAGGTCATGAGGCTCGCCTCGGATCTGGCCGGCAAGGACGCGGCGTTCATTGTGTTCCCGATCTGGTGGTACTCGACTCCGGCCATTGTCAAAGGCTACATCGACCGCGTCTGGAACCATGGCATCTTCTACGGCAGTGGCCGCAGACTGCCGTTCGATAGCGTGCGCTGGATCGCCCTGGCCGGCGAGTCCGAAGCCTCGTTCACCAAGCGCGGTCTGGACAAGAGCATGACCCACCTGCTCAATGTGGGGATCGCGGGCTTCTGCGGTGCCAAGGACAGCCAGGTTCACATCCTCTACGACACCCTGGGAGAGCAGGCAACGGATCTGCCTGCCCAACACGCGGCGCTGCTCGTGCAGGCGCGTCGCATGGCGGCCGATTGGGCCGAGGCACAGCCTGGCGCCTGACCATTTTCAATGGCGAGGCTTGTGGCCTTGCCGTGTTTCAACAATTTCAACAAGATAGTGTTTTCTGATGATGGATCTGACAATTACCAAGGCCACTGTGGCCGATGCCCGAGAGGCTGTACGCCTGATCGCACTAGCAGATGAAGATGCAGTAATGGCGATTTCTGGCCAAGCCACCTTGGCCGACGCGCTCGCCCGGTACGAACAGGATTTCACGCGCACCGATGTGTACTTCGGCTACGAAAACGTGATCGTGGCGCGCAAGGGAACTCTCGTGGTCGGATGTATCCTGTCCTTCAAGGGAACAGACGAGGATCGCTACGCGGCCCTCGACAGCCAGGGCGGGGAGTTTCCCAGGGAATCGGATGACGACGAGATTTACATCGACTCGCTCGCGGTCGATCCGGACCACCGTGGCGGCGGTATCGCCAAGCAATTGGTGCGCGCCGTCATCGAGCAAGCGGCTGCGCAGGGTTTCACCAAGGTTAGCCTGTTGGCCGATGTGGCCAAGCCGCATTTGGGCAAGCTCTACCGCAGCCTGGGTTTTGTCGAGGTCAAGCGCATGCGCTACCTGAACGACGAGTACGAGAAACTGGTTTTTGACATGGTGCAGGCCAACACATCGCAGGGATACGCCATATGACAGAGGGCATTCCGACCCTCACATTGCCATCAGGCCAAGCCGTGCCGGTTCTGGGCCAGGGCACTTGGCACATGGGCGATATCAACGCCTCCCTCGGTCAGGAAGTCGCCAGTCTGCGCCATGGGCTCGACCTGGGCATGACACTGATCGACACTGCCGAGATGTACGGCGATGGTGCCTCCGAGCGCGTTGTAGGCGAAGCGATCCATGCACGCCGCGAGCGGGCTTTCGTCGTCAGCAAGGTACTGCCACAGCATGCTACGCCACAGGGAATTCGTGCGGCCTGCGAGCGCAGTCTGCGCCACCTCGGTATTGAGCGGATCGACCTCTACTTGCTGCACTGGCGCGAGGACGGGACGTCACTGGCGGATGTGGTCGTTACCTTTGAGGCGTTGAAAGCCGAAGGACGAATATCCGCCTGGGGTGTATCCAACTTCGACGTCCCGGACATGGAAGATCTGCTGGCGGTTCCCGGCGGCGATCAGGTCGCAGTTAACCAAGTGCTCTACAACCTGTCCCACCGTGGCATCGAGTTTGACTTGCTGCCCTGGTGCCTGGCGCGCGGGATCGGAGTCATGGCCTACTCGCCGCTGGACGAAGGTCGGCTGCTGCACCATAAAGAACTGGCACGCTTTGCGCAGGCCCGCGGCCTGACTGCAGCGCAAGTGGCGCTGGCGTTCGTACTGGCGCGCCGTGGGGTCATCGCCATCCCGAAGGCGGGAGCCGCCGGCCACACCCGCGACAACCGCGATGCGCTGTCGATCCGGTTCGGTGCCTCGGATCTCGCACAGCTCGATGCGCTGTTCCCTCCGCCGCAATGCAAGATGCCGTTGGAGATGATTTAGCCCGATGACCATACCGCAGACCAAGCAGGCATTGCTAAAGGCGATTCGCACCGCACACGAGTAGTTGGCCGCCGACCTCGCCTGCGTGCCGCCCGAGCGCGCCCGTGAGACACACTGGAGGGCCATGCGAAAGGCACGCAAATGAGCGTCGCCGACTTGGTGGCCTACCTTGTCGGCTGGAATCTGCTAGTGCTGATATGGTGCGATGGCAAGGTTAGGGCTTGCCGGTCGATTTTCCTGAAACGGGCTACAGATGGAACGCGCTGGGAGAGTTGGCGCAGAAGTTCTACGCCGACCATGCCAGCATTCCCTGCGCCGAGTTGCTGCAGCAGTTCGCAGGTGTATAAACCAGCGTCTTGACCCCTCGCCGAAGGGCAAGGCGATGCGTCGCCGTACGGCACCCCCTGGTACGAAAGGTACACCCAAGAGCGAGTGATCCATCTCATCACCTCTTCCCCTCATCAATTCGCGAGGACGGCTGCGCGAGTGGAAGAAGACCAACGAGCTCGGGTAAGTGGTCGTCTAGGCACCTCAACGAAACAGTGTGCTGTGGTTGCGATCATTCGTCCACGGTCTGCCCAGCGTCAATTGCGCGGCGACGCCAGCCATGCTGCATGGGTGGGAGACCATCGTCCGCGAGGGAAAGCGGGAAGCTGCTTCTTACGGATTAGTTTGTGCCTGATGAATCAATTCCGCGAAGCGGGTCTGCACCCACTGCACGGTCAGCGTCGGGTGCCAGCCCTGACACCACAGCATGCGCACCGACAGCGGAGGTAGCGCGAGCGATGGGCAATGCAACTGCTTTAGTGGCTTGCGATAGGCCTGGTAGGTGCCGATGTTGATGGGCAGGATGGCCCAGCCCAGGTCATCGGCCACCATCTCGGCGATGCTGTAGAAACTGTCCGAGCGCCACAGACGGGGGCTGTAGGCGGTTTCCTGTACGTCCTCGGCTTCGAGGATGAGTTGGCGGTACCTGGCCAGATCCTTACGCTGGACAGTTTTGAGTCGCGCCAGGGCATGCCCTTCGGCCACGAAGGCTCCTTGCGGCACGGCGCCGATGTAGCGCTGATCGAAGCAAGCCGGTAGTGCGCCACGCACGAAATGAAAGGCGATCTGAGCCCGCTCCTCATCCACGTAGCTGGCTACTTCGGTGGCAGTGCCATTGAGCAGGGTGAGATCCAGGTCGGGAAAACGCGTGGCGATCTCGCGAATCAAGGCGCTGATTGCGGCATAGGGCAAGGCTTCGTCCAGCGCCAAGGTCAGCGTGGCTTCGCTACCGCCGTGCAGGGCGCGTGCGCGGTTGTCCAGGGACTCGGCCTGGCGTAGCAACTCGCGCGCTTCCAGCAGCAGCACTTGCCCTGCATCGGTGAGCTGCGCGTTGCGCCGTGAGCGGTCGAACAATTCCACACCCAGGTCGGCCTCCAGCAGGCCAATGGCGGTGCTGACCGCCGATTGGGCCTTGCCCAACTGCCGAGCAGCCGCACTGAACGAGCCGCTGTCGGCGGTCGTCACGAATTGGCGAAGTTGATCCAGTGTCCATTGCATATGGAAATTCTATCAATTTAGTTGATGAAATCCAACTTTATTAATCTCTATAACAGCTGAAAAATGCGTGGATCGGCTCGCATTTTCGGGCCACTCGCACGACTTAGGCAGCGCCGTTGGCTGCTTTGCTTGGACTGGCGTACGCAGTTCGCTTGGCTTAACAGGCGAACTGCATCTACGGCTCCTGCGCCGACTGCTCAGCAGAAAGAGGACATATGAAACATACGATGAAACCGGCTTTAACACCCCTGCGGCGATGGGCCTTGCTCGCTGTCGTGGGCATCGGTCTGCTGATGGTGGCACTGGACATCACCATCCTCTACACAGCGCTCCCGTCATTGGCGCGCGAACTGCACGCGACCAGTGCGCAGGGGCTGTGGATCATCAACGCCTATCCGCTGGTGACCGCAGGCCTGCTGCTGGGCGCCGGCACACTGGGCGACCGCATCGGCCACCGTTCGATGTATCTGGCCGGCCTGGTGATCTTCGGTCTCGCCTCGTTAATGGCGGCCTTGTCGCCCACACCTGACGTGTTGATCGCGGCCCGGGTCTTCCAGGCCGTCGGCGCGGCCGCGATGATGCCGGCCACGCTGGCGCTGATCCGCATTGCCTTCGAGAACGAGCGCGAACGCAATTTGGCGATTTCGGTTTGGGCGAGCCTGTCGCTGGTTGGTGCCGTGCTCGGCCCGCTGCTTGGCGGTGTGTTGCTGCAGCACTACTGGTGGGGCGCGATCTTCCTGATCAACCTGCCAATTGTCGTGCTGGCCATCGCAGGCACCTGGTTGGTGGCACCTCGGCACAATCGACTGCACGATGGCGTGGCCCGCCCGTGGGATGGCGTGTCCTCGTTGCAGGTGTTGGTGGCGTTGTCTGCGCTGGTGGCCGCGATCAAGGAATGCGCCGCGCCTCAGCAATCGTGGCCACTTGCACTGGCGCTGCTGGTCATGAGCGCAGGGGCTGCGGCACTGTTCATTCGCCGGCAGTCCCGGCTGGCGTATCCGCTGCTCGACTTCTCGCTGTTCCGCAATCCGGCCTTCACGGCAGGCGTGCTGGCCGCCGCCTTCGTGACCTTCGCCACGGGCGGCCTGCTGCTGAGCATCGCCCAGCGTTTTCAGTGGGTGGCGGGGTTCACGCCGCTGCAGGCAGGACTGCTGGTGTCGGCGATCTTTCTGGGTACGCTGCCCAGCGGCTTGCTGGGTGGGGCCTTCCTGCACCGGGTCGGTCTGCGCTGGCTGCTTTCGGGTGGCTTGGCCGTGGGGGGACTGGGTGTGCTGCTGGCGGTGTTCGGACAGCCGTTCGGCCTGGCTGGGCTGGTCACTGGCCTGGTGGTGGCTGGCAGCGGTCTTGGCGCCACGATCTCGGTGGCCTCCACTGCCATCGTGGGCAACGCGCCCGCGCATCGCGCCGGCATGGCCGCCTCCGTGGAGGAAGTCGCCTACGAGTTCGGCAGCCTGTTCGCCGTTGCGGTACTGGGCAGCCTACTGGCGGGCCTGTACTCGGCCACGGTGCAACTCCCCCCTGGCGTGCCAGAGGCGGCACGCCAGGGCATGGCCGAGGCGCTGGACATCGCCAAGGGCGCGGGGGCCGCTGGGGGGGCACTGTTCGAGGCCGCGGCCCAAGCATTCGACCATGCCTACCAGCGGGTGATGGTGGCCGCTGCCGTGTTGCTGTTCATCGGTGCGCTGGTGACGGCACACTTGCTGCGCTGCTACGGGCCAGGCACCGCGTCGGCCTCGGCAGTGCACTGATCGCATGAGGCATCCCTGATGGCTATCCGCTCAACGCTTCAACCCTGGCTGTTTCTTCTGGCGGCCGTCGCTTCGGAGGTCGCGGGTGTGAGCACGATGAAGTTGGTGGCGCAGGAACATGACTGGGGTGCGCTCTTGTTCATGTACGCCATGATCGGCCTGTCGTTCGCGTTTCTCGCAATGGCGATGAAACAGATTCCCATGGCCGTGGCCTATGCCACCTGGGAGACGTTGGGACTGTTGGCGATTGCGTTCATTGGCTACCGCTACTTCGGAGAAAGCATGAGCGCGGGCAAGTTGCTGGGCATGAGCGTGCTGATTGTTGGGGTCGTTCTGGTTTGACCTGCTCCCCGTTGATTAACACACCCCGATGTTAGTAATGTCTTCATAAGCCACATGAGGACATACCCATGAAAAAGCGTTTTTCCGACGAACAGATCATCAGTATTCTTCGCGAAGCGGAAGCCGGGGTTTCTGCCCGTGAGCTCTGCCGTAGGCACGCCATTTCCGATGCCACTTTCTACACCTGGCGCAAGAAGTTTGGTGGCATGGAAGTTCCTGAGGTGAAGCGGCTTAAATCTCTTGAAGAGGAGAACGCCCGCCTCAAGAAGCTGCTTGCCGAAGCCATGCTGGATAAGGAGGCGCTTCAGGTGGCTCTGGGGCGAAAGTACTGACGACAGACCACAAGCGGGAAGCCGTTAAGTTTATGTGTGATGCGACCGGTCTGTCGCAACGTCGTGCCTGCAGGCTTACTGCTTTGTCTCTGTCGACCTGCCGCTACGAGGCTCAGCGTCCGGCGGCTGATGCGCATTTATCAGGGCGCATCACTGAGCTGGCACTGGAGCGCAGGCGTTTTGGCTACCGCCGCGTCCGGCGGCTGATGCGTCGGGAGGGCCTTCACGTCAATCACAAGCGGGTATACCGTATTTACCACCTTAATGGACTGAGCGTAAAACGCAGACGACGCCGTAAAGGGCTGGCAACCGAACGGTTTCCGCTTCTGCGCCCGGATGCGCCGAACCTGACATGGTCGATGGATTTCGTTATGGACGCACTGGCCAACGGTCGGAGAATCAAGTGCCTGACCTGTGTGGATGATTTCACGAAGGAGTGTCTGACGATCACCGCTGCTTTCGGTATTTCAGGCGTTCAGGTCACGCGTATTCTGGACAGCATCGCGCTGTTTAGGGGCTATCCGGCGACAATAAGAACCGATCAGGGCCCGGAATTTACCTGCCGCGCGCTCGATCAATGGGCCTTTGAGCATGGTGTGGAACTACGGCTTATCCAGCCAGGTAAGCCAACGCAGAACGGATTTATTGAGAGTTTTAACGGACGCTTTCGCGATGAGTGTCTGAATGAACACTGGTTCAGCGATATTCTTCATGCCCGGAAAACGATTAATGACTGGCGGCAGGATTATAACGAGTGCCGTCCCCATTCATCGCTGGATTACCAGACACCAGCTGAATTCGCAACGGACTGGCGAAACAGGAAATATGAAGAAAAACCAACCGACATTACTAACTGAAGGTTGTATCTAATCCTGGGGGCAGGTCATTGAAGCCCAATGGAGCGGAAATGTACGCTAAGAACCTAACTGCATGATTTTAGGTCTATGAAGTCGTGGCGTTGTTCGTCAGGTTTACGTTGATTTGATTACCGGGTTTATTAACACTGAAAGTACCTGAAACCGCATGGCTACTGGCATCAACGAAAAGAGTAAACAAAATCCTCGTTTTCTTTACTCGTCTGACCGCTCAAAAAATGTACTTCGCGTGCGTTCTCGTCCGGTTGGCTTTCAACCCCCGCTAACGGCCAGTACCATTTCAACTGAGGTTGGTGACGGGAAGCAGTACGGTAGTAGTCGTGATTTTACTGCGGCAACAGGGCTGGTACCCGTCAGTACAGCACTGGTGGCCGGACAACATTGCTGGGCATCAGCAAACGAGGTAACAAAAAGATTCGAACATTGCTTTTAGTCAAAAAAATGCAGACTCAGCTGCATTTTGCGCATGCGCAAAACATTTAGTTCCTGTGCTGATATCGCGTACCTGGATTATCCGTTCCCCTTAATTGCCGTGAGTAGAAGTTATCGAGGTTGTTAACCGCCTTTCGCGGATCTAAATAAGGTACATTATTCCAGTCAACGGGATGGCTAACGCCAGCCACATCATCATCATTGAGGTTTTTTTTAGCATTAGTTTCAGCAATATCCCGCCTGAATTCCCGCCAGATATGCTTCATGTCATCAATAAAGTTTCTGGTCCAGTTTTTCATTGCGACCTCCCGTACACAATGGTTTGTCTCTCAGATTTTAATTCTCCAATCATAAAATATCCCTACACTTCGTATATCACTTAACTGTTACATACCTGATGGTGGCATTCAGCGCTTATAGAGCCTAATCCAATCGATGGTCTCGATAAACTGGTCGTTATCCAGTTCCGCGCAGTTCGAAAAAATTGCTTCAGCTACGCGTCCCTGACACTTTTCAGTTGTTGAGCCGATACCTGCTACGCCACCCATACCTTGCTGGCCGTTGTCGGTAAGCACCTGTCGTCCCGTTGATGTGACAAACTGTTGAGCCTTTATTTCCTTCGTTGTATCCCTGTATTAACGCCTGGCTGTTGTCTCAATATACCAGGTCATATCCCGTGCAGCCAGCAGAACTGGACCGCAACTGCGATATCGCAAGGGCGTTAACTCAAAAGCGATAGCCTCTGACGCAAAATCATTCCGTTACGCCTCGCGATCGGTTAAATAATACGTTTAACGTAAAAAAACTCCGGTCTCCAAACTGCCTCCTGTATCTTCAGATAAATTTAAGTCCCATAACGGGACTAAAAAACTTGAAGTAGTCCTAAAATGGGACTATCTTCATGACATGAAGATAATCGCTATCAAGAGACTGAGGGATTTCTGGACGGCGAATCCCGATGCAGAGCAGCCGCTAAAAGCCTGGGTAGATGAAGCCAGTAAAGCTGAATGGAAAACTCCGGCAGAAATCAAAGAACAATACCGCAGCGTCAGTATTCTGAAAAACAGGCGAGTGGTTTTTAATATTAAGGGAAATGACAATCGATTAATTGTTGCGATTGCATACCAGCGAGGATGGATGTTTATCAAATTCATTGGTACGCATAAAGAATATGATAAAATAGATGCTGAAACTGTCAGCCTGGAGTAAACCCTATGCAGATTAAACCAATTAAAACTGAACAGGACTATGAAGCCGCGTTACGCGCTGTAGGGCCTATGTTTGATAACGAGCCTCCTGCTGATACCCCGGAGGGAGACTTTTTCGAAATCATGTGTGTGCTGATTAATGAATACGAAAATAAACACTTTCCTATCGAAGCCCCGGACCCGATTGAAGCTATTAAATTCAGGATGGTACAGCAGGGGCTGACGGTAAAAGATCTTGAGCCGGCAATTGGAAAATCTAACCGGGTCTATGAAGTGCTTAACCGCAAACGTAATCTGACGCTGCCCATGATCAGGAAATTACATTCAATGTTTGGCATACCTTTAAAAAGCCTCGTTGGAGGATAAGCCGAGTTGAAATTTACGAGCTTAATACCCGCAGGTTATGCAACCGGGGATAATAAATAATGAAACGGAAGTTCTGCTCACTGGTCCTGTTCGTTGTGGCGTTTTCGGCCAGTGCAGATATCAGCGGCCGGATTGTGCGCGTGCTGGACGGGGATACCGTTGAGATACTTGATCCAGGAAACCGACTGACGCGCGTTCGCCTGGCTGGCATCGATGCGCCGGAAAAGAGCCAGCCCTTTGGTCAGCGTTCACGTCAGGAACTCTCATCGATGGTGGCTCAGCGGCCCGTAACCGTCACGGGAAGTGAAATGGATCGCTATGGACGCCTGCTGGGTACCATATGGCTTGGTATGACGGATGTAAATGCCGCACAGGTACGCAAAGGCCTGGCCTGGGCATACCGGTACCACGGAAAACCCGTCCGGCCAGACTACGCTGTTCTGGAGGCCGAAGCCCGCCGTCAGTCAGTCGGACTCTGGTCAGAACCGGGTCAGACAGAGCCCTGGCGCTGGCGTAGTCTGCATCAGGATGGGCTAAAAAAGAATAATGATTAAGGAGATTTCTGAATGACGTTAAAATTGACAGAAAGCAAGCTGGAAAACCTTGTAGATACTTTAAATGCCATTATATGCGGTGAAGTAAATATTACGCGTGAGCAGCGTGAAAATATGGTCAGGACGGTTGCAATTCTGGGAGGGTTAACGGAGCGGCAGCGCCTCATCACTGCGGAAAAAGAAGCTAAAAAGCAGGTAAAAGAAGAAAAGGAAAAAAAACCACGCCTTCCGGATGAAGTGTTTCCGCGATCAGGAAAACCGTGGGCACCGGAGGACCTGGACCTTATTCATTCGATTATTGCTGATATTCCGGATGACAGAATCGACGATCATATACTCTGGCTGTCGAAGAAACTGCAGCGCACCCCTTATGCCATCACCCTCAAAATTGTCAGTGAAGGCCGTATGAATGAGGAATGGGCTAAAGGGTGGAAGCCTGCCGCAAAATCTATTCGTGAAGATTTCGCTCTGGTCAGGGAGAAAATTTCAGCAAATAATACAGATAATTCATGAGCGATCGCCACATATATAAAAGGGTCGATAAATTGGCCCAGATTTTGGGCGCTAATATGAATTTTTATTAGGAATTTTCCTACTCCGCTAAATATAATATTCATGCAGCCGATAATAAGAGTGTAAGAAAGGGGGCGGTGTGAACGATTTTCATAATTTAAGTATTTGTATTCAGAATAAGGATGTGGCAGGCGCAATGCGCGTGCTGCGTGATAAATCAGAATTTGCAGTGCGCAAGATTCTGGAGAAATTAAAGATCAGGGTCACTACGCAAACCGGCAGGGCATTCTGGCATTATGTTCAGTGCTGGCTGTTAACCGTGTGTCGCCAGGGGAATCTACAGCATGAATCATTCAGTACCCGACGTTCTTCCCACTATCCGGAACGCCAGCCAGCTCAGTCCCGCAGCTCTCGATTTGGTCAAACTTCTCGCACTTCTGGCCATGATTATCGACCACATCAATACGGTGTTTCTGTCGCCAGCATTGCCGGTGATGTATGCGCTTGGCCGGATGGCCTTCCCCCTGTTCACGCTTATATGGGCGATGAACGTACAGCGTACCCCGGAACGACTGCAGAAGAGAGCCAATCGTCTGTGGATCTGGGCAGTCATCACGCAGCCGGTGTTCAGCCTGGCCTTCTGGCATCACCAGCCCTGGTGGGCCCTGAACATTCTGTTCGTGTTCGCAGGCGTCACGCAGCTGATTGCCCTGCAGTACCAGCACGGCCTGAAAGGAATGTTTGCGGGATATCTGCTCCTGGCCATCATGATTTGGCCACTGCAGCCGTCAAGCTACGGGCTGGCAGGAATAACGCTGGCCATCAGTATGGCAACCGTTTCTGGCAACGAAAAACCCGAAGTGCAGCGTCTGGCGGCCATCACTGCCGTGCTGTCACTGATTTGTTTAAACGGGTTATCGCATCTCCTGGATATGCCCGCAGAAACATTACTACTGGCCACGCTGCCTACTCTGGCATTCCCCCTGGCAGTGGTTTCCTTCTGCAGAAAAATCTGTCCGGAGGGCCGCAAGCGTTTCATGCCGCGTAATTTCTTTTATTATGCTTACGCCGGCCACCTGGGGATTATTGGTCTAGTACAGTCTGCTTTTGGCTGACTTAGGATGACGTGATGGCTATCAGTGAGAAAGAGCTGATAGCCCGTAACCACCTGAGAGGTTATCGGTCGGGCGTAACTGGTTATTAGCGCAGGGCATGTTAAACTTCCCGCAGGGAAAAGGAGAGAAGCATGAACCATGAAAGTGATCTGACGAACCACGGCTTCAGTGAAGAGGACATTGTCCGGCTGCGGGCCAGTTCAGCTAAATCGGGTACGGAGATGGATACCCTGCTGAACGATCTGGCAAACCGTTTTAAGGCCCTGATATGGGTGCTGTCAGTCATGTTACTGATTTTTGTGGCCACACTTTTGGCGGGCTCGAGGATGCATGCCATTTCCTTTGGCGTGGCTATTCTTGTTCTTGGCACTCTGTTTACGATTACCATGCCTTTGAAGCTGGCCTATAAATCATGGCATTACCGCCGGAATCTCATTTCCCAGCCTCATCAGAAGTGATCAGATCGAAAACAACCTTAGCCTTTATCCCCCATCCCACAATTTTCATTGTCAGTTTGCCCCGGGACATGGTGTCGATTTTCCGGTAAAAATCGGTGCTGATATAGTTAAACAGACGCCATGTTCCAGGTCTGGCCATTAATCCATAGACACTGTAGATATTGCCTGCAAGCGCGATCCCGTTGTATAACCCCAACCCTGTTGATCGTTCAAATCCCATGAATTTAGCGATGTTCATGGCACCATCACCAAACATACCCTGCGTGTCAGGTTCATTCAGGAACTGACGACCAACTTCACGGGTTATCGTGTTGGCCGAGTCGACAATCAGAATAGCCCCGGCAAGAACGCCAACAGGGGTCATTGAGGAAGTCAGCACGAAGCCAAATACGCCCTGCATACCTGCCAGCACCACTTTAATTCCTGAGATGACATAACCGACCATCCGGTCTTCATCCCTGACGTATTTGATCTGGGCATATAGCTTCGCATAACCGGTCTGGAGCTGACGGCTCTGCTCAAGCAGACTGGTGTTTTCGGCCTGCAGGTTACGCAGGCAGGTCATGCACTCTTCGTCAGACTTTGCCCGCCGGGCACGCTCAAATTCGCCATTAATGACAGATTTAATTTCATCGATGAATTTGAGACGCGTCAATCCATCCCCCAGATGTCGGGCGCCAACAATATTAGCGGTATTGACGAGTTTGCGGGCCTCCAGATTAATCATGGTTTCTGCCCAGACTCGTGCCTGGCTTTTGTTTCCCGGAAGAATTATATCCATGTTTCTCATCCTGATTGAAAATCACCCGTTAAAGCTAATCGCGCTCCCGGATTTAGGCAACCCTGCTTTAAAGGGGAAATGTATGCCGCGAAGCGGCATGGAGACGCCAGCCGGAGCTGAACCGGGTGATTCTGGTGAGGGGCGTCGTAACCGGCATCAGCCGTTACGGATTGATAGGTTCTGCCAATCCCATCCCTTTCCCTGCAAAGCCATACCCGCTTAAAGCTTTCTGATTGCTAATGTGCGCGGTCGGAGTGAGTCCGTCAAGGCCTCTGGCCGCTGACGGGCTGTATCTCCGCGTTAGCGCCGTGAGGCGCTTACGAGCGTGTACAGCGGGCTTGCCGCGACGCTAACTGCAGCAGTTCTGATTTCTAGTTACAACATCCCTCTTAAAGCGAGGGTGTTCCGGCCCTACGGGCCGGGGCGGCGTCGGTTTAGCAGGGGTCAGGTATGTATGCGGTGCCGGGTTGTGGCCAGAACGGGGCCCGGCGCTTGCGACGGGAGGAACTTTTGATTTCCTTCTGAGCCCGTGGCCGTGAGGCCGCTGCATGCGAAGGCATATTATGTTATCCACAGAGTGGCCGAAGACAAAAATCTACTCTGGAATGTAATGAACAGAGAGATAAAAACGGTGGAGTAAGACTGTTTTGCGGAATGTCTTTTATTCATTTCCGGGTTACTTCACTTATTCGTTTGCGGATTTCTGTGTAAAAAAAAGAGACAGTGGCCATTGCGGGCCATAACGACACGAAGAACGCCAGGGTGAACGGAAAGGGAAGGAGTGAAGGGTGAAAAATGAGCGGAATGGCCGAAAAAAACCAGCACGAAAAGCCCCGGTGAGGGGCCTGTAAACAGCAAGACTGTTGTGTCGTCTGTGACTAGTCAGGTGGAGAAAGCGCCAGATCCAGCTGGTAAAGATGCTGGATGGCCAGAGCCTTCAGGCGCTCAGATGTGCACCAGTACGCTTCGTCAGGCGGCAGGGTGCGGTAAATCCATTCAGACATTGCATGGAGTCGTTCATCTGCCGGCAGCTTAATCAGATTGTTGGCACGTTTACGCTCCGCGCCTTTTTTGCGGCGGTAAACGAGTGCCTCCCGGCGCTTACGGCCGGACCAGCATTTCCGCGCAGAGTGGGGCTGAACAGCATCATGTTCGCTCATCACCCCTTCCCGGATCAGCTGCTCACGCTCAGCGCTCTGGCGGAGCTTCTTCTCCTGCTCTTTAAACAGCTTGTCCATATCGACGCCCAGCATCTGAAATCCCACGGGGGTGATATAGACATACGTTGGCAGCCAGGAGCGGGATTCACGATCCCAGGTGCGTTCTTCCGCAAGGCCAAGGACGCCAAACCGTACCTGTTCCTCAATAAGCCGTGAAAGGCGTGACACCGTCACCTCCGTTTCCGGAATGACATTGCCTTTGGCGTCCTTTGCACTGAGCTCTTTTGCCAGACGGGAGATACACATGCCGACAGTATGCTTGCCGGCATCACAGAAGCTGATGAGCACTGGCCAGAGCGCATCGAGCAGGCGCTGACGTTCCGGACGGAAGCCATATTTACGTCCCGCTTTACGGCGGCCGGCGACATAGAGAGGGTGACGAGAAACATGCATGCGCAGGCTGACCTGCCCGGTTTCATTGTCTTTTTTCACCAGGCGATTGTAGGCATGACCGAGCTGTCCGGAGAGCTTTTTATAATGCTCCGGGCGATACCAGGCCGGGCTCTCACATTTGGCTTTTGTGGAATGCTCACCGCGTTTGCGGCGGGTCAGTTTTTTGAACGGTGCAATGAGGAAATTACCCTGAGTGCCGGCATCGACATCCTGCCAGAAACGGGTTAGCTCATCTTTCGGTAGATCTGACCAGTGAACAGAAATCTGATTGTCACTCACGGCGGCCTTTTCTTATGGCGGCCGGGTGTTGTGTTATGTGGTGCATGCGTTATAATCCTTCACAGGCAACGCGCCTGCTTTTGGACCCCCTGATACCTGCTTCTTCCGCCAAGTTGATGACAGTTATCGGGGGGTTTGTGCATTCAGGCTCCGGGAAATCCCGTAACCTGCTCCTGAACGTTTTACTGGACACGTCCTGTCCCTGTTTGTTTCCGAAAGTCCGCATTTCTTCCGTAAAATCATCTTTGTCACCCGCCTGCCTCACCACAAAGCAGTCAAACCATTAGTTTGTGTTAGGTAACAAAAGTAATCTGAATCAACAATCTGTCCCACCACAAGACGATTGCTGACGATCCGAATACTACCTTCTCGTAAGTTAATTTTCCAGATGTTAGGCCATATTACTACCCATCAGCGCGTGCTGATTGTCTCTAAGAAATTTTTACCGGCAGCGCTCGCTGTAATGTCAGGGAATTATATGTAATCCAGGATGCCCGCAGAGAGTAAAGAAATCTACAGGCAGGGCATTTAACTCAAGTCGTTACACTGTGAAGCTTTAGGGTCATATCTGTAGTGAGAGAAAGTGTGTATAGCGTTTGCTATACATTATTCCTGTGTTATGCTCGTAAAGCAATTGCTATACAAGGAGTACACACATGAAATCAGATGTCCAGCTCAACCTCAGAGCCAAGGAGTCTCAAAGAGCACTTATCGATGCTGCTGCAGAAATCCTTCATAAATCACGCACAGACTTTATCCTTGAAATGGCGTGCCAGGCTGCTGAGAATGTGATCCTCGATCGTCGCGTATTCAATTTTAACGATGAGCAGTATGCAGAGTTTATCGATATGCTCGATGCGCCAGTTTCGGATGACGCTGCCATCAATAAACTCCTGGCAAGGAAACCTCAGTGGGACGTGTAACACCACCGGAACCATTATCCAGCTCACATCAACTGGCTGAGTTCGTAAGCGGGGAGGCCGTTCTCGATGACTGGCTTAAACAGCGAGGGTTAAAAAATCAGGCTCTTGGTGCTGCCAGGACGTTCGTTGTATGTAAAACAGGCACCAAACAGGTTGCCGGTTTTTACTCCCTGGCCACCGGCAGCGTTAACCATGTTGAAGCGACGGGGAGTCTCAGGCGCAATATGCCAGATCCAATCCCGGTTATCATACTTGCTCGCCTGGCTGTCGATGTATCACTTCGTGGACAAGGGCTGGGTGCTGATTTACTGCACGATGCAGTATTGCGCTGCTATCGTGTGGCTGAAAATATAGGCGTTCGCGCAATTATGGTTCATGCGCTGACAGAAGAAGCCAAAGGGTTTTATCTTCATCATGGTTTTAAGGCATCGCAAACCCAAGAACGGACTTTGTTTCTCAAGCTGCCGCAATAGGTTCATTGGCAAGGAAGGGATGATTACCATACTAAATAATTGATAGTAAACGATATATTTATTTGATTTAACATAATCTTTGTTATACGAAGTAGTAATGTAACTGAGTTATAGTGATGTCACTTTTTCAGGCATAAGGTACTATTCACTGGGCATGTAGGAACATCAGGATGCTTGTGACCATTTCAGATAAAGAACTCATTCGGGTGTCAGTTGTTGAAAAGCGCATGCGTCGCCGTTGTGCTGATCAGCAACATGCTCTGACGAACGTCAGACTCAGCATTTAAGCGTTCAATATATAGTGATGATATGCACGATGCGTAACAGATATTTTACTCCTCTTCTGAGGAACTATTCATCGCAAGGTAATTATTTCAGTGCTATGATATATATGTTGAAGTTAATTAATCATCCAGAGTTTTAAACTAATATCATCCATATTACCAGTAACTAAATACAGACTATAAGAGGAGTGAAAACATATGAAGTTTAATGCTGACAAATACAGTAGAAAAATAACTTTATTATGCCCTGTGTGTGGGGGTTCTGAAATGGAATGTATTGAACATTCAGAGATAGTCAAATGTGTAGGATGTGGAAATGAATTCACTAACGATGAGTTAATCCAAGAAAATGGCGTAGGTATTGAAGCTCATGCTAATGAAGTAAAAGAAGAGTTGACAAAGGATATACAGAAGCAGTTTAGCGACATACTGACGAAAGCTTTTAAGGGGAATAAAAACATAAGGATCAAATAATGACGACAAGTGATATCATCGCTTTAGGTGCGCTTGCAGTATCAATCTACACCATCATATCATCCGAAGTTAAATCCAGAAAAAACGATAGAGAACAAAAAGTTATTAAGGATGAACAAGATAGGCTACGTAAGTTGCTTCTGGAAAAAGAAACAAAGTCCGCTATCAATGAAATGAAGGCTGAGCTTGGAGTCCGTTTGGTGAATATAGCCAGAAATAATTATAGGCTAAAGATTTACAACAGAGGTAAAGTCGAAGCTAGGAATATAGAAATCCTCTTTCCTGATAATGATGGTGATGAATATCTTGCAATATCGGATGTGCAAGACAAATTCCCATATGAGATACTGCATCCGCAACATGGAATTGAGATCATTGCAGTAATAAGTTCAGATAGCAAAACCAAATATCGAATCAAACTCATATGGGATGATAGTTATAAAAGAAGGAATGAAGAGGAGTTTTTCATTTCACTATGAATTAATTCACCCAAGGTGTTTATAACAAAAAGGCCGCTGTGGAAGATATTCGCTCAGCGGCCTATTCAATTTTTCTGGCATGGGAACATCGCTACTAGGCAAGATTCTTTTAGGTCTCTTCAAATAATTATCATAAGTAGAGTCACTTCCAAATGATATGTCGATCACATAATTTAGAGTAGATCAGCAATCTTTTCATTTATACCTTGATACGGCACAGTAGATCCCTTATATACGTATTGAGGATATCCCTCTGAAACTCAGGAATCAGTATCATGGGTTTAAAACCAGGTCCCAAACCAATTGCAAAGTCAACAGGAAAGCCTGATCAACGTCGCCGTGATAATAAGGATACGCCCGGCAACACCCCCGGATTGAAACCTAGTAAATCTACAGGAAAATGATAATGAAGGGTATAAGTTTCCTACTTATACCCTTATTCCACTACTAGAGTGGTACGTCCCATCTTTTTACGGCTATCGCTGAAACCGGTACACAGTAAGCGGCTTCTTTCTGGAGTTTCATCCTGACATCTGTATCGTAATCAGTATCCAGCGGATTAAATTTCCAGCTTTCTCTGTAAGATTTTATAATCTCTTCAGGGCAAAGAAAGCTGAACTGTGTCGTCGTAAATAGTGAAACAGCTCGCACCGAGTAATATTCTCCTGCTTTGATTATTTTTCTATCCCAGACCGAGTTTGAAAAAAATTCCTCTGGATACTCGCTCGCTTTAATAATATATCTGTGAGCGCTGAAGTCACTTATACCTGAAAGTTTAATGACCGAGTGGGTAAATATAACTGGTAAAACAGTAATTTTCGTAGAAATAAATAACAGTATCATCAGTGACACAATAAGGGAAGTGCTAATCTTTTTCGGAAGTTTATCCTTTGCATCCATTCTGAGGTAAACGAGGCCTGGCATCATCGTCAGAAAAAAAACCATATATGACATGAATGCCATCCCGGCCACGATCCTAAGGCTGACCTTTTCATACGAAGCGGCAATATTCCTAAATACTATCTCCAGTGGAAACACCTGCAAATGCGCCAGCAGGGCAATACACAGTGGGATGGCCAGATAAATCTGGCATCGCCGCATCCATCTTACCTTCGTAATTTTTATTGATAAGTCCTTTTCTAGATGCTTTCTGTTTATCAGACAGGATATAACTATGGTCAGGACTCCAATACTCAGTAAAGACAGCCAGCCAGAATTATTTTTAATGCCCTGGCTGAAATCGAAAGCATAGTAAAATACATAGATGAAAGCCATCGGGAACAGACCTGACAGCATCAATACCGATAAAAAGTTATTCTGAATTTTATTGTATGTAGGAAGATTATTAATTTCCTGAGGAATGATAATTGGCATGAATATGGAGATTATAAAAAAGATAAATAACAGAATAGCTAAAGAAAAAACTGCCGCGCAGCAAACAAGAGCGAACAGGCTTTTGATGCTCATCACCTCAAAGAAAACATCCAGTCTGTCAAGACGACTGAAATAACCCCAGAGTACTGTCAACGCGATCCCCGATATGATGCCAGACGGTGTTAATACTGATATTAACAGCATCTTCCATTTCTGATTCATTATTAACCTTTCTGTTGATTATGGAGGTTCTGCTAAATTAGCAGCGTTGTAGAGTTCAGGCACCTACCCGAATCTTACCATCTGGACGATGTTGGTGCCGGCAATCGCCGGTGAGGTAACGTTATTGAATCTACTTATTAAAATGTACCTTTGAAAAAGTAGACTTTCTGCGGTACGCTCAGAACGTATCATTTACCCCGATTTTTCACGCAGCGCGCCGGACGGTTTCCGGCCCGGACGGAGCCTGGATGACCCTGATGCCTGATGATGATCCTGAGCTGGCCATGTCGCCGGCGGTCATTCCCCCGGAGGGGGATTTCCTGCCGGCGCTGATCGGCGGCGAGGGTCCGGTCAGTCCCGCCAGGGCCTACCTGCTTTCCCTGAATTCCCCCCGCAGCCGGCAGACCATGGCCTCGTTCCTCAGCATTGTTGCCGGTCTGCTCGGCGCTGAGTCCCTCGACGCCTGCAGCTGGGGCAGCCTGCGCCGTCATCACGTGATGGCCGTGACCGAGCTGCTGCGTGACACCGGCCGGGCCACGGCCACCGTCAACACCTACCTTTCGGCGCTGAAGGGCGTGGCGAAGGAAGCCTGGATGCTGAAGCTGATGGACGTCGAGAGTTTTCAGCACATCCGGGCGGTGCGTAACCTGCGCGGCAGCCGTCTTCCGCGCGGCCGGGCCCTGCCGCCGGAGGAGATCCGGGCGCTGTTCGGTGCCTGCGAGGCCGATGATTCCAGTATCGGGGTGCGTGATGCGGCGATGCTGAGTGTCATTCTTGGCTGCGGCCTGCGACGCTCGGAGGTCGTGGGGCTGGGTCTGAGTGACGTTGTCACAGATGATCGTGCGCTCAGGGTGCTGGGCAAGGGAAACAAGGAGCGCCTGGCCTACATGCCGGGCGGCACCTGGCAGCGACTGCAGAAGTGGATTGAAGAAGTTCGCGGGGAGAATGAAGGGCCGCTGTTCACCCGTATCCGTCGCTTTGATACCCTCACAAACGACCGGCTGACCGACCAGGCAGTGTACCATGTCCTGCAGGTACGCCAGCATCAGGCCGGGATTGCGAAATGCGCACCACACGATTTAAGGAGAACCTTTGCGACGGCGATGCTGGATAACGGTGAGGATCTGATTACCGTGAAAGACGCAATGGGCCATGCCAGTGTCACCACCACCCAGCAGTACGACCGCCGTGGCGAGGCGCGCCTCCGTACTGCCCGCGATCGTCTTGACCTGGTCTGACGCCAAGCGAGTTAATAAGTTAATAGGCTTGCATCACATAGCATGGGGGCTGGGAATAATATACAGAGTTGTCGCCTGGTAACGCGATACATCCAGTTACGCCATATTCCTTCTTAGCTGGAGTCGTGAGGTTTCACAGCATCTCCTTACTTTGCGGAGATGATCAAATACCCCCCTGTTAAGAACTACTCCACTAATTGTGGCGAGAAATCCACATGCACTAAACCTAACAGGTATTTTACTTTACCATAAATCATTTAAATCAATGAGTTATGGTGATTTTAAAATACAAATTACCGGATGTTTTGGAACGGTGATAGAATGCAATAAGTACATGGACGAGGCGTAAAGTGGCTAAATATCATATTGATTCCGTTCAGAGTTGGCCACCCTTCGAACATGGTGGAAACACGTTTTCTCTGTCTCATCTTGATGCACATGAAATCACCTTCAAAGGTGAAAAAGCCACTTTTACGTTCGTTGTAACTTATGGGCTTCACTGTTTTGCAAAAGAGGAAACGGCATATAACATTCCTGTCCTCTACAAAGATGGTAGGGAAGAGAAAAACATCTGCCTGGAACGTTATGA
Organism: Enterobacter sp. MGH 16; assembly: GCF_000493175.1. Taxonomy (NCBI): domain Bacteria; kingdom Pseudomonadati; phylum Pseudomonadota; class Gammaproteobacteria; order Enterobacterales; family Enterobacteriaceae; genus Enterobacter; species Enterobacter sp. MGH 16. The sequence goes on along the minus strand of NZ_KI535696.1, from coordinate 48,837 downwards.
AGCATCGAAACAGATCCGCAATATCCTCGTAAACCTCCCAACAATGTCGCTTTATCACACCGATGCTGAGAAGTATTTCACATTGCATATGATGAACAGCGCTACCCAACAGGTTGAGCCCTATAAAATTTGTGTGGCGTTTTTTAAAGAGAACCGCTTGCTGCGGATGCATATTTTGTCAGCATTCTTCGTTCGTACTGGCCCTGGTGCACCTGGGGTAGTCATACCCAATAAGCCATTAAGTTTGTTCAAAGTGGCTATGGATACAGACAAAAAACCACGAAACTCGGGTAAACCCAAAGAAGCAAGCAACAGGCGGAAGGACAGACGTTGAAAGAGGCGGCCCCCTTTCGGGGGCCTCAGCCATTCAATGACGAATCAATGAACGGGGCAGGTCGCAATTACTTCGGAACTGGCCGAACCATCTCTGGCTGCGGGATGCGATTCAGTTACCTGAACCCCTGTAACCATCCGGTTTCAATACACCATTCAACCCATAACGAATAGCTGTCTGGTTAGTATTGATGATTACTATACTATTGTGGCTAACAACTCCTCGCAAGCTCACTCCTATTCATAGCTATTCACTACAATTCATTGAACATCATTGATCCATGAATGCTCTGTATTGGGCTTAGATTTGCAACCAGTGGCTCTAGGAAACAACTTCAGTTGTAAAACAAGATTCCCGTTACAAAAGACAGAAAATCGCTCTGAGAGCTTTCTACGACGTTTAAACCATATAAAAATTTTTATGCGTAAAATGCGTGAAAAGCACTTTTTGCAAAAACACAGGCTAACTATACATGGCCCATCCATGTACAGTTTCGCTGTGGTTCACGACATTTGAGTTCAATGTCCCATAAGATTGAGTGATAAAAGATTAATACCTAGTCTGAAATAGCGTCACTGGTTTACTTCAGTTAAAGTGAGCCTTGCCGGTTATCCCGCTTCTACTTCTGAACCGGGGTGGTTTGGAACAGCGGGATGGCCGGTAGTTTTCCGCTCACTCTTTCAAGCCCGCACAGATCTTCCAAACTTAACCTTAATTGTCCTTAAGGGACTATAACCGGCAGCGCTCGCCGCAGTATCAGGCCGGCAGGCCTGATCGAGGAAGCGCAGGAGAACGGAACGGGAAGATGGCATTTACGCGCGGAATCTGAAGATCAGCCTCTGGCGGGAGACGCTCTACAGGACCGGGGTCACTGTGCGCGTGAGGCTTTCCGGATTGCTGCCTGGAGTCTTTCAGCGGTAACGGCTTCCGGGAAAACCGTGATGGTGTCAGGAGTCGCTCCGCTAACGGGCATGACGATGATCCCCGGCGTTCCGGTGAGTCCCAGCGCCTCAGCCAGGTTACTGTTTTTCTCAAGGGATGGGGTATGGTCGCCAGGAGCTGGGGTGGTCAGTCCCGCCTTTGACGCTGCTCCGTGAATATCCTCCGCCGTCAGTTTGCCTTCATTATGACCGGTGGCGTAGATGGCATTGTGATAGGTGACATAGGCCTGCGGCCCTTTCTTTTGCCAGACCGTCAGCCCCTGTTGCGCTGCCTGAAGTGAAGCTTCCCAGCGACCACCAAATATAGGCCACTCCTTAAAGAGGTAGCGGACGTCCGGCTGCGCTTTCATGACCTTCTCCAGCTCCGGCGCGAAGCGGCTGCAGAACACGCACTGGTAATCAAAGAATTCAATCACCGCTACCTTTGCATTATCAGGTCCGTAAGCCGGTGTGTCCGGATCATGCAGAAGGTTCGCCTGATTCTCCATCACGCTGAGTGCGAACATCTTCTGCTTACGCGCCTCCTGCTGTTCCTGCAGCTTATTACTGACCGTCACCAGAATCTCCGGGTGGGACACCAGATAGCTGGCAGCAATTTCGCCAATACGAGCCTCCTGCTCCGGGCTGAATACCGGCTGAGGGGTCGAAGCGTGTGCCGTTGAAATATAGCCAATGTATGTTGTAACTATTAATGCGGCTAATTTGTTTGCTTTCATTGTCTGATTCTCATGGTTAAAAGGGGGATTAACGTTCTTTCTGAATGGTTCGGGTGAGAGTCTGTTCTTCACGCTCCGGCGTGCGGCCGCGTTCAGTATTTTCTACCGCCCTGAGCATGTCGCGTTCCGCGTTTGCAAGATCTGCAATCACACGCGATGCCCGCGACTGTTCACCGGATGCCTTGTCAGCACCTTCCAGCTCGCTTCTGACGCCTGCAGCGGCTTTTATTTCCCGTCCATCGGTGTTTTCCTCACCTCTCACCCTGGCGACTACATCTGCATCCGGGTTGAGTGGTTCCGGTTTACGCGGGTTAATGTCTTCCGGTTTCAGTCTGATCACCTCTTCCTGTGGAACTTCCGCCAGCAACGACTCCGGCTGCCTGCTCCGACCGGCTTCTTCATTGCGAACCTGGTCTGCCAGCATCTGCTCGCGCAGCTGCTGTACGTTCTGTTCGTCCGTCAGTGTGGAGACAATACCCGGTGACACATCCTGTTTTGTCCCACCGCTTACCTTAAGCAGCCATGCTGAAGGCGGTTCATCACCGGTCTGCCAGACCACACCGTCCTTTGGATAATTTCGTACTGCATCGAGTGCAGCCGTCAGGTCGCTGGCCACAATCGTGTTTCCGGACTGACTCCGCTGCAGCACGGCGCCACGGGCACGCTCTGTCATGACCATCCGGGTCTCACCCTGCGTCATCCGTCCTTCCGGACTGGCGACTAGGGAAACCAGGGCCAGGCCCGCACTCCTGCCATTGTTGTCATACACCGGCAGCGCCAGCGCCGGTTCAGGAAAGCGCCGGGTGGCAGGGATGATTTTTGCCGTCAGTGACGCATCCTGCATGCCCTGATGGCGCACCCAGGCGCGACCGATGGCCGTTTTATTCACCGGCTGCCCCATTGCCCAGATGGCTTTCGCCTGTTTGCGCTGCGTTTCTGGCGCCAGCGCATCGTGCGCAGTTTTGATATCACGTTCCGGCGTTTTTACCGTCTTAACCCAGTCCGCTTTCCCGTCGGTGTATATCTGGACGTGCTCTTTCACGCGTGAGGCTGAAATGTAGAAGGCACGACGGGAAGCCAGAGCCTTACGTCCGTCTTTCGTGCCCTCCAGCGCAATGACATAATCGCTACTGGCCCCCTGTGCGCCGTAGCCGGTGACGGCCCAGCCGTAGTCGAGATGCTGCTGCGCCCGGACCTTCTCCGGATTGATGGTGACGCGACCATTTTCCCCCTTCAGTCGGATATTCCCCGCCTCGCTGACCGACTCCACCGTATAGCGCTGGTTGGCCATCTGACCCTGTTCGCGATCGGTCGTCGTGAACTTAAGCAGATCGCCGGAACGGACTTCCATCTCGCTGCGGCGAAACAGCTGCACGTCACCGGTGATCAGCTGCTTCGGGGAATACATACCAATCTTCCCTTCCTCATCACGTACCGTCACCGTGCTGCCGTTACGGTCGACGGCCACCACATCCTGGTAGCGGTCACCGCGTTTAACCACCATCCCGGCTTCCCAGGCCTCTGTTTTGTTGAACGCATGGCGCGTATGGGTGATTTTATCGAGCACAGGCACCTTAATGGCCTTCTCCCCCAGTTCTCCCCGCGCTGCAAGCGCGGCATGAATGCCGGCATTTATCGCCTTACGGTCGGCGTTCAGCTGCGCAATGATGAGCGTACGGGACCGCGCCTCCGGTGTCCGGTCCTTCCAGTCAGCCACGATGTCGTTAACAGGCGTCTCCGTTTCCTGAATCGCACTCTCCGGGAGCGCGGCTGAAGCGCTACGCGCCACACGGACAGCCGGCTGGGTTTCAATGCGCTGCAGGGCCGCATCGATCCGGTTATCAATGATGTCGTGAACGGCGCCGCGCAGCTGCAGGTCTTTCTGACGGACGATTTGCTTCATGATGGCCACATCCATCGGGCTTCGCTCCTGCATCAGCTTAAACGGCGCGCCCACGTCGACCGCTTCAAACTGGTCGATATCTCCCATCGAGACCGCGCGACCGCCGCCGCTGGCAATGGCCTGGAACAATGCCGCCGTATCCTGGTTGCCTGCCATTGATGACTCATCGATAAGAAACACCTGTCCTTTATAGTCAGGTTTCCCGCCTGCAGCCGTCGCCTGGTCATGCTCAACGACAAAGGATTTGATGGTCTGCGCCCGGACACCGACGTCGCTCATTTCTTTCACCGCCTGGTGCGTAGGAGCAAGCCCCGTCATCACCGGACGAACGTCCGCCGGTATGGTCTCCAGTGCAGATATCACCGCCTTCAGCTGCGTGGTTTTCCCCACGCCGGCATAGCCCTGAATCCCGATAAACTGATCCGTGGTACCCAGCACCAGGGTGGTCGCCTTTTTCTGGCCATCCGTCAGGCCGTTCAGCACGGCCTCCGGTACCTGTTCCAGCAACGGCTGCTGCGTACCTTTCCCTTCCTCCACCACACGCAGAATGGCTTTCTCCATCTCCCAGGTAGCCCGGGAAACCAGTACCGGCTCTCCCCCTGAGGATACGGACAACAGCTCGCCATTTTTAATCATCGCGCCAATTTCATTCCCGATGGCCTCAAGGTCGGGATGATATTTCTGCGCTTCCGTCGCGAGCTTCAGCTCGCTGATTACCACGGTGCGCTGGTCGTTGATGGCACGCCAGACGGCCAGTCCGGCGTCCGTCCGGACGCTGTCATGCAGTGAACCCACTGCCTGACTGACGTCATCGTGGCCACTCAGGTTTCTGACCAGCTGCACGGGAGAGGCATTGGTCTTCATACGCTGCAGCCTGGCTTCAGCCCGGTCCTGCACTTCGGCAGTGAATACTTCCGCCCGGTGGCCACTCTGCGCCAGCGAGTTCATGGTCTGGGTCGAGATGTCGCGGCTGTTCAGCGCGGCCAGCACCACGCCGGTGTCGTTATCCCGGCCGCCCGGGGCGGTCACGTAAGCATGTGACAGATAGAGCGGCTGGTCTTTTGGCAGCGTCAGGGTGTCTTCCCCCCGTTTCACCTCAATCCCCTTTTCACTTATCCCGGTCACCTCAAGACGATCTTTGGCCTTCAGGCTGTGCTCGCGGTCGCCCGCCACGGACAGCAGTTTTTCGCCGGTGGCCACGCTGAGGGTTTCACGGCTGAAGAGACGCCAGTCTGCGCTGATATCCCCGATTTTCATCCGGGTCAGCACGCCGTCACCGTCGATGAGCGAGAGGACTCGCGTGTCGTCATGCACCCGGTCAATCACATACGACTTACGCTCTTTTGCATCAGTGCGATCTTCAAGCACCATGCCGGGACGGTATGAACCGGGCATGCGGCGCGTTTTGTTGTCGAGCCAGACCGGCTGCCGGGCCTCTATCTCCACGCCGTCGCGCCCCAGCTGTCCTGCGTTCTGCAGCGCCTCGCGTACCAGGCCCGTCAGCTGAGCCTGTTCACGTCTGCCGACCACGACTGCGGTGACGTTTTCACTGCCTCCGCTCAGCTCGGCAAAACGGTTGGCCAGCGCCTCGTAACGGTCGCGTTTGTTCGGAATACTGACCACTTCGGCCTCAAGCCCGGGCGCCGGCTCCGTGCGGCGGGAGCGGGCAACCCCCGCGGACTCCAGCACGGACATAGCGTTACCGTTCGCCTGTCGTCCGGCACTGTCGAGAAAGACCAGCTGTGCATCCTGCGCCCGCGCTTCGCCCAGCAGAACCAGCGTTTCCTTTAGCCCCAGACGCTCTGCCCCTTCGATTATCAGCGTGCTCTGGGGTTTCATGTGGAAATCACCGCTCAGAACATGCTGCCGGCTGATAATCCGCTCCCGCAAATCGTCGGATTTCGCCAGCGAAATGGCGCGCTCGGCAGAGCTGACCAGCACCTGCACGTCACGACCGTTCGCGCCGGCAATGCCGGCCAGCTGCGCGGTCAGGTCACGGATGCCAGCCACGCCTGACGGGGCATTCATCAGAACCAGGGCGTCCTTCTCCACAACTTCCAGCCCCGCCGGCGCGTACTGCGCCGGGCGGGTGAAACTGACGACTTTTGTGGATTTGAGATGCTCCTGACTCAGCGCCTGGATCGAGAGTTCATCCAGCAGGTGAATACGGGAGGTGAAAACGCCTTTCTCACTGTCCAGCGGCACAATCATGCCGTCCTTCAGCGCCGCATCGATGGCCACACGAATATCCTGAATCTCCGGCAGCCGTTCACTCAGCTCAGCGGTGGTCATCATCAGCTCGCCAAAGGTGAAGCGTGTTTTACTGTCGCTGAGCTGCGAGATGGCCAGCCGGACAGCCTCAGTCAGTTCCGGGCGGGGTATTTCATTGTCCAGCTGCGCTGCGGGAAAGCTCCTGGTCGCCGGCGTCTTTTCGGGACCGGTCTGTGCCGGCTGACTCAGCGTGTCAGTCTGTTGTGGTACTGGCTGACGGGACAGGCTCTCCCGTTCTGCGGGTTGAGCAGGTGTGTCGACGCTCTTTTCTGCCCTGGGCGACGTCTGCGGAGAAGCCTGTTCAGGCCCGGCAGGAACCGGCTTAGCCTGGTGATCTCGCTCCGGCTGAGGCGCGGTCTCACGAAGACCTGCATCACGCGGCATCACGCTTTCCTGATATGCCTTCAGGTCAAATCCCTTCTCCTTCATTTGTCCCAGCCAGCGCTCCATCAGGCGCATCCGCGAAGGGTCAACTTTCGCCCTGCGGGTGTCTTTGGCGGCCACATCCCGGCTGCGCAGCGTGGCTTCAGCCCCCACGGCTCCCTGAATTTCGCGGCCCCGGGAGGAATATTCATCCCTGACTTCTTCCGGAACACCCTTGATCTCCCACATGCCATGCTTGCCTACTTCTTCCACTTCATGGCCGAGCGCTTCAACACGCTCGCGCAGCGCGCTGCGATAGATTTTTCCGAGCGTGACCTGGTGCTTCATGACGGTCTCGATAAAACCGGCGTTATGGATATAGTCCGTGGCCAGAGCTTTCCATTTGCCCGCATACTCCGTCATGTTGGCAATCAGGAGATGGGTGTGCAGCTGCGGATCAAGATTGCGCGAGGTATCATGCGTATAGGCGGCAGCCACCATCTTGCCGGTGTGTACGATGGACGTAACGCCGTCTTTCGTGTCTCGGGCCGAGATGAGCTTCTCAACATAGCCGGCCGCCACGCGGACGGCATGGTTATGTGCTTCCACCATTTCTTTATCGTTGCCTATGAGCGCCAGAATGGACACGCTTTTGGGGGCGGAAAAAGTCAGGTCATGGCCGGGGCGGTGGACGTGCTGTCCGTTAACCTCCTTGCCAAGCCGTGAGCCGTCCGGCAGACGTCCCTCGAGCACGGCCGTCAGGTCATCGCCACGGACAGTACCCTCAAGGCCCAGCTCTTTTGCACCTTCCCCCATCCAGAGGCTCTGCAGGCTGCCCAGAAAATAGTAGTTATCGGAATTGCTGTAGTAGCCTGCAGCCTCACCGGCTGACGCTACTGGGGCGACAGACATCATAGGTCATGCTCTCTCTCGTAATAGTGATGGTCGTTTTCGTCGTAACCCGGGTCGTCCGCGTGACGGTGAAGTAAAATGTTCTCTTCTTCCTGCGCCAGCTGCCGGTGGGTGTTGTGGGCTTCATCCGGGGTCTGCGGTCTCACTGGTTTCCCTGCCGTCGTCAGACTCAGGCCGCCGTCTGGCAGTACCGTCACCTTCATGTCCAGGTTCATTGATTCGCCCGCATTCTCGCTGGCCTGATCTTCGCCTCCGCCTGAGGTGGCTCCGGTATTGAGCCGCCGTTTCAGCATCCCCAGCGCGCCGGCCGCAGCAGGCTCGGGGGGGATATCCAGCTGGGTTCTGCTGCGAATTTTTTGCAGTGCTGCAGGTATTTCCGGATTAAGGGGCGCTGTCTCTTTTTGACGATTTACTGCAGGAGGAGAAGACCGAAGTGAAACGACGTTGTCTTTTTTGTCTTCGGTGACAGGGTCTGTCACCGTGCTGTGATTTTCAGTTACTACTTCCGGAGCCACTTGCGCTGTTCGCAAGGTGACGGGCTCCCTGGATGGTACCGGCCTCAGTTCAGAAGCTGCGCTGCGCGAAGGTTTCGGTTCCTCCATTCGGGTACGGGCAACTTTTTCGACGGCCGGAGTTACCGGTGAGCCGGATGCTCCTGCAGACGAAACCGGAGCAGGACCGCCAGCTGCAGATGATGTCTCGCTCCCCTTCTCCAGCACTTCATCGCCGGTCGGGAACGTCAGACCTGCAGCAGACGCTGCGCGTTCGTTCTCCTGAATAACCTTCTCCAGCTCCGGACTGAGCGCATCGCGGATGTTGCGCTCAATCAGGCCTGCCTGGCGCTTCTTCAGCGAGCGGTATTTCAGTTTCAGACGGACGACAGGATACTCACCCGGAAGGCGCACGTAGAAGTTGAGGTTTGGCAGACGCATGATCTGCTCGTAATCGACAATGGGGTTATTGACCTCGTCCTTACCGAGAGACACACCGTCACGCACCTGGTCCAGACCGTAGCTGTTCTGCTCACGGATTTTGCGCTTACGCTGATTGCCCAGCTCCTCTTCCACCACTTTGGCCATCTCGGCGCTCGGCGAACGTCCGTACATTCGGGTGTTCATCAGGTCAAAGATGCTTTTGGCCAGCTCGCGGCCGTAGACGTGAACCAGCTGCGCCATGTTCTGCATCCCCAGTACGAAACAGCCGCCAAATTTACGCGCTTCCGCCAGCGTTTCGGCCAGCTCGGGTATGCGCTGCAGGCTGGGTGCTTCATCGATAATGAACCATACGCGGCGGTCGCTGTTCTCCCCCATGCTCTGTAGCATCAGCGTGGCCAGAGATACCCACAGCGAGATCAGCGGGCGTACACTCTTGCGGTGACGTGCCTGGGTTGAAATAAACAGCCAGCTGCTGTCATAGCGTTCCTGCGTCATCCACTCCCGGATGGTGAACGGCGGCTTCGTTCCGTCATCCAGCCCCTGCAGATATCGAAGGGCTTTGGCGTAGTTGGTCACCACCGAGCGAATGGAAATGGCCGTTTTCTCGATCTTCTCCTCAACCAGGTTGGCCGAGGGCGTGTTGGCCAGATAGTCACGCAGATTTTTCATGCTGAGGGACAGCAGGGTTTTGAGGAACTTCTCAATGCTGCGTTCCGGGTCCGTCGACATACGAATTGCAAGGTCGGCATAAATGGTTCGCGAGCTGGATACCCAGAACGGATCGGACTCACCCTCAACCGGAATAAGGCTGGCGGCCAGGTTGTCGTAATCGACCGCGTCAACGCACTCGCCCCACATCTGCCAGTTGGCACAGCGCTCGTCGTGGGCATTCAGGATGAAATCGGTGGAGGGGTTGTAGTGGGTTTCAGTGAAGGTGCAGCCGGAGTCGTAGATAATGGCCCGGTCACCACGTTTGCGGATGTAGTCGAGTAACCAGCGTATCAGCGTCGACTTTCCCACCCCGATAGTGCCATGCATCAGGAAATTGAGTACCTCCGCCATCCTGACCATATGCAGGTCGCCCACGCGCAGATCAGAGAGCTCAGCGTTTTTACGCAACAGCTTATTCACTTCCGCTGGCTTGTCGGTCAGCTGCATGCCGGAGAGATATTCGTCCTCGCTCTCCTTTCTGCCGATATTGGCGATAAACCAGGTCACGGCGAGAAACACCACCATACTGAACAGTCCGCTGGCACCGGCCGCCCACTGCAGCTCAGTCAGGCACTGGTTGCCCATCGCCTGCATGTACGGGTCCGCATAGATTTGCGGCAGGGTCATTTTGAGCACCATCATCGTCGCGGTTGGCGCATACCAGTAGTGGACGTCGTAAATTTTTGGCGTCCCCGTTGCCGGCATCAGATCGATAAAACTGCTGTTGATACTGGCGAACCACCACAGGGAGCCGTTATCAAGGGCTTCCTGTGGAATTCGCCAGAGAAAAATGGCGGTAGTCAGCACGCCGAACAGGATGAAGATCCAGAATCCTATCCAGTTGTTCACCTGAATGAACATGCGCCAGCGGTAGGCGGTCATCTGCCCGCCCTGGGTGAGGTTTTTTCCTGCGAAGCTCATAGAGTGTTATCCGGCCGTTATCGCATCACCTGTTCGGTGATGTTCGTTATCAGAGAAGAAAAGTTGAAAAGGGTGATGAAATACGTGGTACCGCGAGAGGGAAAACGTCGGGTTATTACATCAGACTCACTTCATATCTGGCCTGCTGACATCCGTCCTCCCAGTCCTGTGCATTAATGTATGCAGCCAGAGAACGGACTGAGTAGGCCACATCCTTATATACCTGTGAATGCCACTCCTGGGGCTCCAGACCATATAGCGTGAATTCATAGCCAGCCCAGCCAGCAATGATGGTCATCCCCTGCCCCTCCGGAAGTGAACCAAATACATTCAGATAAGCCCTCGCCACCATCAGCTCACTTTCCAGATGGATAAGCGACCAGAATTCAGCTGAGTAATCTGCACGTTCATTTCTCTGATGCATCATCATGGACGAACTCCTTTGAAATTAAGGACGCAACGCTCGCCGCAGACAGGGCTGCGCCAGGCGCAGTCATGTGAGGAAGCGTAATTACTGGTAACTGACAGAAAACACTGACGCACCCTGCCCGGAATGAGCACGGTTAAAAATCAGCTGTGAGGGAGAACGGCTGCGACGATCGCCGCAGCCGCGGGTATTACATGATGCCAGCGATGGACTTGGCCAGCTGCGCTTCCAGGACAGGTTTTGCCTCTTCAAACTTGAGGTTCACTTTGTTGGCGTTGGATACCACGCGTGTCTGGTATTTAGCGCGGTTGCCCTGCTCCGTGCTAGTCTGCAGCTTAATGCCGGACGTTCCCTGCTTCAGGGCAGCAATATTGTCGGTCGTGACGGCTGCTTTGCTGCGCTCGGAGATTTGCAGATCGGTCACCATCGTGTAGTTGATGTCTTCGACCATTGCATCTGCAGCCATACCGATCAGCCCGGTGGCCAGGCCTACACCCAGCGTTGCGCCAGCTGACGAGGAGTTGTACGCCGTAATACCTGCACCCAGTGCTGCACCCATTGCCGCCCCTTCGTACCCGGTCTTGAGGAAGCCCTGTGCATCACGCAGATCCATCTTTTCAGCTTTCAGTACGTTTGCCTGAATCCAGTAGTAGGCCGTGTCCGGAGAGCTGGAGACGCGGTAACCTTTCGCGGCCAGTTCATTTGTAATTTGTGCCTGCAGACCAGACATGTCCTTGTCAGAGGTATTACGGATCTGCAAATATACAGTCTTCTCTGATGATGGCTCCAGCCAGATGGTTTCACTCATCTGGGTTTTGACATCGAGATTACGTTTCTTTACCGCTGTGGACATGGCACCACAACCAGACAGAGCGAGAGCAGACGCGATCAGACCAACAACGGCTAATTGTTTTAATTTCATGAATTCATCCTGTGCATAGAAAAACGTCTCCGTTAGCAAGATATATCTGACAGAGACGTTATCGGCTGATTTGAAAGGTAATTTACATCGAGAGGATATAAAAATCCCGGCAGCGTATGAAGCGCCGGGACTGTATTTTCATCAAAGGTTAAATTTTACTTAAGATAGAATATTAACTAATCCTATCTGCTCATCATTTTACTGGCCGTTGACATCAATGGCCCCAGACCGTAACGAGTGCTCTGTATTCCAAGATATCCATTAGTAACAAATATTGAAATGAATAAAACTGCTGGAATACTCCCTGCCAGTAAAATTCCCCAATCAGATATCATCCCTACGAGAGATAACAAGGTAGCGCTACCCCATAGGAACAATGCTATCTTCTTAACTGTGGATCTTAAAGAAGTGATTAATGTCGAACGATTCCTGATATCTTCAGGTATAGATAGATATACCAGTACAGTAGAATAGTTTATGAGTATAAAGAATATTGCGACAACAGCTGTCGCCCCGATAGATATCCATCCTCCATACCCCAAAACGAGCTGCGCTGCTTCAAGATAGAACTTCCAGCCAATCCCGCTATTATCTCCTGCCTGAATCAGACTGACATAATAAGCAAACCACACCAGAATGGCTGTAAGGATCATAATTACAGGGTATATAGCTACAATCTGGAAAGCCTTCTTGTGCGATGAAACAGGACGTTCATCACTACTAATCCCTGAGATGATCTCAGCAATTTCTTTTTTTGCATCACCATTTGAGAATGCCATATACCCTCCTAATCAGCCCGTCTTCCTTTCTCTTAGCTCAGCTAATCTACGTTTCATTTCATCATCATGTTCAGAAGGAGATGATTCTCCCTGACTGATTTTCTCTTTATTTAAACCATTCGAGAATGAACTTTGTGAATTATGAAGCTCTTCTTTCAATATATCACTGGATGCCTGAACAGTGGATTGTTTTTTACCAATTTCTCCAGCAGATTCGTTGATTTTATACTCATTTTCAGATCTTTGTTCCGCCACTCGTCGCTGTAACTCATTCTGTGTACCAAAACCCTGCGATGAATGTTCCTGCAGCCTAGCCTGATTTTCTTTGTATGCCTCCTGCATAGCATCACCACGTACTTTATCGCCGCCGACATTAATACCAGAACGGCTATGAGTAATTTCACTCTCCTGACCATGCGCGGTCCCTTGCTCCCTAAGGATTCCTGAATGACGGAACTCCGGATGTGATTCTGCAATATGACCGCTCTTTTCATCTGCAGTTGGGTGTCTTCCGGTGTCAACCATGCTTGCCGACGAGGTGATATTACCCGAACTGCTTCTCTGTACGGCAGAGTGTCCTTCATGATTTGTAGGTTGCTCAATCCCCTGCGAAACAGATTCGGATGTTCTGATAGAAGTGTTATCACCTAAAGATGTTTCCTGCCCACCCTGCTGGCCTCCATAGCCAGTGACCTGTGTCGTTCCTGATGCCTGGACATTGCCAACACCTCCCTGACTATGAGCACCGCTATCCAGAGAACTGTAACTTACTCCGCCAACATAATCGGATGTACCTGATACCTGCTGACCGCCATGCGCTGGCTGAACGATATGCTCACCGCTGAATGCCGCATGCTCATTACCGCCTTTAAGATCTGCTCTCCCCTGCTGATAGTCGCCCATAATTTCAGGTTTAAGACGCTCATTAACGAATTCCATTGCCGCTTCGCGCGCCGACGGCGCACTTGTCAGCATGGATTGAGCCTTATCACCGTATTTATTAGCCGCCCAGTCCACAAACTCCTGCGTATAGTTCGTATCGAGGCTTGCACTCTGGTTCTGAGCAACGGTGGCCATACGGCTGAACTCATTACTCTGCGTCGAACTGGTGGTGTATTGATGATACTGGCTTTCAGCATCATTGAGTGTTGCTGCGAACTGCTGAACATTACTGGTTGCTGCATTCTCGGAATGGTTTGCGCCCTCGGTGATTCGGCTACTTTTAACCATATCCATACCCTGCCGGAAGTCATTAACTGCCTGGCTGTTCTGGTCGTGTCGCATATCCTGATTACTGGAATGAGTTTCCTGGGTACCATGCGAGCTTCCGCTCGCCCCTTTAACTTCTGCACCAAGATGTGCTTCTGCGCTAACTCCAGTAGCCCATTTCCCAATTTTCCCGAATGCCTGATCACCGGTGTTAAATTTACCGCTTGCCCCGGCATTAACACTGCCTTCCACAGATTTTGACATCAGCTGGTTGTAAGCCTCCTGCGTAGAGATATTATTCGCCTTCGCGTAATTCTCTGCAGCAGACATCATCATACTGGCCCCGCGCGTCGCGTTTGTGGCCTGGCTGTTTTCACTGCCTTTAATCAGGCTGTCGCTGGTACCGGTCTGATTAGAAAGCTGGGAGAGCTGTGACCAGCCGCTGGTGACGCTGTGGTTGTAGCCATCGAGTGCAGTTTGCGCCTGAACCTGCGACTGGCGGGCTGACTCCTGGAAACCACTGCTGGCCAACTGGCTGAGCTTCATGTTCACTGGCAGATTCGACATTGCACCCGAGCCGTCGATAACCGTATGGCCACCGGCCGTCTGAGTCTGCGTGGAGCCGTTATCTGCCTGCCACGTCTGCTGACCCTGACGCTGCATCAGGTTGGTATCCATCTTGTTCTGGCTGACATTGTCCATCGACATGTTGTTAAACGACCAGTTTCCGTCTGCTGTGGTCGCTGCCACACCTGCTGACGTGAAGGCGCCCGAGCTGAGTACACTCCCCGCCACCTGAGAGCCCATCGCCGCAGCACCTTTGGTCAGATAGAACGACAGCACCGGAATGGAAAGGGACAGATACCCAGCAAGATTCGCCACGTCCGAGTGCTGCAGTGCAACCACATCCTTGTTGGCCAGCACCAGTGGCGTGCCCCCGGACTGACTCTGCAGCCAGTAGTTGGCGGCATAGTTAAGGATGGCGAACATCACCGGCCACATCTGGAAGTAGATAAACCCGGAAACGTATATTTTCAGTGTGTTCAGACCAAACAAAGTGTGATTTGATGCGGCCAGCGCAATCATCAGCGGGAACAGGCATACCAGGATAAGCATCAGCAGAGACTGTGCAAACGGCAGCGTTCGGGTCGCCAGCTCGTTGCCTGCAGCCCAGGCGAGACGCTGTTTGGTGGCAGCGTTCTCGGTGGCCAGATTAAGCAGGTTAGCCGTGTCGGAAGAGCGAGCGGCAAAACCCTTGATCCCCTGCCGTACTGCACTGTTCGTGATGTTATTCTTCATGATCTGCGCAGCAGTCATACCACCGGCATAGAAGTACCCGTAACTTTCCCCCATAGCATTGGCCAGAAGCGCCGCGCCATTCAGTTTGTTGCCGAATACCTTTCTCGTCAGCCAGGTGAACGTCGCACTGCCCGGGTTGACGTCGGTATTGGCCAGCTTCTGTATCTCCGTTGCGGCCTGCTGACAGGTCAGGAACTGACGTGAGGTGGAGGTCATCTTAAAGATGCCCCGAAGCGGGCTTGGGTTACTGGTTATCAGCGTCAGCGGGTCAGTAGAATTGAGCAGCTGATTGATGGTGTATTTACCATTCAGAAGAATGTCGCCGATCACACAGTTTTCCACGTAATCAGGGAGCATCTGAGCCAGCTCCGGGTTTTGCGTAGAGAAGTCACTGGTTTCTGCCACAATCTGCGAGCCAAACAGCATCCCGGTTTTGCTGTAGGTCACCGAGTCGGGTCTGGCCATCAGCATGTCGTAAACTGACGCCATCTTGTACCCGATACTGGTCGTCAGCGACGCGATAGCCGCCAGGCCAACAGGTACGTTATCGGTTACCCAGACCGCACCGGGATCGGACAGGTCAATGACCTGCACTGAACGTTTCGGTACCAGAAGGATGGAGGTCAGGATCATGAAGACCGCCAGCCACTGGACGAAGACCATCGGGTTACGTTGTTTGATGAAAGTGAGCAATACGGCCAGCACCCCGAAGGTACCGGCAATACGCATTAAGGTGTGGAAGGTATTCTGACCGACAAGGGTGACAACGGCGTCCAGCGCCGTTTTCCACATTCCCCCGCCATAAATGGTGTATATCTCAAGCATCAGCGATCACCCCAGTGATAGTTGCTTTGGAAGGAGCCTGAAACAATGGTGGACACCTGCTGCTGCAGGTACTGCATGTTGCGGTCGATACCGTCCAGCGCGTTCTGATCAGCAGCTGACTGCAGCTTCATGTCAGCGAGAAGTCCCTGCGCATGAATGATGTTGTCACGTAGTTTGGCGGCAGCCTCTTCAGGGAAGTTCTTGCCAGCCAGCGACAGGCTTGCCTGTTTTACCAGCTCCTGGAGGTACTGGATCATCAGGTCTTGGGCAATGAAGTCGGAAACCTGCAGCAGGTAGGTGGCGCTCATCCCCATACTCTGAGCGTTAGTCAGGTACTTCAGCACCGGCACAGAGGTAGTGTTCACAAAGCCTTTTTCCTGATCGGTCAGCGCAGTATCATCTACCAGCTTGTTCTGCATTGAGAGCATCAGGTTTTTGACCAGTGTGACCAGAGCGTTGGACTCAGAAATCGTCAGGTTAGTGACGACAGGTCCCAAACACAGAGTGGATTCATCACATCCGTAGACCTTCGCCGTTCCCCCGCGCATGAGGACTTTAATCAGGTCGCGGTTATCAACCAGTGGCGTCAGAATTGTCACATCGCCATTCTTGTTGAAAATAATGGAGCCGACAGTACTCATGACCAGCTCCTTCAGCGCGCGGTCGTTGCCGAGAAGACCATTCTTACTGAGAGTATCCCAGATAAGGTTTTTGTTTTTCAGCACCTGATCTTTCTCAGCGTCGCCTGCCTTAGCCGTGACTTTGTCGCCCTGTCCTCCGACGGTGCAGCCCTGCCGGGAAGCCGCCCAGTCGGAGAACATGTTGGTTTCGCCGGCAATGTCCTGGCAGATTTTCTGCTGGGAAACCTGCGTCACTGGCCACAGCCCGCCGATAATGCCCTGAGCGGCCTGGCACGAACTCATGTTCATGGAGTTAACATCACTGGCCAGCTTCTGAAGGAAGTCTTTAGCCTGCTTCAGCTCCGGTACCATCGTCTGCAGGGCCAGGTCGAATGCATAGCCTGCGGCGTTGCTCATGATTTGTTTCACGAATCGCTGAATTTCCTCGCCGCTGATCATACTGAACGCCCCGAGATAGGCGTCGATACCGCCGCAGCCGGCGTTCAGGGATGGCAGTTGCATCGAGACCAGCTGGACATTTTTGACGGGGTTCCGGAGGTAGACAGAGCCGCCGGAGAAGTACCCGGCCGCCTGCCCCTGCCAGGCCTGCGCCTGAGTGACGTTGCCGCTGTAGCCAAGATTATTGAAGAAGCCGTTCAGGTCGCCGTTGACGTCCGCCTGAGCAGGCAGAGCAGTCAGACCTGAGAAGAACACGACCCCTGCCGTAATAAGCGCCTTAATCATTAGGCACCTCCACAGCTTGCGTATCCTTGCCTGCCGGGCTGTCAGCACGGTTCAGTTTGCAGCAAAGATATGTGGCCAGATGGAGCCAGCCGCTGACGAGTAAATTCACCGCAATGAGTACGCAAATCGCGGCCATTACGCTCCACAGCAGGTACTGCGGATAGTGGATGAGAAGCGAGAGCGTAAACTGTTCGGCGCGATCAACGGTGGCAGGTTCTGCCACCGCACTCAGCGTTGCACCGGCACATTTCACGTATACTCTTTCGACTACGGCGGTAAAAATCAGGGCATAAAACAGTTTCAGGGTTAACAGGTCAGTCCATTTTCGGGTTTCCGTATCCTCACTACTGTCTTTCAGTATCCCAATAGCCTGGTTTCGGATAAACGTCTTCAGTCTGATGTGCCTCATGCAATCTCCTCCCGGGGTTTCCTGTCCAGGGTCTGACGACAGACGTACAGCCCGGTGACGGTAAAAAAGAAGCCGATGCTCAGTGATATCAGCAGGAGCACCGGAAAATCCTGAAGATAGGTTGTCAGTTCAGGACGGTTCAGGACGCTGACCACCCGGTGGGCGAGCACCCCGTAGAATGCTGCGGACACAAGCAGCGTCACGCTGAATAACAGCCACACGCGCTCGGTACGCGATAACGCATACGTGTTTGTCGTCATTTTGTAGTCCGTTTGTATTACTGAGGGGTGACCTGCGCGCTTGCCGGCATGGGCGGCAGCGATTTCGGATCGACGTTGTCCATGTCAGCCTGAATCAGGCTGGCCATACGGCTCTCAAGAGCAGGGATGTCCATCACACCCTGGGTCAGCGGGTAGGCTTTCAGGGTGTTGACGTTGACCATAAAGGCCGTCGGTGTCGCAATCGGCAAACCGTTTCCGAAGAAGGTGACAATCTCGTCTGCGATGGGAGAGTTAGGGTCCGTCTTACGCGGAATCATCGGGGTTGGGTAAGATACGTCCCCGCCGCCGTCAAGGGTGTACGGGTACACCCTGATGGCATGCTCATCGGCCCAGCCCTTCAGCAGCGGGTCAAACTTCGCGCTGTACTGACAGTGCGCCTGCATAAAGAGCACCACGGCATAATCTTTCATGTTAGCCCGACGTCCGTCCGGCAGCGCCATCAGGCTGGCTGGCGCGGGAACCGGAATGGTGGAGGCGGTGACGGTAGCAGCATCAGCGGAAGAAGCTGTTTTTGTCGCTTCAAGCGCCATTAATTCCTCACGCGCACCGGCGTTGGCCAGCAGGGGCAGGGATAACAGGAACGCTGTGAATACGGATTTAACGTTCATGATCGGCTTCCTTATGCGCCTGACCTCTTTCGTCACGGAACCAGCGATATACGGCATAAACCACCATGCCAGCCGCACCGGCCCACATTCCATTGCACAGCCATAAGAGCCCCTGCTGTGTATGTTCCACGGACCAGGTCATCAACTCGCTCAGTACGCGCGCCATCGTGCCCCAGAAAATCAGTCCTGCGAGAATAGCGGGTTTCATTCGAGTGTCTCCTTGTTCTGCCGTGCCAAAAGTGAATGCGTGTCTGGTGAAATGCGTTTCCTGGCGGCACGCAAGGCTTCACCGATGAGGGTAAAAAGTCTGTATGGCATAGGAATTTCTCAGGAATTGGGTTTAAAGCCGGTGGCCACGTTCAGGAATCGCTTAGACAGGTCATCCTGAGTCATGAAGCCGTATGACAGCGCGCGGTAATTCTTGCTCCGGGGGTCAACAAGGTAGAGCGCCGGGAAGTGCGTAATTTTCATCAACCGGGACTGCCCCGAATCCGGACGACTCTGCGGCATGGAGGCTGCCACCTGGCCATCAACCGATACCGGGATAAGCGAAATCCCGTTGGTTTTCGCAAAGTCCGCCACCACGCCCGCCATCTGCACGTCAATGGGGTCACTGCCCCGGTAGAAGTAGAACAGACCGTACTGCTGCGCCAGCTGCTCCACGGCGCTCTGCCGCGTCTGCTGGTCGCGGGTCTGCATAAACGGCGCCATGCTGTTGTAGTGCGGATACTCCAGGTTGTAGTCGAGGTCCGGGTGGCTCAGCTGCGCCGCCGCAAAGGACTGGCTGAACATCGATGCCCGATCGGTCCAGAACTTCTGCCAGCGCAGGAACGTCGCCGTGTTTTCCCGAGAGGGAAACAGGATGGCGCGGTTAAGCGCCTCCTGTGTGTACCCTTTCAGCACCCGGGCCTGTTCCATAGGCGACATTTTGCTGAGATCCGGTATGGCCTGCGGTGCAGGCTGTTGTGGCTTTCTGGGCTGCTCCGGCGGCTTTTTCGGCTCGTTGTACCAGGACCAGCCGGTGAACGGCTCTGCCGGCGTTACAATCTCCTCGGCCACTACCGTATGGCTCGCCAGCGCCATGAGCAGGCCACAGAGGACACGCTTCATTTACCACCTCCCTGCTGGTTCACCTGCGCGGCGATGCGCTCCTTAATCTGCTGGACCTGCGTGCTGGTATCGGGGATTTTCTGGTTCTTCATCAAATCCTCGTAGAAGTCAGAGAAGTTGATTTTGTCGAAGTCGATACGCTGCAGCTCCGGGACCGTGATCCCCCGGCAGTCCGGACTGTCACCGCTGCCGAACTTAACGCCCAGCTGGTCGCGACGCCCCTGCTCCTGAATGATGCGGGCAAGCTTGCCGTCAAAGACACAGTAGACCTGACTTTTCTGAATGCAGGCACCCAGCACCTGACGGTCACAGCGATCGCCGACGCTGACGGTGATCTTTTTGGCTTTGGCCTTCCCGAGAGCTAATTCATCATCGTTACAGGCGGCAAGCCCCGTATCCTGTCCCCAGCCAGAATCCTTGCAGCAGTTGGAGAAGCCTGCAAACGCCTTACGGCAGCTCATGGCCTTACCCGTGAAGGCCCTGACATCTATAGTGCTGTTCTGATCCCTGACATCTTCTGCCGCAGACGCCAGGCCCGCGAGTTTGGCCACAGCCGTATCAAACCCGTTATCACCGGTACCGTTCGTCTCATCGCAGGCACCGGACTGACATATATACTCCCCGCCGCAGACCAGACCGCTGGATGACCAGGTTTTCTGACACTGATACATTTCTGACTGATGGGTACAGATGCCCGACTCAGTTGTTGTACAGGAATGGGAAGAGAGCGTGCAGGCGGGGTTATCCATCAGCGAACCGCAGTTCCCGCGAGAACTGGTACCCGTCACATAGGAATCTGAATATGCCCAGCAACTGTTTGTCTGGCTGTACTCCTTCCCGTCGACAGTGATGGTACGAGTGCCGCCTGGTTCGGTACAAATACTGCCTGCGCTGGACAGGGCCGATTTTTTGTCAAAACCGCAGCTTTCAGTCCAGGTCGTCTGCGGAACCCAAACCTTAGTGCCGGTACGGTAAACGATGGTGATAACAAAATGGTACATGTGGTTGGTTTTTCCGGTCTCCCAAATGCTGGCAACCCTTTCGGGTACGTTTCTTTTGTTATTAAACGTGATGGTCAGCTTCTCTCCTTCGGTAAAACTCTTACCCGGAGGCAGGTCATACGACCCGGAGGTCTGGTACATCGTCATCAGCGAACCGAGAGCCGTAATGTTCAGGAACCAGAGATCGTTGCTGAACGCTAAATTTTTCTTGAACGTGTAATTCATCGTCGCTGAATACACCGTTCCTTCCGGCATGCTGTAGGACACTTGCGGGCTGCTGACGTCCAGATTGTCTGAATCTATGGTGATGGTCTTATAGCTGTAGTTATCCTCATAATGCCCGGTGATACTGGCTGTTCTTCCGCACGTCTGGATGGTGGCCATATCCCGATCGCAGGTAAAGTTCTCAAACGTCGATTTTGATACCGTCGTCTCCTTACACTGCTGACTGGTGCCATTCATGATCCCGTCTGCCGTACTCTCCGCATTTTTACCGATTGTGATGAAAGGGGCCTGGGGGTCGATGGCGGGCGTCGGGTTCGTTTTTCCGGCGTTGATAACCGACTGCGCTGCGTCATTGCCCTGCAGCGCGGCCTGCCCTTTGTTTGCCAGCCCGCCATCACCGCCATCCACGCCGCCGTAATACCCTTTCTCCGGCGGGTTAGCGGTATAGCCTGGTATTGCCCCCGTGACAGTATCCGGATTTTTCAGGGCTCCCGTTCCGGCTGAAGCATTTCCCTTGCCAAAGCTGGCGCCAGCGTCAAAAGCAGGATCGGCCGCCATCGTCAGAAACGGCAGAGACAGCAGCACAGTCATAAGCATCTTTTTCATTGCGCGGCCTCCAGCAATCTGCGTGCTGTTGCGGCACAGTCACCGCCCTGAGCCACTTTCTCCAGCGCCTGCTGCAGCGGCAGGCTTCCCCGGATAACATCAAAGTGCCCCGGACAGGTAACTACCAGAGCCGGTACCACACTGATGTTGTACTGAGTGAACAGGGTTGGATCGATTTGCACACCGGCATCCTTGTCTTTCTTGCTCAGCTCAAACATGGCGGAAGCGGTCTGGCGCATATCATTGTTAAGCAACCCCCGCAGTGTCGGTGGGATATTAAAACGCCGGGCATCCTTAAGCATGGGCAGCAGACCTTCACGCGGGATACCGAGACTCACAAAATAGATGGCCGGAAAGGTGTCTTTTTCTCCCATCGCGTTGGTTTGGGCCGCGATATCGCCCTGCAGGCGGTTAATCAGTTCCTGCTGCGCCGGCGGCAATACCGACACACCGGCTGGCGGGTTATTCAGGCTCCCTTTCAGGGCTTCCAGCGAGTCCTGTTGCCCCTTCATCCAGTCCCGGTCGCTGACAGAAATGCCGGTCTGTGCACTGGCCTGCGCCTGAGGCAATACACCTGCGAGAACGCTGAAGATCAGCGCCCGAAGCAATGCAGTTTTCATCGTCATGTCCTTACAGATAGACGCAGTTACGTTTGCGCCAGAAGAGATAGCCGAAGTTCTTTTTCGACGAGGGAGAATTGTGTGTTGTGCCCCAGAGCTGCGTGCTCGCCCCGAAGGGGTGGCAGTTACTGGTCTCGGGGTACATGTTCACCATCTGATAGCGCCATCGTTCCTTCGGAATAATGGGCGACGGGTACTGGTTACAGACCGCGACATCCGCGCCCACGGAGTTCCAGACCAGCCCCTCGCGGTGCAGCTTGAAGGCCATTCGTTCCCCGACCAGCAGTGACGCCTCCAGCGGGGAAAACTCACCGCTGGTATAGCCCGTCAGCGGATATATCGACCCCTGGCTGCCCGCACACCAGAACAGCGGGGAAAGCGGCAGACCGGCAGAAGAAGCGACCGCGTCAGCGGCACAGGCGCCCTGAGCTATCAGGTTGCCAAACAGCGCTGCTTCGGGGTTAATCAGCATCGAGAGCGTACTGTCGTTCCAGAGAGGATCGACTTCAGATAGATAGGCGATATCCATATCCCCGGTCTGCATACAGCCCATAGTGGCGATGATGTTGAGCCAGTAAATCAGCGGATATTTATACCAGTGGACATGGTAGAACGTGCCGGCTGCGGGTCTGTCACTCTGCCCTGCAGTTCCCGTTCCCGTTCGCCCGAGATCGATTTTAAAGCCGCCCATGTTGACCATGACGCCAGGCTCACGGGTTACGTCCACCATCGCCATTGGCTCCCAGAATCCGATGGCCAGACCGATACGATAAAACACACCATATGAACAAATCTGGATCGGCGAAGCCGGGTTGTTGGTATCCTTTTGCGGCCCGGCAGCCAGCTGAATATTGCCGAGCGTCATCGGAAACAGGCACTTCCAGCAGACATCGCTTATCGGGTTAACCCAGCGGCCATCACCCGCGTTGCTGGCTGCGGCCGTTGCCTGAGCTGGCATCCAGGACAGCAGGACCAGCATCACGCCGGCAAGCCATGAAAAACGCTTCATTTCACCTCCCGCAGCCATACACAGACCGGGCCGTCCTCAGTGTCATGAATGGAGCCAATGAACCAGCCCTCCCCCTCTGGCGCGGAAGGAAGCCAGTCACTGATGTTTTGTTTTCCCTTTTCCCAGTCGGCGATCACCTGGGGAGGCGCGTCGTTTTCCATCCAGCGGGTGGCACAGATCAGATTGTGCTGGCGCATCCAGTCGCCAAATTCAGTCTGTGTGGCCTCATCACTGGCAGGTGCAAAATAATGAGGGTGCGTCCAGAAGCCATTGCGGTCACGGGTAACCGTCACCGGCCTGACAGATTCAGGGTGAGTCATGGGGTATCTCCGGGAGTGCCGCAGCCACCGGACGGCGGGAGGGCTTAAAACAGGATTAATGGTTTTTGGTTTTGTCGGCCGCTTTCATGATGAATGCCAGCCGCTGGTCTTTGGACATATCCTCAAGAGCCAGTAAGCCAGCTCTTAACACTATTGAGGGATAATAAAGGGGATTTTCTGCAAGAATGGTCTTAAGCCGTAAAGCCGATTTTTCATCATGACGAACGGCTGTAACATTCTGGCCCTTTTCATTATCAGGGTCTTTTTTCATGGCGTTACCTGGTCGGGGTTAATCGGAAACCGGGATGACATTCAGGCTGAGGCGGAGCGCAACGCAGTGAGCACCGAACATCCTGAACGGCAGCGCGGTTGAATCAGTGGGGTCTGCTGGTCCGCAGGACGATAAAGGCATAACCGTTGTCATCATCGTAATCAGCCGCATATTCCTCTCCTGCCGCAATACGGTCACCGACAGTTCTGATGAATCGGGCCAGGACGTCTTTCGCAGGTGCTGACGTTATCTGCGCAAAGACGACAATACGCTTCTCACCGTACTTTAGCTCAGGCATCTGACTGAACAATTCGTCCGGTACACTGCTGCCGCTTTCATCCGGGAAAAATCCCGGCGGGGTGCTGCAGAGCTGGCGCATCAGTGTCACCTGAAATCCACAGATGTTCACAGGCACAGCGCTGAAGTCGGGTTCATCAGCCATGTCGGGGAACGCCATGTTGCTTACAGCGTCGGCCGCTGCGTTCAGCCCCTGAACAAAATCACGGGTAATGACGAGGCTGTCTGACTTCAGGGTGATCATCACCTGCCTGAGTGGCCAGAGACATTTTTGCCTGTTGCTCAGTACCGCTCCTGCCGCCTCTGCGGTCCGGGTGATATACCACCCTTCCCGCTCACTGCCCTGGATAAGCAGATTCAGCCATTCATCTGCGGAACCATTTTTCATGGCATCATCAATGCTGTCATTCAGCATCTGTTCTGAGATGAGCGGGGTCATATAGCGGTGGCGCACACGGGTCACTTTCCGGCTGATGTCACGACTGTCTGTATTTGCCAGCCGTGTGCTGCGCGATGCATCCCGCGTCAATTCATAGCCTGCCGAAAACAGCGCTTTTTCCATCTCGGCCAGCATCACCTGGTAATAATTCCGGTTTGCAAAGTAATGCACAGCAGTTGCATGACGGGCATTACCAAATTGTGGGAGAGGGAGGGATTTTCCCGGTCTGCTCTCCCACATCCGGCGTTCACGCCGTGCACATGCCACGTACTGAACAACAATCCAGGCAGCGAGCAGCGCAACGACGACCAGAATAGCGGTCATGCCCTCGGTATCGCGCAAACAGGTGAGCACCCCCTGCAGCCCCTGAGGGCCGGTGAAGCAGCTGATTAACTCCATGCGTTCATCTCCTCCATTCTGTTACGGATAAGCCTGACGAGGTACAGGGGAAACGCCTCATCACGTTCTTCCGGCGCTATCGGCTGACGCTGGTTCTCCGCGCACCACTGATGCCTGGCACCGGCGATAAGCTCCGGTTGCCATGAAGCGATCTCAGGGTACAGCTGACAGAGTTGATTTGCGGCTTCGTCACAGCCTTTGGTGTCAGTGTTGTGAACTGTCATTTGCTGAGACACAGACGGCACAACGGTATTGTGTTTCAGTGACATTCGGCGCTCTCCTGCTCTTCGCCCGCAAACAATCTGTCGAGGCGCTCGGAAAGTGAGAGCGTCTGGCCCTTTTTACGTTTCGCGCTGTCCCCGGCCCGCATGTTCTCCAGTAAGAGGTGAATGATGTAGTCGGGAAAACGTTCATCACGTTTCGATGGCTCCCTGCTGTCCTGCTGGTTCTGCACACACCAGTGGAGCCAGGCTTTGGTCACCAGGACCGGATGCCAGGAGTCAATTTCGGGGTACAGCGTCTTCAGTCGTTCTGCTGTTCCCATGCGCGGCGTTATCTCAGCGGGTTTACGCGGTTTTCTGGCGTAACGTCGAGGGGATGTAACCGCCTGACGCATTTCGGGAAATAGGTCACCTAACGTTGTTGCAGTCATTTTGAGTACCTTTAATGTATTTTACCGTGCATCATCAGAATTCTTGCGGACTGGCTAAAACGCGGGAACGGAAAGAATGGGGAAAATGATGGACAGACTCAGGCGTATACAGTCAACTGATAATCAACTTGAAGCAAACCGAAATCTGGTGGGGGATTTAATTGCCTCCAGCTCCTTGTTTGCACTTCTCAGCACGGGTGCGAGAACATGTATTCCGGTGACGTCTGTCGCTAGTTTTGTTTTCCTGACATTGTTGATTATTTGCTTCGGATTTGTGCTCGCATGGGCATCTTTAATTACTGATTTAAACTTGCGGCAGATAGCAGGTAGTGATTCCACACATCACAGCTTTCCCTATTTCATTCTAGCTATCTGTTTCACCGTTGTATTTTTTGGGCTGACTATTTTGCTTCTCAAAAGCTTCTGGTAAGCAACTGGTATTATCTCATCTCAAAACCATCCAGATGGGAAACCAGCTGGCACCGATCAGCACCAGGCACAGGATGTACATCAGCAGATAACCGGGCACTGAAGGTATCCTGAAATGCACTTTCAATTTCCCTGTTTCTCTAGCGATAAGGGGGGCGAACCACTGGGAAAGCATCAGTCCGGCAGCAATCAAAAGTCCGCTACCGTCCGTGTCGAGTGGTATGACCTTAAGAATGCATTCCTGAATAATCAGGGTAAATACCGCGCACTGGGCTCCCTGCCAGCGCACATTCGCCGGTAACCATGCTGTTGTAATCACACAACCTGCGATCCCCGTTATACCGGACAGTACAAGCAGAAAGATCATTTACCGTCTCCCTTAACAAGTATTTCTTCCACCTTCATCACGCGGCCGTCGCGCGATATGCGCGCGGGGATGTGTTCAAAACCGAATTTACGGGTCAGTACGCCAGACTGGTCGAAGTAGATACGTTCATTCAGCGCATCACTGGTTTCTTTGATGTTGCCGTTCACCAGGATGACCTTCACGCTGGTCTGACCGGCGAGCTGCTGTCTTGCCCAGTTCACCTGCTCCTTATCATCGCCGTCGATAAAAAAGAGCACCTGGCTGAAGGGCACCTTATCCAGAGGATTGACCGTATCGCCCTTGCGGGCGATCACGTTGCCCTGCATGTCAGTGATCGTTTCCTTCACGGTAAATGTCGGGTCCCAGGCAAAGCTGCGGTATTCCTTCGCTTTCGTGAGCCCTTCCACCGGCGTCGGACGTACCGCATGCTCCTTCACTCTTTCCGTTGCCTCTTTGCGCAGGCGGTCAAGTTCACCCGTCTGCTCCATTCCCTTCAGGCGATTCTGGATAAACGCCAGCATGTCCTGCTCTGCAGGCTGGAAGACGTTGCCCCAGGTACCGAGATCTTTCGCCCCGCTGCCGGCGGAGAGCATCAGCAGCATCATGACCGTCAGCTGCAGTCGTTTTTTCACTGGCCCCCCTGGATGCGTCGGGCAATATCAGCACGAATCTCATTCGTGATATCGCGCTGCGGGCTCATCACCGCCGGCTTCACCAGGATGATGGCGTTATGTGAGGCCTGCCATTCAGTGAGACTGTCCGTCAGCGCCGCGTTGAACTGCACTGTCATCGCTTTTGCCCGACCTTCATCGAGCGGCAGCTGCGCAGACTGCTGCTTAAAAAGGTCTACCGTCCCCTTCATGTCGAAGACCACCACCTCCGGGGTGACGGCTTTCGCCGTCACATATGCCACGCCTGTCATAACCAGAAGTCCCGCCAGCCCCAGCATGCTGGCTTTAACCCAGCGGGATGTTTTGCTGGCGATTGTTACACCGTCGCGGACGGTGTCGCCGTCATACGGCTTGTCCTGTTGTTCACTCATGCTGCTTTCACCCACTCTTCAAGTTCACGAAGTTCACTGCCGTATTTTTTCTCCGCCAGCCGATACGCCGCTTCTTCCGCCGTCGCCCCCGCTTCTTTCTGCGCTTTCTGCATAAAAGCAAAGTCCTCACCGCGCGAGCTGAACATGGCACGCGTCACGGGATCGACGAACAGGCGATGGAAGGAGCTGTATTCACCGGCGTTTATCAGCAGGGAGCTGTAGCCGGTCTGCAGGGCGGGCTGGAAGCCACGGATAACTTCTTTTTCCATGTCCGAGAACTGATCCGGGTTATCGGCAAGGTACTGTTTAAACGCCTTCGCATCCTGCAAGAGGGTGATTTTGGTGGAGCTGTTGTTCCAGGCGGCTTCCGCTTCCTTACTGGCGCTGAAGTCTTTGATGCCCTGGGTGATAGTGATAAACGCCCCACGGTGACGACGCACGGTGCGGTAGCCGGTTTCGATAAACCGTGCCGCGTGCGGGTTGGAGCCACCCAGCAGGCGCCAGGCTTCGTCGATGATGCACACTTTTTTAAGGTCGCGTGGGCTGTGGTACATTTTTTCCTGTATCGCCAGAATGAGCGAGAACAGGATGGACGAGAGCAGCTTCGGCTTGTCTTCCAGGCTCAGCAGCTCCAGCACCGCGAAGCGGGTTTCACCATCGAGCGTCGGGGTGTCGGCGTTGAAGTATTCTCCATCAGGCCCCCAGGTGCAGTATGTGTCGAGCAGCATGGCCAGCTCAGCAAGGCGCGCGATGATGGTCGGCTTGTCTGCGAACGCCTGGTTCACATCCTCATTGGTCAGGTAGTTATGAACGTCATCGATACGGGCTTTGTTTGCCTTCTTCTCCCACGCATCCATTACCGCTTTCTGCAGGATCGCTTCACAGACGCCATCCAGTGGCTGCGTCGGACTGGCGAGTACGGTCAGCAGACGCACAATCCCTTCCGCAGAATGATTAATGTCCTTAACGTTGGCGAACGGGTTAAATCGCAGCCTGGAGCCATCAAGATAAACCCCGCCGGCCTGGTGACAGTAGTTCTTGTAACTGTCCCCCATGTCGATAACCCAGCCGTAACCACCGGCGTTTAGAACATCCCGCAGCACCCCCTGTATCAGAAACGATTTCCCTGCCCCTGAAGTGCCGGTAACCGCGATGTTAAAGTTGGTACTGCCGTTCTCCTCGCCAAACATGTCATAGAACGCAACCTGGTTGCGGTAGGTCGGGAGCGGCATCCCCACGTTGGACAGCTGACGTTCGGCGACGACCGGCATCAGGCTCACCGCGTTCCATGACTTGGCGCGCAGCGTTGCTCCCGTTATCTTCAGGTCTTCCCACATACCTTCCTGCATGACGAACGGGAAGCTGGCCAGCCAGTTGCGCATCTGCTGATACTGTATCGTCACCATTTCCAGCTCGTTCTTACGGAACACGTTGACGGCGGCCAGTTCACACTTCTGCGCCTCGGTATTGTTGTCCGGCGCGAACAGGGTCAGGTTGAAGTAGGTATTGCAGAGCGCGATTTCATTACTGTGCAGCTGTTCCCGGGTACGTCGCCATTCTTCTGCCGCTTTTTTGGTACCGGGAAAGAGTGCTGCATAGGCTGAGTTGGCTTTTTTCGACAGGTCCTGGTCTTTACGGAAAGACTCGCTCTGGCTTTTGGTCTGTTCCTCCAGTTCCGTAGTCCAGGTCAGCATAAAGGGACAGGGTATCCCGAGGTCGGGAAAACGCAGGTTCTGGAGATTGTCAGCTCCCTGCCAGAGGGCGAAACGTTTAGGCGTTTTGGCAAGCTGCATGTTGATGATGCGGCATGCCGATGCGGGCAGGCGTGTCCCGCGCGCGTCGATGGTCTCCGGCAGCTCCATCCGGATATGCGATGGATGAACCTTAAGGTCAATCCCCGGATCAACCACCTGGCGGTTGAGCTTTTCATCCTCGTTGTAATCCCCGGAGGATGTCAGCACCTGCTCCTGACGGTAGTTCATCTGCTCGCGTACCGCAGACAGGAAAGCGTGCACATCGGTATTAATGCTGTCGATGCGCGCGGCCCCCAGGGAGACGCGGATGGTGTTGCGTATCTGAATCAGGTCATCCATCACCCGCTGCATCTGGGAAGCGCGCTTAATGGGCTGACCATAAACAAGAAAGATACGGTAGTTACGCAGGTAGAGCGGGTATTCCCGTTCGTTGGCCAGGCCGTGCAGCGCGGAGCGCTGCCAGAACGCACGGGTAATTTTATTGAGGTGTTCGGCCATCCCCCCTTTCCACATGTCGTTACTCACGCCGCGATCGATACGTTCCCCGACACACTTGCTGGCAAGCATAATGACGGTCACAGGGGTCTGGCGGGGAAGCTTCTTACGCAGCATGTCATCGAGCGCGGCCATCACCTGCTCGTTCGCGCCGGGAAGCGGGGCGGCCTCCATAATGAAGCCCGCAGAGCCGGCGTTGACGAAAATTTCATTCCTGTCGTCGTAATACCGGTACGGCAGCGCAGCGACCAGGGACGGATAGTCCCAGGTCTGGGAAAGGTTGTTGCGGGCCGTTGCTGCCCCGTCTTCCTCTTTCCCGTTTTTCAGCATATCCATCAGGCTGTCGACAAAACTCATTTTCGCCCCTCCGCAGCGGCCCGGATTAACTCCAGGCGACGCAGCTTCTCTTCGTTCATCTGCCCGGTGTGCGGTGCATCACCGGCGGTCTTAATCTGCCAGTCACCGCTCACGCTCAGAACGGCCAGCGTTTCATCATCGGTATCGACTGACTGTGTGGCGGTGATTTGCGCCGTCCCTTTCCGTGAATGGACTAACGATTTCGCCAGATGATCGATGCCGTTCTTGCCGGTAACGTAATGGCTGCTCATTCCCCGCCCTCCCCGATAACGCGGTAGCTCTCATCCCAGTGGGATTTGTTTTTCACGAACTCGACCACAGCCGGCTGATGAAAGTTGTCGTCCGTGTCCACCCAGGGTGCAATCCACAGGCGCTGCGTGGCGTCAGGAATACGCTGAACCGGAACGCGGCCCGCAGTGTTAACCGGCACAGGGGTGGCATGACTGGACGTGGTCAGCGGCGTGACCAGCGAGCCAGACGATTTCGCCGGCGCAGTGGTCAGAGGGCGCGGTGCAGCAGGCTTAGCGGCAGTGGTTCCGGTTGCTGCGGCGGAGACAGGACGGAAGGGATTCACGACCGGTGCTGAATTGCGCAGTGCCGGCAGGGTTTCACCCGCAGGCTTTTTTGCGGTTTTCTCTGCCGTCAGGTCATCCAGACTTTTACCCTGAGCGGCCAGTTTGTTGGCCTCACCGGTAGTCAGGCACTGGTCGGTCGCGGTCTTGTTGCAGTCGAAATCAGAATTGAGACCGGCGCAGCCGGTCAGTGCGCTGCACAGCAGTGCAGCACCCAGTAGATTTTTCATGGGGTAACTCCGGTTTTTATTTAAGGGGTATTCAGGGAGGGGTAATACTCAATTTCGATTATTTACAGTTGCGCTGAAGCACAGTGAAAACTAGCTGCACAGCATGTCAGAGGTTACTTCACCGAAAGGAAAGGTACGGTACCTCCGGGGATCATTGATGCCGGAAGCTTTCCATCCCAGCGTTCAGCCGTCGTCAGACTGACCAGACCGGGGTTATCCCGAAGTGCATCACCGCGCTGACGGATGGATTCAGCTTCTGCGGCTCCGCGAAGGCGTATTGATTCAGCGTCTGCCTTTGCTGCCGCCAGTTTACTGTCAGCCTGGGCCTGAGCCTGAGTGACCGCTATCTGAGCCTGAATTTTCTCTGTCTGGAGGTTCTGCGTCCGTGTGGCAATGGCCACCTCTGCTTTCATTCTGTCTTCAATGGATTTCTCATACGCCGGCGAGAAGTCGATGTTTTCAATCTGTACGGTATCAATCACCACCGGTCCATCAACACTTTTCCGCAGCGCGGCCTGCATATCCTGTACCAGCTTCGCTCTGTCCTGAACCGCGCTTATTGCGGTATATCGTCCAAAAACGTTCTCCAGCTGTGTAGGTATCTGCCGGGCAATCAGCCGCGTTTTCATGTTCTCAACCGTCTGATAGCCACTGTAAACGCGTTCCACTTCGGTCGGCAGAACATGGAAGTTCACGGAGACGGTCATTTTTGCGGGTTGCTGATCGAAGCTGTAGGCGCTCATACCTTCATAAAGCATGGCCTCATTCCTTACGGTTATTTTCTCCACGCTTTCGATGATCGGCCATTTCAGTCCAAGGCCGGGCTGAGCGACTTTAACAATACGCCCGTTTCGCAGCAGCACCCCCCTTTCACCTTCGTTAATACTGTAAAATGAGAGCAAGGCAATAAGCAGGCTGGCGATGACGATAGCTCCACCCATGATGAGGAAAAGCCCGCGGGCGTTAAGACCTGTTTCTGAATCGGTTGTGTATCTCATATAGCCACCATTGATATTGATTTCAGTTTTGATGCGGGAGGCGGGGTAATTAGGGGGATTGCCGAATTACGCTTCACTCCTCTCCTGTTTTCACACTGCAGTCAGTAGTTTTATCGAGGAACTTCAGGCCTGGTTTCTTTTCTGGCCAGGCGCTCTTCGCTTCCAGCTGATACCAGTTTCTGACGTTGCTGGCCGTCAGCCCCTCTGTTTCAGCCTGGTGCTTCAGGTGTTCCCAGGCGGAAAGGTTCAGGGGTTCATACTCAGAGAGCATCCTGTCGAATACCTCCTCCCAGCCTTCGTTGTAGCGGGGGACAATTCGCTTGCATATCATCTGACTCAGAAAAAACCAGACAACAAGAAGGCTCATCGCCAAAAATGACGGGCGGAACTCCGAAACCGTGACGATTACTGGACCGATGAAGGTGACAAACGAAACGAAAAGGAACCTACTACCAGACGGAGTGGGCCGGCCAGCCCCCCATTCAGCAATGTGAACCTGCATCCTGGCGAGCAGGGTGTTATTACGCTCTTCATCCCGCATTCCGGCTTCCCCCACGAAGCGCGGCATCAGAAATGGCGCTGAACTCCGCGTCCAGCCACTGTCTGAGTTCTTCCTGCGTCAGCTCATCCTTGTGAAAAACAGAGACGGCCAGGGTGCGCATGGCATCAATATCAAGCGGCTCATATGCCCGAATTTTCCGCTGTATTTTTTCTTCCCATGTTTCACATGCCTGTAACAATCCGGCGAGAAGAAAAGCTATTCCAACAGCAATGGAAGCCACGGTAAGCCTCTGATTGTGTGACCAGAAGCTAAAAATCAACATCCCTGTAGCGGTTAATCCCCCTACCAAAAATAGCCAGTGGGGTTTTGTGTTTTTTCCTGCGGACCAGTCTTCCCAGTCCCGTTCAATACCCCTCAGAAAATTGATACGGTCATCTATGCGTGGTCCCTTCATTTGCACTCCCTTTTGTCATCGTCGGTCGGCCCCGGGAGGGGTTCGGCGGTGTCATCTGGCCAGACGGGTGGTCGTATACGAATCAGGATGGTGGCAAAGAGGAATGCACCAAGGATGCGAAATGCATATTCCTCCCTAACTCCTTTGATAATGAGCGCAATAAAGCCCACCCACCCGAGGACCCAGCAAATCGAATACAGCCAGTTAACGGTCATCCTTAACCGACGGTTCACATCATTTGCTTTACGGTCGGGACCGCCTCTCTGTGCTTTTGCTTTACGTACAGACATCTGCATTTCCTCATCAGTTGATGGTGTCACCGAGGCGCAGCTGGCTGGCCTGGCGGAGAACGTCATCCGGGTTGATGTTGCCGACTGAGGTGGTACTGGATGTGGTGGTCTGGCTCGCCGGTTGCGGAGTTACGGCATTCTGCGCGGCGTTGCCGGCTTTCTGCAGTTCCTCTTTTGCCTTGGCGTCCTCAGCGTCTTCAAGGGTTTCAAGGCGAAAGCCCTTCTGGAATACAACGGTCACCTGATTGCCGGCACCGATATCAATTACCGGGTGGTACTGCTCAGCGCGTTTAATCCAGTACTGGCTCAGCGTGTCGGCCGCCTTGCTGGCCCCGCCGCCTATGCCCTGCTTAAACACGTCGCCGGCACCGACATCCGCTGTGGCGCCGAGGCCGACGGATGGTGTAGCGGCAGATTTGATACCTTCACCAAAACCTGACAGGAGGCCTGCTGCACCGGCGTAGCCGACAATCATGCCGTTTCGCATGACTGGCTTGCCTCGAATGCCGCCTTTACCCTGGAAGCTGACATGCCCCTGAAACTCCATGTCCACGTGCTTGCCGTTTTTCAGGATGCAGCTGATGGATTGAGTGCGGACGTTTCCGCGTTCGCTGGAAATATCGCCCCACATCTCACCCACAATAAAGCAACCGTCAGCGTTGAACTCTTTGTTGTTGGGCATCTGAATGTTGCCCTGCAGGCGGATAGTAACAGGGCTGGTATTCTGCTGACCGGTGACGCTGGCGTTCGCGTCGGCCCCCTCAATCAGAACAGCATCAGAGAAAGAGCCAGATGGAATCCAGGGGAGTCTGGTTGGCTTTTTCTTCAGGCTGTCGTAGCTGAACTTTGTTGTCGACAGACCGCCTGTCATACGCTGGCCGGAGCCGCCCGGGTAGAACGCTGCGCCCTGCCCCATATTCACACCAGTGGCGGCCGGTGTGCCTGCGGGGGTTACAGTATATTCGGGTGGTCGGGCCTGACCGGCAGCAACGGGACCTGGGAGTGGTGTTCCGTTCGGACCTGCAGGTGGTGTCTGCTGGCCAGTGGTCTGGTTGCTGCCGGGGGCTTTCGTAAGCTGGTCATTCAGACGCTGAATTTCAGCGTCCTTCTCGGCGAGCTTCTGGTCGGTTGTGAGCTTGTTCTGCGCAAACTGCTGGGCAAGTGTGGCAAAGTTTTGCTCAAGAGCAGAGGTCTTTGCCTGCTGCTGTGTCAGTGCGGCATCATTGACCTGTTCGTTAAACGCCGCGGTCACAACGCCGGTCAGGTTTGGTGTTGCAACCGGTGCGGGTTGCTTTTGTTTTTGCTGGTATTGCCCGTACCACATTACGCCGCCCGCTGCAGCTGCGCCGCCAATGATGACGGCGGCCAGGATGGCCAGCTGCTTGCGGCGGGTTTTCAGGTTTTCATTCAGGCTTATGGTCATGGGCGGGCGTCTCCGTCATCTGAAAACACAATCCAGGCATAGCCTTCGCCGCCAGCGTAGAGCTGATTCTGCGACAGCATTACGGCCCGGACACCCTTGCGCCAGAAATCGCGCTCGCGCAGGCTGCGGGTGATGCTGCCCGGGTTGCTCATCCGGAAGCGAACAACCCGCAGGTGGTTGCCCACAAACTGGCGTTCAGGCGTCAGGCGTACATCACTGGCGGGTGTGTAAGCCGGCATGCGGCTGACCGGGTATTCCTGGTAGTCGTCCGGCACCTGTCCATTGACTACGGCGCGGGATAGCGCAACCAGCGTTTTTTCATAGGTCTGCCCTTCTTCCCATGCCTTCGCATCGTCGTTCTTGCGAAGTGGTGGTGACATCGGGGTGAAGCGCAGTGTTTTGCCGTTACCCGGCTGCGGCCTGACGTTCAGGCTCAGCGATGAACCGTGGTCAGTCTGGATAAACAGGGTGAAGTTCTGGCCGACAAGCGGAGACAGGATAAGCGCTCCGTCCTCGGTCTGGCTCTGGTCATACGCACCGGTTGGTCCGCTGATGCTGGTAATGAGTTCTCCGTCTACAACAACCTTGCTCGGGTTGGTGTTGCTGAGGGTGACGTTAAAGGCGGCGTCGTTCTCAAACGGGATGGCTGCGGGTGCGGAAGCGGCCCGGAGGCCGCTTGTGAATAATCCCGCTGCCAGAAACACAGCAGCAGCTGCCGGTGAAATGCGAAATTTCATGGGCAGTCCTGTCAGTTGGTGGAAGATACCGGCCTGAGTTCTTCAAAGCTGTGGAGGTTAATCACACCGTTGTCATAGCTCAGTTTCAGCCGGTAGGTTTTTTCCTGGTCTTTCAGTGGCGTGGTGATTGCGCCGTTGGTGGTGGATGGTTTCAGAACCCCGCTGTACTGCACGGTGTCATCGTCAATAACCCGAATTTCTTTCGTGTCGAATCGGGTGGTGATGCCCCCGTTCTTGATTCGCTCAGCTTCAATATCCAGGGCTTTCTTGAGTGCGTCCCTCTCGGCGGAGGGGACGAATCCAAGAACCATTTTATGGTTAGTGTCGACGTTTTCCGGAGTAACGTTGAGTCGCCAGTAAATAAAGGAAGCGGCGAACTGTGTCAGACCGGTGGCATCGACACTTTTAGAATCTGATGCAAATGGGCGGTTAAACGTTAATGGCGTGGTGATGGTTTTCTGGGTTGTGGCGAAATACCATGCCAGTGACCCTGTCAGTACATTCCCTGCGCCCATGAGTAAAGTTAAAGCTGAAAGACCAATAAACGCATAGCGGAGTTGTTTATCGCGCTCTCCTTTAATATTCAGTTTCATTAAAAACTATGCCCTCCAGTGCCGGAAACTTGAATCAGGTATCTGGCGAAAGGTTACTTTGAATAAAAGTGATGGCAGGTGCCAGTAACAGAAATTAAGTAACCAGTATGACCCCTGACCTTTTTTCAGATATCTGACGATAAACCAGAGGATTCCCGCGATTACACCAAGTTCGAGTGACAGATTGTTAAGCACCCCCAAAACCAAAAGGGGTGCAGTAACAATCAATTCGTCAATCGGTAAGCCTAAATAGCGGTCCTGCTGGTTCATTGTTTCCGGGAAGTTATATTTATCTCCTTCCTCATTCATCATTTAGCTCGCGATGCCGAAGGCGACACGGGTAAAGATGATTGCCATAACGATACCGACGAACACCAGTGGTGAGCGGGCCTTAATGTAAATAAACAGGCCCATGATGATTTCGGCGATGTAGAACCATCTAACCAGTGAGGAGCCAGAACCGAAGGTGGAATTAACCGTGGTGTTCTGTGAGGAAAGAAGGTCAGTACCAGATGCGAATGCCGGGTGAGTGACCATAAGTGCAATTAAAAAAGCACCTGCTGACTTTAAGTAAAATTTCGCTTTGCGATTTTCGCGAGCTTTGCGGAATAAAGACGCTACCGCCCATCCCTTACCGACGTTAAGGGCACTGCCTTTGGTTAACATGTTTGTTTTCTCCGAAGTAAACAAAAGTGAATCGCGTAAGTGCTTGTTTACGCGGGCGCAATTGTCCCATGACCCTAAAAAAAAAAAACTGTGATGCATGTCACACTTTTTGGAATCATTCGGATTTATCCGAATATGTAAGTGGGTAGGCTTTGTTGACCAGAAAGTTCAGAAATGACCTCCGGGATCTATAGCTATGAAAGTTAAAGAAAAAATGTGGGATGGTCGCGGCCGTCCACGCAAGTTCCAGCCAGGTGAAGCGGTGGAGTGGCGATTGCGTGCTCCGGATAATCTGCTTATGGAGCTGAGAATATGTGCCAGGGCTGGCAACAGAAGTGTGAATGAGGAAATTATTGCCAGGCTTTTGTTGTCGCTGAATTATCAGCCCGGCAAGCCTGTCATTAAAACTGCGGAGGGTGAACGGCTCATTGCTCTGGCGGTGAGATTTGAAGAGTGGCTGGGGCAATTACTTGATGGTGAATCTATTGATGATGCTGGAGAAATTAAATCCTCGCCCAAGCAGGAGCAGTTGTGGATGTGGCGTGAGGGTGGAAGAGTTTTGCTTCCGGGGAAAACAACCGGATATAGCATGCGAATTCCTGAAAACCTTGCAGATGAAATCAGGGCAATGGCGAAGGTGCATAACCGTAGTCTGAATGATGAAATGCTCACCCGTCTGATGAATACGCTGGGTTATTTTACGGAAAGGTTACTTGACCAGAACGAGGATGCACAGGCGCTTAAAGTTCTTTGCATGGAGTTCGAGGTGTTCCTGAAAGAAAAAATAAAGGAGGTGGGGAAAAGTGACCTTCCCTGGGATGAAAAACCGTCCCTGTGATCGATGTGGGCCGGGGTTTCCGGCTCACGGATTTATTCTTTTTCGTTGATGAAGTGCCTTGCTTCTGCTTCGTTCTCGGCTGTGTTTATGCCGCTTAAAATCATATCAAGCGTATCTTCAAGGCTGCCTTCGCCGTCTTTTCCTGTCATTTTTAAATACATCTCAGCGATTAGGGTGGCAATGAGAACTGTGCCTTCGCGTGAGCCGGCTGCTTTTCTTATGAGGCCTCTTCGATATCCTTCGATATCAAATTGATTGCCATCCTCGCCATCGCGTTTATAAACAAGCAGTCCAAGCCGGATTAATTCGTTGCAGGTAGCTGATATGTTTGCTTCTCCAGCATTAGCGCCGTTCTGCAGGTCTTGTTGAACAATATCGCGAACTTCACGTTCAATTTTATCTTTAAGGTAGATGCCGACTCTTCCCATATTTCTTACCTGTTTTAAGTTAGTGTCGGAACCGACACTATGTATGGCCTGTTGGTGGATTACCAGATTGCTGTGCAAGGCTGTAATGGGTTGATACTGCTGTGCATTTCTGTTCTATACAGTAGTACAATCCAGCACTATGATGTGCGATAGTGTGACACTGTGCGATATATAATTCAATGTAATTAAAGCATATCTACAATTGTACGATACATGTGTGACATACCGACACTAACAGGTATCAGGATTATACGATAGTGTAGTGTCGGTATGTACGACATTAAACGGTCACATTCCAAAAGCGCGCAAATTTTTTACAAACATCCCACTGAAATAAAAGGAAAAATCTGCAAGACAAAGTCTTGCGTGGGGTGTGATGTTTTAAGGGGTTAGTAAAGAGCGGCATGTTAATACCGCCCACTGCCCTGACATGTTTATTCCGGCCTGGTGTTAAATCCCCGCAGGAGAGCGTTCACGCGCGTTTGTAGTGAATTAACTTGATTACGACGATCCGCCGGGGTATTTTTTAAAGCGACTCTCCAGAGCCCGTGTATTTCGTTAAAAGGCCAAACCATGAAAATATCGTTACTGCCTGCGACATTTCTGACCCTTTCACTATCTGCTGGCGCAGCTCCCCAGATGTGCTTTGACCAGGCCGGGAAAGATTATCAAATTGATCCGCTGCTGCTTATGTCAATTTCGATTAAAGAGAGCAGGCTAAAGCCGGGTGCGATAAATGGATCAAACAGGAATGGAACAGAAGATGTCTGCGGGATGCAGGTGAACAGTTCCCATTATGGCAAACTTAAAAACTTCAATATTACCCGTGAGCGCCTGTTGAATGATCCATGTATCTGCGTTTATACGGGAGCATGGGTACTGGCGCACAACTTCAGGTCATACGGAAAAAACTGGGACAGCGTTGGGATGTATAATACGGGCCCGAGCAAAAAGCTCATTGTACAGCGCAAGGCCTATGCACAGGACATCAAAAATATATATCGTGTATTACTGGCAAGAAAAAAGTTACTCTCTGAACGTCTCGCGCCAGCTGCGGGAAAGGAGCATGAGATTAAAATTGCGGAAACGGCCTCGTTACATAGCGGACAGTAAAAATCCGCTCTGTTGAGCGGCTTAATTTTCAGGCCTTCAGTTTTGCAAACTCCTCAGCCATTTTCCAGAGCACCTGATTTAATTTGATGTCACCATCTATTCCGGTGACTTCCCGCGTTCTGGTCATCTTCCCTTTTTCCGTTCTGCCACGAATCCCCCCACGGATAACATTTTCCTGCACCACGTTAAACGTGGTCCATAAATCCTGGCCTCTGTCGAGCACACGGCGAGGGTTAATAATTTGCTCCGGGGTAATCGGCGCTGGTTTTCCATCGTACTTAAGTTCCAGGGCGGTCTTACCAAAAAGGCGCTGCTCAGGCAAAGTGAGCTGAATGCTTTTCATGAGGTCAATATTTTCATCAACCGCGTCAAATGTTTTCAGCACCGTGTAAGCGCCTTCAATAACCTGCCCGACAATATCCCCTTTATGGGGTACGCGGATTTCACCAAAATCCTTCCATGCAACCAGACCATTACTGCAAACCTGACGGAACATACCGGGGATCATTTTATAGCTGCTTGAACCATCATGGCTATTCAGCAGAATAATTTCCGGTACTTCTTTTCCGTTAATCTGGTCATGACGACGCAGGCGAAGCATATGCTTAGTAAAGTCGCGTTTATCCTGGTCACGTGTACGTGACTGAGTTGCATAATACGGCTGAAAACCTTCATCACGTAAACGATCAAGAATGTTTATGGTCGGGATATATGTATAACGTTCAGAGCGTGAATCGTGTTTATCCGATGAGAACGCGCTCGGAACGATGAGCTGTAATTCCTCATTCGTCAGCGGACGGTCTTTACGGATCGAGGTAGGTATACGATAGCGGCTTGCGAAACTGACCATTTTTATTTACTCCTGATTATTTAGTAAGAGATGAAGAAATAACACGGTGAAAATTATCCAGCGGCATTGCAGCTGCCACCGGGCGACCATCTACAACCCAGACAGAGATATAATCCGGGCATTCGTCATTTATTAACGTCAGCTCAGTGGCATTCTCTGGCGGCGTAAAAATTGCCGGTTGTGGCTCCCCTTCCGATGCTGCCAGGACCCAGCAAAACAGATCCGTGAACTGAGACGTGGTGAGGTTTGAATCACATCTTCCGGTAGATTCTTGAGCGGCGGTTTTGACGTTGACGTTTCGTGTGTGCATCCTGGTTTTCTCCTGTGGTGATGGTTGTCCATCTCCCTGGTGAGTTCTCTCGCGGCAAAGGGCAAAGGAGCAACGGCGAAGGGAGGAAGGAAAGGGGCGGAGACGAAAGTTTTTGCGGCACGCAAAAAGTTTTGGCGGAGTGCATTTCACCCCTTGGATGACGACCCGACGGTGCTACAAGCAGCCCTCCGCGTGAGGACACTCGGGGGATGGCTTCACCGGGGGAACAGGATGCACACACCCGACACGTCGGAACGGCGTGGCGCCATTAAAGCGACGGCATCAGCCGGCGCGGTGAAGGCGTTCCGGACGGCACGGCCGGAGAAGCCGCAGCCCTTGACCTTCGCCATCAGACCCTAGCGTCAGCCCGAAACCCGGAGGGGTTCGGCGGAGCCCGGCGGGTGCGTCAGCAGCCGCCCTGGCGGAGTGGGGCTCGACGACCGGACAGCAGCGCTGGCCGGGAGCCGAAGGGGGCCATCGCCCTGCCCTGTTTTCGGGTTATGGCCACGGAGCTGCAGCTGAGGAAGTTAACCAGCAGGACGCCGGTTATGATCGCAGGTAAGGAGAGAAGCGCTGCAACGGGGAAAGGCAGGAGCGCCGGAGGCGCTTTCGCCCTCCCCGTTTCCCCGAAGGGGTAGCGTTTTTTGCGGGTGCCCCGATGATATGCACTGGGGCTAACATATCCGATCAGATCGGTTCTTCGCTGTCCCCTCCGTTTTCCTGCTCATAGTGCATCATGGCCATGTTCAGCAGGGCATTAAATCCCTCGATGCCAGCCCCGTCCGGCTCGCACTGTTCGCACAGGTGCAGCAGATTTGCCAGAAAATCCGTGATGACAGTTTGCACGCTTTCGCTTTCCCTGTTCAGCCCGGTTTTACGGGCAAATTTCCAGAGCACATCTGCAGCCAGCGCGGCGTGATCATCGTTGCTGCGGATTTTTAGCGGTTCAGGCTGACCGTTAAGGCGTTCTGCCATCGTCTCCAGCACGGTCGCCGGAACAGCGTTCAGTGTGTTGCTTGTCATTTTCTCTCTCCCTGCGGCAGGTTAGCCCTGCCGCTCTGTCAGTCAGGCGGCCACGGTGGCCAGAAAGTTTTTCATTGCATCCAGACGACTGCGAAATACCAGACGTCCCTGCCAGTCATTGAAGTAATAAACAGGGGTGTAACGCACGAGGTTTGCTTTCAGGGTCAGCGTATTACCGGTCACGACTTTCGCGGGTATACCCAGCAGTGCCAGCTGGATAAAGGCCATATCTGCCACCATTGGATCGATGTCAGTGCAGGTGGCATACAGCTGTTCTGAAGGGTTATATCCCGCTTCAGCCATCCAGTATGCAAAGGCAATGACCATTCCGGCGCTACCACAGGCTGGCTCATCGAGCGTTATCCACCCCTCACGCTTTATCGTCTCCTGAGCGCCGGGCATGAGTAGTCCGGCCATCAGGCGGGAGATGCAGGACGGGGAGAAATACTGCCCCATTTCGTCCGCGCCCAGCTCCTGCTCCATATACAGAGCGCCGAGGAAATCATGAATTTCACCCGCCAGCCCCTCCACCAACAGGCAGAACAGCTGCTTCATGGCGTCCAGATCGTCCGGCTGATACCGCCCGCAGATGCGGCGGCTGTTTTCGATGTTCTCCGGCGAGCGAATACGGGCCATATCCAGCTCGCTGGCTGCCAGGGTGATGAAGTCGCGGAACACTTCGGAACGGCGCATATTTTTCGCCGTCTGACGGAAGACACTGGCGAACTCTTTACGCGCCTCAGCTGGCGACAGCATCCGGGCAGGCGCAGAACCCTGCGGCTGCGGATCAATC
Organism: Enterobacter sp. MGH 16; assembly: GCF_000493175.1. Taxonomy (NCBI): domain Bacteria; kingdom Pseudomonadati; phylum Pseudomonadota; class Gammaproteobacteria; order Enterobacterales; family Enterobacteriaceae; genus Enterobacter; species Enterobacter sp. MGH 16. Next base: position 7,494 of record NZ_KI535696.1, on the reverse strand, counting down.
TGGTCTGCCAGGAACAGGGATTCAAAACTCAGTTGTGACATGGTTTCTCCTTATCGGCCGCCCGAAGGCGGCCGTCTCCAGTTAAGCCAGTCCAAGCGCCGGGTAGACGCTGACAGCCAGACCACAGTCAGCATCGGTGGCGTAGCCCGTTTCGGCATTTACCACGGACAGGAACGGCTGCCACTGTGAGAAGCGCAGCGCGGGTACGCGAGCGCGTTTTCCGGCGCGGAGGGCATTTACAAATGCCTTCGCCTGTGCGACAGTTTGCGGGTCAAATTTCACGATCAATCTCCTTACTTTGGTTGTGATTGCCGGTTCACCGTTGCTGCGGCTACCCGGCGTTGAGAAAGCAGGGGCAACCCTGCTTTTTTAATGCGCGGAATTCAGCGGCGCATCGAGACAGAAACGGGCGATCACGTCGCCAATCAGCTCCCGGTGATGGCGGGTGTGCAGGTCATGGCACTCAAAGAAACGCGCGCCATACTGGACAAAAATCGCGGTCACATCCCCGCCCGTAAACTCCATCGATTTGAACGACTCCCCGCCATACCCCCTGCACCAGTCCACTGGCGGCAACGTTTCCAGCTGGTCGATATAGCGGGCCTCGGTGATTTCCACCCAGGGACGGCGATAGCCGTCATTCTGCTTTTCCTGTACCAGAGTCGCGGGGATCAGCTCCGCATCCGGATAGAGACGGCGAAGGGATTCCAGCGTTTTAGCTTCACGTTGAGTCACCCACTGCCCGTCCTGTTGTGTTGCGCGGTCATAAACGGCGTTATGAGACGGAACGAAAAAGGCCATTGGTGCAGCGGTCGGGGGGTTAACGTTCATCTTTCAGGCTCCTGTTTGATTTAGTTCAGAGCGGTAGCTGCTATACAGCACCGCATCGGGTCGAAGGTAAGTCCGGGTTACTGAACGCCCAGACGGCGGAACATATCGGCGATAATGTTTCTGCGGGTATAAGAAGCACCTGCAGCTTTCAGATCCTCCAGAACGTTCCATGAATAGCTCGCCTCATTGCCATAAATCGCAATTAGAGAGGCTGTTTTAGGCTCCGGGGCTGACATATGCCCATTTCCGGAACAGGCCTTTGCGGTCGGGGTGTTAACGCTCATGTTTCTGGCTCCTGTCTGATGAGGTTCAGTGCGGCGGCTGCCGCACGGGATGAACCGGATTTAAATGTCGATACCTTCGCGCTCGATCAGGCGCACAAACTGTTTGAAGTGGTCAGCTTCAGCCACATGAATATGGCGGAACTGTTTATCGACGCCGCTGCTGAGGGCGTAGAAATAGGTGCAGCGCATTGTTTCGGGGCAGCGTCTGCGCAGTTTCTTCAGCTCTGCAAGGCTGCTGAACTCCAGAACGTCCGATTCCTCCTCAGAGTTTTTTTTCGTCTCAGCGACGAGGATCGTGCACGACACGGTTTTCCCCCCCATCTTCCTGGAAGATTCTTGAGCGGCGGTTTTGACGTTGACGTTTCGTGTGTGCATCCTGGTTTTCTCCTGTGGTGATGGTTGTCCATCTCCCTGGTGAGTTCTCTCGCGGCAAAGGGCAAAGGAGCAACGGCGAAGGGAGGAAGGAAAGGGGCGGAGACGAAAGTTTTTGCGGCACGCAAAAAGTTTTGGCGGAGTGCATTTCACCCCTTGGATGACGACCCGACGGTGCTACAAGCAGCCCTCCGCGTGAGGACACTCGGGGGATGGCTTCACCGGGGGAACAGGATGCACACACCCGACACGTCGGAACGGCGTGGCGCCATTAAAGCGACGGCATCAGCCGGCGCGGTGAAGGCGTTCCGGACGGCACGGCCGGAGAAGCCGCAGCCCTTGACCTTCGCCATCAGACCCTAGCGTCAGCCCGAAACCCGGAGGGGTTCGGCGGAGCCCGGCGGGTGCGCAGCAGCCGCCCTGGCGGAGTGGGGCTCGACGACCGGACAGCAGCGCTGGCCGGGAGCCGAAGGGGGCCATCGCCCTGCCCTGTTTTCGGGTTATGGCCACGGAGCTGCAGCTGAGGAAATTAACCAGCAGGACGACGGATATGACGCCCGGGATGAAGAACACAGGGAAAACCAGGCTGAAGCCAGATACAGGCAGGTAACTCGTGGTGCTCTGACTTAAGCAAAATCAGGCAGGAGAGAGGGCAAGGCGGAGGGAGCAGAGGGACGGCGCCTAAGGCGCGTCCCCCTTCCCCCGTTCCCCGCAGGGGAACAGCCCTTCCCGGAAGTTCAGGCGATGCGGTCGCATCGGGAAGGAAAAAGGGGCTACCGGCGAACCGGCAACCCCTTCATAAAGGCGCTTCAGGCATGTCCACACAGTCTCAACCCCTGAATGGCGGGGGTTTCCCCCCGCCGGGGTTAGCTACTTAGCGGATTCGTAAGCCATAAAAGCTGCCACCTCCCTGTCCGTGTCCCTGTACCGGATTTCGCAGAGCGATTTCCGTGTCAGGTAAGTGAATATCAGCAGTGTTAGACACACTATTAATACGCACCAGAGCAGGGTGTTTCGCGGCAGTTTCATGGCCTTCTTCTCCTTGCCTTGCGGCATCTAAGAGGCTATCCTGATGTTGTCTAGGCATACAGGTGGCCTCGTGGGTTAATGAAAATTAACTACGGGGCTTTCTGCTTTCTGCCACACAACACGGCAACAAACCACCTTCACGTCATGAGGCAAAAAGCCTCAAGCGCCACGTCGATTATACCGGGCAGGAGCTATTTCTTACCAGGTATATCCACGCTTTATGCTGCTTATCGCCTGAAATATCTCAGGTATCCCCATCCCGCGATCACTACACCCGTGACCAGCGCAAGATTGGGCAAAATGACGTCAAATGCACTTACAAATTCGGCATCAGAATTACCCTGCCCCCAGAATGCCAGCTTATACCCGACGCCCCAGACAAAGAAGATGATCCCGGCACTCAGAACTCCGTATTTCATTACGCCGAGCAGGATTTCATCTAACCAGCCAGGCGGATCACGCCATGTGATGACCAGAGCTATTAGTGTGCAGATGATCTGGCCTGCATAATAACCAGGCGTACCATGCCATTCTGGCGCAGCATGCTTAACGATTAAATAGAACAGCACGTTCAGGAAGATAACGAGCAACCAGTACCTCATAATTCTGCTTTCCTTATATGTTTTGTCTGAGCAGTCAGACAACATTGTATCTGATTCATCGGGCGGACTTGCCATTGAAATATGCCGGACGTGCAGCCAGCTCACGCTCGATTAACTCATCGGCAAACAAAGGGGCAACACGATTAATCCGTGCCTGCATGTTGCGCCTTCTCACTGCGGCTTTCCGTTCATCGCTCCAGCGCTGGATCTGTTTCTGACCGAGAAAATCCACGCAAACAGCGTAACCTGAGCCAGCAACCCAGCGTGCCATCACCTCCTCAGGTGCCGCCTGCCCTGCCTCCACGACAACTGAAACCAGCTCCAGTAGACCTGGGCAGGGCTTGTGCGGCAATTTCCAGCGCAGGGAATAGCGCCACTTCATACACCGCTCCGGTCAGCCAGCTTATTTGGCACCTGCCAGCGTTCAGCGACACGAACATGCTCAGGTGTTTCCCGGACAATAAACGGGATTTCATACATCACTGTATACAGCGGCTCACCGCTGATGCGAAGCCAGTCAAGTTCCTTCAGCGACGCGAACCGCGACTGCCAGCGCCAGAACGGTGCAGCAAGCTCTGCCGCGTCAAACTCGTCGCTCCACCGGGTGTACCAGGTGCAGACGGTTTCCGGAGACTGAAAATTCAGGTCGATTTTCGCCTGCTCCAGCAGGTTCTGGCGCAGTTTCCAGCGCTGTTCGTACTCACGAGACTGGCGGCGCATCTGACGCGTGGTCTTAATGCCGGACCTGTGCAGCCGTCGACCCGTGCGGGTGTGCATGACCTCAGGAAACAGTTCGGCCTGTACGTCAATTGTGAGCGGCAGCGGGCAGGCTTCGCCACTGGTGGCGATCATCGTGTTAAGCGCCTCCTCGACCTGTTTCAGGTTCGAATGACGGTTATTTGGCACCCAGTGCAGACCAGGTATTTTATTGGCCACCGTGGCGTTGAGGCGTCCGCTGCCCGTGAGAAGACGCAGAAAGGTACGCACATACGGCATGGCGGGCAGTCGTGCGCCGCGTTCGCGGGCAGACTCAACATGGCTGATAGCCTGTATTGCAGCCTGACGGGCGGGCTTCAGGGAAACGAGCGCGTGTGAGGACGGGATCATGCTGTCACCTCCACATTCATCAGCTTCGCCACGGTGCGGGCAGTGCAGTTAAAGCGGCGCATACCTGCCAGCTGCGCGATCAGCTGGTTTATCCGTTCAGGCTGAAGCGTGTCGCTCTGGTAAAGAGTACGCACCACTTCACCGCCGGAGGACAGCAGCACCAGAAGCCAGTAAGGCGAGACTTCGCCCGGGCTGCACACGCACAGATGCCAGTCATCACTGCCGTCCGCGCTGAAGCGGCACTGGACAGGGAAGAAGCCGCCGAACTCGCTGCGGTATTCGGCGCAGACGCGCCATCCTTCAGGTGTCGACAGGAGGCCGGTCACGGCATCGCTGAGGGCGCGGCGCGCGTCCTCCCCCTGCTGACGGATAAACTCCAGGTCTGTGGCGGTCAGGGTGTTGATTCGGTTCAGGTCATATTGCATGGTCATGTCTGTTCCCGCCGCCCGAAGGCGGCGGCCTCCGGTATTATGCAGCGTGGTCAGTGGTGTTAGCGTCGGATTCAGTGGCTTCTTCAGCCTCAGCGGCTGGCGCAGGGCGCACCATCCAGTCAGGCAGCCAGCCCTGAGCATTCAGATCCTGTTCGGCGGCCTTCGCCGCATCGCGGCGCTTGAGTTTCACAACTTCACCCGCACGGGCGCTGAGTCCGGCTTCTTCATAGGCTTTGCCAATCTGGGAAATCGTGAGCTTCCCGAAGTAACTCTCAGCACCCGGTTGCCACCACTTGCGCAGGTCAAAGTCCAGCGCCGCTTCCAGCCCGTCCAGTTCGCTTTTCTGCGTATGGTTGTACATACGTTCCTGAATACCGTTGATACCGTGCGCGGCACAGAATCCCAGCAGGGTGTTCACCTGCTCCGCTGACCATGAAAGCAGCCAGGTGAAATCGAGATGCCAGTTTTCGGGCAGCGTTGCCTGAAGCGCCTCTTTCTGCGCTTTGAGCGCCGTCAGCGCCTTCCCTTCTTCACCGGATGGAGCCAGTGATGCAAGGTGATACTGATTCGAGGACACGGAGGCTTTCAGCGGTTCGCTGCGTTTACCGTAGCTGCGGTCAAACATACTGAGGCACAGTGTCCACGTCAGCAGCGCCACCGATACGTCGGGACGACCTGCCAGTTCGGCCTGAACGGCGAGAGTCCGTTCGGCTGACATAGCTTTTACCAGCGTTGCCGGATAGGCGTCGGCGGGAATTTCAGGCGTGGTGTGTCTGATCACATTGCTTTCACGCTCCTGACGCGCCTGTTCTTCAGCTACCCGGTCTTCGTCGGTCAGCTTGCGGATACCAGGCTGAACCTGAAAATTGCTACCGTCCCATGACACCCAGATTCCGTGCGCGGCGCGAAATTCCGGCGTGGCTTCGCGGTACTGCGCCTCGCAGTAAATGTCATCGATATCCTGCTGAAGCTCGTATTCGTCATCGTAGCTTTCAGTGGCTTCCATTTGTTCTTCCAGCTCACTGACGCGTTTCTGTTCTTCTTCCGTCAGGACAGCTTTCGGCATCGCAAAACGGTACTGTTCACCGTCCTCACCGCTGGCACGCAGTTCCGTCATACGGAACTCAGCCCAGCCCCAGCCCTGCTCCTGCTTAACGCGAGCGGCGAGCACGGTGAGCTTGCCAGCCAGCAGAGATTTAACCAGCGCCGCATCGGCAAAGGTGCTGTCCTTGTCGCTGAACAGGTCGGCGGTCAGCGTACCGCCAGCGGCGGTATAGGCTTCCTCGCCCACATACTCAAACATCGGGTGACTGATGGCCATCTTGTCGTCGGTCACCATTTTGCGCAGGGTCTGTACGGCAGGATCGCGCCACTGTACAACAGCCTCTTTCCAGACCTGCTCCTGACGCTCATGAGTATCAGCAAGGGTCAGGACTTCACACTGTTCAAGGGAGATTTCATCCCGCGCCAGCGCATCCAGCAGGGAGGGGGCAAGATTCGCCAGCTTCAGGCAGCGCTGAACGTGGCGCGGGTGATAGCCCATCAGTGCGCCGATCTGAGAAGCCGTTTTACCTTCCTGCTGAAGGGTACGAAAACCGATAATCTGCTCGGCGGGATGCATGTTTTTACGTCGACCGTTCTCGATCATCGAGGCCGCCACAGCCATCTCCACGGGCAGGACTTTCACCGGAACAAACGGCGTGTCTGCATCGAGCACACCGCGCATCACCAGAATGCCTGTGCCTCTGCGGCGACCTTCCCCGCCGACAATGCCGATCGTACCGTCCGGCAGTTCTGCACCGATCAGGTTTTGCAGGATGCCCATTGCCTGAATGCTGTCTGCCATCTCTTCCACTTCCTGATCGGTATGCGGAATGATGCGCGTGTTTAAGCCAGTGTGTGACAGGCGGGAGTACGGGAAGATTTGCACGGGCGTATCAGCAAGCAGCTGGACGAGCTTCTGCTCGGTAGACTGCGCGAATTTTTCCGCAGATTTAGTCTGACGGGTGGTCTTGGCTGGTTTTTTTGCCGTAGTATTGGTGGCGACCATGATTTTTACCTCTCAGTGATAGTTGTGGTTAGCCGTGGCCGGAGTGCGATCCGGTCACGGCACTCGGTTAACCGGTAATGCGTTTCGGGTGTGCTGCCAGTGCTCCAAAGGACGGATAGCCATCAAGAAGCTGCATCATGACTTTTGCCCCTTCCAGCATCGCTTTATCCGTTACGCTGCCGCTGTTTTCACACACGTTGATCGTTGCCACGATCCCCGATTTCACATCTGAAAAACGCTCATACATGCGGTTGCTGAACAGGACTCGTTTGCCTCCTGCCATCACCTGCCAGTTGTTGCAGTCATTAAATCGGGTGTCCACGTTGTCAAACTCGACCACGTGGGTGTCGCTGGCCTGAATGCGCAGCAGCTTCACGATTTCGGTGCTCTGCCCGACCTTACGGGTCGCCGGACGGGTGTTAAGGTTCTGCATGTTTCCTCCTTCTCTGGGTTAAGGCCGGACATCCGGCCTCCGGTTAAAGCTGCACGTACTGCAGATTGCGTTTCAGTTCCAAAAGAAAATCCGGGTCAAATGACCAGGCGCGCCAGTTAAGCGTTCCGTAGGTTCTGATCTCCACCTGAACGTCTCCGTATCGGGACACATCGGACAGGGTGACGGTGACACCATCTTTCAGCGAAGTGGCCTGAGCCACCCACTCCCGTGCGACAGAAACAGGGTTTTGTTCTTCCCCTATCTTCCTGGAAGATTCTTGAGCGGCGGTTTTGACGTTGACGTTTCGTGTGTGCATCCTGGTTTTCTCCTGTGGTGATGGTTGTCCATCTCCCTG
>NZ_KI535695.1:4326855-4779355 GCF_000493175.1 Enterobacter sp. MGH 16 | reverse complement strand
TTATTAACCACAACGCCTTCCTCCCCGCTGAAAGTACTTTACAACCCGAAGGCCTTCTTCATACACGCGGCATGGCTGCATCAGGCTTGCGCCCATTGTGCAATATTCCCCACTGCTGCCTCCCGTAGGAGTCTGGACCGTGTCTCAGTTCCAGTGTGGCTGGTCATCCTCTCAGACCAGCTAGGGATCGTCGCCTAGGTGAGCCGTTACCCCACCTACTAGCTAATCCCATCTGGGCACATCTGATGGCAAGAGGCCCGAAGGTCCCCCTCTTTGGTCTTGCGACATTATGCGGTATTAGCTACCGTTTCCAGTAGTTATCCCCCTCCATCAGGCAGTTTCCCAGACATTACTCACCCGTCCGCCGCTCGCCGGCAAAGTAGCAAGCTACTTTCCGCTGCCGCTCGACTTGCATGTGTTAGGCCTGCCGCCAGCGTTCAATCTGAGCCATGATCAAACTCTTCAATTTAAGTTTGATGCTCGTGAATTAAACTTCGTAATGAATTACGTATGTTCACTCAGAGACTTGGTATTCATTTTTCGTCCGAGGACGTTAAGAATCCATGTCACTTTGAGTGCCCACACAGATTGTCTGATAAATTGTTAAAGAGCAGTGCAACGCGGCTTTCGCTCACCGTTGCGAGGTGGCGTATATTACGCTTTCCTCTTTCAGAGTCAACCCGTTATTTCAGGATTTTTTCTCTTCAACCGACCGGGTTGTTTGTGAAGTGATTCACATCCGCCGTGTCGATGGAGGCGCATTATAGGGAGCCGCCGAGGAATGACAAGCGGAAAAATGCATTTTTATTTCAACCGCTCACCTTTTCACCAAAAAGGCTATTTTTGGTGCTTTTTAATCTCTTTTGGCAGATCGGCCAGACTATTAATCACCCAATCCGCCGCATTCTCAGCTTCTGGCGTCACTGGCTTGCCGGTACGCACTAATATTTTAGTCCCTACACCCGCGGCTGCGGCTGCCTGCATATCTTCCAGTTTATCGCCCACCATATAAGAAGCCGCCATATCAATGTGCAGGAACTCCTGCGCAGAGATAAACATCCCCGGATGCGGCTTACGGCAATCACAGGTCTGACGATACGCTTCTACGGTTCCCTGCGGATGATGCGGACAATAGTAGATGCCATCGAGATCCACACCGCGGTCGGCAAGTGACCAGTCCATCCATTCGGTCAGCGTCTCGAACTGCGCTTCGGTGAATTTACCGCGTGCAATACCAGACTGGTTCGTCACCACCACCAGCGCATAGCCCATCTCTTTCAGCTGGCGCATGGCATCTATTACGCCCTCGATAAACTCGAACTCATCAATCTCATGGACATAACCGTGATCCACATTAATAGTGCCGTCACGATCGAGAAAAATTGCGGGTACTGATTTTGCCACCGGTTTGCTCCTGAAAAAGGCATGTTCAGCTAGTATCTCATGAATCGCAGCGCAATAAAGTGCTCATCGTACAGAGTTGGATTGATTTAGACGTCTGGATGCCTTAACATCCGTTTTGTTTACGGTCATCACCCGTATCTGGCAGAAGAAAATGCCACGGCTAACTTACATACGATAAAAATAATCTAATGATTAAACTTTCCAATATCACCAAAGTGTTCCAGCAGGGGAACCGAACCATTCAGGCGCTGAACAACGTCAGCCTGCATGTTCCTGCTGGTCAAATTTATGGCGTCATTGGCGCATCGGGTGCAGGTAAAAGTACGCTGATCCGTTGTGTTAACCTGCTTGAGCGCCCAACCCAGGGCAGCGTAGAAGTTGGCGGCCAGGAACTTACCGCCCTTTCAGAGAAAGAACTCACCAAAGCGCGTCGTCAGATTGGCATGATCTTCCAGCACTTTAACCTGCTGGCTTCCCGCACCGTGTTCGGCAACGTTGCCTTACCGCTTGAGCTGGATAACACGCCGAAAGAAGAAGTGAAGCGTCGCGTCACCGAGCTGCTCGACCTCGTAGGTCTGGGCGACAAACAGGATAGCTACCCGGCAAATCTGTCCGGTGGGCAAAAACAGCGTGTGGCCATTGCCCGCGCGCTGGCCAGCAATCCTAAGGTACTGCTGTGTGATGAAGCCACCAGCGCACTGGATCCGGCAACCACGCGTTCGATTCTGGAACTGCTGAAAGACATTAACCGTCGCCTGGGCCTGACGATCCTCCTTATTACGCACGAGATGGATGTGGTGAAACGCATCTGCGACTGCGTGGCGGTCATCAGTAACGGTGAACTGATCGAGCAGGACACGGTAAGCGAAGTGTTCTCGCATCCGAAAACCCCGCTGGCGCAGCAGTTCATCCAGTCCACGCTGCATCTGGATATTCCGGAAGACTATCTGGAACGTCTGAAAACAGAAGCAACAGCTGACAGCGTCCCGATGCTGCGCATGGAGTTCACCGGTCAGTCCGTTGATGCTCCCCTGCTTTCCGAAACCGCACGTCGCTTTAACGTGAATAACAACATCATCAGCGCGCAGATGGATTACGCCGGTGGCGTGAAGTTCGGCATCATGCTGACAGAAATGCACGGCACACAAGAAGAAACCCAGGCAGCCATTGCCTGGCTGCAAGAACATCACGTAAAAGTAGAGGTACTGGGTTATGTCTGAGCCGATGATGTGGCTGCTGGTTCGCGGCGTTTGGGAAACGCTGGCAATGACCTTCGTCTCTGGTTTCTTTGGTTTTGTGATTGGCCTGCCGGTCGGCGTGTTGCTGTACGTGACGCGTCCGGGTCAAATCATTGAGAACGCGAAGCTGTACCGTACGCTCTCTGCGCTGGTGAACATCTTCCGTTCTATCCCGTTCATTATTCTGCTGGTGTGGATGATTCCATTTACCCGCGTGATCGTCGGAACGTCTATCGGTCTGCAGGCGGCGATCGTTCCGCTGACCGTTGGCGCTGCGCCGTTTATCGCCCGTATGGTGGAAAACGCCCTGCTGGAGATCCCAACCGGTTTGATCGAAGCGTCCCGCGCGATGGGCGCCACGCCGATGCAGATCGTCCGCAAGGTTCTGCTGCCTGAGGCACTGCCAGGGCTGGTGAATGCGGCAACCATTACGCTTATCACCCTGGTCGGTTATTCCGCGATGGGCGGTGCCGTAGGCGCGGGCGGTTTAGGTCAGATTGGTTACCAGTACGGCTATATTGGATATAACGCGACCGTGATGAATACCGTTCTGGTATTGCTGGTTGTTCTGGTTTACTTCATCCAGTTCTCTGGCGATCGCATCGTCAGGGCTGTTACGCACAAATAACGTTACACACAACATAAACTCTACGAGTTAAGGATAAAACATGGCGTTTAAATTAAAGACCTTCGCAGCAGTAGGCGCGCTGATCGGCTCTCTGGCACTGGTGGGTTGCGGTCAGGATGAAAAAGATCCGAACCACATTAAAGTGGGCGTTATCGTAGGTGCAGAACAGCAGGTTGCAGAAGTTGCTCAGAAAGTGGCGAAAGAGAAATATGGCCTGGACGTGGAGCTGGTGACCTTCAACGATTACGTTCTGCCGAACGAAGCGCTGAGCAAAGGTGATATCGACGCGAACGCCTTCCAGCATAAACCATACCTGGACCAGCAGATCAAAGATCGCGGCTATAAACTGGTGGGCGTGGGTAACACCTTCGTTTATCCAATTGCCGGTTACTCTAAGAAAATTAAATCCCTGGACGAACTGCAGCCGGGCTCTCAGGTTGCCGTCCCTAACGACCCAACTAACCTTGGTCGTTCCCTGCTGCTGCTGCAGAAAGTGGGCCTGATCAAACTGAAAGACGGTGTTGGCCTGCTGCCAACCGTTCTGGACGTCACCGAGAACCCGAAAAATCTGAAAATTGTTGAGCTGGAAGCACCGCAGCTGCCACGTTCTCTGGACGATGCGCAGATTGCCCTCGCCGTTATCAACACCACGTACGCCAGTCAGATTGGCCTGACCCCAGCTAAAGACGGTATCTTCGTTGAAGATAAAGACTCTCCATACGTAAACCTGATCGTGACTCGCGAAGACAACAAAGACGCGGAAAACGTGAAGAAATTCGTACAGGCCTATCAGTCTGACGAAGTTTACCAGGAAGCCAACAAAGTGTTTAACGGCGGCGCTGTTAAGGGCTGGTAATCTCACCTCAGTGTAATATCATCAGGACGGGCTTATGCCCGTCTTGTCATTTGTGCAGTCAACTGATTCAATATCTGACGTTTTGATTATCCATTGAGGAAATATTATGCGTGCTTTACCGATCTGTCTTTTAGCACTCATGCTGAGCGGCTGTTCTATGCTAAGCAGATCTCCCGTTGAACCTGTTCAAAGCACGGCAACCCCGCCAAAGACCGAGCCTGCGAAACCGAAAGTGGTTCGCCCTGCGCCGGTTCGCATTATCACGAAAGCGGATGAACTCGTCGGTAAACCGTTCCGTGAACTGGGCGAAGTGAGCGGCGAATCCTGTCAGGCGACCAATCAGGACTCACCACCGAATATCCCGACAGCGCGTAAACGCATGCAGATTAATGCCGCAAAAATGAAAGCCAACGCGGTCCTGCTGCACAGCTGTGAAGTCACCAGCGGCACGCCGGGCTGCTACCGTCAGGCGGTGTGCATCGGTTCTGCGCTGAACATCACGGCGAAATGAGTGCATTTCAGTTCGAGCAGATAGGCGTTATCCACTCTCCTTACAAAGAGAAGTTCGCCGTCCCCCGCCAGCCCGGTCTTGTCACCAGCGGACGCGGTGAGCTTCACCTGATTGCGCCTTACAATCAGGCCGATGCGGTACGCGGGCTTGAGGCGTTCAGCCACCTGTGGGTGGTGTTCGTGTTTCACCAGACGATGGAAGGCGGCTGGCGTCCTACCGTGCGTCCTCCTCGTCTTGGCGGCAATGCGAGAATGGGGGTGTTTGCGACGCGCTCGACCTTCCGTCCAAACCCGGTTGGCATGTCGCTGGTTGAACTGAAAGGCATACGCTGCCAGAAAGATCGGGTGATACTGGAGTTAGGTAGCCTGGACCTGGTAGACGGCACGCCGGTGATCGACATCAAACCCTATTTGCCCTTCGCCGAAGCCCTTCCGGACGCGCGTGCAAGCTATGCTCAGGACGCCCCACAGGCGGACATGCCTGTATATTTTACGCCTGAGATAACCGCTCAGTTCGGCCAACTGGAGAAACGCTATCCTCGCTTACGGGATTTCATCACCGAAGTTCTGGCACAGGACCCGCGTCCGGCCTACCGTAAAGAAGAGGAAGCAGGTAAAACGTACGCCGTCTGGCTGCTGGATTTTAACGTTCGCTGGCGCGTCACCGAGGCAGGTTTTGAAGTGTTTGCCCTTGAACCCAGGTAATTTTGTTCTCCTCTCTTTTGGCATCTTTGCCACACTGGTAAACTAAACCACTTTTTTTGTGTCAGGCTGGTGTTTCAGCCTGTTCCAATCGTCGAAATGGAACCGTAACAACATGCGTACTAGCCAATATCTGCTCTCCACTCTGAAGGAGACGCCTGCCGACGCCGAAGTGATCAGCCATCAGCTGATGCTGCGCGCCGGGATGATCCGCAAGCTGGCCTCCGGGTTATACACCTGGCTGCCGACCGGCGTGCGCGTCCTGAAAAAAGTCGAAAACATCGTGCGTGAAGAGATGAACAACGCCGGTGCTATCGAGGTGTCCATGCCCGTGGTTCAGCCCGCTGACCTGTGGCAGGAGAGCGGTCGTTGGGAACAGTATGGTCCTGAACTGCTGCGCTTCGTCGATCGTGGCGAGCGTCCGTTCGTTCTCGGCCCAACGCATGAAGAAGTCATCACCGACCTGATTCGTAATGAGCTGAGCTCTTACAAACAGCTGCCGCTGAACTTCTTCCAGATCCAGACTAAGTTCCGTGACGAAGTTCGCCCACGTTTCGGCGTCATGCGCTCTCGCGAATTCCTGATGAAAGACGCCTACTCTTTCCATACCTCTCAGGAATCCCTGCAAGAGACCTACGACGCAATGTACGCGGCGTACAGCAAAATTTTCTCCCGCATGGGGCTGGATTTCCGTGCTGTGCAGGCCGATACCGGCTCCATCGGCGGTAGCGCATCTCATGAATTCCAGGTACTGGCGCAGAGCGGTGAAGACGATGTGATCTTCTCTGACTCTTCCGATTACGCGGCGAACATCGAATTCGCAGAAGCGCTGGCACCAAAAGAACCACGTGCTGCGGCAACGCAAGAGGTGACGCTGGTTGATACGCCAAACGCGAAAACCATTGCCGAGCTGGTTGAGCAGTTCAACCTGCCGATCGAAAAAACCGTGAAGACGCTGCTGGTGAAAGCCACCGAAGGGAGCGCTTACCCGCTGGTTGCCCTGCTGGTGCGTGGCGATCACGAGCTGAACGAAGTGAAAGCTGAGAAGCTGCCGCAGGTCGCCAGCCCGCTGACGTTCGCCACGGAAGCGGAAATCCGCGCCGTGGTCAATGCTGGCCCAGGTTCTCTCGGTCCGGTGAATATGCCGGTTCCTGTTGTTATTGACCGCACGGTAGCCGCGATGAGCGACTTCTCCGCCGGTGCGAACATCGACGGTAAACACTACTTCGGCATCAACTGGGATCGCGACGTGGCGACGCCGGAAGTAGCAGACATCCGTAACGTGGTCGCAGGCGATCCAAGCCCGGACGGTCAGGGTACCCTGATGATCAAGCGTGGCATTGAAGTCGGTCACATCTTCCAGCTGGGCGATAAATACTCGCGCGCGCTGAACGCCGCTGTTCAGGGTGAAGATGGCCGTAACCAGATCCTGACCATGGGTTGCTACGGTATCGGGGTGACGCGCGTGGTAGCTGCCGCCATTGAGCAGAACTATGACGAGCGCGGCATCGTCTGGCCAGACAACATCGCGCCGTTCCAGGTTGCGATTCTGCCAATGAACATGCACAAGTCTTACCGCGTGCAGGAGCTGGCCGAGAAGCTGTATGCCGAGCTGCGTGCGCAGGGTATCGAAGTGCTGATGGATGACCGTAAAGAGCGTCCGGGCGTGATGTTTGCCGATATGGAACTGATCGGTATCCCACACACCGTCGTGATCGGCGACCGTAACCTCGACAGCGACGAGATTGAATACAAATACCGTCGCAGCGGCGAAAAACAGATGATCAAGACCGGCGACATTCTTGATTACCTGGTGAAAGCCATCAAAGGCTAAACAAAAAACCCCGCTCAGGCGGGGTTTTTTAATGGCTCAGCGTCAGCTTATTTACTGTTACAGTCTTTACCCGCAACAAACTTCGCGTCTTTATCCGCCACCAGCGTTTTCACCATCTCTCCACTATCCGGGTTTGGCTCCAGTGTAAAGTGACCGTCAACCGTCAGCAATACCGGCTTGCTGTCATTGCCGCGCGCCACCGCGTAATCACGTTCAAGCTGCGCATTGTTTGCCACGCTGACCTTCTTACCGGTTGCGCAGTCGGTAAAGATCGCCGCATCCGCCATGTAGAAGTACATCCCCCGCATCGCCATCGGCGTCGCGGGCAGAGCCGCTTTTACCGGCGCCAGCGTGTAGTTAAACTGGGATTCAATTGGATTGCCTTCACGATCCAGCATCTCCATCCCCTCGCCTTTGGCGCGGAAATAAGTTTTCTCGCCAGCGGTATCCGTCAGAACCAGCTTCTCCGCCGTTCGCGCCCATGTTCCATAAGTTGCAAAAGAAGAAGGCTCTTTTGCGCCCTGATAGCGCTGGTTCATCACCCAGGTGCCGTCTTTTTGCAGGAACAGGGACGTTTCAATGCCTTCACAGTCCGCGCAAGGCAATACGCCGCGCCAGCTCTGCTGCATCGGTTTTAATTCTTCCGTCTGCGTGGGTTGTAAAACCTGCGTTTCGGAGCGGTTGTTACACCCGAAAAGCGCAAACAGCGTACTCACTGCCAGCGCTGACCATAATGCTTTTTTCACAATGAATTCCTTATGAAAAGTGTGTTCCCTTTCGTCACTCTGTGGGGCGACGAACTTTACCGCGTAGTGCTTTCACTGTGGATTTTTGGGCCTTCGAGGCCAGCCGACGCTCTTTCGATGCGCGGGTTGGCCGCGTTGCCCGGCGGCTTTTTTGTACTGCCGTTAATTCTTTGATGACTGCCACCAGCCTGGCTATCGCCGCTTCCCGGTTAAGCTCCTGGCTGCGGTATTCCTGGGCTTTGATCACCATCACGCCATCGCTGGTGATCAGGTGATGGCTGGCAGCAAGCAGACTTTCTTTATAATACTCTGGCAGGCTTGAGGCCCGAATGTCAAAACGCAAATGGATTGCCGTTGAGGCCTTGTTGACGTGCTGCCCACCTGCCCCCTGAGCACGGATGGCGGTGATCTCCAGCTCGTTGTCCGGAATGCTGACCTTTCGGGACAGGACGATCATGAGGCCGGTTGCCACGCCGTCAAATGAATTTCCAGATTATTCTGAGAATCAGAGAGCCAGATGGCACCGTCCTGAATCGTCGCCTGCAACACCATGGTCCGGCTGGCAAAGTCGCTCAGCTGCGCCAGCTGCTCATCATCCAGATACCAGACCGTGAGATTTTTAAACTGTCCGCACTTGCTCTTGTTTTGCTGCCACCAAATCTCCGCAGCGCGCTGATTATACGCGAATAAGGCCACTTCAGCGGACTGAGTGCAGGCCTTCTTAATTCTGCGCTCGTCCGGCAGTCCAAGTTCGATCCACAAATCGATACCCAGATGATCGTTGCGCAGCCAGGCTTCTGGCTCGTCTTCTGCGCTTAACCCACGGGTAAACTGCAGACGCTCGTCAGCGTACTTAATCCACGCCAGCAGGCGCAGCATCATGCGCTCCTGGGTTTCGGAGGGGTGGCGAGCCAGCGTCAGCGAGGCGTCCAGGAACTGGTTGCGATCAAGATCGGCCACATTGACCACTGCTTTATAAATTGTCGCTTTCAGCGCCATGAGAGAACTCCATTCGAATCAGGCGCTCATTGTAGCGAAAACCGCGGCAAAAGGCTGTTGTAGGGTGATAAATACACCGCTATCAAGGCGCTGATATTGCTTAAATGAGTATGGTATAGTCACCTTGCTAAACCGAGTTTATCTTCGTAGGCTTAATGATATCTCACAGTAAGTCAGTGCGCTGGCGGGAGGGGATGTGAATAATTATTGTGAGTTAATTCGCAAACGGTATGCGGAAATCGCCAGCGGAGATCTGGGGTATGTCCCGGACGCGTTGGGCTGTGTATTGAAAGTGCTTAATGAAGTGGCCTCTGATGAGAGCCTTTCAGAGTCGGTCAGGGAAAAAGCAGCGTATGCTGCGGCGAATTTACTGGTGAGCGATTATGTCGATGAATGATACTTATCAACCCATCAATTGTGATGACTATGACAACCTCGAACTCGCCTGCCAGCATCATTTATTACTGACGCTGGAGCTAAAAGATGGCGAAGTGTTGAAAGCGAAGGCCAGCGATCTGGTTTCACGTAAGAATGTGGAATACCTGATAGTGGAAGATGCCGGTGCGACGCGTGAGCTGCGCCTGGATAAAATAGCCAGCTTCAGCCACCCGCAAATCGGCACCGTCGTGGTGAGCGAATCCTGATGACATTAACGGGCAGCCTGGCTGCCCGTTACGCTTTCTGCCACTCAAACCTGACCCCCTCTTCCGCCCATCCCGCTTCCGTGATGAAAATGCCCGCAGCAGCAATCAATGTTTCACCATAGAACAGCAGCGGCGTGGTGTCGCGCAGCCACGGCGGCACGTTGCACTCCTGCCAGATTTTCTTCAGCTTGCGTCCCCCGTTGCGCCCGACAATATGCAGCATGCCGCCAGCCTTAAAGCGTACCGTTACCGGTTCTCCTGCCTCTGGCAGCCTCACATGACCAGACGGTATAAGAGAGACACGTCCAGCGTCAGCGGGCAATATCAGCGGAAGCGCAGGTGAAAGCCAGTCGAGCACCACATTGGTCAGTGAGGGCGTTGATTTTACCCACCAGAGTTCCCCTTTGTAGCGCCTTACGTCAAAACCGTTCAGGTGGACGCACGGGGAAGCATCCTCCCGCGCCAGGGCAACCTCGTCCCAGATACGGTTTAGCATCGCTCGCGACGGCATCGCGGCGTGATGAGAGGCCAGCCAGCGCCGTAGCAGCGCGGCGCGGCGCACCGGGCTCATCGCTGCCAGCGGTGCAATCGCCAGCGCTCCGTCTTCAGAAATCAGTTCAGCCAGCTCGTCACTCAACAGCTCGTCCAGCAGCGATTCCTGTTCGGCGCACAGCATAGCGCTTCTTGCCGTCGCGTCGGCGAAATGCGGCCAACGCTCGCTCAATAGCGGGAGGACGCGCAGACGCAGAAAGTTACGGTCATAGCCGTCATCCTGGTTGCTCTCATCTTCAATCCAGTTCAGCTGATGTTCTCGCGCCCAGGCCTCAAGCGAGGCGCGCGTCTCGCCAAGCAGCGGACGCAGTAACGTTGTACCGGCAAACTCAGAACGCTCAGGCATGGCTGAAAGCCCTGCCGGTCCGCTGCCCCGCTTAAGCGCCAGCAGAAAGGTTTCACACTGATCGTCCAGGTGCTGGGCTGTGACCAGGGCTTCTCCTGTACGCAATGCCCCGGCAAAGGCGGCATAGCGGGCTTTACGCGCCTGCGCCTCAATGCCCAGCCCTTCCTCCGCAAGCGTGACGCGCTCGACGAGAAGCGGGATCGCCCACGCCGCACACAAGGCTTCGCAGTGCGCCACCCACTCCTCTGCGTGAGGACTTAATCCGTGATGAATATGTATCGCCCGCAGCTGGACGTCAGGCTCCTGGTCGCGCCAGCGTTTAAGACGATGGAGCAGAACGGTGGAATCCAGGCCACCGCTAAACCCCACCAGCAGCTGGCGGTACGGTGAAACGGCGTGTGCGATAGCGGGTAAGGTCATAGGGAATTACACATAAAAAATGCCCGAACTGAGCGGGCATTATCACACAGGACGAAGATTACTGCTGATAAAGCTCCAGCGGCAGGCCGTCCGGGTCGTTGAAAAAGGTAAAGCGCTTGTCGGTAAACGGATCGACGCGGATTGCTTCACACGTCACGCCGTGCGCTTCCAGATGTTTTACTGCGCTATCCAGGTCATCGACGCTGAAGGCAAGATGGCGCAGGCCACAGGCTTCCGGGCGGGACGGACGCGCAGGCGGAAAAGGAAAAGAGAACAGTTCAATCACATACTGCCCGTTTAACGCCAGGTCGCCCTTCCAGGAGTCGCGCTCCTCACGGTAGGCCTCGCTCAACAGCGTAAAGCCGAGAATGTCGCAGTAGAAGGCCTTACTCTTCGCGTAATCGGTCGCAATGATCGCAATATGATGAACAGCTTTTAAACCCAGCATAGCTTCTCCTTTTTATGATGCCTGAACGTTACAACCGAAAACCCGCACCTGGCAAGCGGTCACTCTTATTTTAGGACTCGCACCCAGTACACGCCGTTTTCGTCGCGCTTCGCACCGTGGATATCCGTCTCAAAACCGGGATAGTGACGCCCTACCGAACAGAGCATCAGCAGGAAATCGAGCACGGCCCGACTCTCTTCGGTAATCATCTCTCCCGGCATCAGGAGCGGTACGCCCGGCGGATACGGCAGGATCATGTTGGCCGATACGCGCCCAACCAGATTTTCCAGCTCGACGGTTTCGACCTCCCCCCTCACCTGGCGCTGCCATGCCTTGTGCGGGGTAAACTTCATCTCCGGCAACACATCGAACGCCTGTAGCATCAGACGCGGCAGATCGTGCTGACGGATCAGCCTGTGGATCCCCTGGGCCAGATCCTGAATACGCATATTGCGGTAGAAGTCAGGATCTTCCGCGTAGAGATCCGGCAGCATGTTCTTCACCCGCAGGTTGAGATCGTAGGCGCGCTTAAATTCCATCAGACCGCGCAGCAGCCCCATCGCCCGGGTTTTATCGATCCCGATACTGAACAGAAACAGCAAATTATAGGGGCCTGTTTTCTCCACCACCACGCCGCGTTCATCAAGGAACTTCGCCACCAGCGCAGCCGGGATCCCTTCCTCACCCATCTTGCCCTGCTCATCCATACCCGGCGTCAGGATCGTCACCTTAACCGGATCGAGGAACATATGGTCACTATCGGCATCCCGGAAGCCATGCCAGTCTTCGGCGGGCGAAACCGGCCAGCATTCTGCTTCATCAATCTCTTCCGGCTGCCAGATATCAAAGAACCAGCCGTCGGCTTCCTCTTTCAGCCGCTGAACCTCTTTACGGAAATGCAGTGCGCGCTCCACAGAGCGATTGATAAGACGTTTACCGGGATTGCCGCGCAGCATCGCCGCAGCCGTTTCGATAGACGCCACCAGCGGATAGCTTGGTGAGGTGGTGGTATGCATCATAAAGGCTTCGTTAAAGGTCTCTTCGTCGTATTCGCCTTTGATGTGAATCAGCGAAGCCTGGGAAAACGCGGCCAGCATTTTGTGCGTCGACTGCGTTTCGAAGAACACTTTACCCGGCACGCGTTCACCGCTCATGCCGCTTTTACCCGCGTAAATCGGGTGGAAATTGGTGTACGGTACCCACGCGGAATCGAAGTGGATCGACGGCACGTCCAAAGTCTTTTTGATCCAGTCCGTGTTGTACAGCAGACCGTCATAGGTCGAGTTGGTGATCACCGCATGGACAGGCCAGCCTGCGCCGGGCACTGCCGCGACCTTGCTTTCAATGGCTTCAGGCGTGAACTCCCGCCGCGGAATACCGCCCAGAATACCGAGCGCGTTGCGCGTGGGCGACAGCCAGAGCGGTACGACGTCGCTCATCATCAGCAGGTGCGCCAGCGATTTATGGCAGTTACGGTCAATCAGCAGGGTGCTCCCCGCAGGCGCGGCGTACATCCCGACGATTTTGTTCGAGGTCGAGGTGCCGTTGGTCACCATATAGCTCTGCTCGGCCCCAAAGGTGCGGGCGATATACTCTTCGGCTTCCAGATGCGGTCCGGTATGATCCAGCAGCGAGCCTAGTTCGGTGACTGAAATGGACACGTCCGCTTTCAGCGTGTTGCCACCAAAGAAATCATAGAACAGGCAGCCCACCGGGCTTTTTTGGTAGGCCGTTCCCGCCATATGCCCAGGCGTACAGAAGGTATATTTCCCCTCTTTCACGTAGGTGAAGAGCGCCCGGGTAAAGGGCGGCGTAATGTTATCGAGATATTCATTCGTGTATTGCTGAATTCGGGTCGCAATGTCTTCCGCCACGCCGAGGGAATATTCAAAGAACCACAGCGCCATACGCATATCATTGGCGCTGACGTCCATGGTTGAGTGGGTATTAATAAACGCGTACAGCGGGAGATATTCGTTCAGCTTGTTGATATCGCTGCACAGTTCGAGGTCATATTCATCCCAGTCGAAGATCACGCCGCAGATACGCGGGTTATGCTCGATGAACTTCAGCAGATCGGCGCTGTTGTGCGGCCAGATTAGCTGATACCCACGCGACTGCAGGGCTTGCTCCAGCTCCTTAATCGGCTCATCTTTATAAAAGACGCCGTGTGGCCCCATAACGGCAATGATATTCATGGGCTTCCTCCTTAAAAAACATTAGCTAAGCATAGTCCGGCTAAACCGCAGGTATAAAAAAAGCCGCAACATTGTGCGGCTTTTCAGATAATTGTGAAGCTTACGCGTAGCCGTAAGTCATCAGACGCTGGTAACGGCGGTTGAGCAGATCTTCTTTGCTCAGCACGTCCAGGTCTGCCAGATCGGCCAGCAGCTGCGCTTTCAGGGACGCAGCCATCACTTCCGGCTTACGATGAGCCCCACCCAGCGGTTCCGGGATGATGGAATCGATCAGCTTAAGCTCTTTCAGGCGTGGCGCAATGATGCCCATCGCTTCGGCAGCCAGAGGCGCTTTGTCGGCACTCTTCCACAGAATAGACGCGCAGCCTTCCGGGGAGATTACGGAATAGGTGCTGTACTGCAGCATATTCACTTTATCACCCACGCCAATCGCCAGCGCGCCACCGGAACCACCCTCACCGATAACGGTACAGATGACCGGCACCTTCAGACGAGACATCTCGCGCAGGTTGCGCGCGATAGCTTCAGACTGACCGCGCTCTTCCGCGCCCACGCCTGGGTATGCACCCGGGGTGTCGATGAAGGTGATGATTGGCATGTTGAAACGCTCAGCCATCTCCATCAGACGCAGGGCTTTACGGTAGCCTTCTGGTGCTGGCATACCAAAGTTACGACGGATTTTCTCTTTGGTTTCACGGCCTTTCTGATGACCAATGATCATCACCGGGCGTCCATCCAGACGCGCGATACCGCCAACGATAGCTTTATCGTCAGCGTATGCGCGATCGCCTGCCAGTTCGTCAAATTCGTCAAACGCCAGGCGGACATAATCCAGGGTGTACGGACGCTGTGGATGGCGTGCCAGCTGGGCTACCTGCCATGCGCCGAGATCGGCAAAGATTTTGCGCGTCAGTTCTACGCTTTTCTCGCGCAGACGATGCACTTCTTCGTCGATGTTAATATCCAGTTTTTCATCCTGACGGCTTACCGCTGTCAGAGAATCGATTTTCGCTTCCAGCTCAGCAATCGGCTGTTCGAAATCAAGGAAATTCAGACTCATAGTATTCCTGTATTAGTCAAACTCCAGTTCCACCTGCTCCGAACCAATGAGGCCACGGAGATCGTTCAGTAAACGATCGCTCGGAGAGACACGCCACGTTGCACCAAAGCGCAACCGCGCACGTGCATCCGCCCTCTGATAGTAGAGATGTACTGGAATTGTCCCCGAGCGGTGGGGTTCCAGAGACTGACGGAGTCGGTTTAAAAGCTGGTCATCAATTTGCCTGTCCGTCAGCGAGATAGCAAGCCCGCGAGCATATTTTTCCCGGGCTTCGTCAATGTCCATCACTTCGCGGGCGGTCATTTTAAGCCCCCCACTGAAGTCATCAAAGCTGACCTGTCCGCTGACGATAAGTATGCGGTCTTTTTCCAGCAATTGCTGGTATTTATCCAGCGCATCGGTGAACAACATCACCTCCAGACGCCCGGAACGGTCATCCAACGTACAGATGCCGATACGATTGCCGCGCTTGGTGACCATAACCCTTGCAGCAATCACGAGCCCCGCAGCCGTGGTGATTTTACCACGTTCTGTCGGATGCATGTCTTTTAGCCTGTGGCCGCCGACATAGCGCTCAATTTCTTTAATGTACTGGTTGATCGGGTGACCCGTCAGGTACAAACCTAACGTTTCACGCTCGCCGTCCAGCACCACCTGTTCTGGCCACGGCTGGCAGTTGGAATACGACTGTTCAATCTGCTCCGGCTCTTCCGCCAGCACCCCGAACATATCCGCCTGGCCAATGGCTTCCGCTTTCGCGTGCTGATCCGCCGCTTTCAGGGCGTCGCCCAGCGAGTTCATCAGCGCGGCGCGGTGCGGCCCCAGCCTGTCGAACGCGCCGGACATGATCAGTTTTTCCAGCACGCGGCGATTCAGCTTTTTGGTATCGGTACGGGCGCAAAGATCGAACAGCTCGCGGAAATACCCGCCGTTGTTGCGCGCTTCGATGATCGCCTCGATCGGCCCCTCGCCCACGCCCTTGATCGCGCCGATCCCGTAAACGATCTCCCCGTCGTCATTGACGTGGAAATGGTAAAGACCTGAGTTAATATCCGGCGGCAGGATCTTCAGCCCCATGCGCCAGCACTCATCCACCAGGCCCACCACCTTCTCGGTGTTGTCCATATCGGCGGTCATTACCGCAGCCATAAACTCCGCAGGATAGTGTGCCTTCAGCCACAGCGTTTGATACGACACCAAAGCATAGGCGGCTGAGTGAGATTTGTTAAATCCGTACCCGGCGAATTTTTCCACCAGGTCGAAGATTTTCATCGCCAGCTCGCCGTCGACGCCGTTTTTCTTCGCCCCGTCTTCAAAGATCGAACGCTGCTTGGCCATCTCTTCCGGCTTTTTCTTACCCATCGCACGACGCAGCATGTCCGCGCCGCCGAGCGTATAGCCGGAAAGCACCTGGGCGATCTGCATCACCTGTTCCTGATACAGGATGATGCCATAGGTTGGCTCCAGTACCGGCTTCAGGCTTTCGTGCTGCCACTGAACGTCCGGGTAGGAAATCTCTTCTCTCCCGTGCTTACGGTCGATAAAGTTATCTACCATCCCTGACTGCAAAGGGCCCGGACGGAACAGGGCCACCAGCGCGATCATATCTTCGAAGCAGTCTGGCTGCAGGCGCTTAATCAGATCTTTCATGCCACGGGATTCAAGCTGGAAGACAGCAGTGGTCTCCGAGCGCTGCAGCATGTCGAAACTTTTCTTGTCGTCCAGCGGGATGGCCGCGATATCCAGCGGCGGCTCGCCGTTCTTCTCGCGGCGGGCGTTGATCATCTCCAGCGCCCAGTTGATGATGGTCAGCGTACGCAGGCCAAGGAAGTCAAACTTCACCAGCCCGGCGTATTCTACGTCGTTCTTGTCGAACTGGGTGACCGGATGCTGGCCCGCTTCATCGCAATACAGCGGCGCGAAGTCGGTGATTTTGGTCGGGGCGATAACCACGCCCCCTGCATGCTTACCGGCGTTACGCGTGACGCCTTCCAGCTTGCGCGCCATGTCGATCAGCGCTTTGACCTCTTCGTCCGCTTCATAGATTTCCGGCAGCTGCGGTTCAGCCTCAAAGGCTTTTGCCAGCGTCATGCCCGGATCGGGCGGCACCAGTTTAGAGATGCGATCGACAAACCCGTACGGGTGGCCCAGCACGCGGCCCACGTCGCGGATAACCGCTTTCGCCGCCATCGTACCGAAGGTAATGATCTGCGATACCGCATCACGACCGTACATGTCGGCCACGTGCTCGATCACCTGGTCACGTTTCTCCATGCAGAAGTCGACGTCGAAGTCGGGCATCGAGACACGTTCCGGGTTGAGGAAACGTTCGAACAGCAGGTCGAATTCCAGCGGATCGAGGTCGGTAATTTTCAGCGCGTACGCCACCAGCGAACCTGCGCCGGAGCCACGCCCCGGTCCAACCGGCACGCCGTTATCCTTCGACCACTGGATGAACTCCATAACGATCAGGAAGTAGCCCGGGAAGCCCATCTGGTTGATCACCTGGAGTTCAATGTCCAGGCGTTCGTCATACTCCGGACGACGCTTTTTACGCTCTTCTTCATCCGGGAACAGGAATTCCAGACGCTCTTCCAGACCTTCTTTCGATTTCATGACCAGGAAATCTTCCGTAGTCATGTCACCCGTCGGGAACTGCGGCAGGAAGTATTCGCCAAGGCGGACGGTGACGTTGCAGCGCTTGGCAATCTCTACGCTGTTTTCCAGCGCTTCGGGGATATCGGAGAAGAGCTCACACATCTCCTCCTCGCTGCGCATGTACTGTTGTGCGGAGTAATTGCGCGGCCGCTTCGGATCGTCGAGGGTAAAGCCATCGTGGATCGCCACGCGAATTTCGTGAGCGTCAAAATCGCCCGCCTCAAGGAACCGCACGTCGTTGGTGGCCACTACGGGCAACCCGCGCTCTTCTGCGAGCGCCACCGCGGCATGAAGATAGCTCTCTTCATCCTGACGGCCGGTACGGATCAACTCCAGGTAATAACGATTCGGGAAATATTCTTCATAGAACGAGACGCATTGATCCACCAGCGCGCTGTTACCGCGCAGCAGGGATTTTCCGACGTCACCCATGCGGCCGCCGGAGATCAGCAGCAGCCCTTCGTTGAGCTCGGCCAGCCAGTCACGATCTATCCACGGCCCCAGCGCACCATATCCGCGCTGATAGGCTTTTGAGATAAGCAGCGTGAGGTTTTGGTAACCCGTGTTGTTCATCGCCAGCACGGAGATTTGCGTCAGTTCATCCCCGATGAGGTCGCTCTGCACGTGGAAATCTGCGCCGACGATCGGCTTCATCCCCGCGCCATGCGCCGTTCCGTAGAACTTCACCAGGCCACACAGGTTGGTAAAATCGGTGATCGCTAGCGCAGGCATGCTAAGCGAGGCCGCCTTTTTTACCAGCGGCCCGGTCTTCGCCAGCCCATCGATCATGGAGTAGTCGCTATGCACCCGCAGGTGTACGAAACGTGGTTCAGCCATCTTCAGATTCCGCGTTACTTAATTGCTTGCGTAATGATTCAGGACACCCGTCCCAGGGCGCGTTTTACCGGGCCAAAACTGCGCCGATGGTGTTCGGTTGCGCCATGTTCAGCCAGCCTCTCCAGGTGGAAAGGTGTGGGATATCCCTTATGCTGGGCGAAACCATACTGAGGGTAAGTGAGATCCAGCGCGGCCATTTCGGCGTCGCGTGTCACTTTGGCAATAATAGAAGCTGCGCTAATTTCTGCGACCCGGCTATCGCCTTTGACCACTGCCATTGAAGGCATGGGCAATGCCGGACAGCGGTTGCCGTCAATCAGGACATATTCAGGGGAAATTTTCAGCCCCGCCACCGCACGCTGCATCGCCAGCATCGTGGCATGCAAAATATTCAGCTCGTCTATCTCATGCGGTTCAGCGCGCCCGAGGCTCCAGGCCAGCGCTTTCTCCTGAATCTCACTAAACAGCGCCAGCCGGCGCTTTTCAGACAATTTTTTTGAGTCGTTCAGCCCGACGATCGGCCGAGCCGGATCGAGGATCACCGCAGCGGTCACCACGGCTCCCACTAACGGACCACGACCCACTTCGTCCACACCCGCCACAAGGTGGGTGTGAGGATAAACAAATTCCATCATTTTGCTAACTCCAGCACCGCATCGGCCGCTTGCTCATCAGCATTACAGCGGATCAGTTGATGCAGTTCGCGGAAGGTATCGTGCATCTGGTGGCTGGTTTTACCGTTGGCGAGCAGCGGCAGCAGGGCCTCCGCCAGCGCCTGTGGCTGGCATTCATCCTGCAAGAGCTCTTTCACCAGCTCGCGACCCGCAAGCAGGTTTGGCAGGGAGACGTAATCTGTTTTCACCAGACGTTTTGCCAGCCAGAAGGTAAACGGCTTCATGCGGTAACCGACCACCATCGGGCATTTCGCCAGCATACACTCCAGCGCCGCCGTGCCGGAGGCCAGCAGTGCGGCATCGCTCGCATACATCGCTTCCCGCCCCTGCCCGTCCAGAAGACGGACGTGAAGATCCGGGGCGACGTCAGCTTTGATGCGCTCAAACTGCTCGCGGCGTTTGGCATTCACCAGCGGCACGACCACTTCAAGATCGGGATAGGTCTGGCGAAGAATTTGCGCAGTCTTAAGAAAATCGGCGCTCAGCATCTCAACTTCTGCGCCACGGCTGCCTGGCAGTAAGGCCAGACAGTGCACATCATGCGGGATGCCCAGCGCGTCGCGCGCCGCGTTTTTATCCGGATCCAGTGGCATCGCATCCGCCATGGTATGACCGATAAAACGGCACGGAACATTAAATCTGTCGTAAAACGCTTTTTCGAAAGGCAGGAAAGCCAGCACCAGGTGGGTGGACCGTCCGATTTTGAAAACGCGTTTCTGTCGCCACGCCCAGACGGACGGACTGACATAGTGAATCGTTTTAATGCCCTGCTTTTTCAGGTTCCCTTCGAGGGTAATGTTGAAATCAGGTGCATCGATACCGACAAACACATCGGGTTTGAGTTCGGTAAAGCGGCGGGTGAGGTCGGCACGGATGTGCAGCAAACGGCGTAACCGTCCCAGCACCTCAACGATCCCCATCACGGCCAGCTCTTCCATTTCATACCAGGCTTCACAGCCTTCGGCCTGCATCAGCGGGCCAGCAACACCGACAAAGCGAGCATTGGGTACGCGTGCCTTAAGCGCACGGATGAGACCAGCACCAAGAATATCGCCGGAGGTTTCTCCGGCGACCAGGGCTATCGTAAGCGGACGACTGTCGACCATTAACGAATCAGACCCCTTGTTGAACGGTCAAAGAACTCCATGAACGCGTCCACTTCCGGGTGCTTTTTCGCCAGTTCGGCAATTTCCGGCTTCGCCTCTTCCAGCGTTTTACCGCTACGGTACAGCAGTTTGTACGCGTTGCGGATGGCAGTAATCGCTTCGCGACTAAAACCACGACGCTTGAGGCCTTCGATGTTCACGCCAAACGGCGTGGCATGGTTGCCCTGCGCAATCACATACGGTGGGACGTCCTGCGCCACACCGGAGCATCCGCCGACCATCACGTGCGCACCAATGATGCAGAACTGATGGACTGCGGTCATGCCGCCAATAATTGCGAAGTCATCAACTGATACGTGTCCTGCCAGCGTGGCATTGTTGGCAAGGATACAGCGGTCACCCACGGTACAGTCGTGCGCGATATGCGCATTCACCATAAACAGGTTATCGCTGCCCACCTTCGTCAACCCACCACCCTGTACTGTTCCACGATGAATGGTGACGCTTTCGCGAATACGGTTACGATCGCCGATTTCCACACGGGTCGACTCACCAGCATATTTCAGATCCTGGTTAACTTCGCCGATGGAGGCGAACTGATAGATCTCGTTATTGCAGCCAATGGTCGTGTGACCATTCACCACAACGTGAGATTTCAGTACTGTACCCTCACCAATTTCGACATGGGGTCCAACAATACAAAACGGGCCAATGTGGGCGTTAGCACCAACGATGGCACCCGTTTCCACAATGGCGGTAGGATGAATAAAGGCGGATTTATCAATCACGTATCAGGACTCCCGGCTACGAGCACACATCATCGTCGCTTCGCAAACAACTTTACCGTCAACCAGCGCTACGCCTTTGAAGCGAGTCAGGCCACGACGCGTTTTTTCAAAAGTGACTTCCATGATCATCTGATCACCAGGCACGACAGGGCGCTTAAAGCGCGCTTCGTCAATACCTGCGAAGTAATACAGCTCACCGGGTTCCAGTTTACCGACGCTTTTAAACGCCAGAATACCGGTAGCCTGAGCCATCGCTTCCAGAATCAACACACCCGGGAAGATAGGTTTACCAGGGAAGTGCCCCTGGAAGAACGGCTCATTCACGGAAACATTTTTCACTGCGCGCAGAAAACGACCTTCTTCAAAATCCAGCACACGGTCTACCAGCAGAAACGGGTAGCGGTGCGGCAGAAGTTCTAAAATCTCTTCAATATGCAGAGTATGAGTGTCAGTAGTCAAAATACTCTTCCTGTCAAAATGTACTGATAACAATAATAACACGGCCTGCCGGTTTATTAGAAAGCCGACAGGCCGGGAAAAATAGCGTTAAACGGATGACGCTTAGTCTTGTTGATCGATCTTGCGCTCAAGAGACTTGAGGCGCTTGCTCATATCATCAATGTTCATCACCAGAGCTGCTGTTTTACGCCATACCTTGTTGGGCTGGAGCGGAATGCCGGAGGAATAGACGCCAGGTTCAGTGATAGGACGCATTACCATGCCCATTCCCGTCACGGTTACCTTGTCGCAGATTTCCATATGGCCATTAATCACGCTCGCACCGCCAATCATGCAATAACGGCCAATTTTCAGGCTGCCCGCCATGATGACGCCACCCGCAACCGCGGTATTGTCGCCAATCACAACGTTATGCGCAATCTGGCACTGGTTATCGATGATAACACCATTGCCAATGATCGTGTCGTCAAGCGCGCCACGGTCAATGGTGGTACAGGCGCCGATCTCCACGCGATCGCCAATAATAACGCGACCAAGCTGCGGGATCTTAACCCAGTTACCGCGATCGTTAGCGTAACCAAAGCCATCAGAACCAATCACGGTGCTGGACTGGACGAGGCAGTTTTCGCCAATTTCAACGTCATGGTATACGGACACATTCGCCCATAAACGGGTCCCGGCGCCGATTTTCGTATTTTTCCCAACGAAGCAACCCGGGCCAATGACGACGTTATCGCCCAGCACAACGCCGGATTCGATAACCGCATTCGCCCCAACGGCGACGTTGTTACCCAGCCTGGCCGTCTCATCTATCGCTGCGCTGGCAGCAATGTTCTGGGCCGGTTGCGGCGTGGTATCAAGAATTTGAGCCATGCGTGCATACGTCAGGTAGGGGTTTTTCACTACCAGCGCGCTTACAGTGGCAAATGGAAGATCGTCCTGCGTCAGAACAACAGCTGACGCCTGGCATTGAGCCAGTTGCTCACGGTACTTAGGGCTTACCATGAAGGTAATCGTGCCAGCTTTAGCAGATTGCATGGACGCAACAGCGGTGATGACGATATCGCCATCACCGTGTAATTCTGCATCCAACTGCTGAGCTAAATCAGCCAGTCGAATTGAAGGCATTACTTATTTAACCTGTTTCAGAACGTCAGCAGTGATGTCTTTAACATCTTTGCTGTTGAAAGCGACGGCGTTCGCATCAACAACCAGATCGATGCTCTGATCGGCAGCCACTGCTTTAACAGCGGTCTGAATGCGAGTCACCAGCTTGCCGCGTTCTTCGTTAGAACGACGCTGACGATCCTGCTCGAAAGCCTGCGCTTTCTGGGAGAACGCCTGGCGCTGAGCCATTACGTCTTTTTCCAGCTTGCTGCGGTCGCTTGCCTTCATGGTAGAACCATCACGCTGCAGACGCTGCATTTTGGACTGAAGATCGTTTTCCATACCCTGCAGTTCGCTTGCACGGCCTTTGAATTCGTTTTCCAGAGTCGCAGAAACACCTGTTTTCTGTGCAACCTGCTGGAACAAATTACCCATGTTGACGATTGCAATTTTGTCTGCTGCCTGAGCAGAAGTTGCCATCGCTAAACCGAGACCTGCAGCTAATAACCACTTTTTCACAATTAACTCCTTACCATCCCATTGGCACCAGAAGGTACCGTTCTTTGCGTGGCAAGGCGACCGTTTTACCGATCGCCAGTTGTCAGCGCTACACTGCCAACGCATTCCTTTGCAGCGGATTATTACCAGGTTTTACCAATGTTAAACTGGAATTGCTCCGCTTTGTCTCCATCATATTTCTTAAACGGCTGGGCGTAAGAGAAGACCAACGGCCCCAGCGGTGACATCCATTGTAATGCGATACCGGCAGACATGCGAATATTGCTCGGATCGCTGTAGTCAGGAACGCCAGCTGCACGCATCTGGGCAGTGTTCTCCCAGTTGGTATCCCACACCGTACCCGCATCCCAGAAGAAGGATGTACGGACGGAGTTCGCATATTTATCACTAATAAACGGCGTTGGCGTGATGAACTCCAGACTGGCAACGGCCATAGCGTTACCGCCGACTGCGTCATCAGAACTACAGACTTCTGATGAGGAAGACTTATCGCAGTTATCTTTGTCGTTCCCGCCGTAGTAAACCGCTTTCGGACCAATGTTGTTGGACTGGAAGCCACGAACGGTACTGGAACCACCGGCATAGAAGTTTTCATAGAACGGCATCTCTTTGCCGCCTAAACCATCACCATAGCCCCAACGGGTACGACCCAGAACCACCCACTTGTGATCGTCATCGATCGGGAAGTAGGACGCAGTATCCAGCGTCACCTTATAGAACTCGTTATCGGAACCCGGGACGGTAACTTTACCGTTCAGGTTGACGCGAGAACCTTCCGTTGGGAAGTAACCACGGTCGAGACGGTTATAGGTCCAGCCGTAGTTGAAGGTGAAGTCATCTGCAGCGAAACCGTTGTTATCGCTGTTTTTGCTCGCCGACTGGCCAATAGAATCCAGGTAACGCCACATGGCCACCTGCGGTTGCATATTGGACAGGTCGTTATGCACGTAACCTAAGCCCGCTCGCAGGGTGTTGTATTCGTTAATCGGGAAGCCAAGCGTACCGTCCACACCGTAACTCTTGTTGGTGTAGGAGGACAGATCCGCATCGTCGGCTTTAAAGTCGTTGTAGAAGATACGACCGCCCAGGCTCACACCGTCAACGGTGAAGTATGGGTTCGTTACAGAGAACTCAGAGTAGGTCTGGTAGTCGTTTTTGGTACCGTTAATTCCGACAGAGTAACCCGTACCCAGCCAGTTATCCTGCTGCACGCCAACCTGGAAGCTGACGCCGCTTTCAGTACCGTAGCCCACACCAAAGTTAAAGCTACCGGTGTTACGCTCTTTCACTTTATAAACGACATCAACCTGATCCGGGCTGCCCGGTACGCGCTGGGTATCAGTATCAACCGTTTCAAAATAGCCCAGACGGTTCAGACGCTCTTTACCCTGATCAACGAGATCGCTACCTAACCATGCGCCTTCCATCTGACGCATTTCGCGACGCAGAACGGAGTCTTTGGAGGTGTCGTTACCGACGAAGCGGATCTTACGCACGTAGAAACGGTTACCCGCGTCAACATTCACGTGCAGCTTAACGGTTTTATCCGCGTCATTGATTTCCGGCTGAGTCTGTACGCGCGGATAGGCATAACCATAGCGGCCGAGCAGCTTCTTAATGCTGTCTTCCATTTTGGTGACTTTGGATCCGCTATAGAGATCGCCTGGCTGAATTTTGGTCAGCGATTCGATTTCAGCAGAATGCCCCGCCAGGTTACCACTCACCTCAACACCCGAAAGCTTGTACTGATCGCCTTCCGTGATGTTGATCGTAATGTAGATGCCTTTCTTGTCCGGCGTCAGGCTCACCTGCGTCGAGTCGATGTTGAAACGCGCGTAACCACGATCCAGATAGTAGCTGCGCAGGGTTTCAAGGTCGCCCGCCAGTTTCTGTTTCTGGTATTTGCGATCGCCCACCACGTTCCACCACGGCACTTCATCGCGCAGCTGGAAGGTGGAGATCAGTTCGTCGGTGCTGAACGCGTGGTTACCCACAATGTTGATCTGCTGGATCTTCGCAGAGACACCTTCTTGGAAGACCAGCTTCAGGTCAACACGGTTACGCGGCAGCGGAGTCACAACCGCTTTCACGCTGGCGCTGTATTTACCGACGCTGTAGTAGAAGTCTTCCAGACCTTTTTCAATGTCTGAAAGGGTTGTGCGGTCCAGAGACTCACCCACACGAACACCGGATGCTTCAAGGTTTTGCTTGAGCATGTCATCTTTCACCGACTTGTTGCCGGAGAAAGTGATACTGGCGATCGTTGGACGTTCTTTTACCTGTACCAGCAGGGTATCACCATCACGCAGGACGCGGACATCCTCGAAGTTGCCGGTGGCAAACAGAGCACGGATGGTATTACTGATATCATCATCATTAACCGTATCGCCGGGGCGCACAGGCATACTGAGGAGGGCCGCACCAACGGCGACACGCTGAAGGCCTTCGAAATGAATGTCTTTCACTACGAACCCGTCAGCACCGTATACGGTGGCGCTGCTAAACAGCAGCGACGCTATGAGCAACTTTTTCATCGCCATCGTTATTATGCGTTCTTCCTAACTAACTCTCTTACAACCGAGAGAAATCATTGAAAAGTGCAAGCCCCATTAACAGCACCAGCAAAATCGAGCCAATGCGATAACTAAAGTCTTGAACTCGCTCGGATACCGGCCCGCCTTTTAGCTTTTCAATCGCTAAAAACAGCAGATGACCCCCGTCTAAAACGGGAAGCGGGAACAGGTTGATTATCCCAAGGTTCACGCTAATGAGCGCGAGGAACATGAGATAGTAAATCACCCCGAATTCCGCTGACATCCCAGCCCCCTGGGCAATCGAAATTGGCCCACTGAGGTTGTTCAGTTTCACATCACCGGTTATCAATTTCCCCAACATGTTGACCGTCAGCTTCATCAGTTGCCATGTTTTATCCGTGGCTTCAAGGATGGCGCTGAACGGCCCATACTGGCGTATTGTCTTGTACTCATCTGGCAGCGGGATCACTTTTGGCACAACGCCTGCAAACCCTTCTGCCTTCTTGCCGACCGACTTCGTATCCGGGATCAGCGTCAGCGAAAGCGGACTGCCCTGCCTTTCAACTTCCAGCGCGAGAGACGTACCCGGATTATCGCGCACCAGAGTAACAAAGGTCATCCACTCTGTTAATGGTTGACCATCGACTTTAACGATCCTGTCGCCTGCTTGCAAACCCGCTTTGCTCGCCGCCGAGTTTGCCTGTACTTCGGCTAATACCGGCTCGATCTGCGCGCCGCGCGGACGAATGCCCAGCGCAGCGACGGGATCCTCTTTGTCTGGCTCGAAACGCCATTGACGTAAATCGAGCACTTTGTCCTGACGGGCGTCTGACCCAAATGGCGATACGCTGATGGTGGTCTGCGGATCGCCAATTTTAGCAACCAGCTGCAGTCGCACGGCATCCCAATCAGGGGTTTCGATGCCATCAATCGCTTTAAGTTCCATCCCGGATGTAATTTGCGCACTCGCCGCGATGGAGTTGGGGGCAATGTCACCTACTACCGGACGCACGCCAGGGACGCCGATGATAAACACCAGCCAGTAAGCGAAAATTGCAAAGATGAAGTTGGCTACCGGTCCGGCAGCGATGATGGCGGCGCGTTGTCCAACGGTTTTATTGTTGAATGCGCTGTGTCGCAGTTCAGGCGCGACAGGCTCGACGCGTTCGTCGAGCATTTTGACGTAGCCGCCCAGCGGGATAAGGGCGATGACAAATTGCGTACCGTGGCGGTCGGTGCGCGTCCAGAGTGATTTACCAAAACCGATGGAAAATCGCTCTACGCGCACGCCACAGCGGCGAGCAACCCAGAAATGGCCAAATTCATGCACGGTAATCAGTACACCCAGTGCAACTATGAACGCCGCCAGATTCCAGAGAATGCTCAGCATAAAACCTTCCGTTAAATCGTCCCGAATACCAGTAAAAGCAAACACGCAAACACTGGAACAGCCGCTGTCAGGCTATCAATGCGATCCAGTATACCGCCATGCCCTGGAATCAGGTGTCCACTGTCCTTAATCCCTGCTTCACGCTTGAACATACTTTCGGTTAAATCACCGAGCACGGAGGCAAGCGCAGCAAAAATCGAGCACACCAGCAGTATTGATGGTGCCACTTCAAGATTCGCCCAGACGCCGTAGCCCCAGGAGATGATCGCGGCCGTAAACAAACCGCCGATAAATCCTTGCCAGGTTTTGCCCGGAGAAACCTTCGGTGCCAGCTTATGTTTGCCAAACAGTTTACCAAACATATAGGCCCCGGAGTCAGCCCCCCAGACGAGAATCATCACATAAAGCAGCCAGATCGCACCGCTGTAGTGGTTTTCGTCGTAGTGCCAGGCGCGCAGCGCAACCATACCCCAGAAAAAAGGAATAATAGTGAGCAAACCAAAAATCAGTCGCAGCACTTTTGAATGACGCCACAACGCCGCGGAGCCGGGATAAAACAGCACCAGCAACAGCGCGGCAACCCACCAGGCCAACGATATCCACAAGGAACCAGCCACCAGAGGCTGATGAATATCATGATGATATTCAGGCAACGTGAACAGCATTACGGCCAGAATAAAGCCACAAAGTACCGCAAGCCATACTCGCTGCGTACGCGAGGTAAAGCCGCTAAACTGTCCCCATTCCCACGCGGCGAGCATGCACACCACCAGCGTAACAATAGCGAATCCCACCGGGGGCAGTAAAAACAGCGCCGCAATGACAATGGGTATTAATACAAAAGCGGAAATCAGGCGATACTTCAGCAAAAGCTACCCCCATCAGGCGTTGTCGCCACCAGGCTCGGTGCCGCCGAAACGACGCTCTCGATTGGCAAAGGCATGCAGCGCACCTTCAAAGTCTTGTTCATCAAAATCGGGCCAAAGAACATCTGTAAAGTAAAGTTCGGCATAGGCAATTTGCCATATCAAAAAGTTACTTATGCGATGTTCTCCCCCTGTCCTAATTACTAAATCCACAGGTGCCAGTTCATTCATGCAGATTTGCTTGCTCAGCGCTTCTTCATCAATTTGGTCGGGTCTCAACAGCCCTTCCTGAACCTGTTCGGCGAGATGCCGAACGCCCTGGATAATATCCCAGCGTCCGCCGTAATTCGCCGCAATATTCAGCGTCAGACCGGTATTATTTTCAGTCAGCGCCTCTGCTTTACGAATCCGTTCCTGCAAACGTGAGTTAAAACGACTGGTATCGCCAATGATACGCAGGCGGACGTTGTGGCGGTGCAGGCTTTTTACTTCGCTGTCTAGCGCCCACACAAACAATTCCATCAACGCAGTCACTTCCTGCAGCGGTCGATTCCAGTTTTCACTGCTAAAAGCATAGAGCGTTAACGCATCAATGCCGTTATTGGCGGCAAAAGAAACGGCGCGGCGAACGGATTTCGCCCCAGCTTTATGCCCAAAGGCTCGTATCTTCCCTTGTCTTTTCGCCCAGCGGCCATTGCCATCCATAATGATTGCTACATGACGGCAGCCATGAGCTGGCAAGTTTTCGCTTATTGGTTGATTCGCAGACAACATAACGCGTTTTTTGTCCCTGAAAAGGATTTAACGGTACTCAGGAATACTGAAGCCGATACATAAAAAAGCCGTGTCAAACCACGGCTCACCTGACCACGTAAAGTCAAATACCTGCGATCAGGTGGCGCAGACTATATCACTGAAGCCCAACGCTAACAAATAGCACGACGACTAGTGGTTGCTTTATCACCAGCTTGCGAGACGTGTCACCTGTTGGCGCGCAATATTACGCGCAGCTGCATCCACCGTTAGCACCTCTTCCACGCTCTGTGGTTCGCGCAAATCCATCATCTCCAGTACCGATAAATTTAACGCCGCAATATCGGTAAAACGAATTTGCTGATTCAGAAATGCTTCAACGGTAATTTCATTGGCTGCATTCAGTGCCGTTGTCGCCGCCTGCCCCTGGTCAAAGGCCGTCATTGCAAGCTTCAGACAAGGGTAGCGGTCGTAGTCTGGTTCACTGAACGTCAGGGAACTTAGCTTGCAGAAATCAAGCGGCTTCACGCCGGACTTCACTCGATTCGGCCACGCCATGGAATGGGCAATCGGCGTACGCATATCCGGTTCGCCCAGCTGCGCCAGCACGCTGCCATCCTGATAACGCACCATCGAATGAATCACCGATTGCGGGTGAATCAGTACTTCCATCTGTTTCGCTGACGCATTAAACAGCCAGCGCGCTTCAATGTATTCCAGACCTTTGTTCATCATGGTGGCAGAGTCAACGGAGATTTTACGCCCCATTGACCAGTTCGGATGACGGCACGCCTGATCCGGCGTCATCGCACGCAGTTCAGACAGTGGCGTTTCACGGAACGGGCCACCAGACCCGGTAAGCAGAATCGACACGACGCCATTCTGCTCCAGGTCAGCGTACCCCAGGTTCTGTTGAAAAGGTTGCGGTAAACTCTGAAAAATCGCGTTGTGCTCGCTGTCGACGGGCAAAAGACGCGCGCCGCGCTGCTTCACCGCCTCCATGAACAGGCGTCCGCAGGTGACCAGCGACTCTTTATTGGCCAGCAGAACGTCCTTACCGGCATCAATCGCGGCAAGCGTCGGCAATAATCCTGCCGCCCCGACAATGGCCGCCATCACCTGATCCACCTCATCCAGCGCCGCCATCTCGCAGGCCGCCTGTTGGCCACTCAGCACCTCGGTTCGACTGCCCTTCTCAAGCAGCTGTGCTTTCAGCAGGCGCGCTCTCTC
The DNA here is from genome assembly GCF_000493175.1 of Enterobacter sp. MGH 16. Classification (NCBI taxonomy): domain Bacteria; kingdom Pseudomonadati; phylum Pseudomonadota; class Gammaproteobacteria; order Enterobacterales; family Enterobacteriaceae; genus Enterobacter; species Enterobacter sp. MGH 16. Next base: position 4,749,849 of record NZ_KI535695.1, on the reverse strand, counting down.
TTCGTCATCCATCACCGCATAGCGGGGCGTAAACTCCAGGCACTGCTCAACCATTCGCTGCACATTCTTACCGGCCACCAGCGCTGTCACGGTGTAAAGTTCAGGATTATGGCGAACAACGTCGAGAGTGCTGCAACCAATAGAGCCGGTTGAGCCAAGGAGTGTTAAATGCTTCATGAGATGCCCGAAAAGTTAGACCAGATAAAAGCAAAACGCCGCCAGCAAGACCCAAAGTCCCTCTGAACGGCGTTTATCAGTGTACGACAGAAATCAGAACTGCATCAGTTCCGCTTCTTTATCTGCCAGCGCCGCATCAATTTTCTTGATGGCAGCGTCAGTCATTTTCTGAATGTCGTCCTGAGAACGACGATCGTCATCTTCACTGATCTCTTTTTCTTTCAGCAGCGCTTTGACTTTATCATTCGCGTCGCGACGGACGTTACGCACGGATACACGACCCTGCTCAGCTTCGCCACGTACCACTTTGATCAGGTCTTTACGACGCTCTTCGGTCAGCGGTGGCAGTGGAACGCGGATGTCAGCCCCCGCAGAGCTTGGGTTCAGACCGAGGTCAGACGCCATGATCGCTTTCTCAACCGCCGGGCCCATAGAACGATCGAATACGTTGATTTTCAGCGTACGGGTATCTTCTACCGTCACGCTCGCCAGCTGACGCAGAGGGGTTGGCGTACCGTAGTACTCGACGATGATGCCATCCAGCAGGCTTGGGGAAGCACGGCCAGTACGGATTTTGCTGATTTGGGTTTTGAACGCTTCTACGCATTTTTCCATGCGTACTTCAGCATCTTTTCTGATGTCGTTAATCACGTTACGAATCCTTGAAAACTTGTCTCAGGCAGACTATCCGCCAGCACAGCGCTACAGGTGTGCTAAGTATAGTCGCGTTTAATTCATGACAACGCCAAAGGCGCGCCCGGGTAAGATACCACTACAAAATAAAGCGGAATCTTACCTGTATTTATCGTCAACGGAAATTATTCCGTGATCAAAGTGCCTTCTTTTTCGCCCATGACCACGCGACGCAGTGCGCCAGGTTTGTTCATGTTGAAGACACGAATTGGCAATTTGTGGTCGCGAGCCAGCGTGAAGGCGGCAAGATCCATCACTTTCAGCTCTTTATCCAGCACTTCGCTGTAGCTCAGCTGATCGTACATGGTGGCAGAAGGATCTTTTGCCGGGTCGGCAGTAAACACGCCATCGACTTTGGTCGCTTTCAGTACCACATCAGCTTCGATCTCGATACCGCGCAGGCAGGCAGCGGAATCGGTCGTAAAGAACGGGTTACCCGTACCGGCGGAGAGGATCACCACGCGGTTGTTGCGCAGCAGGCTGATAGCTTCTGCCCAGCTGTAATTATCGCATACGCCATTCAGGGGGATCGCGGACATCAGGCGGGCGTTCACATAGGCGCGATGGAGCGCATCACGCATCGCCAGGCCATTCATCACGGTTGCCAGCATACCCATGTGGTCGCCCACAACGCGGTTCATCCCCGCTTTCGCCAGACCAGCACCACGGAAAAGGTTGCCACCGCCAATGACCACGCCAACCTGGATGCCCAGTTCGACCAGTTCTTTGATTTCCTGTGCCATGCGATCAAGGATGCTTGCGTCAATACCGAAGCCTTCCGATCCCTGCAGCGCTTCGCCACTCAGCTTAAGCAGAATGCGTTTGTACACGGGTTTTGCATTGGTAGCCATGTTTCTTTCCTGAGACTGTCAACGATTAAGATGGGGGTTAATTCTGGCGACATGATATGCCGCAAATCAGTACAGCGATACTGGAGCCTGTCTGATTTCCTGTGACGGGTGACAAAAAGAAGCCGCCCTCAGGCGGCTCCTTTTCAATCATTAAGACTGCTTGGACATTGCAGCAACTTCTGCTGCGAAGTCAGTCTCAACTTTCTCGATGCCTTCGCCCACTTCGAAGCGGATGAAGCCAGTTACGTCAGCGTTGTGCTCTTTCAGCAGCTGAGCAACAGATTTGCTTGGGTCCATTACGAATGGCTGGCCAGTCAGAGAAACTTCGCCGGTGAATTTCTTCATGCGGCCTTCAACCATTTTCTCTGCGATTTCTTTTGGTTTACCAGACTGCATCGCGATGTCCAGCTGAACCTGGTACTCTTTCTCTACCACTTCAGCAGACACGTCTTCTGGCTTAACGAATTCTGGCTTGCTTGCAGCGATGTGCATTGCCAGCTGTTTAACCAGCTCTTCATCAGCGCCTTTAGCCGCAACCAGAACACCGATACGAGCACCGTGCTGGTAAGAGCCCAGAACGTCGCCTTCCAGAGAAGCAACGCGACGGATGTTGATGTTCTCACCGATTTTAGCAACCAGCGCAACACGCTCTTCTTCGAACTGTGCTTTCAGAACTTCAACGTCAGTGATTTTGCCAGCAACCGCTGCGTCCAGAACTTTGTTAGCAAATGCCTGGAAACCACCATCTTTAGCAACGAAGTCAGTCTGGCAGTTAACTTCCAGAATGATGCCGTAGGTGCCGTCGATCTTAGTGATGATCACGCCGTCAGCAGCAACGTTGCCTGCTTTTTTAGCTGCTTTGATCGCACCGGATTTACGCATGTTTTCGATTGCCAGCTCGATGTCGCCGTTCGCTTCAGTCAGCGCTTTTTTGCAATCCATCATGCCTGCGCCAGTACGCTCGCGCAGCTCTTTTACCAGGGATGCGGTAATTTCAGCCATTCTTAAATCCTCGGGAGATGTGAACTGCCCGGCCGGGGGCCAAACAGTGTAAATTGAAAAAAGGGGCCGGTAATGGGCCCCTATTCATACACGGTACTAATAAGGGGTAAAACCTTATTATTCAGCTTCTACGAAGCTTTCTTCCGCCTGAGAAGCCAGATCCTGGGAACGGCCTTCACGAACGGTAGCAGCTACAGCGCTCAGGTACAGGCTAACAGCACGGATTGCGTCGTCGTTACCCGGGATAACGAAGTCAACACCGTCCGGATCGGAGTTGGTATCAACGATAGCGAATACCGGGATACCCAGGTTGTTAGCTTCTTTGATAGCGATGTGCTCGTGGTCTGCATCGATTACGAACAGCGCGTCTGGCAGGCCGCCCATATCTTTGATACCGCCCAGGCTGTTTTCCAGCTTGTCCAGTTCACGAGTGCGCATCAGCGCTTCTTTCTTAGTCAGCTTGTCGAAAGTACCGTCCTGAGACTGGGTTTCCAGATCTTTCAGGCGCTTGATGGACTGACGAACAGTTTTCCAGTTGGTCAGCATGCCGCCCAACCAGCGATGGTTCACGAAGAACTGGTCGCAGCTGTTAGCAGCATCTTTCACAGCTTCGCTTGCAGCGCGCTTAGTACCAACGAACAGAATCTTACCTTTACGGGAAGAGATCTTGTTCAGCTCAGCCAGGGCTTCGTTGAACATTGGTACAGTTTTCTCAAGGTTGATGATGTGAACTTTGTTACGTGCGCCGAAGATGAAAGGCTTCATTTTCGGGTTCCAGTAACGGGTCTGGTGACCAAAGTGAACACCAGCCTTGAGCATGTCGCGCATGGAAACAGTTGCCATGTTTAAAACCTCTATATTGAAAGTTGGGGTTATGCCTCCACGTATCCCATATTACCGACCCCGAAGGGCACCCCGGAATATGTGCCGATACGTGTGTGTTGTTACACAAAGTGAGATTTGTCGCTCCCGTCCAGCCTGTGTATCTGAGATGGATCGGAAGTCCGGCGCGCTTTATACCACAAAACACGACCAGAAACCAACAGTTGTTGGCGGAGTGTGCTGTTAATGATTCTCAATTTGGCACGGAGCGTGCCTGACTGATACCATTGACGACACTTAGACTAGTATTGTCGAAAAAATCGACACCGATGGACAGATTACATGGCTATCTCTATTAAGACACCTGAAGAAATTGAAAAGATGCGCGTCGCCGGTCGTCTGGCCGCGGAAGTGCTGGAAATGATCGAGCCGTTCGTGAAGCCGGGCGTCAGCACGGGTGAACTGGACCGCATCTGTAACGACTATATCGTGAACGAGCAGCACGCGGTTTCCGCCTGCCTCGGCTACCACGGTTTCCCGAAATCCGTCTGCATCTCTATTAATGAAGTGGTGTGCCACGGCATTCCTGACGATGAAAAACTGCTGAAAGACGGCGATATCGTCAACATCGACGTGACCGTCATTAAAGACGAGTACCACGGTGACACCTCAAAAATGTTCATCGTTGGCAAGCCGACCATCCTGGGCGAGCGTCTGTGCAAAGTCACCCAGGACAGCCTCTACCTGGCGCTGAAAATGGTGAAGCCGGGTATTCGCCTGCGTACTATCGGCGCCGCAATTCAGAAATTTGTGGAAGCGGAAGGGTTCTCCGTGGTGCGCGAATACTGCGGTCACGGTATTGGCCGCGTCTTCCATGAAGAGCCGCAGGTTCTGCACTACGATGCAGACGACGGCGGCGTTGTGCTGCAAAAGGGCATGACCTTCACCATCGAGCCAATGGTCAACGCCGGTGACTACCGCATCCGCACCATGAAAGACGGCTGGACGGTGAAAACCAAAGACAGAAGCTTGTCTGCCCAGTACGAGCATACTATTGTGGTAACAGACAACGGCTGCGAAATTATGACGTTGCGCAAGGATGACACCATCCCGGCGATACTGACGAACATTGAGTGATAAGAAGCCGGCAAATGCCGGCTTTTTTAATGGCGATAGCTTTTTCTTATGGGTGGCGCACGATGAGTAATCTTTTACCCGAACAGTATGCTAACACAGCCCTTCCCACCCTCCCCGACCAGCCCGATAACCCGGGCGTCTGGCCGCCGCACGAACTGACCTGCGCGCATATTAAAGCCCATATGGATGTTTTCCATCGCTGGCTGGGTAGCGCGTTCGATGCAGGCGTGTCTGCCGAGCAGCTCATTGAGGCGCGCACCGAGTTTATCGACCAGCTCCTGCAGCGTCTGTGGATCGACTACGGTTTCGGGCAGGTTAGCGACGTCGCGCTGGTTGCCGTCGGGGGCTATGGCCGCGGTGAGCTGCATCCGCTTTCCGATATCGATCTCCTGATCCTGAGCCGCAAAAAGCTGCCGGACGAACAGGCGCAAAAAATCGGCGAGCTTCTGACCCTGCTCTGGGACGTGAAGCTGGAAGTCGGCCACAGCGTGCGCACCCTGGAAGAGTGTCTGCTGGAAGGGCTATCGGACCTGACCGTTGCCACCAACCTGATTGAAACCCGTCTGCTGATTGGCGACGTCGCGCTGTTCCTGGAGCTGCAAAAACACATCTTCAGCGACGGCTTCTGGCCGTCAGAAAAGTTCTTCGCCGCGAAGGTCGAGGAGCAAAACCAGCGCCACCAGCGCTACCACGGCACCAGCTATAACCTTGAGCCGGACATTAAAAGCAGCCCCGGCGGCCTGCGCGACATCCACACGTTACAGTGGGTCGCCCGTCGCCATTTCGGCGCCACCTCGCTGGACGAGATGGTTGGCTTCGGCTTTTTAACCGAGGCGGAGCGTAACGAGCTCAACGAGTGTCTGCACCTGCTGTGGCGCATCCGCTTTGCCCTGCATCTGGAGGTCACCCGCTACGATAACCGTCTGCTGTTTGACCGTCAGCTCAGCGTAGCGCAGCGGCTGAACTATCAGGGCGAAGGCAACGAGCCGGTTGAGCAGATGATGAAGGATTTCTTCCGCGTCACCCGCCGGGTCACCGAGCTGAACCAGATGCTGTTGCAGCTGTTCGACGAGGCCATTCTGGCCCTGACTGCCGACGAAAAGCCGCGCCCGATTGACGATGAATTCCAGCTGCGCGGCACGCTTATCGATCTGCGCGACGAAACGCTGTTTATCCGCGAGCCGGAAGCGATCCTGCGGATGTTCTACACCATGGTGCGCAACAGCACCATCACCGGGATCTACTCCACCACCCTGCGCCATCTGCGCCACGCGCGCCGCCATCTGACGCAGCCTTTGTGTTACATCCCGGAAGCGCGCTCGCTGTTCCTGAGCATGCTCCGCCATCCGGGTGCCGTCAGCCGCGGGCTGCTGCCGATGCACCGCCACAGCGTGCTGTGGGCCTATATGCCGCAGTGGTCGCACATTGTCGGCCAAATGCAGTTCGACCTGTTCCACGCCTACACGGTGGATGAACACACCATCCGCGTGATGCTCAAGCTGGAGAGCTTTGCCAAAGAAGAGACGCGCTCCCGCCACCCGCTGTGCGTCGAGCTGTGGCCGCGCCTGACCCATCCGGAACTGATCCTGATTGCCGCCCTGTTCCACGACATCGCCAAGGGCCGCGGCGGTGACCACTCGGTACTGGGCGCCCAGGACGTGCTGAAATTTGCCGAACTGCACGGCCTGAACTCACGTGAAACACAGCTGGTGGCCTGGCTGGTGCGCCATCACCTGCTGATGTCGGTCACCGCGCAGCGTCGGGACATTCAGGACCCGGAAGTCATTAAGCAGTTCGCGGAAGAAGTTCAGACGGAAAACCGCCTGCGCTATCTGGTCTGCCTGACGGTGGCGGATATTTGCGCCACCAACGAAACCCTGTGGAATAGCTGGAAGCAGAGCCTGCTGCGCGAGCTGTACTTCGCTACCGAAAAACAGCTGCGTCGCGGGATGCAGAACACGCCGGACATGCGCGAGCGCGTGCGTCACCACCAGCTTCAGGCGCTGGCGCTGCTGCGGATGGATAACATTGATGAAGAGGCGCTACATCAGATTTGGGCCCGCTGCCGCGCCAACTATTTTGTCCGCCACAGCCCAAACCAGCTGGCGTGGCACGCGCGGCATCTGCTCAAGCACGATCTGTCCCAGCCGATGATCCTGCTAAGCCCGCAGGCCACGCGCGGCGGAACGGAGATTTTCATCTGGAGCCCGGACCGGCCTTATCTGTTTGCTGCCGTCTGTGCCGAGCTGGACAGGCGTAACCTGAGCGTGCATGACGCGCAGATTTTCACCACCCGCGACGGCATGGCCATGGACACCTTTATCGTGCTGGAGCCGGACGGCAGCCCGCTGTCGTCGGACAGGCATGAAGGGATACGTTTTGGTCTGGAGCAGGCGATTACCCAGCGCAGCTGGCAGCCCCCGCAGCCGCGTCGCCAGCCGGCAAAATTGCGCCACTTTACCGTGGATACCGAGGTCAATTTCCTGCCGACCCACACCGATCGTAAATCGTTCCTGGAGCTGATCGCGCTCGACCAGCCAGGGCTGCTCGCCCGCGTCGGCCAGGTTTTTGCCGATCTGGGAATTTCGCTTCATGGGGCCCGAATTACAACGATTGGCGAGCGAGTAGAAGATTTATTTATAATCGCCACCGCCGACCGGCGTGCCCTTAATAATGACCTGCAGCTTGAAGTGCAACAACGGTTGACAGCAGCCCTCAATCCAAACGATAAAGGGTGATATGTTTTTTAGTGAAATGGAAAGAGTAAACAATGCAGCAGTTACAGAACGTTATTGAGTCCGCTTTTGAGCGTCGCGCCGAGATTACCCCGGCAAATGTGGATACCGTGACCCGTGGAGCGGTAAACCAGGTGATTTCCCTGCTGGATTCCGGCGCACTGCGCGTGGCAGAAAAAATCGACGGTCAGTGGGTCACTCATCAATGGCTGAAGAAAGCCGTGCTGCTCTCTTTCCGCATCAACGATAACCAGGTTATCGACGGAGCAGAAAGCCGCTACTTCGATAAAGTGCCCATGAAGTTCGCTGACTACGACGAAGCGCGTTTCCAGAAAGAAGGTTTCCGCGTGGTGCCGCCTGCGGCGGTGCGTCAGGGTGCCTTCATCGCACGCAACACCGTGCTGATGCCATCCTACGTTAACATCGGTGCCTACGTTGATGAAGGCACCATGGTGGATACGTGGGCAACGGTTGGTTCCTGCGCACAGATCGGTAAAAACGTTCACCTGTCCGGCGGCGTGGGCATCGGCGGTGTTCTGGAGCCACTGCAGGCTAACCCAACCATCATCGAAGATAACTGCTTCATCGGCGCGCGTTCAGAAGTGGTGGAAGGCGTGATCGTGGAAGAAGGTTCCGTGATCTCCATGGGCGTTTACATCGGCCAGAGCACCCGTATTTACGACCGTGAAACCGGTGAAGTGCATTACGGTCGCGTTCCGGCGGGCTCCGTGGTGGTTTCCGGCAACCTGCCGTCAAAAGATGGCAAATACAGCCTGTACTGTGCGGTTATCGTGAAGAAAGTGGATGCGAAAACGCGCGGTAAAGTGGGCATCAACGAATTGCTGCGCACCATCGATTAATCGGGTATAACAAAAAGCGGGGGCAACCCCGCTTTTTTTATATCTGAGGGTGGCGAAAATAGATTTTTTCGTTAATTATTCAAAGGTTATGTTGAGATCAAGGGTACCGCTATGTACGATAATCTGAAAAGTCTGGGCATTACCAATCCTGATGAAATTGATCGTTACAGCCTCCGCCAGGAAGCCAATAACGATATTTTGAAAATCTATTTTCACAAGGACAAAGGAGAGTTTTTCGCCAAAAGCGTGAAGTTTAAATACCCACGCCAGCGTAAGACCGTTGTTGCTGACGGTGTAGGACAGGGATACAAAGAAGTACAGGAAATCAGCCCTAACCTGCGCTATGTGATCGATGAACTCGATCAGATCTGCCAGCGCGACCGCACCGAAGTCGATCTCAAGCGCAAGATCCTTGACGACCTGCGTCACCTTGAAAGCGTTGTTACCAATAAGATCAGCGAGATTGAAGCGGATCTTGAGAAGTTAACCCGCAACAAATAAGCCGTTTTATTGCCCGGTGGCGCTTCGCTTACCGGGCCTACGAACGCATGTAGGCCGTGTAAGGCGAAGCCGCCACCCGGCAAACAGCATCATCTCTGTTCATCCAACTGCAGCGCCACATACAGCAGCAGCCTGTCGTCGAAATTTCCCAGATCCAGCCCCGTCAGCTCTGAAATTCGATTTAACCGATACTCCAGGGTATTGCGGTGGATAAACAGCGCTTTTGACGTCGCCAGCGGCTGCACGTTATGACGGAACCACGCCTGCAGCGTCCGGCGCAGCAGGCCGTTATTGTCCATGGCTTTCAGGCGCGCCAGTGGCCGCGCCAGCTCATTGGCCTGCCAGCCACCGCGCAGGCTGTCGAGCAGCACCGGCAGCATCAGGTCCTGATAGAAATAGCTGCGGCTTTCCGGCATTCGCTGCTTACCCACCATCATGGTGGTGCGCGCGGTTCGCCAGGAGCGGGCGATACTGCCCGGACCGGTAAAGTAGTTGCCCAGCGCAACGCGAAAACGCAGCTGACCATTCTCTTTCATACGGGAAATTAACTGCTCCACGCGACGGCGATGATCGTCCGCATCCCAGCGGCCAAACGCATTGAGCGCCGGTTTGAGCACCACCATCTCCGTCAGAGAGACGATCGCCACCAGGTTGTCGCGTTCCGGCGTCGCCAGTGCATTTTGCAGCTGCTGCAGCTCGGCCATCGCGCTGTCTACGCCCAGCTGGCCGCTGTCGACCTCAATGACCGCCACCACGCGCGGCTGGTTCAGATCGATCCCCAGACGCTGCGCCCACTCGCTCAGCGCAGGCGTATGCTCCTCTGCCTGAATAAGGTTCATCACCAGCTCTTCGCGCAGGCGGCTGTCCTGAGCCAGCAGGTGCATCAGCCGCGACTGCTCCAGCATCATCTCCGCCGTCATGCAGACCAGCTCACCGTATTTTCGCAGCGACTCGGGCTCGCCGGTGAGGCCGATGACCCCCACAATCTCGCCTTCAAGGCGCAGCGGTAAATTGATGCCCTGACGGACGCCGTGCAGGTGTTTCGCTACCGCATCGTCTATATCAACCACGCGCCCCTGGGAGAGCACCAGCAGCGCGCCTTCGTGCAATTCCCCAATACGCTCGCGATCGCCACTGCCAATAATGCGCCCGCGGGCATCCATTACGTTGATATTGGTATCAATGATGCGCATGGTGCGCGCCACAATATCCTGCGCCATTTTGGTATCAAGATGCCAGCCAGCCATAGAACCCTCCCGTGAGCAGAGCTCAAGCATAGGGAAGTTCAGCGGCGCCCGCATTGTGCAGATGCACAAAGAGAGAGGAAGAAGTGTGGACTTGTGTGAAAGGTCACAGAAACGAGAAAAGCCCCTGCGAACAGGGGCTTCAGAGGATTACTGCATCAGCAGGTAAATAGAGGTGTCCCCACGCTGGATATTCAGCGCCAGCACGGAAGGTTTGCTGTCGAGGATCTTACGCAGTTCAGCGATGTTTTTCACCGGCTGCTGGTTAGCGCCCATGATCACATCGCCTTTTTTCAGGCCAATACGGGCTGCCGGTGAATTCGCCTTCACGTTATTCACCACTACGCCTTTATCTGCGCCTTTGTTGCTCATCTCGGCACCTTCAATCCCGCTGAAGATGGTGCTGGAGTCCACCTGATTCTGGCTGCTCTGCTGCAGCTCCAGGCTGACGTTAACCGCCTTGCCGTCGCGCAGCAGACCAAGGGTCACTTTGCTGCCGATAGGCATAGAGCCGACTTCCGCACGCAGGGCAGCAAAGCTGCTGATCGGTTTACCGTTCAGGGAGGTGATCACATCCCCCGCTTTAATGCCCGCTTTCGCCGCAGAGGAGTTCGGCATCACCTGGCTGACGAATGCCCCGCGCTGGGCGTCAACTTTCATTGCCTTAGCCAGTTCGGAGTTCAGTTCCGTACCCAGGATACCCAGCTCACCGCGTTTCACCTGGCCATACTGCACCATCTGCGCGGTCAGGTTTTTCACCATGTTACTTGGGATAGCAAAGCCGATCCCGATGTTGCCGCCGTCCGGTGCCAGGATCGCGGTGTTGATACCGATCAGCTCGCCGTTCAGGTTCACCAGCGCGCCGCCGGAGTTACCGCGGTTGATCGCCGCATCCGTCTGGATGAAGTTCTCATAGTTCTCAGCATTGAGGCCGCTACGGCCCAGTGCAGAGACGATACCCGAGGTCACGGTTTCACCCAGACCGAACGGGTTACCGATCGCCACGGTATAGTCACCCACGCGCAGCGCGTCGGAGTCGGCAATTTTAATCGCCGTCAGGTTTTTCGGATCCTGAATCTGGATCAGCGCGATGTCGGAGCGCGGGTCTTTGCCGACCACTTTGGCGTCAAACTTACGGCCATCGCTCAGCTGAACCTTAATACTGCTCGCGTTATCGACAACGTGGTTGTTGGTGACGACATAGCCTTTCGCTGCATCAATGATTACCCCCGAGCCAAGCGCCATGAATTTCTGCTGCTGGCCGCCGCCCTGGCTGTCATCCCCTGCGCCACCGCCCTGACAGAACGGAGAGCTCTGGAATGGCGAACCGTCCTGGCAGAACGGCGAGTTGTCGCCGAAGAACTGCTGGAAGTTACGCGGCATGCGCGGCGTATTGACGGTCGTGCTACCCTCAACGTTAATACTCACCACCGATGGCATCACTTTTTCGAGCATCGGTGCCAGGCTTGGCATCTGCTGCGCGGTTGCTGCCGACGACGCGGTCTCGGCTGCAGTAGCAGTCAGAGGAGACAGCGCTAAACCTAAACTCAGAGCCAGTGCACTCATTGCTAATGTGGTTTTTTTCATGTTTCTCAATCTCGATTTACAGGTAACGCAAAATTGCTGTGTAACTCAGATTCGTTTTATACCGCTTAGTTCCGGCGATAAGTTTATGGAAAAGGTAAAAATTTATTGGCCGTCTTTACAAAACTCCGGAATTATTCCACCGCCATCAGCTTGCGGTATTCATCCCAGGCATACAAATCCGTCATGCCGCTGATATAGTCCTGGATAAGACGGCAGCGGTAATAATATTCCATCACCGGCCACTGCGGTGACTGGCGATCCAGCTTGCCAATCGCTTCGACATACGCCAGACGGTGTCGGGTAGAAAGTTTTTGATAAAGTCGTGATTCAATGGGAATACGGCGCACGCGCTCGTGTTCTACCAGCTCGCTGAATTCGTCGACCGACAGCTGGAGCAGCGGAGCATAAATTTCCAGTAACCCACTGATCACTCTATATCCCTGCAGCTCTAACTGTTCGACATCCGGATGGCTGAATACATGCCGCATCGCCACATGTTTATAAAGCTCGAGGAGCTGGCTGAAACTGCTGTCATCTTCCAGCAGGGCGTGGTTGAATTCCCCGCTGAAAATCAGCGGCAAATTATCAATAAAGCGTGACGCCGCGTACGGCACCAGCTTATTTAATGTATTGACCCGCAAATACATAAAGAACTGGTCTTCCGTACTGCGGCTTAATGTATTTGAGCGTGATTTTTCCCAGGCATTTTCGACAACCTGCGCAAACAGCGAGCCTTTTTCATGGGTGCCCCAGGCCGTATAAAGATGCTGATAAAGCTCCTCGACGCTGAAAATTCTTTTCTCAACGGCGTCTTCCAGATCGGCCACGCAATAGGAAATATCATCGGCGGCTTCCATAATCCAGGTCAATGGAAAACGGCCGTTTGGCGTCAATGAAAGTTCTTTACGTAACCGTTCAATATAAGCCTCTTCGGAAAGGTAATAGCCCGGTTTTTTCATTAAATAACTGTGGGACGCGGGCGTCTCCCCCATCCACCACGCGGGACGCGTATATTTAAGAATGCAGCCGACCTGCGCCCAGGTCAGGTTCATACGCATCAGGGAATGCACCAGCCGGATCCCCTGCGCGTTACCCTCAAAGTGACAGAGGTCCTGGCGCACCTTGCGGCGCAGATCGTTCAGCCCCTCTTCACCTTCACGCAGGCGTAAATCGCGTACGATGCAGCGGTCGTCGCTCAGCGGCTGGCTTACCGCATCCGAAGGGTAAAGCCGTTGCTTAAACCAGTCATTGATAGCCGCTTCTCCAAAGTGACCGAAAGGCGGGTTGCCGATGTCATGCATCAGGCAGGCCATCTCAACGATGCTTTCAAAAGGCCCCGTCAGCTCGTCCAGACCATAGGTTTCCAGTAAGCGCTGCTCTTTGAGACGGCTTAAAATCTCTTTGGCGATGTAGCGCCCGACCTGCTGCACCTCCATGGAGTGGGTTAAGCGCGTGCGCACCGCGGCGTTACGCTCCAGCGGAAAGACCTGGGTCTTTTGCTGCAGACGGCGGATGGCGGGCGAGTTAATGATCCGCCCGCGATCGCTTTCGAAGATACGCAGGATCTCATGTTCGCTCTTGTCGCCCTGCGGCGAACGGAAACGTCGGTGCCAGTTAATTTTGGTGCGAAAATCGATTGGTGACATGTGCTCCCCCGCGTGAGAATGCGTTTCCCCTTAACCGCATGATAGACTATGCATCTTAACAAGGCACATCGCGAGTAAATCTATGAAAATCGGCATTATTGGTGCAATGGAAGAAGAAGTTACGCTTCTGCGTGACAAAATTGAGAACCGTCAGACCCTTTCTCTGGGAGGTTGTGAGATCTATACCGGTCAGCTAAACGGTGTTGACGTGGCTCTGCTGAAATCAGGCATCGGTAAAGTCGCTGCGGCACTGGGCGCCACCCTGCTGCTTGAGCGCTGCAAGCCGGACGTGATCGTGAATACCGGCTCTGCGGGCGGCCTGGCGCCGACGCTGAAAGTGGGTGACATCGTTGTTTCCGACGAAGCGCGCTATCACGATGCGGACGTCACCGCGTTCGGCTACGAGTACGGCCAGCTTCCGGGCTGCCCAGCAGGGTTTAAAGCGGACGACAAACTGATTGCGGCGGCAGAGACCTGCATTGCGGAGCTCCACCTCAACGCGGTACGCGGTCTGATTGTCAGCGGTGATGCGTTCATCAACGGCTCCGTTGGCCTGGCGAAAATCCGTCATAACTTCCCTCAGGCGGTGGCCGTTGAGATGGAAGCGACCGCGATCGCGCACGTTTGCCATAATTTCAACGTACCGTTTGTAGTGGTTCGCGCCATCTCTGACGTGGCAGATCAGCAGTCCCACATCAGCTTCGACGAGTTCCTGACCGTTGCGGCAAAACAGTCCACCGTGATGGTGGAACGCCTGGTGCAGAACCTGGCACGTGGCTAAACATCCCCTCAGGGCGCTGGCCGCCCTGCTTCTGCTCGCACCGGCATGGCTTTTTGCCGCGCCGCGTGTGATTACCCTCTCTCCCGCCAATACCGAACTGGCGTTTGCCGCCGGGATCACGCCCGTTGGCGTGAGCAGCTTTTCGGATTATCCCCCACAGGCTGCGGGCATTGAACAGGTGGCAACCTGGCAAGGGATGAACCTTGAGCGCATCGTGGCGCTGAAACCGGATCTCGTGCTGGCCTGGCGCGGCGGAAACGCCGAGCGGCAGGTTAACCAGCTTACCTCCCTTGGCATCAAGATCATGTGGATTGATGCCGTCAGCATTGAGCAGGTCGCTCAGGCGCTACAGGCCCTGGCACCATATAGCCCTACGCCCAAAAAAGCCGAGGCTGCAGCGAAACAGATGCTCAGCGACTATGCCGCGCTGAAATCCCGATACGATACCCCTGTTAAAAAGCGCATCTTCCTGCAGTTTGGCAGCCAGCCGCTGTTCACCACCGGTAAAGGGTCGATTCAGAATCAGGTACTGGAAGTCTGTGGCGGTGAAAACATCTTTGCAGTCAGCCGGGTACCGTGGCCTCAGGTAAGCCGTGAGCAGGTTCTGGCGCGCCAGCCACAGGCCATCGTGGTGGTCGGAAATGCGAGCGAAATTCCCAAAATCGAGCAATTCTGGCAAAAGCAGCTAAAAATACCGGTAATACCCCTCAACAGCGACTGGTTTGAACGCGCCAGCCCGCGTATTATCCTCGCCGCAAAACAGCTCTGTGCCGCGCTGGCAGAGAGTCACTAACATAAGACCCTTTTCGAGGATTTAACGATGCTCGTTTATTGGCTGGATATTCTTGGCACAGCCGTTTTTGCTATCTCCGGCGTCCTGCTCGCCGGAAAACTTCGCATGGATCCGTTTGGCGTGCTGGTGCTGGGCGTGGTGACCGCCGTGGGCGGCGGGACAATCCGCGATATGGCGCTGGCCAATGGCCCGGTGTTTTGGGTGAAAGATCCAACCGACCTGGTGGTCGCGATGGTCACCTGTCTGTTAACCATTGTGCTGGTTCGCCAGCCCCGTCGATTACCAAAATGGATATTGCCGGTACTGGATGCCGTCGGTCTGGCCGTGTTTGTCGGTATTGGCGTCAATAAGGCGTTTAATGCGGGCACCGGTCCGATGGTGGCGATCTGCATGGGCGTATTAACCGGCGTGGGCGGCGGGATCATTCGCGACATTCTGGCACGTGAGGTGCCGATGATCCTGCGTACTGAAATTTACGCAACGGCCTGTATTGCGGGCGGCATTGTCCACGCGACCGCGTATTACACCTTTGCCATTCCGCTGGAAAACGCCGCGATGCTGGGGATGATCGTGACGCTGGCGATACGTTTAGCGGCGATACGCTGGCACCTGAAGCTGCCGACGTTTGCGCTGGATGAAACTTCAAGATAGGCGTCGTTTATAAGCCCGGTGGCGCTTCGCTTACCGGGCCTACAATCCGCATTCAGGCTTAAATGCTGAACGAAGACCCACACCCGCAGGTGCTTGTTGCGTTCGGGTTGGTGACCACAAAGCGTGAACCTTCCAGACCTTCGGTGTAGTCGACAGAACCACCTACCAGATACTGCAGGCTCATCGGGTCAACCACCAGCGCGACGCCCTGTTTCTCAATGGTCATATCGCCATCGTTAACCTGATCGTCAAAAGTAAAACCGTACTGGAAGCCGCTGCAGCCGCCACCGGTAATATAGACACGCAGTTTCAGATCCGGATTGTCTTCGTCGGCAATCAGGGTTTTCACTTTGTTGGCTGCTGCTTCGGTAAATTCCAGCGGCACAGCTACGTCATCACTCATCTTATGCTCCCATGAATACTGCTATTGGGCAAAATTCACCCAATTCTTTTCGTCATTATCTAATACCCTGGTAATTCATTCAAGTATTCTGCGCGGCGGCCCGCTCCGCCTCTTGTTTTGCCAGGGTACGCGCGAGGATGGTGGAGTATAGCGGTTTTCCACCCAGGAACTGGGCTAATAGTGTCGCCCCGAGACAGGTAATGATCATTGGCAAAATGAGCTGGTAATTGTCCGTCATCTCCAGCACCAGCACGATACCGGTCAACGGCGCGCGCAGGGAGGCGGCCAGCAGCGCCCCCATTCCGGCTACCGCAAAGGTCCCTGCATCAAGGTGATAGGCGGGAAAGCCCGCTTCAGCCGCCATACCAAACGCGGTGCCCAACAAGGTTCCCAGCGCCAGCATCGGGGCGAAAATCCCGCCGGGCGCGCCGGAGGAAAAACACAATACCGTGGTGATGACGCGGGAGATAAACATAAACAGCAGCAGACCCACGCTGAAGTTCCCCGCCGCCGCAATGGGGATCAGCCCGAAGCCGCCGCCCGCAGCATTTGGCTCGATAAACCCGAGCACACCACAGATTCCGCCAAGCAGGCCGCCCATCAGCACCCATTTAGTCGTATTCCCACCGTGAATACGCTGGAACATATCCTGAGCGCGCAGGATAAAGGTGTTAAACAGCGGTCCCACCACGCCAAAAATCATGCCGAGGATCAGGTAAAGCCACAGGGTGTTAACCGGCGCATTGGTCAGTTTACCCACCTCAATGACCGCCCCTTCGCCATTAAAGAGGCGAAACACGATGCTCGACATAATGACGCCGGTAAACACCGCTTTAATGGAGATCAGGTTGTAGCGAAACTGCGCGCGCATCTCTTCGATGATAAACAAAATGCCCGCCAGCGGCGCGTTAAAGGCCGCCGATAGCCCCGCCGCCGCACCGGTAGCCAGCAGCGTATGGCGCGCTTCGGCGCTGCGCATCCGAAAGAGATCGCCCACCATGCGGCCGACGTTCCCGCCCAACTGAACCGTGGGCCCTTCCCTGCCGAGCACCATTCCCGCGCCCAGCGTACCCATGCCGCCGATAAATTTCACCGGAATGACTCGCCACCAGCGCACAGGACGCAGCTCCTCCAGCGCCCCTTCAATTTCCGGGATGCCGGACCCGCCCGCCTCTGGCGCGAATTTACGCACCAGAAAATACCCCACCATGGCAAACAGCGCCGACAGCCCGAACGCCGCAACCCAGACCAGCCATCGGCTGTCGGCGAAACCGGCCACGGTTCCCACTCGCCAGTTGAGCACGGCATTAACCGCTTTTTCAAACGCCACGCCCACCAGACCGGCGAGCGTTCCCACCACGGCAGCGGCCAGCAGGATCGCCAGCGGCGTTTTATCGCGATTGAGCAGCCGTCGAATACTGATTCGATGCTGGGCGCGCGTAAACTGTTGTTCTTCAAAAGACGGAGAATCTGATTTCATGTCCTGTACTTATTCGTCATACAAAAGCCGCGTGGATTTTACCAGAGACTGCCCCACCGTCTCCTGAAAATTACTTAACAAATCTTAAAGCATTACCAGGCTAAAAATTTCATAACCTTCCCCGAATCACTTAGAATAGTGGGCTTAATCATTTTATACGAACCAGGAACGACGCCATGAGCAAGTCTGAAAACCTCTACAGTGCAGCCCGCGAGCTTATTCCGGGTGGCGTGAACTCACCTGTGCGCGCCTTTACCGGCGTGGGCGGCACGCCGCTGTTTATCGAACGTGCTGACGGCGCGTATCTGTATGATGTCGATGGCAAAGCCTATATCGATTACGTCGGCTCCTGGGGACCGATGGTGCTGGGGCACAACCACCCGGCCATTCGTAACGCCGTGATTGAAGCCGCTCAGCGCGGCCTGAGCTTCGGTGCGCCTACCGAAATGGAAGTGAAGATGGCGGAACTGGTCACCGAGCTGGTTCCGACCATGGACATGGTGCGCATGGTGAACTCCGGTACCGAAGCCACCATGAGCGCCATCCGCCTGGCGCGCGGTTTTACCGGCCGCGATAAAATCATCAAGTTCGAAGGCTGCTACCACGGCCACGCGGACTGCCTGCTGGTGAAAGCCGGTTCCGGCGCGCTGACCCTCGGCCAGCCAAACTCGCCTGGCGTACCTGCGGATTTCGCGAAGCATACCCTGACCTGCACCTATAACGATCTGAACACCGTTCGCGCGGCGTTCGAGCAGTATCCGCAGGAGATCGCCTGCATCATCGTTGAGCCAGTTGCGGGCAACATGAACTGTATCCCACCGCAGCCTGACTTCCTGCCGGGCCTGCGCGCCCTGTGCGATGAGTTCGGCGCGCTGCTGATCATCGACGAAGTGATGACCGGCTTCCGCGTGGCGCTGGCGGGCGCCCAGTCTTATTACGGCGTGGAGCCGGACCTCACCTGTCTGGGTAAAATCATCGGCGGCGGCATGCCGGTCGGCGCGTTCGGTGGTCGTAAGGACGTCATGGAAGCGCTGGCACCAACCGGCCCGGTTTACCAGGCGGGCACGCTCTCCGGTAACCCTATCGCCATGGCGGCGGGCTTTGCCTGCCTGACCGAAGTGGCTCAGCCAGGTATTCACGAAACCCTGACCGACCGGACCACGCAGCTGGCAAACGGCCTGCTGGAAGCGGCAGAAGAGGCCGGTATTCCGCTGGTGGTTAACCACGTAGGCGGGATGTTCGGGATTTTCTTCACCGAGGCGAAAACCGTGACCCGCTATCAGGACGTGGTGAAGTGCGACGTTGAACGCTTCAAGCGCTTCTTCCACCTGATGCTGGAAGAAGGCGTGTACCTGGCACCGTCCGCATTCGAGGCGGGCTTTATGTCCGTGGCGCACAGCGAAGAAGATATCAATAACACCATCGACGCGGCGCGTAAGGTGTTTGCGAAGCTCTAAGAGCATTGCCGGGTGGCGCTAACGCTTACCCGGCCTACGGTGTTGTCCCTCTCCCCGTGGGAGAGGGCATCAGGCCGCACCTGACTACCGACTCTGCTTCCTCAACAGATAAATAAAATACGGCGCACCAATAAAGGTCGACAGCAGCCCCGCCGGGATCTGATACGGGAACAGCACCATTCTTCCGCACCAGTCTGCAAACACCAGCATCACGCCGCCCGTGAGGGCCGACATGACAATATGCGGCATCGTCCGGCGGAACCCCATCATTCTGGCGATATGCGGCGCCATTAACCCCACAAAACTCAGCGGGCCAATCGTCATGGTGGCCGTCGCCGTCAGGCACGCGGCGAGCAGCAGCAGCGCTACACGCGCTGGCGTCAGCGCCATTCCCACCGCACGTGCGGTTTCACCGCCGAGCGGCAGAATAGTCAGCCAGCGTCGGCACAGCGGCACCATCGCCAGCAGCACGACCATCACGATCCCGGACCCGATCGCCTGGCTGCCGGTCGCGCCGTACGTTGAGCCGGATATCCAGGTCAGGATCTTCGCCATACGCGGATCGCCGCTTGCCTGCAGCATCATCAGCAGCATGGTGAACGCGGTGCTGAGCGCCATCCCCGCCAGCAGCATGCGGTGCGGTGAAAACCCGCCTCGACCGGCGGCAATCAGGATAATCAGCAGCGTAACCGCCGCCCCGAGACTGCCGGCAGGCATCAGCCAGCCAAACGCATTGCCCGGCACAAAGAACAGCATCAGCACCACGCCAAAGGCGGCGCCAGAGCTGATCCCAAGCACTTCCGGGCTCGCCATCGGGTTGCCGGTCAGACGCTGAATAATGCACCCCGCCACCGCCAGCATTACCCCTGCAATCAGCGCAGCAAAGATACGCGGCCAGCGCCACTGCAGCAGGTCGTTGAGTAAATCGCCCGTTGCCCAGTGCCAGCCCGCGGCATCGCGACCGAATGAGAGCGCCGCGAACGAGGCAATAATCAGCACCGCCAGCCCGGCAAGGCTAAACCACAGTACCGACTGACGTTCAGCATGGACTTTATCGCCCACATCCATCGCCGGCGCGCTCATGCTGCGCAGACGCGGCAGCAGCCAAAGCAGCAGCGGCGCACCGATAAGCGCCGTGACCGAGCCGGTAGAGACTTCCCGCCACACCCGCGCCAGCCAGAGAATAAGCTGATCGGAAAGCCAGAGGATCAGCGCCCCAATCAGCGAGGCCAGCAGCAGACGCGCCAGCAAACGACGCGCCCCAAGCATTTTCGCCAGCAGCGGCGCAAACAGGCCGATAAACCCGATGATGCCAACCGCATTCACCAGCAGGGCGCTCAATACAATAGCCAGCGTCAGCGCCGCCAGTCGAGCCAGCGACAGCGCCAGCCCCAGGTTACGCGCCACGCCATCATCCAGTCCCATCAGCGTAAGAGGGCGCAGGAGCAGCAGCGTCAGCACGACACCGCCAGCCAGCTGCGGCCACAGGCGCAGCACAACGCTCCAGTCGGTCTGGGTGAGCGTGCCGGTACTCCACAGGAACATGCTTTGCAGCCGATCGTGGTGGAAAAGCACCAGCAGCTGGTTAATCGCGCCACAGTAGAGGCTCACCACCAGCCCGGCCAGGATAAGCGTTACCGGAGAAAGGCGTTTACCCCAGGCCACGCCAAAGACCAGTGCGCCCACTACGCACGCCCCCGCGAGTGCCGCAAACTGCGAGGTTAACGCTCCCGGCAGCGCCCACAGCGTGGTGATAGTGATCCCAAGCTGTGCGCCGGTCGCGACGCCGAGCGTGGTTGGCTCCGCCAGCGGGTTACGTAACACCTGCTGGAACAGCACGCCCACCAGCCCTAAACCGGCACCGACTAAAAGGGAGATTGCCAGACGCGGCAGCAGGCTGTAGTGGAACAGCATCTGCTGAATATTGTCGATATCCGGCGAGGCCAGCGCGGCTCCCCATTGCGCGCGCGGTAACGCGGCAGAGAGGTTGAACCCGGTTAACGCCAGCGCGGCAAGAAAAATCAGCATCAGCAGAAGCGCCGGGAAACGGGCAATACACGTACTCATGCTTTACCTCCCAGGGCGTTATCCAGCACGCGGGCAAAATGCATCGCCGACAGCGTCGCGCCGTAGAACCAGACCGCCGGAGCGCGCTGGAAGCGCCGCTCGCGCACAAACGGCATCGCCTGCCAGAGCGGAGTCGCCATCAGGGTTTGCATGTCGCGCTCGTTGCCGTGATCGAAGCACAGCACATCCACATCGCGAAACGCCGCGAGGCGATCGATACCCACAGCGGTACTGCCCCAGAACGTCATCTCCCCTTCCCAGGCGTTGCGAATGCCGAAGCTGTCCAGCACCTCCTGGAACAGGCAGTTTTTACCAAAGACCAGCATATGGCGGGCATCCAGCAGCGTCACCATCAGCAGCGGACGATCGCCCCGGTGAGCAAAACGCGGCTTGAGGGAGTCGATCAGGGCATCAAATTCGGCGAGATGCCGTTTGGCCTCCGCTTCCCGGTTAAGGAAATGCGCCATCTCGCCAATCGAATTTTTCGCTACGGCCAGCGGTTTTTTACCGTCGCTGAAAGCGAATCCGCGCCCGGGCGCAATGCGCGCCATCACCTCTTCTGACGGACCGTAGCCCGCGGACCAGAAGAGGAACGACGGTTTCATCTGGGTGAGCAGCTCGAGGTTTGGCTCCGTACGCAGGCCGACGTCGATCACCGAGTCCGGCAGCTTCGGCTCGTTCACCCAGAGGTTATAGTTGGGAATGTCCGCGACGCCGTAGGGCGTAACGCCGAGCGCCATCATCAGCTCGACCGGCAACCACTCCAGCGCCACTATGCGGTGCGGATCGACGGCGGCGGCACGCGCCGTATTCATTTTTAACAGCAGCGGTGAGAGGGCCATCGCCGTCAGCAGGCGACGGCGGCTAATGCGCATGTTGTCCAGCATCAGTACACGAAGCTCAC
Organism: Enterobacter sp. MGH 16; assembly: GCF_000493175.1. Taxonomy (NCBI): domain Bacteria; kingdom Pseudomonadati; phylum Pseudomonadota; class Gammaproteobacteria; order Enterobacterales; family Enterobacteriaceae; genus Enterobacter; species Enterobacter sp. MGH 16. The sequence continues at coordinate 4,728,058 of NZ_KI535695.1, read as the reverse complement.
CGGTGCAGCCCCGGCCGGGTGAGGCAGAATACCCATCGGAATACCATAAATCTGTTCCAGCGTTTCGCTGCGCATCAGCTCGGACGGCGTTCCCTGCGCAATCATTTCGCCGCCGCGCAGCGCAACAAGGTAATCGCAGTAGCGTGCCGCCATGTTGATATCATGCAGCACCGCAATCACCGTCAGACCGCGCTGCTGGCTCAAGCGGTGCACCAGCGCCAGAACATCGACCTGATGGGCGATATCAAGTGCGGAGGTGGGTTCGTCGAGGAGCAGGCAGCGGCTGTCCTGGGCCACCAGCATTGCAATCCACGCGCGCTGGCGTTCACCGCCGGACAGGCTATCCACCAGACGGTGCGCCAGCGGCTTAAGCCCGACCAGCGCAATCGCCTCTTCCACTTTCTCTCTGTCGGCCACGCCAAAGCGCCCAAGCGCGCCATGCCACGGATAACGCCCAATCGCCACCAGCTCTCGCACCGTCATCCCCTCCGCCTGCGGCAGCTGCTGCGGCAGATACGCCACTTTGCGGGCAAAGGCTTTACTGCTCCAGCTCTCCAGCGGTTGGTCATCCAGCAGGATGTCGCCTTCTGACGGCGGCTGATGTCGTCCCAGCATCTTGAGCAGCGTGGACTTACCGGAACCGTTGTGACCAATCAGGCCAGTGACTTTACCTGCGGGAAACGTCAAAGAGAGCGGATGCAGCAAGGTGCGCCCGGGTACGCGAAAGGAGAGATGGTTGAGCGTAAAGGTGGTGTCGGGTTGCGTTTGATTATCCTGCATATCAGCCAACTTAAATAAAAAGGGCACGGCGAACCGTGCCCGAAGAGAGATTAGAAGCGGAAGGTCGCGGTAGCAACAACCTGACGTCCTGCTCCCCAGTAGCAGGCATATTCGCTGTAGCAGCTGGAGACGTATTCGCGATCGAAGATGTTGTTCACGTTGACGCCGACAGAAGAGCCGGGAAGTCCAAAGCGTGCCAGATCGTATTTCACGGTGGCATCCGCCAGGGCATAGCCCGCGACGTTGAATGACTGGTAGGCTTTTGGCGACGAGGCAGAGTAATAGGACACGGTGTTACCGATGTAACGGGTGCCAGCCCCTACCGTCAGACCGCTCAACGCCGTCTCGTGGAAGGTGTAATCTGCCCACAGAGACGCCATATTGCGCGGCACTTCCGCCGGACGACGGCCTTCATACCAGGTATCGTGGGTGTATTTGGCATCAGTAAAGCTATAGGAAGCCGTCACGTTCACGTTGGCAGAGACGGCAGCTTTCGCTTCCAGTTCGAAACCGCGAGAGCGAATTTCACCGCCCTGCACGCTAAAGCCGCTGGTTGGGTTCGCCGGATCGGCCGTCAGGTTGTTGTTTTTGGTTAACTGATAAACAGCAGCCGTGACCACAACAGGCAGATCTTTCGGTACGTACTTCACGCCCGCTTCATACTGCTTGCCGCGTGCAGGATCGAACGGTTTGCCGCCCTGAGTGGTACCCGAAATCGGTTCGAACGATTCGCTATAGCTGAAATAAGGCGTGATGCCGTTGTCGAACAGGTAGTTAATCCCGCCGCGCCACGTGAATGCCTGATCGTTGATTTCCGCGGTAGTACCGGTTGTACGCGTCAGTGCTGAGGTTTTCGCAAAGTCATAGCGGCCACCCATTGTGAGTACCCACTTATCCCATTCAGCCTGATCCTGCGCATAAAGGCCGGTTTGTTCCTGACGGTTGAGCACTTTGTAAAGGTAGTAAACGTCGACATTTGGATTGCCGTACGCAGGCTTCGTCATACTGATGGGATCGGCCGTGCCGTAGTCAGCATCAATATCATTACGCATGCGGAGGTAATCAACGCCCGTCAACAGGGTATGATCCACTGCACCCGTCGCAAATTTGGACTGAAGCTGAGTATCAACGGTAAACGAGTTGAGGTCCTCATCGGAGCGCACATACGCGCGGCTGATCTGAGCCGGTGCAATATAGCCGTTACCGTAGACGGAACGGTAAAGCGTATTGATTTTGGTGTAGCGCAGGTTTTGACGCAAGGTAAAGGTGTCATCAAACTGATGCGAGAAGCTGTAACCCACCATTTTCTGACGACGGGAGATCTTGTTATCTTCTTCACCTTCGTTGAAATCGGTCGGCAGCTTGTGTGCTTTGCCGTTGGCATCGTAGTAAGGCACAACGGTACCTTCCCGCGGCAGCCAGCCGTAATAGCCTGCATCCGGATCGCTCTGGAAGTTGCTCAGGAAAGTAAAATCGGTTTTATCGTCAGGACGCCAGCTGAAAGCAGGTGCAATGGCGTAGCGGGAAGATTTCACCATCTCCTGCTGCGCATTTTCGCTGCGCCCCAGACCGGTCAGACGGTATGACCACACGCCGTCATCATCAATCGCATCGCTGAAATCAAACCCGGTCTGCCACAGGTTATCGGTACCCATTTTGAACTGAATTTCTTTCAGTGGCTCGGTGGTTGGGCGCTTGCTGACCATGCTGACCACGCCGCCCGGGTGGCTTTTACCGTACAGAACGGACGTTGGGCCACGCAGCAGCTCGACGCGCTCAAGGAAATACGGATCCATGGACGCTTCAGAATAGTTATCTCCCTGCAGCTTCATCCCGTCCAGATACTGGTTAGTATTCACGGTACTGGAGGTGGTGAACCCACGAATAGAAACAACGTCATACGTTGTAGACGCCCCGCGTGTTGCGAACACGCTCGGCGTATAGGCCAGCGCCTGTTTAACCGTCCCCGGCTGCTTCATGTCCATCTCTTCACGGGTGACGACAGAAATAGACTGCGGGGTTTTCTCAATCGGGGTATCGGTCTTGGTTGCGGTGGCGGTGCGTTTAGCCGCAATCGTGGGTGCCGGTCCCCAGGCACTTTCCTGTGCCGCAGGTGCTGCGGTTACCGTAATGGTTTCTTCTTTTTTCGGGGTTTCGGCAGCATGTGTATAAGCCGACATGCCGGCAACCGCTGTGGCGACGACGACCGCGATTTTACGCAGCGACGTATTGATTGGCTGAGCAGTATTGGAAAGCGCCATGGTGTATCTCTGATGGAAAAGTGAATGATAACGTAAACGAGAATTATTATTATGACCGCAGCATAATAGGCGAAACGCTGACTGCATAGCAAGCAGTAAGCGGCCCTACGAGAATTAAGGGTTTAAGAAATAACCAGGAGAGAACGAAGGGTTAATCAATATTAAAAAGAGGGTTAAAAAAAGGGGGGGAATGGGTAAAAAAATCCCCCCTTGCGGGGGGACCTCACGCGGTTAGTTACCGCCGAACATATCTTTAATCCAGCCTGCGACACCGTCGCTGTCTTTCTTCTCGTTCTGCTGCTGCGGCTGTTGCTGCTGCGGCTGCTGTGGCTGAGAAGACTGCTCAAACGGGTTACCCGTTGGCTGTTCTGGCTGGCTTTGCTGGCACAGGGAATCCGGGTTGGTTGTCCAGACTGGCAGAGTACGCATTCCGCCGCCGCAGACGAAGTTACCGGAACTGTCCACGCCCATATCGACGATATCTTCCGGCGCAACCAGGTTCAGCGGCACCGGGGACTGATTCGCCAGATAGCGCTGGTAAATCGACATCGCCCCGCTCGCGCCGTACAGTTTCGTCGGCTGGTTGTTGTCGCGGCCTACCCAGGTGATCACCACTTCACGGCCATCAATACCGGCAAACCAGGTATCAACGTTGTTGTTGGTGGTCCCGGTTTTACCCGCCAGATGCAGGCCCGGATACTTCGCCCCCAGCTGACGGCCGGTACCGCGCTGCACCACCTGCTGCATCGTCCACAGCGTCATATAGGCTGCCTGCGCAGGAACGGCACGTTCCGCCTGCGGGAAGCTCTGATACAGCACGGAGCCATCTTCGGCAATCACTGAACGCAGGGCGGAGAGCGGCGCGCGGTTACCGCCGCTGGCGATCGTCTGGAACGCCTGCGCCACTTCGATCGGCGTCAGGTTGAGCGCCCCCAGGATCATCGCCGGTACCGGGTGCAGCTGATCTTTCGCCACGCCCAGCTTCTGCCAGGTATCGACAATCGCTGGCAGACCCAGCGACATGCCCAGGTTCACCGTCGGCACGTTCATGGAGCGCGTCAACGCATCCACCAGCATCACCTGACCGCTAAACTGCTTGTCGTCGTTCTGCGGTGACCACACCTGGCCGTTAGGCTGGCGCAGGGAGATCGGCGCATCCGCAATCCAGGTATTGAGACGATACTGGTTTGGCTGACTCAGGGCAGTGAGATAGGTTGCCGGTTTTGCCAGAGAGCCGATCGAGCGACGCGCCTGCATGGCACGGTTATAGCCAGCAAACTGCGGCTCGGCACCGCCCACCATCGCACGAACTTCGCCGGAGTTACGGTCAACCACCACCATCGCGGTTTCAAGATCGGAGAGCTTACGCTGTTTCTTCAGCGCCGGAATGCCTTCCACCGCCGCTTTTTCTGCCGCATCCTGCGCCACGGAGTCAAAGGTCGTAAAGATCTTCACGCCGGAGAGATCTTTCACCTTATCGCCAAGCTTGCTCTGCAGCTCCTGACGCACCAGCTGCATAAACGCAGGCTGAGGCGAGATCACCCCACCGCGCGGCTGCACGCCAAGCGGACGTGCGCTCAGCATGTCGTACAGCTCCTGGTCAATCACCTGCTGCTGTTGCAGCAGACGCAGCACCAGGTTACGACGCTCCAGGGCCAGTTTCGGGTTACGCCACGGGTTATAGATGGACGCCCCTTTCACCATGCCCACCAGCAGCGCCTGCTGATCCAGACTCAGCTCTTCGACCGGACGACCAAAGTAGTACAGGCTCGCCAGCGGGAAGCCGCGGATTTCGTTGTCGCCGCTCTGACCGAGGTACACCTCGTTCATATACAGCTCAAGGATACGATCCTTACTGTAGCGCGCATCCATCAGCACGGCCATATACGCTTCGTTCGCTTTACGCCAGTAAGAGCGCTCGCTGGAGAGGAACAGGTTCTTCACCAGCTGCTGGGTCAGCGTACTTGCCCCCTGCACGGTACGGCCCGCGGTCAGGTTCGCCAGCACCGCACGACCAATCGAGTAGAGGCTGATGCCGTCGTGCTCGTAGAAGTGACGGTCTTCGGTCGCCAGCAGCGTATCAACCAGCAGATCCGGGAAGCCGTTACGCGCCACGAACAGACGCTGTTCGCCGTTCGCCGACGAGAGCATGGTGATCAGGCGGGGATCGAGACGGAAGAAACCGAACTGACGGTTGTTATCCATGTTCTCGATGGTATCCAGACGATCGCCGTCAAAGGTCAGACGCGCGCGCACCTGACCCTCTTTGCTGTCCGGGAAATCAAACGGACGGCGGATCATCTCAATGCTGTTGGCCTGCACGGTGAATTCGCCAGGGCGCGTCATTTTTGACACCTGACGATACTGGGTGGCTTCCAGCAGTTTTACCATTTCGTTTTTCGTGATGGACATATCTGGCTCAAGGTTCACCATGCGGCCATACACTGCCGCAGGTAACTGCCAGACTTTACCGTCGATACGGCTGCGGATCTTCTGATCCAGATAGACGCCGTAAATTGCCATCAGCACAACAAAAACAATAAAGAGCTTCAGTAGCAGCCAGAACCAGCCGCGTTTGCCCCGAGGCTTGCGCCCTTTGCCTTTCCCTTTACGCGGCATCGGTTCTTCATCCTCATCATCGTCTTCATAGTCATCGTCATAGTCCTCATCTCTGAGGCGACGACGGCTTACCTTTTCTTTCGCCGGACGCGTTGGTCTTCCCTTACGTCCTATTGGCTCGCGGTCATTCCCCGCCATGCTTTTTCTCCGCAACTTTCAGGCGCAAAGGCCCGATTCTCTTTTCTTCCACCGGTCTGTGAAAGAAGAAATCTCTCAAAATTAGTTCTCCCTCTCCCTGTGGGAGAGGGCCGGGGTGAGGGCATCAGGCCGCACATCCCTTTCAGGAATACTTCTTCGTCCGCTTCGTCGGCGCCGTATTTGCCGGATCGTCCGGCCAGACGTGTTTGGGGTACCGCCCTTTCATCTCTTTTTGCACGTCACGGTAGCTCCCCGCCCAGAACGCCCCCAGATCGCGAGTGATCTGCAAGGGTCGATGCGCGGGCGACAGCAGTTCAAGCACCAACGGCACGCGCCCTTCAGCGATAGACGGCGTGGTTGCCTCACCAAACATCTCCTGCATTCGAACCGCCAGCGCCGGCGGATTATCCTCATGATAACGGATGGCAATCCGGCTTCCGGTCGGCACAGTGTAATGCCCTGGCAGTTCACTATCCAGACGTTGACGCAATGACCAGTCCAGTAAATTCTGTAACGCGACCTTAACATCAAGCGCTTTCAGCGCCCGCAGGGAGTGTACGCCGCTCATCTGCGGCAGTAGCCAGGTCTCCAGCGACGCGAGTAACGTTTCGTCATCCACCGCTGGCCAGGCGTACTCCGGCAACCAGCGAGCGGCGCAGTGCAGGCGAATGCGGTACTGCTCAGCCTCCGGTGTCCAGTTCAGCACGCTCAGCCCTTTTTCCCGAATGCCGTTCAGCATAGCCTGATGGAGCTCGTCTTCCGACGGCTTCGCCAGCGGCTTCGTTCCGAGTGTCAGTTTGCCAATCTGGCTGCGACGAAACGCCTTCAGCGTGCCCTGGGCGTCATCCCACTCGACGATGTCCGATTGCTGGAGCAGATGCGGACAGGTACGGGTCAGGGCGTCAATATCGACGGCAATCGCCTGCAGGATACGCGCATCCGGGGAGTTGCTCCCCTGCAGCAGGAGCGGCGCAATCAGCCACTCATGACGCGTCAGGGCATCATCGCTGTCCAGCATCGCCCCCATACCGTTTGCCAGCTGGTAGCGACCGTCCAGCCCGCGCCGACGCGCAATCCGGTCCGGAAACGCCTGCGCTAACAGCCGGGAGATGCTCTCACTGTCTGGCACGCCGCCGCGGCTGTTAAGCCGCTTACAGAGCTGCTGGGCCCGCTGCTGCCAGTTCCCCTGATTGCGCGAAAACGCCTGCCCCAGATCGCTACTGCCTCCGCGCGGCGGCTCCTCAAGGATAGCCGCCAGTTTGGCTGCCGTGGCAATCTCATCTTCCCCCTGCGCGGCCACCAGCATCGCGGCCAGACGCGGATCGTTGCCCAGTGCCGCCATTTTCTGGCCGCGTACCGTCAGACGTTCGCCTTCCAGCGCACCAAGCTGGGTCAACAGGTTGCGCGCAGCGGTGAGGTTCACGGCTGGCGGGGAATCAAGCCAGGTAAGCTGTCCAGGCTCCGGGCAGCCCCACTGCAGCAGATCCATCACCAGGCCAGACAAATCGCTTTGTAAAATTTCCGGTGTGCTTTGCTGCGCCGCGCGTTCCGCCTGCTCTGCGCTGGTCAAATGCAGGCAGATACCCGGCTCAAGTCGCCCCGCGCGGCCCGCGCGCTGCACCATTGATGCCTGGCTGATGCGCTGCGTCAGGAGTTTAGTCAGCCCGGTGCGCGGGTCAAAGCTTGCCACCCTCTCCTGCGCGCTATCGACCACCAGGCGAATACCTTCGATGGTCAAACTGGTTTCAGCAATATTGGTTGCCAGTACCACCTTGCGCTGTCCCACCGGGGCAGGAAGGATAGCTTTACGCTGCTCCTGCAGCGACAGCGCGCCGTAGAGCGGGCAGAGCAGTACATCACCGCCTACGCGAGAGGAAAGCTGCTCCTGCACGCGCTGGATCTCCCCGACGCCCGGCAAAAACAGCAGCAGCGAGCCGGGTTCCTGACGCAGCAGTTCTGCGGTGGCAATGGCGACCGCTTCGTCAAAACGCTGATGGGAGGGAAGCGGTTGATAGCGGCGTTCAACTGGAAACGCCCGCCCTTCAGAGCTGATGACAGGCGCATCGGGTAGCGCCTGCCGTAGCCGCGCATTGTCCAGCGTGGCCGACATTATCAGCAGCCGGAGATCGTCACGCAGTCCCTGCTGAACGTCCAGCAACAGCGCGAGGGCCAGATCCGCCTGCAGGCTGCGCTCGTGAAATTCATCCAGGATCACCAGCCCGACGCCGGTCAGCTCCGGATCGTTTTGCAGCATGCGGGTGAGAATGCCCTCGGTGACCACCTCAAGGCGCGTTGTCGGACCCACGCAGGTCTCGGCGCGCATCCTGTACCCTACCGTTTCGCCCGGTTTTTCTTTCAGCAGTTCCGCCAGGCGCTGCGCCACGTTGCGCGCGGCCAGCCTGCGCGGCTCCAGCAGGATAATTTTCCCGCTGATGTTCCCCTCTTTCAGAATCTGCAGCGGCAGCCAGGTGGACTTACCCGCCCCCGTCGGGGCATTCAGCAAAACCTGCGGGGAATGGCGTAAGGCAGCGAGAAGGTCAGGAAGAACAACGGCGACCGGCAATGAGGACACTAACAGCTCCAGAGGGTTAACATTCGTCGGCGTACATTGTAGCATCGGCGCATATCATTACCGAGTCCTCCGTATGCCTGAGTCGAAACGGCTGTTTTTTGCCATTGAATTGCCCCCCCCCTTACAGCGTCAAATTGTTCGCTGGCGCGCTGACCACTTCCCGCCGGAGGCCGGTCGCCCTGTCGCGGCGGCCAACCTGCACCTGACGCTGGCCTTTTTGGGCGACGTCAGTGCCGAAAAACAGCGGGCGCTAGCCGCCCTGGCAGGGCGTATTGCCCAGCCGGAATTTACGCTGCACCTCGACGACGCGGGCCAGTGGCTGCGTTCGCGCGTGGTCTGGCTGGGTACGCGACAGCCTCCGCGCGGATTATTACAGCTGGCGAACATGCTGCGCGCGCAGGCGGCGCGCAGCGGCTGTTATCAAAGCCCACAGCCGTTTCATCCGCACATCACCCTGCTGCGCGATGCCGGTCAGGCCGTTGCTATCCCGCCGCCGGGTTTTCACTGGGCCTTTCCGGTCAACGGATTCGCGCTTTACGAATCCGTCTTTGCACAGGGACGCACCCGCTATACGCCGCTACAGCGCTGGACGCTGGGCAACACCGAAAGGAATTCTGATGAAGTTTAGTCCTCCCCTGCAGCACGCTACGCTTGTCCAACGCTACAAACGCTTCCTCGCCGATGTGATCACGCCAGAAGGCGAACAGCTCACCCTGCACTGCCCCAATACCGGTGCCATGACGGGCTGTGCGACGCCGGGTGACAGGGTCTGGTATTCCACATCAGAAAATACTAAACGCAAATATGCTCATACCTGGGAAATGACCGAAACCCAAAACGGGGCATTTATTTGCGTTAATACCCTGCGCGCCAATCAGTTAGTTAAGGAAGCGCTGACCCATGGCGTTATTCCCGAACTGGTTGGTTATGGCACGCATAAAAGCGAAGTGAAATATGGCGATGAAGGCAGCAGAATTGACTTCATGTTACAGGCGGAAGACAGGCCGGAGTGCTATATTGAAGTAAAATCAGTGACGTTAGCGGAACAGGAAAATGGCTACTTCCCGGATGCGGTAACGCTACGTGGCCAGAAGCATCTGCGAGAGCTAATGAGTGTTGCGGCGGCGGGCAAACGCGCCGTATTGCTGTTTGCGGTATTGCATTCAGCCATTGAACGTTTCTCCCCTGCCCGCCATATTGATCCTAAATACGCGCAATTGTTGAATGAGGCACAAAAGCAGGGGGTAGAGGTTTTCGCTTATAAAGCGGAACTTTCTGCCGATAATATGACTCTGAGATCCTCTCTTCCCATTGTCTTATAAGGGATTAGACGATTGACTATTAAGTGTTCTGGCCGCGTGCGCAAATACGCTTTTCCTCACAGGCTTGTCAAGTGTTACGTTTAGATAATTGCCATACGGAAAAGCATCTGCTATTTATAGCGACCTGATTTTTCCCCCAACACGGGGATCGATAGTGCGTGTTAAGGAGAAGCAACATGCAAGAAGGGCAAAACCGTAAAACATCGTCCCTGAGTATTCTCGCCATCGCTGGGGTGGAGCCGTATCAAGAGAAACCGGGCGAAGAGTATATGAACGAAGCCCAGCTGTCGCACTTCAAGCGTATTCTTGAAGCATGGCGTAATCAACTCAGGGATGAAGTCGATCGCACCGTTACTCATATGCAGGATGAAGCTGCTAACTTCCCGGATCCGGTAGACCGTGCCGCTCAGGAAGAAGAGTTCAGCCTCGAACTGCGTAACCGTGACCGCGAACGCAAACTGATCAAAAAGATCGAGAAAACGCTGAAAAAAGTCGAAGACGAAGATTTTGGCTACTGCGAATCCTGCGGTGTTGAAATTGGCATTCGTCGCCTGGAAGCGCGTCCAACCGCCGATCTGTGCATCGACTGTAAAACGCTGGCCGAAATCCGCGAAAAACAGATGGCCGGTTAACACCAGCGCTGTTTACACACTCCAAAGGCGGGAGTCTCTCCCGCCTTGTTACTGTTGATATGTCTGAATCACACTATATTGGGCGCTTCGCGCCATCTCCTTCCGGTGAATTACACTTCGGCTCATTAATTGCCGCGCTCGGCAGCTACCTGCAGGCTCGCGCCCGTCAGGGAAAATGGCTCGTCCGCATTGAAGATATTGACCCTCCGCGTGAAGTTCCCGGTGCAGCAGAGACGATTCTGCGTCAGCTGGAACATTACGGTCTTCACTGGGATGACGAGGTTCTGTGGCAGTCAACACGTCACGAGGCGTATCGGGAACGTCTGGCCTGGCTTCGCGCTCAGGGGCTTTCCTATAACTGCACCTGCACCCGCGCGCGTATCCAGAGCGCAGGCGGCGTCTATGACGGCCACTGCCGCACGTTGAACAACGGTCCTGAAAATGCCGCCGTGCGAATACTGCAGCGCTCACCGGTGACGCGCTTTAACGATTTACTCTCCGGTGAAATTCATGCCGATGAACGTCTGGCGCGTGAGGATTTTATTATTCACCGTCGCGATGGGCTGTTCGCCTACAACCTGGCCGTGGTGGTGGACGATCATTTCCAGGGCGTGACGGAAATTGTGCGCGGGGCGGATCTGGTCGAGCCGACCGTACGGCAAATCTCGCTGTATCACCAGTTTGGCTGGACGGCACCGGACTACATTCATCTGCCGCTGGCGGTTAATGCGCAGGGCTTAAAATTATCAAAGCAGAACCACGCCCCGGCCCTGCCAGACGGCGATCCGCGTCCTGTTTTGATCGACGCGCTGCGTTTTCTCAACCAGAATGTAACCAACGAATGGCAGGATCTGCGTATTGACGAACTGCTGAAAATGGCCATCGCCAACTGGACGCTCAGGGCTGTGCCAAAAATCCAGCATTCTCAAATGCGTTGCGCTGAGCTATGATTAGCCGCTTTTTTCATAACAAAACACACTACGAGGTGTACCATTTTTACCCGAGTCGCTAATTTTTGCCGTAAAGTGCTAAGCCGCGAAGAGAGCATGGCGAATGATGCTATTGCACAGCCACACATGTCGGTTATTCCGCGTGAGCAGCACTCTATTTCCCGCAAAGATATCAGTGAAAATGCCCTCAAGGTACTCTATCGTCTGAATAAAGCGGGCTACGAGGCCTATCTCGTCGGCGGTGGGGTGCGTGATTTACTGCTGGGCAAAAAACCGAAAGATTTCGACGTGACGACCAGCGCCACGCCTGAGCAGGTGCGCAAATTATTCCGCAACTGTCGTCTCGTTGGCCGCCGCTTCCGTCTGGCTCACGTGATGTTTGGGCCGGAAATTATCGAAGTGGCGACCTTCCGCGGCCACCACGAAGCGGGCGCATCCGATCGCACCACGTCGCAGCGCGGCCAGAACGGTATGCTGCTGCGCGACAACATCTTCGGCTCTATCGAAGAAGATGCCCAGCGTCGCGACTTCACCATCAACAGCCTCTATTACAGCGTGGCGGATTTCACCGTGCGCGATTACGTCGGCGGCATGCAGGACCTGAAAGAAGGTCTGATCCGCCTGATCGGCACGCCGGAAACGCGCTACCGTGAAGATCCCGTGCGTATGCTGCGCGCCGTGCGTTTTGCCGCCAAGCTCAATATGCGCATCAGCCCGGAAACGGCCGAGCCGATCCCGCGTCTGGCGACGCTGATTAACGACGTGCCGCCTGCTCGCCTGTTCGAAGAGGCGCTGAAGCTGCTGCAGGCCGGCCACGGTTTTGAAACCTATAATCTTCTGCGCGAATACAACCTGTTCCAGCCGCTGTTCCCGACCATTACCCGCTACTTCACCGAAAACGGTGATAGCCCAATGGAGCGGATGATTGCGCAGGTGCTGAAGAATACCGATACCCGCATTCGCAACGACATGCGCGTGAACCCGGCGTTCCTGTTTGCCGCGATGTTCTGGTATCCGCTGCTGGAAACGGCCCAGCGTATTACCCAGGAGAGCGGGCTCGCCTATTACGATGCGTTCGCGCTGGCCGCCAACGACGTGCTGGACGAAGGCTGCCGCACGCTCGCCATTCCGAAACGTATTACCACTCTGGTGCGCGACATCTGGCAGCTTCAGCTGCGCATGTCCCGTCGTCAGGGCAAACGCGCCTGGAAGCTGATGGAGCATCCTAAGTTCCGTGCCGCCTTCGATCTCCTGTCGCTGCGCGCTGAAATTGAACGCAACCAGGAGCTGCAGCGTCTGGCGCAGTGGTGGGCTGAATTCCAGGTCTCCGCCCCGCCAGAGCAGAAAGATATGCTGACCGGGCTGGATGAAGAGCCGGAACCGCGTCGCCGTCATCGTCGTCCGCGCAAACGCGCGCCGCGTCGTGAAGGGACAGCATGACCCTCGCGTATATCGCCATCGGCAGCAATTTAGCCTCACCGCTGGAGCAGGTGAATGCTGCCGTAGAGGCGCTGGGTGAGATCCCGCAAAGCCGCATCGTGGCGGTCTCCTCGTTCTATCGCACCCCGCCGCTGGGGCCGCAGGATCAGCCAGACTACCTCAACGCCGCCGTGGTTCTTGAGACTGAGCTGGGTCCCGAAGCGCTGCTGGACAATACCCAGCGTATTGAGCTTCAGCAGGGCCGCGTACGCAAAGCTGAACGCTGGGGCCCCCGCACGCTCGACCTCGATATTATGCTGTTTGGTCACGAGACGATTAACACTGAACGCCTCACCGTTCCGCATTACGACATGAAAAATCGCGGGTTTATGCTCTGGCCACTGTATGAAGTTGCCCCTTCCCTTACCTTCCCTGACGGGCTCTCGCTAGAGGCCGTTCTCAACAGTCTCGGTGCGGAGAAACCCGCCCGCTGGTAAGGCTGTTTTTTTAGCGATTAACCATAAAATATTTATGGTTAATCGTTTACCTAAAATCATTGTTCCCTCGAATGTTACTGTTAGAATGCGCAAAGATTCGCTTTTGGGCTATCAGGAAACAGTATGAAACCAACCACCATCTCCTTACTGCAGAAATGCAAACAGGAAAAAAAACGCTTCGCCACCATCACCGCGTATGACTACAGCTTCGCCAAACTGTTTGCCGAAGAGGGGATCAACGTCATGCTGGTCGGGGACTCGTTAGGGATGACGGTACAAGGACATGATTCCACCCTGCCGGTAACGGTTGAGGATATCGCTTACCATACCCGCGCCGTGCGCCGTGGCGCCCCAGCCTGCCTGCTGCTTTCCGATCTGCCGTTTATGGCCTATGCCACGCCGGAACAGGCATTCGAAAATGCGGCGGCAGTGATGCGTGCCGGTGCCAATATGGTCAAAATTGAAGGCGGCGCCTGGCTTGTGGATACGGTGAAGAGGCTCACCGAGCGCGCCGTGCCGGTGTGTGGGCATTTAGGCCTGACGCCGCAGTCCGTCAATATCTTTGGCGGCTATAAGGTGCAGGGCCGTGGCGATGCCGCCCAGACGCTGCTGGATGATGCCCTGGCGCTGGAAGCCGCAGGTGCCCAGCTGCTGGTGCTGGAGTGCGTGCCGGTTGAGCTGGCGAAACGCATCACCGACGCGCTGTCCATTCCGGTGATTGGTATTGGTGCAGGCAACGTCACCGACGGTCAGATTCTGGTGATGCACGACGCCTTCGGTATCACCGGCGGACACATCCCGAAATTTGCCAAAAATTTCCTCGCCGAAGCGGGCGACATGCGCGCTGCGGTCAGGCAGTATATTGCCGACGTTGAATCCGGTGTTTACCCGGGTGAAGAACACAGTTTCCATTAAGGAGTCTCGTTGTGCTAATCATTGAAACCCTGCCGCTGCTTCGCCAGCATATCCGCCGCGCGCGACAGGAAGGTAAACGTATCGCACTGGTCCCGACCATGGGCAATCTGCATGACGGCCACATGAAGCTCGTCGACGAAGCCCGTGCACGGGCAGATATCGTGGTGGTCAGTATCTTCGTGAACCCCATGCAGTTTGACCGCGCAGACGATCTGGCACGCTACCCGCGCACCCTGCAGGAAGATTGCGAGAAGCTCAAAAAACGCCACGCGGATATCGTTTTCTCACCTGCACCGGCGGATGTTTACCCGCAGGGTACCGAAGAGGCAACCTACGTTGACGTCCCGGGCATTTCCACCATGCTCGAAGGCGCGAGCCGCCCGGGCCATTTCCGCGGCGTTTCCACCATCGTCAGCAAGCTGTTCAACCTGGTACAGCCGGACGTAGCCTGCTTTGGCGAGAAAGATTTCCAGCAGCTGGCGCTGATCCGCAAGATGGTTGCGGATATGGGTTACGATATCGAGATAGTCGGCGTACCGATTGTACGCGCCAAAGACGGTCTGGCACTCAGCTCGCGAAATGGCTACCTGACTGCCGAACAGCGTAAAATCGCGCCGGGCTTAAGCAAGGTCATGAACACCATGGCAGAGCAGATGCTGGCAAAAGAGTTAACAGCAGAAGAGATTATCGCCCTTGCCGAGCAGGCGCTTAACGATAAAGGCCTTCGTGCTGACGACGTACAAATTCGTGATGCTGATACGCTGCTGGAATTAACCCAGAACAGCAAGCGCGCAGTCATCCTGGTGGCGGCCTGGCTAGGTCAGGCGCGTCTGATCGACAATAAAGTGGTTGAGCTGGCGTAGTTGCCTTCACCCCTGATAATGATAGGTAAACGTAATGATTCGCAAAATGCTGCAAGGTAAGCTTCACCGTGTGAAAGTCACGCAGGCCGACCTGCACTATGAAGGCTCCTGCGCCATTGATCAGGATTTCCTTGATGCAGCAGGTATCCTCGAAAACGAAGCGATTGATATCTGGAACGTGAACAACGGTAAACGCTTCTCCACCTACGCGATTGCCGCCGAGCGAGGTTCTAAAATCATCTCCGTTAACGGCGCAGCCGCGCACTGCGCGGACGTGGGTGATATCGTGATCATCGCCAGCTTCGTGATGATGTCTGACGAAGAAGCCCGCCGCTGGCAGCCTAAAGTGGCCTACTTCGAAGGCGACAATGAAATGAAGCGCACCGCAAAGGCGATTCCGGTTCAGGTTGCATAAGCACTACCCCTGCGGCTGATTGCTGATCAGCCGCGACATCGTCTCCAGCGAATCCGTTCTTAAGATGTACAGGCGTTTCAGTAAGAACGGATTATCCCCCGGCTTCACCTTTCCTTTCACCGTCGTCACCGCCAAATGGAAACCGGCATCATTCGCCGCCTTTATCGCTTTATTGTCGTAGCCGCCGAAGGGGTAAGAGACATACAGCACGCGCGGGTTAAACTGCGCCAGCGCGCGACGCGAGCGTTCAAAATCAAACAAAATCACGTGATAGCTGCGGCTCAGTAAAATCGGATGCTTATTGGCATCCACGCGGTGCAGGAAGTGGGTATGAGACTGAATATCGAACACATCCTGAATCCCCTTAATCTCCTGCACGCTCATAAACTGCAGGGATTTAGGATCCCACTTCTGCGGATGGCCTTTTATGCGGGAAGAGATAATAAACGCGGTAGCCTTGAAGCCGTACTCTTTCAGCACTGGATAAGCATAGCGGCTGACAGATTTCAGGCCATCGTCAAAGGTTATCACCACCGATTTCGCAGGCAGGTTCATTTTGTTACGCACGTACCCTTCCAGCTGGTACATCGTCAGGGTGGTATAGCCCTGATCGCGAAGCCATGCCATCTGGTTATTGAACGCACGTACGCTGGTCGTCGTGGACGTATGTCGAAAGCGCGTGTTTTCTTCATCGCGCAAAATATGATGGTAGGTCAGAACAGGAAGGCCGTTATCTTCCTGCGCATCCAGGCTGCTGATCCACGCCAGACGATTACCGATGCGGATCTGAAACCAGGTCTGGTTTAAACGGTCTTTAAGTTTGTTCAGGATCGGATAGCGAAGATTGGCGCTTAAGGTGCCGAAGGGTGCGCTGCCGTTGTTCGGGGCGTTATAAACGGGCGTGTCTTTCCACGTTATCAGGTTTTGATTGCTCAGCGGTTTATTCAAATCCCCCAGGCCATCCTCGACGCGCTGTTTGCCCTGAACCGGCTCCAGATGCCCCTTGTCGATAAAGCCCGTGCCAAATCCGAAGCGAAATTCATAGTAGTCCGCCGCCGCAGGCACCACCGCGAGGATCTGCCCTGCCCGCACGTTGCCAACGTTAATGACGCTGTTGCCGATCTGCGCCCAAATCGCCGCATCTTCGGTGGTTTGCATATATTGAGCAGGCAGTCTTTGCTGACTTAATAAACTGGCAGAAACAGTGCCGGACACGAACATCAATAGCAGGAAAACAATACGCGTGAACATGAGGGTCTTATTCGAAGCGGAAATACTTACGCCATTGTAGCAAAAGCGACATCAATACCAATGTTTAATTCTTATACAGGTCATGCAGCAGGACAAAGGGAGGATTTTTTTGCTGTTGATGCCACAAGCTGCTGACGCCCGGGGTACCCAGCGAAACGATAGCGTTACGGAACGCTGCGCTGGTTAAGGTCTCGCGATGGGGATACATCATTTCAAGCAGTGGCAAGCTAATACCGGAGATCACCTCGCAGCAGTCGTGCTTATGGCTCATCAGGGCCGCAGCACGGTACGGCGCCGCGCCGGATTTATCGGTAAGGAAAATCACGCCGTCTCCGGTGTCGGTTTCATGAAGGGCATCGCACATCATCCGGCCAAGCATGTTGGTACTCAAGCCGCGCCAGTAGTTAACCGCGCGACACTGTGGCAGCGGACCAAACCTGGCTTCCAGCTTCAGCAGCATGTCCTGCGCCCGTTCATCGTGGCAGGTGATAACCCATCCCAGCATAACTCTCTCCTTAGCAGGCAAGTAGTTTAGCGGAGTGAAGGTTAGCTTTCGGTGATAACTGTCAAAGAAAGTGCCCGGCAGACAGAATGTCGCCGGGCTGAGGGCTAGCTGCGCAGACCGCGTCCACGCTGGATCAGATACCAGCACAGCAGGTAGAAGACAATGATGAACACCACCAGCACCGCCACCGTGGTAAACAGCGGCACATCGGTGATGCCGAGGAAGCCAAAGCGGAAACCGCTGATCATGTAGACGATCGGGTTCAGGTGCGACAGCGCCTGCCAGAACGGCGGCAGCAGCGTCAGGGAGTAGAACACCCCGCCGAGATAGGTCAGCGGCGTCAGCACGAAGGTCGGGATCAGGCTGATGTCGTCAAACGTTTTGGCAAACACGGCGTTCAGCAGACCGGCCAGCGAGAAGAGGATCGCCGTCAGGAGCAGGGTCAGGGCCACGAAAAGCCAGGAGTGCACCTGGAACGGCACGAAGAACAGCGAAATGGCCGTCACCAGGATCCCAACACACAGACCGCGCGCCACGCCGCCACCGACGTAACCGGCAATGATCACATGCGTTGGCACCGGTGCCACCAGCAGCTCCTCAATATTGCGCTGGAACTTGGCGCTGAAAAAGGACGACGCCACGTTGGCATAGGCGTTGGTGATCACCGCCATCATGATCAGGCCAGGCACGATAAACTGCATATAGGTAAAGCCGTGCATCTCACCAATCCGGGAACCAATCAGGTTACCGAAGATGATGAAATAGAGCGTCATCGTGATGACTGGCGGCACCAGGGTTTGCACCCAGATGCGCATAAAACGGTTAATCTCTTTCGCCCAGATACTTTTCAGCGCGACCCAGTAAAGATGCGTCATGCCTTGTCTCCTTGTTTATCCTGCACCAGAGAGACAAACAGCTCTTCCAGTCGGTTCGCTTTGTTACGCATACTTAAAACCTGAATACCCTGCGCGCTCAGCTGGGAGAACACGCTGTTAATCCCCTGCTCGCGCAGCACTTCCACTTCCAGCGTCGAGGTATCCACCAGACGATACTGGTACCCTTCAAGCTTCGGTAGCGGGCTCTTTGCCGCCAGATCGAGAATAAAGGTTTCTGATTTCAGCTTGGAGAGCAGGTTCTTCATCGAGGTGTTTTCCACCAGCTCGCCGTGCTGAATGATGCCGATGTTGCGGCACAGCATTTCCGCCTCTTCCAGGTAGTGGGTAGTCAGAATGATGGTGGTGCCTTTGTCATTGAGGTCTTTCAGGAAGCCCCACATGGAGCGGCGCAGCTCAATGTCTACGCCCGCCGTCGGCTCATCGAGGATCAGCAGCTTTGGCTCGTGCATCAGCGCACGGGCAATCATCAGGCGGCGCTTCATCCCGCCGGATAACATCCGGGCGCGTTCGTTACGCTTTTCCCACAGATCGAGCTGCTTGAGGTATTTTTCGCTCCGCTCCAGGGCCTCTTTACGCTCAACGCCGTAATAACCCGCCTGGTTAACGACGATCTGCTGCACCGTCTCAAACGGGTTGAAGTTGAATTCCTGCGGTACCAGACCCAGCTGGCGCTTGGCGTTGACCACATCTTTTTGCAGGTCGTATCCGAACACGCTGACGCGGCCGGAGGTTTTGTTCACCAGCGAGCTAATGATGCCGATGGTAGTCGATTTCCCCGCCCCGTTCGGCCCCAGAAGCGCGTAAAAATCACCGGCCTCTACTTTAAGATCTATTCCGCGCAGCGCCTGAACGCCGCCCGGATAGGTTTTTTTAAGCTGCTCAAGCTCCAGTGCAATTGCCATGAAATTAACTTACCTTCAGTTCTGACACACGTTGTGTGGTTTCATTAAAAGTCGGGTTACCCTATAGTAGCGCAACGCAATTACTCGGTTACAGGTCGCTAACCTCCATGAACAACATAGATACACTCATCAGCAACAATGCACTATGGTCAAAAATGCTGGTGGAGGAAGACCCCGGATTTTTTGGAAAACTCGCGCAGGCGCAAAACCCACGCTTTCTCTGGATTGGATGCTCCGACAGCCGCGTACCGGCGGAGCGCCTGACCGGCCTCGAGCCCGGCGAACTGTTTGTTCACCGCAACGTTGCCAACCTGGTGATTCACACCGATCTCAACTGTCTTTCTGTTGTTCAGTATGCCGTTGACGTTCTGCAAGTCGAGCACATCATCATCTGCGGCCACTACGGCTGCGGCGGCGTGCAGGCGGCGGTTGAAAACACGGAGCTGGGGCTCATTGATAACTGGCTGCTCCACATCCGTGATATCTGGTTCAAACATAGCTCACTGCTGGGCGAAATGCCGCAGGAGCGCCGCATGGATACCCTGTGCGAACTCAACGTGATGGAGCAGGTGTATAACCTGGGCCACTCAACGATCATGCAATCGGCGTGGAAGCGCGGGCAGAAGGTCTCGATCCACGGCTGGGCGTACGGTATTCACGATGGTCTGCTGCGCAACCTGGAAGTGACCGCCACCAACCGCGAAACGCTGGAGCAGCGTTACCGTTCAGGAATTGCCAACCTTCAGCTTAAGCACGTAAACCATAAATAAACAAAGCCGGGTGGCGGCTGCGCCTTACCCGGCCTACATGTGCCCATTCGTAGGCCCGGTAAGCGCAGCGCCACCGGGCAACAAACCGCAATTACTCGTCCAGCAATACCACTTTCCCAACATACGGCAGATGACGATAACGCTGTGCGTAGTCAATACCGTAACCGACGACGAACTCGTCCGGGATAGAGAAACCGACGAACTCCACCGGCACCTGCACTTCACGGCGGTCAGGCTTATCCAGCAGGGTGCAAATCGCCAGCGATTTTGGCTCACGCAGGCTCAGGATCTCGCGCACTTTTGACAGCGTGTTGCCGGAGTCGATGATGTCCTCAACGATCAACACATCTTTGCCACGAATATCTTCATCCAGATCTTTCAGGATTTTCACATCACGGGTGGTGGACATGCCGCTGCCGTAGCTGGAGGCGGTCATAAAATCGACCTCATGGGGCACATGCACCTCACGGCACAGGTCTGCCATGAACATGAAAGAGCCGCGCAACAGACCGACCAGCACCATTTCGCTGCCGCTGTCCTTGTAATGTTCGGTGATTTGACGACCCAGTTCGGCGATACGCGCTTTGATCTCGGCTTCCGGGATCATCACTTCAACAGTATGTTTCATATTACTAACCAAATGATTTTAATGAAAATCTCTCAATACGGATGAGTTAATATCCAGCACTGATACGCAAGCCAGCCATTATATCAGCAAATGGATAACCCTGGCGTATGAGTTATAAAAAGCAAATATTGTGATTCCGATCACACTTGTTAATACCTATAATTAGTTGCTAGCAAATTATTAACAAAAACTGACGAGTACACTTTCTATGGCTGAAACAAACTCTAAACAGCCGCGTCTACTGGTGACATTAACAGCGCTATTCGCCGCCTTCTGCGGCCTGTACCTGTTAATCGGTGGCGTCTGGCTGGTCGCGATCGGCGGCTCCTGGTACTACCCGATTGCGGGCCTGGTTATGCTTGGCGTAACCGTCCTGCTCTGGCGTAGAAAACAATCTGCACTGTGGCTGTATGCCGCACTCCTTCTTGCCACCATGATCTGGGGCGTCTGGGAAGTCGGCTTTGACTTCTGGGCGCTGACGCCGCGCAGTGACATCCTGGTCTTCTTCGGCATCTGGCTGATCCTGCCGTTCGTCTGGCGTCGCCTGATCGTGCCGTCCAGCGGTGCGGTCGCGGCGCTGGTGGTAGCGCTGTTAATCAGCGGCGGTATCCTGACCTGGGCTGGCTTCAACGATCCGCAGGAGATCAACGGTACGCTGAACGCAGAATCGACGCCTGCGGCGGCGATCTCTCAGGTTGCTGACGGGGACTGGCCTGCCTATGGCCGCAACCAGGAAGGTCAGCGCTACTCTCCGCTGAAGCAGATCAACGCGGACAACGTTAAAAACCTGAAAGAAGCTTGGGTATTCCGTACCGGCGATCTGAAGATGCCGAACGATCCGGGTGAACTGACCAACGAAGTGACGCCAATTAAAGTCGGCGATATGCTTTATCTGTGTACGGCGCACCAGCGTCTGTTCGCGCTCGACGCGGCCACCGGTAAAGAGAAATGGCACTTCGATCCGCAGCTGAACTCCAACCCATCCTTCCAGCACGTGACCTGCCGTGGCGTCTCTTATCACGAAGCGCGCCCGGATAATGCGAGCCCGGAAGTCATTGCCGACTGTCCTCGCCGCATCATGCTGCCGGTGAACGATGGTCGTCTGTTCGCCATCAATGCCGAAACGGGCAAGCTGTGCGAAACCTTTGCCAACAAAGGTATCCTGAATCTGCAGACCAATATGCCGGACACCACGCCGGGTCTGTATGAGCCGACCTCCCCGCCCATCATCACCGATAAAACCATCGTGATTGCCGGTTCGGTAACGGATAACTTCTCCACACGTGAAACCTCCGGCGTTATCCGTGGTTTCGACGTGAACACCGGTAAACTGCTGTGGGCCTTCGACCCGGGCGCGAAAGATCCGAACGCGATCCCGTCGGACGAACACACCTTTACCTTTAACTCGCCAAACTCCTGGGCGCCAGCGGCGTATGACGCGAAGCTGGACCTGGTCTACCTGCCGATGGGCGTTACTACGCCAGATATCTGGGGCGGTAACCGCACGCCGGAGCAGGAACGTTATGCCAGCGCTATCGTGGCATTGAACGCGACCACCGGTAAGCTGGCCTGGAGCTACCAGACCGTTCACCACGATCTGTGGGATATGGATATGCCGTCCCAGCCGACGCTGGCGGACATTACCGTTAACGGCAAAACCGTACCGGTGATTTACGCTCCAGCGAAAACCGGCAACATCTTCGTGCTGGATCGCAGCAACGGCAAGCTGGTTGTGCCTGCACCGGAAAAACCGGTTCCGCAGGGTGCGGCGAAAGGCGATTACGTTAGCAAAACCCAGCCGTTCTCCGATCTGAGCTTCCGTCCGAAGAAAGACCTCAGCGGGGCAGACATGTGGGGTGCCACGATGTTTGACCAGCTGGTGTGCCGCGTGATGTTCCATCAGCTGCGCTATGAAGGCATCTTCACGCCGCCTTCTGAGCAGGGCACGCTGGTCTTCCCGGGTAACCTGGGGATGTTCGAGTGGGGTGGGATCTCCGTTGACCCTAACCGTCAGGTCGCGATTGCCAACCCAATGGCGCTGCCGTTCGTTTCCCGTCTGATCCCACGCGGTCCGGGCAACCCAATGGAGCAGCCGAAAGACGCGAAAGGCAGCGGTACCGAAGCCGGTATCCAGCCGCAGTATGGCGTACCGTTCGGCGTAACGCTGAATCCGTTCCTGTCGCCGTTCGGTCTGCCGTGTAAACAGCCTGCCTGGGGTTATATCTCCGGTCTGGATCTGAAAACTAACCAGATCGTGTGGAAAAAACGTATTGGTACGCCACAGGACAGCATGCCGTTCCCAATGCCGGTTCCGGTGCCGTTCAATATGGGTATGCCAATGCTGGGTGGCCCAATCTCCACCGCCGGTAACGTGCTGTTCATCGCGGCAACCGCAGATAACTACCTGCGCGCGTACAACATGACCAACGGTGAAAAACTGTGGCAAGGCCGTCTGCCAGCGGGTGGACAAGCCACGCCGATGACCTATGAAGTGAATGGCAAGCAGTACGTTGTCATCTCTGCGGGCGGTCACGGTTCGTTTGGCACGAAGATGGGCGACTATATTGTCGCGTATGCGTTGCCTGACGAAAACAAGTAACTGAAAAGCCCGGTGGCGCTTACGCTTACCGGGCCTATGGATACGCTATGTAGGCCGGGTAAGGCGAAGCCGCCACCCGGCTTTTTTTATACGGTAAAGCCCAGCATCATCCCCGTATCTTCATGCTCCAGCAGATGGCAGTGCGCCATATAGGCAAACTCCTTCGGCGCGTCGTGGTCAAACTTCACCAGCACCTCGCTGACGCTGCCTTCCACCTTCACCGTATCCTTCCAGCCCGCGCGATGCGCGTCCGGGGCTTTGCCGTTCTCAGAGAGAATGCGGAACTGCGTGCCGTGGATGTGGAACGGGTGCAGCATCATGTCCCCTTCACCTGAAATCACCCAGCGCTCAAGCTGCCCTTTTGTCGCAGCAAACATCGGCATGTTCATATCGAACGCTTTGCCGTTGATCATGTTGGCGTTGTGGAAATCAAAGCCATGATCGCCGTGATTCATGTTCCCCATGCCGCCCATGTTGCCGTGGTCCATGTTCATGTGACCCATCATCTGCCCGTGATGCATCCCCGCCATCGCCTTATCGCCATATTTCGCCATCAGCGCCTGCATGCCCATCATATCGAGCATCGGATTCATGGAGAGCTGCAGTTTCCGTTGCGTAAGCCCATCCAGCGACGGAAGTGCCGGCAGCGTGGTTAACGTATCAGGGAGCGTGCCGGAAGCGGTCACCCGTAACGGCTGGATACGCAGCACCGGATGCGGCTTGTCAAACGGCGCGACCGCCATCCCCATCTGGCTAACCGGCAGGGTCACAAGATCGAACGGCTTGCCGTCGCTGATATCCACCAGCACCTCAAAGCGCTCCCCCATCAGCATCGGCAGTTCGTTGACCTTCACCGGCTCAGGCAGCAGCCCGCCGTCGCTGGCGACCACGTACAGCGGACGCTTATCGCTGGTGGCGAAGTTGAGGGAACGCGCGTTACAGCCGTTAAGCAGACGCAGGCGCAGCCAGCCCTTCGGCGCGGCGTGCTGAGGATAAATGGCGCCGTTGGTCAGCAGCGTGTCGCCAAACCAGCCTACCGCCGCGCTCATCACGTCCAGCTGGTAGTCAATTTGCCCGTCAGCGGTGAATTTCTTGTCCTGCACAATCACCGGCACATCATCGATGCCCCACTGCTTCGGCAGGCGCAGCAGTCGGCTTTCGTCGTCTTCAATCAGCACCAGCCCCGCCAGCCCCATCGCTACCTGATGGCCCGTTTTGCCATGCTGATGCGGATGGAACCAGCAGGTCGCGGCGCGCTGGTTGGGCGTAAAGGTGACGCTGCGCGTGCCGCCCGCTATGATGATGCCCTGCGGCCCGCCGTCTACCTCGCCCGGCACTTCCAGTCCGTGCCAGTGCACCGTCGTCTCTTCAGCAAGCGTATTGTGGATATCCACCGTCACCGCTTTACCTTTGCGCAGCTGTAGCGCAGGACCGAGAAGATTGCCGTTATAGCCCCAGGTTGTCGCGTTGTGCGCACCGAACAGCGTGTTACCGGACTGAACGA
This sequence comes from Enterobacter sp. MGH 16, assembly GCF_000493175.1. Taxonomy (NCBI): domain Bacteria; kingdom Pseudomonadati; phylum Pseudomonadota; class Gammaproteobacteria; order Enterobacterales; family Enterobacteriaceae; genus Enterobacter; species Enterobacter sp. MGH 16. The sequence goes on along the minus strand of NZ_KI535695.1, from coordinate 4,703,620 downwards.
CAAGCTGGATACGGCTGCGGGCGTCAGCGGTCAGCAAATCAGGGATGGGTAAGGTAGGCCTGTCAGCCGCGAAAACCGCACGGCTCCAGAGGGGTAAGGCGCTGGCAGCCCCCAGCGCCACGGAATATTTTAAAAAATCACGACGTTGCATGTTCATTTCCTTATTTCCAGCAGGCGATCTTTTGAGCATAAACCCTCCCCTTACCGGAAGGTCAAGTAAAGCGGCAATAATAAAGATCGTCGCACTGGCACCAAGTATGCTAACGTTAATTTTCCGTGAAGAAGTGGTAGAAGCAATGAAGACGTTTTTCAGGACAATTTTGTTCGGTAGCCTGATGGCAATGTGTGCGAACAGCTATGCGCTCAGTGAAAATGAAGCGGAAGATATGGCCGATTTAACGGCGGTTTTTGTATTCCTGAAAAATGATTGTGGCTACCAGAATTTACCCAACGGGCAAATTCGCCGCGCGCTGGTCTTTTTTGCCCAGCAGAACCAGTGGGATCTCAGCAACTACGACAGCTTTGACATGAAGGCGCTCGGCGAAGACAGCTACCGTGACCTAAGCGGTATTGGCATTCCCACGGCTAAAAAATGCAAAGCGCTGGCTCGCGATTCGCTCAGCCTGCTCGCCTACGTCAAATAACCTTCCCGACGCCTCCTGTTAAACCTATAGCCGTGCAACCACGGTTAGAGTTAGCTATCATGTTTCGCTCATTTTTTGTGAGCGTAACGGATGTTAACAAAGGAGGAGTCCGCGTATGGCCGACCACACGTTGTGGCATGAAACACTGCATGACCAGTTTGGTCAGTACTTTGCCGTTGATAACGTGCTCTATCATGAAAAAACCGATCACCAGGATCTCATCATCTTCGAGAATGCTGCCTTTGGCCGCGTGATGGCGCTGGACGGCGTGGTGCAAACGACCGAGCGAGATGAGTTTATCTATCATGAGATGATGACCCACGTCCCGCTGCTGGCGCACGGCCATGCAAAGCATGTCCTGATTATCGGCGGTGGCGACGGTGCAATGCTGCGCGAGGTTTCCCGCCATCGCTCGATTGAAACCATCACCATGGTGGAAATCGATGCGGGCGTCGTCTCGTTCTGCCGCCAGTACCTGCCCAACCACAATGCCGGTAGCTATGACGATCCGCGTTTTAATCTGGTGATTGATGACGGGGTTAACTTTGTTAACCAGACAACCCAGACCTTTGACGTCATTATCTCCGACTGCACCGACCCTATCGGCCCTGGCGCGTCGCTGTTTACCTCCTCGTTCTACGAAGGCTGCAAGCGTTGCCTGAACCCGGGCGGGATCTTCGTCGCCCAAAACGGCGTCTGCTTCCTGCAACAGGATGAAGCGCTGGATAGCCATCGCAAGCTCAGCACCTATTTCGAGGATGTCAGCTTCTATCAGGCGGCCATTCCGACGTACTACGGTGGGATCATGACCTTTGCCTGGGCGACGGATAACGACGTATTACGTCATCTTTCCACCGAAATTATTCAGGCCCGCTTCCATCAGGCAGGTCTACAGTGCCGATACTACAATCCGGCTATTCATACCGCAGCGTTTGCTCTGCCGCAGTACCTGCAAGACGCATTATCCACTAAGGGGGTGAGCTAATTGAAAAAGCTTAAACTGCATGGCTTTAACAATCTGACCAAAAGCCTGAGTTTTTGTATTTACGATATCTGCTATGCCAAAACAGCGGAAGAACGCGATGGTTACATCGCCTATATCGACGAACTCTACAACGCCAACCGTCTGACCGAGATCCTGTCCGAAACCTGTTCCATTATCGGCGCCAACATCCTGAATATTGCCCGACAGGATTATGAACCCCAGGGCGCCAGCGTGACCATACTGGTCAGCGAAGAGCCGGTCGATCCGAAGCTTATCGACAAAACGGAACATCCGGGCCCGCTGCCGGAAGTGGTGGTTGCTCACCTGGATAAAAGCCATATCTGCGTCCATACCTACCCGGAGAGTCACCCGGAAGGCGGGCTGTGTACGTTCCGCGCCGATATTGAAGTGTCGACCTGCGGCGTGATTTCCCCACTGAACGCACTGAACTATCTCATCCACCAGCTGGAATCGGATATCGTCACGATTGATTACCGCGTGCGCGGTTTTACCCGTGACGTCAACGGCATGAAGCACTTCATCGACCACGAGATTAACTCTATTCAGAACTTTATGTCCGAGGACATGAAGTCGCTGTACGACATGATGGACGTGAACGTGTATCAGGAAAACATCTTCCATACCAAGATGTTACTTAAGGAGTTCGACCTTAAGCACTATATGTTCCACACGAAGCCGGAAGATTTGAGCGAAGAAGAGCGTAAGGCGATTACTGACCTGCTCTGGAAAGAGATGCGCGAGATCTACTACGGCCGCAACATTCCGGCCGTGTAAGTGTTGCCCGGAGCAGGGATGCTTCGGGAAATTACCGCTGTTTCATGAACTCGCGGTAGGCATTCACCACCTGAAGGAAGTCTTCTACGCCGCACAGCGACAGGCTTTCTTCGTCATAGTAGCTCATCCCCTCTTCCATCTCGTCGCCTGAAAACTCGAGCTGGTTGGCACGCACCATGACCTCTTCACCGTCCATCCACAGCGTGTATTCGTGCCCGGCGCGTTGCCAGGAGCGCTCACTGCCTTTCACCGTCTTTGCCGCCTGTTCAACCTCATCAAGAAGGGAGAGATTTTCTTTCACCTCTTCGTTAAACCAGTGTCCAACGGCTTCGTGGCCCATCGACATACGCACTTTCACCACTCCGGTGATGTCGCGCAGAAATTCGTAATCCATAGTGTTTTCCTCTGCAAAGCCATTAAGGTAATTATCGCAGCAGCGAGGAAGAAAAAAAGCGTGGGAGGTGGGAGGAATGAAAATAAAAAACCCACCGTAGTTGCGATGGGTTTTGTAGGCCCGGTTAGCGTAGCGCCACCGGGCAATGGGTCAGGTGCGGTCTGGTGCCTTCACCCCCAGCCCCTCTCCCACGGGAGAGGGTAGCATTTATACTGCCGTCTGGAAGATCACCCCGTCGGCCTTCTCGGTGTACTGAGAGAGCTGGTCGAAGTTCAGATAGCGATAGGTATCCACCGCGGTCTTATCCACCTGCGCCACGAAGGTCTGGTACTCTTCCGGCGTTGGCAGTTTGCCAATCAGCGCCGCAACCGCCGCCAGCTCCGCAGAGGCCAGGTAGACGTTCGCACCGGTACCTAAACGGTTCGGGAAGTTACGGGTAGAGGTGGAAACCACCGTCGCGCCGTCGGCTACGCGCGCCTGGTTGCCCATACACAGGGAGCAACCAGGGATTTCGATACGCGCCCCGCTCTTACCAAACACGCTGTAGTAGCCCTCTTCGGTCAGCTGAGCCGCGTCCATACGGGTTGGCGGCGCCACCCACAGACGGGTTGGCAGCTGGCCTTTGTGGGTATCCAGCAGCTTACCGGCCGCGCGGAAGTGACCGATGTTGGTCATGCACGAACCAATGAACACTTCGTCGATCTTCTCGCCCTGGACCTCAGACAGCGGACGCGCGTCGTCCGGATCGTTCGGTGCACACAGGATTGGCTCTTTGATATCCGCCAGATCGATGTCGATCACCGCCGCGTACTCTGCGTCAGCATCGGCTTCCAGCAGCTGCGGATCGGCCAGCCATTTTTCCATGCCCTGGATACGACGCTCCAGCGTACGACGGTCGCCGTAGCCTTCTGCAATCATCCACTTCAGTAGCACGATGTTAGAGTTCAGATACTCAATAATCGGCTCTTTGTTCAGCTTGATGGTACAGCCCGCAGCCGAACGCTCGGCGGAGGCATCGGTCAGCTCGAACGCCTGCTCAACTTTCAGATCCGGCAGACCTTCAATTTCCAGAATGCGGCCAGAGAAGATGTTTTTCTTCCCTTTCTTCTCAACGGTCAGCAGACCCTGTTTAATCGCATACAGCGGGATCGCGTGAACCAGGTCGCGCAGGGTAATACCCGGCTGCATTTTACCTTTGAAGCGCACCAGCACCGATTCCGGCATATCCAGCGGCATCACGCCGGTCGCGGCAGCAAACGCCACCAGACCGGAGCCCGCCGGGAAGGAGATACCGATTGGGAAACGGGTATGGGAGTCACCGCCGGTACCCACGGTATCCGGCAGCAGCATGCGGTTCAGCCAGGAGTGGATAACGCCGTCGCCCGGACGCAGGGAGACACCGCCACGGTTCATAATGAAGTCAGGCAGCGTGTGGTGCGTGGTCACGTCAACCGGCTTCGGATACGCCGCGGTGTGGCAGAAGGACTGCATCACCAGATCGGAAGAGAAGCCCAGGCACGCCAGGTCTTTCAGTTCGTCACGGGTCATTGGGCCAGTGGTGTCCTGAGAGCCTACGGAGGTCATCTTCGGCTCGCAGTAGGCGCCAGGACGGATACCGGCGACGCCGCAGGCGCGACCCACCATTTTCTGTGCCAGCGAGAAGCCGCGGTTGCTTTCCGCAACGTCTTTCGCGTGACGGAATACATCACTGTGCGGCAGACCCAGTGCTTCACGCGCTTTGGTGGTCAGGCCGCGGCCGATGATCAGCGGAATACGGCCACCGGCGCGCACTTCGTCAATCAGCACGTCGGTTTTCAGCTCGAAGCTTGCCAGCAGCTCGTTGGTTTCGTGGTTACGGACTTCGCCTTTGTACGGGTAAACGTCAATCACGTCGCCCATGTTCAGGTTAGAGACATCCACTTCGATCGGCAGTGCGCCCGCATCTTCCATGGTGTTGAAGAAGATTGGGGCAATCTTACCGCCCAGGCACAGGCCGCCGCCGCGCTTGTTCGGCACATGCGGAATGTCGTCACCCATAAACCAGAGGACGGAGTTGGTGGCGGACTTACGGGAAGAGCCGGTACCCACAACGTCACCCACGTAAGCCAGCGGGAAACCTTTCTTCTGCAGGGCTTCGATCTGTTTGATCGGGCCGACGCTGCCCGGCTGATCCGGCTCAATGCCTTCACGGGCGTTTTTCAGCATCGCCAGGGCGTGCAGCGGGATATCCGGGCGAGACCACGCGTCCGGTGCCGGAGAGAGGTCATCGGTGTTGGTTTCACCGGTCACTTTGAAAACAGTAACGGTAATTTTTTCAGCCAGCGCTGGACGATTCAGGAACCATTCGGCATCGGCCCAGGACTGCATCACCTGTTTCGCATAGACGTTGCCAGCTTTGGCTTTTTCTTCCACATCGTAGAAGTTATCGAACATCAGCAGCGTAGACGAGAGCGCTTTAGCGGCAATCGGTGCCAGCTTGTCGTTATCCAGCGCGTCAATCAGCGGATGAATGTTGTAACCACCCTGCATGGTGCCGAGCAGTTCGATGGCTTTTTCAGGAGTAACCAGTGGGGAGGTGGCTTCGCCTTTGGCGATAGCAGCAAGGAATCCGGCTTTTACGTAGGCAGCTTCATCTACGCCAGGCGGTACGCGGTTGATCAGCAGATCTAACAGGAATTCTTCTTCGCCCTTAGGCGGGTTCTTCAGCAGCTCGACGAGCGCGGCCATTTGGGTTGCATCTAAAGGTTTGGGTACAATTCCCTCGGCGGCACGTTCTGCTACGTGCTTACGGTATTCTTCTAGCACGACGGTTCTCCTCGCTCTCATTGTCATATGCGGCGGGCGTTCTCTTCACGCTCCTGTGAGACAGCAGTTTGTAGGGTAAATGCCCGATACCGCGTCGGGCAGCATAGCAGGATTTCTGCACAGTGTTAATCCGTTTACAAAAAAGCAACATTAAAAAGTTTGCTGAATCGTTAAGCATGGTGTAGCGGGGATTTAGGGCATCATTTTGCGGTTCTTCTGCACCGTGACGCTTCAGTTTTTTCTTCATCAGATATAATTGTGTAATAAATACTCACACTCTTTATCCGGACGTACCGGACGCTTCCCAATAAAAGTCAAAACAGTAAAAGACGGGTGAATAATACTCACGCCAACCGTAACGCCTCACGGCACAGCGCTGGTCTCGTTGGAGTCATTTTATGAAGTTGCCCTTTAAGCCACATCTGCTCATCCTTCTGTGCAGTGCCGGGCTGCTTGCCGCCTCAGGCGTCTTGTTTGTCAAAAGTCGTGCAACGGAACCCGTTGCGCCAGCCCCCGTCGCTCAACAACCGGCGGCACCTGCCGTAGCCCAGCCCGCCCCTGTGGTCGCGCCGACCTACACTGCCGCGCAAATCGATCAGTGGGTTGCCCCCATTGCGCTCTACCCTGACGCCCTGCTTTCACAAATTCTGATGGCCTCGACTTACCCGGCCAACGTGATTCAGGCGCTCAGTGGTCAAAAGACAACCCTAAAATGGAAGGGGACGCCGCCATTCAGGCCGTTGCCAGCCAGCCCTGGGATCCGAGCGTAAAATCGCTGGTCGCGTTTCCTCAGCTTATGTCGCTGATGGGTGAAAACCCGCCGTGGGTACAAAATCTGGGGGATGCGTTTCTCGCGCAGCCGAAAGACGTGATGGATTCCGTTCAACGCCTGCGCGCGCTGGCACAGAAGACCGGTGCTTTACAATCTACGCCTCAGCAGACGGTCACCACCGTGACAAAGCCAGCACCAGCGAAAACCCGCGCCACCGAGGCAACGACAACAACCGCGTCTGCGCCCGCCCCAACGGTGATCAAAATTGAATCTGCCGATCCGCAGGTCGTTTATGTTCCCACCTATAACCCCAATACGGTTTACGGGACCTGGCCCAACACCGCCTATCCTCCCACCTATCTCCCGCCCACGCCCGGAGAGCAGTTTGGCAACAGCTTCGTCAACGGCTTAGGCTTCAGCCTGGGCGTTGCCACAACCTATGCCATTTTCAGCAATATCGACTGGGATGACGACGATGACTGGGACCACCACCATGACGGTGACTGGGATAATCACGGCGGCTATAACCGCAACGGTGATAACAACATCAATATCAACGTTGAGAACTTCAATAAAATCAGCGGACAGCGTCTGACGGACGCCAACCGTACCTGGCAGCATAACCCGGCCTACCGGGAAGGTGTGCCCTATCCGACTAACCAGCTTAACACCCGTTTCCACTCCACCAGCACAGTCACCGGGCTAAGCTCAACGCAGCAAAAACCGGTTAACCGGGATAGCCAGCGTCAGGCGGCCCTGAGCCAGATGGAGAAATCCACGGGGAAAACCTTCCCGCAAACGGCACGTCCCGGCACGAAAGATGTGCAGCGTCAGGCCTCGAGTGAACAGCTGAAGCAAATTTCGCAGCGCAACAACTACCGTGGCTACGACACCAAACCGCAGACGGCGAAGCGGACCACCACGCAGCAGCGAGAAAATCGTCAGGCTGTAACCCAAAGACAGGAGAAACGCGTTTCACAGCCCGCGCAGCAACGCGCTCTGCAGCAGCGAAACGGTCAGCCCCGGGCCAATGCGCTGAGCGGCAACGACAGCCGTTCCGCGAACTGGCAGGCGCAGCAGCAGCGCGGTGCGCAAAGCAGGCAGCTTGCGGCTCGCCAGCAGCAGCCCCGTCAGGTATCTGGTGGACGCGCTGAACGCCGTGAATTTAGACATCGCTAAGGGAATCGACATGAAAAGTAAACTACTCAGTGGAATGGTGTTGTTCATGCTTTCGGCCTCGGCGATGGCGCAGCAGTCCTTTAGCACGCCCGACCAGGCGACCGATGCGCTGGCCAGCGCCATTAGTGAGCATAATGAGCGCGCGATGAGCAATCTGCTTGGAGAGAACTGGCGCGATTTTCTCCCCCCCGAAGGCGTTGATCCGGATGCCGTCGATCGTTTCCTGCGCGACTGGAAAGTTCGTCATAACACCGTTGTCGAAGGAGATACGGCGCATCTTGTTGTTGGAGACAACGACTGGCAGCTTCCCATCCCGGTGATCAAAACCGCCGCCGGCTGGCAATTCGATATCAAAGAAGGGGCTGAAGAGATCCTGACCCGTGAAATCGGGCGTAACGAACTTGCCGCCATTGAAGCCCTGCATGCCTATGTCGATGCGCAGCAAAGCTACTTTGCGATGAACCAGAAATACGCGCAGAAGATTGTCAGCTCGGAAGGGAAGAAAGACGGTTTGTACTGGCCCGTCTCACCCGGCGAAACGCCCAGTCCGCTCGGACCGGCATTTAGCCCGAAAGAGCCGGGTACCGGCTATCACGGCTATCGCTTCCGGATCCTGCCGGATAATAACGGTTTCGCGATGGTGGCGTGGCCGGTCAGCTACGGTCAAACGGGCGTGATGAGCTTTGTGATAAATCAGGAAGACAAGGTGTATCAGTCCGATCTCGGCAAGGATTCTGAGCAGAAAGCCCGGGCGTTAACCGCCTATAACCCGGATAAAACCTGGCAACCCGTGGCTCCCTGAACGCAGCGCATAAAAAAAGCGGCCTCAGGCCGCTTTTTTTCATCTGAAGAAACTTATTTCTTCTTCGCTTTCGCGTTTGGCAGGTCGGTGATGCTGCCTTCAAACACTTCTGCCGCCAGGCCCACGGACTCGTGCAGAGTTGGGTGAGCGTGGATGGTCAGCGCGATGTCTTCCGCGTCGCAGCCCATTTCGATAGCCAGACCGATTTCACCCAGCAGCTCGCCGCCGTTGGTACCGACAATCGCACCACCGATCACGCGGTGAGTCTCTTTGTCGAAGATCAGTTTGGTCATACCGTCTGCGCAGTCGGACGCGATAGCACGGCCAGAAGCAGCCCACGGGAAGGTGGCGGTTTCGTAGCTGATGCCTTTCTCTTTCGCTTCTTTCTCAGTCAGACCCACCCATGCCACTTCTGGCTCGGTATACGCGATAGATGGGATCACTTTCGGATCGAAGTAGTGCTTCATGCCGGCGATAACTTCAGCGGCAACGTGACCTTCGTGAACACCTTTGTGCGCCAGCATTGGCTGACCGACGATATCGCCGATAGCAAAGATGTGCGGCACGTTGGTGCGCAGCTGTTTGTCAACGCGGATGAAGCCACGGTCGTCCACTTCCACGCCAGCTTTGCCCGCGTCGAGGTTCTTACCGTTCGGCACACGGCCGATCGCCACCAGCACGGCGTCGTAACGCTGTGGTTCGGATGGGGCTTTTTTGCCTTCCATGGAAACGTAAATACCGTCTTCTTTCGCTTCAACGGCAGTCACTTTGGTTTCCAGCATCAGGTTGAATTTCTTGCTGATGCGCTTGGTGAAGACTTTAACGATGTCTTTGTCAGCAGCCGGGATAACCTGGTCGAACATTTCAACCACGTCGATCTCTGAACCCAGCGCGTGGTACACGGTACCCATTTCCAGACCGATGATACCGCCGCCCATCACCAGCAGACGCTTAGGAACGGTTTTCAGCTCCAGCGCATCGGTGGAATCCCACACGCGTGGATCTTCATGTGGAATGAATGGCAGTTCGATTGGGCGTGAGCCTGCCGCGATGATCGCGTTGTCGAAGTTGATCACGGTTTTGCCGTTTTCGCCTTCCACTTCCAGGGTGTTCGCACCGGTGAATTTACCCAGACCGTTTACCACTTTCACTTTACGGCCTTTGGCCATGCCCGCCAGACCGCCGGTCAGCTGAGTGATAACTTTCTCTTTCCAGGTACGAATTTTGTCGATGTCGGTTTTCGGCTCGCCGAAGACGATACCGTGTTCAGCCAGCGCTTTGGCTTCTTCGATAACTTTCGCTACGTGCAGCAGCGCTTTAGAAGGGATACAGCCGACGTTCAGACAAACACCGCCGAGGGTGCTGTAACGTTCTACGATGACGGTTTCCAGACCTAAATCCGCTGCGCGAAATGCTGCGGAGTAACCTGCCGGGCCTGCCCCAAGTACTACGACCTGAGTTTTGATTTCTGTGCTCATCATGACCTCTTAGTTTATACCCGTCGTCCACCGGGTCGTTCTATCCGCCCGCAGTTTACAAAATTGTTAACAATTTTGAAACAACAAACGGCTCACGAATTGTCGCTTTCGCCAATAACCTCACAAACGCCATGAGATTATCAGAAAAAAGCCGGCCGACTGGCCGGCTTTTCGATTACATCACCAGGCGGCGAATGTCGCTCAGCATGTTGTTGATGATGGTGATGAAACGCGCACCATCAGCACCGTCGATCACGCGGTGGTCGAAGGACAGAGAGATTGGCATCATCAGACGCGGCACGAACTCTTTGCCATTCCACACCGGCTCCATCGCGGACTTGGACACACCGAGGATAGCCACTTCCGGCGCGTTAACAATCGGTGCGAAGTGGGTAGTACCCAGGCCGCCGATGCTGGAGATGGTGAAGCAGCCGCCCTGCATTTCGCCGGCAGTCAGCTTACCATCACGCGCTTTCTTGGAGATGGTGGTCAGTTCACGGGACAGCTCAGTGATGCTCTTCTTGTTCACGTCTTTGAAGACCGGAACAACCAGACCATTTGGCGTATCAACCGCAACACCGATGTTGATGTATTTCTTCAGCGTCAGCTTCTGGCCGTCTTCGGACAGGGAGCTGTTGAAGCGTGGCATCTGTTCCAGAGCCGCAGCAACCGCCTTCATGATGAAGACCACTGGGGTGAATTTCACGTCCAGTTTACGCTTCTCAGCTTCGGCGTTCTGCTGTTTACGGAACGCTTCCAGATCGGTGATATCGGTCTTATCGAAGTGCGTAACGTGCGGGATCATCACCCAGTTACGGCTCAGGTTCGCACCAGAGATTTTCTGGATACGGCCCAGCTCCACTTCTTCGATTTCGCCGAACTTGCTGAAGTCCACTTTCGGCCATGGCAGCATGCCCGGGATACCGCCACCAGCGGCTGCAGCTGGAGCAGCTTCGGCGCGTTTCACGGCGTCTTTCACGTAGGTCTGAACGTCTTCGCGCAGGATACGACCCTTACGGCCGGTCCCTTTCACTTTCGCCAGGTTCACACCGAATTCGCGCGCCAGGCGACGAATCAGCGGCGTCGCGTGGACGTAAGCGTCGTTTTCAGCGAACTCTGATTTTTCTGCTTTTGCAGCAGGGGCAGCGGCTGGTTTAGCAGCCTGAGCCGGTGCAGCAGCCGGTGCTGGAGCAGCCGCGGCAGCCGGAGCTGCGGCAGGCGCAGCGCCTTCCACTTCGAAGACCATGATCAGAGAGCCGGTAGACACTTTGTCGCCGGTGCTGATTTTGATCTCTTTAACGGTACCCGCGAACGGCGCAGGGACTTCCATAGAAGCCTTGTCGCCTTCAACGGTGATCAGTGACTGTTCCGCGGCAACTTTGTCGCCCACTTTTACCATCACTTCGGTGACTTCAACTTCATCACCGCCGATGTCCGGTACGTTAACGTCTTTCGCGCCGCCAGCAGCGGCTGGTGCAGCGGCCGGAGCCGGAGCAGCGGCCTGTGCAGGCGCGGCAGCAGGTGCAGCACCTGCCACTTCGAAGATCATGATCAGGGAGCCAGTAGACACTTTGTCACCGGTGTTGATCTTGATCTCTTTAACGGTACCCGCAAACGGTGCTGGCACTTCCATAGAAGCTTTGTCGCCTTCTACGGTGATCAGTGACTGCTCTGCCGCAACGGTATCGCCCACTTTCACCAGAATCTCAGTCACTTCAACTTCGTCACCGCCGATGTCAGGCACGTTCACTTCTTTCGCACTCGCGGCAGCTGCTGGAGCAGCGGCGGCCGGAGCGGCTTTCTTCTCTTCCTGCGCAGGTGCAGCAGCGGCTGCACCGTCGGCGGAATCGAAAATCATGATCAGTTTGCCAGTCTCGGTTTTATCGCCAACAGAGACTTTGATCTCTTTAACGATGCCAGCCTGAGGAGACGGGACTTCCATAGAGGCTTTGTCGCCTTCTACGGTGATCAGCGACTGTTCAGCTTCAACTTTGTCGCCTACTTTGACCAGGATCTCGGTGATTTCAACTTCATCAGCCCCGATGTCCGGTACATTGATTTCGATAGCCATTATTCTTTTACCTCTTACGCCAGACGCGGGTTAACTTTTTCTGCATCGATGTTGAATTTGGTGATTGCGTCCGCAACCACTTTCTTATCGATTTCGCCACGTTTAGCCAGTTCGCCCAGTGCTGCTACAACCACGTAAGAAGCATCAACTTCGAAGTGGTGACGCAGGTTTTCGCGGCTGTCAGAACGACCGAAGCCGTCAGTACCCAGAACGCGATAATCATCAGCTGGAACGTAAGTACGAACCTGCTCAGCGAACAGTTTCATATAGTCAGTAGACGCCACCGCTGGCGCGTCGTTCATCACCTGAGCGATGTACGGTACGCGTGGGGTTTCCAGTGGGTGCAGCATGTTCCAGCGCTCACAATCCTGGCCATCACGCGCCAGTTCAGTGAAGGAGGTCACAGAGTACACGTCGGAACCGACACCGTAGTCTTTCGCCAGGATCTGCGCTGCTTCACGAACGTGACGCAGGATAGAACCGGAGCCCAGCAGCTGAACTTTACCTTTGCTACCTTCGATGGTTTCGAGTTTGTAGATACCTTTACGGATACCTTCCTCGGCACCTGCTGGCATTGCCGGCATGTGGTAGTTTTCGTTCAGGGTGGTGATGTAGTAGTAAATGTTCTCCTGCGCTTCACCGTACATGCGCTGCAGACCGTCATGCATGATGACTGCCACTTCATACGCGTAAGACGGGTCGTAAGAGATACAGTTAGGGATAGTCAGAGACTGAATGTGGCTGTGACCATCTTCGTGCTGCAGACCTTCACCGTTCAGGGTCGTACGACCAGAAGTACCACCGATCAGGAAGCCGCGAGCCTGCTGGTCGCCTGCCTGCCAGCACAGGTCACCGATACGCTGGAACCCGAACATGGAGTAGTAAATGTAGAACGGGATCATCGGCAGGTTGTTGGTGCTGTAAGAGGTCGCAGCAGCCAGCCAGGATGCGCCTGCGCCCAGCTCGTTGATACCTTCCTGCAGGATCTGACCTTTCTCGTCTTCTTTGTAGTATGCAACCTGCTCACGGTCCTGCGGGGTGTACTGCTGGCCGTTCGGGCTGTAGATACCGATCTGACGGAACAGACCTTCCATACCGAAAGTACGCGCTTCGTCGGCGATGATTGGCACCAGGCGATCTTTGATCGACTTGTTCTTCAGCATCACGTTCAGGGCACGAACGAAAGCGATAGTGGTAGAGATCTCTTTGTTCTGCTCTTCCAGCAGCTGAGAGAAGTCTTCCAGCGCTGGCAGTTCCAGCTTCTCGGTGAAGTTAGGCTGACGAGCTGGCAGGTAGCCTTTCAGCGCCTGACGACGTTCGTGCAGGTACTTGTGCTCTTCGGAGCCTTCCGGGAAGGTGATGTAAGACAGGTTTTCGACCTGCTCATCGGTCACTGGAACGTTGAAACGGTCGCGGATATAGCGCACGCCGTCCATGTTCATTTTCTTAACCTGGTGAGCGATGTTTTTACCTTCTGCGGTATCACCCATGCCGTAACCTTTGATGGTGTGGGCCAGGATTACAGTCGCTTTACCTTTGGTTTCACGCGCTTTTTTCAGTGCAGCGTAAATTTTCTTCGGATCGTGACCACCGCGGTTCAGGGCCCAGATCTGCTCATCAGTCCAGTCTGCAACCAGGGCTGCGGTTTCTGGATATTTGCCGAAGAAGTGCTCACGCACGTAGGCACCGTCTTTGGATTTGAAGGTCTGGTAGTCACCGTCAACGGTTTCGTTCATCAGCTGGATCAGTTTACCGCTGGTGTCTTTACGCAGCAGTTCGTCCCAACGGGAACCCCACATGACTTTGATCACGTTCCAGCCAGCACCTGCGAAGATGCCTTCCAGTTCGTTGATGATCTTGCCGTTACCGGTTACCGGACCATCCAGACGCTGCAGGTTACAGTTGATGATGAAGCACAGGTTGTCCAGCTTCTCACGGGTCGCGATGGTGATCGCGCCTTTAGATTCTGGCTCATCCATTTCGCCGTCGCCCAGGAAGGCGTATACGGTCTGCTCAGAGGTGTCTTTCAGACCACGGTGTTCCAGATACTTCAGGAATTTCGCCTGGTAGATCGCACCGATTGGGCCCAGACCCATGGATACGGTCGGGAACTGCCAGAATTCAGGCATCAGTTTAGGGTGCGGGTAAGAAGACAGACCTTTACCGTGAACTTCCTGACGGAAGTTGTTCATCTGCTCTTCAGTCAGACGACCTTCCAGGAATGCACGTGCATAGATGCCCGGAGAGATGTGGCCCTGGAAGTACACCAGATCGCCGCCGTCTTTCTCGTTCGCTGCACGGAAGAAGTGGTTGAAGCACACTTCGTAAACGGTCGCAGAAGACTGGAAGGACGCCATGTGGCCACCCAGTTCCAGGTCTTTCTTGGATGCGCGCAGAACGGTCATGATGGCGTTCCAGCGGATGGCAGAACGGATACGACGTTCCAGATCCAGATTGCCCGGGTATTCCGGTTCGTCTTCAACGGCAATCGTGTTTACGTAGTTGCTAGCCCCTGCACCTGAAGCAACCTTCACGCCGCCTTTGCGGGCTTCAGAAAGCAGCTGATCAATCAGATACTGAGCACGCTCAACACCTTCTTCACGGATGACCGATTCGATCGCCTGTAGCCAGTCGCGAGTTTCGATCGGATCCACGTCATTTTGGAGACGTTCTGACATGGGGGTATTCCTTATCTATCTAATACGTTGATTTGTCTGGAACCTGTCCCATTGTGCTCTTGGGCAAGAACACAATAAGACAGGTTCTGCGTTTAGTTGCCGCGCTCTAAAAGTACCTGGCGCTTAATCCTTTCGTTGCTGTATGCGGCGTAATGAACGTTCGCGACGCGATTGTTCACGGCTGCGGTCCAGCAAGATTTCCTCAATGAAAGCCAGATGGCGGTGCGACGCTTCGCGCGCCTGCTCCGGTTCCCCGGCCATTATCGCCTCGAATACTCGGGTGCGATGGTTGCTTACCAGTGGGAGCATGTCCCGACGGGCATACAACAATTCAAAATTTTGACGAACGTTCTGGGCCAGCATCGGCTCCATGCAGCGTAGCAGATGGAGGAGCACCACGTTGTGGGCCGCTTCGGTGACGGCAATTTGATACTGGACGACGGCGCTGGACTCGGCGTCTAAATCGCCGGACTGCTGTGCCCGTTCAATGGCCTGATGCAGCTCGCGGATACGCACGCGATCTTCATCAGTGCTGCGAAGGGCGGCGTAATAGGCCGCAATACCTTCCAGCGCGTGACGGGTCTCAAGCAGGTCAAACTGGGATTCTGGGTGGTCAGAGAGAAGTTCTACCAGCGGATCGCTGAAGCTCTGCCACAGGCTGTTTTGCACAAAGGTTCCGCCGCCCTGGCGACGAAGCAGCAAGCCCTTTGCTTCGAGACGTTGAATCGCCTCACGCAGAGAGGGACGTGAAACGTCGAACTGTTTTGCCAGCTCGCGTTCTGGCGGAAGTTTCTCACCCGGGCGCAGAGTCCCTTCGAGGATTAAAAACTCCAGCTGCTGCTCAATCACATCAGATAGTTTTGGTTGGCGAATTTTGCTGTAGGCCATATTCCCTGTCTTACGCCTTTTTGCCCGGAGTCAATTGGTCTTACCAATTTCTATTTCGTATCGCTAAAGTAACAAAGTATTCACCTTCTGTCCATATTGGTTTTGATTGAAATCAGTAAACCCTGCACATTTTAACAACCTTACAGAAATAACGTTTCAGAAATGTAACTTTGCACAAATGAGTTGATTACTCCCAAAGAGGGAGTTTTAACCATAATGAAACGAGGGTTTTTGCAATCTGAAGCGATTCAACAAGGCAAATAATGAAAATTCGCCCACTTAAGGCGCATTTCTATTCTATAGGTTGGGTGAGGAACAACGAGCGGGCCGATTTACAAATGCTTTCTTTTTATTCAAGTCGTCATCACCCCTTCATAAAGCAGGTGCATTCGCAGGCACTTACCACTATTCTGGCGCTTACGGAAGTCATCTCCGCTTTTTTCGGTCTCGTTAACCGTAAAGAAATAAATACAGAATATGGATTTTCATAATTACACACGCTCAGCGTGAACATAACAACCACACACGAGGTTTCAAATGGAAGCTCAACAGCACGGCGATCAGCTAAAGCGCGGGCTTAAAAACCGCCATATTCAGCTCATCGCACTGGGCGGTGCGATTGGTACCGGCCTGTTTCTGGGCAGCGCATCCGTTATCCAGTCTGCCGGTCCGGGCATTATTTTAGGTTACGCGATTGCGGGTTTCATTGCTTTTCTGATCATGCGCCAGCTGGGCGAAATGGTCGTGGAAGAGCCGGTCGCAGGCTCCTTCAGCCACTTTGCCTATAAGTACTGGGGCAGCTTTGCCGGTTTCGCCTCGGGCTGGAACTACTGGGTGCTGTACGTTCTGGTTGCCATGGCCGAACTGACCGCCGTCGGGAAATACATTCAGTTCTGGTATCCCGAAATCCCAACCTGGGCTTCCGCTGCGGCCTTCTTCGTCATTATCAACGCCATTAACCTGACCAACGTTAAAGTGTTCGGGGAGATGGAGTTCTGGTTTGCCATCATCAAGGTCATTGCGGTGGTGGCGATGATTATCTTCGGCGGCTGGCTGCTGTTCAGCGGCAACGGCGGCCCGCAGGCCACGGTGCGCAACCTCTGGGAGCAGGGTGGCTTCCTGCCTCACGGCATGACCGGCCTGGTGATGATGATGGCGATCATTATGTTCTCCTTCGGCGGCCTGGAACTGGTGGGCATCACCGCTGCTGAAGCCGACAACCCGGAGCAGAGCATCCCGAAAGCCACAAATCAGGTTATCTACCGCATCCTGATCTTCTATGTGGGCTCACTGGCGGTGCTGCTCTCCCTGCTGCCGTGGACGCGCGTGACTGCTGACACCAGCCCGTTTGTGCTGATCTTCCACGAGCTGGGCGACACCTTTGTCGCCAACGCGCTGAACATCGTGGTGCTGACCGCAGCGCTCTCCGTTTACAACAGCTGCGTATACTGCAACAGCCGCATGCTGTTCGGCCTCGCCCAGCAGGGTAACGCGCCGAAGATGCTGCTTAACGTTGATAAACGTGGCGTGCCGGTGAATACCATCATTGTTTCCGCCATCGTGACCGCCCTGTGCGTGCTCATTAACTACATGGCACCGGAATCGGCGTTTGGCCTGCTGATGGCGCTGGTGGTCTCTGCGCTGGTCATCAACTGGGCGATGATCAGCCTGGCGCACATGAAGTTCCGCCGCGCGAAGCAGCAGCAGGGCGTCACCACGCGCTTCCCTGCCCTGCTCTATCCGCTGGGTAACTGGATCTGCCTGCTGTTCATGGCGGCCGTGCTGGTGATCATGCTGATCACCCCAGGTATGGCGATTTCCGTCTACCTGATCCCGGTCTGGATTGCAGTACTCGGCGTTGGCTATCTCTTCAGTCAGAAAAGCCGTAATGCCATGAAGGCGCACTAAGCCTCCCACCGCGGTGCCTGCTTTTGCGGGTGCCGCGCGTTGTTACCTCCTTCACACTTTCACGCCCACAGCGCATTTATCCATATCACCGCCCTGATACTGCAACGCATATATCCCTTCGCCAGCGAATAATTCTCTCCATACCGTAAACCGGAGAGCTGTCTATGGATAACGCAAAGCTGTCAGTAAAAGAAAAGATCGGCTATGGGATGGGCGACGCCGGATGTAACATCATCTTCGGCGCCATCATGCTGTTTGTTAACTATTTTTATACGGATATTTTTGGACTGGCCCCTGCGCTGGTCGGCGCGCTGCTGCTGTCTGTCCGCGTGATTGACGCCGTAACGGACCCGATCATGGGCGCAATTGCCGACCGCACCCGCAGTAAATATGGCCGGTTTCGTCCATGGCTGCTGTGGATCGCTTTCCCGTACGCGCTGTTCAGCATCCTGATGTTTACCACCCCGGAGTGGAGCTATAACAGCAAAGTTATCTATGCCTTTGTCACCTACTTCCTGCTGTCGCTCACCTACACCGCCATCAACATCCCCTACTGCTCGCTGGGCGGGGTGATCACTAACGATCCAAAAGAACGTGTGGCCTGCCAGTCGTACCGCTTCGTGCTGGTCGGCATCGCCACGCTGCTGCTATCCCTGACGCTGCTGCCGATGGCCGACTGGTTTGGCGGGGACAACAAAGCCAAAGGCTACCAGATGGCCATGACCGTGCTGGCGCTGATTGGTACCTGCATGTTCCTGTTCTGCTTCGCCACCGTGCGCGAGCGCGTGCGCCCGGCAGTCCAGACCAATGACGAGCTGAAAAACGACCTGAAAGACGTGTGGAAGAACGACCAGTGGGTGCGCATTCTGCTCCTGACGCTCTGCAACGTCTGCCCGGGCTTTATCCGCATGGCGGCCACCATGTATT
This sequence comes from Enterobacter sp. MGH 16, assembly GCF_000493175.1. Classification (NCBI taxonomy): domain Bacteria; kingdom Pseudomonadati; phylum Pseudomonadota; class Gammaproteobacteria; order Enterobacterales; family Enterobacteriaceae; genus Enterobacter; species Enterobacter sp. MGH 16. Next base: position 4,685,294 of record NZ_KI535695.1, on the reverse strand, counting down.
ACGTCACCTGGGTGATGGGCCAGAGCACCCACTTCGCCACGCTGTTTATCAGCCTGGGCGTTGTCGGCATGATGCTCGGCAGCGTGCTGGCAAAAGTGCTGACCGACCGCTGGTGCAAGCTGAAGGTCTTCTTCTGGACCAACATCGTGCTGGGGATTTTCTCCTGCGCCTTTTATTTCTTCGACCCGAAAGCGACCGTCACCATCGTGGTGCTCTACGTCCTGCTGAACATCCTGCACCAGATCCCGTCTCCGCTGCACTGGTCGCTGATGGCCGACGTGGATGACTACGGCGAGTGGAAAACCGGGAAGCGCATCACCGGCATCAGCTTCTCGGGCAACATCTTCTTCCTGAAGCTGGGGCTGGCGATTGCCGGGGCGATGGTCGGTTTTCTGCTCTCCTGGTACGGCTACGACGCGGGGGCGAAAGCGCAAAGCGCAGACGCCATCAACGGGATTGTGCTGCTGTTTACAGTTATCCCGGGGGTGGGTTATTTGATTACCGCGGGCGTGGTGCGTCTGCTGAAGGTGGATCGTGAAACCATGAAGCAGATCCAGCTCGATCTGGAAAAACGCCGCAACAACTACCACGAGCTGAACGATTATCAGGAACTGAAAGCCGCTGAGACTAAATAAGGAAAGCCGAATGCAAACCTGGCCAAACCCGTTTATTGAACAACGCGCCGACCCGTATATCCTGCGCCACGATGGGCAATATTACTTTATCGCCTCCGTGCCGCAGTACGACAGGCTGGCGATCCGCCGCGCGGACTCGCTGGAAGGCTTACGTCATGCCGCAGAGGTGGTGGTCTGGCGTAAACCCGACGCCGGCCCAATGAGCCAGCTGATATGGGCGCCGGAACTGCACCACATTGACGGAAAGTGGTACATCTATTTTGCCGCGACGCACACCCAGGCGCTCGACGCGCTCGGGATGTTCCAGCACCGCATGTTTGCCATTGAATGTACCGACGACGATCCGCTCACCGGCAGGTGGGTAGAAAAAGGCCAGATCGAAACCCCATTCGACACCTTCGCCCTGGACGCCACCACCTTTGTGCATCAGGGAAAACGCTGGTATCTGTGGGCGCAAAAAGCGCCGGACATCTCCGGGAACTCCAACCTTTATCTGTGTGAAATGGCGAACCCGTGGACGCTGAAAGGCGAGCCTGTGATGCTCAGCAAGCCGGAGTATGACTGGGAGTGTCGCGGGTTTTGGGTCAACGAAGGCCCGGCGGTGCTGTTCCATGGCAACAAACTGTTTATCAGCTATTCCGCCAGCGCCACCGACGAGAACTACTGCATGGGGCTGCTGTGGATAGACCTGAATGCCGATCCGCAAAACCCATTGAACTGGCACAAATCCCCGCGCCCCGTATTCGCCACCAGCTACGAAAATCGCCAGTACGGCCCGGGACACAACAGCTTTACGCAAACGCCGGAAGGGGAAGATGTGCTGGTGTATCACGCGCGGAACTACACCGAAATTGAGGGCGATCCGCTGTACGATCCAAACCGCCATACCCGCCTGAAGCGCGTCCGCTGGGACGAAAACGGGATGCCTGATTTCGGCATCCCGCCTGCGGACACGCTTTAATCGTTACGGCGCGCTGGCTTACACCAGCGTGCCGTAGATTGTCAGCAGCGCCACGATAACCACGACCACAAACGACGTTTTCTTCGCCATGGAGACAGCGGCTTTCGGCGTTTCAATCTTGTCGGTATGCGGCTCGCGCGCCAGCGAGAACTGCGCCAGACGCGTTAACACCTGATACTGCGACGTATGGCGGTCGGCAAGCGAGGCGAACCACGCGGGCAGCGCTTTTTCACCGTGGCCAATTAACGCGTACACCACGCCCACCAGACGCACCGGAAGCCAGTCAACCACGTGCAGGATGGCATCAATGCCGGACAGCAAACGCTCGTGCGGCGTCAGATAGCGAGCAAGCCAGGTCTGCCAGGCGCGCAGGAACGCATACCCCATCAGCAGTACCGGCCCCCACGGGCCGCCCACCACAAACCAGAACAGCGGCGCCAGGTAGTAACGGAAGTTAATCCACAGCAGCGCGTTCTGCAGTTCGCGCAGGAACTCGCGCTCGTCGCAGTCCGGCGGCACGCCGTGGATCATCGTCAGCTCGCTCGCCATGGCATTGCGCGCATGGGCATCGTCACGGGAGGCAGCTTTAAGGTACGCGTGATAGTGCAAACGCACCTTGCCCGCACCAATGCACAGCACGCCGAGCAGGATCCACACCACCAGCAGCGGCACGTTGAAAAAGAGTCCATACAGCGCGCGCAGCAGCAGGAACGTAATCACCATCACGCCCGCCATCATCAGCAGCGTGCGCAGCATGGAAAAGTGCTTGATACGGCGGAATAACACCTCCAGCCGGTGATCCAGATGCCAGTGCTCACCGAGCTTGAACAGGCGTTCAGCGATGATAACCAGCAGCATGGTAAACAACGTCATGGTATCTCCTTATTCTGACGACGCGGTGAGCATGGCGCGGAACCGCGGCCAGTCAAATGCCGGGCCGGGATCGGTTTTTCTCGCCGGAGCGATATCGCTGTGCCCGGTAATATTGTCGGCGATGGCCGGGTAAAGTCCGATAAGCGTGCGGGTCACAGCCGCTAGCTGTTGATACTGTGAATCGGTGTAGGGCGTGGTATCCGTGCCTTCCAGTTCGATCCCGATAGAAAAATCGTTGCACCGTTCGCGCCCGTGATACATCGACACCCCGGCATGCCAGGCGCGCTTATCAAAGGGAACATACTGAACCACTTCACCATCGCGACGAATCAGGCAATGAGCCGACACGCGTAGATGCGCAATCTCAGCAAAGAAAGGATGGGCATCGGGATCTATCGTTCCCGTGAATAACGCATCGATCCACGGGCCGCCAAATTCCCCCGGCGGGAGACTAATATTATGAACCACCAGCAGTGTGGGCTTTTCATCCTCCGGGCGGCAGTCGTGGTGCGGCGAAGGCACATGCCGCGCATCCACCAGCCATCCGTTTTCTAACAACATGCTGGAACTCCTTATGTATGGTGCTGTTACTCGGTTCAGAGTAGCATGTTTCAATATTTTGATTCGTTACCAATTTGGAGTTTTATCATGCCGCCTCGCCGCTACAACCCCGACCACCGACGTGAAGCGCTTCTGGAACGTATTAATATGGATATTCCGGCAAGCGTTGCCCATGCTTTGAAAGAAGATCTGGGCGGTGACGTCAATGCCGATAAAGATATTACCGCACAATTATTGCCGAAAGAGACGCGCTCCCACGCGGTCATTATCACCCGCGAAGAAGGGGTTTTTTGCGGTAAGCGCTGGGTTGAAGAGGTCTTTACCCAGCTGGCGGGCGATGATGTGCAGGTAACATGGCACGTGGAGGACGGCGACAGCGTCACGCCAAATCAGCCGCTGTTCGAGCTGGACGGCCCTTCCCGCGTCTTGCTGACCGGCGAACGTACCGCGCTCAATTTTGTACAAACGCTCTCTGGCGTCGCCAGCGAAGTGCGTCGTTACGTTGACCTACTGGCCGGCACCCGAACCCAGCTGCTGGATACCCGCAAAACGCTGCCGGGCCTGCGCACGGCGCTGAAGTACGCGGTGCTCTGCGGCGGCGGCGCAAACCATCGTCTGGGCCTGTCCGACGCTTTTCTGATTAAAGAGAACCACATTATTGCATCGGGTTCTGTACGTCAGGCGGTGGAGAAGGCCTTCTGGCTGCATCCGGATGTGCCGGTTGAAGTAGAAGTGGAAAACCTGGACGAGCTGGAGCAGGCGATTAAGGCCGGGGCCGATATCATCATGCTCGATAACTTCGAAACCGAGCAGATGCGTGAGGCGGTAAAACTGACCAATGGCCGGGCCCAGCTCGAAGTCTCCGGGAACGTCACCTTCGAAACGATCCGTGAATTCGCCGAAACCGGCGTGGATTACATCTCCGTCGGCGCGCTGACCAAGCACGTTCGCGCCCTCGACCTCTCGATGCGTTTTAAATAGTGATTCCTCCCCTCTCCGCCTGGAGAGGGGAATTTCAGCCCCGCTCGCAAATCCTCTGTTCTTTCCTGCAACACCGCATTAATTCTCTGAACGCGCTTTCCCGTTCCCTTTTTTGCCCCTCGTTTCTGCCCTTTTGCGCTGACAGAGTAGCGCCACTTAACGTAAGGAGCAGATATGAACAGACAACACGGATTCACTCTTATTGAGCTGATGGTGGTCATCGGCATTATTGCGATTCTGAGCGCCATCGGCATACCTGCCTATCAGAACTACCTGCGCAAAGCGGCGCTGACCGATATGCTGCAAACCTTCGTTCCCTACCGCACCGCCATTGAACTTTGCGCGCTGGATCACGGTGGTGTGGAGAGCTGCGATGCCAACAGCAACGGCATCCCTTCCCCCACCACGACACGCTACGTTTCCGGAATGAGCGTAGCGAAAGGGATCGTGACCTTAACAGGACAGGAAAGTCTTAACGGGCTGGAAGTGGTCATGACGCCGCAGTGGAGCGATGGTAACGGTATGACGGGCTGGACACGTGTCTGCAACATCAGTGCTGATAGCGCTCTGAAGCAGGCCTGCGAAGACGTTTTCCGCTTCAACAATAACTGAGGAGCGGAGAATGAATACCGATCAACTCGTGGCGCTTTGTCTTCGCCATCACGCACTGCTGCTATCCAGCGACAGTGAGAGGATCAACATTGCCGTCGTGGGAAAGCCCGCGACCGAACTCATGGAGGCGCTGCGTTTCGCGACCCAGAAACGGATTGATATTGAGTGCTGGAGCGCGGAGCGCATGGAAAAACACCGGCAGCTGACGTCTCAATCGCATCTGCCCGGCGTTTCGCAAACACACTCTACGGTAGATGTCCTTAACCACACGCTGCAGCAGGCAATCAACCAGCGCGCCTCTGATATTCATATCGAACCGATGGAGCACGCGTGCCAGATTCGTTTACGTATCGACGGCGTACTTTGTCCGCAGCCTCCGCTTGCCGCTGAACTGGCTAACCTGTTAAGCGCACGTTTAAAAGTGCTGGGTAACCTGGATATTGCAGAACGCCGGCTGCCTCAGGACGGCCAGTTTACGATTGAACTGGCCAATGAGCCGGTCTCGTTTCGGATCGCGACGCTTCCCTGCAGCGGCGGCGAAAAAATTGTGCTGCGCCTCCTGCATCAGGTTCCGCAGGCCCTTGAGCCGAAAGCGCTTGGCTTGAATGCTGAACAGTTGGCCTGTTTTAATGCGGTTCTCCACCAGCCGCAGGGGCTGATTCTGGTCACCGGCCCTACCGGCAGCGGCAAAACCGTGACGCTGTACAGCGCGCTGCAGTCGCGTAACACCCCTGACGTCAACATCTGCAGCGTGGAAGATCCTATTGAGATCCCCCTTGCCGGATTAAACCAGACGCAGATTAATCCCCGGGCGGGTTTAACCTTCCAGAACGTGCTGCGCGCACTGCTACGTCAGGATCCCGACATCATTATGGTCGGCGAAATCCGTGACGGAGAAACGGCCGGGATTGCCATTAATGCTGCCCAGACCGGGCATCTGGTGCTGTCGACCCTGCACACCAACTCGACGACGGAAACGCTCATTCGCCTGGAGCAGATGGGCGTCGCGCGCTGGATGATTTCTTCCGCGCTGACGATGGTGATTGCCCAGCGACTGGTCCGGCGTTTGTGCCCACATTGTCGCCGGGAAACCCGCGATCAGGCTCAACTACCTCGCTCAGTATGGCCCAGGCCGCTTCCACGCTGGCAGCCCACCGGCTGCGATCGCTGTTATCACGGCTTTTATGGCCGCGTGGCCATTTTTGAAGTACTCGCCATCGACAATGCCCTGCAGCAGGCCATTGCCAGCGGGGCGGGAACTGACGTCATAGAGGCGAGCGCCCGGCAGGCGGGGATGGTTTCTCTTTTTGAACACGGCTGCAGGGCCGTCGAACAAGGGCTAACCACGATTGAAGAGTTGTTGCGCGTCCTGGGAATGCCCAATGGCGGCTAATCAGCTCTGGCGCTGGCGTGCGCTCACCAAAGATGGAGAACCCCGAAGCGGGACACTCTGGACCACAGACCGCAATGCGGCCTTCACCCGGCTGATGCGTAACGACCTCCATCCTCTGACGCTGACCCGATGCGCGCAGCGACACCGCTGGCGGCCACACCACTGCGACGAGATGTTTCATCAGCTCGCCTCGCTTCTGCAGGCTGGGCTGACGCTGTCCCACAGCCTGCAAATGCTGGCAGAGCAACATCCGTTAAAACCGTGGCAGGCGCTGCTGCAAAGCATTGCCGATGAGCTCAGTGAAGGATGCCCGTTTTCTGAGTCGCTAAAAAAGTGGCCAGCCGTTTTTAGCCCGCTGCATGTCTCGATGGTGAAAACCGGAGAGCTGACCGGGAAGCTGGAGGTGTGCTGTCGTCAGCTCGCGCAGCAACAAAAAGCGCAGCAGCAGCTCAGTGCAAAAGTGAAAAAGGCGCTGCGCTACCCGGCGATCGTCCTGACGCTGGCTGTGCTCGTCGTGCTGGCGATGGTCACTCTGGTCCTGCCCGAGTTTGCCGCGATCTACAAAACGTTTAATACCCCGCTTCCCGTGCTGACACAGATGGTTATGGGGATGGCCGCCTTTATGCAGTCATATGCCCTTGCGTTGTTCGTCCTGCTATTAGCCCCCTTAGCCGTCGCCTGGGCTCTGCGGCAGAATCCTCGCTGGCAGTGCATCCTGCTGCATACGCCCGTGATGGGCGCACTGGCAAAAGGTCAAAAGCTGGGACACGTCTTTACCGTGCTGTCACTCACGCAACAGGCAGGTATCCCCTTTTTACAGGGCCTGGAGAGTGCCGAGGAGACCGTTGAAAGTCAGTACTGGCAGGGAATGCTGCGCGGCGTGCGGGAGGACATTGAAAAAGGCCTTCCCGTCTGGTCATCCTTTCAAAGAGCGGCAATCTTTACCCCGCTGTGTGTTCAGCTTTTACGAACCGGTGAAATGTCAGGTGCGCTGGATATCATGCTGGCAAACCTTGCCCGCCATCATACGGAACAGACCTTTCAACGTGCAGAGAATCTGGCGGCGCTTCTGGAGCCAGTGCTTCTGATAGTGACGGGGGTCATTATCGGTACGCTGGTGGTGGCAATGTACCTGCCGATATTCCACCTGGGAGATGCGATGAGCGCGGGATAGTACAACAGGGCTGGCGCACGGGCATGCGCCAGCGATAGCCATTACAGGCTGTTGAATACGCGGTTTTCTTGTTCCTGAACGCGAATAAACGTCGTACGCTTTGTCAGCTCTTTCAGGCGGGAGGCGCCAACGTAGGTGCAGGCAGAGCGCAGGCCGCCGAGGATATCGCGTGCGGTGTTTTCAACTGGGCCGCGCAGAGGCAGCTTGACGGTTTTACCTTCTGCCGCACGGTATTTTGCCACGCCGCCGACGTGACGGGTCATCGCAGACTCAGAGCTCATACCGTAGAACAGCATAAATTTCTCGCCGTTCTCTTCTACTACGGTACCGCCGCTCTCTTCATGGCCTGCCAGCATACCGCCGAGCATCACGAAGTCCGCGCCGCCACCGAAGGCCTTTGCGACATCACCCGGCATGGTGCAACCACCGTCGCTGATGATCTGGCCGCCCAGCCCGTGCGCCGCATCGGCACATTCAATGACGGCAGAGAGCTGCGGATAACCGACGCCGGTTTTGACGCGCGTGGTGCATACGGAGCCCGGACCGATGCCCACTTTCACGATATCGGCACCGGAGAGGATCAGCTCTTCACACATTTCACCGGTCACCACGTTGCCCGCGATGATGGTTTTCGTCGGCCAGGCCTCACGCGCCTTGCTGACGAACTGTACGAAGTGCTCGGAGTAACCGTTCGCCACATCAATACAAACGAAGTTCAGCGCCGGGTTAGCCTTCAGGATCTGTTTGGTCTTCTCGAAATCCGCATCGGAGGTGCCGGTGGAGACCATCACGTGCTTCACCACATCAGCAGAGGCGGACGCCACAAACGCATTCCACTCTTCAGGGCTGTAATGTTTGTGTACGGCGGTGAGGATGTCGAACTGTGCCAGCGCGGTTGCCATCTCAAAGGTTCCCACAGTATCCATGTTGGCAGCGATGATCGGCACGCCAGACCAGGTCTGACCGGAATGCTTAAAGGTGAATTGACGTTCGAGTTCAACGTCTGAGCGACTTTTCAGTGTAGAGCGTTTAGGGCGGATAAGAACGTCTTTGAAACCTAACTTCAGATCTTCTTCGATACGCATGTGCGGATTCCTGGGGTTAGAGGCAAATATGTTAAAAGCACAACTCCAGTGACGCTATCATACGCACTAATACCTGCTCCGCAAGACTGCGAAATTCTCTTTTTTTACGCTACAATCCTATAAATTTACCTGGTAAAAAGCCGGTAAACAGGGCTAAACAGTTGCTGGCGCACCTGAGAGTTTTAATCAACTGATTTTAATAATGAATAATTCCCAGGATTTGATTTAATGGGGTATATCGTTGCATTAACCGGTGGCATCGGTAGTGGCAAAAGTACCGTTGCAGACGCGTTTTCTCGTTTGGGTATCACGATTATCGATGCCGATATTATTGCCCGCCAGGTGGTAGAGCCCAATACACCCGCGCTTAAGGCCATCGCAGAACATTTTGGCCAGGCAATCATCAATGCCGATGGCACGCTAAATCGCCGTCAGCTTCGCGAATGCATTTTTTCCGATTCAGCGGAAAAAGCCTGGCTTAATGCCCTGCTCCATCCCATTATCCACCAGGAAACACAGCGTCAGATAGCCGAAGCCCGCTCGCCCTATGTCTTGTGGGTGGTTCCGCTGCTGGTGGAAAATCAGCTGCATCAGAAAGCCGATCGGGTACTGGTGATTGATGTCACACCCGAGACGCAAATCCAGAGAACCATGATGCGAGACCATGTCTCGCGCGAGCATGCTGAACATATTCTCGCCGCTCAGGCCACGCGCGCTCAGCGCCTTGCCGTGGCGGATGATGTTATTGATAATAACGGCGCACCAGATGCTATTGCATCGGATGTTGCCCGTCTGCACGCGCAGTATCTGACGTTAGCCGGGCAGGCCGTTGCACAGGAAAAACCATAATGTCGACTCACATCCTTTTTGAGCATCCGCTCAACGAAAAAATGCGTACCTGGCTACGCATCGAATTCCTCATTCAGCAGCTTTCACAACATCTGCCGGTTAACGATCACGCTACGGCGTTGCACTTCTTCCGCAATGTAGGCGATCTGCTGGATGTGATTGAACGCGGCGATGTCCGCACAGAATTGCTTAAAGAGCTGGAGCGCCAGCAGCGTAAATTGCAGGCATGGGCTGAGGTTCCGGGGGTGGACGTAAGCCGTATCGATTCCCTTCGTCAGCAGCTTAAAACCAGCAGCAGCATCCTGATGGCCGCACCGCGCGTCGGGCAGTTTTTGCGTGAGGACCGCCTGATTGGCCTGGTGCGCCAGCGCCTGAGCATCCCTGGCGGTTGCTGCAGCTTCGACCTGCCGACGCTGCATATGTGGCTCCATATGCCACAAGCGCAGCGTGACGCGCAGGTGAACAGCTGGCTGGCAAGCCTGGAGCCGATGCACCAGACGCTGTCGCTGATCCTCGATCTGATCCGTAACTCAGCGCCGTTCCGCAAGCAAACCAGCCTGAACGGTTTCTACCAGGACAACGGTGATGATGCCGATCTTCTGCGCCTGAATTTATCGCTTGGCGAACAGCTTTATCCGCAAATTTCCGGGCATAAGAGCCGCTTTGCGATTCGCTTTATGCCGCTGGACAGCGAAAATGGCACCGTGCCGGAACGCCTCGATTTTGAACTGGCCTGTTGTTAAGGAGTGCCGATGTCTGATGTCACCACCGTAAACTGCCCGACCTGTGGCAAAACCGTTGTCTGGGGCGAAGTGAGTCCATTCCGCCCATTCTGCTGCAAACGCTGCCAGCTTATTGACCTGGGCGAATGGGCGGCGGAAGAAAAACGCATTCCGAGTAAAGGCGATCTTTCGGACAGCGATGACTGGAGTGAAAGCCAGTAGTAATCTGTAAAGCCTGCTGGCGCGTCGCTTAGCAGGCCTTCGGTTGTTCGACTAACCGCAGGATCACAGGCTCATTAGCTGGCGGGAATTTTTCGGCATCACTTGCCTGAAGCTCCACCCAGTTACCCGGCTGCCCCTCTTTCCCCCAGGGTTCACCTTCCCAGTTTTCCACCAGCCAGAACCACAGCGTGATGTGTCTGTCCGGAAACTGGTATTCAAGCTTATCAAACAGCGTTGCGCCAAGCGGGGTGATCCCCACCTCCTCCTGAAGCTCGCGAACCAGCGCCGCTTCCGGCGTTTCACCTGACTCGATTTTACCGCCTGGAAACTCCCACTTGTTCGCCATATGGGCGTCGGCAGCGCGCTGGGTGATGAAGATTTGATTTTGCGGGTTGCGAATAATCCCGACGGCAATTTGCAGTATTTTCATATTGTCACTTCCATAAAAAAGGCGCAGAAATCTGCGCCTTTTTGTTTTTTTATGAACTTAGCTCAGACGGCCGTGGCACGCCTTGTACTTTTTACCAGAACCGCACGGGCATGGATCGTTACGACCCACTTTACGATCGCCGGTTTGCGCGGCGATCGCCGCTGCGGCTTCGCTGTCGTCGGTCTGATGGCTCAGCTGTTGCATTTGTGCCAGACGCTCGGCTTCTTCACGACGCTGCTGTTCCATCGCTTCCACCTCTTCCGGCATACGCACCTGAACCTTGCTCAGGGTGCTGATGACTTCATACTTCAGCGACTCAAGCATAGAGGCAAACATGGAGAAGGACTCACGCTTGTATTCCTGCTTCGGATCTTTCTGCGCATAGCCACGCAGGTGGATACCCTGACGCAGGTAGTCCATCGCCGCCAGGTGCTCTTTCCACAGGGAGTCCAGCGTCTGCAGCATCACGCCTTTTTCGAAGTGACGCATCATCTCAGCGCCAACGACCTCTTCCTTGCGCTTGTAGACGTCCAGCGCGGTTTCGTAGATACGCTCGCGCAGGGTCTCTTCGTGCAGCTCAGGCTCTTTATCCAGCCACTCTTTGATTGGCAGGTCGAGGTCGAAGTCGTTTTTCAGGCGTTCCTGCAGGCCTTCGATGTCCCACATCTCTTCCAGAGACTGCGGCGGAATGTGCGCATCAATCGTGGCTTTAAACACATCTTCGCGAATGCTGTTGATGGTTTCGCTCACGTCGGACACGTCCAGCAGTTCGTTACGCTGGGTGTAGATCGCACGGCGCTGATCGTTAGCCACGTCATCGTATTCCAGCAGCTGCTTACGAATATCGAAGTTGCGGCTTTCCACTTTACGCTGTGCGTTCGCGATCGCTTTGGTAACCCACGGGTGCTCAATGGCTTCACCCGGCTTCATGCCCAGCTTACGCATCATGCCGGACACGCGGTCGGAGGCGAAAATACGCATCAGCGCATCTTCCATCGACAGGTAGAAGCGGGAAGAACCGGCATCACCCTGACGACCTGCACGACCACGCAGCTGGTTATCAATACGACGCGATTCGTGACGCTCGGTACCGATAATGTGCAGACCGCCGGATGCCAGCACCGCGTCGTGACGCACCTGCCAGTCGGCCTTAATCTGAGCAATCTGTTCAGGCGTTGGGTTTTCCAGCTCAGCCACCTCGGCCTGCCAGCTACCGCCCAGCATAATATCGGTACCACGACCCGCCATGTTGGTGGCGATGGTTACCGCAGCCGGATAACCTGCCTGCGCAACGATATCTGCTTCTTTAGCGTGGAACTTGGCGTTCAGAACGTTGTGCTTGATGCCTGCTTTAGTCAGCTCGTTAGACACCACTTCGGACTTCTCGATGGAGATGGTCCCCACCAGTACCGGCTGGCCTTTCGCGGTACGCTCGCGAATATCTTCGATGATCGCCTGAATTTTTTCCGCTTCAGTCATGTACACCAGGTCCGGCATATCCTTACGGATCATCGGACGGTTGGTTGGAACGACCACGGTATCCAGCTTGTAGATAGAGCTGAATTCAAACGCTTCGGTATCGGCTGTACCGGTCATGCCCGCCAGCTTCTCGTACAGACGGAAGTAGTTCTGGAAGGTGATAGAGGCCAGCGTCTGGTTTTCGTTTTGAATATCCACGCCTTCTTTGGCTTCTACAGCCTGGTGCAGACCGTCTGACCAGCGACGGCCCTGCATGGTACGACCGGTGTGCTCATCGACAATGATCACTTCGCCGTCTTTTACGATGTAGTCGACGTCGCGGGTGAACAGCGCGTGGGCACGCAGCGCTGCGGTCACGTGGTGCATCAGCATGATGTTGCTCGGAGAGTACAGAGACTCGCCCTCTTCCATAATGCCTTCAGCCACCAGCAGCTCTTCGATTTTCACCAGACCACGCTCGGTCAGGTTCACCTGGCGCGCTTTTTCATCCACGGAGAAGTGACCTTCACCCTGGAAGGTATCCGAGTCTTCTTTCTCCTGGCGCAGCAGGTGTGGAATGATTTTGTCGACCTTACGGTACATCTCGGAGCTGTCTTCAGCCGGGCCGGAGATGATAAGCGGAGTACGCGCTTCATCGATCAGGATGGAGTCCACCTCATCCACCAGCGCGTAGTGCAGCTTACGCTGGACGCGCTCTTCGGGGCTGAACGCCATGTTGTCACGCAGGTAGTCGAAGCCGTATTCGTTGTTGGTACCGTAGGTAATGTCCGCGTTATACGCTTCACGCTTGGCTGGTGCAGGCAGGCCAGACATGTTGATGCCGACGGTCATGCCGAGGAATTCGAACAGTGGACGGTTGTTTTCGGCGTCACGCTGCGCCAGATAGTCGTTGACGGTAACGACGTGAACGCCTTTACCGGTCAACGCATTCAGGTAAGCCGGCAGCGTTGCGGTCAGGGTTTTACCTTCACCGGTACGCATTTCCGCGATGCAGCGTTCGTTAAGCACCATCCCGCCCAGCAGCTGAACGTCGAAGTGACGCATGCCGAACACGCGCTTACTTGCTTCACGCACGACCGCAAATGCTTCCGGGATCAGGCTTTCTAAGGTTTCACCTTTTTCCAGACGCGCACGGAATTCCGCCGTTTTCGCTTTCAGCTCATCATCAGAGAGCTTCTCCATCGCCGGTTCCATACCGTTGATGACGGCAACAGCTTTGCGCATACGGCGCAGGGTACGATCGTTACGACTACCAAAAACTTTAGTTAATAATTTGATTAGCATAATAAATTCTCAAACGCCCCATCATGGGCAGATAAATTAAGGTATTGAAAAAGTTAATTTAGCTGAGGCGTTGAGGCCCGGCGCGAATGCCGTGAACCTGGCTAATCCAGGTTGAAACAGAGAATGAAACAGGAGGAACGAGCGCGCGTTGCGCCGTCTGGCGAACCATGACCGGCGGCTGGCTGTCCTGCGTGAGCAGCGCGTTGAGCGTGTCCAGCAGGGCAAGATGCTGCGCCTGCACCGGCAGCGCCTCTTCCGCAACAGGCATTGCCTGCGGCGCCATCGCGAAGGAGAGATGGCGGATAACCGTGCGGATAGCGTGCTGGTGCCAGTAATCAACGGAGAAATTCGGGCGGCGACTGGCTTCAAGCCAGGCGAGATTTGTAAAGTTAACCCGCGTATTGAGATCGTGTTTGCTGGTAGACGTCTTCGTCGGCGTCGCCGCTTCGGCACTGTTGCTGAGCGCAGGCAAGCCGAAACTCGCCGCGACCATCCCTAATAAGAGATGCGGCCAGAAGTAACGTCTGCCAAATTGTCGCCAGCGCGTCAGTATTCCGCTCACTTGCTCCACCACATAAGCCAGCCTGCTACAGGCTATCTTCAGTTATTTTTTTAAGCGCCCAGATATTACCACTAAAGCCAATACACATCAGCAGGAATGAGGTGCCGCCGCGGGGAAAAACGGTCAAGAATGCAGCTAACGCACACACTTTCTGCGCAAGACAGACTAGAAATAACGCTGGGGCAAACAAAGAAGGGTAAAAATAAAAACAACTGGTCTTCCTGGCCGGAGAGAGTACCAGGTTAACCAGTCGATTTTTTACGAAACGGCGTGAACCGTTACGCCAGAACCATGCTTGGCGCTTTGAAAGCCAACGGCAGTTCTGCTTCGTCTTCGAAGGTCACATATTCCCAGGCTTCCTGTTTTGCCAGGACGGCCTGCAACAGTTTGTTGTTCAGCGCATGACCGGATTTGAACGCGGTAAATGCACCAATGATGTTGTGACCACACATGAACAGGTCGCCGATAGCGTCCAGCATTTTGTGACGAACGAATTCATCTTCGAAACGCAGGCCGTCTTCGTTCAGTACGCGATAATCGTCAACAACGATGGCACAATCGAAGCTGCCGCCCAGGCACAAGCCGCGGGACTGCAGATATTCGATATCACGCATGAAGCCAAACGTACGGGCTCGGCTGATCTGGCGCATAAACGCATCGGCAGAGAAGTTCATCGCATAGCGCTGGGTGCTGGAATCAATCGCCGGATGGTTAAAGTCGATGGTAAAGTCCAACGAGAAACCATTGTACGGTTTAAATTCAGCCCACTTGTCGCCATCTTCGACGCGAACGGTCTCTTTGATGCGGACAAATTTCTTCGCGCAGTTCAGTTCTTCGATGCCAGCATCCAGCAACAGATAGACGAACGGTGCAGCACTGCCATCCATAATCGGGATTTCTGGCGCATCGACTTCAACAATAATGTTGTCGATACCCAGACCCGCCAGGGCGGCGTTCAGGTGCTCTACGGTAGAAATCCGCACGTCATGCTCGTTCACCAGACAAGTACAGAGCATAGTATCACGCACAGATTTGGCATCGGCCGGAAAATCTACCGGTGGATTCAAGTCGGTGCGACGATAGATGACCCCGGTATTGGCCGGCGCAGGGCGTAACGTCAGCGTGACTTTCTTGCCGGTATGTAAACCGACACCCGTCGCCTGAACGATACGTTTAAGTGTCCTTTGTTTGATCATCGTATAATCTCGCCAAATTAACTATCCAACCGAGAGTGTATATCACTAACGGTGGGCCAGTTTAGCACAAAGAGCGCAAATCCCCTAATTCCAGCCAATTCTTAATCAGCTTGCTTACGCAGGAACGCCGGGATATCCAGATAATCTGGCTCTTTCGCCGTTTGCGGCGTTGGGTCGTTCACCACTTTCGCGGCCGGTTTCTGCTCCTGAGTCAGCGGAGACATACCGTGCTGCTGGTAACGATCCATTACCGGTTGCTGAGTCTGCTTGTTAGTCACTAAGGTGATCTCAGGACGCTTGTCCATACCGATACCGGTTGCAACAACGGTAACACGCAGCTCGTCGTTCATTTCAGGGTCAAGTGAAGTACCGATTACCACGGTAGCGTTGTCAGAGGCGAACGCACGGATGGTGTTACCCACGGTTTCGAACTCATCCAGACGCAGGTCAAAGCCAGCGGTAATGTTGACCAGCACGCCGCGCGCACCAGACAGGTCGATATCTTCCAGCAGTGGAGAAGAGATAGCCATTTCAGCCGCTTCTTCTGCACGGTCTTCGCCGCTCGCCACGCCAGAGCCCATCATCGCGTAGCCCATTTCGGACATCACGGTGCGAACGTCTGCAAAGTCAACGTTCATCAGGCCAGGACGGGTAATCAGTTCAGCGATACCCTGAACCGCGCCTTTCAGCACGTCGTTTGCTGCACCGAAGGCGTCAAGCAGGGAGATACCACGACCCAGAACTTTCAACAGTTTGTCGTTCGGGATGGTGATCAGCGAGTCCACATGCTTGGACAGCTCGGTGATACCCTGCTCCGCGAAGGCCATACGCTTCTTGCCTTCAAAATTGAAAGGCTTGGTCACGACAGCAACGGTCAGGATACCTAAATCTTTAGCTACTTCAGCCACAACAGGTGCTGCGCCGGTACCGGTACCGCCACCCATACCTGCTGCGATGAAGACCATGTCCGCACCTTCCAGTGCAGCGCGCAGGGCTTCACGATCTTCTTCAGCCGCATTGCGACCCACTTCCGGGTTAGCCCCAGCTCCCAGCCCTTTGGTGATACCACCGCCGATCTGGATAGTCTGGCCTACCGCCGTCTTACGCAGTGCCTGCGCATCGGTGTTAACCGCGAAGAATTCAACACCTTCAATGCGTTCACGCACCATATGCTCTACGGCGTTACCGCCGCCGCCACCGACGCCGATGACTTTAATCACCGCGTCGTTGGTCAGTTCCATAGGTTCAAACATAATTTCTCTCTCCGTTGTGCCTGTCGCCCGAGACCGCTAATTCTCTCCGGTCTCTTAAAAAAATTAAAACTCTTTTCGCAACCAGTTGTTCAGTCGTTTGACCCACGACCCCACTGAGACGCGTTTTTCCACTTCCGCTTCACCACTGAGATGAGATTCTTTCCCGTAGTGGAGCAGGCCCACAGCCGTTGAATAATACGGCTCCTGAGCATAATCCGTTAAACCGGTAATATTCAGCGGCGCCCCAATACGTACCTGCGTATGGAAGACGCGCTGCGCACAGGCCGCAAGACCTTCAATTTGCGCTGCACCGCCGGTTAATACAATCCCCGCCGCAAGATGATGTTTAACACCCTGCTGACGAAGCTGTTCCTGTAACTGTAAAATTTCTTCATTGACCAGGTTGAGCAGCTCGGTATAGCGCGGCTCGATCACCTCTGCCAACGTCTGGCGCTGCAGGCTGCGCGGTGGACGACCACCGACGCTTGGCACTTCAACGCTCTCATCTTTGCCAACGATAGAACCCAGCGCACAGCCGTGGCGCACTTTAATCGCTTCTGCATCGCTCGGTGGCGTACCAAAAGCGTAAGCAATATCGCTGGTCACGACGTTCCCTGCGTACGGGATCACTTTGGTGTGGCGCAGCGCACCGCCGGTATACACGGCCATGTCCATTGTACCACCACCAATATCGACCACACAGACACCCAGTTCACGTTCATCTTCGGTCAGTACGGAATAACTTGCCGCCAGACCGGCGAAAATAAGTTGGTCAACTTTCAGGCCACAACGTTCAACGGCTTTTACAATGTTCTTCGCCATATCGTTGTGACATGTGATCAGGTGCACTTTTGCCTGCATACGAACGCCTGACAGACCAACCGGGTTTTTGATCCCTTCCTGGTAGTCAATCGCATATTCCTGCGGGATCACGTGCAATACGCGATGCTCATCGCGAACACGCACGGACTTCGCCGTATGCACAACGTTTTCAACGTCTTCCTGCGTCACTTCCTCTTCGGAAATCGGCACCATGCCGATTTCGTTCTGGCAGCTAATGTGCTTACCAGAAAGGGCAAGATAGACAGAAGAAATCTGGCAATCTGCCATCAATTCAGCCTGATCGATGGCGCGCTGGACGCATTTCACCACCGATTCAAGATCGTTTACCCCACCTTTATCCATACCACGTGACGGGCAACTGCCCACGCCAATGATATTGACCATACCGTCGGGCAGAACTTCCCCTACTAAAGCGGCAACCTTCGCGGTGCCAATCTCCAGTCCAACTACCAGTTTTCTGTCCGTCGCCTTGATCATTGTTGTTCTGCCTGTACCTGTGCCTGATTCTGTTGCTGATTAGGTTCCTCGACCGGAGCCGGTACCCAACCGACTGCTGCGCCTGAGTCATAGCGCAAATCAACGTAGCTTATCCGTTTGCCGTCAGTCTGTGCCTGCTGCTGTAAAACCGGGTAAAGTTCGACAAAACGCGCCAGACGCTTCATGGTGTCCCCGCGTCCCAGGTTGAGCTTAATGCCGTTCGTTAACGTAAGCTGCCAGGAGCGGCGCGCCGTCATTGCAGCATCTTTTAACGTAAACCTGTCCTTCGCCAGCACCTGACCCATTTCACGAAAACCCTGTAACACTTCGTTTTCGCTGCCTTCAGGGCCATACAACATCGGTAAATTTTGCTTGTTGACACGATCGGCCGGGACGCTGAAGGAATTTCCGTCGACGTCAACCATGTGCTGATCATTCCAACGCGCAATGGGCACATATTCAACCAGATGAATCTTCAATTCATCAGGCCATTGCTTTCTTACGCTCGCCTGTTTTATCCATGGCAGACGTTCAATCTGGCTCTGGATAATATTGACGTCCTGCGTCATAAAGGTGCCAGGCGAGCCCAGCGCCAGTATTGACTGGCGAATATCGTCGTTACGCGTGTAGTGACGCTCACCGGTGACCACCAGCTTAGAAAGCGGCAACCGCTGCGCATCTTCCATCCAGCCCAGGACCATCCAGCCGCTGATAAACACGGTGCACAGCACCCCGAGCAGGAAAATGATGCCTGCAAGACGCGTTCCATTACTGCGGCGTGAAGAGGTGTATTCTTCCTCGTCATCGCGGTTGCGCGTGTTCAATGCAGCCTGAGACATATCAGCCCGCCTGGTCCAGAATGCGTACGACTAACTGCGAGAAGCTCATCCCCGCCTGACGCGCAGCCATCGGCACAAGGCTGTGGCTCGTCATACCCGGAGAGGTGTTGGCTTCCAGCAGATAAAATTGTCCATCTTTGTCCTGCATCACATCGATGCGTCCCCAGCCCTGGCAACCCAGAACATGCCAGGCTTTAAGCACCAGGGACTGTAAATCGTCTTCACGCTCAGCTTCAAGACCACTTGGGCAGAAATATTGCGTCTCATCAGAGAGATACTTCGCCTCATAATCATAGAAGACTCCGGCGGGTTGGATACGGATTGACGGTAAAATTTCTTCGCCAAGCATCGCGACGGTAAATTCCGGCCCGCTAAGCCATTTTTCTATCAGAACTTCATCATCATGTTGAAATGCCAGCGCTAAAGCGGACGCTAAATCGTCAGCTTTGTCGACTTTGGACATTCCCACGCTGGAGCCTTCCCGGCTGGGCTTTACAATAACCGGTAAGCCCAGTTCAGCAATGCGTGCATTAACGCTATCCGGCAGGCCCAATTCAAATTCGCGACGCGTCAGTGCCACCCATGGCGCAACAGGTAAACCTGCGCCCTGCCACAGCAGCTTGCTGCGCAGTTTATCCATAGAGATAGCAGACGCCATCACGCCGCTGCCGGTGTATGGCAGACCGATCAGATCCAGAAGCCCCTGCAGGGTGCCGTCTTCGCCGCCACGACCGTGTAAAGCGATAAAGACTTTATCGAAGCCCATGGCTTTTAACTGCGTCACGTCGACCTCTTTTGGATCGACGAGGTGCGCATTGACGCCACCTTCACGCAGGCCCGCCAGTACAGCGGCGCCTGAATTCAGGGAAACCTCGCGCTCGGCGGAGGTGCCGCCAGACAGGACAGCAATCTTATCAGCCATGATGCTCATCCTCCTGGTTTTGCGGCTTCAGTTTGATTTCAGCTAAGGTACGGGCGATTTTGCCGATATTTCCCGCGCCCTGAATCAGAATCAGATCGTTACCCGTCAGAACCGGTGCCAGAATTTCCGCCACCTGCGCAGGGTCAGAAACCAGAATAGGGTCAACTTTACCGCGTCCACGAATGGTGCGACACAGAGAACGACTGTCTGCACCAGGAATCGGCGTCTCGCCTGCGGCGTACACATCCAGCATTAACAGGGTGTCTACCTGTGACAGGACGCTGGCGAAATCGTCATACAGATCGCGCGTACGCGTGAAGCGGTGCGGCTGGAACACCATCAC
Organism: Enterobacter sp. MGH 16; assembly: GCF_000493175.1. NCBI lineage: Bacteria > Pseudomonadati > Pseudomonadota > Gammaproteobacteria > Enterobacterales > Enterobacteriaceae > Enterobacter > Enterobacter sp. MGH 16. The sequence continues at coordinate 4,665,598 of NZ_KI535695.1, read as the reverse complement.
CAGATTTTTGTCTGGCCAGCCTGCACGAGCGGCTTTAATGGTGGCGTCCACTTCGGTCGGATGGTGGCCATAGTCGTCCACCAGCATCGCCGTACCGGCTTTACCGTTCACGGCATCCAGCGGGAATTCACCGAGGAAATCGAAACGACGCCCGGTGCCCTGGAAGCTTTCCAGTGCGCGCAGAATCGCATCATCATCAATGCCTTCTTCCGTCGCGACGGCCACTGCCGCTGCGGCATTGAGCGCGTTATGGCGCCCTGGCGCATTCAGCGTCACGTGCAGCAGCTCTTTGTCCTGACGCGCCAGCGTGAAGTGTCCCTGCGCGCCAATCTGTTTGTACTCTTCCACGCGGACGTCAGCGTCTTCGCTGAAGCCGTAGGTGGTGATTTGACGACCCACGCGCGGCAGCAACTCGCGGATCACCGGATCGTCCACGCACATCACCGCGCGCCCGTAGAACGGCAGGTTGTGCAGGAAGTTGATAAAGGTCTGCTTTAAGTTCTCGAAGTCACCCTGGTAGGTATCCATATGGTCAGCTTCGATGTTGGTGACAATCGCCACCATCGGCTGCAGGTGCAGGAACGACGCGTCGCTCTCGTCCGCTTCAGCAATCAGATAACGACTGTGGCCCAGACGCGCATGTACGCCCGCGGCTTTGACCAGGCCGCCGTTGACGAACGTCGGGTCGAGACCCGCTTCTGCATAAATACTGGAAACCATCGCCGTGGTCGTGGTTTTACCGTGGGTCCCGGCAATCGCGATGCCGTGGCGGAAACGCATCAGTTCCGCCAGCATTTCGGCACGGCGGATCACCGGAATGCGCGCGTCGTGAGCGGCAACGATTTCCGGGTTGTCAGAGGAGATGGCGCTCGAGACCACGACCACGCTCGCATCGCGCACGTTTTCCGGGCGATGGTTGAAATAGATAGTCGCCCCAAGCGACGCCAGCTGCTGCGTTACAGGGTTTGGCGCCAGGTCAGACCCGCTGATCTGATAGCCTTCGTTAGCTAACACTTCGGCAATACCGCCCATGCCGGCACCACCGATGCCAACAAAGTGAATGTGCCGGACGCGACGCATCTCGGGCACGATTGAACGCAGTTTTGCCAGTTGTTGTGTATTCATTCTCTAAACGCCATCGACTACTTAAAATTCGTGCCGCGCTTCACGCGCTGCGAGGGTTAAGCCTGGGCTGCCAGGCTCACTTCTTTTGCCACCCGTTCCGTCGCATCAGGGATAGCCGCCGCGCGCGCGCGTTCAGCCATCTCAAGCAATACGTCTCTGTTCCAGCCCGCCAGGGTGGTGGCGACCGCGTCAGCGGTAAATTGTGGCTGCTCAAAAATTTTCGCCGCACCGGCTTTCTCAAGCGGCAGGGCATTCCAGTACTGCTGTCTGTCTTTGTGCTGGAAAGGCACAAACAGGGCTGGCAGACCCGCGGCAGCGATTTCGCTTACCGTTAAGGCGCCAGAACGACAGACCACGACATCGGCCCAGGCATAGGCTGCAGCCATGTCGTCGATAAATTCCGTCACGTTATGCTGCGGCTGCCCCGCCTCGGCGTAAGCCTGCTCAACGGTCTGCTGAGCGCCTTTTCCGCTCTGGTGCCAGATGGTTACGGCATCCCCCAGCTTTGCAGCAACCTGCGGCATCGTCTGGTTTAAAATGCGTGCCCCCTGAGAGCCACCGACGACCAGCACACGAACCGGCCCTTCACGGCCCGCCAGGCGAGCGTCCGGCAGCGGCAGCGCCAGCACGTCCACACGGACCGGGTTACCTACCACGTCCGCTTTCGGGAACGCGCCGGGAAACGCCTGCATGACTTTGATGGCGATTTTCGCCAGCCATTTGTTGGTCAGACCGGCAATACCGTTCTGCTCATGCAGGACGACGGGAATACCTAACGACCACGCTGCCAGCCCGCCCGGCCCCGAGACATAGCCGCCCATGCCCAGCACCACATCGGGCTTAAAGCGCTTCATAATGGTGCGCGCCTGACGCCAGGCGTTAAAAATGCGCACCGGAGCCAGCAGCATTGCCTTGAGGCCTTTGCCGCGCAGGCCGGAAATACGAATAAAGTCGATCTCAATACCGTGTTTCGGTACCAGGTCGGCCTCCATGCGGTCTGCGGTTCCCAGCCAGCGTACCTGCCAGCCCTGATCCATTAAATGGTGCGCAACCGCCAGTCCCGGGAACACATGTCCGCCGGTACCGCCTGCCATCACCATTAACCGCTTCGGTTGATTCATCGTGAACCTCGTGTAAACGCCTGGGCTTTTTCCAGACGCGTTTCATAATCTATGCGCAACAACAGCATGATGGCCGTCGACATAATCAACAGACTGGAACCACCATAACTGATCAACGGCAACGTCAGACCTTTGGTCGGCAGCATACCCGCTGCGGCCCCGACGTTAACCAATGCCTGGAAACTAAACCAGATACCAATTGAGCAGGCCAGGAAGCCTGAGAAACGGTGATCGATCTCCAGCGCTTTCCGGCCGATGGACATGGCGCGGAAAGCGACGAAGAATACCATTAATAGCGCTAATACCACACCGATATAACCCAGTTCTTCCGCAATAATGGAGAAGATGAAGTCAGTATGCGCTTCCGGTAAATACTCCAGTTTCTGTACCGAGTTACCCAGCCCCTGTCCCCAGAGCTCACCACGACCAAAGGCCATGAGTGACTGCGTCAGCTGATAACCGCTGCCGAACGGGTCTTCCCACGGGTTCCAGAAAGAGGTCACGCGGCGAATACGGTAAGGCTCGGCGAGGATCAGCAGCACAACCGCTGAAATCCCCATCCCAATGATGGCGATGAACTGCCACAGCTTCGCGCCCGCCAGGAACAGCATGGCCAGCGTGGTGACAAACAGTACAACCACCGTACCGAGGTCAGGCTGCGCCAGCAGTAAGACCGCCAGCACCAGAATCACGCCCATCGGTTTTAAGAAGCCGCGCAGGTTGTTACGCACTTCATCTACTTTACGCACCAGGTAGTTCGCCAGGTAGCAGAACAGAGAGAGCTTGGTAAATTCCGCAGGCTGAATACGCAGCGGGCCAAAGGCGATCCAGCGTGATGCCCCGTTTACGGAACTCCCCACCACCAGAACGATCAGCAGCATAATGATCGAGGCGATCAGCATCGCCGTACTGTGCCGCTGCCAGAACTCCATCGGTAGACGCAAGGTCACCAGCGCCAGGCAGAATGCCAGGATGATGTACAGACCATCACGTTTGGCAAACAGGAAAGGATCGTTCGCCAGACGCTGCCCGACGGGCATTGACGCTGACGTCACCATAATAAAGCCGACCGCCGCGAGCCCCATTGTGAGCCAGAACAGCGTGCGGTCGTACATGATCAGGCTGTCGTTATCTTTTTGACGAGAGCCCATCACCCAGCCTTTGAGCGCCGCAAACAACCACACCAGGATCCCAAATCCTGGCAGGCGCGGCATTTTCAGGCGAGGGAGAGATAAACGCATCAGCCTAACTCCTTCGCCAGGCGGGTAAAGACATCACCACGCTGTTCGAAATTCTTGAATTGATCGAGACTGGCACAGGCCGGAGAGAGCAGCACCATATCACCCGGCTTCACGCGAGGGGCAATCAGCCGCATCGCCTGTTCCATGGTTTCGGTTTGCTCGGCGATCTCAGGGCGCAGTTCAGCCAGCTCGCTGCCGTCACGGCCGAAGCAGTAGAGACGGATGTTATCGCCGGAGAGATACGGCTTCAGGGACGAGAAATCAGCAGACTTACCGTCGCCACCCAGCAGCAGATGCAGGGTACCGTCAACGTGCAGCCCGTTCAGCGCGGCCTCCGTGCTGCCCACGTTGGTGGCTTTGGAGTCGTTGATCCAGCGCACGCCGTTGTGCTCCAGCGCCAGCTGGAAACGGTGCGCCAGGCCAGAAAACGTGGTTAACGCTTTCAGGCTCGAGGAGCGCGGCAGCCCCACGGCATCCGCCAGCGCCAGCGCCGCCAGCGCATTGGTATAGTTGTGCTGACCAGAGAGCTTCATCTCTTTCACGTTCAGCACTTTCTCACCTTTCACGCGCAGCCAGGTTTCACCCAGCTGGCGGTTCAGATGGTAATCACCCATGGTGATGCCAAAACTGATGCAGCGCTCGTCTGCGCCACGCACCGGCATGGTCAGCGCGTCATCGGCGTTCACCACGCAGACTTTGGCATTCTCATAAACGCGCAGCTTGGCGGCACGGTACTGCTGCAGACCAAAGGGATACCTGTCCATATGATCTTCAGTCACGTTGAGGATCGTCGCAGCGGCAGCATGCAGGCTGGAGGTCGTTTCCAGTTGGAAGCTGGAAAGCTCGAGAACATACAGTTCACAGCCTTTATCCAGCAGCATCAGAGCAGGCAAACCAATGTTACCGCCAACGCCGACGTTCATGCCCGCCGCTTTCGCCATTTCCCCCACCAGGGTGGTGACGGTGCTTTTACCGTTAGAACCGGTAATCGCGATAACGGGAGCCTGCGCTTCGCGGCAGAACAGCTCGATATCGCCAACAATCTCAACGCCCGCATCTGCGGCAGCGCTCAGGGAAGGATGCGCCAGCGCCATACCCGGGCTGGCGACAATCAGATCGGCTGCCAGCAGCCAGTCATCATTCAGACCACCAAGGTGGCGTTCAACCTGTTCCGGCAGCTTGTCCAGACCCGGCGGAGAGACACGCGTATCCATCACGCGCGGCGTCACGCCACGCGCGAGGAAAAAGTCCACGCAGGAGAGCCCCGTGAGGCCCAACCCGATGATAACGACTTTTTTGCCCTGGTAATCTGCCATGATTAACGTACCTTCAGCGTTGCCAGGCCAATCAGCACCAGCATCAGCGAAATAATCCAGAAGCGCACAATGACGCGCGGCTCCGGCCAGCCTTTCAGTTCATAGTGGTGGTGAATCGGCGCCATACGGAAGATGCGCTGACCGCGCAGCTTGAAGGAGCCGACCTGCAAAATCACCGACAGCGTCTCAACCACAAACACGCCGCCCATGATCACCAGCAGGAACTCCTGGCGCAGCAGCACGGCAATAATGCCCAGCGCGCCGCCCAAAGCCAGTGAACCAACGTCACCCATAAAGACCTGAGCCGGATAGGTGTTGAACCACAGGAAGCCAAGACCGGCGCCGACAATCGCCGTACAGACGATCACCAGTTCACCCGCATGACGCAGATAAGGGATGTGCAGGTAGTTAGCAAAGTTCATGTTACCGGTCGCCCACGCCACCAGCGCAAAACCGGCCGCCACGAAGACGGTAGGCATGATTGCCAGGCCATCCAGACCGTCGGTCAGGTTAACGGCGTTACCGGTGCCGACAATCACAAAGTACGCCAGCAGAATGTAGAACAGACCCAGCTGCGGCATCACGTCTTTAAAGAACGGCACGACCAGCTCGGTCGCTGGCGTGTCTTTCCCGGCAAGATACAGTGCGAAGGCCACGCCCAGCGCGATCACCGACATCCAGAAATACTTCCAGCGGGCAATCAGGCCTTTGGTATCTTTGCGGACGACTTTGCGGTAATCATCGACGAAACCGATGATCCCGTAACCCACCAGTACCGTCAGCACACACCAGACGTACGGGTTGGACGGGTACGCCCACAACAGCACGGAAACGACGATGGCAGTCAGGATCATGATCCCGCCCATGGTCGGCGTACCGCGCTTGCTGAAGTGCGATTCCGGGCCGTCGTTACGCACAACCTGGCCGAAAGAGAGCTTTTGCAGACGGGCAATCATGCGCGGGCCCATCCACAACGAGATGAACAGCGCAGTCAGCAGGCTGACGATGGCGCGAAACGTCAGATACGAAAAGACGTTAAAGCCTGAGTAATATTTGACCAAATGTTCGGCCAGCCAAACTAACATGTCCCGTTCTCCTGTAATGCGTGCACAACCTCTTCCATGGCGGCACTACGTGAACCTTTCACTAACACTGTCACAATTTGTTTTTCTGTCATTAATGCCTTAAGGCGCTCAATCATCGCGGCTTTATCGGCAAAATGCTCGCCAACGCCGCTGGCCTGGCTAATCGCCTGGCTCAATTTTCCTGTGCTCAGTACACAGTCCAGCCCCGCCGCTTTCGCCGCTTCACCGACCTGGGTATGACAGGCTTCGCTTTCGTCGCCCAGTTCTGCCATGTCGCCAACCACCATGATGCGGTAGCCCGGCATTTCAGATAACACCTGCACCGCCGCCGTCATCGAGCCAACGTTCGCGTTGTAGGAATCATCCAGCAGCAGCTTGTTTTCCGAAAGCTGAATCGGGAACAGGCGTCCCGGCACGGCTTTCAGGTTCGCCAGCCCGGCTTTGATTGCCTCATGTGAAGCGCCCACCGCCGTTGCCAGCGCCGCCGCCGCAAGGGCATTGGCGATGTTATGGCGACCCGGCAGCGGCAGCAGCACCTCCACGCCACCCGTTGGGGTAGTGAGGGTGAACTCGGTGCCGTGCGACGTCACATGGATATTGGTCGCCGTAAAATCACTGTTGGCCGCATTTGGAGAGAAGCGCCAGGTTTTACGCGCACCAATGATGCTCTGCCAGTTCAGCCAGTCGTTGTTGTCGGCGTTCAGAATGGCGATACCGTTATCCGGCAGGCCGGTGTAAATCTCGCCTTTCGCTTTCGCCACGCCTTCCAGCGAGCCAAAGCCTTCCAGGTGCGCAGCCGCGAGGTTATTCACCAGCGCCGCTTCCGGGCGAGTCAGGCTTACGGTCCAGGCGATTTCACCCTGGTGGTTTGCGCCTAACTCGATCACCGCATAGTCATGCTCTTTGGTCAGGCGAAGCAATGTCATCGGCACGCCGATGTCATTATTGAGGTTGCCCGCGGTAAAAAGCGTATTGCCGCACTGGCTGAGGATCGCCGCCGTCATCTCTTTCACTGACGTTTTGCCTGATGACCCTGTCAGCGCGACGACGCGAGCCGGCACCTGCTGACGAACCCAGGCAGCCAGCTCACCGAACGCGAGACGCGTATCTTTCACCACAACCTGCGGCAGATCGATATCAAGCTTGCGGCTGACCAGCAGCGCACCGGCGCCGTTCTCTTTGGCCTGCTCGGCAAAATCATGCGCGTCAAAACGCTCGCCTTTCAGCGCCACAAAGAGACAGCCTGCGGTGACTTTACGGGTGTCCGTCGTCACGGCATCGATGGTCAGGTCTTGCCCGTGCAGGTCACCGTGCAGTACTTCTGCGGCCTGGCTTAAGGAGAGGCTAATCATGCGACAACTCCCAGCAGGCGAGCTGCCGTTACGCGATCCGAGTAGTCCAGACGGCGATTGCCAACGATCTGATAATCTTCATGGCCTTTGCCCGCCAGCAGAACAACGTCATTCTCCTGCGCCTGCATGATGGCGTTTGTCACGGCTTCCGCCCGGCCTTCCACGACGCGCGCGCGGCCTGCGTCCAGCATACCCGCCAGAATGTCATTAATGATGGCGCGCGGCTCTTCGGTACGCGGGTTGTCATCGGTGACAACCGGAATATCCGCGAACTGTTCCGCAATCGCGCCCATCAGCGGGCGTTTGCCTTTGTCACGATCGCCGCCGCAGCCAAACACGCACCAGAGCTTACCGGTACAGTGCAGGCGCGCCGCTTCCAGCGCTTTTTCCAGCGCATCCGGCGTGTGGGCATAATCAACCACAACGGTCGGCTTACCCGGCGCGCTAAACACTTCCATACGGCCACAAACCGGCTGCAGTCGCGCGGCGGTTTTCAGCAGTTCAGCCATCGGGTAACCCAGCGCCAGCAGCGTCGCCAGGGCCAGCAGCAGGTTGCTGACGTTAAACGCCCCCATCAGGCGGCTTTCAATTTCGCCTTCCCCCCAGGAAGAGGCAAAGCGGATGGTCGCCCCGCTGTCGTGATAATTCACCTCAACCGCCTTCAGCCAGCGGCCGTGGCAGTTCGGATTGATATGGTCTTCCATCGAGACGGCAACTGCATCCGGCAGCTTCGCCAGCCAGCGGCGGCCCACTTCGTCGTCGGCGTTGATGATGGCCTGACCGTAATGGTGAGTAGAGAACAGCAGCCATTTCGCGGCTTCGTAGTGCTCCATATCGCCATGATAATCAAGATGGTCGCGGCTCAGGTTGGTAAATACGGACGCGGCAAATTTCAGCGCCGCGACGCGGTGCTGTACCAGACCGTGCGAAGAGACCTCCATCGCGGCGAAGGTTGCGCCCTGCCCTGCCAGACCGGCAAGCACGTGCTGTACGTCAACCGCCGAGCCGGTGGTGTTTTCCGTCGGGCTTACTTTGCCCAGCAGACCGTTACCTACGGTTCCCATCACTGCACCGGTTTCACCCAGCAGCTGTGCCCACTGCGCCATCAGCTGCGTGGTGGTGGTTTTACCGTTCGTACCCGTTACGCCAACCAGACGCAGCTGGTCGGAAGGTTCGTGATAAAAACGTCCCGCCAGTGCGGAAAGACGTTCGTTTAACTGGCTGAGATAGATGACCGGCACGCCGTGCATTTCACGGATCTCACCGTCGGTTGCCTCATCTTTAGCCTCAGCAATAATGGCAGCCACACCTTGCGCAATCGCCTGCGGGATATAACGACGCCCGTCCGCCTGATGACCGACCACCGCCACAAAAAGATCGCCAGAAGCCGCTACGCGGCTGTCCAGTACCATCTCTCGCAGTGCTCGCTCCGGTGCATTTGGCACCCACGGAGCGAGAAGGTCGCGCAAATTACGATCTGCCACCTGTACCCTCGCCTTGATTAATTACAAATTCACTTTTTTCGCCCGTCGCCAGCGCATCCGGTTCAATGTTCATGGTGCGTAACACGCCGCCCATGATGGCCCCGAACACAGGCGCGGAGACGGCGCCGCCGTAGTATTTACCCGCCTGTGGATCGTTTATCACGACCACCAGCGCAAAACGCGGATTGCTTGCAGGCGCAACGCCTGCGGTATAGGCAATGTATTTGTTGATGTAGCGGCCGTCTGGCCCCACTTTTTTCGCTGTACCGGTTTTAATGGCGATACGATAGCCTTTAATCGCCGCCTTCACGCCGCCGCCGCCCGGCAGCGCCACGCTTTCCATCATGTGCACCACGGTACGAACGATGGATTCCGGGAAGATACGCTCGCCCGGGACCGGTGGATCAACTTTGGTAATCGACAGCGGGCGATAGACGCCATAGCTGCCAATCGTTGCGTAGACTCGCGCTAACTGTAACGGGGTTACCATTAGCCCGTAGCCGAAAGAGAAGGTGGCCCTCTCTATGTCAGACCACCGTTGTTTTTGAGGATATAAGCCACTGCGTTCTCCGACCAACCCCAAATTGGTCGCCTTTCCCAGTCCAAAACGTGAGTAAGTTTCTACTAACGCTGAGGACGGCATCGCTAACGCCAGCTTTGAAACACCGACGTTACTCGACTTCTGTAACACCCCGGTCAGGGTCAATTCGCTGTAGCGCGCCACGTCTTTTATCTCGTGGCCGTTAATACGGTATGGGACAGTGTTCAGGACCGTGTTTTCATTGACAATACCGCGCTGGAGCGCGGTCATCACCACCATCGGCTTCACCGTGGAGCCGGGTTCGAACACGTCGGTAATTGCCCGGTTACGCATGGCATCTTTTGCGGTGCCGGTAAAGTTGTTCGGGTTGTAGGACGGGCTGTTGGCCATCGCCAGCACTTCACCGGTGCTGACATCCACCAGCACGGCGCTGCCTGACTCCGCCTTGTTGAACGCCACCGCGTTGTTCAGCTCGCGGTAGACCAGCGCCTGCAGGCGCTCGTCGATACTCAGGGCCAGGTTATGCGCTGCCTGACTGTCCGTGGAAGAGATATCTTCGATGACGCGCCCGTAGCGGTCCTTACGCACGATTCGCTCGCCCGGCTGGCCGGTGAGCCACTTATCGAAGCTTTTCTCAACGCCCTCAATCCCCTGGCTGTCGACGTTGGTAAAGCCAATGAGGTGAGCGGTTACTTCGCCGGATGGATAGTAACGGCGGGATTCTTCACGCAGATGAATACCCGGCAGCTTCAGTTTGCGAATGTAGTCCGCCATGTCAGGGTTAACCTGACGCGCCAGATAGATAAAACGTCCTTTCGGGTTCGCGTTAACGCGGGAAGCCAGCTGATCCAGCGGCATTTTCAGCGCATCAGAGAGGGCTTTCCACCGGTTATCAAGGGTAATGCCACCGGCGTCGTGCAGCTCTTTCGGATCGGCCCAGATCGCTTTCACCGGCACGCTCACCGCCAGCGGACGACCGGAGCGGTCGGTGATCATCCCGCGGGACGTGGAAACCTCCTGAACGCGCAGAGAGCGCATATCGCCCTGGCGTACCAGCATGTCAGGGGCGACGATTTGCAGCCAGGCCACGCGGCCCAGTAGAAAACCCAGCGCCAGTAAAATGCAGCCGCAAAGCAACGCAAAACGCCAACTGATAAAGTTGGCCTGTTCTTCCTGACGTTTTGGTTTTAGCGTTTTTGCCGCTGCTTTCATGCGTCGCGTTTTCCCTTATTTTTGTACTACGATATTTTCCTGTGAAGGATCAACATGCTGCAGCTGCAGCTTTTCCGTTGCGATCCGTTCAACCCGGCTGTGATCGCCGAGCGCGTTTTCTTCAAGGATCAGATTTCGCCATTCAATATCCAGCGCATCGCGTTCCAGTACCATCTGCTCGCGTTGCGCAGTCAATAAACGTGTGTGGTGGGCGGTGGTGACCACCGTCACAGCCGTGACAATGATGCAAATGAACAGACAGAGTGGCAGTTTCCCAAACCGCAAAAGATCGTCGCCGATCACGCCAGGCAAGGCATGGCGCTCGTTGCTTCCTAACGAATCCTTAACTTTGCTTAGGGTCTCTGTCACTCTGCCGATCATGCGTTCGTCCTCTCTGCAACACGCAGCACTGAACTACGGGCGCGTGGATTCTCTGCCACCTCTTCTTCGCCCGGCATCAACTTGCCTAATGCTCGCAACTGACGGCCACCCAGTTTCCTGAGTTGTTCTTCCGTCATCGGCAGCCCCGCGGGTACCTGTGGACCGCGGCTTTGTTCACGCATAAAGCGTTTAACAATACGGTCTTCCAGCGAATGGAAGCTGATGATGGATAACCGCCCACCCGGGGCCAGCACGTCGAGCGAGCTTTTTAGCGCCAGCTCTATTTCCTCCAGTTCACTGTTTACCCAGATGCGAACCGCCTGGAAGGTACGGGTCGCGGGATGTTTGTGCTTATCCTTCACCGGTGTTGCCGCCGCGATCACCTCGGCCAACTCTTTAGTGCGGGTCATCGGCTCAATGCGATTGCGCTCAACAATGGCGCGCGCAATACGTTTGCCAAAGCGCTCTTCGCCGAAGGTTTTGATGACCCATGCAATATCCGCTTCGTCAGCGGTCTGTAACCACTCGGCGGCAGACTGGCCGCGAGTCGGGTCCATACGCATGTCCAGCGGACCATCACGCATAAAGGAGAAACCGCGTTCAGCATCATCAAGTTGGGGTGAAGAGACGCCAAGATCGAGAAGAATCCCGTCGATCTTGCCCGTCAGGCCGCGCTCAGCCACATAGTCCGCGAGCGCAGAAAAGGGTCCATGCACGATGGAAAAGCGTGGGTCATTGATAGTCTGTGCAACGGCAATTGCCTGCGGATCGCGATCGATTGCCAGCAGACGCCCCTCCTCACCCAGTTGGGAGAGGATCAAACGCGAGTGACCACCGCGACCAAAAGTGCCATCAATGTAGATGCCATCCGGACGAATATTCAGGCCGTTAACGGCCTCGTCCAGTAACACCGTTTTATGTTTATAATTTTCCATCATATTTATAGAGACAAGTCCTGCAGCCGTTCCGATAATGTCGCGGAATCAGACTGCTCAGCGTCGATATCTTCCTTGACCTGTTGATACCAGGTCGTTTCATCCCACAGTTCAAATTTGTTGAACTGCCCGACCAGCATCACTTCTTTGGTCAGACCGGCATGTTGCCGTAACACAGGCGCGATCAGTAATCGCCCTGCGTTATCCATCTGACATTCACTGGCATGTCCCAATAACAACCGCTGCACGCGGCGTTCCTGCGGGTTCATGCTCGACAGTCGCGACAGCTTTTGCTCAATAATTTCCCATTCAGGCAGGGGGTAAAGCAGCAGGCAGGGGGAGTTAATGTCAATGGTGCAAACCATTTGACCCGCAGCGTTCTCAATCAGCTGGTCGCGGTATCGGGTTGGTACCGATAAACGCCCTTTACTGTCGAGATTGACTAACGTAGCTCCACGGAACATGCCAGTCTCACCCCTCCTCACCACTTTAACCCACAAATTCCCACCTAAAGGAGTTTACGGAGCGAGGGAAAAGCTTGTCAAGCCAGGACTCTCGGCATAAGGACTCGAAAGCCCTCTATTTACAGAGATAAACAGTCCTGGTTAATAACTGCACAACTGGCGAGGCAAAATTAACGTTATGAATATTTGTAAGAAAAAAACCGAATATGCACACTAGCGTTAAGGCTCACTCAATATCATCGCAGATAAATATAAAGTGTCAGTTTGCGACGCGGGCAGCATTTTATGACAGATTCTCAGGGGATGACAGCGCCAGATTCACTCAGGCGAGCGGTAAGCGCAGTGGTTATCGCGTAAGCTGTCAAAGAAAGAGGAAAAAACGTCTGAATATTCATCGACCGAAGAGGGTTTGTAACAAAATAATACAAAGAGTGCCGTTTAAAATCGCTGAGATGTTGTTTAAAGGGCAATTTAAAAGCCAAAATGAATAAAGAAAAATAGGCGATTATGATCTCCCAAGAATTATCCTAATTTCTCTCCGGGAATTATCTGCACGAATTATTGCAGCAAAAAGGGGCAGATTTCGCCGCCCCGGTCATTTCATTTTTGGCGGCTTAAAATTCCGCGATGGTAGAGATTACGTTTGATACGCGTCAGGCCCGGCTTCGGTTTGCGGGGTTCATCCAGACTCGCCAGCACAATCTCCAGCACGCGTTCAGCCACATCGCGATGGCGCTGTGCAACCGCCAGCACCGGGCACTGAAGGAAGTCGAGCAGCTCATTATCCCCGAACGTGGCAATCGCCAGATCGGAAGGCAGTTTACCTTCACGACGTAAGGTCACATCCATGACACCCTGCAAGAGCGCAAACGAGGTAGTGAACAGCGCCTGAGGCATCGGATGCGTTTCCAGCCATTTTTCGAACAGCTGCGCGGCGGCTTCACGTTCGTAGCTGTTGGCATAGAGGTAGTGAACCTCGCGCGGATCGTCTTTCCATGCCGTTCTGAATCCCTGCTCGCGCAGGAAGCTCACGGAAAGTTCAGGCAGCGCGCCCAAATACAGCACCGTTTCCGCCGGGAACGTCCGCAGCTCTGCGGCCAGCATTTCGGCATCATCCTGATCGGCACCCACCACGCTGGTGAAATGCTCGCGATCGAGGGCACGGTCAAGCGCAACGATCGGGAACGGATCATTCGCCCAGCGCTGGTAGAAAGGATGCTCCGGCGGTAAGGAGGTCGAAACAATAATGGCATCCACCTGGCGCTGAAGCAGATGTTCAATGCAGCGCATCTCGTTATCAGGCTGGTCTTCCGAGCAGGCAATCAGCAATTGATAGCCGCGCTGACGCGCCTGACGTTCAAGATAGTTGGCGATACGGGTATAGCTGGTGTTTTCCAGGTCCGGGATTACCAGACCAATAGAGCGGGTGCGTCCGGCGCGCAGACCGGCTGCGACAGCATTCGGATGGTAGTTATGTTCACGAACCACCGCCATAACTTTTTCAACGGTCTTGTCGCTGACACGGTACTGCTTTGCTTTACCGTTAATCACATAGCTGGCCGTTGTTCGTGACACGCCGGCTAGCCGGGCGATTTCATCCAGTTTCACAATTGCCCCTTAAAAAAAGAAAAGAGTCCATGGCCCTGTCAAGGTTATGGTTAAATCTTTTAACATCTAAACGCAGAAAAGCCTTCGCGGCAACCGCTTTTATCTGCGTTGTCGGCTGATTACGCAAAAAAAAGCCCGGCTTTGGTGACCGGGCAGAAAGAGGCGAACCTTTTTGACAACTAACGCATGATTTTCTCGCCGCGTGACAGACCCACAACCCCCGATCTCGCCACCTCGACAATTTTTGCGACATCCCGTACGGACGCCAGGAACGCATCCAGCTTGTCGCTCGTCCCGACCAGCTGAACGGTATAAAGAGAAGGCGTGACGTCGATAATCTGTCCGCGGAAAATATCCGCATTGCGTTTGACTTCTTCACGCCCGTAGCCGCTGGCCTGAATTTTCACCAGCATGACCTCACGTTCAACGTAGGCCCCTTGCCCCAGCTCGCTCACGCGCAGCACGTCGACCAGCTTATGCAGCTGTTTCTCAATCTGTTCAAGCACCTTAGCGTCGCCGACGGTTTGGATCGTCATGCGCGACAGCGTTGGGTCTTCCGTCGGGGCGACGGTCAGGCTTTCAATGTTATAACCGCGCTGCGCAAAAAGGCCAATGACGCGCGACAGTGCGCCAGACTCGTTTTCCAGTAAAACTGATAATATCCGGCGCATATCAGGTTCTCTCCGTTTTGCTTAACCACATTTCATCCATACCACCACCCCGAATATGCATCGGATAGACGTGCTCGGTTCCATCAACAATCACATCCATAAAGACGAGGCGGTTGTTTTTAACGTGCTCAAGCGCTTGTGCGAGCTTCGTTTCCAGCTCGGCCGGATCGGTTACCCGCATGCCAACATGGCCGTAAGCTTCAGCAAGACGAACAAAATCCGGCAGCGATTTCATGTATGACTGTGAGTGACGGCCAGAATAAATCATATCCTGCCACTGCTTCACCATGCCGAGGTAGCCGTTATTCAGGTTCAGCACGAGAACCGGCAGTTCATACTGCAGCGCGGTAGACAGTTCCTGAATGTTCATCTGGATACTACCGTCTCCGGTCACGCAGACGACGGTTTCATCCGGCAGCGCCAGCTTCACGCCCAGTGCGGCAGGCAGACCAAAGCCCATGGTGCCTAAGCCACCCGAGTTGATCCAGTGTCGCGGTTTATCAAACGGATAATACAGGGCAGCAAACATCTGATGCTGGCCCACGTCTGAGGTCACATACGCTTCACCTTTCGTCAGTCGCCACACCGCTTCGATGACCGCCTGCGGCTTAATGTTTTCGCTCTGCGTGTCATATTTCAGGCACTGACGCGCGCGCCACTGTTCAATCTGCTGCCACCAGTCGCGGATCTCATCCAGCGGCTGGGTCGCTTTCTCCTGGGCCAGCAGCTCCAGCATCTGTTCCAGAACCTGACGGGCATCACCGACGATCGGCACATCAGCCGACACCGTTTTAGAAATTGACGTCGGATCGATATCAATATGCAGCACGGTGGCATTCGGGCAATATTTCGCCAGGTTGTTGGTGGTACGATCGTCAAAACGCACACCGACGGCAAAGATCACATCGGAGTGATGCATCGTCATGTTGGCTTCATAGGTACCGTGCATACCCAGCATACCCAGCGCCTGGCGGTGGGTGGCGGGAAACGCCCCCAGCCCCATAAGCGACGACGCAACAGGAAGGTTGAGTTTTTCAATCAGTTCACGAAGCTGGGCTTCACAGGCTGCATTGATCGCTCCGCCCCCGACATAGACGACCGGTTTCTTGGCTGCCAGAAGCGTTTGCAACGCCCGCTTGATCTGACCTTTATGCCCCTGCGTTGTCGGGTTGTAAGAACGCATGCTCACCGATTCCGGCCAGACGTAAGGCAGCTTGTTTGCCGGGTTCAGAATGTCTTTAGGCAGATCGACCACCACCGGTCCCGGGCGTCCGCTTGCCGCCAGCCAGAAGGCTTTTTTCAGTACGCCGGGAATATCTTCGGTTTGCTTAACCAGGAAGCTGTGCTTCACCACGGGACGCGAAATCCCAACCATGTCGCACTCCTGAAAAGCATCGTAGCCAATCAGCGAGGTGGCTACCTGCCCGGAGAGGATCACCAGCGGGATAGAGTCCATATACGCCGTCGCAATGCCGGTAATGGCGTTTGTCGCGCCGGGGCCGGACGTGACTAACACCACGCCCACTTCACCCGTCGCACGCGCCAGGCCGTCGGCCATGTGCACCGCCGCCTGCTCGTGACGTACCAGAACATGGTCAATGCCCCCTACCGTATGGAGGGCATCATAAATATCGAGGACCGCGCCGCCAGGGTAGCCGAACACTTGCTTTACGCCCTGATCGATCAGCGACCGCACGACCATTTCCGCGCCAGACAACATCTCCATGCTTTGCCTCCAGGCATTTTGTTATAGACGGACTGCCGAATTCATTTCCGCACCGTCTTACGATTGGGATGAACCAATCTTATATTTTGCAGAGTGTTCTTTACCTTAACCGCTCGTTATGAGGCAGGCAATTAGCAAACCCGGGGAGATAAACGGTGCGTAAAGCAGAAAACGCAGCCGTTAACAGAAGATATGGTTAATTCCTCTGAGAATAGAGGACGGTGTGATAAATCATCGCTGAAAAGCAGGACAATGCAGGAAATCATCTATTTTTGCGTGCCGAAGAGCCGCCCGAAAAAAAGACTCACAGAACAAAATAGCAACTATCCAAAAAAACTCAGGATAAATCACATGATCCGATGCGATTTATCCCGATGCGTTTACCGGCGACAGATACCAACCAGCAACTCTTCCATCCACTGGTGTCCTTTATCCCGTCCGGCCGCTTCATGCCAGGAGAGATAACAGGTTCGGCTATTTAACTTAAGCGGCAATGGCAAAATTTGCAGATTTAATGGGTCAGAAAACTCTTCTGCCAGCCAGCGCGGTGCAATCGCCACCAGCTGTGTCTGGGAGACCACGTTTAATACGCTGACCATAGCCATGCCCTGATAAGCCACGCACGCCTGTTTATCCGCAGTGTCATACCACGGCAGGCTAAAGGAAGCATATCTGTCGAGAGCAACAACGGCGTGCTGTTCGTTATAAACATCGTGTTCTCGCAGCGGAGAATTCAGACGTGGGTGTTTTTTACTGGCGACAAGAACCATTTCATCTTTAAAGAGCGGCACGCAGGAAAATTCCGGACGACGGAACTCTTCATACCCCAGCACGAATTCGATCTCCTGATAGCGTAACTGATGTTCCGTGTTTTGATTCAGGGATGATTTAAAAACCAGATTGATATTTGGTGCGATTTCTTCAACTTTATTATAAATAATCGACGTTAAATAATTATCTAATGGACTGCAGACACAAAGATGGAATACGCGCTCGCTGCTCAAGGGTTCAAAGCCCGATCCCGGCAGCTCATTTTGCACCAACTGCAACGCCTGGCGGATGGAACCGAACAGCTGGAATGCGCGTGCCGTAGGCTGGATCCCCCTCCCGTAACGAACGAATAATTCGTCGTTAAACATGAGCTTGAGTCTGGCAACGGCATTACTCACAGCAGGTTGCGACATCCCCAACGCCTGGGCGGCGCGGGTGATATTCTGTTCCTGCATGACCGCATCAAACACCGTCAGAAGATTAAGATCCACCGTGCGTAACTGCGGTTTAATCCCATCAGTAGCTTGAGGTTGTTTAATATTATTTTCTGGCACTTCTGACTCCACTGTCACGCTAAACTCCCTTTGCCAACGTACGCTAATCATCTCGAAAAATATGATTTATCATGCAAATACGATCAGCGAAAGAGAATTATTTAAAATTCAGAATATATAAAGACGCTATATAAACGAAAAGAAAATAGCGCAAATGATATGTTTGACTTTAGGATTCAAATGAAACCATAAACCAAACAAATACACAATGACCGCCAGGTTAATGATGACTTAAGTATTATTAAACTGTTATCGCCACCGCTCTGCAGTTAGTTAATAACATGTTATCTCTTTTCGTTTTTCATTGAAGCGCAATAGATTCACCATAATTATAACTTAATGATATTAAAACCCTTTACGTACAGAACATTCTCAGTAACGCGCGTCACTCATTTGAAACAATTATATTTATTTGTTTCTGCAACTGTTTTCTTCAGTCCAAAATTAGACAATTAGTCGGGTCGTAAAAGCCAAAACCAGCACAATTAGCTAAAGTAATTATCCTGCTGATTACGCCCGACGGGCCCGTTTTTATCATCAGGGGTTGACATCAACTGGCGTATCCAGTACCACTAAAAGCATATTGAATTTAACGGAGCACGATTCATGATTCGCACCATTCGTTTCACCGGTCTACTACTACTAAACGCATCCACTGTGCGCGGTAGACTGGCGGGCGAAATTCAGCGTTGAATCGTCACCAGTAAGACTAAAAACCCGCGCCACTGCGCGGGTTTTTTTATGCTCGTAGCAAGGCGCCCTAAGACTGACAAGGACCTAACCCATGAGCCAGCAAGTCATTATTTTCGATACTACTTTACGTGACGGTGAACAGGCATTACAGGCAAGCCTGAGTGTAAAAGAGAAACTGCAGATCGCGCTGGCTCTCGAACGTATGGGTGTCGACGTGATGGAGGTGGGTTTCCCGGTCTCGTCTCCGGGTGATTTCGAATCCGTCCAGACTATCGCCCGCACCATTAAAAACAGCCGCGTGTGCGGTCTGGCACGCTGTGTTGAAAAAGATATCGACGTCGCGGCTGAGTCGCTGAAAGTGGCCGAAGCGTTCCGTATTCACACCTTTATTGCCACCTCACCTATGCACATCGCCACCAAGCTGCGCAGTACGCTGGATGAGGTGATTGAGCGCGCGGTATATATGGTGAAACGCGCACGCAACTACACCGATGACGTTGAATTCTCCTGTGAAGATGCGGGCCGCACGCCAATTGAAGATCTGGCCCGTGTGGTGGAAGCCGCCATCAATGCCGGTGCCAAAACTATCAACATCCCGGACACCGTCGGCTACACCATGCCGTTTGAGTTCGCCAATATCATCACCGGCCTGTATGACCGCGTACCGAACATTGATAAAGCGATTATCTCCGTCCACACCCACGATGATTTGGGTCTGGCCGTGGGCAATGCCATCGCAGCCGTCCACGCCGGCGCGCGTCAGGTAGAAGGCGCGATGAACGGTATCGGTGAACGCGCGGGCAACTGCTCGCTGGAAGAAGTGATCATGGCGATCAAAGTGCGCAAAGACATCATGGACGTGCACACCCGCATCAATCACAACGAGATCTGGCGCACCAGCCAGACCGTCAGCCAGATTTGCAACATGCCGATTCCGGCCAACAAAGCGATCGTCGGCACGGGCGCCTTCGCGCACTCCTCCGGTATTCACCAGGATGGCGTGCTGAAGAACCGTGAAAACTACGAAATTATGACCCCGGAATCCATTGGCCTGAATCAGGTCCAGTTGAACCTGACCTCGCGTTCCGGCCGTGCGGCGGTGAAGCACCGCATGGAAGAGATGGGTTATAAGGACAGTGATTACAACATGGATCAGCTGTACGACGCTTTCCTGAAGCTGGCCGATAAAAAAGGTCAGGTGTTCGACTACGACCTGGAAGCGCTGGCCTTTATTAACAAGCAGCAGGAAGAGCCAGAGCACTTCCGTCTGGATTACTTCAACGTGCAGTCTGGCTCCAGCGACATCGCCACTGCCTCTGTCAAGCTGGCCTGCGGTGATGAAATTAAGGCCGAAGCGGCGAACGGAAACGGCCCTGTGGATGCCATTTATCAGGCGATCAACCGCGTCACCGAGTACGACGTTGAGCTGGTGAAATATGACCTGACGGCCAAGGGCCACGGCAAAGATGCGCTGGGCCAGGTCGACATTGTTGTGACCCACAATGGCCGCCGTTTCCATGGCGTGGGCCTGGCGACCGATATCGTTGAATCCTCCGCGAAAGCGATGGTGCATGTGCTGAACAACATCTGGCGCGCCGCCGAAGTCGAAAAAGAGTTGCAACGCAAAGCTCAGAATAAAGAGAACAACAAGGAAACCGTGTAATGTCGAAGAATTACCATATTGCTGTGTTACCGGGCGACGGTATTGGCCCGGAAGTGATGGCACAGGCGCTGAAAGTACTGGAAGCCGTTCGCGCGCGTTTTGCGATGAAAATCACCACCAGCCACTACGATGTGGGCGGTATTGCGATTGATAACCACGGTACGCCACTGCCGAAAGCGACCGTGGAAGGCTGTGAAAATGCCGATGCCGTGCTGTTTGGTTCCGTCGGTGGCCCGAAGTGGGAACACCTGCCGCCTGCAGAGCAGCCAGAGCGCGGCGCGCTGCTGCCGCTGCGTAAACATTTCAAGCTGTTCAGCAACCTGCGTCCGGCGAAGCTGTATCAGGGCCTGGAAGAGTTCTGCCCGCTGCGCGCGGATATCGCCGCCAACGGCTTCGACATTCTGTGCGTGCGTGAACTGACCGGCGGGATCTATTTCGGTCAGCCAAAAGGGCGCGAAGGCAGCGGCCAGCATGAGAAGGCGTTCGACACTGAGGTGTATCACCGCTTCGAAATTGAACGTATCGCCCATATCGCCTTTGAGTCAGCGCGCAAGCGCCGCCATAAAGTGACCTCCATTGATAAAGCGAACGTGCTGCAGTCTTCCATCTTGTGGCGCGAGATCGTCAGCGAAGTCGCGAAGCAGTACCCGGACGTTGAGCTGTCGCACATGTACATCGACAACGCGACGATGCAGCTGATCAAGGATCCGTCTCAGTTTGACGTCCTGCTGTGCTCCAACCTGTTCGGCGACATTTTGTCAGACGAGTGCGCGATGATCACCGGCTCTATGGGCATGCTGCCATCCGCCAGCCTGAATGAAGAAGGTTTTGGCCTGTACGAGCCGGCAGGCGGTTCCGCGCCGGATATTGCGGGCAAAAACATCGCTAACCCGATTGCGCAGATCCTCTCTCTGGCCCTGCTGCTGCGCTACAGCCTGGATGCAGGCGATGCAGCAACCGCAATTGAAAATGCCATTAACCGGGCGTTAGAAGAAGGCGTTCGTACCGGTGATTTATCACGCGGCGCGGCGGCAGTCAGTACCGATGAAATGGGCGACATTATTGCCCGCTATGTCGCTGAAGGGGTGTAATCATGGCCAAAACGTTATACGAAAAATTGTTTGATGCGCACGTTGTCTACGAGGCACCAAACGAAACCCCACTGCTGTACATTGACCGTCATCTGGTACACGAAGTGACCTCTCCTCAGGCATTTGACGGCCTGCGCGCGCACAAGCGCCCGGTACGTCAGCCGGGTAAAACCTTCGCGACGATGGATCACAACGTTTCCACCCAGACCAAAGACATTAATGCCTCGGGTGAGATGGCGCGTATCCAGATGCAGGAGCTGATCAAGAACTGCAACGAATTTGGCGTTGAGCTGTACGATCTGAACCACCCCTATCAGGGCATCGTTCACGTGATGGGGCCAGAGCAGGGAATTACCCTGCCGGGCATGACCATCGTCTGCGGCGACTCCCATACCGCAACCCACGGCGCGTTTGGCGCCCTGGCGTTCGGGATTGGCACGTCTGAAGTTGAACACGTGCTGGCGACGCAGACCCTGAAGCAGGGCCGCGCCAAAACGATGAAGATTGAAGTGAAGGGCAAAGCGGCACCGGGCATTACCGCGAAAGACATCGTGCTGGCGATCATCGGTAAAACCGGCAGCGCAGGCGGTACCGGCCACGTCGTTGAATTCTGCGGCGACGCGATTCAGGCGCTGAGCATGGAGGGTCGCATGACCCTGTGCAATATGGCCATTGAGATGGGTGCCAAAGCCGGTCTGGTCGCGCCAGATGAAACGACCTTCAACTATGTGAAGGGCCGTCTGCACGCGCCGAAGGGCCAGGATTTTGACGACGCGGTAGCGTACTGGAAAACCCTGAAAACCGACGACGGGGCAACGTTTGATACCGTTGTCACGCTGCAGGCAGAAGAGATTGCCCCTCAGGTGACCTGGGGAACCAACCCGGGCCAGGTAATTTCCGTCAACGACGCCATTCCCGATCCGGCCTCCTTCGCCGATCCGGTCGAGCGCGCCAGTGCGGAAAAAGCGCTGGCCTATATGGGGCTGAAACCCGGCGTACCGTTGACCGACGTGACCATTGATAAGGTATTTATCGGCTCCTGCACCAACTCCCGTATCGAAGATTTGCGTGCGGCGGCAGAGATTGCCAAAGGCCGTAAGGTCGCACCGGGCGTGCAGGCGCTGGTGGTTCCAGGCTCCGGTCCGGTGAAAGCCCAGGCGGAAGCCGAAGGTCTGGATAAGATCTTTATCGAAGCAGGCTTTGAGTGGCGCCTGCCTGGCTGCTCCATGTGCCTGGCCATGAATAACGATCGCCTGAATCCGGGTGAGCGCTGTGCCTCCACCAGCAACCGTAACTTTGAAGGCCGTCAGGGCCGCGGTGGGCGCACCCATCTGGTCAGCCCGGCAATGGCCGCCGCTGCGGCAGTCACCGGTCATTTCGCCGACATTCGCAGCCTGAAATAAGGAGACAATCATGGCAGAGAAATTTACCCAACATACGGGCCGTGTTGTCCCGCTGGACGCCGCTAACGTTGATACGGACGCGATCATTCCTAAGCAGTTTTTGCAGAAGGTGACCCGCACCGGCTTTGGCGCGCACCTGTTCAACGACTGGCGTTTCCTGGACGATAAAGGCGAGGTGCCTAATCCGGAATTCGTTCTGAACTTCCCGGAGTACAAAGGCGCATCCATCCTGCTGGCGCGGGAAAACTTTGGCTGCGGCTCGTCGCGTGAACACGCCCCCTGGGCGTTGACAGACTACGGCTTTAAAGTGGTCATTGCCCCCAGCTTCGCGGATATCTTTTATGGCAACAGCTTCAACAACCAGCTGCTGCCGGTGACGCTGAGCGACGAACAGGTCGATGAATTGTTCGCGCTGGTTAAGGCAAATCCGGGCATGGCGTTTGAAGTGGATCTGGAAGGGGAAGTGGTGAAAGCCGGGGATAAAACCTACAGCTTCAGCATTGATGCGTTCCGCCGCCACTGCATGCTGAACGGTCTGGACAGCATTGGTTTAACGCTCCAGCACGAAGACGCCATCTCCGCGTACGAGAAAAAACAGCCTGCGTTTATGGGCTAAAGGCAATGGCCCGCAAAAAGCGGGCCATTGACTTGTTTCGTGAAGCCGCCTTCCAGAATCAGACATCCTTAACCCGGCAAGTCAGCCCAAGCGTAACCACCGAAATCGCGGCAATCACCCAGTAAACTGAGCCATGCCCGTAACTTTGCGCCAGCGCCCCCTGAATCACGCCTGCCAGGATCACTCCGGTTGAAATGCTGTTGGTAAAAAGCGTGGTCGCCGACCCGGCGCGGCCCGGCATTAAATCCTGGAACCAGAGCATGCCGATCCCGGCAACGATGCCAATAAACACAGCATTAAACAGCTGCAGCGCCAGCAGCGCTTCGCGCGAATGGAAAAGGATCAGCCCCGCGTAGAACAGCACCCCGGCCGCCACGGCGACGATCATCATCCGACGCTTTCCAAAGCGCTTAACGTAATAGCCCGCCAGAATCATCGCCGGAATTTCCAGCCCGGCAGCGGTGCCCATTAAGATCCCCGCGAGCTTGTCCGGTAAGCCCAGATCGCTGCTGATCCACAGCGGCATGTCGATGATGTACATGGTGTTGCAGGTCCACATCAGCGTGGAGGCAATAAACAGCATGCGGACGTTTTTGTCCTGCCAGCCGCTCACCTGGGTGAGCGGTTTATCCGCTGTCTGTTCGACGCGCGCCACGGACGGCAGTGCGAAGGCTATCAGCGCCAGACTGATGACAAAAATCCCGGCCGCGATGGAAAACATAGCGGTAAAGCCATAGTTCAGCGCCAGCATGAAGGCCAGCGGCGGACCAATGACCCACGCCAGCGAGAGCTGGGCACGCATCACCGAGCTGAACATCACCACTTCCCGCGCCGAGTTATCCGCGTATTCGCGGGCCAGCGCGAACAGCTGCGGCATGGCGGTGTTCGCAAGAGAGGCCAGCAGCACGCCGCAGGTAATGAGCGTCAGGTAATGGCGGTTAAAGGCAAAGAGCAGCGCGTTGCCCACGGCCATGGCGCAGCAAAAGAGGATCAGCCTGCGGCGATCGCCCTGGCTGTCCGATCGTTTCGCCAGCGCGAGGCTGACCAGGATCCCGGCAATCGCGTTGACGGTATAAAACAGCCCCACCCAGAACGGCTGTGCCCCCACCTCGCGGCTGAGAAACAGGCTCAGCGTCGGCGCCTGCAGCGCTCCCGCCACGCCCATCATAAAGGCCACCAGCATAAAAGCGGCATACACGCCGTTCAGGCGTCGCCCCATCGTCATCAACCACAGCATGCGCAAGTCCTTGTGAAAGCGAATCGAAATTGGGTGAAAGAATAAACGAAAAAAGCCAGCAAAAACATTTTGCTGGCGGGTGATTAGCACCAATACTCAGTCACACATGATCGAGGCGAGTCAGCGAGAAGAGGCCGGTTTCGTAACGTCCCACTGCATCAGTTCTTCTAACATTTTCAGCCGTTGCTCTGCACACGGGCGGGCCAGCCAGGACGATCCTTTTGTCGCTGAAAAGTACTGCTGATAAAACTGACGTGCGGTAGACCTCTTCATCATTTACCTCCTCGCTTCATCGGGAAGCATTATTGGCCTAATATAGGGATTAATAAATTGCTGGTTTTTTGTCAGGAGTTCCTCTTTTATGCCTTCCGGTCGTCTGCAGCAACAATTTATCCGCCTCTGGCAGTGCTGCGAGGGGCAATCGCAGGAAACCACGCTCAACGAGTTGGCTGACCTGCTTAGCTGTTCCCGCCGCCATATGCGCACGCTGCTCAATACCATGCAGCAGCAGGGGTGGTTAAGCTGGGAAGCGGAGGCGGGACGCGGTAAACGCTCGCGGCTGACCTTTCTCTACACCGGGCTGGCATTGCAGCAGCAGCGTGCAGAAGACCTGCTCGAGCAGGACCGTATCGATCAGCTGGTCCAGCTGGTGGGCGACAAGGCCGCCGTGCGCCAGATGCTGGTCTCCCATCTCGGACGCAGTTTTCGTCAGGGCCGACACATTCTGCGGGTGCTCTACTACCGTCCGATGAAAAATCTGTTGCCCGGCACGGCGTTACGGCGTTCTGAAACCCACATGGCCCGACAAATCTTCAGCGGCCTGACGCGGATAAATGAGGAAAACGGGGAACTGGAGGCGGATATCGCGCACCACTGGCAGCAGCTTTCCCCGCGCCACTGGCGCTTCTTCTTACGCCCCGGCATCCACTTTCACCACGGTCGCGAACTGGAAATGCACGACGTCATCGCCTCTCTGGAACGCGCCCGCAGGCTGCCGCTCTACTCGCATATTTCGCGCATCCACTCCCCCACGGCCTGGACGCTGGATATCGAGCTGGCGCAGCAGGACAAGTGGCTTCCCTGGCTGCTGGGCTATGTGCCGTCGATGATTTTGCCTGCCGAGTGGGAATCCTTGAACAATTTTGCAAGCCTGCCGATTGGCACCGGGCCCTACTCCGTCTCCCGCAATAACAGCAACCAGCTGAAAATCCGCGCGTTCGATGACTACTTTGGCTATCGGGCGCTGATCGACGAAGTGAACGTGTGGGTATTACCGGATCTCAATGAAGACCTGAGCTGCGGGCTGACGCTTGAAGGCCCCACCACCGGAGAAAAGGCCGTGGAGAGCCGCCTGGAGGAGGGCTGCTACTATCTCCTCTTTGACCGCCGCACCCACCGTGGGGCAAACCCGGCTGTCCGCAAGTGGATCAGCCACGTGCTGTCTCCTTCCAATCTTATCTACCATGCGGAAGAGCAATACCAGACATACTGGTTCCCGGCGTACGGCCTGCTTCCGCGCTGGCACCATGCCCGACCAACGCGCTGCGACAAACCCGCAGGGCTGGAGTCCATCACCCTGACATACTACCGCGATCATGTTGAGCATCGTTTTATCGCCAGGATCATGACCCGACTGCTGGCAGCGGAGGGAGTCAGGCTGGACATCAGGGAAGTGGACTATGACGAATGGCATCAGGGGGAAATCGCCAGCGATATCTGGCTGAACAGCGCTAACTTTACCCTGCCGCTCGATTTTTCCCTCTTCTCGCATTTGTATGAAGTCCCGCTGATCCAGCACTGCATCGACCGGGACTGGCAGCAGGATGCCGCCCTGTGGCGTGCGGGTGAGATGAATCTTGCCGTATGGTGCCAGCAGCTGCTGGCCGAGCAGGCGATCGTCCCGCTGATCCACCACTGGCTGATGATCCAGGGCCAGCGCAGCATGCGCGGCCTGCGGATGAACACCCTGGGCTGGTTTGATTTTAAATCCGCCTGGTTTGCGCCCCCGGAGCCATAACGCTTTCGTAATATTCACCAAATCATTACAATAGCGCCGTTCTCAACGGGGTGCTGCATCACAGATGTGCGCTGAGATAATACCCGTCGAACCTGATCCGGATAACGCCGGCGAAGGGATTTGAGGCTGTCGCTCAAAATCCTTTGCCACTCAACCCTGAGGTGCAAAGTGTTAAAAAAAGTTCTCCCCCTGCTGGCGCTGTTCGCGCTGCCCGCTTTAGCCAAGCCCGTCCTGACGGTCTACACCTACGACTCCTTCTCCGCCGACTGGGGCCCTGGCCCGGTTGTCAAAAAAGCCTTTGAAGCGGACTGCAACTGCGAGCTGAAGTTCGTGGCGCTGGAAGATGGCGTTTCGCTGCTCAACCGCCTGCGCATGGAAGGCAAAAACAGCAAGGCCGACGTGGTGCTCGGGCTGGATAACAACCTGCTGGAAGCCGCCTCGCAAACCAAACTCTTTGCCAAAAGCGGCGTCGCGGCAGAGGCCGTTAACGTGCCGGGCGGCTGGAAGAACGACACCTTTGTGCCGTTCGACTACGGCTACTTTGCTTTCGTCTACGATAAAAACAAGCTGAAAAACCCGCCGAAGAGCCTGAAAGAGCTGGTGGAAAGCGACCAGAAGTGGCGCGTGATTTACGAAGATCCGCGGACCAGCACGCCGGGCCTGGGCCTGCTGCTGTGGATGCAGAAAGTCTACGGCGATAAGGCGCCGGAAGCGTGGCAGAAGCTGGCCGCCAAAACCGTCACCGTAACCAAAGGCTGGAGCGAAGCCTATGGCCTGTTCCTGAAAGGCGAAAGCGATCTGGTGCTGAGCTACACCACCTCCCCGGCCTACCACATTATCGCCGAGAAGAAAGACAACTATGCTGCGGCTGATTTTGCGGAAGGACACTATCTGCAGGTGGAAGTGGCCGCGCGTACCGCCGCCAGCAAACAGCCGGAACTGGCCGAGAAGTTCCTGAAGTTTATGGTTTCACCGGCATTCCAGAACGCCATTCCAGCGGGCAACTGGATGTATCCGGTCACCAGCGTTGCGCTGCCTGCAGGTTTCGAGCAGTTGACCAAACCGAAAACCTCGCTGGAGTTTACGCCGCAGCAGGTCGCCGCGCAGCGTGCCGCATGGGTAAGTGAATGGCAACGCGCCGTCAGCCGTTAATTCCCGGCTGGTTACTCCCCGGATTGCTCGCCGCCGTCGTGATGGTGGCGGTCAGTCTGGGAGCCTTTCTTGCGCTGTGGTTTAACGCACCGGAGAGCGACCTGCTCGCCCTCTGGCACGACAGCTACCTCTGGCACGTTATCCGGTTCTCCTTCTGGCAGGCGGCTCTTTCTGCCCTGCTGTCGGCGATCCCGGCTATTTTTCTTGCACGCGCGCTCTATCGGCGGCGTTTCCCCGGCAGGCAGGCCCTGCTGCGCCTGTGCGCCATGACGCTGATCCTGCCCGTGCTGGTAGCGGTATTTGGTATTCTGAGCGTTTACGGCCGCCAGGGCTGGCTGGCCTCGCTGTTCGGCCAGCTTGGTATTGAGTGGTCATTCTCGCCTTACGGACTGCAGGGCATTCTGCTGGCGCACGTGTTTTTCAATATGCCGATGGCAACGCGCCTCTTTTTGCAGGCGCTGGAGAACATTCCCGGCGAGCAGCGGCAGATTGCCGCCCAGCTCGGCATGCGCGGCTGGTCGTTCTTTCGTTTTGTCGAATGGCCGTGGCTGCGCCGCCAGCTCCCGCCCGTGGCGGCATTAATCTTTATGCTCTGCTTTGCCAGCTTTGCCACCGTGCTGTCACTCGGCGGCGGGCCACAGGCCACCACCATTGAGCTGGCGATTTATCAGGCGCTGAGTTACGACTACGATCCCGGTCGCGCCGCGCTGCTGGCGATAGTCCAGATGGCGTGCTGTCTGGTGCTGGTGCTGTTGAGCCAGCGGCTGAGTAAAGCCATTCCCGCAGGTAGTCATCAAATAACCGGCTGGCGCGATCCGCAGGACAGCCTGCACAGCCGCATCAGCGATGTTATCCTGATCGCGCTGGCGCTGCTGCTGTTGCTGCCGCCGCTGCTGGCCGTTATCGTTGACGGCCTGAACCTCAATCTTATGTCCGTCCTGCAACAGCCCGTTCTCTGGCAGGCGACCTGGACCTCGGTACGCATAGCGCTGGCTGCCGGATTGCTGTGCGTTATGCTGACCATGATGCTGCTGTGGAGCAGCCGTGAGCTATACGCCCGCCAGGCGCAAAAAGCCGGACAAATGCTGGAACTGACGGGCATGCTGATACTGGCGATGCCGGGTATCGTGCTGGCAACGGGCTTCTTTTTACTGTTCAACAGCACCCTCGGCCTGCCGGAAAGGGCCGATGGCATTGTGATTTTCACTAACGCCTTAATGGCCATCCCCTACGCGCTTAAGGTGCTGGAAAACCCGATGCGCGACGTCAACAGCCGCTACGGTTTGCTGTGTCAGTCGCTGGGCATGCAGGGCTGGCAGCGGCTGAAGGTTGTGGAACTGCGCGCGCTAAAACGTCCGCTGGCTCAGGCGCTGGCGTTTGCCTGCGTGCTCTCCATTGGAGACTTTGGGGTCGTGGCGCTGTTCGGTAATGACGATTTCCGCACGCTGCCGTACTGGCTTTATCAGCAAATCGGCTCTTACCGCAGTCAGGACGGCGCGGTTACCGCGCTGTTACTGCTGCTGCTGTGCTTTGCCTTATTTACCGTTATCGAAAAACTCCCGGGGCGTGATGTTAAAACTGACTGATGTAACCTGGCTCTATCAGCATCTGCCGATGCGCTTCACGCTCTCCGTTCAGCAGGGCGAGCGGATTGCGGTGCTTGGCCCAAGCGGTGCCGGGAAAAGCACCTTGCTCAATTTGATCGCCGGTTTTCTGCAACCTGCCAGCGGGTCGATAGCCATCGATAATCGTGATTTCACCAACGCCCCTCCGGCTAAACGCCCTGTGTCGATGCTGTTTCAGGAAAACAACCTGTTTACCCACCTGACGGTGCGGCAAAACATCGCGCTGGGAATGCATCCGGGGCTCAGGCTGAACGATGCCCAACGCGAAAAACTTGAAGTGATTGCCGCACAGATGGGGATCGCTGAATTTATCGACAGGCTGCCGGGCGAGCTCTCCGGCGGCCAGCGTCAGCGCGTGGCGCTGGCGCGTTGTCTGGTGCGCGAGCAGCCGCTGCTGCTGCTGGATGAGCCGTTCTCGGCGCTCGATCCCGCGCTGCGTCAGGAGATACTGGCGCTGGTGAAGGACGTCTGTCAGCGCCAACAGCTTACGATGCTGATGGTTTCGCACAGTATCGAAGATGCCGCACGGATTGCGCCGCGATCGGTGGTGATCGCGGAGGGACGCATTTTGTGGGATGGAGCAACAGAAGCATTAATGAGCGGAAAAGAAAGCGCTTCTGGATTATTGGGTATAAAACCGTAGGCCGGGCAAACGCAGTGCCGCCCGGCGCTTAACGGCTCACAACTTTCAACAGGATCTCGCCATACACCGGCATCAGCGGGTGGCGAATCAGCGCGACCAGGGCTACCACGGCCACACCCAGCGTCAGCGGGGCCAGCCACAAAAGACGAGAGCGCGGGAGATAGCGCGTCAGGCGATCGACGCTCGCTTTCGCGCTGCGCCACAGCCGCCAGCAGAGCCAGACCGCCAGCCACAGCAGCACCGCCGTGCCCAGCAGCAGCCACTTAAACTCACCGCTTTGCATGCCGTCAGGAATATCAATCGCCGCACCGGCCAGGATCCCCGGCAGGAAGTAGAACGGCGGCCAGAAGACGCAGCCGATAATGTTCGGCACCACAAATTTCGCGACGGGGAGATCCAGCATCCCGGCCACCATCGGCACCAGCGGACGCGTTGGCCCAACAAAGCGGCCCACGAGGATGGTAAACATGCTGTGCTGGTGCAGCGCATGCTCGGTTTTATCCAGCAGCGCTTTGTTTTTTTTCATGAACGACCAGCGGTGCAGCGGCTTCTTAAAGCGCCAGCCCAGCCAGAAGGAGATCCAGTCCCCCAGCAAACAGCCGATAATACCGGCCATCCACGCCTGCCAGAAATTGACCTCACCGCTGCCGATCAGCGCCCCAAGCCCCGCCATCATCACGGTGCCGGGCAGAATTAACCCGACAAGGGCCAGCGATTCCAGAAACGCCACCAGCGCCACGGCAATGAGCGAGTACATAACGGACTGGGTAATAAAGTGTTCCAGCAATGCCTGCATAACTATTCCGGTCAGAAAACGAATCAGCGATTCTGCTTAGCGCCCCGCACCGCGTCAAGGCAACAATTGTCTGAATAGTTTACAGGTTGCTTCCCGCATTCACCTGTTTGTTTATCTTTTTTTACCGTTTATTCACATCCCGCGCGGAATTCACTGGGGCTGGCACCGGTGCATTTTTTAAATACGCGGGAGAAATAGAGCTGATCCTCAAAGCCCACGTTGCGCCCCACGGTGGCGATGGGCATCCGGGTGGTGCTGAGCAGCAGCTTCGCCTGGCTGATCCGCTGATCCTCGCGCCAGCTCAGTACGCTAACGCCAAGCTGCTGGCGGAACAGGTGCGACAGCCGCGACGGCGACAGGCAGACGTGCTGGGCAACGCTGGCGATATCAAACTGGCTATCGGCCAGGTGGTCGCTGATGTACTGGCAGGCGTCGCGCACGCGGTTATCCAGCGGCGGGTTAAGCGACGCGTTAATCGCCTCCATCCGCCGCAGCAGCAGCTGTTCAAGGAGGTTTATCGCCAGCAGTTCGGCATAGCGTCCACCAGCCTGCCCCGCCTCGATTATCTGGGCAAAAAGCTCGCGAAACTGCGCCAGATGCACCTCATCCGGGCGATAAAACCCGGTGTGAGCAAAAATAGCCGGCCAGGAAAGCCACTCCTGCCAGTAGGCGCGCGGACGGAAGTAGACCCACTGGTGATACCACTCTTTGGCATCCGGATGACGGCCATAGTGGTGGATCTCCCCCGGCGGGAACAGCAGGATATCCCCCGGGCGGCAGACGAACTGCTGGTCACCGTTCTTGATGATCCCTTCCCCCCGCACGGTCAGGTTGAGGATATACCCTTTCATCCCGAGCGGTCGGTCGACGTAAAAATCGAGATATCCCTCAGCCTCGATAGGGGTCAGCCCCGCCACAAGGTGCGCGTTAAACGAGTATCCCGGCAGCAGGGGATCGTTCTGCGTTTCGGCCATAGATTCAGTTCTCCCAAGGGTCCTGAAGGAAACCAATTGTCCATATCACTAAATGCAGGTTAAAAATGGCCCGCGAAAAGATCCAAAAAGCGTCACGCCGCTTTTACGTCCGCCATGTTTCAGCCTTTCCCCCTGATTTCTCCGCCAGAGCAGGCAGATAACCAGTAACAAAAGTGTCTATAAGTGCGGCAGAAATGTCCACATTGAATATTTGCACGGCGTCACACTTTCCGTTGTAACAGCAATTTAGTCCATAAGATTAGCGGATCCTGCCTGACGACTTTTGTCCCCAGTCTCTAATGTTCTTCCATACCTGTTTTTTCGATGGAGCAACACCATGGCAATTGCGATTGGCCTCGATTTTGGCAGCGATTCAGTTCGCGCGCTGGCAGTGGACTGTACGTCCGGCCAGGAGATAGCAACCAGCGTTGAGTGGTATCCGCGCTGGCAAGAGGGGCGCTACTGCGATGCGCCAAACAACCAGTTCCGTCACCACCCGCGGGATTACATCGAGTCGATGGAAGCGGCGATCAAAACCGTCCTGGCCGAACTGACCGACGCCCAGCGGGCCGATGTTGTGGGGATTGGCGTCGACAGCACCGGCTCTACGCCTGCCCCTGTGGATGCCGAAGGCCGCGTGCTGGCGCTGCGCCCGGAGTTTGCCGACAACCCGAACGCCATGTTCGTGCTGTGGAAAGACCATACCGCCGTGGAAGAGGCCGAAGCCATCACCCGCTTATGCCATCAGCCGGGCAAAACGGACTACTCACGTTATATCGGCGGGATTTACTCCAGCGAGTGGTTCTGGGCCAAGATCCTGCACGTCACCCGCGCGGACGCGTCTGTCGCACAGGCAGCGGCGTCATGGATTGAGCTATGCGACTGGGTTCCCGCCCTGCTCTCCGGCACCACGCGCCCGCAGGATATCCGCCGCGGCCGCTGCAGCGCCGGGCATAAATCCCTGTGGCATGAAAGCTGGGGCGGTCTGCCTCCGGCCGCGTTCTTTGATGAGCTCGACCCGATCATCAACAAGAGCCTGTCATACCCGCTGTTTACCGACACCTTCACCGCCGATATTCCCGTCGGCACCCTCTGCGAAGAGTGGGCGACGCGTCTCGGCCTGCCGCAGAACGTAGCTATCTCCGGCGGCGCGTTTGACTGCCATATGGGCGCCGTGGGCGCGGGCGCGCAGCCAAACACGCTGGTCAAAGTGATCGGCACCTCCACCTGCGACATCCTGACGGCAGATAAATCCACCGTCGGCGACCGCGCGGTAAAAGGCATCTGCGGCCAGGTTGACGGCAGCGTGGTGCCAGACTTTATCGGCCTCGAAGCCGGTCAGTCCGCGTTTGGCGATATCTACGCCTGGTTTGGCCGCGTGCTCGGCTGGCCGCTGGATCGGCTGGCGGCGGCACATCCTGAACTGAAAACCCAGATCGCCGAGAGCAAAAAGCAGCTCCTGCCGCAGCTTACCGACGCCTGGGCTAAAAATCCGTCTCTCGACCACCTCCCGGTGGTGCTGGACTGGTTTAACGGCCGCCGCACGCCGTTTGCCAACCAGCGCCTGAAAGGGGTGATTACCGACCTCAACCTGGCGACCGACGCGCCTGCGCTGTTCGGCGGTCTGATTGCCGCCACCGCCTTCGGCGCCCGCGCGATTATGGAGTGCTTCACCGAGCAGGGCATCGACGTGAACAACGTGATGGCGCTGGGCGGCATCGCCCGTAAAAACCCGGTGATCATGCAGGCCTGCTGCGACGTGCTGAACCGTCCGCTCCAGATTGTGGCCTCCGATCAGTGCTGCGCGCTGGGGGCGGCAATTTTCGCCGCCGTAGCCGCTGGCGTCCATGCGGATATCCCCACCGCGCAGCAGCATATGGCGAGTGCCGTCGAAAACACCCTTCAGCCGCGTGCCCAGCAGGCACAACGCTTTGAACAGCTTTATCAGCGCTACCAGCAATGGGCAAAAAGCGCCGAACTTCACTATCTCCCTGTCGCCGCCCCGGCCAAAAGCACCGCGGACACTACGGCAACCCTGACCCATTAAGGACACGATGATGACCATTTTTAATAACTATGAAGTGTGGTTTGTGATTGGCAGCCAGCATCTTTACGGACCGGAAGCGCTGCAGCAGGTAACGAAACACGCGGAGCACGTCGTTAACGCGCTGAACGCGGAAGCCAAACTGCCGTGCAAACTGGTGCTGAAACCGCTGGGCACGACGCCGGACGAAATCACCCACATCTGCCGCGACGCCAACTACGACGATAAATGCGCCGGTCTGGTGGTGTGGCTGCACACCTTCTCACCGGCAAAAATGTGGATCAACGGCCTGTCTATCCTCAACAAACCGCTGCTGCAGTTCCATACCCAGTTCAACGCCTCCCTGCCGTGGGACAGCATCGACATGGACTTTATGAACCTGAACCAGACCGCACACGGCGGCCGCGAGTTCGGCTTCATCGGCGCGCGTATGCGTCAGCAGCACGCGGTGGTCACCGGCCACTGGCAGGATGGCAAGGCGCAACAGCGTATCGGCGCCTGGATGCGTCAGGCGGTCTCTAAGCAGGACACCCGCCACCTGAAAGTGGTGCGTTTTGGTGACAACATGCGTGAAGTTGCGGTCACCGACGGCGATAAAGTGGCCGCGCAGATCAAGTTCGGCTTCTCAGTGAATACCTGGGCGGTGGGCGATCTGGTGCAGGTGGTGAATGACATCAGCGATGGCGACGTGAGCGCGCTGGTGGACGAGTACGAAAGCAGCTACCGCCTGACGCCTGCGGCACAAATCAACGGCGACAAGCGCCAGAACGTGCTGGACGCGGCGCGCATTGAGCTGGGCATGAAGCGCTTCCTGGAACAGGGCGGTTTCCACGCCTTTACCACCACCTTTGAAGATCTCCACGGTCTGAAACAACTGCCGGGTCTGGCAGTACAACGCCTGATGCAGCAGGGCTACGGCTTTGCGGGCGAAGGCGACTGGAAAACTGCCGCTCTGCTTCGCATCATGAAGGTGATGTCGACCGGTCTGCAGGGCGGCACCTCCTTTATGGAGGACTACACCTACCACTTCGAAAACGGCAATGACCTGGTGCTCGGCTCGCACATGCTGGAAGTGTGTCCTTCTATCGCGGTAGAGGAAAAACCGATCCTCGACGTGCAGTACCTCGGCATCGGCGGTAAAGCCGATCCAGCGCGTCTGATCTTCAACACCCGCACGGGCCCGGCCATCAACGCCAGCCTGATCGATCTGGGCGATCGTTTCCGCCTGCTGGTGAACTGCGTCGATGCGGTTGAAACGCCACACTCCCTGCCGAAACTGCCGGTCGCCAACGCCCTGTGGAAAGCACAGCCGGATCTGCCGACCGCGTCAGAAGCCTGGATCCTGGCCGGTGGCGCGCACCATACCGTCTTCAGCCACGCGCTGGATCTGAACGACATGCGTCAGTTCGCCGAGCTGCACGATATCGAACTGACCGTCATTGATAACGATACCCGCCTGCCCGCCTTCAAGGACGCGCTGCGCTGGAACGAAGTCTATTACGGTTCAAAACGCTAAGCCCTGAATGCCCGGTGGCGCCGCGTTTATCGGGCCTACGGTTCTGTAGGCCGGATAAGCGAAGCGCCATCCGGCACTGGAGACAACAATGTTAGAAGAGCTCAAACGCCAGGTGCTCGAAGCCAACCTGGCGCTGCCGAAACATAATCTGGTCACCCTGACCTGGGGCAACGTCAGCGCCGTTGACCGCGATAAAGGCGTGTTTGTGATCAAGCCTTCCGGCGTCGATTACACGGTGATGACGGCGGACGATATGGTGGTGGTCAGCATCGAAACGGGTGAAGTGGTGGAAGGGAACAAAAAGCCCTCCTCCGATACGCCAACTCACCGCCTGCTCTACCGCTCATTCCCAACCATCGGCGGTATCGTGCATACCCATTCACGCCATGCCACCATCTGGGCGCAGGCGGGCCAGTCCATCCCGGCGACCGGCACCACCCACGCGGACTACTTTTACGGCACCATTCCCTGTACGCGTCTGATGACCGATGCGGAGATCAACGGCGAGTATGAGTGGGAAACCGGCAACGTGATCGTTGAGACCTTCGAAAAACGGGGAATCGATGCCGCGCAAATGCCCGGCGTGCTGGTGCACTCCCACGGCCCGTTCGCCTGGGGTAAAAACGCGGAAGATGCGGTGCATAATGCGATTGTGCTCGAAGAGATCGCCTATATGGGGATCTTCTGCCGCCAGCTGGCGCCGCAGCTGCCGGACATGCAGCAGACCCTGCTGGATAAGCATTATCTGCGCAAGCACGGCGCGAAAGCGTATTACGGGCAGTAGCTTGTAGGCCGGATAAGTGCAGCGCCGTCCGGCTAAACAGGCACTGTATAAAACCCCAGCAAACCCACCTCAACCAGGCTATAATCAGGCCTGGTTTTGTTTTATGGGATAACGGCGTGGCGCAGGCGCAAGAAGGCTTTTTACTGACCCGACACTGGCGGGATACGCCTCAGGGTACCGAGGTTGAATTCTGGCTGGCAACGGACAACGGCCCGCTGCAGGTGACGCTGCCGCCGCAGGAGTCCGTGGCGTTTATTCCCGAAGCGGACGTCGAAAAAGTGAAACAGCTGCTGCGCGGTGAAAACGGCTGGCGCATTACCCCGCTTGAACTGAAAGATTTCCACCGTCAGCCGGTTTATGGCCTCTACTGTCGCGCCCATCGTCAGCTGATGCGCTATGAAAAACTGCTCCGTGAAGCAGGCGTGACGCTCTACGAAGCGGATATCCGCCCACCCGAACGCTTTCTGATGGAGCGGTTTATTACCGCGCCCGTCTGGGTCGATGGTTCTCCGCAAAATGGCGGTCTCATCAACGCGCGGCTAAAGCCGAACCCGCACTACCGTCCGCCGCTGAAGTGGGTCTCCCTGGATATCGAAACCACCCGTCACGGCGAACTGTACTGTATAGGACTTGAAGGCTGCGGCGATCGGGTTGTCTATATGCTCGGGCCACCGAATGGTGATGCCTCCGCGCTGGATTTCCGGCTTGAGTATGTTACCAGCCGGCCGCAGCTGCTGGAGAAGCTCAACCAGTGGTTTGCCGACTTCGATCCCGACGTTCTGATCGGCTGGAACGTGGTGCAGTTCGACCTGCGCGTGCTGCAAAAACACGCCGAGCGTTACCGCATCCCGCTGATGCTCGGGCGCGGCAACAGCGAGCTTGAGTGGCGCGAACACGGTTTTAAGAACGGCGTTTTCTTCGCACAGGCGAACGGCCGCCTGATTATCGACGGCATCGAGGCGCTCAAGTCCGCCTTCTGGAACTTCTCGTCATTCGCCCTCGAAGCGGTGGCGCAGGAGCTGCTTGGCGAAGGCAAATCCATCGACAACCCCTGGGACAGAATGGACGAGATCGACCGGCGCTTTAACGAAGACAAGCCCGCGCTCGCCACCTATAACCTGAAAGACTGTGAGCTGGTCACGCGGATTTTCCACAAAACCGAAATCATGCCCTTCCTGCTGGAGCGCGCGACGGTAAACGGCCTTGCGGTCGACAGGCACGGCGGCTCCGTGGCGGCCTTTAGCCACCTCTATTTTCCCCGAATGCACCGGGCAGGATACGTCGCCCCCAACCTCGGGGACGTGCCGCCGCAGGCCAGCCCCGGCGGCTACGTCATGGATTCCCGACCGGGACTGTATGACTCCGTTCTGGTCCTGGACTACAAAAGCCTCTACCCGTCGATAATTCGCACCTTCCTGATCGATCCCGTCGGGCTGGTGGAAGGCCTGGCCCAGCCGGATGATGAACACAGCACCGAAGGCTTCCTCGGCGCACGCTTCTCGCGGGAAAAACACTGCCTGCCCGACATCGTGGGCAACATCTGGCACGGCCGCGATGAGGCCAAGCGCCACGGCAACAAGCCCCTCTCACAGGCGCTGAAAATCATCATGAACGCCTTCTACGGGGTGCTGGGCACCAGCGCCTGTCGCTTCTTCGACCCGCGGCTGGCGTCGTCGATCACCATGCGTGGGCACGAGATCATGCGTCAGACTAAAGCGCTGATTGAATCCCGGGGCTATGACGTCATCTACGGCGACACGGACTCCACCTTTGTATGGCTTAAGGGCGCGCATTCCGAAGACGGTGCCGCGCAAATCGGCAAAGCGCTGGTTGCCTTCGTGAACGACTGGTGGCAGGAACATCTGCAGAAAGCGCGCTTAACCAGCGCGCTGGAGCTGGAATTTGAAACCCATTTTGCCCGCTTCTTAATGCCCACCATCCGCGGTACCGATCAGGGCAGCAAGAAGCGCTATGCCGGGCTGATTCAGGAAGGCAACGCGCAGCGGATGGTCTTTAAAGGGCTCGAGACAGTGCGTACCGACTGGACGCCGCTGGCCCAGCAGTTCCAGCAAACGCTCTATCTGCGGGTATTTCGCAATGAGCCGTATCAGGACTACGTGCGCGAGACGATCGCCAGCCTGATGGCAGGCGAACTTGACGCGCAGCTGGTGTATCGCAAACGCCTGCGCCGCCCGCTCGCGGAGTACCAGCGTAACGTTCCTCCGCACGTTCGCGCCGCGCGCCTCGCGGACGAAGAAAACGTCCGCCGTGGCCGCGCGCCGCAGTATCAGAATCGGGGAACCATCAAATACGTCTGGACGATAAACGGTCCGGAACCGGTGGATTATCAGCACTCGCCTCTGGATTATGAACACTATCTGACGCGTCAGCTTCAGCCGGTTGCCGACGGAATTTTGCCCTTCATCGACGATGATTTTGCTACACTAGTGACAGGGCAACTTGGCCTATTTTGACGCGTGACGAAATGGCTGCCATCCAGTACCATAGCGCCCTTTCCATTCCCGGACCCATTTTTCGATGACCGTCTTTTTTGACGGTGGTCGAACTATTGCCTGCAATTAAAGATTAGAGCCGAACAACTATGCCTTTTACACTTGGTCAACGCTGGATCAGCGATACAGAAAGCGAACTTGGATTAGGAACCGTCGTTGCCGTTGATGCGCGCATGGTTACCCTCCTCTTCCCTGCCACCGGTGAAAACCGCCTGTACTCCCGCAATGACTCCCCTGTAACCCGCGTGATGTTTAATCCGGGTGACACCGTGACCAGCCACGACGGCTGGCAGCTCAAGATTGAAGACGTAAAAGAAGAGAATGGACTGCTCGCCTACATCGGCACTCGCCTGGACACCGACGAGGCCAATGTCATCCTGCGCGAAGTGCTGCTCGACAGCAAGCTGGTGTTCAGCAAGCCGCAGGACCGCCTGTTTGCCGGGCAAATCGACCGTATGGATCGCTTCTCCCTGCGCTATCGCGCGCGTAAGTTCCAGAGTGAACAGTACCGCATGCCCTGGAGCGGCCTGCGCGGCCAGCGCACCAGCCTGATCCCCCACCAGCTGAACATCGCCCATGACGTGGGCCGTCGCCATGCGCCGCGCGTGCTGCTGGCAGATGAAGTGGGCCTGGGTAAAACCATCGAGGCGGGCATGATCCTGCACCAACAGCTGCTTTCCGGCGCTGCCGAGCGCGTGCTGATTGTGGTGCCAGAAACCTTACAGCACCAGTGGCTGGTTGAGATGCTGCGCCGCTTTAACCTGCGCTTCTCTCTGTTCGATGACGAACGCTACGCCGAAGCCCAGCACGATGCGGACAACCCGTTTGAAACCGAACAGCTGGTGATTTGTTCTCTCGACTTCGTGCGCCGCAGCAAGCAGCGTCTTGAGCATCTGTGCGATGCCGAGTGGGACCTGATGGTCGTCGACGAAGCGCACCACCTGGTCTGGAGCGAAGATGCGCCGAGCCGCGAATATATGGCTATCGAGCAGCTTGCCGAGCGCGTGCCTGGCGTCCTGCTGCTGACCGCTACGCCGGAACAGCTGGGTCTGGAAAGCCACTTCGCCCGTCTGCGCCTGCTCGATCCAAACCGTTTCCACGACTTCGGGCAGTTTGTGGAAGAACAGAATAACTACCGTCCGGTTGCAGATGCCGTCGCGCTGCTGCTGGCGGGCAAGCGTCTTTCTGATGACGAACTCAACACCCTGAGCGAT
This sequence comes from Enterobacter sp. MGH 16, assembly GCF_000493175.1. Taxonomy (NCBI): domain Bacteria; kingdom Pseudomonadati; phylum Pseudomonadota; class Gammaproteobacteria; order Enterobacterales; family Enterobacteriaceae; genus Enterobacter; species Enterobacter sp. MGH 16. Next base: position 4,626,030 of record NZ_KI535695.1, on the reverse strand, counting down.
CTGATTGGCGAGCAGGATATCGAGCCGCTGCTGCAGGCCGCTAACAGCGACAGCGACAACGCGGAATCCGCGCGTAAAGAGCTGATCGACATGCTGATGGATCGCCACGGCACCAGTCGCGTCCTGTTCCGTAACACCCGTAACGGTGTGAAAGGGTTCCCGAAACGCGAGCTGCATACCATTAAGCTGCCGCTGCCGACGCAGTATCAGACGGCAATTAAAGTTTCCGGCATCATGGGCGCGCGCAAAACGCAGGAAGAGCGCGCCCGCGACATGCTCTACCCGGAACAAATCTACCAGGAATTTGAAGGCGATACCGGCACCTGGTGGAACTTCGATCCGCGCGTAGAGTGGCTGATGGGCTACCTGACCGCGCACCGCTCCCAGAAGGTGCTGGTGATCTGCGCCAAGGCGGCCACCGCGCTGCAGCTGGAGCAGGTCCTGCGCGAGCGCGAAGGCATTCGCGCCGCCGTGTTCCACGAAGGCATGTCCATCGTTGAACGCGACCGCGCTGCGGCGTGGTTTGCCGAAGAGGACAGCGGCGCTCAGGTTATGCTGTGTTCTGAAATCGGTTCTGAAGGCCGTAACTTCCAGTTCGCCAGCAACCTGGTGATGTTCGATCTGCCGTTCAACCCGGATCTGCTGGAGCAGCGTATCGGTCGTCTGGATCGTATCGGTCAGGCGCACGATATTCAGATCCACGTGCCGTATCTGGAAAAAACGGCCCAGTCCGTGCTGGTGCGCTGGTTCCACGAAGGTCTGGATGCGTTTGAACATACCTGCCCGACGGGCCGCACCATTTACGATCAGGTGCACGGCGATCTGATCGGCTATCTGGCCGCGCCGGAAAACACCGACGGCTTTGACGATCTGATTAAGTCCTGTCGTGAGAAGCATGACGCGCTGAAAGCGCAGCTTGAACAAGGCCGCGACCGCCTGCTGGAGATCCACTCCAACGGCGGTGAAAAAGCGCAGGCGCTGGCTGAGAGCATTGAAGAGCAGGATGATGACACCAGCCTCATCAGCTTCTCCATGAACCTGTTCGACATCGTTGGCATTAACCAGGACGACCGCGGCGAGAACCTGATTGTCCTGACCCCGTCCGATCACATGCTGGTGCCAGATTTCCCGGGCCTGCCGGAAGATGGCTGCACCATCACCTTCGAGCGTGATGTGGCGCTGTCCCGCGAAGATGCTCAGTTCATCACCTGGGAACACCCGCTGATCCGTAACGGGCTGGATCTGATCCTCTCTGGCGATACCGGCAGCAGCACCATCTCGCTGTTGAAAAACAAGGCGCTGCCCGTAGGCACGCTGCTGCTGGAGCTGATCTACGTTGTGGAAGCGCAGGCGCCGAAACAGCTGCAGCTCAACCGCTTCCTGCCACCAACGCCGGTGCGTCTGCTGCTGGATAAAAACGGCACGAACCTCGCAGGACAGGTTGAATTTGAGAGCTTCAACCGCCAGCTGAGCGCGGTGAACCGCCATACCGGCAGCAAGCTGGTCAATGCGGTGCAGCAGGACGTGCATGCCATTCTCCAGCAGGGTGAAACCCAGATTGAAAAAGCGGCCAGAGCGCTGATTGACGCCGCGCGCAGTGAAGCCGACGAGAAACTGTCTGCAGAGCTGTCGCGTCTGGAGGCGTTGAAGGCCGTGAACCCGAACATTCGTGACGACGAGCTGGCGGCGATTGAAAGCAACCGTCAGCAGGTGCTGGAAAGCCTGGATCAGGCAAGCTGGCGTCTGGATGCCCTGCGTCTTATCGTTGTGACGCATCAGTAAACGGAGCGCAAGATGGTGATGGAGCCGTACAATCCGCCACAGGATCCCTGGCTGGTCATTCTGTATCAGGATGAACACATTATGGTGGTCAACAAGCCCAGCGGGCTGTTGTCCGTGCCGGGTCGTCTGGACGAGCACAAAGACAGCGTGATGACGCGCATTCAGCGCGATTATCCTCAGGCGGAGTCGGTCCATCGCCTGGACATGGCGACCAGCGGCGTGATTGTGGTGGCGCTGAACAAAGCGGCAGAACGCGAGCTGAAGCGCCAGTTCCGCGAGCGCGAGCCGAAGAAGCAGTATGTCGCCCGCGTCTGGGGTCACCCGGCGCAGGCGGAAGGGCTGGTGGATTTACCGCTGATCTGCGACTGGCCGAATCGGCCAAAGCAGAAGGTGTGTTATGAAACCGGCAAGGCCGCGCAAACCGAGTATGAAGTGCTTGAGTACGCGCCGGATAATACCGCGCGCGTCCTGCTTAAGCCGATTACCGGACGTTCACACCAGCTGCGCGTGCATATGCTTGCGCTGGGTCATCCGATTCTGGGCGACCGCTTTTACGCGCCGCCTGAAGCGCTGACCTTAGCGCCACGTCTGCAGCTGCACGCGCAGACGCTTACCATCACCCATCCGGCCTTCGGTAACGCGATGACGTTTAAAGCCCCGGTCGATTTTTAAATTCCTGATGTGAATATTTACTGTTAGCTCACTGTCGACGGTAAATATTCACACAGCATATATATCTCCCCTGCTCATCTGAAAACCCGCCCAAGTTCATTCACGATAATTATCTCTTCCTTAAATAACACTCAGTATTTTTAGAAAGACTAAGGTTTGGATTAAAAAATATTAAATTGAACACGATGCAATTTATTACTGATAATCCAGCTCATTTTAAGGAAATACTAACTCTACCCTATCCAAACGGAGTTATTTTTCTACTCAACAGCCACACTTAGTTTACTCATTGATTCACAAGGAAGTGTATGAACCGTTCGTATAACATCGTCTGGAATTGCGCCAGAAATATGTACATCGTTGCCTCGGAGTTTTCAAAAGGGGACAGCAAAGTCAAATCCTGCGTACGCGCCGGAAGCGCGATCGCAACGTTTATCTTGTCAGGTGTTGTGGGTACCGCACACGCCAGTGACACGACGTTTGTTGCAGTCCCGGGTAGTAATACCATCAGTGGTGAATATTCAACGACGAGCCCTAATACCTCGGCGGTATCCGCCTCTGGCTCTGATGTCATCGTCACCGATAACGGCGCCTTAACGATATCCACAACCGGGGATGCAGGCATGGGGCTATCCGTGTCGAATGGAGCGAAAATCACGCTCGATGATTCGGGATCCACAATCCGCACTTCCGGGGAAGGCAGTCATGCGATAACCATTGTCGGTGATAACTCAGAAGCCATGTTGAACAACCTTACCGTTTCGACGGAAGGCGAGATCGCATCTGCCGTATTGTTTAGCTCTAATGCAAAAGGCAGCATTGACGGGGGGAGTTATACGGCGACGGGAGAGGGTTCTTATGGTGTTGAGATATTGAATGGCGCAGACCTGACGATAAAAAACGCGACCATTACGACTTCCGGGTATGGCATGGCTCGGGCTATTGTTAACCGATATGCCACCCTTTCATTAGACAATGTGAATATAAACACCACGGGAGATTTTGGTAATGCAGGTATATATAACGACGGTGAATTGACCGGCTCAAACGTCACGATTACCACTACCGGAAGCCAGAGCTTTGGTATTCAAAACTATACCAACACATTTAATTTAGCGGCATCCCACGTTGAAACTTACGGTGAGCAGTCAGTTGGCATAATGAATACCGGACGCGCAGAACTCACTGACACTCATATCGTCACTCATGGGAAAAATGCTGACGCAATATCCTCTGACGGGGCAAAGAGCACATTCGTACTGAATAACGGTTCAACGATCGCGTCCGGAGAAAATTCGCGGGCAGTGGCGATGACTCACGGTGGAGCCCTTGAGGCGAACAGCACAGATATCACCAGCGAACAATCTGCTGCCATTGCCTTAGAAAGCGCCAGCAGCGCGACCGTCACCCACAGCAACGTTTCCGGTAGCAATGTCGCCTTCTCGTTCAGCGGTGGAAAAAATGTCGCTACGATTGACGGAGAGAGCATTACGGCAACCGCGTCCGGAGGAAGTGCTTTTGCGGTGGATTCCGGATCTGCCGAAATTAACGTGAAGAATGTGCAAACGATGAACGCAGACAATCTGCTCACCGTGGCCAATACTACTGATGCAGTCACCCTTCGCGCTGAAAACAGCAAGCTGTCCGGCGCCGTTAAGGCCAGCGGTAATAACGTCAGCATGACGCTGGATGCGAACAGCCAATGGCTGCTGACGGCCGATTCCAGCGTCGGTAATCTTACCAGCAGCGGACGCATCACACTCGGCGATGAAAACGGCAGTACTGGTACACTCAATGTCGGTAATTTCACCCTTCTGGCTAACAGCCAAACTGATGTCTATCTTGACGCAAACGCGACCAGTGCACCTATTGTCGCTCAGAATGCGACGCTTGATGGCACACTAAATATTACAGGTTACGGTAGTGCCAGCACGCTTTCCGCGGATAGCGCCTTCACGGTGATTGACGCTGAAAATGCAATTAATGGCAATTTTACCAACCTCACCGTCGCGGGCATGGCATCTGGCTCCGTTGACTTCATCACCTTTAGCGGCACCATTGATCCCGCCGACGTGACCAATTACGTCCTGACACCGTCATTAACCTGGTATGCCAGCCAGAACCCAGCGGCAACAGCGGCTCACGGCACATTCACTCTGAACAATCCTGACGGCAGCTTTACGCTGAGCACGGCGCTTGTCGATCAAAATGCCGAAGCCACGACCGGATGGGACGGCAAATCGCTGACCAAAGAGGGGCAAGGTACGCTGATCCTTAATGCCGCAAACAGTTACAGCGGCACAACGGATGTGAACCAGGGCACGCTCTGGCTGGACGAGGCTGGCGTTATCGGCGTACAAAACAGCGAGCAGGCCGTGAATGTCGCGGCAGGCGCCACGTTTGGCGGTTCCAACGGTGTGGTGAACGGCAATGTTAATAGCAAGGGCACCGTTCAGTTCAACGACACGCTAACGATCAATGGCGATCTGAGCAACGCAGGCAGCATTGTCAGCGGCAATATTGAAGGAACCAATGGTGCGACGACCGGCAACACGCTGATCGTAAACGGCGATTACACCAGCAACCAGGGTTCTGTGACGCTAAATACGCAGTTAGGCGACGACACGTCTCCAACCGATATGCTTAACATTACGGGGAATACGTCCGGGAACACCACCCTGTACATTAACAACGTTGGTGGTCAGGGCGCACTGACCCAAAACGGTATTGAAGTGATTCAGGTCGGCGGTGCATCAAACGGTACCTTTGTTCAGGGTAATCAGGTCCAGATTAACGCCTACGAATACCGCCTGTATCAGGACTCAGGGGACTGGTATCTTCGTTCCCAGGCCACGAGTGATAATGGCGACGTAACGCCTCAGTATCGTGCCGATATCGGTTCATACCTCAGCAACCAGTGGCTGGCTCGCGATCTGCAAATGCAGACCCTGTCAGACCGAGAAGGCAGTCAGTTCAAATCGGAAAACGGCACAACATGGGCGCGTTTCAAAGCAGGTAAGAACCAGTCTACTGCGGCAGAGAGCAATATTGATATCGACAGCAACTACTCGCAGTTCCAGATTGGGGGCGATGTTGCCGCCTGGAACAACGGCGAACAAAGCCTGGTGGTCGGGGTTATGGGTAGCTATATCAACGCCAGCAGCGACAGCACTGGCAATAAAGGTGCTGACGGCAGCCGCTTTAGCGCTGACGGTAAAGTCGATGGCTATAACCTCGGAGTCTATGCAACGTGGTTTGCCGATGCCCGACAGCATCAGGGTTTTTATGTCGACAGTTGGTATCAGTATGGGATGTACCACAACAGCGTAGATAACGGTGACGTTGGCTCAACGGATTACGATTCAAACGCCAACGCCGTTTCGCTGGAAACAGGCTACCGCTACGATATCGCACTCGGCGACAACACGCTGAGCCTTACGCCGCAGGCACAGGTCGTCTGGCAGGATTACAGTGCGGATGATATCAAAGACAGCAGCGGCACGACGATTGATGGGCAAAACGGCGAAAGCTGGACCACCCGTTTAGGCCTGCGCATTGACAGCAAGATGAATAAGTCGAACGACGCGGTTATCCAGCCGTTTGCGGAGGCCAACTGGCTGCATACCTCTGAAGACACGGCAGTCAACTTTGGTGACATACAGATCAAACAGGACCTTCCTGCCGATCGTGCGGAGCTGAAAGCGGGTATTCAGGCAAATGTGAGCAAGCAATGGAGCGTTATTGCCCAGGTCTCCGGACAGAAAGGTGATAATGATTACAGCGATGTAAACGGTAGCCTGAACGTGCGCTACAGCTGGTAACCCTGTATAAAGGGCCTGGCAGCTCATGCCGTCAGGCCCTTCATCATTCTAAAAAGGGGCTTATTTGAAGCCTTTCTTCTCTTTAATCAGCTCGTACGCTTTCTGAATTTCCTGCGCTTTTTGCTTCGCCATCTCCATCATTTCAGGCGGTAAGCCTTTTGCAACCAGCTTGTCTGGATGGTGCTCGCTCATGAGCTTACGATAGGCACGTTTGATGGTGGTCTGATCGTCAGAGGGTTTTACGCCAAGCACGTTGCAGGCATCTTCCAGCGTCGGACCACGCTGCGCCTGCTGCCAGGCACCGCCAGAAGACTGCTGGTGATCCCCGCCGCCAAACTGCGCGCCACCCTGCATCATGCGCAGGAACTGATCGAACTGCATACGGGAGATACCCAGCTCTTCCGCAATCACGTATAAAACATCGCGTTCGTTAGGGTGAAGCGAGCCGTCGGCGAAGGCCGCCTGAATCTGGATTTCCAGAAACATCCGAATTAAATCAAAACGGCCGAAGCAGATGCTGCGGAACTGGCGCATTTTTTCGCGAAGCGGGTAGTTATCGGATTTCCCGATGCGAAACGCATTTTGCGCCTCCAGGCGGGAGTCACCGTGCAGATTCATGCGATCCATAAAGACGCTGGCAATCTGAATATCGGCTTCCGTGACGCGCCCTTTGGATTTGGTTAAATGCCCCATCACCTCAAAAGTGGTGGAGAAAAAGAGTGACTGGCGCTCGCGCTGGTTGGCAAACCAGGCCATTTTACGGCTGCGCGCCTTATCAAACATATGGCCAATAATAAGCCCCAGCACTATTCCCCAGAACCCGGCACCCATGATGATGGCGAACGCAACGCCGATTATTTTACCCCAATACTGCATATACTCCCCGGATAGTCATATTCCTGGCCGACGCAACGTCATCATCACTGTGTTCAAGTCACGGTCAATTGAAGGACATCGCCTATAATTTGCTTTATCATACTCGTCATTCGATAGCGAGCCTAACACTCTGGCACGCAAACGGGCAGGATTAACGCTGGTACTGCGCAGATGAGTAAGATAGTCTCTGAGCGTTTGTAAGCCGTAGCCACTGATGACGGAACAATAAAATACAACGTATGAAAAAACGTATCCCCACCCTCCTGGCCACAATGATTGGCACCGCCCTGTACAGTCAACAGGGGATGGCGGCCGATCTCGCCTCGCAGTGCATGCTTGGCGTCCCAAGTTATAATCGCCCACTGGTGAGTGGCGATACAAATAGCTTGCCGGTAACCATTACTGCCGACAGTTCAAAAGGGACTTACCCTGACAATGCCACCTTTACAGGCAATGTCGATATTAACCAGGGCAATAGCCGCCTGCAGGCAGATGAAGTGCAGTTGCACCAGAAGCAGCCGGAAGGTGCGGCCGAGCCGGTCCGAACGGTGGATGCGCTGGGTAATGTGCACTATGACGACAATCAGGTCATCCTGAAAGGTCCGAAAGCCTGGTCAAACCTGAATACCAAAGACACTAACGTCTGGAAAGGTGATTACCAGATGGTGGGTCGCCAGGGGCGCGGTGACGCAGACCTGATGAAACAGCGCGGTGAAAACCGCTATACGATCCTGGAAAATGGCACGTTCACGTCGTGTCTGCCGGGTTCAAATACCTGGAGCGTGGTCGGGAGCGAAGTTATCCATGACCGCGAAGAGCAGGTCGCAGAGATCTGGAACGCTCGCTTCAAGGTGGGTCCGGTCCCCATATTCTACAGCCCTTATCTGCAGCTTCCGGTGGGTGACAAACGTCGCTCCGGTTTCCTGATCCCGAATGCCAAATACAGCACCACGAACTACTTTGAGTTCTACCTGCCGTATTACTGGAACATCGCGCCTAACATGGATGCGACGATCACGCCGCACTATATCCACAAGCGCGGTAACGTCATGTGGGAGAACGAGTTCCGCTATCTGACTCAGGCAGGTGCGGGTCTGATGGAGCTGGATTATCTGCCGTCGGATAACGTTTACAAGGACGACGCCAGAAACGTTTCTGGTGATAACCGTCACCGCTGGCTGTACTACTGGCAGCATTCCGGGGTGATGGATCAGGTGTGGCGCTTTAATGTTGATTACACCAAAGTCAGCGATTCGGCTTATTTTAATGACTTTTCGTCCAAATACGGCTCGAGTACTGATGGCTATGCTACGCAGAAATTCAGCGTAGGCTATGCGGTGCAGAGCTTTGATGCAACCGTCTCGACCAAGAAATTCCAGGTGTTTTCTGACCAGTCCACGCCTACCTATGGTGCTGAGCCACAGCTGGACGTCAACTGGTATCAGAATGATGTAGGTCCATTCGACACCCATGTTTACGCTCAGGCGGTGCATTTCGTTAACACGGATTCGGATATGCCTGAAGCCACGCGTGTTCACCTTGAGCCGACGATCAATCTGCCGTGGTCTAACGACTGGGCAAGCCTGAATACCGAAGCCAAGCTGATGGCGACTCACTATCAGCAAAAAAATCTTGATAATTACAACTCAACTAACAGTGCGCATCTGGAAGAGTCGGTCAACCGAACGCTCCCTCAGTTTAAAATGGACGGCAAGCTGATTTTCGAGCGTGATATGGCCCTGCTGGCGGATGGTTATACCCAGACGCTTGAACCGCGTATGCAGTATTTGTACGTGCCATACCGCGACCAGAGCAACATTCAGAACTACGACTCCTCTTTACTGCAGTCTGACTATAGTGGTCTGTTCCGTGACCGTACTTACGGTGGTCTGGACCGTATCGCCTCAGCGAACCAGTTAACGACCGGCGTCACAACACGTGTTTATGATGATGCAGCCGTTGAACGTTTTAACGTTTCTGTGGGTCAAATCTACTACTTCACAGAGTCTCGCACGGGCGATGACAATATTCAGTGGGAGAAAGACAACAAAACGGGATCGATAGTTTGGGCGGGAGATACCTACTGGCGTATGACTGACCGTTGGGGCCTGCGTGGCGGTGTGCAATATGACACTCGTCTCGACAACGTTGCTAACAGTAGTGCCGCCATAGAGTATCGTCGTGATGAAGATCGCATGATTCAGGTAAGCTATCGCTACGCTAGCCCGGAATACATTCAGGCAACGCTACCGAAAAGCAATGACCAGAACAGCATCAACTACTGGAAATCACCGCAATATTCGGATGGTATTTCTCAGGTCGGTGCGGCAGCGAGTTGGCCTATCGCCGACCGTTGGTCAATCGTAGGCGCTTACTACTTTGACACTAACGCCAATAAAGCTGCTGACCAGATGGTAGGTCTGCAATATAACTCCTGCTGCTACGCGCTGCGTGTCGGTTACGAACGTAAGCTTAACGGCTGGGAAAACAATCAGAGCAAATACGATAACGTGATTGGCTTTAACTTCGAGTTACGCGGCCTGAGTTCCAACTACGGTCTGGGTACGCAGAAAATGCTGCGCTCGAACATTCTGCCTTACCGCAGTTCCTTGTAATGTGCTTGATTTGCAACGTAATCCGCTTTGCGGTTAATTGAAATGGAAAAAGTATGAAGAACTGGAAAACGCTGCTGCTCGGTGTCGCTATGGTTGCGAATACCAGCTTCGCGGCCCCCCAGGTTGTTGATAAAGTCGCTGCTGTGGTTAACAACGGCGTCGTGCTTGAAAGTGACGTTGACGGTCTGATGAAATCGGTGAAGCTCAATTCGGGCGAAGCGGGTCAGCAGCTTCCGGATGACGCCACGCTGCGCCACCAGATCCTGGAACGCCTGATCATGGATCAGATCGTTCTGCAAATGGGGCAGAAAATGGGTGTGAAGGTCACTGACGAGCAGCTCGATCAGGCGATCGCTAACATCGCAAAGCAGAACAATATGTCTTTAGACCAGATGCGCAGCCGTCTGGCCTATGACGGCATCAGCTACGCTACCTATCGTAACCAGATCCGTAAAGAGATGCTGATTTCGGAAGTGCGTAACAACGAAGTGCGTCGCCGAGTCACTATCCTGCCTCAGGAAGTGGACGCGCTGGCAAAACAGGTGGGTAACCAGAACGATGCAAGCACAGAGCTGAACCTGAGCCACATTCTGATCCCACTGCCAGAGAACCCTACGTCCGATCAGGCTGCGGAAGCAGAAAGCCAGGCACGTTCAATTGTCGAACAGGCGCGTAACGGCGGTGACTTTGGCAAGCTGGCCATCACCTACTCCGCAGACCAACAGGCGCTGAAAGGCGGCCAGATGGGCTGGGGACGTATTCAGGAGCTGCCATCCCTCTTTGCTCAGGCACTGAGCACGGCTAAGAAAGGCGATATCGTCGGTCCAATCCGTTCAGGCGTGGGCTTCCACATTCTGAAAGTGAACGATCTGCGCGGCCAGAGCCAAAATATCTCCGTTACCGAAGTTCACGCTCGCCACATTCTGCTGAAGCCGTCACCAATCATGACTGACGATCAGGCGCGTGCGAAGCTGGAACAGATTGCGGCAGATATTAAGAGCGGTAAAACCTCGTTTGCGAAAGCAGCAAAAGAGTTCTCTCAGGATCCTGGCTCTGCTAACCAGGGTGGCGATCTGGGCTGGGCAGCGGCGGATATTTACGATCCTGCCTTCCGTGACGCGTTGATGAAGCTGAACAAAGGCCAGATCAGCGCGCCGGTACACTCTTCGTTTGGCTGGCATCTGATCGAGCTGATGGACACTCGTAACGTTGATAAAACGGATGCAGCACAGAAAGACAGAGCCTACCGCATGCTGTTTAACCGTAAGTTCTCTGAAGAAGCAGCCACCTGGATGCAGGAACAACGCGCCAGTGCTTACGTGAAAGTGCTGAGCAACTAATGAAACAGCATCGTGTTGTTATCACGCCCGGCGAACCCGCCGGGATTGGGCCTGACCTCGTTGTCCAGCTTGTCCAGCGCAGCTGGCCAGTAGAACTGGTTGTCTGCGCCGATGCAACACTGTTACAAGACCGGGCAGCGCTGCTCGGTCTGCCTTTAACGCTCATCCCTTACGTTGAAGGTCAACAGCCTGCACCGCAGCAAGCCGGTACCCTCACCCTTCTTTCTGTTCCCCTTCGTACGCCGGTCATTCCTGGCCAGCTCAGCACGGAAAACGGCCATTATGTCGTTGAAACCCTTGCGCGCGCCTGCGACGGTTGCCTGAAGGGCGAATTTGCCGCCCTGATTACCGGCCCCGTCCACAAAGGCGTCATCAACGAAGCGGGTATACCGTTTACCGGTCATACGGAGTTCTTTGAAGAGCGCTCGCACAGTCCGAAAGTGGTGATGATGCTGGCGACGGAAGAAATGCGCGTTGCGCTGGTGACCACCCATCTGCCGATCAAAGCGATTCCGGATGCGATCACGCCTGAACTCCTGCGCGAGATCATCGGGATTTTGCATCACGATCTGCAGACAAAATTTGGGATCCCGCAGCCGCATGTGCTGGTCTGCGGCCTGAATCCGCACGCCGGCGAAGGCGGGCACATGGGTACCGAAGAGATCGACACCATCATTCCGGTACTCAACGAAATGCGGGCGAAGGGGATGAATCTCAGCGGTCCGCTGCCTGCTGATACCCTTTTCCAGCCGAAATACCTGGATAATGCCGACGCCGTGCTCGCGATGTACCACGATCAGGGCCTGCCCGTGCTAAAATACCAGGGCTTTGGCCGCGGCGTGAATATCACCCTCGGTTTACCCTTTATTCGAACGTCCGTTGACCACGGTACTGCGCTGGATCTGGCAGGCCAGGGGAAGGCGGATGTCGGCAGTTTTATTACGGCGCTTAATCTCGCCATCAAAATGATTGTTAATACTCAATGACTAATCGAGTCCATCAGGGCCACTTAGCCCGTAAACGTTTCGGGCAAAACTTCCTTAACGATCAGTTCGTGATCGAAAGCATTGTCTCGGCTATTAATCCACAAAAAGGCCAGGCGATGGTCGAAATCGGCCCGGGCCTTGCCGCACTGACCGAGCCGGTAGGCGAACGCCTCGACGAACTGACCGTCATCGAACTGGACCGCGATCTGGCCGCACGCCTGCAAACGCACCCGTTCCTCGGGCCGAAGCTGACCATCTATCAGCAGGACGCTATGACCATGAACTTCGGCGAACTGTCAGAAAAAATGGGTCAGCCGCTGCGCGTATTCGGCAACCTGCCGTATAACATCTCCACGCCGCTCATGTTCCACCTCTTTAGCTATACTGATGCCATTGCCGACATGCACTTCATGTTGCAAAAAGAGGTGGTTAACCGCCTGGTTGCAGGCCCGAACAGTAAAGCGTATGGTCGTTTAAGCGTGATGGCGCAATATTACTGCAACGTGATCCCGGTACTCGAAGTACCGCCGTCAGCGTTCACACCACCACCGAAAGTGGATTCAGCGGTTGTGCGCCTTGTGCCGCACAAAACGAAACCGTACCCGGTAAAAGATCTGCGTGTACTGAGCCGCATTACCACTGAAGCCTTTAACCAGCGTCGTAAAACGATCCGTAACAGCCTCAGCAATTCCTTCACCGTTGAGGTGTTAGCTGAGCTTGGGATCGACCCGGCAATGCGTGCGGAGAACATCTCCGTAGAGCAATACTGCAAGCTGGCTAATTACATCAGCGAAAATGCGCCGCCGAAGGAGAGTTAAGCCATGATTGATTCGCCCCGCGTATGTGTCCATGTACAAAGCGTTTATGTTGAATCACAGTCCTCACCGGATGAAGAACGTTTTGTCTTTGCTTACACCGTGACCATTCGCAATCTGGGGCGGACGCCCGTGCAGCTGCGCGGGCGCTACTGGCTTATCACCAACGGCAATGGCCGCGAAATCGAAATCCAGGGGGAAGGTGTGGTCGGTGAACAGCCTCATATCGCCCCTGGCGAAGAGTACCAGTACACCAGCGGCGCGGTGATTGAAACGCCGATGGGTACCATGCAAGGCCATTATGAAATGGTCGACGTCGATGGCAATGATTTCCGCGTTGCCATTCCGGTGTTCCGTCTCGCCGTAACCACACTCATTCATTAATCTAATGTCTACATATCTGATTGGCGACGTTCACGGTTGCTACGATGAACTGATCGCATTATTAAAACAGGTCGACTTTACGCCAGGACAGGACACACTCTGGCTGACGGGCGATTTAGTCGCGCGTGGCCCCGGCTCCCTTGAAGTATTACGTTTCGTCAAATCGCTAGGCGACAGCGTGCGCATGGTGCTGGGCAATCACGATCTGCACCTGCTGGCGGTGTTCGCCGGGATCAGCCGCAACAAGCCTAAAGATCGCCTCACCCCGCTGCTGGATGCGCCGGATGCCGACGATCTGATTAACTGGCTGCGCCGTCAGCCGCTGCTGCAGGTCGACGAAGAGAAAAAGCTGGTCATGGCGCATGCCGGGATCACGCCACAATGGGATCTTGAGACGGCGAAAACCTGTGCGCGCGACGTTGAGGCGGTGCTGGCGAGCGACTCCTATCCTTTCTTCCTCGATGCCATGTACGGCGATATGCCGAACCACTGGAGCGAGGATCTCAGCGGTCTGGCGCGTCTGCGCTTTATTACCAACGCCTTCACCCGCATGCGTTTCTGCTTCCCGAACGGACAGCTGGACATGTATTCCAAAGAGACGCCGGAGAGCGCGCCCGCTCCGCTCAAACCGTGGTTTGCCATTCCGGGGCCGGTGACAAGTGAGTACAACGTGGTATTTGGTCACTGGGCTGCACTGGAAGGAAAAGGAACGCCGGAAGGGATCTACGGTCTGGATACCGGATGCTGCTGGGGCGGAGAGTTAACCTGCTTACGCTGGGAAGATAAAACTTACTTTGTTCAGCCGTCCAACCGACAGCTGGACTTAGGGGAAGACGAGGCGGTTGCCTCCTGATATGCACTTCCCTCTCCCGGCCGGGAGAGGGAAAAAATCACTTAACGACGTTCCAGAATCTCGAAGCAGTAGCTGTGAGAATTCTGTGCATCCGCGTCGTGGAATTCACTGAATACCGATTCCCACTCGTCCGGATCGTAGTCAGGGAAATGGGTATCCCCTTCCACTTCCGCATCAATGTGGGTCAGATACAGCTTCTGCGCTTTAGGCAGGAACTGCTCATACACGCGCCCGCCGCCAATCACCATGATCTCTTCGGCATTGCCGCATGCAGCAATCGCCTCGTCGACTGATTTTACCCATTCGACGCGATCGTCAGTACCCGGCTGGCTGCTGATAACGATATTTTTACGGCCCGGCAATGGACGACCAATCGACTCCCAGGTCAGGCGGCCCATCACTACCGGCTTGTTTAACGTAGTACGTTTAAACCATGCGAGATCGGCAGGCAGGTTCCACGGCATGGCATTTTCCATACCGATAACGCGGTCCACCGCCAGCGCTGCAATCAGACTGATCATTGAAAATTTCCCGGATGCAAAAAATTGCCGCCACTATACGGAAAGCTTAATCTTTCGTCGACTGGCGGCAGGGTAAAGATAAAGAAATTTTTTATTATTGCTGGCAACTCCACTTCACGCGGAAGGTTTACTCTCCGGCTCGTCAGCCGGATCCCCGGTATGCTTGCCCTCTTCCGTTCCCTGCCAGCCGTGACGCTGGATAAGCGACAGGTGATTACGGTCCTCGTTAATGATTTCCGTCAGCATCGCGCTGGTGCGTTTAAACACCGCCGCGCGCTCCGTGGCCGTACTGCCCGCCATCGCCGCCATCTCTTCCACCATCTCAGTATTAAAGCGACGGAACAGGTCCGCACGCTCGCGCGCTTCGTACGCGCCGAGCCCCAGATTTTCCAGCGCCATGCGGCCAGACTTCAGCGCACCTTCAAAGGTTTCACGCTCCGGTGCTTCTACCCCCGCCTGCCGCAGCCGGATATAGTGATCAACATCGCGGGCGCGTGAAATGATGGTCAGATTCGGGAAATGTTCTTTCGCCATTTCCACCATCTGCATGCTGGTCTCCGGATCGTCAATGGCGTTAATCAACACCTCCGCTTTTGCCGCCCCGGCAGATTCCAGCAGATCGACGCGGGTCGCATCGCCGTAAAACACCTTCATATCAAATTTTCGCAGGGTATCGACATGGTCGGGGTCGTGATCGAGGATAACCATTTTCACCCCGCTGGACAGCAGCAGACGGCCAACGATCTGCCCGTAGCGGCCAAATCCGGCAATAATGACGCGCGGCTGCTCTTCGTCAATTTCATCGGCTTCGCGCTCCTGCTCGCTACCCGATTTTTCCAGACGCGTCAGCACCACCAGCAGAATAGGCGTCGCGGCCATCGACAGCGCGACCGCGAGCGTCAGCGCTTTCGCCCACTCTGGGTCGAGGACGTTTGCCATTTGTGCTGCGCCAAAGACCACAAACGCAAATTCACTCCCCTGCCCCAGCAGAACCGCAAACCAGCTGCGCTGCTTATTCGGCACCTTGAGCGGACGCGCAATCAGCCACAGCATCGCCATTTTAATGATCAGGAAGCCAACCAGCAGGATGACGATCCGCAGCGGGTGCGTCACCAGCGTGCCGAAGTCGACGGACATCCCCACGCCGATGAAAAACAGCCCCAGCAGCAAGCCTTTGAACGGCTCAATATCGCTTTCCAGCGCGTGACGGTATTCGGAACTCGCCAGCAGAACGCCTGCGAGGAACGCCCCCATCGCCATCGACAGCCCGGCTTCCTCCAGCAGCAAACCAAAGCCAAACACCAGGAAGAGCGCCACGGCGCTGAACACTTCGCGAAGGCCCGAGCGGGCAACGAACCGCAGCAGCGGACGGGTGACGTAGCGACCAAGCAGCACCACCAGCGCCAGCGCCCCCACCACTTTTAATGCCGACAGCGCAAACGCCCCCAGCGTCGTAGCGGAACCGCTGGCCGCCAGCAGTGGGATCATCGCCACCAGCGGGATAGCGGCAATGTCCTGGAACAGCAGCACCGAGAACGCGCTGCGTCCCATCTGGGAGACCGTCAGATTGCGCTCGTTCATGGCCTGCATGGCAATGGCGGTCGAGGAGAGCGCCAGCGTCATGCCGATAAGCTCTGCCACTTTCCAGTCCATGCCCAGCAGGATGCAGAACCCACCCAGCAGCAGGCCGCAGGCCACCATCTGCAGCGCCCCGCCGCCAAACACCGAGGCGCGAAGCTTCCACAGGCGCTGCGGATCGAGTTCCAGACCAATCACAAAGAGCATCAGTACAACGCCGATTTCAGCGAAATGGAGGATTGCCTCTGCATCCGTCACCAGTCGAAAGCCCCACGGCCCAATGACGCAGCCCGCAATCAGATAGCCGAGAACAGAGCCCAGTCCCAGGCGAACCGCCACGGGTACAATCAGCGCCGCCGCGCCGAGGTATATCAGCGCCTGTATCAGCGTATGGCTATCCATGGTGCGCCTCCTGCCACTCAAGTAAGCGTTGTTTATAATGGCGCGCCTGCGCCTGCAGCGTTTCATCGTCGCAGACAAAGGTGCAGTGCATCGCAAAAGGCGGGAGCCAGTTCAGCCCGCAATAAAGTGCGGTCGCCTGCAGCGGCTGTGCCAGAACATCAAACCCCGGGAAGGAACCAATATCAAAGTGGCTTTCCCCTCCACCCGTGGTGACCGCCCACATCAGGCTTTTCCCTTTTAGGGCATGGCCATTGTGGCCATACGCCCAGCCGTGGGAGAAGACTTTATCAATCCATAATTTCAGGAGCGGGGGCGTGCTGTACCACTGCATGGGATGCTGCCAGACGATCAGATCGGCACGGGAGAGCGCCTCCTGTTCGGCGGCAATATCGATGTTGAAATCGGGATAGAGTTGATAGAGGGAACGTATCTCGACGTTTTCAAGCGTCCTTACCTGCTCAAGCATCCGCTTATTCGCATGCGAGTGCTGCGGATAGGGGTGCGCATAAATTATGAGTATCATCAAATGGCCTGTCTTCTTCTCTTCTTCTAGCAATGAGTGTAGACAGTTAACCCGCCCGGTGAAAGGGGCGCAGCAGCCATGAAAAGGAAAGCGCAGCTATTGGTAATCATCATTCGTTGGACGATTTTTCCTCCCCAAAAAATCCAGGATGTGAATATCTCACTTCAATCCATATAGGAATGAGATATTTTAAGAAAATCTAAAATAATTATTTAATAAATCGATCTATACATAAAACATTGAAAAAATAATAATTTTACGCTCTTTGTAGCGAGCTCATTCTTTTTCTCCGCATACTGACGTGATTTTAATACGTCGTATCGCGCCTTTCTAATTCAAATGGATGTGTAAATGAGCAATAAACATTTCAGACTTAATAAAACGACTAAAACTCTGGGAAGTCTCTTTCCTGCCCTATTGTTATTCACCCCCGCCGTCGCTTTTGCCAGCACGATTGACCAATCAACCTCAATTCCACAAAACTTCTCCACCGACGCTGAATACGTCATTAATAAAGACGTTACGATAACCTCTTCCGGGAATGAAGCTGCCGTGTCGGTCAATGGGATTGATGTTTCAAACGTTGAAAATATGGGAAATATTTCTGGTTACGGGAATGGACTTGATATTAGCACTGGAGCACAACGTTTAGTAGTGAATAACGAGGAAGGGGCGACAATTTCCTCTACTTCAGCGACAGGTGTTAATATTGATACCATGCAAGGGGACCTGATTAACAAAGGGAATATTACTGCGGCTGAAAATGGTGTTTTCGTCAGTAAAAACTCATCTGCTGTCAGTATTTCCAATACCGCTACCGGTCTTATTAAAGGCAAATCAGGTCTTAATGCTGAAGTAGGTGTTGCCATTCATAACGCTGGCACCATCAAGGGTACAGAAGTTGACGGTATTACCCTGAGCGATGGCAATATTAAGCTCACGAACACGGGTACCGTAGAGGGCCTTCAGCACGGAATCAACGTAACGAATACCGCTAAAGTCGACATCATAAACAGTGGTTCAATCGGTGGCGGCAATACGGCAATCTCCTTTGCCAGTAATAAAAATAATACGCTGGTACTCAATACCGGCTCCTCGCTCAACGGTGATGTGATCTCTACCGGCTCAACGGGAAATAGCCTCACGCTGGTTGGTGCCGGAATAGAAGACAGCAATTTTGTTGGCCTGAATAAGGGAGACGGTTTTGCCTCTGTCAAAATGGAGGGTGAAAGCTGGACGCTGACGGGTGATCTCGACGTGATCGGTTCTGGCGATTCCCTTCAGGTTAACAGCGGTGATTTAACGCTGGCGGGAACCGTCTCTAATAGCGGCAATACGCTGGTTACTAAAGATGCCTCTCTACAATTAGGCAATGGCCAAAAAACAGCTTCGCTCAGTGGCGGTCTGAAAAACAACGGTACGGTAATATTTAATCAGGGCAACAATTCCACTTTCGCCACCGATATGACCGGTAGCGGCAAGGTTGAGAAAGTAGATTCACACACCCTGACCCTCACCGGCAAGAACAGCTACACGGGCGATACTGTTCTGCACGGCGGCACCACCCTGGTCGCTAATGGTGCTACGCTCGGCGTAAAGAACAGTAACGCCACCGTCACCATTGAAAATGGCGCTACGTTTGCTACTGCAGGTGAAGTGAACAATAACATTCATGTTCTGGCGGGCGGTACGCTGGCGGCATGGAATGCAGTCCAGGGTAACGCCACGCTCAGCGCTGCCGGCGTTGATACTATCAACGGCAACGTGACTAATGGCGGCAAACTGTTGCTCAGCGCCGCCAATAACAGCGTTGGCAACAATTTCACCATTAACGGCGACTATACCGGCTCCGCGGGCAGCCAGATCGTGTTAAACAGTACGCTCGGTGAGGATAATGCACCAACCGACCATCTCACCATCACCGGGAGCAGCTTTGGCCAATCCGGGGTCAGCGTCAGCAACATGGGGGGGCTGGGCGCGCAAACCGTAAACGGGATGGAAATTGTCAGAGTTGGCGGCAGTTCAGAAGCTCAGCTCACCCTGGCAAAACCGGTTGTTGCGGGTGCGTATGAGTATAATCTTTATCAGCACGGCGACGGAAACTGGTATCTGGAATCGAAGGCAACGCCATCAGACATTCCGGCAGACGATACCGACAACGGTGGTAATACCGACAACGGTGGTAATACCGACAACGGCGGTAATACCGACAATGGCAGTAACACCGACAACGGCAGTAACACCGACAACGGCAGTAACACTGACAACGGTGGTAACACCGACAACGGCAGCAATAGCGGTCCCGAAGTCATGGCTCCTGAGGTCGGCGCTTACTTAGGTAACTACCTTGCCGCGCAGAGCATGTTCCTGCACAAGCGTGACGATCGCGATCAGATCACCTTCCGTAACGAGGAAGATCTCAACACCTGGATGTACGTCAAAGGCCGCTACCATGAAAACAATGCGGGCGGTGACAAAGTCAGCTATGACACCACCACCACTGTCCTTCAGGTAGGCAGCGACTTCATGAGTAAGCCAATGGACAACGGCATCCTGCGTGCGGGTGGCATGTTCGGGGCAGGCCAGGCGAAGACCCACTCTGATGCAAAACACAACGTACGTGATGCGCAGGGCAAAGTGGATGGCTTTAACGTCGGCCTGTATGCAACCTGGCAGGATGATCAGAAGCTGCGTCTGGGCAGCTACGTTGATACCTGGGCCGCCTATAGCTGGTACAACAATAAAGTGACCAGCAACCGTAATGATGAAGATTACAACAGTGAGGGCTTCGCGGCATCCGTCGAAGTGGGCCATGCATGGGTGATTGATTCAGAAAATGAACGCACCTGGAAAATCGAACCTCAGGCGCAGGTTATCTACAGCTATCTGGATCAGGAAAACCATACCGATCGCGACGGCGTGCGGATTACCACGCTGGACAACGACGGTCTGTTTGGTCGTCTGGGCGTCAAATCAAGCTACTTCGAACAGAAAGACGTGAAAGCCTGGCAGCCGTACGTTGCCGTGAACTGGCTGAAAGGCGCAGGTCAGAACGATCTGGCGTTTAACGGCGAGACCGTCAGCAACGATACGCCGGAAGATCGCGGTCAGTTAGAGCTGGGCGTCACCGGCAACCTGAACGAAACCACGACGCTCTCCCTGCGCGCCAGCGGCGAGTGGGGTGAGAACAGCTATGCTGCTTATGGCGGTCATATCCTGCTGAACCACCGCTGGTAATCGTTCCTGAAAGACTAAAAGCCGTGGCAAACGCCACGGCTTTTTTTATTAGTTATCCAGCTCGCCCATTGATTTCACCTGATCGCGGTTGATCTGCTCGGTCTGACCCGTTTCCGCATTTTTATACGACACCAGACCGGTATCGTCATCGACCTGTGGTTTTCCGTCGGTGACAATGGTTTTGCCATCGGTGGTTTTCACTGCCTGGTTAGAGGAACAGCCCGCGACGGTAAACGTTGCAGTGGCGGCAAGAAGGGTGGCGATCAGTAATTTATTTTGCATGGTGTTTTCCCCTGCTCTCAGTTGAATTTCGTTATCGACCTAACAATTTTAGGCTAACTTACTGAAAGAAGATAAAAAACCAGAAGGTTCTGAAGATGGGGTGAATGCCCGGCAACCGAACGGCACCGGGCATTTTTACTTACTTGCTAATCTGCGCGTGCATTTCCTGAACCGAAATCACCTTCTCGGTAGCATCCGCATTCAGCGCCATGGCCGTTGCGAAACCGCCGTTCAGGGTGGTGTCGTAGTGCACTTTGTACTGCAGCGCGCTGCGGCGAATCAGCTTGGAGTCTTCAATCGCCTGGCGGCCTGCGGTGGTGTTGATGATGTAGGTGTATTCGCCATTCTTGATACGATCCTGAATGTGCGGACGACCTTCATGCACCTTGTTCACCAGACGCGGGTTGATACCCGCTTCGCCCAACACAATTGCCGTACCGTGGGTCGCGTCCAGCTCAAAGCCCTGCTTCAGCAGCTTGGCCGCAAGGTCAACCACGCGCTCTTTATCGCCTTCGCGAACGGAGAGCAGCGCACGGCCCGATTTTCTCATGGTAGAGCTGCTGCCCAGCTGCGCCTTGGCAAACGCTTCTGCGAAGGTACGGCCCACGCCCATCACTTCCCCGGTTGAGCGCATTTCTGGCCCTAACAGCGGGTCAACGCCCGGGAATTTGTTGAACGGCAGCACCACTTCTTTCACCGAGTAGTACGGTGGAATGATCTCTTTGGTCACGCCCTGCTGTGCCAGCGTCTGGCCTGCCATCACGCGCGCCGCCACTTTCGCCAGCGGAATACCGGTGGCTTTAGAGACGAACGGTACGGTACGTGCCGCACGCGGGTTGACTTCAATCAGGTAGACTTCGTTATCTTTCACCGCGAACTGGACGTTCATCAGGCCGCGAACCTGCAGCTCGAAGGCCAGCTTCTGCACCTGCTGGCGCATCACGTCCTGAATCTCCTGGCTCAGGGTGTACGCTGGCAGAGAACAGGCGGAGTCGCCGGAGTGTACACCCGCCTGCTCGATATGCTCCATGATGCCGCCAATCAGCACCATTTCGCCGTCGCAGATGGCGTCAACGTCCACTTCTACCGCATCGTCGAGGAAGCGGTCGAGCAGCACTGGTGCATCGTTGGAGACGCTCACCGCCGTCTGGAAGTAGCGGCGCAGGTCGGCTTCGTCGTAGACGATTTCCATCGCGCGGCCGCCCAGGACGTAGGAAGGACGCACCACCAGCGGGTAGCCAATCTCTTTCGCCTTCTCTACGGCCTGTTCGATGGCCGTCACCGTGGCGTTCGCCGGCTGTTTCAGCTTCAGACGGTCAACCGCCTGCTGGAAACGCTCGCGGTCTTCCGCGCGGTCAATCGCATCCGGGCTGGTCCCGATAACCGGTACGCCTGCCGCTTCCAGCGCGCGCGCCAGCTTCAGCGGCGTCTGGCCACCGTACTGCACGATAACGCCTTTTGGCTTCTCGATGCGCACGATTTCCAGCACATCTTCCAGCGTCACCGGCTCGAAGTAGAGGCGGTCAGAGGTGTCGTAGTCGGTGGAGACGGTTTCCGGGTTACAGTTGACCATGATGGTCTCGTAACCGTCTTCACGCAGCGCCAGCGAGGCGTGTACGCAGCAGTAGTCGAACTCGATGCCCTGGCCGATACGGTTTGGACCGCCGCCCAGCACCATAATCTTGTCGCGGTCAACTGACGGATTCGCTTCGCACTCGTCTTCATAGGTGGAGTACATGTAGGCGGTGTCGGTTGAGAACTCTGCCGCACAGGTGTCCACGCGCTTGTAGACCGGGTGCAGGTCATACTGGTCGCGCAGCTTGCGGATCTCCGCTTCGCGCACTCCCGCCAGCTTAGCCAGGCGCGCGTCGGCGAAGCCTTTACGCTTCAGCATGCGCAGGAAGTCTGCATCCAGGCCGTTGATGCCCAGCTCGGCCACTTTCTCTTCCAAACGCACCAGCTCTTCAATTTGTACCAGGAACCAGCGGTCGATGTTGGTCAGGTTGAACACGCCGTCGACGGACAGGCCGGCACGGAAGGCATCGGCGATGTACCAGATGCGCTCCGCACCCGCGTCTTTCAGCTCGCGGCGGATTTTGGTCAGCGCTTCAGGGTCGTCCAGGCTCACTTTCGGGTCAAAGCCGGTCGCGCCCACTTCGAGGCCGCGCAGCGCTTTCTGCAGGGATTCCTGCTGCGTGCGGCCAATCGCCATCACTTCACCGACGGATTTCATCTGGGTGGTCAGACGGTCGTTGGCGCCGGCAAATTTCTCGAAGTTGAAGCGTGGAATTTTGGTCACAACGTAGTCGATGGACGGCTCGAAGGACGCAGGGGTGCGGCCACCGGTGATGTCGTTCATCAGCTCGTCGAGGGTATAACCCACCGCCAGTTTCGCCGCCACTTTCGCAATCGGGAAGCCGGTCGCTTTAGAGGCCAGCGCGGAGGAACGGGACACGCGCGGGTTCATTTCGATAACAATCAGACGGCCGGTTTTCGGGTTTACGGAGAACTGTACGTTAGAACCGCCGGTTTCCACGCCGATTTCACGCAGTACCGCCATCGAGGCGTTACGCATGATTTGATACTCTTTGTCGGTCAGCGTCTGGGCTGGCGCAACGGTGATGGAGTCGCCGGTGTGGATACCCATCGCATCGAAGTTTTCGATGGAGCAGACGATGATGCAGTTGTCGTTTTTATCACGCACCACTTCCATCTCGTACTCTTTCCAGCCAATCAGCGATTCATCAATCAGCAGCTCTTTGGTTGGGGAAAGATCCAGGCCGCGTTCGCAAATCTCTTCGAACTCTTCGCGGTTGTAGGCAATACCGCCGCCGGTGCCGCCCATGGTGAACGATGGACGGATGATGCACGGATAGCCCACCTCAGCCGCAACGGCCAGCGCCTCTTCCATGTTGTGTGCGATACCGGAGCGCGCGGTGTCGAGGCCGATTTTCTTCATCGCCACGTCGAAGCGGCGACGGTCTTCCGCTTTATCAATCGCGTCGGCGGTCGCACCAATCATGGTGACGCCAAATTCGGCCAGCACGCCCTGACGCTCCAGCTCCAGCGCACAGTTCAGCGCCGTCTGGCCGCCCATGGTTGGCAGCACCGCGTCCGGACGCTCTTTCTCGATAATTTTACGCACCACTTCCCAGTGAATCGGCTCGATGTAGGTGGCATCAGCCATTTCCGGATCGGTCATGATGGTCGCCGGGTTAGAGTTCACCAGGATAACGCGGTAACCCTCTTCACGCAGGGCTTTACACGCCTGCGCGCCGGAGTAGTCGAATTCGCAGGCCTGGCCGATGACGATCGGGCCAGCGCCAAGGATCAGGATGCTTTTTATGTCTGTACGTTTTGGCATTGTCTTCTCGGCTCCTGATTATTTAGCGGTCTTACGGTATTGCTCGATAAGTTCGATGAAGTGATCGAACAGCGGCGCGGCGTCGTGTGGGCCTGGGCTCGCTTCCGGGTGGCCCTGGAAGCTGAACGCTGGCTTATCGGTGCGATGAATCCCCTGCAGGGTGCCATCGAACAGCGACTTATGGGTCACGCGCAGGTTAGCCGGCATTGAGGCTTCATCGACGGCAAAGCCGTGGTTTTGCGCGGTGATCATCACCGTGTTGTTATCGATGTCTTTCACCGGGTGATTACCACCGTGGTGGCCGAACTTCATCTTGACGGTGTTCGCACCGCTCGCCAGCGCCAGCAGCTGATGGCCGAGGCAGATGCCGAATACCGGGATATCGGTTTCCAGGAAGGACTTGATGGCGGCGATGGCGTAATCGCACGGCGCCGGGTCACCAGGACCGTTGGACAGGAAAATACCGTCCGGATTCATCTTCAATACGTCTTCGGCAGACGTTTGTGCAGGCACTACCGTCAGGCGGCAGCCGCGGTCAACCAGCATGCGCAGGATGTTGCGCTTGGCGCCAAAATCGTAGGCCACCACGTGGAACGGCAGCTCGCTCTCTTTTTTCGCTTCCGGCAGGTCGCCTTCCAGCGTCCAGCTACCCTGAGTCCAGCTGTAGGCTTCAGCGGTAGTCACTTCTTTCGCCAGGTCCATGCCGTTCAGGCCCGGGAAAGCTTTCGCTTTTTCCAGCGCCAGCGTCGCATCGAGGTTATCACCTGCGATGATGCAGCCGTTCTGTGCACCCTTCTCGCGCAGCAGACGCGTTAACTTACGGGTATCGATATCGGCAATCGCCACGATGTTATGGCGCTTCAGGTAAGAAGAGAGATCTTCAGTGTTGCGGAAGTTGCTGGCAATCAGCGGCAGGTCACGAATGACAAGGCCTTGCGCATGTACCTGAGAGGATTCTTCGTCAGCCGCATTGGTGCCGACATTGCCGATATGAGGATAAGTAAGAGTAACGATTTGGCGAGAATAGGAAGGATCAGTGAGGATTTCTTGATAACCGGTCATTGAAGTATTGAAAACGACTTCCCCAACCGCCGAACCCGTTGCCCCTATGGCCCGACCGATAAACTGGGTTCCGTCTTCCAGAACCAATAGCGCTGACTTAATCAAAACACCCTCCAGAGAATATTCACTCACTTTATTTGCATATTAATTCATAACCATGTCATGGATCAATGCAAATGTGTTGCCAGCGGATTTTTGGCAAACGGCGGCATTCTGGAGATTTGGTGGGTAAAAGTCAACTTAAAACCGACATTTTGTTTAGTCTTTTGCGTATCTGACGAGTTGAGTGAAGCTTAAGCGACAAAAAGATCAGGTAAATCACTGCGGAAAACGCTTGCGCACCGGGTTTAATGAAAAATGAGTCAGCACAGCATCAAAAAGTGGACCAAATGGTCAAAATTTACATTTCAGTAACGAAAATCAAGGGGAATAACTATACTTTCAAGGCTAAAAAAACAAAATGAGCACGAAACAGATAAAATAAAAGGGCAATAAATTATTGCCCTATGCAATCAAATGATTACGACTGCAATAACCACATCACGATGGGTAATAATGCTTACAAATTGTTGAGATCCAGCACATCTCTCATATCAAAAAGACCATTTTTTTTCTCTTTCAGCCACAAAGCGGACCGAACGGCACCATTGGCAAACGTCATTCGGCTGGACGCTTTATGCGTAATTTCGACGCGCTCGCCAATATCGGCGAACATCGCGGTATGTTCGCCGACGATGTCACCCGCCCGGACGGTTGCGAAACCAATGGTGCCTGGCACGCGTTCCCCGGTGTGGCCTTCGCGGGCATAGACCGCACAGTCTTTTAAATCTTTATTAAGTACATGAGCAATCGCTTCGCCCATCGCCAGCGCCGTGCCGGATGGCGCATCAACCTTATAGCGGTGGTGAGCTTCAACAATCTCAATATCGGTGTAGTTGCCCATTACCTTCGCGGCCTTCTCCAGCAGCTTCAGCATGACATTAACCCCCACGCTAAAGTTTGCGGCGAAGACAATCGCAATCTCTTTGGATGCATCCTGGATAGCCTGCTTGCCCGCATCGTCAAAACCGGTGGTGCCGATCACCATCCCCTTGCCGTGCTGGCGGCAAAATGCCAGATGCGTGAGCGTCCCTTCCGGGCGGGTAAAATCGATGAAGACATCGAAGTCCTCTTTAACCGCCTCCAGGCTGCTTTGTACGGTGACGCCGGTCTTTCCCGCGCCCGCCAGCTCACCAGCATCGGTACCCAGAAGTGATGAACCGTCACGCTCTAGCGCCGCGCCAAGTGCTACGCCATCCATCTGAAGTGCCGCCTGAATCAGCTGACGGCCCATACGTCCACCCGCGCCCGCAATGGCGACACGGATCTGTGCATCATGCATAGTTATTCTCTTACGTTAAAATGATGTAAACCGTTTTCAGATTAACCAGCCTTTCTGAGCACTGCCAACTGAAAACACCAATAATTAGAATTTAACGTGAAACCGACTTAAATATCAGTAAAAGACATGATTTTGTCGTCACGATAAAGTAACGGGTAAAAAAAAGGCCAGCACAGGAGGTGCTGGCCTTTCATCAGAAAAGGGACTATTCGACTTCGCGGGCGTCGATTCTCAGTTCTTTCGGCACTTCGAAAACAATGTTCTCTTCACGTCCTTCCAGCGGCACCGCTTCGCCGCCGCCCAGCTCCTGCAGACGAGCAATCACGTTCTGCACCAGGATATCCGGCGCGGAAGCGCCTGCGGTAACGCCAACGCAGGTCGCATTTTTTACCCACGCTTCCTGGATGTCCGTCGCGTCGTCGATTAAAAACGCCGCTTTCCCCATACGCTGCGCCAGTTCGGCCAGACGGTTGGAGTTAGAGGAGTTTTTAGAGCCGACAACCAGCACCACGTCCGCCTGTTCAGCCAGCGCGCGCACCGCTTCCTGACGATTGGTGGTGGCGTAGCAGATGTCATCCTTGCGCGGCCCGACGATTTTCGGGAAGCGCTGACGCAGGGCGTCAATCACGTCTGAGGTATCGTCGACGGAGAGCGTGGTCTGGGTCATAAACGACAGGCGCGCTTCGTTTTTCACGTTCAGCGTCAGGACATCTTCCGGCGACTCCACCAGATACATACCCCCTTCAGGGTTGCTGTACTGGCCCATGGTGCCCTCGACTTCCGGGTGGCCAGCATGGCCAATCAGGATCGACTCTTCACCACGGCGGCTGGCGCGCGCCACTTCCATATGCACTTTCGTGACTAATGGGCAGGTGGCATCGAACACGGTCAAATCGCGGCTTTTCGCTTCGTTCCGTACCGCCTGAGAGACGCCGTGCGCGGAGAAGATCAGGATCGCACCGTCCGGCACTTCGCTGATTTGCTCAATAAAGATGGCGCCGCGCTCGCGCAGGCTGTCGACCACGTAGCGGTTATGCACCACTTCGTGACGCACATAAATCGGCGCGCCGTAAATTTCCAGCGCGTTTTCAACAATGCTGATAGCGCGGTCTACACCGGCGCAAAAGCCGCGCGGGTTAGCCAACAGGATCTGCATCTCAGGCCTCCAGTGCCGGATCGATCTCCAGCACTTCAATATCAAAATGGACAGTGCGCCCGGCAAGCGGATGGTTGAAGTCAACGGTAATCGAGTCGCCGTTGATTTCGCGGATCACGCCAGGCATTTCGCTGCCGTCCATAGCGGTAAAGAGCATAATTGCCCCGATCTCCGGTTCACCCGCGTCCATAAACTCACGACGGGAGAAGTACTGGATCAGATCCGGGCTTGGCACGCCAAACGCGGCATCCGGCTCCAGCGAAAAGGCTTTTTTCTCACCCTCTTTCAGACCCAGAAGCTGCTGCTCAAGACCTTCAGACAGGGAGGTATCGCCAAGACGAAACAGGGCCGGTTTGCCGTTGTTGCGGGTGGATTCGGCCGTGGAGCCGTCATCCAGCTTCAGCGTAAAGTGAACGAGAACCGCGCTGTTGCTCTGTACGGATTTAGACATGCAAATTGCTCGCTTGTTTTGGGTCACCTGTTGCCCGGTGGCGCTACGCTTACCGGGCCTACGGGAAGCCACAAATTCGGTAGGCCGGGTAAGCGTAGCGCCACCCGGCATTGATGCTTACGCCTGCTCTTTCGCAGCGGGTTTAGGCAAGAAGCCTTCCAGCACGATTAACGCCGCACCGATGCAAATGGCGCTATCGGCGAGGTTAAAGGTCGCGAAGTGCCAGTCGCCGACGTAGAAGTCGATCATATCGACCACAAAGCCGTGCCACAGGCGATCAAACAGGTTGCCCAGCGCGCCGCCAATGATCAGCGCGTAGGCGATGTTATTCAGCTTTTGCGTTGCCTTCGAGCGGTACATCAGCACCGCCAGGATCACGCAGATACCGAGAGCGATACCCGCAAAGAACCAGCGCTGCCAGCCACCGCTGTCGGCAAGGAAACTGAACGCCGCACCGTAGTTGCGCGCGTAGTGCAGGTTAAGCGACGGGAACAGCGGCACCGTCTCCCCCAGAGCGAAATTCTGGAGGATCAGGAACTTGCTGCCCAGATCGATAATCAGCACCACCACAACCAGCCACAGCCAGCGCAGTCCTGTTGAACAGAGAGTTTTACTCATCAGGCAAACTTACGTTTTTCGCCGTCACCGGCGACGTTGCTTACACAGCGTCCGCAGATGTCTGCGTGTTCCGCCACCTGGCCGACATCGGTGGTGTAATGCCAGCAACGCGGGCATTTCTCACCGTCGGCTTTGCTCAGCGCGACTTTCAGTCCTTTGAGCAGTTCGCTCTGCTGAGCATCAGCAGAAGCCTCGGCATAATCCGCAACTTTCGCACCGGAGGTCAACAGGACAAATCGTAATTCATCGCCCAGCGCCGTCAGCTTCGCCGCCAGCTCTGGCTCCGCGTACAGGGTCACCGCCGCTTCCAGAGAGCCGCCGACTTTCTTGTCAGCACGCGCCTGCTCGATAACCTTGTTCACTTCGCCACGCACTTTCAGCAGCTCGTCCCAGAAGGCATCGTTCATCGCTTCGGTGCTGGAGAGATCGAACAGACCTTCGTACCACTCGCCCGTGAAGACGTACTTCTCACGATCGCCCGGCAGGTAACCCCAGATTTCATCCGCGGTGAAGGACATGATCGGCGCCATCCAGCGTACCAGCGCTTCTGCGATATGGAACAGCGCGGTCTGGCAGCTGCGACGCGCCACGCTGTCCGCTTTCGCGGTGTACTGGCGGTCTTTGATGATGTCGAGGTAGAACGAGCCCATCTCGATGGAGCAGAAGCGCATCAGGCGCTGCACCACTTCGTGGAAGTCATAAGACTCATAGGCCTTCAGGATATCTTCCTGCGCCGCTTTCGCGCAGCCTACCGCCCAGCGGTCCAGCACCACCATCTCTTCCGGTTTCACCATGTCTTTTGCCGGATCAAACCCGTTCAGGTTCGCCAGCAGGAAGCGCGCGGTGTTACGGATACGACGATAGCTGTCGGCAGCGCGTTTCAGGATCTCGTCAGACACCGCCATTTCGCCGGTGTAGTCGGTCGACGCCACCCACAGACGCAGAATGTCTGCGCCCAGCTTGTTCATCACATCCTGCGGAGAAACGGTATTACCGATAGATTTAGACATCTTACGGCCCTGACCATCCACGGTGAAGCCGTGAGTCAGTACCTGACGGTAAGGCGCTTTACCCTTCATGGCGGTAGAGATCATCAGAGATGACATGAACCAGCCGCGGTGTTGGTCAGACCCTTCCAGATACATATCGGCAGCGTGACCGGCAAACTCCGGACGCACGTCAACCACGGAGGAGTGGGTAGACCCGGAATCGAACCATACGTCCAGGGTATCCGGCACTTTCTCGTAGTTGTCAGCATCAGCGCCCAGGATGTCACGGGCGTCGAGATCCCACCACGCCTGGATGCCGTCAACTTCGACGCGCTTCGCCACTTCTTCCATCAGTTCGAGGGTGTTCGGGTGCAGCTCATGCGTCTCTTTATGCACGAACAGCGACATCGGCACGCCCCAGGTACGCTGACGGGAGATACACCAGTCAGGACGGTTAGCCACCATGGATTCGATACGCGCCTGGCCCCAGTCCGGGATCCACTGCACGCCTTTGATCTCTTTCAGAGACTGCTCGCGCAGGCCTTTCTGATCCATGCTGACGAACCACTGCGGGGTCGCACGGAAGATGATTGGCGTCTTGTGACGCCAGCAGCACGGATAGCTGTGCTGCATTTTCTCAACGTGCAGCAGCGCGCCGCTGGTGCGCAGCATGTCAACGATAATGTCGTTCGCTTTGAAGACGTTGATGCCGTCCAGCGCCGGATAGGTGCCAGGCAGGTAGGAGCCGTCCGGCCCCACCGGGTTAGCGATTTCAAGACCGTACTTCAGGCTGATGTTGTAGTCGTCAGGACCGTGGCCACCGGCGGTATGTACCGCACCGGTACCCGCGTCCAGCGTCACGTGGTCGCCCAGGATCGCCGGAACGTCGAAGTCCAGGAACGGGTGTTTGAAGCGCATCAGCTCCAGCGCGTCGCCTTTTACGGTACCCAGCACGGTGTAGTCGGCGATATTCGCGCGCTTGAGCACGCTTTCAACCAGATCTTTCGCCAGGATAACCGCCTGGCCGTCAATCTGCACCAGCGCGTATTCGAACTCGCCGGACAGGGAGATCGCACGGTTGGCTGGCAGGGTCCACGGGGTGGTGGTCCAGATCACCAGCGAGATCGGGCCGTTAACGGACGATACGCCAAATTTGGCTTTCACCGCATCCTGATCGACGGCGTGGAACGCCACGTCGATAGACGGAGAGGTTTTGTCGTAATACTCCACTTCCGCTTCTGCCAGCGCAGAACGGCAGTCCACGCACCAGTGCACCGGCTTCGCGCCTTTGTGAAGGTGGCCGTTACCGATGATTTTGCCCAGCGCACGGATGATGTTGGCTTCGGTTTTGAAGTCCATGGTCAGGTACGGATGCGACCAGTCGCCCAGTACGCCCAGACGGATGAAGTCAGCGCGCTGACCGTCAACCTGGGTGGCTGCGTATTCGCGGCACTTCGCACGGAACTCAGCGGCGGTGAATTTCTCACCAGGCTTGCCAAATTCCTGCTCAACTTTCAGCTCGATTGGCAGGCCGTGGCAGTCCCAGCCCGGAACGTAAGGCGAGTCATATCCCGCGAGTCCTTTGGACTTCACGATAATGTCTTTCAGAATCTTGTTTACAGAGTGACCAATATGAATGCTGCCATTCGCATAGGGAGGGCCATCATGCAGAATGAAGGTTTTTTTGCCTTTTTTGGCTGCACGAATGATGCCGTACAGGTCATCATCGGTCCAACGCGCCAGCATTCCCGGTTCACGCTTGGCGAGATCGCCGCGCATCGGGAACCCTGTTTCCGGCAAATTCAGGGTTGATTTATAGTCACTCATCAGATTCTCGGTTCCGTATTTATCACGTAGGCAGTTAAGCCGGGTTCAAAGCCCAAAAAACTCGCGGGCTGTTAATTCATCTCGCGCAATTTGCGCTTTGAGTTCATCCAGCGAACCAAATCGCTGCTCGTTGCGTATTTTTTTACGCAGTATCACATCTATATGGCGACCATACAGGTCCATTACAACGTCCAGCAGGTGCACTTCTAGCTGTTGACGCACACCGGCAACGGTCGGACGCGTGCCAATATTGGCGACGCCGTAGAACGGCTTATCGCCCAGTCCTGCCACTTCTACCGCATAGACCCCTTTAACCGGGGAAACCTGACGACGCAGCGGTATATTCGCCGTCGGGAAACCTATCGTGCGGCCCAGCGCATCGCCATGGACCACGCGACCAGAGATGGTGAACGGATGTCCCAGCAGGTTTTCTGCCGTATCCAGTTCATCGTTGGCCAGCGCCTGCCGCACTGCCGTGCTGCTGACGCGCACGCCGCCTTCACAGAAGGTCATCGCGCTGGTGACGTCAAAACCGTACTCCAGACCAGCCTTCTGTAATAGCAAGAAATCACCCTGACGACCAGCGCCAAAGCGGAAATCATCGCCCACGGCAAGAAACTGCACGCCAAGACGCTTCACCAGCAGGTCGCTGACGAAATTTTGTGCTGTCAGCGCGGCAAAGCGGCGATCGAAACGTACGCACAATACATAGTCCACGCCGGACTCAGCCAGATAGCGCAACTTCTCGCGCAGGCGTGTAAGACGGGCGGGAGATTTGTCGCCCGCGAACAGCTCCAGCGGCTGCGGTTCGAAAATCATCACTACTACGGGCAGGCCGCGAGCCTCCCCTTCTTTACGCAATCCCTGCAACAGCGCCTGATGACCACGATGCACGCCGTCGAAATTACCAATGGTCAGCACGCACCCGTGCGGGGCTCTGCTGAGATTATGTATGCCGCGTATCAGCTTCATGTCTGGCTCAAAACAGTGAAAATCGCCAAAGTATACCTTGTACAGCGGTTAAGGTTAACCGGCGATTGTTCGTGCAAAACAGAAAGCCGTAATGATTTCATCAGGCTGACCTTTCGCAGCGAAAAAATCTGCTCGCGAACTGCGATTTTTATGCCGAAAAGCTGTATTCACGGACAACAAGCTGGTAGAATCCTGCGCCATCACTACGTAACGTAGCGTCGCCACACTAACGGCGCTTATTTGCACAAATCCATTGACAAAAGAAGGTATAGAGGGCATATTCCTCGGCCTTTGAATTGTCCACATAGATCATATTTGGGAGTTGGACCTTGGCTAATATCAAATCAGCTAAGAAACGTGCTATTCAGTCTGAAAAGGCTCGTAAGCACAATGCAAGCCGTCGCTCTATGATGCGTACTTTCATCAAGAAAGTATACGCAGCTATCGAAGCTGGCGACAAAGCTGCTGCGCAGAACGCATTTAACGAAATGCAACCAATCGTGGATCGTCAGGCTGCTAAAGGTCTGATCCACAAAAACAAAGCAGCGCGTCATAAAGCAAACCTGACCGCGCAGATCAACAAACTGGCTTAATCGCCGCTTGTTGTTGCTTGTTTTAAAAGAACCCGCTTAACGCGGGTTTTTTTATATCTTCAGATTGCCGGTGGCGTAAACAGCGCCGAGTAGTCACGGTTACAGATTCGCTGTACCGCCGGATGCTGAATCATCCTTTCAGCAAAGATGGCGTGATACTCCTCCATCACGTTATCCACTCTGCCTATCTCCGTAATCTTGTCGTCCGAATAGAGATCGTGCGCGTAGAGCGTCGGCGCAACGAAGATGGCGTTGTGGGCTTCACCAAAGGCTTTCATCAGCGCCGCATCGTCAAATTCGCCGAGGATTTCCACGTTCAGCCCCTGCGAGTTAAACCAGTTCAGGAGCTTGCGCCCCAGCATGGAACGCCTTCCCGGCACCAGCAGTCGACGCTCTTCCAGGCAGGCCGGGAAGGGTTTCTCCGGCGGCGGATTAATGCACCAGAAGCTCACGCCGCATTCCCCAATTTTCACCGAGAACAGCCCTTCCTGCTGCGTCGAGTCGATCGGACAATCCGAGATAATCATATCCAGCTTGTGCTGGCTCAGCTGTTCCAGCAGCATCTCGTGGGTAGATTCAAAGCAGCGCAGGTGGATTTGCTCGTCTTCGACCACCGCCGCATCCAGCACGCCGCTCACCAGCCGTTTGGACAGCGCATCCGCCACGCCAACATCAAAGAGCAGGTTCGACTCTTTGCGGTAGTTGACGATATCCAGCATCTCCTGGCTAAGGGTAAACATTTTGTCCGCGTAGCGGAAAACCAACTCACCCAGCTCGCTGGGTTCAATCCCGCGCCCCTTACGCTTGAACAGCTTGCCCTGCAAACGTTCTTCCAGCGCCTTGATTTGCCCGGTGATGGTTTGCGGCGTCAGGTAGAGCGCCTCTGCTGCCCCGACCACCGAGCCCTGTCTGTAGACGTGCCAGAAGTAGTAAAGATGGTTGTAATTCAAATGAGACATCGCGTCTTCGCTCCTTGAGTGTGTTTCGGGAGAAGGATCGCCTCCTCCCGGTGTTCCGTTATGCCTGGACGGCCTGTCCGGACAATTTCACCTTCAACAAGGTATAACCAATTACGGCGGCCAGTAATGACCCGATGAGAATGCCGAGTTTCGCCCAGACGATCAGCTCAGGCGCATGCGCGCCAAATGCCAGCGTCGAGATAAAGATCGACATCGTAAACCCTATTCCACACAGCACGCCGACGGCCATAATCTGCTTAAACGTGGTGCCGTGCGGCAATGACGCCAGCTTCAGTTTCGTCGCCAGCCAGCAAAAGAGGCTAATACCCAGCGGCTTACCGATAAACAGACCGGCAATAATGCCCAGCGGCAGCACGGACGTCAGCCCGTCCAGCGTCACGCCGCCCAGCGAAACCCCGGCATTGGCAAACGCAAACAGGGGCAGGATCATAAAGGCGACCCACGGGTGCAGCACATGCTCCAGCTGTTTGGCCGGCGACTTGCCGTCCTGCGGCTTAAGCGGCACGAAGAAGCCGACGATCACCCCAGCCAGCGTGGCGTGCACGCCGGATTTCAGCACCGCCGTCCACAGCACCATCCCCACGAGGATGTAGATACCGATGCGGCGCACGTTAAAGATGTTCAGCAGCGCCAGCACCGCAATCGCTCCGGCAGCCACGCTCAGAGACAGGATCGACAGATCGCTGGTGTAGAACAGCGCGATAATCACAATGGCGCCAAGATCATCGATGATCGCCAGCGCCATCAGGAAGATTTTCAGCGCAACCGGCACGCGGCTTCCCAGCAAGGCCAGCACCCCGAGCGCAAAAGCGATATCCGTCGCGGCCGGGATCGCCCAGCCGTGACGTGCAACCGGATCCTGCCAGGTGAACGCCAGGAAGAGCAGCGCCGGCACCACCATCCCACCGAGCGCGGCAATGACCGGGAACGCCGCGCGCTGGCGGCTGGCAAGCGAGCCCAGAACCAGCTCACGCTTAACTTCAAGCCCCACCAGCAGGAAGAACACCGCCATCAGCGCATCGTTGATCCACAGCAGCATGTTCTTGTTAATTTCCAGCGCCCCGACCTTCAGCTCAACGGGCGTTTCCAGAAATGCATGATAGAGATCCCGCGTGATGCCAAGATTAGCCAGCACCATCGCGGCCGCTGCGGCAATAATCAGGAGCACGCCACCGGACGCCTCACCGCTAAAGAAACGGTGTAGTAATTTCATTTAAGTTCTCTCTTTTACAACAATACCTCGATAAAACCATAATACCAAGCCAAATAGCTCGGCAAAAACAGATTAATATTGAGTATAGATTCACTTTTACCGAGCAATAACCGTAAATAAAAAAAGCCCGGAATCGCTTCCGGGCTTTTTGAAGATAAAAACCAGCTAACGGATTAGCGGGTCAAATCATCGAAGAATTTTTTGACGCCATCGAAGAAGCTTTTGGAACGCGGGCTGTTTTTCTCACCCGTCGGACCACCAAAGCTTTCCTGCAACTCTTTCAGCAGCTGTTTCTGCTTATCGTTCAGGCCAACCGGCGTTTCCACGACGACGCGGCACAGCAGGTCGCCCTGCGCACCACCGCGAACGGATTTAACGCCTTTCCCGCGCATGCGGAACAGCTTACCGGTCTGGGTCTCGCCCGGGATCTTCAGATTGACGCGACCATCCAGCGTCGGCACTTCGATTTCGCCGCCGAGAGCAGCCATCGCGAAGTTGATCGGCACTTCACAGTACAGGTTGTTCCCTTCGCGCTCGAAGATAGCGTGCTGTTTCACCTGCACCTGAACGTACAGATCGCCTGCCGGTGCGCCGTGTTCGCCAGCTTCACCCTCACCCGCCAGACGGATGCGGTCGCCCGTATCCACGCCAGCCGGGATTTTAACGGACAGGGTCTTGGTTTTCTCAACGCGACCGTGGCCGTGGCATTTGGTGCACGGATCTTTAATCAGCGTACCGCGACCGTGACAGTGCGGACAGGCCTGCTGTACCGCGAAGAAGCCCTGACGCATCTGGACCTGGCCGGAGCCGTGACAGGTTGGACAGGTCTGAGGCTGGGTACCCGCTTTCGCGCCGCTGCCGTGGCAGACGTCACACTCTTCCAGCGTCGGAATACGGATCTCTTTGGTAACACCGCGAACGGCCTCTTCCAGCGTCAGATCCATGTTGTAGCGCAGGTCCGCGCCGCGCGCCGCGCGCTGACGACCACGCCCACCGCCGAAGATGTCGCCGAAGACATCGCCAAAGATATCGCTAAAGTCGGCACCGCCGCCAAAGCCGCCGCCACCGAATCCACCGCCGCCCATGCCGCCCTGTTCAAAGGCTGCGTGACCGTACTGGTCATAGGCTGCACGTTTTTGTGCATCGGTCAGGACTTCGTAGGCTTCTTTGATCTCTTTAAATTTGGCTTCAGCCTCTTTGTCACCCTGATTACGGTCCGGGTGGAATTTCATGGCCAGGCGCTTATACGCCTTTTTGATTTCACGCTCTTCCGCAGTTTTCGGAACGCCTAAAATCTCGTAATAGTCTTGCTTTGCCATTGGTTTTTTTAAGCCCCTTAACATGCGAGCACGGGCGTGGAGAGTTCTCCTACGCCCGTGCCGATTAATTACCCTGCATCAGGGCGATTATTTTTTATCTTTAACTTCTTCGAACTCAGCGTCGACAACGTCGTCGTCTTTCGCATTGTTCGCCGAAGCGTCAGCGCCCGCCTGCTGTTGAGCGTGCTGCTGCTGAGCGATTTCCATCAGCTTCTGAGAAGCCTGTGCCAGTTCCTGCATCTTCGCTTCGATGTCCGCTTTATCTTCACCTTTCAGTGAGGATTCCAGCGCACTCAGTGCAGCTTCGATAGCAGTCTTGTCTTCCGCTGGCAGTTTATCGCCTGCTTCTTCAACCTGCTTACGGGTGCTGTGCAGCAGATGGTCACCCTGGTTGCGGGTCTGAACCAGCTCTTCGAACTTACGGTCGGATTCCGCGTTAGCTTCGGCATCGCGAACCATTTTTTCGATTTCCGCTTCGTTCAGACCAGAAGATGCCTTGATGGTGATCTTCTGCTCTTTACCGCTGTTTTTGTCTTTCGCAGACACGTGCAGGATACCGTCAGCATCGATGTCGAAGGTGACTTCGATCTGTGGCATGCCGCGCGGTGCCGGGTTAATACCGTCCAGGTTGAACTGACCCAGAGATTTATTATCCGCCGCACGCTTACGCTCACCCTGCAGCACGTGGATGGTTACCGCAGACTGGTTGTCTTCAGCGGTAGAGAACACCTGGCTGTGCTTGGTTGGGATGGTGGTGTTTTTGTTGATGAGCGCAGTCATCACACCGCCCATGGTTTCGATACCCAGAGACAGCGGGGTAACGTCCAGCAGCAGTACGTCTTTCACTTCACCGGTCAGTACGCCACCCTGAACCGCAGCACCGATAGCCACTGCTTCGTCCGGGTTAACGTCTTTACGTGGCTCTTTACCAAAGAACTCAGCCACTTTCTTCTGCACCATTGGCATACGGGTCTGGCCACCAACGAGGATAACGTCGTTGATATCAGACACGGACAGGCCAGCGTCCTGCAGAGCAACTTTCAGCGGCTCGATAGAACGGTTCACCAGGTCTTCTACCAGGCTTTCCAGTTTCGCACGGGTCACTTTGATGTTCATGTGTTTAGGACCGGTCGCGTCTGCAGTGATGTACGGCAGGTTCACGTCGGTCTGCTGAGCGGAAGACAGCTCGATCTTCGCTTTCTCAGCGGCTTCTTTCAGGCGCTGCATAGCCAGCGGATCGTTACGCAGGTCAATGCCCTGATCTTTCTTGAACTCGTCAACGAGGTAGTTGATCAGACGGGTATCGAAGTCTTCACCACCCAGGTGGGTATCACCGTTGGTTGCCAGAACTTCGAAGGTTTTTTCGCCGTCAACTTCGTCGATTTCGATAATAGAGATATCGAAGGTACCACCACCCAGGTCGTAAACCGCGATAGTACGGTTGCCGACTTCTTTATCCAGACCGTAAGCCAGAGCAGCCGCGGTTGGTTCGTTGATGATACGTTTTACTTCCAGACCTGCGATACGGCCAGCATCTTTGGTTGCCTGACGCTGAGCATCGTTGAAGTAGGCAGGAACGGTGATAACAGCTTCAGTTACCGGCTCACCCAGGTAATCTTCTGCGGTTTTCTTCATTTTTTTCAGCACTTCAGCAGAAATCTGCGGTGGTGCTGTTTTGGTGCCTTTCACATCAAGCCATGCATCGCCGTTATCTGCCGCGATGATTTTGTAAGGCATGATGGAAACGTCACGCTGAACTTCTTCGTCCTGGAAGCGGCGACCGATCAGGCGTTTAATCGCAAACAGAGTGTTTTGCGGGTTTGTCACTGCCTGACGTTTAGCCGGCTGACCAACCAGAGTTTCACCGTCCTGGGTATAAGCAATGATAGAAGGCGTGGTGCGATCGCCCTCGGCGTTCTCCAGCACGCGTGCAGTAGTGCCATCCATAATCGCTACACAAGAGTTGGTAGTACCCAGGTCGATACCAATAATTTTACCCATCTAAACGTCTCCACTAAAAATTCAGTCAACATGTGGTTGTGTACCTGTAATAAGGGCAGAACGTGCTTTTTCAACTGCCCAGATTTGATTTTTTTCAGGTCCACACACTGCGGTTGACTACAAGATGGGGTCGCGACGGCATCCATCAAGGGGCAAGCATAAAAAAAATTTTAATTTCACCCTGATGAGATCATAGACGCCATCGATTGCGCCCATTATGATGCCGCGCCCCGTCAGGGAGAACTGACGCGGGTTTAACCATTTCACCATATTAATGATGATTTTTTTGAGGACTTATGGGCAACACTAAGTTGGCTAATCCGGCTCCGCTGGGCCTGATGGGTTTTGGCATGACCACTATTCTGCTGAACCTGCACAATATCGGGATGTTCCCGATGGATGGCATCATCCTGGCGATGGGCATTTTTTATGGCGGTATCGCGCAAATCTTTGCGGGCCTGCTGGAATATAAGAAAGGCAATACCTTCGGCTTAACCGCCTTCACCTCTTACGGTTCTTTCTGGCTGACCCTGGTCGCCATTCTGCTGCTGCCTAAAATGGGCATGGCAGACGCGGCAAACGCCCACTTCCTGGGCGTCTACCTGGGCCTGTGGGGCGTCTTCACCCTGTTCATGTTCTTCGGTACCCTGAAAGGCAACCGCATGCTGCAGTTCGTCTTCCTGAGCCTGACCGTGCTGTTTGCCCTGCTGGCAATCGGTCACCTGGTGGATAACGAAGGCATCGTTCACGTTGCCGGCTGGATTGGTCTGGTTTGCGGCGCAAGCGCTATCTACCTGGCAATGGGTGAAGTGCTGAACGAGCAGTTTGACCGCACCGTGCTACCGATTGGTGAAAAACACTGATCCCTCTGTCGTGCCCGCCTCGCGGGCACGACATCCCCCCGCCTGACGAAGCCAAAATCCCAATACCAGCCCCATCACCGACAGCGCCAGCACGTACCAGGCCGGAGCCATGGGAGAGACGCCCATCAGGACCGTCACCGCAATCGGCGTCAGCCCACCGAAAATGGCATACGACACGTTGTAGGAAAATGAGATCCCAGTGAAGCGAACCTCCGGCGGGAACGCGCGCACCATGACATACGGCACCGCGCCGACAACGCCCACGCACAGCCCTACCACGCCGTACAGCAGGAACAGCTGTTCAGGATGGCTGCCTGCCAGATGGTAAAACGCCCAGCTTGATGCGGCCAGTAGCAGGCTGCCGACAATAAAGGTAACGCTGGCCCCGAAACGATCTGCCGCCAGCCCGGCGGCCAGGCAGCCAAAGCAGAGCATGATTGTCGCGATACTGTTCGCCTGTAGCGTCACGGCAGGGGCGAAACCGTACTGCTTTTGCAGCCACACCGGAGACATCAATATCACCACCACAATCCCGGCCGAGAGTAGCCAGGTGAGCAGCATCGACACCACCACCGCCTTTTTATGACGTACCACAACCGCCTTCACCGGCAGCTCCTGCGCCAGCGCTTTACGCTGCTGCATTTCGAGGAAAATCGGTGTCTCCTGCAGCCAGCGGCGCAGGTACATCGCCACCAGGCCGAACGCCCCACCCAGCAGGAACGGAATACGCCAGCCCCAGTCGTGTAAGGCCTGCTGCGTCATGCTGGTATTCACAATGGTGGCGACCACCGAGCCGAGCAGGATCCCGATGGTCAGCCCCGCGGTTAAGGTTCCACAGGCGATACCAATGCGGCGCGCCGGAACATGCTCTGCGACAAACACCCACGCGCCCGGCACTTCACCGCCAATCGCCGCACCCTGAAGCACGCGCATCAGCAACAGCAGCAACGGCGCGAGAATGCCCATCGAGGCATAGGTGGGCAGCAGACCAATGGCCAGCGTGGGGACCGCCATCAGCAGGATGCTGAGGGTAAACATCTTTTTACGCCCGACCAGATCGCCAAAGTGGGCCATGATAATGCCGCCCAGCGGACGCGCCAGATACCCGGCAGCAAAAATGCCGAAGGTTTGCACCTGACGCAGCCACTCCGGTATATCGGCCGGAAAGAAGAGCTCCCCCACTACGGCAGCGAAGAAGACGAAGATAATGAAATCGTAAAACTCCAGCGCACCGCCTAAGGCCGCGAGCGTGAGGGTTTTGTAGTCCTGTCGATTCAGAGGTCGGGTGTTATGTGACATAGCGAACCATTATGCGTGTATTGTGGATTTATTTTTACAGCAATCGTAAAGAAAAAATTACTATACCGTAAAACCGTTACCACGCTATCGCCGCTTCAGCTTATGTCACATATTGATTAATTTCAGGAGATTGTTTCGCGACGCGCGTTTTTAGGACGAAAAGCTGCTACCACTTTCTCATCGGTTTCGACATACGGGCCGTCAAGCAGCTGTATACAATACGGTACACTTGCAAAGATGCCGTGAACGATGACACTGCCGTCTTCCGCTTTTAGCCCTTCCAGCGTCTCTTTGATCGACTTCGGCTGGCCCGGCAGGTTCAGAATCAACGCCTGCTTGCGGATCACCCCTACCTGGCGGGAAAGAATGGCTGTCGGGACAAAGTGTAGACTGATCTGGCGCATCTGTTCGCCGAAGCCCGGCATTTCACGATCGGCAATCGCCAGCGTCGCGTCCGGCGTCACATCACGGCGCGCGGGCCCGGTTCCGCCGGTGGTTAACACCAGGTGACAGCTCATCTCATCCACCAGCTCACACAGGGTCTGCTCGATAATCGGCTGTTCGTCGGGAATCAGGCGAGTCTGGATCTCAAACGGGGTAGTCAGTGCACTGGCCAGCCACGCTTCCAGAGCGGGGATGCCTTTATCCTGGTAAACACCGCTGGAGGCGCGGTCAGAAATCGACACTAAGCCGATGCGTAAGGTATTCATATCCATTCCATTCAAAGAGTACTGATTAAAGGGAATGATACACGCAGAGAGGAAATTCAGACAGGGTACGAAAGCAGTCGCGTGACCGGGAGCCCGGTCACGCGGAATGATTACAGCAGGTCGCCGATCATTTTTTCCAGTTTTTCCTGGTCAACAGCAAACTTACGGATACCGTCCGCCAGCTTGTCTACCGCCATTGGATCCTGGTTGTGCTGCCACAGGAACTCGGATTCAGTGATGCGCTCTGGGCGTGCTTTCACTTCACCGGTGTAAGACAGTTTACGCTCCAGGGTGCCTTCGCTTTCTGCCAGCTCTTTCAGCAGTGCAGGC
Source organism: Enterobacter sp. MGH 16 (assembly GCF_000493175.1). NCBI lineage: Bacteria > Pseudomonadati > Pseudomonadota > Gammaproteobacteria > Enterobacterales > Enterobacteriaceae > Enterobacter > Enterobacter sp. MGH 16. The sequence continues at coordinate 4,584,215 of NZ_KI535695.1, read as the reverse complement.
GCGATGGTCAGGCGGTCACAGCCAGCCAGCTCGATGATTTCACCGACGTTACGGAAGCTTGCGCCCATAACCACAGTCTCATAGCCATGCTGTTTGTAGTATTCGTAGATTTCAGTCACGGAAATCACGCCTGGATCTTCAGCCGGTGCGTACTCTTTCTTATCGGTGTTGGCTTTGTACCAGTCCAGAATACGGCCCACGAACGGAGAAATCAGGTATACGCCAGCTTCTGCACATGCACGCGCCTGCGCGAAGGAGAACAGCAGGGTCAGGTTACAGTTGATACCCTCTTTTTCCAGCTGCTCTGCCGCGCGGATACCCTGCCAGGTAGAAGCCAGTTTGATCAGGATACGATCGTTGCTGATGCCCGCATCGTTGTACAGTTTGATCAGACGTTTTGCTTTCGCGATAGACGCTTCGGTGTCGTAGGAGAGACGCGCGTCAACTTCGGTAGAGATACGGCCCGGAACCAGTTTCAGGATCTCCAGACCGATGTTCACGGCCAGTTTATCAGTAGCGTCCACAACCTGCTGCGCGCGGTCGTTGCTATGCGCTTTAGCCCAGGTCACAGCCTCGTCAATCAGTTTGCGATACTCAGGGATCTGTGCGGCGTTAAGGATCAGAGAAGGGTTAGTTGTGGCATCCTGCGGCTGGTACAGCTTCATTGCCGCGATATCTCCGGTGTCAGCTACGACAGTGGTGAACTGACGAAGGGAGGTCAATTTATCCGTCATGATAGTGTTTCTCTTTTAACGTGCCCTGGATAATTCACGCTACCGACAGCATGCCTGCAGCGGAAAAATGACAGGTTTACTTGTTAGGGGGATGTAACCGGTCTGCCCTGATGATAACACGACGGAGGGGTAGCGCAACCGCAGACAGTGCGCTTAGGCAGAGTATGATAAACTCAGAATATTAACAGGCTGCTAAGCAACAGCATGCCCAATCAGTGGTAGCGCTTACATATTCACGTTGGCATCAACAAGAGGGACGTTAATGCCTGATTTCTTTTTCTTTATTAACGAAGTCCTCTGGGGTTCGATAATGATTTACCTGCTTCTGGGAGCAGGTATTTGGTTTACGCTACGCAGTGGGTTTATCCAGTTTCGCTATATTCGCAAGTTTGGCAGAAGTCTGAAAAACAGCGTCACGCCCCAGCCGGGCGGATTAACGTCGTTTCAGGCGCTCTGCACCAGCCTTGCGGCACGCCTGGGCAGCGGGAATCTGGCGGGGGTAGCACTGGCCATCAGCGCCGGTGGGCCAGGCGCGGTCTTCTGGATGTGGATGACGGCACTTCTCGGTATGGCCACCTCCTTTGCCGAAAGTTCGCTTGCGCAACTCTACAAAGAGAAAGATAAGCGCGGCCAGTTTCGCGGTGGTCCAGCCTGGTACATGGCGCGTGGCCTGGGGATGCGCTGGATGGGCGTCCTGTTCTCGCTTTTTTTACTGCTCGCGTACGGTCTTATTTTTAATACCGTCCAGGCGAACTCGGTCGCCCATGCCATGCGCTATGCCTTCTCCTGCCCCGAGTGGCTCGCGGGTCTCGCTTTAGCTTCGATCGTTCTGCTTACCATTTCATTCGGTCTCAAGGGTATCGCTCGCCTGATGCAGTGGCTGGTACCCATTATGGCGCTGCTCTGGGTTGCCGCGAGCCTGTTCGTCGCCGCACTGCATCTCGACCAGGTGCCGGGCGTGCTTGCCACCATCGTCAAAAGCGCCTTTGGCTGGCGCGAAGTGGCATCCGGCGCGCTGGGCTACACCTTCAGCCAGGCGCTGATGGCGGGTTTTCAGCGGGGCATGTTCTCCAATGAAGCCGGTATGGGGTCAACCCCCAATGCGGCAGCCGCCGCCTCTTCCTGGCCGCCACACCCGGCCGCACAAGGCATTGTGCAGATGATTGGCGTCTTTACCGATACCATTATTATCTGTTCCGCCAGCGCCATGATTTTGCTGCTGGCAGGCCCCGTCCCCCACGCGTCGGGAACCGTCGGGATACAGCTTCTCCAGCAGGCGCTGGTGACCCTGACCGGCGGCTGGGGAGCCGGATTTGTCTCTCTCATCCTGATCTTGTTTGCCTTCAGCTCGATTGTGGTGAATTACCTCTACGCCGAAAATAACCTTATTTTCCTGAAACTCGACTCCCGCGCCGCGATCGGAACCCTGCGTCTGGGGGTTATCCTGATGGTGGTAGCAGGCTCCCTGCTCAGTATGCCGCTGGTCTGGCAGCTGGCCGATATCATTATGGCGCTGATGGCAATCACTAACCTCACGGCGATCCTGCTGCTCTCGCCCGTGGTGACCCTGATTGCCAGAGACTATCTGCGTCAGCGCAAACTCGGCGTTCCGCCGGTCTTTGATCCCGCCCGCTATCCCGATATCAAGGCGCAGCTTGCCCCCGGCACGTGGGATGATTTGCCACGGCAATAACAGCTATCGATCAATTCAGGGCGATTTTTTGCTAAAGTCGCTCTAAATTTCCTGCAAGGACTGGATATGCTGATTCTGATTTCACCTGCAAAAACGCTCGACTACCAGAGCCCGCTCGCCACCGAGCGCTATACCCAGCCTGAACTGCTGGACTACTCGCAACAGCTGATCCGCGAAGCGCGTAAGCTCTCAGCGCCGCAAATCGCCTCACTGATGAGCATCAGCGACAAGCTGGCCGATTTGAACGCGACCCGCTTTCACGAGTGGCACCCGGATTTCACCCCTGCCAACGCTCGCCAGGCGATTCTGGCGTTTAAAGGCGATGTGTACACCGGCCTGCAGGCGGAAGATTTTAGCGAAGCCGATTTCGATTTTGCCCAGCAGCATCTGCGCATGCTGTCGGGCCTGTACGGCGTACTGCGCCCGCTGGATCTGATGCAGCCTTATCGTCTGGAGATGGGGATTCGCCTGGAGAATGCCAAAGGCAAAGATCTGTACCATTTCTGGGGCGATATCATTACCGATAAGCTGAATGCGGCGCTGCGCGCGCAGGGCGATAACGTGGTGATTAACCTGGCATCCGATGAATACTACAAGTCGGTGAAGCCGAAAAAACTGGATGCCGACATCATCAAGCCGGTATTCCTCGACGAGAAAAACGGCAAGTTCAAAGTGATCAGCTTCTACGCCAAGAAAGCGCGCGGTCTGATGAGCCGCTACATCATTCAGAACCGCCTGACGAAGCCGGAGCAGCTAACCGCCTTCAACAGCGAAGGCTATTTCTTTGACGAGGCGTCGTCAGGGAAAGGCGAACTGGTATTTAAGCGCCACGAGCAGTAAAAACAAACCCCGCCGGCTGGCGGGGTTTTGCATTAGTGGTGTTTCCAGTCCGGACCTGGACGATGATCGTCATGATGGTGGTCACGCTCGCGATGCTCATCGTGGGGACGCCAGCGGTTATCGCGCCAGTCATAATGCGCCTTCCACCAGTCATGGTCGCGCCAGCGGCCACCGTCCCAGTAGTGCCCGTTATTATCCCGGTCGCCAATCTGCAGTTTGACCGCAGGTACGAGGGTGATTTCGGATGCCTGAACCGCCATGGGAGCGACCAGCATCAGTGAAAACGCAATCAGCGCAGGTTTCAGTTTTGACATCGGTGACTCCTTATTATCGTTGCCCAACGTGGGCCGATGTAAGGAGAGTACGCGAGGGGAACGGGGGATGTTATTCTCTGCAATCCTAAACGCTAAGTAACCGCATTTATTGGGAATTTCTGCTTTTTCCCTGCTATTTTTCTCCTTAATTTGTTCACAAAAAAGCCGGGTGGCGCTTCGCTTACCCGGACTACGATTTGTTCATCTTGGTAGGCCCGGTAAGGCGAAGCCGCCACCGGGCAACACAATCACGCACGCATCATCATCAGTTGTAGGTCGGGTAAGGCGTAGCCGCACCCGACAAAAATCACGCACGGGTCATCATCAGCTTACGCAGCGCCGCAAAGTCCGCCGGCAGCTCATGGGACAGCAGCGGCAGGTCGGCACGCTCGGCCAGTTCTTTCGGCAGCGGCAGCGTTTCGCCCAGGATCGCTTCCACGCTCTCTTTGAACTTCGCCGGATGTGCGGTCCCCAGGAACAGGCCGTATTCACCCGGGTTAAGCTGGTCGCGCAGCGCGCGGTAAGCAATTGCCGCGTGCGGTTCAGAGGTATACCCCACCGCCTTCAGCTCGCGCATGGTGGATTTGGTGGTCTCATCCGTCACCGCAGCATAGCCCAGGTCACCCAGGCGCCAGATCTTACGGCGGAACAGCTCTTCCACGCGCGGCCAGTTGTTCGGCTGAGAGACATCCATCGCATTGGAGAGGGTCGCCTGCGTGGCGTTCGGCGCCCACTTCCCGTCTTTCAGGAAGCGCGGCACGGTGTCATTGGCGTTGGTGGCGGCGATAAAGCGTTTCACCGGCAGACCCAGGGATTTCGCCAGCAGGCCAGCCGTCAGGTCACCGAAGTTACCGCTCGGCACGGAGATCACCAGCTGGTTACGCGCGTCCTGCGGCAGCTGCGCCACCGCTTCGAAGTAGTAGCAGATCTGCGCCAGCAGACGGCTGATGTTGATGGAGTTGGCGGAGTTCAGACCCAGCGCCACCTTCAGCTCTTCGTCGTCGAAGGCCTGCTTGACCAGCGCCTGGCAGGCATCGAAATCGCCGTCAATTGCCACGGTTTCAATGTTGCCGCCGAGGGTGCAGAACAGTTTCTCCTGCAGCGGGCTGATTTTACCTTTCGGATAGAGGATCACCACGCGGACGTTTTTCAGGCCGTAGAACGCGTGGGCGACCGCCGCGCCGGTATCCCCGGAGGTCGCGGTCAGGATGGTCACCGGCTTGTCGCCACTGATGTGGGTCAGCATCTGCGCCATAAAGCGGCCGCCGAAGTCTTTGAACGCCAGCGTCGGACCGTGGAACAGCTCCAGGCAGCCAACATCAGGCTCAACCTGCTGAACCGGCGCCGGGAACGCGAATGCCGCGCGTACGCGCTCTTCCAGCAGCTCCTGCGGAATTTCATCGCCGATAAACGCGGACAGAATTTTGGTACTGCGGGTGACAAAATCCTGCTTCAGCAGGTCATCAATCTCGGTCAGCTGGAATTCCGGCAGGTCATGAGGGAAAAACAGCCCCTGATTTTTGCCCAGTCCCTGAGTCACCGCCTGCGCGAAGCTGACCTGCTCGTTATGATCTTTAAGGTTGTAGAGTTTCATTAATTATCCCAGTACTCGTGCGCCAGCCGTGTCCAGACGGCAAATATGAACAAAGCCTTCCTGATTTTGCAGGTAGTGTTTAGAGAGCCAGTCCGCCACGCGCTGCGCAGTGTCAGGCTTGTCGCACAGGGCGAACAGCGTCGGGCCGGAGCCGGAGATGCCGCACGCCTGCGCGCCGATATCCATGGACGCCTGTCGGGCCTCGTTAAAGCCGGGCAGCAGCTTCGTGCGGTACGGCTCGGCAATGACGTCCTTCATCAGTTTGGCCGCCAGCTGCGGCTGACGGGTGTAGCAGGCGTGGATAAAGCCCGCCAGATGACGCCCGTGGGCGATACAGTCCTGACGGCGATACTGCGCGGGCAGGATCGCACGCGCTTCCGCGGTTGATACCTTGATACCCGGATAGGCCAGCACCCACAGCCACTCATCAAACCCTGGCACCTGCTGGCTGATGATGCCATTTTCTTCGATCATCAGCTGCATGCCGCCGAGGAAGCATGGCGCGACGTTGTCATAATGAATGCTGCCGGAGATACGCCCTTCCAGCTCGCCCATTAAGGCAAGCAGGCGGTTGTTGTTCAGCGGCTTGCCGCAGTGCTCGTTCATCGCCACCAGCGCGGCGACCACCGAGCAGGCGCTGGAACCCAGCCCGGAGCCAATCGGCATACTTTTTTCCAGCGTCATGGCGACCGGCACGTTTTTACCGATCTCCTGACAGAAACGCTCCCAGCACTGATAGACGATATTCTCGCGTGGCTCAGACGGCAGTTTGCTGGCGAAGCGACCCACGTTATTCAGGCTGAAGCTGTCTGCCGCTTCCACCGTCACCGTATCGCCCAGCAGCGAACCGTCCACCGGCGTCACCGCCGCACCCAGCACGTCAAATCCGACGCTCATATTCGCGCTGGAAGCCGGGGCATAAACTTTGACCATGTTAAACTCCTAACTTCCATGACAGGGTACGCAGCAGATCGGCAAAGACACCCGCCGCCGTAACGTCGTTCCCTGCGCCATAGCCGCGAAGCACCAGCGGCAGTGGCTGATAATAGTGGCTGTAAAACGCGAGGGCGTTTTCGCCGTTTTTGACTTTGTACAGCGGGTCGTTGCCATCCACTTCGGCAATCTTCACCCGGCACACGCCATCTTCTTCAATGTTGCCAACATAGCGCAATACCTTACCTTCATCACGGGCTTTCGCCACGCGGGCGGCAAACGCGTCGTCAAGCTGCGGCAGCCTGGCCATAAAGGCGCTGACGTCACCGCTGCTGTCAAATTCTGCCGGCAGGACCGGCTCAATCACGATATCGGAAAGCTCAAGCTCACGGCCCGTTTCGCGCGCGAGGATCAGCAGCTTGCGCGCCACGTCCATACCGGAAAGGTCGTCACGCGGATCCGGCTCGGTATAGCCCAGCTCGCGCGCGGCGCGGGTGGCCTCCGAGAGGCTCATTCCCTCATCCAGCTTGCCGAAGATAAACGACAGCGAGCCGGAGAGAATGCCGGAGAAACGCTGCAGCTCATCGCCCGCGTTAAGCAGGTTCTGCAGGTTCTCGATAACCGGCAGGCCTGCCCCCACGTTGGTGTCGTAGAGGAACTTGCGGCGCGACTTGCTCGCTGCCAGGCGCAGCTGGTGATAGTAATCCATCGACGAGGTGTTGGCCTTTTTGTTCGGCGTCACCACGTGGAAACCTTCGCGCAGGAAGTCCGCGTACTGGTCGGCCACCGCCTGGTTCGAGGTACAGTCGACGATGACCGGGTTAAGCAGATGATACTCTTTTACCAGACGGATCAGGCGACCCAGGTTGAACGGCTCTTTTGCCTCATTCATCTCGGCCTGCCAGTTTTCCAGGTTCAGGCCGTGGACGTTGGTCAGCAGCGCTCTGGAATTCGCGATCCCGCAGACGCGCAGATCGATGTGTTTCTTCTTAAGCCATTCCTGCTGACGCTTCACCTGCTCCAGCAGCGCGCCGCCGACGCCGCCCACGCCAATCAGGAACAGCTCGATAACCTGATCGGTGTTGAACAGCATCTGGTGAACCACACGAACGCCGGTGGTGGCATCGTCGTTATCCACAACAACAGAAATTGAACGCTCTGACGAGCCCTGGGCAATCGCCACGATATTGATATTGGCGCGCGCCAGCGCGGCAAAGAATTTGGCGGAGATACCGCGCAGGGTGCGCATACCGTCGCCCACCACGGAGATGATCGCCAGACGCTCCTGAATCGCGAGCGGCTCCAGCAATTCTTCTTTCAGCTCCAGATAGAACTCTTCCTCCAGCGCACGGCGGGCACGAAGGCAGTCAGCCTGCGGCACGCAGAAGCTGATGCTGTACTCTGAAGAAGACTGGGTGATCAGCACCACCGAAATACCGTTGCGGGACATGGCCGCAAACACGCGTGCCGCCATGCCGACCATCCCTTTCATCCCCGGACCCGAGACGCTGAACATCGCCATGTTGTTCAGGTTGGAGATGCCTTTCACCGGCAGTCCGTCCTCATCGGTACTCGCGCCAATCAGCGTACCCGGCGCTTGCGGGTTACCGGTGTTTTTAATCAGGCAAGGGATCTGGAACTGGGCAATCGGGGAGATGGTACGCGGGTGAAGTACTTTGGCGCCGAAGTAGGAAAGCTCCATCGCTTCCTGGTACGACATCGACTTCAGCAGCCTGGCGTCCGGTACCTGGCGCGGATCGCAGGTATACACGCCGTCAACATCAGTCCAGATCTCACAACAGTCCGCGCGTAAACAGGCGGCCAGCACGGCGGCGGAGTAGTCGGAACCGTTACGGCCCAGCACCACCAGCTCGCCCTTCTCGTTACCGGCGGTAAAGCCAGCCATCAGGATCATGTGGTCAGCCGGAATTTTGCTGGCGGCGATACGGCGGGTTGATTCGGCAATATCAACGGTGGATTCGAGGTAGTGGCCCACCGCCAGCAGTTTTTCAACGGGATCGATCACGGTCACGCTATGGCCGCGCGCTTCCAGCACGCCGGCCATGATGGCGATAGAGAGTTTTTCACCGCGACAAATCAGCGCTGCATTGATGCTGTCCGGGCACTGACCGAGAAGGCTGATGCCGTGCAGGACATGTTTAATTTGCGCGAATTCCTGCTCAACGAAGGACTTCAGCTGCGCATGCGGGAAGCCAGACAGCGCCTCTGCCAGCCCTTGCAGTAAGTCAGCGAAGATACGCTCTGCGTCGCTGATGTTCGGAAGTGCATCCTGGCCACCGATGGTTTTTTCAATCATCGCCACCAGATGGTTCGTGATTTTTGCCGGGGCAGAGAGCACGGTCGCAACCTGCCCCTGCCTGGCGTTGCTTTCCAGGATATCGGCAACACGCAGAAAACGTTCTGCATTTGCCACTGATGTACCGCCGAACTTCAACACTCGCATGGTTCTACCTCGTTTCCTTTAGCCGAAAAAAAAGCCCGCACTGTTCAGGTGCGGGCTTTTTTCTGTTTTTCCTGTACGCGTCAGCCCGCATCATTACCTGTGGTAATGATGATGGTTGTGGTAATGGTGGTGATGCTGATGCGTTTCATGGATGTTGTGTACTCTGTCATTATTATCTGTCTGTGCTGTATTCTTTTAGGGTTAAAGGATCGGGCCCCTTAAGTCAATGGATTTTTAATTTGATCACATTTCGGAAGACTCTCACGTCCCGCTGCGTACCGCTTTATTTTCATCCAATTCCCCCAAACGCAACCCGTTCAGACAGACTTATTCGCCATAATAAAAACTTATGGCAGTATTTTACTCGGTCAATTTTTTTTCAATATCGTGCAGCAAACGGTGCAACATGGCGGTGTCCCGTTGCTCAAGACGACCAAGACGCTGCTGCAGCCAGTCGGCCATTTTCTGATCGTCCGCGACGCCAAGGCTCGATAACAGCCCCTGCACGCGAGTTCGCAGCGCGGCCAGCTGATTTTCATTTGCCGCTTCTGGCTGAGGTTGAGGGATTTGCATTAGGGAGGCTAATTGATAGCAATAGACCATGACCGCCTGGCCCAAATTCAGGGAAGGATAATCGGCCACCATCGGCACACCGGTAAGAACGTCCGCCAATTCCAGCTCTTCGTTGGTTAATCCGGAATCTTCACGTCCAAATACCAGCGCGGCTTTCTCCAGCCACTGGCTTTTCTCTTCGAGCATGGGTACCAGTTCAGCAGGCGTGGCGTAATAGTGGAACTTCGCCCGGCTGCGCGCGGTAGTTGCAACGGTAAACGAAATGTCATGCAGCGCGTCGGCAAGCGTAGCGTAAGTGGTTATATTATCGAGAATATCTCCCGAACCGTGCGCCACCCACCGGGCGGCTGGCTCCAGATGGGCCGTGCTGTCCACAATACGTAAATCGGTAAAACCCATGGTCTTCATCGCACGCGCCGCTGCGCCTATATTTTCTGCTCTGGCTGGTGCAACCAGTACAATCGACAGATGCATTTATGCTCTCTTTTTAATCAGTTAGCCGGTAAAAATGTGATGCACTTCAACATATTACGCAGCGCGAATTTACAAAATTGCAACACAAATCACCGAAATAGCGTTTCATAACAAATTAAAAACGCTAAACTATTCTGTGTCTGAACAATCAGTTAGAATGTTAACAGAACACTATTATCCCTATGTTTTATAATGATAATAGTGACATGAATACTCTATTCTGATTGGGTTCGCTTCGTTTATAAATCAATGTCCGCAACTAGTTGGTTTATTGAAAAATTGTGACAAAGGCTAGCATTCGGCTACGATGATTTCATCAAACTGTTAACGTGCTACAATTGAACTTGATATATGTCAACGAAGCGTAGTTTTATTGGGTGTCTGGTGTCACTTAGCCTGTTATGTTGCTGTTAAAATGGTTAGGATGACAGCCGTTTTTGACACTGTCGGGTCCAAAGGGAAAGTACCCAAGACCAAGCTAATGATGTTGTTGACGTTGATGGAAAGTGCATCAAGAACGCAATTACGTACTTTAGTCACGTTAAGCCGATCATGTTAATTTGCGACATGCATCAGGCAGGTCAGGGACTTTTGTACTTCCTGTTTCGATTTAGTTGGCAATTTAGGTAGCAAACATGCAGACCCCGCACATTCTTATCGTTGAAGACGAGTTGGTAACACGCAACACGTTAAAGAGCATTTTCGAAGCAGAAGGCTACGATGTCTTTGAAGCGACCGATGGCGCAGAGATGCATCAGATCCTTTCTGAAAATGATATCAACCTGGTGATCATGGATATTAACCTGCCGGGCAAAAACGGTCTTCTTCTGGCGCGCGAACTGCGCGAGCAGGCGAACGTCGCGTTAATGTTCCTGACGGGCCGTGACAACGAAGTTGATAAAATTCTTGGCCTGGAAATCGGTGCGGATGATTACATCACCAAGCCGTTCAACCCTCGCGAGTTAACCATTCGTGCACGCAACCTGCTGTCCCGCACCATGAACCTGGGCACGGTCAGCGAAGAGCGTCGTAGCGTCGATAGCTACAAATTCAACGGCTGGGAACTTGATATCAATAGCCGTTCGCTGATTAGCCCGAACGGCGAGCAGTATAAACTGCCGCGCAGTGAATTCCGTGCGATGCTGCACTTCTGCGAAAACCCGGGCAAGATCCAGTCCCGTGCAGAGCTGCTGAAGAAAATGACCGGCCGTGAGCTGAAGCCGCACGACCGTACCGTAGACGTCACCATCCGTCGTATTCGTAAGCACTTCGAATCTACACCAGATACGCCGGAAATCATCGCCACGATCCACGGCGAAGGGTACCGTTTCTGCGGTGACCTGCAGGAGTAATCCCGCAGTTAACGCAATAAAAAACGGCGCATTTGCGCCGTTTTTTTATTCCCGCCACGGCATAATCGGCACCGCGCTGATCGCGTTTTTCGGTGAACCTTCTACCACTTTATCGGAATAGGCCAGGTAAGCCAGCGTATTGCGTTTGGCATCATAGAAACGCACAACCTGCAGCTTTTTGAACACCAGCGAGGTTCGTTTCTGGAATACCACGTCGCCCTGCGCTTTGCCGTTTTTAATTTTATCGCTCAATTCAACCGGGCCCACCTGCTGACAAGAGATCGCCGCATCGGAGGTGTCTTCAGCCAGCCCCAGACCGCCCTTGATACCGCCCGTTTTCGCACGGCTGACATAGCAGGTGACGTTTTTCACGTCCGGATCGTCAAACGCCTCCACCACGATTTTGTGGTCCGGGCCAAACATTTTGAACACGGTGTCGACAGAACCAATCTGTTCCGCCTGTGCCACGCGCCCGACCATCAACATCAGCGCGGTGAAGAGCAAAGTCTTGTATTTCATATTGTTACCATTCTTTAAAATTACACTGAGCGATTATTCAACACTTTAGACAAAAATGTAGCAAGATCACAGGATTAGAATATATTTGCCCATAATGCCCTACAAAAAGCATGAATGCGCAAAAAAAACACTGAATGCTAAAACATCAAAAAATGCTATTATCCGCTAACCTGTTATCAGGCACCTGCTGTTTTAAGGATGAGGATAGTATATGGATCAGGCTGGAATTATTCGCGACCTGCTCACCTGGCTGGAAGGTCATCTCGACCAGCCTTTGTCACTGGATAATGTGGCGGCTAAAGCAGGCTATTCCAAGTGGCATCTGCAAAGGATGTTCAAGGATGTCACCGGTCATGCTATCGGGGCCTATATTCGCGCACGTCGTTTATCGAAATCTGCTGTGGCTCTGCGCCTGACCGCGCGCCCGATTCTGGATATTGCCCTGCAATATCGTTTCGATTCGCAGCAGACCTTCACCCGCGCCTTTAAAAAACAGTTCTCGTTGACGCCAGCGCTGTATCGTCGCTCGCCTGACTGGAGCTCGTTTGGCATGCGTCCGCCGCTGCGTCTGGGCGAGTTCGCGATGCCGAAGTATGAAATTATTACCCTGCCGGAAACCCATCTGATCGGCACGACGCAGAGCTACTCCTGTTCGCTGGAGCAGATTTCCGAGTTCCGTCATCAGATGCGCGTCCAGTTCTGGCGCGACTTCCTGAGCCACGCACCGGCGATCCCGCCTATTCTGTATGGTCTCAACGAAACGCACCCAAGCCAGGAAAAGGACGACGAGCAGGAGGTGTTCTACACCACCGCGCTGACGCCAGAGATGGCCAATGGCTACATTCAGGGTTCAAAACCTGTCGTGCTGGAAGGCGGTGAATACGTGATGTTCGCCTATGAAGGGCTGGGAACGGGCGTTCAGGAGTTCATCCTGACCGTTTACGGAACCTGCATGCCGATGCTGAATCTGAATCGCCGTAAAGGTCAGGACATTGAGCGCTACTACCCGGCGCAGGATGCCAAACCGGAAGAAGGCCCAATCAATCTGCGCATGGAATTCTTGATTCCGATACGTCGTTAACGCTGCAGTTCGTCAAGCGCAGGGGCATCGAGATGCGAAATGTCCCCTGCCATCTCCACCACCCAACCTGACGCCAGCCACGCGCTCTCCTGATAATCAATTCGGGAAATAGAGCAGTTGCGCAGACGCAAACGGCGCTCAGCGTAAGCCGGTAGTCCCAGAATGGTGCTCACCAGGCATCCCAACGCAATCCCATGACTCACCAGCAGCGGACGGCTTCCCGCCGGGAGCTTCAGGCATTCCGCCAGGGCGGCATGCATACGTACGCTGAGCTCCTGCATGGATTCGCCCTCAGGAATACGGCCATCTTCGGTACCGTTCACCAGCGTGCGACGCCAGCCCTCTTCCGTTTCCGTCAGCGTATCGATATGGCGTTTTTCCAGCACGCCCATATCCAGCTCGCGCAGGCGCGGCTCAAGCATGACGTCACAGCCGCAGGCGTCCGCGATGATGCGCGCCGTCTGCTGTGTGCGACCTAAATCGCTGGTAATGACGTGGGTAATGCCCAGCGTTCTGGCGCGTTCCGCCACCTGCCACGCTTGCTGCACACCCTTCTCAGTGAGAGGACTGTCTGACTGGCCTTGAATACGTCGCTCGGCGTTCCACTGCGTTTCACCGTGGCGAACAAGGTATACCTGTAACATGCTTTTTTTCCGTTATACTGCGATGAGTTTTTTTTGAATCGAGCTTAATTATGCACCATGTTGTCTCTGCTACCACTAATCCTGCCAAAATTCAGGCAATTCTAAGGGCATTTGACGAGATCTTCGGCGCAGGATCCTGCCATATTGAGGCCATCGGCGTCGAGAGTGGCGTTCCTGAACAGCCGTTTGGCAGCGAGGAAACGCGCGCTGGCGCACGAAATCGCGTGGCAAATGCCAGAGCTGCGGCCCCGGATGCGGACTTTTGGGTGGCGATTGAAGCCGGTATCGACGAAGGCGCAACCTTTAGCTGGGTGGTGATCGAAAGCCGCGAGCAGCGCGGCGAGGCGCGTTCGGCCACCCTGCCCCTGCCAGAGATCATTCTGGAAAAAGTGCGTGCGGGTGAAGCGCTCGGGCCGGTGATGTCGCAGTACACCGGCATTGATGAGATTGGCCGTAAAGAAGGAGCGATTGGCGTCTTTACCGCCGGTGCGCTGACGCGTTCAGGCGTTTATCACCAGGCGGTGATCCTGGCGTTAAGCCCGTTTCATAACGCGATCTATCGTTAGGCGTTTTTCAACAACACCGCTTCCAGCCACTGGCGCAGCTCAACGGGCGCCGACTTCAGGCTGTTCGATCCGCGGGTAATCGTCGCGATGCCCGCGCCGAGCTCATTTTTCAGCTCGCGCTGGCTCATCTCGCCGCGCAGCAGCTCTTCAATGATCCGCACGCGCGTGCCCAGCGCCTCACGCTCGTCCGGCGTGAGCATTAGCTGCATCAGGGGTAAATGCAAATCCTGCTCGTAAGACTGGCGAAGCAGCTCCACAAAACGAAGCCACTCCTGATGACGTTGTTCGGCCATTGCCGAGGAATACGGGGAATGCTGGGTCATGTTATGCTGCCTCTTGTACTCATTAGCGAGTACAGCATAACACAACCCACGCCGATCAGTAACGTCTCTGCCACTCGGCATCGCTCATCAGGGTATCTTTCTGCCCCATGAAGTAGCGATAGTAGGCGTCATAAGCCAGCACGTTCTTCACGTAGCCGCGCGTTTCCGAGAACGGGATGCTCTCGACAAACGCCACGGCGTCGATGCGTCCGGCGCTGTTGCCGAGCCAGGTGCGCACGCGACCCGGTCCCGCATTGTATGCCGCCGACGAGAAGATGCGGTTGTTGCCGAACTGCTGGTACACATACTGCAGGTAGCTGGTACCGATGTTGATGTTGGTATCCGGATCGAGAAGCTGTGACGGGCTACTGTATCCAGGGATGTTAAACATCTTCACCGTGTGCGTCGCCGTGCCCGGCATGATCTGCATCAGGCCGCTGGCGCCCACCGGGGAACGGACTTTCGGGTTCCAGGCGCTCTCCTGACGGGCAATCGCCATCGCGTAACTTTGCGGGATATCTTTGCCGCTGGTGTAGCGATCGAACAGATCCTTGTAAGCCAGCGGGAAACGCTCTTCGAGATGATCCCACAGCTTACCGGCGATCGTCGCCTGCACGCTCAGATCCCACCAGTGGTTATCAAACGCATAGCGGGCAAGCTGAGCTTTTTCATCGGTAGTGCGGCTGGTCACCAGATTCGCCCACTCGCTGCGCGCGGTGTTGTCCATATTCCAGTACATCAGCTCGCGAACGCGCGCCATTTCTGGCCCCTGGGTCAGCGCCGGATTCGCGTTAGCGGGCGCTTTATCGATGCGGAAGGTGTACTCCTCGCCCAGGCGCTGCGCGGCCGCCATCGGGTAGAACCCGCGCTGCTGCATCAGCGTATGAAGAATTTCTTTGGCCTCATCATCACGACCGCGCTCCAGCAGCAGATCGGCCTGCCAGTAACGCCATTCATCTTTCTCCTTGGCCTCCATAGGCAACCGGGCGAGCCAGGTATTGAGCCCACGACGGTCGCCCGTACCCAGCGCCATTCGCACGCGGCGTTCCACCAGCGACGTGGAGTTCGAACGCATAATCGCATCGTCTCGCCAGCGCGCCTGCTCGTCGGTCACATCGGTGCCCATCAGTCGCCACGCCACGATATCGCGCAGCTCCTGCGTTTGCTCCTCATTAAGCTGCTGCGCCTGCACCAGCTGCGGGATCATCAGCCGCGCGTTTTCCACATCGTCACGCGCCACGCTGGCAAAAGCCACCGCCGCCATCTGGCGGGTAAAATCGGTCGCGCCCGTACTGCGGGCAAAGGTCAGGACGCTGTTGGGATCGTTTGCCAGCGAGATAACTGCCGTGGAAATCGTCTGGTAATCGGACGGCATCTGCCCCGCCAGCGCAGTCACCAGACGCGTATTACCGGCTTTCATCGCCAGGCGGATACGCTCGAGGTAGGACAGCGGATCCTGCTTGCCGGAAGCACGCCACGCGCCAAACAGGGAATCACAGGCGTTCGGCTGGTTTTTCCCGGTCAGCCAGAGCTCTTTCGCCCCGGCCCAGGCCTCTTCCTGCTGGCCGGTCGCCCATTTTGCGTAGTAGTAGTTACACTGCGCTTCGGTGGTATTCGGCTTTTCAGGGCTAAACGCCAGCAGCCCGCGCCAGTCTTCACGTCGCGCCAGTTCGTTCACAAAACGAGACTGAAGATTCCGGGCTGGCGGCAGGGTCGGGTTCGCCTGAATGAAGTTATTCACGGTAACGGTGGGTTGATTCATGAGATCGTCCGTAATTTGACGATACTCCAGATACGGATACAGCGGATAATCCTTGAGCGTCGGCATCAGCGCCTGCACGGTATCCATCTGCTTGTTGTCCCATGCCTGTTTAATCTGGGCATACCGGTTACGTTGTTCATCCAGTGAATCGGCATGCACCGCCTGGCTTACCGCCATTACGCATACGCTGGCAGCCAGCAGACGCCAGACCACCCGTTTGGCTTTTTCCACAAGCTCTTCCTCATTGTTTTTTCGTCAATTGCAGCGTCTTGCCACGTCAAAGTCTCATTAACTTATGCTAACCAGGCATCCTGCAACGCGCCACGTCATGGACACTTTTTTACCTTTCTTGCGCGTTTTAACACTCCCGACGTTCCTGGCTGGGATTAGGGCGGGAAAAAGGCTACACTTCGAGGCTGAAATTCCTTCTCATTACGATAAAAGAGGCGAAGTCCAACGTGGCTCAATTCGTTTATACCATGCATCGTGTCGGCAAAGTTGTCCCGCCGAAACGTCATATTCTTAAAAATATCTCGCTGAGCTTCTTCCCGGGCGCAAAAATCGGTGTTCTGGGTCTCAACGGTGCCGGTAAGTCCACCCTGCTGCGCATCATGGCCGGCATTGATACAGACATCGAAGGTGAAGCCCGTCCGCAGCCTGGCATCAAGATTGGCTACCTGCCGCAGGAACCTCAGCTGAACCCGGAACACACCGTTCGCGAATCCGTTGAAGAAGCGGTGTCCGAAGTGGTTAACGCCCTGAAAGGTCTGGATGAAGTGTATGCCAAATATGCCGAACCGGATGCGGACTTCGACAAGCTGGCCGCACAGCAGGGCAAGTATGAAGAGATCATCCAGGCGCACGACGGTCACAACCTGAACGTGCAGCTGGAGCGCGCGGCGGATGCCCTGCGTCTGCCGGACTGGGATGCAAAAATCGCGAACCTCTCCGGGGGGGAACGCCGCCGCGTGGCGCTTTGCCGCCTGCTGCTGGAAAAACCAGACATGCTGCTGCTCGACGAACCGACTAACCACCTGGATGCGGAATCCGTGGCGTGGCTGGAGCGCTTCCTGCACGACTTCGAAGGCACCGTTGTGGCGATTACCCACGACCGTTACTTCCTCGACAACGTCGCCGGCTGGATCCTGGAGCTGGACCGCGGTGAAGGTATTCCGTGGGAAGGCAACTACTCCTCCTGGCTGGAGCAGAAAGATCAGCGTCTGGCTCAGGAAGCGTCTCAGGAAGCGGCGCGCCGTAAGTCTATCGAGAAAGAGCTGGAGTGGGTGCGTCAGGGCACGAAAGGCCGTCAGTCTAAGGGCAAAGCCCGTCTGGCACGCTTTGAAGAGCTGAACAACACCGAATACCAGAAACGTAACGAAACCAACGAACTGTTTATTCCACCTGGAGCTCGTCTGGGGGATAAAGTGGTTGAAGTGACCAACCTGCGTAAGTCCTACGGCGACCGCGTGCTGATCGACGATCTGACCTTCTCCGTACCGAAAGGCGCTATCGTGGGCATCATCGGTCCGAACGGCGCGGGTAAATCGACCCTGTTCCGCATGATGTCCGGTCAGGAACAGCCAGACAGCGGCTCTATCACCCTGGGTGAGACCGTGAAGCTGGCCTCCGTTGACCAGTTCCGTGACGCGATGGATAACAGCAAAACCGTGTGGGAAGAAGTTTCCGGCGGTCTGGATATCATGCGTATCGGCAACACCGAGATGCCAAGCCGCGCCTACGTTGGTCGCTTTAACTTTAAAGGCACCGACCAGGGCAAACGCGTGGGCGAGCTGTCCGGCGGTGAGCGCGGTCGTCTGCACCTGGCGAAGCTGCTGCAGGTGGGCGGTAACGTTCTGCTGCTCGATGAACCAACAAACGACCTAGATATCGAAACCCTGCGCGCGCTGGAAAACGCCCTGCTGGAGTTCCCGGGCTGTGCAATGGTTATCTCGCACGACCGCTGGTTCCTCGACCGTATCGCGACCCACATTCTGGACTACCAGGATGAAGGTAAAGTGGAGTTCTTCGAAGGTAACTTCACCGAATACGAAGAGTATAAGAAACGCACGCTGGGCGCCGACGCGCTGGAGCCGAAGCGTATTAAGTACAAGCGTATTTCTAAGTAAGTGCCCAAAAGCCGGGTGGCGCTCACGCTTACCCGGCCTACGGTTCTGCGCAGTTTGTAGGCCGGGTAAGGCGAAGCCGCCACCCGGCTTTTTTATTTACCCACGTAATACCGCTTCACCTCGTCAAACTGCATTGCAAAGTCGATATAGCTCATCAGCGCGGGTGAGTTGAGCTTACGGCTCGGATAGGCCAGCCACAGGTCGTTTCCTTCAACATTCCACTCCGGCAGTACCTGCACCAGCGCGCCTTTTTCAACCTTATCTTCTACCAGAAATGCAGGAAGCAGCGTGATCCCCGCCCCGGCCATCGCGCACTCGCGGGCGTACACCAGATTATCGGTCATATGCGCGTTATCCGGCAGGTAGCGATAGTCCTCATTCTCGCTTCGCAGAAGCCACTCCGACCAGGCTCTGTGCGTAATGCTGCGGTGCTCCACCAGCTGACGGGGATGCGTTAGCGGCCCACGGCGCGCCAGATAGTCCGGCGAGGCCAGCATGTAACGCGGGCAGTGCCCGATCATGCGGCCAATCAGGGAGGAGTCCTGCGGCTTGCCGGTACGCAGCGCCACGTCAAAGCCGGCCTCGACCAGATCCACCACGTCATCAGAGATCGACACGTCCAGCGAAACCTCGGGATAGCGAAGCTGGAACTCGGCATTCATATGCGCCAGCAGCGTCGCGCCAATCCCCGCCGGGCAGGTGATGCGCAGCCGCCCGCTGGGGTTTTCGCGCAGGCGCTGGATGGCGTACTCCGCCCGCTCGCTGGCCGCCAGCATTTCACGGCAGTGCACCAGATAGTGCTCGCCCGCAAACGTCAGGTTCAGCCTGCGCGTGGTGCGGTTAAGCAGGCGAATGCCCACCTGCTGCTCCAGCTGGCTAATCCGCTGGCTCACGCTGGATTTTGGCAGCTCCGCCTTCTGGGCTGCCGCGGTAAAGCTGCCCATCTCGGCCACCAGCGCGAATAGCGCCATATCCTGCAGCTGTTTAAACATGATTGTTCATCCTGTACGAACGCTGAGTTCTTAATTGT
The DNA here is from genome assembly GCF_000493175.1 of Enterobacter sp. MGH 16. NCBI lineage: Bacteria > Pseudomonadati > Pseudomonadota > Gammaproteobacteria > Enterobacterales > Enterobacteriaceae > Enterobacter > Enterobacter sp. MGH 16. The sequence goes on along the minus strand of NZ_KI535695.1, from coordinate 4,565,193 downwards.
CCATCTTATCACGCAGATGGCCACTTAATAGACTAGCCTCAACAAAACGCATGCCATTGAGGAGCACACCATGTCAGTTAAAGCCATCGCCGTTAACCCTGAAAATCCCTCTACTTTCATTGAAATCACTCCACCGATGCCGCAGCCCGGCGAGCACGATCTGCTGGTGGAGGTGAAAGCCGTCTCCGTTAACCCGGTCGATACCAAAGTCCACGCGGGCATTGCTAAGAACGGGCTGAACGAGCCGCGTATTCTCGGATGGGATGCCAGCGGGATCGTCAAAGACGTTGGGGCTGGCGTGACCGGATTCAAACCGGGAGATGAAGTGTGGTACGCAGGCGACATCACCCGTCCGGGCAGCAACACCACACATCAGCTGATCGATGCGCGCATTGTCGGGCACAAACCGTCAAGCCTCGGCTGGGCGGCTGCCGCCGCGCTGCCGTTGACCGCGCTCACCGCGTGGGAAGGCCTGTTTGAACGGCTGAATATTCAGGATGCCGGTACGGACAAAACCCTGCTGATCATCGGCGGTGCGGGCGGCGTGGGATCGCTGGCGATCCCGTTTGCGAAGCACAACAGCAAGGTAAAGGTCATCGCAACCGCGTCCCGTGAAGATTCCGCCCGGTGGTGCCGCGATCGCGGTGCAGATGTGGTGGTGAACTACCGCGATCTGAAAGGCGAACTGGCGAAGCACGGGCTGACCTTTGTGGATTACATTTTCATCCTCAACGACACCGACGGGCACTGGGATGCGGTCAGCGACCTGATTGCACCGCAGGGGCATATCTGTTCTATCGTGGAGAATGAACACCCGCTGAACCAGGACAAGCTGAAGTCCAAATCCGCCGCCCTGCACTGGGAATTTATGTACACCCGCAGCATGTACCAGACCGCTGATATGGCGCGTCAGGGTGAGATCCTCAATGAGGTCGCGAAGCTGGTGGATAACGGCGTGGTGGAAAGCTCACTGAGTGAAACGCTGCACGGGCTGAGCGTGGAAAGCATTACCGAGGCGCACCGCAAGGTGCTGGACGGGCATATGCGTGGGAAAGTGGTGGTTGAGTTCTGAGTGGCTTGATGCCCTCACCCTGGCCCTCTCCCACAGGGAGAGGGCGGTTAACGCTTACCCCTGCTCCCCCATCATCTCCTTCACCAGCTCGACGCAGCGCAGGAAACGGGAGTCGTAGTCTGACTCTTCAACGTGCACAAACTCAACGTTGTTTTCGTTGAGCATCTCCACCAGCATGGACTGGAATTCCCGCCTGTCCACCGAGCTGCCGAGGCTGCGCATGCCGTCGGCCACCCACGGGGTGTTGTTTTCCAGCAGGATCACCAGGTCAAAGCGGTATTCGTCAATCAGCGCCTGCACGAACGGGTGCTCGCGCCCCTCGTACTTTTTGCAGAACGCCTGCGTGGTGACAAAATCGGTATCGATAAATGCCACCTTGTTGGCGTATTTCACCGCGAAATCAATGTACTGAGCGTGACCGAGCGCGATTTTGTCGTAGTCGGAATACTGCAGCGCCATCTCGTCGCCACCCAGGTGCGAGAAGACATAGTCACGGCCGTACTCCCACGCGCTGGTGGTGTTGAAGATGTTAGCGAGCTTGTTGACCAGCGTTGATTTACCGCTCGACTCGCCGCCCAGAATAGCTACCGTGCGCACGAAGAACGGCTTCACTTCGGTCGGAATGTAATCCCAGTAGCGGAACGGGTTTTCGCGGATCTGCGCCCCGCTGATGTTCATAAAGGTGCGTTTCGGATCGATCAGCACCGTCTCGATGCCCAGATGCTCGCGGAACTGCGGCGCGTCGGACTCTTCAGAGGTGTAGATCCAGTTCGGCGCAATGCCCTTCTCTTCCATAAACGCTTTGATGCCGTTGCTCCACACGTCCCAGCCGTGCGGGTACGGCTCCATACCCTCTTCGTTAAAGGCATGAATGCGAATGTTTTTCTGGTACTTGAAGGTCTGAAGCAGCCAGCGCAGACGGTCCGGCACGGTCGGCTGCTGCGACATGGCGCTGTCTTCAAACAGCTGACGATCGCGGGTTTCGTCGTACCCCATGATGATGTGCAGCTCGTCCACCTGGCTACAGGCGCGCTGGATCAGATAGATATGCCCGGTATGCAGCGGGTAAAACTTGCCGAACACCACGCCGATGTTCTTTTGCATACGCGGGAATTCCAGCCCCAGAAAGCGGTGCAGCGCTTCCAGCTTCTGCGCGCTGGGGCTTTTGATTTTGGCGTTCAGCAGTTGGCTCAGGTAGCCTTTGGTCATGCCGCTGGCGTCTGCCACCTGCTGCAACGTGCAGCCTTTCTGGCGGATAGCGGTCTTGATGTAGTCAAATGATGACATAAATTACGGTGCCTCCTGCAAAATCGAATACGTAATTATAAGTCGTCAAAGACATTTAACGCATCTGCGAGTTTCTTCACGCCAAAAACCTGCATCCCTTCCGGGATTTTTTTCGGCACGTTGGCAGCGGGAACGATAGCCCGACGGAAACCGTGTTTTGCCGCCTCGGAGATACGCTCCTGGCCGCTCGGCACCGGACGGATTTCCCCGGCGAGGCCCACTTCGCCAAAGACGACCAGATCCTGCGGCAGCGGTCTGTCGCGCAGGCTGGAGACCATCGCCAGCAGCAGCGCCAGGTCAGCGCTGGTCTCGGTGACTTTGACGCCGCCGACCACGTTCACGAAGACGTCCTGATCCGCCATCTGCAGCCCGCCGTGACGGTGCAGCACCGCCAGCAGGATTGCCAGGCGGTTCTGTTCCAGACCGACCGCCACGCGCCGCGGGTTGCCCATCATCGAGTGATCCACCAGTGCCTGAATTTCGACGAGCAGCGGGCGCGTCCCTTCCCACAGCACCATCACCGAGCTGCCGGAGGTGATTTCATCTCCCCGGCTCAGGAAGATGGCCGACGGGTTGCTGACTTCGCGCAGCCCCTGTTCGGTCATGGCAAAGACGCCCAGTTCGTTAACCGCCCCAAAGCGGTTTTTATGGCTGCGCAGGGTACGGAAGCGAGAGTCCGCGTCGCCGTCGAGCATCACGGAGCAGTCGATACAGTGTTCAAGCACCTTCGGTCCCGCCAGCGAGCCGTCTTTGGTCACGTGACCCACCATCACAATCGCCACGCCGCGCGTTTTGGCAAAGCGCGTCAGGTAGGCCGCGGTTTCACGCACCTGCGCGACGCTGCCCGGCGAGGACTGGATGTCCGCCATGTGCATCACCTGGATGGAGTCGATCACCATCAGCTTCGGCTGCTCTTCTTCGGCGATCATGCAGATCTGCTCGATGCTGGTTTCCGACAGCATATTCAGGTTGCCGGTCGGCAGGCCGAGACGGTGCGCGCGCATCGCCACCTGCTGGAGTGATTCTTCGCCCGTGACGTACAGGGTTTTCATCTGTTCGGCGAGCTTGCAAAGCGTTTGCAGCAGCAGAGTCGATTTACCCGCGCCCGGGTTACCGCCGATCAGGATCGCGCTGCCCGGCACCACGCCGCCGCCGAGCACGCGGTCAAATTCCTTGAAGCCGGTGGAGAAGCGCGGCAGCGCCTCCAGGCTGATGTCTGAAAGTTTTTGTACCTTCGACACGCCTGCATTGCCCGCATAGCCACTCAGGCGTTCATTGCGCGCCACGCTCGGCGAAGCCGCCACACCACGCACTTCGGTGATGGTGTTCCAGGCATGGCAGGCGCTGCATTGCCCCTGCCAGCGCGGATAATCCGCACCACATTCATTACAGACAAATGCGCGTTTTGGAGCTTTCGCCACGGTTTACCTCGTTATTTCTCTGCGGCCTGCGAGCCGGGTGGCGCTTACGCTTACCCGGCCTACAAAGCAGACCGTTATTTCTGATTAAGGCTGCCGGAGAGAATGCAGAACACCCCCATCAGGTCAGCGTGACGGATAGTCACTTCCGTCTTTTCATTCACTTTTGGCTTGGCATGGTAGGCAATGCCCAGGCCGGCCGCTTTGATCATCGGCAGGTCGTTCGCGCCGTCACCGATGGCGACGGTCTGGACAACCGGAATTTTATATTTTTCCGCGAGGCGCGTCAGCGTATTGGCTTTGTACTGGGCATCCACAATATCGCCGATCACCTGACCGGTCAGCTTGCCGTCCATGATCTCCAGCTCGTTGGCCACCACGGTGGTCAGATGCAGTTTTTCCCGCAGATAATCTGCGAAGAAGGTGAAGCCACCGGAGGCGATCGCCACCTTCCAGCCGAGGGACTGCAGCTTCAGCACCAGCTGCGTCAGCCCTGGCATCAGGGGCAGTTCATCGCGCACCTGACGCAGAATGTTGGCATCGGCCCCTTTCAGGGTCGCCACGCGCTGTCGCAGGCTGGCGGTGAAATCCAGCTCGCCGCGCATCGCACGCTCGGTGACTTCAGCCACCAGCTCGCCGCTGCCCGCCAGCTTCGCAATTTCGTCGATACACTCGATCTGAATGGCGGTAGAGTCCATGTCCATGACCAGCAGGCCAGGCGTTTTCAGGTGCGGAATTTTACCCAGCGGTGCGACATCCAGCCCGGCGTCATGCGCCAGGCGCGTGGCGCGCTGGGTCAGAGAGCCCGCCAGGCGAATGACCTGGTAGTCTTCCACGCACCAGGCGGCGACGATGACCATCGCGGCCCCCAGTTTGGTTTGATACTGGGTCAGGCGTTGCTTATCCAGACCGCGTCCGTACAGCAGCCAGCCGCTACGACCGGCGTGGTAATCCAGAGGCATCACCTCATCGCCACTTAAAGAGAGCGGCAATCCTGGCCATAAAGAGACATCCGTTGGCAGGTCACACCAGGTAATGTTCGGCATTAAAGCTCCTGTAATTTCGTTCGCGCCGGAAGGTTGCAGAGGGAAAATAACGCATGAGGCTACCCTGTAACCATCACTTCTGGCAACATTAAGCCGTAAATTTTCAGCAGGTGGAATATGGCTCGCGCAAAACTGAAATTCCGGCTCCATCGCGCCGTGATTGTCCTTTCCTGTCTCGCACTCTTAGTGGTGCTGATGCAAGGGGCATCGTGGTTTAGCCAGAACCATCAACGGCAACGCAACCCGCAGTTTGAAGAGCTGGCCCGCACGCTGGCACGCCAGGTCACGCTCAACGTCGCGCCGTCCATGCGTAACGAAACGCCTGACGAGAAGCGGATAGGCCAGGTTTTACGCCTGCTCACGGAGAACAGCCGCATTCTTGATGCCGGTGTCTATGATGAGCAAGGCAACCTGATTGCCCGCGCGGGTGAGCACGTCGACGTGCGAGACAGGCTGGCGCTGGACGGCAAAAAAGCCGGCGGCTATTTCAACCAACAGCTTGTTGAACCTATTCAGGGGAAGAATGGCCCGCTGGGCTATCTGCGCCTCACCCTTGATACCCACACCCTGCCCACTGAAGCCAAACAGGTCGATAATACCACCAATATTCTGCGCCTGATGCTGCTGCTTTCACTCGCCATCGGCGTTGTGCTGGCACGCACTCTGCTTCGGGGCAAGCGCACGCGCTGGCAGCAATCCCCGTTCCTGCTGACCGCCAGCCGGTCAGTCCCCGAAGACGAAGAGAGCGAGAAGAAAGAATAGTGATAAAGTAGGCGAATGATTCGGAAAAGGAACTCTGCCATGTCGACGTTACGCCTGCTTATCTCTGACTCTTACGATCCCTGGTTTAACCTGGCAGTGGAGGAGTGCATCTTCCGCCAGATGCCTGCCACCCAGCGCGTACTGTTTCTCTGGCGCAATGCCGATACGGTGGTTATTGGTCGTGCGCAAAACCCGTGGAAAGAGTGCAACACCCGCCGTATGGAAGAGGACAACGTCCGTCTGGCGCGCCGCAGCAGCGGCGGCGGCGCGGTATTCCACGATCTGGGCAATACCTGCTTTACCTTTATGGCGGGCAAACCGGAATACGACAAAACCATCTCAACGTCCATCGTCCTCAACGCGCTCAATTCGCTCGGCGTGACGGCTGAAGCCTCCGGACGTAACGATCTGGTGGTCAAAACACCCGATGGCGACCGCAAGGTATCCGGCTCTGCCTATCGCGAAACGATGGATCGCGGATTCCACCACGGCACCCTGCTGCTGAACGCCGATCTCAGCCGTCTGGCTAACTACCTTAATCCAGATAAGAAAAAGCTACAGGCTAAGGGCATCACCTCCGTGCGCGGGCGCGTGGCGAATCTGGTGGAACTGCTGCCCGGGATTACTCACGAGCAGATTTGCGATGCGATTCGTGAAGCCTTCTTCGAACATTACGGCGAGCGGGTAGAAGCTGAAGCGATCTCCCCTGACAAAACACCGGACCTGCCCAACTTCGCGGAAACCTTTGCGCGCCAGAGCAGCTGGGAGTGGAACTTCGGTCAGGCCCCTGCCTTTTCCCATCTGCTGGACGAACGGTTTACCTGGGGCGGCGTGGAGCTGCACTTCGACGTGGAGAAAGGCCATATCACCCGCACGCAGGTCTTTACGGATAGTCTCAATCTGGCACCGTTAGAGGCGTTAGCCGCTCGTCTGCAGGGCTGTTTGTATCGGGCGGATATGTTGCATCAGGAGTGTGATGCGCTGATCGGCGATTTTCCGGAGCAGGAAAAAGAGTTAAGGGATTTGTCAGCATGGGTTGCACAGGCCGTGCGCTAGTAAAAAAGCCCGCTTGCGCTGCGCTTAGCGGGCTTACAAAACCGTAGGCCGGGTCAGGCGAGGCTGCCACCCGGCACAACAGCTCTTACTCTTTATCGCCCAGCAGAACGGATTCCAGCGCGATTTTGATCATGTCGTTGAAGGTGGTCTGACGCTCGGCAGCGGTAGTCTGCTCGTGGGTACGGATATGGTCAGATACGGTGCAGATGGTCAGCGCTTTCGCACCGAATTCAGCCGCTACGCCGTAGATACCGGCCGCTTCCATTTCCACGCCCAGGATGCCGTATTTTTCCATCACGTCGAACATGTCGCCTTCTGGCGAGTAGAACAGATCGGCAGAGAACAGGTTGCCCACGCGCGCGTCAACGCCCAGCGCTTTTGCCGCGTCAACCGCGTTACGCACCATGTCAAAGTCAGCGATGGCCGCAAAGTCATGATCCTTAAAGCGGATGCGGTTGACTTTAGAGTCGGTACACGCGCCCATGCCGATCACCACGTCACGCAGCTTAACGTCCATGCGCACCGCACCGCAGGAGCCTACGCGGATGATTTTCTTCACACCGAAATCGGTGATCAGCTCTTTGGTGTAGATGGAGCAGGATGGGATACCCATGCCGTGGCCCATAACGGAGATTTTGCGGCCTTTATAAGTACCCGTGAAGCCCAGCATGCCGCGAACGTTGTTCACTTCACGCACGTCTTCCAGGAAGGTTTCTGCAATGTGCTTCGCGCGCAGCGGGTCGCCCGGCATCAATACGACGTCAGCGAAATCACCCATTTCTGCATTAATGTGAGGAGTTGCCATCTTCAGTTCCTTTTAACTTGTTGTTTTTGCCGGGTGGCGGCTACGCCTTACCCGGCCTACAAAACCGTAGGCCCGGTAAGCGAAGCGCCACCGGGCAATGACATCAGAACATGGCCTTGCCATATTCCATGTCAGACGTACCAAAGTATTTCGCCAGGGTCTGGCCAATGTCCGCGAAGGTTTCACGGTGACCCAGCGAACCCGGCTTCACTTTCGGGCCGTACACCAGCACCGGAATGTGCTCACGGGTGTGGTCGGTACCGGTCCAGGTTGGATCGCAGCCGTGGTCCGCGGTCAGGATCAGAATGTCATCTTCACCCACCAGCTCCATCAGCTCCGGCAGGCGGCGGTCGAACAGCTCAAGACCCGCAGCATAACCCGCTACGTCGCGACGGTGACCCCAGGAGGAGTCGAAGTCGACGAAGTTGGTGAAGACAATGGTCTTGTCGCCCGCTTCTTTCATCTCTTTGATGGTGGCATCGAACAGCGCATCGAGTCCGGTCGCTTTGACCTTTTTGGTGATGCCGCAGTTAGCGTAGATATCCGCGATTTTGCCCACGGACACCACGTGGCCGTCTTTCTCATCGACCAGCTTCTGCAGCACGGTTGGCGCCGGCGGCTCAACGGCCAGATCGTGACGGTTACCGGTACGCTGGAAGTTACCCGCTTTGTCGCCAATAAACGGACGCGCGATCACGCGGCCAATGTTGTAGCCGCCTTCGGTCAGCTCTTCACGGGCGATTTCGCACAGCTCGTAGAGTTTATCCAGGCCAAAGGTCTCTTCGTGGCAGGCAATCTGGAACACGGAGTCAGCAGAGGTGTAGAAAATCGGCTTGCCGGTTTTCATGTGCTCTTCGCCGAGCTGGTCCAGAATCACGGTACCGGAAGAGTGGCAGTTACCGAGGTAGCCCGGCAGGTTGGCACGCTTCACCAGCTTATCGAGCAGCTCCTGCGGGAAGCTGTTCTCGTGATCGGAGAAGTAACCCCAGTCGAACAGCACCGGCACACCGGCGATTTCCCAGTGTCCAGACGGGGTGTCTTTACCGGAGGAGAGCTCGTGCGCCCAGGCGTAAGCGCCCACCACTTCCGCGTTGCCGTCCATACCGGCTGCGATTTTACCGGTAGAGCCTTCATGCGCTTTCACCAGCCCAAGGCGGGTCAGGTTAGGTAGAGTCAGAGGGCCTTTACGACCGTTGTCCGCTTCGCCTTTCGCACAGGCTTCCGCGATGTGACCCATGGTATCGGAACCCACGTCACCAAAACGTTCCGCATCTTCGGTTGCGCCGATGCCGAATGAGTCCAGCACCATAATAAATGCACGTTTCATAATTGTTCTCCGTACGTAGTGCTTCAAAAATTATCGATCAGATCAGTATACCGCTATTCGGTGATACGGCGATAGACAGTCGGTGTGGTTTCCGGCGCTTTATTGTCAAGCGTAATAGCCGCCTTCACCGCTTTCGCCGCTTCCTGCCAGCTGGCTTCATCTTTGGCGTGGATCACCGCCAGCGGACGTTGGCCGTCAACGCTGTCGCCCAGACGGGCCATATCGGTGAAGCCGACGCTGTAATCAATGGTATCTGACGCCTGACGACGGCCGCCGCCCATAGACACGACCGCCATACCCAGCGCGCGGGTATCCATTGCCGAGACAAACCCTTCGCTGTCGGCATACACCGCTTTGCTGAGCGTCGCGGTCGGCAGGTACTTCGCATAGTTTTCGACGAAGTCGGTCGGGCCTTTCTGCGCCGCAACCATGCGGCCAAAGATCTCCGCCGCTTTGCCGTTGTCCAGTACCGCCTGTAGCTTCGCGCGGGCGTCGGCGTCGTCTTTGGCCAGCTTGCCGGAGATTAACATCTCCACGCACAGCGCCATGGTGACATCGAACAGACGCGGGTTGCGGTATTCGCCTGTCAGGAACTGGACGGCTTCGCGCACTTCGACGGCGTTACCGGCGCTGGAAGCCAGCACCTGGTTCATGTCGGTGAGCAGTGCGGTAGTGCGCACGCCCGCGCCGTTGGAGACGCCAACGATCGCTTCGGCCAGCGCCTCAGAGAGTTCATAGGTTGGCATAAACGCGCCGCTGCCTACCTTCACGTCCATCACCAGCGCGTCCAGCCCTTCTGCCAGCTTCTTCGCCAGGATAGAGGCGGTGATCAGCGGGATGGAGTCAACGGTCGCGGTGATGTCGCGGGTCGCGTAGAAACGCTTGTCTGCCGGAGCAAGAGAGCTGGTCTGGCCGATAATCGCCACACCAACGTCTTTAATAATGTCGCGGAAGCGGTTGTCATCCGGGAAGATATCGAAGCCCGGAATGGCTTCCAGTTTGTCGAGCGTACCGCCGGTGTGGCCCAGGCCGCGCCCGGAGATCATCGGGATATAACCGCCACAGGCTGCCACCATGGGGCCAAGCATCAGGGAGGTCACGTCGCCCACGCCGCCGGTGGAGTGTTTATCCACAATCGGGCCGTTAAGGTTGAGGCTTTTCCAGTCCAGAACGGTTCCTGAATCTCGCATCGCCATGGTCAGCGACACGCGCTCAGGCATCGACATATCGTGGAAGAAAATGGTCATCGCCAGAGCCGCAATCTGCCCTTCAGAGACGGTGTTATCACGAATGCCGTTGATGAAGAAGCGGATCTCTTCGTCGCTTAATGCATGACCATCACGTTTTTTACGAATAATTTCTTGTGCGAGAAACACGGTAACCCCCATGAGGAATCGGGTGAATGGTGGCGGGTACGGTTTACCCGACCACGATCCGGGTAGGCCGGGTAAGCGTAGCGCCACCCGGCAATTCAAACTTAGTAGCTGCTTGCGCTCTTACCGTCGCCGTGACCCAGCGCTTTCAGCAGGCTGGCCAGCAGGCTGGAGGCGCCGAAGCGGTAGTGACGGGAATCGGCCCAGTCGGCGCCAAACAGCTCGTCGGCAATCGCCAGGAACTGCTGCGCGTCTTCCGCGGTACGCACGCCGCCCGCAGGTTTGAAGCCCACGGTTTTAGACACGCCCATGTCGCGGATCACTTCCATCATGATGCGCGCGCTTTCCGGGGTCGCATTTACCGGTACTTTACCGGTAGAGGTTTTAATGAAATCCGCACCGGCTTTGATGGAGATTTCAGAGGCTTTACGAATCAGCGCCTCTTCTTTCAGCTCGCCGGTTTCGATGATCACTTTCAGGAGCACGTTTGCCGCCGCACACGCGTCTTTACAGGCCTTCACCAGGTCAAAACCGACCTGCTCGTTGCCGGCGATCAGCGCGCGGTACGGGAACACCACGTCAACTTCGTCTGCGCCGTAGGCAATCGCCGCGCGGGTTTCTGCCAGCGCAATCTCGATATCATCGTTGCCATGCGGGAAGTTAGTGACGGTTGCAATGCGCACGTCCGGGGTGCCCTGCTCTTTCAGCGTCTTACGGGCAATCGGGATAAAGCGCGGGTAGATACAGACGGCTGCGGTGTTGCCCACCGGCGTTTTCGCCTGATGGCACAGGGCGATGACTTTCTCATTGGTGTCGTCATCGTTCAGGGTGGTCAGGTCCATCAGTTTCAACGCGCGCAGGCTGCTTGCAGTTAAATCGGTCATAACATTCTCCAACGGCAGTGCCGTATAAATTTTACCTTGCGGGTCTGTGAGTATTCTAACATCCACCCGCATCCACACTTCGACATTCATCACAGTTAATGAAAACTGCGTGCAAATTTGCATTACTGTAATGAGATCTTCTTCAAACTTTAGCGTGCACATTGCCGACTAAAGCAGCGATACCCCCTGTCGGATCAAAAGTGCCGACAGGCAGGCTTTCTACAATCCGTTCATCATCCGCAGAACACTCAAGGAAGCGAACATGTCCCACTCCAGCCCCGACGCCCTGCAGCAACGTTGCCAGCAGATTGTGACAAGCCCGGTGTTATCCCCGGAACAAAAACGTCATTTTCTGGCGCTGGAAGCGGAAAACAACCTGCCGTATCCGGCACTTCCTGAAGCTGCGCGCGCCGCGCTGGACGAGGGGTTCATCTGCGACATGTTCGAAGGCCATGCGCCTTACAAACCCCGTTACGTTCTGCCGGATTACGCAAAATTTCTGGCTAATGGTTCAGAATGGCTGGAGCTGGAAGGGGCAAAAGATCTCGACGACGCCCTCTCACTGTTAACCATCCTCTACCACCATGTTCCGTCCGTCACATCGATGCCGGTCTATCTCGGTCAGCTTGATGTGTTGCTGCAACCTTATGTTAGAATTCTAACACAAGAAGAAATCAATAGCCGAATAAAACGTTTCTGGCGCTATCTCGACCGTACGCTTCCCGATGCCTTTATGCATGCCAATATCGGGCCGGAAGATACCCCCGTCACGCGTGCCATTCTGCGTGCCGATGCAGAGCTGAAGCAGGTCGCGCCGAACCTGACCTTTATTTATGATCCAGCGATCACCCCGGATGATTTGCTGCTTGAGGTGGCAAAAAACATATGTGAATGCAGCAAACCGCATATTTCTAATGGCCCGGTGAATGATAAAATTTTCACAAAAGGCCATTACGGCGTAGTGAGCTGTTACAACTCCCTGCCTCTGGCAGGCGGTGGCAGCACCCTGGTGCGCCTCAACCTCAAGGCCATCGCCGAACACAGTACGTCAATGGAAGACTTCTTCAGCCGCGCCCTTCCGCATTACTGCCAGCAGCAAATGGCCATCATCGATGCCCGCTGCGATTTCCTGTATCAACAATCCGGCTTCTTTGAGAATAGCTTCCTGGTGAAAGAGGGGCTGATTGATGCCGATCGGTTTGTGCCGATGTTTGGCATGTACGGCCTGGCAGAAGCGGTAAACGTGCTCTGTGAGAAAGCCGGGATGACTGGGCGTTACGGCAAAGACGAGCAGGCCAACGCGCTGGGCTATCGCATCAGCGAACAGCTTGCGGCGTTTGTCGAAAACACGCCGGTGAAACACGGCTGGAAGCAGCGCGCGATGCTGCATGCGCAGTCGGGGATCAGCTCTGACTCGGGCACCACGCCGGGCGCGCGCCTGCCCTACGGCGACGAGCCGGATCCCATCAGCCACCTGCTGGCGGTGGCGCCGCACCACAAGCACTACGCTTCCGGGATCAGCGATATTTTGACGCTGGATGAGACGGTAAAACGTAACCCGCAGGCGGTGGTCCAGCTCTGTCTCGGCGCGTTCAGGGCGGGGATGCGCGAGTTTACCGCCAACGTCGCGGGTAACGATCTGGTGCGCGTCACTGGTTATATGGTGCGGTTGTCGGATCTGGAGAAGTACCGGGAAGCCGGATCGCGCACCAATACCACCTGGCTGGGTGAAGAAGCCTCGCGCAATACCCGTATTCTGGAACGTCAGCCGCGCGTGATAAGCCATGAACAGCAGATGCGCTTTAGTTAGTCAGGTCATCCCTTTTTCCTGCGTGGACGGGCCGGGCAGCCGCCTGGCCCTGTTCCTGCAGGGCTGCAACCTGCGCTGTAAAACCTGCCACAACCCGTGGACGATCGGCCGCTGCAACGACTGCGGGGACTGCGTGCCCCACTGCCCGCACGACGCGCTGACCATACAGGCGGGACGCGTCTGGTGGCAGGAGAGTGACTGCCAGCAGTGCGACACCTGCCTGCACCTGTGCCAGCAGCAGGCAACGCCTATGGCGCACCGCCTGAGCGTGGAGGAGATCCTTTCACAGATCCGCAAATCCGCACCGTTTATCGAGGGGATCACCGTGAGCGGCGGTGAGGCCACAACGCAATTACCGTTTTTAGTGACGCTATTCTCAGCGATCAAAGCCGATGCCGCCCTGAATCATCTGACCTGCCTGGTCGACAGCAACGGTTTGTTAAGCGAAACCGGCTGGCAAAGGCTGCTGCCGGTACTGGATGGCGCGATGCTGGACCTGAAAGCATGGGGGAACGAACACCACCGCTTCCTGACCGGGCGCGAAAACCCGCAGATCAAGCAGAGTATCCGCTGGCTGGCAGATCGTAATCGTTTAACGGAGCTCCGCCTGCTGGTGATTCCGGAACAGTGTGATTATCTGGAACATCTGAAGCCGCTGACGGCGTTTATCCACGGGCTGGGAAACGTGCCGGTGCGCCTCAACGCGTTTCATGCGCATGGCGTGTACGGCGAGGCGGCGTCATGGCGCAGCGCCACGCCGGAAGACGTTGAACCGCTGGCGCGGGCGCTGGAAAAACAGAAGATAACGGTGATCCGCCCGGCGCTTTATCTATAGCGTGATGCCAAATACCGAACGCGTATTTTCCAGCAGCGCACCGGCTATGGCCTCTTCAGTCTCTTTTCGCAGTTCGCACAGGGTGGCAAATACGCGCGCCGCCTGTTCCGGACGATTCGGCTGGCCCTGAAAACCGTTCAGCGGCATGTCCGGCGCGTCGGTTTCCAGCAGAAGCGCCGACAGCGGCAGCTGTGCCATCACGTCCCGGGTTTTGCTGGCGCGCGGATAGGTGATGGTGCCCCCAACGCCGATTTTGTAGCCCAGCTCGATAAAACGCTGCGCCTGCTGCAGGCTTCCTGAGAAACCATGCACGACGCCCTTACGCGGCAAATCGATACGCTTCAGGTGCATTGCCAGCTTATCGTGCGTGCGTCTTGAATGAAGGATCACCGGCAGATCGTGACGCTTCGCCAGCCTGAGCTGCGCGTCGAGGATCGTCTGCTGGCGCTCAAAATGCGGATCCTCGCGATAAAGATCGAGGCCGATCTCACCGATGGCGACAAGCTTGTCGCCTGCGGTCTGCACTATCTCATCAAGTCGCTCAATGTCCTCATTCCGATGCCGCTCAATCACGATCGGATGCAGGCCGAGCGCCGCATAGAGCGCAGGGTGATGCGTGGAAAGATCCAGCACGCGGGAAAAGTAAGCCGCTTCCACTGAAGGCACAATAATGGCCTGAACGCCTGCCTCGGCCGCTTTCGCAATGCTTTGCTCTTCATCTCCCGTAAACGGCGGGAAATCAAAGTGGCAATGGGTATCGACAAAGCGGTGCATCACGCCAGATCCTCGTTGTCCAGTAAAGCGTCATTCGCCTGCGGAATGTCCACCAGGGGCACCGTCAGGGCGTCGTTGGCGACAATCGCAGGCGGCGTAATAATGCGTTTATGGCGATGAAGCGGCGGCTGCTCCGCCAGCATTTTCCCCACCGTCGCCAGGAAGTAGCGCCCGCACAGCCGCCCCGTTTTGTAATCCATGCGCAGCGCAGGAACGCGGCTGCCCAGCGCCATGCTCAGCAGCGGCTTAGGCGGATAGATTTCAAAAATACGCAGCTTGCCCGGCGGTTTCTCAATGAAGCGCTGCATCGCGCCGTAGGTGGTTTCATGCTGCTTCGCGATGTTCACCAGCGGCTGCAGGCTGCTGTCGCCCAGCCAGCGCTCCATTCGCTTAAACCACTGCGGGGTGTAATACATTTGCGACGGTACGGTACGGATCACCACAATGGTTTTCGCCCCGCGACGGGCGGCTTCCTGCACCGGCACCGCGTCACTGATCCCCCCGTCCAGATAGCTAATACCGTCCAGCAGGGCACCGGTACGATAAAAGCCGGGGATCGCGCTGGAGGCGCGGATAATGTCCAGCCAGTTCTCTTTCTGAGGCGAAAAATAGCCCGGCGAATAGTCATCGCCCCGGCTGGCACACATCCAGAATTCTTTACCGCTATCAAACAGACGGGCGGCAGTATCCATGGCCAGCGGCATCTGGCTGGAGGTTGACTCCAGCAGCCAGTCGAGATCGATCAGGTTGCCGCCGCGCACAAACCGCACCGGGTTAAAAAATTCTTTCGCCGTGGTGTAGCGCATGATGACCTTTCGCGCGTAGCCGGGCTGGTTACAGACATAGGCAGAGAGGTTCTGCGCCCCGGCAGAGGTGCCGAAGTAAAGGTCAAAGGGGTTGAACTGCGCGCGCATAAATTCGTCCAGCACGCCAGCGGTGAAAATGCCGCGCTGTCCGCCACCCTCGCAGACCAGCGCGAGTTGACCCGCGCGAAACGGTTTTAACGTCAGCGGCGCAATGTTGCCGAGCGTAACGGGAATTCGTTGCCCCACCTCTGCTTTCCTGTTTTGATTATTTTATAACACCACAGTAACGCACCCGACCTATTACGCAAATAAGAAAAAGCCAGTCACAGTGACTGGCTTTATTTTGTTGACGGAATATTGCGTTTGCTATGGACGTCGACGCCCTGTAAACAGGCTGACCAAGAACAGAATAATACCCACAACGAAGACAATTTTAGCTGCCCATGCCGCTGTACCTGCCAGTCCACCAAAGCCCAATGCGGCGGCAATTAACGCGATAACCAGAAATATAATGCCCCAACGAAACATAAGCTTCTCCTTTACCATAGTTAATGTCGGCCGCTAAACGTGAGCGCTCAGGTCACTCACCGGCGTTTTTCCAGAGTCGTTCTTATTTCGCCCGCAGGGTTTAGCCAGACGGGCGAATGGTCGAGATTTACTTCGTTTTCAGATCGTTTTTAACGCTTTTCACACCATCAATCGCCTTCGCGATGGACTCGGCACGTTCACTTTGCACCTGCGAATCTACCGTACCGGAAAGCTGAACCACGCCATCGGTGGTTTCCACTTTCACCTTACGGGACGGCACGATGTCATCTGCTAAAAGTTTAGCTTTGATTTCGCTGGTGGTGGCTGCATCACCGGCATAACCTTTCACCGACGCGTTTTTGCCGTCACGGACGTGCAGCTTATCGCTGACGGAGGCGACGCCTTCGACGCCTTTCGCCACTTTCACCGCCTGTTCAGCCTGAGCCTGGCTTTCAACAAAGCCGCTCAGCGTGACCACTTTCTTGTCGGTCTTAACGGAAATATCGGTGCTCTTGATGGCTTCATCATCCACCAGTGCGGCCTTCACTTTTGCTGTGATAGAGCTGTCATCCATGAAATTGCCGACTTTATTCATAGAGCTATCGATTTTTTGCCCTGCGCTATCGGCCGTGGATTGTGCTTTATCCACGGTGCTGCTTTCCGCCAGGGCGGAGCCGCTCACCAGAACGCTACCCAGTGTTACAGCCAGCAGAGTTTTAGAAATCTTCAGTCTTGTCATATTCATCGATCTATTCCTGTGTTGACCCGTTATTCGGGCTACGTACTTCCTTAGTAGTGATATATATTGCGAATAAACACACGAGCAAAATGGATAACCTAAAGCCATGCATTGAACAGTTAATTTATCCACGCCCGATGTTAAACACTGAGTTAAATATAGATCACTCTCACAGAGCCGCTTTCAGAATTGGGTAAAAAATGGGCGAATAGCGTGAAATTGCGTTGAATTAAGAACATTCCGCAAGGGATTAATAAGACAGGAAATAAAGAAGAGCACGGCGAATGCCGTGCTCTGAGAGGGGATTAGTGCTCGCGGGTTTTACGGAACTGAACGTCCGGATAACGTTCCTGCGTCAGGTTCAGGTTGACCATCGTTGGCGCGATATAGGTCAGGTTATCGCCGCCATCCAGCGCCAGCTGAACTTCATTCTTACGCTTGAATTCTTCGAATTTCTTCACGTCAGAACACTCAACCCAGCGCGCGGTCGCGACGTTCACCGATTCGTAAATCGCTTCTACGTTGTATTCGCTCTTCAGGCGCGCAACGACCACGTCAAACTGCAGCACGCCGACCGCACCCACGATCAGATCGTTGTTCGCAATCGGGCGGAACACCTGCACGGCGCCTTCTTCGGAGAGCTGAACCAGGCCTTTCAGCAGCTGTTTCTGCTTAAGCGGATCGCGCAGACGAATGCGACGGAACAGCTCCGGCGCGAAGTTCGGAATACCGGTGAACTTCATCATTTCGCCCTGGGTGAAGGTATCACCGATCTGGATGGTGCCGTGGTTGTGCAGCCCGATGATGTCGCCCGGATAGGCCTCTTCAACGTGGGAACGATCACCTGCCATAAAGGTCAGCGCGTCGGAGATGACAACGTCTTTCCCGATACGCACCTGGCGCAGCTTCATGCCCTTTTCATATTTACCGGACACCACGCGCATAAAGGCCACGCGGTCACGGTGTTTCGGGTCCATGTTGGCCTGAATCTTAAACACGAATCCGGTGAACTTCTCTTCTTTCGCTTCCACTTCACGGGTGTCGGTTTTGCGCGGCATCGGCTGCGGCGCCCACTCCACCAGACCGTCGAGCATGTGGTCAACGCCGAAGTTACCCAGTGCGGTACCGAAGAAGACCGGGGTAATTTCGCCGCTCAGGAACAGCTCTTTGTCGAATTCGTGAGACGCGCCCTTGACCAGCTCCAGCTCGTCGCGCAGCTGCGCGGCCAGCTCTTCGCCGACCGCCGCGTCCAGATCCGGGTTGTCCAGACCTTTCACGATGCGCACTTCCTGAATGGTGTGGCCTTTACCGGTCTGATACAGGTAGGTTTCGTCTTTATAGAGGTGATAAACGCCTTTGAACAGCTTACCACAGCCAATTGGCCAGGTAATTGGCGCACAGGCGATCTTCAGCTCGTTTTCCACTTCATCCATCAGCTCCATCGGATCGCGGATGTCACGGTCGAGTTTGTTCATAAAGGTGAGGATCGGCGTATCGCGCAGACGGGTGACTTCCATCAGCTTACGGGTACGATCTTCTACACCTTTCGCGGCGTCGATCACCATCAGACAGCAGTCCACCGCCGTCAGGGTACGGTAGGTATCTTCGGAGAAGTCTTCGTGACCCGGGGTGTCCAGCAGGTTCACCAGGCAGTCATGATACGGGAACTGCATCACGGAGGTGGTAATCGAAATACCACGCTGCTTTTCCATCTCCATCCAGTCGGATTTTGCATGCTGGCTGGAGCCACGGCCTTTAACGGTACCCGCAGTCTGGATCGCCTGTCCGAACAGCAACACCTTCTCAGTGATGGTCGTTTTACCGGCATCCGGGTGCGAGATAATGGCAAAAGTGCGGCGCTTGGCCACCTCTTGCAGATAAGGAGACAACGTCATAATTAAATCTTCTTTTATAAGCGCGGCAGCACGCCACGCATCATGGAATACAAAATTGCGGCTATTTTACCCATCAACGGGGGGCAGGCAATCATTGTTTACACAGGAGTTGCTCCAGTTCGTTCAACGACGTCACGGTCCAGGTCGGCTCGATGCCTTCAGGCTTCACGCGGCCATGCGCATTGAGCCAGACGGTCGACAGACCAGCCTTCATGCCGCCCAGAATATCTGACTCTGCGGTATCCCCCACCATCAGGACACGATCGCGGTCGGGATTGCCGGCCTGCGCCAGCGCGTAGTCGAAAATTCGCGGATCCGGCTTCGGCACGCCAACCTCTTCCGAGATCACCAGCGCGTCAAAATGATCGCGCAGGCCGGTGCGCTCAAGGCGGATCTGCTGCAGGGCGGTAAAACCGTTGGTGATGATCCCCAGTTTCACCTTACCTTTCAACGCATTCAGCAGGGAAACCGCGCCCGGCAGGGGCGCACAAATATCGGCCATGGCGTTGAGAAAAGCCTCGTTCAGCGTTCCCGGACTGACCTTTAAGCGTTCCGCCCAGACGTCAAAGCGCTGGTGCTGAAGCTGTAACGCGGTGATGGCACCGTTCTGGTAATCCACCCACAGCGGTTTGTTGACCGCCTGATAGTCCTGAAAATCTTCAGCGGTGAAGGTTACGCTATAGTCGAGAAACATCCGCTGCAGGCCGCCGAACGAGTCGAACGTAAACAGCGTTTCGTCGGCATCAAAGAAAATCCAGTCCCATTTCATCGTTACAACCTTATTTTTTATTATCCAATCGGCAGAGCCATTATGATGGCGTCTTCACGTCCCTCTGCGGTGGGGTAGTAGTTACGGCGGATTGTCGCCTCGTTAAAGCCTAAGCTTTCATAGAGCGCGATGGCGGCGACATTCGACGCGCGCACCTCCAGCCACAGGGTGAAAACGTCACGGGTTTCGAGCTCACGGATGAGGTGCTCAAGCAGTTCTCTTCCCAGCCCGCGGCGCTGAAACGCGGGATCAACCGCGATATTAAACAGCGTCGCTTCATCAAGAACAACCTGCGTGATCGCGAAAGCGGCCATGGTGCCGTCAACGTCCAGGCGGTAGTTCAGATACCGTTCGCCCTGATTGCTGGCGAAGGTTTTTTCGCTCCACGGAAACGCGTGGGCGCGTGTTTCAATCGCGAACGCGGTGGACAGGTCAGGCGTCGTGAGGGAAGAAATCGTGTTCATATTCGCAGATTTGTTGCCATAGCGCGCTGCGCGCTTTTGGGTTGGCTTTCAGTTCGTCCAGCGCTGGCGAGCAGATCTGGCTCCCCTGAAGAGAGATCTCATTTGCCTCTCCGATACGCCAGCTGTTACAGCGGCTATCAGGAGGCAGCATCGCGACACGCTCTGGCGTCAGCGGTAAAACCTGGTCGGCCGTCAGCTTCAGACTGCGAAGGACATCACCGATCAGGGGGTCATTCAGGGCAGGCAGTTCTTCCGCCACCATCACCAGGCGAACGTGCGCCGGTATGGAGATGGCGATTTCGCCCTGCAACGCCGTCGGGCGACGCAAAGCCCACTGGGTAATGCCCAGCTGCTGCAACTGCCAGTCTCGTCGGGATGTCATAGGGAAAACTCCTGTCTCTCAGGCGCGCAAATATAGCAAATGTGTCGAAAGTGCGCCATCTACCTACTATAATCCCCGCCTGAGTTTATTGAGGAACAATTCATGTCTGCATTTACCCCGGCAAGTGAAGTCTTGCTGCGTCACAGTGATGATTTCGAAGAAAGCCGTATTCTGTTTGCCGGAGATATGCAGGATGACCTGCCCGCGCGTTTCGACTGTGCTGAAAGCCGTGCCCATACGCAATACTACCACCACTGGCAGGTGCTGAGCCGCCAGATGGGCGAGCGCGCGCGCTTTAGCCTGGTGGCAGAGCAGAGCGATATCGCCGACTGCGATACGCTGATCTACTACTGGCCGAAGAATAAACCGGAAGCCCAGTTCCAGCTGATGAACCTGCTCTCCCTGCTGCCGGTCGGCTGCGATATTTTCGTGGTCGGTGAAAACCGCAGCGGCGTGCGTAGCGCGGAACAGCTGCTGGAAGGCTACGCGCCGCTGAATAAAGTCGACAGCGCTCGCCGCTGTGGTCTGTACCATGGCCGTCTGGAAAAACAGACAACGTTTGATGCGCAGGCATACTGGGACGAGTACCAGCTTGACGGCCTGACCATCAAAACGCTGCCGGGCGTGTTTAGCCGCGATGCGCTGGATACGGGCAGCAAGCTGCTGCTTTCCACCCTGACGCCGCACACCAAAGGCAAAGTGCTGGACGTGGGCTGCGGCGCGGGCGTGCTTTCTACCGTGCTCGCCAGCCATTCGCCAAAAGTGCGCTTAACCCTGTGTGACGTGAGCGCCCCGGCGGTTGAAGCCAGCCGCGCAACGCTTGCCGCAAACGGCATTGAAGGTGAAGTCATTGCCAGCAACGTCTTCTCCGACATCACCGGTCGCTTCGACATGATCATCTCGAACCCGCCGTTCCACGACGGTATGGAGACCAGCCTGGAAGCGGCACAAGCGCTGATCCGTGGCGCAGTTCGTCACCTCAACAGCGGCGGTGAGCTGCGTATCGTCGCGAACGCCTTCCTGGCATACCCGAAAGTGCTGGATGAAACTTTTGGCTTCCACGAAGTTATCGCCCAGACCGGCCGCTTTAAGGTCTACCGCACCGTGATGACGCGTCAGGCCAAAAAGTAATCGCCTCCCCTGTAGGCCGGATAAGCGAAAGCGCCATCCGGCTATACACGGCGCGTCCATCGGCCATTTTTGCATCAATCAAGGCATCACGCGCACTTTTCTGTTGACGTAAAGCTGAAAACATCTAGAATGCGCCTCCGTGGTTACGATACTTTTACAGTATCGATGGTATGCGAAGGTGGCGGAATTGGTAGACGCGCTAGCTTCAGGTGTTAGTGTCCTTACGGATGTGGGGGTTCGAGTCCCCCCCCTCGCACCAATTATCTTACAACCCCTCTGAATTTCTTCTTTATCCCTGTTATTTCAAACTCATCAGTATCACCAGAATTCCGCTGACCAGCGCGACACAGGATGGCAGTAAAACAAAGTGACGCAGTTGCTTATGCCAGATCATGCCTGACGTGACTAACAGTCCTGACGCGATGATGACTTTCCAGGTATCGAGAGAGAGATCGGCAAACGTCAAACCGCCGAGAATGGCTCCCGGTAGCAGTACCCCCCAACCACTGCCCAGCGCTCTGTTCAACATGCTTTTCCCTCTATCAACGATAATGATAACCAATATCATATAACAAAAATTATCATTTGCCAGCTGAATGAATCAAAATCCATCGACCTTTACCTTTCCCGTAATGACAGGAATTGTCTAAGGTGATAAATTGCGCACCTGTTAACAACGTCTAAAGATTTTCTGATAATTACTCTTTGAGTTTTTTGCATATTTTATTGCGAAATAACACCTATTTATCTGTTTTAATTAAATTTTAATAAAAACACGCGACTATGACATCACAATCCTGGCGGTCTTTGGTTCACAGAAAATATCAATTATCGTTACGTTTATTTTTATTTCTGAACGCAACTTCGGCAGTGTTCTCGGTAACAAATCCGCTCAATTCTGTACGCCTGTTTTCTGCCCCTCTGATTGCTATTTTCGCCATCAGTACTGGCCTGTTCGTCTGGCACTGGAGAAAGCGCGCGCGGAAGATAAATATTCCTGTCGTTTCAGCGATCTTCGGTATTTTATGGGCCTGGCAAATTGTCTCCAAATTCGCCTTAATTACTCAGGACCATGCGACGTATTTGCTAATTGCTCTTTTAACGGTACTTTTTATCGGCACGCTGGCGTTCGCCAGTAATATCAAAGCGTTTACGCTGCATTCATTGCCCACCTTTATTGTCTGCCTGTGGTTAAGCGATCACGATATATGGCTGCGAATGACCTATTCTTTCGCACTTCCTGTGGTGGCAATTGCTATTCATAACATTTTGCAAAGACGCAACGACCGTTTCGCTCAGGAGCTGCTCTCTCGCCTTCTGGAAGAACGAGAACCCCTTACCGACCTCAGCATGATGGACCCGCTTACCGGGCTCTATAATCGTCGCGGTCTGCAAAGCCGTCTGGAGAATCTGCCCACGGTAGAAAATGGCGAACACTTTGTCCTGCTGATGGATATCGACCACTTCAAAGCCTATAACGACCATTACGGCCATATGATGGGCGACCAGGCGCTGAAGCGCGTCTCTGCGGCAATCCGCGACGCCGTGCGTTCTCGCGATATTGTGGCGCGTTTTGGTGGGGAAGAGTTTATGGTGCTGCTGACCAACATTTCACTCGAACACGCTCGCCAGACGGCCGAGCGGATCCGTCAGAAAGTGTATGATTTGAAAATCCCGCATCTGTTTAACGAAAGCGTCGCGACAAACGTCACTATCAGCATTGGCATCGCCATTTTCGAGGATGAAGACGTGGAAGGCGCGCTGGAAAAAGCGGACAAAGCCCTCTATGAAGCAAAGCATATGGGACGCAATAACATTCTGCTAAGCGAAGAGATTCAGACGGCATAACCCTACCGACGAGTTCACCAGGACAAAAGTCTTGCCATTGGTATGAGCAATAGTTAGGATTGGCAATCATTATCATTTAGATTTCTATCTATACTATGGCCACGCATACCGCACACATCGTCGAACCTCTCCTCTGGCGAGCGCCGCTCACCAGCGGGAATGCTTCGCTTGCAGATGCGATACGGGAAAAGATTGCGGAAACGCGCGCCCACCTGCTGGACTTTATCCGGCTTGATGAAGCGCCCCCGTCCCACGCGATGACGCTCTCAGAGTGGCGCCAACCGTCTAAGCTACAATCGCTGCTGGCCACCTATTCCGACCATATTTATCGCAATCAGCCTACCCTTACGCGGGAAAATAAACCCCTGCTCTCCCTCTGGGCGCAGTGGTATATCGGGCTGATGGTGCCTCCGCTCATGCTGGCGCTGTTAACACAGAAGAGCATGCTTCAACTCTCGCCGGATAATTTCCACGTCGAGTTTCACGAAACCGGACGTGCAGCCTGTTTCTGGATTGATCTCCACGAAGACCACAGCGCTGAACGCCTCACTGCTCAGGAACGTATGGGGCGGCTCATCACGCAGGCCCTGATCCCGGTGGTGGAAGCGCTGGAAGCGACGGGAGAGATTAATGGGAAGCTTATCTGGAGCAATACGGGCTATTTAATCCACTGGTATTTAACGGAAATGAAGCCGCTTCTCGGTGATGAGAACGTTGAGGCCCTGCGTCAGTCCTGCTTCTTTGCCAGGCAGCTTTCCGATGGCCGTGACAACCCGCTATTCCGTACCGTCGTGCTCCGTGATGGGCTTCTGGTTCGCCGCACCTGCTGCCAGCGCTATCGCCTGCCGGACGTTAAGCAGTGTGGGGATTGCACGCTGAAGTAGAGCAGTGATTTGCCCGGTGGCGCTTCGCTTACCGGGCCGACAAAAACAAAAAACGGCAACCTTCGTTGCCGTTTTGCTTTTACCTAGGCCACCTGCTGATTGTCCTCTTCCGCGCTACGCTGCGCTTCTTCCGCTTCCTGCTCCAGCAGCTGCTTCTCATACACTTTGAAGAACGGGAAGTAGATGATCGCCGATACGCAGGCCAGAACCACAACCAGAATCGCCGCGCGGAAATCCCAGCCCAGGGCCCACGCTGCGCCTATCGGCGCCGGTGCCGTCCAGGGAACCACGGAGATGACGCGGCCGATCAAATCAAAGGTCATCGCCGCCCACGCCAGCACGGCGTTAACCATCGGTGCCAGCAGGAACGGGATAAAGAACACCGGGTTCATCACGATTGGCGTACCGAAAATGACCGGCTCGTTGATGTTAAAGAAGCTGGGTACCACGCTCAAACGCCCGATAGAGCGTAAATGCGCTGAACGGCTACGCAGATAGCAAATCACCAATCCCATCGTGGCGCCCGACCCGCCAATCACGATAAAGAACGTCCAGAACGCTTCCATAAAAATATGCGGCAAAGGCTGACCGGCGGCCAGCGCGGTCTGGTTTGCGCCAAGGTTCGTCAGCCAGAACATCTGCAGCATCCCGGAGACGATGGCGGCACCGTGGATCCCGGCGAACCAGAGCAGATGACCAATCAACACGGCCAGCAGGATCGCAGGCAGGGAATCTGCCGCGGAAACCAGAGGTTTAAAGACCGACATAATGGCCTGCGGGATCAGCATGCCAAACTGAGACTGAATCACCAGGCTCAGAGGATAAAGGGTCACCACCACCACCAGCACCGGGATCAGCAGATCAAAAGAGTTTTTGATCATCGGCGGGACCTGGTCCGGCAGACGAATGCCGATGTTATGCGCTTTGAGGAAACGCATCATCTCAACGCAATAAATCGCCACCAGAATCGCGGTAAAAATGCCCGTTCCCCCCAGACTGTCGACAGGGAGCGTGCCTTTGGTTTTTGGTGCCGCGACCAGCAGAAACGCCATCAGCGACAGCATGGCGCACATAAAGGGGTCCAGCTGATGAGATTTGACGTAGTGTTTGCCAAGGTTATAGGCAATGGCGGCACAGATATAAATGGACATGATGCCCATCGTCATATCAAACGGCGTCAGGATTTGGCCTTCAAACTGCTTCGCCATATCCAGCCAGGCGCGGGCGAAACCCCAGGTGGTATCAGGCGAAAAAGGTGGGTAAGCAAAGACTAACAAAAAAGAACCCACAATCATAAACGGCATCGCGGAGATGAACCCGTCACGAATCGCCATAACGTGACGCTGGGAAGAGATCCGCCCGGCTATCGGGCTGACGTAATTTTCGACGAAACGGAATATCAGATTAAACGCAGCATGGTTGGCAGACATGGCAGATCTCCTGTCAGACGTTTGTTACGGGCACATACGCGCCGCACGTTGTTCCATACATCAGCTTCACAACCTTGCTGGCTTGCCAACCAGCGGTACTGCTCAGACGAAATGGTTTCATATTTGGCTCTTATTATTGGATACAGGGGACGTTACGTACTCAGTATTAATCTACGCTCCGCGCTCTGCAACCGGTTACTGTAACCGGTTTCTGTGATTGTGAAGAGGATCCAGAAATCAGCCGTTTGGGGTATTTGTTACTTAAGAGATATTTACAGAGCATAAATTCTTATGAAAGATTACGCAGGATATTTGTCAGGAGGAAACAATGAGTTTGCAGTCTGTACAGCAGTTTTTTGCCGACAACGCGCCGGATATAGACGTTATTGAGCTTAGTCAAAGTACTGCTACCGTTGCGTTGGCTGCTGCCGCCCATCGTGTCGAGCCGGGACAAATCGCCAAGACCCTTTCACTCAAGGTTAAAAATGAGGTGATCCTGGTGGTGGCGAAAGGCGACGCGCGTCTGGATAACAAAAAGCTCAAAGACACGTTCGGTGCCAAAGCGCGCATGCTCAGCAGTGATGAAGTGGTGACCATTACCGGTCATCCCGTTGGCGGTGTATGTCCGTTCGGACTGGAAAACCCGCTCGCGGTATATTGCGATATCTCTTTGAAGCAGTACGCCGAAGTGCTGCCCGCCGCAGGCGCAATTCACAGCGCTGTGCGCATTTCACCTGACAGAATGGCAGAACTGACTTCCGCAAAATGGGTGGATGTCTGTATCTGATTGACGCGCCAGAGTGTATCTGGCGCGCAAAAGACGGGTTATAAAAATGTGGGCGTGAGGAGAGCCAAACATTGCGGCTCTCTTGCAGGAAGATGCGTAATAATATCCGCCGCATCGAGCAACCCTACGTCTGAATTCACGCCCAGTTTCACCATCGCATTAAACTTATGTGCCCGAATGGTCTTAATATTTCGTTCAAGCTGTGCCGCGATTTCAGGGATGGAATACCCGCAGGACATATAACGCAATATTGCCCGTTCTGTGGGGCTTAGCATCCTGTTCTGACTCCGGTACCAGTGATTCAGCATATTGTCATTGATGCGCAGCGTTTCGCTGAGCAACTCCACGAGTTCCTTCTGCAGATGCTCAAGCGTCACCGATTTACTGACAACTCCGTGCAGGCGCGATGGCGAAAGATGGCTAATTAGCCGTGCTTCCATCTCGTCAGAAACCAAAATGATGCGCTGGATATGACCGTGCGTAAACGCCAGATCCCGCAGGTGCGCCAGACAGTTACGGCGCTCCTCTCGCGCATCGGAAAGGGAGTAGATCAGTGAGAAAAAATTAACGTGATGAAGTGCATTCTTAAAACTGTCAAATTCACTAAACA
The DNA here is from genome assembly GCF_000493175.1 of Enterobacter sp. MGH 16. NCBI lineage: Bacteria > Pseudomonadati > Pseudomonadota > Gammaproteobacteria > Enterobacterales > Enterobacteriaceae > Enterobacter > Enterobacter sp. MGH 16. Next base: position 4,538,471 of record NZ_KI535695.1, on the reverse strand, counting down.
GGTGTAGCTGATAATGGCTCAGGCCGGGCATCGCAAAAAGATGCTGTAGCCCGACGGCACTCATCGCGCAATTTTCGATGATGGCGATATGTCTTGTTGAATCGGTTTTTTCCATTCCTCGAACTCTCCATAGGCTGATAGCAAACTCAGCTCTCTCATTCCCTGTGTACTGTTGATCCAGGCATACATATCCGCATTACTTCGTAATGACAGCCGTCGCATCGCACTGTTTTTCTGCGCACTGATGGTTTTATTGCTCTTCTTGAGCAATGTGGCGATTTGGTTAATCCCCCATCCTTTCCCTAACAGACGCAGGACCTTACGTTCGGAGTGCGTGAGCGCGATAACGTGTTCATTTTCATTCTCCGTACTCTGAGGTTCCGGAGTTAATAACGTCTGGCTAATCCGCTCTGCCCGCTCGCTACCGGCCCGAATAGCGTTAACCACGCCTTCAATAGGCTCCATGTCAGAAAGCAATGTGCTTTCCGGGCGCATAAGTAACTCAACCGCAATAGGGTAAAGCGGCCGCGAGACTAAAAAGATCCAGTGAATATCCCGGTATTGATTTAATAAACCGTAATACTCTTCAAGCGCTCCCCGAGGGTTTCTGTATTCGCCTGAAATATCGGCAATAATGACGTCCGCGCGGCGCAACTGGAGCAGCGTTAATTCCTGCAATGAGCGGCAATAGCTCAATTCAAATTCGGGGAAATGACGTGCCATCAGGCCCCCTAACCCGTTTTGCATCACGGGCATCCGGCTAATGACAACGCCATGCTTACCATGCAATGACAACATAGACCCTCCGTGTCCATTTTTCATTTGATGAGTAACGTTAAAACGCATCAACGTATGAGTATTTTCGTCCCTGAGTGTAAGACTGGTTAATACAAGCAGAAGATGAGATGTATGCTTAGTTTAAGAAATGCCTAAACAGCAGTAATATCTCACAAAGCGAAACAAAAATTAATTGTGGAGACATTAAAATAACGACAATATAAAATTAGAATAACTAAATACAAATATTTTATATTTTGGTATTTATAATTCACGGTATTGATAAATTAATCCATTCCCCCTTCCACGACACGGACTGCAACTGTTTGCACAAACCTTGATCTGGCCCACAGCAAGAGGGACTGCACTCTGTGCTAAAAGTACCCACTATGGGTTAACAGATAGCTATCCATCTTTTTCAAGGACAATACATGCAGGCAGAGCGGTCAACGCAGCGTGCTATCACGCGGCTATGTATTCAGTGCGGTCTTTTTCTTCTCCAGCACGGCGCGGAAAGCGCGCTGGTTGAGGAGCTTTCCACCCGGCTGGGGCTGGCGCTAGGGATGGACAGCGTCGAAAGCGCAATCTCATCCAACGCCATTGTGCTGACCACAATCAAGGACGGTCAGTGCCTGACCTCCACGCGCAAAAACCATGACCGCGGCATCAACATGCACGTCGTGACCGAAGTGCAGCACATTGTCATCCTTGCAGAACATAAGCTTCTCGATCTCAGTGACATTGAAAAACGGTTCAACCAGATCAAGCCATTACGTTATCCGCGCTGGCTCGTCGTGGTGATGGTAGGGCTCTCGTGCGCCTGCTTTTGTAAGCTCAACAAAGGCGGCTGGGACGGTGCAATCATCACCTTTTTCGCCAGCAGTATCGCCATGTATGTTCGCCAGCTGCTGACGCATCGGCAGCTGCATCCGCAAATTAACTTCTGCATTACCGCGTTTGTCGCCACTACGGTTTCCGGTCTGCTGCTGCGCCTGCCGCTGTTTGCCAACACGCCGACCGTTGCCATGGCCGCCAGCGTGCTTCTGCTGGTCCCGGGCTTTCCGTTGATCAACGCTGTCGCCGACATGTTTAAAGGGCACATCAATACCGGCCTGGCTCGCTGGGCTATCGCCAGCCTGCTGACGCTGGCGACCTGCATCGGCGTGGTCATGGCCATGACACTTTGGGGATTACGCGGATGGGCGTGATCGATTTTCTGCTGGCGCTGGCGCAGGACATGCTTCTGGCCGCCATTCCAGCCGTCGGCTTCGCGATGGTATTTAACGTACCGCAACGCGCGCTGCCGTGGTGTGCGCTGCTGGGCGCGATTGGCCATGGCTCGCGAATGGTGATGATGACGGCGGGTTTTAACATCGAATGGTCAACATTTATGGCATCCATGCTGGTCGGCAGTATCGGCATCCAGTGGTCGCGCTGGTATCTGGCGCATCCCAAAGTATTCACCGTTGCGGCCGTGATCCCCATGTTTCCGGGGATATCGGCCTATACCGCGATGATTTCCGCGGTGAAAATCAGCCATTTTGGCTATACCGAGCCTCAGATGATCCTTCTTCTCAGCAACTTTCTTAAGGCCTCGTCCATTGTCGGCGCGCTCTCCATCGGGCTGTCGATCCCCGGCCTGTGGCTGTACCGTAAACGCCCACGCGTTTGATATTTGTGTTATTTCGCTGCCGTGGAGATAATCCGTCTGGTCCGTTTGGTGAAAATAAGGAAAGGATGTGGCTAACCCTGGCAGCGAACACCCCGAGCACAGTGAAGAATCCAGCCTGAAAGAGAAAATCTTTCAGAGCGCCATCGCGCTTTTTGCCGAGTATGGATTGAACGGTGCACGGATGGAGCAGATCGCAGAGAAAGCGGGCACCACCAAACGCATGGTGGTTTACCATTTCAAGAATAAAGAGAACCTCTATCTCCTCGTACTTGAACATGTTTACACCCAGATTCGCGCCAGCGAAAAAGCGCTAAGCCTGACGGGAATGCCCCCGGTCGAAGCGCTGGTCAATCTGGTTGAAGCCACCTTTGACTATCATGCCGACCACCCTGACTACATCCGGATTATCTGCATGGAAAACATGCAGCGCGGCCGCTTTATGCAGCAGTCGAGCTATCTCCGCCAGGTCAACCGCAGCGCGCTCGATCTGCTGGAGGAGATCCTGCGCCGGGGGAAAGAAAAACAGCTCTTCAGTGAGACGGTTGACGCCCGCGATCTTCATCGTCTGATAAGCAGCTTCAGCTTTCACTACGTTGCCAACAGCTACACCTTTACGCTGCTGTTTGAAGAAGGCGCAGACGAGCAGGCGCAGCGCCAGCACTACCGTAAAATGGCCGTTCAGGTGGCGCTCCGTTACACCTGCCCATAAAATTGCTTGCAATTAAATCGTACACTATCTATATTCACCTCATGAACGCGAAAACGAACGATGCAACCGCTGCGCTCAAGCTGGATAACCAGCTCTGCTTTGCCCTCTATTCGGCAAACCTGGCGCTTAACAAGCTGTACCGGCAGCTGCTGGCACCGCTGAACCTGACCTACCCGCAATATCTGGTGATGCTGGTGCTGTGGGAGCAGGATGATATGACGGTGTCGGACATCGGTGAACGGCTGTTCCTTGACTCTGCGACCCTGACGCCGCTGTTGAAACGTCTGGAAAGCGCCGGGCTCATCAACCGCCACCGTTCGCGCAAAGACGAGCGTCAGGTCGCCGTCACCCTGAGTGAAGCGGGACGTGAACTCCAGCAGCAGGCATTGGGTATCCCCCATGCGGTAGGTTGCGCAGCGCAGTGTGATACAGACACCTTGCTGGCGCTCAAACAGCAGCTCGAACTTTTGCGACAACAGCTACACCGCGCGTAACGCTATACTTTACGCGTGATTATTTACCCATATATATCGCACGCTATTTAATAGCACACGTTAAAACAAGATGAGGAACCTGCCATGTCTTTAGAAAAAGTTGTTTATACCGCCAAAGCAAAAGCCACCGGTGGCCGTGACGGCCGTGCCACCTCCTCCGATGGCGTACTGGACGTCAAACTGGGTGTGCCAAAAGAGATGGGCGGCATGGGGGGAGAGGTGACGAACCCTGAGCAGCTGTTTGCCGCGGGCTACTCTGCCTGCTTCCTGGGCGCGATGAAATTCGTGGCCGCACGCGACAAATTTACCCTGCCAAAAGATGCCTTTATTGAAGGCGAAGTGGGTATTGGCCCGCTGCCTACCGGTTTTGGTATCGAAGCAAAACTGAACATCCATGTTGAAGGTATGGATCCTGCGGAAGCTAAAAAGCTGGTCGATGCGGCACACATTGTTTGCCCGTACTCTAACGCGACCCGCGGCAACATCGACGTCACGCTGAACATCATTGCGTGATAACTGCCTGATGGCGCTGCGCTTATTCGGCCTACGACTGTAGCCCCGGTAAGCGCAGCGCCACCGGGGAAATCCCCTCCTTTCCTTTCCCCTCTCTGTGCTACCATAAGCCCCTATCACGCCCGTAGTAATCAGTAGAGTAAGCGTTATGTCCTCCAGAATTCTGACCACCAGCATTGCTGGTATTGATGCCTTTATGCGCGACCCACGCGGTGTGTTGACCCACGCCGAAGGCGGCACGGTTGCGGTTTTTGCCGACAACGCGCCAGCGTTTTACGCAATCACACCGGAACGTCTGGCACAGCTTCTGGAGATCGAAGCGCAATTGGCACGCCCGGCAAGCGATGTCACGCTGGATACCCAGTTCTTTGATGAACCGGTTAACGTTCCCGTGACCGTTCCGATGGGTAAGTTTGCCCTCTATGCGGGCTGGCAGCCAGATGCAGATTTTCAGCGGCAGGCCGCGCTGTGGGGCATTGCGTTAACCCAACCCGCCACAGCGGAAGAGCTTGCCGCGTTTACCGCCTGGTGGCAGGCGGAGGGTAAAGTGTTCACCCATATTCAGTGGCAGCAAAAGCTCGCGCGTCATCTCCAGATTACCCGCGCCGGCAACAACGGCCAGCCAAAACGTGATATCAATGCCTTTTCAGAACCGGATAAACAGATCCCCAGCGGATTCCGAGGTGCGAAATGAAGAACGTCGGCGACCTGATGAAACGTCTGCAAAAAATGATGCCTGCCAACGTGAAGCCTGCTTTCACCACCGGTGAAGAGCTGCTGGCGTGGCAAAAAGAGCAAGGCAAGATCCGCGCCGCAGCGCTCGCCCGCGAAAATCGGGCGATGAAAATGCAGCGCACCTTTAACCGTTCCGGTATTCGTCCCCTGCACCAGAACTGCTCGTTCGATAACTATAAAATTGAGACTACCGGGCAGATGAACGCGCTCGCCGCCGCGCGGCAGTACGTGGATGAATTCGACGGCAATATCGCCAGCTTCATCTTTAGCGGCAAGCCGGGCACCGGCAAAAACCACCTTGCTGCCGCCATCTGCAACGAGCTGCTTCTGCGCGGTAAATCGGTCCTCATCATCACCGTGGCCGATATCATGTCCGCAATGAAAGACACCTTCAGCAACCGTGAAACCAGCGAAGAACAGCTGCTTAACGATCTGAGTAACGTCGACCTGCTGGTCATCGATGAGATTGGCGTTCAGACGGAATCCCGCTATGAAAAAGTCATCATCAACCAGATTGTCGATCGCCGCTCCTCGTCCAAACGCCCCACCGGCATGCTGACGAACCACAACATCGACGAGATGACCCGCCTGCTGGGGGAACGCGTCATGGACCGCATGAAGCTGGGTAACAGCCTGTATGTCATCTTCGACTGGGACAGTTACCGCAGCCGCGTCACCGGGAAAGAGTATTAAGACAGTTCCAGGAATCGCCGACAGGTCGCAGGTATATACTGGAACCCCTTCGGCCCAAAACGGACCTTTTTGAGAGAGCCATGATGAAAAAACAGATTCTAATCAGCACCTTTTTAGGCGCGCTGCTGGTAACCGGCGCAGCGCAGGCGGCGTCCTGGCAGGAGTCTCTGTCAAGCGCAGCAAATGAGCTGACCAAAGAGAGCAGCAGCACGCAGGGCGGACTCTCCGCCTCTTCCCTCACCAGCCTGCTGGGCAACAGTTCCCAGAGCCTGAGCGCGGGGACGATGAACAACGCGGCGGGGATTCTGGAATATTGCGCGAAGCAAAAGCTGGCCTCCGTGACCGACGCGCAAAATGTAAAAAACCAGGTGCTGGGTAAACTGGGTCTGGATACTCAGGAGCAAAAAGCGGACACCAACTACATGGACGGCATTCAGGGCCTGCTTAACGCGCAGAACGGTCAGCAGCTTAACCTGAGCACCCTCGGCAACTCTTCTCTGGCCAAACAGGTGAAAACCAAAGCCTGCGATCTGGTGCTGAAACAAGGCGTTAATTTCATCTCCTGATCCACCCCATTTTCTGCCACAACACGCCGCGTTTAGTGCGATAGTCTTGCAGCGCGGCGCTAAATGAGCGTTTTTCCTGCCTGCCACCGTCTCAGCGTCCGTTTGTCAGGATGTGCACATCTTCATAAAAACGATTTTCTAAACCAAATCCTAACAACAGCACACTTTCGTGACACTAAAATTGCAGCTTAACGACATCGCAATTACATTGTATCACCCAAAAAATAAACAGTTAGCCAGCGAAGCACCTGGCGTCATGAGGATATGCTGTTGTCAGAATTCTTGTCTCTTATCCTTTTTCTGGCTTCTGTCGGCGTTTACGCCTGGAAAGCCGGCCGTCACACCTGGTGGTTTATCGCCACGCTGGTGGTGCTCGGCATTTTTATTATTTTAAACATTACCTTATACGCCAGCGATTACTTTACCGGTGACGGTATTAACGATGCGGTGCTCTACACCCTGACGAACAGCCTGACGGGCGCAGGTGTGGGTAAGTACATACTTCCGGGGCTCGGCCTTATCGTCGCGCTGGTGATGATTTTTGGCGCGCTGGCCTGGGTGCTGCGTCGCCGTCGCCATCATCCACACCATCATGGCTACAGCCTGCTGGCGTTATTCCTGGCGCTGGCCTCCGTCGACGCCAGCCCGGCGTTCCATCAGATCACCGAGCTGGTGAAATCCCAGTCGCGCGATGGCGATCCGGATTTCGCGGCTTACTACAAAGAGCCGTCGAAAACGATCGCCAACCCGACGCTCAATCTGGTCTATATCTACGGTGAAAGCCTGGAGCGCACCTACTTTGATAACGATGCCTTCCCGGACCTGACGCCAGATTTGGGCGCGCTGAAAAATGAAGGTCTCGATTTCAGCCACACCATGCAGTTGCCCGGCACGGATTATACGATTGCCGGGATGGTTGCCTCCCAGTGTGGTATCCCGCTGTTCGCGCCTTTTGAAGGTAACGCCTCAGCCTCCATGTCGACCTTCTTCCCGCAGAATATTTGCCTCGGCGATATCCTGAAAAACTCCGGCTACGAAAACTATTTTATGCAGGGAGCAAACCTGCGCTTCGCCGGAAAAGATGTGTTCCTGAAATCCCACGGTTTTGACCACCTGTACGGCTCAGAAGAGTTAAAAACGACGGTTGCCGATCCGAGCTACCGCAACGACTGGGGCTTCTATGACGATACGGTACTCGACGAAACCTGGAAGAAATTCGAGGAGCTGTCCCGCGCGGGCAAGCGTTTCTCTCTCTTTGCGCTGACGGTGGATACCCACCATCCGGACGGGTTTGTCTCGCGCACCTGTAAGCGCAAAAGCTATGAGATTGATGGCAAAAACAACAAATCGTTCAGCGCCGTCACCTGCAGTCAGGAGCACATCGCCGCACTGGTCGAGAAAATCAAAGCCTCGCCCTGGTTTAAAAATACCGTCATCGTCGTCTCATCTGACCATCTGGCGATGAAAAACAGCGCGTGGGATCAGCTCAACAAGCAGGATCGCAGCAACCTGTTCTTCGTCCTGCGCGGCGACAAGCCGCAGCAGGAGGAGATCGCCACCAAACGCAACTCCATGGATAACGGCGCCACCGTGCTGGACATTCTGGGCGGCGACAACTTTATTGGCCTGGGCCGCAGCACGCTGTCGGGGCAATCCCTGTCGGAAGTGTTCCTCAACATGAAGGAAAAAATTCTCGCCTGGAAGCCAGACATCATCCGCCTGTGGAACTTCCCGAAAGAGATGAAAGACTTCACCGTCGATCGGGATAAAAACACCATTGCCTTCTCGGGCAGCAACTTCCGTCTGCCGCTGCTGCTGCGAGTATCGGAAGGACGCGTTGAGCCGCTGCCGGAAAGCGAATATTCCGCGCCGCTGCGCTACCAGCTGGCCGATTTTGCGCCACGCGATAACTTCGTCTGGGTCGACCGGTGCTACAAAATGGGCCAGCTCTGGTCGCAGCCGCTGGCGCTCTCGACCGACTGGTGCGTCTCGCAGGGCCAGCTTGGCGGAGAACAAACCGTTCAGCACGTGGATAAGGCGCAGTGGAAGGGCAAAACCGCCTTTAAAGATACGGTGATAGATACCGCGCGCTATCAGCGTAACGTCGACATGCTGAAAATCGTCGACAACGATATTCGCTACAAAGCGGACAGCTTTATCTTTAACGTGGCCGGCGCGCCGGAAGAAGTGAAACAGTTTAGCGGCATCTCGCGGCCGGAGTCCTGGGGACGCTGGTCCAACGCGCAGCTGGGCAATGAGGTGAAAATTGAGTACACCCATCCCCTGCCTGAACAATTTGATCTGGTGATCACCGCCAGGGCTTATGGGCCTAATGCTAACAAGCCCGTACCCGTGCGCGTGGGCGATCGGGAGCAGACGTTAACGCTTGGAAACGACGTGAGCACACAAACGCTGCATTTTGAGAACCCTTCGCGCAGCAATACCCTGGTGATTGTACCGCCGGACCCGCAGTCCACGAATGAGGGAAATATCCTTGGGCATTCGCCGCGCGAGATCGGAATTGGCATGGTTGAAATTAAAATTGTGAGTCGTGCAGGCTAATGGTCGACCTTAACATCACCGTTCGACCCACTCGTCCTGTCGACGTTTTCGCCCTGCCCGCCATTGAACGCGCGGCGGCCGAGCGCTTCCGTGACTTCCCGGCACTCGCCTGGCTTGCCGATGGCGAGGTCATTTCCGCTGAGCAACACCTCGACTATGTCGAACGCGGGTTAAGCTGGCTGGCGCTGGCAAACGACCAGCCCGTCGGGTTTATCCTTGCCGAAGCCCATCCGTCTTCACTGTTTATTGTCGAACTCTCGGTTGATCTGGACTGGCAGGGAAAAGGGATCGGCAGGCAGCTCATCGCCTGCGTGGCAGACCATGCCCGTAACAGGGGGATGACAGCGCTGACGTTGACGACGTTCAGGGACGTACAGTGGAATGCGCCATTCTATGCGCGGCTGGGGTTTGAAAAAATGACGACCCTGACGCCTGAACTGCGTCAGAAAAGGGAAGAAGAGACGGCGCACGGTTTCGCGTATGAAACGCGCTGCGCCATGCGCCTGCCTCTGTAATATCGCCCGGTGGCGCTGCGCTTACCGGGCCTACAAAACCACAAACCGTAGGCCGGGTAAGGCGCAGCCGCCACCCGGCAAAACCACAAACCGTAGGCCGGGTAAGGCGCAGCCGCCACCCGGCACAACATACGGCGTTAGAACGTTTCCCAGTTATCACCAGCATCAGCGGTAACCGTTTTACGCGCCATCGCCGGTGCTGCAACGGTTTTCGCAGAAGCGAACTCACGCGCTTTCATCTGCTCCTGCTGAATGCGGAACACCGCCACGGCCTGGGTCAGACGGCTTGCCTGCTCTTCCAGTGCGGCTGCCGCTGCGGCAGACTCTTCCACCAGCGAGGCGTTCTGCTGGGTCACGCGATCCATCTCAGCTACCGCCAGACCGACCTGGTCGATACCGCGGCTCTGCTCGTCAGACGCAGAGGCGATTTCACCCATGATGTCCGTGACGCGGGTGACCGCATTCACGATCTCACCCATGGTTTCACCGGCGCTTTCGACCAGCGTTGAACCCACTTCCACGCGACCCACGGAGTCTTCGATCAGGCTCTTGATCTCGCGTGCCGCCTGGGCGCTGCGCTGGGCCAGGTTACGCACTTCACCTGCCACCACCGCAAAACCACGGCCCTGCTCGCCCGCACGCGCCGCTTCTACCGCCGCGTTCAGTGCCAGGATGTTGGTCTGGAAAGCAATACCGTCGATCACGCTGATAATGTCGGCGATTTTCTGCGAACTGCCCGCGATATCGCGCATGGTCTGCACCACGTTGTCCACCACTTTGCCGCCTTTCTGCGCGGTTTCAGAGGCGCTCAGCGCAAGATGGCTCGCCTGACGGGCGTTCTCGGCGTTCTGCTTAACGGTCGCCGTCAGCTGCTCCATGCTGGCAGCGGTCTCTTCCAGGGAAGCGGCCTGCTGTTCAGTACGGGAGGAGAGGTCGTTGTTGCCCATCGCGATTTCACTCGCGCCGCTGTAGATCGCATTCGCGCCGTTACGCACGTCGCCAACGGTACGCACCAGCTCGCCCTGCATATGGCGCAGCGAGTCGGCCAGTTCACCCATCTCGTTGGTGCCCTGAACCTCAATGCGCTTCACCAGGTCGCCGCTGGCGATATGGCGAATGTTGTCGATCAGACGATTCAGCGGAGAGATCAGCGTCTGCTTGATGTTGAGCCAGACGGCGACAATCACCACCAGCACGGCAATCAGGACGCCCATCAGCACCCAGATAGCCTGGCTGTAGGAGCTGTTGCTGTCTTCGACCGCCATCTGGTACAGCTTGTCGTTCTGCTGCAGGTAGCTCACGTACTGCTTCTCAAAACCGTCCTGGTAACTCTGGGTTGGCTGGTCGAAGAAGGCGTTGATTTTGCCCGCGCCCAGCAGCTGGATCAGCTCCGCCAGCGCGCCGTGGTAAATATCATAGTTACGCTTGATCTCCATGGCATCCGCATCGCTTTGACGCGGATCGCGCGGCAGGGCTTCGTAGGCAGCCCAGTTTTTTTCCGCCTGTTTCAGAGACGCAGACGCGATTTGCATCAAATCGTTCACGGTCGCGCCGCTGCCGATATTGCTCTGATCCATCATGTAGCGGATACCCGCGCGGTTCAGGGTATTACGGGTTTGCAGCAACGCAACCCAGCTGCCGTTCAGCGTGGACTGTTGCTGGCGAATGGTTTGCAGGACGGTGAAATTCTCTTTGTCATTCTTCAGAGCATTAAAGAAAAGACCACCGGATGTGAGTTGTAAAAGGCCAAATATCGCTAAAACCAGCATTAAGCTGGTGACAATCTTGATACGGTTTAACATGTTTTCTCTTTCCTCAGACAGATACAGAATTTTCGGCCTGGAAAGGGAAAACTTTACGAAATTCATCCTGAAATTTGTGGTTTTTACTCTTCTTCCCGCGCTGCGTTATGTCGGTTTCCGAGTTCAATAAACTCTTCCAGCAGCGCCGTCAGCTGTTTCATCTTCTCCGGCGTATATTCCGCCTCAATCTGCTGATACGCCTCCTCCACCTGCGCCTGGGCGTGCTCATACAGCGCATTGCCCTCTTTGGTCAGCGAGACGTACAGCTTGCGCTGGTCGTTCAGCGGCTTTAAGCGCAGCACCAGGCCGTCGCGCTCCATGCGCGTCAGAATGCCGGTGAGGCTCGGGCGCAAAATGCAGGTGCGAAACGCCAGATCGTGAAAATCCATCGACGGATGTTCAGCCAGCACGCGCACAATGCGCCACTGCTGCTCGGTCAGGTTATGGCGCTTCACGATCGGGCGGAAGTAGGACATCGCCGCTTCCCGCGCCTGCAGCAGCGCGATGGTTAATGAATCATGCATAGCCTCTCCCCTTCACATCATTAACACGTAAACAATTCATATAAGATGCTTTTATAAACAACACGTTTTCCGTCAAAAAGTCTAACAGAAACCCACTAAGTTTATTAACTCTATGATTTTAATATCAATAAACACCAACATGTAAATTTATTGTTATTCGTATCACAAATCTTTCACTTCTGATTGCGAAATAATCAGCAAAAGCATAAAACCAGATCATTAACATATTAATGAAATCCAAACCGGACCTCCGGCCTGAGGAGTATGTGAATGAAAGGTACCGTCTTTGCCGTCGCCCTCAACCATCAGAGCCAGCGCGAAGCCTGGCGAGAGGCGTTTGAAAAAGCCCCCTACAACACGCCGCCGAAAACGGCGGTGTGGTTTATCAAACCGCATAACACCGTGATCCGTGCAGGCGACCCCATTCCGTTCCCGCAGGGGGAAACGGTGCTGAGCGGCGCCACGGTAGCGCTGGTGGTGGGTAAAACCGCCAGTAAGGTACGCGTGGAGGACGCCGCGGCGTACATCGCCGGATATGCGCTGGCCAACGAGGTGAGCCTGCCGGAAGAGAGCTTCTACCGCCCGGCCATCAAGGCCAAATGCCGCGACGGATTCTGCCCGCTCGGCGAACCGGTCGCCATTGATAACGTGGATAGCCTGACCATCATCACCGAGATCAACGGCCGCGAAGCGGACCACTGGAACACCGCCGATCTGCAGCGTAACGCTGCCGAACTGCTGAGCGCCCTGAGCGAGTTCGCCACCCTTAATCCCGGCGATGCGATCCTGCTCGGTACCCCGCACAGCCGCGTTGAGATCCGCCCGGGCGATCGCGTGCGTATTCTGGCAGAAGGGTTTCCGCCGCTGGAAAACCCGGTGGTGGACGAGCGCGACGTCACTATTGCGCACAGCACGCCGCCGCACGCCACGCTGTTTGCCCTCGGCCTGAACTATGCCGATCACGCCAGCGAGCTGGACTTCAAGCCGCCCACCGAGCCGCTGGTCTTTATCAAAGCGCCGAACACCTTCAACGGCGACAACCAGACCTCGGTGCGCCCGAACAACGTCGAGTACATGCACTATGAAGCGGAGCTGGTGGTGGTCATCGGCAAAACCGCCCGCAAGGTGAGCGAAGCCGAGGCGATGGACTATGTTACGGGCTACACGGTCTGCAACGACTACGCCATCCGCGACTACCTGGAAAACTACTACCGCCCGAACCTGCGGGTGAAAAGCCGCGACGGGCTGACCCCCATTTCCCCCAACATCGTGCCAAAAGAGGCCATTCCCGACCCGCACAACCTCGCCCTGCGCACCTTCGTCAACGGCGAGCTGCGCCAGGAAGGCACCACGGCGGATCTGATCTTCAGCATCCCGTACCTGATCGCCTACCTGAGCGACTTTATGACCCTGCAGCCGGGCGACATGATTGCCACCGGCACGCCGAAGGGGCTGTCCGACGTGGTGCCGGGCGATGAGGTGGTGGTGGAAGTGGAAGGCGTGGGACGCCTGGTGAACCGAATTGTGAGTGAGGAGACGGCAAAATGAAAAAGATTAACCATTGGATCAACGGTAAAAACGTCGCGGGCAGCGACTACTTCCACACCACTAACCCGGCCTCCGGCGAGGTCCTGGCAGAAGTGGCCGCCGGCGGCGAAGCCGAAATCCATCAGGCCGTTGCCGCCGCCAAAGAGGCGTTTCCGAAGTGGGCCAACCTGCCGATGAAGGAGCGCGCGCGCCTGATGCGTCGTCTGGGCGATCTGATCGACCAGAACGTGCCGGAGCTCGCCGCCATGGAAACCGCCGACACCGGCCTGCCGATCCACCAGACCAAAAACGTGCTGATCCCCCGCGCCTCGCACAACTTCGAATTCTTCGCCGAGGTGTGCCAGCAGATGAACGGCAAGACCTACCCGGTCGACGACAAGATGCTCAACTACACCCTGGTGCAGCCGGTGGGCGTCTGCGCGCTGGTGTCGCCGTGGAACGTGCCGTTTATGACCGCCACCTGGAAGGTCGCGCCCTGTCTGGCCTTAGGCAATACCGCGGTGCTGAAGATGTCCGAGCTCTCCCCGCTGACCGCCGACCGTCTGGGCGAACTGGCCCTCGAAGCGGGTATTCCGGCGGGCGTGCTGAACGTGGTGCAGGGCTACGGCGCGACGGCAGGCGATGCGCTGGTGCGGCATCACGACGTGCGCGCCGTCTCCTTCACCGGCGGCACCGCCACCGGGCGCAACATCATGAAAAACGCCGGGCTGAAGAAGTACTCCATGGAGCTGGGCGGCAAATCCCCGGTGCTGATTTTTGAAGACGCGGATATCGAGCGCGCGCTGGACGCCGCCCTGTTCACCATCTTCTCCATCAACGGCGAGCGCTGCACCGCGGGCTCGCGCATCTTTATCCAGCAGAGCATCTACCCGGAATTCGTCAAGCGCTTTGCCGAGCGCGCCAGCCGCCTGCGCGTGGGCGACCCGACCGATCCGAACACCCAGATTGGCGCGCTCATCAGCCAACAGCACTGGGAAAAGGTCTCCGGCTATATCCGCCTCGGCATTGAGGAAGGCGCAACCCTGCTGGCGGGCGGCCCGGACAAACCGACCGATCTGCCTGCGCACCTGAAGGGCGGCAACTTCCTGCGTCCGACCGTGCTGGCGGACGTCGACAACCGCATGCGCGTGGCGCAGGAGGAGATCTTCGGGCCGGTGGCCTGCCTGCTGCCGTTCAAGGACGAAGCGGAAGGGCTGCGCCTGGCCAACGACGTGGAGTACGGCCTGGCATCGTACATCTGGACCCAGGACGTCAGCAAAGTGCTGCGCCTGGCGCGCAGCATTGAAGCCGGCATGGTGTTCGTCAACACCCAGAACGTGCGCGACCTGCGCCAGCCGTTTGGCGGCGTGAAGGCCTCCGGCACCGGCCGCGAGGGCGGCGAGTACAGCTTCGAGGTATTCGCGGAGATGAAGAACGTCTGCATCTCCATGGGCGACCATCCGATTCCAAAGTGGGGGATCTGAAAATGGGCAAATTAGCGTTAGCGGCAAAAATCACCCACGTGCCGTCGATGTATCTCTCCGAACTGCCGGGCAAAAACCACGGCTGCCGCCAGGGCGCCATCGACGGACACAAAGAGATCAGCAAGCGCTGCCGGGAGCTGGGCGTCGACACCATTATCGTCTTCGACACCCACTGGCTGGTGAACAGCGCGTATCACATCAACTGTGCGGACCATTTTTCGGGCGTCTACACCAGCAACGAGCTGCCGCACTTTATCCGCGACATGACCTACGACTACGACGGCAACCCGGAACTCGGCCAGCTGATCGCCGACGAGGCGGTGAAGCGTGGCGTGCGCGCCAAAGCGCACAACATTCCGAGCCTCAAGCTTGAGTACGGCACGCTGGTGCCAATGCGCTACATGAACGCGGATAAGCACTTCAAAGTGGTCTCCATCTCGGCGTTCTGCACGGTTCACGACTTCGCCGACAGCCGCAGGCTGGGCGAGGCCATCGTCAGCGCCATCGAAAAATATGACGGCACCGTGGCGGTGCTCGCCAGCGGCTCGCTGTCGCACCGCTTTATCGACGACCAGCGCGCGGAAGAAGGGATGAACAGCTACACCCGGGAGTTCGACCGCCAGATGGACGAGCGCGTGGTGAAGCTGTGGCGCGAGGGTCAGTTCAAAGAATTCTGCAGCATGCTGCCGGAGTACGCCGACTACTGCTACGGCGAGGGCAATATGCACGACACGGTGATGCTGCTGGGGATGCTCGGCTGGGACAAATACGACGGCAAGGTGGAGTTTCTCACCGAGCTGTTCGCCAGCTCCGGCACCGGCCAGGTCAACGCCGTTTTCCCGCTGCCCGCCTAAGGAGCCACCATGCCGCACTTTATAGCTGAATGTACCGACAACATCCGCGAGCAGGCCGACCTGCCAGGGCTGTTCGCCAAAGTGAACGAGGCGCTCGCCGCCACGGGCATCTTCCCTATCGGCGGTATCCGCAGCCGCGCCCACTGGCTGGACACCTGGCAGATGGCCGACGGCAAGCACGATTACGCCTTTGTCCATATGACGCTGAAGATTGGCGCGGGGCGCAGTCTGGAGAGCCGGGAAGAGGTCGGTGAAATGCTGTTTGCGCTGATTAAAACGCACTTCGCGGCGCTGATGGCGAGCCGCTATCTGGCGCTGTCGTTTGAGCTGGACGAGCTGCACCCGACGCTTAATTACAAACAAAACAACGTGCACGCGTTGTTTAAGTAGACATCTTTTTCGCCCGGTGGCGCTTCGCTTACCGGACCTACAACGGCTCGAACGTAGGCCCGGTAAGCGCAGCGCCACCCGGCAACAGCCGCATAAAGGATACGCCATGCTCGATAAACACACCCATACCCTGATCGCCCATCGTCTGCATCAGGCGGAGCAGTCCCGGGAGCAGATCCGCCAGATCTCCCTCGACTACCCGACGATCACTATCGACGACGCCTACGCCGTCCAGCGCGAATGGGTCAGCCTGAAGATCGCCGAAGGCCGCGTGCTGAAGGGCCACAAGATCGGCCTGACGTCCAAAGCGATGCAGGCCAGCTCGCAGATTAGCGAGCCGGACTACGGCGCGCTGCTGGACGACATGTTCTTCCACGACGGCAGCGACATCCCGGTTGACCGCTTTATCGTCCCGCGCATTGAAGTGGAGCTGGCGTTCGTGCTGGCAAAACCGCTGCGCGGCCCGAACTGCACGATCTTCGACGTCTATAACGCCACGGACTACGTGATCCCCGCGCTGGAGCTGATCGACGCCCGCTGCCACAACGTCGACCCGGACACCCAGCGCCCGCGCAAGGTGTTCGACACCATCTCCGATAACGCCGCCAACGCGGGCGTGATCCTCGGCGGCCGTCCAATTAAGCCCGACGAGCTGGACCTGCGCTGGATCTCCGCCCTGCTCTACCGCAACGGCGTGATCGAAGAGACCGGCGTCGCCGCAGGCGTCCTGAACCACCCGGCCAACGGCGTGGCGTGGCTGGCCAACAAGCTTGCGCCTTACGACGTGCAGCTGGAGCCTGGCCAGATCGTTCTCGGCGGCTCGTTTACCCGCCCGGTGCCCGCCAGCAGAGGCGACACCTTCCACGTCGACTACGGCAACATGGGCTCCATCAGCTGCCGCTTTGTCTAGGAGATAACCATGCAAAACGCATTCAAAGCGGCGCTGCAGGCGGGCCGCCCGCAAATTGGCCTATGGCTGGGGCTGACCAGCAGCTACAGCGCGGAGCTGCTGGCCGGAGCAGGCTTCGACTGGCTGCTGATCGACGGCGAGCACGCGCCGAACAGCGTGCAGACCGTCCTGACCCAGCTGCAGGCCATCGCCCCTTATCCCAGCCAGCCGGTGGTCCGCCCGGCGTGGAACGACCCGGTGCAGATCAAACAGCTGCTGGACGTGGGCGCACAAACTCTGCTGGTGCCGATGGTGCAAAACGCCGACGAAGCGCGGCAGGCGGTACGTGCCACCCGCTACCCGCCCGCGGGCATTCGCGGCGTCGGCAGCGCCCTGGCGCGCGCCTCGCGCTGGAACCGCATTCCGGATTACCTGCAGCAGGCCAACGACGCCATGTGCGTGCTGGTGCAGATCGAAACCCGTGAGGCGCTGAAAAACCTGCCGCAGATCCTGGACGTGGAAGGCGTCGACGGCGTGTTTATCGGCCCGGCGGATCTGAGCGCCGACATGGGCTTTGCCGGCAATCCGCAGCACCCGGAGGTGCAGGCCGCCATTGAACAGGCGATCGCACAGATACGCGCTGCGGGTAAAGCCCCCGGCATCCTGATGGCGAACGAGCAGCTGGCAAAACGCTATCTTGAACTCGGCGCGCGGTTTGTCGCCGTCGGGGTCGACACGACCCTGCTCGCCCGCGGCGCGGAAGCGCTGGCGGCACGCTTTATCGAACAACCGGTTACGTCAGTTAATAACAATAAATCCGTCTACTAAACGTAAGACCTGGAGCGCACCATGACGACCTCTACCCTGCAAGCCCATGATAATAAAGCTGTTGAACACCGCGTCATTCACAAGCTGTTCCGACGCCTGATCGTCTTTCTCTTTATCCTGTTTGTTTTCTCGTTCCTCGATCGCATTAACATCGGCTTCGCCGGGCTGACGATGGGCAAAGATCTGGGCCTCACCTCAACCATGTTTGGCCTGGCCGCGACGCTGTTTTACGTCACCTACGTGCTGTGCGGGATCCCGAGCAACATCATGCTGGCGAAGATCGGCGCGCGCCGCTGGATCGCCGGGATCATGGTAGTGTGGGGTATTGCCTCCACCTGCACCATGTTCGCCACCAGTCCCGAAACCCTTTATGTCCTTCGCATGCTGGTGGGCATTGCCGAAGCCGGTTTTCTGCCGGGTATTCTGGTCTATCTCACCTGGTGGTTCCCGGCCTATCACCGCGCCCGCGCCAACGCGCTGTTTATGATCGCCATGCCGGTGACCATGATGCTCGGCTCGATCCTCTCCGGGTACATTCTGGCGATGGACGGACTGTGGAACCTCAAGGGCTGGCAGTGGCTGTTCCTGCTGGAAGGGCTGCCGTCGGTGGTGCTCGGCGTGGTGACCTGGTTTTACCTCAACGACACGCCGGATCAGGCCACCTGGCTGGATGAGGACGAAAAGCAGGCGCTCAAAACGATGATCGCCCGCGAGCAGGAGGTTGCCATTGCCCAATCCGTCACGCCGCGCTCGACGCTGCGCGAGGTGCTGACCCCGGCGGTGCTGCTCTACACGCTGGCCTACTTCTGCCTGACCAATACGCTGAGCGCGATCAACATCTGGACGCCGCAGATCCTGCAGAGCTTCAACACGGGGAGCAGCAACATCGTCATCGGCCTGCTGGCGGCGATCCCGCAGTTTTGCACCATCCTCGGGATGATCTGGTGGAGCCGCCGCTCCGACAGGCTGAAAGAGCGAAAAAAGCACACCATCCTGCCGTACCTGTTCGCCGCGGCGGGATGGATGCTGGCCTCCGCGACGGATCACAGCCTGATCCAGCTGCTTGGCATCATCATGGCCTCAACCGGATCGTTTACCGCCATGGCGATATTCTGGACCACGCCGGATCGGGTGATTAGCCTGCAGTCCCGCGCGGTGGCGCTGGCGGTGATCAACGCCATCGGCAACGTCGGCTCCGCCGTCAGCCCGCTGCTGATTGGGATCCTGCGCGACGCGACCGGCAGCTTCAGCTCGGGGCTGTGGTTTGTGGCCGGGCTGCTGGTGGTCGGCGCGCTGGTGCTGACGCGCATTCCGATGACGCAGCGGGATCAACAGAGGAACGATCATGTGCCAGAGCCCTATCGCCAACATTGATATCAGCAAGGAGTACGACGAAAGCCTGGGCACCGACGATGTGCACTACCAGTCGTTCGCCCGCATGGCGGCCTTTTTTGGCCGCGACATGCAGGCGCATCGTCACGACCAGTACTTTCAGATGCACTTTCTCGATACCGGGCAGATTGAGCTCCAGCTCGACGATCACCGCTATTCGGTGCAGGCCCCGCTGTTCGTCCTCACCCCGCCGTCGGTGCCGCACGCGTTTATCACCGAATCCGACAGCGACGGACACGTGCTGACGGTGCGCGAGGATCTGATCTGGCCGCTGCTTGAGGTGCTCTACCCCGGCACGCGGGAGGCGTTTGGCCTGCCGGGGATCTGCCTTTCGCTTGCCGACAGGCCGGACGAGCTGGCGGCGCTGAAGCACTACTGGCAGCTGATTGCCCGGGAATCCACGGAGCAGCTGCCCGGGCGCGAGCATACGCTGGTCCTGCTGGCCCAGGCGGTGTTTACCCTGCTGCTGCGCAACGCGAAGCTCGACGACCACGCGTCAGGCGGCATGCGCGGCGAGCTGAAGCTGTTCCAGCGGTTTACCCAGCTGATCGACACCCACTACCACCAGCACTGGACGGTGCCGGAATACGCCAGCGAGCTGCACCTGACCGAATCCCGCCTGACCGATATCTGTCGCCGCTTCGCCAACCGGCCGCCAAAACGGCTGATCTTCGACCGCCAGCTGCGCGAGGCCCGACGCCTGCTGCTCTTCTCCGACAGCACCGTCAGCGAGATTGCCTGGCAGCTGGGGTTCAAAGATCCGGCCTATTTCGCCCGCTTTTTTAATCGCTTAGTGGGGTGCTCGCCGAGCGCATATCGGGCCCAGAAAGTACCGGTTTCCTGAACGCATCACGGTTCGTAGGGCGGGTAAGCGCAGCGCCACCCGCCGAAAAGCCGCACAGATCACAAAACCACAACCCACCCGAAAAGTACCCGTCGTTGTCCCAATCGTCCCTTCACGTAACGCCCCTCTCAGGCTTCAATTAAACAACAAAAACAAAACATAAATTTAACAATACAATTCCGATACGAGGTCCCTATGAAGCCTGAAGAGTTCCGCGCTGATGCCAAACGCCCGTTAACCGGTGAAGAGTATTTAAAAAGCCTGCAGGACGGGCGCGAGATTTACATCTACGGCGAGCGCGTCAAAGACGTCACCACCCATCCGGCGTTTCGCAATGCGGCGGCCTCCATCGCGCAGATGTACGACGCGCTGCACAAGCCGGACATGCAGGACACGCTGTGTTGGGGCACCGACACCGGCAGCGGCGGCTATACCCACAAGTTCTTCCGCGTGGCGAAAAGCGCCGACGACCTGCGCCAGCAGCGCGACGCCATCGCCGAGTGGTCGCGCCTGAGCTACGGCTGGATGGGCCGCACGCCGGACTACAAAGCCGCGTTCGGCTGCGCGCTGGGCGCCAACCCGGCCTTCTACGGCCAGTTCGAGCAGAACGCCCGCAACTGGTACACCCGCATTCAGGAAACCGGCCTGTACTTCAACCACGCCATCGTTAACCCGCCGATCGACCGCCACAAGCCGGCGGACGAGGTGAAAGACGTCTACATCAAGCTGGAGAAAGAGACCGACGCCGGGATTATCGTCAGCGGCGCGAAAGTGGTGGCCACCAACTCCGCCCTGACCCACTACAACATGATCGGCTTCGGCTCCGCGCAGGTGATGGGCGAAAACCCGGACTTCGCGCTGATGTTCGTCGCGCCGATGGACGCTGAGGGCGTGAAGCTGATCTCCCGCGCCTCCTACGAGATGGTGGCAGGCGCAACCGGCTCCCCGTACGACTACCCGCTCTCCAGCCGCTTTGACGAAAACGACGCCATTCTGGTAATGGATCACGTGCTGATCCCGTGGGAAAACGTGCTGATCTACCGCGATTTCGACCGCTGCCGCCGCTGGACGATGGAAGGCGGTTTCGCCCGCATGTACCCGCTGCAGGCCTGCGTGCGCCTGGCGGTGAAGCTCGACTTCATCACCGCCCTGCTGAAGAAATCCCTGGAGTGTACCGGCACCCTGGAGTTCCGCGGCGTGCAGGCGGATCTCGGCGAAGTGGTGGCCTGGCGCAACATGTTCTGGGCGCTGAGCGACTCCATGTGCTCCGAAGCCACCCCGTGGGTCAACGGTGCGTATCTTCCTGACCACGCCGCGTTGCAGACCTACCGCGTGATGGCCCCGATGGCCTACGCCAAGATCAAGAACATCATCGAGCGTAACGTCACCTCCGGGCTGATCTACCTGCCGTCCAGCGCCCGGGATCTGAACAACCCGCAGATCGACCAGTATCTGGCGAAATACGTGCGCGGCTCCAACGGCATGGACCACGTCGAACGCATCAAGATTTTGAAGCTGATGTGGGACGCCATCGGCAGCGAGTTTGGCGGCCGTCACGAGCTGTACGAAATTAACTACTCCGGCAGCCAGGATGAAATTCGCCTGCAGTGTCTGCGCCAGGCGCAGAGCTCCGGCAATATGGACAAGATGATGGCGATGGTCGACCGCTGTATGTCCGAATACGACCAACACGGCTGGACGGTGCCACACCTGCACAACAACAGCGATATCAACATGCTGGACAAGCTGCTGAAATAGCGCAGCGGGAGGTTGCAATGCATTCAGATGAACAACGCCTGCGTTTTCGCGACGCAATGAGTAGCCTGTCGGCGGCGGTTAACGTGGTCACCACCGAGGGCGAGGCGGGCCGCTGCGGCATCACCGCCACCGCCGTCTGCTCGGTCACGGACACCCCGCCGTCGGTCATGGTGTGCATCAACGCCAACAGCGCCATGAACCCGGTATTCCAGGGCAACGGCAGGCTGTGCGTTAACGTGCTGAACCACGAGCAGGAGATCATGGCGCGCCATTTCGCCGGGATGACCGGTATGACGATGGAGGATCGTTTTGCCCTCTCCTGCTGGCAGAAAGGGCCGCTGGCGCAGCCGGTGTTGAAGGGCGCGCTGGCCAGCCTTGAAGGCGAAATAAGCCAGGTGCAAACCATCGGCACGCATCTGGTTTATCTGGTTGAAATTAAAAACATCATTCTGAGTGACGCGGGCCACGGCCTGATCTACTTCAGACGCCGCTTCCACCCGGTCATGCTGGAGACGGAAGTCGCCGTGTGACCCGCCTCGCGCTGGCCTTTTTTCCGGCCAGCGCCGCTTTCTGCAAAAACTCCTAAGGTTTCCGCTAAATCACGCCGTTATATACCCATAAGAGAAATTTTCTGTGCCTGAATACTGACGCCGCCTGTCAGTGCACCCGCATCATTCAGCGCATACCTATATATACAGGATGACCTTATGGCTAAAACGACGCGGAGCCGCTCGGCTGAACGTCTGGTCGATATTCTCCTTGAGCTACATTTAAACGGTGTGGTAAACCGCGGTGCGCTAATGGAGAAATTTAAAATTACCGAACGCACCGTCTACCGGGATTTAAATGCCCTCTCGCCCATTGTTGAACATACCGGTAACGGTCTATATCGGCTGATTCATTCCGCACAATCGCCGGGTGGGCAAGGATTGCATCACACTCTGGCTAACTTTCTGAATGCCGACAGCTTTTTCCCTGAAAGAAATATGGAATTCTGGCAAAAGCTTGAAACGCGCGTAGACGAAAACCATATTCTTATTCTTGGCAATGAAGCGGAACATACGGTAGAACGCGATATTCGCCGTCATTTAACGAAAATCGAGAAATCGATTAAAAACCATAATGTTTGCCAGATCGTTTATAAGGGTAAAACCCGCCTGATTAATCCCTATAAACTCATTAACAAAAAAAATATATGGTATTTACAAGCCACCGAAAATAGCCGGCTGAAATCCTTCTCATTGAGCCAGATTAGCTGGTTTGATATTCAGAAAACGACCTTCACTCCCGAAGAAAATGTTCTTGAGCTGCTGGAGAAAAGCCTCGATCCCTGGGTGTCCGAAGATACTTTCGCGGTGAAAATATTCATCAAAGATAATATTTCACATTACTTCCTGCGCCGGGATCTTCTGCCGGAACAGGAGCTGCTGGAGGAGCAGCAGGACGGCGTCACGCTGCGCTGCCAGGCGGCCCACGAGAACCAGATCCTGCCGCTGCTGTTCTACTGGCTCCCCCATATTCAGATCCTGGAACCGAGCTGGCTGAAGGAGAAACTCATCAGGACGCTGGAGAGCTATCTGGCCGTGGAGCGCAACCCGAATAATCAAGTGATCTCAATCACATAATTTCGCCCTCTGGCGGCACACCGAAACCGCTCGTCGCCGCCTTTGACCGCTCACCCGGCACTTTCAACCACTCATTCATTTACCGTCCTTTACGCGCGCGGGGATCTGGCACGATCGCTCCAGCATTAATCAATACCTCCTCACAACGAACCCTGACCCTTTTTTCTTTACATAAAAAACCAGGTCTTACTATGGATACTAAAAAACTACTGAAGCACGTGCCCTGGGCCTTACTCGGGATCCTCGGTGCTTTCTGTCTGGCGGTTGTCGCATTACGCCGGGGCGAACACGTCAGCGCCCTGTGGATCGTGGTCGCGTCGGTTTCCGTCTACCTTGTGGCTTATCGCTACTACAGCTTATACATCGCGCAGAAGGTCATGAAGCTCGACCCGACGCGTGCCACACCGGCGGTCATTAACAATGACGGCCTGAACTACGTGCCTACCAACCGCTACGTGCTGTTTGGTCACCACTTTGCCGCCATCGCAGGCGCTGGCCCGCTGGTCGGCCCGGTACTGGCCGCGCAGATGGGCTACCTGCCGGGTACGCTCTGGCTGCTGGCGGGCGTGGTGCTGGCGGGTGCGGTGCAGGACTTTATGGTGCTGTTTATCTCCTCGCGCCGTAACGGTTCGTCGCTGGGTGAGATGATCAAAGAAGAGATGGGCCGCGTGCCGGGCACCATCGCCCTCTTTGGCTGCTTCCTGATCATGATCATCATCCTCGCGGTGCTGGCGCTGATCGTGGTGAAAGCGCTGGCCGAAAGTCCGTGGGGCGTCTTCACCGTCTGCTCTACCGTACCGATTGCGCTGTTCATGGGCATCTACATGCGCTTCCTGCGCCCTGGCCGCGTTGGCGAGGTATCGGTGATCGGTATCGTGCTGCTGGTCGCCTCCATCTACTTCGGCGGCGTGATTGCGCACGACCCGTACTGGGGCCCGGCGCTGACCTTTAAAGACACCACCATCACCTTCGCGCTGATCGGTTACGCATTCGTTTCTGCCCTGCTGCCGGTGTGGCTGATTCTGGCTCCGCGCGACTACCTGGCGACCTTCCTGAAAATCGGCGTGATCGTCGGGCTGGCAATCGGGATTGTGATCATCAACCCTGAGCTGAAAATGCCGGCGGTCACCCAGTACATTGACGGTACCGGTCCGCTGTGGAAAGGCGCCCTGTTCCCGTTCCTGTTTATCACTATCGCCTGCGGTGCCGTGTCTGGCTTCCACGCGCTGATCTCCTCCGGCACCACGCCGAAGCTGATGGCCAATGAAACCGACGCGCGCTTCATCGGTTACGGCGCAATGCTCATGGAGTCCTTCGTGGCGATCATGGCGCTGGTTGCGGCGTCGATTATCGAGCCTGGCCTGTACTTCGCGATGAACACGCCACCAGCGGGTCTGGGCATCACCATGCCTAACCTGCATGAGATGGGCGGCGAAAATACCGCGCTGATCATGGCGCAGCTGAAAGAGGCCAGCGCACACGCGGCGGCGACCGTCAGCTCCTGGGGCTTTGTGATTTCGCCTGAGCAGATCATGCAGACCGCGAAAGACATCGGCGAACCGTCTGTGCTGAACCGCGCAGGTGGTGCGCCGACGCTGGCGGTAGGTATCGCACACGTGTTCCACAAAGTGCTGCCGTGGGCGGACATGGGCTTCTGGTACCACTTCGGTATTCTGTTCGAAGCGCTGTTCATCCTCACCGCGCTGGATGCCGGTACCCGTGCGGGCCGCTTCATGCTGCAGGATCTGCTGGGTAACTTCGTGCCGTTCCTGAAGAAAACCGACTCTCTGGTGGCGGGCGTACTCGGCACCGCGGGCTGCGTAGGCCTGTGGGGTTACCTGCTGTATCAGGGCGTGGTCGACCCACTCGGCGGCGTGAAGAGCCTGTGGCCGCTGTTCGGTATCTCTAACCAGATGCTGGCGGCCGTGGCCCTGGTGCTGGGTACCGTGGTCCTCGTGAAGATGAAACGTACCAAATACATCTGGGTTACCGTGGTGCCTGCGCTGTGGCTGCTGCTCTGCACCACCTGGGCGCTGGGTCTGAAGCTGTTCAGCACCAACCCGCAGCTGGAAGGCTTCTTCTTCATGGCTAACCAGTACAAAGAGAAGATTGCCGCAGGCGGCGCGGATTTAACCGCGCAGCAGATTGCCAACATGAACCATATCGTGGTGAACAACTACACCAACGCGGGTCTGAGCATTCTGTTCCTGGTGGTGGTGTACAGCATCATCTTCTACGGCATCAAAACCTGGATGAAAGTGCGCAACATCGATGGCCGCACGGATAAAGAAACCCCGTACGTGCCGGTACCGGAAGGCGGCGTGAAGACCTCTTCACACCACTAAAGCAATGGCGGGTGGCGCTGCGCTGACCCGCCCTACAACGGTACTGTAGGCCCGGATCGCTGCGCGCCACCGGGCTTTTTCTTATCAGGACACGTTATGTTTGGTAACTTAGGCGAAGCAAAAAAATACCTCGGTCAGGCGGCGAAAATGCTGATTGGCATTCCGGACTATGACAACTACGTTGAGCACATGAAGACCAACCATCCGGATAAGCCGTTCATGACCTACACCGAATTCTTCCGCGAGCGTCAGGAAGCGCGCTACGGCGGAAGTGGAGAAGGCGGCGTCCGCTGCTGCTAAAGGAGAGACCATGACCCCGATTGCCGTTACCCTGCTGACCGGTTTCCTCGGCGCCGGTAAAACCACCCTGCTGCGCCATATTCTGAACGCGCAGCACGGCTTCAAAATCGCCGTCATCGAAAACGAATTTGGTGAAGTCTCCGTAGACGACCAGCTGATTGGCGATCGCGCCACGCAGATCAAAACCCTGACCAACGGCTGCATCTGCTGCACCCGCTCTAATGAACTGGAAGATGCCCTGCTGGACCTGCTCGACAGCCGCGACCGCGGCGACATCGACTTTGACCGCCTGGTGATCGAGTGCACCGGCATGGCCGACCCCGGCCCGATTATTCAGACCTTTTTCTCGCACGAGATCCTTTGCCAGCGCTACCTGCTGGACGGCGTGATTGCCCTTGTCGATGCGGTCCACGCCGACGATCAGATGAACCAGTTCACCATCGCCCAGTCTCAGGTGGGCTACGCCGACCGCATCCTGCTGACCAAAACCGACGTGGCGGGCGAAAGTGTAAAGCTTCGCGAGCGCCTGACGCGCATCAACTCCCGCGCGCCGATTTACACGGTGACGCACGGCGATATCGACCTGTCTCAGCTGTTCAACACCAGCGGCTTTATGCTGGAAGAGAACGTCACCGCAAAACCGCGCTTCCACTTTATGTCCGACAAGCAAAACGACGTGGCGTCGATTGTGGTGGAGCTGGATTACCCGGTGGATATCAGCGAGGTCTCCCGCGTAATGGAGAACCTGCTGCTGTCGTTTGCCAACAGGCTGCTGCGCTACAAAGGGATGCTGTGGATTGACGGCGAGCCCAACCGTCTGCTGTTCCAGGGCGTGCAGCGCCTGTACAGCGCCGACTGGGACCGACCGTGGGGCGAAGAAGCGCCGCACAGCGTGATGGTGTTTATTGGCATCCAGCTGCCGGAGGAGGAGATTCGGGCGGCGTTTGCGGGGCTGAAAAAGTAAATAGCCGCTCCCTTGTCCGCGGGAAAGGGAGCGTATTTTTCTGAGGCAGATTTCCTCGTATCACGCTTTCTGTTTGCCATATTGTCTGTTAATGTCCTTAATAATAAAAATCATGTCTCAATTAATATTCTCTGAAATATTAATTGAACGGAATTATATAATTTTCATGAATTGGTAGGCGTAATATGGCAATCATTATTCCCACAATCAGCAGCTGTAGCGAGAAGATAACGGCCGGAGAAAAAAGGCTGGCAAGGCTTCTTGAGGGTGGGCTCAGCGAACAGTGTACCTGCTGGTACGATACTCGAATGGGAGACAGGCAAGAGCATCCTGATTTTGTGATTCTGGCACCCGAAAAAGGTTTGTTGTTTGTTGAGGTGAAAGACTGGTTTATCACGAAAATAAAATCCGCGAATAAAACGCATATTGATTATGAGACCAAAAACGGCATTGAGCCCCTAAAAAACCCGCTCGAACAGGTTCGACAATATACCTTCCCCATCATTGACAGCCTGAAAAAAGATCCTCTGCTTCGCCAGCAGCAGGGCGATTATGAGGGCAGCTTTATTATGCCGTATGGATACGGGGTGTACTTGAGCAATATCACCCGGGCGCAGCTGGAAAAGAATTTTACACCCGACGAGCTGAATGAAATATTGCCCACCAGCCAGGTGATTTGCAAAGACGAGCTCAGCGAGTTTATGACCCGGGAACAGATCTCCGCCCGGCTCGAATCCCTTCTCAGATATCGCTTCGTTCATCACGCGACCCCACAACAGCTCGACCGCATTCGCTGGCATCTTTATCCCGACGTACGTATTAACGCGTCCGTGACGCGGGTCGATCTGGATAATTTTACGTTCCACACCCCTGATGTGGTCTGCATGATGGACAGGAATCAGGAACAACTCGCCAGAAGTATGGGGGCAGGACACAGGGTCATTCACGGCGTGGCAGGATCAGGCAAAACGCTCATTTTGCACCACCGATGTATTGAGCTTGCCAACAACATAGAAAATACCAAACCGATACTCGTGATTTGCTACAACATTACGCTGGCCAAAAAACTTAAAGCGCAGCTCGAACAATATAGCCTCAGACTTCCAGTCGAAGTTATCCATTTGCATGCCTGGTGTTATCAGCAATTAAACGCGAATCGGCGTCTTCCACCCAAGAGCAAAAACTTCATTGAGCTCATGGAAAATGCGCTGACGGTGGCATTTGACGAGGGAGTGATAAAACCGGAGCAGTACAGCGCCGTTCTGATCGATGAAGGACACGATTTTAAGCCGGAATGGCTAAGAATCCTCGCTAAGATGCCGGATAATAAAGATAGCTCCCTACTTTTCCTGTATGATGACGCTCAGTCAATTTATCAGAAAAAGAAAGCGCTCGATTTTACCCTCTCCAGCGTCGATATAAAGGCTCAGGGCCGCACAACGATTCTGGATACCAATTATCGCAATACCCGGCAAATACTCCATTTTGCCAGCAGCGTAGCATTTAATTATCTCAATAATCACATAGAAGCCTCTCTCAAATACCAGCAGCCTGCTGCAGGAGGACTGTCAGGGCAGTATCCGGCGCTGGACAGCTTTGATAATCAGGACGAGGAGATTACACGCGTCCTTGATTGGGTCACAGAGCAGCGTCAGCAGGGGGTTGCATGGTCGGAAATCGCCATACTGTGCCCCTCCACCTACAGCATTTCAGGTATGCTCGGACCACGGCTCGAAGCCCGCAAGATCCCCTACCAGATGATTGTCTCCAGCGATGATAAAAAGCACTGGTCACCGCAGAATGATTTCCTTTGCATCATGCCGCTGCCAAGCAGTAAAGGTCTTGAATTTCACTCAGTCGCCATTATGGATGCGGCAAAGGAAAGGGATAGTGAAGATCTGAGTGACGATATCAAGCGCCTTTACGTCGGTTTTACCCGCGCACGACAGAATCTTCTGGTGACAATGCACGGAACCGGAAGCTTGCGAGATCATCTGGTCGAGACTTGGGAAAAGAGCGTTAAAACGATCTAGCTGCTCCGCGTTGATAAATATCTGCACCGAACAATCCCCTCTCCCCTTTGGGGTGTACGGTCCGGGGAGAGGGTTAGGGTGAGTGGTGAGCGGTAAACTTATTTCACCGCCTCCGGCAGCGTCACAATCCATAACTCGCTGTCGGACTCCGGCTTCTTCAGCGGCTTCACGCTGAGCGTGGTTTCCACCGGTTTATCATTCAGCGTCAGCTTGCCTTCCGCGTTCACCCGGTAATCCTTAAGCTTCTTGCCCTCGACCGGGTTTTGCATCGCGACCTTCACGCCAAAATCGTTATCGTTCGCCACCGCAAGCGTTTTGCTGTCGATCAGCGCCAGTCCTTCAGCCTTCTCCTGCTGCCAGCCCAGCGCGCGGAGATCGACCACCTGCGTTTTTGCCGCAAGGGTAATGCCGCGCTGCGCCAGGGTTTTCTCATCATCAAACTCCGGATATTCGCCCGGCTTGTCGAAGGCGGTCAGGTCACTCGCCTTGCTGAGATCCACCTTGTAAATCAGGTTGCGCATCCCGTCGTTTTTATCGCTTCCCTGCTCAATCAGCAGGATGTGCTGATTATCGAGCGCCACGATGTCGCCGATTTTGGCATCGCTGTTTTTGTCGTAGGCCGCGCTGTCGATAGGGTAACCGTACATCGCGGTTTTGCCGGTCGCCGGGTCGAAGCTTACCAGACGGGTAAACAGCGCCTGCTTTTTGCTCTTCCCGTCGATGTCCAGCGTGCTTTGCACGGCGGCGATAATCCGCCCGTCCGGCATCCGGGTCAGGCCTTCAAAGCCCCGGTTGGGCTGACGCCATTTGATGATGCTTGGCAGACCGCCCGCGATAGATTTTTCCCCTTCCGCGGCCTGCGGCCCGTGGATCGCGAGGATCTTCCCTTTGCTGTCGACGTTAATCAGGAACGGGCCGTACTCGTCGCACAGCCAGTAGCCGCCTTTGCCGTCCGGCGTAATGCCTTCCGTATCCAGTCCGCGGTTATCACCTTTCAGGACCTTGAGGGTGTCGCTGAACGCCACTTCATTGGTGGAGCCAATCACGCCGCTTTGCAGCGGGAGACCGTTAATCTCGCCTTTATCGTCGTGCAGCGGGCGGGCATCAACCGCCTCCGCTTTGCCGTTCTGGACGCGGATGGTCATCAGGAGCGGCGCGAAATCCGGCGTAACAAAGATTTTGGCTTCGTTTTTACCCATTTTTGGCGCATCGGCGTTGGGACCGCGATCGGTCACGGTCGCAAACGTCAGGGCATCGCCCTGCTTGCCCGTAAACAGCAGGCCAGAACCAATCCCCACCGGGAGCCCGTTCGGGAACGCATCGGCAAACGCGCCGCTGTATTTCACATGGGAGCCGTCAGGGAAGCTGACGATATAGCGCTCAGCGGTAGGCTGCGCAGCCAGGCCAGAGAAAGAGAGCGCACAACCGATAAGCACAGGAATAATTTTTCTTTTCATATTGTTAGTGTCCAGTGAGTGAAGCCAACAACGTAAAGAATAAACGTGTCAGAAAAATGACATAGAAAGGCAACCGGCGTGCGCGGGTGAACGTATATTCATTGCCCTGAAATGTAAGGTTGTGTTGTATTATGTGACATCTGAAATACTTCTGGAAATTATTAGAAACCCAATTAATTCACCTCTAATCACTATCCCTTCCTCGTTCAGTTTATGTTTAGTCAAAAAATTAAACGGTGCCTAAACGTCCGAACATCACGCGTTGACACCTCGACAATCAAACATCGATGCAACATTTCAAATAAAAAAGTTAACAATATCAGCATAAAACAGCGACCTTCATCACATTTGCAGTCATAAACATCGCTTGTTAAGGTGCCCCCAGATGAATTTAATGACGAGGCATAAAACATGAAAAAACTGAATATCCTTCTTCTTTCTGCTCTGACCGCCCTCTCGGGTTCCGCTCTGGCAATGGGCGGCAGCATTGAGCAGGGTAAAAACTTTACCAACCTCAACCTCGAGATGGGGAAATCCTCATCCGGCCTGTATGCCGAAAGCAACTGGCTTAAAAACACCGATGACGGTACCCAAACCGGCGGCGTGGGCGCAGGCTACAACCTGGAAGTGGGCCCGGTGATGCTGAATGCGGGTGCCAAAGCCATCTACATCGGCCCGAAGAAAGGCGATAACGGCGTGGCGTTCCCGATCGGCGGCGGTGTGAACGTTGCCCTGACCGACAGCATCCACGTGTACGGTGAAGGCTACGTGGCGCCAGAAGGGCTGAACAACAGCGTGAAAAACTACGTGGAAGCCAACGGCGGCGTAAGCTGGACGCCAATTACGCCTGTGACCCTGAAAGTGGGTTACCGCCACGTGAGCGTTGATGGCAAGGACGGCCGCCCTGGCCACACGCTGATTGACGGCGCATATGTAGGCGGTGGAGTCACCTTCTGATGAAACACCGCATGACCGCGCTTTGCGTTCTGAGCCTCACGCTGATGCTCACCGGCTGCGTCCAGTACAAATGGGTGAAACCGGGCGTCAGCGATGCGGAAATGAATAAAAAGCTCACGGAATGCGAAGCGCAGGCGCTGATCGATCTTCCCCCGGATAACGTGGTGACCGGTTCGAGCTCGGAAAAAACGGACAAATCGAAAAAGAAAAAGGATATTTCCACGAGCTACACGGTTGAAGACGCGAATGAATATCGCCGGGATACGCTGGTTGACAGCTGCATGTTCAAAAGCGGCTGGGACAAGATCGAAGTGCAATAACCCCATAAAAAACCTGCCGGTTGGCAGGTTTTTTTATGGCCTCTTACTGACGCACCACCACCAGCTTCTGGTTCACAAACTCTTTGATCCCCAGATCCGACAGCTCGCGTCCGTAACCGGAGCGCTTCACGCCGCCGAACGGCAGCTCTGGCGCGGTATCGGTGAGCCAGTTGATATACACCATCCCGGTCTCAATCCGCGACCCCATTTTTTTCGCGCGCTCGATATTCTGGCTGAATACCGCCCCACCCAGGCCGTAGTGTGAGTCGTTCGCCAGCGCGACCGCCTCGTCGTCGTTTTTTACCACGTACATCTGCGCCACCGGGCCGAAGAACTCTTCAAAGTACGCCGGGTTGTCGCGCGAGATATTCGTCAGGATCGTCGGTTCGAAGAAGCTCCCCTCACGCTGCACCGGCTTGCCGCCATAGTGCAGCGTCGCGCCGTTTTTCACCGCCTCGTTGACCTGTTTGGTCAGCGTTTCCAGCGCATCTTTCGACGACAGCGGCCCCAGCGTGGTGCTTTCGTCGAGCGGATCGCCAATCTTCACCTGCTTAAATGCCTCGGTGAATTTGCTCAGGAAGGTGTCGGCAATCTTTTCATGCAGGATAAAGCGCTTCGCCGCGGTACAGACCTGCCCGGCGTTGTTGAGCCGCGCATTCACGCCAATCCTGACGGCTTTGTCCAGGTCCGCATCGTCCAGCACCACGAACACGTCGTTACCGCCCAGTTCAAGGGTGGATTTCTTGATGTGCTTCGCCGCCTGCGCGGCCACCACGCTACCCGCTTTTTCGGAGCCGGTTAATGCGGCACCCTGCACGCGATCGTCGGCAATGATGTTCGCCACCTGCTCGGACGAGATAAACAGGTTGGTCCATGCGCCTTCCGGCGCCCCCGCCTCGCGCACCAGGTGGGCAAAGGTCTCGGCGCAGTGCGGCACGATGCTGGCATGCTTGGCGATAACGGGGTTACCCGCCGCCAGGTTTGGCGCCAGAACGCGCATCAGCTGGTAATACGGGAAGTTCCACGGCTCAACGGCCATCAGCACGCCGATGGGGTGATGTTCCACCCACGCTTCCCCGAGTTCGGATTGATACTTCACCGGGGCCAGGAACTGCTTCGCGTTGTCGGCGTAGTAGCGGGCGATCTGCGCGCACAGCTTCACCTCGCCGCGGCTCTGTTCGATGAGCTTGCCCATCTCCTGACTGGCAATTTTCGCCAGCTCCTCGGTGCGCTCGTCGATCAGGTCGGCAAGCTTATGCAGCACCGGCAGGCGCTGATTGATGTCGCCTTTCGCCCAGTCCGAATGGTAAAGCGCATCGGCCGCCTTCAGCGCCGCGTCGATATCCGCGTCGGTATGCGAGGGGTATTCTTTGATGAGCTGGTTAGTGGCAGGATTTACTGTCTGATAAGCCATGTCGAATCTCCTTGTTTTACCGCTTAGGGTATTAAGGGTAGTCAACATGACTGGCTGTGGACGTAAAGTTGGGTATATCCGGAAGGTTCTTAATGAAGCGCTGCAAGACGGTTCGCTGACGTGGTATAAAAAACGTCCAGAAGGAGTGCATATGACCGATACCCGACACATCCGGCAGACTTTTCACCGTGCCTCAGGCCTTGAGCTGCGCAGCACGTGGCAGAGCACGCAGGCGTACAAACGCCACAGTCACCCTCAGCTCTCTATCGG
Source organism: Enterobacter sp. MGH 16 (assembly GCF_000493175.1). Taxonomy (NCBI): domain Bacteria; kingdom Pseudomonadati; phylum Pseudomonadota; class Gammaproteobacteria; order Enterobacterales; family Enterobacteriaceae; genus Enterobacter; species Enterobacter sp. MGH 16. The sequence continues at coordinate 4,505,258 of NZ_KI535695.1, read as the reverse complement.
CGCGATTATGGAAGGCCAGACCTGCTGCATTTGTCATGACAAAGAATACATCCTTAACCCCGGGGACCTCATTGTGATCCCGGCCTCTGCGCCGCACAGCTGCAACCCCGTCGCCGGGCAACCGCGCAGCTACCATATGCTCTATATCGACACCGATATTCCTCTGGCGTTACAGGTGATTCGCGACCCTGCGCTCTTTAAGCGCTACCTGGATATTGTTGAGGCGATGTCGCCTGTATCCGTGGACACGCTGCTTTCATCCCTGCCCCGCCGCGTGGAAAACGCAGACGCGCTTCGCTCAACCAGCCAGCACGTGCGGCAGGCGTTTCTTGCCGACCTGGCCGCACCGCCTTCGCTTGACGAACTTGCCCAGCGATTCTCGCTGCGCAAGGAGACGCTGATCCGCACCTTCCGACAGGATACCGGCCTGACGCCGGGCAGCTTCCTCAACATCTCCCGCGTGGAGTTCGCCAAAGCGCGACTGCGTGCCGGGGACGACATCGCCGACGTTGGCTACCAGAGCGGGTTTGCCGACCAGAGCCATTTTCATAAGACCTTCGTCAGCTATACCGCCGCCACGCCGCGCCAGTACGCGACGGGCCGATCAATATCTGACAATAAATAACGTTGGCATCACCGTAGCCTGACCTCAGATTGTTAACCGAGGCTGCTATGGAACTGTTCTTCCCTTCCGCTTTTCTCGCCCTGGCGCTGGCGCATTTTGTCGCCCTGTTAAGCCCGGGGCCGGACTTCTTCCTGCTGGTGGGCTACGCGGCGCGCTACCGACTGCGCGGCAGCGCCGGATTGTGCGTCGGCATCGCCGCGGGTAACGGGCTGTATATCTTACTGGTGATTATCGGCTGGAGTGCGCTGCGCCAGTTTGCATGGCTGTTTACGCTGATAGAGCTTTGCGGGGCGCTGTATCTGCTGTGGATCGGCTCGCATCTGGTGCGAAGCCAACCGCAGGCACTGGCGCTGAATGAACCCCGTCAGCGCTGTCCCTCGCTGCGCAAGCAGATCCTGCTGGGGCTCGGCTCGGCGCTGCTTAATCCGAAGAACGCGCTGTTCTATCTGGCGCTGATGACGGCGCTACTGGGACCGGACGTGACGCTGCTTCAGCAGGCGACGTGCGGCGTCTGGATGATAATGGTGGTGCTGGCGTGGGATCTGGCGCTGGTGTCGCTGATGGGGCTATCGGCGGTGCAGCAGAAGCTCAGCCGTGCGCTGTGGCTGATAGAGCGCACGGCGGGGGTGGTGCTGATGGGGTTTGGCGGGTGGGTGCTGTGGCGGCTGCTGGAAAATATACGCTGAGATAGCGGGCAGCCCAACGCTGCCCGCTATTTATTTTTGTTTTGATCGCGCAGCATCGCTTCTCGCAAAATAGCATTGAGCCGCGTCTGGTAACCTTTCCCAGGCCTTTTAAGCCACTCCATCACATCGGCGTCAATGCGTACAGATGCCTGAGTTTTGAGTGGACGATAAAACTTTCCTCGCACCGCCCCTGACCACTGTTCATCGTCCGTAGCGGGGATATCGCTGTAATCAATCTCTGCTTCTGGTTTTTCAGCTAATGCTTTGAGCTCAGCCACACGACGAGCGCTTACCTCAGGCGCACTACCTCGTTTATGTTTAACGATGCTCATAACGGCTCCTCTCTTTACGGTCCGCCTTTCGTGCGCTAATGATACGGATGATTTCTCCTCCGCTTTCAAAACGTACCGTATGTGCGACCAGAATAACAAGAAGGCCTTGCACAAGGCCGATGGTTTGCCAGCGAAATTCACCGTTTTCATAGCGATTCTGAACAGACAAATGATAAGGATCGTCGAAAACCATAACCGCATCCTCAAAGCGTATGCCATGTTTTTGCAGGTTACTTTTCGCCTTATTGCTATCCCACTCATACTCCGTTGGCATAGTGTACCCTTCCCTGATTGTATATACAAAAAAGCATATACAAATTACGCAAGGATTTAACCAAATATGCAAAAGATGAGTTTAATTCCGGAAGGCAGGTTCCAGAAGCGGGAATGACATAACGCTCCCTGCTTTGCACTTTCCCCCCGCTTCCCTCTATCCTTAACCCATGGAAAAAATAGCTGAACTCAAACGCGCCAAGCTGCTGGCGCTGTCGCTGCTGCTGGTTGCCGCCGCGGCCTTTATCACCACCCTGTTCCTGCCGCAGACCTTTTGGGTGCGCGGCGTCAAGGCCATTGCCGAGGCGGCAATGGTTGGCGCGCTGGCGGACTGGTTTGCGGTGGTCGCGCTGTTCCGCCGGGTGCCGATTCCCTTTATCTCCCGCCATACGGCGATCATCCCGCGCAATAAGGACCGGATCGGCGACAATCTCGGCCAGTTCGTGCAGGAGAAGTTTCTGGATACCCAGTCGCTGGTGGCGTTGATCCGCCGCTATGAGCCCGCACAGATGATTGGCGCCTGGTTCAGCAAGCCCGACAACGCCCAGCGCGTCGGGCTGCATCTGATGCAGGTGATGAGCGGTTTTCTCGAACTCACCGACGACGGGCGCATTCAGCGCCTGCTAAAACGCGCGGTACATAAGGCCATCGACAAGGTCGATTTCACCGAAACCAGCGCCGTGATGCTGGAGAGCATGACCAAAAACAACCGCCACCAGGTGCTGCTGGACGCCATCATCAACCGGTTGATTACCCTGATTCAGCGGGAAAGCACGCGGGACTTTATTGCCGACCAGATTGTCCACTGGCTGAAGACCGAGCATCCCCGCAAGGCGATGGTGCTACCCACCGAGTGGCTGGGCGATCAAAGCGCGGAGATGGTATCGAACGCGGTCAACACGCTGCTGGACGATATCAGCCACGACCGCACGCACCAGATCCGCCAGGCGTTTGACCGCGCCACGCTGAAGCTTATCGACAACCTGAAAAACGATCCGGAGATGGCGGCAAAAGCCGACAACATTAAGCACTACCTGAAAAACGACGAGGCGTTTAACCGCTATCTGGGGGAGATGTGGGCCGACCTGCGCCAGTGGCTGAAGGCAGATATGCAGAGTGAGGACTCGCGCGTGAAGCAGCGCATCGCCAACGCCGGGCTGTGGTTTGGCGAAACGCTGACAAACGACGCCAGCCTGCGGGCATCTCTGAACGAGCATCTGGAGCAGGCGGCGCACCGCCTCGCGCCGGATTTTGCCGCGTTCCTGACGCGCCACATCAGCGACACGGTGAAAAGCTGGGACGCCAAAGACATGTCCCGCCAGATTGAACTGAACATTGGCAAGGATCTGCAGTTTATCCGCGTCAACGGTACGCTGGTGGGCGGGACGATTGGCCTGATCCTGTTTTTACTCTCGCAGCTGCCTGCCGTGCTGGGACATTAATCCGCTTTGGGCGGCGCGATGACGTAGCGCGTTGCCTCGAAGCGGTTGAGGATCAGGTGCATCAGAAAGACCATCGTCAGCGTCGCCACCAGCGAAAAGGTAACGGAGGTGATGCGGTACAGATCGCTGAACACCAGGTCGGTGTCCGGGTGCATGTTCTGCCCGAACATTATCCCGATGGTGGTGATGCTGGAGAAGCCTACGCCCGCCCCGACCTTCTCCATCACGTGGAGTCGCGCACCAAACGCCAGCCCAAGGCCGATCAGCGGCATCATCAACAGCATATGGCTGCTGTGATCGTAGAGGATCAGCTGCACCACCAGAATATAGAGGCAGCCCAGCACCACGCCGACCACGCGCCAGATGGAGCTCATCACCGCGCCGCGATAGTGCATCGGGAACAGGATCAGAATCCCTGCCATCAGCGCCGAAAGCGAATCGCTTAAGTCGCTAATCTGAAACACGACGAATATCAGCGTCGCGACGGTGCCGGAGAGCAGCGACTCGTGGCGCACGCGGGCGTCGTCTTTCTCAATCAGCGGCGGCGGCTTGCGGGGCTCCACGTCCGGCAGGAGATAGTTCATCAGCGCGCTCAGGCACACCGCCATCACGCTGGCTTCGATGTTCGAGAACAAAAGCGTATGCCAGTTGGTGGTGGGGTAGCTCATAAAGTTGAGCATCACGCTCTGGCACACCACGCCCATGGACCCGAACAAAAACAGCGGCCCTTTACTCATAAAGCGAAAACGCATCACGTAGAGGGCGAAGACCACCAGCGTCATGATCGCCGGCCATTGCGACAGATAGCCGATGATAATTACCATTTCGACGCAGTTAAGCGATGCGCTGAAGATAAACTGCTTCGCCACGTGGCGGTTAAACACCGGCACCAGCGACAGCAGCATGATCGGATAGACCACGAAAAAGACGCCGTAGCGGGTGTTGTAGAAGCTCGAGATGCTCAGCGCAATCATCCCGGCAAAGACGATGCGCAGGGTCTGGCGAAAGTCGTTTGCCGTATAGACGATGTTGCCGTGCGGGGTAAAGACCCGCGCCAGGGTGCTAATAGACATAGTGAAGCAGGCTCACCAGATGGATCTGCATCCCGGAGAAGAAGCGCGCAAACGGCCCTTCGCTGTTGTAGAGCTGCACGGTCGCGCGGGCGCCGGTCGGCAGATGCTTCGGCAGCGGCTCGTCCAGCGAGACGTGAATGCGCATGCGCTGGGCATCGCGTACCCAGCGGTTAGAGGTTTCCGGCTCGGAGAGCTGGCCATTAACGGCCTCCTGACCTGCCAGGATCCCCGCGTCGCTGCTGGTGACGTGGGCGCGGAAAACGTGTCCCGGGAAGGCGTCAAACACCACGGCCGCATCGGTGCCCTGATGGGTATGGCGCAGACTCTTCTCACGGAAATCGGCCACGATATCGGTCTGGTTGTTTACCAGCGCCAGCGCGGCCGAACCGGAGGAAGCGTAGAAGCCCGGGCTCAGCTGCAGGTTACTGACCGTGCCGTCCGCCTGGGCGTAGACCTTCGTCCAGCCGAGGTTCAGCTCTGCTTCATCCAGCGCGTTGCGGTATTTTTGCAGCGTCACGTTGCGGTGTTCTTCGCGCTCACCACGCTGGATGCGCAGGTTGCGGATGTTGGCCTGAATCGTGCTGACGGACTGCTCGCTGCTCTGCCAGGTGGTGCGAACCTTATCCAGATCCGCCTGCGAGACGTTCTGCAGGGTGCTCAGCTTCTGGTAGCGATCAAAGGTCACTTTGTCGTTACGCGCGGTCAGCACGGCGGTTTTCAGGCTGGCCTGCGCGGCAGCGATCTGCGCATCCAGCTGTTCGTTAGACAGGCGAGCCTGCTCGAGCGCGATTTGCGCCGCTTCCACCTTATTGCGAAACGGCGTGTCGTCGAGTTCAAACAGCAGATCGCCTTTCTTCACCTGGCTGTTGTTATGGACATGTACCGCCGCCACGTAGCCGGAGACGCGCGGAGACACCGGCGTCACCACGCGCATCACGGTGGAGTCCGGCGTCAGCGGGATCCAGATATCCGCGACGATAAAGTAGACAAACATCAGCAGGAAAGAGGCAATACTCACCCTTACCCAGCGGGCAAACTTTTGTTCAGGGGTCATTATTTTTCGGTCTTGTTATCTTCTTCGCGGATTGTCCGCAAATTGCAGGCGATTTGATTCAACGTGGCGCTGAAAATATCGAGATGTTCCGGCGCGATGTTTTGCGATACCCGCGCCTGATACGTCTCAATCACCTGAGTGAGCCTTTTTAATATGGCTTTTCCCTCAGGCGTCAGCGTCAGAAGCCGGATGCGCTTGTCATAAGGCGATGTGGTGCGCAGCAGGTAACCCTGATTTTCCAGCTGTGTGAGGGTGCGCATCAGCGGCGGCAGTTCAATGCCCTGCACCTCCGCAAGCTCACTCATTGAGACGTTATCCCCGAGCTGATGAAGCTGCATCATCACCGTCCAGCTCGACTGGGTTAACCCGGTATCGAGAATGGCGTCGTCGATGACGGCACGCCACTGGCGCACGATCATCGCCATCCGCATGCCCATCGGCCTGCGGCAGAACAGTTCTTCTTCACTCATGGGGAACCTCTCGTCACACGCGGTCAAGATAATAGTTATCAGGGTAACTATCAAGAAACGAGAAGTTAAAGCGCAGGAATTGCGAAAGGTGTTACTGGAGGCGATGTACATGTAGGCCCGGTAAGCGCAGCGCCACCGGGCATTTTTAGCGGCAAAAAAGCCTCTTAACAGCAGCCTTTCCCGACGCCGTCACCACCACCTCCCGATACCCCGCCACCCGCTGGATCCAGCCTTTACTTTCCAGATGGTCGAGCAGCAACGCACCGGCTTCTCCGCCCAGGTGAAACCGTCGCTCGCTCCAGTCCAGGCAGGCGCAGCAGGCCTTCCGGCGCGGATGCGCGCTTAACGAAATGCCGAGCGCCAGGAACTGCTCCCGGCCATAGAGGGTCAATGCGGAACCGTCAGCCTCCAGCCAGCCTTCCGCCTGCATGAAATCATAGATCTGCACCGCCACGGCGCCTGCGAGGTGGTCGTAGCAGGTCCGGGCTTCACGCATGGCTTTCGGCGCGCTGGTTTCCGGCGGGGTAATGCGGCTCCACGAAAGCCCCATCATCTGTTCCACCAGCGCCGCCACGTCGTGCCCGGCAAGACGATAATAGCGATGCCGCCCTTGCGACAGGCAGGTTATTAGCTGTCCTTCAACCAGCCGGGCAAGATGCCCGCTGGCGGTCGACGGCGCAACGTCTGCCGCCGCGCTCAGTTCAGTGGCCGTCCACGCCCGCCCGTCCATTAGCGCACAGAGCATCTTCACGCGCGACGGATCGGCCATGGCAGCCGCCACCGCGGCAATCGCCTTTTCCAGCATCGCGCTGTTATCGGGGGGTAAACTCGTCTTAAGCATGGGCCGCCCAGGGTTCGGTGATCTCTGCGGCCAGCTTATCATCATCCGTCAGCAGAATAAGGTGATTCGCATGGTCGCTGTACTGAGTCAGGATAGACACGCCGCGTGCCCTCCGGTTTCGGAACTGTATTCCCGCACCAGCTGCGCCACCCGAATACGGTAGAAAGAAAAAATCGACGCCCGCCCTTCGGCCTGCGCCGCCTGATGAAAGACGTTCTGCTTCCAGCGGCGGACGGCCTCTTCATCCCGCCACCAGGAAAGGGAGAGGATTTTGCCGTCGGTGGTCAGGCTCTGGAACCGTTCGATATCAATAAAGCCGTCGATGTCCGCCAGCAGCGGCTTAAGCTCTGCGGCAAGCTGAAGATAGCGCGCCTGATGGGCAGGCTCGGCTTTGGCTTCGAAAAGGACTGCGATCATGGTTTTCTCTCCGTTGTGATGTTGGGGAGAGAATGCAGAATGGAGAGATACAATGCTTCGGCAAGGAGCGAAGCGTTGTGCCGGATGGCGCTGCGCTTATCCGGCCTACGGTTCATGTAGGCCCGGTAAGCGCAGCGCCACCGGGCGGGTTTTAGCCCACCATCGACCTCGGCTCCATAAACGCCCGAATTCCCCACTCGCCCATCTCGCGCCCCACGCCGGAGTGTTTGAAGCCACCAAATGGCGCTTTCGGTTCATGAGCCAGGGTGTTCACCAGCACGCGACCGGAAACAATCTGCTGTGCCACGCGTCGCGCGCGGTCCACATCGCCGCCCAGCACCATCGCGCTCAGGCCGTACTCGGTATCGTTGGCAATGGCGATCGCCTCCGCCTCGTCACGATAGGGGATCACGCACAGCACCGGGCCGAAAATCTCGTCGCGGGCAATGGTCATCCGGTTGTTCACGTCGGCAAACAGCGTCGGACGCACGAACCAGCCGTCCCGCGTGCCGTCCGGTCGCCCTTCGCCGCCCGCCAGCAGGCGCGCCCCTTCTTCGATTCCTTTGCGGATATAGCCCTGCACCCGCAGCCACTGCTTTTCGCTGACCATCGGGCCGACGTCTGTCGCGCTGCTGCGCGGGTCGCCGGATTTCACTGCCGCCACGGCCTGCGCCAGCGCGGTTTCGATCTCCGCCTTGCGCGAGTAAGGCACCAGAATGCGCGTCCCGGCCACGCACGCCTGTCCGCTGTTCATAAACCCGGCCTGGATCACCAGCGGGATCGCCTGCGCGAGATCCACATCATCCAGCAGGATCGTCGGCGATTTACCGCCCAACTCCAGCGTGACGCGCTTAAAACTCTCTGCCGCGTTGCGCAGGATCGCCTTGCCGGTATTCGTGGAACCGGTGAACGAGATTTTCGCGACGTCCGGATGGCGGCTGAGGGTTTCGCCCACCGTCTCGCCGCGTCCGGTGACGATGTTAAACACGCCCGGCGGCAGCGCGGCGTCGCGCAGCGCTTCGGTGACAATCTGCGTTTGCAGGGCGCTCATTTCGCTCGGCTTGATGACCGCCGTGCAGCCCGCCGCCAGCGCGGCCGCCAGTTTGCCGCAGATAAACCCCGCATCGCTGTTCCACGGCGTAATCAACCCGGCCACGCCGAGCGGCGTCATCTGCACCGTTGCGGCACCTGCGGAGGTGACAAACTCAAACGCCTCCAGCGCCTCGATGGCCTGAGCAATCACCTCTGCCGGATAGCTTGCCATCCATGCCGAGCGCGAGGCGGGCGCGCCGTACTCTTCAATGACCGCTGCCAGCAGATCGTCGTGACGGGCGGCCACGGCGGCGTGCATGCGCTTCAGCGCGGCGATGCGTTCCTGCTTTGTGGTCCGGGACCACGCCGGAAACGCCGCTATCGCCGCCGCGATAGCGCGTTCAGCGTCAACCTCATCCGCCAGACGCACCTGGCCCATAACCTGCGCCGTCGCCGGGTTGTACAAATCAAACCACTCGGTACCGTGCGGGGTAACAAATTCGCCGTTAATAAAGATCTGTTCGATGGTGTGCATATAAACCTCCTCAGGCTGTGTGAGACCAGTCTGTCACGGCTTCTCCGTTGCGATAATCCACGCTATGCTGCAAGGGTTGTTTCGATTTTCAGGATAATCTATGCATCGTTCAGGTCTGACAGAGCTGGAAGTGGTGATGGCGGTGGTGCGGCGCGGCAGCTTTCGCGGTGCGGCGCAGGAGCTGGGGATGTCCGCCACGGCGGTCAGCAACGCCATCGCCGGGCTGGAGAGCCGCCTTCAGACGCGACTTTTCAACCGCACCACCCGCAGCGTGGCGCTCACCGACGCCGGGCAGCGCTACGTGGCGCGTATCGGCCCGGCGCTACAGGAGATCCGTCTCGCCGGGGAAGAGATCCACAGCGACACCGGGGAACCCGCCGGCACGCTGCGCCTCAACGTGCCGAACCATATCGGCACGCTGTTTCTGGACCAGCTGCTGATCGACTTCATGATCCGCTACCCGAAAATGCGCGTGGAAACGGTGAGCGAAGCGAGGATGATCGACATCGTCGCCGAAGGCTATGACGCGGGGATCCGCCTCGAAGAGTCCGTTCCGCAGGACATGATCGCCGTGCCGCTGACCGGTGAGATCCGCCAGCTCGTCACCGCCACGCCGGACTATTTCGCCCGTCACGGCATACCCGAGACGCCGGACGATCTGCTTTCACATCAGGGGATCGGCATGCGTATGGCCCACGGCGGGATCTACCGCTGGGAGCTGGCCCGTCGGGGTGAAACGTACGCGCTTGCCGTGCCGCCGCGCTTTGCGACGTCCGATCTTTTTGCCTCGATCCGCGCCGTAAAAGCGGGGTTAGGGGTGGGATTTTTACCGGAACTCTATATTCAGGACGAGCTGAAAAGCGGGGAGCTGGTGAGCGTCTTAAACGACTGGGCGCAGCCGTTTGCCGGGCTGCGCCTGTACTACCCTGGCCATCGCCACGTCCCGCCGGGGTTGCGGGCGCTGGTGGCGATGATCCGCGAGCGCGGGATTATTCCAGGTTAGCCTTATTCAGCCCGTAAGCCGCGTCCAGCGAGCCGGGCGCCATGCGGGAGGTGATCCCCAGACGGTTCCAGGCGTTGATTGCCACGATGGCGAAGTTCAGCTCTGAAATCTCCACGTCGGAGAAATGTTCCGCCACGCTGCGGTAGAGCGCATCGCTCACGCCGTGAACGCCGATTTGGGTTAGCGCTTCGGTGAAGGCCAGCGCCGCTTTTTCACGGGCGCTAAACAGCGGGGACTCGCGCCAGGCCGCCAGATGGTACAGGCGCAGCTCGCGCTCGCCGGCAATTTTCGCCTCTTTTGAGTGCATATCGAGACAGAACGTACAGCCGTTCAGCTGCGACACGCGAATGTCGATCAGGTGCTTCAGCGCCGGATCGATGGAGGTTTTTGCCACCTCCATGCTCAGGGCAGACAGCGCGTTGGCGAGGGCAGGTGTAGCTTTATGGTGGTTAACGCGAGTGCTCATGGTCTTTCCTCTTTTTGTGCGGCATGTGTCATGCGATGAGGCAAATCTACGCCGTTCATGACATAGTAAAAAGATACAAAAAGCGTGAAATGAGGTAGGACATGAAGCCGGGCTATCACGAGATTTATTCCCGCTATCGCGACAACATTATGCTCGGCGTGCTGAAGCCGGGCGATAAGGTACCTGCCATCCGCGTGCTGGCGGAAGAGCTGAAGGTGGCGCGTAAAACCGTCGAAACGGCGTATGCCATTCTGACGGGTGAAGGGTATCTGGTGAGCCAGGGGGCGCGCGGCACGCGGGTTAACCCGGACCTCCTGCTGCCGGACAAGCATGCCCCGGCGGAACAGCCCACCGGTACGCTTCCGGCCTCGCTCATCAGCCAGCGCGAGCGGGCGGGGTTTCTGCGCCCCGGCATCCCCGCCCTCGACAGCTTCCCGTATAAAAAGTGGCTGCTGCTGGCGGGCCAGGCGACGCGGGCCATGCGTCAGGAGGAGATGCTCAACCCGCCGGTGCTGGGCTGGTATCCGCTGCGCCAGGCCATCGCCAGCTACCTCAACATCTCGCGCGGGCTCTCCTGCACCGCCGAGCAGGTGCTGATCACCAGCGGCTACAGCGGCAGCCTGCGGCTGATCCTCGACACCCTCGCCAGCCGCAGCGACAAGGTGGTGTTTGAGGATCCGGGTTATTTTATGGGCCAGCAGCTGCTGAAGCGGATCGTGCCGCGCCTGCACACGGTGCCGGTCGATCGCTGCGGCATCGACACGGACTACCTGCTCCGCCACCATCGCGACGCCCGTTTTGCCATCGTCACCCCGTCGCACCAGAGTCCGCTGGCGGTCACGCTCTCGCTGCCGCGTAAACAGCAGCTGCTCGACTGGGCCAGCCAGAACGAGGCGTGGATCATCGAAGACGATTACGACGGGGAGTTTCACTACACCCGCAAGGTGCTGCCGTCGCTGAAAAGCCTCGACCAGCACGACCGGGTGATCTTTATGGGCACTTTCAGTAAAACCATCATGCCGTCGCTGCGCATGGGCTACGTGGTGATGCCCGCCAGCACCGTCGGGGCCTTTACCGACTGCGCGGATATCACCACCAGCGGCCAGCCGGTGCTGACGCAGAAGATCCTCACCGCGTTTCTCAACGAAGGGCATTTTTTCCGTCACCTGAAAAAGATGCGCGCGCTGTATCAGACCCGCCGCGACTGGATGATTGCCGCCCTGCGCGAGGTGTATGGCGATCTGTTTTTCACCGAGCAAAACGACGGCGGGATGCATATCGTGGCGTTTCTCACCAAAGGGAGCCGTGACCGGGAAGTGGCGCGCTGCTGGCAGGAACATCAGCTGCAGGTCAATGCGCTCTCGGAATGGTATCGCGGGTCGGGCAAACGCTACGGGCTGGTGATGGGCTATAACAACGTGCGCTCGTATCAGGAGGCGCTGGATTTGCTGGAAAGGCCGAAGCGGCAGACGCTTGCGCTGTTGCGCTAAACATCGCCCGGTGGCGCTACGCTTACCGGGCCTACGGGATCGAGTAGGCCGGGTAAGGCGCAGCCGCCACCCGGCGACGACGTGGATCACACATCATACCGCGACAACCCAACGTCCTTGAGCTGCTCGTCGCTCATCTGGCTCAGGATGCGGCGGGTGCGGTTGATGCGATACCAGCTACGCAGCGTTTTCGCGATCCAGACAAACACAACAAACGGACGTTTTGAACGATTCTCGTAGAATTCCATGATGCTCTCCTCACTGTGTCAGTGGGGTTATCATCCCGGAAATCGGCCTGTGCAATACAGATGCAAAAACTACTTTTGTTTAACATACAGATCCGCTAAAACAGTATCTGCATGGCAATTTTCGCAGCAATCTGTACTGGTTTTATAATCTGTATGATGAAAACAGAGGATACAGCATGACGCGCTATCAACATCTCGCCAACCTTCTGGCAGAACGCATTGAACAAGGGCTGTATCGCAGCGGCGAACGTCTGCCGTCGGTGCGCGCGCTGAGTCAGGAGCACGGCGTGAGCATCAGCACCATACAGCAGGCCTACCAGATCCTCGAAAACCTCCAGCTGATCACGCCTCAGCCGCGCTCCGGCTATTTTGTCTCGCCGCGCAAGGCCCAGCCGCCCGTCCCGGCAATGACGCGCCCGGTGCAGCGCCCGGTGGACGTTACCCAGTGGGATGAGGTGATGATGCTGCTGGACGCCCGCGCCGACAAAGAGATGATCTCCTTTGGCGGCGGTTCGCCGGACATTAACCAGCCGAGCCTGAAGCCCCTGTGGCGCGAGATGAGCCGCATCGCGCAGCATAACCCCGGCGAGATGCTGAGCTATGACGTGCTTGACGGGCGCCTGGAGCTGCGCGAGCAGATCGCCCGCCTGATGCTGGACGGCGGCTCCACCGTCTCGGCAAGCGACATTGTGATCACCAACGGCTGCCACGGTGCGCTGTCGATCGCCCTGCTGTCGGTGTGCAAACCGGGGGATATCGTGGCGGTGGAATCACCGTCGTTTCACGGCACCATGCAGATGCTGCGCGGGTTTGACATCAAGGCGATTGAAATTCCCACCGACTCTGAAACCGGGATCAGCATCGAAGCGCTAGAGCTGGCAATGGAGCAGTGGCCGATCAAGGCGGTGATCCTGGTGCCCAACTGCAATAACCCGCTCGGGTTTATCATGCCGGAGGCGCGGAAAAAGCAGGTGCTGGCCCTCGCCCAGCGGCACGATATCGTGATTGTCGAGGATGATATTTACGGCGAGCTGGCGGCGGAGTACCCGCGCCCGCGCACCATTCATTCCATGGATATCGACGGCCGCGTGATCCTCTGCAGCTCGTTTACCAAAACCGTGGCGCCGGGCCTGCGCGTCGGCTGGATTGTGCCGGGACGCTACTACGACCGGGTGATGCACATGAAATACGCCGCGGGCGGGTTTAACGTGCCGGGCACGCAGATGGCGGTGGCGGCGTTTATCCGCGACGGCCATTACCATCGCCACGTGCGCCGCATGCGCCAGATTTATCAGCAGAATATGGAAACCTACACCTGCTGGGTGCGGCAGTATTTTCCGGCAGAGATTTGCGTCACGCGCCCGCAGGGCAGCTTCCTGCTGTGGGTGGAGCTGCCGGAGACGGTCGATATGGTGTGCGTCAGCAAGCAGCTGTGCCGGCTGAAAATCCAGGCCGCGGCCGGGTCGCTGTTTTCCGCCTCCGGGAAGTACCGCAACTGCCTGCGGATCAACGTGGCGCTGCCGCCAACGGAGAAACATCGCGAGGCGTTGAAGAAGATGGGTGAAGCGATTGTGATTGCGATGGAGGAGTAGTTTTTGCCGGGTGGCGGCTTCGCCTTACCCGGCATACGTTCTCGCCGTTGTATGCCTGGTAAGCGCAGCGCCACTGGGCAACAGGCCGCACTACTCGTCGAAGTACCAGTACCCCTGATTAATCAGCCCGGTGAGCTCCTCGACAAACGCCGGGTTTTTCAGCGCATCGCCCAGCTCGGCCTGGCCGAGTTCGGTGTAGCGGCACAGCGCATCCGCCGCCTTCGCGTCTACCGTCTCCAGCTGTTCGCTGTTGATGAAGAAGCTGCCGTTGATATTCAGCACGCGCAGCCCGCTCAGGCGAGACAGCGTTTCGCCGCCCTGCAGCGCGTCCAGCACCTCTTCCGGCGCGTACGGCGGCTCGGCGGCGGCGATATCAAGCTCGTGGCGCGGCGTGGAGACAAAGCTGCCGAACCATTTTGTGAAATCATCGGGCTTGCCGATCATGTCGATCATCATCTGACGGATGCGATCGAGCTCGTACTGCTCCACGCGGCCCGGGTGTTCGCGACAGGTCAGATCCGGATCGCTGTAGTGCTCGCCGCCCAGATCGTTTTCCAGCGCGTAGTCGGCGAAGCTGCTGATCAGATCGCGACCGTTCGGCCCGCGGAAGCCGACGGAGTAGTTGAGCGCCGTTTCGTGGGTAAATCCGTCGTGCGGGAATCCAGGCGGGATGTAGAGGATATCGCCCGGGGCCAGATCTTCGTCAATAATCGGCTCGAACGGATCCACATGCAGCAGCGCCGGATGCGGGCAGAACTGACGCATCGGCAGCTTGTCGCCCACGCGCCAGCGGCGGCTGCCCATCCCCTGAATGATAAACACGTCGTACTGATCGATATGCGGACCCACGCCGCCGCCCGGCACGGAGAAGGAGATCATCAGATCGTCCAGACGCCAGTCCGGCAGAACGCGGAACGGACGCACCAGCTCTGCGGCGGGCATATGCCAGTGGTTCACCGCCTGCGCCAGCAGCGACCAGCCGGTTTCGCCCAGATCGTCGAAGTGCTCAAACGGGCCATTGCTGGCCTGCCATTTACCGTTGAAATGGCTCACCAGACGGCTATCGACCTCCGGCTCCATCGCCAGCCCTGCCAGCTCGTCCGGGGTAATCGGATCGACAAAATTCGGGAAGGCATTTTTCAGCACAACGGGTTGTTTTTGCCAGTATTTCTCAAGAAATTCCGGCCAGTTCAGGTTCAGTTGATACGCCATGGGTAGCACCAGTGAGAGGGGAAACAGGCGCGATTATAGGTAAGAAAGCAGAGGGGGAACTTGTCATGGGTCAAACGAGGGCGTGTAGGTCGGGTAAGGCGTAGCCGCCACCCGACACGTATACGGCGGTAAAAACTTAGTCCAGCTTCAGCTCGTCATAATGGGTGATCAGCTTGCCCACGATGCCGTAGTCCAGCGCTTCCGCCGGGGACATCCAGAAGTTGCGGTCGGTGTCTTTTTTCACTTTTTCCAGCGGCTGGCCGGTGGCGTCAGCGATCAGCTTGTTCACGCGATCCAGCATGCGGATGATCTCGCGCGCTTCGATCTCAATATCCGTCGCCTGACCGCGCACGCCGCCCAGCGGCTGGTGGATCATAAAGCGGGTATTTGGCAGCGAGTAGCGGTGCTCTTTTTTCGCGGCCAGGAAGATGGTGATCCCGGCGCTCGCCACCCAGCCGGTGCCGATGACGTGCACTTCCGGGCGAATGAATTTGATGAAGTCGTGGATGGTGTCGCCCGCTTCCACGTGGCCGCCCTGGCTGTTGATGTACAGCTTGATCGGATCGTTGCTGACGCTTTGCAGCAGGATCATCTGGGTGATCACTTTCTGCGCCAGCTCCTGGTTGATCTCACCGGAGATCACAATCGAACGGGACTCCAGCAGTTTTTGCTGCAGAGCGCCCGCGCCGTTTGACCCTTCCGCTTTATCCTTGTCGCTTTCTTTCAGTGTGTAGTGCATTGTTATTTCCTCAGCTTGTCGCGCTCAAAACCAGAGTGTAGCCTGTTTTACCGATCAAAGTCCTCACAGACAAATAACGAGGGAGCATATGAATATTGCCCATGTCGCACTCTGGACCCGCAGCCTCGAGGCGCAGGTTCAGTTCTGGGAAACGGTTTTTAATAGCCGCAGTAACGAACGCTACGTCAGTAAAAATCGTCCCGGTTTCGAATCACACTTTATTACGCTGGATAACGGGCCGACCATCGAGCTGATGACGCTACCGGATCTGCCCGACGCCCCTGCCCACCCGGAGTTTATCGGCTGGGCGCATATCGCCATCAACGTCGGCAGCAAGGCAAAAGTGGACAGCATGGCCGAGCGAGCCCAGGCCAACGGCACGCTGCTCAGCGCTCCGCGCCTGACCGGAGACGGCTTTTATGAGGCGGTGATCGCGGACCCGGACGGCAACCGCATTGAGCTTGTCGGTGCATAAAAACAGCGTTTCGTTCCTTCACCGCCCCCGCCCCGGCTCGCTATACTTCATACGGTTATCATATTGTTAAATGATAATGATAGTTAATGTGTTAAGATGAAAGGCAGCATAAACAGTCTCTTACGTCGCCGTAGTGACTGTTTGCATCCTCGACATGTCAATCAGCACCGGGGCGGTGAATGGAACACATTGTGTATGTGGTAGATGACGATGACGCCGTCAGACAGTCCGTGATCGGGCTGCTGGACTCGGCAGGCCTGAACGCCATCGGCTTTTCATCGGCAGAAGCGTTTCTGCAATACCGCTTTGAGGATCTGCCGTCGTGCGTGATCCTCGATATGCAAATGCCCGCCATTTCGGGTTTTGAGGTAGCAGACGCCCTCAAGGAAAGCGGGCGCGAAATCCCGATTATTTTCCTCACCGGCCACGGCACCATCCCGATGTCGGTGCGCGCCATCAAAGGCGGCGCGTACGAATTCCTCACCAAGCCCGTCGAATCTAACGCACTGATCGACGCCATCGAATCCGCACTGCAGCTGGCGGAAAACAACGCCGTGCGCAATAAAGAGCACTACGCCCTGAAGCAGCGCCACATGTCCCTCACGCCGCGCGAGCACGAGGTGCTGACGCTGGCGATAAGCGGCATGCTGAACAAGCAAATTGCCGCGGAGCTGGGCGTCAGCGAGATCACGGTGAAGGTGCACCGCCGCCGCGTGATGGAGAAAATGCAGGTGCGCTCCGTAGCCGAGCTGGTCAGGGCCGTTGAGCGCCTGACCAAAAGCCAGCCCGCGGAGTAACGTTTACGCTTCCTGCGCGGCCAGCGGCAGCGCGAAGGCAAATATCGTGCCGTGCGGCTCCCGGCGGCGCGCGCTTAGCTTCCCGCAGTGGCGCTCGATAATGCTGGCGCTGATGGTCAGCCCCATCCCCATTCCCTGCGGCTTGGTGGAATAGAACGAGTCAAAAATCTGCTCCAGCCGCTCGGGCTCAATGCCGCTGCCGGTGTCGGCGATCTCAACGATCACCTTCCCGTCCGCGTTGCTGGTGCTGAGGGTGATGGTGCTGGCGCGCTCCTTCACCTCGGCCATCGCCTCTACCGCGTTCATCACCAGATTCAACAGCACCTGCTGGATCTGCACGCTATCGCCGGTGATAAAGCTGTCGCTGGCGTTCAACAGATAATCAACGCTTATGTGTCGCTGCTCCAGCTCGCTGCGCGAAAGCGTGATGATATGGTGGATCAGGGAGTGCATGTCGATGCGCGAGAAGGTGGGATCCTGCTTGCGCGTCAGGGACTGAATGCTGCGAATGATCTCCCCCGCCCGCGCGCCTTCGGCGGCGATCTCCTCCAGCCCTTCCCGCACTTTATCCAGCCGGGCGGGCTCGCGGCTGAGCCAACGCAGGCTCGCTCCGGCGTTCGAGACGATCGACATCAGCGGCTGGTTGATCTCATGGGCGATGGAGGAGGTCAGCTGTCCGACGGTGGTGGCCCGGGACACCCGCGCCAGATCCGCCTGCGCCACCCGCATGGCATCCTCCGCGGCGCGCTGGCTGGTGATATCGGTGATGATGCCGTAATACTCGTTCACCTCGCTGCCCACGCCCACCGGATCGCCAATGCCGAGGATGTAGCGCGTTGAGCCGTCGGGACGCTTAACGCGAAACTCCGCGCGCATCGAGAGCCCGTCGCGCACGCTTTGGGTAACAATGGCGCTGATGCGGGCGTAATCGTCCTCATGGACGAAGGTCAAAAACTCCGCCATGGAGATCGTCTTTTGCTGCTCGGGCAGGCCGAGAATGCGGGCGTACTCGTCCGAGACAAACATCAGATCCTGCTCCAGCTCCCAGCGCCAGCTGCCGGTGTGGCTGATCTGCTCGCCCAGCATTAGCGAGGTCTGGCTGGCGCGCAGCTCTTTCTCCACCCGGCGGCGCTGGATGTTCTCCGCCAGCAGCTCGGCGTACAGCCGCGCCGTCTCCAGGGAGACCGCCGCCTGCGCGCCCAGCAGGCTGACCACGCGCGAGTGCTCGGCGGTAAACACTTCCGGCATCAGGCGGTTTTCCAGGTACAGCACGCCCACCAGCCGCGCCTGTTTGAACATCGGGACGCACATAACGGCCGCTCCCGAGGTCACCAGATAGGGGTCCTGACTGAAGGGGTGAAACTCCTCCGGCCTGCCGGTGCGGATCTCCTGCCCGGTGCGGATCACCGCCGCGAGCACCGACAGCGGCAGGTCGGTCGCCGTCGGCACGTCTTTCAGGATCCGCACCCGCACGCCGTCGGTGCTGGTCCAGGCGCTGGCCTCAATCTCCGGAATCAGGCTATCGCTCACGCGAAGCAGCAGCCCGCGCTGCGCCCCGGCGCGTTCGAGGAGGATCGTCATCAGGTTTTCGATTAAGCGCTCAAGGTTGATCTCTTCCGACAGCGCGCGGGAGGCTTTGATGACGCTCTGCAGATCGCGGATGGTCTCGTTCTGGGCAAATGCCACCGTGTCGTAGGCGCTCGCCTGCCCGGAGGCCAGCAGGTGCGGGAAGTCCTGCTCCAGCTGGCGCACCTTGGCCTGCGCGCCCGCCCGGCCCCAGGCGGCAATGGCGCCGCGGAAGTGTGCGTCCGAGGCGGTTGGATAGCCGCAGGCCAGCGCAAAGCGCCCTGCCAGCTCGTGGGCCAGAGCGTTAATCGGATTAAACCCGCCCTCGCGGGAGAGCCGGACCGCCTTCTCGTACTGCTCAAGCGCGATGCTGTTCATCCCGTCCAGACGCACGATTTCGGCGTAGATCAGCGCCTCTTTATCCGCGAACGTGCCGGGATTAATGCGCGCCCAGAGGGCGATTTTGTCGTAGTGGGCGTGAATGCTGCGGCGGTAGTTCGCCGAGAAGGTCTCCGGCGTCAGCTGACGCGAAAGCGCCAGCGCGCTGTAGAGATGGTAATCCAGCAGATGGACGTGCCCCGGCGCGGACCACGCGTACCACCCCGCCATCTCCAGATCCGCCTGCGCGTCGGCGTACTCGCCACAGGTAAAGTGCGCCATGCCGCGATAGAGCCAGTACCAGAACAGCATGGTGGAGGTCTGCTCCGGGGCCTGCTCCGGCGACGCGGGAAGCAGCGCCTCGGGCAAGACCTGCGACGCGGTCCAGGTGCCGATGACCGGCGTGCGCAGGAACTCAACGTAGCCGCGCTGCACCATCAAAATGGTCTCCACGTCCTGGAAGTGGGTTTTACGCACGAACGCCAGGCCGCGATCGATGCTGGTCAGCACCCCGTCCAGGTGATCGCCCCGCGAGAGGAAGTTGATCACCTGGTGGCAGGCCGCAAAGCAGGCCATCGTCATATCCCCGTGGGTCACCGCCGAGGTAAAGCAGGCTTTCGCGCACTCGATGGTGAACGACAAAGGCTGGGTCCAGACGCTGAGCTGGTCGAGCGGCAGCAGGGTCTTGGCTTCAAAGGCATCGTAGCCGTGGCGGGTCACCAGCTCGCGGGCCAGCGTGCCGTACTGAAACCCGAGGCGATACTCGGCGTAGCGGTGACCCATCAGCACGCCAAACCAGGCCATCGCCGTGGTGGAGGCGCCGGTGATGCCGTGATCGAGGGTCAGGTGCATCATGCGGCAGAGCAGTAAAAAGTGCAGGCGCGGGCAGATGAAGCTGGCGCAAATGCTGGCGCTGTAGAGCAGGTTCATCACCGCTTCCGTTTCCGGGTTCTCCATCCGCGAGAGCGGGGCAAAGAGATTTTGCGGCGCGTCATTTGCGCGGTTGCAAAAGCGTTCCCAGGCCTCGTCGCAGTCGGCATCTTCCGGATAGCGGCCAATCTGGATGCCAAACACCCCCAGCCAGCAGAGCGCCGCCTCCAGCGCCAGACGGCTGTCCGACTGACGAATGTAGACTTCCACCAGCAGGTTGGCCGCCAGCGCTTTTTCGGTCAGCCCGCCGGGGCAGCCGAGGATGGCGTCACACAGCTCGCGGGTCCGCTCCAGGTGCCCCAGCGCAAACTCGCAGCCCGCCTCTTCGATATCGAGCATAAAGTCCGACACCGTCCCGGCGTTGCCCAGCGCTCTGGCGGTCTGGATATAGCTCAGCGCCGAAAGATAATCTCCCGAACGCTTCGCGCGTCGCGCGGCCAGCAGGCTCAGCTCGCGGAACCTCTGGCGCTGCGGAGCGGGCTGGATGCTGTCCAGCGCGGCCGTGACGTGATGTACGGCGCGGAACAACAGCTCATTCCCCGCCGCCTGGCGCGCGGCGTCGGCCAGCAGGCTGGCGGTGGTCAGGTGAAGATGGCTTTTCTCATGCCGATCCAGCAGCGCAAAGGCGGCCTCCTGCACCCGGTCGTGGGTGAAGGAGTACGCTTTCTCCGTCAGCACGATAAGCTGCGCCATCACCGCCGGGTGCAGCGCATAGCGCATTTCCGCCATCGACATGCCGACCACGCGGCACATCATCTCCATCTCGCCCGTGCCGCCGAGACAGGCGATGCTGCCCAGCAGGCGGCGCGTCTCGTCGGGCAGCTCTTCGAGCTGCTCCAGCACCAGGGTGACCACGTTTTCGGTGTAATGCCGGGCGCGGATCGCCTGCAGATCGTAATGCCATTTGTCCTGGTATTTGTTATGCACCACCAGCCCGTCGTCGACGATGCGGCGGAAAAACTCGTGCACAAAAAGCGGGTTGCCGCCCGTTTTCTCGTGGATCAGGGTGGCAAGGTCGGTCGTCGCCGCGCTGCGGGTGCGAAACACCGTTGCCAGCCAGCGCGCCACGGCTTTAACCGAGAGGGCCTGCGGGACAATCTCGCTCGCGTGCTGTGCCGCCTCCGGCAGGCTCGCCAGCTGCTGTTGCAGCGTGGGGTCGGACAACGAGCCGATATCGCGGTGAGCGACAACCACCAGCAGCGGGATGGCGCCGCAGTTCACCAGCAGCGCGTTGAGCGTTTGCAGGCTGGCGGCATCGCTCCACTGAAGATCGTCCAGCACCAGCACCAGCGGGCAGCCCTGCGAGGCAAAGGTTTTCACCAGCGCCAGCACCATATGGCTGAAGCGCGCCCGGGCATCAATTGAAAACGTATCCGCCGAGAAGCGCGGCTTGCTCTCAAGCAGCAGGCCCAGCTCGGGCACCAGGCTGACGGCCAGTTCTTCATAGCCTTCAAGGGCGCGCGAGAGGCGGATTTTCCACTTCGCCACCTCGTCTGCCGGCAGCCCCAGCAGGTGGAGCGTCAGGGTGCGGAACGCGGAGCTTAATACGCCGTAGGGCAGCGACGGTGAAAACTGATCGACTTTGCCCACCGCCAGCAGCACCGTGCGCTGCTGCAGCGTTTTAAGCGCCGTCGCAATGATCGAGGATTTGCCGATCCCCGACGGCCCGCCGATGGTCACCAGCTCCGGCACGCGGTTCTGCCCCACCCGCTCAAACGCGGCAATGACGTCGTTCGCCTGCGGATGGGTCGCGAACAGGGAGTCCGCCAGATGGATCGCCGGCGTACGGTCCTGCTGGCCGGGGGTAAAGGCGACGATGTCGCCCTCGCAGGTCAACGTCGCCTGGCAGCGGCGAAGGTCGGCAATCAGCCCGTCGACCGTCTGGTAGCGGTTATCGGGGTGCTTCTCCAGCAGCTTCAGGATGATGGTCGACAGCATCCCCGGCACGTCCGGGCGTATCGCGTCCGGGGCCAGCGGCGCCGAGGCGATGTGGTAATGCGCCCAGTTGGTCTGGTCGTCCTCTCCCAGCTCAAACGGCAGGCGACCGGTCAGGAGTTCATACAGCACCATGCCGAGGCTGTAGAGATCGCTGCGGTTATCCACGGGACGCTGGGTGCGGGAGGTGTGTTCCGGCGACATCCACGCAGGCGTACCGCCTGAAACCGCAAGCCGGGTCTGGGAGAAAGCATCGGAGAGCGTGCAGGAGAGGCCAAAGCTGCCCAGACGGCAGGTGGCATCGTGCTGAACAAAAATGCTGCCGGGCTTGATATCGCCGTGGATCAGGTTTTGCAGATGCATCTGGCGCAGAGGGACGCAGATCTGGATCGCCAGCTCGATAAAGCGCGCGATCCCCGAGATCGCCCTGCCCGCGCGCCGCGCCAGCAGCTCAAAGGAAAACGGGGCGTACACCAGCGCGAAGCGTCCCCGGTACTGGGTGGAGGCGACGGCGCGAATGGCCCAGCTGTCCTGCAGCATATCGCGCAGCGCAAACTCGTTTTTGAGCAGCCGGGTAGCCCGCTCTTCCTCTTCGTCGCTGACCGCGGTGGCGATAATGAACGAGCCGCCGGAATGAGGATGTCGCGCGTGCATCCAGGCGATTCCGCCCTCCTGCGCCAGCACGGTAAAAATCACATCCTCTTTAAGGACAAAAACCCGCCCCTGGTGAAGATTCCCCTGGGCGGGCCAGAATGCAGGCTGCTCGTTTTCGTTCATCCGCGATCCTTATTGTCGGCGGGCCAGCTCCCGCTGGATATGATCCAGCAGAATATCGATGTTAATGGGCTTACGCAAAAAAGCAGCGGCGCCCAGACCGAGAGCGTACCGCTGCATATTTTCATCAGCATGACCGGAGATAAAGAGCACGGGCGGCGGCGGTACGGCCAGCAGCCGCAGCTTGTCAAACAGCTCAAGTCCGCTCATGCCCCGCAGCTTGATATCGGTGATCACCAGCGCCGCGCCGGACAGGGCGAGAGGATGGCTCAGAAATACCTCTGCCGAATCAAACGTATCGGTCGAATAGCCTTCCGACTCCAGGAGATTACTCAACCCGCTGCGGACGGAACGTTCGTCATCAATGATGGCAATGCGCCACGGCAGCGTCATGCTGTTATTCCTCTAACCAGTCATTTAACGTCGCGGGTATCCTTCGCGGGCGCTGGGGGCGCCGTGCCGCTGATTTTCGGTACGCATTCGTGACGAAACCAGGCGAGGGTAAGCGGTTCGCGACTCAGTAAACGCCGTCCCACCGGGATGAGCTGTTCACCCACCAGCATGCCAAACAGGCCAAGCAGGGCGACAACCGGCGGCGCCGGGGAATGGACGTCGAGCAGAGCGTAAATTACCCCAGCACCCACGCCGCACACCAGCGAAATTATCCATGCTTTCATGACGACGCTCCCGTCTGCGAACTGGCGTGCGGAACGATCGCCTGAGGCGGCGGCGCGCCGTCGCGGGATAAGAGATGGCGCGTCGCCTGTTCACCCGCCAGCATCCCCAGCAGGCCAATCAGCGCCAGCGCGGGCGGCGCGGGGGAGCGCACCTTCAGCACGGCATACATCAGGCCAATCAACACGCCTGCCGCAAGGGATATCAGCCCAGTACTCATCGTGAACTCCAGAGAAAGAGGCAGCGGCGAGCCGGATGAGGGACCAGCCCGCCGACGGGACTTAGCGAGCCGGAACCGGCGCTAAGGTGCGGTGCTCGCTCTTCTGGCGAGACGGCGCTTTGTGCACCATGGTGTAGGCGTAATCCACGCCCATGCCGTACGCGCCGGAGTGCTCGCGCACGATGTCCATCACCGCGGTGTAGGTCTCTTTACGCGCCCAGTCGCGCTGCCACTCCAGCATCACCTGCTGCCAGGTCACCGGGATCACGCCCGCCTGGATCATGCGCTGCATCGCGAAGTCGTGGGCTTCTTTGGAGGTGCCGCCGGACGCGTCCGCCACCATATAAATTTCGTAGTCACCTTCCAGCATCGCGCACAGGGCAAAGCTGTTGTTGCACACTTCGGTCCACAGGCCGGCCACCACCACCTTCTTCTTGCCGTTGGCCTTCAGCGCGTCGCGCACCTTCTGGTCGTCCCAGGAGTTCATGGAGGTACGCTCCAGAATGTCCTGGCCCGGGAACACGTCCAGCAGCTCCGGATAGGTGTTACCGGAGAAGCTTTCGGTCTCAACGGTGGTGATGATGGTCGGGATGTTGAACACCTTAGCCGCTTTCGCCAGCGCCACGGTGTTGTTTTTCAGCACCTGACGGTCAATCGACTGCACGCCAAACGCCATCTGTGGCTGGTGATCGATAAAGATGATCTGACAGTTCGCAGGGGTTAACACTTCGAGCTTTGAAGAGGTCATAGCATTTTCCAGTGGTTAAGGGTAGAAATCGCCGCGAGCGCCGCGACGATAAAGTCACCTTCATCCTGCGGTTTTCTCTCTCCGCGCGTAATTATCTCTTCGTATAGTTAACCTTAGGTATAGTTATACTTTGGTATACCTATCCTATTGTATAACTGGATCTTTGCCGAAACCGGTTCCCATAATCCTGACCATTCCCCTCTCAGTCAGGAGCAGTTATGGTTACCCTCGGTAAAGCCGATCTCATTCTGGTTAACGGCCAGTTTCACACCGTCGATCGCGAGAACCCCGTCGCGGAAGCCGTTGCCGTGCGCGACGGAAAATTTCTGGAAGTGGGTACCGTCGCCGAGGTGATGCAGCACCACGGCGACGGCACCAAAGTGGTCGACTTAAAAGGCCACACCGCCATCCCCGGCCTCAACGACTCGCACCTGCACCTGATTCGCGGCGGGCTGAACTACAACCTCGAGCTGCGCTGGGAAGGCGTGCCGTCCCTGGCCGACGCCCTGCGGATGCTGAAAGAGCAGGCGCTGCGCACCCCGTCGCCGCAGTGGGTGCGCGTGGTGGGCGGCTGGACCGAGTTCCAGTTTGCCGAGCGCCGCATGCCGACCCTGGACGAAATTAACGATGCCGCGCCGGACACCCCGGTCTTCATCCTGCACCTCTACGACCGCGCCCTGCTCAACCGCGCCGCGCTGAAGGTGGTCGGCTACACCAAAGACACGCCAAACCCGCCGGGCGGCGAGATCCAGCGCGACGCCAACGGCAACCCGACCGGGATGCTGATTGCCCGTCCGAACGCCATGATCCTCTACGCCACGCTGGCCAAAGGGCCGAAGCTGCCGCTGGAGCAGCAGGTGAACTCCACCCGCCAGTTCATGCGCGAGCTCAACCGTCTGGGGCTGACCAGCGCCATCGACGCGGGCGGCGGCTTCCAGAACTACCCGGAAGACTACGAGGTGATTGCCGAGCTGCACGAGAAGAAGCAGATGACCATCCGCATCGCCTACAACCTGTTTACCCAGCGTCCGGGCCACGAGCTGGAAGACTTTGAAAAATGGACCGACATGCTCACGCCGGGCCAGGGCAGCGATTTCTTCCGCCACAACGGCGCGGGCGAGATGCTGGTCTTCTCCGCCGCCGACTTCGAAGATTTCCTCGAGCCGCGCCCTGACCTCGCGCCGGGTATGGAGGACGAGCTGGAGCGCGTGGTGCGCCATCTGGTGGAGCACCGCTGGCCGTTCCGCCTGCACGCCACCTATAACGAATCCATCAGCCGCATGCTGGACGTCTTCGAGAAGGTGAACCGCGACATTCCGTTCAACGGCCTGCACTGGTTCTTCGACCACGCGGAAACCGTCACCCAGGCCAACATCGACCGCATCAAAGCGCTCGGCGGCGGCATTGCCGTGCAGCACCGCATGGCCTTCCAGGGGGAGTACTTTGCCGAGCGTTACGGCATCGAAGCCACCCGCCACACGCCGCCGGTGGCGAAAATGCTGGAGACCGGCGTGCCGGTTGGCTTAGGCACCGATGCCACCCGCGTGGCGAGCTACAACCCGTGGACCGCGCTCTACTGGCTGGTCTCCGGCCGCACCGTCGGCGGGATGCAGATGTACGATCACAGCGCCCGTCTGGACCGCGATACCGCCCTGATGCTCTGGACCCAGGGCAGCGCGTGGTTCTCCAGCGAGCAGAACCAGAAGGGGCAGATTAAAGTCGGCCAGCTCGCCGACCTGGCGGTGCTGAGCAAAGACTACTTCCGCGTGCCGGAAGAGGAGATCAAGGGCATCGAGTCCGTTCTCACGGTGGTGAACGGCGATATCGTCTACGCCGCGGGCAGCTTTGGCCCGCTCGCGCCCCCGGCCATCCCGGTCCTGCCCGAGTGGTCCCCGGTGGTGAAGGTGCCGGGTCACTACCGCAGCGCGCCGCCGCAGGCCGCCCGCGTGGGCATGAGTGTGGCTCACCACTGCAGCGGACCGTGCGGGGTTCACAGCCATCAGCATGATTTCGCCCGCACGTCAGCGATGCCGGTGTCCGACGATAACGCTTTCTGGGGGGCGCTGGGCTGCAGCTGCTTTGCATTCTGATGAAAAACACCACTATGCCGCCCCGGGTCGACCTGGGGCTGTTCTTCCTGCGCCTCAGCGGCAGCCTGCTGTTGCTCTACGTGCACGGCCTGCCGAAGGTGCTGCACTTCAGCGAAGAGCTGACGCGCATTGAAGATCCGTTCGGCCTCGGGCCTTACGCCAGCCTGATCCCGGCGATTGTCGCCGAGGTGATTTGCCCGCTGTTGATCATTGCGGGCGTCTACACCCGCCTGGCGTGCCTGCCGATTATCGCCGTGCTGCTGGTGGCGATGCTCGCGGTCCACCCGAACTGGTCTATTGCCGAAGGGCAGTTTGGCTGGCTGCTGCTGATTATCTTCACCACCCTTGCCCTCACCGGGCCGGGCCAGTGGCGGCTGCAGCGTAAGGCAGCGGAGAGGTTCGCATGACCCAGGTTAACGACGTTCGCGACGCACACGTTGAGACGACGCCCGCGCGGGCGGTTTCGCCCTGGCAGCCGCTGAGCCAGCCGGTGTTCCGCATGCTGTGGATCGCCACGGTGGTCTCTAACGTCGGCTCATGGATGAGCGACGTCGGCATCAACTGGAGCATGCTGACCCTGAGCGCCGAACCGCTGGATATCGCGCTGGTGCAGGCGGCCAGCAGCCTGCCGATGTTCCTCTTCGCCCTGCCGTCCGGGGTGATGGCGGACATCGTCGACCGACGTAAATACCTGCTCTTCTCCCAGCTGTGGGTGTTCATCGCCGCCGCCGGGCTGACGGCGCTCTCCTTCACCGGACACGTCACCCCCACCGTGCTGCTGGTGGCGACGTTTCTGCTGAGCGTGGGCGCGGCGATGAGCTCGCCGCCGTTCCAGGCCGTGGTGCCCGATCTGGTGAGCAAGCCGGAGCTGGGCGCCGCCGTGGCGCTGAACTCGCTCGGGGTGAACATCAGCCGGGCGATTGGCCCCGCGCTGGGGGGGTTCCTGCTGTCGCTCACCGGGCCGTGGATGGTGTTTGCCCTGAACGCGCTGTCCGTGGTGGGCGTGGCGTGGGTGCTGTGGCGCTGGCGTCCGGCCCCGTCCATTCAGCGTCTGCCGCCGGAGCACTTCTTCTCGGCGGTGCGCACCGGCATCCGCTACGTGCACGCCGCCCCGGTGCTGCGCAACGTGCTGGTGCGCACAGTGGCTTTCTTCGTTTTCGGCAGCGCGGGCTGGGCGCTGCTGCCGCTGGTAGCGCGCCGCGAGCTGGGCCTGGGCCCGGCGGGCTACGGCGTGATGCTGGCGTGCATTGGCCTGGGCGCCATTGCCGGGGCAATCCTGCTGCCGCGCCTGCGCCAGCGGCTGAACGCCGACCGGCTGATGGTGGCCGCCAGCCTGGTCTTTGCCCTCACCATGCTGGCGCTGGCGTTTGTGCGCCACGTCTGGCTGCTCAACCTGTTTGAGTTCTTTACCGGCTTCGCGTGGATTGCGGTGCTCTCGACCCTCAACCTCGGCGCCCAGCGCAGCGCCGCCCGCTGGGTGAAGGCCCGCGCGCTCGCGGTCTACCTGACGGTGTTCTTCGGCTCGATGACCACGGGCAGCGCCATCTGGGGGCAGATCGCGTCGCAGTTCGGCACCCCGACCGCGCTGGTGGTCGCCACGCTGGGGATGGTGCTGGCAAGCGCCACCGTGTTCCGCTGGAAGCTGGAGAAAGATCCTGATTTAAACCTCGACCTGAGCGGCCAGCCGCTGGACGGCGTGGAGATCGACCTGCCGAACGAGCGCGGCCCGGTGCTGGTGTCGCATGAGTACATCATTGACCCGCACAACGCGAAAGCGTTTTTGCAGGCAGTGCACGAGCTGCGCCGGGTACGCCGCCGCGCCGGAGCGATGAGCTGGGCGGTGTATGAGGATATCGAACGTCCCGGACTGTTTATCGAGACCTTCCTGATGGGCTCCTGGATTGAGCATCTGCGCCAGCAGGAGCGCCACACCATGAATGACCTCCTGCTGCAGAGCCGCGTTCTGGCTTTTCATCAGGGCACAACATCACCGGCTATTCGCTACCTGGTCGCGCCGGTATAACCACAACCATCACCTGCACAGGAACACACTATGGCAACGTTTAAGGCAAAAGACGGCACGCAGATTTACTACAAAGACTGCGGCGCGGGCAAACCGGTTCTCTTCAGCCACGGCTGGCCGCTGGACGGCGACATGTGGGACAGCCAGCTGAACTACCTGGCCGAGCGCGGCTTCCGCGCCATCGCCTTTGACCGTCGAGGGTTTGGCCGCTCGGATCAGCCGTGGAACGGTTACGACTACGACACCTTTGCGTCCGACATCAACGACCTGATCACCACCCTGGACCTGCAGGACGTGACGCTGGTGGGCTTCTCCATGGGCGGCGGCGACGTGACCCGCTACATCAACAACTACGGCAGCGCGCGCGTGGCCGGTCTGGCGCTGCTGGGCGCGGTCACGCCAATCTTCGGCAAATCCGACTCCTTCCCGCAGGGTGTGGATCAGAGCGTGTTCGACGGCATTCGCGACGGAATGCGTAAAGATCGCGCCCAGTTCATCAGCGACTTCGCCACCCCGTTCTACGGCACCAACGCCGGACAGACCGTTTCCGCCGGTGCCCTGACGCAGACGCTGAACATCGCCCTGCTGGCGTCCCTGAAGGGCACCATCGACTGCGTGACCGCCTTCGGCGAAACCGACTTCCGCCCGGATATGGCGAAAATCGACGTGCCGACGCTGGTGATCCACGGCAGCAACGACCAGATCGTGCCGTTTGAAAGCACCGGCAAGCTGGCGGCAGAGATGATCAAAAACGCCACGCTGAAGGTGTACGACAACGCGCCGCACGGCTTCGCGCTGACCCACCAGGATCAGCTCAACGAAGACCTGCTGGCGTTTGTGAAGTCGCTGTAAGTTTTAAAAAGCGAAGCCTGATGGCGCTTCGCTTATCAGGCCTACAAGGGCTGGTCCTGTAGGCCGGGTAAGGCGCAGCCGTCACCCGGCGCTTTCGCAGACGCGTTCCGCTCCGCCAGCAGCCGACAAATCTCCGCGTGCTTCTCCTCGGTAAAGGTAAAGCGCGACATGAAGCCCATTCGAATCAGCGACCCTATTGCCGGCAGCAGGCAAATCCCGAAGAACAGCCCCGACAGTACGCTCTCGCTCTGGATTTGCGCCTGCGGCACATAGCCGATCATCGTCAGAAACACCCCGATTAACCCGCCGCCCACCGCCACCGACATCTTGCCGGTAAAGGTCTGCCCGGAGAAGGTAATCGCCGCGCAGCGCTTGTGAGTGTGGTACTCCGCGTACTCGATGGTGTCGGCAATCATCGACGAGGTGAGAATGTTGGTCATCATCACGAACAGCGTGCTCAGGCCGAGCAGAATAAACAGCATCGTCACCTGCTGATAGCCCACAAACCACATCACCACGCGCACCGCCACGTCCAGCCCGCAGAGGATCATAAACAGCTTCCGCTTCTGCATCCGGCGCGTCAGCATCGGGGCGACCAGGCACAGCACCGCCGCCACAATCCCCATCACGCCAATCGCCATCTGCAGGCTGCCGTCGCCCAGGTTGTTAATAAAGAAGTAGATATAGAGCCCGCCCGCCACGTTGTGGAACACGCAGAAGAAGAACGACAGCAGGACGATAAACAGCGGCTTGTTCTGGCGCAGGTAGTGGAAGGTGTCGCGGATGGTCACCTTTTCCGGGCTCGGCGGCACGCGCTCTTTGATCTGCATGAAGCCGTTAAGCATCAGCGGCAGGCCCACCAGCATCATCACCAGCGCCGCCATAAAGTAGCCTTTGTCATTGCTGTACTGGGCGAAATAGGCCGCCAGCTTCGGGAAGAAGATGTTGGCGCAGGCAATCCCGGCGTTCACCCCGAGCATCGCCGCCGTCACCGCGCGGGTGCGCTGCCCGGAGTCGTTGGTCATCACCGACGACATCGACCAGAATGGGATATCGGAGATGGCGTACAGCGTCCCCCACAGGATGTAGGTCACCCCGGCGTAGAGGATTTTGGTGGTCATGTCCGCTTCGATTTTATAGAACGACAGCAGCGTGACGCCGGTGATCAGCAGCGGGGCGATCAGCAAAAAGTGGCGAAACTTGCCGAACCGGCTGTTAATGGTGTCCATGATGCTGGCAAACAGCGGATCGTGAACCGCGTCCCACGCGCGGGCAATCAGGAAGATGGTGCTCGCCGCCAGCGCCGAGATCCCCAGCACGTCGGTGTAAAAATAGTTAATAAACGAACCCACTAAACCAAAGCTAAAACACTGACCTAAACCATAACCAAAATAAGACCACAGCTCGCGAGACGGTATTTTCATTGTCGTTGCCATTGTTATATGCCTGCCTGGTTGCCCGGCGGTGGACCGCCGGGTCGATATTATTAGTTCTGCGCCTGCGGGGCGATCTTGCGCAGCTGCTGCATCAGGGCGATTTCACGGCGCGAGAACGGAATACCGTTCTCCTCAAACACGTCGTGGAACCAGAGGCGGCAGTAGTCCGTGGACTCCTTCATCACCACCGGCCACGGCAGCCACGTCTGGGTTTTGCCGCGCACCAGCCCCCACTGGTACGGCGCGACCTTCGCCGCATACATCAGCGGAAGCTGCTCTTCGATGGTGCTGCCCACGTGGCGCGCCAGCCATTCGGTACAGAACAGTGGGCGACCGAACTTTTGCAGCTGCTGGATAATCGCCGTCATGCGCCCGGTGTGGGTGTAGGCGTGGAAGCTCACCACGTCCGAGAGCGCCAGCGCGGTCTGGTCCAGCGGGTGCTGGAAGAACGTCTCGCCCTCCTCTTCCGGCGGCAGGCGCCACGCGCAGACGGTGAGCGGCTGGGTTGGATCTTCTTCTCGCACCCACTGGAACGCCAGCTTCATCAGCGCGTGGGCGCAGGTCTCCAGCTTCGCGTCGTACTGCACCTCCTGCGTGCCGGTCGCGAAAATGCCGCGGTTGCCCGGCTCGTTGTAGAGATCCCACAGCAGCACGCGCTTATCCTCGCGGAACTGGCGGACAACGTCGCGGATATAGCGCTCAATGTCTGCCCAGCAGTCAGGATCGCACACCTTGTCGCGCCCCGGGCTCGCCGCCGCCTGGCTGTTGTGTTTGCCCGGCACCGGCGGCTTTTGCGGGCCGAGGTACGGCTCGTCGCCGGAGAAGCCGCAGTCGTCCATCAGGGTCAGCATGGTGCTGAACCCGTGGCCGTCGGCAATCGTCAAAAAGCGGTCGATGCGCGCCATCAGCCCGTCGCGGTCGTGCTCCCAGACGATAAACGGCAGGTTGATGCGCAGGGTGTTGTAGCCCGCCTCCGCCGCCCAGCCCAGCTCGCGGTCAATCGTCACGGCGTCGAAGGTCTCTGCCTGCCAGATATCGGTCCAGTTCACCGCCGTCGACGGCAGATAGTTAAACCCGCACAGCCAGCCCTTCTGCTGATACCACGCCTGTGCCTGCTCCCTGCTCCACTGCTCTTTCATTACGCGTCCTCTTACTGATAATATTTAGCTAATAAATATTAGCTGCGGGATAAATGCGCAATTTCCCGCACGAAGAAAAGCGATGTCCCTCACAAAGTTCGCGCTTCGATGAATGAGAAACGTGATCGACGGCGCGTAAGCGTGCGGTTAGGGTATGATGCGAAGTCGCGAAAGGGAGAGGACGGATGAAGCGAAAAACAAAAGTGACGATGAACGATATTGCGCGGGCGGCAGGGGTATCGCAGGCGACGGTATCGCTGGTACTTAACCAGTCCCGCAACATCAAGCTCAGCGACGACACCCGTCATAGGGTGGTTAGCGTCGCCACCGAGCTCGGCTACGACCGCCTCCCCGCCGTTCACGCCCCGCGCAACCAGGAAGAGATCGCCCTGCTGGTCAGCTCGCTGCAGAGCTTCGACCCGTTTATCGACGCCATCAGCCAGGCGCGGGAAGCGGCGTGGCGCAACGAGACTCTGCTCACCGTCTACGACTACGGCGACGACATCGAGCTGGCGCTGAACATCATCCGCCAGCTGGAGAAGCGCAACTGCATCGGGATTGTCCTCGCCTCACCGGTCACCACGCTGGTGGACATGACGGCGTTCCAGGACTGCACCCGCATCCCGCTGGTGCTGCTCAACCAGCGCGACCCCGGCTCGCCGCTGCTGCCGTCGTTTATCCCGGACGACTACGCCAACGCCTTCCAGGTGACGAAACACCTCATCGCCTGCGGGGCCACGCGCATCGCCCACATCACCGGCGAGAGCTGGATGGAGGCCTCCCGCCAGCGTCTGGCGGGCTACCAGGCCGCGCTGCAGCAGGCCGGACTCGCGTGCGACGACGGCCTGCTGCGCCAGACCAACTGGCAGTTCAGCGAGTCCTTTACCGCCACCACCTCCCTGCTGGAACTGGCCGAGCGCCCGGACGCCATCTTCTGCGCCAGCGACTGGCTGGCGATTGGCTGCTATCAGGCATTGGCGGTGAACGGCGTGCGCATCCCGCAGGACATGCTGCTGGCGGGCTACGACGACCAGAAGATTTCCGAACAGCTCACCCCGCCGCTGACCAGTATCCAGCTGCCCTACAGCGAGCTGGGACGGCTGGCGGTGGAGTACCTGTGCAATCAGGAAGATGCCGCCACGCACGTGACGCTGGCGGGCAGGCTAAAGGTGCGCGCCTCAAGCCTCGTCTGAGGTAAACACCATCCCCGCATAGGGCTTCTCGCGACACGCCGCCAGCCGCGCGGCGAGGCTGCCCACGTGCAGCTCCAGCTTGTGGCCGTCCGGGTCGAGAAAATAGAACGACGCCCCCTCGCTTTTGTTCTGCTTCCAGACGGTGACGCCCGCCTGCTCAAGCCTTTGCGAGAACGGTTCAAAATCCTCTTCCGCCACGGTAAACGCGTAGTGGGTGTAGTCGCTCTTCTGCGGCGGCACGTACTGGCGCGCCTCGTCGTACGACAGGCAGACCCACAGATCGCCGCAGGTGAGATAGGCCCCGGTATTCCAGCGGGCGTGCAGGGTCAGCCCCAGCAGCGTGTGCCAGAAGGTGACGCTTTTTTGCAGGTCGCTGACCGCGAGGGTCAGGTGGTTGAGTGATTGAAGCATGACGTGCCCTTTTGTTTTTCGCGCCGGACGTGGTACGGTAAAGAGATGAACATAAACCACGCCGTGCTCACCGTAAACCGCTGGTGGCTGCCTTCTTAAAGGCGGCACGGAGTAGTTTTCCCCATTTTCAGATAGCCGCCGAAAGGCGGCTTTCTCACATCTAAGACCCCTTTCGGCAACTGCACATTAAGGAGTCTTTATGAACGCACCCACCATCCTCACCGGCGACCGCCCAACCGGCCCGCTGCACCTCGGCCACTTCGTCGGATCGCTGCGCCAGCGCGTGGCGCTCCAGCACACGCACAACCAGTTTGTGCTGATTGCCGACCTGCAGGGGCTGACCGACAACGGCAGCAACCCGCAGAAAATTCGCGACAACATCCCCGAAGTGCTGGCCGACTACCTCGCCGCGGGCATCGACCCGAACCTGACCACGATCTGCCTGCAGTCCGCCCTGCCCGCCCTCGCCGAGCTGACGATGCTGTATATGAACATCGTCACCGTCGCCCGCGTGGAGCGTAACCCGACGGTGAAAAACGAGATTGCACAGAAGGGCTTCGCCCGCTCGCTGCCGGTCGGGTTTATGGCCTACCCCATCAGCCAGGCGGCGGACATCACCGCGTTCAAGGCCGAGTGCGTGCCTGTCGGCGACGACCAGCTGCCGATGATTGAGCAGACCAACGAGATTGTGCACAAGATGAACAGCCTGCTGCCCGCCCCGGTGCTGCGCCACTGCAAGGCGATGCTGAGCGATACCAGCCGCCTGCCCGGCATCGACGGCAGCGCCAAGATGTCGAAATCGCTCGGCAACACGCTGCACCTTTCGGCCAGCGAAGAGACCATTCACCGTGCGGTGAGCGCCATGTACACCGATCCGAACCACCTGAAGGTGAGCGACCCGGGGCAGATTGAGGGGAACGTGGTGTTTACCTACCTCGACGCGTTTCATCCGGACAAGGACAAAGTGGCGGCGATGAAGGCGCACTATCAGGCGGGCGGGCTGGGCGACCGGGCGTGTAAGAACGAGCTGGAGGCGTGCCTGCAGGAGCTGATTGCGCCGATGCGGGAGCGGAGGGCGATGTATATGCAGGATAAGGGGGAACTGATGGCGATGCTGAAGCGCGGGACCGAGCGGGCGCAGGGGGTGACGCAGGAGACGTTGAGGGAGGTGAAGGTGGGGCTGGGGGTGCCGGTGTTAAGTTAGGTTTAGCGGTGGAGTGCGTGGGATGGGCATGAAGCCGCTAACTCGATTATTACGTAAATTAGCAAGGCGCAATAAATTCTGAAATGCATTATTAGCCATTGTCGTTTGTTATTCTGTTAAGAGCGCTATATTTATAGACTCTTAATATTTTAAACGCCACGGCAACTGCTATGAGTAAGTTTATTATTTCCATGCTGAATACGTTACTTTGTGTTTTTGTAATTGTGTTATGCCTCATATGCGT
The DNA here is from genome assembly GCF_000493175.1 of Enterobacter sp. MGH 16. NCBI lineage: Bacteria > Pseudomonadati > Pseudomonadota > Gammaproteobacteria > Enterobacterales > Enterobacteriaceae > Enterobacter > Enterobacter sp. MGH 16. The sequence continues at coordinate 4,470,638 of NZ_KI535695.1, read as the reverse complement.
GGGCGTCACTGATAACTGGAAAGAATGCACTATAGCTATAATCATCACTTTAGGATGCGCACATTTCATGGCCGTTTTACTGAATCGTGTATTGCCTCATAAGTTATCTATCTTAGATAGGAATACTGGAATTATTGGGAGGACCACTATTAGTTATAGGAGCAATTGCGTGCTTTGATGTATTCGAACCCTGGCCGTTAAAAATCATTGGGATGTTTGCGTGGATTATTTTGATTTTCTTTGTACCATCAATAATCAGTCCCAGGCGTTAAGTCGGTCTATTAATAAGTGTCTACGTCATTTTTTCACCCACGGAATCCAACATAATGTACCCCACTCTTTCGCAGGTCATTGAGGTTGTACGTCAGTCCTCGGGACATCATCGCAAGCGCATTGATGAGAACACCCTAATCGAAGCCGACCTCGATATCTGCGGCATGGATGGCGATGCCCTGATAGAAGACTGCGAGGAAGCGTTTGGCGTTACGCTTGTCACTGAAGAAGATGGCTATGAGAAAACTTTTTCCCTCGCTGAAAACGAGTTTCTTTTTAGCACCGAGGGCATAGATTACTTTGGTATCTGCCGCCTGATTCGCAGGTTGCGAGGCATTCCCGAACCTGTGATACGCGATTTAACCGTTGGCGAGCTTCATGCTGTGCTGGTTAAGGCAGTTAAAGAACAGGTAGATCATGATTGAGTTATTTTTAGCATAGTGCGGGCATGTGCTCATATGCCCGCACTCGTTAGTCTTAAGTTTAAACGGCCTTCCCACTCCCACGCTTAATCACCGGAACATCACCTGTATCATTCAGCGCTCCTGGAAAGGTCTTCAGCCACTGCGCGACTTTCTGTTTATTGATATTCACCACACTCATACCTTCCAGGCATCCCCATAATTCTCTTGTATGTTGTGGCGTAATCACAATGCAGTCTTTCATGGCGCGGATTTTCACCGGCATGCCGTCCATAAAGCCCGCACGGGTTAACCACTCGCCGCCCAGCAGAAGGTATTTCATATCTATGCGGGAATAAAGTTCGCAGCAAGCGGCACTGTCCTGCGGCGTCTCAGCGCGGGGATGGACGGGGGCCGCGTTGAGCTGGTTGCCGTGAAGTCGGCGGGCGCTGTTTTTGCGTACCAGCTCGCGGTTTTCAATCATGCCGGTGAAAGCGTCTGATTCTGTTTTGCAAACAGTAAACTCTGGCTTAAAATTCGTCGCAGCCATTTTCAACTCCATCTTAGTTGTTGGTGGTTAGCGGTATGGGGGTGTTGCAGCACCTTCATATCGCGAATTCTCGGTTAAATTCTCTTTGATACTTCCTTTGCCGTTCGGCGTAATTTCTGGGGACCATTATACAGGGCTGAATATAAATACAGCGGTTTGGTGTGGGGGAAATTTGGAATTTGCGAGGGGGATTCAGGAAATAGAGTTGGGTTCGTTAAGGTCATATTTTTGTTGATTGTGGGTTGATTGGTCTGGATTTTGCGAGCATCATCGCAATTATTTACCTTCTTCCGTAACGTGATGGCTTCCAGCAAAACTCTCGAACAGGCAATTGCCGACATCACCATCTGGCGCAAAGGCGAACAGCGTGCGCCGCATAAGCCATTATTGCTTCTTTACGTGCTGGCGAACTATCAGCAGGGGCATGCGCGACTGTTTGATTACGGTACGGAAGTGCGCGATCAGCTGCACAGCCTGCTGGAACGTTTTGGACCACAGCGTGCACAGTACCGTCCTGATATGCCTTTCTGGCGTTTACAAGGTGATGGCTTTTGGGAACTACGTAATGCGGAGCGCTGTTCCACATCAGGTACCAGCAAACAACCTCCTGCAGGAGAGCTGGTTGAACATCATGTTGCAGGCGGTTTTGACGAACAGCATTACACTCGTTTGAGCAACAGTAAGAACCTGGTTAACTCTATAGCTCAGCAAATCCTCGAAGCGCACTTTACCGAAAGCATCCAGGAAGAACTCGCCGACGAGTTGGGATTCGATCTCCTGCAAATTCGCAAACAGCGCGATCCCTTATTTCGACAGCAGGTATTGCGAGCCTATAACTATCAGTGCGCCGTTTGTGGTTTCAATATGCGACATGATAATACCTCTGTCGCACTTGAAGCCGCTCATATTAAGTGGAAGCAACATGGAGGACCATGTGAGATCGCGAATGGTTTAGCTCTCTGCTCAATCCATCATAAAGCCTTTGATAAAGGCTCTCTTGGAGTGGATGAAAACATGCGCGTTCAAATATCTTCCGCTGTAAATGGCAATAGCGTTGTATCCAGATTCTTTTGGGACAACGCAGGAGCTCAAATTCACCTCCCACTACAGAAAGAAAATTATCCGCAGGCTAGTTATATAGAGTGGCATATACGCGAAATTTTCAGAAAGTAATCGATACAATTTGGAGAACACAAAGATGCCGTTCCCTAGTTATAAAGAGATAGAGATCCCCTTACTTTTAAATATCTATAATCGGGGCGGAGAAGTAAGTTCTTCCTCATGTTATGAACCGCTTGGTAAGGAATTCGACCTTACAGATGAAGAAATGAGCATTTTACTTTCTGATGGCAGCAACCGTCTCCAGTGGAACAATATGGTGCAATGGGCGCGCAATCAGCTTGTTGACTACAAGTACCTTCACAATGCAAAAGAATCGGGCCATGGCATCTGGAAACTCACTCAAGATGGCATCAAAAAAGCAGAATCGCTTTCAACCAAGTTAGAAATCGACTACCCAGATGATGTGTCCGAAACCTTTTATGAGGGGGCTGTAAAGCGGATTAAAGTTAACAAGTACGAACGGAGCAAAACAGCAAGAGACAAATGTATAGACCACTACGGCTGTCAATGTAGCGTATGCAATATGGACTTTGAGAAAACGTATGGTGAAACCGGCAAGGACTATATTCACGTCCACCATATCACCCCTCTCTCTGAGATTGGAGAGCGCTACAAACTCGATCCTGTAAATGATCTTCGCCCTGTCTGTCCCAATTGCCATGCAATGATCCACAGGCGAAAACCCTCACTTACTATTGAGGAATTGAAGGCCTTGATGACTAAAGCACAAAAAGAAGATGAATCGGCACAGAGTAAGTTAACTCAGTAATTCATCACTTTGGTCAGTTCAACTTCACCCGTAGCGGCGTTGAAGTACAAATAGAAAAGGTCCCCGTTTACCTGATCAGGTTTTGACCATATCTCCTTTTCCCCCAGGCAATGCTTTTCCTTTGTGAATCCCAGCGTTTCGAGATACGCGCGCAACGGCGCAGCCCCGGTTGCCCCTTTAAAAAAAATGCTATTTGAAGGGGCATATCCATCGCCAGGATGCGCCTCGAAATAGTAGTCGTTCGTGATACGCGGGGCGTTTTCAATATCCTTGTCAGTCAGCGTGTGGTAGTGGAAAAAGTCATTTTGGGTGTAAACCGTCGTTTCATTAGAACCCGATGCCACGAGCCAGACAAACAGCCATCCGAGGATAAAGACGGTAACAACCGCAAATGCGCACCACTTCAGGACTTTTAAAAGATTTTTCATCGTTTAGCCCCCATGAATGAGAGCGATGTCCCATCGTTTGTAATGACCTTCACCACTCCGAATGCAAAATCGTCCCACGGCCTGATACAGGTCATAAAATGCGGAAGATTGACTGTATACAGTTTGTGCCGCACACACTAGCCCTGCGGATCAGAAAAGAGAATCCGACGGAAGCCATGGTTTTTATGGGAACCGATAGCACCCTAGTAATCCAAGCGGCGAACTGCAGATTCATAGCTCACGGGCTTGAGACGATATTTTACCGTAATTCACTGATGCTAAAGGCATTCAAATTTCTAAGTACATCCCTCGTACACCACGAAAGGTCCTCTTTTCCCAAGATGTTATTTACTACATCCTCTTTGAATGGGATCTCCAGCAGAAATGAAGCTGGTCTCTCAGGATTTGGAGCAATAAGTTCACCGTTACTTACCCAATGTGCCTCCAGCCGAACATTTAGGTTTTGCCACGCAACACCCCGGCGAGCTCTTTCTTTCTTAAGTACATAAAAAAATGCAGACTTACCATTAGGTGTTGGATGATTGTCCATTAGCATTAAAAGAAGGGGAATGCCCCATGCAGGGAGATAGCTATAGCGCCAGATTCCAAAGCTGTCAGCTATCCTGATCAATCGAATAAACGAATTTTGGTCAAGCTTTCCATTCCCTCCCCGTAATGAGCGGCATACAATCCATGCTTGGCATAGACTGGTGAAGTTCATAAACTGAGCTCGACGTGTTCTGGCTAACTCTGATGTTGCAGTTCTGTCATTTCCGGCTAACCCGCTGAAACGGCGAGTTTCAGCACTTAGTGGGCAAAGTTCTCCATTCTTTGGAGGCGCTGAATGCGAGAACCTGGGGCGATACTCAGAATTTGGGGTTACCAGTCCACTATCATGCACTTGTCTTTCACAAGCAAGGCAACGTAATTGAGGATAACTATCCCGAGAGATCCCCTTCACTATTTTCGCAAAATCATTGATGTTGGTTTCAACCCAAACATTCTTATCCAGAATTTCTGCTTTATCCATAAGTTACACTTCCCAATAATGTTGCTCCTGAACGACTGAAGAGGTTTACTTATTTGACCACCTGTATAGAAATTTAAAATCTAATCACCGACCTTAGGATGCCACTATAGCGATGCCTCGATAGTACTACGATAAATCGTGTCGATCTGACGCGGAGCACGACGAATGTATTGTTCCGCCCTCTCTCTCTGTTCCCCGGAAAGTTTTTCTAAATATTCAACAATCTGTTCGGCTGTGGGAATAATTTCTTCACCGTTGAACTTTGGCGGCAGGCCGGTCCATATCACATGGTCCACACCATTAGTGCAAGCCCATTCAGACAATCCCGGAATCAGCTTTGGAGAAGGATGACCAGCAGACCATCTGCACACATGCTTTTCAATATTTTTTAGCGGGATTCCTTCACGGCATCGAAGAGCCTCAATACTAGAGGCGAGATCTACCGATTCCATTACAGCCCATAGGGCAGGCACTAGCCGTTTAGTTTCGACTAGCACAAGCGTAATCCGTCCATCTTGTGACTGTCTGGCGAATTCTACAGATATTAGTGGGCCATCCTCAGACCATCCCTCCGGAATAGGTAAATCTTTTGGCTCCCAAATTAGGGAACCCCAGCCAAGACAAGCGATACGAGTCATTGTGTCTCCATTAGCATGGTCAGTCTAAAGGTAGAATTCAAATATATTACCGTGCCCATTGGCACAACATTTAATAGACTTACTGAATCATCCGCGAAGCGTTTTAGCCAGTGAGTTGCATCCATCGGCTGAACTCATGGCGCAACTGTCTTAAGCACTATTTTGAATCCATAGTATAAAAAAAACACGCTATCGACTGTAATTAATAGATGCTTAATCTACTTAAAATTGTTACGAAAGCTTATTCATAGCCACCGTATGCCATCCGGCTCACTTCGTCAGCCAAAATAATGTGATATTCTTTCCAGAAATCCTGTTGTATCCACAACATAAGGCGATGATTGATGGAGCAGTCTCTCAATTTTGAAATGTTGCGTAGCCAGTGGCCGGAACTGGCGGAACTCGCGTGTATGGCGGAACGCTATGTTCACTCCGATCCTGAAAGCTGTCTGGTTAAGCTGCGTAACTACACCGAATTGATGGTGCGTTGGTTATATCGTCAGGAACGGCTGCCTGAAGGCATCAAAGCAAATCTGTATGATTTAATGAACGCCGATGTCTTTACCAGCATGATGCCGGAAGCCATCATCATGAAAATGGATGCGCTACGTATACACGGCAACCGCGCCGCACACGGTGGACGTATCAAAGCCAAAGATACCTACTGGCTGCTTAAGGAAGCGTATTTATTAGGTGTCTGGCTATATGTTCGTTACGCCCACGGTAATGTTGATAACTGCCCCAAATTTTCTCTCCCTCCGTTAACGCAATCTTCAGGTCGTGCAGATGAAAAACGTCTGGAAGATGCAATCAGGGCTCAGGATGAAAGCCGTGAGCGCGAATTGGCATTACAACGCGCATTACAACAGGAGCAGGAAAAGGCCGAACACCTCACTCAGCGCTTGAATGAAGCCAGGGCGCGTAACCAACATGTTGCTGATATTCTCTCTATTGATGAAGCGGAAACCCGCCGCCGTCTGATTGATTCTCGTCTGCTTGCTGCTGACTGGAATGTAGGTGAAGAACTTAAGAATACCGATCAGGTTACGCAGGAGCACCCAGTTAAAGAACAGCCTACTGCAACCGGCGACGGTTACGCGGATTATGTCTTGTGGGATGAGGCGCATAAACCGCTGGCGGTGCTGGAAGCAAAAAAAACCAGCGTCAATGCCGAACAAGGACGAATTCAGGCCCGACTGTATGCAGACTGGCTGGAAAAAGAATATGGTCAGCGTCCGGTCATTTTCTACACCAACGGCTACGATATCTGGCTGTGGGACGACCATAAAACTCATGGCTATCCGCCGCGTCGAGTATTTGGTTTCTACAGCAAGGAAAGCCTGCAATATCTTATTCAGCAGCGTGAAACCCGTCTGCCAATGAACAGTGTGCCGCATGTAAAAGACAACGAAGGTAAGGCCGTTGCCGGACGTTTGTATCAGCTTGAAACCATTGCCCGCGTCAGCGAACGGTTTACTAACAAGTACCGACAATCGTTAATTGTTCAGGCTACAGGTACAGGCAAAACCCGCGTGGCAATTGCACTAAGCAAACTGATGATTGATGCTCGCTGGGTAAAACGCGTCCTGTTTCTTTGCGACCGTAAAGAGCTGCGTAAACAGGCGGCGAATGCCTTCAATCAGTTCACCAATGAACCACTGTATGTGGTCGGGAAATCGAAGAAAACAGACAGGCAGAATGCCAGGATCTACATCGCCACCTATCCCGGCATGATGAAAATCATGGACCATTTTGATGTTGGTTATTTCGATCTGATTATCGCCGATGAATCCCACCGCTCTATCTACAACGTCTACGGCGATCTGTTTAAGTATTTTGATGCCCTCCAGATTGGCCTGACGGCCACGCCGATCGACATGGTGAGTAAAACCACTTTCGGCCTGTTTGGTTGTGAAGGACGTATCCCTACCGCCAACTACAGCCTGGAAGATGCCATCGCCGATAACAACTTAGTTCCCTATGAGGTTGTCACGCACACCACAGAATTCCTGCGCGAAGGCATCAAACGGGAGAAATTAAGCGACGAACAAATCCGCGAGCTGGAAGAACAGGGTATCGATCCAAATACGCTGGAATTTGATGGCAAGGCGCTGGATGAGGCGATCTACAACAAAGACACCAACCGCTATATCCTGCGTAGCCTGATGGAAAATGGCTTGAAAGATCGGGACGGCCAGTTGCCAGGTAAAACCATCATTTTTGCCCGTAACCACAAACACGCGATGCTGTTGAATGCATTGTTCGACGACATGTACCCGCAGTTTGCCGGACGCTTCTGCCAAGTCATCGACAACTACGATCCCCGCGCCGAACAACTGATTGACGATTTTAAAGGGTTGGATGAAAGCACCAACAAAGAGCTGACCATCGCTATCTCTGTTGACATGCTCGATACCGGTATTGATGTCCCGGAAATTGTGAATCTGGTCTTTGCCAAGCCGGTCAAATCGAAAGTGAAGTTCTGGCAGATGATTGGCCGTGGTACGCGTCTTTGCTCAGGGCTGTACGGCAACGATGAAAACGGCAAGCCGCTGGATAAACAGAAATTTCGCATCTTCGATCACTGGGGCAACTTCGAGTATCACGAGCTGCATACCGAAGAGGCCGAAGTCACAGCTACTAAATCGCTGGCGCAAAAACGCTTCGAAGCGTGGGTTATGCTGGGGGCTGCTGCGCAGCGTAAGTTCGATAAACAGGCGGTGGATTTAGTCGCTCACCAGCTCCGCGAGCAGATCAACGCGCTGGATGAAAAGTCGATTGCTGTACAGGAAAAGTGGCAGCAAAAAGCGCAGTACAGCGATGAAAAAGTGCTGCGTCAGCTTTCCCCTAAAACACAGCAGGATCTGCTATCTGTCCTGGCCCCGCTGATGCAGTGGCTGGACGTGCGTGGGCAAAGCGATGCCATGCGCTTTGATATGGATATTCTGGCGGCGCAAACTGCCCGTTATACCAACCCGGAAGAGCTGGATGTGCTCTGGCCGGTCATCGTCGAGAAAGTGGAACGTCTGCCGCCGCATCTGAGTCAGGTGCAACAGCAGGGACAGCGGATTAATCAGCTTCGTGATTTAGGCTGGTGGAAGCAGGCCAGTCTGGAAGAACTGGAAGATATCCGCATTCATCTGCGCGGCATTATGCACCTGATGGAGAAAGATGCGACGCCGAAATTTGGTTCGATACAGGTGGATATTACCGAAGATGCAAAACTGATCCAGACTGAAACCCGTAAAACCAATATCCGCTCGATTGATTTCAAACTGTATCGTCAGCAGGTTCAGGGGGCACTGGAGCCGCTGTTCCAGCAAAACCCGGTGCTGAAGAAAATCCGCAACGGCGAGCCGGTCACGCAAGCCGAGCTGGATGAACTGGCGAAGCTGGTGCTGATCCAGAATCCGAACGTTGATATCCGGGCACTGAAAGAGTTCTATCCGCAGGCAACAGCTAGCCTGGATAAACTTTTGCGTACCATCATCGGGATGGACAGCGACGCAGTGGAAGTGCGCTTTGCCCAGTTCGCCGCTGACAACAGCCTGACCAGCCAGCAACTGCGCTTCCTGTCATTGCTGAAAAACCACATCCGCGATTACGGCACCATTGAAATGCGGCAGCTCTTTGAACAGCCGTTTACCCATATCCACAACGAAGGTGTTACCGGCGTTTTCCCAGACATAGAGCAGATCACCCGGTTGCAAAAGATAGTCGAAGAGCTGGGTGTTGTGACCGACGCAGCGACGGTATAATACGCACATGACAAGCCCCGGCAGCGGGGCTTTTGTATTTATAAAAGGGTATACGTAACAATGATCACCGGTGACTTAAAAAGTAAAATCGACGGCTTGTGGGAAGATTTCTGGGTGGGTGGCATCACTAACCCTCTTACCGTAATCGAACAAATCACTTACCTGATGTACTCCCGGATGTTGGATACCCAGGAACAACGGGACGAGAAGCGTAAACAAATCGCGGGTATTAATTTTAAACCACGTTTTACGCCAGAACAGCAGGAGTTCCGTTTCAGTCACTATAGCAATCTTGGCTCGGATGAGATGATGGAAGTGGTACGTGATGGCGTATTCCAGCATTTCCGTCAGCTTGGGCAAGCTGAAGATACGAAAGTGACGCTGCTGGGCAACTTTATGAAAGATGCTCGCCTGGAGATTGTTAAACCGTCACTGCTGACCAAAGCCGTGGAGGTGATTAAAAACCTGCCACTGGATCGTGGCGACACCAAAGGCGATCTCTACGAATACCTGTTAAGCAAGCTGACCACCGCCGGAATCAACGGTCAGTTCCGCACGCCACGCCACATTATCCGCACAATGGTTGAAATGATGGAGCCAAACCCGGCACGTGGTGAAACGATCTGCGATCCGGCCTGTGGTACGGGCGGTTTTCTGGCAACCAGTTATGAGTACCTGCTTGAGAAATACAGTTCACTGGAGTCCATTCATACCGAGATTGGCACCAACGAACGCGGCGAATTAGAAGAGCAAAAAATCTTTACCGGCGATCTGCTGACACCGTGGCGTGACCATGTGGATAACAATATGTTCCACGGCTACGACTTCGATACCACCATGCTGCGTATCGCCGCCATGAACCTGATTATGCACGGCGTGGAAGAACCGGATATCCACTATCAGGACACCATGAGCCAGAGCTTCAGCACCAATTTCCCACAGGCCAGTAAAAACGCTTTCAACCTGATTCTTGCGAACCCGCCGTTTACCGGTTCACTGGATGAGGAAGATATCGACGCTACGCTTTCGGCAATGGTGAAAACCAAAAAAACCGAACTGCTGTTCCTGGCGCGGATTCTGCAAATGTTAAAAGTGGGCGGGCGCAGTGCCACTATCGTGCCGCAGGGCGTATTGTTTGGTTCCAGCAAGGCGCACCAGTCGCTGCGTAAAACGCTGGTGGAAGACAATCAGTTAGAAGCGGTGATCAACCTACCTTCCGGCGTATTTAAACCTTACGCGGGTGTAGCGACGGCAATCCTGATCTTCACCAAAGGCGGCCAGACGAATGAGGTCTGGTTCTACGATCTGCACAATGACGGCTACAGCCTGGATGACAAGCGCAACCCGATAAAAGCCAACGACTTGCCACATTTGCTGGCAAGCTGGAAGCATTACCGTACTTTGCGCGGGCTACCGGTTGATAACTTTATGGGTGAGAAATCAGCCTCGTTACTAAAACAACAGCATCCAGAAGGGATTGATGCTGGTGTTGACTTTAAAGATCGCACGCAGGCAGCATTTGTAGTGCCAAAAGAAGATATTGCTGCGCAGAAATACGACCTCTCTATTAATCGTTATAAAGAAGTGGTGTATCAGGCTGAGGAGTATGAAGATCCAAAGGTGATACTGAAGCGGCTGAAGGACTTGGAGAAAGAAATTCTGGCGGATTTAGATGAGCTGGAGGGGATGCTATGAGTTGGCCGATGGTGAAACTTCATGATATTTGTAGACCAAAACAGTGGAAAACTATAGCTGCCAGTAGTTTACTTGAATCTGGTTACCCAGTTTATGGTGCAAATGGGAAAATAGGGTTTTATTCTAAATTCACGCATGAATTCCCAACGTTGATGATTACTTGCCGTGGAGCTACTTGCGGTAATGTGCACATTTCTGAGCCCATGGCATATATTAATGGGAATGCCATGGCATTGGACGATATAGACCGAAGTAAGGTTGACATCAAGTATTTGTACTATTTTTTTCTAAAACGGGGATTTGACGATGTGATTTCTGGCTCAGCACAACCACAAATTACTGGCCAGGGTTTAACTAAGGTAGAGATTCCTCTCCCTCCGTTATTAGAACAAAAACGAATTGCAGCTATTCTTGATAAAGCCAATGATATACGCCAAAAACGTGAGCAGGCCATGAAACTGGCTAACGATTTTTTGCGTACTACGTTTTTGAATATGTTTGGCGATCCTGTTGAAAATCCAAAAAATCTAAAAAAAGCTCCCATTACTGAATTGGCAGAGGTCATTACCGGATTTGCATTCAAAAGTAATGAGTACATTAGTGATGCACCAGAATCAGTACGGCTTTGCAGAGGGGCAAATACACTTACGGGGTATTTAGATTGGGCTGATACAAAATTCTGGCCAAAAAACAAACTAGAAAAACTAGATAATTATTTAATTAAGGCGGGTGATATTATCCTTGCTATGGACCGTCCGTGGATATCAAGCGGGTTAAAAGTATGCATATTCCCTGAAAATCAGCGAGAAACGTACTTAGTTCAGCGTGTAGCTAGGTTACGACCTCGTTGCGAATCTTACACAAACTATATTTACAGTTGTATTAAATCGCCAGCTTTCGAAAAGCATTGCTGCCCGACAGAAACAACGGTGCCACATATATCTCCTGTTGAACTTAAAAATTTTGAAGTTCTAATTCCGCCCGACGAACTTATGGTTAATTTTCATTCGATTGTATCAATAATCAATAATAGCTTAAATAAAATGGCGTCAGGCGATATTGATAGCGACGCCCTCTTCTCTAAGTTAAGTCAGCAGGCTTTTTCAGGACATCTTAAGAGGTAAGTACATATGGACTTATTTGACCTGTTAACAATTAGATTTACCTTGCCCGCGAAAGCTGCCCCTTTAAGAAAAGTGGGTGGGAATTATGTTCATAAATTACTTTGCCGATCAACAACAGTATCGGCTCAAGTCAGAAATGCACGTTTCCAAGGATATTTTGAACTTGTTACGGGTCTAAAGCCCCCTCTAGACTATATCTATCTGAAAGATCCAAATTCCAGGGGGAAATGCGCAGATGGTGTAGCTTCCCTTAAAGCGAAGGAACCATTTACATTCGAAAAATGGCGAGAAGATACTGAGTTAAGCTGGGAGCAATTTCCAGAGCAGGTATTTAGCACTTCGCCTAATGAGATTAATGAACAATGGTATCATCAATTTCAGTTTAGAGAGGACGACCCAGAGCACCGTTCTCCAGGTCTCAGAAAACCCCAACTGGGTGCACTTCATGCAATTGCAGGCTATTTCGCTACTGATTTGCAGGTAGAACCTGCTACCGTCGTACTGCCCACTGGAACGGGAAAAACGGAAACAATGCTGGCTACCATGATATACCAGCGATGCGAGCGAATTTTGCTCATAGTTCCATCTGACTCTCTCCGAACACAAATATCAAAAAAATTCATTGAGTTGGGATATTTGCCAGAGCTAACAGTCGTTCCGCCTAACATTGCCCTCCCTAATGTCGCTATTATTAAGAAGGGAATTCAGGTAGCGGAAGAAGCTAAGCAATTAGTTTGTGAATCAAACGTCTTGGTTGCTACGACCAACGTTTTGTCTGCCTGCTCCGAAGCAGCATTAAATGCACTTTGCGAATCGTGTAGCCATCTTTTTGTTGATGAGGCCCATCATATCTCAGCCTCATCATGGCAGACAATTCGCGAACGATTCATAGACAAACGTGTAGTGCAGTTTACAGCTACTCCCTTTAGGAATGATAAAAAGTCCCTTGGTGGAAAAATTATCTATAACTATACGATGGGGGAAGCCCAACGAGCAGGCTATTTTACAAATGTAAATTTGCTGCCTGTAGAGGAGTATTACTCTGACCTTATGGATCATGCAATCGCGGATACAGCTGTAGGTCAACTGCGTATAGACTTAAATAATGACCTTGACCATTTGCTCATGGCGCGTACTAGCAATAAGCAGCGAGCAGAAGAAATACTTACTATTTATCAGAAAATTGCACCAAACTTTAATCCAATTGTTGTTCATTCTGATTATCCTAAAACGGAAATAAAAAAACGTCTTAATAAATTATTATCAAGACATTCAAGAATCGTTATTTGCGTAGACATGTTGGGAGAAGGATATGATCTACCCAACCTGAAAATTGCCGCTTTGCATGATCATCATAAGTCTCTTGCCGTAACTTTGCAGTTCATTGGCCGCTTTACTCGTGTCAATAAAGCACAGAAAATTGGTCAAGCCAGTGTAGTCATGAATATTGCAGACCCGAATGTTGAAGGTGAATTACAGCATCTATATTCAACAGATGCCGATTGGGATAATGTATTAAGGCGACTCTCTGAAGGGCGAATTGCTAGAGAGATTAGGTTACAAGAGGTCGTGGATGCCTTAAAAAGGAAAGGTGATTTACACGATCAGATTTCTCTATGGAATCTTGAGCCAAGTTGTTCAGTCATGTTATTTCAAACATACTGTGACAATTGGGAGCCTGAAAGATACAAGGAAAAACTGCCCAGATTCGATGAATCCTGGCATGCAATAGCAGAAGATGAGAATTTGCTTGTTGTGCTAGCTGTCCAGGCAACTTCAGTCCGGTGGGGAAGCTACAAAGATCTTAAAGATACCAATTATAAAATTCTAATTGCTCATTGGGATCAAGACAGATCCGCCTTGTTTGTATTCTCAAATGACTATAAAGCATTTCGAGTTGAGAATCTAGTCAGTACTATTTGTGATGATAAATTTGAAGTTGTCAGTGGTGAAAAAGTCTTTAATGTATTTAATGGTATTGAATATCCTTTGGCAAGAAATTTAGGCGCATCTCAAATTGGGGCAATCAGCTTTACTCAATATTTTGGCCCAAATGTCACTGAGGGGCTATCACTAATTGAAGCGTCTCAATCAAGCTTAAGCAATATTGCTGCATTAGGTTATGAATCCGGAAACCGTGTAATCTGGGGATGCTCGCAACGCAGAGGTAAAGTCTGGTCACCACAAAAAGGTGGCAGCATTGCTGATTGGTGCAACTGGGTTAAGAAAGCCTGGGACAAGATCTTTAGTTCTGAACCGGATCCAAACAATCTTACGCGTAACTTTTTGCGTCCTGTCCCATTACTTGAGCCCTATAATGAATATCCAATATCAGCTCAATGGGGTGAGTATTTGCTTACTGCGTTTGAAGATAAAGTTATTTTTCATTTTGATACTATATCTGCTCATTTATATTTAGTAGAGGTTAGGACTGCTGGAAAGTTTGAAGATGGTAATGTGCGACTCATTTTTTCTACAGATGAAACGTCATCTGAATATAAATTATGTCTCACGGGAAGTGCTACAACAAAAGGTTATTCCTATCAATTGATATCTGGCCCTGAAGTTTTTATACAGCGTGGTGAATCTGAACCGGTATCACTATCAGAGTATATGGAAATTGATCCAGTAATGATTCATTACTCCGATGGCTCATTTTCATACAACGCTCATATAGTTCATGTAAGCCAAAATATTGGCCTTTATGACAAAGACGAAATTGTAGCTTTTGATTGGAACGGAACTGATGTTCGAGTGGAATCAATGGGCTATACTCGTGATCCATTATCCATCCAATGGCGTTGGTACAGTGAAATTAAAGATAATTACGATGTCATTATTAATGATGATGGTAAAGGTGAGTCAGCAGATTTAGTGGGGTTGAGAATAGTTGATGACTGTATTGTTCTCTCTTTAATCCATTGCAAGTATTCAGGCTCAGAAGAAGCTGGAGCAAGACTTAAAGATCTTTACGAAGTATGTGGGCAGGCACAGAGATGCATTCGTTGGAAACATCTGAATCTTTCCTATTTATACCATCACGTTAAGCGTCGCGAGGAACAGTGGCGATCGCGTGGTCATTCTCGCTTTCTGAAAGGCACTATAAAAGACCTTGCTGCTATGAAAGAGCGTTCCAGAATCACACCTATTAAATTCCAAGTTGTTATTGTTCAACCAGGAATTAGAGTAAGAAAAATTAATGAAGAAGGCCTTAAGCTACTTGGCAGCACAGCGCTGTTTATCAAAAAAACAACGATGGCAGATTTAGTTGTTATTGGTTCTAAATAGGGCTGAAAATTGACAATGTTCGACTTTAGCCATATTAAAGAACGAATCGAATATGCTATAAAAACGATAGAAAAAGGAAGAAAAGAGAGTAAATTATGATCCTATTCTTTTATCCCTACATAATGCTTTGCTACAGCGCTGGATACGCCTTATTGCAAACACTGGATGGGATGGGAGTGATTAGTACCAACTTTGTAGAAACGAACGCACAAGGTGCTCTTTTGAGCAGTTACTGGTCTCCCAATAAAGTTGCAGTTGTCTTAGGAGGCGGTTTTCTTGAGCTCTTTATTTTATTATTACCCTTCGTTTTCTTGAGCTCATGGATACTTGCCAGAAAAAAGGGGCTCATCATTTCCTTTGTGCTTCTTATAACCCCAGGACTACTATCACTCTGTCACCTTCTTCCTGCTATTCAGTGGTTGCCATTGACCTATGCAATAGGGGGGACAGGTGTAACGGGTAACGCAGCAGGACTCGCAAGTCTGAGTTTCATAGGACTATTGTGCGGATGGATATTGGCAATAATCATTAGTGATGTTTTTGCTACAGGAGAGAAATTCAGACAGTGGACAGATATTTTCCTCATCTTAACAGCGGTTGGTAACGGTATTTTCTGGGTATCAGACAGAGAGGTAGCTCTCGGTAAAACAGCATATGAGGAAACAGTTACAGATATTAATAATGCAGCCAAATATCTTCTTGTTCAGGTAAAAGACTACAGCCGCATGTGTGACAATAGCGGGCTTTCCGAAATGTCATCTTGTCAGTGGGCATCGTACATTCAAGAAACGCTAGAAAATATTGCCAGTACGAAATCATCTGTTATTGAATATGTAATACCTAAAAATCTTGACACCTTTTACAGAATTCCTGAGTACTATGGCAATCAAGTATCTCCGGATAAAATCAGACGGGAATTTCAAAACTACAATAAAAAACTATGTCCAAATAAGGCTCTTTCAAAAGCAATAACACAATTGCCACCACCTTCCCGATGGTGCCAAACTCCCCCTCCAGCGTACTGTAATGCCATTCAAGAGGGGAAATTTAAAACGGGCATGTCAGATCGTTTCGCTGTCGCCAATGAATGTGTAATTACATCATTATTAATGTACCGCCAAGGTTTATTGAAAAAACAAGCTCGACTATCCTTAAGTAAAAATGCCCCTCATTATAGATGGATGTGGTTTATTGCTATGTCTGTTTTTATTGGTGGAAAAATTGCTAATATAATGACAAAAATAGGCAATGTAGAGAATCGTGTCACATCTGAAAAGCATAGAATTAAGTTTATTATTTTAACAGTATTTAGATTTATAAAGAGTATCTTAATAAAATGCGTAACACTTTCTCGAAATATATTTTTTTCAACAGTCAACATATTTAAAAAATTGAGAGCAGAACGAAAAAAAACTAACCAAAACAGTAAAAACATTTAATCTCAAGGTCAATTTCAGAGTAACCAGAATAAAGAGTGAGGGGTACTTTTCAGGTACCCCTAAAGATAAGTTGATAGTACGTTTTAGCTTCCTGAAGAGGCTCGCACTATTGACAACCGAGTTTAATACTTAATCGTTATATAAGAGCATTGATGGTTAATTGAGTACAAAATTCAGAAACCTAACTAACCATCTACTTTGTGAAAGATCTCGAGGATCGTTCTTACCGATGATACAAGTGAATGCGGTGCTCTTACTAGTAATACAAATTTGAAGAAGTCACCTACTAGCCTTAACTATAAGACTGGACGAATGCATCAAATTAAACAAATATGTAAAACAACTCACACGCCGTTCCCCCGGTTGATCTTCGCATAGTCAAACGGCGTAATCCCCTTCTCCCGGTTTGCATCCAAAAAATCTGCCCACCACTGCAACATCAACTTGCGTTCATCCAGATGCTCCGCTTTATGGATATACGCCGCCCTAACCGAATTGCGTTCCATATGGCTCATCTGCCGTTCTACCGCATCCTTCGACCATAGCCCTGACTCAATTAATGAACTACAGGCCATTGTGCGGAAACCATGGCCGCACACCTCAACTTTAGTGTCATAGCCCATCACCCGTAGCGCACTGTTCACGGTGTTTTCACTCATCGGTTTACGCGGATCATGATCGCCAATAAAAATGAGTTCATGTTCGCCGCAGAACTGTTTTATCTGCTTCAGGATCGCCAGCGCCTGCTTTGAAAGCGGCACCAGATGCGGTGTACGCATCTTTGAACCTCGCTGAGAATGTTTCAAATCAGGAAAGGGCTCTCGCTCAGGTGGGATGGTCCACATTGACGTTTCAAAATCGATTTCTGACCAACGAGCAAAACGCAGCTCACTGGACCGAATAAAGATAAGCAGAGTGAGTTCTGTCGCCCAGCGGGTTAGCGGCCTGCCAGTATAGCTATCTATTTTCTCAAGCAACTCAGGGATGCGCTTTAATTCCAACGCCGGACGATGTTGTCGATTACCGGAAGCAACCGCCCCAGCCATCTCTTGTGCCGGGTTATAATCAATTAACCCACTTTGTACTGCATAACGCATGATGGCCGTAGTGCGCTGTAGAAGACGAGCCGCAACCTCAAGACGTCCAGCCATCTATACGGCTTTAATAGGCGCTAATAAATTGCGCGTTTTTAACTCAGTGATATTACGTTCACCAAGCGCTGCAAAGAGATTATCTTCCAGACTTTTTAGCACACGATGGGCGTGATCTTCAGACCACTTTTTATTGGTACCATGCCACTCAAGCGCCAACTCTTTGAAGGTATGTACTTTACTCTGCTCGACCTTATCACTTTTCTTTTTATTTCCCAGATGACGCTATTTGTCAGCAGTTTACGAGCTTCTTCACGACGGGTTCTTGCTTCCGCCAGTGTGATTTCAGAATAAACCCCAAGTGCTAGCATCTTTTACTTGCCGTCAAAACGGTACTGCAAACGCTAATATTTAGAACCATCAGGATGGACAAGCCGGTGCATACCGCTGCCATCGGTCAGTTTGTATTGCTTATCCGTCGGCTTGGCTGTTCTGACCTTGATATCTGTTAACGCCATGCTTATCCCCTCCCTGTTGGTACAAGCATTATCGAACCGGAAATACCATCATCTATACCAACATGTGTTAGTAGATGTACGTTGATGTCGGTTGAGGTTGAGAGAGTTAATATAGCTGGAAAGGTAGATAAATACTGGATTTTAGAGATAAAAAAGACCTCAGTTGAGGTCCATTTACATGCTTTTGGTGCGAAGGCCGGACTCAAATCATGACATAACACTATAAAATATAAAGACAAAATAAAAATACAACTTCAAAGTGCCCCCTTTTGTGCCCCCTCCATTTATTATGATAATTTTTAGCTCAACTAATTGGTTTATATGGGAAAAGATTAAAAAATTCATCTTCGGTTTGGATCCGTGTAACGGATCCAAACCAGAACAGAAAAAAACTTTTTTTCAGAAAAACTGTTCACACTGTTCACTAAACATTTTTATTCATAAAATTCATATTGTTATGAGGTGAACGGTTGGTGAACAGTGAACACTTTACTGTTCACTATTGCCGTTTTGCAGGTAAAAAAAGACCGGCGATTGCCGGTCAGGTCAGGTTATTTCGCTATGGGGTCATCACATTTCGGCAGCCAGTCGGCATTGCTTTCCTCTTTTAACGCGAGGTTGGTTTGTATGCCCTGATTTTTACGGCGCTTCTCATAACTCAGCCCGTATTCTTTCAGCATCGCTGACAGCCCCTTGCCGAACATGGTGAGGCTGAGTGTATTTTTGTAGCCGTGGGCTTCCATATACGCCAGATAGGCATGGTACAAATACAGGCGCGGCTGACGCGGTATGATGTTTGCATTGCCAATATACATCCCCTCAGGCTCCGGCAGCGCTTCAAGGTAACCACAAAAATCAAATGTCGGGTCGGCGTCGCGCTTGATGCTGAGTGCTTCATCAGAGTTCTGCTGTGACTGGAGCAGGGAGCGCGCAGTCATCGGGTCGCTGAACTTCTGCATAAGCTGTCGAACAATCACGGCCAGCTCGCGGGCGATTTTGTTCCTGAGCTGCGGGTCGCGTTCCTCCGGGGCAATCTGTTCCGGGAAATGCAGGATCACCCGGCGACGGGAAACACCGCCGCTGCGGTCGGTAAAGCGCATCGGGTTATTGTTCACGGCCAGAATCACCGCCGGAATATGGGTGGAGTACGCATCCTTGTATTTCGGGTCGACCGATACCGCATCACCGCCGGTGATGGCCTTGAGCCCTGCCCCATCACCGCTCCATTTCTCCTGGTCAGGCAGGCGTATTAGTGAGAAGCCAATCAGCGCCGCGCGCTCACGTGGTGATTCCAGCGTTTCGATGGTGGCCGACGTGGCGTTATCTTCCCCGGCAAGCATGGTCGCAATTTCGGCCAGAATACTTTTCCCGCTGCCACCCGGCCCGGTCACTTCGAGAAAGAGCTGCCAGTCATAGCGGTTCGCCAGCACCATAAACAGCGCGGCCAGAATCACGTCACGCTTTTCCGGCCTGCCACCGGCGGCGCGGTCGAGCCAGCGCCAGAAATCCGGGGCGTGAGTTTCCAGCGTTTCACCCTCCACCGGCGGGGTAAAATCGACATCACAGAGTGTGCGCAGCCAGTGCGATTTATGGTGCGGGCTGAATGTGCCGGTGGCGGTATCGAGTACGCCGTTGCGAAAGCCAATCAGACGCCGTGCCGGGGCGTCCTGCTGCGGAATAATCAGTTTCAGGGTCTCCACCACTGAAGCAATTTTCCCCGACGAGAACGGCGCGCGCAGACGCTGAAACAACCCGGCCACGTCGCGGGCAAAATCCGACGGCGGAATGATTTTCCATATACCGGCCTCATAGCGGGACAGGAGCTGGCCGTTCGCATCCACCGCCAGCGCTTCGCCGTAATGCTCATGCACCCGCATCGCCTTGTCGCTGGCGCTCATGGCGGTAAATTCCGCCTCGCTCATGGTATCAAACGGGCTTTGCGCCGGTGGCCGGATGGCGTCATAAATCGCTTTCCGTGTCGCCTCTTCGCCTTTCTGCATTAACGCATCATTCCAGTCACCAAACACCGGCGGCAGGGCAACAATGCCCTCACAGGCGTCTGCCGCAGCAGCAGCTTTGCTCTGGCCGTCGCCGTTAAGGTCACGGTCGGCGGCGAGCACAATCTGACAGGCCGGGTGTTTTTGTCGGGCAAGGCTCGCCAGAGAAAGAAGGTTCACGGAGGAGAGTGCCACCATGACGGTTTCGCCGGTCAGGTGATGCACGGTGAGTGCGGTTGCATAGCCCTCCGCAATCCACAGGCGTTTTCCGGCCTGTTTCTGCCCCTCAATGATATGGCATGTACCTTTCACCGCTCCGCCTTTCAGGGTGCGTTTGAGACCGTCAGCATTAATAATCTGAAGGTTAACCAGCGCCCCGGCATCGTCATGCAGCGGCACCACCACATCACCGGCGCGGAACGTCACGCCGCCGGTTTTATGCTGGGCGGTGAGCGTCAGACATTCCAGAGCGGGGAAGCCCTTTCGGGTAAGGTAGGCGTTGCCGGTGGCCGGTCGGGTTTTCTCCATCAGTTTCGCGGCCAGCCCGGCCGCCGCTTTGCGGTCGGCATCGGTTTCTGTCTCTGCGGCAGCAATCACCTCCGGGGCAACCGGCGGCAGGTTGCCGGTGACAGCATTCACCTTTTGGGCGGCCTCTGAGGCCGATACGTCGAATACCTTCTCAACCAGCTTAAGTCCGTCACCCGCGCCGCACTGGTTACAGAACCACGTGCCGCGCCCCTCTTTATCGTCAAAGCGGAAACGGTCGGAGCCGCCGCACACCGGACAGGACTGATGCCGGTTTTTAATCACCTTCACACCCAGCGCCGGGAGAATGCGCGGCCAGTGGCCGCACGCCTGTTTTACCGTTTCTGATACGTTCATTTTCATTGTTATTTTCTCCCTCAGTGCAGTACCGGTGCGGTGATATGGCGGGCGCAAAGCTCATCCATCACGGCGAGCCCGAGAAAGGACAGCGACGGCGCGGCTTTCAGTGGCCCGGCTTCCATTAAATCTTCCAGTAATGCACAGGCAATCTGACGGCCTTTTTCCTCGCCATGCTGGCGCAGGTAGAAGCCCTCAAGCTCGGCGGCAATGGCGCTTTCCAGCGCGTCGAGGGTGAGGTGCGGGTAGCGGTGCTGGCGTTCGCACAGGGTCAGCCATGCACAGGCCACGGCGCGACGATACAGCGCGGCGCGTAATACGGGCGGTAATGGCTTTTTCATACGTTGCCCTCCCCGGTCAGCCAGTGCTGATTGCAGCGTTCGACCACGCCGTCGAGCTGTGCGGTCATAAGATAAATCACGGAGGTGAGCTGTAATTGCTGCGCAGGGTCATGACGAACGGTCGCGCAGTCCTGCACCTGCATCAGCTCATTGACGAGCTGGCCGACATTGCGCATATGCTCCAGACATTCGAGGTCACGGGCGGTAATGGTGGTGTTTCTCATGCGCGCACCTCCGCAACCGGCAGACGGCCAGCAAACGAGAGGACGTAATCGCGAACGAGGGAAAGCCGTGCGGCGTGTTCATCACCGGCAACGGTGCGGAGCATGCAAATACGGGGTTTACGGTCTGCGCGACGAACGGCGGCAAACACAAAGACAAACTGCGGGTGTGACGGGGTGAGGGTAGTAGCCATGATGGCAGCCTCCTTGAAGTAGTTTGAAAAACTACCACCGGAAACGCCAATTTCACTGGTGGCAGCCCGAACGGGGTTGGCGTAACCGGCCTTCAAGGAAACCGGCCAGCCCGAAGGCTGCCCCGCCCGGACTACCATTATCAGAAAAGAACTCTGGTGCACGAATAAACACCACAGCCCTGAAAATGGGTGTGCCTGAGCAACGACATAAAAAAACACGCATAGCGCGTGTCGTGTCGCCTTGAAGTTATTCGGAACGCCAATTCCGGCTGCCGATTTTGCGACAGCGGGAAAACTATACCTGGAAATGGCGAAAAGAAGCAAGCCAGAAAAAGGGGCTGTTTGCTGAACGGTCATCATCATGCGTCGTAACCCCGGTTGCGCTCGGCAATGCGGTCAGTCATCCATGCCGTGATTTCAGACTGCGCCCACGCCACGTTTTTACCACCAAGGGAGATTTGTTTCGGGAATGCCTCCCGGCTGATGAGGTCATAAATGGTCGAGCGGGACAGGCCGCACAGATGCATCACTTCAGGCAGGCGGATAAAGCGCTCCTGAACGACATCAGAGACCGGCAACAGTGGCGCGGCAGGGGCAGAAGACGGGGAAGAAAAAGCGGTGTGCATCGAGCTACCTCACAAAGTCCATACAGTGCCGGTCGTGTCCGTCCGGCTTCGGGTAGCTCTCTATTTTGTGAATATTTTCCCTCAGGGCAACAAGTCATTTTGTAGTGCTTCACCACACAACAGAGCGATTTTCATACAGTGGCAAACAGTGACAATCGTTGACAATCTCTGATAACAAAATGGCAAACCGCTGATTACTTTTATTTATATATTTTCATTTTTTAATCGAAATAAAGTCTAAGCGAGCTGGTCAGTCAAAATCAGAAAGGTGAACAGTAGTGAACAGTCGGTGAACAGTTACCCCCTCAACTGTTCACCCTTTATCTTACTGTATTACTTATCTTTTTCTTTTCAGTGAACAGTAGTGAATAGTTATAAGTAAAAAAACAAACAGTGAGTAAGGTTTTCCTGAGACCTTTCTCTGGCCAGCCGGGTTTTAAGGTCTGTTTGTGCCATTTTTGCCACAACGGCAATGAATCGTGTTGTTGTGTCTGGCGCGGCAGAATCTCCTCAGATTGAAACGAAGAGGAGACCCGACATGACTCAGACTGCTGTTATTCCCGACTACCTTAAACCCGCAATGGAACGCCTTGAGACTGCCCGCTCGGCGCATCTCGCCAGTGCCAGCCGTATGGATGAAACCACGACGGCCATCAGCCAGGTGCAAACGCAAAAAAATGAACTGGAGCAGGAAAACGGCACTGATTCCGGCGCATGGCGTACCGCCTTTCGTGCCGGTGGTGCTGTCATTACCGATGAGCTGAGACAACGCCATATAGAGCGCGTGACACGGCGTGAACTGGCGCAGGAATGTGACAACATGGCTGAAGTGCTTTCTTTCGAGCTGGATAGCCTCCGGGGAGCCTGTGACCAGACGGCCAGAGCGTACCGTCAGGCACATCACAGCGTCCTCAGCCAGTATGCAGAGTATGAGCTTAATGCTGCCCTGCGTGATACCTGTAACGCGCTGGTCAGGGCAATGAAACTCAACATACTGGTTCTGAATAACCCGCTTGCCAATACCACCGGGCATCAGGGCTATATCCAGCCAGAACAGGCCGTTATGCAGCAGGTGAAAGACCGGCTTGAGCAGGCGGTGAAAGGCTGCGATATCCGTCTGACCGATGAACCGGTGCTGTTTAAAACAGGACTGTCGGCCTCCACGCTGCCGCATATGGAGCATGATGTTGCGGCCACACCCGTTCAGCGGAAAGTCTGGCAGGAAAAAATGCGGGAACGTGAAGCCGACCTGAAAGCACGGGGGTTACTGTCATGATGCGCTGTCCTTTCTGCCGCACGGCGGCCCACGTTCGCACCAGCCGCTATATGTCTGACAGCGTCAAAGAAAGTTACCTGCAGTGCCAGAATGTGCACTGCTCGGCGACATTCAAAACGCATGAGTCCATCTTTGAAGTGATACGTTCGCCGGTCGTCGATGAGAAACCCGTGCCGGTGCCGACAGCCCCTGTTGCCCCCCGCCGGGTAAAAGGCTGCTACAGCTCGCCGTTCCGCCACTAATCAGGAGAGACAACCCGTGACCACCCTGACCTTACAGCAGGCCTATGAAGCCTGTCAGACGAACAAAACCGCGTGGCTGAACCGTAAAACCGAACTGGCCGCCGCAATGCAGGAATATCAGGAATTATTGCTGGATGACAATGCATCAGGCTCCCGCAGATTGCAGACGCTGCGTGACCTGATTGACGTAAAAAAGTGGGAAGTTAATCAGGCCGCCGGTCGCTACATCTTCTCGCATGAGGAGGTGCAGCGCATCAGCATCCGTAACCGGCTGCATGATTTTATGCAGCAGAACGGCGCGGAGCTGGCCGCCGCACTGGCACCGGAGCTGATGGAGATTAAAAACCAGCCCGCGATGATAAAAAACCGTGCGCTTGACCGTTCAGTAGATTACCTGCGAGAAGCTCTTTCCGTCTGGCTGACCGCAGGAAATGAAATTAATTATTCTGCACAGGATAACGACATTTTAACGGCCATCGGATACAGGCCTGACGCGCCTTCGCGGGATGATAATCGTGAAAAATTCACCCCTGCACAGAACATGATTTACACCCGTCGACGCGCCGGGCTGGCCGCGCAGTAACCTGTCAAAAAATCCCTGTAAATCTTGTCATTTTTCCCGAATTAAGCCATGCATCCAAAGGGTGCATGGTTTTGCATGCGTTTTCCCGTTCCTACACTCCCGACCCGCGCCAGTCGCGGCGCGGCCTGAGTCCACCTTTGCACCTGCATTAAAAGCGATCCCTTAAGCGGGCAGGCGGGGCGGGGAGAGCATTGCGCGCGATAAGTATTAATTAATTATATTTTGGTAGGATGTTTGAGATATAAAAAAGGGTTAAAGTAGGTCTGGTAACACTGAAAAGCAAAAAAATCATAATGAACCATTAATCTGACAGGAGGATGTCATGCAGCAAATAGGTTCGAAGTGGTGGAAGTTTGATTTCCACACACATACACCCGCATCAATGGATTACGGTAAAGCAGACCATCAAATAAAACAAACAATGACCCCGAGGCAATGGTTATTAGATTATATTCAACACGGAATTGAATGCATAGCAGTGACCGATCATAATACTGGGTCATGGATCGACAGATTAAAGATAGAAGCAGACAATTTAAGATCAGAAGGGCATTCAATATACATATTTCCAAGTATAGAGATTACAGCACATGGTAACATTCATATTTTAGGTATATTCGACATTGATAAAACATCTAGTTTTATATCTCAGATAATTGGTGCAACTAACTACTCCGGTACAGAAGGGGATAGTGATGCAGTAACTCAAATCAGTCCGCAAGACGTTATTGACTTAATCATTAATCGTGGGGGAGTTGCGATTCCAGCACATATTGACAAAGCGAGCGGGCTTTGCACCGTTCATTCTTCAGGTGCGACCCTAAAGCAGATACTTACTAATGCTTCTGCAGTTGAAATAATAAGAACGCATGATGAATATGAAACCAACCAGCCAGGTTCAAGTCCACTACATGGGTATGTTTCGTTACAAACAGGACTTTCTGAGGTAATTGGTTCAGATTCTCACCACCCAAACAGAGTTGGTAGAGCTTTTACGTGGGTAAAAATGGGTACACCATCAATTGATGGATTAAAGCTTGCTTTGTTTGACGGTGATGACTCATTAAAAAGGTCAGATCAATACCCAAATTCTCCAAATATTTACGCGGAAAACAGAATTACATCCATAAAGATAAACAAAACTAAATACTGCGGGAGAATAAATGAATTTTCAATACAGTTTCACCCATGGTTAAATTGTATTATAGGTGGGAGAGGAAGCGGTAAATCAACCATTTTAGAGTTTATGAGAACGGCTTTGGGAAGAGAGAAAGAACTGGAGCAGTTATCATCTAACAAAGAAATGTTTAACTCTTATTCTAAACTAGCCAAAAAAGCACAGAGCAGAGATGATGATGGTGTCTTTTTAGAAGATAGTAGCATTCACGTAGAGTACTTAAAAGGAGAAAATCATTATAAGTTAGAATGGAGATATGGCGGCCAGCAAATATCTATAAACCGAATTGATGGGCAAAACGTCATCCTAGAAGAAGGGGATGTAATAAGTAGATTCCCCGTAAAAATATTTAGTCAAAAGCAAATATATGAAATATCTCGCTCACCAAATTATCTTTTAAACCTGATTGATGAGTCAAGCATTGTTAACTTAACCGAATGGAACTATAAATGGGAAAATGAAGTTAGCACAATTTTTCAGTTAAGAAGAGAAGTTAAAGATTTAAAGTCAAATATATCCACTAAAAGTACCTTAACCGGTCAATTAAATGATATCAATCAAAAAATAGCATCTATTGAAAGATCCAGTCATGCTAGCATATTAGCAAATTATCAGAAATCTTTAAACCAAGATAATTTGATACGTAATTTCATTACAGGAAATGTTGATTTCTTAGAAAATATAACTAGTTACATTACTCAAACCAGACCAATTAAACTTGAAGTCAATCCTGAACTTTTTATCAATCAAAATGAAACGACTACCCAAAACAAAATCCTAGAGCTTCAACAAAAAGTTGAAGATAATATTATCACATTCAATAAGACCATCAATGATGTCACTGACGAAATTAAAGGTCTAAGCAATTGGTTTGACTCATCTGCATTGAAGCAAGAAATTATTGCCAATAAAAATCAATACACCACATTAGTAGCTAACCTACAAGCTAGTGGGGTTAATAACCCAAGCGAGTATGAAAGCCTTATTGGTACAAGGAAAGCACTGTCAGAACGGTTAAGTAAAATCGCTGCCGATGAAAAAACCATTGAACAAAAAAAATCAGAAATTGTTCAAAGTTACAAGAAATTAGTTGAACTTCGTAAGGAAATCACAGCCCGGAGAAGACAATTCCTCGTCGACATAAATGATAATAATGCTAACTTTAAAGTTAATGTTGATTTTTGTGGTGATAAACAATTCCTTGAAAGTAGTTTTAGAAACGCCATCGATAAAAACGATACTACATTCAGCAATGAAATATACAATGAAGATGATAATGGTTTTTTAAATATATTAAATACTAAGATTAAAGAAATTTCAGAGGACAATGATGGGATTATAAATAAAATACAAGACCTAAAAAATGGATTTTTTGATAAAACCGCTAACACAATATTGGATGTGAAGTTAAGCAAGCGTTTCTTCGATTTTAAAAACTCATTATCTGAAGAAGAGGTCACCGCCTTAATATGCTGGTTCCCTAGTGATTCAATCACAGTAAAATATAATGATGGTCGAAGATTTAAAGATCTATCTCAGGGCTCAGCAGGCCAGAAGGCAGCAACAGTTCTCGCATTTTTACTTTCCTATGGAGATGACCCTATAATTTTAGATCAGCCTGAAGATGATTTAGATAACCAACTAGTTTATGAGCTTATTGTGAAAAAAATAAAAGAAAGCAAATGCAAAAGGCAAATAATTATAATAACTCACAATCCTAACATTGTTGTGAACGGAGACTCTGAACTAGTTGTTTCATTAAGCCAGCAGTCAGGTATCACTGATTTCCTTTCCTTTGGAGGATTACAAGAACGTGAAGTAAGAAAAAACATCTGTGACATAATGGAAGGGGGCAGAGACGCATTTAGTCAACGCTATAGAAGGATTGTTTCTGCTTAAAAGCATTTGCCTCTCTCTCGAAAAGAGAGAGAGGTAAATACTCTCAACATCAATATTTTTGATGTTTTGCATAATCGAATGGAGTTACAAATTCATTTTTGTTGGCATCGAGATAGTTAGCCCACCACTGCACCATCAAACGTCGTTCATCCAAATGCTCAGATGTATGAATATACGCAGCGCGTACATTATTGCGTTCTGAATGGCTTAGCTGTCGTTCAATGGCATCGTCACTCCATAACCCTGACTCACCCAATGCACCACGCGCCATCGTCCTAAAACCATGCCCGCAGACTTCGGTCTTCGTGTCATAACCCATTGCACGTAAAGCGCTGTTTACTGTGTTTTCACTCATAACCTTTGTTGCGTCATGATCCCCCGGAAAAAGTAACTCTTTATCACCACTAATCTGCTTTAGCTGCTCTAACAAAATCATCGCTTGCCGACTAAGCGGAACGATATGCTCCTCTTTCATCTTCATGCCACGGTACGAGTAACGCACGCCTTTAATTTCTTCTCGTTTTGCCGGTACGCGCCAGAGAGATTTATCGAAGTCGAACTCATCCCATCGCGCGAAACGTAACTCACTGGAACGAACAAAAGTGAGTAAAGAGAGCTCGACCGCGATCCGCGTCATTACACGGCCACGATATGCATCAAGACGAGCAAGAAACTCAGGGAACCGGCTTGAGGGCAAAGCGGGGTAATGTCGCGCTTTGGTTGTCGATAGCGCACCGGCCATATCACTGGCTGGGTTTGAGTCGATGTAATCGTTCTGTACGGCATAACGCATAATGGCCGTAACGCGCTGTTGCAGGCGCTGAGCGACGTCATGCTTTCCACTGGCATCAACTTTTTTAATCGGAGCTAACAGGTGGCTGGTTTTGAGCTGGCGAATGTCGGACGAACCGATATGAGGGAAAATATAAAGCTCAAGATAGCGAAGAACGCGCGATCGATGATCTTCACTCCATCGCTTGTTACTGGCATGCCATTCACGAGCTATGGTTTCGAAAGTATATGCTCCCGAATTCTCGGCCTGAGCTTCTTTCTGTTCGGCTTTTGGGTCTATGCCCTGTACTAAGAGCTTTTTAGCTTCATCGCGCTTTGCTCTTGCCTGAGCAAGCGTCACTGTAGGCCAAACACCAAAAGCGAGGCGATCCTCTTTTTTGTCAGAGGGACGTCTGTATTTCATGCGCCAGTATTTAGAACCCTTGGCCGAAACCTCGAGATACAAACCGCCGCCATCGGCCATTTTGTAGGTTTTGTCTTTTGGCTTTGCGGTCTCGACCTGTCTGGCGTTGAGCTTCATTTGGGGGCACATTTCTAATCGAAGTTAAGATGCCCCCAATTATGCCCCCAATGACATCCGGATTTCAACGGACGACCTCGGACAACTCGGGACGGAAAAATCGCTGCAAGCATTGATTTTAAAGGGTTTTATGGACTTTCTCGGATGATCTTGGAAGTACTAATGGTGCCGAAGGCCGGACTCGAACCGGCACGTATTTCTACGGTTGATTTTGAATCAACTGCGTCTACCGATTTCGCCACTTCGGCACTGAAGGGGATGCGGAAACGTTGTGGATTATACCTGTCGCGCGCCGCCATGCAAGCGACGACGCGCTAAACCCGCGCTAAGTGCCCAAAAAACCAGCGCTACCGTCAGTCCAGCTCAGACACCGCCAGCCGAATCACCCTCGCAGCCTTCTGCTCCGGCAGCGCCAGCACCTTCGCCCACATCTCCTGCACCATATCGCAGGAGAGCTTCTCTTTGCCCGCCGCCTTTTCCGGCATCTGCAGCAGCTGGATGTCCTCGCCGTACTTATCGGCAAGTTGCTTCATAATCGGCCGCACATCCTCGACAGCCGCCTCGCGCTCGGCTTGGGTCACGGTGTGGCGGTTTTTGCCGTAGGCCGCGCGCATCATGTCGGCATCGGCCTGCATTCGCCGCGTCATCAGGTCTTTATCCAGCATGCGCATAGGGTTCACGCCGCCCTTCACCGTCGGATAGAGGAAGCGGAAGCAGGCGTCGTCGCTCACCTTCTGGATGGCGGCGGTCTGCTCCATGTTGATGGTCATGTAGTTCACCACGTTGGCGTCCGGTGCGTTCTGCAGGCGCGACATCTGCAGATGCAGGATCTGCGGCTGGATGGTGTCGATAATCTGCTGCTCCGGCTCGCCCGCTTTTTGCAGGGCGGCCATCTGGTCGAGGATGCGCTGATGCAGCGCGGGCTCCTGCTCCTTAATCACCTGCCAGGCGGGCATCGCGTTAAGGGCGTTATCCATCTGCCGTTCCGGGGCGCGCTGCCTGTCGAAAAACACCCAGAACGCCACGGCGGCGGCCGCGACGACGACAATCACAATACGGGTCCACGTTTTATTCATCTCGCATCCTTATCCTTTCGCTATGCCGGTTTACACCGGCACGCCGCTGTGGAAGCGAAACTCGTTGTCCGGTGTCGAGATAAGTGTGGCTTCAATTTCGCCAAAAAGCTTTATACGCGGTGAGATATCGTCGTCGCTCACCTGCCGGGCCAGCGTCAGGTAGTCCTGATAGTGGCGCGCTTCCGAGCGCAGCAGCGAGAGATAAAACTTCTGCAGGTCGTCGTCGAGGAACGGGGCCAGCGCGGCGAAGCGTTCGCAGGAGCGGGCTTCGATGTAGGCGCCGCAGATGAGCTTGTCGATCAGCGTCAGCGGTTCGTGGGTGCGCACTTCCTTCAGCATCCCTTTGGCGTAGCGGCTGGCGGTGATTTTGACGTACGGAATGTCGCGGGCCAGCATCGCCTCGCGCACCTGCCAGAAATGGTGCAACTCCTCTTTAATCAGCAGCACCATGCTGTCGATGAGCGCCTGGCCCCACGGGTCGTCGGTTTTGGGCATCACGCTTTTGCCAATCTGTCTGTGCAGGGCGATGAAGTCTGGCTCCGGGCCGTCGCGGAAGGTGAACTGTTCGTAGGGTTTGAGCCAGTCGAGCAGCGCGTCGGCACCGCTTTCGTCGGCGACGTATTTACGCACCAGCAGCAGCGCGGTCTGGGCGGCCTTGAGCTCGCACACCATGTGGTCGGTGAGCAGCAGCGGCAGGTTCGCCGGGTCGCGGGCTTTATCAATCCATGCTTGCGGGGTCGGGCACTGGAGGAAGTTGAGTACGGGGGCGAGTATCTGCGGGTAATCCATGGTTCTGCCTTGAAAAAGCGGTGGCGCGCGCCACCGCCTGAAACGCTTAGTGACGCACGCCGTCGTCGTCTTCGTCGACGTAATCTTCGTCGTCGCCTTCTTCGCCGTCTTCACCGTTCGGATCTTCGAAGTAGGTTCCCCAGCCGTCGTATTCCACGTCAAACTTCTCGGCCAGGTTCATCAGCTGTTCGACCTGCGCATCAATTAGCTCCGCCTTCAGCGCGCCTTCGCTCAGGATGTCGCAGCAGATGACGGTGTCGCCCTCTTCCACTTCCAGCTCTTCCGGCTCGGTCACTTCGTAGCCCAGCTTGAAGGCTTCCACGGCCATTTTTTCCAGCGCGTCGAAATCATCCGCAGAGAAATGGTGCTCGATGGTGTACAGCGCGTCCGGATCGCTACCGTCTTCCAGCAGCTCTTCAATAATCAGACGCGTCTCTTCGCGTTGCTCTTCCAGTAATTCCGGGTTTGCCATGGCTCAATCCTCTTTAAAGTGCGGCAGATACTTCTATTTTCACACACGGACGGGTTTGCCTCCACCTTTGTTGGAAAGATTTGTGAAACGGGGTTGCAAATGAATAATTACACATATAAAGTGAATTTTAATTCAATAAGTGGCGTTCGCCATGTGAGGATAAAATGTCTGATCTGTACAAGAAACACTTTCTGAAATTGCTCGACTTTACCCCTGCACAGTTCACTTCTCTGCTGACCCTTGCCGCACAGCTCAAAGCCGATAAAAAAAATGGCAAGGAAGTACAGAAGCTTACCGGTAAAAACATCGCGCTCATCTTCGAAAAAGACTCGACCCGTACCCGTTGCTCTTTCGAAGTTGCCGCATTTGACCAGGGCGCGCGCGTCACGTATTTAGGCCCGAGCGGCAGCCAGATTGGGCATAAAGAGTCAATTAAAGACACCGCGCGCGTGCTCGGGCGGATGTACGACGGCATTCAGTATCGCGGGCACGGCCAGGAAGTGGTCGAGACGCTGGCGCAGTATGCGGGCGTGCCGGTGTGGAACGGGCTGACCAACGAGTTCCACCCGACGCAGCTGCTGGCGGACCTGCTGACCATGCAGGAGCACCTGCCGGCCAAGGCGTTTAACGAGATGACGCTGGTCTACGCGGGCGATGCGCGCAACAACATGGGCAACTCGATGCTGGAAGCGGCGGCGCTGACCGGGCTGGATCTGCGCCTGGTGGCCCCGAAAGCCTGCTGGCCGGAAGAGAGCCTGGTGGCAGAGTGCAGCGCGCTGGCGGAAAAGCACGGTGGGAAAATCACGCTGACGGAAGACGTGGCGGCGGGCGTGAAGGGCGCGGACTTTATCTATACCGATGTGTGGGTGTCGATGGGCGAAGCCAAAGAGAAGTGGGCGGAGCGGATTGCGCTGCTGCGCGGGTATCAGGTGAACGCGCAGATGATGGCGCTCACCGGCAATCCGGACGTGAAGTTCCTGCACTGTCTGCCGGCGTTCCATGACGATCAGACCACGCTCGGCAAGCAGATGGCGAAGGAGTTCGATCTGCACGGCGGGATGGAAGTGACGGACGAGGTGTTTGAGTCGGCGGCGAGCATCGTGTTCGACCAGGCGGAAAACCGAATGCATACGATTAAGGCGGTGATGGTGGCGACGCTTGGGGAGTGATCCTTTCTCCCACTTTATTGATTCGGTGCGCTCTTCTTGCCGGGTGGCGCTGCGCTTACCCGGCCTACACAACCCGTAGGCCCGTGCAAGCGTAGCGCCGCCGGGCGGATCAGGCCAGCTCCATTTCATTGATTTTTCACCCCGAAAAAGGTACGTTTTCGCCTTAATTCCAGCGTGGACATACCAGCATTATGCCGATTATTCAGTCTGTTGAACGTGCGTTGCAGATCCTCGACCTGTTCAACGAGCAGGCCACCGAGCTTAAGATCACCGACATCAGCAAACTGATGGGGCTGAGCAAGAGTACCCTCCACTCGCTGCTGAAAACCCTGCAGCTTCACGGCTATATCGATCAGAACCCGGAAAACGGTAAGTATCGCCTCGGCATGAAGCTGGTCGAGCGCGGCCATTTTGTCGTGGGCTCCATCGATATTCGTCAGAAGGCGAAAGGCTGGCTGACGGATCTGTCCCAGCGTACCGGGCAGACCACCCATCTGGGGATCCTGGACGGGCGTGAAGGGGTTTATATCGAGAAGATTGAAGGCAAGCTGGCCGCCATCGCCTATTCGCGCATTGGCCGCCGCCTGCCGGTTCACGCCACCGCCATCGGCAAGGTGTTGATTGCCTGGCTGGGCGAGACCGAGCTGACCCCCCTGCTTGAGGGCTATCAGTACACCACCTATACCCCTTCCACCCTCGCCTCTCGTGAAGAGCTAATGGCCGCCCTGACGCAGACCCGCGAGCAGGGCTATGCCCTGGATAGCGAAGAGAACGAGCAGGGCGTGCGCTGCGTGGCGGTGCCGGTGTGGAACCATGAATCCCGCGTGATTGCCGCCCTGAGCCTGTCGACGTTGACCTCGCGCGTGGACGACGCCGAGCTGGCTGATTTCCGCGAGCAGCTTCAGCAGGCCGGGCTCGCGCTGTCACGCGCGCTGGGCTACCCGGCCTGAGCCGTTAGGCCGGCTCGTAGGTGAAGTAGTCGAAGTCCGCGTGGCAGCCGTCGCCGCTGATGTCCTCGCAGTGCAGCCCCACAAACGCGCCGGTGAAGAAGCCGCGCCCGCCGATGTAGTCGTCCGACAGCTTCCAGGCCTCATACGTCACCGGCACGGCGTGCCACGTCTCGCCGTCGAACGAGTAGCTGTAGCGGTAGACCAGCGTATCCACGTCCACGCGCAGCCAGACGCTCTCCGCCTGTTCCGGCACCGGAATGGGCTGCTCGTGCAGCGGCCATGACGGCACGTTGTGGTCGAGCTGGATCACCTTGATGGTTCTCCCCTGCCCCTCCTCGTAGTCCACAAAGCAGTAGCTCCAGTTTTTACTGTTGTAGTAGCAGGTCAGTCCGGCGCTTTGCTGGAAGTGAACCGGCGAGAACTGCATCCGCGTTTCTGAGCGGAAAGCGAAGTGCTGCCAGCGGCGCGCCACGGTCGACTGGGTGAAGGTGGAGTTGAGCGAGTCGTTGCCGTAGAGCCGTAAATAGCCCGGGCGCGCGGTGAGTGAGCCGAGAGTGTCGTCGAACGGAATGCGCAGGGTCTGCAATTCAGGGTCAAGCGTGCTGCCGTCGAAGTCCTCTCGCCAGCTACCCTGAGCGGCGCCAGGCTGCTCGGCCACCTGCGGGCCTTTCACGGTCAGCTGCGCGTGCTTGCCGCCTTCCACGTACGGCCAGCCGTCGCGCCACTCAATGCGGGCGATGCCGGTCTCGCGTCCCAGCGGGCAGTAGCCGCGCCCGCCGGAGGCCAGCAGCGGCACGCCGGGCAGGCGCAGCGGGCGGCTGGTGAGGTAGGCCATGTACCACTCCCCCGTGTGGGTCTGCAGCAGCGAGCCGTGGCCGCTCTTTTGCAGCGGGTTCTCCGGCAGGTGCCAGCTGGTCATCATCGTCACGTCCGGATGAAGCTCGTACGGCCCGTCGATATTTTTGGAACGCAGTACCACGACCGCGTGCTCGTAGCTGGTGCCGCCCTCGGCAACCATCAGGTAGTACCAGCCCGCGTGGCGATAAAGATGCGCCCCCTCGGTGTAGCAGAGCGGCGTGCCGGTAAAAAGGGTTTTACGCTCGGGCGAGAGCGTGCCAGTCTGCGGGTCAAACGCCTGCATGACGATGGTGTTGTGCGGGTTGCTGTGGTGGCGCGGCCCCCACGGGCGGTAGAGGTAGTACTTGCGGCCATCGTCGTCGTGGAACAGGGACGGATCAAACCCGCCGTTGCCCATCGGGATCGGCTCGCTCCATGGCCCCTCAATGGACGGCGCGGTGACGAGGAAGTTGCGGCCGTTTTTCCACGGCGAGTCGACAATCTTCACGTCGGTGTAGAGCAGCCAGAATTTGCCGTCGGCGTAGCTCAGGCACGGCGCCCAGATGCCGCCGGAGTCCGGGTTGCCCTTCATGTCCAGCATCGACACGCGGTCCAGCGGCGTGCTGACCAGCGACCAGTTTTTCAGGTCACGGGAGTGGTAGATGCGCACGCCCGGGAACCACTCGAAGGTCGAGGTGGCGATGTAGTAGTCCTCGCCCTGGCGGCAGAGGGACGGGTCCGGGTTGAAGCCGGTCAGAATAGGGTTTGTGATTTGCATAGTGCCTCCGGTTAATGGGATGCGGCTGTCGCGGCGTCGGGAACGGCCTCGCCCTGCGCCGCGCGGTGCTTGATCAGCTGCTGGCTGATGGCCTCCACGCGAGCGTCGGTGAGCTTGTAGAACGACAGCATGATGAACATGCCCGCGTAGAGCACCACCGGCACCACGCAGAACAGAATTTTGATGGTGGTCAGCACCTCGACCGGCTGCACGCTGCTGCTGGCGGAGTAGTTCACGTACGCCAGGATCCAGCCCACCACCGCCCCGCCAATCGCCAGGCCAATCTTCAGGCTGAACAGGTAGGTGGAGAACACCAAGCCGTCGAGGCGGCGCCCGCTGCGGCTCTCCTCGTAGTCCACCACGTCAGAGGCCATCAGCCACTGCAGCGGCGTGGTGGTGTTAAAGACGAACAGGAACAGGATGTTGAGGGCGAAAATCAGGGCGATATGCTCCGCCGGGGTGACGAAAATCAGCAGGCTGATCAGCGAGTAGGCGACGATGACCCACTTGAAGGCGGTGACGCGATCGAAGCGGCCCAGCAGTCGGGAGGAGCAGAGCGAGCCAAACATGGTGGCGAGGCTGCCGTAGAGTAAAAACTGGGTCGCCATCTCCGGGTGATCCATCACGTATTTGACGAAGTAGAGCGTCGCCCCGCCGCGCACCACGTTGGAACAGGTCGCCATCATCTTGAACGCGCACATGATCCGCCACTGGCCGTTGCCGAGCAGCAGCTTGAGATCTTTCGCCACCGACGAGCCCGGCTGCACCTCAAAGGTGTAGCGCTCTTTGGTGGTAAAGAAGCAGACGTAGAGCAGCACCACGCCGGTCAGCCCCAGCACGCACATGGCGCCGAAATAGCCCACCTGCTCATCCCCCTTGCCGATGATGCTTACCAGCGGCAGGGCAATGCCGCTGATGGCGAGCGATCCCGCCGCCGCCAGGAAGAAACGCCAGGACTGCAGGGCGTGACGCTCTTTCGGGTCGGCGGTAATGACGCCCGGCATGGCACAGTACGGCACGTTAACGAAGGTGTAGACCAGGGTCAGGAGAATGTAGGTCACGCAGGCGTAGATGATTTTGCCCTGCGCGGAGAAGTCCGGCGTGTAGAAGGTCAGCACGCAGACGATGCCAAACGGGATGGCGCCCCACAGCAGGAACGGGCGGAACTGGCCGTGCCGCGTGCGGGTGCGGTCGACCAGCAGCCCCATCAGCGGGTCGGTCACGGCGTCGAGCACGCGGGAGATTAAAAACAGCGTCCCCATAATGCCCGCCGACAGGCCGAAGACGTCGGTGTAGAAATAGGCCAGCAGGAACATGGTAGCCTGCCAGACGAAGCCACAGGCGGTGTCACCCAGCCCGTAGCCAATTTTGTCTTTCATGGTTAATTGCGTCATCAGAATTACACCCTTATGTAGTGTGCTGAATTACAACATCGTGTTAATGGAGTGTAATGAGCTGTTCAATTAACCAGCAATGGTCATATCTTATTTCTGAATTACGTTATTTTGCTTTTGTGACGCCAACGATATATCACAACTTATTGATTAAATTCATAAAATAAAGACAAGCAAAAGCCGCCCACAGAATATATTCCGTAGACGACAATCGCGTGAAAAATAATTAAAGTCCGAGTGCTTTTTTACCGGCGTTAATTACCTCGATAATTTTATCGGTGTCATAAATACAGCCTTTCCAGGTGCCGCCGCTCACCGACTGCAGTGCTGCCCACAGCCGGGTATCGTCCGGCAAAAAGTCGTGGGCGTGCAGGTCCGGGTGCGTCTGCCGTACTGCCAGCTCGCGCGCGCCCTCTTCCGGCGTCAGCGGGTTTTCTGCGGTACCGATAAAGTT
Source organism: Enterobacter sp. MGH 16 (assembly GCF_000493175.1). Classification (NCBI taxonomy): domain Bacteria; kingdom Pseudomonadati; phylum Pseudomonadota; class Gammaproteobacteria; order Enterobacterales; family Enterobacteriaceae; genus Enterobacter; species Enterobacter sp. MGH 16. The sequence goes on along the minus strand of NZ_KI535695.1, from coordinate 4,433,845 downwards.
GACGCTGCCCGTTAATGTCAGCCGGTCGACGGCTATCTCGATGATGTCGTTGTCACGCAGCTTGCCAATCGGCCCGCCCGCCAGCGCCTCCGGCGACACGTGGCCGAAGCAGGCGCCCGTCGACACGCCCGAGAAGCGCGCATCGGTGATGAGCGACACCGTCTTGCCCCACGAGATATGCTTCAGCGCGGAGGTAAGCTGGTAGGTCTCTTCCATGCCGGTGCCGGACGGCCCGCCGCCGATCACCACCATGATATCGCCCTGCTTGATCTCTTCCCGCTTGATGGCCTTGATCGCCTGCGCTTCCGAGACAAACACCCGCGCCCGGCCGGTGTGGCGGTAAACGCCATCTTCACCGACGACCGACGGGTCGATCGCCGTGGCCTTGATCACCGAGCCTTCCGGCGCGATGTTGCCCGTCGGGAAGCAAACCGTTGAGGTCAGCCCTTTCGCTTTTGCCTTCTCCGGCGGGAGGATCACGTCATCCGGATCCACGCCATCCTGCTCGCGCAGGCACTGGCGGAAGCACGCCCGGCGTTCGGACGTCTGCCACCAGTCGAGGTTCTCGCCCACCGTCTGGCCGGTGACGGTCATGGCGTCCAGGTGCAGCAGACCGAGATCGCGCAGGTGGAGCATCACCTCCGGCACGCCGCCCGCGAGGAAGGCGCGCACGGTCGGGTGATAGTCCGGGCCGTTGGGCAGCACGCTGACCAGGCGCGGCACCCTGCGGTTGACGCGCGTCCAGTGCTCTACGTCCGGGATCGTGCAGCCTGCCGCGTGGGCGATGGCCGGAATGTGCAGCAGTAAATTGGTGGAGCCGCCGAACGCCGCGTGGATCACCATCGCGTTTTCGATGGCTTTATCGGTGAGGATATCGCGCGTGGTGATGCCGCGGTTATCCAGCTCGCTCACCGCCCGCGCCGACTGGCGGGCGATCTCCAGCCACACCGCCTGCCCGGACGGGGCCAGCGCGGAGTGCGGCAGCGCCAGCCCCAGCGCTTCCGCGACCACCTGCGAGGTGCCCGCCGTGCCGAGGAACTGACACCCGCCGCCCGGCGAGGCGCAGGCGCGACAGCCCAGCTCGGCGGCCTCCTGCAGGGAGAGTTCGTGGTTGGCAAAGCGCGCGCCGATGGTCTGCACCTTGCCCGCGTCTTCCCCCACGGTCGGCGGCAGCGTCGCCCCGCCCGGCACCAGAATGGTCGGCAGGTCGTGCATCGCGGCCAGGGCAATCATGGTGGCGGGCAGCCCTTTATCGCAGGTCGCCACGCCGATCACTGCCCGGCGCGTCGGCAGGGAACGGATCAGGCGGCGAAACACGATCGCCGCGTCGTTGCGGTACGGCAGAGAGTCGAACATGCCGTGCGTGCCCTGAGAGCGCCCGTCGCACGGATCGCTGACGAAGGCCGCAAACGGGATCCCGCCGTTGCGGGTGATCTCCTTCGCCGCCGCCTGCATCTGCATGCCGATCTCCCAGTGCCCGGTGTGGTAGCCCAGCGCAACCGGGCGTCCGTCCCCGGCGCGGATGCCGCCCTGTGTGCCGATAATCAGCACCTCTTTGCCGGTCAGCTTGTTGGCATCCCAGCCCATTCCGGCGTTCTGCGTCATGCCGAACAGGTTGCCGCTGGGGGATTCCATCAGCATCTGCGGGGTCAGCGGCAGCGCGCCCTGCGGCCCCGCCGCGTGGGTGATCACCGCATAAAACGCATCGTCCTGCGGGGTGAAAATCTTCTCGATGGTCATGGTTATCGTCCGGCTCAGCAGAGCTTGAGCTGTTGCAGCAGGGTTTTCAGCTGCGCCTTGCGCGGCTCGTCCAGCGCAGAGGCGGGCGGCAGCACGTGGGTAGAAATCGGGCGGCCACAGAGCACGATCGCCTCTTTAATCACGTTCACAAACGGCGTATCCAGCTGATACATCTGCGGGATTTGCAGTAAGGTCTGATGATACTCAGCCGCTTTCGCCACGTCTTTATCCCGCCAGGCTTTCAGAAGATTCACCGACACCTGCGGGGCAAAGTTGCCGCTGGCCGAGATCGCCCCGTCGCCGCCGAGCAGCAGGGTATTAAACAGATGATCGTCGTAGCCGCACAGCACGGTGAAGTGCGGATGGGCGGCTTTGACGGTGTGGATCATGCTGCGCAGGTGGGCCACGGAATCGATGGTGTCTTTGATGCCGACGATGTTGCTGCGCGAGTCGGCCAGGGTTTTGACCAGCGCCGGGGTCAGATCCTGCCCGGTCAGCGCCGGGAAGTTATAGAGCATCACCGGCAGCGTGACGCTGTCCGCCACCTGCTCGAAATAGCGGATCAGGTTCGCTTCCGACACTTTCCAGTAGTAAGGGTTGATCACCACGATGCCGTCCGCCCCCGCCTGCTGCGCGTGCTGGCTGAGCGCAATGGTTTCCCGCGCGTTGGTGCCGCCGGTGCCGATCAGGACCGGTACGCGACGATCGACATGATCGATAGCAAATTGGGCAATGGTTTTACGCTCTTCGGCGCCGAGCTGGGAGAACTCGCCGCCGCTGCCAAGGAAGAACAGGCCGTCAACGCCTGCTTTGATGAGATCGTCGATCAGCGCGGCGGTGCCCGGCTTATCGAACTGGCCGTCGGCGGTAAAAATGGTGGAGACAGGGGGAATGATTCCCGTGAACAACGCGGACTGCGGCATGAGATCTCCTTGCTGAATCATTTGTTCTACATTATAGAACAGTGTTCGTTAAATTAACGATCATACTATGACGCAGGAAAAGCGCAGGTAAATGAGAGATGAAGAGGGAGTGCGGGAAGTTTAAGCTGGATCACATATTGGAAGGTGCGGTCTGGTGCCCTCACCCTAACCCTCTCCCACAGGGAGAGGGAACTTTTACACCCTCTGCCCTTGGGAGAGGGTTACTCTACAAGCATCTTCACCACCACTTTCCTGACCTTAGCAGGTGCCCCCACCGCGCACAGCGGCTTATGCACCTCACCCGGCCAGAACACCACAAAATCCCCTTCGTTCAGTACCACGGTTTTCTCCTGCTCGCCTTCCGGCAGGAACGCGATGTCTTTGTCCGCCAGCCAGTCGGTGTCCGGCGTGCCGGGCGGCAGGGTGCTGAAGGTCATCCCTTCCTGACCCTTCATCACGATCTGAATATCCAGATAGCGCGCGTGGTACTCGGCGCGACGCTCGGCGAACGGCTGGGTTATATCTTCAGAGACCAGATAAAACAGGCTGTTGCCGTTGATGTCGTGTTTCCCGAGCGGCGTCGCGTCGGTGACGTGCGCTTTAACATGCTCGATGGCCTGACGCAGTTCGTCAGGCAGCCAGGAGTGCAGATGGTGGATGTTGCCGATAATCATCAGAAAACCCTCGATATAAAACAACGTTTCATTTTCATCTTTTATACGAGAATCCTGGCTGCCATACCAGCGCTTTTTAGACGGGTTTTGCGCGAACGCATGTTTATCGGGAATGGTGTTAATTTGCTGTTAAGCCCTCGCAGGCATTTATGCAGCCATTATGCATATCTTCAGTTCTTCGTTATCACGGCCTTGCGCTAACTTACTGATCGTCATGCCTTAACAACAAAACTCGCTACAGCTTCACATTTTATCACTTTGATAATTTGCTATTAAATTCAATAAATATTTATTGATTTTCCTTAAGCCAAAAATAGTTAATTAGTAATATTGCATAGCCATTCCCCGCCACCTTTAAACACAATTAAAATCAATGGCTTAAAAAAACATTTCAAAGCATGAAATTCTACAAAATACTAACAACTGCAAATAATGACAACGGATAGTGCTTAGCTATTCACCTCGCCAGAATAGCCAATTAATCATTATCTGATGCGAATCATGCAAATGAAAACAAACCGCTTAATATCCATTTTCGCGTGAGCAATATCACAATACGGATTATTTAACTGCCTAGTATGAACCACGAAATCAATTGAGCTTAGCCGCCATGCAATTAAATACATCACATGGCGCATGCCCTTTTTATTCTGAAAAACAGTTAAAGGAATAATTATGGAAAAGCATTACGTCGGTTCTGAAATTGGTCAATTGCGTAGCGTTATGCTGCACCGCCCAAATTTAAGTCTGAAACGCTTAACGCCATCAAACTGTCAGGAGCTGCTTTTCGATGACGTGCTCTCGGTTGAGCGGGCGGGTGAGGAGCATGACATCTTCGCCAACACGCTGCGTGAGCAGGGGGTGGAAGTCCTGCTGCTGACCGACCTGCTGACACAAACCCTTGATATCGCTGAGGCGAAAGCCTGGCTGCTGGAGACGCAAATCTCTGACTACCGCCTCGGCCCAACCTTTGCTGGCGACGTGCGCGGCTGGCTGGCGGATATGCCGCACCGGGAACTGGCGCGCAGATTAAGCGGCGGATTAACCTACGGTGAAATTCCGGCAGCCATTAAAAATATGGTGGTGGATACCCATACGGCGAATGATTTTATTATGAAGCCGCTGCCGAACCATTTATTTACCCGCGATACCTCCTGCTGGATCTATAACGGCGTCTCTATTAACCCAATGGCCAAACCGGCGCGTCAGCGTGAAACCAATAACCTGCGGGCAATATATCGCTGGCACCCGGCGTTCGCCGACGGCGATTTTATTAAGTATTTCGGCGACGAGAATATTAATTACGACCACGCCACTTTAGAAGGCGGCGACGTATTAGTCATTGGCCGCGGTGCGGTATTGATCGGCATGTCCGAGCGCACGACGCCGCAGGGCGTGGAGTTCCTCGCCAACAGCCTGTTCAAACACCGTCAGGCCGAGCGCGTGATTGCCGTTGAGCTGCCAAAACACCGCTCCTGCATGCACCTCGACACCGTCATGACCCACATCGACGTGGACACTTTCTCCGTCTACCCGGAAGTGGTGCGCAAGGACGCCCAGTGCTGGACGCTCACCCCGGACGGCCGCGGCGGCCTGCTGCGCACCCAGGAAACCGACCTCCTGCACGCCATCGAGAAAGCGCTCGGCATTAACCAGGTACGCCTGATCACCACCGGCGGCGACGCCTTTGAGGCCGAACGCGAGCAGTGGAACGACGCCAACAACGTCCTGACCATCCGCCCCGGCGTGGTGATCGGCTACGAGCGCAACGTCTGGACCAACGAGAAGTACGACAAAGCGGGTATCACCGTGCTGCCCATCCCGGGCGACGAGCTGGGACGCGGCCGCGGCGGCGCGCGCTGCATGAGCTGCCCGCTGGAACGCGACGGAATTTAAGGAGCCATCATGGAACGAAAACCCACTCTGGTTGTGGCCCTGGGCGGCAACGCGCTGCTCAAGCGCGGCGAGCCGCTGGAAGCGGAGATCCAGCGCCAGAACATCGAGCAGGCCGCCCGCACCATCGCCGGCTTAACGGCGCAGTGGCGCGTGGTGCTGGTGCACGGCAACGGCCCGCAGGTCGGACTGCTGGCGCTGCAAAACAGCGCCTACGACAAAGTCACACCCTACCCGCTGGACGTTCTTGGCGCCGAAAGCCAGGGAATGATCGGCTACATGCTCCAGCAGGCGCTGAAAAACAGCCTGCCGCAGCGGGAGGTGAGCGTTCTGCTCACTCAGGTAGAAGTGGACGCCGCCGACCCGGCCTTCAGCAACCCGACCAAATACATCGGCCCGGTGTACAGCGAAGCCCAGGCAAAAATGCTGGCCGCAGAGAAAGGCTGGGTGTTTAAGGCCGACGGCAGCTACGTCCGCCGCGTGGTGCCGTCGCCGCAGCCGAAGCGCATCGTCGAGAGCGACGCCATCACCGCGCTGATTCAGCGCGACCACCTGGTGATCTGCAACGGCGGCGGCGGCGTACCGGTGGTGGAAAACGCCAACGGCTATCGCGGGATTGAGGCGGTGATCGACAAAGACCTCTCCGCTGCCCTGCTGGCGAGGCAGATCGAGGCCGACGCCCTGCTGATTTTGACCGATGCCGACGCGGTGTACCTCGACTGGGGCAAACCAACCCAGCGTCCGCTGGCGCAGGTGACGCCGGAGCTGCTCAGGGGCATGCAGTTCGACGCCGGATCGATGGGGCCGAAGGTGGCCGCCTGCCGCGAGTTCGTTGAAGCCTGCAATGGGATAGCCGGGATCGGCGCGCTGGCCGACGGCGCGGAGATCCTCGCGGGCGAGAAAGGCACGTTGATTCGTAACTGAACACTCATTTTAAAAAGGATTTAGCCATGACCATCAACCTGAAAAACCGCAACTTCCTCAAACTGCTGGACTACACCCCGGCGGAGATCCAGTACCTGATCGACCTCGCCATCGAGCTCAAGGCCGCCAAAAAAGCCGGGCGCGAGAAGCAAACCCTGGTCGGGAAAAACATCGCCCTGATCTTTGAAAAAACCTCCACCCGCACCCGCTGCGCCTTCGAAGTGGGCGCGTTCGACCAGGGCGCGCAGGTCACCTATCTCGGCCCAAGCGGCTCGCAGATTGGCCATAAAGAGTCGATGAAAGACACCGCCCGCGTGCTGGGCCGCATGTACGACGGCATCGAATACCGCGGCTACGGCCAGGCCATCGTCGAAGAGCTGGGCGAGTACGCGGGCGTGCCGGTATGGAACGGCCTGACCGACGAGTTCCACCCGACCCAAATTCTCGCCGACCTGATGACCATGCTGGAGCACTCCCCGGGCAAAACCCTGCCGGAGCTGAGCTTTGCCTATCTCGGCGACGCGCGCAACAACATGGGCAACTCCCTGATGGTCGGCGCGGCCAAGATGGGGATGGATATCCGCCTCGTGGCGCCGAAATCCTTCTGGCCGGAAGCGGGGCTGGTTGAGCAGTGCCGCGCCATTGCGAAAGAGACGGGCGCGCGCATCACCCTCACCGACGACGTGGAAGAAGGCGTGCAGGGGACCGATTTCCTCTACACCGACGTGTGGGTCTCCATGGGCGAGCCGAAGGAAGCCTGGGCCGAGCGCGTCAGCCTGATGAAGCCGTATCAGATTAACGCCCGGGTGATGAAGGCCACCGGCAACCCGAACGTCAAATTCATGCACTGCCTGCCGGCATTCCACAACGAGCACACTAAGGTGGGCCGCGAGATCGAGATGGCGTACGGGCTGAAGGGGCTGGAGGTGACGGAAGAGGTCTTCGAATCACCGAACTCCATCGTCTTCGACGAAGCAGAGAACCGCATGCACACCATTAAAGCGGTCATGGTGGCGACACTCGGCGACTAATCACCGCCCGGCGCGCCTCGGGGTGCGCCGGGCTTCAGGAGAACATCATGGGCAAGTTCAAGTTTCCCTCCGCTTACACCATTCTCTTTTTTCTGATTGCCGTCGTGGCCGTGCTGACGTGGATTGTCCCGGCCGGGCAGTACCATATGGCAATGAACGAGGCGCTCGGCAAAGACGTCCCCGTTGCAGGCACCTACGCGCACGTCGCGGCGCATCCGCAGGGGCTGGTTTCGGTGCTGATGGCGCCGATTGCCGGGCTGTACGATCCGGAATCCGGCCAGGCCGGGGCGATCGACGTGGCGCTGTTTATTCTGATCATCGGGGGATTCCTCGGGATCGTCACCAAAACCGGGGCGATTGACGCCGGGATCGAGCGTGTAACCACCCGGCTGCGCGGACGCGAGGAGTGGATGATCCCGATCCTGATGGCGCTGTTTGCCGCAGGCGGCACGATTTACGGTATGGCCGAAGAGTCACTGCCCTTCTATACCTTACTGGTGCCGGTGATGCTGGCCGCGCGGTTCGATCCGGTTGTCGCTGCATCTACCGTGCTGCTCGGGGCGGGGATCGGCACCCTCGGCTCCACCATTAACCCGTTTGCCACGGTGATCGCCGCCAACGCCGCCGGGATCCCCTTCACCAACGGCATCGCCCTGCGCGTGGCGCTGCTGGTCATCGGCTGGATCATCTGCGTGGCGTGGGTGATGCGCTACGCCCGCAAGGTGCGTAAGGATCCCTCGCAGTCCATCGTTGCAGACAAGCAGGAGGAGAACCTCGCCCATTTCCTCGGCAACAAGGGCGAGCAGTCCCTGGAATTCACCCCGGTGCGCAAAATCATCCTGGTGATTTTCGCTCTGGCCTTCGCGGTGATGATTTACGGCGTGGCGGTGCTGGGCTGGTGGATGGCGGAGATTTCAGCGGTGTTTCTCGCCAGCGCGATCATCGTCGGCCTGATTGCCCGCATGAGCGAAGAGGAGCTGACGTCGACGTTTATCAACGGCGCGCGAGATTTGCTGGGCGTCGCGCTGATTATCGGCATCGCGCGCGGTATCGTAGTCATCATGGATAAGGGCATGATTACCCACACCATTTTGCACAGCGCGGAAGGCCTGGTCAGCGGGTTGTCCACGGTAGCGTTTATCAACGTGATGTACTGGCTGGAAGTCGTGCTGTCGTTTCTTGTGCCTTCTTCATCCGGCCTGGCCGTTCTGACGATGCCGATCATGGCGCCGCTTGCTGATTTCGCTAACGTCAACCGCGACCTGGTGGTTACGGCTTACCAGTCGGCCTCCGGCATCGTTAACCTCGTCACGCCGACCTCTGCGGTGGTTATGGGCGGGCTGGCTATCGCCCGGGTACCTTACGTGCGCTACCTGAAATGGGTGGCGCCGCTGCTGGCGATCCTGACGGTGGTGATTATGGTGGCGTTAAGTCTGGGGGCGTTGTTGTAATTTGCCGGATGGCGCTGCGCTTATCCGGCCTACGGATCGGTGCGGTGTCACCGGTTATTTCGGGAACTGATATGGGAAACATGATGGATTACGAAGAGTACTCTCCCAAAGAACAGCTGCAGCTCACGGTGTGCCAGCGTTTGATCGCCGAAAAGAGTTACCTTTCGCAGGAAGAGATTCGCCGCGACCTGCAGGAGAGAGGGTTTGACAGCATCAGCCAGTCGACCGTTTCGCGATTGCTGAAGTTGCTCGGAGTCATAAAAATTCGAAATGCCAAAGGGCTAAAGATTTATTCGTTGAATCCTCAGCTGCGCCCTGCCCCCGACGCCGCGCGTACCGTTTCGGAAATGGTGGTCAGCGTTGAGCATAATAGCGAGTTTATCCTTGTCCATACCGTCGCCGGATATGGCCGCGCGGTGGCGCGTATTCTGGATTATCACCAGCTTCCGGAAATTTTAGGCGTGGTGGCCGGCAGCAGTATTGTCTGGGTCGCCCCCCGGGTGGTGAAGCGCACCGCGCTGGTGCATAAGCAAATTAATTATTTACTCAGAACGCATTAATATTCACAAAGAACCGTTTGCATTGAGTAAAGCGTGCATTAAATCGCTTGATCCGAAAAGCGAGCTGCGTATAATGCCCGACAATTTGCCGGGAGGAAGCATGGTCAAGCGTGTACGACATAACGTCTTACCGCGTCTGAAATCAGACGCTGGCCTGCCGTTTTTCTTCCCGTTGCTAAACCTATTCCCAGAGCCCCTCATTTGAGGGGCTTTTTTTTGCCCGGCGTCAGGAGATAAACATGAATCCGCTTTATCAAAAACACATCATTTCCATAAACGACCTCAGCCGCGAAGAGCTGGAACTGGTTCTGGAAACCGCGGCAAAACTGAAGGCCAATCCGCAACCGGAGCTGCTGAAGCACAAGGTGATTGCGAGCTGCTTCTTTGAAGCCTCGACCCGCACCCGCCTCTCCTTTGAGACCTCCATGCACCGCCTGGGCGCGAGCGTGGTGGGCTTCTCTGACAGCAGCAACACGTCGCTGGGTAAAAAAGGCGAGACCCTGGCGGATACCATTTCAGTGATTAGCACCTACGTCGACGCGATTGTGATGCGTCACCCGCAGGAGGGCGCGGCGCGCCTGGCAACCGAGTTCTCCGGCGGCATTCCGGTGCTGAACGCCGGTGACGGTGCCAACCAGCACCCAACGCAGACGCTGCTGGATCTGTTCACCATTCAGGAGACCCAAGGCACGCTTGAGAACCTGAACATCGCCATGGTTGGCGACCTGAAGTATGGCCGCACCGTCCACTCCCTGACCCAGGCGCTGGCGAAATTTAACGGCAACCGCTTCTACTTCATAGCCCCGGAGGCGCTGGCGATGCCGCAGTACATTCTCGACATGCTGGACGAGAAAGGCATTGCGTGGAGCCTGCATGCCAGCATCGAAGAGGTGATGAGCCACGTGGATATTCTGTACATGACCCGCGTGCAGAAAGAGCGTCTGGATCCGTCCGAATACGCCAACGTGAAGGCGCAGTTCGTGCTGCGCGCCAGCGACCTGGAAGGCGCGCGCGACAACATGAAGGTCCTGCATCCGCTGCCGCGCATCGATGAAATCACCACAGACGTGGATAAAACGCCGCACGCCTGGTACTTCCAGCAGGCCGGGAACGGCATCTTCGCTCGCCAGGCGTTACTGGCACTGGTTCTGAATCGCGAATTAGCTCTGTAAGGGGAGACGACCATGACACACGATAACAAACTCCAGGTTGAAGCCATCAAGCGTGGCACCGTGATTGACCATATCCCTGCGCAGGTGGGCTTTAAGCTGCTGACGCTGTTCAAACTGACCGAAACTGACCAGCGCATCACCATCGGCCTGAACCTGCCGTCGGGCGAGATGGGCCGCAAAGACCTGATCAAAATCGAGAACACCTTCCTGACCGACGAGCAGGTTAACCAGCTGTCGCTGTACGCGCCGGACGCCACCGTCAACCGCATCGACGAGTACGAAGTGGTCGGCAAATCCCGCCCGAGCCTGCCAGAACGTATCGAAAGCGTGCTGGTCTGCCCGAACAGCAACTGCATCAGTCATGCTGAGCCGGTTTCCTCCAGTTTCGCAGTGAAAAAGCGCGCGAATGACATCGCACTCAAATGCAAATACTGCGAAAAAGAGTTTTCTCATTATGTGGTGCTGGCCAACTAATTGAGGTTGGTAATGAAATCCCGGCTGTTATAATGGCCGGGAACATTCTTAACGCTGTAATTCTGGAGAAAACATGAGCAAAGTACTCGCGACGGAAAATGCACCAGCCGCTATCGGCCCTTACGTTCAGGGCGTTGATCTGGGCAGCATGATCATCACTTCAGGTCAGATCCCCGTAAACCCAAAAACCGGCGCGGTGCCGGAAGATGTCGCGGCGCAGGCGCGTCAGTCGCTGGAAAACGTGCAGGCTATCGTGGAATCTGCCGGCCTGAAAGTGGGTGATATCGTGAAAACCACCGTGTTCGTGAAGGATCTGAACGATTTCGCGACCGTTAACGCCACCTACGAAGCGTTCTTCACCGAGCATAACGCCACCTTCCCGGCGCGCTCCTGCGTGGAAGTGGCGCGTCTGCCAAAAGACGTGAAAATTGAAATCGAAGCGATTGCCGTTCGTCGCTAATTCGCTTTGGCGATGAAAAAAGGCAGCCCAGGCTGCCTTTTTTGTTGCTTGCTACTGATTCCGCGTGGCGCGCAGCAGCGTCTCCAGCGGGTACACCGCCGCAATCACCACTTCGTCCTGCACCTTCGCCGCGTTATCCAGCTCGCTCTGAATCGAGGCGATCTCTTTGTCATCCAGCGTGCCCTGACGCGCCACCAGGTCGGTGAGCCGCAGGCCAATCGACGCCAGCTTATCCACCTCCTGGATCACCGGCTTCATCGCCTTCAGCTGATAGCTGTTTTCGCTTAAGGCCAGCGCGTCGCTGGTGTTGCTCTGCCAGCGGTTAAAGACGTGACGCAGGGCGTCGGCGCTTTCCGTGTCTTCCGCATCGCTCACCAGGCGGTCCGCCCACTTGTGCATCTGGCGCACGGTGGTGCTTTCGGCGTTCAGCGCATCCGCAAAGCGGTTGAGCGGCTCGAACTGATGGTAGTTTCCGGCCTGGAACTTCAGGTGCTGGCGGGTGTAATACTGAGCCGGTTCAATCGCCTGCGCGAGGACCTGCAGCGGCAGCGTGTCGGCATTACCGGCGAGGCGCGTGAACTGCACCTGCTGCTGGGTATGCTGCTGCAGCCCGACCGACACCGTCGACCAGCTGTCCATCGCCTGCAGGCGGGTGTACATGTTGTCGACGTCGTTGACGTCCTGCGCGGACCAGAGCCGCTCCGCCACCGCAAACGTACGCGGCCACAGACGAATATCCAGCACCGGCGCCACCACGTTTTCCGCCCACAGCGCCGCTTCGCCGCCGAGCAGGTTGGACTGGTTCGCCACGTCCGGCACGACGGGCGGAACGCCTTTCGGCACGTCGTCCAGACGCGTGCCGCTAATCGGGTAGCGCGTATTCCCGACGAGGAAATAACCGGAGAGTTTGTCGTTATCAACGGTGACAACCGGGCGCGTTTCGCCCATCCAGGTATCGACGGTGAAGGTCACCTGATTGTCATCCCGCCATTCAATATCCTGCACCGCGCGGCGGGATTTCCCGGCAAAATCAATAAACCCGCGCCAGCCGGCATCCCCTTTCACCAGCGTGAAGCTCCCCTCCACCGGCTTGCCCTTCAGGCGCGGCATGGAGAAGGCCCAGCTCTGGGCGCTGTCGGTGTCCGCTATCACGTCCACGCCGTTTAACCCCTGCGGGACGATCTCGTTGCGGTAGTGATAGGCGGTGGACTGGGGCTGGTCGAGATAAAAGCCGGTCGACAGAATGCCCCTGTAGCCGCTCTGCGCCACCTGCCCCAGCGCGTCCTGGCCCTGCCAGGACTGGATCAGAATGCTTTTCGGTAAGTCAGGATGGTAGATCTCGTCCCAGCCGACCATCTGGCGGTGATGCTTCTCAAGGATCGTTTCCAGCCTGCGGTTGAAGTACGCCTGCAGCGCGTGGCTGTCCGCCAGCCTGTTGTCGCGCATAAACTGCTGGATAGCCGGGTTCGCTTTCCACTGGCTGTCGTCCACTTCGTCGCCGCCGATGTGCAGATACGGATCGGGGAAGATCGCCGCCAGTTCGCTGACCATCGCATCGGCAAAAGCGTAGATTGCGTCTTTTGTGGGATCCAGCACCGGCTTCAGCACGCCCCAGTGGCGTTCCATGGCGTACGGCCCCGGCGCGCTCATTAGCTCCGGGTAGGCCACGGCAATCGCCGAGGCGTGGCCCGGCATGTCGATCTCCGGCACCACGCGAATACCGCGCTCGGCGGCGTAACGCACCACCTCGCGCATCTGCTCAGGCGTGTAGAACAGCCCGTCGCTGGCAAGCTGGGTTAATTTTGGATAACGCTTCGAGCTGAAGCGCCAGCCCTGGTCGTCGGTCAAATGCCAGTGCAGCACGTTGAGCTTCGCCGCGGCCATGCCGTCGATCTGGCGTTTGATATCCGGCAGCGGGAGAAAGTGGCGTGCCGAATCGAGCAGCAGCCCGCGCCACGGGAAGCGCGGTGAATCGTCAATGGTCACCCACGGGATCGAGGTGTTTTCCGCCCCGTTCTGCACCAGCTGGAGCAGGGTTTCCATGGCGCGCAAGGCACCGAAGCGGGTGTTGGCAGAGATGTTCACGCCGTTGGCGTCCACCGTGAGCTTATAGCTTTCATCGCTGTCCGGCAGCGGCTGCGGCTTCACCTTTTTAGCGATGGCGATGCGGATAGTTGGTTTGTCTGGCTTTTCAGCCTGAGGCTGCAGCGTCCAGCCGGTTTGCAGGGCGATGCGCTGGCGCAGTCGGTTGACGGCGTCACCGAGATCGTCCCCGCTGACGCTTACAGAAACGTTGTTGCTAAGCACCAGTGCGCCCTGGGTGGTCGGGCGTTCGACCTTCGCAGGCCAGGGCATTAAGGGGAGATCCCCTGCCGGGGCGGCAAAGGCAGAGGCGCCGAGCATCAGCCCGGCGGTTAAGAGACTGTACCGTAACATGAATGTTCCTTATCTGACGGGCCAAATAAAGGCAAAACATTCTGTTAACATGCGCTCATTTTGTCGTCAAGCGAATGCGCCGACGGAGATCACAGGTTGTTGAATTTGGGAGGAAAGCTATTGCCCGGTGGCGCTGCGCTTACCGGGCCTACGTTTCGGGAGTAGGCCGGGTAAGGCGAAGCCGCCACCCGGCAAACATAACTTACTGCCACCCATACCGACGCGCATAGAACCCTTTCACCATCTGCGTCAGCACCATGTAACCGGCGAGGATCGCTACCAGCCACGGGAAGTAGCTCAGCGGCAGCGCCTGCAGCTGCAGGTAGCTTGCCAGCGGTGAGAACGGCAGCGCGATGCCGAGCGCCATCACAATGCCCGTCATTACAATCAGCGGCCACGCGGCGCGGCTCTGGATAAACGGAATGCGGCGGGTGCGGATCATGTGCACAATCAGCGTCTGCGACAGCAGCCCGACCACGAACCAGCCGGACTGGAACAGCGTCTGGTGTTCCGGGGTGTTGGCGTGGAACACAAACCACATCAGGCAGAAGGTCAGGATGTCGAAGATGGAGCTGATCGGGCCAAAGAACAGCATAAAGCGCCCAAGATCTGCCGGGTTCCAGTGCTGCGGCTTCTGGATCTGCTCGTCGTCCACGTTATCAAACGGGATCGCCACCTGAGACACGTCGTACATCAGGTTCTGGATCAGCAGGTGCAGCGGCAGCATCGGCAGGAACGGCAGAAACGCGCTCGCCACCAGCACGCTGAAGACGTTACCGAAGTTGGAGCTGGCGGTCATCTTGATGTACTTGAGCATATTGGCAAAGGTACGGCGCCCTTCGATCACGCCCTCCTCCAGCACCATCAGGCTCTTTTCCAGCAGAATGATATCCGCCGCTTCGCGGGCAATATCGACCGCCCCGTCTACGGAGATACCGATATCCGCCGCACGCAGGGCGGGCGCATCGTTGATGCCGTCGCCCATGAAGCCCACCACGTGCCCTTCTCGCTTAAGCAGGGTGACGATGCGCTCTTTGTGCATCGGCGTCAGGCGGGCAAACAGCGTGGTGCGCTGGGCCAGCTTCGCCAGCTCGTCATCAGAGAGATGTTCAATATCGCTCCCCACCACCACGTCGCCCGCGTCCAGCCCAACCTCGTGGCACACTTTGGCCGCCACCAGCTCGCTGTCGCCGGTGAGGATTTTCACGGTAATGCCGCTCGCCTTCAGCGCCTTCAGCGCCGGGGCAGTGGTCTCTTTCGGCGGATCGAGGAAGGCGATGTAGCCCTCGAGGATCAGATCGGATTCGTCGATACGCTGATAGTCCCCCTCACGCGCGGGCAGGAACTTGCTCGCCACCGCCACCACGCGCAGCCCCTGACGGTTGAGGTTGTCGGTGACGCGCTTGATGCGGCGCAGCATGGTGTCATCCAGCGGCACGATGTCACCGTTATAGCGCACCTGCGTCGACACGTTGAGGATCTCCTGCAGCGCCCCTTTGCAGATCAGCTGATGCACGTTCGGCTGCTCGCTCACCACCACCGACATACGGCGGCGCTCGAAGTCGAACGGGATCTCATCCACCTTCTGCCAGCGGCCGGAGAGCGTGCGGGCTGACTCTTCATCTACCCCTTCCAGCACCGCGACGTCGAGCAGGTTTTTCAGCCCGGTCTGGTAATGGCTGTTCAGCCACGCGCTGTGCAGCACGCGCTCGCTGGTTTTGCCGGAGATATCAGTGTGGTTCTCCAGCACGATTTTGTCCTGCGTCAGGGTACCGGTTTTATCGGTGCAGAGAATGTCCATCGCGCCAAAGTTTTGAATGGCGTCGAGGTGTTTGACGATCACCTTCTGTTTAGAGAGCTTCACCGCCCCGCGCGCCAGCGTAGAGGTCACAATCATCGGCAGCATTTCCGGCGTTAAGCCGACCGCCACGGAGAGCGCAAACAGCGCCGCCTCCCACCAGTCGCCTTTGGTGTAGCCGTTGATCAGCAGCACGATCGGCGTCATCACCATCATAAAGCGGATCAGCAGCATGCTGACGCGGCCAATCCCTTTCTGGAAGGCATTCGGCTCGCTCTCCTGCTCGCTGACGCGCCCGGCAAGCTGACCAAACCAGGTGTTGCCCCCGGTGGCGGTGACAATCGCCTGCGCGGTGCCGCTGACGACCGTGGTGCCCATAAAGCACAGGGTGTCGCACTCGAGCGGGTTCATCTGCTGCGGGTCGCGGCTGCGCGCCACCTTTTCAACGGGCAGGGATTCGCCGGTCAGGGAAGCCTGCGCCACAAACAGATCGCGCGCCTGGATGATGCGTAAATCCGCTGGGATCATGTCCCCCGCGGCCAGCTTCACCAGATCGCCCGGCACCAGCTGGTCGATAGGCAATTCCACCCAGGCGTTTTCGCCGAGATCGTTGATCACGCGCGAGACGGTCGCGGTGTTGCTGACCATCGCCTTCAGGGCGTCCGCCGCTTTGGTGGAGCGGGCCTCCTGAATAAAGTTCAGCAGCGTGGAGATGCCCACCATCAGGGCAATCACCCCTGCGGCAAACAGATCTTCCGTCGCGTAGGAGATGAGGCCGAGCACGGTCAGCAGCAGGTTGAACGGGTTGCGGTAGCAGAGCCACAGATGCACCCACCACGGAGAGGGCTTTTGCGCCGGAATGAGGTTATCGCCATGCACGGCGCGGATTTTTTCCACTTCTGCCGCGTTCAGCCCTTCCGGGTGTCCGCCAAAGGCGCGCCAGACTTCGTTTTCATCCATCGCCGCCACGTTCAGGCAGCGTTCGGTCAGGGACGCGGGGATCGCCGCCCCCGCCATGTTTTTGGCGTTTGGCAGCGGGTCGCGCTGAACAAGACGGTGTGGCAGGTGGCGGCTCAGCAGGGCCTGCAGCTGCCGGGTGATATTTTTAAACATCGTCATTCCTCCGCATCCGCAAAGGCGGACGCAGCATTTCCTTCAGGCGTGGCAAAGCCGTACCTGAGAGGCACTCAATTTTTCAAGCAGGAACGTTTGGAACGCTGCTGCCTCACATCACCGGTGAGTCAGCAACAGGCTGGCTTACCGGAAAGAACGCATTCTCCCGTTCAGGAGAGGTGTGGGATCGGGATCCATGAAGCCTCCGGTAAGTAAAAAGTAGGGTGTCGCCGCGCAGTATAAGGATTTAAGCGTACCCTTTTTGATGATTCGGGCGGTATTATACCCCCCTGCAAATAAACCGAACGTAAACCAGATTTAGCCCATAGCGAAATCGCGCTATAGCATTAGGCTCAATTCATTACATTGTCGTTGTTACAGGGAATACAGCATGCAGAACCGCCTTACGATTAAAGACATCGCGCGTTTAAGCGGCGTGGGGAAATCGACCGTCTCACGCGTGCTGAACAACGAAAGCGGCGTCAGCGAACGCACCCGCGAGCGCGTTGAGGCGGTCATGAATCAGCACGGCTTTTCCCCTTCCCGCTCCGCGCGCGCCATGCGCGGGCAAAGTGACAAAGTGGTCGCCATCATTGTCTCGCGTCTGGATTCTCTGTCTGAAAACCTCGCCGTGCAGACCATGCTGCCCGCCTTCTACGAACAGGGATATGACCCGATCATGATGGAGAGCCAGTTCTCGCCCCAGCTGGTAGAAGAGCATCTGGGGATGCTCCAGCGGCGCAACATTGACGGCGTGGTGCTGTTCGGCTTTACCGGCATTAAAGACGAGATGCTGAAACCCTGGCAGCCGTCGCTGGTGCTGCTGGCGCGCGATGCCCACGGTTTTGCCTCCGTCTGCTATGACGACGAGGGCGCGATTATCACCCTGATGCAGCGCCTGTTTGACGAAGGTCATCGCCACATCAGCTTCCTCGGCGTACCGCACGCGGACGTTACCACCGGCAAGCGGCGCCATGAGGCCTATCTGACGTTTTGCAAAAAGCACAACCTCTCCGCCGTGGCCTCCCTGCCGGGGCTGGGCATGAAGCAGGGCTACGAGCAGGTCGCCAGCGTCCTGACGCCGCAGACCACCGCGCTGGTGTGCGCCACGGATACGCTGGCGCTGGGCGCGAGTAAATATCTGCAGGAGCAGCGTATCGACAGTCTGCAGGTGGCGAGCGTCGGCAGCACGCCGCTGATGAAGTTTTTGCACCCGGAGATCATCACCGTCGATCCGGGCTACGCTGAGTCCGGCAGACAGGCCGCCGCGCAGCTGATCGAGCAGATCAACGGGCGCGCAGAGCCGCGTCAGATCGTTATTCCTGCCCACCTTTCATAACCCCCACCAATCGGTTTATTGTGATCTTCGCCCGATTTCGGGAACGTTCCCATTTTCGCCGTCACGCTGAAGGAGTAGGCTTGCGCTCAGGTCATTACACCCCCTCACCATCTGTCATGAGGTTTCATGATGAGTAAAGTCAAACAAGCAGATATTGATCAGCTGATCGTCCTGGTCGGCGGCCGCGAAAACATCGCAACCGTTAGCCATTGCATTACCCGCCTGCGCTTCGTGCTGAACGATCCGGCCAAAGCGAACCCGAAGGCGATTGAAGAGCTTTCCATGGTAAAAGGCTGCTTCACCAACGCCGGTCAGTTCCAGGTGGTGATTGGTACCGAAGTGGGCGATTACTATCAGGCTCTGCTGGCGACCACCGGGCACAGCGCGGCGGATAAAGAGCAGGCCAAGAAGGCTGCGCGCCAGAATATGAAGTGGCACGAGCAGCTGATTTCCCACTTCGCGGAGATCTTCTTCCCGCTGCTGCCGGCGCTGATCAGCGGAGGCCTGATTTTAGGCTTCCGTAACGTCATCGGCGACGTGCCGATGAGCGACGGCAAGACCCTGGCGCAGATGTACCCGGCGCTGAAAACCGTGTACGACTTCCTGTGGCTGATTGGCGAAGCGATCTTCTTCTATCTGCCGGTCGGGATTTGCTGGTCCGCGGTGCGCAAGATGGGCGGTACCCCGATTCTGGGTATCGTGCTGGGCGTCACGCTGGTCTCTCCGCAGTTAATGAACGCTTACTTACTTGGTCAACAGGTGCCAGAGGTGTGGAACTTCGGCCTGTTTAGCATCGCCAAAGTGGGCTATCAGGCGCAGGTCATTCCGGCCCTGCTGGCGGGCCTGGCGCTGGGCTTTATTGAAACCCGACTGAAACGCATCGTGCCGGATTACCTTTATCTGGTGGTGGTGCCGGTGTGCTCGCTGATTCTGGCGGTGTTCCTGGCGCATGCCTTTATCGGTCCGTTTGGCCGCATGATTGGCGACGGCGTGGCCTTCGCGGTGCGTCACCTGATGACCGGCAGCTTCGCCCCGATTGGCGCCGCGCTGTTTGGCTTCCTGTACGCCCCGCTGGTGATCACCGGCGTGCACCAGACCACGCTGGCGATTGATATGCAGATGATCCAGAGCCTCGGCGGCACGCCGGTCTGGCCGATTATCGCCCTGTCGAACATTGCTCAGGCGTCCGCGGTGACCGGCATCATTATCGTCAGCCGCAAGCACAACGAACGCGAGATCTCCGTTCCGGCGGCCATCTCCGCCTACCTCGGCGTCACCGAACCGGCAATGTACGGTATCAACCTGAAATACCGCTTCCCGATGCTCTGCGCGATGATCGGTTCCGGTCTGGCAGGCCTGGTGTGTGGACTGAACGGCGTGATGGCGAACGGGATTGGCGTCGGCGGCCTGCCGGGCATCCTCTCCATCCAGCCCGCTTACTGGCAGGTGTTTGCCCTGGCAATGGCCATCGCCATTATCGTCCCAATGGCGCTCACCACCGTGGTTTACCAGCGTAAGTTCCGTCAGGGCTCGCTGCAGATTGTTTAACTTCATCTTTCGGGGCGCAGTTGCGCCCCTTCGCATTTGCAGGAACGCATTATGAATACCCTTCCTCACTGGTGGCAGAACGGCGTCATCTACCAGATTTACCCAAAGAGCTTCCAGGACACCACCGGCAGCGGCACCGGCGATTTACGCGGCGTGACGCAGCGTCTGGACTATCTGAAAACCCTCGGCATTGACGCCATCTGGCTGACGCCGTTTTATATCTCTCCGCAGGTGGACAACGGCTACGACGTGGCGAACTACACCGCCATCGATCCGGCCTACGGCACGCTGGATGATTTCGACGAGCTGGTCGCTGAGGCGCACGCGCGCGGCATTCGCATCGTGCTGGACATGGTGTTTAACCACACCTCCACGCAGCACGCCTGGTTCCGCGAGTCGCTGAACAAAGCGAGCCCGTACCGCCAGTTCTACATCTGGCGAGACGGCTCGCCGGAGCAGTTGCCCAACAACTGGCGCTCCAAGTTTGGCGGCAACGCCTGGCGCTGGCACGCCGAGAGCGAGCAGTATTATCTGCACCTCTTCGCCCCGGAGCAGGCGGACCTCAACTGGGAGAATCCGGCCGTGCGCGCCGAACTGAAAAAGGTGTGCGAGTTCTGGGCCGATCGCGGCGTCGACGGCCTGCGTCTGGACGTCATTAACCTGATTTCAAAAGATCAGGATTTCCCGGACGACAACATCGGCGACGGTCGCCGCTTCTATACCGACGGGCCGCGCATTCATGAATATCTCCAGGAGATGAGCCGCGACGTCTTTACGCCGCGTAATCTGATGACGGTGGGCGAGATGTCCTCGACCTCGCTGGAGAACTGCCAGCAGTATGCGTCTCTCGACGGGCGCGAGCTGTCGATGACCTTTAACTTCCATCATCTGAAGGTGGATTACCCCGGCGGCGAAAAGTGGACGCTGGCGAAGCCGGACTTCGTGGCGCTGAAAACCCTCTTCCGCCACTGGCAGCAGGGGATGCACAACAAAGCCTGGAATGCACTGTTCTGGTGTAACCACGACCAGCCGCGCATCGTGTCGCGCTTCGGTGACGAAGGAGAATACCGGATTCACGCCGCGAAAATGCTCGGCATGGTGCTGCACGGGATGCAGGGCACGCCGTATATCTATCAGGGTGAAGAGCTTGGCATGACCAACCCGCACTTCAGCCGCATCACCGATTACCGCGACGTGGAAAGTCTGAACATGTTCGCCGAATTGCGCGCCAGCGGCCGCGAGCCGGATGAATTACTGGCGATTCTGGCGAGCAAGTCCCGCGACAACGGGCGAACCCCAATGCAGTGGGACGCGTCGCACAATGCGGGCTTTACCGAGGGCGAGCCGTGGATTGGCGTCTGCGATAACTACGAAACCGTGAACGCCCGCGCGGCGCTGGACGATGCGGATTCGGTGTTCTACACCTATCAGTCGCTGATTCGCCTGCGCAAAACCCTCCCGGTGCTGACGTGGGGAGATTATGAGGATCTCCTGCCGGAACACCCTTCCCTGTGGTGCTATCGCCGCCAGTGGCAGGGGCAGACGCTGATGGTGGTGGCGAACCTGAGCCGGGAACGCCAGCAGTGGCAGCCGGACCCGGTACAGGGCGCCTGGCGGGTCGCTCTCGGCAACTATGATGACGTTCCCTCCCGCCCCAATGCGCGGCTATTGCGCCCGTTTGAAGCCATCTGGTGGGTGCAGGAATAAATACCAGGAGATACAGCATGCTGTATCTCCTTTTTTAGGTTTAGCGATACGCTAAATGTACGACGATAACTTTTACATCACGCTGTGCCCAAAATAAAAATAGCCCTGCCAATTAAATAACCTCGGCAGGATATGATGAAAAAGACAATTATTAAAGCAACGTGTATTAGCGCATTATTATTAAGCACGCAGGGATGGTGCGGAAATACATCCGTCGACCTTCGATTTGGTCATAATACGCGCTCAGACGTAAATGATTCACGTATTAAGGTCATGCATCAGGCAAATAACGGTTTTTACTTCTCCGTTGAAGCCGCACAAAACCACAACGATACCTTTTTTGGTGATACCGACCGATATAATCCCGATGACAAAGGGTTAACGGAAGCAGCACAGGAGATTGAAACGCGCTGGCGCTTCGATCTGGGTAATGGCTTCGCCGTTGCGCCTGGCATGGTGACGGTTTTCACCGCCAGCAATACCCATTACCGCCCCTTCATTCAGGGCTGGAAAGCGTTCGATAACGGTCTGAACCTCTCCGCCCGTTACCGATATAACACCGTCAATGACGCACACAGCGACAAAGAAGTAGACGGCAGCGGCTACACCCGCCGCCAGTCACACCAGTTCGACATTTGGTTCGCGTATAACATTGGCAAATTCGGTATGTCCTACAACCCGCGCTTCCGCTGGCAGGATGATGTCGATCAGGGAACCGGGGATGACACCTACTGGGAGCATACCGTTGCGTTCAACTACAAGCTCGACGATGGCTGGACGCCTTACGTCGAGCTGGTTTCACTGGATAAAACCTACATCACTGCCGATGGCAGTCATGAAAATGATTATGCCGTACGTCTGGGGATAGTGAAGCAACTCTGACGGTCTGACTACACCGTATCGTGCTGCAGCAGCCTGCAGCCGATACGGTCCACGGCGCTTAACAGTTCAAGCTGCCCTTCCCGCTGATACAGCGATACCGCGTTAATGTCGATCGGTAACGGCCAGCATAGCGATGAGATCGCCGCCAGTGTCGATCCCTCGCGGGTAATCGCAATAATCTTTAACCCTTTGCGCAACGCGTTACGCGCCATTTCAATCAGCGACTGCGTCTCCCCGGATTTACTGATCAGCACCAGCGTCCCCTTCGATACCCGTGTCAGCTGGTGCATGTCATTCAAAATAAGGTGCGGCAGGCTCGCCAGCGATAAAAAGCGCGACAGGTAATTGAGGCTGGTGAGCGAGGCTCCCCGTGCGTACAGATAGATATGGCTGGAATGGGTAAGCAACCCGGACACCTCCGCCACAATATCGTCCGCCTGCGGCCCTACGTCAGGCTCTACGGGTGCGGGTGTAAAATGATCGCGCAAAAAACGATACCGAAGCTCGGTATAACTTTTATAGCCCATTTTTTTACACACACGATTAACGGAAGTTGTCGTCGTAAAGGTATCACGGGCAATCTCTTTTGCCGATATATTAGAAATATTACATGCGTGATGCTGAATGTATTCAAATATCAAACGTTCACTTCCCTGGAATGAATTCATAAATTACGCCCTGTTTAATCCCGGCATGATATTAACACAACGGGAAAATAGTCTCTGGAAGACGCTTCACACATTGCATTTACGCGTATCACGATACGTAATTAGTATTAGCAAACATTAAAAACCGGTTTAGGTTCTCTTTATACTTTCCCTGTTTTCACATCCAGGGAATTATGACAATGACGAAACAAAAAGTTGTCGCGGTAACAGCCTGCCCGACGGGCATTGCGCACACCTTTATGGCGGCGAATAAAATTATTGCATGGGCTAAAGCGCACAATATTGAGGTTAAGGTCGAAACGCAGGGCAGCGACGGCGTTAAAAACCGCTTAACGAAGCAGGACATCGCCTCCGCCACGGCCATTATTCTGGCAACCGACGTCCCCATTCAGGATGCCGAGCGCTTTGAAAACATTCCTCACCTTCAGACCCGTACGCAAGAGCTGATCAAGCATACCGATCGCTATCTGCGTCAGGCGCTGGCCATGGAAAAAAGCATCACCACTGTCGTACATGAAGACGATCTTCAGCGTTCGGCTTACCAGATTTTTATCGGCCATATCATGGCAGCCATCAGCTATATGCTGCCGGTGGTGGTCATGGGCGGGCTGATGATGGCGACGGCTAAAATTACCGGCCAGTTTATTAACATCGAACATTCGCCGTTCAGCGTGCTGGATAAAGTGGGCTTTATGACCATCAAGTTCATGTATCCGGTTTTCGCTATGTATCTGGCATTTTCCATTGCCGGCAAACCGGCGCTGATCCCCGGGCTTATCGGCGGCATCATGTCAGACGAGGTCTACAAGCGCTTCTTCGATATCGACGGCTTTATGCCGTCCGGCTTCTTTGGCGCGATTGGCATCGGCTTCTTTGTAGGCTATCTGGTGCGCTGGCTGAATGATTCCATTCACGTCCGCCAGCAGCTCACCACCATTAAGACCATGCTGATCGTCCCGCTGATCACCGGCATTACGCTGGTGATGGTCATGGAATACCTGATCAACCCGATTTTTGGCTCGCTTAACCAGCTGATGGTGGTCTTTTTTACCTCGGCAGGTGACACCGGGCGCGGATTCTATTCCGCGATGATCGCCGCGGGCACCGCGTTCGACCTGGGCGGTCCGGTCAACAAGGCGGCAGGCTCGGTCGCGCTCGGCCTGAATGGCATGAGCGAAACGTTTGATCTCACCGCCCGCGAACTCTCCATCGTGATCCCCTCTATTGGCGTCGGCTTTGCGGCGTTTCTCAACGGCCGCTTTGGACTACCGGATGTCTTCAGCCGGGAAGAGAAAACCGTCGGGAGTACCTCGTTGCTGCTGGGCGTGATTGGGATCTCCGAAGGCGCGATCCCGTTCATCCTGAAAAACCCACGTCTGATCCCGGTGTTCATGACCGGTGCCGTTGCCGGCGCGCTAATCGCCATTGCACTTGGCGTGAAGCAGACGCTGCCTCTGCCTGCCATCTGGGGCTGGCCGCTGGCAACCAATGTGGTGGGCTACCTGGCGAGCGTCTTTATTGGCGCACTGATTTGCGCCCTGGGCGTGCTCTATGTCAGCCCAAAGAACGCCAGGTAAGGGGAACGTCATGAATCAGATCCACGTCATTGCCCATACGCACTGGGATCAGGAGTGGTATTTCACCCGTCAGGACAGCATGGTGCTGGCATCCTATAACTTTGCGGATGTCATCGACACGCTGGAGCTGGAGCCCGCTTACAGCTGCTATCACCTTGACGGACAGATGGCGGTAGTGGAGGACTTTCTCGCCATCAATCCCGATTATCGCGCCAGGCTGGAAACCCTCGTCAAAGAGAAAAGAATCTTTGTGGGGCCATGGTATACCCAGACGGACACCTACAACGTGCATGGCGAATCCATTATTCGCAATCTCAAGTATGGCATTTTCGCCGCCCGCGCGCTGGGGCATGCTATGCAGGTCGGGTACCTTCCGGACACCTTTGGCCACAATGCTCAGATGCCCACCATTTTGCAGGGCTGCAATATCGACAATATCGTCTTCTGGCGCGGCATCGATCACGACAGACAAGCGAAAAGCAGCCAGTTCCTCTGGCGCGCGCCGTCTGGGGCGACCGTTATCGCCTGCGCGATGGCATTCGGTTATGGCGCAGCTAAAAACATGCGTTCAGACGCGAGCCATCTGCAGGGAAAAATCTTCCCGATGGTCAATCTCCTGCGTTCACGGGCCGGGATAAACGACCTGCTCCTCCCCTGCGGCGGCGATCAGGTCTGCATCGACCCGGCGCTGCCGGAAATTCTGCAGGTCGCCAGCGCACGCTCTCCCGATGGGGATCGATACGTTATCAGTTCGCTGGAGCGCTACGTCGACATTCTGCGCGCGCAGCGTGAACAGTTTGAAGGCTGGGAAGGGGAGCTGAAATCGCCGCGCTACACCCGCATCCATAAAACGATCGGCTCCGTGCGCTACGACATAAAAAAGAAAAATGATGAGGTGGAGCAGTTCATCCTGCGGCAGCTGGAGCCGACAATCGCTATGGCTCGCCATCAGGGGATTGCGGTCAACCTCTCTGTGGTCGATACGCTCTGGAAGAAGCTGTTGCGAAGCCATGCCCACGACTCTATCGGCGGCTGTAATAGCGATACCACCAACCGCGACATACTGCATCGGCTGGAGCAAACCGAACAGCTGTGCCACAGCCTGTGGAACCTGGTGGTAAAAACCCTGGCCGCCGCCTGCGCTCAGGAAAATGACCTGCTGATTTTCAACCCGCTGGGCACCCCAACGCAGCGCGTAGTGATAACCACCCTGTATAGCCGTGCTGATAATATCGCCCTGACATATCAGGGGCAGCCCATCTCTTTCGACGTCCTGAAAAGAGACATTCTGCCCGGCGGAACGGCGATCTCCCTTAGCGCTGAAGGCGAATGTGAAACGCCCCTTCCTCCCTATTATCGCTGGCACGTTGCTGTGAAGACACCGGTTCTGCCGCCGGTCGGCTATCTCAGCGTTAACGTTAACGATGACCCGGCGCCTTTCCAGCAGCAGGAACAGACAAAGGGCAGCGAGATAGAGAATGCGCATTATCGATTAACGCTGGACGCCGGAACGCTCACCCTGCACGACAAACGCAGCGGCAGATGCATTCCCTCTTTCTTTACTCTCGAAGACTGCGCGGATGCGGGCGACAGCTACGATTTCTCACCGCTTGCGGGCGACACGCCGACGCGGAGCGACCAGTTCACGCTCGTCGACTGCCTGAAAACGCCGCTTGTCGAAAAGCTGATCGTGGAAGCCACCCTGCATCTTCCGCCGGATCTCGCAGACCGTCAGGAAAATGCCCGAACGCCGTTATCCCTTCGTCTGGCGTGTGAATTACGCGATCACGATCCGAACCTGTATGTGGACAGCTCGCTGGAAAACAGCCACTGCGATCACCGGCTACGTTTGCTGATTAACAGCGATATTCACACCCGCCACGCAATCGCCTCGCAGCCCTTCGCGATAATCGAGCGCGAAACGGGGTGTCACGCTGAAGAGTGGCAGGAACACTATCGCGAAATGCCCGTGGATATCGAAACCAGCGAGGGAATCATTGCAGTTGCGGAAGCGGGCAAAGCGCTGGTGGTGAATAGCCGCGGCATGAAGGAGTTTCAGATAATCGGCGACGCACCGGCTGCGATTGCCCTGACGCTGTTTAAATCAACGGGCGTGCTGGGACGCAGCGATCTCGACTGGCGACCGGGCCGGGCATCCGGCATCAATAATACGGTGGTCGAGACCCCCGATGCCCAGTTGCTGAAACCGTTGCGCTTCTCCTTCACCGTCGCGCTGGCCGATAGCGCCGATCATCTCACGCTTCGCCAGCTGGAAAATCAGACAGCGGGACAGCCCTTCACCTATCAACGGCAAACGCTGCACACGCTCGATCACCGTCTTGAGCGCTTTTCGTTGCGTCTGCCCGACCGCAGGCTTCCGGCAGAATTCTCATTATTGTACCTGCCGGAGCCGCTCATCCTCTCTGCCTTGCCCCATGCGCAGCAGTCGCAGGGTACGGTCGTTCGCGTGTTTAACGCCGGCACGGAGCCCGTTCCCGTCCCGGCAAGCCTGGAGGGGTTTCGTCAGATCAACTATCTGGAAGAGCCGGTGCAGCCGGTAACGGCTATTCCCCCTTTCGCGACCTGCGATTTTTTAATGGAGGCTTAATATGAAGCTGCTTGCATTGACGCATCCCGATCTGGTTTTTATCAACCCGCCGCACCGTTCGCCTGAAGCGCTAATACGCTGGCTCGCCGAACCGCTCGCCAGGCAAAAAATCATCAGTGATGAAGAAACGTTCATCCAGAGCGTGTTACAACGCGAAAGTGAAGGTCCTACCGCGCTGGGTGAAGCGCTCGCCGTCCCGCACGGTAAAACCGAGGCGGTGCAGCAGGCGGCGTTTTGTCTGGCGCTCTTTGACGACCCGATACGCTGGCCCGGGCTGGATGGTGACGAAGAGGTGAGAATGGTTTTCCTGCTCGCCATTCCGCCCGCGGAAGCAGGGAGTACCCATATGCAGCTGCTGACGACGCTGACCTGTTTATTGACGGAAGATCGGGTGCGTGAGCGACTGCTGGCGGCGCACACCCGGGAAGAGGCGATGTCCGCGCTGAGTGCTGAAGAACCACAAAAACAGGACGATGCTCCTGAACGCTCCTTTCTCATCCCGGTGGTGCTGGGCAGTATCGCAACCGCAGCCTTTTTGCAGGCGGGACTGAGCTGGGTCTGCGGGGGGAGTTAAATGAACAGCGCTTAGCACACACCGTGCTGAGCGCTTGTTTTTGTTGAATAATTAATCAGATTTTTCTCGCCCGGCTTTACAATCGCTGAAGCGCCCGTCGTTTGTACTCTCGTCTTTTTACTTTGTTCTGCATCAAATAAATCGCAAACATGTTTGATGCAAATCACTATATGTAGCACTTAAAATGCACGCCGACCCAACATCTTGTATTTATCGTCTACTATTCCAACAACAAGACGGCGCTTACGCTGGCCGGAATTGTGGATAACACGAGCTGGGAACGCGGGAAGTCATTGGCCTGGCGGGAAATGCGTCCGGTGAATACTTCTCCACCTCTGTGGATAACCTGTTTTTAAAAATGGAGTGATCATGACACCGCATGTGATGAAACGTGATGGCTGTAAAGTGCCGTTTAAATCAGAGCGCATCCAGGAAGCCATTCTGCGTGCAGCTAAAGCAGCGGGAGTCGATGACGCAGATTACTGCGCCACCGTCGCAGAAGTCGTTAGCAGCCAGATGACTGAACGCAGCCAGGTCGATATCAACGAGATCCAGACCGCGGTTGAGAACCAGCTCATGGCAGGACCTTACAAGCAGCTGGCGCGCGCCTACATTGAGTACCGCCACGATCGAGACGTCCAGCGCGAGAAGCGCGGCCGCCTGAACCAGGAGATCCGTGGCCTGGTGGAGCAGACCAACTCTGCGCTGCTCAATGAAAACGCCAACAAAGACAGTAAAGTGATCCCCACCCAGCGCGACCTGCTGGCCGGTATCGTTGCCAAACACTATGCCCGCCAGCATCTGCTGCCGCGCGACGTGGTCTCGGCGCACGAGCGCGGCGAGATCCACTACCACGATCTCGACTATTCGCCATTCTTCCCGATGTTCAACTGCATGCTGATCGATCTGAAAGGCATGCTGACCCACGGCTTTAAAATGGGTAACGCGGAGATTGAACCGCCTAAGTCGATCTCCACGGCTACCGCGGTCACGGCGCAGATTATTGCCCAGGTCGCCAGCCATATTTACGGCGGCACCACCATTAACCGCATTGACGAAGTGCTGGCCCCGTTCGTGACGGCGAGCTTCAATAAGCACCGTAAAACCGCCGAAGAGTGGCAGATTCCGGACGCGGACGGCTATGCGCATTCCCGTACCGAGAAAGAGTGCTACGACGCCTTCCAGTCGCTGGAATATGAGGTGAACACGCTGCACACCGCCAACGGCCAGACGCCGTTTGTAACCTTCGGTTTTGGCCTGGGCACCAGCTGGGAATCGCGCCTGATCCAGCAGTCCATTCTGCGCAACCGTATTTCTGGCCTTGGTAAAAACCGCAAAACCGCCGTCTTCCCGAAACTGGTGTTCGCGATTCGCGACGGCCTGAACCACAAGTTTGGTGACCCGAACTACGACATCAAACAGCTGGCGCTGGAGTGCGCGAGCAAGCGCATGTACCCGGACATCCTGAACTACGATCAGGTCGTCAAAGTCACCGGTTCGTTTAAAACGCCAATGGGCTGCCGTAGCTTCCTCGGCGTGTACGAGGATGAAAACGGCGAGCAGATCCACGACGGGCGTAACAACCTGGGCGTGATCAGCCTCAACCTGCCGCGCATCGCGCTGGAGGCCAAAGGTAATGAAGCTGAATTCTGGAAACTGCTGGATGAGCGCCTGCAGCTGGCGCGTAAGGCGCTGATGACCCGCATTGCGCGCCTCGAAGGGGTCAAAGCCCGCGTGGCGCCGATCCTCTATATGGAAGGGGCCTGCGGCGTGCGCCTGAAGGCGGACGATGACGTATCCGAGATCTTCAAAAACGGCCGCGCGTCGATTTCGCTGGGCTACATCGGCATTCACGAGACCATCAACGCCCTGTTTGGCGACACGCACATGTACGACAGCGAAGCCCTGCGTGAGAAAGGCATCGCCATCGTTCAGCGCCTGCGCGACGCGGTAGACCAGTGGAAAGAGGAAACCGGCTACGGTTTCAGCCTGTACAGCACCCCAAGCGAGAACCTGTGCGACCGCTTCTGCCGCCTGGACACCGCCGAGTTCGGGATTGTGGAAGGTGTGACCGATAAAGGGTACTACACCAACAGCTTCCACCTCGACGTCGAGAAAAAGGTGAACCCGTACGACAAGATCGACTTCGAAGCGGCCTATCCGCCGATCGCCAGCGGCGGCTTCATCTGCTACGGCGAGTACCCGAACATTCAGCACAACCTGAAGGCGCTGGAGGACGTGTGGGACTATAGCTATCAGCACGTGCCGTATTACGGGACCAACACGCCAATTGATGAGTGTTACGAGTGCGGCTTCACCGGTGAGTTTGAATGTACCAGTAAAGGCTTCACCTGCCCGAAATGCGGCAACCACGATGCGGCTCGCGTCTCCGTGACCCGTCGCGTATGCGGCTATCTCGGCAGCCCGGACGCCCGTCCGTTTAACGCTGGCAAACAGGAAGAAGTGAAGCGCCGCGTGAAGCATCTGGGAAATGGGCAGATCGGTTAATCCTCTGCCACGTTAATGCCCGGTGGCGCTGCGCTTACCGGGCCTACGGACCGCTCTCTTTTGTAGGCCGGGTAAGCGCAGCGCCACCCGGCGTGGTTATTCGCGATGAACTATCACCAGTACTACCCCGTCGACATCGTCAACGGCCCCGGCACCCGCTGCACCCTGTTTGTTTCAGGCTGCGTCCACGAATGCCCCGGCTGCTACAACAAAAGCACCTGGCGACTCAATTCCGGCATGCCGTTCACCGCGGAGATGGAAGATAAAATCATCAACGACCTGAACGACACGCGCATCAAACGCCAGGGGATTTCGCTCTCCGGCGGCGATCCCCTGCACCCGCAAAACGTGCCGGATATGTTGAAGCTGGTGGAGCGCATTCGCGCAGAGTGTCCGGGAAAAGATATCTGGGTCTGGACGGGCTACAAGCTGGATGAACTGAATGCGCAGCAGATGGAAGTCGTGGATCTGATTAACGTGCTGGTCGACGGCAAGTTCGTGCAGGATTTAAAAGACCCGGCACTCATCTGGCGAGGCAGCAGCAACCAGGTTGTGCATCATCTGCGTTGATCAAAGGCGGATGTTATCCATCCGCCCTTATCTCAAAAACGACTCAAACTCTCAATCGCCACCGCCTTAAACCCGGCGAAATCCTCGCAGCTACAGAGCCGTGAAATGGCCCGCTCGCGCAGGAAGGTGACGAAGATATCGTAAATCGCCATCGCCTCTTCGTACTCGCTTTTGCTGATGGCGAGCAGGAAGATAACGTGCGCGGTTTCGTCGCCCCACTGCACGCCGTGCGGGGCGAGCACGGTATAGACCACCGTTTTCTGCGCCAGCAGGCCGAGGGAGTGCGGCAGCGCGATGCCGTCGCCGAGCATGGTGCTGACAATAGCTTCACGTTCAACAACCGAATCCAGAAACTCCGCGCCGACAAAGCCCTCTGCTTCAAGCTGTTCACACAGCTCGCGGAAGAGCGTCTGCTGATCGATCGGCTTGTCGATAATGCGGAAATGGGCCGCGTCGAAGTATTTATCCAGCATCCACGGGCGGGTGCGGTCCACAAGCACCAGTTTGCCAATCTGCTCTAACTGGTAGTCGGTCGGGAACGGGGCGATCATCACCACCGGTTTCGACTTTTCGCTGACGCGGGCGGTCGCGATCACAAAGTCTTCGCTAATGGTTTCCGCCAGCTCGTACTCGCGCAGGGTGAGCGTGCGCGTCACCTCAATCTGCGGGTATTTACGCTGCAGTACCGCCTCAATCATGCGCACCATGGCATTACCGGCGTCGCATACCAGCAGCACGCGCGGCTGACGCTGGTAGCCGATGTTGTAGTGGCGCTCAAGCCCGACGCCAATATGCAGCACCAGGAAGCCAATTTCGTTTTCGCTGATCACATACGGCGTGTATTTGCCCCAGCTCGACACCGCCGCCAGCGTCATGTCCCACGCCATCGTGTAGTGCTGCTTGATGTTATCCAGCAGCGGATTGGGGATCATGATTTGATACCGCACGCGGGTGATCATGGTTTTGATGTGCGTGAGCAGGTCCGCGTGCAGTTGCGCGTCGCTGAGCAGGTTGTAGTTATAGTGAGTGTTGATATAGCGCAGGATGTAGTTGACCAGCGCCTCGTCGTCGTCAGCGTTAATGGCGCTGGGCGCGATCTCCTGAATCTGCCGAGCCGCAATGTGCACGCACAGCCAGCTCTCCTCCGACGGCGAAAGTGCCTTGCCCGCCAGCTGCTGGAGGGTCACCGCGATATCCTTCGCCGCCTCGCGCACGTTCTCTTCCACGTCTTCGGCATGGAATTCCGGCAGCGGGTAACCTTCGCTGATGCGACGTACCGACACCGCGCAGTACAGGCGCAGGAACAGCTCGCCTTCATCGGTCAGGCGAATGTGGTGACGGGTCAAGGCGTCGTGCAGCACCGGCACCATCTGCTCCGCCACGCCCGCATTCAGCGCCACGTCGGTTACCAGCGGGTTCAGGCTGTCCTGCTGCGCCAGCTCCCAGAGCAGATCGGTCAGGCAGGCGCGGGTCGACATCTCGCTGCCAAACAGCTTCATCCCATGGCGCGGACGGGTTTCCAGCGTCAGGTTGTAGCGATGAAACCACTCGCGCACCTCCGCCATATCGCTTTGCAGCGTGGCGCGGCTGACGAACCATTCGTCCGCCAGATCCTCCAGCTTAAGAGAAAACGCCGAGGTCAGAAAACGCACCACCAGATAATGCACGCGCTCCGGCCCGGTCCGCGGGATACGCAGCGCGCGCGGGTGGGATGCCTGAAGCTGCTGATAGCGCTCGGCATCCTCAATTTTGAGCTGGTAGCCGTTGCCCCGGCTCAGGATGAACTGCGCGCCGTGGCTGGCCAGCAGCGCGTTCAGGGCGGTGATGTCCGCACGGACGGTTCGCGTGGAGACCGACAGCCGCTGCGCCAGCTCGTCCTGCGGCAGCGTCTCGTTTTGCAACAGGTCGAAAAGTTGCGCCAAACGTTGGTTCGGAAATCGCACGTCGTTGTCCTCTTACGGCTTAAGGTGAAATGACCATCTGGGATGGGCTGCCGACCGGGGTATAGTCTGGCTCAAAGCTCAATTTCCCGTCCTGCGCCACGCGGAAGCGGGTAATGTTGTCGCTGCGCTGGTTCATGACGTACAGCCAGCGCCCCTGTTTATCGAGCGTCAGGGTGCGCGGGTAGTCACCGCGCGTCCACACATCGTCCTGATGCGTCAGCGTGCCCTCCGCCGTTACGGTAAAGTGCCCGATGCTGTTATGCAAACGGTTAGCCACATACAGCTGCTTACCGTCGGCGCTTAATGCGAGCCCGGCAGCAAAGCTGGTGCCTTTGTAACCTTCCGGCAGGGCAGAAACCGTTTTACCCTCTTTCAGGGTGCCGTTGGTATTCACGGTATACCGGGTGAGCGTAGACGCCTCTTCGTTAATCAGCCACAGGGCATCGCCCTTCGGCGTAAAGACAAAGTGGCGCGGCCCGGCGCCTTTCGAGGAGGCGCTGATAAACGGCGGATCGTTCGGCGTCAGCTTTCCTGTCCGATCGTCAAAGCGGTACTGATAGATGCGATCCAGCCCCAGATCGGTGGAAAACACGTATTTCCCGCTCGGATCGGCGGCGATCATATGCGCATGGGGGCCGTTATGATCGCTGATCGCGAAACTGCCCTCGACGGCAGCTTCCGGCTTCGCCGCGCCCGGTTCGCCTTGATCCTGATGTGTGTCCGTGGCGTCACCCAGGCTGCCGTCTGCGTTAACGGGTAAAACGGCAATGGAGCCGCTGACGTAGTTCGCCACCAGCAGATGCTGGCCGTTCGGCGTCAGGGAGAGATACACAGGCCCGGCACCGCCGGAGGCCACCTGACTGAGCTCGCTCAGCTCACCGTTATCGCCGACGCGCAGCGCCTGCACCACGCCCTGCTCCACTTCGCTTGCCAGATACAGCGTTTTGCCGTCCTGTGAAAGGGTCAACTGCGCCGCATTCGGCAGTTTGCTTACCAACGTTTTATCGTTCAGTGCACCGGTTTGCGGGTTAACAGTAAAACGGTACAGCCCTTCACCGTTCGGATTATAGGTACCCACCCAGGCGTATTGCGTCTGGGCGACAGCGGCGGTGGCGAACATTGAGAGTGAAGCGACAAGCAAGGTACGGGTGTGCATGGTGGCTCCTGTATAGGTGTGAGTTCTACTTCACCAGCTTCTTCGTCATCGCCAGCAGCGTACGCACATCTTCCGGACGCGTATCACCGCTGGCTTTGTCGATAATCGAGCTGTAGATATGCGGGATGATTTTGCTCACGCCCGCGTCGAGGGCGATCTGCAGGATCTCCTCATAGTTTTCCAGATCGATACCTCCGGTCGGCTCCAGCCAGAAGTCGCGACGGGCGCAGGCTTCCGCCACCGCTTTGTACTCGTCACGGCACTTCAGGCCGCCCATCGGGAAGTATTTGATAGAGCTGCCGCCGAAATCTTTCAGCAGAGCAATCGCCGTTTCCACCGGCACAATGCCGTCCGGCGCCGCGCTGCTCAACGGGCCGGTGGAAATTTTCACCATCCCGACGGTACCGGTCGGAGAGACCAGACCGTTGACCACGGAGTCATTTTGCCCCAGCAGCGCGCGGCTGGTGGCCACGCCGGTAAAGACCTGGTTAACGTGCTGCGGCTGCACCTGGCGGGAGATCTCGCTCACCATCGCCGACTGGTTCGGATCGCCCGCGCCCAGGCCAACGGAGAGCGCGTTATCAATCAGCTTCGCGTATTCGCGCATATCAGCGACCGCGCTCGCCACGTCCGGGTAATTTTTGGAGAGCACGCCCACCAGCACGTGGCCTTCCGCCGCCTCGTAGATGGCGCTGGCGTTGGCCTTTGAGCCAGCCAGCACGTTCAGACAGACGCGGTCACGGTAAAAGTTGGGGGTCAGTTTCATGCGTTTTTCTCCTGTCCTAATACTTCACTAATGCGGCGGTACACAATGTTCAGCTGGTCAGCGTTTACGCTGCGCACGTCCGCCTCGATAATCCCTTCGTTGGCCTTGTAGCCACGGAAGTAAATGGCGTACTCGCCCTGCTTGAGCTTCGCCACCAGGTCCCCCGTGCCGAGGCCGGTGGTGGCTTCGTCAAACTTAATCTCGGTGCGGGCGATGTCGCGTCCGGCGCTGTCCCAGACCACGCGCGCGGTCACACCGTTCAGGGTGTTGAGCGCCTCGATAAACGGCGTCATTTTCGCCACCATCTCGGCACCGCTCTCTTTGGTGGCCGTCAGATAGTGTTCGATGGCGCAGGTCAGGCCAAGAATGCCCTCTTTACCCACCTTCATGGCGCGGCCAATCCCCGCCGTCTGGCGCTTCACCCACTCTACGTACTGGGTCTTGCCGATCACCAGCCCGCTGGTGGGGCCTTCGATCGCCTTCGCACCGCTGTAGATCACCAGGTCCGCGCCGGCGCGGTAGTACGCGTGCAGATCTTCTTCCGCCGCGGCATCGACGATGAGCGGCAAGTCGTGTTTACGTGCGACAACCGCCGCCTGCTCGACGCTGAGCATGCTTTTCTGCACGCAGTGGTGAGATTTGATGTACATGATCGCCGCCGTGCGCGGGGTAATCGCCGCCGCCAGCTGATCGGCGGAACATTCGTTGGCGTAGCCCGCTTCCACCAGCCTGCCGCCGCCCAGCGCCACCATGGTGCCCACCGGCGCGCCAAAATTCACGTTGTGGCCTTTCGGCAGGACGATCTCGTTGTTCTCAATCGGGGTGACGTGCAGGTTTTCCAGCAGCCAGTCGCTGTCTTTCACCAGCACCGCGGCCACGGACTGGGCAATGCCCGCCGACGCGCAGGAGACCACCGTCGCCCCTTCCACGTCCAGCAGCTTCGCGATGTACTCCCCGGTTTTATTGACCAGATCCTTCATCTCGAAATAGTGATTCATGCCATCCATCGCCGCCTGTACCACCTCCGGACGCGGCGTGGAGACGCCCAGCGCCGTCATGCGGCCAGAGGTGTTGATAACCTGCTTTAAGCGGTACTTCTCATAAATCGAAGGCATTTTCCGTGCTCCCTTGTTCGGTCATGTAGCCCTTGCCCGCGCGGATCGCGGCAAGCGGCACCAGAATGTGTTCAGCCTGCAGGCTGTCGTTTTCGGCATCCGTCAGCACCGTCGGCTGGCGTTTGAGCGTGAACAGCGTCAGGTCGGCATCGAGACCCGGCTGAATGCGGCCTTTGCGCGTCAGGCGCAGGCCATCGGCGGCGTTCGCCGTGACGCAGTCAATCACCTGCGGCAATGACATGCCGATGGCGAGGAATTTCGACATCACGCTTGCCAGCGAGCCGACCGGGCCGTTGATGCGGTTGCGGCAGTAGATATCCGAGCTGATGGTGTGCGGCAGAATGCCCATCGCGATGGCGCGTTTCGCCACCTCAAAGCTGAAGCTCGCCGTGCCGTGGCCGACATCCAGATGCACGCCGCGCTTCAGCGCAGACGTAATGGAGGCGCGCAGCTCGCCGGAGGGCGTCAGAATGCGGTTAGGCTTGCCGTTGTAGCAGTGGGTGATGATGTCGCCGGAGCTCAGCAGCTCGGCAATTTCGTCGAGGTTCGGCGGGTTGTTGCCAATGTGCACCATCAGCGGCAGATCGCCGTTCTCTTTCTGAATGGCTTTGGCGCGCGCCAGCGGCGTGATGCCGTTGTCACCGACCACGCTGCTGCTCATGCGCGCCTTCAGGCCGACGATAAAATCAGGATGGCGTTTCACCGCCTCTTTCACCGCGTCGGCGTCAATATTGGCCATGTTGGCCAGCTCGTTCTGGGCAATCAGCCCCACGCGGGAGATGTTCAGCAGGGCAAAGACCTCGGTGGAGGCCTTGCGGGTAATCGCGTAGAAATCGTCCACGTCGTCGGCCCCGGTGCTGCCCGCGTCCACCACGGTGGTCACGCCGGTGGCAACGCCCACGCTGTCCGGCTCGTCGTGGTAAATCGGGGAGTTCGGGTAGCAGTGTACGTGGGAGTCAATCCAGCCTGCGCTGACGAACACGTCGCCGTTAAGCTCCACCGTTTTGCGGGCGGGAGCGTCTATGTCGCCCGTCGCGGCGATCTTCCCGTCCTGAATGGCGATATCGGTCAGGGTATCGTCGGCGAGGCGCGCACGGCGCAGGAGTAAATCAAACATGAGGATCTCCTGAAAAGGCGGGCGCCGTAGCGCCCGCGGGTATTAAAGGGCAACCGGGAACAGCCAGCCCAGAATCATTGCGCCGAGGATAGCGCCACCGGTAATGGGCTTCTGCCAGATGTAGAACAGCAGCGCACCCAGCAGAGAACCCACGCCAATCGGAATGGAGGCGGTCATGGCGCTGAGGATAATCAACGGTCCGAGGAAGCGGCCGGAAGCGTTGCCCGCCCCCATCATCACGTCTGCGCCGTAGGTGGAGTTGCTCTGGTTGATGGTGAACTTACGCGCCAGGATGATGACGTAGCCAATCGCAAGGCCAATCACCAGGCCGGTGATCAGCGCGGCAATGAAGTTGGTCACCGGGAACATGATCCCCGCGCCCAGCAGCAGCGCCGGAACCCCGAGGCCCACGCCGGTCTGGATCGCCCCGCCGATGTCGAGAATACCGACCAGCGAGCCTTCGATAATACGGGCGAACAGGAAGCTCGCGCCGAACGCCGCCACCGCGCCGTAAACGCCGGTGTCAATTCCCGCTTTCAGCATCGCCACGAAGGCCACTTCGTTAAACGCGCCGATGCCGTAGAGGTAGTACATGTGCGTCCCGGCAAACACGCCGGAGGAGAGCAGGCCAACGAAGATCGGGAACGACCAGTCGGCATACCAAAAACCTTTATTCTGTTCCATGTCGAGGCTCCTGTTATTTACCGCTGAGCGAGTTGTGGATCATGTCGAGCCAGTTCGGCACGGTCAGATGGAAGGATTCGATCATCTTCATGTCGAAACCGCGGAAGAAGCCGCTCAGCACGAAGAGCAGAACGATCGCCGCCATCATCACTTTGGTGACGTGGTTCCAGCCGCTCTCTTCCACGCCTTTACCGATCAGGATCCCCAGCACCAGGCCCGGTACGGCGTTGCCCATAATCAGCTGCGCCGCGCCGCCAAAGATGGTGGCCCAGAAGCCCGATTTTTTACCCGCGTCGATGGCCGCCAGCCAGAAGATCACCGGCATCACGGTGTTGACCAGCAGGTTCGCGGCAGGCACCAGCACCTTCACGGCGGTGACCTGAAGCGCGGCCGGAACAGAAGAGGCAGTCAGGTTAAGGAAGGTCACGACGATCATGCCGATCACGCCGCAGGCAATCGCCATTTTGCGGGGATCGTGCAGCGTTTCGCCGACGTTACGGTTTTTGATCATCAATGCTGCGGCACCCCAGTTTGGGATGATGCGGTGGTCTACGTCCTGTGTGAAGGCACCTGCGGCCACGGAAGAGGCCCAGGCGTTAAAGAAGAAGCCTAACCCAAAGGAGAAGTGGGACGCCGGATCCCCTTCGCAGGAGTTCAGTTCCCCCAACGTACGAAACGCGCCCATCCCCTGAGTGGTAGGCGCATGAAACATGCGTGCAGCCCCGGCCCCCACACCGACGCCCACCAGGCCGCCAATGATGAGCGATTTTATTAATATAATTAAGAACATCAGTCTGCCCTTTTATGAATAATCAGCGTTGCGTGACGAAATCCACCTGGTCGAGATTGATGGCTGTCACGTTGACGGTCACATCCAGCTCCACGCTGTAGGTGCGTCTTTCCCGGCGCAAAAAGAAGAACAGAAAGGCTTCTTTACGCACCGCTTCTTGCGCCTGAACGACCTGCACATCCTGTGGCTCAATACGCAGTAAGATATGCGGTGAGGCTTTCATCACCGCGGCCTGAACGTGGTTGAGCGCGTCGGCAAAGGCGCGCGCTTTGGCGTCGCCCTTCCCCTTCACTCTCACCGTGGTTGTGAACTGTTCTTTCATGCTTATGCGCCGTATTTTTTCTGCCACGCCTGTACCAGACGCTCGCCCAGCTCTTCTTTATCCATAAAGCCAAAGCCCAGCACGTTGCAGCCTTCGTTGATGGCGGTGACGCCTTCATCCACGGAACGCATACCGTATTTGGCCTTGTAGCCATATTTGGTCTGGGCGGTGATGGCACCCGCGCCGCCGCTGCCGCAGAAGGAGATGCCGAAGGTGGCGTTTTCCGCTTTCATCACGTCGCCGAGCTTCATGTCTGCCGCCATGCCCGGTACGACAACCGCGCGTCCACCTGCTTTTTCCACACCGGCCGCCACCTTCTGACCTTTACCCAGGCGATCGCCAATCACGACTGTAATCTGTTCCATGTGTTGCTCCTTAAAGGTTGTCTTTCGCGACTTCAAAGTGAACGGAGAGCAGCCAGGCCTCTTCATCTGGAAGGTTGCCAAACTGCGCCACCACTTCACGGGCAAGCCGCATTGAATCCGGTGAAATTTCGTCAAACAGCTCTGCTTCAACCTCCGGCAGCGGCTCGCCGGTCACGGACCGGTGCGCCATGGCGCGCACGTGGGAAGTAAGCATCTGCTCCTGTACCGCATTGGGGATGATGTTGTTCCGGGCCAGCAGGGCATAAACCTGCTGCAGCATGGTGTTCGCGAGCTGTTCTGTTTGCTCTGCCTGTTCCCCAACGTCGTTCATTACCGCTCCGTTAATCACTGGTCTTACCCCGTTAATGGCTCTGGATTAAAACTAACGGTGGGAGGGAAGGGTTTGTAGCGAGTTGTTTTCCACTTCGAAGTGGAAAGGCGAGCCGCAGCAGTGATCTGTGCCACATAAATACGGTGAATCTGGATTAATCACGGCATTTGCGTGATGAATATCACGTATTCCAGCGGCAAAACGCGCGCCGGGGAAGCGAAAACGTTCAGGCGTGGTGACGCAAAAATGTGATGGCGATAGGGTTTACTTATTACCGCGCAAAAAAACGGGGGCCATTGGCCCCCGCTGATTATTTGTCAGATGCGCGATCGGTTAACGGTATTTCTTGTGATACGTATTACGGGTCGTCACAAACTGCTCGGCCGCCGCCTGGGCTTCCTTCACTTTGCCTTCGTTAGCGAGCTTCAGCGCGCCGTCGATCTGGCCGACCAGCACGTCAAAGCCGTGGCGGTAGTCTTTCATCTCTGCACTGTCTGCCGCTTTGCTTTCCAGTTTAGGAGGCGTCGCTTTTTGTGCGTCCAGCGCCGCTTCACGCATTTTGGTCAGCGCGTCTTTCATTTCCGCCGCATTGTCGGTTTTCTGCACCACCTTCAGGTTTTGCCCGAGGATGCCCATGTCGTCTTCAAGATCGGCAGCAAACGCAGAAGAGCCAAGAACCAGCGTTGAAGCCGCGACGATCGCTAACAGATGTTTACGCATTGCTCACTTCCTTTTTTATTATCAACAAAACGCTATCTCTATTGTCCGGCGATTTTCATTTCCGGGAGTAATACAGAACCACACTGTATATTGCTGCGTGTTTCAATATCGTTACCGACCGTAACGATATTGCGCCACATATCCTTCAGATTGCCAGCGATGGTAATTTCGCTCACCGGATACTGGATTTCGCCGTTTTCAACCCAGAAGCCCGCCGCGCCGCGAGAGTAATCGCCGGTGATGCCGCTGACGCCCTGACCCATCAGCTCGGTCACCACCAGACCGGTGCCCATCTCTTTCAGCATCTGCTCAAAGTTGAGGCCCTGCCCGGCAATGCGCCAGTTGTGAATGCCGCCCGCGTGCCCGGTGCTTTTCAGCCCCAGCTTGCGCGCGGAGTAGTTGGTCAGAAGCCACTGGGTCAGAATGCCGTCTTTCACGATGTCACGACGCTCGGTGCGCACGCCTTCGCTGTCGAACGGCGTGGAGGCCAGGCCTTTCAGCAGGTGCGGATGCTCTTCGATGGTGAGCCATTCCGGCAGGATCTGCTTGCCCAGCGAGTCGAGCAGGAAGGTCGATTTACGGTAAACGGAGCCGCCCGCGATAGCGCCCACCAGATGGCCAAACAGGCCGGTCGCCACTTCGTTGGCAAAAATCACCGGGGCTTTCATGGTGGAGAGCTTGCGCGGCGACAGGCGAGACAGCGTGCGTTCGGCGCACTCTTTACCTACCCACTCCGGAGACTGCAAATCCCCCAGCGCGCGGCCAATGGTGTAGGCGTAGTCGCGCTCCATGTCACCGTTCTCTTCGGCGATGACGCAGCTGGAGAGCGAGTGGCGGGTAGAGCAGTAGCCCTGCAGCATGCCGTGACTGTTGCCGAAGACTTTGATGCCGTAGTGGCTGTTAAAGCTGCCGCCTTCGGTATTGGTGATGCGCTTGTCGGCCTGCAGGGACGCCTGCTCGGCGCGCGCGGCCAGCTCAATCGCTTCGTCCGGCGTCACTTCCGCCGGATGGAACAGGTCGAGATCCGGCGCGTCAAACGCCAGCAGATCTTTATCCGCCACGCCGGCGTAAGGATCCGGCGAGGTATAACGGGCGATATCCAGCGCGGCCTGCACCGTACGGGCGATGGCATCCGGACTGAGATCGGTGGATGACGCACTGCCTTTGCGATTCTGGTGGTATACCGTGATACCCAGCGCGCCGTCGCTGTTGAATTCAACATTCTCCACTTCGCCATAGCGGGTGCTCACGCTAATGCCGGTGGTTTTGCTGACCGCCACTTCGGCGCCATCTGATTTTTCTGAAGCAAGCATCAGCGCGGTGGAGACGGCTTCTTCCAGAATCTTACGCTGCGCTTCAACTTGTGAGGTTACTTTCATCGCAAATGCCATACTGTAAGAGAGAGTTAACTGAAGTCTAACAGAGAACCGTTTTTCAGTGCGCGTCTTAACTGGTAACATTAGCCTCTTTTTTTAAGGAGCCTGACATGACTAAGCAGCCCGAAGACTGGCTCGACGACGTTCCCGGTGATGACATCGAAGACGAAGATGATGAGATCATCTGGGTCAGTAAAAGTGAAATTAAACGTGACGCCGAAGAGTTAAAACAGCTTGGCGCGGAAATGGTAGAACTGGGTAAAAACGCGCTGGATAAGATCCCGCTCGACCAGGATCTGCGCGATGCCATTGAACTGGCACAGAAAATCAAAAAAGAAGGCCGTCGTCGCCAGCTTCAGCTTATCGGGAAAATGCTGCGTCAGCGCGATGTCGATCCGATCCGCCAGGCGCTGGACAAGCTGAAAAACCGCCACAACCAGCAGGTTGCGCTGTTCCATAAGCTGGAGCAGATCCGCGATCGTCTGATTGAACAGGGTGATGACGCCGTACCGGAAGTGCTGAACCTGTGGCCGGATGCCGACCGCCAGCAGCTGCGTTCCTTGATCCGCAACGCGAAGAAAG
The DNA here is from genome assembly GCF_000493175.1 of Enterobacter sp. MGH 16. NCBI lineage: Bacteria > Pseudomonadati > Pseudomonadota > Gammaproteobacteria > Enterobacterales > Enterobacteriaceae > Enterobacter > Enterobacter sp. MGH 16. Next base: position 4,391,948 of record NZ_KI535695.1, on the reverse strand, counting down.
AGAAAGAAGGGAATAAGCCGCCGAAGTCTGCGCGCCTGATTTTCCAGTATCTGCGCGAGCTGTCTGAGAACGAAGAGTAATCCGTGCGGGTTTGCGCCGGATGGCGGCGTAAACGCCTTATCCGGCCTACAAGGTCGTGCGAAAAATACAGGCCCGGTAAGCGCTAGCGCCACCGGGCTTTTTTTTACGCCTCGGCGGCCGCTTCCGCTTTCTTCGCCAGCCCGTCCAGCAGCTTCTGATGGATCCCACCAAAACCGCCGTTGCTCATCACCAGAATATGGTCGCCGGGCTGAGCGGCTTTCACCACCATATCCGCCAGCGCATCCACATCCGCACTCCAGTGTGCCGGCTGGATGCAGGCATCGGCCACTTCCGCCACCTGCCACGGAATATGCTGCGGCTGCAGCAGGAAGACTTCATCGGCACGTCCTAACGACGGCGCGAGATCGTCTTTGCAGATGCCCATCTTCATGGTGTTCGAGCGCGGTTCCAGCACCGCCAGAATGCGCGCGGTACCGCCAACTTTGCCACGCAGGGCGGCAAGCGTCGCCAGAATGGCCGTTGGGTGGTGCGCGAAATCGTCATACACGGTGACGCCGTGGGCTTCACCGCGCAGCTCCAGACGGCGGCGGGCATTGATAAACGAACCCAGCGCATTCGCCGCATCCGCAGGCTGAACGCCCACGTGACGCGCTGCCGCAATCGCCATCAGGCCGTTGTGCATGTTGTGTTCGCCCACCAGGCCCCACTTCACCTCGCCCACTTTTTCGCCGTCGAGCAGCACTTCCCACTCGGAGGCATCGGCGTTGAGTTTCTTCGCCTGCCAGTGGCCCTGCTCGCCCACCAGCTCCTGCTCGCTCCAGCAGCCCATTGCCAGGGTCTGCTTCAGGTTGATGTCGTTTTCCGGCAGGATGATGCGGCCCTGGCCCGGCACGATGCGCACCAGGTGGTGGAACTGTTTCTGTATGGCTTTCAGGTCGTCAAAAATATCCGCGTGGTCAAACTCAAGGTTGTTGAGGATCAGCGTGCGCGGGCAGTAGTGCACGAACTTGGAGCGCTTGTCGAAGAACGCGCAGTCATACTCGTCGGCTTCGATCACAAAGAACGGGCTGTCCCCCAGGCGCGCAGAGACGTCGAAATTACCCGGTACGCCGCCGATGACGAAGCCCGGCTTGTAGCCGCAGGCTTCGAGGATCCAGGTCGCCATGCCCGCGGTGGTCGTTTTGCCGTGGGTACCGGCAACGGCAACCACCCAGCGGTCGCGCAGGACGAAGTCATGCAGCCACTGCGGGCCGGACATGAACGGAATATTGCGTTCCAGTACCGCCTCAACGCACGGATTGCCGCGGGTCATGGCGTTGCCAATAATCACCAGGTCCGGCTCGGGATCCAGCTGGCTGGCATCGTAGCCCTGAATTAAAGCGATGCCCTGTTTCTCCAGAAGTGTGCTCATTGGCGGATACACATTGGCGTCCGAACCTGTCACCTCATGGCCCAGCGAGCGCGCCAGCATTGCCAGTCCGCCCATGAAAGTGCCACAAATCCCCAATATATGAATGCGCATACGTCACTATCCTTCTTTAATGTGGCGCACATTTTACTCACATGTTAGCGGCTGTGAAACGCATTTCAGGTAAATCCGTATGTTGCTGGCGCGATTCACCTCTGCGCTACTATTTGAATATTTGTTAAGATTGTTGGGCTTTAGTCGTTTTAGTGAACATACAATCGCTCTACTCACAAAGATGCAGGGAAAGTGTTATGAAAACGTTAGGTGAATTTATTGTCGAAAAGCAGCACGAGTTCTCTCATGCTACCGGTGAACTCACTGCTTTGCTGTCGGCAATAAAGCTGGGCGCTAAGATCATCCACCGTGATATCAACAAGGCCGGTCTGGTCGATATCCTGGGTGCCAGCGGTGCCGAGAACGTTCAGGGCGAGGTTCAACAGAAACTCGATCTGTTCGCAAATGAAAAACTGAAAGCTGCACTGCGCGCGCGCGACATCGTTGCGGGTATCGCCTCCGAAGAAGAAGATGAAATTGTTGTTTTCGAAGGGTGTGAACACGCGAAATACGTTGTTCTGATGGATCCGCTCGACGGCTCCTCCAACATTGATGTTAACGTTTCTGTCGGTACCATTTTCTCCATCTACCGCCGCGTCACGCCTGTTGGCACGCCGGTGACCGAAGAAGATTTCCTGCAGCCGGGCATTAATCAGGTTGCTGCCGGTTACGTCGTCTATGGCTCCTCCACCATGCTGGTCTACACCACCGGTTGCGGCGTACATGCCTTTACGTACGATCCTTCCCTGGGCGTTTTCTGTCTGAGCCAGGAACGCATGCGCTTCCCGGAGAAGGGCAATACCTACTCCATTAACGAAGGTAACTACATCCGCTTCCCGAACGGCGTGAAGAAGTACATCAAATTCTGCCAGGAAGAAGATAAAGCGACGCAGCGCCCGTACACGTCCCGCTATATTGGCTCTCTGGTCGCGGATTTCCACCGTAACCTGCTGAAAGGCGGCATCTACCTCTACCCAAGCACCGCCAGCCACCCGGACGGGAAACTGCGTCTGCTGTACGAATGCAACCCGATGGCGTTCCTGGCCGAACAGGCGGGCGGTAAGGCGAGCGACGGTAAAGAGCGTATTCTGGAGATCGTGCCGGAAAGCCTTCACCAGCGCCGTTCGTTCTTCGTCGGCAACAACCACATGGTTGAAGACGTTGAACGCTTTATCCGCGAGTACCCGGACGCGTAATCCCTCTCTTCAGGGGAGCCGATCCGGCTCCCCTGTTCATTTATATATTTTACCGTATAAGTGTTTATAAAAAACACGCTTTAATATTCGCCACTGCTCCTGCATTATTTCCATAACAGTTTGACAGATATTTCGTGGAGCAGAAACGCAATGAAAAATTATTCCCGTGCTAATACCGGCATTGATTTAAATCTTATCCCTGTATTTATTGAAATCGTCCGCTGCGGCAGCATGGCAAAGGCCTCTTTGCGTCTGGAGATGTCACGCCCTGCGGTGAGTCTGGCATTAAAGCGTTTTAATCAACTCTTTGATGAGCCGTTATTTCTCCGCAAAGGCTTATATCTTGAGCCGACTGAAAAAGCATTAGCCTTAACCCGCTCGCTGGAAATATTAATGGGCGAAATTCACGATAATATCGGGGCGCTTAATTCCGGAAGGAATAAAACCCCGGCACAGAACGTACCGGGGCTGGGTAATATTATGCCGCGTTCTGAGTCGTCACTTTGAATGATGACATAGCTTCCATCAGTTGACGCGACTGCTCCTCAAGGGAGCGGGTCGCGGCGGAGGATTGCTGCACCAGCGCCGCATTCTGCTGCGCGGTTTCGTCCATCTGGTTTACCGCAATATTAACCTGCTCAATGCCGCGGCTCTGCTCCTGAGACGCGGTCGCAATCTCACGCATCAGTTTGGTCATGCGCAGCACTTCTGTTGCGATCTCATCCATCGTTTCGCCCGCCTGCTGGGCCAGCTCGCTGCCCTCGTTAACGTGGGTTTGCGAATCACTGATAAGAGAACGAATCTCCTTCGCCGCGTCGGCGCTGCGGCTGGCCAGGTTTCGCACCTCGCCCGCGACGACGGCAAACCCGCGCCCCTGCTCGCCCGCGCGCGCCGCCTCTACGGAGGCGTTAAGCGCCAGGATATTGGTCTGGAAGGCAATGCCGTCGATCACGCTCAGGATGTCGGCGATGCGCGCCGAGCTGCCGGAGATATCGCGCATTTTTTCAATCACGTAGCAGACCATTTCGCTGCCGTGATCGGCCGTGTCGGACACCGACTTCGCCAGCTGGTGCGCCTGCTCGGCGTTATCGGCGTTGAGCTTCACCGTGGCGGTGATCTGTTCCATGCTGGCCGCCGTCTGCTCCAGCGACGTGGCGGTGGATTCCGTTCGCTCGGCAAGATCCCGGTTCCCCAGCGTCAGCTCGCGGCTGCCGGTGTCAATCTGCGCGCTGGCATCGCGTACCCGCAGAACCGAGTTCATCAGCGACTGACGCATCTCCTCAATGACCGCGTTAAGGCGGTTAAACTCCTGGCTCGCGGGCGCGGCCAGCGTATGGGTTAAATCGCCCGCCGCCACGTTCTCCAGCTGAGCAATCGACGCCGAGAGCGGCTTGAGCAGCATATGGCGCAGCGCCAGCCAGGCCAGCACGATAATGCCCGCCGTCAGCAGCGCGGCGACGATAATCAGGATCAGGACGCGGGTTTTACTCGCCTGCACGGCACTCACTTCCGCCTGACCTCGCGCTTCGCTCCATTTCTGAAACGCCTGCATGTCGTTATCAAACGCTGACGCCAGCGGGATCAGCGTCTTCTCCAGCAGGTCGTAATACCCGTCCGCGCTCTGGTCATTGAGGGTTTTCAGCATCGGGTTGATCCCCTGCTGGTTATACGCCGCCAGGCTGGCTGCCACTTTATCGAGCAGCTGCTGCCCCTGCTCGTCAGCCACGCCGCCGTCGATCACGCCCTTCAGCGTTTTCTGGGCCAGGGCGACTTCCTGATTGATGTTTTTTACCGCGCTGGCCGCATCGTCCAGCATGCCGATTTCCATCATGCGGACGGCCTGTCCCGCTTCATTGCGCGCGCGCAGGATCAGCGTATAGCCTGAATTAAGCTGCACCATCTGCTCACCCTGAAGGTGATTAATGCGCTGCAGCGAAGAAGAACTCTGTGTGAGGGCATAAATGCCAATGCCGCTGACAATCAGCAGCAGAAGGGTCATAACGGCCAGTAAAGAGAGCAAGCCGGTACGAATCGATAGCGTTTTCAGCATGATATTATTTCCGGTAGCGAGATATTTCTGGGCATAAAAAAAGAGTATCGGCCGCTACCGGAAAATGTTTAGACTTTCAGCATGTTATCGCTCTGTTACCGATGTGTTCACACGGGTAACAGGCGAGCTTTGGCGGTTCTCCCAGAGCACCGTCAGGCCGCGCTGCAGGGCAATAAAAATAAACAGCAGAATGCCGATGGCGATCTTCGTCCACCAGGAGCTGAGCGTGCCGTCAAAGTTGATATAGGTCTGGATCAGCCCCTGAATCGCCACGCCGAACAGCGTCCCTAGCACCGTACCCACGCCGCCGCTGAGCAGCGTGCCGCCGATGACCACAGAAGCAATCGCATCCAGTTCCACGCCAACGCCTGCAAGGGCATAGCCCGCCTGGGTATACACCGAGAAGACGATCCCCGCCAGCGTCGCCAGGCCGGTCGAGAGCATATAAATGCGGATGGTGGTGCTGCGGGTCGAGATCCCCATCAGGTTGGCCGACGTGGCGTTGCCGCCAATAGCGTAAACCTGATTGCCAAACCGGGTGCGGTGGGCGAGGAAGATGCCAATCACTACCACGCCCAGCATCAGCAGCCCCATCGCGCTCAGGCGGCCGCCGCCGGGGATTTTCCACGCCAGGCTGGAGAGCGTGTCGTACACCGGATGGTTAATGGGAATCGACTCTTCCGACACCAGGTAGCTCACCCCGCGCAGGAAGAACATCCCCGCGAGGGTAATGATAAACGCAGGAATTTTTAACGCGTCGATCAGCAGCCCCATAAAGGCGCCAAACGCACAGCCCATCGCCAGCACCAGCGGAAACGCCACCAGCGGAGAGATGCCCCAGAAGCCGATCGCTTTCGCGAGGAACACGCCCGTAAACGCGATCACCGAGCCGACGGAGAGGTCGATCCCGCCGGAGAGGATCACAAAGGTCATCCCGACGGCGATGATGCCTAAAAAGGCGTTATCGGTCAGGATATTGCAGATCACGCGCGTCGAGGCAAACCCCGGGAACTGGGTCAGGCAGTAGAGATAGCCCAGCACAAACACGCCCAGCGTGATCATTAGCGGCAAATTACGTTTTATCATGGCCACGGATCCCCTTAATGATGCTGACAAAGCGCGGCGACTGGACGATCAGCACGCAGAGCACGACCACCGCTTTCACCACCTGGTTGAGTTCCGGCTGGAATCCCGAAAGCAGGATCCCGGTGTTCATGCCCTGAATGATCAGCGCGCCGATCGCCGAGAGCAGCAGGTTAAAGCGCCCGCCCATCAGCGACCCGCCGCCGATCACCACCGCCAGGATCGCATCCAGCTCCAGCCAGAGCCCGGCGTTGTTGGCATCGGCTCCGCGAATATCCGCCGCGACGATCACGCCGGCGATGGCAGCGCAAATACCGCTCAGCACGTAGGTCAGCATCACCATCAGCCGCGTGTTAACCCCGGCGTTGCGCGCGGCTCGAATGTTGATCCCGACGGCCTCAATGAACATGCCCAGCGCCGTTTTGCGGGTGAAAAGCCAGAACACCACGAGCGTCACCAGGGCAATCATCACCGGCGTCGGGAAGAACAGAAGGTTGCCGCTGCCGAGCCACGCCAGGCTCGGCGAGTTGAAGGTGACAATCTGGCCGGAGGTAATCAGCTGCGCGACGCCGCGCCCGGCCACCATTAAAATGAGCGTGGCGACAAAGGGCTGGATTTTCAGCACCGCCACCAGAATGCCGTTCCATAATCCGGCCAGCACGCCAGTGCCTAATGCCGCCAGCAGGACCACCGGCAGGCTATGCCCGGCCACGGTCATGGAGGCTGCCGTGGCCCCGGCGATAGCCATCACCGCGCCGACGGAGAGATCAATCCCGCCGGTGGCGATGACCAGCGTCATCCCGATGGCCAGCAGCGCCACGGGCGCGGCGCGGTTTAAAATGTCTATCGGGCTGCCAAACAGGCGGCCATCCTGCACGATAATCTGGAAGAAATGCGGCGCGACCAGGCTATCCACCAGTAAAACCACCAGCAGCGCCGCGATTTGCGGCGTGCCGGTCGGCCAGCTGAAGCGGCGCTTTGACTCACCGGTTTGCGAAAGCGAACGGGACATCACGATTCACTCCTTATGCCGCGATGGCATTCATGATCGCCGGAACGGACAGCTTATCCAGCGGGATCTCTGCCACCTGTTTACGATCGCGCATGATGATGACGCGATCGGCATAGCCCACCAGCTCTTCCAGCTCGGACGAAATGACCAGCAGGGCCAGACCGTCTGCGCACAGGGTTTCGATAAGCCGGATAATTTCGGCGTGCGCCCCTACGTCAATGCCGCGGGTCGGTTCGTCGAGGATCAGGAACTGGGGTTTGGTCAGCAACCAGCGGGAGAGCAGCACTTTCTGCTGGTTACCACCGGAGAGGAACTCAATGGGCTGTTCCGCGCTCGGGGTGCGGATGCCGAGCTGGCGGATAAAGCGCTCAGCAATGGCGTTCTGCTCTTTGCGTGGGATCGGCCGCAGCCAGCCGCGCTGCGCCTGAAGCGCCAGAATGATATTTTCCCGCACCGAGGCGGCGGCAATGATGCCGTCCGTTTTCCGGTCTTCCGGGCAGAAGCCCACCCCCAGGCAGGAGGCCTGATGCGGGGATCGCAGGGTTTGCGGTTTGCCCTTGATCAGCGCGCTGCCGCTGTCGGCGGGCTTGATCCCGAAGATCACCTCGGCGGTCTCGGTACGCCCCGAGCCCAGCAGGCCCGCCAGCCCGACAATTTCGCCCGGCCGCACCTCAAGGTTAAACGGCGAGATGACCCCTTTTTTGCCGTAATCGCTGAACGCGGCAACCGGTTTTTCGCTCAGCAACGTGCGGCCCGCGCGCTGAAGGGCGTTGGTCTCCAGCTCGCGGCCCAGCATCATTTTGACCAGCTCGATCTGCGGCAGCTCGCGGGTTTCGCGGCAGCCGACAAAGCTGCCGTTGCGCAGCACCGTAATGCGGTCGCTCACCTCATACACCTGATCGAGGAAGTGGGTAACGAAGATCAGGCTGACGCCCTGATCGCGCAGCTGGCGCATCAGGGTAAAGAGCATTTCCACCTCCTGGGTATCAAGGCTGGCGGTGGGTTCGTCGAGGATCAGCACCTTTGCCGAGAGATCGATCGCGCGGCAAATGGCGACGATCTGCTGCATCGCCACGGAAAAGCGGTTCAGCGGCTCGCGGACGTCGAGAGAGAAGCCGTAGGATTCCATCAGCTTTGTCGCCCGCGCCTCCATCTCTTTACGGCGCAGCAGCCCAAAGCGTCGTGGCTCACGGCCAATAAACAGGTTATCCGCCACCGACATATTCGGCAGCAGGTTCACTTCCTGGTATACCGTCCCGATCCCCAACTGCTGGGCATGGGCGGTGTTTTTTGGCGAAATGGCGTTACCTTCCAGCCAGATGGTGCCGCGGTCGGCGTGATAAACGCCGGTCAGAGATTTAATCAGCGTCGATTTTCCCGCGCCGTTTTCCCCCAGCAGCGCCATGATCTCCCCGCGCCGCAGGCTGAAATCAACGTTATCCAGCGCCTTTACGCCGGGGAAGAATTTACTCAAGCCCTCTGTGCGGAGGATTTCCTGGTGTTGTTCAGTGGTCATGGTTTCCCCCTGCATCAAGCCGGATGGCGCTACGCTTATCCGGCCTACAAAAGAGCGTATCGTAGGCCGGGTAAGCGCAGCGTCACCCGGCATGTTCAGACAGGCTTAGTAGCCCATATTTTTCTTCTTCTCTAACTCTTCTTTCGCCGTGTCAGGCAGGTAGAGTGTGGATTTGGTGACCGTCACTTTCTCCGGCATCGTGCCGTCTTTCTTGAATTTCTCCAGCGCGTCGAATGCCGGGCCGGCCATGTTTGGCGTCAGCTCCACGCTGGCGTTGGCTTCGCCGTCGATCATCGCTTTGTAGATATCAGGCACGCCGTCGATAGAGCCGGTGAGGATATCTTTGCCCGGCTTCAGGCCCGCTTCTTTAATTGCCTGAATCGCGCCGATCGCCATGTCATCGTTGTGGGCGTAAACCATGCAGATGTTCTTGCCGTTGTTTTCAGCCTTAATGAAGCTCTCCATCACCTCTTTACCTTTACTGCGGGTAAAGTCGCCGGACTGAGAGCGGATAATCTTGATGTTTGGCGCTTTCGCGATGGCTTCAGCAAAGCCTTTTTTACGGTCGATGGCCACGCTCGCCCCAACGGTGCCCTGCAGTTCAACAACGTTACACGGCTTGCCGTCGACCTGTTTTATCAGCCAGTCGCCAATTAACTGTCCTTCCAGCACGTTGTTGGCCGTCACGGTGGTCATATAGAGAGATTTGTCTTTGACGTCGATGGAACGATCGAGCAGGAAGACCGGGATTTCAGCGTCTTTCGCTTCCTTCAGGACGGGTTCCCAGCCGGTCGCCACGACGGGTGCAATAAAGATGGCATCCACGCCCTGGGCGATAAAGGAGCGCACGGCTTTGATCTGATTCTCTTGTTTTTGCTGACCATCGGCGATTTTCAGGGTAATGCCGCGTTTCTGAGCTTCGCTTTTCGCCACGTTGGTTTCTGCCGCTCGCCAGCCAGATTCAGAGCCGACCTGCGAAAAACCTACGGTTAAGGGAGCGGCCATCGCCATAGACGACATGGCTGCCGAAACTGCTGTGACAAGGAGTAAGCGCTTCCACATATGAACGTCCTCGTAGGGTGAGTTATTGTTGGTTAAAAGATGTTCTGCGGAATGACTATAGCCCATGAAATATGTAACGAATTGCGTTACATCACACTTCAGAAAAGTGAATAAAACGTTAATCACAAGTTTGTAATCGCTTTCATTTCTCCATGAAAAATGCGGCTGAGTTTATGGATTTTTCTGTCATGGAATCGGTCTGAAAAGTGGGAAGAACGTGGAGAGAAGGCGAAAACAGGCGGAGACATTCAGCGCGAGTTGGCTATAATACCTGCCACTTGTTTACCATCCATTTTAAAGGACACCGACATGAGCTTACTCAACGTCCCAGCGGGTAAAGAACTGCCAGAAGACATCTACGTAGTTATCGAAATCCCGGCTAACGCAGATCCGATCAAATACGAAGTGGACAAAGAGAGCGGCGCCCTGTTCGTAGACCGCTTCATGTCTACCGCGATGTTCTATCCGTGCAACTACGGTTACATCAACCACACCCTGTCTCTGGACGGTGACCCGGTTGACGTGCTGGTCCCAACGCCATACCCACTGCAGCCAGGCGCAGTGATTCGCTGCCGTCCAGTTGGCGTGCTGAAAATGACCGACGAATCCGGTGAAGATGCGAAGCTGGTTGCGGTACCGCACACCAAGCTGAGCAAAGAATACGATCACATCAAAGATGTGAACGACCTGCCAGAGCTGCTGAAAGCGCAGATCACTCACTTCTTCGAGCACTACAAAGACCTCGAAAAAGGCAAGTGGGTTAAAGTTGACGGCTGGGACAACGCAGAAGCAGCGAAAGCGGAAATCATCGCCTCTTTCGAACGCGCTGCTAAGAAGTAATTCTTACTGCCAGACACAAAAAACAACGCCACCTTACGGTGGCGTTGTCGTTTTTCAGTACTGGTCTCTGTCTAACCAGTTACCGCTTACGATCCGCGTTAACCCGTCGACTGGACGCTGGTAGACATACATCCACGCGCTTCCGTACGGCGTCTGGATCAACTGGCGTGCGTATTCACCGCCCCTGGTGCGCAAGGCATCAAGTTCGGCAAGCGTCGCGTTATCAATACGATAAACTTCACCCTGTACTGTTCCTTCGCCCGGAACCGCGCCTGGATAGTGGCCCAGGCTGTACAACTGGTAGTTCTCGATATTGTAATTCCCCAGTAGCTGGGCATTGGTCATCCAGTGACTGTTGCCTTGCCTGGTTCGTAAACTGCCGTAGACAAATATTCGCATTGCTAAAACTCAAACTGATAGAGCAGATCAAGTGCCTGGTCTACGCCGGACACTGCTTCCAGATATAGCTTAGGCATCAGGCGATAGCGTAACGTGAGTGTTGCCAGTGAGTCAAAGATCCCCACACCATATTTTACCTGCAGACCCGGCAGTACATAGCCGCTGACCACCACCTGCGAGGAGTCACCCACGCCCTGGGTGTCCAGCGCCAGATTGCTTACGCCGAACGTCTCGCCGATTTTACCCACAACCTGCCCACTTTGTGCAACCCCCAGCCCCACTAACATCGAAGTCATCGCCGCGCTGTCGCTCTGACCGCTGTCGAGACCTTGACCACGCAGCAGGTAAGAGAGGGCTTCCTGCTGGGACATCGCCGGGTCAGAGAAGATCTCCGCCTTCGGTTCGTCGGCGGAACCGGTGACGCGGACCCCGGCAATGACGTCGTTTTCCGTCGCTTCCGGGTTACGAATCGCTTCAATGTTCAGCAAGGGTTGATCCGGTGGACCGGAGAACAGCAGCTCTCCTTTGCGGACAATCAGATCCTGACCATAGGCGTGGAATCGCCCTTCAGGGATATTGATCTGCCCGTTCAGGCCAAGCCCTTGTTTATCCTGCGCCACCTTCAGGTCGCCCGTAAGCCTCGCCTTCAGCCCAAACGCATCCAACCGCACGTTATTCCCCACGTGCACGATAAGGTTACTATTAATCGGTATGCCCGCGCTCTTCTGTTCGACCGGTTTCAGATTTTCATTGAGCATAACTTCATCACTTGAGACGCCGACCGCACTTTCCGGCACGTCGTGAACCACGATGCGCGCCCACGGCACGTCAACGCGACCGTCAAGCGTGAAGAGGCTTGGCGTGGCTTCAAAGACCACATCAGGCGAGACGTCCAGGCGTACCATCGGCGGTACGGTGATGCGCACCTTGCTGCCTTTCGCGGCAATACGGGCGCGCCAGTTGTCGAGCTGGCTCCAGTCCGCGTCGCCGCTCAGGTTGATTTGCCCCTGCTGCGTCAGTACCGAGCCGCTCAGCGTCGAGCTCATGCCGTTGAAGTTCATCGCGATCTGGCTGGGCTGCATGTCAAACGGCATAAAGTTGCCGTCAATATCCACGCCGCTGAGGCGCAGCTGGCCGAACAGCTGAGGGCTTTGCGCATTGCCCGCCAGGCGCAGGTTGGCATTTACCATGCCCTCGGCTTTTTCCCCGCGTGCGAAAATCGGGTTCACCATCGCCAGGTTGAAGTTGCGGATAGTGACGTTGCCGCCCAGATTTCGCCGTCCCTGTGGGTCGGTAATTTGAACCTTGCCGTCAAACTGACCGTTATTGGTGAGACGAATCAGCCAGCCCAGCTCCGCACGGTTGTTATGCAGGTCCGCGCTCAGGTTCAGGGTGTCGAAGGCCACCGGCAGCGGCGCGTCATTCACCTCCTGCGTCACCTTCACGTTACGCCCGGACAGCGTGACGCTACCCTGCGGCAGCCCCTCTTTGGTGGTGTCCCAGGCGACATCGGCTTTTCCGCTGAAGACGCCGCTGGCCTGGGTAGTATCCGGCATAAACGGTTTCAGCATCGCCAGATCGAAGCGGTTGAGGTTGATCTGCGCGCGTCCTTCCGCGCCCGCGTCGATGGTCTGCGGCACGCACAGTTCCGCATTCGGGTTGGTCCAGCAGTGCGGCCCAATGCTGATCTTCTGCTCGGCGTTGCGGTAGTCCAGCGCGATGGCGCGCGACAGCGCCAGCGGCCCGACCGGCGTGTTGAAACGGGTGTTATCCAGCGTCCCTTTCCAGCGCTCCTCTTTGCGGTCGAAGCTGCCGGTCAGGTGAAGCTGGCCGGAGACCGGCTCGCCCTGCACGCGCAGCTGCAGGTCGTGCTGCTTCTCGTTCCCTTTCGCGTCCAGGGTGACCAGGCTGATGTTGACGCCCGGCTGAGAAATGCGCTCTACGCGCAGGTTCAGGTTTCCGCCGATCTGGTCAGTGGATTTCACATCCCCTTCCACACGAACGCGGGCAACGCTCAGCGCCTGCCAGCGCAGGTTATTGGCGGTAATGTCCGCCAGCAGCTGCGGCGCGTCTACCGTGCCGCGCACCTTCAGGAGCCCCTTCGCCGTACCGCCCAGGCCCGGCAGGGCGTTATCCAGATTCGGCGCGTCGATGGTGGCGTCCAGATTGAGATCTTTCACCCCCAGCTCGCCTTTGATATCCGCCGTGTTGCGGCCCAGCGCCACGTGCAGACCCGGGATAACCCACTGCAGGTAGCTGTTGCCTTTCACCGAGCCTTCAACGTTTACCTTGTTCTGCTTCACGTTCCCGGTGAGCTTGATCTCCGGCACGTCCATCTGCCACGTGCCGCCGTACAGGCTGCCGCGGGTTTTGATCAGGCCATCCAGCTTCGACGGCCAGTCCGGCACCTCTTTGGCGGTGTTAATGCCCGTCAGCTTCAGCTCACCGCGCCAGCTGATCGCCTGCTGCCAGTCGAGCAGCGCGGTCAGCTCGGTTTTGCCTTCCAGCGCCGCGACGGTCAGCTTGTCGAGGTTAACCTGCTGTTCGTTGCCCTTCGCATCCAGGGTGATGTTCGCGGGCGGCACGCCCTGCCCCTTCACTGCGGTGCGGAACGAGAGCGTATAGTCGGTCATCTTGCCGCTCAGCTTCAGCTTCAGGTCATCGGCCTGGTACTGTTTTTCGCCGGTGAATGGCCAGTAAAGCTGCTTGCTGACCACCTCAAGATTGAGCGGCAGCCCGGCTTCCGCCAGCTGGGTTTGCGCACGCAGGACCATGTCTACCGGGCCGGAGAGATTGACCCCGACATCCAGCTTCTCGCGCAGCGCCCCGCCCACTTTGACCTTCACCTTCTCGCCTTTGAGCGGGTCAATGTTCAGGGCGCTATTCAGCGTGATATCCACCGGCCAGTTGTCGCGCAGCAGGGCGTTGCCTGACGCGTTCACCGAACCCTGATTGGTGTCGATATCCAGCGCGTCGAGCTTCATGTTGCCGTCAATGCTGCTGACTTTCAGCAGCATGTTATAGACCGTCAGGTCAGTATCGCCGGTCAGGCGCAGCTGCTCGCCTTTGAACTCTTCAATATTGAGGTTCAGCGGCAGATGCACATCGGTCATTTCCGGCAGGACAGGCTTCGAGAAGAGGTCTTTCAGCGTTTCGCCCAGCGGCTTCTCTTCCGGCTGCGGGTTCTGGATCTTCGGCTCGACGATCTCTTCCTGCGCCACGTCGGCCACTTTCGGCAGCGCGATCAGCAAGCCCTGCAGGGAGGTTGGCGTCAGGGTGAGGTTTTTCTCCTGCCAGCGCAGGCCGGAGCTGAAATCCATCACGGACACGGTGGTGTCGTCGATTTTGACATTGACGTTATCAAGCGCCACCCGATAAAGCGCGATAGGGTACGGCGTGGAGAGATTCAGCGGACCGCTGTCCTCTTCCTCTACCGGCGCAGACTTCGGCATTTTCTTCGAATCTATCGCCACGTTGACGTCTTTTAGCGACAAATCGTTGACGCAGAGCTTGCTGTCACGCAGACAGCCCAGCTTCACCGCCAGGTGAAACTCCCCGGCGTTCACCGCCACGCCCGGCTGCTCATAGCGGATGTTCTTCAGGCGCAGGTCGCGCCAGCCGCCCGTCACCTGGCCAATCTCCAGCCCCGGCACCCAGCGGTTCGCGGCGTTAAACAGCAGATGCAGCCCGGTCGTCGTTCCTACCAGAAACGCCACCGTACCGAGCAGCAGCACGATAAAAATCAGCACCCCGAGGCTTATCTTCTTCCATAAACTCATAATTCAGGCCCCAGACCGATGTAAAACTGTAATCCGTGTTCTTCTTTGTCGCCCACCGGCACGGCGAAATCGAGCTTAATGGGCCCGACGGGTGACTGCCAGCGTACGCCGACGCCCGCGCCGGTTTTAAAATCGCTGCGGCGGATATCGCTCACCGCTTCGCCGCCGTCGACGAACATGGCGCCCCACCATTTTCCGCTGACGTTGTACTGGTACTCCAGCGAGCCGGTAGCCAGCTTAGAGGCACCGATCAGCTTGCCGTCATCGTCCTTAGGCGCGATGGATTTGTATTTATAGCCACGGATGCTGCGATCGCCCCCGGCGAAGAAGCGCAGGTCCGGCGGGACCTTGTCGAAGTCGCCGGTTTCAATCCAGCCGAGGTTGCCGCGCACCACAAAGCGGTGTTTGTCATACAGCGTGCGGATCCAGACGTTCTGCGCCTGAATCACCGAGAAATCCACGTCGGAACCCCACATGGTGTTGGAGTAATCGATAGAGTAACGCTGGGAATCGCCCCAGGTCGGCATCAGGCCGCCGCGTGAGCGGGTGCGGCTGATCATCACCCCAGGATAGAGCAGCATGGTGGTGTTGGTGACGTTGGCCTGGGTAAAGTGATCCAGGCTCCAGCGCAGGTTGATGGCGCGCTGCCAGCCGCTGGAGAGATCCCAGTAACGCGACACGGCAAGCGTGGTGGAATCGGACTCGGTATCGTTCAGGTCGGTGCGCTTAAAGCCCCCCTGAACCAGGTAATATTGCTCAAGCGGATTTTTCAGCAGCGGCATTTTATAGCTGAAATCGAGCTGCTGTTCCGGGGCGGAAATGCTGGCGCTGGTGGTCAGGCTATGGCCGTAGGAGTTCATCCACGGCTTTTTCCAGGTGGCCTTCACGCGCGGGCCAACGTCCGTCGAATAGCCCACACCGGTTTCAATGGTGTTCTCGGTGCGCGGCGAAACAACGCCGTGCAGCGGCAACACCTTGGTTTTGCGAGACTTATCAAATTCAGGGGCGACAACCACGGAGTTAAACCAGCCGGTGGCTGAGAGCCGTCGGTTCAGCTCTCCCAGGTCGCTCGACTGGTAGTAATCCCCTTTTTTAAAGGGCACGAGGTTTTGCAGGTACTCTTCACGAATTTGCGACCCTTCGAACGTCACGTCGCCAAAGCGGTAGCGTTCTCCGCTGTCGTAGTCGATATCCCAGAAGGCCTGACGTCGCGCCAGCGCAATGCCCAGCTGGCTTTTATTGAACTGGCTGTCAAAGTAGCCCTTACGCAGGGAAACGCTGGTCAGCTCTTTTTTGAAGTGGTCGTAGTCACCGTGGTTGAGCACGGTGCCGATTTTCGGCCGCGTGCTGAGCAAGTCGAGGTAATCCCGGTCGGTACGCGCCCCGCCGCGCAGGATGACGTTGGTGCCGCCAATCAGCACCGGCTCGCCCGGCGAAACGCGGGCAATAAGCACCTGGCGCCCCTTCTTTGGCGGCGGGCGGAGATCGAAATCAATGGTGGGTTCGTAATACCCCAGCGCTTTTAGTCCTTCACGGATGGCATCATCGACGCGCGCGCGGAAACGCCGGTCCGGCGTCACCTCATCACTCTGGATGGTCGATAGCTGCGCACGCACGTTTTTTTGTAGCGCCCCGGATAACCCCTCAACCTGCAAACGGACATTCGCCGCGCTGGCAATCCCGCTTGTCAGCAACAGACTGACTAAACATAACTGGCGGATTTTTGTCACGTTTTCTCCTGAATATCCCTGTTTCCACCCTGGAAGCAAATGAAGTGCCGCTCCGCGGCAAAATACGGCCTGTTGGCCAAAAACCCGAATCTCGGGTTGAAAATGGGTGTAACACCCAAATATTTCTTATGATTAAATCTAGACTCATTCAGCGCATTTATTGTGTTCAATTAAACGCGCCGTGACAACCTTAACCGAAACATCGCACCCCGGGAGGCCCCACCGTGAGTTTATTCGACAAAAAGCATCTGGTTTCACAAGCTGATGCATTACCGGGACGCAACACCCCTATGCCTGTGGCAACTTTACACGCCGTCAATGGCCATTCCATGACTAACGTTCCTGATGGCATGGAAATCGCCCTGTTCGCTATGGGCTGCTTCTGGGGCGTTGAGCGCCTCTTCTGGCAGCTGCCTGGCGTTTACAGCACGGCAGCTGGCTACACGGGCGGTTACACGCCGAATCCAACCTACCGCGAAGTCTGCTCCGGCGAAACCGGCCATGCGGAAGCGGTACGCGTAGTGTACGACCCGACGGTAATCAGCTACGAACAGCTCCTGCAGGTCTTCTGGGAAAACCACGACCCGGCGCAGGGCATGCGTCAGGGCAACGACCACGGCACGCAGTACCGCTCGGCTATCTATCCGCTCACCCCTGAGCAGGATGCCGCCGCGCGCGCCAGCCTTGAGCGTTTCCAGCAGGCCATGCGTGAAGCGGGCGATACGCGCGAGGTGACCACGGAAATCACCACCGCGAAACCGTTCTACTACGCCGAGGACGATCACCAGCAGTATCTGCATAAAAACCCGTACGGCTACTGCGGAATCGGAGGTATCGGCGTCTGCCTGCCGCCACAGCTGGCCTGATTATCAGCCGTTAGATCGTCGCCCGTACCGGGCAGCACCCGCTGTCCGGTCTGTTTTATGTAAAAATGTGACCTCTGGCAGATTTACATCTCTTTACGCTATACTAGCCGCTGAAATAATCGGCTCAACGCTACGAGCTGATGTTCAATGTGTTTCCACACAAATGGTATCAACTCCCCTTCTGAGGATCTGGCGAGAAGCCGGATAAACTATGTTAAACAGTATTTTAGTAATACTTTGTCTGATTGCCGTCAGTGCATTTTTCTCGATATCCGAGATCTCGCTGGCCGCGTCCCGTAAAATCAAACTGAAGCTGCTCGCCGACGAGGGCAACATCAACGCCTCTCGCATTCTCAAAATGCAGGAAAACCCCGGTACGTTCTTTACCGTGGTGCAAATTGGTCTGAACGCGGTGGCTATCCTGGGCGGTATCGTGGGCGATGCGGCATTTTCCCCGGCGTTTTATAGCCTCTTTGCGCAGTACATGTCCGCCGAACTGGCCGAACAGCTGAGCTTTATCCTCTCCTTCTCGCTGGTGACCGGGCTGTTCATCCTCTTCGCCGACCTGACCCCGAAACGCATCGGTATGATTGCGCCAGAAGCCGTGGCTTTGCGTATCATCAACCCGATGCGCTTCTGCCTGTTTGTGTTCCGCCCGCTGGTGTGGTTCTTCAACGGCCTGGCAAACGTCATTTTCCGCATCTTTAAGCTGCCGATGGTGCGTAAAGATGACATCACCTCTGACGACATTTATGCGGTCGTGGAAGCCGGTGCCCTGGCCGGGGTACTGCGCAAGCAGGAACACGAGCTGATTGAGAACGTATTCGAACTGGAATCCCGTACCGTGCCCTCTTCCATGACGGGCCGTGAAAGCATTATCTGGTTCGATTTACATGAAGATGAGCAGAGCCTGAAGAACAAAGTGGCGCAGCATCCGCACTCCAAGTTCCTGGTCTGTAATGAAGATATTGACCACATCATCGGTTACGTCGACTCCAAAGACCTGCTGAACCGCGTGCTGGCGAACCAGAGCCTGGCGCTGAACAGCGGCGTGCAGATCCGCAATACCCTGATTGTGCCGGACACCCTGACGCTCTCAGAAGCGCTGGAAAGCTTCAAAACCGCCGGGGAAGACTTCGCGGTGATCATGAACGAATACGCGCTGGTGGTGGGTATTATCACCCTCAACGACGTCATGACCACGCTGATGGGCGACCTGGTAGGCCAGGGGCTGGAAGAGCAGATTGTTCAGCGTGACGATAATTCATGGCTGATTGATGGCGGCACGCCAATTGAAGACGTGATGCGCGTGCTGGATATCGACGAGTTTCCGCAGTCCGGAAACTACGAGACCATCGGCGGTTTTATGATGTTTATGCTGCGTAAGATCCCGAAACGTACCGACTCGGTGAAGTTCTCCGGCTACAAGTTTGAAGTGGTGGATATTGATAACTACCGCATCGACCAGCTGCTGGTGACGCGCATCGACAACAAACCGACCGTACTGGTGCCGAAGCTGCCGGATGCGGAAGAGAAGGTGTCGGCGTAAGGTTCCTGCCCCCACAAACATCAACGGCTCCCATCGGGAGCCGTTTTTTTAACTACTGCATAGCACGTTGGTTAAGCCATCTCAGTTTGCAGACGCATAACCTGACGGTTGACTTCGGACATCACAGACAGGTGCTGTTTGTCCTTCACTTTTGGGACAAGGATTTTGCCCTTATCAAACTCAAAAGCGCCAACATCCTTGATATACAACCGTCCACGGAACAGGATCTTCACGTACTTCGCCACCTGAAGCGGGTTGTAGCGTTGGAAAATTTTCATTCTTGTATCTCCTGCGAATCATACGCTCTTGCGGTGCCACAATCGGCCCGACTGTCCTGAGCGCAAATTTTAATGCCCAATGACTATAGACCAGAACTACGGTGTTACCCAGTGTGCATAAGTTTATTTACCGTTTGATTACAATTATTCAGAATAATCTTTGCAAAGCGTGACTGAGCGCAGTATAAGCCGTCGTTTTTTCATGGATATGTGCGTTCACCCGCAAAGTGGCATCGGGATTGCGGGAAAACCACATTGATCGCACTTATCATTAAAAGTGCATGACCAAGTGGTCGGATCACCTGCAAACAATAAGGAAACGCCATGACCCTACGTAATATCCTTGCAGCAGCCTGCCTGCTGCTGCCCCTGTGGGCGAGTGCTCACAACATTGAAAAAGGACAACGTGTACCGCCAGTCGGCATTGCTGACCGGGGAGAATTGATTCTCGACAATGATAAGTTTAGCTACAAAGCCTGGAATAGCGCGCAGCTCGCGGGCAAAGTGAGAGTTGTACAACATATTGCCGGTCGTACATCTGCAAAAGAGAAAAATGCCAACCTGGTGGAGGCGATCAAGGCGGCAAAATTCCCACACGATCGTTACCAGACCACCACGATCGTGAATACCGATGACGCCATTCCGGGCTCCGGGATGTTTGTGCGTTCAAGCCTTGAGAGCAATAAAAAGCTCTACCCATGGTCGCAGTTTATCGTCGACAGCAACGGCGTCACCCGTAAGGCCTGGCAGCTGGAGGAAGAGAGCTCTGCGATTGTCGTGCTGGATAAGAACGGCCGCGTACAGTGGGTGAAAGACGGGGCGCTAACCCAGGAAGAAGTGCAGCAGGTTGTCGACCTGCTGCATAAGCTGCTGGCTCAATAAAGAGAGACGCGGAAGCCGGGGTTGAGGAAGGATTCGCGCGGGGTGTAGTCCAGCGGCTTGCCCTGCCAGTCATGAACGTGCGCCCCGGCGGCCGCAGCCACGGCGTGCCCGGCGGCGGTATCCCAGACGTTCGTCGGCCCAAAGCGGGGATAGAGCTGCGCCTGTCCTTCCGCCACCAGGCAGAATTTCAGCGATGAGCCAATCGAGGTGGTCTGGTGTTCACCCAGCTGCTGCAGATACTCCTGCAGCTCGCTGTCGCTGTGCGAGCGGCTAATCACCACCAGCGGCGGACGCGCGTCGCGCACCTGGATCTGCTTGCGCACGCCGCACTCTTCCTTCCACGCCTTCCCTTCTGCAGCACTGTACATCACCTTCATGACCGGCGCGTAGACCACGCCCAGCACCGCTTTACCCTTCTCAATCAGGGCGATATTGACGGTGAATTCACCGTTGCGCTTGATGAACTCTTTTGTCCCGTCCAGGGGGTCCACCAGCCAGTAGCGCTGCCAGTGCTGGCGCTCTTCCCAGCTTTGCGGCGCTTCTTCTGACAGGACGGGGATGTCCGGCGTTATGGCCTGTAACCCTTTCAGGATCACCTTATGCGCCGCGATATCTGCCGCCGTGACCGGAGAGTCGTCCGCTTTGCTGACAACCTCCATGGGTTTACTACCGTCATACACCTGCATGATGGCATCCCCCGCATCCCGTGCGAGCTGACAAATTTTATCTAGCATTTTCCACCTCTTTGTTAACGCAGTGAGGTTAACTCTTTGTTTTAGTTATATCGTAATGTGAACAATTCCGCTATCTGTGAAGCAATTCCGGTTTCAGGTTGCTTTTTTCTGTCAGGATTCACATTTATGTAAGCAACACGTTATAGATACATACTCTTTTGTGGCCTGGATCGAAAAAAGGACTCTTCTGATGATTAAGTTTAGCGCAACGCTCCTGGCGACGCTGATTGCGGCGAGCGTGCAGGCAGCGACGGTCGATTTACGTATTCTGGAAACGACCGATCTGCACAGCAACATGATGGATTTCGATTACTACAAAGATACCCCGACGGAAAAATTCGGGCTGGTACGCACGGCGAGTTTGATCAATGCGGCGCGCGGCGAAGTGAAAAATAGCGTGCTGGTCGATAACGGCGATCTCATTCAGGGCAGTCCGCTCGGGGACTACATGGCGACCAGGGGGCTGAAAAAAGGCGAGATCCATCCTGTTTATAAAGCGATGAACACCCTGGACTATACCGTCGGTAACCTCGGCAACCATGAATTCAACTACGGTCTGACATACCTGCATGATGCCCTGGCAGGCGCAAAATTCCCGTACGTTAACGCCAATATCATCGACGTTAAGACCCAAAAGCCGCTTTTTACGCCTTACCTGATTAAAGAGACTGAGGTTGTCGATCAGGACGGGAAAAAACAGACGCTGAAAATCGGCTACATCGGTTTTGTCCCGCCGCAGATCATGACGTGGGATAAGGCCAACCTCGACGGTAAGGTGACCGTTAACGACATCACCGAAACCGCGCGTAAATACGTGCCGGAAATGCGCGAAAAAGGCGCCGATCTGGTGGTGGTGGTTGCCCATTCCGGCCTCTCCGCCGATCCATACCAGGCCATGGCAGAAAACTCCGTTTACTACCTGAGTGAGGTCCCGGGCGTCGATGCGATCCTGTTCGGCCACGCCCACGCGGTCTTCCCGGGCAAAGACTTTGCCAGCATTAAAGGGGCGGATATTGAGAAAGGGACGCTTAACGGCGTGCCGTCGGTGATGCCGGGCATGTGGGGCGACCATCTTGGCGTGGTGGATCTGGTGCTGAATAACGACGGCGGCCGCTGGAAGGTCACGCAGTCAAAAGCCGAAGCGCGCCCAATTTACGACGCGGCAGCGAAAAAATCGCTGGCGGCGGAAGATAAAAAACTGGTCGACGTGCTGAAGCACGATCACGACGCCACGCGCGAATTCGTCAGCAAGCCGATCGGCAAATCCGCCGACAGCATGTACAGCTTCCTGGCGCTGGTGCAGGACGATCCGACCGTTCAGGTCGTCAACATGGCGCAGAAAGCCTATGCCGAACACTTTGTGCAGGGCGATCCGGATCTGGCGAAACTGCCGGTGCTCTCCGCCGCTGCGCCATTCAAAGTGGGTGGGCGTAAGAATGACCCGGCAAGCTATGTGGAGGTCGAAAAGGGCCAGCTCACCTTCCGTAATGCCGCCGATCTCTATCTCTACCCGAATACGCTGGTGGTGGTTAAAGCCACCGGGAAAGAGGTAAAAGAGTGGCTGGAGTGTTCTGCCGGACAGTTTAACCAGATTGACCCACACAGCAGCAAGCCGCAGTCGCTGATTAACTGGGACGGCTTCCGCACCTACAACTTCGACGTGATCGACGGCGTGAACTACCAGATTGACGTCACCCAGCCGGCGAAATATGACGGCGAGTGTCAGGCGATCAACCCGCAGGCGGAGCGCATTAAAAACCTGACCTTCAACGGCAAGGCGATCGACCCGAATGCCACTTTCCTGGTGGTGACCAATAACTACCGTGCCTACGGCGGTAAGTTTGCCGGTACGGGAGATAGCCACATCGCCTTTGCCTCGCCGGACGAGAACCGCTCTGTGCTGGCGGCGTGGATCAGCGCGGAGTCGAAAAAGGCCGGCGAAATTCATCCGGCGGTGGATAACAACTGGCGTCTGGCGCCGATCCACAGCGATACGCCGCTGGATATCCGCTTTGAAACATCACCGTCCGAGAAGGCAGCGGCATTTATTAAGGAGAAGGCGCAGTATCCGATGAAACAGGTCGCGACGGATGATATTGGGTTCGCGATTTATCACCTGGATTTAAGTAAGTAGCGGCGATTGTGCCGGGTGGCGCTTCGCTTACCCGGCCTACGGGATGGAAGATTATGGGTAGGCCGGGTAAGGCGAAGCCGCCACCCGGCTTTTACGCCGCGCGATCGTCCCGATTCGCCATCACCTTCGGCGTATTCACCTCAATCCAGTCCGCCAGCGCGGCGACTTTCTCGCTGACCTCGATCCCCATCGGGGTCAGGCTATACTCTACGTGCGGCGGCACAACCGGGTACGATACGCGATCGACAAACCCGTCCTGCTCCAGCGCCTGAAGCGACTGGGACAGCATCTTTTCGCTCACCCCGCCCATTTTACGGCGCAGATCGCTAAAGCGATGCGTTCCCTGGCGCAGCGCCAGCAGAATCAGTACCCCCCAGCGGCTGGTAACGTGTTTGAGCACCTCTCGTGAAGGGCACTGTTCCGCGAAGAGATTGCCATCGCGCAATTGTTCGCTGAGCGTCGGTATCGTTGTTTTCATACTTACCTTTTTGTACGTACTTACTAAAAGTTAGCTATGGTGCTAGTGTGCCACAACACCAGACAAACACGAAGGAGATTCATCATGATCGCGATTACCGGCGCCACCGGCCAGCTTGGCCATCTCGTTATCGAACAGCTGTTGAAAACCGTACCGGCTAACCAGATTGTGGCTATCGTACGTAACCCGGCAAAAGCTGAAGCCTTAAGCCAGCAGGGAATTGTGGTTCGTCAGGCGGACTACACGGATGAAGCCGCATTCACCGCCGCGCTGAACGGCGTGGATAAGCTGCTGCTGATCTCGTCCAGCGAAGTCGGCCAGCGCGCGACCCAGCACCAGAACGTGATTAACGCCGCCAAAGCGGCAGGGGTGAAATTTATCGCCTACACCAGCCTGCTGCATGCGGATACCTCGCCGCTCGGTCTGCACGTTGAACACGTTGCCACTGAAAAAGCGCTGGCGGCGTCCGGCATTCCTTATGCCCTGCTGCGCAACGGCTGGTATACCGAAAACTATCTGGCGAGCGCGCCGCCTGCGCTGGAACACGGCGTGTTTATTGGTGCGGCAGGCGAAGGCAAAATTGCCTCTGCCACCCGCGCAGACTATGCCGCGGCGGCAGCGAAAGTGATTGCTGAAGAGGGCCATGCGGGCAAGGTGTATGAACTGGCGGGCGACCACGGCTGGACGCTGAGCGAACTGGCGGCTGAACTCAGCAAACAGAGCGGAAAGCCGGTCACCTACCAGAATCTCAGCGAAGCGGAGTTTGCTGCCGCGCTGAAAAGCGTCGGCCTGCCTGCCGGGCTGGCGGATATGCTGGCGGACTCCGACGTGGGCGCCTCGAAAGGCGGCCTTTTCGACGACAGCCGCACCCTGAGCAAACTGATCGGGCGCCCAACCACTACGCTGGCGGAGAGCATTAAAGCCATCCTGTAATGGTTACGGGATGGTTATTTTTTGTGGCATCCCCTCGGGTCATCTTTGATAATGAAAAGATGACCCACGAGGAGGCTCACCGTGCAAGGCGTACCGGAACAGTTTAATGATGAAAGAGACAGCGCGCGCTTTCGCCATCTGGCGCAGCTGCCGGGCCTGGAACTGTATCACGCGCATATTTCTGACTACGCCTTTGAGCCTCACACCCATGAAGCCTTCGGCATCGGCACGATTGAAACCGGTGCCGAACGCTTTCGCTATCGCGGCAGCCAGCATCTCGCGGCGGAGAAATCCGTCGTTACCATGAACCCGGACGAGATCCACACCGGCGAATCCGCCACCGAGGGCGGCTGGCGCTACCGGATGGTCTATATCGAACCCGATCTGCTGGAAGAGGTGACCGGCCTCCGGCACTGGTGGTTCAGCGACGTGACCCGTCATGATCCGTTACGCTCACAGCAAATCGGCAGGCTCATTTACGGCTTGTGGCACACTGACGATCCGCTTGCGCAAAAAGGATTACTGCTGGATCTGATTGAGACCTTCCAGCCGTTTGCCCACCACGCGCAAAGGGTTCAGGAAGGCGCGCACCGCTTCGAACGGGTACGCGAGTACCTGCACGACAACTATATGCGCGCTCTGACGCTGGACGAGCTGGCCAGCGTCGTCTCGCTCAGCCCGTATCATTTCCAGCGCCAGTTCAAAGCCCATTTTCACGTGACGCCGCATCAGATGCTGATGGCCATTCGACTCTGGCGCGCCAAAGCGTTTCTCACCCACGGCATGCCCGCCGCAGAGGTTGCCGCCGCAACCGGGCTGACCGATCAGTCACATCTGACCCGCGCGTTTACCCACCGCTACGGCATTACGCCCGTGCGCTACCAGAAGCAGGTTACACGGCGCTAATGCGCAATCTCATACAATACGCGCGCATTCGCCCCTCCTACACTGACTACAGCGTAAATACCTGTGGATGGAAAAATGATTAGTGGAGTGTTGTATGCCCTGCTGGCCGGGATGATGTGGGGACTGATTTTTGTCGGCCCGCTGATCGTGCCCGAGTATCCGGCAATATTGCAGTCGACCGGACGTTATCTGGCGCTGGGGCTGATTGCCCTGCCCCTGGCGTGGCTGGGACGCGCGCGCTTGCGCCAGCTCAGCCGTCAGGACTGGGGGACCGCACTGGCGCTGACCATGATGGGCAATCTTATCTATTACGTTTGCCTCGCGAGTGCCATTCAGCGTACCGGTGCGCCGGTATCGACCATGATTATCGGCACGCTGCCGGTCGTCATTCCCGTCTTTGCTAACCTGCTCTACAGCCACCGCGATGGCAAACTGGCGTGGTCAAAAATGGCCCCGGCGCTGGTCTGCACCGCCCTGGGGCTAATATGCGTTAATATTGCCGAGCTGCGCCATGGGCAGGGCGATGTTGACCTGTGGCGGTACGGTTCTGGCATTCTGCTGGCGTTCATTTCCGTGGCGTGCTGGGCATGGTATGCCCTGCGCAACGCGCGCTGGCTGCGTGAGAACCCGGACAAGCACCCGATGATGTGGGCGACGGCGCAGGCGCTGGTCACGCTGCCCGTATCCGTCGTGGGGTATCTCGGCGCATGCCTCTGGCTGGGCCATCAGCAGCCGGACTTCGTCCAGCCCTTCGGGCCAAGACCCTGGGTGTTCATTGGCCTGATGGTTGCGATCGCGGTGCTGTGCTCATGGGTGGGCGCGCTGTGCTGGAACATTGCCAGCCAGAAGCTGCCGACGGTGATCTTAGGGCCGCTGATTGTCTTCGAAACCCTGGCCGGACTGCTTTATACCTTCCTGATGCGCCAGAGCGTGCCGCCGCTGTTCACGGCCTGCGGGATCGTGCTGCTGGTTGTGGGGGTGGTGATGGCGGTGAGAGCGAAGCCGGAAAAACCGAGGGTTGTTCCGGCATCGGAGGTGTGATATTTGCCGGGTGGCGGCTCCGCCTTACCCGGCCTACAAGGAGCCGTTTCGTAGGCCGGGTAAGCGCCAGCGCCACCCGGCATGATGTTAAAACGTTTCCCAGTTTGCTTCAGACGCCGCCGCGACAGGCTGCGCTTTTGGCACATAGGTTTTTACCGGCGCCGCTTTGACCGCCTGGTTGCGGGTAATTTTGAACACCGCCACCGCTTCGTTCAGGCGTGCAGCCTGATCTTCCAGCGCCGCCGCCGCGGCCGCAGACTCCTCCACCAGCGAGGCGTTCTGCTGGGTCACGCGGTCCATCTCGGCTACCGCCTGGCCCACCTGGTCGATACCGCGGCTCTGCTCGTCAGAGGCCGAAGCAATTTCGCCCATAATGTCGGTGACGCGGGTAACCGCATTGACGATCTCAGCCATCGTGGCCCCGGCTTCGTTAACCAACTGCGAGCCCGCGCTCACGCGTTCGCCGGAGTCATCGATCAGCGCTTTGATCTCTTTCGCCGCCTGAGCGCTGCGCTGCGCAAGGGTACGCACTTCCCCTGCCACCACCGCAAAGCCACGGCCCTGCTCGCCTGCACGGGCCGCTTCCACCGCCGCGTTCAGCGCCAGAATATTCGTCTGGAAGGCAATCCCGTCGATCACGTTGGTAATTTGCGCGATTTTGCTGGAGCTGGTGGCGATTTCGTCCATCGTCCGCACGACGCCTTCCACCACGTTACCGCCCTTCTTCGCCGTGGAGGAGGCATCCAGCGCCAGACGGGAAGCCTGACGCGCGTTATCGGCGTTCTGCTTCACGGTTGCCGTCAGCTGCTCCATGCTGGCAGCAGTCTCTTCCAGAGACGCGGCCTGCTGCTCGGTACGGGAAGAGAGATCGTTACTGCCTGCGGAGATTTCGCCTGCACCGGTGTAAATCGTATCTGCGCCTTCGCGCACCACGCCCACGGTGTTCGCCAGCGAAGTTTGCATCTCCTGCACGTTACGCGCCAGGATGGCCATTTCATTTTTACCGTCGGCCTGAATCGGCTGGGTGAGATCGCCTGCCGCAATGGCGCGAATATGGTTAATCACCTCTTCCAGAGGCAGCAGCAGCACGCGGCGCATCGCAATCCAGCTGGAGATAATCACCACAATCACCAGCAGCATGACCGCAGAGAGGATCCACAGGATGCGTTTGTAATCACTTTCGTTATCCTGAATGCCTTTATCCGTGAGCGCGGCCTGCGCTTCACGCCATTCACGATAAACCGTCTGCATCGCATTCTGTTTTTGTTCAGCATTCTGCTTGAACATATCTTCCAGATTGCCCTGGCTCAGCAGAACATTCATTTGCGTCAGCGTTGCAGAGTAAATGCGGTACTGCTCCTCGAGTTGGTTGGTCAGGTTCTCATCCAGGCCTGGCGTATTCGGCAAGGCATAGTATTTATCGTAATGAACCTGGGCTTCAGTCAGCAGATTTTTCGCCGTGGTCACCAGCTCATTCAGCTGACCACCGTTAATTTGCGAGGCCATGCTGCTTTGCAGGCGCAGCATTCCGCGGTTCAGGGTGACGCGCGCCTGGTTCAGACTGATCCACGCATCGGTAAACTCCGCCACGTTCTTGCTGGAGAGCTGCGACACGGTAAAGTTGTCTTTATCGTTATTCAGGGCGTTGATAAAGATACCGGCGGAAATCACTTGCATGATGCCGAGCACAAGCAGCACCGAAATCAGAAGGGTAATGACTTTTATACGTTTAAACATGCGTTGCCTTTGTTATATGCAGGTTTGTCTGACGTGGATATATCGGCAGGTGCAGCGGGTTGTTTACTGTTTCTCCACCTTTAAAAAGTTTCGAAACCACTTTCCTGAACCCATTCAGAGAGTTAAATCGGATATTTTTTTGTGATCTGCATCTCATTTTTACCCGTTCCTCTAAAGGGTTATAGCGTCGCTTAAAAGATGTATTTAATATGCACTTTATATTACTGATGATGAGGTAACTGCTATGGCCTTTCGCGACCAACCCCTGGGCGAGCTGGCGCTCTCCATCCCTCGCGCTTCTGCGCTGTTTCGCAAATACGATATGGACTACTGCTGCGGCGGTAAGCAAACCCTGGCACGGGCGGCCTTACGCAAAGAGCTGAACGTTGAGGTGATTGAAGCCGAGCTGGCGAAGCTGGCCGAGCAGCCCGTCGACAAAGACTGGCGAACCGCTCCGCTCGCAGAAATCATCGACCACATCATCGTGCGTTACCATGACCGTCACCGTGAACAGCTGCCGGAGTTGATCCTGCAGGCGACCAAAGTCGAGCGCGTGCATGCCGACAAACCTTCCGTACCGCGCGGTCTGGCGAAATACCTGACCCTGCTGCACGAAGAGCTTTCCAGCCACATGATGAAAGAAGAGCAGATCCTCTTCCCGATGATTAAACAGGGAATGGGAAGCCAGGCGATGGGGCCCATCAGCGTGATGGAAAGCGAGCATGATGACGCGGGCGAACTGCTGGAAGTGATCAAACACACCACCCACAACGTCACGCCGCCGCCAGAAGCGTGCACAACGTGGAAAGCGATGTACAACGGCATTAACGAGATGATTGACGACCTGATGGAACACATCAGCCTTGAGAACAACGTTCTGTTCCTGCGGGCATTAGCGGGGGAATAAAAAAGCCCGGTGGCGCTAGCGCTTACCGGGCCTGCAAGGTCCTCGAACGTAGGCCGGGTAAGCG
The DNA here is from genome assembly GCF_000493175.1 of Enterobacter sp. MGH 16. Taxonomy (NCBI): domain Bacteria; kingdom Pseudomonadati; phylum Pseudomonadota; class Gammaproteobacteria; order Enterobacterales; family Enterobacteriaceae; genus Enterobacter; species Enterobacter sp. MGH 16. The sequence continues at coordinate 4,363,208 of NZ_KI535695.1, read as the reverse complement.
TCAGCGCCACCCGGCAACATGCTTAACGCATGCCAGCCATCCGTTTCTTACCGATAAACATCCAGCCCAGCCCCAGCGCGATAAACCACAGCGGCGTGACGATCAGCGCCTGACGGGTATCATCTTCCAGCGTCAGCAGAACCAGCACGAAGACGAAGAACGCCATGCACACCCAGCACATCAGCTTGCCCAGCGGCATCTTGTAGATCGATTTTTCATGCAGGTGTGGGCGCTGTTTGCGGTACACCAGATAGGAACAGAGGATGATGGTCCAGACGAACATAAACAGGATCGCTGAGACCGTGGTAATCATGGTGAACGCGCCAATCACGCTTGGGTTTACGTAGAGCATCACCACGCCGCCCAGCAGGCACATGCAGGAGAAGGTCAGCCCTTTCGCAGGTACCGCACGCTTAGACAGCTTGGCGAACGCGCTCGGCGCCACGCCTTCCTGCGCCAGACCAAACAGCATACGGCTGGTTGAGAACACGCCGCTGTTCGCGGAAGACGCCGCTGAGGTCAGCACCACAAAGTTAATCAGGCTCGCTGCCGCAGGCAGCCCCACCAGCACGAACAGCTCAACGAACGGGCTCTTGCTTGGCACCACCGAGCTCCACGGCGTCACGGACATAATGATGATCAGCGCGAAGACGTAGAACATGATGATACGCACCGGAATGGAGTTGATGGCGCGCGGGAGAGATTTCTCCGGATCTTTGGTTTCCGCAGCGGTCGTTCCGACAAGCTCAATCCCTACAAACGCGAACACCGCAATCTGGAAGCCGGCAAAGAAGCCGCTAATGCCTTTCGGGAACCAACCTCCATCATTCCACAGATGGGTAAACGACGCCTGAACGCCGGTTGGTGACTGGAAGTGGGTGAGCACCATCACCAGGCCTACTACGATGAGCCCAACGATGGCCACGATTTTGATCATCGCGAACCAGAACTCCATCTCACCGAACATTTTAACGGTGGCGAGGTTCAGGCTCAGCAGCAGAACAATAACCGCCAGCGAGGCCACCCAGTCCGACAGCCCGGGGAACCAGAACTGCGCATAGGCGGTTATCGCCACGACGTCCGCCATACCGGTCACGACCCAGCAGAACCAGTAGGTCCAGCCGGTGAAATAGCCCGCCCATGGCCCGAGCAGGTCTGAAGCGAAGTCGCTGAAGGATTTGTATTCGAGGTTCGAGAGCAGCAGCTCACCCATTGCACGCATCACGAAGAACAGCATAAAACCGATAATCATATAAACGAATATGATTGACGGTCCGGCGAGACTGATGGTTTTGCCTGACCCCATAAACAGCCCGGTACCGATGGCACCCCCAATAGCAATGAGCTGAATATGACGGTTTGTGAGATTGCGCCGTAGCGACTGTTCAGACGACGCCTCTTCGTCGGCGACGACTTTGACCTGATCTACCATGTGATATTTTCCTGTTTATGCCTGTCTGTGTTGTTAAGGCTCTTCTGGCCTTTAAATACGTCAAAAAAATGACGTTCCCTTGTTAGGGCTAATCGATATTAGGTAAGAATCGGCGGGATGAATACTATGATTTAGATATTATGTTAATAATATGTTGAAAGTGAGTGTCATATCACTCATGCAGCGCGAAACAGCTCACAAAAATACACGCAACAGTTTCGTTTGCAAGATAAAATATTGATTCCGTCTTAACTATAGGTTTTCACGCTATTTTCCCCTCCCCAACCGGGGAGAGGAAATAAGAAAAGTCGATTACAGAATTTCCAGCAGCTCGACTTCAAAGACCAGAGTGCTGAATGGCGGGATGGACGCGCCAGCGCCGCGCTCGCCGTAAGCCAGGTTATGCGGGATAGTCAGTTCCCATTTGGAACCCACTGGCATCAGGGTCAGCGCTTCGATCCAGCCCGCGATAACGCCATTCACCGGGAACTCAGCCGGTTCGCCGCGCGCGACGGAGCTGTCGAAGACGGTACCGTCGATCAGCTTACCGGTGTAGTGTACGCGAACGTGGTCGGTACGCGCCGGGATTGCGCCATCGCCCTGATTGATCACGCGGAACTGCAGACCAGACTCGGTGCTGTTCACGCCTTCACGCTCACGGTTCTCTTCCAGATATTTCACACCTTCGGCGGCCATCTCTTCAAAGCGCGCGCGACGCACGGCGTCAGCACGCTCGTGGATTTCACGCAGCGCACGGTGCACAACGTCAACCGGAACGGCAGGCTGTTTACCTTCCAGCGCGTCAGCGATACCCGCCACCAGCGCTTCAGGTAACAGACCTTCCAGGCCGGATTCGCTCAGCTGCTGTCCTACCTGCAAGCCGATACCGTAACTTGCCTGCGCTTCGATAGTGTCAAAAGTCGGGGTGGTCATGGGTTTTCCTTCCATCACATTTAAAGTAGCGGGCAGCATATCAGCCATGCCCTTATGGGTAAAACTTTGTCTGAAGTTAAGGTGACAAACCGCGACGAAACAGAAACAATAGAGAGAACCAGGATTAATCCCGAACTGATGTCACGGATGTCGGGTTTACTACGCCGTTCAGGCAGTTAGCAAACTATACTTCGGGGCACAGGATAAAAAATACGCGGAGCAGGAGGAGTGCCATGCCCGGGCGATTTGAACTGAAACCTACCCTGGCGAAAATCTGGCAGGCGCCGGACAATTTTCGCATCATGGATCCGCTGCCTCCTCTGCATCGCAGAGGGATCATCATTGGTGCGCTGATGGTGATTGTGGGCTTCCTGCTTCCTTCCGGTGGCGATGATGTTGATACTGCCCCCGTCACCCGCAATGCTCAGCTGGACCTTCAGTCGCAAACGCGACCGCAGCCTGACGCACAGCCGATGCAGACGCAGCTCGTTACCCCGTCTAACGATCCGGGTCAGGTCGCGCCGGTTGAGCCAGAGCCGATTCAGGACGAACAGCCACAGGAACAGGCCGCCGCCCCGTCTCAGCCTCAGACCCAACAGCCCACCGGCATTGAGCAACAGTGGCGTTCCTATCGCGTAGAGCCGGGTAAAACGCTGGCGCAGCTGTTCCGTGACCACAACCTGCCGCCGACAGACGTGTATGCCATGGCGAAGGTGGAAGGCGCGGGTAAACCGCTCAGTAACCTGCAGAATGGCCAGATGGTGCAAATTCGCCAGAATGCCAGCGGGGTGGTGACAGGATTAACGATTGATACCGGAAATGGACAACAGGTGCTGTTTACCCGCCAGACAGACGGCAGCTTTATCAGGGTACGTTAAGGGCGGGGTTCTGTAAAAAGCAAAACGCCGGCACAAGGCCGGCGTTTCAACGTGAGCAGAGTAAAAAATTACTCAGCTACAACGTTAACAACCAGTTTAGCGAACACTTCGCTGTGAACCTGGAAGTCAACTTCGTGCTCACCAGTGGTACGCAGAACGCCGTTCGGCAGACGAACTTCGCTCTTAGCCACTTTAACGCCTGCTGCAGAAACTGCATCAGCGATATCGCGGGTACCGATGGAACCGAACAGTTTACCTTCATCGCCAGCTTTGGACGCGATGGTAACGGTGCCCAGTGCGTTGATTGCTTCAGCGCGAGCGTTAGCAGCCGCCAGAACGTCAGCCAGTTTGGCTTCCAGTTCAGCGCGACGTGCTTCGAAAAACTCTACGTTTTTCTTGGTAGCTGGAACAGCTTTACCCTGTGGAACCAGGAAGTTACGAGCGTAACCCGCTTTAACGTTTACCTGATCACCCAGGCTGCCCAGGTTTGCTACTTTATCAAGCAGAATAACTTGCATTACCTTATCCTCTTAAAGTCGTATTAATGGACCGTGCCCGATTACTGATGACGATCAGTGTACGGCAGCAGGGACAGGTAGCGAGCGCGTTTGATAGCGCGAGCCAGCTGACGCTGATATTTTGCACGAGTACCGGTGATACGGCTTGGGACAATCTTACCGCTTTCGGTGATGTAGTTTTTCAGCGTTGCGATATCTTTATAGTCGATCTCTTGAACGCCTTCCGCGGTGAAACGGCAGAACTTGCGACGACGGAAATAACGTGCCATATGGCTAGTCTCCAGAATCTATCAAATCAATCTGCTCGGCATGCAGAACCATTTTGCTCAGACCGTTCTTTGCCTTGTGGCAAGAGATGAACCCCTGAACGATTACTGCACTACCGACCGTTAAACTGTGAGTAATGGCCTGGTTTTCGTGTCCGCTAATAATAACGGGCATTTGGCACCACGCCTGCCGGTGAAACCCGGCTTCCTCTTGCACAGAACGATGCTCAAGCACGAACTGGCAATGCGGAATTCCTGATGGACTGACCTTTCGAAGGGGAGCCCTGCATACGATGCCGGACAACGCCAGACGGTTGGTCATCAGAAATTACTCTTCAGAATCCCCAGCATCAGAATCATCTGCGGTTTCGTTTGCGAAATCATCGCGACGCTCACGGCGCTCGTCTTTCGCTTTAACCATCGGAGATGCTTCGGTCACTGCGTTTTTGGTACGCATAACCATGCTGCGGATAACGGCATCGTTGAAGCGGAAGTTAGTTTCCAGCTCATCGATCACTTCCTGCGGCGCTTCAACGTTCATCAGAACGTAGTGTGCTTTGTGCAGTTTGTTGATCGGATAAGCCAGCTGACGGCGGCCCCAGTCTTCCAGACGGTGGATCGTGCCCGCTGCTGCAGTGATTGCACCAGTGTAGCGCTCGATCATACCCGGAACCTGTTCGCTCTGGTCAGGATGGACCATAAAAACGATTTCGTAATGACGCATCGAATTGCTCCTTACGGATTATTCAGCCTCCTGTCTGGGTCAGCCGAGGCCCGGGGAGGCAAGGAACGTGTTAAAGGTCGGCTGAAAAATTGACGCGTCATAATACTTGCGCGCCCCTGGAAACTCAAGCTGATTGCACAAATAATTCGCACAAAGCGCGAAGCGGGTCTAAGTGGGTGATTTAAAATTACTCACATCCGTAAGCGGTGTTTTTTTGAACAACTGCATCAGAAATGGTCACGCATCCCCGCCGGAGGAATGATTACACTTTAATCAGAGATAACCGAAACAGAAGAAGGAGCATCCCCCCTCTCACAGCACGCAGTCGTGGAGCGCATATCATGAAAAAAATCGCATTAGCCATAATGGCGGCGCTTTTGCTCAGTGCAAACGCGATGGCAGCCATCAAGATAGACAGCCGACAGGCCAGAAACATGGATGATGTGCACAGCTTAGGCGTAATCTATATTAATCATAATTTCGCCACCGAAAGCGAAGCAGATCAGGCACTAAATGAAGAGACCGACGCCCAGGGCGCAACTTATTACCACGTGATGTTAATCCGTGAGCCCGGCAGCAACGGCAATATGCACGCCAGTGCAGATATTTACCGATAACGCCTTAACGCTAGCACCAGGAAAGCCAACAACGAGAACATAGCCATAGTTGACGTTGCCCCCTGCCCGGGGGCTTTTTTTGTGAATGGCTCCGGAATACCACCGGTTACAACTGTTTTTCGGTATTCCAGAGCACTTATTCACTTCTGCCCGTAATAGGCATTCGGGCCATGCTTGCGCATGAAATGCTTGTTCATCAGGTAATCATCAATGCCCTGAAGCCGGGGGTTAATGCCGCGGGCAATCCACGCCATACGTGCCACTTCCTCCATGACGACCGCATTATGGACGGCGTCGTGGGCATCTTTTCCCCAGGCGAACGGGCCGTGCTGATACACCACAATCCCCGGCGTATGCAGCGGCTCGCATTCTCCCAGCGTGTCGATAATCACCTTTCCGGTGTTGAGCTCGTACTCTCCTTCCACTTCATCCTGCGTTAATGCGCGCGTGCAGGGGATGTCGCCAAAGAAGTAGTCCGCATGTGTCGTGCCCAGCGCCGGAATCGCCAGCCCCGCCTGTGCCCAGGCGGTCGCGTGCGTGGAGTGAGTATGCACCACACCGCCAAGAGACGGATAACGCCGATACAGCGCCAGATGGGTCGCCGTGTCCGAAGAAGGACGCCATTTACCGTCAACAACGTTTCCTTCAAGATCGACCACCACCATATCGTCAGCCTTCATGGTGTCATACGCCACACCGCTCGGCTTAATCACGATCAGCCCCTGCTCGCGATCGATAGCGCTGACGTTACCCCAGGTGAAGGTGACCAGGCCATAGCGGGGCAGATCCATGTTGGCTTCAAAGACCTGCTGTTTAAGCTTAAGCATGTTCAGCCTCCAGTAATCCCGCGCGCGCCATACGCTCGCGCACCCAGTCCCGCGCCTTTGCTACTTCCGCAGCAGGGTTGTCCGACGTTTCGCTCCACATCTCAATCAGGTAAGGCCCGCAATAGCCTGTCTGCTTGAGCGTCTCGAAGCACCGTTCGAAATCCACCACCCCGGTGCCGAACGGTACGTTTTTAAACACGCCTGGACGGGTATCTTTGACGTGCACCGCCACGATATGCCCTATGCCTGCCTGCAGCTCCATCTGCACGTCGTTATCCCATGCCGACAGGTTGCCGATATCGGGATAAAGCTGGAACCACGGGTTGTTCAGATAGTGCGCGTAGCCCAGCGCCTTACTGATGGAGTTCATCAGCGGGTAATCCATGATCTCCATTGCCAGCGTGACTTGCGCACGGCTGGCCATCTCAACGCTCTCTTTCAGGCCATCACGGAAACGACGGCGCGTTTCATCGTTAGCTTCCTGATAGTAAACGTCATAACCCGCCAGCTGGATCACGCGGATACCCACGTCCTGCGCAAAGCGGATGGCTTTACGCATGATCTCCAGCCCCTGCGCGCGCACGGCATCATCTTCGCTGCCGAGCGGAAAACGACGATGAGCGCTCAGGCACATGGACGGCACGCGCACGCCCGTTTCCGCGATGGCGCTTACCAGTGCCAGGCGCTGTTCGCGGCTCCAGTCGAGGCGAGCAAGACGCTCGTCCGTCTCATCCACCGACATTTCGACAAAATCGAAGCCCAGCTGCTTCGCCAGCTGTAACCGCTCCAGCCAGCACTCCCCCGCAGGGAGTGCCTTTTCATAGATGCCAAGCGGGACCTGTTTTGACAACATACCCGCTCCTTAGCCCCAAAGCTGAGCGATTGAGCGTTTGAACTGACGCGCGGCTTCCACCGGGGACGCCGCATCACGAATGCTGCGACCGGCAATAAAGACGTGAATAGGAATGCCCTTGAACAGCGGCAGATCTTCCAGCGCCAGACCGCCAGTGACGGTCACTTTGAAGCCCATATCGGCCAGACGTTTGATGGCGCTGATATCCGCGTCGCCCCACGCCACACCTGCGGCCTGGGCATCACGGCTGCGGTGATATACCACCTGCTGAATGCCCGCGTCGCGCCACTCCTGGGCCTGCTCCCAGGTCCAGAAGCCGGTCAGCTCAATCTGCACGTCGCCGTTAAACTCTTTTGCCACGTCCAGCGCGCCTTTGGCGGTGTTGATATCCGCACAGCAGATCACGGTGACCCAGTCGGCGTTGGCTTCGAAGCACATGCGGGAGAGGATTTTGCCTGCGTCGGCGATTTTGGCATCCGCCAGCACGATTTTATGCGGATAGAGCGCTTTCAGGTCACGAACCGCACGAACGCCTTCGCCCACGCACAGAATGGTGCCCACTTCGATGATGTCCACTTCTTCCGCAATCAGGCGGGTGGTTTCGTAAGCGTGAGACAGCGTTTGGTTATCCAGCGCAACTTGCAACATGGGTAATGACATATTCAATTCCTCTTAAACGGCCGCCGCAGTGGCGTTATCAATTAAATCCAGCACGTCCTGCGCGGTGCGGCAGGCGCGTAAACGGTCAAAATTGGCTTCGTCATCAAACAGATTGACGATCTGCATGATGCCCACCTCCTGGTGGGTATTGGCATCGACAGCCGCCATAGTGATAAGGATGTCGACCGGGTCGTTATCTTCGTGGTTAAACACCAGCGGCGTTTTCAGCGTCACCAGCGCGAAGCCGGTTTTCTTGACGCCCTCTTCCGGGCGGCCATGCGGCATCGCCAGGCCTGGCGCAATCACAAAGTAAGGGCCATGCTGCGCTACGCCATCCAGAATCGCCTGGTAGTAACGCGGCTCGACAACGTCAGCCTTAACCAGCAGATCCACACTCAGCTTCACCGCTTCCTGCCAGGTACTGGCTTCGGCCTGTAAAAGGATGGAGTTATTCTCTGCCAGCGAATCACGTAGTTTCATATGGCGTCCTTACTTCACGTCTTGTGGGAAGTGTTCTTTGATCACTTCCAGCAGTTTTGGTCCGAAATCCGCAGGCGACAGCATGTTGCGTACGCCCACCACATATTTATTACCCGACACACTAATTTCGCCGGCGATATGAGTAGAGGCGATGATGATGTCCGCGCCGTTCAGCTCACTTTTGTATTCACCCACTGCGCAGCTGTTCACCGTGTGGTCGATGTTGGACTGGGTTAAAAACTGGTCCACTTTCATCTTCATGATCATGGAGCTGCCTTGCCCATTACCACACACAGCCAGGATACGTACGGTCATAATCGAAACTCCTTAATGAGCAGACACTTCTGCTGTTTGTTTTTCCGCATCTTCTTCAGCTCGCAGCGAACGGCCAGCGAAGAACATATAAGCCAGAGCAATCAGGATGATGATGGCCATAAAGATCAGTCCGATGGAGGCAAAACCCTGCATCATCGGCGGTGCCAGAATTGACCAGTCCGCCATGCCCATCCAGGCGCTCATACCGGTGAGCTTGACCGCCCACACGCAGCCAAAGATTTCAACCATGCCCATTACCAGGCAGATCTTGAGCGCCGCGCGCCAGCCGCCGAAGTGATTAGCGAATACGCCGATGGTGGCGTTGGAGAAGAACATCGGGATAAAGCCCGGAATAATCAGGATTGAGGAGCCGCAGCCGACCAGGATACCCACCGCAATCAGCTGGCCGATGGTGCCCCACATAAATCCCCAGACCACCGCGTTTGGCGCGAAGCTATAGATAGCGGCACAGTCGATGGCCAGTACCGCGCCAGGAATCAGGCGCTGAGAGATACCGTTGAAAGCTTCAGACAGTTCGGCGACGAACATACGCACGCCCTGAGTAATGATGAAAATAGCCACGGCGAAAGAGAAACCGGTCTGCAGGATGTAAACCGTCCAGTGGGTTTTCCCCGCCATCGCCTGCACCACATCAATACCGAAGGAGAGCAGAATGGCGCCGAAGAAGAGGGTCATCACAATCGCGGTCGACACGATGTTGTCATGGAAGATATTCAGCCAGCCAGGCAGCTTAAGGTCTTCAACACTCTCTTCTTTTTTACCCAGGTACGGCGCAACTTTGTAAGCAATCCAGGCAGCAAACTGTTGCTGGTGACCGATGGAAAAACCGCAACCGTCGGTCACTATCTGGGTTGGCTTGTACATCATGTTGGAGGTGATACCCCAGTAGAGCGAGACCAGCACCGCGGTGCAGATAATCGTGGTCCACATTGGGTAACCGAAGATATAGAGAGAAACCGCAATCAGCCCCGCCTGCTGGAACATAATGTGCCCGGTGAGCATGATGGTGCGAATACCGGTAATGCGGCGCAGCAGAACATAGATAATGTTCAGCGCCAGCGCGAGCAGAACGGCGTAACCTACCCAGCTATAGGCATCACCCATACGATCGATGGTCGCCATCATTGAGGCGTAGGTATCAGAGATAGCCCCATTAATGCCATACACTTCCGACATTTTGGCAACGACTGGCTTAAACGTGCTGGTCAGTATGCCCGACCCCGCCTGCAACAGCATGAAACCGATAATGGTTTTGATGGTGCCTTTAATAATCACGCTGACGCTTTTACGCAGCAGGATATATCCCAAGCACGTCACGATACCCAGCAACAGCGGGGCGTTGGTCATTACCTGATTAAAGAAAACGGTAAAGACGTTGTAGAGGATCTCCATAACTCTCTCCAGAAATGAGAACACGAGGGGCAATCCCTGTGCGGTTGGTGCCATCACTCTATTAATCACAAATAATCACCACAAGATTAAATTTGATTATTTGTGACGCATCACGCAATTTATTTCCCTTCAGTTAGTAATGATTTTCACTACCGCACAAATGAAATAAATTAGTCCTTATAATTCATGAAATTAATGTTTGTTACGCGATAATCTAACAAGTAACAAGCAGAGAGTCTGTGACGTTGAGCAGATAAAATTCCGCATTTTCGCTATTGAAAAGCGCGTAAAATGGTGCCAGCATTAATCACAACGAATCACAATGTGATTACTTTTGATTAAAACCAGGAGTCAAAACGATGAGTAAAGTGAAAACCATCACCCGTGAATCATGGATTCTGAGCACCTTTCCGGAGTGGGGTAGCTGGCTGAACGAAGAAATCGAGCAGGAACAGGTTGCTCCTGGCACGTTTGCAATGTGGTGGCTGGGCTGCACCGGGATCTGGCTGAAATCAGAAGGTGGCGCCAATATCTGCGTCGATTTCTGGTGCGGCACCGGCAAACAGAGCCACGGTAACCCGCTGATGAAAAAAGGCCACCAGATGCAGCGTATGGCCGGCGTTGAAAAACTCCAGCCGAACCTGCGTACTACACCGTTTGTGCTTGATCCTTTTGCCATTCGCCAGATCGATGCCGTGCTCTCTACCCACGATCACAACGACCATATTGATGTAAACGTGGCGGCAGCGGTGATGCAAAACTGCGCGGACGATGTGCCGTTTATCGGGCCGCAGACCTGCGTGGATCTCTGGATTGGCTGGGGTGTGCCGAAAGAGCGCTGCATCGTGATGAAACCGGGCGATGTGGTGAAAATCAAAGACATTGAAATCCATGCCCTGGATGCCTTTGACCGTACCGCTCTGATTACGCTGCCGGCCGATCAAAAAGCGGCAGGTGTACTGCCAGACGGCATGGACGAGCGCGCGGTGAACTACCTGTTCAAAACGCCGGGCGGCTCCCTGTATCACAGCGGTGACTCCCACTACTCCAACTACTACGCTAAGCACGGTAACGAGCATCAGATTGACGTGGCCCTGGGCTCCTACGGCGAGAACCCGCGCGGTATTACGGATAAAATGACCAGCGCCGACATGCTGCGCATGGCGGAAGCGCTGAACACCAAAGTCGTTATTCCGTTCCACCACGATATCTGGTCAAACTTCCAGGCCGATCCGCAGGAAATTCGCGTGTTGTGGGAGATGAAAAAAGACCGCCTGAAGTACGGCTTCAAGCCATTTATCTGGCAGGTAGGCGGCAAGTTCACCTGGCCGCTGGACAAAGACAATCTTGAGTACCACTACCCGCGTGGTTTCGATGATTGCTTCACCATTGAGCCTGACCTGCCGTTTAAGTCCTTCCTCTGATTCCGAGGCCACATCGCCAGACTTGTGTCTGGCGATTTCATATTTATTTTAGTAATTTCACGCTATTTCAAATATCATCTTTTCAAATCAATTCTTATCGGAATAGCTCATGACGGAAGCGCAACGGCATCAAATTTTACTGGAACTCCTGGCGCAAACAGGGTTTATCACCGTCGAGAAAGTGATCGAACGTTTAGGGATTTCCCCTGCCACCGCGCGGCGAGACATTAACAAGCTGGATGAAAGCGGCAAGCTGAAAAAAGTTCGCAACGGTGCGGAAGCCATTAGCCAGCAGCGCCCCCGCTGGACGCCGATGAACATTCATCAGGCGCAGAATCACGATGAAAAAGTGCGGATCGCCAGAGCCGCGTCGCAGCTGGTGAATCCCGGTGAGAGCGTCGTTATCAACTGCGGCTCTACGGCGTTTTTGCTGGGCCGCGAGATGTGCGGCAAGCCGGTGCAAATCATCACGAACTACTTACCGCTCGCCAACTATCTCATCGATCAGGAGCATGAGAGCGTGGTGATCATGGGTGGTCAGTACAATAAAAGTCAGTCGATTACGCTTAGCCCACAGGACAGCGAAAACAGTCTCTACGCCGGACACTGGATGTTTACCAGCGGCAAAGGCCTGACCGCTGAAGGTTTGTATAAAACCGATATGCTGACCGCGATGGCGGAACAAAACATGCTCAACGTGGTAGGCAAACTCGTGGTGCTGGTCGACAGCAGTAAAGTCGGTGAACGCGCAGGCATGCTGTTCAGCCGCGCAGAACAGATCGACCTGGTGATCACCGGCAAAGGGGCTAACCCCGAGATCCTCCAGAAGCTGGAAGATCAGGGAGTAAAAGTGCTGCGCGTTTAAAGGTGCTGGCGGAAAAACGCTACCGTGGCGTCCAGCGCCGCTGGCGTAATGCGGTGGCGAACGCCTGATTCCCACAAACAGGTCAGATTACCGTCCAGCCCTTCATTCATTAACGCCTGCTGCAGACGGAAGGTGCCCTCGGGCGGGACCACATCATCCGCGTCACCGTGCCACAGCAAAAGCGGGCGATCTGCGAGGCGAGGCAATGCCCGGGTTACTTCCCACTCTTCCAGCCTCGCGGTGATTTCCGCTAAATCCTGAGGGGGAAAAAGGGTCTTCGCCAGCGAGGTAAAATAACCCGAGCCCATCAGACAGGCGACCGACTTCACTTCTGGATGGTGCGTCATGATCCCCAGGGCTGTCATACCGCCCATCGACGCCCCGGCCACGGCCAGACGATTCTCGGCCACCAGCCCTGCCTCATAAAGCGCATCGCGCAACCCGGCAAACTCGGTCAGACTCCCGTGCAGTATGTGCCAGAACTGCCCAAGGCGCGCCTGCACATTACCCATAAATCGTGCGCCGTGGTCAGGCGCATCCGGCATCACCACGCGAAAACCCGCCTGCGCCAGCGCGACCGCAAAGTAACTGTAAACCAGCTTCGATGAGGTAAATCCATGATAAAAAACCACAACAGGCAGCGGTTTATCACGTTTACCCGCTGGCATAGCGTGTAAAATTTCATGGTCGCCGAGATGGCGTATTTCAATTTCAATCATTGTCGACCCTGCACGAATGGATGATTCATAATGTTGAGAACTGGATTACGGTTTCAGGCTATTTTCATTCGAAAATTACGTCCCAGCTAACACTTCGGGAACATTCCCCCAAAACTAAATTCACAGACAACTACACTATGGCTATCAGGAAACGAGATATGGTTATGCACAGGTTTGCTGCTTTATTGCTGGTGTTTCTGCTCAGCGGCTGTAGCGCACTGCAGGGAACACCGCAACCCGCTCCCCCGGTTGCCGATCATCCGCAGGAGATTCGTCGTAATCAGACGGAAGGATTACAGCGAATGGGCACCGTCTCCGCGCTGGTTCGCGGTTCGCCGGATGACGCAGAAGAGGCAATAAAGGCACAAGCCGTCGCCGCCAAAGCAGATTATTACGTCATTATTATGATCGACGAAACCATCATAACGGGGCAGTGGTATTCACAGGCCATTTTGTACCGAAAATAATGGTTTACCTTTGAACGACATTTACACTGCTTTGCGTCCATAGACATTTTCCTGTCCACAATAAACTCCATGCCAGCGACAAGGGATGGGAGTTTATTCGCGAAGGATTGCCCGGCGGATACCGGAAATATGTGAAATGGAGCTGACGATGAAACGAACTCTTGCTTTGACCTCTCTGTTGCTCTCCGCAGGCCTGGTGAGCACCACCGCGCAGTCAGCAGAATTCGCCAGTGCTGACTGTGTAACTGGCCTGAATGAAATTGGCCAGATCTCCGTGAATAATATCTCGGGGAGCCCGCAAGACGTTGAACGCGTCGTGGCATTAAAGGCCGATGAGCAGGGTGCTTCCTGGTATCGCATCATCCAGATGCAGGAAGATAACCATATCGACCACTGGCGGGTACAGGCCATTCTCTACGTGTAAACTCCCTCCTGATAAAAGCCACTTATTTTTAGTGGCTTTTCGCTTTTGCAAATTTTTTATCTTATGAAAAACCAATCAATAACAACAAAATAACATTTTGTTACATTAATTCAGTAAACGTAATCTCCGCTCTGCCGTTGAAGAACCACACCTATTCAATGATGAGCAATTTATGATCAACGTTTTTCGCCGTGCAGGCCTGGGGGCGAAGCTGTCGCTGCTTACGGGCGTCAGTGTCGCCACGCTGTTTCTGCTTTTCACTTTTCTGCTCAGTCAAAAAGCCAGCCAGCAGCTTGAAGCCCTTGCGGTAGAAGACCTGCACAATCAGTCCACCGGCATGGTCGACATGGTGCAGATGTTTAACACCAGCCTGAGTGAAGAGGTTGAGAGTTATACCCGGCTGTTTACCACCTTTTTACCGCAGCCACTGAATATTGATACTTCCCAGGCTCAGACGATTAACGGACTCAGCGTCCCGCTTCTGAAAGGCGGTGACACCGGACTGCATCAAAACAACACCCTGTCTGACGAGTTCCTGAACCGTACGGGAGCCATTTCGACGCTGTTTGTACGCAGCGGTAATGACTTTGTTCGCGTAGCCACCTCCCTGCGCAAAGAGAATGGCGAGCGGGCGATGGGCACCGTGCTGGATACCGCCAGCCCGGCCTTTGCCGCCGTCAACAGAGGGGAAGTCTACCGCGGACTGGCGCTGCTGTTTGGCAAACGCTATATCACCCAGTATCAGCCGGTTAAAAACGCCGAAGGACAGGTCATTGCGATCGTCTTTGTTGGCGTGGACATTACGCACTCCTGGAACGTCATGCGCGAGAAAATCCTCACCCGCCGCCTGGGCGAGAGCGGTCACTTCTTCGTGCTGGATCGCAGCAACGGCAAAACGCGCGGGCAATACCTGTTCCATGCCGGTGAAGAGGGGCAGTTGCCGAAGTGGGACGACGCGACGCAGCAGCAGCTTCTGGGTGACAAGCCCGGCACCCTGGAACGCGTAAGCGACGACGGCCGCACGCTTAAAATGGCCTATACCCCGTTGCCAGGCTGGAACTGGACTATCGTGGGCGAAGTGGATAAATCGGTGCTGCTCTCAAGCGTTAACGCCATGCGCGATCGCTTCCTGCTGGCCGGCGTGGTCTTATCTATCCTGTTTGCTGGTCTGTTCGTGGTCCTTATTCGCCGTGTGCTGACCCGGCCGCTGAGCAATGTGATCCATCTTGCCCGGCAATATGCTGCAGGGGATCTCCGTTCCAGCCTGCCCGTGACGCGTCAGGACGAGGTCGGCCAGCTGATCGACGCCATTAACGGCATCGGCGGCGGCCTGCAAAAAATTGTTCTGCAGGTTCGCGAGGCCGCAGGCGAGATCCATTTGGGCACTAACGCGCTGGCGTCCGATACCGGCGAGATTTCTGAGCAGATCAACAAGCAGGCCAGCAGCGTGGAAGAGACCTCCGCCAGCATGGAGCAGCTGGCCGCCACCGTACAGCAAAATGCCGCCAACATGGAGCAAACGCAGCAGCTGGTGGGTGAAACCTCCCTCGCGGTCCATCAGGGCGGTGAGACGGTCACTCATGCCGTGTCGACCATGGACGACATTCGCGAGGCGTCAAAACGCATCGAAGACATCACGCGCGTGATTGAGTCCATCGCTTTCCAGACCAATATCCTGGCGCTGAATGCGGCAGTGGAAGCGGCCCGCGCGGGCGAGCATGGGAAAGGGTTTGCGGTGGTTGCGCAGGAAGTTCGCGCCCTGGCCGGACGCAGCGCCAACGCGGTGAAGGAGATTGAACAGCTGATTGGCGATACGCTCAGGAAAGTGAGCGAAGGCCATGCGCTGTCTGAACAGACGCGCCTGGCGATGGATGACATCATCATTCATATCGATAACATCAGCCAGCTGGTCACCGAGATTAACCATGCCTCACGCGAGCAGTCCGCAGGGATTGGCCAGGTGAATCTCGCCATGACCCACATTGGCGAAGCGTCGCATATTAATGCGGATCGTATATCACGCAGCGAACAAACCGCTCAAACGCTGCGCGAGAAGGGGTCACATCTGGCTCAACTGGTGAGTCTGTTCCAGCTAAAAGACTAACCGACTCTGCCCGTCGCACGCAGCAGCAGGTCATTTTGCACCTGCTCGCTCATCAGCGTACCGCCACGGGTATCCAGCATCATGCGGCACCACGCCTGCGCCACCGGGGGCGATGCGTGCCGCAGCATTTCGCTTCCGGCACCCAGCAGGAAAAGCTGCTGCGCAATTTCCCGCCCCTGCGCCTCCTGCGGTTTACGCAGTTTTTGCTGAAGCTGTCGCCAGCTGCGGTCGAAGTGTCTGTCCTGCCCTTTTACCTGTGCAAACTCATCGGCAAGCAGATCGTGAATACCCGGCTGCTTCGCCAGCACGCGCAGCACGTCCAGGCACATGATATTGCCGGCCCCTTCCCAGATGCTGTTCACCGGCATCTCGCGATACAGGCGGGGAAGTTCGCTCTCCTCGCAGTACCCGACTCCGCCCAGCACCTCCATCGCTTCCGCCACAAACGGGATGCCCGCTTTGCACACGCTAAATTTCGCGGCCGGGGTAAACAGCCGCGCCCATGCCGCTTCCTGGGGATCCGCGCGTTTATCCCACGCCCGGGCCAGGCGGAACAGCAGCGCCGTTTGCCCCTCCAGCACCAGCGCCATCCGGCTTAACACCTCACGCATGAGCGGCTGATCGATAAGATTTTTGCCGAAGGTCTGACGCTGATGCGCGTGGTACAGCGCCACGGACAGCGCCCGACGCATGAGTCCGTGGCTGCCCAGCGCGCAGTCAAAGCGCGTCAGGCCGCCCATTTTGAGGATCTGCCGTACCCCTTCGCCCTCTTCCCCCAGCAGCCAGCCGGAGGCATCAAGAAACTCTACCTCGCTGCTGGCGTTGGAGCGGTTCCCGAGCTTGTCCTTAAGGCGCTCCAGCCGGACGGCGTTGCGCTGTCCGTCAGGTAAAAAGCGCGGCACAAAAAAGCAGGACAACCCGCCCTTCGCCTGTGCCAGCACCAGATGCGCATCGCTTTGCGGGACGGAGAAAAACCATTTATGGCCCACCAGCCGGTAGCTGCCGTCGCTGCATTTTTCCGCTTTGGTGGTGTTGCTCAGCACGTCCGAGCCGCCCTGTTTTTCCGTCATCCCCATACCGATCAGCAGGCCGCGTTTTTGCGCGCCAGGCGCCAGATGAGGATCGTAGCGATCGCTGAGCAGCGGCGTCAGCCAGTCGTGAAATAGTTTAGGGAGCGCCTGCTGCAGGAGCGGTGTCGCGGCAAACGTCATGGTGACGGGACAAAGCGTGCCTGCCTCAACCTGAGCATGAAGCACAAAGCGTGCGGCCCGGGCGACAAACGCCCCTTTACGCGCCTCCTCTTCCCATGCCAGGTTATGTACCCGATTGGCACACAGCCCCTGCATAAGCAGGTGCCATGCCGGGTGAAAGCGAACGTCATCCAGTCGCTCTCCGGTGGCGTCATAGCGAAGCAACTCCGGCGGATTCACGTTCGCCAGCCTGCCCAGCTCCAGCGACTCTGCGGTACCTAACTGCTGCCCGATGCTGGCGAGCAGTTCGATATCCCACTCGGCACCCTCACGCGAGACTGCGTCACGCAGCGCGCAGTCCGAGAGAAAAAGGTTGCTGTTAGAGAGTGGTGCAGGTTGATTGAAAACGGTATGAGTCTGCCAGTGCATACTGTCTCCCTCCTTCAGTGGCAATGACGATAAGTATGGACAGACCGCGCACACGCTGCATGGGAGGGGAGTCACACGTTCACGATCCCGCTGATATCATTCGTGAAATAGCTCACAGAACATAAGAATAAACTATTTCATGACTTCGCTTTTGTTGAATAATTTATTCTCACCCCCTTTCAGTGAGGAAAGTTATGCAACCGGATGCGCACAAGCGAGCATTAATTGCCGGCTCCATTGGTAACTTTATCGAGTGGTATGAGTTTGCGGTCTACGGTTTTCTGGCGACCGTCATTGCGAAGAACTTCTTTCAGCTTGAAGGGGAAGCGGGGCTTACCAGCCTGATCCTCACCTACGCCTCATTTGCCATCGCCTTCTTCTTCCGTCCGCTGGGTGCGGTGGTGTTTGGCCGCATCGGTGACCGAATTGGCCGTAAGCCGACGCTTATTATTGTGCTGGTGCTGATGACGCTGGCTACCGCCGCCATCGGCATTGTGCCGGTCTACGCCAGCATCGGGATTGCCGCACCGCTGATCGTTACGCTGCTTCGGATCCTGCAGGGGCTGTTCGCGGGCGGCGAGTACGGCGGTGCAGTCTCGCTGATGACGGAGTTCGCCCCGCGAGGCAAGCGCGGGCTCTATGGTGCCTGGCAGTCCTTTACCGTGGCGCTGGGGCTGTTAGCGGGCGCCGGCATCGTGGCGCTGCTCTCCGCACTCCTCACGCCTGAAGCCCTGCACGACTGGGGCTGGCGCATTCCTTTCTTCCTGGCGCTGCCCATGGGCGCTGTTGCGCTGTGGCTTCGCGTCAGCATGGAGGAGACACCCAGCTTTGTGCAGCAGCAGGACAAACCGGCCGTCGCTCAGGCGGACATTGCCGCCACGCTCCGGGCCATCGTGATGGGGATTGGCCGCGTGATGGTCTGGTCTGCGGCGGGGTACACCTACCTGGTGATTATGCCGACCTATCTGCAGTCGGCGCTGCACACCGGGTTTAATCAGGCGCTGTTGATCGCAGTGATTTCGAACGTTGGGTTTGCGCTGACGATCATTCCGTCGGGGATCCTGAGCGACCGGATCGGGCGTCGCACGGTGATGATTATCGCCACCGCGCTGCTGCTGATCCTCGCCCTGCCGCTGCTGAAACTTCTGCAGGCGGAGTCCAGCACGCTGGCGGTGAAAGCGATAGTGGTATTGATTGCGGGCGGTCTGGTGGGCATGCTGGCGGGGCCGGGCCCGGCGATGCTCTCTGAGATGTTCCCGACCCGCGTGCGCTATACGGGGCTGGGGCTGGCCTACTCGTTATCGAACGCGATTTTCTCGGGATGCGCAGGGTTAATCATAACCGGGCTGATTAAGCAGACGGGCAATCTGGATATTCCGGCGTACTACGTGATGGCGACGGCAGTAGTGAGTATTTTCGCGCTGATGACGCTGAGGAAGGATGACCATTTGCGGTCGTTAGAGGAGTGAGGTTGTTTTGCCGGGTGGCGGCTTCGCCTTACCCGGCCTACAAAACCGTAGGCCCGGTAAGCGAAGCGCCACCGGGCGAAAATCAGTTGCGCTGACGCACCGCTTCAAACAGGCAGATGCCCGTCGCAACAGACACGTTCAGGGAGGACACGCTGCCCGCCATCGGGATGCTGATCAGCTCGTCGCAGTGCTCGCGCGTCAGGCGACGCATACCTTCACCTTCCGCCCCCATCACCAGCGCCAGACGGCCGGTCATTTTGCTCTGATACAGGGTATGATCCGCTTCACCAGCAGTACCGACGATCCAGATGTTCTCTTCCTGCAGCATACGCATGGTGCGCGCCAGGTTGGTCACGCGGATCAGCGGAACGTTTTCCGCCGCGCCGCAGGCCACTTTCTTCGCCGTCGCGTTCAGCTGCGCGGAGCGATCTTTCGGCACGATCACCGCATGCACGCCCGCCGCATCCGCGCTGCGCAGACACGCGCCGAGGTTGTGCGGATCGGTAACGCCATCGAGGATCAGGAAGAACGGATTCTCGAGCTCAGCGATCAGATCCGGCAGATCGTTTTCCTGATACTGACGGCCCGGCTTCACGCGGGCAATAATGCCCTGGTGCACCGCCCCGTCACTTTTTTCATCCAGGAACTGGCGGTTAGCCAGCTGGATCACCACGCCCTGCGCTTCCAGGGCGTGGATCAGCGGCATCAGACGTTTGTCTTCACGCCCTTTCAGAATAAACACTTCCTGAAAACGCTCCGGTGCGCGCTCGAGAAGGGCCTGCACCGCGTGGATGCCGTAAATCATTTCACTCATTGATGGTTCTCGTAATAAGTATTTCCCCTCTCCCGGTTGGGGAGAGGGTCAGGGTGAGGGGAGAATTTACTCCGCCTGCTTTTTCTTAGCCGCGCGCTTCGCTTTGGTGGCGGCCGCTATTTTCTGTGTCTTCGCGGAAGGTTTCTTCGCGGCACGGGCTTCTTTCTTCGCCGCCTTCGGCTTCTGCTTCTTCTCGCCGCGGAACGCGCTGTCCGGCTCGAAGTTCACCTTCTTACCGGCCTGACGGCGCTTGCCGCTCGTTTTGCCGTTTCCGCCTTTTTTCGCTCTTTCGCGCTCGGTTTTACCGACGTTACGCGGCGCGCGCTCGCTGGAGATCAGGCTGAAGTCGATTTTACGGTCGTCCATATTCACGGCCTCAACCTTTACTTCCACACGGTCACCCAGGCGGTAGGTCTGGCCGCCAGATTCGCCGATCAGACGCTGGCCGACCTGGTCGAAGCGGTAGTAATCGTTATCCAGGCTGGAGACGTGCACCAGACCGTCGATAAACAGCTCGTCCAGACGAACGAAGAAGCCAAAGCCGGTCACGCTGGCAATCACGCCTTTGAAGACGTTACCGACCTGGTCCAGCATAAAGTCACATTTCAGCCAGTCCGCCACGTCGCGGGTAGCTTCATCGGCACGGCGTTCGGTCATGGAGCAGTGCTGACCCAGCTGCAGCATCTCTTCCATCGAATAGTGATAGCCACCGGTTTCGGTGGTGTTCCCTTTATGGCCCTGCTCCTGCGCCAGCAGATACTTGATCGCACGGTGCAGAGAGAGGTCAGGATAACGACGGATCGGCGACGTAAAGTGGGCGTAAGACTGCAACGCCAGGCCGAAGTGACCGCGGTTTTCCGGATCGTAAATCGCCTGCTTCATCGAGCGCAGCAGCATTGTCTGCAGCATTTCTGCATCAGGACGATCGCTAATGGATTCCAGCAGCTCGGCGTAATCGCGCGGCTCTGGCTTATTGCCGCCCGGCAGCTCCAGGCCCAGTTCAGCCAGCACGGAGCGGAACGCGGTGATGGCTTCCGTCGACGGTTTATCGTGAATACGGAACAGCGCAGGCTCTTTGGCTTTCTCAACGAAGCGTGCCGCCGAGATGTTCGCCAGGATCATACACTCTTCAATCAGCTTGTGCGCATCGTTACGCTGAGTCTGTTCGATACGCTCAATGCGGCGCTCGGCGTTGAAGATAAACTTCGCCTCTTCGCTCTCAAAGGAGATCCCGCCGCGCTCTTCGCGCGCCTGATCCAGCGTTTTGTAGAGGTTATGCAGCTCTTCGATGTGTTTGACCAGCGGCGCGTACTGTTCGCGCAGATCCTGGTCGCCCTGCAGCATATGCCAGACCTTGGTGTAGGTCAGACGCGCGTGCGAGCTCATCACCGCTTCGTAGAATTTATAGCCAGTTAAGCGCCCTTTGTTGGAGATGGTCATCTCGCAAACCATACAGAGGCGGTCAACCTGCGGGTTCAGGGAACACAGGCCGTTAGACAGCACTTCCGGCAGCATCGGCACGACCTGCGACGGGAAGTAGACCGAAGTACCACGGCTGCGCGCTTCGTTATCCAGCGGGGTATGCGGACGAACGTAGTAGCTTACGTCTGCAATCGCTACCCACAGACGCCAGCCGCCGCCGCGTTTTTTCTCGCAGTAGACGGCATCATCGAAGTCACGGGCGTCTTCACCGTCGATCGTAACCAGCGGCAGGGAGCGGAGATCCACGCGGCCCACTTTGGATTCTTCCGGCACTTCTTCACGCAGGCTTTCGATCTGCTCTTCAACCGCTTTCGGCCAGATGTATGGAATTTCGTGGGTGCGCAGCGCCATATCAACGGCCATGCCGGTGCCCATATTATCGCCCAGCACTTCGACGATTTTACCTACCGCTTTGGTGCGACGGGTTGGGCGCTGGGTGAGTTCCACCACCACCACAAAGCCCATGCGGGCGCCCATCACCTCTTCAGGTGGGATCAGAATGTCGAAGCTCAGACGGCTGTCGTCCGGCACCACGAAGCCCACGCCCGCGTCGGTAAAGTAGCGGCCAACAATCTGGCTGGTTTTTGGCACCAGGACGCGCACGACACGCGCTTCTCGGCGACCTTTACGGTCAGCGCCCAGCGGCTGCGCCAGAATTTGGTCGCCGTGGATGCACATTTTCATCTGTTCAGATGAGAGATACAGATCGTCTTTACGGCCTTCCACGCGCAGGAAGCCGAAGCCATCGCGGTGACCAATGACGGTCCCTTTCAGCAGATCGAGGCGTTCTGGCAGCGCGTAGCACTGGCGGCGGGTAAAGACCAGCTGCCCGTCACGCTCCATCGCGCGCAGGCGGCGGCGAAGGGCTTCAATTTGCTCTTCACCTTCAATGTTTAATTCAACAGCAAGTTCTTCACGATTGGCGGGTTTTTCGCGTTTTGTTAAGTGTTCAATGATGAACTCGCGGCTGGGGATAGGATTCGCGTATTTTTCGGCTTCGCGTTCCTGGAAAGGATCGTGTGACATGTCGGTTCCTCCGTTGTCAGCTCCGGTGGAAATTTTCTTCATTCCACCAGCAATAATTTATAAAGCGGTTGATTCTCTTCAACCAAATCGGCCAGCGTGTAGTTATCCAGCTCCTTGAGAAAACTTTGCACGGCCTTAGAAAGCGCCTTTTTCAGGCGGCAAGCGGGCGTGATGTGGCAGAACTCGCTGCTGCAGTTCACCAGAGACAGCGGCTCCAGTTCACGTACCACATCGCCAACACGAATACTCTGTGCCGGTTTACCGAGACGGATCCCACCATTCTTCCCGCGGACGGCAGCAACGTATCCGGCACGACTAAGTTGATTGATTATTTTGACCATATGATTACGGGATACGCCGTAGACCTCTGTGACTTCAGAGATACTGGTCATTTTCCCATCGGGTAACGACGCCATGTAGATCAGCGCGCGTAAGCCGTAATCGGTGAAACTTGTTAACTGCACATCAACCTCAGGAAAAAGGGAAATCGCGGACAAACCGCAGAGATATTCATTAATGATGATAAACCAGCCAGATAGTTAGCGGCTAATTTATTTGACAGACGGGGCGAAAAAGCGGAGATCCAGGAGCGGTCGCCGGATGGCGCTACGCTTATCCGGCCTGCGGGGAGACCCGCAGGCCAGCAGTCACGAAGATTATGCGTCGAACGGGTCGCGCAGGATCATCGTTTCAGTACGATCCGGGCCGGTAGAAATAATATCGATCGGCACTTCGGTCAGTTCTTCAATACGCTTGATGTAATCCAGCGCCGCCTGCGGCAGGCCGCTACGCTCTTTCACACCGAAAGTGGTCTCAGACCAGCCCGGCATGGTTTCGTAGATTGGCTCAATGCCTTCCCAGTCGTCAGCAGCCAGCGGCGTGGTGGTCACTTCGCGGCCATCAGGCATACGGTAGCCTACGCAGATTTTCACTTCTTTCAGGCCGTCCAGTACGTCCAGCTTGGTCAGGCAGAAGCCAGACAGGGAGTTGATCTGCACTGCACGACGCACGGCAACAGCATCCAGCCAGCCGGTACGACGACGACGACCGGTGGTCGCGCCAAACTCGTTACCCTGCTTGCACAGGAACTCGCCGGTTTCATCAAACAGTTCGGTCGGGAATGGACCTGCACCCACGCGAGTGGAGTACGCTTTGATGATGCCCAGAACGTAATCCACATAACGTGGACCCAGGCCAGAGCCGGTCGCCACGCCACCCGCGGTGGTGTTGGAAGAGGTTACGTACGGATAGGTACCGTGGTCGATGTCCAGCAGCGTACCCTGCGCACCTTCGAACATGACGAAATCGCCACGCTTGCGCGCCTGGTCCAGCAGATCGGACACATCAACAACCATACCGGTCAGAATGTCTGCAATCGCCATGACGTCATCCAGCACTTTCTGGTAGTCAACAGCGTCAGCTTTGTAGAAGTTCACCAGCTGGAAGTTGTGATATTCCATCACTTCTTTCAGTTTTTCAGCGAAGGTTGCTTTGTCGAAGAGGTCACCCACGCGCAGACCGCGACGTGCAACTTTATCCTCGTAAGCCGGGCCGATACCACGACCGGTGGTGCCGATCGCTTTCGCGCCACGCGCTTTTTCACGCGCAACGTCCAGCGCCACGTGATAGTCCAGGATCAGCGGGCAGGCTTCGGAGAGCAGCAGGCGCTCGCGAACCGGGATACCACGGTCTTCCAGACCTTTCATCTCTTTCATCAGCGCCGCTGGAGACAGCACAACGCCGTTACCGATGATGCTGGTGACGTTTTCGCGAAGAATGCCTGATGGAATAAGATGGAGGACGGTTTTTTCACCGTTGATTACGAGAGTATGGCCTGCGTTGTGACCGCCCTGGTAGCGCACAACATATTTAGCCCGTTCAGTCAGAAGATCAACAATCTTCCCTTTACCTTCGTCACCCCATTGGGTGCCCAGTACGACGACGTTGTTACCCATTTTTTTCAAAATCACCGTTTGCTTAAAAATGGATTCTACCATCGCTTTTTCAGATATACAGCACTTTTTGACCTCAGAATATCCCAAATCCGACCACTTTTTGATCAGCCAATCGTTTTCCTCAACATGTAGTAGATCACGATGCCCGCAACCACAAGACCGCCGCCAAAACGACGTAAAATATTATCCGGCAGTTGGCTCATGGTGGCGATCATTCGACGCCAGGCGCGTGGATAGAGCATCGGTCCCAGACCTTCCAGCACCAGAACCAGGGCCAGCGCGAGCCAGATCGTTGAATTCATTTTTGTTCCTTATAAAAGAAAACCACCGCTCCGTGGGGAGCGGTGGTTTGAATACTCAAACGAGTCTGAGTTTATCGCGTTGCGTTAGTCGGCGTCTTCATATAACGGAAGAAATCGCTGTCCGGGCTGAGCACCATCACATCCTGGTTGCTCTGGAAGCTATTCTCGTAAGCACGCAGGCTACGGATAAAGGCATAGAAGTCAGGATCCTGACTGAAGGCATCGGCAAACAGCTTCGCCGCCTCGGCATCACCTTCACCGCGCAGGATACGGCCCTGACGCTCAGATTCCGCCAGCGTTTTGGCCACTTCGTAGTCCGCAGCAGCACGAAGCTTCTCCGCCTCTTCCTGGCCCTGTGAACGGTGACGACGGGCGACCGCTTCACGCTCGGCGCGCATACGGTTGTAAATCGCCTCGGACACTTCCACCGGCAGGTTGATCTGCTTGATACGCACGTCTACCACTTCAATACCCAGCGCAGCCATACTGTTCGGGTTGATCACCGGCACTTTACCGTTGGTTTCAGCCTGAACGCGCTCAGCCGCTTTGGCAATCGCATCATCTGCTGCCGGCGTTGAAACTTCATCTTCCGTGCCCGCTGTGCCGGAGTTCAGCGCATCGCGAACTTCCAGGGTCAGACGGCCACGGGAGTCGGTCACGATGTCTTTCACATCCAGACGACCAATCTCAGAACGCAGACGGTCAGAGAACTTACGTTTCAGCAGCACTTCTGCCTGAGAAACGTCACCGCCGCCCGTTGCCAGGAAGTAACGGCTGAAATCGCTGATGCGCCATTTGATATAGGAATCAACGATCAGGTCTTTCTTCTCTTTAGTCACGAAACGGTCGGCCTGGTTATCCATGGTCTGGATACGCGCATCAAGCGTTTTCACTGACTGAATGAACGGCACCTTGAAGTGCAGACCCGGTTCGTAGATCACCGGGCGTTTGTCGCCATCACGCACGACGCTGCTGAACTGGAACTTGATCCCACGCTCGCCCTCTTTCACCACAAAGATCGAGGTATAAAGCACGACCAGTACGATGACGATGATCGCAATAACTGACTTACGCATCCTTATTCCCCCTGACGCTGGTAGTCGTTACGCTGCGCGTTAGCACGGCGTTGGTCCATAATGTCACCATCGCTCGAAGAAGACGTGGTTGTTGCGCTTGTGCTACCGGATGACGCAGGTGGCAGACGCAGCAGGTTGTTCGCACCGCTGTTGTCTTTTGCTGCCGGTGCAGAACCGCCTTTCAGCATCTGATCCAGCGGCAGCACCATCAGGTTTCCGCCTTTACTGTCGTTAACCAACACTTTGCGGGTGTGGCTCAGCACTTTTTCCATGGTCTCAATATAGAGACGCTCACGGGTAATTTCCGGCGCCGCTTTATATTCCGGCAGGATCTTCGCGAAGCGAGCGACCTCACCCTGTGCTTCCAGGATGGTCTGCGTCTTATACGCACGCGCTTCTTCCAGAATACGCTGCGCCTGACCGTTAGCACGCGGCTGAACTTCGTTGGTGTAGGCTTCTGCTTCACGGATGTACTGCTGTTCGTTTTCACGTGCAGCAATCGCATCGTCAAAGGCCGCTTTCACCTCTTCCGGCGGACGTGCAGCCTGGAAGTTGACGTCCAGCAGGGTAATCCCCATGTTGTATGGACGAATGGTCTCTTCCAGCTCACGCTGGGTATCGCTACGGATAACGGTACGACCTTCGGTCAGGATACGGTCCATGGTGTATTTACCGATCACCCCGCGCAGGGCGCTGTCGGTCGCCTGACGCAGGCTGTCATCAGCGCTGGTCACGCTAAACAGATAACGCTCAGGATCGGTCACGCGGTACTGCACGTTCATCTCAACGCGCACCACGTTTTCATCAGACGTCAGCATCACACCAGACGCCGCCAGTTCACGGACCGATTCCACGTTGACCGCGGTCACGTCGTCAATGAAGGTCGGTTTCCAGTTCAGGCCCGGCTCAACCAGATGGCTGAACTTACCAAAACGCGTAACGACACCGCGTTCCGCTTCTTTAATGGTGTAGAACCCGGTAGCAGCCCAGATGATTACCACTGCAGCGGCAACAATACCGACTACGCGGCCACCCATTTGCGGGCGCGGCCCCTGGGTGGAATTTCCACCTGAGCCAGAACCTTTACCTCCGCCAAGACCACCAAGCTTCTTGCTCAGCTTGCGGAAGATATCATCCAGATCCGGCGGCCCCTGCTCGCGACCACCTTTGTTGCCATTTCCCCCAGAGTTGCCGCCTTGATTATTGCTGCTTCCCCACGGGTCGCGGTCCTGTCCGTTATTACCGGGCTGATTCCACGCCATGTATATGCTCCATATTTGTTATGCAAGGGCGAATTATTCAGGCATCCCCTTTCTGATCAGACGATATAGTCGACCAGCGCAGGTTCTTGTTTACAGAGGCGACGCCAGTCAACGATCGGCATACGCACCTGCATCCCCACGCTGCCGTCATCCTCCATCCACTCTTTTTCTATCGCCTGAAGCTGATAAAACCGGCTGCGCAGCCTGCCTTCCTGTGGCGGCAGTCGCAGCGTGTGCTGAGCTACCTCACCGGAAAGACGTTCTGTCAAAGCCTGGAAAAGCAGTGGCACACCAAGACCGGTCTGGGCAGAAAGCCAGACCCGAATCGGTTTGTTCTCTTCATCTCTGTCGATACGCGGTTCGAAATCGTCCAGCATATCGATCTTGTTCATCACCAACAGCGTTGGGATTTCGTGGGCGTCGATCTCTTCGAGCACCACGTTCACCGCGTCGATGTTCTCCTGCACGCGCACGTCTGCCGCATCAATCACGTGCAGCAGCAGGGTCGCCTGTCGCGTCTCCTGCAAGGTGGCCTTGAACGCCGCCACCAGGTCATGCGGCAGGTGACGGATAAACCCTACGGTATCCGCCAGCACCGTTTCACCGACGTCTGCAACGTCAATACGGCGCAGCGTCGGGTCCAGGGTCGCAAACAGCTGGTCTGCGGCATAAACCTGGGCCTCGGTTATCTGGTTAAACAGGGTGGATTTACCGGCGTTGGTATACCCCACCAGCGACACCGTCGGGATGTCGGCTTTGGTTCGTGCCCGACGCCCCTGCTCACGCTGTTTCTCAACCCTTTCCAGACGTGAGAGGATCTGGGTAATTCGGCCACGCAGCAAACGACGGTCGGTTTCGAGCTGGGTTTCACCCGGGCCGCGCAAACCAATCCCGCCTTTTTGTCTTTCAAGGTGGGTCCAGCCACGCACCAGACGCGTTGCCAGATGACGCAGCTGCGCCAGCTCAACCTGCAGTTTCCCTTCGTGGGTACGTGCACGCTGAGCAAAAATGTCTAAAATCAATCCCGTGCGATCGATAACACGGCATTCGCAGAGAGCTTCCAGGTTGCGCTCCTGGGCTGGAGACAGCGCATGATCAAACAACACGACTGACGCGCCGGTTGCTTTTACGGCATCCGCAATTTCGACTGCTTTACCTTCACCAACAAAATACTTTGGGTGCGGCGCTTTACGGCTACCGGTAATCACCTGCATTGCTTCGACACCGGCGGAAGAGACCAGAGATTCAAACTCCTGGAGGTCTTCCATATCTTTGTCTTGCGAAAAATAGATGTGTACCAGCACCGCCTGCTCACCGGCATCATAACGGTCAAACAAGCGTAAACCTCTCTAAAAAGATCAGCGGGGAACGCAGGATCCCTGGCTCCCCGTGTGGATAACAGTGCGAAACCTTATTCGGTCTCGTCGCTGTCCTGCGCTGGCGTTGAAGAACCCTGCGCGTTGCTGCCATGATGGTAGTTACTACCTGTGCCGCCGCCAGCGTTATTGCTGTGATGAGATACCGGACGGGACGGAACAACAGTAGAAATAGCGTGCTTATAGACCATCTGACTGACCGTGTTTTTCAACAGAATCACGAACTGATCGAAAGACTCAATCTGACCTTGCAGCTTAATACCATTCACCAAATAAATAGAAACTGGAACACGTTCCCGACGCAATGCGTTCAGGAACGGATCTTGTAAAGATTGCCCCTTAGCCATTCTATCTTTTCCTTATATGCTTGTTTTGTACTTAGAACCTTGCGATTCTGAAAAATTGCGCACGATACGCCTCAATTGTACACATTCAGTGAGCGATATCACCAACAACCTCAATCACGTCGCTTAACGCCTGTTGTGGTTTTTCACTGTCTAACCAGTGAACCCCTTCCCAACCGCGCAACCAGGTGATCTGGCGCTTCGCTAACTGTCTCGTGGCGCAAACACCTCGATAAACCATTTCATCGTATGAAATCTCACCTTCAAGGTACGACCACATCTGGCGGTATCCCACACAACGAATGGAAGGCATGTCCGTATGCAAATCTCCACGGGCAAATAGCGCCCGCACTTCTGCTTCAAAATCTGAAGCTAACATCTGATGAAAACGCTGCTCAATTCGCTGATGGAGCAGTTCACGGCTCGCCGGGGCGATGGCGAACTGATGCACCTGATACGGCAGAGCGTCTCCTGACGTTTGCGTCAGTTCCGTTAAAGTTTTACCCGAAATGAAAAAAACTTCCAGTGCCCGGGAAAGCCTTTGCGGATCATTTGGATGGATCCGCGCTGCGGCAACCGGGTCAATCTCCGCCAGTTGCTGATGCAAAACGTCCCACCCCTGCTCTGCCGCCTGCTGCTCAATTTTCGCTCTTACTTCCGGGTCCGCGGATGGCAGAGGTGATAACCCCTCCAGCAGCGCCTTGAAGTAGAGCATGGTTCCGCCAACCAACAGCGGTATACGCCCCGCCGCCGTTATCTCGGCCATCTCGGCTAAGGCATCCCGGCGAAAATCCGCTGCGGAGTAAGCCTGAGCCGGGTCGAGGATATCCAGCAAACGGTGCGGTGCCGCGCGCAGTTCTTCTGCGTCAGGCTTCGCCGTGCCGATGTCCATCCCTCGGTAGATGAGGGCGGAGTCGACGCTAATCAACTCTACCGGCAAAACTTTACGCAACTCAATGGCGAGCGCCGTTTTGCCGGAGGCCGTTGGGCCCATTAAAAAAATTGCCTTAGGCAGGCTCGCCTTACTTACGTCAATCATGTTTCAGGGCGTTCATCGCCGTTTTTAAATCAACAGGTTGTAATAACCCACCCGGCGGCGCTTTCACCAGATGCGGACAGAGGCGTTCAACCTCCGCCAGCACGCTGATGGCCTGTGCCATGCTCCACGGCGCGTGTTCGCTGGCCAGATGGCGGGCGATCCACTGCGCGGTGTTAGCGGCATCAAACGATGTTTGCTGCGCCAGGTAGCCTATCAGTTCAGGAATCAAGTTTTGTAAATTTTGTTGGCGTAAGGGTAAAGGCACTGCACGAATTGTCACATGTTGTGGTTCGAGCACAATTTCAATACCCATTTGCGCCAGCTGTGCTTCGGCACGCTGCAATATCCTTGTTTCATCAGGGGATATTTTCAGGCGAACCGGAATTAACAGCGGCTGCGCACAGGCGGCATTTTCGCCCGGCGTGAGCTGCACCTGTTTAAGCCAGCGTTCGGCAACCGGCAGAGCCAGAAGCATCAATTTGCCGTCACGTTCCAGCAGTGCCATATCCGGCGCGATAATCGTCAGCACCCGGCCAAAACTCTGGCTATGGCCGTCCAGAGAAGGCTTAGGTGCCGGAATAGATTCTTTACGCTCTACGGCTGGCGTCTCCAGCAGTTTGCGGTACAACGCGCCCTGCTGCTTTTGATAGCCAGGCTGGGCATTCGGGTAGTTGGCGCCCGTTGGACGCGGCGCGGCCCCTGCGGAGGAAAAGCGCGGCGCTTCCGGTTCACGCGCAACGGCGGGCTCCGCAAAATGGTTGCGGCCCGCAGCGACACGGTTTTCAGGAATTGGGCGTGGCGCAGGTTCTGCGTGTTCCAGCGGCAACGGCGTTTCACCCTGCTGCTGCAGCACGCTCAGCACGCCCTGATAGATAAAATCATGCACCAGTCGCGACTGGTGGAACCGCACTTCATGCTTGGCAGGATGGACGTTCACATCCACCTGATGCGGGTCGATTTCCAGATAAAGCACGAAAGCAGGCTGCTGTTCGGCCCCGAGCTTGTCTTCGCAGGCCTGGCGAATGGCGTGATTGATGAGACGGTCGCGCATCATGCGGCCGTTGACGTAGCAATACTGGATCTCCGCAAACGCAGCGCTGCTCGCGTTCGGATCGGCTACCCAGCCGCGCAGCGCCAGATCGCCGTGCTGCCACTCAATGGCCAGCGCCTGTTCCAGAAACGGGGTCCCGCAAATGGCGCCCAGGCGACGCTCTTTCTGCCCACCTTCCGCCACCGCGCGATACTGGCGCATCACCTTGCCGTTGTGGCTGAGGTTGATGGTGACATCGAAACGCGCCAGCGCGATACGGCGGATGATCTCGTCGATGTGTCCGAATTCGGTCTTCTCGGTACGCATGAACTTGCGTCGGGCGGGAGTGTTGTAGAAGAGATCTAATACTTCAAGCGTCGTGCCGACAGGGTGCGCCGCGGGTTTGACCGTCACATCCATATCGCGCCCTTCGGCGTAAGCCTGCCAGGCTTCCTGCTGTTCGGCGGTACGGGAGGTCAGCGTTAAGCGCGAAACCGAGCTGATGCTCGCCAGCGCCTCACCACGAAAGCCAAGGCTAATAATCGCTTCCAGGTCATCCAGAGAAGCTATTTTACTGGTGGCGTGACGCGCCAGCGCCAGCGCCAGCTCCTCTTTTTTTATGCCGCAGCCGTTGTCGCGAATGCGGATAAGCTTCGCGCCACCGCGCTCGATATCAATATCGATGCGGGTCGCGCCCGCATCGAGGCTGTTTTCCACCAGCTCCTTCACGACCGACGCAGGGCGTTCCACCACCTCACCGGCGGCGATTTGGTTCGCAAGCTGCGGCGGCAGAACCTGAATCGGCATGAATTCTCCTTAGTTGGTCGCGGTCATCTCACCCGGTAGCGCTGCGCTGGCCGTCTGGGCAGCGCCGCTCTGTGGCGCAGACTGCAGCGGATGGGCATCAAAGTATTTACGCAGACCGTTATAAATCGCTTCGGCAATTTGCTGCTGATAGCTGTCGCTTCCCAGCAGACGCTCTTCACCGTTGTTACTGATAAAGCCCGTCTCTACAAGGATGGACGGGATATCTGGCGAGCGCAGAACGCCGAGGCTGGCATGTTCAGGACGACGCTTATGCAGCACACCAATGCTTTGCAACTGGTTCAATACGTTAGTGGCCACATCATACCCGACGCGCTGAGAATGACCGAATTGTAAATCCAGCACCGCCTGGCTGAGATACGGGTCTGACTGGCTGTTTGCCAGCACATCGCCCGCACCGCCTAGCAGTTCAGACTGCTTCTCATGCTCTTCCAGCCAGTTGGCCATTTCGCTGTTGGCGCGACGGTTCGAGAGTACCCATACCGAGGCACCGGTCGCGTTACGGTTAGGCGCAGCATCCGCGTGGATGGAGACCAGGAAGTTCGCATTCTGCTTGCGCGCGACGTCCGAACGCCCCATTACCGAAATGAAGTAATCCCCGTCGCGGGTCAACACGCCTTTGAACGTAGGGTCGTCGTTGAGCAGTGCACGCAATTTACGGGCAATGGCGATGGTGACATTTTTCTCTTGCGTCCCACCCGGGCCAATCGCACCCGGGTCCTGTCCACCGTGACCGGCATCAATGGCGATAATCACTTTGTCACCGCTGGTCGCAGCACGGCGCGTACTCACCGCCGGACGGGTCACCGTATTGCTGCTGGTTGCCGCAGTGATGCGATCGTTCTGCGATTTAAACGGATTACGCGCGGGTTCAGCAGGACGCGGCGTATACACCGGTTCTTCCACGCGTTTGGCAACGACAGGCGGCGGTGGAGGCGGCGGCGGGACATCGGCATTGATGGTAAAGACCACCGTATAGTTCGCCCCGTTTTGCTGCTTCACCGCCTTCGTTTTGCCCTTTTCGGTCAGATCGACCACCAGGCGTAACGACTGGCTATCCTGCGGCGTACCCGAACGGATACTTTTCACCAGGTTGTTGCCGCTGAACTGCAGCGGTAATCCCTGGATCACGCCTGTCTGTTTGATATCCAGCGCCACGCTGTGGCTGTCTGGCTGTGAAAACGCATACTCAGGATCGCCCATAAAGCTGAACGTGATTCGAGCCTGGCTTTCGCCGTTCGAGACCTGAATATCTGAAAGATTTGCCGCCCCGGCCTGCGCGCACAGCAGCACGGTGGCAGCCAACAACCAACCTTTAACGCGATTTATCATCCCGTCATCCCTACGCTTAACCGGCCAGACGCGCCAGTAAGGAACTGCCTGATGAGGAAACAGCACTGATGCGTGCCTCACGCCCTTGAGCCTGGTAATCTAAGTGAATTTCGACATCCGGGTCAGGCAGCACACCCGCACCTTGTTGCGGCCACTCCACCAGGCAAATGGCGTCGTTGGCAAAATAATCACGGATCCCCATAAATTCCAGCTCCTCAGGATCCGCAAGGCGGTATAAATCGAAGTGGTACACCATGAGATTTTCAAGGGTGTACGGTTCTACCAGCGTGTAGGTTGGGCTTTTCACATTCCCGTTATGCCCTAACGCCTGCAAAAAACCCCGGCTGAAGGTGGTTTTACCCGCCCCTAAATCACCATACAGATAAATGACGGTTGCCCCCTGACAGGCCTGCGCCACGCGCTTGCCGAGTTCTAAAGTGGCTTGTTCATCAGGTAAAGGAATCGCTCGATTAGTCATTTTCTACGTCAATCACATCCGGGTTAACTACACGCCGCAGCGTGCAAAAGAGATCGGTGGCCAGCATACCGCGCGTACCGTAACGCGCAGCCAGTTTATCTGCCGCAACGCCGTGGGCCACGCAGCCCGCACAGGCTGCATCATAAAGGGGAAGTTTCTGTCCAAGCAATGCGCCAATAATACCGGAAAGCACATCGCCCATGCCGCCGCTCGCCATGCCCGCATTTCCGGCATCAATAACGCCCTGCGTCTCGTCACTGGCAACAACGGTTCCTGCCCCTTTTAAAACGGCAACACCTCCGTAACGTTTTACCAGACGCTGAGCAGAAAGTAAGCGATCGCTTTCAATTTCTGCCACGCTGCAGTTAAGCAGCCGCGCGGCTTCGCCGGGGTGTGGCGTCAGAATGCGATTGTGACGCTTATCCGGGTTTATTGCCAGAAGGTTAAGCGCGTCGGCATCCCACAGCATCGGTTTGCGAAAATTCTCGACCTTTTGCAGGGCCTGTTTACCCCACGCCTGCT
Source organism: Enterobacter sp. MGH 16 (assembly GCF_000493175.1). Taxonomy (NCBI): domain Bacteria; kingdom Pseudomonadati; phylum Pseudomonadota; class Gammaproteobacteria; order Enterobacterales; family Enterobacteriaceae; genus Enterobacter; species Enterobacter sp. MGH 16. Next base: position 4,329,338 of record NZ_KI535695.1, on the reverse strand, counting down.
GCCCAAGCCCGGGACCGATCACCACCACATCCGCCCATTCGAGGCTTTCCTCCAGCGTCTGGAGCGTAAGCTCATGGACCATCAGCTCCGGTCGGGCCGTGACGATCGGCGCAATATTCTCAATGCGAGTGAGCACGCGCACTAATCCGGCGCCGCTGCGCAGAGCCGCTTCACCAGTCATGCGAATCGCACCCGCCGTACCGTGGTCACCGCCCACAATCACCAGCCTGCCGTGATCGCCCTTATGTGACGTTGGTCGTCGCGGCGGGAGCCACGCTGCAAGCTGCGACGCATCATAACGCATGAGGTGCGTTTCCTGCCCGGCCAGCCAGCTCTCCAGCCCCAGCGCACTGTGGTGCAACACGCCAACGACATCCCGCGCTTTGCCGGTCAGTAATCCTGGCGTCAGGGCGATAAAGGTTACCGTATGTGCCGCCTGAATCACCGCCCCCGGCGTCGCGCCGGTTTGTGCAATCAGGCCAGAGGGAATATCCAGGGCGACTACCGGCGCGGAATGTCTGTTAGCGCGTTCAATGAGTGCGGCAACGTTTTCGCGCGGCGCGCTGCGCAGCCCGGTGCCCAGCAGCCCGTCAACAATCAGATCAACATCCTCTGGCCAGACGATATCAGGCGCATGAATCACACCGCCGGCGTTCAGCCATGCCTCCCGCGCCGCGCTGGCCTCTTCCGGCAGCGGTTTATCACTTTCGAGAGCCAGCAAGGTCACGCGGATACCCGCAGCCACCGCGAGACGGGCGACGACGTAGCCGTCACCGCCGTTGTTGCCGTGCCCGCATAGAATCAGCCAGTGGGCGGCCTGCGGCCAGGCGCTACGGGCAACGTCAAACGCTGCCTCACCCGCGCGGAGCATCAGTTCATACAGGGTAATCCCGAGGCTGTCTGCAGCCTCTTTTTCGGCGCGCCGGAGGTCATCCGCATGCCAGATGGAATGTGGTATACTTGCGGGGTTTTTCTTCACCGTATGGTCCGTCATGTCACAGCCCCTCGATCTCAATGAATTAGCGCAAAAAATCAAACAGTGGGGTGCTGAGCTTGGCTTCCAGAAGGTAGGCATTACCGATACCGACCTCTCCGCCAGCGAGCCCAAACTGCAGGCCTGGCTGGACAAACAATACCACGGCGAAATGGAGTGGATGGCACGTCATGGCATGATGCGCGCCCGTCCACACGAGCTTTTGCCGGGCACATTACGCGTCATCAGCGTGCGCATGAACTACCTGCCCGCCAACGCGGCCTTTGCGCGCACGCTCAAAGACCCCTCGCTGGGTTACGTTAGCCGGTACGCCCTCGGTCGTGATTACCATAAGCTTCTGCGTAACCGTTTAAAAAAACTCGGGGAAACTATTCAGCAGCACTGTGTTTCGCTGAATTTTAGACCCTTTGTCGATTCCGCGCCTATTCTTGAGCGTCCGATCGCCGAAAAAGCCGGGCTTGGCTGGACAGGTAAGCACTCACTTATTCTTAGCCGCGACGCCGGATCGTTCTTCTTCCTCGGTGAACTGCTGATTGATTTACCGCTGCCGGTAGACGGCCCGGTAGAGGAAGGCTGTGGCCGCTGCGTGGCCTGTATGACCATCTGCCCCACCGGCGCCATCGTTGAGCCTTACACCGTTGATGCGCGCCGCTGTATCTCCTACCTCACGATCGAACTGGAAGGCGCCATTCCGGAGGAGTTCCGACCGCTTATCGGCAACCGCATCTACGGCTGCGACGATTGCCAGCTCATCTGCCCGTGGAACCGCTATTCACAGCTCACCGACGAAGAGGATTTCAGCCCGCGCAAGGCGCTCCATGCCCCGCCGCTCGCTGAACTGTTCGCCTGGACCGAAGCCTGGTTCCTGAAAGTGACGGAGGGTTCGGCCATCCGCCGTATCGGCCATCTGCGCTGGCTGCGAAATGTGGCCGTCGCGCTGGGGAATGCCCCGTGGGATGAAGCGAATATTCGGGCGCTTGAAAGCCGTAGAGGTGAGCACCCACTTCTTGATGAACACATAGAATGGGCGATTGCGCAGCAAGTTGAGAAACGTAATGCCTGCGTGGTCGAGGTGCAGCTACCGAAGAAACAGCGTCTGGTGAGGGTGATTGAAAAAGGGCTTCCGCGGGATGCCTGAACTATTCACAGCCTGTGAATAAAATTACAAACTCAAGCGCCATCAGGGCTGGAGAAGAGTTCAAGTGATCTCAATAACATTTTGAAATCAAATTTTATTAATTAAATACAGTATCTTATGAAGATATTATTCACCCTGCTAAGTTTTAACCCTGTTTCGGTTAAGCGCAGTTTCTGTGGATAACTCTGTTCACAAGAGTATTTCAGAGAAAACAGAAAACGTCCCCAGCGATTCTTTTCGCTGTGGATATTTTAGAGATGAAGAAGAATTTGGAGCGGGAAACGAGACTCGAACTCGCGACCCCGACCTTGGCAAGGTCGTGCTCTACCAACTGAGCTATTCCCGCTTGGG
>NZ_KI535695.1:4142172-4326845 GCF_000493175.1 Enterobacter sp. MGH 16 | reverse complement strand
AAGCACTTTCAAATTTTGGAGCGGGAAACGAGACTCGAACTCGCGACCCCGACCTTGGCAAGGTCGTGCTCTACCAACTGAGCTATTCCCGCAAATCTGCACTGCTTTTGTTGCTGTCGTAACGTGTAATTCTCTGTCGTTACGGGAGGCGCATTATACGAGAAATCCTTTTAGCTGCAACCCCCCTTAAAGCGATTTTTTCGAAATTCAGTTCAAATGCTTATTTAATCGGCAAGCTGCACAATTTAACGACAAAAACCCGGCCACGCAAGGCGCCGGATCTCAAAATCACAGCTTAATAAAGTTTTCGCGGTAGTAAGAAAGCTCCGCCACGGACTCTCGGATATCGTCCATCGCCTGATGCGTCCCCTGCTTTTTAAAGCCGTCGAGAATTTCAGGCTTCCAGCGACGCGCCAGCTCTTTCAGCGTGCTGACATCCAGATAGCGGTAATGGAAGTAAGACTCCAGCTCCGGCATGTACTTAAACAGGAAACGGCGATCCTGGCCGATGCTATTCCCACAAATAGGTGATTTGCCCGCCGGAACCCACTGTTTCAGGAACTCAAGCGTCGCCAGCTCCGCCTCACGGTCACCCATGGTGCTCGCCTTCACGCGCTCCACCAGGCCACTGCCGGTGTGGGTACGCACGTTCCACTCGTCCATCAACGCCAGCTGGTCATCAGACTGATGCACCGCAATCGTAGGCCCTTCCGCCAGGATATTCAGGTTGGCGTCCGTCACCAGGGTTGCAATTTCAATGATGCGATCGCGCTCGGGATCCAGCCCGGTCATTTCGAGATCGATCCAAATCAGGTTGTTTTCATCCGCGCTCATGTTATTTTCCACCCTTCTCGCATAACCGGCAGTAGCAGGTTAACTAGTATTAATTAGAGTGTATCATAGAGGTTTTGCCCCCTACGGGCGACCAGGAGCCAGTGCGATTGAGTAAAAATAAACTCTCCAAAGGGCAGCAGCGCCGCGTGAATGCCAATCACCAGCGCCGTCTTAAAACCACTGCGGAGAAGGTCGATTACGACGACAACCTGTTTGGCGACCCAACGGAAGGCGTAGTCATCAGCCGTTTCGGTATGCACGCTGACGTGGAATCCGCCGATGGTGCGATTCACCGCTGCAACATCCGCCGGACCATTCGTTCTCTGGTGACCGGCGACCGCGTCGTCTGGCGACCGGGTAAAGAGGCGGCGGAAGGCGTAACGGTAAAAGGTATTGTTGAAGCGGTCCATGAGCGTACGTCCGTGTTAACCCGTCCCGATTTCTACGACGGGGTCAAACCGATTGCCGCCAACATTAACCAAATCGTTATCGTATCGGCGATTTTGCCCGAACTGTCGCTCAATATTATCGACCGATACCTCGTCGCCTGCGAAACGCTGCAGGTTGAACCGATCATCGTGCTGAACAAAATCGATCTGCTGGACGACGACGGAATGGCCTTCGTCAATGAGCAGATGGATATCTATCGCAAAATTGGCTACCGCGTCCTGATGGTCTCCAGCTACACCAAAGATGGCCTGAAACCGCTTGAAGAGGCGCTTACCGATCGCATCAGCATCTTTGCGGGCCAGTCCGGCGTGGGTAAATCGAGCCTGCTGAACAACCTGCTTGGCCTTCAGCAAGAGATCCTCACCAACGATGTGTCTGACGTCTCGGGCCTCGGCCAGCACACCACCACCGCGTCACGCCTGTATCACTTCCCACATGGCGGCGACGTGATCGACTCCCCGGGCGTGCGAGAGTTCGGTTTATGGCACCTTGAGCCGGAACAAATCTTTAACGGATTTGTCGAATTCCATGATTATTTAGGCGCTTGCAAGTACCGCGACTGTAAACACGATAACGATCCAGGCTGCGCTATCCGTGAAGCGGTTGAGAAAGGCGAAATCGCGGAGACCCGCTTCGAGAATTATCACCGCATTCTTGAGAGCATGGATCAGGTAAAAACGCGTAAAAACTTTTCTGATTCTGATAACTGACAACTAAGCTAAGCATCGCTAAAATCGTCCCCTTTTTTCAGGTTCCGGTGGCTTACCGCCGGATCAGGAACGACAAAACAATGGCCTGGAGGCTACCTTGTTAAACGCATTTAAACTTTCGCTTCAATACATTCTGCCAAAACTGTGGCTCACTCGCCTGGCGGGCTGGGGCGCGAGCAAACGCGCAGGCTGGCTGACCAAACTGGTCATCGACCTTTTCGTAAAATATTACAAGGTCGACATGAAAGAGGCGCAGAAGCCGGATACCGCCAGCTACCGCACCTTCAACGAATTCTTCGTGCGCCCGCTGCGTGACGACGTGCGCCCGGTGAACACCGACCCTAACGTCCTGGTGATGCCGGCAGACGGCGTGATCAGCCAGTTGGGTAACATCGAAGACGACAAAATTCTGCAGGCGAAGGGCCATAACTACAGCCTGGAAGCGCTGCTGGCGGGTAACTACCTGATGGCGGATCTGTTCCGCAACGGTACCTTTGCCACCACCTATCTGTCACCGCGCGACTACCACCGCGTGCACATGCCGTGTAACGGCATCCTGCGTGAAATGATTTACGTCCCGGGCGATCTGTTCTCCGTGAACCACCTGACCGCGCAGAACGTGCCAAACCTGTTTGCCCGTAACGAGCGCGTCATCTGCCTGTTCGATACTGAATTTGGCCCTATGGCCCAGATTCTGGTCGGTGCGACCATCGTCGGCAGCATCGAAACCGTCTGGGCAGGCACCATCACCCCGCCGCGCGAAGGCGTGATCAAACGCTGGACCTGGCCTGCCGGTGAAGCGGAAGGTTCCGTGGCCCTGCTCAAAGGTCAGGAGATGGGCCGCTTTAAGCTGGGCTCCACCGTGATCAACCTGTTTGCGCCGGGCAAAGTGAAGCTGGCTGAACAGCTTGAAAGCCTGTCGGTGACAAAGCTGGGCCAGCCGCTGGCGGTCTCTACCGAAACCTTCGTGACGCCAGATGCAGAGCCTGCTCCGCTGTCACAGGAAGAGATCCAGGCCGAGCACGACGCCAGCCCGCTGGTTGACGACAAAAAAGACGAAGGCTAACAACAGAAGGATCGCTGACGTGCGCCCGATTATCGTTCTACTGATGGCCTGGTGCCTCAGCATGGGGGCGTACGCAGCGACAGCCCCCGACGCCAAACAGATAACCCAGGAACTGGAGCAGGCAAAAGCGGCCAAACCCGCTCAGCCAGAGACCGTCGAGTCGCTCCAGTCCGCACTGAACGCGCTTGAGGAGCGGAAAGGCTCGCTTGAGCGCGCTCAGCAGTATCAGCAGGTTATCGACAACTTCCCCAAACTCTCGCAGACGCTGCGCGCGCAGCTCAATAACTTGCGCGACGAACCGCGCGATGTGCCGGCAGGGATGACCTCCGACGCGTTGAACCAGGAGATCCTGCAGGTCAGCAGCCAGCTTCTGGAAAAGAGCCGCCTTGCTCAGCAGGAGCAGGAGCGAGCGCGCGAAATTGCCGACTCCCTCAGCCAGCTTCCGCAGCAGCAAACCGACGCCCGCCGCCAGCTTAATGAAGTTGAGCGCCGCGTGGGGACACAAAACGGCAACACGCCACAGGCGCAGGCCCAAAATCTGGGCCTGCAGGCAGAATCGGCTCGCCTGAAGGCCCTTGTCGATGAGCTCGAGCTGGCGCAGCTTTCCGCCAATAACCGCCAGGAGCTGTCGCGGATGCGCTCAGAACTCGCTCAGAAGCAGAGCGAGCAGCTGGACGCCTATCTTCAGGCCTTGCGCAACCAGCTCAATAGCCAGCGCCAGCGTGAAGCGGAGCGCGCGCTGGAAAGTACCGAGCTGCTGGCAGAAAATAGCGATAACCTGCCTGCCGGCATCGTTGAGCAGTTTAAGGTCAACCGTGAGCTTTCGGCCGCGCTGAATCAACAGGCGCAGCGTATGGATCTGGTGGCCTCGCAGCAGCGTCAGGCCACTAATCAAACCCTTCAGGTTCGCCAGGCGCTCAACACCCTGCGCGAACAGTCCCAGTGGCTCGGATCGTCAAACCTGCTGGGCGAAGCGCTACGCGCCCAGGTCGCGCGCCTGCCGGAGATGCCGAAGCCGCAGCAGCTGGATACCGAAATGGCCCAGCTACGTGTTCAGCGACTGCATTTTGAAGATCTTCTCAATAAGCAGCCGCAAATCCGCCAGATCCGTCAGGCTGACGGACAGCCTCTGACCAGCGAGCAAAGCCGCATTCTGGAAGCCCAGCTGCGTACCCAGCGTGAACTGCTGAACTCTCTGCTCCAGGGCGGGGATACGCTGATTCTTGAGCTGACCAAGCTAAAAGTGTCCAACAGCCAGCTGGAAGATGCGTTGAAAGAGGTGAACGAGGCGACGCACCGTTATCTCTTCTGGACGTCCGACGTGCGTCCGATGACCTTCTCGTGGCCAATTGAGATTGTCCAGGATCTGCGCCGTCTGATTTCGCTGGATACCTTCAGCCAGCTGGGACAGGCCAGCGTGATGATGCTCACCAGCAAAGAGACCATTTTCCCGCTGCTGGGGGCGTTAATTCTGGTGGGCTTCAGCATTTACTCACGCAGACATTTCACCCGCTTCCTCGAGCGTTCCAGTTCCCGGGTGGGGAAGGTTACCCAGGATCACTTCTGGCTGACGTTGCGCACCGTATTCTGGTCGATTCTCGTCGCCTCCCCGCTGCCGGTGCTGTGGATGACGCTGGGCTATGGCCTGCGGGAAGCCTGGCCCTATCCGCTCGCGGTAGCGATTGGCGATGGCGTCACCGCCACGGTACCACTGCTGTGGGTGGTCATGATTTGCGCCACCTTTGCGCGACCCAATGGCCTGTTCATCGCCCACTTTGGCTGGCCGCGTAATCGCGTGGCGCGCGCCATGCGTTACTATCTGATGAGCATCGGGCTGATTGTGCCGCTGATTATGGCGCTGATCATGTTCGATAATCTCAACGACCGGGAGTTTTCAGGCTCGCTGGGCCGCCTCTGCTTTATGCTGATATGCGGAGCGCTGGCTATCGTCACGCTCAGCCTGAAACGCGCGGGTATTCCGCTCTATCTGGACAAAACCGGCAGCGGCGACAATATGTTCAACCGGCTGCTCTGGAACCTGCTGCTCAGCGCACCGTTGATTGCGATGCTGGCAGCCGCGGTGGGTTACCTGGCGACGTCGCAGGCGCTGTTGGCACGTCTCGAAACCTCGGTGGCCATCTGGTTCCTTCTGCTGGTGGTATACCACGTGATCCGCCGCTGGATGCTGATCCAGCGCCGCCGTCTGGCGTTTGACCGTGCCAAGCATCGCCGGGCGGAGATCCTCGCCCAGCGCGCGCGGGGTGAGGAAGAGCCAAACCACGTTAACAGTACGGAAGGTACGACGGAGGCGGATGAGGTCGAACTGGATCTGGATGCCATCAGTACCCAGTCCCTGCGTCTGGTTCGCTCCATCCTGATGCTGATTGCCCTCCTGTCGGTGATCTTCCTGTGGTCGGAGATCCACTCGGCATTTGGCTTCCTGGAGAACATCTCGCTGTGGGACGTGACCTCTACGGTGCAGGGCGTTGAAAGCCTGGAGCCGATTACCTTAGGGGCGGTGCTGATTGCAATTCTGGTGCTGATCATCACCACCCAACTTGTGCGCAACTTCCCGGCACTTCTGGAGCTGGCGCTGCTGCAGCATCTGGATTTAACGCCGGGTACGGGCTATGCAATCACGACCATTACCAAGTATCTGATCATGCTGTTTGGCGGTCTGGTTGGCTTCTCGATGATCGGCATTGAGTGGTCGAAGCTCCAGTGGCTCGTCGCAGCGCTCGGCGTTGGATTAGGTTTTGGTTTACAGGAGATCTTCGCCAACTTCATCTCTGGCCTGATCATTCTGTTCGAAAAACCGATCCGCATTGGCGATACCGTCACGATCCGCGATCTGACCGGCAGCATCACGAAGATCAACACCCGAGCGACGACGATCAGCGACTGGGATCGGAAAGAGATCATCGTGCCAAACAAGGCGTTTATTACCGAGCAGTTCATCAACTGGTCGCTCTCAGACTCCGTTACCCGTGTGGTGCTGACGGTACCGGCACCGTCGGACGCGAACAGCGAAGAGGTCACCCAGATCCTCTACACTGCCGCGGAGCGCTGCTCGCTGGTCATCGACAACCCGGCGCCGGAAGTCTTCCTTGTGGATTTACAGCAGGGGATTCAGATTTTCGAGCTGCGTATCTACGCCGCCGAAATGGGCCACCGTATGCCGCTGCGCCATGAGATCCACCAGCTGATTCTGGCGGGCTTCCGCGAACACGGTATTGATATGCCGTTCCCACCGTTCCAGATGCGTCTGGAAAGCCTGGACGGGCGTAAAACGGGAAGAACGCTGACGTCAGCGGCGCGTACGCGCCCGGCGGGCAGCTTATAACGCGTCTCCCCTCCCTTTCGGGAGGGGAATATTCCCGCTACGCCACTTCTGCGATGTACGCCGTCGCGCGTCGACGGTAATTCTCATAAATTCCCATCGCTAACAGCGAGAAGAAGATTGGGCCGCCCACCATCCACAGCGCGCTGCTCCAGTCGTTCGCCTCAATCACCGGCTGAATGATGGTGAAAATATTGGCAAACGCCACCACCACCACCACCACCGTGGTGGCCAGCAGCGTTGCCGCGCGGGTTTTGAAGATCACAAACGGACGCTCCAGATCCTGCTTCGCCTTAAAGAACGGGAACGCCAGGGTCAGGAACAGGTACGGCAGCGTCATCGACACGTTCGCCATCAGGGTCAGCTTGTTGTAAAACGCAGACGCCGTGTCGCCGCCAAATGACACCAGCAGAATAAACACGCACACCAGCAGACACTGCATCCACATGGCGTTGGCAGGCATGCCTGCGGTATTGAGCTGGGTCATGCGTCCCGGCCACAGCGCTTTTGGCGTACCCTGGATGATCGCTTTCAGCGGCGAGTAGATCAGCGTGAAGAATGCGCCGGTATAGGCAAGGAACATCGACAGGCCGGTAATGCGCGCAAACCAGATCCCCATGGTGGCCGATGCTTCCGGCGTCAGGTGCATGGCGTTACCCAGCGTCATCCCCAGGCTTTTCATCAGCACGTAGGTAATGTTGCCGAGGTTGGTGGTGTTGTTACTCAATACCTGCTGCCAGTTGGTGCTGACGCCCCAGAGGAAAATCGCCAGTGAATAGCCGATGGAAATCACGATAGCGGCAAAAATAATCCCTTTGGCAAAGTTCTTTTCCGGCTTCTCGGTCTTGTCGACCAGCCCGCCCACCGCTTCAATACCGCCGTAGGCGAAGATGGCAAACACCACGAAGGAGAGCATGGCCAGCCCGGACTGGTAACCTGGATTAGGCGAGGAAACGAAGTTCACCTCCTGCGCAAAATGACCACCGTTCAGGCACAGAATGGCAATACTCACCAGCAGCAGCACCAGGTTCAGACACATCACGGAAATACCGCCAACGGCAGTGATACGGGCAATTTTGTTGATGCCTTTAGACGCCACCAGCGTCACGACAACCATCCAGCATACCGCCAGAATCCCGACGACCTGCGTGGAGCTCAGCCCCGCCAGAGACCAGACCTGCGTTTTATCGGCACCGAAAAGAAACGTGGAGAATGGCACCCAGACTTTGGCCGCCGTGCTGACCATCCAGACGACATAAGAGGAGAACCACATAAACGTGCCGATAAAGGCATAACGCGGGCCGACGCTGTTGTTCATCCAGGAGTAGATCCCGCCCTCTTCTTTCCGGTAAGCCGAGCCCATCTCCGCCATCATCAGCGCAAACGGGATAAAGAAGAACAGAGCCGAAACGATATAAAACGGCGTCGCGCTGTAACCCATCAGATAGAACGCTGATGGGCTGTTGGCAAAGCCAAAGACTGAGGTAAATATCATCAGGATGAGCCCGGTAAGGGTCATCTTTTTGAGTGACTGGGACATAGAACCATCCGAAAAGGAATTAAACTGCGCGGATGGTAGCAGATGACCAGACTAATATTGTGGCTATAAGGGGCAAATTAAGAAAAAGACCCGTATATTGATAATATGACAGTTTTTAATGTGGCAGGGCCAAATGACCGAGTAGGCCGGGTAAGCGACAGCGCCACCCGGCAATTCTTTAAGCGCGATCGACCGTAAAGGCAATCACATCGCCAAGCTGCTCTGCGCCCAGAGCCAGCATGACCAGACGGTCAACACCCAGCGCCACGCCGGAGCAATCCGGCAGACCTGCTTTTAATGCTTCAAGCAGATTAACATCAATAGGCTGCTGCGGCAGGCCGCGCGCGGCGCGCTTGCGGTTATCCTGCTCGAAACGCTGCGCCTGCTCGCGCGCGTCGGTCAATTCGTGGAAGCCGTTCGCCAGCTCAATGCCTTTGTAATAGACCTCAAAACGCTCTGCCACACGGTGGTCTTCGGTACTGATCTGCGCCAGTGACGCCTGGCTTGCCGGGAAGTGATAGACAAACGTCGGACGGTCTTTGCCAATCTGCGGTTCCACGCCGAAGGTGAACAGCAGCTGCAGCAGCGTGTCGCGGTCCTCTTCGGTATCTGCCACGTTGCTCAGATCCAGTTTTGCCGCCACTTCGCGCAGCAGGGTTTTGTCCGCCGACAGCGGATCGATTTCCAGATGGCGCTGGAAGGCCTGCTGATAAGAGAGCGTTTCCGCTTCTGAGCAATCCAGAACCTGCTGAAGCAGATCGTCCACCTCATTCATCAGGCGGTACATATCATAATGCGGGCGGTACCACTCCAGCATGGTGAATTCCGGGTTGTGGTGACGACCCATCTCTTCGTTGCGGAAGCTACGGCACAGCTGATAGACCGGACCACATCCCGCCGCCAGCAGGCGTTTCATGTGGTATTCCGGGCTGGTCATCAGATACAAATTCATGCCCTGAGAGTGGCCGGGGCCAACAAAACGGGTTTCAAACGGGACCAGATGAATATCCGTTACCGTTGCCTGACTCATGCACGGGGTTTCCACCTCCAGGACGCCGCGGTCGGCAAAGAAACGGCGGATCTCCGTCATAATTGCAGCGCGTTTTAACAGATTAGGGATGGATGCGCTCGGCTCCCAGGTGGCCGTTTCGCTCATGAGTTGTTCTCCGATTTCAGACAAGGGCACGAAGTCTACTCGTTAGCAGGGACAGAGACAAATTTTGCGCAGTAAAAAAGCGCATTTCATTTAGGTGAACAATTGCGTGATGCAATTCATCAATCTCAATGATAAATCGCCGGACAGAACAGCAAAAAAATCGAACACGTCAAATTTCCCTGACATCTACACGGTTATACTGTTTTACCCATAAAGGAGCAGTGGAAACGCTTTCGCAATCGTCCTTTTGGACGGGTGAACTACCTTTAGTTTGTCGCGTTGCGAAATAACAAAAATCTGGAGGAATGTCGTGCAAACTTTTCAGGCCGATCTTGCCGTAATAGGCGCTGGCGGGGCTGGATTACGTGCTGCGATTGCTGCAGCGCAAGCTAATCCCAACGCTAAAATCGCATTGATTTCAAAAGTCTATCCAATGCGCAGCCACACGGTGGCCGCAGAAGGAGGATCCGCCGCCGTTGCGCAGGATCATGACAGCTTTGAATACCATTTCCACGACACGGTTGCAGGGGGCGACTGGCTTTGCGAACAGGATGTCGTTGACTACTTTGTGCACCATTGTCCAACGGAGATGACCCAGCTTGAACAGTGGGGATGTCCGTGGAGCCGCCGTCCGGACGGCAGCGTCAACGTTCGTCGCTTCGGCGGCATGAAGATCGAACGTACCTGGTTCGCCGCCGATAAGACCGGCTTCCACATGCTGCACACCCTGTTCCAGACCTCCCTTCAGTTCCCACAAATCCAGCGCTTTGATGAGCATTTCGTCCTCGACATTCTGGTGGATGATGGACACGCGCGCGGCCTGGTGGCGATGAACATGATGGAAGGCACGCTCGTCCAGATCCGCGCCAATGCGGTGGTGATGGCGACGGGCGGTGCGGGCCGTGTTTATCGTTATAACACCAACGGCGGCATCGTCACCGGCGACGGTATGGGTATGGCGCTCAGCCACGGCGTGCCGCTGCGCGATATGGAGTTCGTGCAGTATCACCCAACCGGTCTGCCGGGCTCCGGCATTCTGATGACGGAAGGCTGCCGCGGTGAAGGCGGTATCCTGGTCAACAAAAACGGCTACCGCTACCTGCAGGATTACGGCATGGGCCCGGAAACCCCGCTCGGCGAGCCGAAGAACAAGTACATGGAGCTCGGCCCGCGCGACAAAGTCTCTCAGGCCTTCTGGCACGAGTGGCGCAAAGGCAACACCATCTCCACACCGCGTGGCGACGTGGTTCACCTCGACCTGCGTCACCTGGGCGAGAAAAAGCTGCTGGAACGTCTGCCGTTCATCTGCGAGCTGGCGAAAGCCTACGTCGGCGTCGATCCGGTGAAAGAGCCGATTCCAGTCCGCCCAACGGCGCACTACACCATGGGCGGGATCGAAACCGACCAGCAGTGTGAAACCCGTATTAAGGGTCTGTTCGCCGTCGGTGAATGTTCCTCCGTGGGCCTGCACGGCGCCAACCGTCTCGGCTCAAACTCGCTGGCCGAGCTGGTGGTCTTTGGCCGCATGGCGGGCGAGCGCGCGATGGAACGAGCGGCAACCGCTGGCGAAGCTAACGGTGCCGCGCTGGATGCGCAGGTCGCAGACGTTGAAAAACGCCTGAAAGATCTGGTGAACCAGGAAGGTAACGAGAACTGGTCTAAGATCCGCGACGAGATGGGCCTGTCGATGGAAGAAGGTTGCGGTATCTACCGTACCCCTGAGCTGATGCAAAAAACCGTCGATAAGCTGGCGGAACTGCAGGAGCGCTTCAAGCGCGTGCGCATCACCGACACCTCCAGCGTCTTCAACACCGACCTGCTCTATACCATCGAGCTGGGCCACGGCCTGAACGTGGCGGAATGTATGGCGCACTCTGCGCTGGCGCGTAAAGAGTCGCGTGGGGCGCATCAGCGTCTTGATGAAGGCTGTACCGAACGTGACGACGTCAACTTCCTGAAACACACTCTCGCCTGGCGCGATGCGGATGGCACCACACGTCTGGACTACAGCGACGTGAAAATCACCACGCTGCCGCCGGCTAAACGCGTGTACGGTGCAGAAGCAGAAGCCGCCGAGAAGAAGGAGAAGGCGAATGGCTGAGATGCAAAAACTGAAAGTTGAAGTGGTGCGCTACAACCCGGAAGTGGATGCCGCACCGCACAGCGCTTTCTATGAAGTTCCTTACGACGAGCAAACCTCCCTGCTGGACGCGCTCGGGTATATCAAAGACAACCTGGCGCCAGACCTGAGCTACCGCTGGTCCTGCCGCATGGCGATCTGCGGCTCCTGTGGCATGATGGTCAACAAGGTGCCGAAGCTGGCCTGTAAGACCTTCCTGCGTGACTACACCAAAGGCATCAAGGTCGAAGCCCTGGGCAACTTCCCTATCGAGCGCGATCTGGTGGTCGATATGACCCACTTTATCGAAAGCCTGGAAGCCATTAAGCCTTACATCATTGGCAACCCGCGCACGCCGGATCAGGGGCCAAACAACCAGACTCCAGCTCAGATGGCGAAATACCATCAGTTCTCCGGCTGCATCAACTGCGGTCTTTGCTACGCCGCCTGTCCGCAGTTTGGCCTGAACCCCGAGTTCATCGGCCCGGCCGCCATTACGCTGGCGCACCGCTATAACGAAGACAGCCGCGACCACGGTAAAAAAGAACGTATGGCGCAGCTTAACAGCCAGAACGGCGTCTGGACCTGTACCTTTGTGGGTTATTGCTCCGAAGTCTGTCCGAAGCACGTCGACCCGGCCGCCGCCATTCAGCAGGGTAAAGTGGAAAGCTCGAAAGACTTTCTTATCGCTACCCTGAAACCACGCTAAGGAGTGCATGATGACGACTAAACGCAAAGCCTATGTGCGGCCTGTGCCGTCCACCTGGTGGAAAAACCTGCCGTTTTATCGCTTCTACATGCTGCGTGAAGGCACAGCGGTACCGGCGGTCTGGTTCAGCCTTGAGCTGATGTACGGCGTTTTTGCCCTCAAGCATGGCCCGGAAACCTGGGCCAGCTTTGTCGGTTTCCTGCAAAACCCGATCATTGTCATTCTGAATCTGATCGTGCTTGCGGCCGCGCTGCTGCATACTAAAACCTGGTTTGAACTGGCGCCAAAAGCGGCGAACATCATCGTAAAAGGCGAGAAAATGGGGCCAGAACCGGTGATTAAGGGGCTCTGGGCGGTGACGATTCTGGTCACTGTGGTCATTCTGTTTGTCGCACTGTTCTGGTAAGGAGACTATTGTGATCAATCCAAATCCAAAACGTTCTGACGAGCCGGTCTTCTGGGGCCTCTTTGGCGCAGGCGGCATGTGGAGTGCCATCATTGCCCCCGTCATCATTTTGCTGGTGGGCATTATGCTGCCGCTGGGGCTGTTCCCGGGCGATGCGCTGAGCTACGAACGCGTACTGGCATTCGCGAGCAGCTTTATTGGTCGCGTATTCATCTTCCTGATGATCGTCCTGCCGCTGTGGTGTGGCCTGCACCGTATTCACCATGCGATGCATGACCTGAAAATCCATGTACCGAGCGGGAAATGGGTATTCTACGGTCTGGCGACCATCCTGACCGTGGTCACGCTGATTGCCGTGATCACTATCTGACGCCTCTGGCCCGCCATCCGGCGGGCCTTTTATTTCTGCATCTTCCCCACCAGCCATTGAGCAAACTCGCGCATTGCGGGCGTTTCTGCGCGTGACTGCAGCCTCGTGAGCCAGTAGCTGCCAAGGTCAATCTGCGTCGCGAAGGGTTGCACAATGCGCTCACTGTTCAGCAGATGGGTGAACATATCGACAGGTGCAATCGCGATGCCCGTACCTGCCTGCGCGGCTTCCAGCATGGTCACGGACGAATCAAATACCATTACCCGGTGCGTCGGTGAAGGCGGGTTTTCTCCCGCGGCCTGCATCCAGGCGGTCCACTCGTCGCGCCGGTAAGAACGCAGCAGGGTAAACTTCAGGATATCGGCAGGGGTGTGCAACGCGGCTGCAATGTCAGGCGTGCAAAGCGGCGCAAGCGGCGCAGAACAGAGAAACGTCGCTTCCGTGCCGTGCCACGCCCCGCCGCCATAACGAATGGCGTAATCAAGCCCCTCGGCTGCCGGATCGACACGATTGTTGTGCGTCGACAGCTGAAGATCGATATGCGGATAGCAGCGACGAAAGTCAGCGAGCTGCGAGAATAACACCCCGGTAGCAAAGGTACCCACCACGCCAATTTTTAGCTTCTCCTGGGCGCGCTGGCTGGCAAAGCGATCCAGCATTCCGGCAATTCGGTCGAACGAGTCATTCAGCACCGGCAGCAAATTCTCGCCTTCCGTGGTCAGCATCAGCCCACGGGAAACGCGGACAAACAGCTGGCAATTAAGATGCTGCTCCAGCGCCTTTACGTGCTGGCTAATCGCGGAATGGGTGACATTCAGCTCAATAGCGGCA
Source organism: Enterobacter sp. MGH 16 (assembly GCF_000493175.1). Taxonomy (NCBI): domain Bacteria; kingdom Pseudomonadati; phylum Pseudomonadota; class Gammaproteobacteria; order Enterobacterales; family Enterobacteriaceae; genus Enterobacter; species Enterobacter sp. MGH 16. The sequence continues at coordinate 4,313,314 of NZ_KI535695.1, read as the reverse complement.
TGCGTAAAACTGAGGTGCCTTGCGGCAGCTTCGAAGGCGCGAAGCGAATTAAGCGGAAGATAGCTGCGGGTCATGGCCCCATCCGTTAGAAAAATTAACAGCTAATGCTAAATTTAACCGTTTGTCAGCCACAGTCAAATCCAACAGACTACAGCGGTCTGACGGGCCCGGACACTCCCTTGAACTGCTATTACGGAAGATAACCGATGATGACAAAATCCCTAAGCTGTGCCCTGCTGCTCAGCGTCACCAGCGCTGCATTCGCCGCACCGATGTCCGAAAAACAGCTGGCTGAGGTGGTGGAACGTACCGTTACGCCGCTGATGAACGCGCAGGCCATTCCGGGTATGGCGGTGGCGGTAATTTATCAGGGTCAGCCACACTACTTTACCTTCGGTAAAGCCGATGTTGCGGCGAACAAACCCGTCACCCCGCAAACCCTGTTTGAGCTGGGCTCTATAAGTAAAACCTTCACCGGCGTACTGGGCGGCGATGCCATTGCCCGGGGTGAAGTAGCGCTGGGCGATCCGGTAGCAAAATACTGGCCTGAGCTCACGGGCAAGCAGTGGCAGGGCATTCGCATGCTGGATCTGGCAACCTATACCGCAGGCGGTCTGCCGTTACAGGTGCCGGATGAGGTCACGGATACCGCTTCTCTGCTGCGCTTTTATCAAAACTGGCAGCCGCAGTGGAAGCCGGGCACCACGCGTCTTTACGCTAACGCCAGCATCGGTCTTTTTGGTGCGCTGGCGGTTAAACCTTCCGGCATGAGCTATGAGCAGGCCATGACGACGCGGGTCTTTAAACCCCTCAAGCTGGACCATACCTGGATTAACGTCCCGAAAGCGGAAGAGGCGCATTACGCCTGGGGATACCGTGAGGGTAAAGCGGTCCACGTTTCGCCAGGGATGCTGGACGCGGAAGCCTATGGCGTAAAAACTAACGTGAAGGATATGGCGAGCTGGGTGATAGCCAACATGAAGCCGGATTCTCTTCAGGCTCCCTCACTCAAGCAAGGCATTGCTCTGGCGCAGTCTCGCTACTGGCGCGTGGGGGCCATGTATCAGGGGTTGGGCTGGGAGATGCTCAACTGGCCGGTCGATGCCAAAACCGTCGTCGGAGGCAGTGATAACAAGGTGGCGCTGGCACCATTGCCCGTGGCAGAAGTGAATCCACCCGCGCCGCCGGTCAAGGCCTCCTGGGTCCATAAAACAGGCTCGACGGGCGGGTTTGGCAGCTACGTGGCATTTATTCCTGAAAAGCAGCTCGGCATTGTGATGCTGGCGAATAAAAGCTATCCGAACCCGGCACGCGTTGAGGCGGCATACCGTATCCTCGACGCGCTGCAGTAAAACATTGCCGGGTGGCGGCTTCGCCTTACCCGGCCTACAAAACCACAGTGTGCGGCGAAATTCGCCGCACAATCTTCCGCATTTTTCCTGCTGTCATCTACACTTAACAAAAAACAGTAAGGAAACTCCTATGCGCATTCTGCCTGTTATTGCCGCGGTGACAGCCGCGTTTTTAGTGGTTGCCTGCAGTTCCCCTACCCCGCCTCCTGGCGTCACCGTCGTCACGCCTTTTGATGCACAACGCTTCCTTGGAACATGGTATGAAATCGCGCGCCTCGACCATCGGTTTGAGCAGGGTTTAGTGAAGGTCACGGCGAATTACAGTCCGATGGATGATGGCGGTATTCAGGTGATCAACCGGGGCTATAATCCCGATCGGGAGATGTGGCAGCAGTCGGTGGGAAAAGCGTACTTCACTGGAGACCCGCGACGGGCCGCGCTTAAGGTCTCTTTCTTTGGTCCGTTTTATGGCGGTTATAACGTGATAGCGCTCGACAAAGCGTATCGCCATGCGCTGGTCTGTGGGCCGGATCGCGACTACCTGTGGATACTCTCCCGCACGCCAACTATTTCACCCGAAATGAAGCAGCAGATGCTGGACGTCGCGACCCGGCAAGGGTTTGATGTATCAAAACTTATCTGGGTAAATCAGCCCCATTAGTGGGTGCTGAGCTTAAGCCCAACGATCCCGGCCACAATCAATGCGAGGCTGGCGATACGCGCCAGACTCGCTGACTCGCCGAGCAGCAGAATGCCGGTGATGGCGGCCCCCACCGCGCCAATACCCGTCCAGACGGCATAAGCCGTTCCCACAGGCAAAGAGCGCATCGCCCAGGATAGCAGAACAATACTGACTATCATGGCGGTAACGGTAATGACGCTGGGCGTCAGGCGGGTAAATCCGTGGGTGTACTTGAGACCAATCGCCCATACCACTTCGAGCAGGCCAGCAATAAAAAGAATGATCCAGGACATGTCAGGCTCCTTAACTTAATGCAAGTTGGGGCCGTCCCCGGTGAAAGAAACGCTTACGGGTCGTCCCGTAAGGCAGAGATTACGCCACCTATTGTGGTTAGCGTGCTATTTTTTTTCAATCCTTTTTTGCTAAACACGTTAAGGCAAGAAATAGCCGCAGTATGGCGCGGAGTTCCGGCTTTTAGCACTCATCCGACTTCTCTATGATGATGTGCTTTCTGATGGCAGGAAGCCAAACCACTAGCCGACTGCGAATAAAATATGTTCAAAATTCTTTTGATTGACCGTTGTCACTTCACCCGCGCGGGGTTTGAAGCATGGCTCAATCATTCCGGTTTGTTCCCGGGACACTACGTAGTGACCGGGCTGAATAATCTGTTTCTTGCCAGAGAACACATTCTGCAATGGAAACCAACGCTGGTTATCGCTGACCTGTACGGCTTCAGGCAGGATATTCACCATTTTCAGCAGCTCTCTTCCCTGCTTAACGCCAGTGAACGATTACCGTTTATTTTGCTGCAGTCGGGAGAGGACAGCGGCATGACCGACTGGCTTGGTAAGTTTCCAGTCTGGTCGTCGCTGTTGAAAAATGCCAGTCTCGAAGAGGTGGCAACGGTTATCAACGACGCGTTAATTTCGCGCGCCAGCGCTGACAGGCCAACGGCGGCAGCCCCTTTGCTGACCCGACAGGAAGAGAAGGTGCTGACGTTATGGATGGACGGCGCGAGCAATCAAAAAATTGCCGCTCACCTGAGCATCAACGGAAAAACGGTTTATACCTATAAACGCAATATCCGCATGAAATTACATATGGATACGCGTTTTTCTCCGTTCTTATCCCTGCAGGAATCAGAAAGCTGACGGTACGAAACCCGGCTGGTCCCGTACCGTTTATTCATTACTGCTGAGCTTTTGTTGCCGCACCAGAGATTGCGCTACCACCTTCAGAAATATCCTGACCGACGCCACGCGTGGTATTACAGGCCGTTAACACTGAAGAAAGTACCAGGACTGAAAAGATCGCTGCAATTGTCTTCTTAACCATAATATCTTCCTTTTATAGCCAAAGTTGTTTTGTGTATAGCAACTTAAGAATAGACAAAATCCCGCCGGTTGACGGAAGAGGAAGCATTTTTAGGAAAATTAGACGAACTTAGCTGGCGGCGTGAGAAATGATATGACCCAGATCCTGGATATCTTGTCCCATTCCACGCGTGGTGTTACAGCCAGAAAGCAATGCACTGGAGAGCGCTAACAGAAGCAGAATTTTAACGGTACGTTTCATCATCCCTGCCTGCAAAAAATCGGGCGCAGCGGTCGCTGCGCCTTCAATCATACGTAAATTACTTCACGCGGGATACGTATTCGCCGGAGCGGGTATCCACTTTGATCACTTCGCCAGTCTGTACGAACAGTGGCACTTTCACCACTGCGCCGGTAGACAGTTTGGCTGGCTTACCGCCGGTACCTGCGGTATCACCCTTCAGACCTGGATCGGTTTCAACGATTTCCAGTTCTACGAAGTTTGGTGGGGTCACTGCGATAGGCTGGCCGTTCCACAGGGTCACGATGCACTCAGCCTGATCCAGCAGCCATTTAGCGCTGTCACCTACCGCTTTCTCATCAGCAGACAGCTGTTCGAAAGTGGAGTTGTTCATGAAATGCCAGAACTCGCCATCGTTGTACAGATAGGTCAGGTTCATATCAACAACATCAGCGCCTTCTGCAGAGTCAGTAGACTTGAAGGTTTTCTCAACACGGGTACCGGTCAGCAGACGGCGCAGCTTAACGCGTGCGAATGCCTGGCCTTTACCTGGTTTAACGAATTCGCTGGCTTCAACCGCGTACGGTTCGCCGTCCATCATGATTTTAAGACCAGCACGAAAATCGTTGCTATAGTACGTTGCCATAAGGCCCTCTAAATTTGTTAACTGGTAGCTAAGCCACAAAATGGCGCATATTGTAACCCTAAACACCCCGTCCAGAGAAGATTGGTTATCGCAACTTGCCGATGTAATCACCAGTCCTGATGAATTGCTGCGTCTTTTAGACCTCGATCAGCACCCAGAGTTGCTTGCAGGCCGCGAGGCAAAGCGCCTTTTCGCCCTGCGCGTTCCCCGTGCGTTTGTGGCGCGGATGGAGAAAGGCAACCCCGACGATCCGCTATTAAAACAAACGCTTACTTCGCAGGATGAATTCATTACTGCGCCGGGATACAGCACCGATCCGCTGGAAGAGCAGAACAGCGTGGTGCCGGGTTTACTGCACAAATATCACAACCGCGCCCTGCTGCTGGTAAAAGGCGGGTGTGCGGTAAATTGTCGTTATTGCTTCCGTCGGCACTTCCCCTATGCCGAAAACCAGGGCAATAAACGCAACTGGCAGGTCGCGCTGGACTATATCGCCGCCCATCCGGAACTGGATGAGATTATTTTTTCCGGCGGTGACCCGTTGATGGCGAAAGATCATGAGCTGGACTGGCTGCTGACTCAGCTTGAAGCCATCCCGCACATTAAGCGCCTGCGCATTCATAGCCGCTTACCGATTGTCATTCCGGCACGTATCACCGACGGCCTTGTGGCACGCCTGGAGCAATCCCGCCTGCAGGTGCTGCTGGTGAATCATATTAACCATGCGAACGAAATTGACGATGCGTTTCGCGCGGCGATGGCGCGACTGCGTAAAGCGGGCGTGACGCTGCTGAACCAGAGCGTGCTGCTGCGCGGCGTGAATGATAGCGCCCGCGTGCTGGCCGATCTGAGCAATGCTCTGTTTGATGCGGGCGTGATGCCGTATTACCTGCACGTGCTGGATCGCGTTCAGGGCGCGGCGCATTTCATGGTGACGGATGAAGAAGCCCGGCAGATTATGCGCGAACTGTTAACGCTGGTTTCAGGCTATATGGTGCCGAAGCTGGCACGCGAGATTGGCGGAGAGCCGAGCAAGACGCCGCTCGATTTGCAGCTGCGGCAGCACTAAAAAGGCAGGTGGCGCTACGCTTACCCGCCCTACAGGGCCGGGCGCAGCGCCATTAGCACATTACATCAGTTCGGGCACTTATAGACCTGGCCCGTCATCTGGCTGGCGGTCGGCACGAAGCTGGACAGCATACTCTGCGTTGGGCTACTTACGCCGTAAATCACGTTGCCGCCCATTGCCGCAGCCTGATTACGCAGGGCATTCGCCGCTCCGCGCATAGAACCGCCTTCCTCACCGTGCTGACCCGACATCCAGTTACTTTGTTCACCGGTTGCCGTGCCTAACAGCTGGCATTCACTGCCAGGCTTATCTTCCACAAAGCGAACGCCCTGGCCCGCTGCCGACAGCTCATTGCTGGAGCTACAACCCGCCAGCAGCAATGCTGCCCCTACAATCCCTGCACAGACTTTTACGCGCATGTTATTCCTCGTTTTCAATAAGCTGGACAGTAATTGTCCGTGTGTAAATCTTATACCTAAAAGATGACTAAAAGAAAAACCCCCGCGCATTTCTGCGAGCCAGATTCCGCGAGGCACTCCTCCGACATCTTAAATGAATTCTGATAATAACCTTTGGGATATCGTGTTTTAGCCCCCGATCGTTTTTAGTGATGCAACGTACAACTTTTGTACGCGACTAAAAAAGGAGGTTTTATGAGTGCATCATCCTCAGGAGAGGAAAAAGTGACATGGGTGGGTTATGTGGCGTTTGTACTTACCATCGTTTTTTTCTCGGGCTTTTTCGCCAAAAGCACCGAATGGTGGCGCGTGCTGGATTTTACCGTCTTAAACGGCAGCTTTGGCCCGGTCAACGGCGCTCTGACGTTTCGCGGAACGGGCGGAACGGGGGCGAAAGACGGTTTCCTCTTTGCCCTTGAGCTGGCTCCCTCGGTCATTTTATCGCTCGGTATCATTGCCGTCACCGAAGGTCTGGGCGGGCTGCGTGCCGCACAGCAGCTTATGACCCCCATTTTACGTCCGCTGCTTGGTGTGCCGGGCGTTTGCTCCCTGGCGCTGATAGCCAACCTGCAAAACACCGATGCGGCGGCAGGGATGACCAAAGAGTTAACCGATGAAGGCGCGATTACGGACCAGGAGCGCGCTATTTTCGCCACCTTTCAGACCAGCGGTAGCGCCATCATTACCAACTATTTTTCTTCCGGTGCCGCGCTCTTCACCGTTATCACCATCCCGGTGATTACGCCGCTGGCCGTTATTCTGATGTTTAAATTCGTTGGCGCGAACGTCCTGCGCCTGTGGATCGCCCACATGGAAGATCGCCGCATTCAGGAGGAAGAACATGATCGCCCAGCCGCGTAAAAATATCATGGATATGTTTATTGATGGCGCCCGGCGCGGCTTTACCATCGCCACCACCAGCCTGTTGCCGAACGTCGTCATGGCGTTTGTCATCATTCAGGCGCTCAAGGTCACCGGCCTGCTGGATATAGTCGGCAAGATATGCGAGCCAATTATGGCGCTGTGGGGCCTTCCGGGTGCGGCGGCAACGGTTCTTTTGGCCTCGGTGATGAGTATGGGCGGCGGCGTGGGCGTCTGCGCCAGCCTGGTCGCCGCCGGCACGCTCAACGGCCACGATGCCACCATCCTGCTGCCCGCCATCTACCTGATGGGCAATCCGGTGCAAAACACCGGCCGCTGCCTGGGTACCGCCGGCGTAAACCCGAAATATTATCCGCATATTATTACTCTTTGTGTCATTAATGCCCTGCTCTCAATGTGGGTGATGCAGCTACTCTTCTGAGGAGATAAAAATGGATTTTTCAGTGCTGAACCCTCACCTTTTCCGCAACGCACATCTCTACGCCCCGGAGGATAAGGGACGTTGCGATCTGCTGATCGCTGCGGGAAAAATCGTGGCGATCGAAAAAGCGAACCACGGAACAACGAGGCCAGACTGCCCGGAAAGCGATCTGGCTGGGGCGGTGGTTTGCCCGGGGTTTATCGACCAGCATGTGCATTTGATCGGTGGCGGCGGTGAGGCGGGCCCTCACACCCGCACGCCAGAGGTTCGCCTGTCTGCACTCGTTGCCGCAGGCATCACCTCGGTTGTTGGCCTGCTAGGCACCGACGGCGTGACCCGGCATCCTGAATCGCTGCTGGCAAAAACGCGGGCGCTTGAGCATGAAGGGATCAGCGCATGGATGCTGACGGGGGCGTACGGGCTGCCTTCGCCGACCATCACCGGCAGTGTCGAAAAAGACGTGGCGCTGATTGATAAAATCATTGGCGTGAAATGCGCGATCTCTGACCATCGTTCTTCCGCGCCAGCCGAGGACCAGCTCGCCAGTATGGCTGCCCAGTCACGCGTAGGCGGGCTGTTGGGTGCCAAAGCGGGTATTTCCGTGTTTCACCTCGGCAACAGCCCAAAGCTGCTGGAGCCGCTGTTTAGCATCCTGAATAACGCCGACGTTCCGCGCGTGAAACTGCTGCCAACGCACGTAAACCGCGCCCAGGCGCTGTTCCTTGCCGCGCTGAGCTATGCCCGCGAAGGCGGCTTTATCGACATCACGACCAGCATCAGTGAACCGATTGACGCCGCCAGCGCCATCGTGATGGCCCGCGAGGCGCAGGTGCCGTTTAACCGGCTTACGCTCAGTTCGGACGGCAACGGCAGTCAGCCGAAATTTGATGAGAGCGGCAATCTGGTGGGGATGGGCGTGGCGGGGTTCGAATCCCTGCTCGAAACGCTGCAGCAGCTGGTCAGCCGGCATCAGCTGCCGCTGGAAGAGGCGCTTCTTCCCTTTACGCGAAACGTGGCGGCGTTTCTCGGGCTGGAGCATAAGGGACGGCTCGCGCCCGGATGCGACGCGGATTTCCTGGTACTGACGGACGATCTGAAGATTCGCGAGGTCTGGGCCAAAGGCCGCCAGATGGTGCGTGAAGGTGCCGTGTGTGTCAAAGGGACTTTCGAATAGCACGCAATAAAAAACCCCGGGCATTTCTGCCCGGGGTTCGTTCTGAGAGGTTCAGAACAACATGATTACATCATGCCGCCCATTCCACCCATGCCGCCCATGCCAGCAGCACCTAAGTCAGGCGCATCGCCTTTAGGCAGGTCGGTCACCATGCATTCGGTAGTGATCATCAGACCAGCAACAGAGGCCGCGTACTGCAGAGCAGAACGGGTCACTTTAGTTGGGTCCAGGATACCGAAGTCGATCATGTTGCCGTATTCTTCAGTTGCAGCGTTGTAACCGTAGTTACCTTCGCCCGCTTTAACCTTGTTTGCTACCACAGATGGCTCTTCACCGGCGTTAGACACGATCTGACGCAGAGGCGCTTCCATTGCGCGCAGCGCAACTTTGATACCCACGTTCTGGTCTTCGTTCTGAGCGGTCAGGCCAGCCAGTTTAGCGGCAACGCGCACCAGCGCAACGCCACCCCCCGCAACCACGCCTTCTTCTACCGCAGCACGGGTCGCGTGCAGGGCATCGTCAACGCGCGCTTTTTTCTCTTTCATTTCAACTTCGGTCGCAGCACCGACTTTGATTACCGCAACGCCGCCTGCCAGTTTCGCTACGCGCTCCTGCAGTTTTTCACGGTCGTAATCGGAAGTCGCTTCTTCGATCTGCTTACGGATCTGACCTACGCGGCCCTGAATAGCGGCTTCTTCACCCACGCCATCGATGATGGTGGTGGTGTCTTTGTTGATCACAACGCGTTTCGCCTGGCCCAGGTCTTCCAGGGTCGCTTTTTCCAGCTCCATACCGATCTCTTCAGAGATGACGGTACCGCCGGTCAGGGTAGCGATATCCTGCAGCATCGCTTTACGACGATCGCCGAAGCCAGGTGCTTTAACCGCAGCCACTTTCACGATGCCGCGCATGGTGTTGACCACCAGGGTCGCCAGCGCTTCGCCTTCAACATCTTCAGCAATGATAACCAGCGGTTTGCCTGCTTTCGCAACGGCTTCCAGCACTGGCAGCATTTCGCGGATGTTGGAGATTTTTTTGTCAGCCAGCAGGATGAACGGGCTTTCCAGCTCAACAGCGCCAGTCTCTGGCTTGTTGATGAAGTATGGGGACAGGTAACCGCGGTCGAACTGCATACCTTCAACCACGTCCAGTTCGTCTTCCAGACCGGTACCGTCTTCAACGGTGATTACGCCTTCTTTACCGACTTTGTCCATCGCTTCCGCGATCAGTTTACCTACGGTTTCGTCGGAGTTAGCGGAGATGGTACCAACCTGAGCAATCGCTTTAGAGTCAGAGCACGGTACGGACAGCGCTTTCAGTTCTTCCACAGCGGAGGCGACAGCTTTGTCGATACCACGTTTCAGATCCATTGGGTTCATGCCCGCAGCAACGGCTTTCAGACCTTCGGTGATGATGGCCTGCGCCAGAACGGTCGCGGTGGTGGTACCGTCGCCTGCAGCGTCGTTCGCTTTAGAGGCCACTTCTTTCACCATCTGCGCACCCATGTTTTCGAACTTGTCTTCCAGCTCGATTTCACGTGCTACGGAAACACCGTCTTTGGTGATGGTTGGCGCGCCGAAGGATTTATCCAGCACTACGTTACGGCCTTTCGGGCCCAGGGTCACTTTAACTGCATCTGCCAGTACGTTTACGCCGCGGAGCATTTTTACACGAGCGTCGTTACCGAATTTTACGTCTTTAGCTGCCATGTTCTTATTTCCTCAAATTCTCGTGCGTAAATTACGCTTCAACAATTGCCAGAATGTCGCTCTCGGACATGATCAACACTTCTTCATTGTCGATCTTCTCGGATTTCACGCCGTAGCCATCGTTGAAAATTACGATGTCACCAACTTTAACGTCCAGTGGCTGCACAGTTCCGTTTTCCAGGATGCGGCCCTTACCGACAGCGATGATTTCGCCACGCGTTGATTTGGCTGCTGCAGAACCGGTCAGAACGATGCCGCCAGCAGACTTGGTTTCAACTTCTTTACGTTTGACGATCACACGATCATGTAACGGACGAATACTCATTGATAGCTCTCCTTTGAGAAAGTCATTATCAGTTATGGATGACGCCGGCCCGCATGCGGTTTTCCGACTAGTGCCCTGAGAGATGGGGATAGCTTTTTACCCCTTCAAGGGGGAGTTGAAAAAAAATTTTGCGAAAGTGTTACCATCGCCTCTCTTTTGGAATTGGCAGGACGATGTCAATGAGTGGACTCAAGCAGGAGTTGGGGCTGGCGCAGGGCGTCGGCCTGCTCTCAACCTCCTTGTTAGGAACGGGCGTGTTCGCCGTACCTGCACTGGCGGCACTGGTAGCCGGAAATAACAGTCTGTGGGCGTGGCCCGTTCTGATTGTATTGGTTTTCCCGATTGCCATTGTGTTTGCCATCCTGGGGCGGCATTTCCCCAGCGCGGGCGGCGTGGCGCATTTTGTCGGGCTGGCATTTGGCCCGCGACTGGAGCGTGTGACCGGCTGGCTGTTTCTCTCCGTTATTCCGGTTGGGCTTCCTGCGGCGCTGCACATTGCAACCGGCTTTGGCCAGGCGCTGTTTGGCTGGCATGACGAGCAGTTGCTGTTGGCCGAACTGGGTACGCTGGCTATCGTCTGGTGGGTGGGTTCACGCGGAGCCCGCTCCAGCGCCAACCTGCAGACACTGGTTGCGGTGCTGATTGTCGCGCTCGTTGCCGCTATCTGGTGGGCGGGCGATATCACCGTAAAAGAGATTCCCTTCCCGGCCGTGACAGACGTCGACCACTCACAGCTTTTTGCCGCGCTCTCCGTCATGTTCTGGTGTTTTGTCGGTCTGGAAGCCTTTGCCCATCTGGCGTCGGAATTTAAGCAGCCTGAACGTGATTTCCCCCGCGCACTGATGATCGGCCTGCTGCTGGCAGGCACGGTGTACTGGGCGTGTACCGTGCTGGTGTTGCACTTCAAGGCTTTCGGAGCCGATCTCGCCGCCGCGGCATCGCTGCCGGGTATCGTGGTTGAACTGTTTGGTGTGAAAGCGCTGTGGATCGCCTGCGTTATCGGCTATCTGGCCTGTTTTGCCAGCCTTAACATTTATATCCAGAGCTTTGCCCGTCTGGTGTGGTCTCAGGCGCTTTACAGACCTGATAACCGCCTCGCGCGGCTGTCTAAACGCCAGCTGCCGCTGAATGCCCTGAATGCCGTACTGGGCTGCTGCGTGGTGAGTACGCTGTGCATTTACGCCCTGAAGGTTAATCTGGATACGCTGCTCGTCTACGCCAATGGCATTTTCATCATGATCTACCTGCTGTGCATGCTGGCAGGTTGTCGTCTGCTGAAAGGCCGTTATAAAGCACTGGCGCTTGTCGGGGGGCTACTGTGCCTGCTGTTGCTGGCAATGGTGGGGTGGAAAAGTATGTACGCCATCGTCATGCTGGCGGTGTTGTGGCTGGCGCTTTAGTAGGCCCGGTAAGCGAAGCGCCACCGGGCAACAAAATCACCGATCGTCTTTGTGATCCAGACGGTCGTGCTGTTCATCCTTACGCTGATATTCCCCTTCAAACGTGTCGCCTGGCCCGGTGCTGAACCCACCGCCCGGCATACGGCTAAAGCGCAGATGCGGCAGCAGCTTCATGGTCAGGTGCTTTTGCACCGGCGGCAGAAGCAGCAGAAGGCCGAGGAAGTCGGTGAAGAACCCGGGCAGAATTAGCAGCAGCCCCGCAATAATCAACGACACGCTTTTGATCATCTCTTCCGCCGGGCTTTCGCCTGCGGCCATCTTTTGCTGCATTATCAGGAAATTTTTGAAACCCTGATTACGCACCAGCGACATGCCGATGACGGAGGTGAAAATCACCAGAATCAGCGTCAGCAGGACGCCCAGCACATGGGCAACCTGGATGAAAATGGAAATCTCAATGTAAACATAGAGAAAGAAAGCAATAAACGGTATCCAGCGCACTGGCATCTCCTGTGTGGCAGAGGCCATCGGCCCCTGTCTGAATGTGTTCGCGACACGCGTTTGTATGAGATGGTGACGGTTAGCGAAAATTCAATCAGTTTGCACGGATATTTTTTTTGGAAATATTAAAGCGGTGACCCATTTCACAGATTAATAATTATCATGGAATCGGCTCGATAATAAGTGATCCAGCTTACGGCAATTCGCTATCATCAGCATATGATCTCGAGCATCTGGCTGATTGAGGGAATAATCGTCGGTCAGAAAATATTCAAAACCACATAAATACTGTGTGTTTAGTACAATCCATCGGCAGCTTGAAAAGAAGGTTCACATGTTAAACAACATTCGTATCGAAGAAGACTTGTTGGGTACCAGGGAAGTTCCAGCGGATGCCTACTACGGTGTCCACACTCTGAGAGCGATTGAAAACTTCTACATCAGCAACAGCAAAATCAGCGACATCCCTGAGTTTGTTCGTGGCATGGTGATGGTGAAGAAAGCCGCAGCCCTGGCCAACAAAGAGCTGCAAACCATTCCTAAAAGCGCGGCAAATGCGATTATCGCAGCCTGCGATGAAGTGCTGAACAACGGCAAATGCATGGATCAGTTCCCGGTTGACGTCTATCAGGGCGGCGCGGGCACCTCCGTCAACATGAATACCAACGAAGTACTGGCAAACATTGGCCTGGAGCTGATGGGTCACCAGAAAGGTGAATACCAGTACCTGAACCCGAACGACCACGTCAACAAATGCCAGTCCACCAACGACGCCTACCCTACCGGCTTCCGTATCGCGGTGTATGCCTCCGTGGTGAAACTGGTGGATGCGATCAACCAACTGGGTGATGGCTTCCAGCGTAAAGCGGTTGAGTTCCAGGACATTCTGAAAATGGGTCGTACCCAGCTGCAGGATGCGGTGCCGATGACCCTCGGCCAGGAATTCCACGCGTTTAACGTCCTGCTGAACGAAGAGACTAAAAATCTGCTGCGCACCTCCGAGCTGCTGCTGGAAGTGAACCTGGGCGCTACCGCCATCGGTACGCGTCTGAACACCCCGGATGGCTATCAGCAGCTGGCGGTACAGAAGCTGGCTGAAGTGTCCAACCTGCCGGTTGTGCCTGCAGAAGACCTGATTGAAGCAACCTCCGACTGCGGTGCCTACGTCATGGTACATAGCGCGCTGAAACGTCTGGCGGTGAAACTGTCCAAAATTTGTAACGACCTGCGCCTGCTCTCTTCCGGCCCGCGCGCTGGCCTGAACGAAATCAACCTGCCAGAACTGCAGGCAGGTTCGTCCATCATGCCAGCCAAGGTGAACCCGGTCGTGCCAGAAGTAGTGAATCAGGTTTGCTTCAAAGTCATCGGTAACGATACGACCGTGACCATGGCCTCTGAAGCGGGCCAGCTGCAGCTGAACGTGATGGAGCCAGTCATTGGCCAGGCGATGTTTGAATCTATCCACATTCTGACCAACGCCTGCTACAACCTGCTGGAAAAATGCATCAACGGCATCACGGCGAATAAAGAAGTCTGCGAGGGTTATGTCTATAACTCCATCGGGATCGTCACCTACCTCAACCCGTTCATCGGGCACCATAACGGCGACATCGTCGGTAAGATTTGCGCCGAAACCGGTAAGAGCGTGCGTGAAGTGGTGCTGGAGCGCGGGCTGTTGACCGAAGCCGAGCTGGACGATATTTTCTCAGCCCAGAACCTGATGCACCCGGCCTATAAAGCGAAACGATATACCGATGAAAGCGAACAGTAACCGTTCAGGCTAGGCTTCTTAAGGCACGTCACTTGTGACGTGCCTTTTTTCTTTTTAGGCGTTACCAAAATACAACAATTCAATATCAACTTGTTAATAAGCAAGGCAGGTCCTTATGTTTGGAGCAGAACTCGTCATCGTCTTGTTGGCGATTTATTTGGGAGCACGACTCGGGGGTATCGGCATCGGTTTTGCCGGCGGTCTTGGAGTGCTCGTTCTTACCCTTATCTTTCAGATTAAACCCGGCGCAATCCCGTTCGACGTTATCGAAATCATCATGGCAGTCATTGCCGCTATTGCCGCCATGCAGGTGGCAGGCGGTATGGACTACCTGGTGAGCCTGGCGGAGCGCATGCTACGCCGCCACCCGAAATACATAACCTTCCTTGCTCCGCTGGTGACCTGGTTTATGACCATTCTCGCCGGTACTGGCCACACCGCTTTCTCCACGTTACCGGTGATTACCGAAGTGGCGAAAGAACAGGGTATCCGTCCGTCGCGTCCGCTCTCTATTGCCGTCGTCGCGTCCCAGATCGCGATTACCGCCTCGCCGATTTCCGCGGCGGTGGTCTTCTTCGCCGGTATCCTGGAGCCGATGGGCGTGAGCTACCTGACGCTGCTGGCGATCTGCATTCCGGTGACGCTGATTGCGGTGATGATTACCGCCGTGCTGTGTAACTTCCTCGGTGCTGAACTGAAAGACGATCCGGTTTATCAGGAGCGTCTGGCAAAAGGTGAAGTGAGCCTGCGCGGCAGCCAGGTCTTCGAACTGAAGCCACATGCGAAACGCTCCGTGCTGCTGTTCCTGATTGGTATTGTCGCCGTCATGTTCTATGCGACCGCCATCAGCGATACCGTGGGGCTGATCCAGAACCCTGTCCTGCCGCGTAACGAAGCGATTGTGGTGTTCATGCTGACCATCGCGACGCTGATTAGCATCACCTGTAAAATTGATACCAGCGAAGTGCTGAACGCCAGCACCTTCAAATCCGGTATGAGCGCCTGCGTGTGCGTACTGGGTGTGGCGTGGCTTGGTGATACCTTCGTGAAAGCGCACATCAGTGATATCCAGACCGTCGCTGGTGACCTGCTGCACAACTATCCGTGGCTGCTGGCTGTCGTGCTGTTCTTCGCGGCTACTCTGCTTTACTCCCAGGCGGCGACCACCAAAGCGCTGATGCCTGCGGCGCTGATGCTGGGTGTGACGCCGCTGACGGCAATTGCCTCTTTTGCGGCGGTTTCTGCCCTGTTCGTATTGCCAACCTACCCAACCCTGCTGGCGGCGGTGGAGATGGACGACACCGGCTCAACCCGTATCGGTAAGTACGTGTTTAACCACGCGTTCCTCATCCCGGGCGTGGTGGCGATTACGCTTTGCGTGGTCCTCGGCTTTATCATCGGCGGCATTGTGCTGTAAACGGTTAGCCGTTGTAAAAATAGTTAAAATCGGGCCGCTCAGCGGCCCGTTTCATTAATGACCAATCGTCTTGCGTGATATAGTGAAGACTTTCGTGATGAGGAGGTCGACTTGTGAACACGCCTGATGCCGTTGTCGTACTGTGCACCGCCCCTGATGAAGCTTCTGCCCAGGATCTCGCCGCCAAAGTGCTGGCCGAAAAACTGGCAGCCTGCGTCACGCTGCTCCCCGGCGCTACCTCTCTTTACTATTGGGAAGGTAAGCTGGAGCAAGAGTACGAAGTCCAGATGTTGCTTAAAACCAATCTGGCGAATCAGCAGGCACTCCTGGACTGCCTCAAATCTCATCATCCCTACCAAACCCCGGAACTGCTGGTCTTGCCAGTGGTTCATGGCGATAACGACTATCTCTCATGGCTCAACGCTTCCTTACGCTGATCCTGCTGCTTTGCAGCACATCGGTTTTTGCCGGGCTGTTTGACGCGCCCGGCCGTTCGAACTTCATTCCTGCCGATCGGGCGTTTGTTTTCGATTTCCAGCAAAACCAGCACGACCTTACGCTCAACTGGCAGGTGAAAGAGGGCTATTACCTCTATCGCAAACAGGTGAGCATTACGCCTGCTCAGGCCAGCGTGGGCGCATTACAGATGCCCGCTGGCGAGTGGCATGAAGATGAGTTTTACGGCAAAAGCGAAATCTATCGCCAGCGCCTGGGCGTGCCCGTTACGGTGAACCAGGCGGATAAAGGCGCGACCCTGACGGTGACCTATCAGGGGTGCGCGGATGCCGGATTCTGCTATCCGCCGGAAACAAAGGTGGTTCCGCTTAGTGAGGTGAAAGCGTCGCCCACGATTTCACCTCTTCCTTCAGGCGAGAAGCATGAGGATACCGCTGACCTTCCGTTCTCCGCGCTGTGGGCCTTACTGATTGGCATTGGCATTGCCTTTACCCCCTGCGTGCTGCCGATGTATCCGCTCATCTCTGGCATCGTGATGGGCGGCAAACAGCGCCTTTCCACCGCACGCGCGCTGCTGCTGGCCTTTATTTACGTGCAGGGTATGGCGCTGACCTACACGGCGCTCGGCCTTGTGGTCGCCGCTGCCGGGTTGCAGTTCCAGGCCGCACTTCAGCACCCGTACGTGCTGATTGGCCTGTCGGCGATATTTATCCTGCTGGCACTGTCGATGTTTGGCCTGTTCACGCTGCAGTTACCGTCAGCTCTGCAAACCCGCTTAACGCTGATGAGCAATCGTCAGCAGGGTGGTTCGGCAGGCGGCGTGTTTATGATGGGGGCCATCGCCGGACTGATTTGCTCCCCTTGCACCACTGCCCCGCTGAGCGCCATCCTGCTCTATATTGCCCAGAGCGGCAATCTGTGGCTCGGCGGCGGTACGCTGTACCTTTACGCGCTGGGCATGGGCCTGCCGCTGATTCTGGTCACGGTTTTTGGCAACCGCCTGCTGCCGAAGAGCGGCCCGTGGATGGAGACGGTGAAAACCGCATTTGGTTTTGTGATTCTGGCGCTGCCGGTGTTCCTGCTGGAACGCATTACGGGTGACGTCTGGGGCACTCGCCTGTGGGCGATGCTCGGCGTAGCGTTCTTCTCCTGGGCATTTATCGTCAGTCTGGGAGCCAAAAAAGCGTGGATGCGCCTGGTGCAAATTCTCCTGCTCGCCGCCGCGCTGGTGAGCGTGCGTCCTCTGCAGGATTGGGCGTTCGGCTCGCCGGTCGGCCAGACGCAGGCGCATTTGAACTTTATGCAGATTAAGAACGTCGATGAGCTCAACAGCGCGCTCGCACAGGCGAAAGGCAAGCCGGTGATGCTCGATCTCTATGCCGACTGGTGCGTCGCCTGCAAAGAGTTTGAAAAATACACCTTTAGCGATCCTCAGGTACAAAACGCCCTGAAAGAGACGGTTCTGCTCCAGGCGAACGTAACCGCCAATAATGCGCAGGATAAGGCTCTGCTAAAACAGCTTAACGTGCTCGGGCTGCCAACCATTCTGTTCTTCAATCAACAGGGTCAGGAGCAGCCAGAACAGCGTGTAACCGGGTTTATGGATGCAGCGGCATTTAGCGCGCATTTGCGCAATCGCCAACCGTAAACAACACTTTAAACGGAACATACCGTTGGGAATAGCGGAGGAGATAACCGTGCAACGTGAAGACGTACTGGGACAAGCCCTGCAATTACTTGAGATTTATGGGATCGCCAGCACCACGCTTGAGATGGTAGCCGACCGTATCGATTACCCCCTGGATGATCTTAAGCGCTTCTGGCCGGATAAAGAGGCGCTCGTTTATGATGCTCTGCGCTATCTCAGCCAGCAGGTTGATATCTGGCGCAGGCAGCTGATGCTGAATGAAGAACTGACTGCGGAACAAAAGCTTCTGGCGCGCTATACCGCCCTGACGGAATGTGTCAGCAACAACCGCTATCCGGGCTGCCTGTTTATTGCGGCCTGTACGTTCTATCCCGATCCCGACCATCCTGTCCATCAGTTGGCGGAGCAGCAAAAACGGGCTGCGCATGACTTCACTCACGAGCTGCTGACCCGTCTTGAAGTGGATGACCCGGCAATGGTGGCGAAACAGATGGAGCTGGTGCTGGAGGGCTGCCTGAGCCGCATGCTGGTGAACCGTAGCCAGGCCGATGTGGATACGGCGCACCGACTGGCGGAAGATATTCTGCGCTTTGCTCAGTGCCGTATGGGCGGGGCGTTAACGTAAGCGAACCTGTTAAATTTGACGTATTCGACGCGTAAACCATCAGATTGCCGCAAAGTTAAGCAATTGAACAGCTTTCCCCGAAATAATGTTGACGATAAGGCGCGATTGCGGTTTAATGCGCTCCGTTGCCCGGATAGCTCAGTCGGTAGAGCAGGGGATTGAAAATCCCCGTGTCCTTGGTTCGATTCCGAGTCCGGGCACCACTATTTAAAGAACCCAGCCTATGGCTGGGTTTTTGCTTTTCTGCGTTTATAAATCCCTTCTTTAGTATTCTTGCTTCTTTTTACCGTGGGATCGTGCGGTCTGCCATGCCCGGTGGCGCTGCGCTTACCGGGCCTACAGGTTTTGTAGGCCGGATAAGGCGAAGCCGCCATCCGGCATGATTTCTGACGCACAAAGCAAAAAACCCCGCACCTTTCGGTACGGGGTTCTTCTTGTTTGATGCCTGGCAGTTCCCTACTCTCACATGGGGAGACCCCACACTACCATCGGCGCTACGGCGTTTCACTTCTGAGTTCGGCATGGGGTCAGGTGGGACCACCGCGCTAAAGCCGCCAGGCAAATTCTGTTAATCTGTATCAGGCTGAAAATCTGTCTCGTCGCCAAAACACCTTCGGCGTTGTAAGGTTAAGCCTCACGGTTCATTAGTATCGGTTAGCTCAACGCATCGCTGCGCTTACACACCCGACCTATCAACGTCGTCGTCTTCAACGTTCCTTCAGGAGACTTAAAGTCTCAGGGAGAACTCATCTCGGGGCAAGTTTCGTGCTTAGATGCTTTCAGCACTTATCTTTTCCGCATTTAGCTACCGGGCAGTGCCATTGGCATGACAACCCGAACACCAGTGATGCGTCCACTCCGGTCCTCTCGTACTAGGAGCAGCCCCCCTCAATTCTCCAGCGCCCACGGCAGATAGGGACCGAACTGTCTCACGACGTTCTAAACCCAGCTCGCGTACCACTTTAAATGGCGAACAGCCATACCCTTGGGACCTACTTCAGCCCCAGGATGTGATGAGCCGACATCGAGGTGCCAAACACCGCCGTCGATATGAACTCTTGGGCGGTATCAGCCTGTTATCCCCGGAGTACCTTTTATCCGTTGAGCGATGGCCCTTCCATTCAGAACCACCGGATCACTATGACCTGCTTTCGCACCTGCTCGAGCCGTCACTCTCGCAGTCAAGCTAGCTTATGCCATTGCACTAACCTCCTGATGTCCGACCAGGATTAGCTAACCTTCGTGCTCCTCCGTTACTCTTTGGGAGGAGACCGCCCCAGTCAAACTACCCACCAGACACTGTCCGCAACCCGGATCACGGGTCTACGTTAGAACACCAGCCATTAAAGGGTGGTATTTCAAGGACGGCTCCATGCAGACTGGCGTCCACACTTCAAAGCCTCCCACCTATCCTACACATCAAGGACCAGTGTTCAGTGTCAAGCTATAGTAAAGGTTCACGGGGTCTTTCCGTCTTGCCGCGGGTACACTGCATCTTCACAGCGAGTTCAATTTCACTGAGTCTCGGGTGGAGACAGCCTGGCCATCATTACGCCATTCGTGCAGGTCGGAACTTACCCGACAAGGAATTTCGCTACCTTAGGACCGTTATAGTTACGGCCGCCGTTTACCGGGGCTTCGATCAAGAGCTTCGCGTTGCCGCTAACCCCATCAATTAACCTTCCGGCACCGGGCAGGCGTCACACCGTATACGTCCACTTTCGTGTTTGCACAGTGCTGTGTTTTTAATAAACAGTTGCAGCCAGCTGGTATCTTCGACTGATTTCAGCTCCACCCGCAGGGGCTTCACCTACATATCAGCGTGCCTTCTCCCGAAGTTACGGCACCATTTTGCCTAGTTCCTTCACCCGAGTTCTCTCAAGCGCCTTGGTATTCTCTACCTGACCACCTGTGTCGGTTTGGGGTACGATTTGATGTTACCTGATGCTTAGAGGCTTTTCCTGGAAGCAGGGCATTTGTTACTTCAGCACCGTAGTGCCTCGTCATCACACCTCAGCGTTAATAAGGTACCGGATTTACCTGGAACCTCCGCCTACATGCTTAAACCGGGACAACCGTCGCCCGGCTAACATAGCCTTCTCCGTCCCCCCTTCGCAGTAACACCAAGTACAGGAATATTAACCTGTTTCCCATCGACTACGCCTTTCGGCCTCGCCTTAGGGGTCGACTCACCCTGCCCCGATTAACGTTGGACAGGAACCCTTGGTCTTCCGGCGAGCGGGCTTTTCACCCGCTTTATCGTTACTTATGTCAGCATTCGCACTTCTGATACCTCCAGCAACCCTCACAGGCCACCTTCAACGGCTTACAGAACGCTCCCCTACCCAACAACACATAGTGTCGCTGCCGCAGCTTCGGTGCATGGTTTAGCCCCGTTACATCTTCCGCGCAGGCCGACTCGACCAGTGAGCTATTACGCTTTCTTTAAATGATGGCTGCTTCTAAGCCAACATCCTGGCTGTCTGTGCCTTCCCACATCGTTTCCCACTTAACCATGACTTTGGGACCTTAGCTGGCGGTCTGGGTTGTTTCCCTCTTCACGACGGACGTTAGCACCCGCCGTGTGTCTCCCGTGATAACATTCTTCGGTATTCGTAGTTTGCATCGGGTTGGTAAGCCGGGATGGCCCCCTAGCCGAAACAGTGCTCTACCCCCGAAGATGAGTTCACGAGGCGCTACCTAAATAGCTTTCGGGGAGAACCAGCTATCTCCCGGTTTGATTGGCCTTTCACCCCCAGCCACAAGTCATCCGCTAATTTTTCAACATTAGTCGGTTCGGTCCTCCAGTTAGTGTTACCCAACCTTCAACCTGCCCATGGCTAGATCACCGGGTTTCGGGTCTATACCCTGCAACTTAACGCCCAGTTAAGACTCGGTTTCCCTTCGGCTCCCCTATACGGTTAACCTTGCTACAGAATATAAGTCGCTGACCCATTATACAAAAGGTACGCAGTCACACCACGAAGGTGCTCCCACTGCTTGTACGTACACGGTTTCAGGTTCTATTTCACTCCCCTCGCCGGGGTTCTTTTCGCCTTTCCCTCACGGTACTGGTTCACTATCGGTCAGTCAGGAGTATTTAGCCTTGGAGGATGGTCCCCCCATATTCAGACAGGATACCACGTGTCCCGCCCTACTCTTCGAGTTCACAACCTGTGCATTTTCGTGTACGGGACTGTCACCCTGTACCGTGCGACTTTCCAGACGCTTCCACTAACACACAAGCTGATTCAGACTCTGGGCTGCTCCCCGTTCGCTCGCCGCTACTGGGGGAATCTCGGTTGATTTCTTTTCCTCGGGGTACTTAGATGTTTCAGTTCCCCCGGTTCGCCTCGTTAACCTATGTATTCAGTTAACGATAGTGTGACGAATCACACTGGGTTTCCCCATTCGGACATCGCCGGGTCAAAGGTTCATATCACCTCGCCGGCGCTTTTCGCAGATTAGCACGTCCTTCATCGCCTCTGACTGCCAGGGCATCCACCGTGTACGCTTAGTCGCTTAACCTCACAACCCGAAGATGTTTCACTTCATGATTGCGAAAATTTGAGAGACTCGAACACACCATTAAGATGTGTCGTTTCAATTTTCAGCTTGATCCAGATTTTTAAAGAGCAAATATCTCAAACGTGACTCGCAAGTCAGTTTTGAGATATGACGGCAGGTGACTTTCACTCACGAACCAGCAAGTGGCGTCCCCTAGGGGATTCGAACCCCTGTTACCGCCGTGAAAGGGCGGTGTCCTGGGCCTCTAGACGAAGGGGACACTGAAGTCTCAATCGCAAGACGCCTTGCTATTTACTTTTCATCAGACAATCTGTGTGAGCACTGCAAAGGCAGGTTCTTTAAGGTAAGGAGGTGATCCAACCGCAGGTTCCCCTACGGTTACCTTGTTACGACTTCACCCCAGTCATGAATCACAAAGTGGTAAGCGCCCTCCCGAAGGTTAAGCTACCTACTTCTTTTGCAACCCACTCCCATGGTGTGACGGGCGGTGTGTACAAGGCCCGGGAACGTATTCACCGTAGCATTCTGATCTACGATTACTAGCGATTCCGACTTCATGGAGTCGAGTTGCAGACTCCAATCCGGACTACGACGCACTTTATGAGGTCCGCTTGCTCTCGCGAGGTCGCTTCTCTTTGTATGCGCCATTGTAGCACGTGTGTAGCCCTACTCGTAAGGGCCATGATGACTTGACGTCATCCCCACCTTCCTCCAGTTTATCACTGGCAGTCTCCTTTGAGTTCCCGGCCGGACCGCTGGCAACAAAGGATAAGGGTTGCGCTCGTTGCGGGACTTAACCCAACATTTCACAACACGAGCTGACGACAGCCATGCAGCACCTGTCTCAGAGTTCCCGAAGGCACCAATCCATCTCTGGAAAGTTCTCTGGATGTCAAGAGTAGGTAAGGTTCTTCGCGTTGCATCGAATTAAACCACATGCTCCACCGCTTGTGCGGGCCCCCGTCAATTCATTTGAGTTTTAACCTTGCGGCCGTACTCCCCAGGCGGTCGACTTAACGCGTTAGCTCCGGAAGCCACGCCTCAAGGGCACAACCTCCAAGTCGACATCGTTTACGGCGTGGACTACCAGGGTATCTAATCCTGTTTGCTCCCCACGCTTTCGCACCTGAGCGTCAGTCTTTGTCCAGGGGGCCGCCTTCGCCACCGGTATTCCTCCAGATCTCTACGCATTTCACCGCTACACCTGGAATTCTACCCCCCTCTACAAGACTCTAGCCTGCCAGTTTCGAATGCAGTTCCCAGGTTGAGCCCGGGGATTTCACATCCGACTTGACAGACCGCCTGCGTGCGCTTTACGCCCAGTAATTCCGATTAACGCTTGCACCCTCCGTATTACCGCGGCTGCTGGCACGGAGTTAGCCGGTGCTTCTTCTGCGGGTAACGTCAATCGCTGAGGTTATTAACCTCAGCGCCTTCCTCCCCGCTGAAAGTACTTTACAACCCGAAGGCCTTCTTCATACACGCGGCATGGCTGCATCAGGCTTGCGCCCATTGTGCAATATTCCCCACTGCTGCCTCCCGTAGGAGTCTGGACCGTGTCTCAGTTCCAGTGTGGCTGGTCATCCTCTCAGACCAGCTAGGGATCGTCGCCTAGGTGAGCCGTTACCCCACCTACTAGCTAATCCCATCTGGGCACATCTGATGGCAAGAGGCCCGAAGGTCCCCCTCTTTGGTCTTGCGACGTTATGCGGTATTAGCTACCGTTTCCAGTAGTTATCCCCCTCCATCAGGCAGTTTCCCAGACATTACTCACCCGTCCGCCGCTCGCCGGCAAAGTAGCAAGCTACTTTCCGCTGCCGCTCGACTTGCATGTGTTAGGCCTGCCGCCAGCGTTCAATCTGAGCCATGATCAAACTCTTCAATTTAAGTTTGATGCTCGTGAATTAAACTTCGTAATGAATTACGTATGTTCACTCAGAGACTTGGTATTCATTTTTCGTCCGAGGACGTTAAGAATCCATGTCACTTTGAGTGCCCACACAGATTGTCTGATAAATTGTTAAAGAGCAGTGCAACGCGGCTTTCGCTCACCGTTGCGAGGTGGCGTATATTACGCTTTCCTCTTTCAGAGTCAACCCGTTATTTCAGGATTTTTTCTCTTCAACCGACCGGGCTGTTTGTGAAGTGATTCACATCCGCCGTGTCGATGGAGGCGCATTATAGGGAGTTCGCGAACGACCGCAACCGAAAAGTTGCAAAAAAATGACTGACTGCTGCATTCCCCAGCAAACCCCCGCCTTATACCCATTTATGCACAAAGTTATCCACAATTCTGCACGGATCCCAATGTGATCCCACGAACTGAGCGGGAAGATCAACTATACTGGCGGCAAATACTCTTCTCTGTGCAGGCCGCTTCATGACCACACAACGCCTCACCCGTGACTGGCGTCTCCCTACCGCTGGGTTGATGCTGCTGGCAATTCTCTTTGCCGGTTTTACCCTGCATGCGCACTGGAACGCCTTTATCCAGTGGTGTCTTGCCACGCAAATTACCCTGCACCGCTATCTGGTGATGTACCTGCTGCAGCTGAATAACCACCAGTACAGCGGCGGATTATGGCTGTTAACGGGGGCTTTCCTTTATGGCGTACTCCACGCCATTGGCCCCGGGCACGGAAAATTCATTGTGACGACCTATCTGACTACCAATAAGGAAAGCGAGCTGGCCGCCCGGGTCGTCCCTTTCCTGGGCAGCCTGATGCAGGGCGTCAGCGCCATTCTGTTTGTCTTTATCCTGGCGGTAGGGTTTAACCTCGCCTCAGGGGATATCAGTACCAGCCGCTGGTTTGTGGAGAAGGTCAGCGCAGTGCTTATTGGCGCATTCGGCGCATTTGTCATTTACCAGGCGCTGAAGAGCCTGCGCCCGCGCAGGATGTCTGTCTCTGCCATTAAGCCGCTTCATCAGCACGACGAACACTGTGGCTGCGGTCATCACGGCGTAGGTGCAGAACTGACGCAGGGCGACTGGAAAACCCGTCTGGGCGTGATACTGGCGATTGGCGCACGCCCGTGCAGCGGGGCGATTATGATTCTGATGTTTTCGAACGCACTGGGCATTGTTACCTGGGGGATGGCCGCAGTCATGACCATGTCGCTGGGAACCGCTCTTTCTATTATGGGGCTTTCACTGGCTGTACGTTACGCCCGCGAACGCACGGTGGCCTGGTTCGGAGAAAGCGCCTCGTTAAAATGGCTGGTGCCGACCGTCAAAATAGCCGGAGGGATAGTCCTGATCCTGTTCGCGACGGTGCTGTTCCTGACGGTGGTCCCCATCAGCGCCAATGGCGACTACATCGCCGCAGGATGCTAATAAAAGAAAACCCGCCAGCGGCGGGTTTTTTGTTACTCATTGATGCGTGGATGCTGATCCACCAGTCGAGAACGTTTTTTCTGCAGCTCTTCAATCTCGGCGTCAATATCCTCAATCTTCTGCTCTACATTATCGTAGTGCTCACGGAGGATCTCTTTCGCTTCCTGGATATCCGATGCCGCAGGCGTTGCGCCTTTCAGAGGGCGATTCGCCGTCTCCTTCATAGTAATACCGGTAATCAAACCAATCACCGCGATCACCATCAGGTAATAAGCAGGCATCATCAGGTTCTGCGTGCTCTCCACCAGCGAGGCGGCAAGCGTCGGGGTCAGACCGGCAATCAACACCGAGATGTTAAAGGCCGCGGCCAGCGCGCTGTAGCGAATATGGGTCGGGAACATCGCGGGCAGCGTTGAGGCCATCACCCCGATAAAGCAGTTAAGGATCACCGCCAGCATCAGCAGACCGGCAAAAATCAGCCCCAGTACATTACTGTTGATCAGAATAAATGCCGGGATGGCGAGGGCAAACAGCGCAACGCTTCCCAGAATAATGAACGGTCGACGACCAAAGCGGTCACTCAACAGGCCCATAATCGGCTGCACAAACAGCATACCCACCATGATGGCGATAATGATCAGCACACCGTGATCTTCCGAGTAGTGCAGGTTATGCGACAGATAGCTCGGCATGTAGGTCAGCAGCATGTAATAGGTCACGTTGGTGGAGATCACCAGACCGATACAGACCAGCAGGCTTCGCCAGTGCTTAGTGGCAATCTCTTTGAACGATACCTTCGGACCGTCCTGCAGCCCTTCGCGGTCACCCTGCTCCAGCTTATCAACGTGCTGCTGGAACGCAGGCGTCTCTTCAAGCGCATGACGCAGGTAGAGGCCAATGATCCCCAGCGGCAGTGCCAGGAAGAATGGTATACGCCAGCCCCAGTCGAGGAAGTTCTCTTCCCCCACTACGGTTGAAATCAGGACCACCACACCCGCGCCCAGGACAAAACCGGCAATGGAGCCGAAGTCCAGCCAGCTTCCCATAAACCCGCGCTTACGGTCAGGAGAATACTCGGCAACGAAGATCGAGGCGCCAGTATATTCACCGCCCACGGAGAAGCCCTGTGCCATCTTACAGATCAGCAGCAGAATCGGTGCCCAAATGCCGATAGTGGCGTAAGACGGTATAAGACCGATACAGAATGTACTGATCGACATAATGACGATGGTGATAGCCAGGATCTTCTGACGACCATATTTATCACCGAGCATACCGAAGAACAGACCACCCAGCGGGCGAATCAGGAAGGGAACGGAGAACGTACCCAGTGCCGCAATCATCTGCAGGCTGGGATCGGCCCCGGGGAAAAACACTTTACCTAACGCATAGGCCACAAAGCCGTAGACACCAAAATCGAACCATTCCATCGCATTACCGAGCGAGGCTGCGGTAATCGCTTTACGCAGTTTGGCGTCATCAATAATGGTGACGTCGCGAAGCGTGATGGGTTTAATCTTTTTCCTTCTCAGCATAGCTATCCTCGTTGACTCGGCCCTGTCTGTTTCACAGTCCAGCGTGCGTTCTGTGAACCATGGGATCCGCTCCATGCGAATCGCCTTATTCAAGCGTAGCAGGTTTACTTACATTGACGTTTTACGTCGATACAACCGAACCTGTTGACGCCTGCCTGGGCAGTTAATGACCTTTTTACCCTACCAGCGTTTATATTTGTGATCAACTTCACACATATTTAAGCTTCAGGTCAACTCAGTCCAGTATTTGTCAATCAGTGCAAATAAGCCCTTTCTCATCCCCGCCTCATGAGCTCTCTCACGCACGTTATGAGTTCTTTCGCAACAAAAAAACAAACCACGTTTACTCACATTCAATTTACATAAATTTTCTTCATCATGAAGCCGCCGATAGTTTTACATTGAATATGTGACAAAGATAACTAAAACGATGTTTTATTTTGATTGAATCAATATTCCAATGATCGCATGATAAATTCGAATACAGCATTCCATGTGTTTTCCAATGAAGTTAATCGAGAGAAAACATTTATTTTCCTGGCGGGATTATCGAGAAACGCCACTCAAAAACAAATGCCAATCAATTGAATTTATTGACTAACTTTTAACACCGAACGCCCGTCCTGCGGGGTCAGATGTGAGGATTGTCCATGAAGATTAAAGCCACGATAGAACGCATACCCGGCGGTATGATGCTGGTTCCGCTGGTGCTGGGCGCCATCCTGAATACCCTTGCCCCTGATACCGGGGCTTATTTTGGTGGTTTCACAAAAGGCATGATAACGGGCACGGTTCCAATTCTTGCCGTCTGGTTTTTTTGTATCGGTGCATCCATTAATTTGCGGGCGACCGGTACCGTATTACGGAAATCCGGCACGCTGGTAATAACCAAAATAGCGGTAGCCTGGGCGGTGGCAATGATATGCGCGATGTTCATCCCGGAGAATGGAATTCAGACCGGGTTCTTCGCGGGGTTATCGGTGCTGGCGATTGTCTCCGCGATGGATATGACTAACGGCGGATTGTACGCCAGCCTGATGAACCAGTACGGGACGAAAGAAGAGTCCGGCGCATTTGTCTTGATGTCTCTCGAATCAGGCCCGCTAATGACGATGCTGATCCTGGGGTCTGCTGGCCTGGCCTCTTTTGAACCCCACCACTTTGTCGGCGCAATCCTGCCCTTCCTGATCGGCTTTGCCCTTGGCAACCTCGATCACGATCTGCGTGATTTCTTCAGCAAAGCCACGCCGGTGCTGATCCCGTTCTTCGGCTTTGCGCTGGGGAACACCATCAACCTGAAGGTTATCCTTGATACCGGCCTGCTGGGTATTGTGCTGGGTGTCGCCGTAATCGTCATTACCGGTATTCCGCTGATTGTTGCCGACCGCGTGATCGGGGGAGGAAACGGCACGGCGGGCGTCGCCGCCTCTTCAGCCGCAGGCGCTGCCGTCGCCAACCCGGTGATTATTGCCCAGATTAACCCGGCCTTCGAACCGGTAGCCGCTTCAGCGACGGCGCTGGTTGCCGCCAGCGTGATTGTCACTGCGCTACTGGTGCCGATCATCACGGCGCTATATGCGAAACGCTACGCCAATGCCCCCGAGCAAAATATCGAACGAAAAGCGGTCGAACTCCGCCATTAACACACCGCACCAAACCCTCCCCTCTTCCCTGCGGGGAGAGGGTGAGGGGTAAGGGATTTACCCAAAAATCTCTTCCACCATCCCGTCCACCAGCCGTTTTGCCGAACAGAGCCTCGGCATCCCCAGTGCGACGGTCTGCCAGTTTTGCGTCACTGACCAGCTCACCGGATGCTTATCCGCCTGACACCAGTCCCCCAGCCAGCCCAGCATGTCTTTATGATCGATCGATCCGGGAGAAGCAGGCGCAGTCAGCCACTGGTGATAAAAATGGCGGGTCGTGGGTGAGGCATTAATGCCCTGCGCCAGATAGTTAGCCGCCATGCTGCACAGGTTATCCTTAAGCATGGCCGCCACATCTTCTTTCGCGAGGCGGCATGCGTCGCCAAATGCTCCCCAGCGCAGTTCTTCCAGAACGATAAAACAGCGCCCGGCCAGCGACCAGCCATCATAATGTCCGGCCCGCCAGCGGGTAAAAATTTGCTCGCTGTGCTCACCCGCCTGCACCGTTAGCCCGCGCTGGGTCAGCGCCTTTTCTTTCCAGGCTGCGCGTTGGGTAAAATGAGACACGAGATCGGCGTACTGCTGCGTCAGTCCGGGAGACTGCAGGGTGCGCGGGTGAGTCTGCTGACGCAGCGCAATCAGCTTCTCTGCCATCAGCGTCAGCGCGAGATGGCCCGGATCAAGCATCCCGGCCAGCTTTTCCGCCAGCCCCAGGCGCAGCGCCGCATTTTCATTGAGCATCCCCGCCATCGCCCAGGGGCGTAGCCGGGTATGCGTCATGATTTCCTGCGTCAAACGCTCGCGAAACTGCAGCTGCTGTGGTCCCAGGCGAGGATGACGCGCCGCGTCTCCCCCCTGCACCAGATCGACCATAAATTTTGGATTAATACACTCCAGCGTTCGCCCGGGGCCGTCCAGTAGTGGTGTTGTCATGGTTGCTCTGCCGCGAATAGAGTTTGAATATCATCGCGTAACAGTCGGGTATCTTCCTGTATCCACGTCGCAGTAGTGATGCTTTGCTTCAACAACTGGCAGAGCGCTCGGGTTGAGTGCTCATTTTGCTGACGCACTGCGAGGCTATCACGCAAGCTTTCCTGTAACCCGGTCAGGCACAACGAAAATTCTGCAAAGAACGTCGCCATTCCTGCCGTAACAGAGACATCGACCTGCGCGGACAAAGCTTTACGTATTTGTTCACAAAACTGATCAATATGTTGCTTAAATTTGTCATGTAGCTGCGCAATGTCGATAACATAGCGCGTGCGCGTTTCCACATACTCGTCCCAGCCCCAGCCAGGATTATTGAGCCAGCGAGAGACCGTTTCGCGCATGCTGCTCCCGCCGGAAGGCGGGGCGGCCTGGCTGTCGTCCTGCGCAATCGCATCGTTAAACAGCGCTCGCGTATTGAAGTTAAGCTGGCTTGCCTGAAACGCCGGGAAGCTGATCCGCGCCCGAAAACCCGCATGGCTCAGATGCTCTTTAATACGCGTTTCGATGGGACGCATGGCTTCGTTAAGAGAACGCGCCAGCGTGGACTCCAGCTGATCGAAGCGTAACGCCAGCTCACGGCCGATCTTCGTCTGGGCATCCAGCATCACCCGCTCGCAGGAAGCGCGTAATTTACTCAGCGCAATCTGCGCCTGCCTTTCATCGTCCAGCACCAGCTGCTTCACCCTCTCACCGCGAAGTTGCTGCCGTTCGGTGCCTGCCGAATCAAGAATCGGGGGCGTGCTGAACACCTGGTCAATCGCCTGGTGAAGCGCGGTTTTTTGGGAGCCCATAAAGTCCGCGGTGGCGTTCAGCGCTTCCTCAACCTCGTGTTTCACCTCATCGCTCACCACGCGCTGACGCGTCTGCAAAAGCGCCATGTCCTCTTCCAGACGTGCGATATTCAGCTCCAGCGCCTCAAAGGCCACCGTCAGCCCCTGATAGCGGAAATCGAGATACTCGCGGGCGTTTTGCGCGTAGTTAAGAAGCTTATGCGAGGCTGAACGCAGCGCGTAGAGCGAGGCATTGGCATAGGCGGCGTAAATCAGTTTCCGTATCGGTTGCTCGAAGAGCGAATCTTCCCAGAGCAAATCGGCAGAATGTCGGATATGGTCGATATCGTCCAGATCCGCCGTACGCCAGCGACGTCCGAGTGCGGCTTCGGCAAAATCCTGCACCCAGGGTTGCTCCTGATGATCCGGCAGTCGTCCATGCGAACTTAGCTCATAGCGCGCGCGGTTCGCCAGATACGCCCACATGGACGACACGGGGTAAATCTGACCAGGCGAAATATTGCCTTTCATTAAGGTGCCGGAGATCATCGCCCGAATCTGTTCTTCATCATCGCTATTGCGATCTTTCTGATCGAATTTATTGACCAGCGCATACAGCGGCACCGATTTTCCCGCCGCGGAAATCGCCTGGCGGACTTCTTCATCAGAAATGGATTTAAGCTGGGTATAATCCATCACGGCCAGTACCGCCGATGCGCGGGACAACTGCTCGCTGAGCATTTTTTGCAGATGCGGCTGTCCGGCCTCGTTCGGCCCGGGCGTATCGAGCAGCGTCAGCTGCCCGAGGTGGGCATCCAGGCCCGCAAGATGCACGAACTCCACTTCAATCACCGGGATATGTTCAATAGCCGTATATTCAGAGAACGGAAACTCCACACCCAGCGCCTG
Organism: Enterobacter sp. MGH 16; assembly: GCF_000493175.1. Taxonomy (NCBI): domain Bacteria; kingdom Pseudomonadati; phylum Pseudomonadota; class Gammaproteobacteria; order Enterobacterales; family Enterobacteriaceae; genus Enterobacter; species Enterobacter sp. MGH 16. The sequence continues at coordinate 4,282,512 of NZ_KI535695.1, read as the reverse complement.
GGAAAGTCTCACCAGATCGTTGAGGCTTTTCAGACAATGAAATATCGGCTGCGCGCCCAGGTGATGCTTCTCAAACGCTTCCCCTTTTTCAATGCGCTCCAGCAGCGTATTCATGTCTTTATCAATTTCCAGACGCTGAGCCAGCTTCCCGCGGTCGTAATCACAGAGCTGTTTCTGAAGCAGTTGGATCAATTCATCAATCGGGGAGGCATGAGAGAAATGCAGCACCGGTTCCTTCTGACCCGGCGTGTGGCGAATCAACGTCGGAAGCGCCGTCATTGGACGATTGCGGTTCGGCAACACTTCGGTACCCACAATCGCATTAATGGTGGTCGATTTCCCCGCTTTCATGGTGCCAACAATGGCCAGGACCATTTCCAGCCGGGTTATTTTGCGTAATTCATTATTCAGCATCGCCTGCTGGGCGTCGACACCGCGCGCGCTAAAATGCAAAGGTAAAACGTTGTTTGTTTCGCCAGTAATAGCAGCCTCTGTGCTCTCCAGCATCTCAGTGGGCATTGATTTCAACGTATCAAGATTTTGCAGGGCAAGCTGTAACAAACGCTCGGCTTCCTGGCTTAATTCAAAAATGGTCTGTGTGTGCATGATAAAAGCCTTTCCTTAACGCAAATTTATTACTTTTATTAAGCCACTGGTTTTAATTATGTTGTTCAGGCTTATATGATCACGTGTGGAAAACATGTTCGCCGAAATATAACTGATTGAAGATAATCAGGAATAATTCCCTATCCTTGCATGGCGTGTAGAACTCTTCTCCAGGCCTGATAGCCAAAAGAAAAAAGCGTAGCCCATTTTTAAGAAACTTCAGGATATATCACCATTATTTACCCACCTAAAAAGAGAGGTAATGCACCACTGCCATAAGATATGTATGGCAGCAAAGTCCGGAGATAAATAACAATGTGTCGCTTCACCTTATCCGAAATGGCAGAGCGTAGCAATTTGCTGCAATAAAATATTCGATATATTTATCGTCATTTCTTCCCACCGTGTTAATGGACATAAGCTTCGCGTAACTGACTGACAGAACGTGTCACTCCCGATACGCTTTTTGGCTTTTTTAATTCACAATATCACCGACAACGGTGTGGATTTGCGCTATACTTGCCGCCTTTTTCGGCACCCTGCCGTCATTTAGCTGGCACTTTCCAGCGCGTTTACACTTTTGAGGATACCGATATGTCTCTCCCACACTGCCCAAAATGCAATTCTGAATACACCTATGAAGATAATGGCATGTTCATCTGCCCGGAATGCGCTCATGAATGGAATGATGCCGAGCCGGCTCAGGATGCTGATGCGCTCATCGTAAAAGATGCGAACGGCAACCTGCTGGCGGACGGTGACAGCGTTACCGTCGTTAAGGACCTGAAGGTGAAAGGCAGTTCTTCCATGCTGAAGATCGGCACCAAAGTGAAGAATATCCGTCTGGTTGAAGGCGATCATAATATCGACTGCAAAATTGACGGCTTCGGTCCAATGAAACTGAAATCTGAGTTCGTGAAAAAGAACTGATTTTTCACCTGTACGCCCGGTAAGCGAAGCGCCACCGGGCGATTTTGCCGGATGCGCTACGCTTATCTGGCCTACAAAAAAAGAACTAAACTTAACGGGCTTTTCTTACGTGAGGTAAAGATTATGCCGTTAAGTCCCTACATCTCTTTCGCCGGCAACTGCGCTGAGGCCACCGCCTTTTACCAGCAAGCCGTCGGCGCAGAACTTCTCTATAAAATTACCTTCGGCGAAATGCCAAAAAGCGATAACAGCGAAGAAGGCTGTCCGTCCGGTATGCAGTTTCCGGATTCGGCTATCGCCCACTCCAACGTCCGCATTGCGGGCAGCGATATCATGATGAGCGACGGGATGCCGCCCGGCAGCAACGCGCAGTACGCGGGCTTTACGCTGGTTCTCGACACCCAGGACGTCAATGAAGGCAAGCGCTGGTTCGACAACCTTGCCGATGGCGGGAATATCGACATGGCGTGGCAGGAGACCTTCTGGGCGCACGGTTTCGGTAAAGTCACCGACAAATACGGCGTGCCGTGGATGATTAACGTCGTCAAGCAACAAACGTCGTAGGCAGGACACGCGCAGCGCAGCCGGCAACAGCGACCGGTGGCGCTGCGCTGACCGGGCCTACGATGATTGTCATCAAACTCCGCTCAACTCTTCAAACTCCCGCAACCTGCACTTAACCCAAATGTCACATTGATGCGCCAGCATGAGGCCACATTTATCGTGAGGCCCAGCACATGCAAACTGTCATCCGCGTCGAGAAACTGAGCAAGACCTTCAATCATAACAAGGCTCTGCATGCCGTTGATCTGACCGTCCGGCAGGGCGACATGGTGGCGCTTCTCGGGCCTTCTGGCTCGGGTAAATCCACCCTTCTGCGCCATTTGAGCGGGCTTATCACCGGCGATAAAACGCCGGAAAGCAACGTCGAGCTGCTGGGTAATACCGTACAGCGCGCCGGGCGTCTGGCGAGCGATATCCGCAAGAGCCGCGCCCAGACGGGCTACATCTTCCAGCAGTTCAACCTAGTAAACCGCCTGACGGTGCTGGAGAACGTGCTGATTGGCGCGCTCGGCAGCACCCCGTTCTGGCGCACCTGTCTGCGCTGGTTCACCCCTTCCCAGAAGCAGGAAGCTTTACAGGCGCTGACCCGCGTCGGCATGGCGCATTTCGCCCACCAGCGCGTTTCCACCCTGTCCGGCGGGCAGCAGCAGCGCGTGGCGATTGCGCGCGCGCTGATGCAAAAAGCGCAAATCATTCTTGCTGACGAACCCATCGCCTCGCTGGACCCGGAGTCCGCCCGCATCGTGATGGAGACCCTGCGCGACATTAACCAGAACGACGGCATTACCGTGGTGGTCACGCTGCATCAGGTGGATTACGCCCTGCGCTACTGCGAACGCATCGTCGCCCTGCGTCAGGGACACGTGTTCTTTGATGGCGCGAGCCATCAGTTTGATAACGAACGTTTTGACCATCTCTACCGCAGCATTAACCGCGTCGAAGAGAACGCGCAGGCTGCTTAAATAAACCCGATCCGAGGAAAGTACATGAGCTACAAAGCCGTTGCCGCGCTGGCCTTTACCAGCATGTTCAGCCTCAGCACCCTGTTAAGCCCGGCGTATGCGGAAGAGCAGGAAAAAGCGCTGAACTTCGGCATTATTTCGACGGAATCACAGCAAAACCTGAAACCTCAGTGGGAACCGTTCCTGAAAGATATGGAAACCAAGCTGGGGATCAAAGTGAACGCCTTCTTCGCCCCGGACTACGCGGGCATCATCCAGGGGATGCGCTTTAATAAAGTGGACATCGCCTGGTACGGCAACCTCTCCGCCATGGAAGCGGTGGACCGCGCGAACGGCCAGGTCTTTGCCCAGACCGTCGCGGCAGATGGCTCCCCGGGCTACTGGAGCGTGCTGATCGTCAACAAAGACAGCCCGATCAACAACCTCAACGACATGCTCGCCAAACGCAAAGAGCTGACCTTCGGCAACGGCGATCCGAACTCCACCTCGGGTTACCTGGTCCCTGGCTACTACGTCTTCGCCAAAAACAACGCCTCCGCCAGCGACTTTAAGCGCACGGTAAACGCCAGCCATGAAACCAACGCTCTGGCCGTGGCCAACAAGCAGGTGGACGTTGCCACCAACAACACCGAGAACCTCGACAAGCTGAAGACGTCCGCCCCGGACAAGCTGAAAGAGCTGAAGGTTATCTGGAAATCCCCGCTGATCCCCGGCGACCCGATCGTGTGGCGTAAAAACCTGTCCGAAAGCACCAAGGACAAGGTGTACGACTTCTTTATGACCTACGGCAAAACGCCGGAAGAGAAAGCGGTCCTGGAACGTCTGGGCTGGGCACCGTTCCGCCCGTCAAGCGACCTGCAGCTGGTGCCGATTCGCCAGCTGGCGCTGTTTAAAGAGATGCAGGGCGTGAAGGACAACAAAGGCCTGAAGGACGAGGAGAAGACCAGCAAAGTGGCCGCGATTCAGGCTCAGCTTGAAGACCTCGACCGCCTGACCGCCGCGCTCGGCGCGATGACCTGCGTGAATAAAGCGGTGCAGTAACGCTTTTCGCCCGGTGGCGCTGCGCTTACCGGGCCTACATTTTGGATCGTAGGCCGGATAAGCGTAGCGCCATCCGGCACACAAAGACCTGCGGAGTAACACATGCAAACCATCACCCTCCCGCCGCCGAAGCGCAGCTGGTTCTCGCTCATAAGCTGGGCCATCCTGCTGGCGGTGCTGGTTATCTCCTGGAAGGGCGCGGAAATGGATCCGCTGCTGCTCTTCAAAGACGCGGGCAATATGGCGACCTTCGCCGCCGACTTCTTCCCGCCGGACTTCAGCCAGTGGCAGGACTACCTCAGTGAAATGGCGGTCACCCTGCAAATCGCCGTCTGGGGCACCGCGCTGGCCGTTATTCTCTCCATTCCGTTTGGCCTGATGAGCGCTGAAAACATCGTGCCGTGGTGGATATACCAGCCCATGCGCCGCCTGATGGACGCCTGTCGGGCGATCAACGAAATGGTCTTTGCGATGCTGTTCGTGGTCGCCGTCGGCCTCGGTCCGTTCGCGGGCGTCATGGCGCTGTTCATTCACACCACCGGCGTGCTCTCCAAGCTGCTTTCCGAGGCGGTCGAAGCCATCGAGCCCGGTCCGGTGGAAGGCATTCGCGCCACCGGCGCCAATAAAATCGAAGAGATCCTCTACGGTGTCCTGCCGCAGGTGATGCCGCTCCTGATCTCCTACTCCCTGTACCGCTTTGAGTCCAACGTCCGCTCCGCCACCGTCGTCGGCATGGTCGGCGCAGGCGGGATTGGCGTCACCCTGTGGGAAGCGATTCGCGGTTTCCAGTTCCAGCAAACCTGCGCCCTGATGGTGCTCATCATCGTCACCGTCAGCCTGCTGGATTTCCTCTCTCAACGTTTGCGTAAGCACTTCATCTGAGAAGCGAGGCTTTGTTTTCTATGCACTTATCCAGACATCCGACCAGTTACCCCACCCGCTGGCAAGAGATTGCGGCAAAGCTCGAAGTGGAGCTGCGCACGCATTACCGCTGCGGAGACTACCTTCCTGCCGAGCAGCAGCTTGCCGACCGCTATGAGGTGAACCGACACACACTGCGCCGCGCCATTGACCAGCTGGTCGAGCGCGGCTGGGTGCAGCGCCGTCAGGGCGTGGGCGTGCTGGTGCTGATGCGCCCGTTCGACTACCCGCTTAACGCCCAGGCGCGCTTTAGCCAGAACCTGCTGGATCAGGGCAGCCACCCGACCAGCGAAAAGCTGCTCTCGGTGCTACGTCCGGCCTCCAGCCACGTGGCGGACGCGCTGGGTATTCAGGAGGGCGACAACGTCATCCACCTGCGCACGCTGCGCCGGGTCAACGGCGTCGCGGTGTGCCAGATCGATCACTACTTCGCGGATCTCACCCTCTGGCCGGTGCTGCAGAATTTCTCCAGCGGTTCGCTACATGATTTTCTCCAGAATGCGACAGGCATTGCGCTGAAACGCACCCAGACGCGCATCAGCGCCCGCCGCGCGCAGGCGAAAGAGAGCAAAGTGCTCGAAATCCCCAATATGGCCCCGCTGCTCTGCGTGCGCACCCTCAACCACCGTGACGGCGAGATCGACGCGACGGAATACTCCGTCAGCCTGACCCGCGCCGACATGATTGAATTCACCATGGAGCACTGAATGCACTTCGACACCGCCACCCGACAGCGCTGGATGCGCGTGCTGGCCCACAGCCAGCCTGCTGCGCTCTCTGCCCGCATGAACGCCCTTAGCCTGGCTCCCGGGTACGACCTCCTCCGCGCGCCGGAGATCGGCCTCGTTCAGATCCAGGCGCGCATGGGCGGCACCGGCGAGCGCTTCTTCGCCGGGGATGCCACCCTCACCCGCGCAGCGATCCGCCTGCACAGCGGCACGCTGGGCTACGGCTACGTGCTGGGGCGTGATAAAGCGCACGCCGAGCGCTGCGCGGTCATCGATGCGCTTTTACAGGAACCACCGCATTTCCAGACGCTGATGGAAACCCTTATTTCCCCGCTGGAGGCCAACCGCGCCGCACGTCTTGCCGCGCGTCAGGCCGAAGTGAATACCAGCCGGGTCGACTTCTTTACGCTCGTTCGCGGAGACAACGCATGACGCTTCAACCTGCTTTTACCCTGGCCGTCCAGGATGCCCAACACAGTTTCCGTCGCCTGCTGAAGGCCATGAGCGAGCCGGGCGTGATTGTCTCGCTGCATCAGCTCTCTCAGGGCTGGCTGCCGCTGAACCTGGCGACAACCAGCGTGCTGCTCACCCTGGCCGACAACGATACCCCGGTATGGCTTTCGGGCGCCCTGTCGAACGACATCGCCAGCCAGAACCTGCGTTTTCACACCGGCGCTCCGCTGGTCGATCAGCCCCGGCAGGCGATCTTTGCCGTGGCCGACGAACAAATCAGCCATGAACAGCTGAATGCCCTGAGCGAAGGCACCGCCGTCGCCCCGGAAACCAGCGCCACGCTGATTTTGCAGGTCGCCAGCCTGAGCGGCGGCCGCATGCTGCGCCTGACGGGCGCAGGCATCGCCGACGAGCGCATGGTCGCGCCGCAGCTGCCGGAGTGCATCATTCACGAGCTGACCGAGCGCCCGCACCCGTTCCCGCTGGGCATTGACCTGATCCTGACCTGCGGCGAGCGCCTGCTGGCCATCCCGCGGACCACCCACGTGGAGGTGTGCTGATGTACGTTGCCGTCAAAGGGGGCGAAAAAGCGATCGCCGCCGCCCATGCGCTGCAGGCGCACAGACGACGGGGTGATGAACAGCTCCCTGAGCTGAGCGTCGCCCAGATTGAACAGCAGCTTAATCTCGCCGTCGATCGGGTGATGACCGAGGGCGGTATCGCCGACCGCGAGCTGGCGGCGCTGGCCCTCAAGCAGGCCAGCGGCGATAACGTGGAAGCCATCTTCCTGCTGCGCGCCTACCGCACCACGCTGGCGAAGCTGGCGGTCAGCGAACCCATCAACACGGCGGAGATGCGCCTGGAGCGCCGCATTTCTGCCGTTTATAAAGACATTCCCGGCGGCCAGCGGCTCGGCCCTACCTATGACTACACCCATCGCCTGCTGGATTTTACCCTGCTGGCGAACGGCGAGGCGCCACGACTCAGTACCTCTGACGCCGAACAGGAACCGTCTCCGCACGTCTTCAGCCTGCTGGCGAAACAGGGCCTGGCGAAGGCGGAAGAGGACTCCGGCGCGCAGCCGGATGACATCACCCGCACGCCGCCGGTTTACCCGTGCTCGCGTTCTTCCCGCCTGCAGCAGCTGATGCGCGGCGACGAGGGCTATCTGCTGGCGCTGGCCTACTCCACCCAGCGTGGCTACGGGCGCAACCACCCGTTTGCCGCCGAAATTCGCAGCGGCTATATCGACGTCGAAATCGTGCCGGAAGAGCTGGGTTTTGCCGTAAACGTCGGCGAACTGCTGATGACCGAGTGTGAAATGGTGAACGGTTTTGTTGCGCCCGAAAATGAAGACCCGCACTTTACCCGCGGCTACGGGCTGGTGTTTGGTCTCGGCGAACGCAAGGCGATGGCCATGGCGCTGGTCGACCGCGCCCTGCAGGCACCGGACTACGGCGAGCACGTTGCTGGCCCGGCGCAGGACGAAGAGTTTGTGCTGGCCCACGCGGATAACGTCGAGGCCGCGGGCTTCGTCTCGCACCTCAAGCTGCCGCACTACGTCGATTTCCAGGCCGAACTGGAACTGCTGAAACGCCTGCAACGGGAGCGCAAACATGGCTAACTTAAGCGGCTACAACTTTGCCTATCTGGACGAGCAAACCAAACGCATGATCCGGCGCGCCATCTTAAAAGCGGTGGCGATTCCTGGCTATCAGGTGCCGTTCGGCGGTCGAGAAATGCCGATGCCCTACGGCTGGGGGACGGGCGGCATCCAGATTACCGCCAGCGTGATCGGCGAGGCGGACGTGCTGAAGGTCATCGACCAGGGCGCGGACGACACCACCAACGCCGTATCGATCCGCACCTTCTTTCAGCGGGTAACGGGCGTCGCGACCACCGAAAAAACCGAAGACGCGACGCTGATCCAGACCCGCCACCGCATTCCCGAAACGCCGCTCACGGAAGATCAGATTTTGATTTTTCAGGTGCCGATCCCGGAGCCGCTGCGCTTTATCGAGCCGCGCGAAACCGAAACCCGCACCATGCACGCGCTGGAAGAGTACGGCGTGATGCAGGTGAAGCTGTATGAGGATATCGCCCGCTTCGGCCATATCGCCACCACCTACGCCTACCCGGTGAAGGTCAACGGCCGCTACGTGATGGACCCGTCGCCGATCCCGAAATTCGATAATCCGAAGATGGACATGATGCCCGCCCTGCAGCTGTTCGGTGCCGGACGTGAAAAACGCATCTACGCCGTACCGCCGTACACCCGTGTAGAGAGTCTCGATTTTGACGATCACCCGTTTACGGTGCAGGAGTGGGACGAGCCGTGCGCCATCTGCGGATCCAAACACAGCTACCTGGACGAAGTGGTGCTGGACGACACGGGCAAACGGATGTTTGTCTGCTCCGACACCGATTTCTGCCGCCAACAGAGCGAGGCGAACGGCCAATGAAACCGCTGCTTTCGGTAAATCACCTGACCCACCTGTATGCGCCGGGCAAAGGCTTCAGCGACGTGTCGTTCGAGCTGTGGCCGGGCGAAGTGCTGGGGATCGTCGGCGAGTCCGGCTCCGGCAAAACCACCCTGCTGAAATCCATCTCCGCGCGCCTGACGCCGCAGAACGGCGACATTTTGTATGAGGGCGCCTCGCTCTACGGCATGAGCGAGGCCGAGCGCCGCCGCCTGCTGCGCACCGAGTGGGGCGTGGTGCACCAGCACCCGATGGACGGCCTGCGCCGTCAGGTCTCTGCCGGAGGCAATATCGGCGAACGCCTGATGGCCACCGGCGCGCGCCATTACGGCAATATCCGCGCCACGGCGCAGCACTGGCTGGAAGAAGTGGAAATCCCCGCCTCGCGCATCGACGACCTGCCGACAACCTTCTCCGGCGGCATGCAGCAGCGTTTACAGATTGCCCGCAATCTCGTCACCCATCCGAAGCTGGTGTTTATGGATGAACCCACCGGTGGGCTGGACGTCTCCGTGCAGGCGCGCCTGCTCGACCTGCTGCGCGGCCTGGTGGTAGAGCTGAACCTGGCGGTGGTGATTGTCACCCACGATTTGGGCGTCGCGCGCCTGCTGGCAGACCGCCTGCTGGTGATGAAGCAGGGTCGGGTGGTGGAAAGTGGGTTAACCGACCGCGTGCTCGACGATCCCCACCATCCCTACACCCAACTGCTGGTGTCGTCCGTGTTGCAGAACTGAGGGTGCTGCTGCCGGGTGGCGCTGCGCTTACCCGGCCTACGAATAGCGCACCTGTAGGCCGGGTAAGGCGAAGCCGCCACCCGGCAACGCGAACACCGCACCTTGTAGGCCGGGTAAGGCGAAGCCGCCACCCGGCAAAACGAATCGCGAGGCCAACATGATCCACGTACAAAACGTAAGTAAGACCTTTGTGCTCCACCAGCAAAACGGCGTGCGCCTGCCGGTGCTGCAAAATGCCTCGCTGGAGGTTAATCGCGGCGAATGCGTGGTGCTGCACGGCCACTCCGGCAGCGGAAAATCGACCCTGCTGCGCTCCCTCTACGCCAACTATCTGCCCGACGAAGGCCATATTCATATTCGCCACGGCGATGAATGGATCGACCTGGTGCAGGCCCCGGCGCGTAAGGTGCTGGAGGTGCGCCGCTCGACGATCGGCTGGGTGAGCCAGTTTCTGCGGGTGATCCCGCGGATCTCCGCCCTGGACGTGGTGATGCAGCCGCTGCTGGATCTTGGCGTGCCGCGCGAAACCTGTGCCGCCAAAGCCGCCAGCCTGCTGACGCGCCTGAACGTGCCCGAGCGCCTGTGGCACCTTGCCCCGTCGACCTTTTCCGGCGGCGAGCAGCAGCGCGTCAATATCGCCCGCGGCTTTATCGTCGACTACCCGATTTTACTTCTGGATGAACCCACCGCCTCGCTCGACGATAAAAACAGCGCGGCCGTGGTGGAGCTGATCGAACAGGCCAAAGCGCGCGGGGCGGCGATCGTCGGGATCTTCCACGACGAGAGCGTTCGCACCCGCGTCGCGGACAGGCTGCACCCAATGGGGACTCCCGCATGATTATCAATAACGTCAAGCTGGTACTGGACAATGAGGTGGTTGACGGCTCGATTGAGATCCAGGACGGAACAATCCGCGCGTTTGCTGAAACCCAGAGCCGCTCGCCCGAGGCGATGGACGGCGACGGCGGCTGGCTGCTGCCGGGGCTGATTGAGCTGCATACCGATAATCTGGATAAATTCTTCACCCCGCGCCCGAAGGTGGACTGGCCCGCGCATTCAGCGATGAGCAGCCACGACGCGCTGATGGTCGCCAGCGGCATCACCACGGTGCTGGACGCGGTGGCGATCGGCGACGTGCGCGACGGCGGCGATCGTCTGGAAAATCTGGAGAAGATGATCAACGCCGTCGAGGAGACGCAAAAGCGCGGCCTCAACCGCGCCGAGCACCGCCTGCACCTGCGCTGCGAGCTACCGCACCACACTACCCTGCCGCTGTTTGAAAAGCTGGTCGGCCGCGAGCCGGTGTCGCTGGTCTCCCTGATGGACCACTCGCCGGGGCAGCGTCAGTTCGCCAACATTGAAAAGTATCGCGAATACTATCAGGGCAAATATTCTCTCAGCGACGCGGAGATGGCCCGTTACGAAGAAGAGCAGCTGGCGCTTGCGGCACGGTGGTCGCAGCCTAACCGTGTCCGAATTGCGGCGATGTGCCGGGACCGCAATATCGCGCTGGCCAGCCATGACGATGCCACGCACGATCACGTGCTCGAATCCCACCAGCTTGGCAGCGTGATCGCCGAATTCCCCACCACGTTCGAGGCGGCTGAAGCCTCCCGCAAGCACGGCATGAACGTCCTGATGGGCGCACCGAACATCGTGCGCGGCGGCTCGCACTCCGGCAACGTCGCGGCAAGCAAGCTCGCCTCGCTCGGCCTGCTGGATATCCTCTCCTCTGACTATTACCCCGCCAGCCTGCTGGACGCGGCCTTCCGCGTCGCGGACGATGAGGGCAACAGCTTCTCGCTGCCACAGGCGATTCGCCTGGTGACGAAAAACCCGGCCTCGGCGCTTAATCTGCAGGATCGCGGCGAGATAGCCGAAGGCAAGCGGGCGGATTTGGTGCTGGCTCACCGCAAGGGCGAGCACGTCCATATTGACCACGTCTGGCGTCAGGGAAAAAGGGTGTTCTGATGGGAAGACTTATCTGGTTAATGGGGCCGTCCGGCTCCGGTAAGGACAGCCTGCTGTCCGCCTTACGGCAGCAGGAGCATCCGCAGCTGCTGGTGGCGCACCGCTACATTACCCGCGCGGCCAATGCGGGGAGTGAAAACCATATCGCCCTGAGCGAGCAGGAGTTTTTTACCCGTGCCGGGCAAAATCTGCTGGCGCTGAGCTGGCACGCCAACGGCTATTACTATGGGATCGGCATCGAGACCGATCTGTGGCTGCATGCGGGGTTCGACGTGCTGGTCAACGGTTCACGGGCGCACCTTTCGCAAGCGCGCGCCCGCTATGGGGCGGCCCTGCTGCCGGTTTGCCTGCAGGTTTCACCGGACGTCCTGCGCAGCCGGTTGCAGAGCCGGGGTCGTGAATCCGCCCGTGAGATCGATCAACGGCTTGCGCGTGCGGCGCGCTACACCCCGTCCGACTGCCATATCCTTAATAACGACGGAAGTTTGCTACAGTCAGTCGAGACCTTTTTATCGCTTATCCGTCAGAAGGAGAAACAGCATGCCTGACTGCACGCTTCGCCCCGCCACCGCCGACGATGCGCAAATCGTCTATGCGTTAATCTGCGAATTAAAGCAGGCCGAATTTGATCACCAGGCGTTTCACGCGGGCTATCTTGCCAATCTGCAGGATCACAACATGCGCTACCAGCTTGCCGAACTGGACGGGCAGGTCATCGGCATGATCGGCCTGCACATGCAGTTTCACCTCCACCACGCACGCTGGATCGGCGAGATCCAGGAGCTGGTGGTGATGCCGCAGGCGCGCGGGTTAAAGGTGGGCAGCCAGCTGCTGGCCTGGGCGGAAGGGGTGGCACGAGAGGCCGGCGCGGAGCTGACCGAACTCTCCACCAGCGTGAAGCGCACCGACGCCCACCGTTTTTACGTCCGTGAAGGATATACGCAGAGCCATTTCCGATTCACCAAACCGCTGTAGAGGTGCATTATGAGTCTGACAATCACGTTAACAGGAACCGGAAGCGCGCAACTCGTGCCGGTCTTTGGCTGCGACTGCGCGGCGTGCCGCCGGGCGCGCCTGCAGGAGACCTATCGCCGTCGCCCCTGTAGCGCGGTGGTCAAATTCAACGATGCGGTGACCCTGCTGGATGCCGGTATTCCACACCTGATGGACGACTGGGCTGCAGGCAGCTTTCAGCAGTTTTTGCTGACCCATTACCATATGGATCACGTCCAGGGGCTCTTCCCCCTGCGATGGGGCGTGGGCGCGACGATCCCCGTCTACGGTCCGCCGGATGACGTGGGCTGTGACGACCTGTTTAAACATCCGGGGATTCTGGATTTCAGCCATACGGTCGAACCGTTTGTGATGTTTGAACTTCAGGGAATGCGGGTCACGCCGCTGCCGCTCAACCATTCGAAACTGACCTTCGGGTATCTGCTGGAATCGGCCCACAGCCGCGTGGCCTGGCTGTCCGATACCGCCGGGCTGCCGAAAAAAACGGTGAAGTTCCTGCTCAACAATCAGCCGCAGGCGATGATTATCGACTGCAGCCACGAACCGCGCGACGAGACGCCGCGAAACCATTGCGACTTAAATACCGTGATGGCGTTAAACGAAGTGATTGGCTGCCCGCAGGTGATCCTGACGCATATCAGCCATCAGTTTGACGTGTGGATGATGGATAACCCGCTGCCGTCCGGCATTGAAGCGGGGTATGACGGGATGGTGTTGGTTCTCGACTGAGTTTTGCCGGGTGGCGGCTGCGCCTTACCCGGCCTACGCGCCAGGGTTTTGCAGGCCTGCGTCAGCGAAGCGTCACCAGGCTTTAGCCTCGATCGTAATCGTCTTCTAACCTGCGCTCATCCTCTTCCAGACGGCGTCTGTCGTCATCCAGCTGGCGCTGACGCTCATCTAAACGGCGGCGTCTGTCTTCAAGCTGCCGACGGCGATCGTCATACTGACGGCTATCCATGCGACGGTTATCGTCATAACGATCGTCATCATCGTTGCTGCGGCTGCTGCTGGGGTTATAGGCGTCGTTGATTGCCTGTTGAATGTTGCCAATAGCATCATCAACGATATCGGCATGCGCCAGTTGGCTGGTGAGTGACAGCAGACCAAATAACAGAGCGGTAGAGTAACGTTTCATAATGCCAGACTCGCAGGTGAACTGGCCTTAAGGTAATGAACAGCAGGGTGTGGGGGTAGCGGAGGAATCTCAAATTCAGTTGTGTCCTGGGACTTCCATCAGTTGATTCGCACGCTGTTTATTTTCTGCGACCAGGACGATGCCGTAGCATTTTTGATCCGGCGAATGGCTCCAGATACGATCTTCGGGGATACACCCTCCGTCATAGATAACCTTGCTACCATCATACGGCCAAAATGCGCCCTGCTCGGTATCAAGAACAAATACAGCGATTTGGTCAGACTCGCGGGCAATTTTCTGCCAGAGCATCTTCCCACCCTCATATTGTTCAAAGTCGCTGACAAGTGTCACGCCACACTGTAATACCAGGGCTTCATACAGGCGAGTTGCCAGTCCCTTGTCACGCTCGGCGGGATCAACACAGATACCTTCTACCTGAATGACATTGGCATCTTCCCAACAGCGCTCGACGGCAATGATATCTTCACCCAAATGCGTTTTACGTTGTAAATCCAGGGCAGCAACAACCCGATGCCGGGGCACCCCATCGAAGGTTTCGATATCCGCTTCAATAATCGCAGCTCTTGGCGTCTGGCTATCAAAAATAACATGTAGCACTCGCCCGGAAAGCTCAAACTCATCAACGAGTTTAAACGACCTGGCAATTGTGCTCGGGCTGTATGTTGTAGGCATCACGATCATTTGTGAGTCCCCCTTTGTGAGTACCGGCATAATTCCTTTTATATCCCAATCTGCTAAATTTTGCGCAGATTAACATCACCGGCGTCAACGTTGCTCTTGATGAAATCCTAAACAGGGGCATTTAAAAACATATTTTCCGCAGCGCCTGCGCCAGCTGCACCCGCGTAAACGGCTTGCGCAGTAGCTGAACGTCCGGCAGCTGAGGATTATGCGTGGGCCGTAAATCCTGTCCGCTGATCAGCAGCACCGGAAGCTGCGGATAGTGGCTGCGCACATGGCTAATCACCTCGGCCCCGCTCAGGCTTCCCGGCAACATCAGGTCGCTGATAAACATGCCAATATCCGGCGACGCCGCCAGCATGCTCAGCGCCTGCTCGCCGTTTTCCGCTTCGAGCGTCAGGTAGCCAAGCTGGTGCAGCTGCTCGCACAAGGTCTGACGGACATCGGCTTCATCTTCCAGCACCAGTACCAGCCGCTCGTTATCGACCGAGGCGGTGGCAGAGAGCGTTTCATCTTCAGGAACTACGGGTAGCGTCGATCGCGGAAGGTGAAGCCGGACGGTCGTCCCCTGCCCCGGCGCGCTCTCGATCTCCACGCGACCGCCGGACTGGCGGACAAAGCCGTAGACCATCGACAGGCCTAACCCGCTCCCGCTCCCGGTCTGTTTGGTGGTGAAGAACGGCTCAAAGACGCGGGATTTCACCTCCTGAGACATCCCGCAGCCGCGGTCAATGACCTCCAGCGCCACCATATCCTGCCTGCGCCCGTCGCTGCGGGTGACGCGCTGATTCCAGGTGCGGATTTTTATCACCCCGCTTTGCCCTTCCATTGCATCGCGCGCGTTCATCACCAGGTTTATGATGGCGTTTTCCAGCTGGCTAACGTCTATCCAGGCGGGCCATGCCGGGGATTGCGCTTCGATCTCCAGGGTCAGGGTGGCAGGGAGGGAGTGACGCAGCAGTTCCCGGAGGTTCTCCAGCAGCGGCTGCATCTCTACCGCATGCGGGGTCAGGGATTGCTTGCGAGAAAACGCCAGCAGGCGCTGGGTCAGCAAGGCGCCACGCTCGGCCGCCTTCAGCGCCCGGGTAATGCGCGGCGCGTCGTTTGATTCGGGGTCGGTCAGCTCAAGGCTGCCGATGATCACCGCCAGCAGGTTATTAAAATCATGCGCCAGCCCGCCCGTCAGCTGTCCGACGGCCTTCATTTTCTGGCTGTGCAGGAGCGCCTCTTCCAGCCCCTGACGCTCAATGCGGTCGATCTCCATCTGCGTGGTCTTCTCTTTCAACAGGCGCGTGGTGTGCTCAAGCGAGGCGGTGTTGCGGGCAAAAACGTTGAACGCGCGCGCCAGTTCACCCAGCTCATCGCGCCGCTGCAGCGCGGGAACGGACACATCCTGTTCACCGTGAGCAAGACGCGACATCGCCCGGGAAATGGCCGTCAGGTTGGAGGCCAGATGGCGGTAGATATACCAGCAGGCACACCCGGTGATGATCAGCGCCAGCACGGCGAAAATGGTGATAAACACGCTGATGGATTGCAGTTCGTGATGGCTCTGGGCGGTGCGAAGCCGGGAGGCCTGCGCCACCTGCTCAACGTATTGATTGATATCGCTGTTGAGGATCGCCACCAGCGCCTTGATGTGGAACATGTACCAGCTTATCGCCAGATCGCTCTCCTCCAGCTGCTTCGACAGCGGGGCGAGCTGACCTAGCTCGGCATTAAAATCAGGCAGAACCGCCTTCACAACCGGCTGTGCGGCACTCCGGGGCAGCGTTGCGGCCACCGCGTCCAGTTGCTGAACGGTTGCGCGCGGCGACGGGGTGTCGATGGCGGCGGCGATCAGCCGGTCCATCTCCATCAGCTGCTGCGCATCGGGTACGTTACTGTCATAACGGCGGTTGATGTCCTGCAGATGGCGCAGGTAGCTCTGGCTTTGGTACAGCGAGCTCAGCAGCGCGTTACGCTCCAGATGGCGTCGCTGTCCGCGCTCCAGCATCTCCGTCACGCTCTGCTGGAGCTCATTGCTTCGTTGAATAATACGCGCCACCAGCGCCGGCTCCTGCTGCGCCAGCGGCGCCTCCGCAAGCTGCTCCAGCGAGTGGCGCAGGGCCATTTGCGTCTGCTTCAGGCGCTCGGCTTCACCTTTATACTCGAGCGCCCCTACCACCTGTGAGAGCCGCACCGCCGCCGTTGCCACGCTGGCGGTGTCGCGGGCCAGGTTCATGCTGCCGGTCATGTCGTCCAGCGTTTGCTGCTGGACCTGCTCCTGGATTTGGCTGGCGTGGCGGAAGCCGAGCACCGCCACGCCGCTCACCATCAGCGTCACGGCGACCACCAGCAGATTGAAAATCAGCAGGCGGCCTCGGGCGCTGGCGAAGAACGGGGGGCGTGAAGGCATGTTGACTCCGTAACTGTGATTCACATTCGCTATTCATAACTATGACAAATATGAACAGCTTCTGAAATTTTGCATTTACGCACCTGTGATGAAGTGCAGAAATCGGCATTCACAGGAGATCCGCCATGAGCAGAACCCCGGTATTAGAGATGCGCAGCATTGCCAAAACGTTTGGCAGTTTCCACGCGCTCAAGGGTGTGGATTTGACGGTCTTTGCCGGTGAGATCCACGCGCTGATGGGTGAAAACGGCGCAGGCAAAAGCACGCTGATGAAAATCCTTGCGGGCGCCTATACCGCCACCGGCGGCGAGATCCTGATCGACGGCCAGCCGTTTCACATTAAAGGGCCGAAGGATGCGCTGGCCGCAGGCATCACGCTGATTTACCAGGAGATGCAGCTCGCGCCCAATCTGACCGTAGCCGAAAATATCTTCCTCGGCAGCGAGCTGTCGCGCGGCGGGCTGGTCCAGCGCAAGGAGATGGCCGCCCAGGCGCAGGCGGTGATTGACCGCCTCGGCGCGCAGTTTAGCGCCACCGATCTGGTGATGAAGCTCACCATCGCCGAACAGCAGCAGGTGGAAATTGCTCGCGCGCTGCACCGCAACAGCCGCATTCTGGTGATGGATGAACCCACCGCCGCCCTCTCCTCCCGCGAAACCCATCGCCTGTTTGAACTGATTTTGCGCCTGCGCGATGAAGGGATGGCGATCATCTATATCAGCCACCGCATGGCGGAGGTCTATGAACTCTCTGACCGAGTCAGCGTTCTGCGCGACGGGCAGTACGTCGGGAGCCTGACGCGCGACAAGCTGAACGCGTCGGAACTGGTGAAGATGATGGTGGGCCGCCCGCTAAGCGACCTGTTCAACAAGGAGCGTGATATTCCCCTCGGCAGCCCGCGTCTCAACGTCCACCACCTCACCGACGGTAAAAAAGTACAGCCGTGCAGCCTGCAGGTGCGTTCCGGCGAAATCGTCGGGCTGGCGGGACTGGTCGGGGCCGGACGTTCCGAGCTGGCACAGCTTATCTTCGGCGTGCGTAAAGCCACGGGCGGCATGATTGAGGTCGACGGCGAGCCGGTGGTGATCCACTCCCCGCGCGCGGCCATCGAAAACGGCATCGGTTTTCTCACCGAGAACCGCAAGGAGCAGGGGCTGTTTCTGGAGCTGGCGGCGCAGGAGAACATCACTATGGCGACGCTGGAGCGCGACGCCACCTTCGGCTGGCTGAACCGCAAAAAAGCCCAGTCCATTTCCGATGACGCCATTGCCCTGCTCAATATCCGCGTGCCCCATTCGCAGGTGCGCGCAGGCGGTCTTTCCGGCGGCAACCAGCAAAAACTGCTCATCTCCCGCTGGGTCGCCATCGGCCCGCGCATTCTGATTCTGGACGAACCCACGCGCGGCGTGGACGTCGGCGCAAAAAGCGAGATCTACCGCATCATGAACCAGATGGCGCGCAAAGGCGTGGCGATCCTGATGATCTCCAGCGAGCTGCCGGAAGTGGTGGGCATGAGCGACCGGGTTTACGTGATGCGGGAAGGCAGCATCGCGGGCGAGCTTCACGGGCGTGACATCTCTCAGGAAAACATTATGACGCTGGCAACCGGCGTGAACGACACTCATCATCAGGCGGTGCAATCATGACAACTCCAACCCATCCGCAGCAGGTGGCGAAATCCGCCTCCGCCAAAAAAATGCTGATGAGCGATCTGATGCAAACGGTCGGTATTTTGCCGATTCTGATCCTGATTGTGGCGGTTTTTGGCTTTATTGCGCCCAACTTCTTCACTGAGAGCAACCTGCTCAACATCACCCGTCAGGCGTCGATCAACATCGTGCTGGCGGCGGGAATGACCTTTATTATCCTCACCGGCGGGATTGACCTCTCGGTGGGGTCGATTCTCGGCACCACGGCGGTGGCGGCGATGGTGGTGTCGCTCATTCCCGAATTCGCCGGGCTGTCCATTCCGGCCGCGCTGATGCTCGGCATGGTGCTGGGCCTGTTCAACGGCGCACTGGTGGCCTTTGCCGGGCTGCCCCCCTTCATCGTCACGCTCGGCACCTATACGGCGCTGCGCGGCGCGGCCTATCTGCTGGCCGACGGCACGACGGTCATTAACTCCAACATCAACTTCGAGTGGATCGGCAATAACTACCTCGGCCCGATCCCCTGGCTGGTGGCGATCGCCCTGGCGGTCATTGTGGTGTGCTGGTTCATCCTGCGCCGCACCACGCTCGGCGTTCACATCTACGCCGTGGGCGGCAACATGCAGGCGGCGCGCTTAACGGGCATTAAGGTCTGGCTGGTGCTGCTGTTTGTCTACGGCATGAGCGGCCTGCTCTCCGGCCTCGGCGGCGTCATGAGCGCCTCACGCCTCTACAGCGCTAACGGTAACCTCGGCACGGGTTACGAGCTGGATGCAATTGCGGCGGTGATCCTCGGCGGCACCAGCTTCGTCGGCGGGATCGGCACGATCACCGGCACGCTGGTCGGTGCCTTGATCATCGCCACCCTCAACAACGGCATGACGCTGATGGGCGTCTCCTACTTCTGGCAGCTGGTGATCAAAGGGGCGGTGATCATCATTGCGGTGCTGATCGACAAATACCGTACCCGACACCATCAAAGTGCATAACAACAATACCCTACGAGTGAGGAAGACAAGATGCGTTTGAAACCCTTAGTGACCGCGCTCTGTGCTGGCGCGCTGCTTGCCGCAACGCCGTTTGCGCAGGCGAAAGATCTGAAGTCCATTGGCGTGACGGTGGGCGACCTGGCTAACCCGTTCTTCGTGCAGATCACCAAAGGTGCCGAGCTGGAAGCGCGCAAGCTGGCGGGCGATAACGTCAAGGTGACGCTGGTCTCCAGCGGGTACGATCTGGGCCAGCAGGTGGCGCAGATCGACAACTTCATTGCCGCGAAAGTGGACATGATCATCCTCAACGCCGCGGATTCCAAAGGGATCGGCCCGGCGGTGAAACGCGCGAAGGACGCCGGGATCGTGGTCGTGGCGGTTGACGTGGCGGCGGAAGGGGCTGATGCCACCATCACCTCCGATAACACCCAGGCGGGTGAGATGGCCTGTAAGTACATTACCGACCGCCTGAAAGGGAAAGGCAACGTGGTGATCATCAACGGACCGCCGGTCTCTGCGGTACAAAACCGCGTAGAAGGGTGCCAGACGGAGTTCAAAAAACATCCGGATATCAAGGTGCTCTCGGATAACCAGAACGCCAAGGGCAGTCGTGAAGGCGGTCTGGAAGTCATGACCTCCCTGCTGGCGGCCAATCCGAAGATCGACGGCGTGTTTGCGATTAACGATCCGACCGCGATCGGCGCCGATCTGGCCGCGAAACAGGCGCAGCGCAACGAGTTCTTTATCGTTGGCGTGGATGGATCGCCGGACGGTGAGGAAGCGCTGAAGCGTGAAAACTCGCTGTTTGTCGCAACCCCGGCGCAGGATCCGCAGGTCATGGCGGCAAAGGCGGTGGAGATCGGCTATGACATTCTCCAGGGCAAACCCGCGCCGAAAGCGCCCGTGCTGATCCCGGTGACGATGATCGATAAAAAGAACGTCGGTACCTATAAGGGTTGGACGGTTAAATGATCCTTTTCCCTCTCCCGCAGGGAGAGGGAACTGTTTTCAAGGAGTCCCCATGAAACGCTCCGACATCAATGAAATCCTCGGCCACACGCGGCAGTTTTTCTCCATGCACGACGTTCATCTCCCGCCTTTTGCCAGCTTTCCGCCAACGAAATGGCAGCAGCTTGACCAGGCCGCATGGCAGGAAGTGTTCGACCTCAAGCTCGGCTGGGACGTGACGGCGTTCGGCGGCAACAACTTTGCCGCTGAAGGCCTGACGCTGTTCACCCTGCGCAACGGCTCGCCCAACGGCGTGCCTTATGAAAAAAGCTATGCCGAAAAAATCATGCACGTGCGCGACGGCCAGGTGACGCCGATGCATTTTCACTGGCGCAAGCGCGAAGACATCATCAACCGGGGCGGCGGGAATCTGATCATTGAGTTATGGAATGCTGGAGCGCATGAAGAGACGGAAAACACCGACGTGACCGTCACCGTCGACGGCTGCCGCCAGACACACGCCCCCGGCAGCCAGCTGCGCCTCACGCCAGGGGAAAGCATCTGCCTGACGCCCACTCTTTACCACAGTTTCTGGGGCGAACGCGGCTTCGGCGACGTGCTGGTGGGCGAAGTCTCCTCGGTTAATGACGATGAACACGACAACCACTTTTTGCAGCCCGTTGCCCGCTATAACAACATCGAAGAAGACGAACCGGCGCTGCTGGTGCTGTGCAACGAGTACAACCTGTTTCGGATATAAGGGGTGAATGATGCCATTGATTTCTCTTGCCGACGGTCTTGCGCACGCCAGACAACACCGCTATGCGCTGGGCGCGTTTAACGTGCTCGACTCCCACTTCCTGCGCGCGCTATTCGCCGCCGCAAAGCAGGAACGCTCGCCGTTTATCATCAACATCGCGGAAGTGCATTTTAAGTACGTGTCGCTGGATTCCCTTGTCGAAGCGGTGAAGTTCGAGGCCGCTCGCCACGCTATTCCCGTGGTGCTCAACCTCGACCACGGCCTGCATTATGACGCCGTCGTGCGCGCCCTGCGCTTAGGGTTTAGCTCCGTGATGTTCGATGGCTCTACGCTGAGCTATGAGGAAAATGTTCGCCAGACGCGAGAAGTGGTGAAGATGTGCCATGCGGTGGGCGTCTCCGTGGAGGCAGAGCTGGGCGCGGTCGGGGGTGATGAAGGGGGCGCGCTTTACGGACATGCGGATGAAGCCTTCTTCACCGATCCGCAGCTGGCGCGCGAATTTGTTGATTCAACCGGCATCGACGCGCTGGCCGTCGCCATCGGCAACGCACACGGCAAGTATAAAGGCGAGCCGAAGCTCGATTTCCCGCGTCTGGACGCCATTCGTCAGCAGACGGGGCTGCCGCTGGTTTTACACGGCGGCTCCGGGATTAGCGATGCCGACTTCCGCCGCGCCATCGAGCTGGGCATTCATAAAATCAATTTCTATACCGGCATGTCGCAGGCCGCGCTCGCCGCCGTGGAGCAGCGCATGGCGAACCGCCAGCCGCTGTACGACGAGTTTGCCGAGCTGCTGCTGGGGATAGAAGAGGCGATTACGGATACGGTCGCCGAACAGATGCGCATTTTCGGCAGCGCGGGGCAGGCATGATGGAACGCAAAGGCATCATCGCCGCAGGCAATATGCTGGTGGACCACGTCCACCAGATCGTGCAGTGGCCGGAGCGCGGCTGGCTGGCGGAAATCACCCACAGCGAACGCTCAACCGGCGGCGCGCCGATCAACGTCCTGCTGACGCTGGCAAAAATGCACGTTGGCCTGCCGCTGCAGGCGGTGGGGCTGATTGGCGAAGACGGCGACGGGGACTACATTCTGGCGATGCTCGACCAGTACCACGTCAACCGCCAGCGCGTACAGCGCACCACCTTTGCGCCAACCTCCATGTCGCAGGTGATGACCGACCCCAGCGGACAGCGCACCTTTTTCCACTCGCCGGGGGCCAACCGCCTGCTGGATCTTCCTGCTTTCGATCGCTTAGACGGATCGATGAAGATCTTCCATCTCGGCTATCTCCTGCTACTCGACAGCCTGGATATGCCCGATGACGAATTTGGCACCCGCAGCGCGCGGCTGCTGGCGCAGATGCGTGACCAGGGGTATGAAACCTCACTCGATCTGGTTTCCCGTAAGGGCGACCCGCGCTATCAGCCGCTGGTGCTCCCTGCCCTTCGCCATCTCGACTATCTGGTGATTAACGAGCTGGAGGCCGGTGAGTTTAGCGGCCTGACAATGCGTGACGAAAACGACGCCCCGCACATTGCCCATATCGCGGACGCCGCGGCGCAGCTGCTGGCGGCCGGCGTACGCCAGCGGGTGGTGATCCACTGTCCGGAAGGCGCATGGGGAGAAGCTCGCGGTGAAGAGGGTCGCTGGATCCCGTCATGGATGCTGGAGCAGGAAGAGATTATTGGCAGCGTCGGCGCGGGCGATGCCTTTTGCGCGGGCTTTTTATACGGCTGCCATGAATCGCTCCCGCTGACAGAAAGTATTTATCTGGCGCACGCCTGCGCGCGGGCAAGCCTGCTGGCCGCCAATGCGATTGACGGCGCAAAAACGCTGGCCGAGCTGCAGGCGTTTATTCGCGAGAGCATTTAATTTAACAATAATTGCGATTTTTCGTTACAGTTCTATGAATTTTATATTCCCGAACTACACTCTCTCCATCTGGCATATTCGGCGTGGGCAGCACTCTGTCCGCACGCTTTTCCGAAATGAGATAGAAAGAGGACAAGGGAAAAATGTTCGCAGCCATCATCATCGGTATTTTCATTATCAGCGTTATTTATGCGCATTCCCGCGGCAAAGAAAAACAGACGCTTTCCCGTCAGCTCTTCGACCATTCGACGTTTATGGCGCCCATCAATATGTTTATGACGGCGTTTTCTTCCCTGCCCGCCAGGCAGCCTTTCTTTGAAACAGAGCGCTTCCCGGAATTAAATAAGCTGACGGAAAACTGGCTGGTTATTCGCGAAGAGGCGCTGCGTTTGCAGCATCATATTAAGGCAGCGGAAAATAATAACGACGCCGGCTTTAACACCTTTTTTAAACGCGGCTGGAAACGTTTTTATCTGAAGTGGTATGCCGATGCCCATCCCTCCGCGCAGTCTTTATGCCCGGTGACGACCCGGCTGGTGAGTGAAATCCCTTCGGTGAAGGCGGCCATGTTTGCCGAGCTGCCGGCGGGTGCAAAGCTTGGCAAGCACCGGGATCCGTATGCGGGCTCGGTTCGTTACCATCTGGGCTTATTCACCCCGAATGACGATCGCTGCTTTATTGAAGTCGACGGGCAGCGCCACAGCTGGCGGGATGGTGAAGCCGTTATTTTTGATGAGACCTACGTCCACTGGGCAGAAAATAAATCGGATCAAACGCGCATTATTCTCTTCTGCGATATCGAGCGTCCGATGAAATGGCGCTGGGCGCAGGCGGTTAACCATTGGGTGGGAACCACGCTGATGTCTGCGGCCAGCTCACCGAATGACGAGAATGACAGTACCGGCGGCATTAACCGAATTTTTAAATACGTTCATGCGAGCCGCGAACGGGGGCAGCGCCTGAAAAAAAGGAACCGTAAGGCCTATTACGCCCTCAAGTATTTGTGCATCATTGCGATTTTTGCCGCCATCATTGTTCCGGCGATAACGTAAGCCTTATGCCGCCTGTTCGGGCCGGCTCACGTCAGTGGCAAACACGTAACCCAACCCGCGGATGGTTTTGATGAGCGCAGGCTGATGCGGGTTAGCCTCTATTTTCCGGCGCAGGCGCATGATCAGCACGTCAATCGTGCGGTCGAACACGTCGGCGCTTTCGCTGTGGGTCAGCTCAAGCAGCCGATCGCGGCTCAGCACCCGGCGGGCATTTTGCGTGAGCGCCAGCAACAGGCCGTACTCGCCCTGGGTTAAGGGCACGGTATTACGCTGCGGATCAATCAGCTCACAGCGGGTGGTATCAAGCGTCCATCCATTAAACGCAATGCCCGCGACGGGCGCTGCGGGGGCTTCTGCCGCCAGCGCGCCCGTTCGGCGCAACACCGCTTTCACCCGGGCAACCACCACGCGCGGGTTGAACGGTTTGCCAATATAATCGTCGGCCCCCATCTCCAGCCCCACCACCACGTCTGACTCGCTGCCCAGGCCGGTTAACATCACAACCGGTAGCGCCGGACGCTGCTTTTGCAGCTGCAGCAGAACCTGCAGGCCGTTGATATCCGGCAGCATCATATCCAGCAGCACAAGCGCGATATTCGGCTCCTGCTGCACCTGGCGCAGCGCATCCTGGCCGTTATGGCAGACAAGCACGCTAAAGACGTGCTCGCTCAGCACGTCCTGAAGCAGTTCGCAGACTGCCGTATCGTCATCAACCACCAGAATCGCCGGTTTCATCGTATGCTTCCGTCAGGGGATTATGTTAAGTCTGAACTATTCTGCCGTCGGCTCCAGTCAAAAGGTTTTTTCAGTGACGGAAATTCAACCCATGTCACATCCGCCGCCCTGTCGACACGTCAATTTTGACGATTGACTGCTTTTTGTCAGGGTTTTCACCCCGGATGGGCCGTAAAGTCAGGGGATACCCATACAAAAAACATGGCATAGAAGCTGCATAGTGGGTGCGAACGATTCGATTAACTGGAGCAGACTGATGAAAAAAGTCGTCACGGTTTGCCCTTATTGTGCCTCAGGTTGCAAGATCCACCTGGTGGTCGATAACGGCAAAATCGTCCGGGCGGAGGCCGCGCAGGGGAAAACCAACCAGGGCACGCTGTGCCTGAAAGGGTACTACGGCTGGGATTTTATTAACGATACCCAAATTCTTACCCCGCGCCTGAAAACCCCTATGATCCGCCGCGAGCGCGGCGGCAAGCTGGAAGCCGTCACCTGGAACGAGGCGCTGGATTATGTCGCCACGCGCCTGAGTGCCATTAAGGCCAAGTATGGCCCGGATGCCATCCAGACCACCGGCTCTTCCCGCGGGACGGGAAATGAAACCAACTATGTGATGCAAAAATTCGCGCGCGCCGTTATTGGTACCAATAACGTCGACTGCTGCGCTCGCGTCTGACACGGCCCATCGGTTGCAGGTCTGCACCAGTCGGTCGGTAACGGCGCAATGAGTAATGCCATCAACGAGATAGATAATACCGATCTCGTCTTCATCTTTGGTTATAACCCGGCGGATTCTCACCCTATCGTCGCGAACCACGTTATTCGCGCTAAACAGAATGGGGCGAAAATCATCGTCTGCGATCCGCGCAAAATTGAAACCGCGCGCATTGCGGATATGCACATTGCATTGAAAAACGGCTCAAACATCGCGCTGTTGAACGCAATGGGGCACGTCATTATTGAGGAGAACCTGTACGATCAGGCGTTTGTCGCGACCCGTACAGAAGGCTTTGAAGAGTATAAGAAAATAGTCGAGGGCTATACGCCTGAATCCGTCGAAGCGATAACCGGCGTTAGCGCACAGGAGATTCGTCAGGCGGCCAGAATGTATGCCGGGGCAAAAACCGCCGCCATTCTCTGGGGCATGGGCGTGACCCAGTTCTACCAGGGCGTGGAAACCGTGCGCTCGCTCACCAGCCTCGCGATGCTGACCGGTAATCTGGGTAAAGCCCACGTTGGCGTGAACCCGGTGCGCGGTCAGAATAACGTGCAGGGCGCCTGCGATATGGGCGCGCTGCCGGACACGTATCCGGGCTACCAGTACGTGAAGTTCCCGGAAAACCGCGCCAAGTTTGCGAAGGCGTGGGGCGTGGAAAGCCTGCCGGAACATACCGGGTATCGCATCAGCGAGCTGCCGCACCGCGCGGCGCATGGCGAAGTGCGTGCGGCCTATATCATGGGTGAAGATCCGCTTCAGACCGACGCCGAGCTCTCTGCAGTGCGTAAAGGGTTTGAGGATCTGGAGCTGGTGATTGTCCAGGATATCTTCATGACCAAAACCGCGGCGGCGGCGGATGTCATTTTACCGTCGACCTCCTGGGGCGAGCATGAAGGCGTCTACACGGCGGCCGACCGCGGCTTCCAGCGCTTCTTCAAGGCGGTCGAGCCGAAGTGGGATCTGAAAACGGACTGGCAGATCATCAGTGAAATCGCCACCCGCATGGGCTACCCGATGCACTACAACAACACCCAGGAGATCTGGGATGAGTTGCGCAGCCTGTGTCCGGACTTCTACGGCGCCACCTATGAAAAAATGGGCGAGCTGGGATACATCCAGTGGCCGTGTCGGGATGAGTCAGAGGCCGATCAGGGGACGTCCTATCTCTTTAAGGAGAAATTCGACACCCCGAACGGGCTGGCGCAGTTCTTCACCTGCGACTGGGTCGCGCCGATCGATAAACTCACCGATGAGTATCCGATGGTGCTCTCCACCGTACGCGAAGTGGGCCATTACTCCTGTCGTTCGATGACCGGCAACTGCGCCGCGCTGGCCGCGCTGGCGGATGAACCGGGCTACGCGCAGATCAACACCGCCGATGCGGAACGGCTCGGTATTGAGGATGAAGCGCTGGTGTGGGTGAACTCGCGCAAAGGGCGGATCATCACCCGTGCGCAGGTCAGCGATCGTCCAAACAAAGGGGCGGTCTATATGACCTACCAGTGGTGGATTGGTGCCTGTAACGAGCTGGTAACGGAGAACTTAAGCCCGATAACCAAAACGCCGGAGTATAAATACTGCGCCGTAAACGTTGAGCCGATTGCGGATCAGCACGCCGCGGAACAGTATGTGATCGACGAATATAACAAGCTAAAAGCCCGACTGCGCGAAAGCGCAATGGGTTGAAGCCGTTAATTCATCGATGAATAAAGGGAGTGAAATATTCACTCCCTTTTTATTTCCGATTAATTCATAAGAAATAGAAATTATTATTCTGGAAAGCGGCTCGCAGAAATAATGTAATTTTCGCGAAAAAGAATTACATCTTTGCATTTTAATTCAGAGGAATAAGATATTCGGCGGGTGCTTAAGACTTTCTGTCTTGAGCATTGTTGAGGGACAGAAAGTGGAAAGCCCCGGGAAATTTGCATTCACCCGAGGCTACCCCTCAACACCCAACAGGTTGAGAGTAGCCTCTTATTCTTTTTTACACAAGGAGTAAAAGGCATGACGCCATTAAAAACTGCGTTAGGCATCGTCTTTATTGTTTGCCTGACGATAGTGATCTTTACCTTTATTACTCGCGGCAGGCTCTGCGAGTTTTCAATAAAGAGTGAGCATCAGGAGGTGGCGGCTAAATTAGCCTGCAACCCAGGCTAACCTCTACGGGCGGAACAACGGTTCCGCCCGGCTTGTAGGATGCTGAGGTCTTAATGCACCCATTTTTTTCTTTTGCGCCCGCGATTATACTGCGCGGCGTGTACCCAGATGATAAGAATCCATGAAAGCCATTTTTCTGTTGTTAGTGTTTTTAACGTCCTTCGCCCGCGCCGATGAGATAGGCAGCCAGTATCGGAAACAGGCGGAAGCCGGTGATGCGCGTGCCCAGTATTATCTTGCCGATACGTACTTCAGCTCCGGCGACAGCAAGCAGGCCGCGCTGTGGGCCGAGAAAGCCGCGAAAGGCGGCGATGTCGACGCCATGGGGTTGCTCTCGCAAATCCTCTTTACGCAGGGCGATTACACACAGGCCAAAGCCCTGGCCCAACAGGCAAACATTGCTGGCAGCAAACGCGGCGCGATCATGCTGGCGCGCATTCTGGTGAATACTCAGGCGGGGAAAACTGACTATCCCCAGGCCATCAGACTGCTGCACACGGCAACCGAAGATATCGACAGCGACTCTGCGGTCGATGCACAGCTGCTGCTGGGGCTGATTTATGCCAACGGCGTCGAGGTAGCGCAGGATGACGTGCAGGCCGCCTCGTGGTTCAAGCGGAGTTCAGCCCTTTCGCGCACCGGCTACGCCGAGTACTGGGCTGGGATGTTGTTCAGGCAGGGTGAGAAAGGCTTTATCACGCCCAATAAACAGAAAGCGCTGTACTGGTTAAACCTGAGCTGTACGGAAGGGTTTGATACGGGGTGCGAAGAGTTTGATGCGTTGAGCGGGGAGTAAACCATTGCCCGGTGGCGCTGCGCTTACCGGGCCTACGGCTTGTGTAGGCCGGGTAAGGCGAAGCCGCCACCCGGCTTTTTACATCACTGGTCAGCCGTCTTATCAAAACGACCCAGCACCTCGCGTTCATACGCCAGCGCCTTTTTACGGTCGAATTTGTGTTCCCACTTGGCGATAACCAGCACCGCCAGTGCATTCCCCACCACGTTCAGCGCCGTACGCGCCATGTCGAGGATACGGTCCACACCCGCGATAAAGGCCAGGCCTTCCAGCGGAATGCCTACGCTGCCCAGCGTCGCCAGCAGTACCACGAACGAAACGCCCGGTACGCCTGCGATACCTTTAGACGTCACCATCAGGGTCAGCACCAGGACGATCTCCTGCCACAGCGACAGGTCAATGCCATACAGCTGCGCAATAAAGATAGCGGCGATACTCTGGTACAGCGTGGAACCATCCAGGTTAAAGGAGTAACCCGTCGGCACCACGAAGCTGGTGATCGACGCTGGCGCGCCGTAGGCTTCCATCTTCTCAATAATACGCGGCAGCACGCTCTCAGAGCTTGCCGTGGAGTAGGCCAGAATCAGCTCATCTTTCAGGATACGAATCAGGATCCAGATGCTCAGCCCACACAGACGCGCCACAATTCCCAGCACCACCAGCGCAAAGAACAGGATGGCAAAGTGCACCAGGAGTACCAGCTTCGCCAGCGGCCAGAGGGAGGCAAAACCGAAGTTCGCCACGGTGACGGCGATAAGCGCAAACACCCCTACCGGCGCGTAACGCATCACCATGTGGGTCACTTTAAACATGGTTTCGGAGATCGAGCGAAACACGGTCACCAGCGGTTCGCGGTGCGTCGCGGGCAGTGAAGAGAGCCCCAGACCAAACAGGACCGAGAAGAAGATAATAGGCAGCATCTCGCCCTTCGCCATCGACGCCACGATGTTGGTCGGTACCAGAGAAAGGATCGTGCCCATCAGGCCGTGTGCATGGCTTTGCACGTCAGCGGTCGTACTTTGGTATTTCGAAATATCCACCGTCGCCAGCTGCGACATATCAATCCCGGAACCCGGCTGGAAAACGTTCGCCAGGGTGATACCGAGAATGATCGCAACCGTAGTGATCACTTCGAAATAGATAATGGTTTTCGCACCAATACGGCCTAACTGCTTCGCATCGCCGACGCCTGCAATACCCACCACCAGCGTCGAGATCACAATCGGTACTACGATCATCTTGATCAGGTGAATAAAGATATCCCCTGCCGGTGAAAGCAGGTTCGCAATCAGCCAGTCGCGGCTGTCGCTGTGATAGTGGAGGTAACTGCCCAGCAGGATGCCCAGCACAAGGGCGATTAAGATCTGCCAGGCCAGGCTGACTTTAACGTTTTTCATAGAAACTGACTTCCTCAATGAAGCGCCTTATTCACTTAAACTGCATGAATATGGGGACATACTGAAAGGGTATGAATTGTGTTGCGTCGATTTATGGGATTTTTTAACGCGGCGTATGAGTATCATTTGCGCGGCCTGTTGCGCAAGCCTTAAAGAACGACGCATTTCACTCGTAAAAGCGTCTGTGACGGGAGTTTCTCCTGATTCTAATAAATAACCTTTTGTTATAAAAAACCTTTTTTAAACATAAATGTGAATAATCGTCAGCATAAATTATTTTCCTTCAAAGTTTCATTCGCTCATTTTTCAACCTGTTCAAACAATGCGTGATCTGTCGCCCAAATAATAAACAAAGCTTGTAAAGCCCCTACTATTAACGTTTTTGCGACATATTATTAACATCTTACAAGGAGAAAAAAAGCCATGAGCCAAATACACAAACATGACATTCCCGCAAACATTGCGGACCGTTGCCTGATCAACCCGGAGCAGTACCACGAGAAATATCAGCAATCTATTACCGCCCCGGACACCTTCTGGGGTGAGCAGGGCCATATCCTTGACTGGATCAAACCTTATCAGAAGGTAAAGAACACCTCCTTTGCGCCCGGTAACGTCTCCATTAAATGGTATGAAGATGGCACGCTGAACCTGGCGGCAAACTGTCTGGACCGTCACCTTGCCGCGCGCGGGAACGAGACGGCGATTATCTGGGAAGGCGATGATGCCTCGCAGAGCAAACACATTACCTATAAAGAACTGCACCGAGACGTGTGCCGCTTTGCCAACGTCCTGCTGGACAAAGGCATTAAAAAAGGCGACGTGGTCGCTATCTATATGCCGATGGTGCCGGAAGCGGCGGTGGCCATGCTGGCCTGTGCGCGTATCGGCGCGATTCATTCCGTTATTTTCGGTGGGTTCTCGCCAGAGGCGGTTGCGGGTCGTATTGTCGATTCAAGCTCAAAACTGGTGATCACCGCCGATGAAGGCGTGCGCGCAGGACGCAGTATCCCCCTGAAGAAAAACGTCGACGAAGCGCTGAAAAACCCGAACGTCAACACGGTCAGCAACGTCATCGTCCTTAAGCGTACCGGCGGCAAAATCGACTGGCACGAGGGGCGCGACCTGTGGTGGCGCGACCTGATTGAAAAGGCGAGCGACCAGCATCAGCCGGAAGAGATGAACGCGGAAGATCCGCTCTTCATTCTTTATACCTCTGGCTCAACCGGCAAACCGAAAGGCGTGCTGCACACCACCGGCGGTTATCTGGTCTACGCGGCCACTACCTTCAAATACGTCTTCGACTACCACCCGGGCGACATCTACTGGTGTACCGCCGACGTGGGCTGGGTCACCGGGCACAGCTACCTGCTGTACGGTCCGCTGGCCTGTGGCGCCACCACGCTGATGTTTGAAGGCGTGCCAAACTGGCCGACCCCGGCGCGTATGTGCCAGGTGGTCGACAAACACCAGGTCAACATTCTCTACACCGCACCAACGGCCATCCGCGCATTAATGGCGGAAGGCGACAAAGCCATCGAAGGCACCGACCGCTCTTCATTGCGCATCCTCGGTTCCGTGGGTGAGCCCATTAACCCGGAAGCCTGGGAGTGGTACTGGAAGAAAATCGGCAACGAGAAATGCCCGGTCATGGACACCTGGTGGCAGACCGAAACCGGCGGCTTTATGATCACCCCGATGCCGGGCGCCACGCAGCTGAAAGCGGGCTCGGCAACGCGTCCGTTCTTCGGCGTACAGCCTGCGCTGGTGGATAACGAAGGCAACCCACTGGAAGGGGCCACCGAAGGCAACCTGGTGATCACGGACTCGTGGCCGGGTCAGGCGCGTACCCTGTTCGGCGATCACGATCGCTTCGAGCAGACCTACTTCTCGACCTTTAAAAACATGTACTTCAGCGGCGACGGCGCGCGTCGTGATGAAGATGGCTATTACTGGATCACCGGACGCGTGGACGACGTGCTGAACGTCTCCGGCCACCGTCTGGGCACCGCGGAGATTGAATCGGCGCTGGTGTCGCATCCGAAGATTGCCGAAGCCGCCGTTGTCGGCATTCCGCACAACATCAAGGGCCAGGCAATTTACGCTTACGTCACCCTGAACCACGGGGAAGAGCCGTCGCCAGAGCTCTATGCTGAGGTGCGCAACTGGGTGCGTAAAGAGATTGGCCCGCTGGCGACGCCGGACGTGCTGCACTGGACCGACTCGCTGCCGAAAACCCGCTCCGGCAAAATCATGCGCCGTATCTTGCGCAAAATCGCGGCAGGGGACACCAGCAACCTCGGTGATACCTCAACGCTCGCAGATCCTGGCGTGGTGGAAAAACTGCTCGAAGAGAAGCAGGCCATCGCAATGCCTTCCTAGTGTTTTCTCCCTCTCCCCTCACCCTCTCCCCATAGGGGAGAGGGGATAAAAACAAACCAACCTTACCTTTGGAGACTCTGTGATGAATGACCATATTTGTCAGCAGATAGAGAATAGTGCGCACTACAGGGAGCTCGTCGATAAGCGGCAACGGTTTGCCTTCACCCTTTCCATCATCATGCTGATTATCTATGTTGGCTTTATTCTGCTGATCGCCTTTGCGCCGCACT
This sequence comes from Enterobacter sp. MGH 16, assembly GCF_000493175.1. Taxonomy (NCBI): domain Bacteria; kingdom Pseudomonadati; phylum Pseudomonadota; class Gammaproteobacteria; order Enterobacterales; family Enterobacteriaceae; genus Enterobacter; species Enterobacter sp. MGH 16. The sequence goes on along the minus strand of NZ_KI535695.1, from coordinate 4,250,182 downwards.
GGCTGGGCACCCCGCTGCACGAGGGCACCAGCGTGACGCGCGGTATTCCCATTGGCATTGGCGTCATCGTGATTTCATTTGTGCTGACCGGCGTTTACGTCTGGCGCGCGAACGGTGAATTCGATCGCCTTAATAAAGCGGTACTGCAAGAGGTAAAAGCATCATGAAGAGAATTCTGACGGCGCTCGCCGCCACGCTTCCCTTTGCCGCCCACGCGGCAGATGCGATTACCGGCGAGGTACAGCGCCAGCCAACCAACTGGCAGGCGATTGTGATGTTCCTGATTTTCGTGGTGCTGACGCTGTATATCACTTACTGGGCGTCGAAACGCGTGCGCTCCCGTAACGATTACTACACCGCAGGCGGCAACATTACCGGCTTCCAGAACGGGCTGGCGATTGCGGGTGACTTTATGTCCGCCGCCTCGTTCCTCGGGATCTCCGCGCTGGTCTACACCTCCGGCTATGACGGCCTGATTTACTCCCTCGGCTTCCTCGTCGGCTGGCCGATCATTCTGTTCCTGATTGCCGAGCGCCTGCGCAATCTGGGCCGCTATACCTTCGCCGACGTGGCCTCCTATCGCCTGAAGCAGGGACCGATTCGCACCCTCTCCGCCTGCGGTTCGCTGGTGGTGGTGGCGCTGTACCTGATTGCGCAGATGGTGGGCGCGGGTAAACTGATCCAACTGCTGTTCGGCCTGAACTACCACATCGCGGTGGTGCTGGTGGGCGTGCTGATGGTGATGTACGTGCTGTTCGGCGGCATGCTGGCGACGACCTGGGTGCAGATCATCAAAGCCGTGCTGCTGCTATTCGGCGCCAGCTTTATGGCCTTTATGGTGATGAAGCACGTCGGGTTCAGCTTCAATAACCTGTTCACTGAAGCCATGGCGGTCCACCCGAAAGGGGAAGCCATCATGAGCCCGGGCGGGCTGGTGAAAGACCCGATATCGGCCCTGTCGCTCGGTCTGGGCCTGATGTTTGGTACCGCAGGCTTACCGCATATCCTGATGCGCTTCTTCACCGTGAGCGACGCGCGTGAAGCGCGCAAGAGCGTCTTCTACGCGACCGGCTTCATGGGTTACTTCTATATCCTGACCTTTATTATCGGCTTTGGCGCGATCATGCTGGTGGGGGCGAACCCGGCGTTTAAAGATGCGGCAGGCGCGCTGATTGGCGGCAATAACATGGCGGCGGTGCATCTGGCCGACGCGGTGGGCGGCAACCTGTTCCTCGGCTTTATCTCCGCCGTGGCCTTCGCCACCATTCTTGCGGTGGTTGCGGGTTTAACGCTGGCCGGCGCGTCGGCGGTTTCGCATGACCTCTACGCCAACGTCTTCCGCAAAGGCGCGAGCGAGCGCGATGAGCTGAAGGTTTCTAAAATCACCGTGCTGGTGCTGGGCGTCGTGGCGATCCTGCTGGGCATTCTGTTTGAGAAGCAAAACATCGCCTTTATGGTGGGGCTGGCCTTCTCCATCGCGGCAAGCTGTAACTTCCCGATCATCCTGCTCTCCATGTACTGGTCGAAGCTGACCACCCGTGGCGCGATGATTGGCGGCTGGCTGGGGCTGCTGACGGCGGTGATCCTGATGATTCTGGGCCCGACGATCTGGGTGCAGATCCTCGGTCACGCCAGCGCCATCTTCCCGTATGAATATCCGGCGCTGTTCTCCATTGCCGTGGCGTTTATCGGTATCTGGGTCTTCTCGGCTACCGACAATTCGCCGGAAGGTAACCTGGAGCGCGAGAAATTCCGCGCCCAGTTTATTCGTTCACAAACCGGTCTTGGCGTTGAGCAGGGCCGCGCGCACTAAACCTTTCTCCCCGGCCATTCTGGCCGGGGAGCTTAAAACATCACCCACGTCACCAGCGGCGCAATCAGCACCATTACCACGCCCGACAGCATCATCACCAGGCTCGCGACAACGCCCTCCTGCTGGCCCAGCTCATAGGAGCGTGCCGTGCCCGCGCCGTGCGACGCCGCGCCAAACCCCGCGCCTTTGGCCATCCCTTCCCGAATAGAAAGCCGCAGAAAGAGCATATCGCCCACCGCCATCCCAAAGACGCCCGTCACCACCACAAACAGCGCCACCAGGTCCGGCTGCCCGCCGAGGGGTTTCGCCGCCGCGAGCGCAAACGGCGTGGTCACCGAGCGCACGGCCAGGCTGCGCTGAATTTCATCGGGCAGCGTAAACAGTCTCGCCAGCCAGACGGAGCTACAGACCGCGACCACCGTAGCGGTGATCACGCCTGCGCTGAGCGACATCCAGTGGCGCCTGATAATCGCCAGGTTGTCGTAAACGGGCACGGCAAAGGCGATGGTCGCCGGGCCGAGCAGCCACAGCAGCCAGTGGGATTCACCAATGTAGTTCTGCCAGGAGATATGGCCGAAGACCAGCATCAGCACCAGCATGATCGGCGTGAAGACCAGCGGCATCAGCGGCAGCGCATGAAACCGGCGATACAGCCGCTTGTTGGCAAAGTAGATCGCCAGCGTCGCGATCAGGCACAAGACGCTGATCTGAAAGTTAGTCATGTTTGTGCCTGCTGATTTCAAAGCGATACACTTTATCCACCACCCAGGCGGTCGCTCCCAGCACCATCAGCGTACTCAGCGCGATCACCGCGAAGATGCGCCAGCCGTCCACCATCAACAGCTGCGCATAGTTCACCACCGCCACCACGGCAGGCACAAAGAACAGCAGCATCTCCGCCAGCAGCCAGCGCGCCCCGGCGCGTACCCAGTTAAGGGGGATCACGCGACAGAGAATAAGCGTCAACATCAGCAGCATCCCCACCAGGTTGGCAGGCAGCGGCAGGTGGAGCCAGCCGACAAGATATTCGGCGAAAACAAACAGTCCCGCGTAGAGCAGTACCTGAACCGGGACCTGGAGTCGTTGTACAACGGCAGGCGTAACACGGCTTAACGCCACGGCCATGGGGGTTTTCCTCAAAAATGAGACGAGGCGCCAGTATAGTGAGCGCACGGTATGGACTGAAATGAATTAAAATCATCACAGGTATAGTTTCGAGGAATAATCATGGACATAAGAACGCTGCGCTATTTTGTCGAAGTGGTTCGCCAGCAAAGTTTTACCCGCGCAGCGGAGAAGTTGTTTGTTACCCAGCCCACCATCAGCAAGATGCTGAAAAACCTCGAAGATGAACTGAACTGTACCCTGCTGATCCGCGACGGGCGCAAGCTGCTGCTGACCGACACCGGACGCGTGGTGTTCGAACGCGGGCTGGCGATTCTGGCGGAGTTCCGCCAGCTGGAAGCAGAGCTGGACGATATTAATCATCTGACCAAAGGGGTGCTTCGCCTCGGCATTCCACCGATGGTGGGGATGATGATGGCCGGGCCGATTAGCCTGTTTCGCCAGCGCTATCCTGGCGTAGAGCTGAAGATTTCGGAGTTTGGTGGCTTAACCGTCCAGCAGGCGGTCACTAACGGCGAGCTCGACGTGGCCATGACCGCCCTCCCCGTTGAGGAAGAGAGCGGCCTGGCGACGCTTCCGCTCTTTAGCCACCCGCTGTGCGTGCTGGTTCCCCGCTCCGGCGACTGGCTGAAAAGGGACGCGGTGAAGCCTGAGCTGCTCGGCGAACACCCTCTGCTGATCTACAACGAAGACTTCGCCTTAAGCCGCCAGCTGATGACGCTGTTTAACCAACATAACGTCAAGCCACGCATCGCGGTGCGCAGCGGTCAGTGGGATTTCCTGGCCGCGATGGTGCAGGCGGGCGTGGGGATTGCCATTCTGCCGCAGCCGATTTGCGAGCGTCTGGATAAAAACACGCTGCGCTGGATCCCGCTGGAGAGCGATCTGCACTGGCAGTTAGGGATGATCTGGCGTGAAGGGGTCTATTTGTCGCAGAGCGCGCAGGCGTGGCTGCAGTGTTGTGAGGGGTTTTGGGTGCGGTCTGAATAGTGCCGGGTGGCGGCTTCGCCTTACCCGGCCTACGGTTCAAATGTAGGCCCGGTAAGCGCAGCGCCACCGGGCAAAAGCGCGCTACTGATTCTCTATCAACAGCGCTTCCAGCAGGTCCAGATCGTGCAGTAGCTTTTGCAGCGTCTCGTTGCTGATCTGGCGCGTGGCGCGCAGGTGATACAGTTCGGCACGCTCTGAGCGCAGCGCGGCCAGACGGAACCGGCGTTCCAGGTTCTCCTCCTGCAGCGAGCTTTCTACATCGTTACGCCCGTCCGCGCGGCGACGCAGGTTACCAATTACGCGGGAACTCACCTCCGTCAGCAGCTGATTGTCGATGTTCTCTTCCGCATCCGCGGCCAGGCGCTCTTCCATTTTCTGGATGGCGACAATCGCCACTTCGGCGGTGGCCGCACGCGCAATACGCTCTTCCTTGTGCTGCTGGGTCGAATCGCCAACATCAATATGCTGGAGCAAAATCGGCAGCATAATCACGCCGACGAACAGGGAGAACAAAATCACCCCCGCCGCCAGGAACACCAGTTCGTAACGCGCCGGGAAGACATCGCCCGTCGGCAGCAGCAGCGGAATGGAGAGCACACCGGCGAGGGTTATCGCCCCGCGTACGCCCGCAAAAGAGGCGATCAGCAGTTCACGCGTTGTCCACGAGCCGAACTCCATCGGTTTTTTCTTCAGGAAGCGGACGCTGAAGTTTTTCATCGTCCACAGCCAGCCGAAGCGCACCAGCATCAGCGCCAGGTAGATCAGCACGATGTCGGTAAAGAGCATCCAGACTTCAACGTTCGGATCGGCCTCCGCCGCCACCAGCGAGGATTCCATAATGCCCGGCAGCTGCAGGCCCAACAGCAGGAACACCATGCCGTTAAAGACAAACTCCAGCATCGCCCAGGTGCTGTTGGCACGCAGGCGCATCGCCAGCGGCGCGCGGCGCATCACGCCGGAGCGGGTGATGGTCATCCCTGCCGCGACCGCGGCCAGAATGCCCGACACGCCGATATGTTCGGCAATCAGATAAGAGGCGAACGGCAGCAGGAACAGCAGCACGATCTGCGTCGCGGGTTCATCGCCGCCCCAGCGGCTGAGGAAGCGCAATGAGCGGCCGTACAGCCAGCTCACCACGAAGCCCGCGAGAATACCGCCGATGGCTACCTTAAAGAACTCCAGCGTCGCGCCGCCGACGGTAAAGACCATCGTGCCCATCGCAACGGCCACGGCAAACTTCAGGGCAACCAGGCCGGAGGCGTCATTCATCAGCGCCTCACCCTGTAAAATCCCCATGATTTTCTTCGGAATGCGGCCTTCTCCCACAATGCCGGACAGCGCCACGGCATCGGTTGGCGACAGCACGGCGGCCAGCGCAAAGGCAGGAATTAACGGGATACCCGGTACCGTCCAGTAGATCAGGAAACCAATCCCGACGACGGTAACCACCACCAGCGCAAGCGCCAGGCCGAAGATCTCTCGCCCGTGCTCAAGGAACTCGCGCGTGGGCGTTTTCCAGCCATCGGCAAACAGCAGTGGCGGGATGAACAGCACGAGGAACAGTTCGGGGTCAAATTCCACGTGCAGGCCAAACGTCGGCCACGCCAGCAGCGCGCCGATGGCAATTTGCATTAATGGCAGGGGGACCTGAAAGGGCAGTACGCGTGTAACCACCCCGGATAGCGAGACCACAAGGGTCATGATGAGTATTGTGAAGAAGATTTCCATGCGTTCCCTGTTTGCTGTGTTGCTTATGTACTCCGGAAGGCGTCGTGCCTTTTATTCTATCTTCCCCAGAGTAACGCAAAAGGCAACAGGATGAGTCCTGAAAATAAAAACGGGCGGCCTGAGCCACCCGTTTTCGCATCAAAGGACAACTCAGATTGCCCAGCCGCCCGCGTAAAACGCCACCAGCGCAACGGCAATCACAACGGTGCCAACGTTCAGCTTGCGCCATTCACCGGAGACCAGACGACCAATCACCAGCGACGCGAAGCCGATCATAATGCCGGTCACGATGTTACAGGTCAGTACGATGAAGACCGCGGTAATCAGGCCAGACATCGCGTCAACGAAATCCGCAAAGTCGATTTTCGCCACGTTGCTCAGCATCAGCAGGCCAACGTACATCAGCGCTGGCGCGGTCGCGTACGCCGGAACCAGATAGGAGAGCGGGGAGAGGAACAGGATCAGCATGAACAGCACGCCCACGGTGATCGCCGTCAGGCCGGTTTTACCGCCCGCCGCCGTACCCGCTGCGGACTCGATGTACACCGCCGCAGGCGCTGCGCCCACCAGGCCCGAGAAGACGCTGCTCAGGGAGTCCGTAGTCAGCGCTTTGCCGCCGTCAATAATCTGACCGTCTTTATCCAGCAGGTTCGCCTGACCGGCCACCGCACGAATGGTACCGGTCGCGTCAAACACGGCGGTCATCACCAGCGCCAGCACGCTTGGCAGGATCACCGGGTTGAGCGCGCCAACGATATCCAGGCTGCCAATCAGAGAGTTGCCTTTGTCATCGCTCAGCGACGGCATGGCGAAAATGCCGGAGAAGTGGACGTTCGGATCGAAAATCAGGCCCACAATGGACACGCCGATAATAGTCAGCAGAATGCCGCCCGGGACTTTCAGTTTTTCCAGACCGATAATCACCGCCAGGCCGATCAGCGACATGATCACCGGGAAGCTGGCGAAGTGGCCCAGCGCAACCGGCAGGCCGTCCAGCGGGTTCTTGATAACCAGACCGACGCCATTGGCGGCGATCAGCAGCAGGAACAGGCCGATGCCGATGCCGGTACCGTGCGCCACGCCCTGCGGCAGGTTGCGCAAGATCCAGCTACGGATGCCGGTCGCTGAAATAACGGTAAACAGCACACCCATCAGGAACACGGCGCCAAGCGCAACCGGTACGCTGATGTGCTGGCCCAGCACCAGGCTGAACGCGGTAAACGCGGTCAGGGAGATGGCGCAACCAATCGCCAGCGGCAGGTTCGCCCACAGGCCCATCACGATAGAGCCCACGCCGGCCACAAGGCAGGTCGCCACAAAGACAGCCGCTGGCGGGAAGCCCGCTTTGCCCAGCATACCCGGCACAACGATGACGGAATAAACCATCGCCAGAAACGTTGTCAAACCGGCAACGATTTCCTGGCGCACGGTGCTGCCGCGGGCCGAAATTTTAAACATGGCGTCAAGTGAACCGCCAGTACGCGCAGATGGCGTAGACATAGAAAACATCCCCTGAGAGTTTTTTAGGAAGTCCGTAAGCGAGGTGGAGACGCCACTGCCAGCTAAACGTCAAATCCTTGTGTTGCGTTTGCGACGAAAGGGCGTCACAGAAAAAGCAAACGTTTAGCTCCGCGCTTACAAACGGGTGGTCAAATTAAGGCAAACGATTATCTAGCCTAATCCCCGCCCTTTTCAACTGAACTTTATCGTTTTTCGCTAAAATTCCCTTATGACGCTGAAGAAATAAACAGAGGATGCGCAAACGTTATCGTCTATGCGCAATTTGTTTACATTTCAATCCTCACCCGGAATGGATAACGGTCCCCCTTGTGCCAGGGTTCGTTGCCAGCCGGGGCTGTTTTCAACTTTCGTTTTCCATGCCTGACTATGCGGCAGGTTGTCGATACCGCCGCGTGCCAGCAGGGCAAAGATCGGGAAGCTCATTTGAATGTCGGCCATGCTGAGCGAATCCCCGGCAAACCAGCTATTTTTAGCAAGGTGCGACTCAATAAAGCGCGCATGAGTTTCCAGCTGGCGGTTAAGGTACGCTTTCTGCACCCCTTGCCCAAGCGCTTTGCCCAGGGTTCGGATACCAAACGGCACCGGCGGCTTGCCGAGACTGCTGAAGACCAGCTTCATTAGCAGCAGCGGCATCAGCGATCCTTCCGCGTAGTGCAGCCAGAAGCGATACTGCACCTTATGCGCCGGATCTAAAGGCTTAAGCCGCGACTCGGCATCGTATGTTTCCTGCAGATACTCCAGAATGGCGCCAGACTCCGCGAGGATCAGCCCGTTATCTTCGATGACCGGCGATTTGCCCAACGGATGCACCTTTTTGAGAGCCTCCGGCGCAAGCATGTTCTTTTCGCGCTGATAGTGAACGATCTCATAAGGCAGACCGAGTTCTTCCAGCGCCCAGATCACGCGGTGCGAGCGCGACTGGTTAAGGTGGTATACCGTGAGCATGGTTTTCTCCTGTTATTCATACTTTTTAACTATAGAAAATCGAACAACACCGCGAAAAAAATTCGGCTAAAAACCGGTCAGCGACGCTGGCGAAAAAACGGGTCTTGCATAGAATTAAAGTGTCAGCACAATCCGGAACCTCCCCAACCAGCTCGACATGAGGGGTGCTGACGTCGGGGGAAACCCTCCCGTGAACCAGCGGGATAGAGAGAAAGACAAAGACCGGGAAAAACTAAAGCGCCCTTTGTGGCGCTTTAGTTCTTTATTATGCGGGGTTTTGCCGGGAGGCGCTTCGCTTACCCGGCCTACGTTCTCGGTGTTGTAGGCCGGGTAAGGCGCAGCCGCCACCCGGCAAACCGATCTCAATCCTCTTCCAGCAACCGCGCTCCCGTCCCCTGTTCGCCCAGTTTGTCGCCGGGGTTACGCAACGGGCAGTCGCTGCGCGACAGGCAGCCGCAGCCGATACAACCGTCCAGCTCATCACGCAGCGCGACCAGCGTATGGATACGCCTGTCCAGCTCTTCTCGCCACTGGGATGAAAGCTCTTTCCACTCTTTCGGGCTCAGCGTATGCCCTTCCGGCAGCACGCCAAATGCCTCGCCAATGGTAGCCAGGGGAATGCCGATTCGTTGCGCAATTTTGATAATCGCCACGTAGCGGAGCACGTCGCGGGTATAGCGACGCTGGTTGCCGCCGTTGCGGATGCTTTTAATTAACCCTTTGCTTTCATAGAAGTGGAGCGCCGATACCGCAACGCCGCTTCGCTTTGCCACTTCGCCGGGGGTTAACAGCGCTTTAATGCGCGGCAATCTCTTTTCCATAAAACCTCTTTACCTCAAGTTAACTTGAGGAATTATACTCCCCCGCAGAGAAAACGACGAATCAACCGAGAAAGTTGTATCTACAGAGGGGCAACCTTATGTCGCATCAGCAGATTATTCAGACGCTTATTGAATGGATTGACGATCATATCGACCAACCGTTGAACATTGATGTGGTCGCGAAAAAGTCGGGCTATTCGAAATGGTATTTACAGAGAATGTTCCGCACGGTCATGCACCAGACGCTGGGTGAGTACATTCGTCAGCGCAGGCTGCTGCTGGCGGCGCAGGCGCTACGCTCAACGCAGCGGCCGATTTTTGATATCGCGATGGATCTTGGCTATGTGTCGCAACAAACCTTTTCCCGCGTGTTTCGCCGCGAGTTTGACCGCACGCCGAGCGACTATCGCCACCAGTTGAATTAATTACTCTCAGTGCAAAGGTTGCTGCTGCCAGGTCATAAATTCCTGGGGCGGCATCGCTTTCGCGAAGTGCCATCCCTGACAAAACTGGACGCCGCGCTTCAACAGCCAGCTCACCTGCTCTGCCGTCTCGACCCCTTCCGCAATGGTTTTCAGCCGCAGGCTTTGCGCCATCTCGATAATATGCTCGGCGATCAGGTGGCTGGTGCTGTTGGTCGTTAAGGTATCGATAAACGATTTATCGATTTTCAGAATATCGACGTTCAGCGAGTAGAGGTTGTGCAGGTTCGAATAGCCGGTACCGAAATCATCGATCGCCACTTCATACCCTGCCTGACGGAAAGCCTGAATCACCGGCGTGGTTTTAGGCACATCGATAAAACCGCGTTCCGTCACTTCAATTTTGATTTGCTGCGCGCGGACGGCGTAGTGGCGAGCCTTCTCAGAAATCATGGCGATCAGCCGCGAGGAGTGGAAATCCGTGGCCGACAGGTTAATCGAAATATAGAGATGCGGATGCTCGGCCAGGAAATAGCCCAAATCGCTGAACACTTCCTCAACGACGTAATCCGTAATCCGCTCGCTCATCCCCTCATTTTCAGCCAGCGGAATAAACTCAGCCGGGCTCATCACCTGCCCGTTAAAACCCGGCCAGCGTAACAACGCCTCCGCGCCGACACACCGGTTGTTCTTAATATCAATAATCGGTTGATAGTGCACGCAAAGCTGGCGTTTGTTCAGCGCCCGGTGCAGTAAACGCCCCGGCGAATTAAGCTCACGATGAGTACGGGACCAGACCAGCAAAATAATAATGCTGCAGATCATGCCCAGCGGCAGCGTTAATGTCGCCTGATGATAAAGCGTTTCATAAAAGCGTTTATTCGATGTCGACACGATGGCCGCAATCGGTCTTTTAGGGGATGTGACGATCGTATAAAAGCGGTTATCTTTTTGAAATACCGATTCCTTATCCCGAATCAGCGAATTTAATAACGAAACGTTGGCTTTCTGACTGACGGAAAAGAAAGCATTGGTTACCGTGTCGTAAACCCCCCACGAGAGAGAATGATCCGCGGACATGACTTCGCTGTATGAAAGTGGATTAACGACCACTACATAATTTCCGCGCTGCATATATGTCATTTTATAGCCAGTATAAAATGGGGTGTCGCGATAATAATAGATAGCGACGTCAGGTTTTCGCGTGTAATTAGCGACGGGTATGGCGTAGGGTTGATCCGGTGTAAAAACGGTCGAACAAAGAAAATTCTGACCTTCAGCGTAAATTAAATCGGCAACAAACAGGCGACCACGAACAACGTTCAACATATATTGACGGTGTCCCGGGGTACAGAGCTCGCCCCGATATTTTTCTGCCTCGTCCCGGGCCAGATCAACCTGTTGTATAACCAGCTCAGTTTTGTCTAAAGCCAGTTCAGCAAATGTCCGTAGCTGGGCGCTTGTTTCAGACACGGCTCTTAGCTGGGCAAACCATAGCGCAAGCATCACCGGCAGCATAACTACCATGATGATCCCTACCACCCTGAGCATCTTGCGCCGCGCGCTACGATTCATTTCCCGCCCTATATCCCTGCATGTTGTACGCCTGTAGTAATGAAGGCCGGATGCTGTGTTAAACAGGTGATTACGTTGCATGAATCATGCGAAGTTAGCAACTGACTTTTCGTATTAAAAATCTTAAATTTCGTTATGACGATAATATTTTCCCGTAAGTGAAACTGTAAGTATTCGTTCCGTTTCAATTAAGGAAAATAATTATCCAGCCCTCGAGGACGGAGGGAAGATAACACAACAGACGATCGTTGATTAAGCCAAACTTCTGGCAGCATGAAAAAAGCGCACCTTTATCATGACGTTTTATGCTATTTACTGTGGGGCATTGTGTGCGTTGATTTATAAATAATCAGTCTTCGCCGCACTATTTTATGATTCGACTGAGCCCCTCTTATAAAAACCGATTTTGAGGTATCACCACTAGCCCGATGGACGTTTCCGGCACGCTGGGGGGCGCCTCCTCGCGTGCCGAAGGCAGGGCCAGCCTGCACACACTCTTTACCTGAGGAATAAAAACCGTTTTTTGATCGCACAGGCACTGGCGAATAAATCAACAAATGTGATATAGTTCACACATATTCTGTAACGAGAAACACCGTTTCATTCAGGTCGTCTGTTTTGTAGAGGATGGGTTTATGGCAACCATTACTACCAGCATGGTTCTCCTGCGCTGGCCTTTGTTGAGTGCGGTACTGATGTTTTTGGCCAGCACGCTGAACATTCAGTTTCGTAAATCTGACTACGCGGGTCTCGCTGTCATCAGCACGCTGCTGGGGCTGGGTGCAGCATGTTGGTTTGCAACGGGGTTGCTTGGCATTACCCTGCTGGATATCGCCGCCGTCTGGGAAAATATCAAAGTGGTGATGGTTGAAGCGATGAGCCACACGCCACCAGACTGGCCAATGGTGATTACCTGATCCCTTTATGGAATAAAAAAACCCAGACGATGTCTGGGTTTTTTGTTTGAAGGACGCACAAATCAGAACGGAATGTCGTCGTCGAAATCCATTGGCGGTTCGTTAGACGGCGCCGGAGCAGACTGCTGCTGCGGACGAGACTGCGCGCCGCCGCTGAACTGGTTGCCGCCCTGTGGCTGCTGAGGCTGACCCCAACCGCCCTGCTGCTGGCCGCCACCTGCTGGTGCGCCACCGCCCTGACGGCCACCCAGCATCTGCATGGTGCCGCCGACGTTAACCACGACTTCAGTGGTGTACTTCTCAGCACCGGACTGATCGGTCCATTTGCGGGTACGCAGCTGGCCTTCGATATAGACCTGAGAACCTTTACGCAGATACTCACCGGCCACTTCTGCCAGTTTGCCAAACAGCACAACGCGGTGCCATTCGGTCTGCTCTTTCATCTCACCGGTCGCTTTATCACGCCAGGATTCGGAAGTAGCCAGCGTAATGTTGGCAACTGCGCCACCACTCGGCATGTAGCGTACTTCCGGGTCCTGGCCCAGATTACCGACGAGAATCACCTTGTTTACGCCTCTGCTGGCCATGTTCGTGTCTCCTGAATACGTTTCTTAATAGTGTAAACGCGCGAGTGTACCATTTCCACGCTGCATTTTGATAGCTGCGAGATGGATTCCAGAGTTCTCGTGCGAACATAACATTGTTACACAGTCCGTCAGAAAATGCATTCCAATACTGTATATTCAAACAGGTCAAATTGTGTCATAATTAGCCGTTTCTGACAGCCGTTTGTCCTTCAAACAAACCAGGCAATCCGTGTTCCAACCGGGAAAGGTGAATGGATAAGATCGAAGTTCGGGGCGCCCGCACCCACAATCTCAAGAATATCAACCTCATAATCCCTCGCGACAAACTCATTGTCGTGACCGGGCTTTCGGGGTCTGGCAAATCCTCACTGGCTTTCGACACCCTGTATGCCGAAGGACAGCGTCGTTACGTTGAATCGCTCTCGGCGTACGCGCGTCAGTTCCTGTCGCTGATGGAAAAACCGGATGTCGACCACATTGAAGGGTTGTCTCCTGCTATCTCTATCGAGCAGAAGTCCACGTCGCATAACCCGCGCTCCACGGTCGGTACCATTACTGAAATTCATGACTACCTGCGTCTGCTGTATGCCCGCGTGGGTGAGCCGCGCTGCCCGGACCACGACGTCCCGCTGGCGGCACAGACCGTGAGCCAGATGGTGGATAACGTGCTGTCGCAGCCGGAAGGCAAACGCCTGATGCTGCTGGCGCCAATCATTAAAGAGCGTAAGGGTGAGCACACCAAAACGCTGGAAAACCTGGCAAGCCAGGGCTATATCCGCGCCCGTATTGACGGCGAAGTGTGTGACCTGTCCGACCCGCCCAAGCTAGAACTGCAGAAGAAGCACACCATCGAGGTGGTGATTGACCGCTTTAAGGTGCGTGACGATCTCGCCACGCGTCTCGCAGAATCGTTTGAAACGGCGCTGGAGCTCTCCGGCGGCACGGCCGTGGTTTCCGACATGGACGACCCGCAGGCGGAAGAGCTGCTCTTCTCCGCCAACTTTGCCTGCCCGATTTGCGGCTACAGCATGCGCGAGCTGGAACCGCGCCTGTTCTCGTTTAACAACCCGGCGGGCGCCTGCCCGACCTGTGACGGTCTGGGCGTTCAGCAGTATTTCGACCCGGACCGCGTGATCCAGAATCCGGAGCTGTCGCTGGCGGGTGGCGCCATTCGCGGCTGGGACAAGCGTAACTTCTATTACTTCCAGATGCTGAAGTCGCTGGCGGAGCACTACAAGTTCGACGTGGAAGCGCCGTGGGCCAGCCTGAGCCCGAACGTACACAAAGTGATCCTGTTCGGTTCTGGCAAAGAGAACATCGAGTTCAAGTATATGAACGATCGCGGCGATACCTCCGTGCGTCGCCACCCGTTCGAAGGGGTGCTGCACAATATGGAGCGCCGCTACAAAGAGACCGAATCCAGCGCGGTGCGCGAGGAGCTGGCGAAGTTCATCAGCAACCGCTCCTGCGCCACCTGCGAGGGCACGCGCCTGCGTCGCGAAGCGCGCCACGTGTTTGTGGAAAATACGGCGCTGCCGACCATCTCAGACATGAGCATCGGCCACGCGATGGACTTCTTCAATAACCTGAAGCTGTCCGGCCAGCGCGCGAAAATCGCTGAAAAAGTCTTGAAAGAGATTGGCGATCGCCTGAAGTTCCTGGTGAACGTCGGCCTAAACTACCTGACGCTTTCACGCTCGGCAGAAACGCTCTCCGGCGGTGAAGCCCAGCGTATTCGTCTGGCGAGCCAGATTGGTGCGGGCCTGGTGGGCGTGATGTACGTGCTCGATGAGCCGTCCATCGGCCTGCACCAGCGCGATAACGAACGTCTGCTCGGCACCCTGGTTCACCTGCGTAACCTCGGCAACACGGTGATTGTGGTGGAGCACGACGAAGACGCGATCCGCGCCGCAGACCACGTGATCGACATCGGCCCGGGCGCTGGCGTGCACGGCGGCCAGGTGGTGGCGGAAGGCACGCTGAAGGACATTATGGCGGTGCCCGAGTCGCTGACCGGCCAGTACATGAGCGGCAAGCGCAAGATTGAAGTACCAAAACAGCGCGTGGCGGCGAACCCGGAAAAAGTGCTGAAGCTGACCGGCGCGCGCGGCAACAACCTGAAAGACGTTACCCTGACGCTGCCGGTGGGCCTGTTTACCTGTATCACTGGCGTGTCCGGTTCCGGTAAATCGACGCTGATCAACGATACGCTGTTCCCGATTGCGCAGACGGCGCTGAACGGCGCGACGCTGGCCGAACCTGCACCGTACCGTGACATTCAGGGGCTGGAGCATTTCGATAAGGTTATCGACATCGACCAGAGCCCGATTGGCCGTACGCCACGCTCTAACCCGGCAACCTATACCGGTGTTTTCACGCCCGTACGTGAACTGTTTGCCGGTGTGCCGGAAGCGCGTTCACGCGGCTACACGCCGGGACGTTTCAGCTTTAACGTGCGCGGCGGCCGCTGTGAAGCCTGCCAGGGCGACGGCGTGATCAAGGTTGAGATGCACTTCCTGCCGGATATCTACGTGCCGTGCGACCAGTGCAAAGGCAAGCGCTATAACCGCGAAACGCTGGAGATTAAGTACAAGGGCAAGACCATCCACGAAGTGCTGGATATGACCATCGAAGAGGCGCGTGAGTTCTTTGATGCCGTCCCTGCGCTGGCGCGTAAGCTGCAGACGCTGATGGACGTCGGCCTGACCTACATTCGTCTGGGGCAGTCCGCCACGACGCTGTCCGGCGGTGAAGCGCAGCGCGTGAAGCTGGCGCGCGAGCTGTCAAAACGCGGCACCGGCCAGACGCTGTATATCCTGGATGAGCCGACCACCGGTCTGCACTTTGCCGACATCCAGCAGCTGCTGGACGTGCTGCATCAGCTGCGCGATCAGGGCAACACCATCGTGGTCATCGAGCATAACCTGGACGTGATTAAAACCGCGGACTGGATTGTCGATCTTGGCCCGGAAGGCGGCAGCGGCGGCGGTGAAATCCTCGTCTCCGGTACGCCAGAGACCGTTGCAGAGTGCGAAGCCTCGCACACCGCGCGCTTCCTTAAACCGTTGCTGTAATTGTCACACGGAGAGTTGCTGTCGGGTCGTTTCCGGCAGCAGCTCAACCGCCTGCTGATAGGACGCGTCCACCAGGTAGTAAATTTGCGAGCCTGGAATCGATCCATCCAGATAGACGGTGCTCCAGTGCGCCTTATTGAGGTGCTGGCTCGGCCTCACGTCATCATGCTGCTGACGCAGTAAATCCGCCAGTTCAGGGCTGGTTTTCAGCGACGCCGCCGGACGGCCCTCCACCTCTTTCACCATCGCAAACAGCACATCCCCCACCTTAACCTGCGTGGCTTTCCAGTCGCTATGGACGCTCTGCTCCGCGCCGGGCTTGCTCATGCAGTACTGAAGTATCTCCGAAATTGTCATCTTTATTCCCCTTGTAGCGTGGCGATAATTTTACGCGAACCACCGTGAATGCGATGCTCTCCCAGCCAGATCCCCTGCCACGTGCCCAACAGCAGCCGTCCGTTGTGGACCGGCAGCATCAGCGATACGCCCAGCAGGGAAGATTTGATATGCGAAGGCATATCGTCCGCCCCCTCATAGTCATGCTCGTAGGGCGCGTTGTCCGGGACGCTCTTCAGAAAATGACGCTCCATGTCAGACCGGACGGTGGGATCGCAATTTTCATTCAGCGTGAGAGAGGCTGACGTGTGCTGAAGCAGCAGATGCAGCAAACCCGTTTTGACCCGCGACAGGTCGCGGAGCTGCCCGATGACTTCATCCGTCACCAGGTGAAAACCGCGTGGTTTAGCGCTTAAGGTCAGGGTCTGTTGGTACCACATCTGCTGCTCCGTAATGAAAGATGAATCTTTCTAAGTGTGCAGCAAGAAGGCGAAAGGTAAAACCCGCAGCAGCGAGATTTGATTAAAAAAGAGTCAAACTCGCTGCCAGAGGCTTAATACTCCGAGTTGACGATCACCTCTTCACCAAACTTTCCGGCCATCGGCAGCGGTCGATAGGTCGAGTTAGACGCGCGTAACACCCTGATCCCTCTGGCACCAGCATCCTGCGCGGCGGTAATGTCGTTATCCGAATCGCCATAAAACACTTTGATGTTTTTCTTTTCCAGCCACTGGATTTTGGTGTTTTGCCCCTCTTTGTCACCCGCAAAAATGACCGGATTCATATTGGCAGCCGGGATCTGGAAATCGTCCTGCAGTGTTCTGGAGACGGTTTCCGTTTTGGTCTGGCTACGGCCGGTAACGAAGTAAATGCTGTCACCGCGCTTAACGTGCATAGCAATAAGCGCCCGGGCGACCTCTTTCGGGATGCTGTACTCGTCCCAGCCGTTATTCATTTTTTCCCAGAACTCCGGATTCTTCAGATACGCTTCGCTGTCCGGTGAATACATTTTTTTGCCGCGCCAGAAGCCGGGGCTTGAGAACAGCACGGTATCGTCAATGTCGAAGCCCACGGCCATTGGCGCGCGTCCCATCAGGCTGTTTTCGATTTGGGCCACGGAGACCCAGTGAATGGGCGCCTGTTCGGCAAGCATGGCGGCGGTGGTGCCGGTGTAAAGCGGCGTCGGCGCCGAGGCACGTGCGACGACGGCGCTATTAAGTGAGAACAATAAGCAGGCGGCGCTGAGCGCCAGTGTGATCTTGCGCATGTTTTCCCCTGAATATTCAGCTTGTTATCGTTTTATTTTGAGTGAATGGTCAAAAAACTATCCGACCTTAACCCCAGCGGGAGGTGAAGGGAAGGAGTTTTTGCTTATGAAGCGGAATAAAAAGAAGACGATCACAAAGTGTGGATGAGTGATGTAGGCCCGGTAAGGCGCAGGCGCAGCCGCTACCGGGCAAGATTTTCTGCGGCCTGATGCCCTCTCCCACAGGGAGAGGGCGATAATAAGTAGTGAGTACTTACATCACAGCTGCAAACGCCTGCGCCACGCGGTGTACGTTGCCGGCATTCAGGCCCGCCACGCACATACGGCCGCTGGCGATCAGGTAGACACCGAACTCTTCGCGCAGGCGATCGACCTGCGCCGCGCTCAGTCCGGTATAGCTGAACATCCCGCGCTGCTTGAGCAGATAGTCGAAGTTATGCCCTGGCACAGCCTCTTTCAGGACGTTAACCAGCTCCTGACGCATCGACAGGATGCGCTTACGCATCGCCTCCACTTCGCCAAGCCAGGATGCTTTCAGCGTTTCGTCACCGAGAACCGTCGCCACCACCTGAGCACCAAAGTTTGGCGGGCTGGAGTAGATACGGCGCACCGTCGCTTTCAGCTGGCCCAGCACGCGGCCCGCCGCTTCGGCGTCTTCACACACCACGGACAGGCCACCAACGCGTTCACCGTACAGGGAGAAGATCTTAGAGAAGGAGTTACTCACCAGTACAGGCAGCCCGGCGCTGGCAGCGGCACGGATGGCATAGGCGTCTTCTTCCATACCCGCGCCAAAGCCCTGGTAGGCAATGTCGAGGAACGGAATCAGGTCGCGGGTCTTCAGCACCTCGATCACCGCATCCCACTGGGCATTGGTGAGATCCGCCCCGGTTGGGTTATGGCAGCATGGGTGCAGCAGCACAATACTGCGCGCTGGCAGCGTGTTCAGCTTTTCCAGCAGCGCGTCAACGCGCACGCCGTTCGTTTCGCTGTCGAACCACGGATAGGTCGCCACCTTAAAGCCCGCGCCCTCGAAGATCGCAACGTGGTTTTCCCACGTCGGGTCGCTGACCCACACGCCTGAATCCGGGAAATATTTTTTCAGAAAGTCTGCGCCGACTTTTAGCGCACCCGAGCCGCCCAGCGTCTGGATGGTCGCCACGCGTTTTTGCGCGAGCACAGCGTGATCGGCGCCGAACAGCAGCGGTGCAATGGTGTTGCGATAAGCGTTTAGCCCTTCCATCGGCAGATAAAGAGACGCGCCGTGTGGAACCGCGTTCAGACGCGCTTCGGCTTCGGCAACGGCTTTTAATTGAGGAATAATGCCATCCTCGTTGTAATACAGACCGATGCTGAGGTTCACTTTGTCGCTGCGAGGATCTTCTTTGAAACGCTCCATTAAGGAGAGGATAGGGTCGCCGGCATAGGCGTCAACTTTCTGAAACACGCGATGGTTCTCCGGAATTCGATGAGGCAGGGATTTCAACAATAAACCGGAAGCAGATGAAGGTCGAGAGCGATATCAGATCGGTCCCTGGATATATCGGCAAATGTGATCGATTCGCTCAGGCAGTGAGCCCTGCACGCGCAGAAAAGGAATATTTCGTGCCGACAGCTCTGCTTCATACCATACTTGCTGTCGGTGGCGAAACGCCTCGCCCTGCCGGGTGCCATCCTGCACAAACGGAAATTCATCTCCGCAAAGTACGACCAGCGCATAGTCTCGTTCAGCTAACTCCTTTAACGCCTGCGGCGCGCTGCCAAACTGATCGAGTGCGTAAAACAGGGTCGTTAAAGGTGAGGTATCACAGACCAGATAAGGCGCCGTGCAGGCTAATGCCTCCCGACGTACTTGCTCGCGGGCAATATGCAGCAAATCCTCCCGATCCAGGATACCGTTCTTCGCTTCCCAGTGTTCACGGCCATACTCTGCAACGTACGGAACGTTTAGCGTCTGCGCCAGAGCCTTTGCTAGCGTGCTTTTGCCCGTCGATTCTCCACCTAATAAGCAGATACGAAAAACAAAGCTGCGGTACACCTCTGGGGACATCATCTTACGATAACGATGAACATCAGAACGGATGAGCGTTCCCGAAGGGGCCTCTGGTCCCCGTTGACGCTGGAGACGCACGTGCGCAACCGGTCGTCCGAAACGCTGGCTCAGGACAGCGGCAAACCCGTCTCCATAGTCTTCGGCAGTAAATACCGCCTCTGGCTGACAGTGCAAAATGTCCTCACACAGCGTTGCAACATAATGCCGGTGAAGATCGTCATCAGCGTCATTCGGTGGCGGTGGCGCAAGGCCATATGCAGCCAACACATGCGGCGAAAGCACGAGGTGGCGACATTGCGGAAAGCGCGTTGTTAACCAGTTAAGCCGCTTTTCAGGTTCGTAACCGCGTATTTCCGGCGACGAATAGCTGATGATACAGACCGTCTCGCACTGCTCAAGTGCCGTATTGATAAGCGCTTCATGGCCTGCATGTAATGGTGCGAATTTGCCTACCACCAGGCCGTTGGCATACAGCGTCATTGCGCACGGATCTCCTTGCGCCACTGATACAGTCCGTGCCACGCATTAAACCAAAACACCAGATATAAACCGGCGGTCAGGTACAGTTCTCTCGTCGCGTACAGCGGTACTGCCAGCGTGTTAACGGCAAGCCAGATGTACCAGTTTTCCAGACGCCGTCCCATCAACATAAACTGAGCAAGAATGCTGAATGTCAAAATGATGGAGTCCAGCCAGGGGGCCCATGCATTGGTATAGAGATGCAATATCCACCCGTACGCCGCTGCTACGCTTACGGCGCAGGCTAAAAGCATAAAAAAATGTCCCGGTCTGGTACGACGAACAGGCAAGACCTCTCCATGATTGCCTTTAAGCCAATGCAGCCAGCCGGTTATGCTCGTTATGATGAAAAAGAACTGAAGGGTAACGTCAGCATAAAGCTGCACAGAATAGAAAACCCAGGCATAAAGCCCGCTACCGATGATGCCTATCCACCACGTATGGATATTGTTTCTGGCGGCCAGCCAGACGGAGAGAGCATAGGCCAGACATGCAGCGATTTCTGAAGGGGACATTATCCTTCCCTGGAATGAAATGTTAGTCGATGTACTTCATCGCCACCCGCGACGTCAGGCGGGTGATAAGTTCGTAAGCACTCACTTTAGTGATTTCAGCAATACGTTCAACGGGTAAACCTTCCCCCCACATCACCACATCGTCGCCGGGTTTATCCTGCGCTTCTGGCCCCAGATCGACGCAAATCATGTCCATCGCCACGCGGCCAACGATCTTCACCTCGCGACCGTTAACCAGCACCGGCGTACCCGTTGGTGCAGCGCGCGGATAGCCGTCGCCGTAGCCCATCGCCACCACGCCGAGACGCGTGTCGCGCTCGCTGGTCCAGGTGCCACCATAGCCCACCGGTTCACCGGCTTTGTGTTCACGCACGGCAATCAGAGTAGACACCAGAGACATCACCGGCTGGAAACCCATGTCCGGCCCCCAGGGTTTATTCTCCAGCGGCGACACGCCGTAAAGAATGATGCCCGGTCGCGCCCAGTCGAAATGCGACTGCGGCCACAGCAGAATACCGCCGGATGCGGCGATCGAGCGCATCCCCGGCTTGCCTTCGCAGAAGGTATTAAAGATATCCAGCTGTCGCTCGGTCGCACCGCACTCGGGCTCATCGGCACGGGCGAAGTGGCTGACAATATTCACCGGCTGGCGCACGTTTTTGCACCGGCATAAACGCTGATAAAACGCTTCGGCGCTTTCCGGACGCACGCCCAGACGGTGCATGCCCGTATCAAGCTTCATCCACACGGTCACCGGCTCGCTCAGCTCAGCGGTTTCCAGTGCGGCCAGCTGTTCTTCGTTGTGTACCGCCGTGTGAAGATGCTGATCCGCGATAGTTGGCAGATCGGCGGCTTCGAAAAAGCCTTCGAGGAGCAGAATCGGCTGGGTAATCCCCCCCGCGCGCAGGCGGAGGGCTTCTTCAAGACGGGCGACGCCAAAGGCGTCGGCATCGGGGAGCGTTCGCGCGGTCTCAAGAAGACCGTGTCCGTAAGCGTTCGCTTTCACGACTGCAACGAGCTTGCTGGCGGGTGCCAGTTCACGCAGACGTTGCAGGTTGTGTCGCAGAGCGCGGCGGTTAATGACAACAGTTGCCGCTTGCATTTGAATTCCTTAGAAATTACTCATCATCATATTGAGGACCGGCATAGTTGTCGAAACGCGACCACTGGCCGTTAAAGGTCAGACGCACCGTCCCGATCGGGCCGTTACGTTGTTTACCAATAATAATTTCGGCGATCCCTTTCAGGTCGCTGTTCTCGTGATAAACCTCATCACGGTAGATAAACATGATTAAGTCGGCATCCTGCTCGATCGAGCCGGATTCACGCAGGTCGGAGTTGACCGGACGTTTGTCGGCACGTTGTTCCAGAGAGCGGTTAAGCTGCGACAGCGCCACCACCGGCACGTGCAGCTCTTTGGCTAACGCCTTGAGCGAGCGGGAAATTTCGGCGATCTCCAGCGTACGGTTGTCGGAGAGCGACGGGACGCGCATCAGCTGAAGGTAGTCGATCATGATAAGGCCGATACCGCCGTGTTCGCGGGCGATACGACGCGCGCGGGAACGGACTTCCGTCGGCGTCAGGCCGGAGGAGTCATCAATATAGATGTTACGTTTTTCCAGCAGAATGCCCATGGTGCCGGAGATGCGCGCCCAGTCCTCATCGTCGAGCTGACCGGTACGGATGCGGGTCTGGTCCACGCGCGACAGCGATGCCAGAGAACGCATCATGATCTGCTCGGAGGGCATCTCAAGGCTGAAAATCAGTACCGGCTTATCCTGCAACATCGCCGCATTTTCGACGAGGTTCATCGCAAATGTCGTTTTACCCATCGACGGACGCGCGGCGACGATAATCAAATCCGACGGCTGCAGACCGGCGGTTTTCTTGTTGAGATCGTCATAGCCGGTGTTCACCCCGGTCACACCGTCGTGCGGCTGCTGGAACAGCTGTTCGATACGGGCAACGGTGGCGTCGAGGACGTCGGCGATATTTTTGGGGCCTTCGTCTTTGTTGGCGCGGCTTTCGGCGATTTTGAAGACGCGGGACTCGGCAAGGTCGAGCAGGTCTTCACTGGTGCGACCCTGCGGATCAAAACCCGCTTCGGCGATCTCATTCGCCACCGAGATCATCTCGCGGACAACGGCGCGTTCACGCACGATGTCAGCATAAGCGCTGATGTTCGCCGCACTTGGCGTGTTTTTTGACAGTTCTGCCAGATAGGCAAACCCGCCAACGCTGTCCAGCTGTCCCTGACGCTCCAGCGACTCCGCGAGCGTGATCAGGTCAATCGGGCTACCCGACTCCTGCAGGCGCGCCATTTCGGTAAAGATATGACGGTGCGGACGGGTGTAGAAATCCTCAGACACCACGCGCTCGGCGACGTCGTCCCAGCGCTCGTTATCCAGCATTAAACCGCCCAACACCGACTGTTCCGCTTCAATCGAGTGCGGCGGGACTTTTAACCCTGCGACCTGGAAATCACGCTCGCGAGGTTCAGTCTGTTTGTTGAAGGGTTTGTTTCCTGCCATAGTGAATGGAGTTACCGAGATAAAGAGTGGGTCGAAAGATTACCACATTCTGGAGGAAGCATGGCAACACGTATTGAATTTCACAAGCATGGTGGCCCTGACGTACTCAACGCGGTGGAGTTCACCCCTACCGCGCCTGGCGAAAACGAAGTGCAGGTTGAAAACAAAGCCATCGGCATAAACTACATCGATACCTATATACGCGGCGGGCTCTACCCGCCTCCGTCGATGCCGAGCGGACTGGGCACCGAGGCGGCCGGCGTCGTCGTCAAAGTGGGCAGCGCGGTTAAGCATATTAAAGAAGGCGACCGCGTGGTGTACGCGCAATCTCCGCTGGGCGCTTACAGCTCCGTCCACAACGTCCCGGCGGATAAAGCCGCCCTGCTGCCCAACGCCATCTCCTTTGAGCAGGCGGCGGCCTCCTTTCTGAAAGGGTTAACCGTTTACTACCTGCTGCGCAAAACCTATGAAATTAAACCCGACGAGCAGTTCCTGTTTCATGCCGCGGCGGGTGGCGTCGGGCTCATCGCCTGTCAGTGGGCAAAAGCGCTGGGCGCAAAACTGATCGGCACCGTGGGCAATGCCCAAAAAGCCCAGCGCGCGCTGCAGGCGGGCGCCTGGCAGGTGATTAACTACCGTGAAGAGAGCATTGTCGAACGGCTGAAGGAGATCACCAGCGGCAAAAAGGTGCGCGTGGTGTATGACTCGGTAGGGAAAGACACCTGGGAAGCGTCGCTGGACTGCCTGCAGCGTCGTGGGCTGATGGTGAGCTTCGGGAATGCGTCAGGCGCAGTCACCGGCGTGAATCTGGGCATCCTTAACCAGAAAGGCTCGCTGTACGTCACGCGCCCTTCCCTGCAAGGCTACATCACCAACCGGGAAGAACTTGAGGAAGCCAGCAACGAGCTGTTCTCGCTGATCGCCAGCGGCGTCATTAAGGTGGATGTGGCAGAAGCGCAGAAATACCCGCTAGCCGATGCGCAGCGTGCGCATGAGGTGCTGGAGAGCCGGGCAACGCAGGGATCGAGCTTGTTGATTCCCTGAGCCCCAAAAAGAAATTGGGCTTCCCGTGGGAAGCCCTTTCTTTTTTTAGTTCGGCTGTATGTAGGGTACAGCGCGATGAATTCTTTAACGGCAGTCATAGTGACAGATTCGATAAGTAAATCCTATTCTGTTCTAAGCCATGCTGCCGGAAAAGTTACAACTCTGTGACGAACCCCTCAATACCTTAGTAACGGAAGCGGTTATTGCGCTGATAACTGGGCACTTTTGGCGATTTAATCGCCCGTATCACCCACACCACCGCCACGGCCAGCAGTAGCCACGGCAGCAGTTTGATCGTCAGCGCAAACAATCCGCCAATAAACATGACGACCGTCGCCACCACGATAGCCACCAGAATGCCGAGCAGCGAAATGCCCGTTGCTAACAGCATGACAAAAAAGCCAATCACAAAAAGTAGTTCCAGCATGGTGCTCTCCCACGAGTTCCCGAATGATGCTGCAAACATTACAAGAATCATGCCAGACATAACGTGTTGTTCTTAAAGCAAAACGCCCCGCGAGAATTCGCAGGGCGTGGTGAATTTGACGAACTTTTAGCGAAAGTTATCGCTTGTCCGCCACCAGGCGCAACGCATGTTCCAGCACCTCAATATCGGCCCCGGCTTTATGGGCGTTTTCGCTCAGGTAGCGACGCCACTGACGCGCGCCCGGAATGCCCTGGAACAGCCCAAGCATATGGCGAGTGATATGGCCGAGATACGTACCGTTGCTCAGCTCGCGCTCAATGTAAGGATACATCGCACGCACGACGGCAACCGGATCGGTGTCTGCACCTTCGATGCCAAAGATTTCGCGATCGACCGTCGCCAGAATGCCCGGGTTCTGATACGCCTCGCGCCCGACCATCACCCCATCCATATGTTCAAGATGCGCTTTGGCCTCTTCCAGCGACTTGATGCCGCCGTTAATGGACATCGTCAGGTGCGGGAAGTCACGCTTCAGCTGATACACGCGCGGGTAGTCCAGCGGCGGGATCTCACGGTTCTCTTTCGGGCTCAGGCCGGAGAGCCAGGCTTTTCGCGCATGGATGATGAACATCTCGCATTCGCCCTTGCCGGAGACCGTATTGATGAAATCGCACAGGAATTCGTAGCTGTCCTGGTCGTCAATGCCGATGCGGGTTTTGACCGTCACCGGAATGGAAACGACGTCGCGCATCGCCTTGATACAGTCCGCCACCAGCTGCGCGTTCCCCATCAGGCAGGCGCCGAACATGCCGTTTTGCACGCGATCGGACGGGCAGCCAACGTTGAGGTTGATCTCGTCGTAGCCGCGCGCTTCAGCCAGCTTCGCGCACTGCGCCAGCGCGGCCGGATCGCTGCCGCCCAGCTGCAGGGCAACCGGATGCTCTTCTTCGCTATAGGCCAGATAGTCGCCCTTGCCGTGAATGATTGCGCCTGTGGTCACCATTTCGGTGTACAGCAGCGTATGGCGGGAGAGTTGGCGCAGGAAATAGCGGCAGTGTCTGTCCGTCCAGTCGAGCATTGGCGCAATGGAAAAACGGTGTGCAGGGAAAGCGGTCTGTAATTCTGACGACATGGCGAAGTTTTAAGCATCTGGTGGAAAAGGGGCGCTACTATAGCACAAAGAAAAGCCGGAGGCGCAGCGCCTCCGGTGGACTTTAGAACGTCATGCTCAGCTGAGCCCCTGCGCCCCAGGTTTCGTCTTCACCGTACAGGCCCATCAGGTCAACATGCACGGTGCTAAACGGCGCGAAACCGACACCGCCGGTAAAGACATTGCTGTCGTTACCCTTCACGTCGGCACGATAACCCGCACGCACCGCCAGCCAGCTCAGCGGCGTCACCTCGGCACCGACACCCACGTACTGCGACGTATCTTCGCTCTTGAAGCCTTTGGTTTCGGTCAGATCGCCATCGGCGGTCAGCGTCACCAGGTCGTTGTGCCAGGCAGCACCGGCGGTCACCACAGGGCTGATTTGATAAGTATCACGCACGCCATCTACTTTCTTCGTGTCAATATCCCGAGAAAAGAGATTTTGTCCGGTTAAACCAACGGTCCAGCTATCACCAAAGTCAGCGGCAAGACCGGCATCAACGTTAAAACCAGTATCATCATTACGATAGCGACTGCTGTTGATATCGCCGCTGTCAAAGTTGTAGATAGAGACCGTGTAGTTATAGAGCCAGGTTTTTTGCAGCTTAGGGGTGATACCCACAGAGACAGGAACACCGCTAATGTCAAACTGGCGCGCTACAGCCACACCATAATCCGAAACGATTGCCGCACGGCCAAAGCCTTTAGACTTCAGATCGTTAGGGTTAATCCCTAACGCCGTAGCGGGAGCATCTTCCACCAGTCGTAACTTGTCGACATCGCCCTGATCGATATACGAACTCACGCGAGCACGCGCATTTGCTTTTGCCACAAACGCGACGGATAAAACATCATTAGGAATGCTGACAGCAATTCCGCCACCCGCTTTACCGCTGGCCGTTTTCCCTTTCAGAGAATCCAGTTGATTAGCGAGATCGCCTGCTGCTGCAGAAACGTCCCGGGAAGCCTTACTCGCGGGATTTAACAGATCGAAAGGATTGATGTTGTCCAACGTGCTGCGATACTTGCTGACATCATCGCTGATATCATCAATCTTATCGCGCAGATTATCTTTATCCGAAATCTGAGCGCCGATTGACGGCAGAATAACCGTCACATCATCGTCCGGCTTTGCCTTTGCCAGCAGCGCGGGGTTGATTAACGCCCCACTACCATAGCTTCCCGAAGCCACGCCGGTGCCACCCATTGCGTCGCTGCGTGATTCTGTCCAGGTATTGGCTGCTCCCGCCTGATTTGCCATAAACAAGGAGACAGCAATGCTAACCACCGAAAATTTAAAATTTTTTTTCACAGTATGCCCGTTATAGTCTGTTATGAAATAACCCCTGTCTGTTATCACCCAAACAGGAACGAACTATTGCTGTGAATAAGTAGTAAAAGACCCGCTATTTCTTTCCCTAAGTAAAACTCCCTTACGGCCTGTTATATTTTGTGACGGCCCTCAATATTTATAGAAGAGGAAATTATTTTTTCCCAGGTTTTCCATCATGCGGCCCAAAAAACTGCGGGGGATGATCTACCCAGCGATCTTCCCGCGTGGCGGCATACACGGGGTTGAGCGGGTAGTAGATGCGGTTGTGCTTCTTGTTGGCCTCGCCAACGACCAGGAGCCGAACCTCATCGTCCGTGTTGTTGATAAAGGTATGACAGATGCCGGTTCCGGCGGGAAACCCTACGCTGTCGCCAGGCTCCAGTTTCCACAAGTAGCCGTTAATCCAGGCTTCAGGGTAGCCTTCGAGCACGTAAACAAACTCTTCTTCGTCGCTCTCCGCATGCGGATAGGACGTTCTGCGCCCAGGCGGCAGGCGCTCATGATGGATGCCAATACGCCCGAGCCCAAGCTTGCGAGCCAGCGGAGCACCAATGGAAAACAGCTCATGGCTGTCGGGGTAGGTCGAGTCATCCGCGCCTTCCACGTCGCGCCAGTGTCGAATGCAGTCAGGTCTTTTCATTCTGGTTCTCCCGGTTTTCGATGGGTCAGGTATAGCACAGACTGGCGGATCTCGGTGTTTTTAGCAGAACATGATAAAGTGAAGGTTTTCCGTCCTATAACATCCGGGGTGCTACATGGATAAGTCCACAAAAGAGCTGTTAGCGCAGGCCGAAAAGCTGTGTGCGCAACGCAATGTGCGCCTGACTCCGCAGCGCCTTGAAGTATTACGTCTGATGAGCCTGCAGCAGGGTGCCATCAGCGCCTACGATCTGCTGGATCTACTCCGCGAAAGCGAGCCGCAGGCAAAGCCGCCGACGGTCTATCGCGCGCTGGATTTCCTGCTTGAACAAGGGTTCGTGCACAAGGTGGAATCCACCAACAGCTATGTGCTATGCCATCTGTTTGATCAGCCCACCCACACATCGGCGATGTTTATCTGTGACCGCTGCGGCGTGGTGAAAGAAGAGGCTGCGGAAGGCGTGGAAGATATTATGCATACGCTGGCAGCGAAAATGGGCTTTGCCCTGCGTCATAACGTGATTGAAGCGCACGGGCTCTGTTCCGCGTGCGTGGAGGTGGAAGCCTGTCGCCATCAGGACGCGTGTCAGCACGACCACTCTATCCTGGTGAAGAAAAAGCCGCGTTAGCGGCAAAAGCAAAGGCGGCTCATGGCCGCCCTCAGGGTGTACTTCCTTGTACTTTCGGGTGTAGCCCGGTTACCAGCGGTAGTCGTTGCGTTTTTCCCAGTCGCCCACTTCTTTTTCCGCCTGGTCTTTTGCGTAGCCGTAACGCTCCTGGATTTTACCGACAAGCTGATCGCGTTTACCTTCGATGACGGTCATGTCGTCATCCGTCAGCTTACCCCACTGTTCTTTCGCTTTACCTTTGAACTGCTTCCAGTTGCCGCCGATTTCGTCTTTATTCATCATCGTGTCCTCTTCGTTAAGCGTCGGGTCGTAACGTCCGTTACGTTCTTTTCTGCTGGACGTGATAATTATTGTAGTTAAGGATTCCGTGGTTAATTTCATATTCGGAATCTTTAACCGTCACGATATATCGGAGCGCGAGGGAAACCAGGTATTGTTTTGCCAGTGCCGGTGCCAGATAAACGCCAGCGATAACCCGCGCAGCGAGAGGAAGACGGCCAGGGCCAGCCACAGGCCATGATTACCCAGCCAGGGGAGCGTCAGCAGCGTCAGGCCAAATCCGGCCGCCGCGACAGCCATACTGTTGCGCATTTCGGCTCCGCGCGTCGCCCCAATAAACATGCCGTCCAGCAGATAACACCAGACGCCAACCACCGGTAAGACGACTTGCCAGATGAGATAGTGGCTCGCCAGCTCGCGCAGCGCAGGGAGAGAGGTAAGCAATGCAACGATTTGCTCACCGAAGCAGGCGTAAACCAGACCAAAGGCCAGCGCCACCAGCCCCGACTGACGGCAGGCAGCCCGCCACACCTCCCGAAGCTGCCCGCTTTCGCGCGCGCCGTACGCCTGCCCGGAATGCGCTTCGACCGCGTAGGCAAATCCGTCCAGCGCATAGGCGGTAAAGGTCAGAAGCGTCATCAATACCGCATTCACCGCAACGATTTCCGGCCCCAGTCGAGCCCCGAAAACCGTCAGCGCGCCGAAGCAGAGCTGAAGAAGAAGGGAGCGCAGCATGATGTCACGGTTGAGCGCCAGCAGCTTACGGATATTGCCGCGCCATGCGGTTTTGAGCAGCGCCAGGGAGATCCCGCGCATGGCCAGCACACGCCGGACCATCCACAAGCCAATGATAAAGGTCCCGTATTCGGCAATCGCCGTCGCCAGCGCCGCGCCCTGCACGTTCATATGCAGACCCATGACCAGCCAGACGTCCAGAACAATGTTGAGCAGGTTACCCACCACCAGCAAAATCACGGGCGCGCGGGCGTACTGCACGCCCAGTAGCCACCCCAGCAGAACCAGATTTGCCAGCGAGGCGGGTGCGCTGAGCCAGCGGATTTCCAGGAACCGTCGCGCCTGCGCCAGTACCGCTTCGCTGCCACCGACAATATGAAGCGCAAGATCGATCAGGGGGGCCCGCAATACAACGATTAACGCACCCGCGCCAAGCGCGAGGATTAGCGGCTGCACCAGTGCGCGCGCCAGACGCAGCGGATCTTTCGCGCCATAAGCCTGTGCGGTAAGACCGGTGGTACTCATGCGCAAAAAGAGCAGCAGCATAAACAGGAAGCTGGTTGCCGTCGCGCCAATCGCCACGCCGCCAAGATAAACCGGTGAATCAAGATGGCCTATAACGGCAGTATCAACCAGCCCCAGCAAGGGCACGGTAATATTGGAGAAAATCATCGGCAGAGCAAGACGCCACAATGCCTTATCGGATGCCGTCAGCAGTGACATGAAAGATACCGGGAGTGGGGAATGAATCAGGCTACAGCGGTGCCATAGCCTGTTGTCAGGAAGAGATTACAGCCATTCACCGTTGCGAATCACGCCTACCGCCAGACCTTCAATAGAGAAGCTCTGTTCGCGGAGGTCGACCACAATCGGGGTGAACTCGCTGTTTTCGGGCAGCAACTGAACAGTGTTACCCTGCTTTTTCAGACGCTTAACGGTCACTTCGTCATCAATGCGTGCGACCACGACCTGGCCGTTTCGCACGTCCTGGGTTTTATGCACCGCAAGCAGATCGCCATCAAGAATGCCGATGTCTTTCATCGACATGCCGCTGACGCGCAGCAGGAAATCAGCGCTCGGTTTGAACATGCCGGGATCGACCTGGTAGTGACCTTCAATATGCTGTTGTGCCAGCAGCGGCTCACCTGCAGCAACACGACCTATCAGCGGAATGCCCGTCTCTTCTTCCACCAGCAGGCGGATACCACGCGACGCGCCTGACACAATCTCAATCACACCCTTACGCGCCAGCGCTTTCAGGTGTTCCTCGGCAGCATTCGGAGAACGGAAGCCCAGACGCTGCGCGATTTCCGCACGCGTGGGTGGCATACCCGTCTGGCCGATATGATCCCGAATGAGATCAAACACCTCTTGCTGCCTGGTCGTTAACGCTTTCATTCCGCCCCCTGGGTGTATATACAGTTATGCTGTGAGTATATACAGTCAAAGGCGATTTTGGAACCAAAAACTGCACAAAAAACCAGGGACTTAATTATTCCTCGAGGCTCATCGGAAATGTGACCAAAGCAGGGTGACCCAGGTGATAACGGCAGTGATAATCGCCAGCAACACGGCAGCAGAGCCCATGTCTTTTGCACGGCCAGAAAGCTCATGGAAATCGGAACCAATGCGATCAACAACGGCCTCAATAGCGCTATTAAGAATTTCCACTATCATCACCAGAAGTACGGAACCGATAAGCAGTACGCGGGTAATCGCATCAACATCAAGGAAACAGGCGACGATCACCGCGATGATTGCGGCGACGCCCTCCTGGCGAAAAGCGGCTTCGTTGACCCATGCGGCACGGAAACCTTTCCATGAATAGCCGGCGGCTTTGATGATACGCGTTAACCCAGTGGTATTATTGGCCATTAAAAGAACCTTTTTTAAAAAAGAGCGTCATTAACATGAGGCGGAGCGCGTTTCGCTACAGCCTGAAGTATGACGGGTAACAACAGAAATTTTGCGCGCTTTCTGTTATCCTTGCGCCGCAATTGCATTATTAACCAGAGGCTTTACATCGTTTATGTCCGGCTGGCCACGAATTTACTACAAATTACTTAATTTACCATTAAGCATCCTGGTAAAAAGCAAGTCTATCCCAGCAGAACCCGCGCTGGAACTGGGGCTCGATACGTCGCGCCCTATTATGTACGTTTTGCCTTATAACTCGAAGGCAGACTTACTGACGCTTCGCGCCCAGTGTCTGGCGCATGACTTACCTGACCCGCTTGAACCGCTGGAAGTTGACGGTACGCTGCTGCCGCGCTACGTCTTCATCCACGGCGGGCCGCGCGTGTTTACCTATTACACGCCGAAAGAAGAGTCCATCAAGCTGTTCCATGACTATCTCGACCTGCACCGCAGCAATCCCGATCTGGATGTGCAGATGGTGCCGGTATCGGTGATGTTTGGTCGTCGTCCGGGTCGTGAAAAAGGCGAAGAGAATCCGCCGCTGCGCATGCTTAACGGCATCCAGAAGTTCTTCGCGGTCTCCTGGCTGGGACGCGACAGCTTCGTGCGTTTCTCCCCGTCCGTTTCGCTGCGTCGCATGGCGGACGAGCACGGCACCGACAAGATCATCGCGCAAAAACTGGCGCGCGTGGCGCGTATGCACTTCGCCCGTCAGCGCCTGGCGGCCGTAGGGCCACGCCTCCCGGCGCGTCAGGACCTGTTCAACAAGCTATTGGCTTCAAAAGCGATTGCCCGCGCCGTTGAAGATGAAGCGCGCAGCAAGAAAATTTCGCATGAGAAAGCTCAGCAGAACGCCATTGCGCTGATGGAAGAGATCGCAGCGAACTTCTCTTACGAGATGATTCGCCTGTCCGATCGTATTCTCGGCTTTACCTGGAACCGCCTGTATCAGGGTATCAACGTCCATAACGCCGAGCGCGTGCGTCAGCTGGCGCACGATGGCCATGAGATTGTCTATGTCCCCTGCCACCGCAGCCACATGGACTACCTGCTCCTTTCCTACGTGCTCTATCACCAGGGGCTGGTGCCACCGCACATCGCAGCCGGTATCAACCTGAACTTCTGGCCCGCGGGCCCGATTTTCCGCCGCCTGGGCGCGTTCTTTATTCGTCGTACCTTCAAGGGCAACAAGCTCTACTCCACCGTGTTCCGCGAGTATCTGGGCGAGCTGTTCAGCCGCGGCTATTCCGTGGAGTACTTCGTGGAGGGTGGGCGTTCCCGTACCGGTCGTCTGCTCGATCCGAAGACCGGCACGCTGTCGATGACCATCCAGGCCATGCTGCGCGGCGGTACCCGTCCGATCACGCTGGTGCCTATCTACATCGGCTACGAGCACGTGATGGAAGTGGGCACGTACGCGAAAGAGCTGCGCGGTGCGACCAAAGAGAAAGAGAGCCTGCCGCAGATGCTGCGCGGCTTGAGCAAGCTGCGTAATCTCGGTCAGGGCTACGTGAACTTCGGCGAGCCGATGCCGCTGATGACCTACCTGAACCATCATGTGCCGGAATGGCGCGAGTCCATCGATCCTATCGAAGCGGTGCGTCCGGCCTGGCTGACGCCAACGGTTAACGGCATCGCATCCGAGCTGATGGTGCGCATTAACAACGCCGGTGCGGCTAACGCCATGAACCTGTGCTGTACGGCACTTCTGGCTTCACGTCAGCGTTCCCTGACCCGTGAACAGCTCACGGAGCAGCTGGATTGCTATCTGGACATGATGCGTAACGTGCCGTATTCGGTTGACTCGACCGTGCCTTCTGCAACCGCCAGTGAACTTATCGATCACGCGTTGCAGATGAACAAGTTTGAAGTGGAGAAGGACACGATCGGCGACATCATCATTCTGCCGCGCGAGCAGGCGGTGCTGATGACCTACTACCGCAACAACATCACGCATATGCTGATGCTGCCGTCGCTCATGGCCGCCATTATTACCCAGCATCGTCATATCTCCCGTCAGGAGCTTTTGCGCCATCTTGAGACGATCTATCCGATGCTGAAAGCGGAGCTGTTCCTGCGCTGGAGTAAGGATGAGCTGGCGACAGAACTGGATAAGATGACGGAAGAGATGCGTCGCCAGGGGCTGATTACCCTGCACAACGACGAGCTGCACATCAATCCGTCACGCTCCCGCACCCTGCAGCTGCTGGCGGCCGGTGCGCGCGAAACGCTGCAGCGCTACGCCATTACATTCTGGCTGCTGAGCGCGAACCCGTCCATCAACCGCGGTACGCTGGAGAAAGAGAGCCGGACGCTGGCCCAGCGCCTGTCCGTTCTGCACGGCATTAACGCCCCTGAATTCTTCGACAAAGCGGTCTTCAGTTCTCTGGTGCTGACGCTGCGCGATGAAGGCTTCATCAGCGATACGGGTGATGCCGAGCCGGAAGAGACGTTGAAGGTGTACCAGATGCTGGCAGAACTGATTACCTCGGACGTGCGCTTAACGATTGAGAGCGCCACGCAGGGCGAGTAACACAATGCCGGGTTATGGCCCGGCCTGACGCCCTGGATAATAAAAAGGCCCGGTAAGCGCTGACGCTACCGGGCCTTATTTTTAGCCTTGTTAAATCACCGCATTTAGCTGAGCAGCGTAAAGGCAATCATCCCGACAATTGCACCCGTCGTGCCGAGAATGGTTTCCATCAGCGTCCAGGTTTTCAGGGTTTGCGCTTCGGTGGCACCGGTAAACTTACCGAACAGCCAGAAGCCGGCGTCGTTAACGTGAGAGACCACAATCGAACCGCCCGCGATACAAATAGAAAGCGCGGCCATCTGGGCACCGGAGTAGTTCAGCTGTTCAATCACCGGCATCACCAGACCCACGGCGGTTAAACACGCCACGGTGGCGGAACCCTGGATGATACGCACCGCCGCAGCCAGCACAAAGCAGGTGACCGCAATCGGCAGACCCATCCCGGTCAGGGCTTCACCCAGAGCCGGGCCCACGCCGGAATCCACCAGCACCTGCTTGAACACGCCGCCTGCACCGATCACCAGCAGGATAATCCCCGCAGGCTGCAGCGCCGCACCGCAGATCTCCATCACCCGGTCTTTTGGCATCCCCTGACGCATCGCCAGGCCGTAAATCGCCACCAGGCACGCCACCAGGATCGCCGTGAACGGATGACCAATGAACTCAAACCATTCGTAGGCGGTAGAACCGACCGGCACAAAGCGCGCGGCGATGGTTTTCAGGCCCACCAGCACCAGCGGCAGCAGGATCAGCGACAGGCTGAAGCCAAAGGATGGCATTTTGCCCTCGCCCAGGTGCGGCTCGGTAATGTCGTCCGGAATGTGCAGCTCAACGTAACGGCTGATGAAGTTGCCCCACAGCGGACCGGCGATAATCATCCCCGGGATTGCCGCGCACAGGCCAATCAGGATCATCCAGCCAAAGTCGGCGTGCATCTGGGAGGCCAGCAGCATCGGGGCTGGCCCCGGCAGCAGAAACGCTGCGGCCGCCGCCACGCCCGCAAACAGCGGAATGACCAGCTTCACGAGGTTAGTGCCGGTATGGCGCGCCATGGAGAAGGCGACACTTATCAGCAGCACAACGGCCACTTCGAAGAACAGCGGCAGCGCGCAAATCAGCCCTGCCAGACCAATCGCGTAGTGCGCGCGGCTGTGGCCGAAGGATTTCAGCATCTTGACGGCAATCTGGTCGACCGCACCCGTCTCGTGCAAAATCTTGCCAAACATCGCGCCCAGCGCGACCACAATCGCCAGGAAGCCCAGCGTACCGCCCATCCCTTTTTCCATTGTCGCGGCGATCTTGTCGAGCGGCATACCGGAAAAGAGACCAGCACCAATAGAAACCACCATCAAAGCAACAAAGGCGTGCATGCGCGCCTTCATCACTAAAAACAGCAGCAGCAATACCGAACCTACTGCTGTCAAAACTAGCGCTAATGTACTCAAAACTTACTGCCTTTTATTAATGACCTCGATGGTGCTGGCAACAACACCCTCCAGTGACTGATCGATATCAACCACTAAGACGTCTTTTTCGTCTTCACCCGGCTCCTGCAGTGCTTCAAACTGCGTCACCAGCATCTGGGTTTTGAAGAAGTGACCTTTACGCGCCTTCAGGCGGCTTTCAATCACCTCGAAATCCCCTTTCAGGTAGATGAAAGAGAGGTTCGGATTGCCGTCACGCAGCAGATCGCGGTAGGTTTTTTTCAGCGCGGAGCAGACG
The DNA here is from genome assembly GCF_000493175.1 of Enterobacter sp. MGH 16. NCBI lineage: Bacteria > Pseudomonadati > Pseudomonadota > Gammaproteobacteria > Enterobacterales > Enterobacteriaceae > Enterobacter > Enterobacter sp. MGH 16. The sequence goes on along the minus strand of NZ_KI535695.1, from coordinate 4,215,035 downwards.
ATCAGGGAGACTTTATTGGTGCGCTGCATCGCGAACGCGGCGTCGTTCAGCGCCTGCAACCACGGTTTGCGGTCGTCGTCGTTCAGCGGCTCGCCGGAGGCCATTTTCATGATGTTGCTGCGCGGATGGAGGAAGTCGCCATCAAGAAACGCAGCCTGGAGTTGATGCGCCACTTCGCTGGCCACGGCTGATTTCCCGCTACCGGAAACGCCCATCAGGACGTAGACGTGGTGATCGTGATTAGTCGTGCTCAAAGGGTGTCCCTCAGTCAATTGTTACGGGTAACAGTTATCGGTAACATTGTCCTGCCGGGGCAAAAGAGAAGCAATATCCAAACGTGCGCGAAGTGAATAAGTGTGAGCTACTTCAAATTTGTCAGTTCAAATAGATCCACCCGGTGACAAGGTGAAACCTAAATCTAACATTTTCGGCGTAACCGTCTCGCCACGAATGCGCGCCAGCAGGCGTTCTGCGCCAATGCGGCCCATACGTTCACGCGGCGTCAGGACGCTCGCCAGACGCGGCTCCATCACCTGACCGATGTCATGGCCGTGGAAACCGGCGATCGCCATATCATCAGGGATCTTCAGCCCCAGACGCTGGCACTCAAACGCTGCGCCGACCGCGAGGTCATCGTTGGTACAGAAAATACCGTCCAGTTGCGGATACTCGCGTCGCGCCTGACGCATCAGCTCAATACCCGACGTATAGGAAGAGGACTGCTCCACCATCACGCTGTACGGGGTTAAGTTCGCGTCGAGCATCGCCTGCTCGTATCCCTTCTGTTTGATGATAGTACGTTCATCAAGACGCGCACCCAGATAGGCGATATGACGATGCCCGCGGGCGATAATGGCCGCCGTCATCTGACGCGCCGCTTCGAAGTTATCAAAGCCGACGGCGATGTCGAGGCACGGCGACTGGCTGTCCATCAGCTCCACGACCGGAATACCGGCCACTTCAATCATTTTGAGCGTGCGGGCAGTGTGGGTTCGTTCGGTTAAAATCAGGCCGTCAATGTTCCAGGAAAGCATCGATTCAAGACGTTCCTCTTCGAGTTCCGGCTTGTACCCGTAGTGGGCGAGCATGGTCTGGTAGCCAAACGCATCGGTGACGCTTTCAATTCCACGTAATACTTCGGCGAAAACCTGGTTGGTCAAAGAAGGAAGCAGAACGCCCACCGCGCGGCTGGTCGCATTGGAGAGAATATCGGGCGCACGGTTGGGGATATAACCCAGTTCATCAAGGGCAGCGGCAATCTTGCCACGTAACGCCACGGAAACCTGTTCCGGGTTACGTAAAAAACGGCTGACCGTCATTTTGGTCACACCGACGCGATCGGCGACATCCTGAAGTACGGGGCGTTTCTTTTTCATCGTCCTGAGAAATCTTGAAGTGAGAGATTCGCTCAGTTTACCACGGACAAAGCCCATCCTTCCCCTGTCAAAGGGAAGGATGGGGATTTATTTATGTTTTATTACACCGGCGGCAGGTCAAACAGCAGAATTTCGCTTTCGCTGTCGGCATGCACGGAGATCGCCTGCTCATCCCAGATAGCCAGACCATCGGCGGTTGTCGCTTTGGTGCCGTTGATGGACACGTCGCCTTTCACCACCTGGATCCAGACGCGGCGGTTAGCGGCAATCTGATGCACGGACTGTTCATCTTTCGCCAGCGCCCAGCGGTACAGCTCCATATCCTGATGTACTTTCAGGGAACCTTCACGCGCATCCGGGGAGAGCACCAGCTGTTTACCCTGTTTGGCGTCGAAGCGGCGCTGCTCGTAGCGCGGCGTGATGCCTGTCTCTTCTGGAATGATCCAGATTTGATACAGGTGCAGTTTTTCCGTTTTGCTTGGGTTGTACTCAGAGTGACGCACCCCGGTACCCGCGCTCATAATCTGGAACTCGCCCGCCGGAACCTGCTCTTTGTTGCCCATGCTGTCCTGGTGCTCAACCGCGCCTTCCAGCACATAGGTCAGGATTTCCATGTCTTTGTGCGGGTGGGTACCAAAGCCCTGGCCTGCATCAATCACGTCGTCGTTAATCACGCGCAGTGCTGAGAAGCCCATGAAGTTCGGGTCGTAGTAGTCGGCAAACGAGAATGAATGCCATGAGTCCAGCCAGCCATGATTCGCGTGACCACGTTCGTTTGCTTTGCGTAAGTAGATCATTGTTTTCACCCTCAGTTCGTTTCGATGGAGTAAGTGTGGACGCAAACGGCCTGGGATCATAGGGGGTGAAAATTGACTCCTCTGTTCAAAAATTGTGAATAAGTGCAGAGGAGCCGTTTTTGCTTATTTCGCGAGGGTTACCGTGGCAGGAGAATCCTGTTCGAAGGCCCGCTCAAGGATTTCGAGGTTGGTCAGAACGTCAGATTCCTTGACGTAATTCGCCGTACCGTTTGTGAGGGTCTCAAACAGCGCATCATAGACGCGGCCATAGTCGCCGGTTTCCGGCTTCAGCGTTTCTTTGACCGTCACGCCCTCATCGTTCACATACTCCAGCACACCCACGGAATCGTCCGCGGCAAAGCCTGGTTCACCCGGCATGATATTGGCCTTCAGGCTGGTCTCCTGCTGGTCGATACCGTATTTGATAAACGAACCTTTAGTGCCGTGAACGATAAATTTCGGGTAATCGATCTTCACCAGGTGGCTGGTTTTGACGATGGCTTTAAGGTCGCCGTAGAACAGCTGGGCTTCGAAGGTATCGTCCGGGTTGGCTTTATTGCGCAGGCTGCGAATGTCATACGTCACGTGGTCCGGGCGGCCAAACAGGGAGATGATCTGGTCCATGGTGTGCACCCCCAGCCCGTAGAACGAACCATCCTGCGGCAGTCCGGGTTGCGTTTCCGCCACCGGGCGGTAGTAATCGAAGTGACTTTCGATCTCCACAATGTCGCCGAGCTTGCCGCTTTCAATCGCTTTTTTTGCCGTCAGGAAGCAGCTGTCAAAGCGACGGTTCTGATACGGCGTGACGGTCAACCCTTTACTTTTCGCCAGCGCGAACAGCGCTTTCGCTTCGGCGATGGTCGGGGTGAACGGCTTTTCTACCAGCACGTTTTTGCCCGCTTCCAGCGCGCGTTTCGCATAGTCAAAATGGCTGTCGGCGTGGGTGCAGACAACCACCAGCGTGACCTGCGGATCGTTAAGCACCTCATCGAGATCGCTGGTGAAATGGATGTGGGAGTACTGCGGAGACTGCTCCTCCGGCTTCGCGCGGCGGCGGTAGATATGGGCCACATGCCAGGTATCTTTACGGTTGAGGACATACGGCAGGTGATAGCGGGTGGTGCTTTTGCCAAATCCAATAAATGCACAGTGTAGTGTCATGGCTCAGTCCTTTTGGAAGGTTACTGAGTCTAACCATAACAAAAAAAAAGCCAGCTAAAAGCTGGCTAAAGTAATACTGGAAGCAATGTGAGCAATGTCGTGCTTTCAGGTTCCCGTAGCGGTCTTCCTGAATGCAGAGCAATAATAATCATTCTCATTCGCACTTGTCCAATACTTTTTGCAAAAAATAGCGGTTGACTCAAATTTTAAAGTCATTGATGTTGGAAGGGCCTTTTAACTGACTGAGGAACAAGGAATGAGTGAGATAGTGATACGCCACATCGAACCCAGCGATGCAGAAGCTTTACGAGACATCATGTCGCATCCTGATGTGTATCACGACACGCTACAGCTCCCTCATCCTTTTATGGAAATGTGGCACGAACGCGTTGCGACAAAACCAGGCCGGCGCCATCTCGTTGCCTGTCTGGACCAGCGCGTTATCGGGCATATGGCGCTGGACGTGATGGAAAACCCGCGTCGCAGCCATGTTGCCACATTCGGCATCAGCGTGGCTGCGGATATGCAGGGACGCGGCGTAGGCCGCAGGCTCATGAGCGAGATGATCAACCTGTGTGACAACTGGTTGCGCATTGAACGTATCGAACTGACGGTCTTTGCCGATAACCCCGCGGCTGTTGCCCTCTATAAAAATTTTGGTTTTGAAATCGAAGGGACCGGCAAGAAATTTGCCCTGCGCAACGGCGAATATGTGGACGCGTATTATATGGCGAGAATGAAGTAATGATTTGCCGGGTGGCGGCTTCGCCTTACCCGGCCTACGTTCGTGCAGTTGTAGGCCCGGTAAGCGCAGCGCCACCGGGCAATACATCAATACCCCGCCGTCAAATCATCCACCGAACGCGGGTCTGATGCGCCAAACAGCGCTCCGTCCGGCCCCACCATAATGCTCTGGGTGCTGCCCATCGCCTCTTTCACCGCCACCTTCTGCCCACGCTGCTCAAGCAGTTTAATGGTGTCCGGGCTAAAGCCCTTCTCGACGCGCAGCTCGTCCGGCAGCCACTGGTGGTGGAAACGCGGGGCGTTAGTCGCTTCGGCGACGTTCATCCCAAAGTCGATGCTGTTCACCACCATCTGCAATACGGTGGTGATAATCCGGCTGCCGCCCGGGCTACCGGTTACCAGCCAGGTTTTGCCCTCTTTCACCACGATGGTGGGCGACATGGACGACAGCGGACGTTTCTTCGGCCCTACCGCGTTCGCATCGCCGCCGACCAGCCCGTAGACGTTCGGCACGCCCGGTTTGGCGGAGAAGTCATCCATCTCGTTGTTCAGCAGAATGCCGCTATTGCCCGCCACAATCCCGGTTCCGAAGGTGGTGTTGAGCGTATAGGTCACCGCCACCGCGTTACCGTCTTTATCCACCACCGAGAAGTGGGTGGTCTGGTTGCTTTCATACGGTGCCAGCTTGCCGGGACGGATCTCGCTCGACGGCTTGGCCTTGTTGATGTCGATCTGATCGGCAATGGATTTGGCGTACGCCTTGTTGGTCAGCGCCTGCCACGGCACCTTCACGAAGTCCGGGTCGCCGAGATATTCCGAGCGGTCGGCATAGGCGCGTTTTTCCGCTTCCGCCATTATCTGCATGGCATCCGCGCTGCCGAAACCGAACTTGTGCATATCGAAGTTTTCAAGAATGTTGAGGATCTGCACGATGTGAATGCCCCCGGAAGACGGCGGTGGCATGGAGAAGACCTCGTACCCGCGGTAGGTGCCGCTAATCGGCTCGCGCTCCACCGCCTTGTAGTCCGCCAGATCCGCTTTGGTGATGAGCCCGCCGTTCTTCTGCATCTCTTCCGCAATCTGGTCGGCAATCGCCCCTTTGTAGAAGGCGTCCGGGCCGTGCTCCGCAATCAGCTCCAGGCTTTTGGCGAGGTTCTTCTGCACCAGCTTATCGCCCTTCTTCAGCGGTTCACCGTCTTTCCAGAAGATCGCCTTGCTGTTTTCGTGATTCGGGATGACTTCGCTGCCGTAGGTTTTGAGGTCGTCTGCCAGGGCGTCATTCACCACAAAGCCCTCCCGCGCCAGCTTGATAGCAGGCTGCACCACCTTGTTCAGCGGCATCGTGCCGTATTTTTCCAGCGCCAGCGAGAAGCCCGCAACGGTGCCCGGCATGCCGGAGGCCAGGTGCGAGGTCAGGGATTTTTTACTGTCCGGGTTGCCCTGGTCATCGAGGAACATGTCCCGTGACGCCTGAGAAGGCGCCATTTCACGGAAGTCGATGGCGGTGGTTTTCCCGTCTTTGGTGCGCAGCATCATAAAGCCGCCGCCGCCCAGGTTCCCCGCCTGCGGGTGCGTCACCGCCAGCGCATAGCCGACGGCGACTGCCGCATCCACCGCGTTACCGCCCTGCCTGAGAATATCGACGCCCACGCGGGTCGCCAGCGCATCCACGGATGCCACCATGCCGTGGGTTGCCCGCACGGGATGAAAAACATCTTCCTCCACGCCGTAAGAGACCGGAGGCGCCGCGGGCGGGTTGGCCGCCACGCTAAATGTACCGCCTGCCATCAGCGCGGCGAGGGCGACCCAGCGCAAAAACGTTGGTTTCATCATTATTGTTCTCCAGGTGAAGGGATCCATATTCCCCGCTTAAGCCTGGTTCACAACTCCTAAAAAATCATCGTCATGGTGAAATCAGGGTAAACTTAAGAGAGACCTCAAAAGGAGGAAATGACAATGAAACGCTTATTGATTCTTACGGCGCTGATCCCCTTTGCCGCGCTCGCACAGCCACTCAATACGATGAATAACCCTAACCAGCAGGGTTATGTCATCCCGAGCCAGCAGCGTATGCAGACCGAGATGATGAGCCAGCAACAGCAGCAAAAAGGGATGCTGAATCAGCAGCTGAGAACGCAGACCCAGATGCAGCAGCAAAGCCTGCAAAATCAGATGAACGCCAACACCCAGCGCGTGCAGCAGGGGCAGGTTCGCGAGCAGCCGCTGCCGAACAGAAACGGCGGAATGTTAGGTGGGATGACCTCGTCAGGCAGCGGACAGCAGCATATGCTGCCGCCGCAGTCGAATGGCAGTATGCTTAATCCGCAGAACTAAAGTCCGGGCCAATCAGGTCAATCGCATCGGTACAGATGCTGTCCACGCCCCAGCGCAGCAGTTCGGCTGCACGCTGGGGTTTATTGACGGTGTAAACCAGAATATGCAGTCCCGCGTCTTTTAGCATCTTCACCCGCGCCTCATCCAGCAGCTTGTGATTAAGATGAATAGAGACACACGCTAAGCGCGTCGTCAGCTCGCGCCAGTCCTCGCGCCACTCGTCCAGCAATAGCCCGCGCGGCAGTTCCGGCACGGCCGCCTGCGCCGCCTCCAGGGCGTCAATTTCAAACGAGGAGAGCAGCGGCGCGGTCATCCCTTCCCACAGCTCGCGCGCGGCAAGGGCGATCACTTTGCCGGTCAGCGGCCCGGTGCCGGTGGTCGGTTTGATTTCGATATTGGCCATCATGCCGTGCTGGCGACAGCGATCGGCCACTTCCGCCAGCAGCGGCAGCGGTTCGCCTTTGAATTCGCCGCTGTACCAGCTTCCGGCGTCGACTTTCAGCAAATCGCGCCACGGCAGCTCGCCCGCCACGCCCCAGCCGTTGCTGGTGCGTTCGAGGTTATCGTCATGCAGCAGGAAAATCTCGCCGTCTTTCGACAGCTTGGCGTCGAACTCGATCATGGTGTGGCCGTAACGCGCGCCAACATCAATCGCCGCCAGGGTGTTCTCCGGCGCCAGCTTACCGCCGCCGCGGTGGGCGACGACGTGGGGATAAGGCCAGTTGCTCATACTCGTTGTCCTGTTTCACCGTCAAAAAGGTGCAGATGATTTTCCGGCAGGTGCAGCCACAACGTGCTGCCTGCTTTCGGGCGCTCCTGATGCGCCAGACGCACCACCATCTTTTGCTCGCCCCAGCGCCCGTGCGCCAGGTTATCTGCACCTAACATCTCCAGCGTGTCCATCACCAGCGGCACGCCGCCTTCCGCCTGAGAGGTTAAACCGATATGTTCCGGGCGGATACCGAGCGTCATCTTACGCCCGGCGTAGCCACGATAGTACCAGTTGATCGGCAATGCCATCCCGCTTTCCAGCTCAAAGTGCGTGCCCGTGCTGCTGATGCGCCCTTCGAGCAGGTTCATCGCCGGGCTGCCGATAAAGCTCGCCACAAAGCGGGTGGCCGGTTTCTCGTAGACTTCCACGGGGGTACCAATCTGCTCGGCAACGCCTTTGTTCATCACCATCACGCGCTGGGCGAGGGTCATGGCCTCAACCTGATCGTGGGTGACGTACAGTGACGTGGTTTTCAGACGACGGTGCAGCTGCTGCAGCTCAAGACGCATCTGCACGCGCAGCTTGGCGTCGAGGTTAGAGAGCGGCTCGTCGAAGAGGAATACCGCCGGATCGCGCACGATGGCGCGCCCCATCGCCACGCGCTGGCGTTGGCCGCCGGAGAGTTCGCGCGGGCGGCGCTTGAGCAGGCCGTCCAGCTCCAGAATACGCGCCGCTTCTTTCACGCGCTCCTCAATATGGCCTTTGCCCATGCCGCGGATTTTCAGCCCCCAGGCCATGTTCTCCTCCACGCTCATGTGCGGGTAGAGGGCGTAGTTCTGGAACACCATCGCGATGCCCCTGTCTTTCGGCTCCATCTCGGTGACGCGCTGGCGGTCAATCCAGATATCCCCGGACGTCACGCGCTCCAGCCCCGCCACCATGCGCAGCAGCGTAGATTTGCCGCAGCCGGACGGGCCGACCATCACGATAAACTCCCCGTCCGCCACGTCGAGCGTGAGCGGCTGAATCACCTGGGTTTTGCCGTCCCAGCTTTTGGTTACTGCCTGAAGTTTTAAACCTGCCATCTTATTTCTCGCTATCGACCAGGCCGCGGACAAACGCGCGCTGCATGGCTAAAACAATGACTACGGGTGGGATTAGGGTGAGCAGCATCGCCGCCATCACCTGGTTCCAGAGGGTGGTGCCTTCGCCGGTGGCAATCATGCCTTTGATGCCCGCCACGGCGGTGCCGAGATTGACGTCCTGAATAATCAGCAGCGGCCACAGGTACTGGTTCCAGCCGTAGATAAAGGTGATCACAAACAGCGCCGCAAGGTTGGTTTTCGACAGCGGCAGCACGATGTCACGGAAGAAGCGCATCGGCGAGGCGCCGTCGATGCGCGCGGCTTCAATCAGCTCGTCCGGCAGGGTCATAAAGAACTGGCGGAACAGGAAGGTGGCGGTCGCCGAGGCCATCAGCGGCAGGGTGAGGCCCGCGTAGCTGTCGAGCATCTTCAGGTTGGCGATCACTTCCACCGTCGGGAAGATACGCACCTCCACCGGCAGCATCAGGGTAATGAAGATCATCCAGAAGAAGAGGTTGCGCAGCGGAAAGCGGAACCAGACGATGGCGAAGGCCGAGAGCATCGACACCGTAATTTTGCCGACCGTAATGCCGAACGCCATGATGAAGCTGTTGAGCATCATCAGCCAGAACGGCGCGCTGTTGGCGCCCATGCCCTGGGTCCAGATGGTCTTCATGTTCTCGAACAGATGCGTGCCTGGGATCAGCGTCATCGGCGTGTCGAACACCGCTTTGGTGTCCAGCGTGGCGGCGACAAAGGCCACGTACAGTGGAAACAGGATGACGATGATCCCCAGAATCAGCATGGTGTGGCTGAAAATCGTCAGCCCGCGACGGTTCTCAATCATTGGTAGCGCACCTTACTTTCAACATAGCGGAACTGCACCACCGTGAGGATGATGACGAGGAACATCAGCACCACCGACTGCGCGGCGGAGGCCGAGAGATCCAGCCCGGCGAAGCCTTCGCGGTAGATCTTATAGATAAGCGTGGTGGTCGCCTGCACCGGACCGCCTGCGGTCGCCGCATCGATCACCGGGAAGGTGTCGAAGAAGGCGTACACGAGGTTAACCACCAGCAGGAAGAAGCTCACCGGGGCGATCAGCGGCAGCGACAGCCTGAAGAAGCGACGAATCGGCCCTGCGCCGTCAATCGCGGCGGCCTCCACCAGCGAACGCGGGATGGACTGCAGCGCGGCAAAGAAGAACAGGAAGTTGTAGCTGATCTGCTTCCACACCGAGGCGAACACCACCAGGAACATGGCCTGGCCGCTGTTCTGGGCGTGGTTCCAGTCGTAGCCGAACTCTGCCAGGAAATGGGTAATCAGCCCGCGCCCCGGGTTAAACAGGAAGATCCACAGCACGGCGGCGACGGCGGGCGCCACGGCGTACGGCAGCAGCATCAGGGTCTGATACAGGCGGCTGCCGCGCACCACATAGTCCACCAGCGCGGCGAAAAACAGCGAGGCAACAAGGCCGCTGACGGTGACCAGCGCGCTGAACCTGATCGTCGTCCAGAAGGCGTCCAGGTAGTAGCTGTCATGGAACAACGCGGTAAAGTTGTCCAGCCCGACAAACTGGCTGGAGAGCCCAAACGGATCGACGCTTTGTACCGAGTACCACAGCGCTTCGCCCGCAGGCCAGATAAAGAAGATAACGGTGATGACCAGCTGAGGCGCGACCAGCAGGTACGGCAGCCAGCGGGAACGGAACACCGGACGGGATGATGACATTGAGATTGGGTTCCTGAGCAATGCCGGGTGGCGGCTACGCCTTACCCGGCCTACAAATATTTCTCCCTCTCCCCGTTGGAGAGGGTTGGGGTGAGGGCATCAGCCCGCACGATCCCCGTAGGCCCGGATCGCTACGCGTCACCGGGCGAATCACGGATTACGATTTCGTCGACTGCTCAAAGCGGCGCAGCAGCTGATTCCCGCGCTCTACCGCGGAATCCAGCGCCTGCTGTGGCGTTTTCTTCCCGGTCCAGACGCTTTCCAGCTCTTCATCCACGATGGTGCGGATCTGCGGCATGTTGCCCAGGCGCAGGCCTTTGGTGAACGGCAACGGCGGCTTGTTCAGCATCTGACGCGTCGCGATATCCGCGCCCGGGTTCTTGCTGTAGAAGCCCTGCTCGCGGGTCAGGTCATACGCGGCTTTGGTGATCGGCAGGTAGCCGGTCTTCTGGTGCCATTCGGCGGCGTTTTCCGGCTTCGCCAGGAAGTCAAGGAACTCGGCCACGCCTTTGTAGGTGCCCTTGTCTTTACCCTGCATCACCCACAGGCTCGCCCCGCCGATGATGGCGTTCTGCGGCGCGCCCTTCACGTCGGCATCGTACGGCATCATGCCCACGCCGTAGTTGAATTTGGCGTAGTGACGGATATCCGCCAGCGAGCCGGAAGAGGCGGTGGTAATGGCGCAGTCGCCGTTATAGAACTTCTCGGTGGATTCGTCTTTACGCCCGAAGTAGCTGAAGTCGCCCTTCTTGTTCAGTGCTTCCAGCAGCGCGATGTGCTTCACCTGCTCCGGCTTGTTAAACTCCAGTACCGCGTCGGTGCCGTCGAAGCCGTTGTTTTTGGTCGCCACCGGCAGGCCGTGCCAGGCGCTGAAGTTTTCGATCTGGATCCAGCCCTGCCAGCCGCTGGCGTAGCCGCACTTCATTCCCGCCGCTTTCAGCTTCGCGGTGTATTCGGCCAGGTCCTGCCAGGTTTTTGGCGGCTGCTCCGGGTCTAAACCGGCTTTCTTGAAGGCGTCTTTGTTGTAGTACAGCACCGGCGTGGAGCTGTTAAACGGCTGAGACAGCAGATGTCCGGTTTTGGAATCGGTGTAGTAACCCGCTACGGTTGGCACGAACTGGGATTCATCGAAGTTAATACCCGCTTCTTTGAACACTTCATAGACCGGCTTGATGGCTTTGGAGGCCATCATGGTGGCGGTGCCCACTTCATAAACCTGTAACAGTGCAGGCGCGTTGCCGGTACGGAAGGCGGCGATGCCCGCGCTCAGGCTCTGCTCGTAGTTGCCTTTGTACACCGGCACAATTTTGTAATCCGGATGGGTGTCGTTGAAACGCTGCGCCAGGGAGTCAACTTCTTTACCCAACTCCCCTTCCATGGAATGCCAGAACGGAATGGTCGTCACAGCCATTGCATTCGTCGCAAAAGCCAGACCCAGTGCCAGACCCAAAGCTGTGTGTCGTAACGATGTCATTGTCATCTCTCTTATTGTGCCGGATGCGCGATATCACGCGTTTTATGCTCGCGAGGTAACATGACATGCTCGAATGACAGAAAAATAACTGTTTGTTTACAGATAAGTGACAGCAAAGGGTCAGGGGGATGATGGTTGTGTGAAGGGGTGTAGTGGTTAAAAAAGCCGGGTGGCGGCTACGCCTTACCCGGCCTACTCGATCCCTGTAGGCCCGGTAAGCGCAGCGCCACCGGGCGATACAGACGGCTCAGCCGCCCAGGTAAGCGCTCCGCACCGCTTCGTTCGCCAGCAGCGCGTCGCCGGTGTCTTCCAGCACCACGCGGCCGTTCTCCAGCACGTAGCCACGGTCAGCCAGCTTCAGCGCCTGGTTGGCGTTCTGCTCAACGAGGAAGATGGTCATCCCCTCTTTACGCAGCTGCTCAATGGTGTCGAAAATCTGCTGGATGATGATCGGCGCCAGGCCGAGCGACGGCTCATCCAGCAGCAGCAGGCGCGGCTGGCTCATCAGCGCGCGGCCGATCGCCAGCATCTGCTGTTCACCGCCTGACATGGTGCCTGCACGCTGGATGCGACGCTCCCACAGGCGCGGGAAGAGTTCGTACACCCACTTGATGCGGGTCTGGTATTCATCGCGGTGGGCGAAGAAGCCGCCCATCGCCAGGTTCTCTTCCACCGTCATACGCGAGAACACGCGACGCCCTTCCGGAACAATCGCCACCGCCTCGCGCATGATTCTGGCGGTCTGCCAGTCGGTAATGTCTTTGCCGTCAAACACAATCCGCCCGCTGGTGGCGCGCGGGTCACCGCACAGGGTGCCGAGCAGCGTGGTCTTACCCGCGCCGTTGGCGCCAATCAGGGTGACGATTTCACCCTGGTTGATATGCAGGCTGACGTCGTGCAGCGCCTGGATCTTGCCGTAGTGCGCATTGACCTTGTCGAACGTTAACATCGCTTTTTCCATCTTATGCCTCACCCAGGTATGCGCGGATCACGTCCGGGTTGTTGCGGATCTCTTCCGGCGTGCCGTTTGCCAGCGGCGTACCCTGGTTAACCACGTAGATACGGTCGGAAATGCCCATCACCAGCTTCATGTCGTGCTCAATCAGCAGAATGGTGGTGTCGTGGTGATCGCGCAGTTCGGCAATCAGCTCGTCCAGCTCTTTGGTCTCTTTCGGGTTGAGGCCCGCCGCCGGTTCGTCGAGCATGAGGATTTCCGGCTGCGTCACCATGCAGCGCACAATTTCCAGGCGACGCTGGTCGCCGTAGGCCAGGTTGCTCGCCTGACGGTTGGCGTGCTGCAGCAGGCCAATGCGGTCGAGCCAGGTGGCGGCGCGATCGAGCGCTTCATCCTGGGCGCGGCGGAAGGCCGGGGTTTTCAGCAGGCCGGAGAACAGCCCGGTTTTCAGCTGCTGATGCTGCGCCACCAGCAGGTTCTCAATCACCGTCATCTCGCGGAACAGACGCACGTGCTGGAAGGTACGCACTACGCCCATGCGGGCAATCTGCTGGCCCGGCAGCCCTTCAAGATGCTGATCGCGCAGCATGATGGTGCCGCCCGTCGGCTTGTAGAAGCCGGTCAGGCAGTTAAAGACCGTGGTTTTCCCCGCGCCGTTCGGGCCAATCAGGGAGACAATCTCTTTCTTGTGCAAATCCAGATTCACGTTGTTGACCGCCAGCAGGCCGCCAAAACGCATCATCAGACCGTTAACGGATAATAATGGCTGACTCATGCCTGCTCTCCTTTCGCTTGCCCGTTCTTCAGCTTCAGCTGTGGACGGGTCATCGGCAGCAAGCCCTGCGGACGCCAGATCATCATCAGCACCATCAAACCACCCAGCATTAACATGCTGTATTCGTTAAAGTCGCGCATCAGCTCGCGCGAGACCACCAGCAGGATGGCCGCCAGGATAACGGCGAACTGCGAGCCCATCCCGCCCAGCACCACAATCGCCAGCACAAAGGCGGATTCGGCAAAGGTGAACGATTCCGGGCTGACGAAGCCCTGACGCGCGGCAAACAGCGTCCCGGCAAAACCGGCAAACGCGGCGCTGATGGTGAACGCGGTCAGCTTGATGCGGGTCGGGTTCAGGCCCAGGGAGCGGCAGGCGATCTCATCTTCGCGCAGCGCTTCCCACGCGCGGCCCAGCGGCATGCGCAGCAGGCGGTTAATCACGAACAGGGTGATGACCACCAGCAGCAGCGCCACCAGATAGAGCCAGATGACGCGGTCGGACGGGTCATACTTCACGCCGAAGAAGTTACTGAAGGTGTCCCAGCCGCCTTCGCGGGCGGTGCGGCTGAACTCCAGGCCGAAGAAGGTCGGTTTCGGGATCTGGCTGATGCCGTTCGGGCCGCCGGTCACTTCGGTGTTGTTCAGCAGCAGGATACGGACGATTTCACCGAAGCCTAAGGTCACAATCGCCAGGTAGTCACCGCGCAGGCGCAGCACCGGGAAACCGAGCAGAAAGCCTGCGGCGGCAGAAACCAGCCCTGCCAGCGGCAGGCAGGTCCAGAAGCCGAGCCCGTAATAGTGGTTCAGCAGCGCGAAGGTATAGGCACCGATGGCGTAGAAGCCGCCGTAGCCCAGCACCAGCAGACCTGAGAGCCCCACCACCACGTTCAGACCGAGACCGAGGATCACGTAGATCATGGTCAGGGTAGCGATATCCACGGTTCCACGAGACACCACGAACGGCCACGCCACGGCAGCCACCAGCAGCGCCACGAGGAACAGCTTCTGCTTAACGGTAGACCCGTCGATGGCCGGCAGGACGAATTTCGGCCCGGAGACGTTTTTCAGCGACTTCTGGAACAGCGGACGCAGCAGCTGGAACAGGAACACCACGGCGGTACCGATAAACACCCACTGCCAGCGGATGTCGGGGGCGGTATCCACCACCAGTTTGGTGCCATTCAGCTCAAGCTGGACGCCCATAAAGACGCCCGCCAGCACGAAGAACATGGCGGCAGAGAGCAGCGCCATTGCAAAATGCATCGGTTTCATACTTTCTCTACCTCCGGACGGCCCAGAATACCGGTAGGCATGACCAGCAGAACCAGAATCAGCAGGGCAAACGACACCACGTCTTTATATTCGGTGCTCAGATACGCCGAAGAGAGCGCTTCCGCCACGCCCAGGATCAGGCCGCCAATCATCGCGCCCGGAATACTGCCGATACCGCCCAGCACCGCCGCGGTAAAAGCTTTCATCCCGGCCATAAAGCCGATGTACGGGTTGATCACGCCGTAGAACTGGCCGAGCAGCACGCCTGCGACGGCAGCCATCGCGGCGCCAATCACGAAGGTCAGGGCAATCACGCGGTCGGTATTGATGCCGAGCAGGCTCGCCATCTTCAGGTCTTCTGCGCACGCGCGGCAGGCGCGTCCCATCCGCGAGTAGCGGATGAACAGCGTCAGGGCCAGCATCGCAATAAAGGTCACGACCCAGATAACCAGCTGCATGGTGGTGATAGAGGCCGCGAAGTTTTCGCTGGCCCCCACAATCCACTGGCCGTTAAACAGGCTTGGCAGCGCCACGTCGCGCGAGCCTTCGGTCAGGCTGACGTAGTTTTGCAGGAAGATCGACATCCCGATGGCGGAAATCAGTGCAATCAGACGCTTGGAGCTGCGCACCGGCCGGTAGGCCACGCGCTCGATGCTCCAGCCGTAGGCGCTGGCAATCACAATCGCGCCGACAAACCCGGCGGCGACCAACAGCCAGCTGCTGTCGATGCCCATCATCATCAGGGCGGCGATAATCATAAAGGAGACATAGCTACCGATCATGTAGACCTCGCCGTGGGCGAAGTTGATCATGCCGATAATGCCGTAAACCATCGTATAGCCGATGGCGATCAGCGCGTAGGTGCTTCCCAGCGTGACGCCGTTAAACATCTGCTGCAGGAAATAGAGAAACTGCTCGGACATATGCAAACCTTTTTATACCCGCCCGTCATGCCGGGCGGTGGGATAATTATTTGGCGGCCGAAGACGAACCGTCGGCGTGCCACTTAAAGACACCAAACTCAAATCCCTTCAGATCGCCTTTCTCATCCCAGTTCAGCGGCCCAATCACGGTGTTCGCCCCGTGTGCTTTTAAATCTTTCACCAGATCCAGCGGTTCTTTGCTGCCGGTACGATCCAGCGCGGTGGCCAGAGACTGTACGGCGGCATAGGTGATCCAGACGTACGGACCACTCGGATCTTTCTTCTGCGCCTTGAGCGCATCCACGATAGCCTTGTTGGCCGGATCCTGGTCATAGCGTTTTGGCATCGTCACCAGCATGCCTTCGGCAGAATCCCCGGCGATGTTGGACAGGGAGGCATTGCCCACGCCCTCTGGCCCCATAAACTGAGTTTTCAGACCGGTGGCGCGCGCCTGACGCAGCATCTGCCCCATCTCCGGGTAGTAGCCGCCGTAGTAAACAAAGTCGATATTCTCTTTTTGCAGACGGGCGATCAGCGCGGAGAAGTCTTTCTCACCGGCGGTAATGCCGTCGAAGAAGACGATGTTCGCGCCGCCTTTTTTCAGGCCGTCCTGAACGGAGCGCGCCAGGCCTTCGCCGTATTGCTGCTTGTCATGAATAATGGCGATACGCTGCGGCTTGACGGTTTCAAGGATGTATTTGGCGGCGGTAGGCCCCTGAGAGGAGTCCAGACCGGCGGTGCGCATGATGTGCTGGTAGCCGCGCTGGGTCAGCTCAGGGTTAGTGGCGCCAGGGGTGATCATCAGAATGCCTTCGTCTTCGTAGATGTCAGACGCGGGCTGGGTGGACGATGAGCACAGGTGGCCGATCACATACTGGATGCCATCGTTGACGATTTTGTTGGCGACCGCGACGGCCTGTTTCGGATCGCAGGCGTCGTCATACTCCAAGCCCACCAGCTTGTCGCCCTTGATGCCGCCCTTAGCGTTGATGTCTTTGATGGCCTGGCGCGCACCGTTGAACTCCATGTCACCCCACTGGGCAACAGGGCCGGACATCGCCCCCACTACCGCAACTTTTATGTCTTCCGCCATGGCGGCATGCGAGATCGACAGTGCGACCATCCCCGCGATTAACGTCTTCGCGTTCCTTTTCATCTCTGAATCCCCATTCGTGATGTCGTGTTTATATTTTGTTTTATTATGGTTAAAAAGCATTCTGTACTTTTAATGAACAACGCTATTTTTACCAGTGCCTTTAATGGTTTAGCGCAGGTTTTTGTCAAAAACCAGACTAAAATCTCTATTTTTCAGGCGATTAAGCAAAGATAATATTCTGAAATCAGGCAGAGATAAACAAATAAAAGTGCAGTTTGCAGCATAAAATAACGGTATAAAGCGCCGAATAAATCACTGCCATTCAGGTTAAAATCCTGCTTATTTTTCGATCCATGTGTTTTCAAACTGCCCAACGCGCTGCCAAAAAACTAATCACCTGGCAAACGGCGATAAAAAGAGGAAGCCGCTGAGCGAATAAATTGAGTACACTGCCTCTACTCAATTTGATTTGGACAAGCAGCTAATGAAACTGACTATCGTGCGTCTGGTGACCTTTAGCGACCAGGATCATATCGACCTGGGCAAGATCTGGCCGGAATATTCCCCTTCGTCGCTGGCCGTCGACGAAAATCACCGTATCTATGCCGCGCGCTTTAACGAGCGTCTTCTGGCCGCCGTTCGCGTAACGCTGAGCGGCACGGAAGGGGCGTTGGACTCGCTGCGCGTGCGTGACGTGACCCGCCGTCGCGGCGTGGGGCAGTATTTAATTGAAGAAGTGCTCCGCGAAAACCCGGGCGTGACCTCATGGTGGATGGCCGACGTGGGCGTGGAAGACCGCGGCGTGATGGCGGCGTTTATGCAGGCGTTAGGGTTTACGGCGCAGGAGAGCGGGTGGGAGAAGCGCTAAAAGAAAGCCGGGTGGCGGCTACGCCTTGCCCGGCCTACAATTTCTACCGCATTTTCGCAAGCATTTCGTGTTGCAGGAAGGCGGCAAGTTATGAAATCCCCGGGAGCTTACATAAGTAAGTGCCCGGGGTTGAATAACGCAGCCAACGCACCTGCGGCGCGAAAGGCGACGGGAAAATTATTTGGCGTCTGTCGCCGTGCCGTTAGCATGCCAGTCAAACACGCCGAATTCGAAGCCCTTCAGGTCGCCCTTCGCGTCCCAGGAGAGAGGCCCCATAACGGTTTCGACGGTGTTCGCTTTCAGCCAGGTGGCAATCTCAGCCGGATCGGCTGACTGGTTCAGGCCCGCCTGCAGCGACTGCAGCGCCGCGTAGGTGGTCCAGACGAACGCGCCGCTTGGATCCTGTTTCTTCGCCTTGATGGCATCTACGATAGGTTTGTTCGCAGGGACCTGGTCGTAGTTCTTCGGTTTGGTCACCAGCAGGCCTTCGGCGGATTCACCCGCGATGTTAGACAGAGAAACGTTCGCCACCCCTTCCGGGCCCATGAACTGGGTTTTCAGACCGGCCGCGCGCGCCTGGCGCAGGATCTGGCCCATTTCCGGGTGGTAGCCGCCGTAGTAAACAAAGTCGATATTCTCTTTCTTCAGACGCGCAACCAGCGTGGAGAAATCTTTCTCACCGGCGGTGATCCCGTCGAAGAACACCACGTCGGCATTGGCTTTCTTAAGGTTGTCCTGCACTGAACGCGCCAGACCTTCACCGTACTGCTGCTTGTCATGAACAATGGCAATGCGTTTCGGCTTCACTTTTTCAACGATGTATTTCGCCGCGGTTGGGCCCTGGTCAGAGTCCAGACCGGTGGTGCGCAGGGTCAGCTTGTAACCGCGTGCGGTCAGCTCTGGTGCGGTCGCCGCCGGGGTGATCATCAGGATACCTTCGTCTTCGTAGATGTCAGACGCGGGCTGAGTAGAAGAAGAGCACAGGTGACCGATAACGTATTTAATCCCGTCGTTCACCACTTTGTTCGCGACCGCGACCGCCTGTTTCGGGTCACAGGCATCATCATATTTTACGATCTGCAGTTTTTCGCCCTTGATACCGCCCTTAGCGTTAATGTCTGCAACCGCCTGTTCTGCGCCAGTAAACTCCTGGTCGCCGTACTGCGCTACCGGACCGGACATGGCACCAACCACAGCCACTTTGATGTCTGCCTGCGCCATGGTGCTGAATGCCAACGCGATACATCCTGCCAGTAACGCTTTACCCTTCATGTTCATCCTGAGATTCCCCATTATTATGGTTATTACGATTGTTGTGATGTTGTTGTGCAGCGCTTTATTTCATTTATAGGTGTGCTGTTCGCGCTTTTTCAGCATACTCTGCTAAAACATACCCCATTTTTATGATTTTGGAATAGCAAATTTGAAATGAATATATGATAAGCCCGGCAGAGAGTTCCGCCGGGCATGTGGCTTTAACGTGTCAGCGACGCGGAGATAATGTCCAGCGCTTTACGGAACTGCACTTCGGGAATCGTCAGCGGATACAGGAAACGAATGACGTTGCCGTAGACGCCGCAGCTCAGAAGCAGCAGACCTTCCTGCAGTGCACGCTCCTGCACCTGGCGGGTAAATTCCGGCGAAGGCTGACCCGTTTGCGGATCGTTAAACTCCACCGCCACCATCGAGCCCTGCGCGCGGATATCCGCGATATACGGGCAGTGTTCCTTCGCCTTGTTCAACACTTCCACCAGGTGATGGCCAAGATGCGCCGATCGCGTGCAGAGATCCTCTTCGTCAATCACGTCCAGCACGGCGTGCGCCGCCGCAATCGCCAGCGGGTTACCCGCGTAGGTACCGCCCAGCCCACCCGGCGCGGGCGCATCCATCACCTCAGCACGTCCCGACACCGCAGAGAGCGGCATCCCGCCCGCCAGGCTTTTCGCCATGGTGATCAGATCGGGCTTCACGCAGTGATGTTCCATCGAGAACAGCTTGCCGGTGCGGGCGAAGCCGCTTTGCACCTCGTCGGCAATCAGCAAAATGCCGTGGGTATCGCACAGGGCGCGCAGCGCCTGCATAAAATCAGCCGGGGCGATGTTGAAACCGCCCTCTCCCTGAACCGGTTCGAGAATAATCGCCGCGACCTGGTCAGGGGCAATATCCGCTTTAAAGATACGTTCCAGGGTTTTCAACGCTTCCGCCGTGCTGACGCCATGCAGTTCATTCGGATACTGGGCGTGATACACCGAGCCGGGGAAAGGTCCAAAGCCGAGCTTGTACGGCGCAACTTTGCCGGTCAGCGCCATGGTCATAAAGGTGCGGCCGTGGAACGCGCCACCGAAGGTGATAAGGCCGGGGCGTCTGGTAAAGGCGCGGGCAATTTTCACCGCGTTTTCGACCGCCTCAGCCCCCGTCGAGAAGAACGCGGTTTTGGCCGGGCCGTCAATCGGCACGCGCTGGTTGATGCGCTCGGCAAGCGCCACGTAGCCTTCATACGGCACAATCTGGTAGGCCGTGTGGGTAAACGCGTGGAGTTGTTTTTCGATGGCGGAAATGACTTTAGGATGGCGATGGCCGGTATTCAGCACCGCGATCCCGGCGGCGAAGTCGATGTACTCATTGCCTTCCACGTCCCACACCGTGGCGTTTTCGGCTTTATCGGCATAGAAGTTACACATCACGCCAATGCCGCGCGGCGTCGCCTGTAACCGCCGGTCGTTCAGTTCGTTGTTTTTCACCCTGTCCCCCTGAGAAAGTCGCCTGCTTAGCGCATCAGTAAGTGTTTGCCAGGGGGAGGGAATTCGCCAGAGCGGGCGCTAAAAAAACAAAACCCCCAGACTCTCATCCAGGGGTTCTCGGTGTACTTCGCGTTAATTACGCTTCGATAGCGGCGCGAAGTTTCTTCATGGCGTTCTTTTCAAGCTGACGGACACGTTCCGCAGAGACGCCGTAGCGGTCGGCCAGCTCCTGCAGCGTTGACTTGTTGTCTTCGTCCAGCCAGCGGGCGCGGATAATATCCTGGCTACGTTCGTCGAGGCCTTCCATCGCATAGCTCAGCTTGTTCGCGGCCTGATCTTCCCAGTTGTCCTCTTCGATGCCGTCGGCAAAGTTAGAGGTTTTATCCTGCAGATACAGAACCGGTGCCATCGGCTGGCTGTCAGATGCGTCGTCGTCGGAGGACATATCGAAGGTCATGTCCTGCGCGGCCATACGGGATTCCATCTCACGCACGTCTTTGCTGGAAACACCCAGCTCGCGCGCCACCATTTCCACTTCATCCTGATTAAACCAGCCCAGACGCTGCTTGGTTTTACGCAGGTTGAAGAACAGTTTGCGTTGCGCTTTTGTCGTGGCGACTTTCACGATACGCCAGTTGCGCAGCACGTATTCATGAATTTCTGCTTTGATCCAGTGGACGGCGAAGGAGACCAGTCGCACCCCCACTTCCGGGTTAAAGCGACGCACAGCCTTCATCAGGCCGATGTTACCTTCCTGAATCAAGTCCGCCTGCGGCAGGCCATAGCCCGCATAATTACGAGCAATGTGAACAACAAAGCGCAGGTGAGACAGGATCAGCTTTTTCGCTGCTTCCAGATCGCCCTGGTAATGCAGCTTTTCAGCAAGCTCCTTTTCTTCCTCGGCCGTTAACATCGGCCAGGTGTTCGCAGCCCGGATATAGGATTCCAGGTTACCAACAGGGGCTAAAGCTAAAGTTTGCATTTCTTTGGTCATTCATTCCTCTCAGTGTTTCTTCTGGTCCAGGCTGTCCCCGTCAGGCAACAACCATGCCAAAGCGTTTGAGCAACGAGATTAGCATTCACTCTTTTATCAGACAGTGATTTTATCCACAAGTTCCAGGTGCAACGGTGAATAAATTACGCACAAAATGTGACATGGAGATGATAACAGGGGAAGAGACAACAGGGACGCTTTCCCTGCAGAGCGAACATCTCGGTGCAGGGAAAGATTATATCACGCTTTTATTAGTCGGGAGTAAAGTGACGTAAATGTTGAACGGTTGCCAGCCACGCTGCCACCCACCCAATCATTGAACACACCAGCAGCAGTAACAGGCACTCATCGAACCCTAAACCACTGATATCAAACTTGGTTCCGAAAACCTGCGCCACTTCAGTCACGGCAGAGGAAAGCCGCATCACCAAAATTTCTGACAATATCAGTGAAAGAAATGCGCCGGAAAAACCGAGCAGTGCGCCACCGTAAAGGAACGGTCGGAGGATGAAGCCATCCGTCGCACCAATCAGTTTCTGCACGTTGATGGTATCGCGACGAGCGAAGATGCTCAGACGAACGCTGTTGCCGATGACGAGGAAGACCGCCGCCACCATCAGCACGCCAATCATCGCCGCGACGCGGCCTACCAGCCCGGTCAGAGCAGCGAGACGCGCAAACCAGCTGTCATCCATGCGCACTTCATCAATGCCCTTAATGCGCGTGATGCGATCGCGCAGGGTGTTAAGCGAATCGGTCCCCTGGAAATCCAGCTTCGGGATCACCACCGCCACGGCGGGCAGCGGGTTCTCTTCAAGCATATCCAGCGCACCGCCAAAGCCTGACCAGTTGCGGAACTCACCCAGCGCGTCTTCACGTGAGAGATAGTTGACCTTCTCCACGCCCTGCTCGGCCTGAATTTGCCCAACCACCTGCGCGGCCGCGTTATCGTCGAGCGCTTTATCCAGATAGACCGTGATCTGCGGAGACGGATAATACTGCGACGCCGCCTGGTTGACGTTCTTGTAAACCATGTAGCAGACGCTTGGCAGCGTCAGGGAGATGGCGATTACCATCACCGTCAGGAACGTCGCCAGCGGTTTGCTTTTCAGGTCCTGCAGCGCGCCGTGGAACGCGTAGCGCACCTGCTCGTTAAAGACGTTGGTTTTGCGGGAGGCCGGTTTTGGCGCGGCCTTCTGGCGCTTCGGCGCATTACGATTGCCGTCACCCCCGCCCTGCGGCTTACGGAAACGGTCAAACCGGTTCCCGAACTGCCGAATCTGGTTTATTGCATCACGCTTGTTCACCGTGGCCTCCGTGCAAATGCCCGTCGCTCAGGGTCAGCATGCGGTACGAACGACGGGAAATCAGCCCGATGTCGTGCGTTGCCATCAATACGGTAACCCCTACGCGGTTAAACTCCTCAAACAGACGCAAAATCCCTTCTGACAGGGCATCGTCCAGGTTACCGGTCGGTTCATCCGCCAGCAGCACGGCAGGCTTGTTCACCACCGCGCGGGCGATACCCACGCGCTGCTGTTCACCGCCGGAGAGCTGGATCGGGAAGTTCTTCGCTTTGTCCAGTAGCCCGACCTTATCCAGCGCCGCAGAGACGCGGCGGCGGATATCGTCATAGCTGGCGCCGGCAATAATCAGCGGAATGGCCACGTTATCGAAAACGGTGCGATCCATCAGCAGGTGGTGATCCTGGAAAATCATGCCGATCTGACGACGCAGGAACGGCACCTCACGGTTTTTCAGACGGCTGATCTCATGGCCGCTGAAAAAGATTTTTCCGGCGCTTGGCCGCTCGATCCCACAGATAAGCTTGAGCAGGGTACTTTTCCCCGCGCCGGAATGGCCGGTCAGGAATGCCATCTCGCCCGGCTGCAGGTGAAAGGTCACCCCCTGCAGCGCTTGTCTCCCACCGAGATAGGCCTTGCTGACGTGTTCAAAGCGAATCATTGTTAGTCCTCTCGGGCAAATAATGCCTCAATAAAGTCGTCCGCCTTAAACGGACGTAAATCCTCAATACGCTCGCCCACACCGATGTAACGGATAGGAATGCCGAACTGGTCGGCCACGGAGAAGATCACCCCGCCTTTCGCGGTGCCGTCCAGTTTGGTCAGCGTGATCCCCGTCAGTCCTACCGCTTCATGGAACAGCTTCGCCTGGCTGATGGCGTTCTGTCCGGTGCTGGCATCAATGGTCAGCATAATTTCATGCGGTGCGTCTTCGTCCAGCTTCTTCATGACGCGAACGATTTTCTTCAGCTCTTCCATCAGGTGCGATTTATTCTGCAAACGCCCTGCGGTATCGGCAATCAGCACGTCCACGTTGCGCGCCTTCGCCGCCTGGATGGCGTCAAAGATCACGGATGCGGAATCCGCGCCGGTATGCTGAGCAATCACCGGGATGTTGTTGCGCTGGCCCCAGACCTGCAGCTGCTCAACCGCCGCCGCACGGAAGGTATCGCCCGCCGCCAGCATCACCGATTTGCCCTGCTGCTCGAACTGACGCGCCAGCTTGCCGATGGTGGTGGTTTTACCCACGCCGTTCACGCCGACCATCAGAATAACAAATGGCGTTTTGCCTTCAATATTAAGCGGTTCGTCAACTTTTGCGAGAATTTCACCCATCTCGTCTTTCAGCAGGCCGTACAGCGCTTCGGCGTCACGCAATTGCTTGCGGCTCGCCCCTTCGGTCAGATTGGCAATGATCTTACGGGTGGTTTCCACCCCAACGTCCGCAATCAGCAGCTGCTCTTCCAGCTCTTCAAACAGATCGTCGTCGATCTTCTTGCCGCGGAACAGACTGATAAATCCGGAACCTAAGTTTTCTTTGGTTTTAAGCAGGCTGCGCTTCAGGCGCGCGAAGAAACCCTCTTTGGTCGGTTTTTCCTGCTCCTGAACGATCTCTTCTTCGGCCTGCTCTTCTACCGGCACAACGATGACCGCTTCTTCAGCCGCTTCCGCCGCCAGCGCCTGGGCTTCCAGCTCTTCGTCGGTCAGCTCCGGCTCGAGCGCCGCTTCTTCTTCCACCGCCTCAACGATTTCAACGGTTTCCGCTTCGGCCTGCCACTCTTCGGCAGACACCGCTTCGTCTTTGACCTCTTCCGGCAGCGGAAGCTCTTCGTGTTCGATAGCGGCCTGTGGCGCTTCGATAGCGGCTTCTACGACAACCGGTTCTGGCTTCTCGCTCTCCTGAACCTGTTCAGTGACCTCAACCACCTCTTCAGCAAAGGTTTCAACCTCTTCTTTGCTGTGCGCCGTTTCTTCCGCATCGACAACCGCGGCGGTTTCTACTGGCGTTTCAGGCTGCGATGGCTCTTCAACGGCTTGTTGCTCTTCGGTTTTCTGTTCTGTTTCTTGCTCTTTTTCACCGAAGCCCAGCCAGGAAAAGAAGCCACGTTTTTTTTGTTTTGCCATCTGCGACTACACTCCTCGCGGCGCTATATACATGGAAGCTAAAAAAATGATGAAATAGTCTAACACTTTACTTAATTGACATCACCGCCCGCAATCGCAGGCCAATTGTTAACAGAGCTTTCCTGAGATGAAGAAACCCAACCGCGCCCCGGCCGGTCAAATTCGTATTATCGGCGGTCAGTGGCGAGGCCGGAAATTACCGGTGCCGGACAGCCCCGGTTTACGCCCTACTACCGACCGCGTGCGCGAGACGCTGTTTAACTGGCTGGCCCCGTCAATGGTAGACGCCCGCTGCCTGGACTGCTTCGCCGGTAGCGGCGCGCTCGGGCTGGAAGCGCTGTCGCGCTATGCTGCCAGCGCCACGCTGCTGGAGATGGAGCGCGGCGTGGCGCAGACGCTGCAGCAAAATCTGGCGACGCTGAAAGCGAGCAACGCGAAAGTGGTTAACACCAACACGCTGAGCTTCCTCGCGCAAAAGGGCACGCCGCACACCGTGGTGTTTGTCGACCCGCCGTTCCGCAAGGGGCTGCTGGAAGATACGTTATCCCTGCTGGAGCAAAACGGCTGGCTGGCGGATGACGCATTGATTTACGTGGAAAGCGAAGTGGAAAACGGTTTGCCGCCGGTTCCCGCTCACTGGGATCTGCACCGTGAAAAAGTGGCAGGTCAGGTTGCTTATCGTCTGTATCACCGTCAGGCACAAGGAGGATCCGATGCCGGTACTGATTAATCTGGGACGTCTGCTGATGCTGGGCGTCTGGGCGTTTTTGCTGCTCAACCTGGTGCACCCGTTCCCGCGCCCGATGAATATTTTTGTTAACGTCGCGCTGATTTTCACCTCGTTCATGCACGCCCTGCAGATGGTGATGCTGAAAAACGGTCTGCCGAAAGACGGCCCGCAGATGACGGGCTGGCAGCAGCTGCGCGTGTTTATTTTCGGCGTGTTTGAGCTGCTGGTGTGGATGAAGAAGTTTAAGGCGCAGGTGAAGAAGTAAGGTGCGTTTAGTCGCCCGGTGGCGCTTCGCTTACCGGGCCTACGAAACCACGTAGGCCGGGCAAACGCAGTGCCGCCCGGCGTTACAACTCCGGAACAAACCCCTCAAACCGCGATCCTTTGTAACTCAGCGTTCCTTTTTCCCCCACCGTCAGCTGGTGGTACTGCTGCGCCTCCAGGCGGAAGGTCATCTCCAGGCCGCCCGTTTCCGGCTTAAAGCTCGCTTCATAACGCATTGTTGTGCCCGCAGGCGTCACCTGCTGCTGGCGCGAGCGGCGGTCATTGAGCGGCTTTTCGCGTTTGTTCGTCACCACCACGCGCTTTTGCATCAGCGGCGCGGCATCGTTATCCGCCTTCTCGCGGCGCTGCTGCACGAAGCGGAACGAGGCGGCAATGACGATAATCGCCACCACGATAATGAAAAACAGCGGCATCTTGCTCATTCAACTATCCCATCAGATTATGCGGAATTCAGGATACCCTGCCTTCCCCGGCATTGCCAAACGCCCGCCCGCGTCACTACACTGGATCAGAAACTGATTATTCAGACTTAACAGATACAGGGAGTTAATATGCTTTGGTCATTTATCGCTGTCTGTTTTTCCGCATGGCTTTATGTCGATGCGTCGTACCGTGGTCCCACCTGGCAGCGCTGGCTGTTTAAACCCGTCACGCTGTTGCTGCTCCTGCTGCTGGCCTGGCAAGCACCGATGTTTAATGCCGTCAGCTATCTGGTCCTCGCCGGGCTATGCGCCTCTCTGATTGGCGATGCCTTAACCCTGCTGCCGCGCCAGCGCCTGCTGTATGCCGTAGGGGCATTTTTCCTGTCGCATCTGCTGTATACCATTTACTTCGCCAGCCAGATGACGCTCTCTTTCTTCTGGCCGCTGCCGCTGGTCCTGCTGGTGATTGGTGCCCTGCTGATCGCGGTGATCTGGTCGCGTCTGGAAGAGATGCGGTTGCCGATCTGCACGTTTATCGCCATGACGCTGGTGATGGTATGGCTGGCAGGTGAACTGTGGTTCTTCCGTCCGACCGCTCCGGCGATGTCCGCTTTCTTCGGGGCCGCGCTGCTGCTGATTGGGAATATCGTGTGGCTGGGTAGCCACTATCGCCGCCGTTTCCGGGCGGATAACGCGATTGCCGCCGCCTGCTACTTTGCCGGGCACTTCCTGATTGTGCGTTCGCTGTATATCTAAATAACGCTTGACTCTGGAGTCGACTCCAGAGTGTATGCTGCGGTTAATGAGAAAATTATCATTGCCGGAGACTGCCATGTCGACTCCAGAAACACCCAAAAAAGTCCCTCAATTCTCGGCGCTTAAGCTCAGTCCCGTTCCGTCGAAAGATGACTGCTGCTGCGAAGGCGCGTGCGAAACGCAAACTCAAACGCTTCCTGAAAGCGGCAACCGCTACAGCTGGGTCGTTAACGGCATGGACTGCGCTGCCTGCGCCCGCAAAGTGGAAAATGCGGTGAAACAGGTGCCGGGCGTCAGCCACGTTCAGGTGCTGTTCGCCACCGAAAAGCTGCTGGTTAGCGCCGATAACGACGTCAGCAAACAGGTTGAAGACGCGGTAAGCAAGGCGGGTTACAGCCTGCGTAGTGAAGCCGCGCCCGCGGAAAAAGCCTCTTCACTGAAAGAAAACCTGCCGCTCATTACCCTGATCATCATGATGGCCCTGAGCTGGGGGCTGGAACAGATCAACCATCCGTTCGGCAACCTGGCGTTTATCGCCACCACGCTGGTCGGGCTGTTTCCGATTGCCCGCCAGGCGCTGCGTCTGATGAAAAGCGGCAGCTGGTTCGCCATTGAAACGCTGATGAGCGTGGCGGCCATCGGCGCGCTGTTTATTGGCGCGACGGCAGAAGCGGCGATGGTATTGCTGCTGTTCTTAATCGGTGAACGTCTTGAGGGCTGGGCGGCGAGCCGGGCGCGTAAAGGGGTCAGCGCGCTGATGGCGCTGAAGCCGGAAACCGCCACGCGCGTAGTAAACGGCACGCGTGAAACGGTCGCCATCACGACCCTGCGTCCGGGCGACGTGATAGAAGTTGCGGCAGGCGGACGCCTGCCTGCCGACGGCGCGCTGCTTACCGCCACCGCGAGCTTTGATGAAAGTGCCCTGACCGGTGAGTCCATTCCGGTTGAACGTGCCGCAGGTGAAAAAGTGCCTGCTGGCGCCACCAGCGTCGACCGTCTGGTGCAGCTCACCGTGCTTTCCGAGCCGGGTGACAGCGCCATCGACCGCATCCTGAAGCTGATTGAAGAGGCCGAAGAGCGCCGCGCGCCGGTCGAACGCTTTATCGACCGCTTCAGCCGCATCTACACGCCCGCCATTATGCTGGTTGCCCTGCTGGTCACCGTCGTCCCACCGCTGTTCTTTGGCGCGCCGTGGGAGGGCTGGATTTATAAAGGGCTGACGCTACTGCTGATCGGCTGCCCGTGCGCGCTGGTCATCTCCACCCCGGCGGCCATTACCTCCGGCCTGGCGGCGGCGGCACGTCGCGGGGCGCTGATTAAGGGCGGCGCGGCGCTGGAGCAGCTGAGTCAGGTGCAGCATATCGCCTTCGATAAAACCGGCACGCTGACCGTCGGCAAGCCGCAGGTGACCGGCGTGTATTCGCAGGGCATCAGTGAAGATGAACTGCTGACCCTGGCCGCCGCCGTTGAGCAGGGCTCCACTCACCCGCTGGCGCAGGCGATAGTGCGGGAAGCGCAGTCGCGCGGGCTGAATATCCCACCGGCAACCGCTCAGCGGGCGCTGGTAGGCTCCGGGATTGAGGCCACCGTTGACGGTAAAAAAGTTCTGATTGTCGCGGCGGGCAAGTCTTCTCATCCTGAGGTGGAGGCGTTAGAACAGACCGGACAAACTGTCGTGACCGTTATGCAGAACGGCGTCGCAAAAGGGATGCTGGCGCTGCGCGACACCCTGCGCGATGACGCAAAAGAAGCCGTGGCGGCGCTGCATCAGCTGGGCGTGCAGGGGGTGATTCTCACCGGCGATAACCCTCGCGCAGCGGCGGCCATTGCCGGTGAGCTGGGGCTGGCTTTTAAGGCCGGATTACTGCCGGCGGATAAGGTCAGCGCGGTAACGGAGCTGAACGCGCACGCCCCGCTGGCGATGGTCGGAGACGGGATTAACGATGCCCCGGCGATGAAGGCGTCCACCATCGGCATTGCGATGGGCAGCGGCACCGACGTGGCGCTAGAGACGGCGGACGCGGCGCTGACCCACAACCGCCTGACCGGACTGGCGCAGATGATCGATCTTGCGCGGGCGACGCGTGCCAACATCCGCCAGAACATCGGCATCGCGCTGGGGCTGAAGGGGATTTTCCTGGTGACCACCCTGCTCGGCATGACCGGACTGTGGCTGGCGGTGCTGGCGGATACCGGCGCGACGGTGCTGGTGACGGCGAACGCGCTGCGGCTGCTGCGTCGCCGGTAAAAAAACGCCCGGTGGCGCTGACGCTTACCGGGCCTACATATCCTGCTAAAACGTAGGCCGGGTAAGGCGAAGCCGCCACCCGGCTTTTTTTATAAGAAGTAGCTCATCGCCAGCCCTAAAAAGAGCACCAGACCGACGTAGTTATTGTTCATAAACGCCTTGAAGCAGGCGTCGCGTTCGCGCTTCGCAATCAGCTTTTGCTGGTACGCAAACAGCAGCCCCGCCACCAGCACCGACCAGTAAAACGCCCAGTTCAGCCCGTTCAGGCGGCCAATCGCCACCATCAGCGCCAGCACGGCGACCTGCAGAATCCCGATAATCAGCTTGTCCTGACGGCCAAAGAGGATGGCGGTGGATTTGATGCCAATTTTCAGGTCATCGTCGCGGTCAACCATCGCGTATTGCGTGTCGTAAGCCACGGCCCAAAGTATGTTCGCCAGGAACATCAGCCAGCAGCTGAGCGGTAAGGACTCACTAACTGCCGCAAACGCCATTGGAATCGACCAGCCAAACGCGGCGCCCAGCACCACCTGAGGCAGGTGGGTATAGCGCTTCATAAACGGATAAACCCAGGCCAGTGCCAGCGCCGCAACGGAAAGCAGTATGGTCATGGTGTTCAGGGTTAACACCAGCAGGAAAGAGAGCAGCACCAGAACAGCAAACAGCACGCGGGCTTCTTTCCCGGTCACCTGTCCGCTGGGTAACGGACGACCGGCAGTCCGCTTTACATGGCCGTCGAATTTACGATCGGCATAATCATTGACCACGCAGCCCGCTGCGCGCATCAGCCAGACGCCAGCAACAAACACGCCCAGGATCCACAGCGGCGGCACGCCCGGCGTGGCGACCCACAGCGCCCATAAGGTCGGCCACAGCAGCAGTAACGCGCCAATCGGTTTATCGGTACGCATTAAGCGGTGATACGCCAACAGCTTATTCTGCGTCAGGCTCCACTCCATTTTTTCTTCCTCTTAGTACAACGGTGATGCCGGTAAAAAAAGCTCCGTCAGAATTAACGGTTTACCGCTCAGGCGAAGGCGGGAACGACGCCCCCACAGTTCGGCATCACGACCAATTTCAATAAAATCCCGGGTAAGTTCTGACGAGGTGAAGAGGTAACGCCCCAGCGGCGTTTTCCCCAGACGCTGCAGCGCCAGCTCGGGCCCGGAAAGGGTGGACTCGGGCACCACCGTCCGTCCGGCAAGCCACGGCTCGCCGTCAGCGCAGAGTAAAATTTCACGCAGCCAGTAACGTGGCTCGTGCGGCAGCAGCGGCAGCTCGTTGGCGATCTCATCGCCGGAGACAAACCCTTCCTGAATCAGGGTCACCGTGACCGTTTTTCCCTGCTGCTCAAAACGTTTTGTCATGGAATCTTCCAGCAACAGCCAGTCCAGCTGCTGCGGATCAAGCGCAGGTATTTGGTCGAAATAGCGCAGCGCACGCAGTTGCGTTAGCGCAGGGTGTGACATGCCAGACTCTCCGATACATAACGTACAGGCATTGTATCGCAGAAACGCGGATTGAGGGGGGCCAAACGTTATTTAAGGATCACGATCGCAACAAGAGTGCAACAGCCCGGCGGAGACGAAAAAAAGTGCGCCCACTCAGGCGCACCAAACGACTAACAAATCAGCATTGTGGGGAAACGGTTACCCCTTGCCTTTTACACTGCTGATAAAGGTGGAACGGGCAGTGGTTGAACCTAAACGTTCGGCTTCATCAAGCAGCTTCAGCGCTTTATCGACATCGCCGCGCTTCACCGCCTGCTTGATGGCATTGTTGAAGTATTCTTCGGTGTCGTTCAGTACCGGCTCCGCTTTCTTCGCCGGGGCCGGCGCTGCGGTCGCTACCGGTGCGGCTGTCGTGGCAGCGGGCGCGGTATAGGCAGGCGCAGCGGTGTTGCCCACGGTGACAGGGCCGGTACCGGAGGAGCCAAACAGCGGGCCGACCAGGACGCTGGACGCACTGCTGGTCGACACTTTCAGCTTCACAAGGCCGTCAGTGGTGTGGCGGGCGATCGGATCCGGGATATCCGGTGCGGCGTTACCTACGCCTTTGGCATAGGCCTTCGCAGGATCAAGCAGCGTGGTGGTTTGCTGCAAATCTTTTTCCGTGGTGAAGACGAGTACATAAATTTTCTGCTGACCCAGCGCAGGCGTCAGGCGCATTACCCCTTCCAGGCGATCGGCGCTCATGACGCCCGGTTCCTGATAGGTAAAATATTCGCTCGGGAAGAACGCAGAAGGCGTCATGTTCTGGTCAAGAATCAGCACGTTCGGCGCAAAGACGCTGGTCTGTTTATTGACTTCACTGGAGAGCGTTAACGTCAGTTCGCCAATGTTAGCGGGCACGCTGTACGCGACCACCGGACCACTAATACCCGGAACATTAAGCGGTTGCCCACCCGTCGAGAGCTGGGTCGTTTGGGCTTTAGATTGATCGACAGGCGTCCAGACCAGCTGTTGCAACGCAGCTGCCGGAATGGCCGGCGCGGATGTTGTGTTTTGCGGAACGAAATTCACATTAGCGAGCGTTACAGCAGGCGCGCTCGCCAGCAACCCTGCGGATAAACAAAGGGCAAGGAGAGTTTTGTTCATTTTCATTGTTATCACCTCAAAATGCACAGGTCAGCGGTAGCCAGGCAATAGCGCGCCGTCCCAAGGATTGAGGGGCTTGCGCCCCTCAGTTTGGTCATTACGTCAGGTTAAGACGGGATTACCACCAGATTTCCATCTGGGCGCCGAAGGACCACTCGTCGTTGTCACCGCGGCTGTAGGTTGTGGCTTTGGTATCGCTTTTTGCAATGCCGTTGTCATAACCCCATTTCTCATCCCACTTCGCGTAAGTTGCGAAGACACGGATCGCTGGACGGGACCAGATGCTGTTACCGGCCTGCCATTGCTGTGCAAGGGTAATTTTGTACTGGTTGTTGGTATCGTCAGTTTTCTGCGACTTAACGTTGTCGTAGCCAACTTCAAGCAAGGTGCTCATGATTGGCGTCCATTTATACATTGGGCGCACACCCACGGTGTACCAGGTCGTACCGTTGTTGTCGTCACGATCGATATCCTGATACATACCGACGTACATCAGATCCCAGCTGTCACCCAGAGAGATCGCACCGTGGTCGAGAATACGAACCAGGGAACCGTTGTTGTTAATCTTGTTATTTACAACACCAATTTCAGCGTCTTTGTCATAGTTGTTGCCGGTGAAGGAACCCTGCGGAATACCTTTGCCCTGAGTGGTCATTGCATCGGTAGCGTACTGGACAACAAACTTGTTGTAGCCTTTCAGCATGCTCTGGGTATGTTCAGCGGTGAACATCCAGCCATCTTTAGATGCGCCGTCAGCGAAGCTGTAACCGTCAGTTTTGTTAGCTCGGCCATAGTCAACACCCAACTCCAGCGTGCCGCCCGGGTTGATTTCCATCTGCGCTAAGCGCACATCGAAGACGTCGTTAGCGGTGTCTTTGAAGTCATGATAGATATCGTTGCTGGTGAAGATGTATGAGCCACCTGCTTCCTGAGAACGGGTCGCTGCCAGAGACAGTTTACCGAAGCCCAGATCGACGTTTTCGATACCGGCACCAGGACCTGAAATATCCCAGTAATAGAAGTCGATCATGTGAACGTCATGACGCTGATAGAAGCGCTTACCGGCCCAGATGGTGGAACCTGGCAGCCACTCAATCAGGTTTTTACCCTGCACGTTGGCTTCACGGAACGCCGGGTCGGTAGCTTCCCAGTCGTTCTGTTGCGCCACGGAGTACGCTACGTTGGTGTCGAAGTAGAAGCTCTTGTCGCCTTCTTTCCACACTTCCTGGCCCAGCTTCAGTTCCGCATAGGTTTCACATTCGTTACCCAGACGGTATTTACTTTGGGCACCGGTTGCCTGGAAGCACTGCTGTTCGCCGCCACTACCCGTCCAGCCGATACCGGAACGAGCATAACCATGGAAATCCACGGCCAGTGCCTGAGCAGACATTACGCCCGCTGCGACGGCAACTGCCAGAGGAAGTTTGCGCAGAGTAATCATCATTCTATCTCCTGAGATCATTGCTTTTCTTTGAACACTTCACCTGTCGGTTTCGTGTCTTCTTTTGGGAATGCTTAAACGCCTGGCTCTTTATGCAACCGACGACATGCGGTGCCATCCTCACGGAACAGATGGCAGCGCTCTGGCGGCAAGCCGATAGCGAATGTGGCACCCTCTTCTACCAACACCACGTCATTCTGGCGGTAGACCAGGTTCTGACGGATGGCGGGGATCTGGATATGAATCTGTGTTTCGTGACCAAGCTGTTCGACGACCTGAACCTCACCTTCCAGCGTCACATCGGCAATGTGGCTCGGCAGTAAATGCTCAGGACGAATACCGAGGGACATGTTTGCCCCCACCTGTACGTTGGCGCTGTCGACCGGCAGCCAGACCTGCTGGCGGTTTGGCAGCTCCACCTGTACCTGTTCAATGGCTGTCGCGGTCACTTTGACGGGCAGGAAGTTCATCTTTGGCGAGCCAATGAAGCCCGCAACAAAGCGGTCTGCCGGGTAGTGATACAGCTCCAGCGGTTTGCCCACCTGCGCCACGCGGCCGGCATCCAGCACCACGATTTTGTCGGCGAGGGTCATCGCTTCGACCTGATCGTGGGTGACGTAAATCATCGTGCGGCCAAGACGCTTGTGCAGACGGGAGATTTCGATACGCATCTGGACGCGCAGGGCGGCATCCAGGTTGGAAAGCGGTTCGTCGAGCAGGAAGACGCGCGGCTCGGCGACCAGGGTACGGCCAATCGCCACACGCTGACGCTGACCGCCGGAAAGCGCTTTCGGCTTACGCTCCAGCAGGTGCGCCAGCTGTAACACTTCCGCCACCTGCGTCACGCGCTGGTTAATCACCTCTTTCTTTGCGCCGGCCAGCTTCAGACCAAAGGACATGTTCTCGGCGACGGAAAGATGGGGATAGAGTGCATAAGACTGGAACACCATGCCTACGCCACGTTCGGCAGGCGGGATGTCATTCATTCGGGTATCACCGATCAGCAGGTCGCCGCTGGTGATGGTTTCAAGACCGGCAATCATACGCAGCAGGGTTGATTTACCGCAGCCTGATGGGCCGACAAATACCACGAATTCACCTTCGTGGATGTCCAGATTGATGTCTTTCGACACCACAACGTCACCCCAGGCTTTCGTTACATTACGCAGCTGTACGCTCGCCATGCCCTTCTCCCTTCGTTACAACCTGTCACCGACAGAAACATTCAAGATAAGGTGACTATGGGGGATCCATTACTTTCACGAATCCTCCACCCCCCGGCTTTTTTATGGGGGAGGAGGCGGGAGGATGAGAGAGCAGGCTCTGCGACCGGCGTGGGCGGGCTGAGGCAAAATTCGTGAAGCCGCCTGCAAAATTCAGTGCGTTTTTATGTGCGCCAGCACTCATAACTTAAATTTATGCAACGGAGATCACACAAACGGGGGGTGGGGCGTAGGGGTTGGGAGGATGGAAAGAGGATGTCAAATAAGGAGACTGAGTCACGTTGAACCACTGAAGTCATACCACGAGACATCACCAAAAAGGATGGCAGATATGAATATCAAGACTGGCGCACGCGTTTTCGCATTGTCCGCCCTTGCAGCAATGATGATTTCCGCACCGGCGCTCGCCAAAATTGAAGAAGGCAAGCTGGTTATCTGGATTAACGGCGACAAGGGCTATAACGGCCTGGCCGAAGTGGGCAAAAAATTCGAGAAAGACACCGGCATCAAAGTGACCGTAGAGCACCCGGACAAACTGGAAGAGAAATTCCCGCAGGTTGCGGCAACCGGCGACGGCCCGGACATCATCTTCTGGGCGCATGACCGTTTTGGCGGTTACGCACAGTCTGGCCTGCTGGCTGAAGTCACCCCGGACAAAGCTTTCCAGGACAAACTGTTCCCGTTCACCTGGGACGCCGTTCGCTATAACGGCAAGCTGATCGCTTACCCTGTCGCGGTTGAAGCCCTGTCTCTGATTTACAACAAAGACCTGGTCCCTAACCCTCCGAAAACCTGGGAAGAGATCCCGAAACTGGATAAAGAGCTGAAGGCGAAAGGTAAATCCGCCCTGATGTTCAACCTGCAGGAGCCGTACTTCACCTGGCCGCTGATTGCTGCCGACGGCGGTTACGCGTTCAAGTTTGAAAACGGCAAATACGACGTGAAAGACGTGGGCGTCGACAGCGCGGGCGCGAAAGCGGGCCTGACCTTCCTGGTCGACCTGATCAAGAACAAACACATGAACGCGGATACCGATTACTCCATCGCGGAAGCGGCGTTCAACAAAGGCGAAACCGCGATGACCATCAACGGTCCGTGGGCCTGGACCAACATCGACAAGAGCAAAGTCAACTACGGCGTGACGCTGCTGCCAACCTTCAAAGGCAAGCCGTCTAAACCGTTCGTTGGCGTGCTGAGCGCAGGCATCAACGCCGCCAGCCCGAACAAAGAGCTGGCGAAAGAGTTCCTGGAAAACTACCTGCTGACCGATCAGGGTCTGGATGAAGTGAACAAGGACAAACCGCTGGGTGCCGTTGCGCTGAAATCCTTCCAGGATCAGCTGGCGAAAGACCCACGTATCGCGGCCACCATGGATAACGCCCAGAAAGGCGAAATCATGCCGAACATCCCACAGATGGCCGCATTCTGGTACGCCACCCGTACCGCGGTTATCAACGCTGCAAGCGGTCGTCAGACTGTCGATGCCGCACTGAAAGATGCTCAGGGTCGTATTACTAAGTAAGTCTGAAAAACGGCGGGTAGCGCGTGCGCTTACCCGCCCTACGACTACGGCACGATCCGTAGGTCAGGTAAGCGCAGCGCCACCTGACGATAAGATTCCACCGTTGTAGAGGAAGAACCCCATGGATGTCATTAAAAAGAAACGCTGGTGGCAAAGCGACGCGCTGAAGTGGTCAGCGATCGGTCTGCTGTGCCTGCTGGTGGGTTACCTTGTTGTTTTAATGTACGTACAAGGGGAATATCTGTTCGCCATCATGACGCTGATTTTAAGCTCTGCTGGCCTGTATATTTTCGCCAACCGTAAAGCCTATGCCTGGCGCTATGTCTACCCGGGCGTGGCCGGGATGGGGCTGTTTGTCCTGTTCCCGTTGATTTGTACCGTCGCCATTGCGTTTACCAACTACAGCAGCACCAACCAGCTTGCGCAGGAACGCGCGCAGCAGGTCCTGCTGGACCGCTCATACCAGGCAGGCAAGACCTTTAACTTCGGCCTGTATCCCGCAGGCAACGAATGGAAGTTAGCGCTTACTGACGAAGCAAGCGGGAAATACTATGTCTCTGACGCCTTCAAATTTGGCGGCGAGCAGAAGCTGACCTTAAAAGAGGCCCAGGCTCTGCCGGAAGGTGAACGTGCCAACCTGCGCGTCATTACCCAGAACCGTCAGGCGCTGACCCAGCTCACCGCCGTGCTGCCAGACGACAGCAAAGTGATCATGAGCTCGCTGCGCCAGTTCTCCGGCACCCAACCGCTCTATACCCTGGCGGATGACGGCACGCTGACCAACAACCAGAGCGGCGTGAAGTACCGTCCGAATAACGACATTGGTTTCTATCAATCCATTACTGCCGACGGCAAATGGGGTGATGACAAACTCAGCCCGGGCTATACCGTCACCATCGGCTGGGACAACTTTACCCGCGTATTTACCGACGAAGGCATTCAGAAACCGTTCTTCGCCATCTTCGTCTGGACGGTGGTCTTCTCCGTACTGACCGTGATCCTGACCGTGGCCGTGGGCATGGTGCTGGCCTGTCTGGTCCAGTGGGAATCCCTGAAGGGCAAAGCGATTTACCGCGTGCTGCTGATTCTGCCGTATGCCGTACCGTCGTTTATCTCGATTCTGATTTTCAAAGGGCTGTTTAACCAGAGCTTCGGTGAAATCAACATGATGCTGAGCGCGCTGTTCGGCATCAAACCGGCCTGGTTCAGCGACCCGACCACCGCCCGCTCGATGATCATCATCGTGAACACCTGGCTGGGCTATCCGTACATGATGATCCTGTGCATGGGGCTGCTGAAGGCCATCCCGGATGACCTGTACGAAGCTTCGGCGATGGACGGCGCGGGTCCGTTCCAGAACTTCTTTAAGATTACGCTGCCGCTGCTCATCAAGCCGCTCACCCCGCTGATGATTGCCAGCTTCGCCTTTAACTTTAACAACTTCGTGCTGATTCAGCTGTTGACCAACGGCGGCCCGGACCGTCTTGGCACCACCACGCCGGCAGGCTATACCGATCTGCTCGTGAGCTACACCTACCGTATCGCCTTCGAAGGCGGCGGCGGTCAGGACTTCGGTCTGGCGGCAGCGATTGCCACCCTGATCTTCCTGCTGGTGGGCGCCCTGGCGATTGTGAACCTGAAAGCCACACGTATGAAATTTGACTAAGGAGGGCACTGAACATGGCTATGGTACAACCCAAATCTCAGAAACTGCGCCTCCTGGCGACGCACCTGGGCCTGCTGATTTTTATCGCGGCGATCATGTTCCCGCTGCTGATGGTTATCGCCATCTCCCTGCGTTCGGGTAACTTCGCCACCGGGAGCCTGATCCCGGACGAAATCTCCTGGGAGCACTGGAAGCTCGCGCTGGGCTTCAGCGTGGAACACGCGGATGGCCGCGTCACGCCGCCGCCGTTCCCGGTGCTGCTGTGGCTGTGGAACTCGGTGAAAATCGCAGGTATTACCGCCATTGGTATCGTGGCGCTGTCCACCACCTGCGCTTACGCCTTTGCCCGTATGCGTTTCCCGGGCAAAGCGACGCTGCTGAAAGGGATGCTAATTTTCCAGATGTTCCCGGCGGTGCTGTCGCTGGTGGCGCTGTATGCCCTGTTTGACCGCCTGGGCCAGTACATTCCGTTTATCGGTCTGAACACCCACGGCGGCGTGATCTTCGCCTACCTTGGCGGTATCGCACTGCATGTGTGGACCATTAAAGGCTATTTCGAAACCATCGACGGCTCGCTGGAAGAAGCGGCTGCGCTGGATGGCGCGACCCCGTGGCAGGCGTTCCGCCTGGTGCTGCTGCCGCTGTCGGTGCCGATTCTGGCGGTAGTGTTTATCCTGTCGTTTATCGCTGC
This sequence comes from Enterobacter sp. MGH 16, assembly GCF_000493175.1. NCBI lineage: Bacteria > Pseudomonadati > Pseudomonadota > Gammaproteobacteria > Enterobacterales > Enterobacteriaceae > Enterobacter > Enterobacter sp. MGH 16. The sequence continues at coordinate 4,176,986 of NZ_KI535695.1, read as the reverse complement.
GATCACCGAAGTACCGGTTGCCTCACTGTTACTGCGTGATGTGAACAGCTACACCCTGGCCGTAGGGATGCAGCAATACCTCAACCCGCAAAACTACCTGTGGGGCGACTTTGCCGCGGCGGCCGTACTCTCTGCCATCCCGATTACCGTGGTGTTCCTGCTGGCACAGCGCTGGCTGGTGAACGGCCTGACGGCGGGCGGTGTGAAAGGTTAAGTTTCATTTTGTTATGCCACTGCAACCCTCAACTTTAGACGTATTGTATTGACCCAACTTGTGACTGTTGTTAGGCGGCCTCCGGGCCGCCATTTTTTTATTCGCGTTTCAGCCGCTTCGAGTTACACAGCCAGAGGGTGATCACCAGCAGCAGGATCGCCGCCGAGTAGATCAGCACATCGAGCGGGGATTTATGATCGACGATGATCAGCCGCACAATCGCGGTGATCCCAATGTAGACAAAATAACGCAGCGGGAAGTGAAAGCCGGACTGAAAATACTTCACAATCAGGGCGATAAATTCAAAGTAGAGAAAGTAGACCACCAGGCCTTCCACCAGCGCATATTTGCTGGTTTGTTCAGGGGCAAACAGCACATCCGCCAGATGCACCGTCTCCTTACCCAAAAAGACGACCAGGATCAGGCCAAGGCTCAGCAGACCGAGGTTCAGCACGGTCTGGAGGACAGTTGAGATAAACTCAACGCGCGGGCGAGTCAGGGATGTCATACAGCACCTCATTCTCCAGGGCGAGGTTTCTGTATAACGCAAAAATGTGACGGGGATCTATATTTTTTGTTTATGTTTGGCGCATTCGCCCGGTGGCGCTGCGCTTACCGGGCCTACAAAAACCGTAGGCCGGGCAAACGCAGTGCCGCCCGGCGTGAAGCATCAGCGGAAGTTAATGTTCTTATCGCTGGTCATGTCGTACAGCTGGAACTTACGTCCAAGCTGCTGACCGCCGTCACGCGTCAGCGGCGTCCAGCCGATGGCCGCGCGGCTACGGGTTGGACCGGATGAGAACAGATCCAGCGGAATCGACACGTAAACCCCTTTGGTGAAGTCCCCTTCCCCATATTCGTCCGGCGAGACGTTGGTAATGGTGGCGTAGCCGCCCACCACGACGCCGCTGTCGAAGTGTTTGGATATATCCAGCGTGCCGCCCTTATCGCCCGCCAGATACTGGCCGACGCTGGCTTTCACCAGCACGTCAGGCGCGAACGACGGCGTCCAGTAGGCGGTCAGGTGGCCGGTTTTGACGCTGTAGTCGGTGAACTTCATCATGTCCTGGGCGCTGCGCCAGTCACGCTGTTTGACGTAGTTGGCATCAATCCCGAACGCCCAGTTGCTGTCGACAGGACGATAAAGCACTTCTGCCCCCGCGCCGCCGTACATGGTTTCCAGATACCCGCCGTACACCTGGCCGTAGAAGCCGTTGCCGAAGTACTGGAAGTAGTTGGCCTGCAGGTTATTCACGTAGGCATCGTTCTGCACGTACTCACGCACGCGGGTACGCACGCGCGGCAGCGTCGAGTCTTTTGGCGGATTGGTGTAGTTGAACTTGTCGTAGTTGTTGGCGATGTTGCCAAACAGGCTGCCGGTGGTCAGCAGGTGGTCGGTGAGCCACAGATCCGCCGTCGCCATGACGCCCAGCTGATACATGTAGAAGTTTTCCGGCCCGCCGACGGACTGGTTCAGCACCGGATCGATATGGAAATCGAAGCGCGACTTGTCGATATACCAGCCCTGCTCGGTGGTCTCCGGCACGATCGGCTCAACGCGCTTTTGCACCAGCTCGGTTTCATGTCCGAGCGGTTCGCCTTCCAGATGGCGCTTCAGGCTGGCAACGTCCGTTTCCGTCGTCACCTGCGGCAGGTTGAGACGGTTCTCCGTCACGCGGATCGTACGGATCCCGTCCGGGAGATCGTTCATGATGATCCGGTTGGCGCGTTCGATCCCTTCCCGCGAGTCGCGGTATTTCACCTGCTCGCCGGTGACGTACAGCGTATCGCCTTTCACCTGAATTTTTGGATCCGCCAGGCCGGCATTGTATTTCAGCAGCGTCAGCTGGTTTGCCACCACGGAGTGCTGCAGAATCGCATCCTGCGGCTCCGGCTGGTATGCAGGCCGCGCGTTGTCGTTGTAGTGCGGCCGCATGTCGTTGAAGTTGGTGCGCAGCGTAAAGCCAAACATCACCGTATTGCCGCGCTCGTAGCTGAGGTTAACGTCGGCCCAATCGGTGACGCGATAAATGGCGCCGACGTTAAACTTGCTCTTCTGCTCAATCTTCCCGGCGAAGTCCTGTGAGTAGTCATTCCCCTCGTACTCCAGCTTCAGGCGTAACGGCTGCCAGGGCGTCTGATACTCCACGCCGCCAAACAGCGAGGCCGGGCCGTGGAACATCTGGTCGCCGTTGATGGAGCCCGCTTTCTGATAGCTGTTATCGCGGTAGCAGTATTTATCGCTGTAGGAGCAAAACGGGTTTTTCACGTTGCCGCTAGTGCCGAGATAGCCCCATCCCAGACCGAGCGAGAAGTCGAACGGCCCCCACGCCTTGCTGGCCACGATGTATTCCGCATCAAACAGGCCGGTACCGCCAATATCTTTGGCGCCCACGGAGACCTGCGGCATCCAGTAGCTCTCTTCCCACAGGCGCAGCTTGACGTCGAAGGCTTTATCTTTGTAGGTCTGATCGCCTGAGAACGCCTCGACGCTGCTGTATTGTTTCGTACGGACGTCGGTATAGCGCAGCGTGGTTTCAAGCCACGGGAACAACTGCACCGACGCCGAGTAGTAACGATACTGGTCGTTATCACGGTAGTTAAGGCTAATTTCCCCTTCGCGCGCCATACGCGCGGTGGGCGTTTGCAGTAAACCGACGCCGCCGAAGTCTGACTGAGACGGGCCAATGGGTGCCGGATACGTTTCTGCATGGCAGGCGGCACTCACGCAGAGCGCCAGCATGCTGTAGAGATAGGTTCTTTTCATTATTCCGGTATCCGCTGAATCAGGGAGTGAAGGATATCGGCGTTAAGCCCGTCATACGCCTTCGTCCAGAAATGGTCGGCAAAACCGACAAAAATAATGCTGCCCGGCATGGGTTCGATATGTCGTTTATTCCAGTAAGCAACGGGCGCTTTTTGCGTGTGGCCGTCAGGGTAAACCACCCAGGCGTAGCTGTTATCCGCACCGCTCAGCAGACTCTGCTCGTCGAGGTAGCTCGCCACGTCGCGGCCGGGAGTAAAGGGCTTGTTACCCGGGCTGCCGATCAGCCCCATCACGGTCACCGTCGTCGGCTTCGCCGGAAGCCAGAGCGTATAGTCCCCTTCCAGGGTCGGGTTGCCGTTTTCCGTGACGCGCACCTCATCCGGGTCAAGATTGACGTTCTGTCGGCCCGTCACCTTCAGCGCCTGCAGCTGCTGACGGACGCTGTTAATGGCCGCCGCGTCGTCGCCGTCTTCCTGTTCCGCGAGTCCCGTTAGCCTGGCAAGAAGCGCCTTGTGCTGCTGTTCCGCTTCCACGGTCTTCTGCCGTTCAGCGATGACCGCGCCTGGCCACCAGCTGTTGGCAAGCCTTGGCTGTCCGACGAGATCGAGCAGATGTTCGGCGTGGGTTAAGGTTTTAGGTTTTTCACTGTCCGGCGTGTAGACCTTTACCGTTCCCGCGGACCATGCCAGCGGCGCGGCAAAACTGGCGATAAGCGCAGCGTGAATGAGCGTTTTCATGATTTCGCCGCCTTGATCAGGGTGGTTTTGACCGGGAAGAATCCGGCACCGAGATACTGTAAGGACTGGCGGATCTGCCCTTCCTCGTCGATCCAGAAGCGGTTGTGCCAGGTGGCCTGGTCGGTGGTGACCTCTTCATCCAGCACGCGAACCTGCGTTTCGTCGCTGCCGACCTTCACGCTGTCGGTACCGTCCCAGCGGAAGGTCGAGCGTGCCGTGGCGTAACGCACCTGCTTGTGTTCGGTCCAGCCCATCGTGCGCGTCCAGCCCGCGCCGTTGGCGATCTGGTTCGGCTTGATCAGCGGATCGTCAGCGAGATTATTCACCTCCAGCAGGTTATCGCCGCCCAACAGGGTTTTCACGATACGGCCATGCTGCGTCACGATGGTGGCCTGATCCTGCGTCACCCATTTCTGCTGCCCGTTTTCATCGAAAGCGAGCACCACAAACAGTTGCGGGCCATCGTTAAGCTGCATGTACTGACTGGCATAAGGCATGTTCTGAAGCTCGTCATCGGTCAGATGCACGCCCGGTGTGCCGAACAGGCTTTCCCACAGTGAGTTTCCCAGCCCTTTAGTGGTGGCCGAGCATGCCTGCAGCAGCAGGCAAATCAGAATGATTGCTGGTCGCTTCACGACTCTTCTCCGAAGGGGCGAAATAACCACACCGAAGTGTGGTTATGATTAAAACACCCGCTATTACTGGGTGCTGGTTGTCGTGGTGGTCGTGGTTCCGGTGTTGGAGCCATCACCGCCACCGGTTGCCGCCAGCGCGACACCCACGGCTGAACTTACGGTGCTGGCGCTGGCTGCGGTAGAACTCCCCGCAGACGCAGACGTCGCAGCCGACCCTGCCGCTTCCCCGACCTGAACCGGAGCTGCATAAACAGATGTCGCCGCAAGCGCAGATATGGCAAAAATGCCATACAGTACTTTCTTCATAACAATTTCCCTTCAATGAATGAATGGAGATTTGCCCGAAAAGAATTTCAGGCGGAATCGAGTATACACAACTCATGCCGAGGGTTTGCCGTAAGGGGAAATAGAGGGTGGGTTTTCAGACTAATGGATAAAATCGAAATGAAAGACAAAGAGAAAAAATATTAAATAACTATAAAACAACAACTTATAATATCTATTTATTAACTTTCATCTGCGTATTTTCTTAAAATAAACCGCAGCAATTAACGGGTTAAACGTCTTTTTCAGATTAAACTCAGAACCAGAATTTGAGTTAACTAACAGACATCAGGAATTATCTGATAAAAAAATGCCGGCATTAAGCCGGCACGTTTTCATGGCGTTTTCATTACGCACGCCATGCTTTATAACGGTTGATCAACCCATTGGTCGAGCTGTCATGGCTGGTAATCGCGTTATCGTCACCCAGCTCTGGCAGAATACGGTTTGCCAGCTGTTTACCCAGCTCAACGCCCCACTGGTCAAAGGTGAAGATGTTCAGGATCGCGCCCTGCGTGAAGATTTTGTGCTCGTACAGGGCAATCAGCGCGCCAAGGCTGAACGGCGTGATTTCGCGCAGCAGGATGGAGTTGGTTGGACGGTTGCCTTCGAACACTTTGAACGGCACCACGTGCTCCAGCGTTGCCGGATCTTTACCCTGGTCGCGGTATTCCTGCTCAACCACCTCGCGGGATTTACCGAACGCCAGCGCTTCGGTCTGGGCGAAGAAGTTGGACAGCAGCTTCGGATGGTGGTCGGACAGCGGATTATGGGTGATAGCCGGGGCGATGAAATCGCACGGTACCATTTTGGTGCCCTGGTGAATCAGCTGATAGAACGCGTGCTGACCGTTAGTACCCGGCTCGCCCCAGATGATTGGGCCAGTCTGGTAATCCACCGCGTTGCCGTTACGGTCCACGTATTTACCGTTGGATTCCATGTTGCCCTGCTGGAAGTAAGCAGCAAAGCGGTGCATGTACTGGTCATACGGCAGGATCGCTTCGGTTTCAGCGCCAAAGAAGTTGTTGTACCAGATACCGATCAGCGCCAGCAGCACCGGCAGGTTTTTCTCTGGTGCGGTGGTGGAGAAGTGTTTGTCCATCGCATGCGCGCCGGAGAGCAGCTCAACGAAGTTGTCGAAGCCCACGGACAGGATGATAGACAGACCGATTGCAGACCACAGAGAGTAGCGGCCACCGACCCAGTCCCAGAATTCGAACATGTTCGCGGTGTCGATACCGAACTCGCTGACGGCTTTACCGTTGGTGGACAGCGCAGCGAAGTGTTTCGCCACGTGCTTGTTGTCGCCCGCGGTTTTCAGGAACCAGTCGCGCGCGCTGTGGGCGTTGGTCATGGTTTCCTGAGTGGTGAAGGTTTTCGACGCAACCAGGAACAGGGTGGTTTCCGGGTTCACGTTCTTCAGCACTTCGGCGATGTGGGTACCATCGACGTTAGACACAAAGTGCATATTCAGGTGGTTTTTGTACGGGCGCAGCGCTTCGGTCACCATGAACGGACCGAGGTCAGAACCGCCGATACCGATGTTAACCACGTCGGTGATCGCTTTGCCGGTGTAGCCTTTCCAGATTCCGGAGATGATCGCTTCGGAGAAGGTTTTCATCTTTTCCAGCACCGCGTTCACTTCCGGCATGACGTCTTTGCCGTCAACGATGATTGGGGTATTGCTACGGTTACGCAGGGCTACGTGCAGCACGGCACGGTCTTCGGTGCGGTTGATCTTCTCACCGGAGAACATGGATTTGATGGCGTCCGCCAGCTCGGTCTCTTTCGCCAGATCCTGCAGTTTTGCCAGCGTCTCTTCGGTAATGCGGTTTTTAGAGAAATCCACCAGCATCAGGTCGTCGAAGGTCGCGGAGAACTTGCTGAAACGATCGGCATCTTTCGCGAACAGGTCCGCGATGGTGACGTCTTTCATTTCATCAAAATGTTTCTGGAGTGCCTGCCAGGCAGCGGTCTGCGTTGGGTTGATGTTTTTCATTAGCAATACTCTTCTGATTTGAGAATTGTGACTGCGGTCGATTGTAGCGCCTGCAAATAAAAATTGTGATGGTTTTTATGCCATTGCCCTGGCCTGCATCAAACACAGGTGAAAAGACCCGAAAAGTATAGCTGCTGAAGCGCCCTCCTGGAGCGGAGAAATGTCGGTCAAAATGCCCTAAAACGAAGCATAAAATCTGGCCCTGTTATAAGTCCTGTTTCTCAGGGGTACCCCCCCATAAAAAATCCGCATAATCCCAGCATTGACAGGACCTCCCCCACATTTTATTTATAGGGCCGTATTTTGCGCCTGCACCTGTTTTCGTTTCATTCTTGTGCCATGGTCGCTTATTCATTCCCTGACACGAGGTTGTTATGACGAGTTTTGTGGTCGCCAAGTTTGGCGGCACCAGTGTGGCCGATTACGATGCCATGAACCGCAGCGCCGATGTGGTGCTGGCCGATCCGAATACCCGCCTGGTGGTGCTGTCTGCATCCGCCGGCGTGACGAACCTGCTGGTTTCTCTGTCTGAAGGACTGGAAGCGACAGAACGTTTCGTAAAGCTGGATGCACTGCGCAAAATTCAGTTCGACATCCTTGAGCGTCTGCAGAACCCGAACGTCATCCGCGAGGAAGTGGAACGCCTGCTGGAAAACATCACCACGCTGGCAGAAGCCGCCTCGCTGGCCACCTCCACCGCCCTGACCGATGAGCTGGTCAGCCACGGTGAGCTGATGTCCACCCTGCTATTTGTGGAAATCATGCGCGAGCGTAACGTTCAGGCGCAGTGGTTTGACGTACGCAAAATCATGCGTACCAGCGACCGCTTTGGCCGCGCCGAGCCGGACGTTGAAGCGCTGGCGGAGCTGACCAATCAGCAGCTGGCCCCGCGCCTGGCAGACGGCATCGTGATCACTCAGGGCTTTATCGGCAGCGAAGCAAAGGGCCGCACCACCACGCTTGGCCGTGGCGGCAGCGACTATACCGCCGCGCTGCTGGGCGAGGCCCTGCATGCTACGCGCGTCGATATCTGGACTGACGTTCCGGGCATTTACACCACCGACCCGCGCGTTGTTTCCGCGGCGAAACGTATTGATGTGATCGCGTTTGAAGAAGCGGCGGAAATGGCCACCTTCGGCGCGAAAGTGCTGCACCCGGCCACGCTGCTGCCTGCCGTACGCAGCGATATTCCGGTCTTCGTCGGCTCGAGTAAAGATCCAAAAGCGGGCGGCACGCTGGTCTGCAAGAAAACGGAAAACCCGCCGCTGTTCCGCGCCCTGGCCCTGCGCCGTCGCCAGACGCTGGTGACGCTCCACAGCCACAATATGCTGCACTCCCGCGGTTTCCTGGCGGAAGTGTTTGGTATTCTGGCGCGCCACAATATCTCCGTGGATCTGATCACCACCTCGGAAGTGAGCATTGCATTGACGCTGGACACCACCGGCTCTACCTCAACCGGCGATACCCTGCTGACGCAGTCGCTGCTGATTGAGCTGTCCGAGCTGTGCCGCGTGGAAGTCGAAGAAGACCTGGCGCTGGTTGCCATCATCGGCAACAAGCTGTCGCGCGCCTGCGGCGTGGGCAAAGAGGTGTTTGGCGTGCTCGACCCGTTCAACATCCGCATGATTTGCTACGGTGCGTCCAGCTATAACCTCTGCTTCCTGGTGCCAGCCGATCAGGCCGAGCAGGTGGTGCAGAAACTTCATCAGAATTTGTTTGAATAAGCGCAAGAATGGCCCGGGCGTTTTCACTACCGGGCCATTCTTTAGCTTTTCATTACTGTTCTCATCAGCAGCGAATCCAGATCTTTTAAATTTCCTTCTCTGCTGTCGGGTAGTACAGGCGGCACTTCTCCTCTCACCAGCTCACTTTGCAAAAAAGCGTGGAGTAAGGGCCGTTTAGGACCATATTCCGCTTCACCTGCGCGCTGTTTTATTTCCAGTAATGCATCGATTTCCGCACGTAACGGCGCACACAGTTCGCTCCCGGCAAGCAGTTCGGCAAAACGCATCGGTGGAACGCCTTTCCCCGCTTCTACCCACCGCGCCGCCAGCAAAGGTCGCAGAACATAAAAGTACTTTTTCAGCCGAACCGTTTCCCCCTGTAAATATCCACGGAAGTTTTTTCGGGCCATCGAGTAGTAATGCCAGCGGGCGCGCAATGGCGAAAACCACGCAGGTATTAGCGCGCGCAACTCGGCCACTACCGTCTCATCCTCCTGATAAACAACAGGGGAATCCAGCCACTCGATAAGCGTCGGGTTTGCCCCCTTCAGCAGGCCCAGTACCTTGCGCCATTCCCAGCCACAAACGTCCAGTTCATCATCTATCGGCAGCTCGATCACATCCCGCTGGGATTCGACGCGCAGATACCATTCTGGGCGGTGAACGTACAAAAACCGCACATCATAATCGCTATCCGGTGAGGCAAATCCCCATCCCCGGCTGCCCGATTCACAGGCGTAGAGCACGCGCACGTTATAGCGCTGCTCTATATCGCGAAGTTGCGCGCAGACACGTGCGCGCATCGCGCTATCAACATCGTTGTTGCTCATTTTTTTATCCTTTTACACACACTACCTGACGCAGGGTGTGAACGATCTCCACCAGCGACGATTGCGCGGCCATCACGGCATCAATGTCTTTATAGGCCATCGGCGTTTCATCGATCACCTCATTGTCTTTGCGACACTCTACGTGAGAGGTCGCCTGAATATGGTCGCTAAGGGTATAGCGTTTTTTTGCCGCCGTTCGGCTCATCACTCGCCCGGCGCCGTGGCTGCAGGAACAGAAGCTTTGCTCGTTGCCGAGGCCACGCACGATGAAGCTCTTTGCGCCCATTGAGCCCGGAATAATTCCCATCTGCCCTTTCTGCGCCGACACCGCACCTTTGCGCGTGATCAGTACCTCTTCCCCAAAGTGATGCTCTTTCTGCACATAGTTGTGATGGCAGTTAACCGCCTCCTGCTGCGTAATAAAGGGCTTTGTCACTTCGCGAGAGAGCGCCGCCAGCACGCGCGACATCATCACTTCCCGATTGTGGCGGGCAAAATCCTGCGCCCACTCCACCGCCTCGATGTAGTCCTCATAGTGACGACTCCCCTCCTGAAAATAGGCCAGATTTTTATCCGGCAGATGTCCCAGGTGATGCTGCATATCCTGCTGTGCCAGGGCGATAAACACATTACCGATGGCGTTTCCTACGCCGCGCGAGCCGCTGTGCAACATCACCCAGACGCGCTGCTGCTCATCGAGGCAAATTTCAATAAAGTGGTTTCCGGTACCCAGCGTGCCCAGATGCTGGTAGTTGTTGGTTTTCAGCAACTGCGGGTATTTATCCGTGAGTTGTTTAAAACGTGGGGCCAGCACCCACCAGCGATCGTCCACTTCTTTCGGTGGCGTTTCCCACGCGCCTTTATCCCGTCGAGAACGCGTATTGGTTCTCCCATGCGGTACTGCCTGTTCAATGGCGCTACGTAAACCGCTGAGATTATCCGGCAAATCACCGGCCACCAGCGACGTGCGAACGGCAATCATCCCGCAGCCAATATCCACGCCAACCGCCGCAGGAATAATTGCCCCTTTGGTCGGAATCACGCTGCCAATGGTTGAGCCTTTACCGAGATGAACGTCGGGCATCACCGCAAGGTGTTTGAAAATAAACGGCATCTTTGCAGTATTCAGTAACTGCGCCTGTGCCTCTGGCTCCACGGGAACGCCGTGAGTCCACATTTTGATCGGGGCGCCGTTTGACGCCGTCAGTAATTCAAAATCATTCTGTTGCATTGCGTTATCCTTTCAGGTTAACAAGGCCGTGTAATACCTGGTCCAGGCCACCAAATACTGAAATTTTGTCGATACGCTCCGCGACCCTTTCAAGGGTTTCCAGCTCTTTTAAACGCAGCGCCACCGGGTTGTTCTCCATCACCTTTGCGGTGTTTAACAGCGATCGTGTCGCCGCCGTTTCTTCACGTCGGCGAATAACATTCGCCTGGGCCGATTTTTCGGCCTCTACCAGACGGGATAAAATCGTTTTCATATCACCAGGTAAAACAATATCTTTTACCCCAAGCGACGCAATTTCCATTCCAAAGGATGACAGGCGGCCTTGCACCTGTTTGCTGACCACCTCATCAATGATCTGCTTATCTTCCAGTAACTCATCGAGCGTGCGGGTGCCGACCGCCTCACGCAGTGCGAACTGGAGTTCGCGGTACAAATGTTCCAGCGGTTTCGTAAGCTGTCCGCAGGCCTGCAGCACGTCGCTGTAGCGCCAGTTAGCCGCCAGGTTCAGGCGCAGGTTAACTTTGTCCTTCGTCAGGATCTCCTGCCCGCTCACTTCCACCACCTGAAGGCGCGTATCCACGACCTCTGCCTCAACCAGATGGTTAATTTTCCAGTAGGCCGTCAGTCCCGGCGGTAACAGCGCCTGAATTTCTCCGTCGATTTTCACCACCCCGACGTGCCAGGCAGGTACCTGTACGACCAGCATCGCGTCGCGCCCCTTTAGCGCGCCATTGCGACGCGGTTGCAGAGCAGCATTCATCACGTCCACCGGTACCCGCACGTCGCGGGTATCAATTCTTTGCAGGGTCAACGCCGCATCCTGCTGCCAGTACAGACGACGAGTCGAAGGCGGCACAATTTCCTGCAATACGCCGTTGTTCGATAACACCCCGATTTCATCCGCAGTAAGGTCGACCGCCAGGCAGTAACGTACCACCCAGTCAGGCTGAAAGCGGCGCAGATAATCCGCCAGCGCATCCGGCACCTCGCTGCCATCCTGGCTCACCACCAGCACGTCGTCAGTATTGAACCAACCCAGACGGTGTTCACCCGCCTCCAGTACCCGGTAATAATCACCAGCTTTTGCTACCAGTCCTAACTGACCTTTTTTTATCGTGATTTTTTTAGCCATTTTATATTCCTTAAAGTCAGGCGCGGGTGCAGGCACGAAATCACAGGGGAATGCCTTTTCGCCTGCGATCCGGCGCCATTACCGGCGACCTTCATTGGGATTGCTGACTGCGCAATCCCCGTTTTTACTTTGATGTTTACAACCAGTTTTCATTGGGAGAATGAATCGGGAATCGAACCCTTCTGTCTGTCATTGGTTGACGGAACGCCCCCGGAAAACAGCCTTGCCGTTCCAGGTGCGCCGACGGGGCCTTAACCCCCAGTGTGCTCAACGTCGTGACGTTATCTGTATTGCCAGAAGCGTGCCAAAAACAAAAATCGCCGTTTTATTTTTTTATTTTATTGATAATTAATGATTTTTATTTATCACGCTTTTCATGCATTGCCGTTCGGCTCAACATTTCTTATCCTGCTATATCGACAATTATCTTTCTGGATAAATATGAAGAAGCGGAAGGTGGTGATCGGGGTGCTTGGCACCGTGATGGATAAACGGGGAAAGCGGGCTAATCGCTTTCGCAAATGGCGACCGACCGTCGGGCTGTGCCAACAGCCGGATTTCCCGGTCGACAGGCTGGAGCTGCTACATCAACCGCGAGATCTCGGCATGGCTCAGCAACTGGCGGAAGATATTGTGCTGGTTTCCCCCCACACCGAGGTGCGTCCCAGCACGGTAACCATTGAAGACCCGTGGGATTTCGAAGAGGTTTATGCCGCGTTTCTCGATTTCGCCACCCAGTACACTTTTGATACCGATCGCGAAGAGTATTTCGTCCACATCACCACCGGCACGCATGTGGCGCAGATCTGCTGGTTCCTGCTGACGGAAGCCCGCTATCTTCCCGCCAGCCTTTTGCAGACTGGCCCTGCCAGAAAAGAAGCCTCTGCTGAGGAGACTGCAGCCGGAACTTACTCAATTATCGACCTGGATTTAAGCCGCTACACGACCCTTACCAACCGTTTTCAGCGCGAGCAGCAGCAGTCAATCTCATTTCTGAAAGCGGGCATTGAGACGCGAAATGCCACCTTTAACAGTCTTATCGACAAGATTGAACGCGTGGCGCTACGTTCAACAGCCCCGATCCTGCTGACCGGCCCCACCGGCGCGGGCAAGTCGTTCCTCGCGAACCGCATTTATCAGCTTAAGCAGTCACGCCATCAGGTTTCCGGCAAGCTGGTTTCCGTCAACTGCGCGACCCTGCGCGGTGATAACGCCATGTCCACGCTGTTCGGCCATGTGAAAGGGGCCTTTACCGGCGCACTGTCGGCGCGCAGCGGCCTGCTGCGTGAAGCCGATGGCGGCGTCCTTTTCCTCGACGAGATTGCCGAACTAGGCCTGGATGAACAGGCGATGCTGCTCAAAGCCATTGAAGAGAAAACTTTTTTCCCGTTTGGCTCCGATAAAGAAGTTCACAGCGATTTTCAACTTATCGCCGGAACCCACCGTGATATGCGCCAGTGGGTGGCAGAAGGACGTTTTCGTGAAGATCTCTATGCCCGTATTAATATGTGGAGCTTTGCCTTACCCGGCCTTGCCCAACGGAAAGAAGACATCACGCCGAATGTTGACTACGAACTTCAACGTTTCTCTCGCGAAAGCCAGACGCAAATCCGCTTCGATAAAGAGGCACGCGAAGGCTATCTGGCCTTTGCCTGTTCCAGCAGAGCGCTGTGGCGGGGCAACTTTCGCGAACTGAGCGCCAGCGTCGCACGCATGGCGACGCTGGCGGAACGAGGGCGTATTACTCAGGATCTGGTGCTGGAGGAGATTTCCCGGCTTCAGACCGACTGGCAAACTGACGTGCCACAGCCTGCAACTGACATGGAGATTGACCTCTTTGACCAGCGGCAACTGGAAACGGTGCTGGAGGTTTGTCGCCGCAGCGCATCGTTGTCTGAAGCCGGACGTGAGCTGTTTGCCGTTTCACGGCTCAAAAAAGCCAATCCTAACGACTCCGACCGACTGCGCAAATATCTGGCTCGCTTTAGTCTGAGCTGGGAAAGCATCCGGTCATAATTCATTTGAATATTACTTCCTTACGCGATAAACAATAACTATAGCCGGGCTCGATCCCGGCTTTTTATAACAAACACACGCAACATTCATCGCAAGGAAATCATTATGTTATCCGCTATTACGCGGCTGTTCCCGTTATGGGCGCTGCTGCTCTCCGTACTCGCGTATTACACGCCCACCACGTTCACCGGTATTGGTCCGTGGGTCGCCACGCTGCTGATGCTGATCATGTTCGGTATGGGTGTGCATCTGAAAGTAGACGATTTTAAGCGCGTGCTGTCTCGCCCTGCGCCCGTCGCGGCAGGAATATTCCTCCACTACCTGGTGATGCCGCTCGCGGCGTGGCTGCTGGCGATGGTCTTTAAGATGCCGCCCGACCTCTCCGCCGGGATGGTGCTGGTGGGCAGCGTCGCCAGCGGCACGGCATCCAACGTCATGATCTATCTGGCGAAAGGCGACGTGGCGCTCTCCGTCACTATCTCGTCCGTCTCCACGCTGGTTGGCGTGATTGCCACGCCGCTGTTAACCCGCCTGTACGTGGATGCGCATATTCAGGTGGACGTGATGGGGATGCTGCTGAGCATTCTGCAGATTGTAGTAATCCCGATTGCGCTGGGGCTGGTCATTCACCACCTGTTCCCGCGCGTGGTGAAGGCCGTTGAGCCGTACCTGCCCGCGTTTTCGATGGTCTGTATTCTGGCGATCATCAGCGCAGTGGTGGCGGGTTCCGCCTCGCACATAGCTTCCGTGGGCTTTGTGGTGATCGTTGCGGTGGTGCTGCATAACACCATTGGCCTGCTGGGCGGCTACTGGGGCGGGAAACTGTTTGGCTTCGACGAATCGACCTGCCGCACGCTGGCAATCGAGGTAGGGATGCAGAACTCCGGCCTGGCGGCGGCGCTCGGCAAAATCTACTTCTCGCCGCTGGCGGCCCTGCCGGGTGCGCTATTTTCCGTCTGGCATAACCTCTCCGGCTCGCTGCTGGCGGGCTACTGGTCCGGCAAACCGATTGAGGAACAAACGAAAAAAGATGCGGTGAAGCAGGGTTAATTGACTCAGCTTGCTTTACACTGAAGCCTCTCTCTCATGAGGCTTCAGCAATGGCGACACCACGTTTGACCCAGAAAGACATGACGGAAGCCGAGCAGCGCGAACTGAAAACGCTTCTCGACCGCGCCCGCATCGCGCATGGCCGTACGCTGACCAACGCCGAAACCAATCAGGTGAAAAAAGAGTACATCGACAAACTGATGGCGCAGCGTGACGCCGAGGCGAAAAAAGCCCGCAAGCTGAAAAAGCAGCAGGCTTATAAGCCGGATACTGAAACGACCTTTTCCTGGTCGGCCAATACCTCTACTCGTGGAAGGCGCTAGCTAGCGCCCTTTCTTTTTACGGCCAGGCTGGGTAAATCGCTTCCCGTTACCCGGTTTGCCGCGTCCTTTCTCTTCCGCCTGCGGTGCCTTCACGACCGGACGTTTAATCGCCTGGGTTTTCGGTTTGGCTTTGGCCTTCGGCTTCGCTTCGGACGAGGAATTCTCGATAAGCTTGAACAGCTCAATCAGTTCGTCATCCGTCAAGTCGCGCCATTCGCCAAGCGGAATGCCGGACAGGCTGACGTTCATGATGCGCGTGCGCTCCAGCTTCGTCACTTCATAACCGAAGTACTCGCACATGCGGCGGATCTGGCGGTTTAAGCCCTGCACCAGTGTAATGCGGAACGCGAACGGCGCTTCTTTCTTCACCTTACACTTTTTCGTGACGGTACCGAGGATCGGCACACCGGCGCCCATGCCGCGAATAAAGTCGTCCGTGACCGGCTTATTCACCGTCACAATGTACTCTTTTTCGTGATCGTTACCGGCACGCAGGATCTTGTTGACCAGATCGCCGTGGTTGGTGAGGAAAATCAGCCCCTGAGAGTCTTTATCCAGACGGCCAATCGGGAAGATACGGCTGCTGTGGTTCACGAAATCAACGATGTTGTCCCGCTCACCGTCTTCCGTGGTGCTGACAATTCCAACCGGTTTGTTCAACGCGATAAACACCAGGTCTTCGGCATCACGCGGTTCGATGAGCTGACCATTCACTTTAACCACGTCGCCAGGCATCACCTGGTCACCAATCGTGGCGCGCTTGCCGTTGAGGAACACATTACCTTGTTCAATGTAACGGTCCGCCTCGCGACGTGAGCAGATCCCGCTCTCGCTAATGTATTTGTTTAATCGGGTTGATTGAGTTGGCAGCATAGTTTCTCCTGTGAAGGGCGAAATATACCTTAGGTATGGACTGGAAAAAAAGATTAGCCGACGGTAACTGAGACGGGTTTTTTAGTTTGCGAGACGCTTTCAGGATTTTGCATCCTGTCATTTACCCATGTGTTCAAGCCTTTTAGTTTTACTCTCCATGGAGAAGTGTTTGTAGTTTATAAATCACAGGGAGTAATATGAAGGAGATTGTTCAGACAGAATCCTTCCGACGCTGGGAGCAAAACTTAAAAGATCGACGAGCGAAGACCATTATCGCTTCCCGCCTCTTTCGGTTGGCAAATGGCTTAGCGGGCGACGTTAAACCCGTGGGAGAAGGTATAAGTGAGCTAAGGATCCACTTTGGTCCGGGCTACAGGATCTATTTTAAAGACCAGGGCAATTACATCATCGTGCTGTTATGTGGTGGTGACAAAAGCAGCCAGGCCAGAGACATACTGATGGCAAAAATGCTGAGCAATGTATCCCAATGGCAGGAGTGAATGAGCATGCATAAATTAACACCTTACGATCCAGCCAACGCGTTGGTGGATGACGAGGAAATCGCCGTGTTTATCGCTGATGCACTAGAAACAGGCGACTCGACATATATCGCTAAAGCCCTTGGTGTTGTCGCGCGAGCCAAAGGCATGTCGAACATTTCACAGCAAACCGGTTTATCACGTGAGCAGCTTTATCGGTCATTCAGTGATAAAGGAAACCCAACGCTCAAAACCACGCTCGCGGTCATGAAAGCATTGGGTTTTGGGCTAACACTCAAACACGCCGGGGATTAATACTCATCCCGCTGGTCATCTTCATCCGGCTGTTCCATCACGCTGTAGGCCACCGCACAGAACAACGAGTTGAGGCGCTTCATATCACCCAGCAGCCCCAGGTGGAGTGAGCTGGTCTCGATACTCTGCACGTTCTGCTGATGCAGGCGCTCAACGTGGGCGTGCGAGTAGCGGCGGTTAAGAATGCGGAAGCGATGCTTGTTGCGGCGCAGGCGGCGCGCGCTCGGCACGTCGCTGGAGAAGAAGACCAGCATCGCCAGCTTGAGGTTGCTGACCAGCTGTTCGTGCAGCGCTTCAAGCTCTTTTAAGCCTTCTACGGAGAACGCCCGGCGGGCGGCCAGCGACTTATCGGCAATCTCGCTGCCCATGCGCTCAACAATATCGGAGGCCTGCTCAAGGTTGAGCGACATCTCAATGATTTCCGCCCAGCGGCGGGACTCCTCCTCCGCCAGCTCGTCCTGCGGCATGCGGGCCAGGTAAAGCTTAATGGCGGTATAGAGCACGTTGATATCGTCCGCCAGTCTGCGCAGCTCTTTCTCCTCTCGCGGCTCGCCGTGCATCACCTTTTGCAGCCCTTCGAGCATGGTTTCCATGGCGTCGCCCATGCGCAGCGTCTCGCGCGCGGCATTCGCCAGCGCCAGGGCCGGCGTGTCCAGCGCGGAGGTATCAAGGTGCTTCGGCTTCAGGCGGGCGTCCAGCTCCGGTTCGTCCTGAATGAGTCGTTCGCAGAAGCGGGCCATCGCCCCGGCAAAAGGGACCATCGCCAGGCAGCGCACCAGGTTGTAGAACACGTGGAAGTAGATCACCAGCTCCGCCTTCGGCAGCGGGAGGTTATCCATCAGGTTCGCCAGCGGATGGATAAAGGGCAGAATAATCAGGCTGCCCACCAGCTTAAACAGCAGGCTACCGAGCGCCACGCGGCGGGCGGCAGCGTTGGCGGCGCTGTTATTGAGCATCGCCAGCAGGCCAGAGCCGAGGTTGGCACCGATCACCAGACACAGCGCGACCGGGAAGGAGATCGCCCCGGCGGCGGTGAGCGTGGCCGTCAGCAGCACGGCGGCCAGGCTGGAGTAGCTGACGATGGCAAACACCGCGCCAATCAGCGCGTCGAGCATGATGTCACCGGTCAGGGATGCGAAGATGACCTGCACGCCGTTGGCCTCGGTAATCGGGGTGACCGCCTGCACAATCAGCTCCAGCGCCAGCAGGATCAACCCCAAGCCAATCCCCACGCGTCCAAGCTGGCCCGCCCGCGTCTGTTTGCGGCCGAGGAAGAAGATGACGCCGACAAAAATCAACAGCGGCGACAGCCAGGAGAGATCGAAGGTCAGGATACGCGCCATCAGCGCGGTACCCACATCAGCCCCCAGCACAATCACCAGCGCCGGGGCCAGCGCCACCAGATCCTGCGCCACAAAAGAGGTGACAAGCAGGGTTGTGGCGTTGCTGCTCTGAACGAGTGCCGTTACGCCAATGCCCGCGCAGAAGGCGAGCGGCTTCTTCTCAACGCTGCTGCTGAGAACGGTACGTAAACGGGCACCAAATACGCGCATCACGCCGGTACGGACGATATGGGTGCCCCATACGAGCAGTGCGACTGCAGAGAGCAGATGTAACAGGGTCAGCACGGATGGTTTTCCTCCTTATCTTTATCGGTTTTCCTGAGGTTCCCTGCGCGTTGCCATGTCGGATGACGGCGACGCCTTATCCGACCTACGCACAGGCCCGGTAAGCGCACCGCCACCGGGTGCCAGGGATAGAACCTTATTTCAGTATAAGGGGTTAAGCGTAAGAAAGAGACAAGGCACCCATGAGGTGCCCTGTTTGTTGTAAGGAAAAGTGACGTTAGTCTGCGTCGTAGCCTAAATTCGGTGCCAGCCAGCGCTCTACTTCTGACACGCTCATGCCTTTGCGCAGGGCGTAATCTTCAATCTGATCGCGCTGAAGCTGCGCCACGGCAAAGTACTTGCTGTCCGGGTGGCTGAAGTACCAGCCGGAGACGGACGCGCCCGGCCACATGGCGAACGACTCGGTGAGCTTCATCCCGGTATGGGCTTCGACGTCCAGCAGTTGCCAAATCGTGCCCTTTTCGGTGTGCTCCGGGCAGGCCGGATAGCCCGGTGCCGGACGAATCCCCTGGTAGTTTTCGCGGATCAGCTCCTCGTTGCTGAGGTTTTCGTTCGCCGCGTAGCCCCAGTGCACCTTACGCACGCGCTCGTGCAGGTACTCGGCGAAGGCTTCCGCCAGGCGGTCGGCGATCGCTTTCACCATGATTTTATTGTAATCATCGTGCTGCGCTTCGAACGCGTCCGCCAGCGCATCTTCTTCCAGACCGCCGGTTACCGCAAAGGCGCCAATATAGTCGGCTTTACCGCTCAGCTTCGGCGCGACAAAATCGGCCAGGCAGTAGTTGGCAAAGCCCACTTTCTCGGTTTGCTGGCGCAGATGGCGGCTGACTGCCAGCACGTGAGTGCGGGTTTCATCGCGGTAAATTTCGATGTCGTCACCCACGCGGTTGGCCGGGAACAGCCCCACCACGCCGCGTGGGTTGAGGGTTTTCTCCGCGCTTAGCCTGTCGAGCATGTCGTTGGCATCGTTAAACAGGCGTTTCGCCTCCTCGCCCACCACCTCATCTTCCAGAATGCGCGGATATTTGCCCGCGAGCGACCAGGTCATAAAGAACGGCGTCCAGTCGATGTAGTTGCGCAGCGTTTCGATGCTGGCACTGACCTCCTGAACGCCCAGGCGATGCGCGACCGGCGGTGTATAGCTCGACCAGTCAAACGCCAGATCGTTATCGCGCGCCGCCTGGAGTGAAACGGGCGGGGTGCGCGGTTTCTTGCGCCCGTGCTGGATGCGAACGGTTTCGTACTCTTTGCGGGTGCGCTCAACAAACTCGTCGCGCTGGGTGTCAGAGAGCAGCGCGGAGACCACGCCCACCGTGCGCGAGGCGTTCTGCACGTAGACCGTCGGCCCGCTGTAGTTCTGCTCGATTTTCACAGCCGTGTGCGCCTTGGAGGTGGTCGCGCCGCCAATCAGCAGCGGAATGGTGAAGCCCTGACGCTCCATCTCCTTCGCCACGTTAACCATCTCGTCCAGCGACGGGGTGATCAGCCCGGAGAGGCCAATCAGGTCGGCATTCACTTCGCGCGCGGTCTTGAGGATTTTATCCGCCGGGACCATCACGCCAAGGTCGATAATCTCGTAGTTATTGCACTGCAGCACCACGCCGACGATGTTCTTGCCGATGTCGTGCACGTCGCCCTTCACGGTGGCGATGACCATTTTGCCGTTGCTGGAGCCTTTCTCTTTGCTGGCTTCGATAAACGGCTCCAGGTACGCCACGGCCTGCTTCATCACGCGGGCGGATTTCACCACCTGCGGCAGGAACATCTTGCCTTCGCCAAACAGATCGCCGACCACGTTCATGCCGTCCATCAGCGGGCCTTCAATGACCTCAATCGGGCGGGCTGCCTGCTGGCGCGCCTCTTCGGTATCGAGCTCGATAAATTCGGTAATGCCTTTTACCAGCGAATATTCCAGACGTTTTTTCACGTCCCAGGCGCGCCACTCGGCCTGCTGAACGTTGGCTGCGTCATCCGACTTGCTGCCGCGGTATTTTTCTGCCAGGTCAAGCAGCCGCTCGGTCGCGTCGTCGCGGCGGTTGAGGATCACGTCTTCCACCGCGTCGCGCAGCTCGGCGGGCAGGTCGTCGTAAATCGCCAGCTGGCCGGCGTTAACGATCCCCATGTCCATCCCGTTGCGGATGGCGTAGTAGAGGAACACGGCGTGGATCGCTTCACGCACCGGGTCGTTGCCGCGGAACGAGAACGAGACGTTCGACACGCCGCCGGAGATGAGGGCATGCGGCAGTTCGCGCTTGATGTCCTCGCACGCGCCGATAAAGTCCTGGGCGTAGTTGTTGTGCTCTTCGATGCCGGTCGCCACGGCGAAGATGTTCGGGTCAAAGATGATGTCTTCCGGCGGGAAGCCTACCTCTTCGGTCAGTATTTTGTACGCGCGGCGGCAAATCTCAATTTTACGCGCGCGAGTGTCGGCCTGGCCCACTTCATCAAAAGCCATGACCACCACCGCAGCACCGTAGCGGCGGACCTGCTTCGCGTTATTAATAAAGGTATCAACGCCCTCTTTCATGGAGATGGAGTTGACGATGCCTTTACCCTGAATGCACTTCAGCCCCTTCTCGATCACCTCCCATTTGGAGGAGTCGATCATGATCGGCACGCGGGCGATGTCCGGCTCACCGGCAATCAGGTTGAGGAAACGCACCATCGCCGCTTCGGCGTCGAGCATCCCCTCATCCATGTTGATATCGATAATCTGCGCGCCGCTCTCAACCTGCTGGCGGGCAACATCCAGCGCTTCGCTGT
The DNA here is from genome assembly GCF_000493175.1 of Enterobacter sp. MGH 16. Lineage (NCBI taxonomy): Bacteria > Pseudomonadati > Pseudomonadota > Gammaproteobacteria > Enterobacterales > Enterobacteriaceae > Enterobacter > Enterobacter sp. MGH 16. The sequence continues at coordinate 4,155,946 of NZ_KI535695.1, read as the reverse complement.
ACTTCTCTTCTTTGATCAGGCGTTTGAACTTCGCGGAGCCGGTGACGTTGGTACGCTCACCCACGTTCACAAACAGGCTGTCGTCGCCGATGGTTAACGGCTCAAGGCCCGAGAGGCGACAGGCAACCGGCAGCTCGGGCAGCCTGCGCGGCGGCAGTCCGGCCACGGCGTTGCTCATGGCGGCGATGTGCTCCGGCGTGGTGCCGCAGCAGCCGCCGACGATGTTGAGAAATCCAGACTCGGCCCACTCGCGGATTTGTGCCGCCATGGTGTCGGCATCCAGATCGTATTCACCGAAGGCGTTCGGCAGACCGGCGTTCGGGTGCGCGGTAACGTAGCATTCCGCAATGCGCGACAGCTCCTGCACGTACTGGCGCAGCTCGTCCGGGCCCAGCGCGCAGTTCAGGCCGAAGGAGAGCGCGTCGGCGTGGCGCAGGGAGTTATAAAACGCTTCGGTGGTCTGGCCGGACAGGGTACGGCCGGAGGCATCGGTGATGGTGCCGGAAATCATAATCGGCAGGTCAACGCCCAGCGCCTCGAACTCCTCTTTCACCGCGTAAATCGCGGCCTTGGCGTTGAGAGTGTCGAATACCGTTTCAATCAGGATCAGATCGGAACCGCCTTCCACCAGCGCTCTGGTCGATTCACGGTAGGCAACAACCAGCTGGTCAAAGGTGATATTACGAAACGCCGGGTCGTTGACGTCCGGTGAAATCGACGCGGTGCGGTTGGTTGGGCCAAGCACCCCGGCAACGTAGCGCGGCTTGTCCGGCGTGCGGGCCGTCCACTCGTCGGCGCAGGCGCGCGCAAGCTTTGCGGCTTCAAAGTTGATCTCCGCCGACAGGGATTCCATCTGGTAATCCGCCATGGCGATGGTTGTCGAGTTAAAGGTGTTGGTTTCAACGATATCCGCACCCGCTTCGAAGTAAGCGTTGTGAATATCCTTGATCACGGACGGCTTGCTGAGCACCAGCAGGTCGTTGTTCCCTTTCAGGTCGCAGGGCCAGTCAGCGAAGCGTTCGCCGCGGAAATCGCCTTCGCTCAGACGATAGCCCTGGATCATGGTGCCCATGCCGCCGTCCAGCACCAGAATTCGTTCATTTAACTGCGCACGCAGTTGCTCTACTTTGCTGCTCACACTTGCTCCCGACAACGCTCAACAAGGCCAAAAGGCTGCGTTCCATACTGGCACAATCTCGCAGGGTGGAAAAGTCGCTCAGCGGTAACATGAGACATGTTCACTATCACTCCTCCGATCAGTCAGGATAACGGTTGCAAATTCACCAAATAAAACGAAAATGATTTCCACGATACAGAAAAAGGAGATCGTCATGGTCGCGACCGTTCCCGCTAAACGCGGCAGAAAACCTGCTGCCACCACCGCTGCCGCACAACAGGGTGGACAGGTTCAATCGCTCACGCGCGGTCTGAAGCTGCTGGAGTGGATAGCCGAGTCGCACAGCAGCGTGGCCCTGACGGAGCTGGCCCAGCAGGCTGGCCTGCCGAACTCCACGACGCACCGCCTGCTGACCACCATGCAGCAGCTGGGCTTTGTCCGCCAGGTAGGCGAGCTGGGGCACTGGGCGGTGGGCGCGCATGCGTTTATCGTGGGCAGCAGCTTCCTGCAGAGCCGTAACCTGCTGGCGATTGTGCACCCGATTCTGCGCAAATTGATGGAAGAGTCGGGCGAGACCGTGAATCTGGCCGTGCTCGACCAGAGCGACCATCAGGCGATTATCATCGACCAGGTGCAATGCACGCAGCTGATGCGCATGTCCGCGCCGATTGGCGGCAAGCTGCCGATGCATGCCTCAGGGGCGGGTAAAGCGTTCCTCTCGCAGCTGACCGAGGAGCAGGTGACGGGGCTGCTGCACCGTAAAGGACTGCATGCTTATACCCACGCCACGCTGGTTTCGCCGGTGCATCTGAAAGAAGACCTGGCCCTGACCCGCAAGCGCGGCTATTCGTTTGACGACGAGGAGCACGCCCTCGGCCTGCGCTGTATCGCAGCCTGCATTTTTGACGAGCACCGCGAGCCGTTTGCCGCCATCTCTATTTCCGGGCCGATTTCACGTATGACCGACGATCGGGTCACTGAGTTGGGTGCGCTGGTGATTAAGGCGGCGAAAGAGGTCACGCTGGCGTACGGTGGGATTCGTTAAGCATGCATTGCCGGGTGGCGGCTTCGCCTTACCCGGCCTACATGATGCCCTCTGAAAACCGGATGCAAAACCGCTGCTTACGGCGGTAAGCGTACACATCTTCCACGTGCCCGTTTTTGATCCGCGTTTGCAGTCCCCGCCAGTAGCTGGCGCGGAACAGATCGGCATGCATCTCTTCGAATAGCGGCCCGATGCGCGGATCGGCGCACAGCCAGTGTCGAAACTCTTCGGGAAACACATCGCCCGGCGAAACGCTGTACCACGGCTCGCTGGAAAGCTCATCTTCCGGGTAGCGGGGCGGTGGGATATCGCGGAAGTTCACCTCGGTCATGTAGCAAATTTCGTCGTAATCGTAGAACACTACCCGTCCGTGACGGGTGACGCCGAAGTTTTTGAACAGCATATCGCCCGGGAAGATATTGGCGGCGGCAAGCTGGCGAATCGCGTTGCCGTACTCTTCAATCGCATCTCTTAAAGCCTGACCGTCGGACTGCTCCAGCCAGATATTCAGCGGCACCATGCGACGTTCAATGTAGAGATGGCTGATCGCGATTTTATCGCCAAGATCGGTGATTTTGGCGGGTGCTTCCTGCAGTAAAAGCGCCATGAGCGCCGGATCGATCTGCTGCTTATCCAGCACAAAGTTTTCGAATTCCTGAGTATCCGCCATGCGCCCGACGCGGTCGTGCTCCTTAACCAGCTGGTAGCAGGCGCGGACGTGCGCGGCGGTCATCTCTTTCTGCGGCGCGAATCTGTCCTTAATCACCTTAAAGACCCGGTCGAAGCCCGGCAGGGTAAACACCAGCATCACCATGCCACGAATGCCGGGCGCTTCGATGAACTGCTCATCGGCCGTGGTGACATAGCGCAGGTACTCCCGGTAGCTTTCCGTTTTAGCGTGCTTCTGGCAGCCAATGGCCATATACAGCTCGGCGGTGGTTTTACCCGGCAGGATCTCGCGCAGCCACTCCACCAGCGCGGCGGGCAGCGGAGCGTACACCATAAAATAGGAACGGGCGAAGCCAAACACGATGCTGGCCTCGGCGCTGGTAGTCAGGCAGGTATCGACAAACAGTTCCCCGTCGTCGGTACGATGAATGGGCAGCAGAAACGGCACAATGGCCGTCGGCGTAACCAGTTTGCCCACCAGCCAGGCGGCTTTATTGCGGTAGAAAAGCTCGTTGGCCACCTGCAAATGGCTGTGGCTGAGCACCTCCGCGCCGAATGCTTCTTTGAGATGGGCGTGGATATACCCGATATCCCGGGCTTTATTCTCCCAGGGCAGACGCAGCGGCAAATCCGTCAGCACGCGATGCAGGAGCTTTTCCCATCCGTGCTCGGGAAAGAAATCTTTCGCCAGCGGACGCGGAATGGTACGAAAGCGCCGCTCGGGCTGGGAGCTAAAGATAAATAACCGCTCAGGAGATAATGAGCGGTGGTCAAATAACCGGCAATAGACGGAGTTGAAAAAACTCTCCGCAATCTCGAAGCGCGGGTAGTCGGGTAACAGATGGGTGTAATGCTCTTTTACGCGCAGTAAAAATTCCGCGTCCGGACTTTTACCGTCGGTAATACAGCGCAGCTGCTCCACCACCAGACCCACGTGGTGGTCATAAAGATGGATACGCTGCTTCATGGCCTGCTGAACCGCATGCCAGTCTGCGTGTTCGAAGCGCTGCTGGGCGCCGGAGGTTACTTCCAGAAAACGACCATACTGGGCATCGAAGCCCTGCAAAATAGTTTGGGCAATCAGTAATTCCAGGCCACGCGACATATATTCCCCCTCACCACCAACCCTCTCCCCAGGGGGGAGAGGGGGAAAAGATTAGAACTGTGCTTCTTCCGTTGAACCCGTTAAGGCGGTGACGGAGGAGGTGCCGCCCTGAATAATCGTGGTCACATTATCAAAGTAGCCGGTGCCCACCTCCTGCTGGTGTGAGACGAAGGTGTAACCATCTTTCCCCGCCGCAAATTCCGGCTGCTGCACCTTCTCAACGTAGTGCTTCATGCCCTCACCCTGCGCATAGGCGTGCGCCAGGTCGAACATGTTGAACCACATGCTGTGGATGCCTGCCAGCGTAATGAACTGGTATTTGTAGCCCATGTCGGACAGCTGCTGCTGGAAGCTGGCGATGGTTTTGTCATCCAGCTTTTTCTGCCAGTTGAAGGACGGCGAGCAGTTGTAGGCCAGCAGTTTGCCCGGGTACTTCGCATGAATGGCGTCGGCAAAGCGTTTTGCCAGCGCCAGATCCGGCGTAGAGGTTTCACACCAGACCAGGTCCGCGTACGGCGCGTACGCCAGACCGCGGCTGATCGCCTGCTCAATGCCCGCATGGGTGCGATAGAACCCTTCGCTGGTGCGCTCGCCGGTGATGAACTCGCTGTCGTACGGATCGCAGTCAGAGGTGATCAGGTCAGCCGCGTCCGCATCGGTACGGGCAATGACCAGCGTTGGCACGCCGAGCACGTCAGCAGCCAGACGCGCGGCAACCAGCTTCTGCACGGCTTCCTGAGTCGGAACGAGCACCTTACCGCCCATGTGTCCGCATTTCTTCACTGACGCCAGCTGATCTTCGAAGTGAACGGCCGCTGCACCGGCCTCAATCATCGATTTCATCAGCTCGAAGGCGTTCAGCACGCCGCCGAAGCCCGCTTCCGCATCTGCAACGATCGGCAGGAAATAGTCAATAAAGCGCGGATCGTTAGGTTCGATGCCCGCCGCCCACTGGATCTGATCTGCACGACGGAAGGTGTTGTTGATCCGATCCACGACCGACGGCACGGAGTTAGCCGGATAGAGCGACTGATCCGGGTACATGCTGGAGGCCAGGTTGGCGTCCGCCGCGACCTGCCAGCCGGAGAGGTAGATAGCCTCAATACCGGCCTTCGCCTGCTGCAGCGCCTGACCGCCGGTCAGCGCGCCGAGGCTGTTGATGTAGCCCTTTTTAGAGCCACCGTGCAGCAGCTTCCACATTTTCGCCGCGCCATTTTGCGCCAGCGTACATTCCGGATTGACCGAGCCGCGTAATTTCACCACGTCTTCCGCGCTGTACGGGCGGCGGATGCCTTCCCAGCGAGGTTGTGTCCACTCTTTCTTTAATTCTTCGATTTGTTGGGTACGGGTTTTCATGTGCAGATGCTCCATATTGTTATGTGGTGAGTTACGCCAGGAAGCGGTAGCCCGGCAGGGTCAGGAAGTCGATTAAGTCATCTGATGTGGTGATTTGCTCCATCAGGCGGGCAGCGTCGTCAAAACGCCCGCTGCTGAAGCGGTGTTCGCCCAGTTCGTCCTGGATCACCCGCATCTCTTCGGCCAGCATCTGGCGGAACAGGGTCTTGGTCACCGGTTTGCCGTTGCTGAGCGTTTTTTGATGGTGGATCCACTGCCAGATAGAGGTACGTGAGATCTCCGCCGTCGCAGCATCTTCCATCAGGCCGTAGATCGGCACGCAGCCGTTGCCGGAGATCCACGCTTCGATGTACTGCACCGCGACGCGAATGTTGGCCCGCATCCCCTCTTCCGTCCGTTCGCCCGCGCACGGCGCCAGCAGCTGTTCTTCTGCGATTGGTGCATCATCTTCACGGGTGACAAACAGCTGGTTTTTGTTGTCGCCGAGCACGCGGTTAAAGACCTCCATCGCCGTATCGGCCAAACCCGGATGGGCGATCCACGTCCCGTCGTGGCCGTTACGTGCTTCAAGCTCTTTGTCGGCTTTCACCTTGTTGAGTACCTGATTGTTGCGCTCTGCGTCTTTGCTCGGGATAAAGGCTGCCATGCCGCCCATCGCAAAGGCACCGCGCTTGTGGCAGGTTTTGATCAGCAGACGCGAATAGGCGCTCAGGAACGGTTTGTCCATGGTGACAACCTGACGATCGGGGAGCACGCGATCGGGATAATTTTTCAGGGTTTTGATATAGCTGAAAATATAGTCCCAGCGTCCACAGTTCAGACCGACAATGTGGTCGCGCAGCGCATGCAGGATTTCATGCATCTGGAATACGGCGGGCAGCGTTTCAATCAGCAGGGTGGCTTTGATGGTGCCGCGCGGCAGGTTGAAACGATCTTCCGCATAGCTGAAGACCTCGCTCCACCAGGCCGCTTCCTGCCAGGCCTGCGTTTTAGGCAGGTAGAAATACGGGCCGCTGCCTTTCGCCAGCAGGGCTTTGTAGTTGTGGAAGAAATAGAGTGCAAAATCAAACAGGCTTCCTGGAATGGCTTCTCCACGCCAGGTGACATGTTTTTCGGGCAGGTGCAGGCCGCGCACGCGACAGATCAGCACCGCCGGGTTCGGTTTGAGCTGGTATATTTTGCCGGCTTCATTGGTATAGCTGATGGTGCCGTTTACGGCGTCGCGCAGGTTGATTTGCCCCTCGATGACCTTACGCCAGTCCGGCGCCAGCGAGTCTTCAAAATCGGCCATAAAGACTTTAACGTTGGCGTTCATGGCGTTGATCACCATTTTGCGTTCTACCGGACCGGTGATCTCAACGCGACGATCCTGTAAATCTTCAGGGATGCCGCGGATTTTCCACTCACCACGACGAATGGAAGCAGTTTCCGAAATAAAACCAGGCAACTTGCCGTTATCAATTTCCTGCTGCTGATGAATACGTGCCGCCAGCAGCTTATTGCGCTGCGGCGTAAAGCGGGTCACCAGTTCAGTCAGAAATTCTACCGCTTCTGCCGTTAATACTTGCTGTTCTTGCTCGCCATACGGCTGGGTAAAGGCCAGTTCATCGACCGTCGTTGCCTGTTGAGTCATTACTCTGCTCCTCATCAAAGATCCAAAATCACGCTCCCGACGCGAACGAAAGATCGTTGGGTAGTTTTCGCTCAGCAGAATTAAGACTATCTCTATTTTTTCTAAAATCAAAAACAATTTCCATTTTAATTGTAAATTGCAATTAATTGATTGATTTTATTGAAATTAAATTTTTAAAGAATGATGAGTGACATTTCGGAAATAAAAAAGGCACCCGAAGGTGCCTGATTTGAATAGCTGAAACGCTTTAGGATCGTTTAGTGCAGACGATTACTCCAGCGTTGGATTCATGTGACGCAGATCGTATGGTGTTATCTGGTAGACGTAATAGTTGAGCCAGTTAGTAAAAAGCAAATTCCCGTGGCTGCGCCAGGTCGCTCTCGGTTTGTTTTGCGGATCGTCTTTCGGGAAATAGTTGTAAGGGACATCCGGGTTAAGACCCGCTTCAACATCACGGAAATACTCTGACGCCAGGGTGTGCGGATCGTACTCAGGATGTCCGGTCACAAAGGCAATGCGCTTATCTTTACTGGCAAACAGGTAAGCGTCCCCATCTTCCGTTTCGGCCAGGATCTCCAGATCGGTGTAATCACGAATCAGCTGGGCCGGGAAATCGGCGTAGCGAGAATGCGGAGCCAGGAAAGAATCATCAAACCCGCGCGTCAGCAACGCATGGGGATGGAGAATATGATGTTCGTATACGCCGGAGAGCTTTTCAGTGCGGGTTTGCTTGGGGATGCCATACAGAATATTCAGTGCGGCTTGTACCGCCCAACAGACAAACAGCGTGGACGTGACGTGATCTTTTGCCCATTCCAGCACCTGTTTGATCTGCGGCCAGTAAGCGACATCGTTAAATTCCACCAGGCCGAGCGGCGCGCCGGTCACAATCAATCCGTCGAAGTTTTCACCCTGAATGTCATCAAAGTTGCAGTAGAAGTTGTTCAGGTGCTCAGAAGGCGTGTTGCGAGACTCACGAGCGTCGATCCGCAGCAGTTGAATATCAACCTGCAGCGGGGAGTTCGACAGCAGACGCAGGAACTGGTTTTCTGTTTCGATCTTTTTGGGCATCAGATTGAGAATAAGCACCTTCAGCGGGCGAATTTCCTGACCTGTCGCACGTGAAGTCGTCATCACAAAGACATTTTCTTCACGCAAGAAATTGACGGCTGGTAGCTCGTCCTGCACCCGAATCGGCATAACTTTATATCCTCACAACATACGTATAAACGTTTAGACATCCAGACAGCTAACGATACCCAGAAATGATCGGAATGTCGAGTCTGCAAGGCGAAGGTGAGAAAGTTTCAGGGAGAGGGAGAGGAAGAAAAACAAAAGCAAAAAACCCCGCACCTTTCGGTACGGGGTTCTTCTTGTTTGATGCCTGGCAGTTCCCTACTCTCACATGGGGAGACCCCACACTACCATCGGCGCTACGGCGTTTCACTTCTGAGTTCGGCATGGGGTCAGGTGGGACCACCGCGCTAAAGCCGCCAGGCAAATTCTGTTAATCTGTATCAGGCTGAAAATTTGTCTCGTCGCCAAAACACCTTCGGCGTTGTAAGGTTAAGCCTCACGGTTCATTAGTATCGGTTAGCTCAACGCATCGCTGCGCTTACACACCCGACCTATCAACGTCGTCGTCTTCAACGTTCCTTCAGGAGACTTAAAGTCTCAGGGAGAACTCATCTCGGGGCAAGTTTCGTGCTTAGATGCTTTCAGCACTTATCTTTTCCGCATTTAGCTACCGGGCAGTGCCATTGGCATGACAACCCGAACACCAGTGATGCGTCCACTCCGGTCCTCTCGTACTAGGAGCAGCCCCCCTCAATTCTCCAGCGCCCACGGCAGATAGGGACCGAACTGTCTCACGACGTTCTAAACCCAGCTCGCGTACCACTTTAAATGGCGAACAGCCATACCCTTGGGACCTACTTCAGCCCCAGGATGTGATGAGCCGACATCGAGGTGCCAAACACCGCCGTCGATATGAACTCTTGGGCGGTATCAGCCTGTTATCCCCGGAGTACCTTTTATCCGTTGAGCGATGGCCCTTCCATTCAGAACCACCGGATCACTATGACCTGCTTTCGCACCTGCTCGAGCCGTCACTCTCGCAGTCAAGCTAGCTTATGCCATTGCACTAACCTCCTGATGTCCGACCAGGATTAGCTAACCTTCGTGCTCCTCCGTTACTCTTTGGGAGGAGACCGCCCCAGTCAAACTACCCACCAGACACTGTCCGCAACCCGGATCACGGGTCTACGTTAGAACACCAGCCATTAAAGGGTGGTATTTCAAGGACGGCTCCATGCAGACTGGCGTCCACACTTCAAAGCCTCCCACCTATCCTACACATCAAGGACCAGTGTTCAGTGTCAAGCTATAGTAAAGGTTCACGGGGTCTTTCCGTCTTGCCGCGGGTACACTGCATCTTCACAGCGAGTTCAATTTCACTGAGTCTCGGGTGGAGACAGCCTGGCCATCATTACGCCATTCGTGCAGGTCGGAACTTACCCGACAAGGAATTTCGCTACCTTAGGACCGTTATAGTTACGGCCGCCGTTTACCGGGGCTTCGATCAAGAGCTTCGCGTTGCCGCTAACCCCATCAATTAACCTTCCGGCACCGGGCAGGCGTCACACCGTATACGTCCACTTTCGTGTTTGCACAGTGCTGTGTTTTTAATAAACAGTTGCAGCCAGCTGGTATCTTCGACTGATTTCAGCTCCACCCGCAGGGGCTTCACCTACATATCAGCGTGCCTTCTCCCGAAGTTACGGCACCATTTTGCCTAGTTCCTTCACCCGAGTTCTCTCAAGCGCCTTGGTATTCTCTACCTGACCACCTGTGTCGGTTTGGGGTACGATTTGATGTTACCTGATGCTTAGAGGCTTTTCCTGGAAGCAGGGCATTTGTTACTTCAGCACCGTAGTGCCTCGTCATCACACCTCAGCGTTAATAAGGTACCGGATTTACCTGGAACCTCCGCCTACATGCTTAAACCGGGACAACCGTCGCCCGGCTAACATAGCCTTCTCCGTCCCCCCTTCGCAGTAACACCAAGTACAGGAATATTAACCTGTTTCCCATCGACTACGCCTTTCGGCCTCGCCTTAGGGGTCGACTCACCCTGCCCCGATTAACGTTGGACAGGAACCCTTGGTCTTCCGGCGAGCGGGCTTTTCACCCGCTTTATCGTTACTTATGTCAGCATTCGCACTTCTGATACCTCCAGCAACCCTCACAGGCCACCTTCAACGGCTTACAGAACGCTCCCCTACCCAACAACACATAGTGTCGCTGCCGCAGCTTCGGTGCATGGTTTAGCCCCGTTACATCTTCCGCGCAGGCCGACTCGACCAGTGAGCTATTACGCTTTCTTTAAATGATGGCTGCTTCTAAGCCAACATCCTGGCTGTCTGTGCCTTCCCACATCGTTTCCCACTTAACCATGACTTTGGGACCTTAGCTGGCGGTCTGGGTTGTTTCCCTCTTCACGACGGACGTTAGCACCCGCCGTGTGTCTCCCGTGATAACATTCTTCGGTATTCGTAGTTTGCATCGGGTTGGTAAGCCGGGATGGCCCCCTAGCCGAAACAGTGCTCTACCCCCGAAGATGAGTTCACGAGGCGCTACCTAAATAGCTTTCGGGGAGAACCAGCTATCTCCCGGTTTGATTGGCCTTTCACCCCCAGCCACAAGTCATCCGCTAATTTTTCAACATTAGTCGGTTCGGTCCTCCAGTTAGTGTTACCCAACCTTCAACCTGCCCATGGCTAGATCACCGGGTTTCGGGTCTATACCCTGCAACTTAACGCCCAGTTAAGACTCGGTTTCCCTTCGGCTCCCCTATACGGTTAACCTTGCTACAGAATATAAGTCGCTGACCCATTATACAAAAGGTACGCAGTCACACCACGAAGGTGCTCCCACTGCTTGTACGTACACGGTTTCAGGTTCTATTTCACTCCCCTCGCCGGGGTTCTTTTCGCCTTTCCCTCACGGTACTGGTTCACTATCGGTCAGTCAGGAGTATTTAGCCTTGGAGGATGGTCCCCCCATATTCAGACAGGATACCACGTGTCCCGCCCTACTCTTCGAGTTCACAACCTGTGTGCTTTCGTGTACGGGACTGTCACCCTGTACCGTGCGACTTTCCAGACGCTTCCACTAACACACAAGCTGATTCAGACTCTGGGCTGCTCCCCGTTCGCTCGCCGCTACTGGGGGAATCTCGGTTGATTTCTTTTCCTCGGGGTACTTAGATGTTTCAGTTCCCCCGGTTCGCCTCGTTAACCTATGTATTCAGTTAACGATAGTGTGACGAATCACACTGGGTTTCCCCATTCGGACATCGCCGGGTCAAAGGTTCATATCACCTCGCCGGCGCTTTTCGCAGATTAGCACGTCCTTCATCGCCTCTGACTGCCAGGGCATCCACCGTGTACGCTTAGTCGCTTAACCTCACAACCCGAAGATGTTTCACTTCTGATTGCGAAAATTTGAGAGACTCGAACACACCATTAAGATGTGTCGTTTCAATTTTCAGCTTGATCCAGATTTTTAAAGAGCAAAACTTCTTAATGCACTCAAAAGTACATTCAGAAGTTCATCATTCATCAGACAATCTGTGTGAGCACTACAAAGGCAGGTTCTTTAAGGTAAGGAGGTGATCCAACCGCAGGTTCCCCTACGGTTACCTTGTTACGACTTCACCCCAGTCATGAATCACAAAGTGGTAAGCGCCCTCCCGAAGGTTAAGCTACCTACTTCTTTTGCAACCCACTCCCATGGTGTGACGGGCGGTGTGTACAAGGCCCGGGAACGTATTCACCGTAGCATTCTGATCTACGATTACTAGCGATTCCGACTTCATGGAGTCGAGTTGCAGACTCCAATCCGGACTACGACGCACTTTATGAGGTCCGCTTGCTCTCGCGAGGTCGCTTCTCTTTGTATGCGCCATTGTAGCACGTGTGTAGCCCTACTCGTAAGGGCCATGATGACTTGACGTCATCCCCACCTTCCTCCAGTTTATCACTGGCAGTCTCCTTTGAGTTCCCGGCCGAACCGCTGGCAACAAAGGATAAGGGTTGCGCTCGTTGCGGGACTTAACCCAACATTTCACAACACGAGCTGACGACAGCCATGCAGCACCTGTCTCAGAGTTCCCGAAGGCACCAATCCATCTCTGGAAAGTTCTCTGGATGTCAAGAGTAGGTAAGGTTCTTCGCGTTGCATCGAATTAAACCACATGCTCCACCGCTTGTGCGGGCCCCCGTCAATTCATTTGAGTTTTAACCTTGCGGCCGTACTCCCCAGGCGGTCGACTTAACGCGTTAGCTCCGGAAGCCACGCCTCAAGGGCACAACCTCCAAGTCGACATCGTTTACGGCGTGGACTACCAGGGTATCTAATCCTGTTTGCTCCCCACGCTTTCGCACCTGAGCGTCAGTCTTTGTCCAGGGGGCCGCCTTCGCCACCGGTATTCCTCCAGATCTCTACGCATTTCACCGCTACACCTGGAATTCTACCCCCCTCTACAAGACTCTAGCCTGCCAGTTTCGAATGCAGTTCCCAGGTTGAGCCCGGGGATTTCACATCCGACTTGACAGACCGCCTGCGTGCGCTTTACGCCCAGTAATTCCGATTAACGCTTGCACCCTCCGTATTACCGCGGCTGCTGGCACGGAGTTAGCCGGTGCTTCTTCTGCGGGTAACGTCAATCGCTGAGGTTATTAACCTCAACGCCTTCCTCCCCGCTGAAAGTACTTTACAACCCGAAGGCCTTCTTCATACACGCGGCATGGCTGCATCAGGCTTGCGCCCATTGTGCAATATTCCCCACTGCTGCCTCCCGTAGGAGTCTGGACCGTGTCTCAGTTCCAGTGTGGCTGGTCATCCTCTCAGACCAGCTAGGGATCGTCGCCTAGGTGAGCCGTTACCCCACCTACTAGCTAATCCCATCTGGGCACATCTGATGGCAAGAGGCCCGAAGGTCCCCCTCTTTGGTCTTGCGACGTTATGCGGTATTAGCTACCGTTTCCAGTAGTTATCCCCCTCCATCAGGCAGTTTCCCAGACATTACTCACCCGTCCGCCGCTCGTCACCCAGGAGCAAGCTCCCTGTGTTACCGCTCGACTTGCATGTGTTAGGCCTGCCGCCAGCGTTCAATCTGAGCCATGATCAAACTCTTCAATTTAAGTTTGATGCTCGTGAATTAAACTTCGTAATGAATTACGTATGTTCACTCAGAGACTTGGTATTCATTTTTCGTCCGAGGACGTTAAGAATCCATGTCACTTTGAGTGCCCACACAGATTGTCTGATAAATTGTTAAAGAGCAGTGCAACGCGGCTTTCGCTCACCGTTGCGAGGTGGTGTATATTACGCTTTCCTCTTTCAGAGTCAACCCGTTATTTCAGGATTTTTTCTCTTCAACCGAACCGCTTGTTGTGTGAAGTGATTCACATCCGCCGTGTCGATGGAGGCGCATTATAGGGAGTTCTCCGCAGGCCGCAACCGCTAAATGACAGAAAAATGATTGACTGCTGCATTCCACAGCAAAACCCCGCCTTATACCTTTTTACGCACAGACTTATCCACAATGATACGAAAAAGTGAAAATGTGCGAGCGTTGCGCAAACGTTTTCGTTAAAATGCTCGCGCTTTACAAGGATGCCTCGTCAGGTGTGTTAGATGAGTTTTTCACAGGAAAATTCATCTAACGCTCTCTGTAATCGTGAAATCCAGGGGATTTACCATGCAACAACGTCGTCCAGTCCGCCGCGCTCTGCTCAGTGTTTCTGATAAAGCCGGTATCGTCGAATTCGCTCAGGCACTTTC
>NZ_KI535695.1:3747681-4142162 GCF_000493175.1 Enterobacter sp. MGH 16 | reverse complement strand
CGAGTTCACAACCTGTGTGCTTTCGTGTACGGGACTGTCACCCTGTACCGTGCGACTTTCCAGACGCTTCCACTAACACACAAGCTGATTCAGACTCTGGGCTGCTCCCCGTTCGCTCGCCGCTACTGGGGGAATCTCGGTTGATTTCTTTTCCTCGGGGTACTTAGATGTTTCAGTTCCCCCGGTTCGCCTCGTTAACCTATGTATTCAGTTAACGATAGTGTGTCGGAACACACTGGGTTTCCCCATTCGGACATCGCCGGGTCAAAGGTTCATATCACCTCGCCGGCGCTTTTCGCAGATTAGCACGTCCTTCATCGCCTCTGACTGCCAGGGCATCCACCGTGTACGCTTAGTCGCTTAACCTCACAACCCGAAGATGTTTCACTTCTGATTGCGAAAATTTGAGAGACTCGAACACACCATTAAGATGTGTCGTTTCAATTTTCAGCTTGATCCAGATTTTTAAAGAGCAAAACTTCTTAATGCACTCAAAAGTACATTCAGAAGTTCATCATTCATCAGACAATCTGTGTGAGCACTACAAAGGCAGGTTCTTTAAGGTAAGGAGGTGATCCAACCGCAGGTTCCCCTACGGTTACCTTGTTACGACTTCACCCCAGTCATGAATCACAAAGTGGTAAGCGCCCTCCCGAAGGTTAAGCTACCTACTTCTTTTGCAACCCACTCCCATGGTGTGACGGGCGGTGTGTACAAGGCCCGGGAACGTATTCACCGTAGCATTCTGATCTACGATTACTAGCGATTCCGACTTCATGGAGTCGAGTTGCAGACTCCAATCCGGACTACGACGCACTTTATGAGGTCCGCTTGCTCTCGCGAGGTCGCTTCTCTTTGTATGCGCCATTGTAGCACGTGTGTAGCCCTACTCGTAAGGGCCATGATGACTTGACGTCATCCCCACCTTCCTCCAGTTTATCACTGGCAGTCTCCTTTGAGTTCCCGGCCGAACCGCTGGCAACAAAGGATAAGGGTTGCGCTCGTTGCGGGACTTAACCCAACATTTCACAACACGAGCTGACGACAGCCATGCAGCACCTGTCTCAGAGTTCCCGAAGGCACCAATCCATCTCTGGAAAGTTCTCTGGATGTCAAGAGTAGGTAAGGTTCTTCGCGTTGCATCGAATTAAACCACATGCTCCACCGCTTGTGCGGGCCCCCGTCAATTCATTTGAGTTTTAACCTTGCGGCCGTACTCCCCAGGCGGTCGACTTAACGCGTTAGCTCCGGAAGCCACGCCTCAAGGGCACAACCTCCAAGTCGACATCGTTTACGGCGTGGACTACCAGGGTATCTAATCCTGTTTGCTCCCCACGCTTTCGCACCTGAGCGTCAGTCTTTGTCCAGGGGGCCGCCTTCGCCACCGGTATTCCTCCAGATCTCTACGCATTTCACCGCTACACCTGGAATTCTACCCCCCTCTACAAGACTCTAGCCTGCCAGTTTCGAATGCAGTTCCCAGGTTGAGCCCGGGGATTTCACATCCGACTTGACAGACCGCCTGCGTGCGCTTTACGCCCAGTAATTCCGATTAACGCTTGCACCCTCCGTATTACCGCGGCTGCTGGCACGGAGTTAGCCGGTGCTTCTTCTGCGGGTAACGTCAATCGCTGAGGTTATTAACCTCAACGCCTTCCTCCCCGCTGAAAGTACTTTACAACCCGAAGGCCTTCTTCATACACGCGGCATGGCTGCATCAGGCTTGCGCCCATTGTGCAATATTCCCCACTGCTGCCTCCCGTAGGAGTCTGGACCGTGTCTCAGTTCCAGTGTGGCTGGTCATCCTCTCAGACCAGCTAGGGATCGTCGCCTAGGTGAGCCGTTACCCCACCTACTAGCTAATCCCATCTGGGCACATCTGATGGCAAGAGGCCCGAAGGTCCCCCTCTTTGGTCTTGCGACGTTATGCGGTATTAGCTACCGTTTCCAGTAGTTATCCCCCTCCATCAGGCAGTTTCCCAGACATTACTCACCCGTCCGCCGCTCGTCACCCAGGAGCAAGCTCCCTGTGTTACCGCTCGACTTGCATGTGTTAGGCCTGCCGCCAGCGTTCAATCTGAGCCATGATCAAACTCTTCAATTTAAGTTTGATGCTCGTGAATTAAACTTCGTAATGAATTACGTATGTTCACTCAGAGACTTGGTATTCATTTTTCGTCCGAGGACGTTAAGAATCCATGTCACTTTGAGTGCCCACACAGATTGTCTGATAAATTGTTAAAGAGCAGTGCAACGCGGCTTTCGCTCACCGTTGCGAGGTGGTGTATATTACGCTTTCCTCTTTCAGAGTCAACCCGTTATTTCAGGATTTTTTCTCTTCAACCGAACCGCTTGTTGTGTGAAGTGATTCACATCCGCCGTGTCGATGGAGGCGCATTATAGGGAGTTCTCCGCAGGCCGCAACCGCTAAATGACAGAAAAATGATTGACTGCTGCATTCCACAGCAAAACCCCGCCTTATACCTTTTTACGCACAGACTTATCCACAATGATACGAAAAAGTGAAAATGTGCGAGCGTTGCGCAAACGTTTTCGTTAAAATGCTCGCGCTTTACAAGGATGCCTCGTCAGGTGTGTTAGATGAGTTTTTCACAGGAAAATTCATCTAACGCTCTCTGTAATCGTGAAATCCAGGGGATTTACCATGCAACAACGTCGTCCAGTCCGCCGCGCTCTGCTCAGTGTTTCTGATAAAGCCGGTATCGTCGAATTCGCTCAGGCACTTTCTGCACGCGGTGTAGAGCTGCTTTCCACAGGTGGAACCGCTCGCCTGTTAGCAGATAAAGGTCTGCCGGTAACCGAAGTGTCCGATTACACCGGTTTCCCGGAAATGATGGATGGACGCGTCAAAACCCTGCACCCGAAAGTCCACGGCGGTATTCTGGGCCGTCGCGGCCAGGACGACGCCATTATGGAACAGCACGACATCGCGCCTATCGACATGGTTGTCGTTAATCTCTACCCCTTTGCCCAGACCGTTGCCCGCGAAGGCTGCTCTCTGGAAGATGCCGTAGAGAATATTGATATCGGCGGCCCGACCATGGTGCGCTCTGCGGCCAAGAACCATAAAGATGTCGCCATCGTGGTCAAGAGCAGCGATTACACCACCATTATTAATGAGATGGACGCCAACGATGGGTCGCTGACCCTGGAAACGCGATTCGACCTCGCCATCAAAGCCTTCGAACACACCGCCGCGTACGACAGCATGATCGCCAACTACTTCGGTAGCCTGGTGCCGGCTTACCACGGTGAAAGCAAAGATCCTTCAGGCCGCTTCCCGCGCACCCTGAATCTGAACTTCATTAAGAAGCAGGATATGCGCTACGGCGAGAACAGCCACCAGCAGGCGGCCTTCTATATAGAAGAAGAGGTAAAAGAAGCTTCTGTCGCTACCGCACAGCAGGTTCAGGGCAAAGCGCTCTCCTATAACAACATTGCTGACACCGACGCCGCGCTGGAATGCGTGAAAGAATTCAGCGAGCCGGCCTGTGTTATCGTCAAGCATGCGAACCCATGTGGCGTTGCCGTGAGCACCTCCATTCTGGACGCCTATGACCGCGCCTACAAAACCGACCCGACCTCCGCGTTCGGCGGCATTATCGCCTTCAACCGCGAGCTGGATGCCGAAACCGCACAGGCCATCATCTCCCGCCAGTTTGTCGAAGTGATCATCGCGCCATCGGCCTCCGAAGAAGCGCTGAAAATCACCGCGGCAAAACAGAACGTGCGTGTACTGGTTTGCGGCCAGTGGGCGGAACGCGTGCCGGGCCTGGACTTCAAGCGCGTGAACGGCGGCCTGCTGGTTCAGGACCGCGATCTGGGTATGGTGACAGAAGCCGACCTGCGCGTGGTGACCAAACGTCAGCCGACCGAACAGGAGCTGCGTGACGCGCTGTTCTGCTGGAAGGTGGCGAAGTTCGTCAAATCCAACGCCATCGTCTACGCGAAAGAGAACATGACCATCGGGATAGGCGCAGGCCAGATGAGCCGCGTTTACTCTGCGAAAATCGCGGGTATTAAAGCAGGCGATGAAGGCCTGGAAGTCAAAGGCTCCGCCATGGCCTCTGACGCCTTCTTCCCGTTCCGTGACGGCATCGATGCCGCAGCCGCTGTCGGCATCACCTGCGTGATCCAGCCTGGCGGTTCAATCCGCGATGACGAAGTGATTGCCGCTGCCGACGAACACGGCATTGCGATGATCTTCACCGACATGCGTCACTTCCGCCATTAATTCCCGGAGCAGAAAATGAAAGTATTAGTGATTGGTAACGGCGGACGCGAGCACGCGCTGGCGTGGAAAGCGGCCCAGTCTCCGCTGGTTAAAACGGTCTTCGTGGCACCGGGCAACGCCGGTACCGCACTGGAACCCGCGCTGCAGAACGTGGCTATCGGCGTGACCGACATTCCGGCGCTGTTAAGCTTTGCTCAGCAGGAGAAAATCGACCTGACCATCGTCGGCCCTGAAGCGCCGCTGGTGATTGGCGTGGTGGATGCGTTCCGCGCAGCGGGCCTGAAAATCTTTGGCCCAACGGAAGGCGCCGCGCAGCTGGAAGGCTCCAAGGCCTTCACCAAAGATTTCCTCGCGCGTCATAACATCCCGACGGCGGAATATCAGAATTTCACTGAAGTGGAGCCTGCTCTGGCCTGGTTACGTGAGAAGGGCGCGCCGATTGTTATCAAGGCCGACGGTCTGGCCGCGGGTAAAGGCGTGATCGTCGCGATGACGCTCGAAGAAGCCGAAGCCGCGGTTCAGGATATGCTGGCAGGTAACGCCTTTGGCGATGCGGGCCACCGCATCGTGATTGAAGAGTTCCTCGACGGTGAAGAGGCGAGCTTTATCGTCATGGTCGACGGCGAGCACGTTCTGCCGATGGCCACCAGCCAGGATCACAAGCGTGTGGGCAATGGCGACACGGGGCCTAATACCGGAGGGATGGGCGCTTACTCCCCTGCGCCGGTCGTGACTGACGACGTCCACCAGCGCACCATGGATCGCATCATCTGGCCTACCGTGAAGGGGATGGCGGCAGAAGGCAATACCTACACCGGTTTCCTTTATGCAGGCCTGATGATCGACAAGCAGGGTAACCCTAAGGTCATCGAATTCAACTGCCGCTTTGGCGATCCAGAAACCCAGCCCATCATGCTGCGCATGAAATCCGATCTGGTGGAGCTGTGCCTGGCTGCCTGCGATGGCAAGCTGGACGAGAAAACCTCCGAGTGGGACGAGCGTGCGTCTCTCGGCGTGGTGATTGCTGCGGGCGGTTATCCGGGCAACTACAGCACCGGTGATGAGATCCACGGTCTGCCGCTGGAAGAGATTGACGGTGCGAAAGTGTTCCACGCCGGTACGAAGCTGGCTGAGGACGATCGCGTTCTGACCAACGGCGGACGCGTGCTGTGTGCGACCGCGCTGGGCCATACCGTGGCAGAAGCACAGAAGCGCGCCTATGCGCTGATGGCGGATATTCACTGGAACGGTAGCTTTAGCCGTCAGGATATCGGCTATCGCGCGATTGCGCGTGAGCAGGGGAAGTAATTCCTCCTCGCCCTCACCCTCTCCCACAGGGAGAGGGAATCGTTCGTAGGCCGGATAAGCGTTAGCGCCATCCGGCTTAATCCACAGAACTCAAAAACTCTTCTCTGTCGGCTGCCAGGTGCAGAAATCTTCGTTCGCCACCAATAGCAATTGAGAGCCTTCCGGCGCCTCAAGCCACGCCACGCTCACTTCCATTGATGAATGACGCTGACGGCGTTGAATGTGTTCGGTCGCCCAGGATTCAAGCTCAGGCTTCACCGTTTGCCCTTCGCAGGTGGTTACCGTTCCATCGTTATGCCAGCGCCCCTGGCGCAGCACAACGCGTCCCAGACGAAGCGCATCGCTGGTCTGGCGGATTTGTTCGGCACGGTAACGGTAGAGGGCGATTTGGTCGCTGGAAAGCTGCTGTTTTTGACCGCTGACTTCACGCTGCATAAAGCTCAGCTCGCCATGGTCGTCAAAACGCACTTTCACGTGTTCGGGGGTCTTGCTGTAGACGTTCAGCTCAATCAGCGAGAGGTCATCTCCCTGCCAGCGATATTCTGCCGTCGACGTATTGCCGCTATGCCACGGGCTGAAGGCAGACAACAGATGAACTTCATTGCCGGAATCTTTACGCCAGATCCTGACCGCGCCCTGGTTGTCAGCGTAGCCGCTGGCGGTAAACGGCGGCAGAGTGGTGTCGTGACTACAGGCTGACAGCAGCAGCGCACCTGCCAGCGCGAGCGTTCCGCGCCAGAAAGACAAAAGGGGCGTTGCCGCCCCTTCGCTAAAACTGTTCACTGCCACGCGTCTTACTTAACTGCGTCTTTCAGTGCTTTACCAGAAACAAATGCCGGCACGTTCGCTGCGGCGATTTTGATTTCTTTACCGGTCTGCGGGTTGCGGCCAGTACGCTCAGCGCGGTGGTTCACTTTGAAGGTACCGAAACCAACCAGTTGTACAGCATCGCCTTCTTTCAGAGACTCAGTAATAGCAGCCAGGGTAGATTCCAGAGCAGCTTTAGCCTGCACTTTAGACAGATCAGCCTTGTCCGCAATTACATCAATCAGTTGAGTCTTGTTCATAAGTTATCCTTTCAATGTGTTTATCGCTTGCTAAGCATCGAGTGCGACGAAAATGCCAAAAAAGCACTCTCCTGCATACACGCACCGATAGCCACTTTTTTTCGCCCCCCAAATGTAGACCAGACAAGGGTCGAAAGGGAAGAGTCGAGGAGCGACAAAACGGGCGTTATCTCAAGTTTTCTTATCTCATTGGTTAAAAATTATACCAATATTACTCTCACCGGCCTCACGTAAGTCCACGCGCAGCCCTTTTATCAGCTCAATGTCGCGTTCTTCACACTCTGCCAGCAGGCGGAAAATCTCCCACTGGATATCCCATTCTTGCTCAACGGCCGGATTTGCACGCAGCTCTTCGTCGGTCATCTCGCGACCTTCCTGGGTCATTTCCAGCATCGCCACGGTGGTGATAGAGGCCTTACTGACTTCGATAGCGTGCTCCAGCGTCTCACCGCTCAGGCGGGAGTGGAGCAATTCGCTTAACGCCACACAGGCATCAATTGCCGGGTAGACGCCGTACAGGTCAAAATCATCCGCCACCGGGATCGCCTCTTCCAGCTTTTCGAGCTGAGAGTCGAAATTCACCTTCGCGTCTTTCACCGTCAGCGTTTCCCAGATCAGATCCAGAATGCGGCGGTAGATATGGCCATCACCAAAGCCGGTCTGCTTGCAGAACGCGGCATAGTTGGGATACATGCGCTCGCACAGGCAAGCCATAAAGGTGACGTGCTGCCAGCTTTCCAGCTTTTCAAGGCGCAGGTGAATCGGGTTTTGTAGCATGATGATCTCTCGAATCGAAAATTAGGCGCAGTTTACCTGAATCATCGCTGAATTTCCTGCCAACGAACAAAAGCCGGACGCGAAGAGGCCACCGCGTCAGCCCAGCGCGTCGGCTCCGGTAAACGGTAGCCCTTCATGCAGCGCTGTACCCACGCCAGAGCACTGTCCATGCTCACCCGATGGCCGGTGGCGATGAACAGCGGATTACAGCGAGCCTTGCTGCGCCAGACCCACGCCAGCTGCTCGCCCTTATGGATGAGCGGCGCCAGCGCACCCGGCTCGGCGGAGAGTGGCTCAAACGCCCCGCACAGGCGTTTCTTGGCAACGCCAATGGTCGGCACATCCACCAGCAGCCCAAAGTGGCTGGCAACGCCTAAACGGCGCGGGTGTGAGATACCGTGCCCATCGACAAAAAGCAGGTCAGGTTTTTGCGAAAGCTGCTCCCACGCTGCCAGCAGCGCGGGATATTCGCGGAAGGAGAGAAAGCCCGGAATGTACGGCATGGTGGTGGCAATACGCGCGACCTTGTACTCCACCAGCTCGAGCGAAGGGTATTTCAGGACCACCATCGCCGCTCGCGTCACGTCCCCACCCTGCTCAAACCCGACGTCGGCTCCGCCAATGTACTGCGGAGGATCCTTATCCAGACGATCCTCGCGGATCACCGATGAGGCCAGTTCGATTTGTTGAGCGCGTAGCGACGCGAGATCCATAACTACTCCTTACTTGTGATACTGGGCAGAAAGCCGATGCACCGCCTCCACAAATACGCCTGCGTGCTCTGGCGGCACATCCTGATGAATACCGTGGCCGAGGTTAAAGACGTGGCCTTCCCCCTGGCCGAAACCAGACAGTATAGTCGACACTTCTTCTTCAATGCGGGCAGGCGGCGCATAGAGCATGGACGGGTCCATATTGCCCTGAAGCGCTACTTTGTCGCCCACGCGGCGGCGGGCATCAGCGATATCGGTAGTCCAGTCGAGACCCAGGGCGTCACAGCCGGTTGCCGCCATGGCTTCCAGCCACTGACCGCCACCTTTGGTGAACAGCGTGACCGGCACGCGGCGGCCTTCGTTTTCGCGCAGCAGGCCGTCAACGATTTTATGCATGTAATACAGGGAGAACTGTTGATAATCACGCCCGGTCAGCACGCCGCCCCAGGTATCGAAAATCATCACCGACTGCGCACCGGCTTTAATCTGCGCGTTGAGGTAGAGCGTGACGCTCTTCGCGAGCTTGTCGAGCAGCGCATGCAGAGCCAGCGGCTCGGCGTACATCATCTTTTTAATCAGGGTGAAGGCTTTGCTGCTGCCCCCTTCCACCATGTAGGTCGCCAGCGTCCACGGGCTGCCGGAGAAGCCAATCAGCGGCACTTCACCTTTCAGCTCGCGGCGAATGGTGCGCACGGCGTTCATCACGTAGCCCAGCTCGCCTTCCGGATCGGGGATCGGCAGTTTGTCCACGTCGGCTTTGCTTCTGATCGGAGAGGTAAAACGCGGGCCTTCACCGGTTTCGAAGTACAGGCCAAGGCCCATCGCATCCGGAATGGTCAGAATATCCGAGAAGAGGATCGCCGCATCCAGCGGGAAGCGGCGCAGCGGCTGGAGCGTCACTTCACAGGCCAGCTCGGCGTTTTTGCACAGCGACATAAAATCGCCCGCCTGCGCGCGCGTGGCTTTGTACTCTGGCAGATAGCGTCCCGCCTGGCGCATCATCCACACCGGGGTGACATCAACGGGCTGGCGCAGCAGCGCACGCAGATAACGATCGTTCTTCAGTTCGGTCATTTTTGCAGTTCCTTAAGCGTCATGGCCTCAGTGTAACACTACTCATACTCGGCCCGACACATCGCTACGGTATCTTCTATCAGCCGACGCGCCACGGTACCCGGTGGGGGGAGCAGCGGTAGATCGTCATAGCGATACCAGTTCGCATCCAGCAGCTCTTTCTGATCGATAACGATCTCGCCGCTGTCATAGTCGGCCATAAAGGCCGTCATCAGCGACTGCGGGAACGGCCACGGCTGGGAGGTGACGTAGCGCAGGTTCTTCACTTTGATTCCGCTCTCTTCCATCACTTCGCGCGCCACTGCCTGCTCCAGCGTTTCGCCCACTTCGACGAACCCGGCCAGCACGGTATGAATGCCGTTGCGATGGCGGGTATGCTGTGCAAGCAAAATAGAGTCATCCCGACGGATAGCGACGATAATGCACGGCGCAATTTGTGGGTAATAACGTTCGCGGCAGTGGCTGCAGAGCATCGCCCACTCGGTTTTACTCGGGTGCATGGTATGGCCGCAATAGCCGCAGTATTTGTGCGAGCGGTAAAACTCCGCCAGCTGCACGCCCCGCCCCGCCAGCTGGAACAGGCCTACGTCCAGATCCAACACCTGGCGAACGGATCCCATATCCTGACGACGCGATTGTTGGATCAACCACACGGGTTCACCCTGCCACTCGCCGATCTTCAGCGCAGGCTGGCCCACGAGATCGAACGTTTCCGCCGCACCGTAGGGCAGCTCTCCACCGGGCAACCATAATTTTTGTTCGTGACTGACGATCCACCAACCCAGATCTGATTTTTCAATAATACGATCCATATCTATTGCACTACCTTCGCTTCACTGACATGTTGTTAGCATTGTGGTTACATTCTGGATGAGCAGATTCAATCCTACACTTTGCGGAGTCGACCATGTTAAACCAGCTAGAAAGCCTGACTGAGCGCGTTAGAGGAAGTAACAAACTGGTGGATCGCTGGCTACATGTGCGCAAGCATCTACTCGTGGCTTATTACAATCTGGTCGGTCTTAAGCCTGGCAAAGAATCGTTTATGCGGCTGAATGAAAAAGCGCTGGATGATTTTTGTCAGAGCCTGGTCGACTATCTGTCCGACGGCCATTTCAATATTTATGAACGCATTATCCGCGAAATGGAAGGGACAACGCCGTATTTAGCGGCCAGCAAACTTTGTCCGCTGCTGGAAGCCAACACCCAGCAGATCATGGATTACTACGATTCCACGCTTGAGAACGCCATCGATCACGATAACTATCTTGAGTTCCAGCAGGCGCTTTCCGACCTTGGCGAAGCGCTGGAAGAGCGATTCACGCTGGAAGATAAGCTGATTAGCCTCGTCCTGGACGCCAGCCCCGAAGATAACATCGCGCGCCCGGCTTGAGTTCTTAATCGTTAACGAGTAATTTACAACCATTCGCCCCTCTCACGAGGGGGATTTTTCTTGTCGGAGTGCCCAGAGCGAAAGCCGGGCTGAGACCGTTAATTC
This sequence comes from Enterobacter sp. MGH 16, assembly GCF_000493175.1. Taxonomy (NCBI): domain Bacteria; kingdom Pseudomonadati; phylum Pseudomonadota; class Gammaproteobacteria; order Enterobacterales; family Enterobacteriaceae; genus Enterobacter; species Enterobacter sp. MGH 16. The sequence goes on along the minus strand of NZ_KI535695.1, from coordinate 4,131,470 downwards.
GGGATCCGCGGAACCTGATCAGGCTAATACCTGCGAAGGGAACAAGAGTCACACTGCTGTTGTATCGCCCCCCGGGCGATCCTCTCTTGCTTCATCCGTCGTCTGACAAGCCATGTCCTTCACTTTTGGAATGAGCTATGTCTACTGCAAAACTGACCCGCCGCGAACAGCGTGCACAGGCCCAACACTTCATCGACACCCTGGAAGGCACCGCTTTCCCGAACTCGAAACGCATCTACATTTCCGGCTCGCAGGTCGATATCCGCGTCCCGATGCGTGAAATCCGGCTCAGCCCGACGCTCATCGGCGGCAGCAAAGAGAATCCGCAGTATGAAGACAACGAAGCCGTGCCGGTGTATGACACCTCCGGCCCGTACGGCGATCCTGATGTTGCTATCAACGTTCAGCAGGGTCTGGCAAAGCTGCGCCAGCCGTGGATAGAGGCGCGTAACGACTGCGAAGAACTGAGCGTACGCAGTTCTGCGTACACCAAAGAACGCCTGGCCGACGACGGTCTGGACGCGCTGCGCTTTACCGGCCTGCTGACGCCAAAACGTGCCAAAGCGGGCAAATGCGTGACCCAGCTGCACTACGCCCGCCAGGGGATCGTCACGCCGGAGATGGAGTTCATCGCCATCCGCGAGAACATGGGCCGCGAGCGTATCCGCAGCGAAGTGCTGCGCTACCAACACCCAGGCGAAGGCTTTGGCGCGCGCCTGCCGGAGAACATCACGCCGGAGTTTGTGCGTAACGAAGTGGCCGCTGGCCGCGCGATCATCCCTGCCAACATTAACCACCCGGAATCCGAGCCGATGATTATCGGCCGCAACTTTCTGGTGAAGGTCAACGCTAACATCGGTAACTCGGCCGTCACCTCCTCCATCGAAGAAGAGGTTGAAAAGCTTGTCTGGTCAACGCGCTGGGGCGCGGACACGGTAATGGATCTCTCCACCGGCCGCTATATTCACGAAACCCGCGAGTGGATCCTGCGTAACAGCCCGGTTCCGATTGGCACCGTCCCGATTTATCAGGCACTGGAGAAGGTCAACGGCATCGCCGAAAACCTTACCTGGGAAGCGTTCCGCGACACGCTGCTGGAGCAGGCGGAACAGGGCGTGGACTACTTCACCATTCACGCGGGCGTGCTGCTGCGCTACGTGCCGATGACCGCGAAGCGTCTGACCGGCATCGTCTCGCGCGGCGGTTCGATCATGGCGAAGTGGTGCCTCTCCCATCACCAGGAGAACTTCCTCTACGAACACTTCCGCGAGATCTGCGAAATCTGCGCCGCGTACGATGTCTCTCTGTCGCTGGGCGACGGCCTGCGCCCGGGCTCCATCCGCGATGCTAACGACGAAGCACAGTTTGCCGAGCTGCACACGCTGGGCGAGCTGACCAAAATCGCCTGGGAGTATGACGTGCAGGTGATGATTGAAGGCCCGGGACACGTGCCGATGCAGATGATCCGCCGCAACATGACCGAAGAGCTGGAGCACTGCCACGAAGCGCCGTTCTACACGCTGGGGCCACTGACCACCGACATCGCGCCGGGCTATGACCACTTCACGTCAGGCATTGGCGCGGCGATGATCGGCTGGTTCGGCTGCGCCATGCTCTGCTACGTGACGCCGAAAGAGCACCTCGGCCTGCCTAACAAAGAGGACGTGAAGCAGGGGCTGATCACCTACAAAATTGCCGCCCACGCGGCGGATCTGGCCAAAGGCCACCCGGGCGCGCAAATCCGTGATAACGCCATGTCGAAGGCGCGCTTTGAATTCCGCTGGGAAGACCAGTTCAACCTGGCGCTGGATCCGTTCACCGCCCGCGCCTACCACGACGAAACCCTGCCGCAGGAATCGGGCAAAGTCGCGCACTTCTGCTCCATGTGTGGGCCGAAGTTCTGCTCGATGAAGATCAGCCAGGAGGTGCGCGACTACGCCGCCGCGCAAACCATTGAAGTGGGTATGGCGGACATGTCCGAAGCCTTCCGCGCCAAAGGCGGCGAAATCTACCTCAAAAAAGAGGAGGCGTAATGTACCAGCCCGATTTCCCACCCGTTCCCTACCGTTTAGGGCTCTATCCGGTGGTGGACAGCGTGGCGTGGATAGCGCGCCTGCTGGAGGCAGGCGTTCGCACCCTCCAGCTGCGCATCAAGGATAAACGCGATGAGGAGGTGGAAGCCGATGTGGTTGCCGCCATTGCGCTGGGGCGTCGGTATAACGCCCGCCTGTTTATCAATGACTACTGGCGGCTGGCCGTTAAGCACCGGGCGTACGGCGTGCATCTGGGTCAGGAGGACCTGGAAACAACGGATCTGAGCGCAATCCGTGACGCCGGGTTACGTCTTGGCGTGTCAACACACGATGACATGGAGATCGACGTGGCCCTGGCGGCCCGTCCCTCTTACATCGCGCTCGGTCACGTCTTCCCGACGCAAACCAAGCAGATGCCCTCCGCTCCGCAGGGTCTGACGCAACTGGCGGGTCACGTTAAACGCCTTGCCGACTACCCCACCGTCGCCATCGGCGGAATCAGCCTGGAACGCGCCCCGGCAGTGCTGGAGACCGGCGTGGGCAGCATCGCCGTCGTCAGCGCCATCACCCAGGCCGCAGACTGGCAGGCCGCCACCGAACAGCTGTTACAGCTGGCAGGAGCAGGCGATGAATGATCGCGACTTTATGCGCTACAGCCGTCAGATCCTGCTGGAGGATATCGCCATCGACGGGCAGCAAAAACTGCTCGCCAGCCGGGTGCTGATTGTTGGCCTGGGGGGATTAGGCGCACCCGCCGCGCTCTATCTGGCAGGCGCGGGTATCGGCACGCTGGTGCTGGCCGACGACGACGAGGTCCACCTCAGCAACCTGCAGCGACAAATCCTCTTTACCACCGAGGATATCAACCAGCCGAAAGCGCAGATCACCCGGCAGCGGCTGCATCAGCTTAACCCGGATATCGAACTGATTGCCCTACAGGAGCGGCTTGGCGGTGAAAGCCTGCACCGTGAAGTCGCCCTTGCCGACGTGGTGCTGGACTGTACCGACAACATGGCGACGCGCCAGGCGATCAACGCCGCCTGCGTGGCAAATCATACGCCGCTTATCACCGCCAGCGCGGTGGGGTTCGGCGGGCAAATGATGGTTCTGACGCCACCGTGGACGCAGGGCTGCTATCGCTGCCTGTGGCCGGACGATGCCGAGCCGACGCGCAACTGCCGTACGGCGGGCATTCTGGGTCCGGTGGTCGGCGTGATGGGCACGATGCAGGCGCTGGAGGCCATCAAGCTGCTCAGCGGCATGGAGACGGAACGCAATACGCTGCGGCTGTTTGATGCCCGCTCCAGCGGCTGGCGTCATCTGGCGCTGCATCGCGCCAGCCACTGCCCGGTGTGCGGAGGCCGCGATGCGCATTCTGTTTAACGATGAGCCGATGAGCTGCGACGACGGGCTCACCGTTGCCGCACTGCTCGACAAGCTGCGTCAGCTCAAGCCGGGAACGGCGCTGGCGCTCAATCAACAGATCCTGCCGCGCGAGCAGTGGGAACATCAGCAGGTCAATGACGGCGACCAGATCCTGCTGTTTCAGGTTATCGCAGGGGGCTGAGATGTTACGTATTGCCGATAAGGATTTTGATTCGCATCTGTTTACCGGAACCGGAAAATTCGCCTCGCCGCAGCTGATGGTGGAGGCCATTCGCGAAAGCGGCAGCCAGCTGGTGACGCTGGCGCTCAAGCGCGTGGATCTGCGCCATCACAGCGATGCCATTCTGGCTCCGTTGCTGGAAGCGGGCGTCACGCTGTTGCCCAACACCTCCGGTGCCAAAACGGCAGAAGAGGCGATTTTTGCCGCACAGCTGGCACGGGAGGCGCTCGGCACCCGCTGGTTGAAGCTGGAAATCCATCCGGATGCCCGCTGGCTGCTGCCCGATCCGATTGAAACGCTGAAAGCGGCTGAAAAGCTGGTTCAGCAAGGGTTTACCGTCCTGCCTTACTGCGGGGCCGACCCTGTTCTGTGCAAACGGCTGGAAGAGGTCGGCTGCGCCGCCGTCATGCCGCTGGGGGCCCCCATTGGCTCTAACCAGGGGCTGGAGACCCGCGCGATGCTGGAAATCATTATTGAACAGGCCACCGTACCGGTGGTGGTGGATGCAGGCATTGGCGTGCCCAGCCATGCCGCGCAGGCGCTGGAGATGGGCGCCGACGCGGTGCTGGTGAATACGGCTATCGCGGTTGCCGACGATCCGGTCATGATGGCGCGTGCATTCCGCCTGGCCGTAGAGGCAGGCCTGCTGGCAAGGGGATCCGGCCCCGGCTCGCGCAGTTTCCAGGCGCAGGCCACCAGCCCGCTGACCGGTTTTCTGGAGGCGATCTCATGAGCACGTTTACCGAGCGCTGGCGCCAGCTTAGCTGGGACGACATTGCCCTGCGTATCAACAGCAAAACGGCGGCTGACGTGGAGCGCGCGCTGCAGGCCCGTCATCTGACCCGCGAGGATCTGATGGCCCTGCTCTCCCCGGCGGCCAGCGCCTACCTCGAACCGATGGCCCAGCGAGCGCAGCGGCTTACCCGCCAGCGGTTTGGCAACACGGTGAGTTTCTACGTGCCGCTCTATCTCTCCAACCTGTGCGCCAATGACTGCACCTACTGCGGTTTCTCCATGAGCAACCGCATCAAGCGTAAAACGCTCGATGAGGCTGAGATTGCCCGTGAGTGTGCGGCCATCCGTGAAATGGGCTTTGAACATCTTTTGCTGGTCACGGGCGAACATCAGGGGAAAGTGGGAATGGACTATTTCCGTCGGCACCTTCCCGCCATTCGTCGTCAGTTCGCGTCGTTGCAGATGGAAGTGCAGCCTCTGTCGCAGGAGGAGTACGCGGAGCTCAAAACGCTCGGGCTGGACGGCGTCATGGTCTATCAGGAAACCTACCACGAGGCGACGTACGCCCGACACCACCTGAAGGGCAAGAAACAGGATTTCTTCTTCCGCCTGGAAACGCCGGACAGGCTGGGTCGCGCCGGTATCGACAAAATCGGTCTGGGTGCGCTGATCGGGCTCTCCGACAGCTGGCGGGTGGATTGTTACATGGTGGCGGAACATTTGCTGTGGTTGCAGCAGCACTACTGGCAGAGCCGATACTCCATCTCCTTCCCGCGCCTGCGTCCTTGCGCGGGAGGAATTGAACCGGCTTCGCTGATGGATGAACGCCAGCTGGTGCAGACCATTTGCGCGTTTCGCCTGCTCGCTCCGGAAGTGGAATTATCGCTCTCAACGCGCGAGTCCCCGGCGTTTCGCGATCGCGTCATCCCGCTTGCGATTAACAACGTCAGCGCGTTTTCCAAAACGCAGCCTGGCGGCTACGCCGACGACCATCCGGAACTGGAACAATTTGCACCCCATGACGGACGACGCCCGGAAGCGGTCGCCGCCGCCCTGACGGCGCAGGGTCTTCAGCCCGTCTGGAAAGACTGGGACAGCTGGCTGGGAAGAGCCTCGCAGTGACGTTGAAACGCACTGCAACACGTTAAAAAACTGTCGAGCCGCGACGAAAAGGCAAAACCGGATGGTTGTCGGCAATCGTCCGGTTTTTTATTGTCACACGGTCAGCAACGGATGCTGACCAGGGCGAAAAGCTTCTTCCTCGTTTCGCCCTGCCTCTGGTTCATTGCTCAAACGGCTCATGCCAGTTTAATAAGTATTTTCTTAATGGTTCTTAAGATAAATCATCCTGTCAAAAATCGCGTGCCGTATAATTCACCGCTAACCGCAGGGCAGCGACTATGCTGAGAGGATATCGGCAGACGAAAAGTATTCACCATCAGGAACGATGTACAGCTCATGGCACTTCACAGCAAAAAGCTCTCTTTTACCCGGCCCATTATGCTCAGCTTTGCGGGGATCCTCTGCAGTTTTGCGGTGATCGCGATCGCGGTGACGCTTTCGCAACGAAAGGATTTTCTTGAGGATTATCATAAGATCAATAGCAACTTCACGCACAACCTGGCGGTGAACTACACCGAATCTATCCTGCGTGAAAACGACTATATTCTGGGCCGTTCCGCGATGTACTTTGCGCGCGACGACAGGCTAAACGAGACGCTAAACCTTAACCCGACGCAGGGGCTGCAGATGGTCATGCATTTGCAGAACCTGATGCCGACCGTCTCCTCCATTTCGCTTGCCGATACGCAGGGGCATTATCTGCGCGCACCGGAGGTGCTCCCCACGGAGAAGAGTAAAACCTTCGATCCCCGAACGCGGCCGTGGTTTGTCGCTCAGGCGGAAGCCAGCATCTTCAGCCACTATACCCGTCCCTACATGGACTACTTTACCGGCCATCCGACAGTAACCCTTTATAAGCCGTTGATCTCGCCGGAAGGCAGACTGAAGGGAACGATCGCCTTTCATCTCGATTTGACGTCGATGGGCTATACCTTGCGCCAGATGGTGGCGCCCGTTCAGGGGGAATTCTTCGTCGTCGAACGCGACGGTGCTGTGGTGCTGCATCCGGATACCGGCGCGCTCTTCAAGCAGTACGTGAGCGAAGCGCTGATGGACAAAATGACCAGCGGCGAAGGCCATCTTTACGACAAGAAAAGCAACGCCTGGTATTACTATTACTCTTTTACCAACCCGGACTGGTTTGTCATCTACCGGGTATCCGGTGCGACGCTCACCGATATCACCCGCCACGAAACGACGATCGTTGGCTGGGGGTTTGCGCTGGCGGCCATCATCATCATCCTTTTCGGCTTATACCTCCGCCACGCCTCGCGTAGCGTGCTGATGCACATTATCAATGCCATCAAAACTGGCGACGTTAACGAGGCACCGCGCCTGGAAGCGATGCTGAGCCACACGATTCAGTCCAATAAAGAGCGCGAAATGGCGTATGTCCGCCAGGCTACCCACGATGCGCTGACGGGCTGTAAAAACCGCCGCGCGTTCGACAGCGATATCGCAGAGCTGCTGAATGCCCATCAGCCCTTCGCGATGGCGCTGGTGGATATTGATAACTTCAAGTCAATTAACGACACGCTGGGTCACCTGACCGGTGATATCGTTCTGCGCAACGTGGCTCGTGAAGGGATCCAGATTATGCAGCCACATCACGTCTCGGTTTACCGTTATGGCGGAGAAGAGTTCGCCGTAATCTTCCAGGCGGAGCAGATGTCTTCCGCGCTCTCATTATTGGAAGCGTGGCGTACCGCCGTTGAAAAACGCGTCTGGCGGGAAGAAAACCTGCGGGTTACGTTCAGCGGCGGTCTTGGAGAGTGGCATTTTGAACCGCTGGAACAATTTGTCGGAAGCGTTGATAACGCCCTCTACAGCGCCAAACAGCAGGGAAAAAATCGAATCGTTCGCACATCCATCAGCTAATCCTCTCGCTTTCACCCTGCCCGTTTCGACGGGCCGGGTACCCAGCAATGTAAAATTGTAACCGGTTTCAGAAAAACGCCTGTTTCTTTGTGATGCCTGACACACAATCGCGGTAAAGCGGTTGTTGAAGCGGTCTGCACGGGATAATTATCAATAAACACATGTAGATCGAGGCTGATTATGAAGAACATCGTTTTATGCTGTGCAGCGGGAATGTCAACCAGCATGCTGGTTCAACGTATGAAAGACGCCGCGCAGAAAAAAGGGGTTGAAGTCACCATTAAAGCCGTTCCGGTTGCGGAGTTTAAAGACAACATCGCAACGGCCGACATCGTATTGCTGGGGCCACAGGTTAAATACGAGCAGGCTAAATTACAGGCGCAGGCCGACCCGCTGGGCAAAAAGGTCGCGGTGATCGACATGATGGATTACGGCATGATGAAAGGTGATGCCGTACTGGATAAAGCGCTCAAACTTCTGGAGTCATAATGGAAGACTTAGAAACCACGATTATGGAACTGCTTGTTAACGCAGGCGCGGCGCGCAGTGCGGCCCTGACGGCATTGCAGATGGCGCGTAAAGGTGAGTTTGACGAAGCCGAAAAAGCGATGGAAGAGTCGCGGGAATATGTGAAGCATGCGCACACCATACAGACGCAGCTTATCGGTCTTGATGAAGGGACCGGGAAGCTTCCGGTTAACCTGATCACCGTCCACTCGCAGGATCACCTGATGAACGCCATGGTCATACAGGACCTGGCGGGCGATATGATTGAGCTGTATCGACGGATCCCATTAGTAAACTGAAATAGTGCAGATATAAAAAAACCCGCCGAAGCGGGTTTTTTATTAGCGACTCAACGATTACTCGTTGTCGGAGCCACCCAGACCTGCGTTCAGCAGTTCTGCCAGGCTCGCGGATGCATCTTCAGCAGTAACCTGCGGTGCAGCTGGCAGTTCGCCTGCAGCACGACGACGCATACGATCCTGATGGTACGCATAACCGGTACCAGCCGGGATCAGACGACCCACGATAACGTTCTCTTTCAGACCGCGCAGTTCATCACGTTTACCTGCAACAGCGGCTTCGGTCAGGACACGAGTCGTTTCCTGGAACGATGCTGCAGAGATGAAGGACTCGGTTGCCAGAGACGCTTTGGTGATACCCAGCAGATCGCGCGAGAAGGTCGCACCGATTTTGCCGTTCGCTTCCAGTTCGCGGTTAGCGATCTTGACGCGTGAGTATTCAACCTGCTCGCCTTCGAGGAACTCGGAGCTGCCCGCGTTTTCGATGGTTGCTTTACGCAGCATCTGACGAACGATAACTTCGATGTGTTTATCGTTAATCTTAACGCCCTGCAGGCGGTATACGTCCTGTACTTCGTTAACGATGTAACGAGTAACAGCATGCACACCACGCAGACGCAGGATGTCGTGCGGCGCTTCTGGACCGTCGGAAACCACGTCACCACGTTCTACGCGTTCACCTTCGAACACGTTGAGCTGACGCCACTTAGGAATCATCTCTTCGTACGGTTCGCTGCCATCTACTGGAGTGATAACCAGACGGCGCTTACCTTTGGTCTCTTTACCGAAGGAGATGATACCGCTGATTTCAGCCAGGATTGCCGGCTCTTTCGGACGACGTGCTTCGAACAGGTCCGCAACGCGTGGCAGACCACCGGTGATGTCCTTGGTACCGCCGGATTCCTGAGGAATACGCGCCAGGGTGTCACCAGAGCTGATCTGTACGCCATCTTCCAGCTGTACAATCGCTTTACCCGGCAGGAAGTACTGCGCAGGCATATCGGTACCTGGGATCAGAACGTCATTACCCTGAGCATCAACGATTTTCAGTGCAGGACGCAGATCTTTACCGCCGGTAGTACGTTCAGCAGAATCCAGAACCACCAGAGAAGACAGACCGGTCAGCTCGTCAGTCTGACGAGTAATGGTCTGGCCGTCGATCATGTCAGTGAAGCGGATGAAACCACTTACTTCGGTGATAACCGGCATGGTGTGTGGATCCCAGTTTGCAACGGTTTCACCGCCGGCAACCTGCTCGCCATCACCTTTCGCCATAACCGCACCGTAAGGCACTTTATAGCTCTCTTTGGTACGACCGAATTCGTCGATCAGCTTCAGCTCGGTGTTACGTGAAGTGATAACCAGTTTACCGCTGGAGTTCACAACCGATTTCGCGTTGCTGAGCTTGATGCTACCTTTGTTTTTCACCTGGATGCTGGATTCAGCAGCCGCACGAGATGCCGCACCACCGATGTGGAACGTACGCATCGTCAGCTGTGTACCCGGCTCACCGATGGACTGTGCCGCGATAACGCCGATGGCTTCACCTTTGTTGATGATGTGGCCACGCGCCAGGTCACGACCGTAGCAGTGCGCACATACACCAAAGTCGGTGTCACAGGATACAACGGAACGCACCTTCACGGAGTCAACAGAGTTCGCTTCCAGCAGGTCACACCACTGTTCGTGCAGCAGGGTGTTGCGTGGAACCAGAATGTCTGCGGTGCCCGGCTTCAGGATGTCTTCCGCGGTCACACGACCCAGTACGCGATCGCGCAGTGGCTCTTTAACATCACCACCCTCGATAACCGGGGTCATGGTGATACCTTCTAGGGTGCCACAATCGTCTTCGGTCACAACCAGATCCTGCGCAACGTCTACCAGACGACGCGTCAGATAACCGGAGTTCGCGGTTTTCAGTGCGGTATCCGCCAGACCTTTACGCGCACCGTGCGTGGAGATGAAGTACTGGAGTACGTTCAGACCTTCACGGAAGTTCGCGGTGATTGGCGTTTCGATGATGGAGCCATCTGGCTTCGCCATCAGACCACGCATACCTGCCAGCTGACGAATCTGTGCTGCAGAACCACGCGCACCGGAGTCGGCCATCATGTAGATGCTGTTGAAGGAAACCTGCTGCTCTTCTACGCCGTCACGGTTAATCACGGTTTCGGTCTGCAGGTTATCCATCATCGCTTTGGATACACGATCGTTCGCCGCTGCCCAGATATCGATAACTTTGTTATAGCGTTCGCCCGCGGTAACCAGACCAGACTGGAACTGCTCCTGGATCTCAGCAACTTCAGCTTCCGCTTCAGAGATGATCTCGTGTTTCTTCTCTGGGATGACCATGTCATCGATACCAACAGATGCACCTGAACGCGCTGCATAAGCAAAGCCGGTGTACATAGTCTGGTCAGCGAAGATAACGGTCGGCTTCAGGCCCAGAATGCGGTAACAGGTGTTCAGCATTTTGGAGATCGCTTTCTTGCCCAGCGCCTGGTTGACGATGGAGAAAGGCAGACCTTTCGGTACGATCATCCACAGAATGGCACGGCCAACGGTCGTGTCTTTCAGGCTGGTTTTCGCAACGAATTCGCCGTTTGCATCTTTTTCGTATTCGGTGATACGCACTTTAACGCGCGCATGCAGAGAGGCCAGGCCAGCGCGATAAATACGCTCAGCTTCTTTCGGGCCAGTCAGCACCATGCCTTCGCCTTTGGCGTTAACACAGTCACGGGTCATGTAGTACAGACCCAGTACAACGTCCTGAGAAGGAACAATGATTGGCTCACCGTTCGCTGGAGACAGGATGTTGTTGGTAGACATCATCAGCGCACGCGCTTCGAGCTGGGCTTCCAGCGTCAGCGGTACGTGAACAGCCATCTGGTCACCATCGAAGTCGGCGTTATATGCCGCACAAACCAGCGGGTGCAGCTGGATCGCTTTACCTTCGATCAGGACTGGCTCAAATGCCTGGATACCCAGACGGTGCAGGGTTGGTGCACGGTTCAGCAGTACCGGGTGTTCGCGGATAACTTCGTCCAGGATATCCCAAACGACAGCTTCTTCACGCTCAACCATTTTCTTAGCGGCTTTGATGGTGGTGGCCAGGCCACGCAGTTCCAGCTTGCCGTAGATGAACGGTTTGAACAGCTCCAGTGCCATTTTCTTCGGCAGACCGCACTGATGCAGACGCAGGTATGGACCTACGGTGATTACAGAACGACCGGAGTAGTCAACACGCTTACCGAGCAGGTTCTGACGGAAACGACCCTGTTTACCTTTGATCATGTCGGCCAAAGATTTCAGAGGACGTTTGTTAGAACCGGTGATCGCACGACCGCGACGACCGTTATCCAGCAGGGCATCTACCGCTTCCTGCAGCATACGTTTTTCGTTGCGTACGATGATGTCCGGCGCAGCCAGATCCAGCAGACGTTTCAGACGGTTGTTACGGTTGATCACGCGACGATACAGATCGTTCAGATCGGACGTTGCGAAACGACCACCATCCAGCGGAACCAGTGGACGCAGATCTGGCGGCAGAACCGGCAGAACGGTCAGGATCATCCACTCTGGCTTGTTACCAGACTGAACGAACGCTTCCAGCAGTTTGATACGCTTGGTCAGCTTTTTACGCTTGGTTTCGGAGTTGGTTTCGTTCAGCTCTTCACGCAGCTGCTCGCACTCTTGCTCCAGATCCATGCTCTTCAGCAGGGCCTGAATAGCTTCCGCACCCATCTTCGCGTCGAATTCGTCACCGAACTCTTCCAGCGCGTCCAGATACTGCTCTTCAGTCAGGATCTGATGACGTTCCAGGTTCGTCATCCCGCCTTCGATAACCACATAAGATTCGAAGTACAGAACACGTTCGATATCACGCAGCGGCATATCCAGCAGCAGACCGATACGGGACGGCAGTGATTTCAGGAACCAGATGTGAGCAGTCGGAGACGCCAGCTCGATGTGGCCCATGCGCTCACGGCGCACTTTGGTCTGGGTCACTTCAACGCCGCACTTCTCACAGATCACACCGCGGTGTTTCAGGCGCTTGTACTTACCGCACAGGCACTCGTAATCTTTTACTGGCCCGAAAATACGCGCACAGAAAAGGCCGTCACGCTCAGGTTTGAACGTACGGTAGTTGATGGTTTCCGGCTTTTTAACTTCACCGAAAGACCATGAACGGATCATGTCTGGCGAAGCCAGAGCAATTTTGATCGCATCAAACTCTTCGGTTTTAGTCTGCGCTTTCAGAAACTTTAATAAATCTTTCACGGATTTGCTCCCGTCGGAGTTAGCACAATCCGGTGCCGGGGATTAACCCGGCACCAGTGACCTGTTTGAGCGAGAATTACTCGTCTTCCAGTTCGATGTTGATACCCAGCGAACGAATCTCTTTCAACAGTACGTTGAAGGATTCTGGCATGCCTGGTTCCATCTGATGGTTGCCGTCCACGATGTTCTTATACATCTTGGTACGACCGTTCACGTCATCAGACTTAACGGTGAGCATTTCCTGCAGGGTGTATGCCGCGCCGTATGCTTCCAGCGCCCACACTTCCATCTCCCCGAAGCGCTGACCACCGAACTGTGCCTTACCACCCAGCGGCTGCTGAGTAACCAGGCTGTAAGAACCGGTAGAACGAGCGTGCATCTTGTCGTCGACCAGGTGGTTCAGTTTCAGCATGTACATGTAACCTACGGTTACCGGACGTTCGAACTGTTCACCGGTACGGCCGTCAAACAGCGTAATCTGACCAGACGTTGGCAGACCACCCAGTTGCAGCAGCTCTTTAATTTCAGCTTCTTTTGCACCGTCGAATACCGGCGTTGCAATTGGCATACCTTTGCGCAGGTTCTCTGCCAGACGCAGCACTTCTTCATCGCTGAAGGTGTTCAGGTCGACTTTCTGACGCACGTCGGTACCCAGATCGTAGGCACGCTGGATGAATTCGCGCAGTTTCGCGACTTCCTGCTGCTGTTTCAGCATGGCGTTAATCTTGTCGCCGATGCCTTTCGCAGCCATACCCAGGTGAGTTTCCAGGATCTGACCAATGTTCATACGAGACGGTACGCCCAGTGGGTTCAGTACGATATCTACCGGCGTACCGTTAGCATCGTGCGGCATATCTTCGATCGGGTTGATCTTAGAGATAACACCCTTGTTACCGTGACGACCTGCCATCTTATCACCAGGCTGGATCTGACGTTTAACAGCCAGATAGACCTTAACAATCTTCAGCACGCCTGGTGCCAGATCGTCGCCCTGAGTGATTTTGCGGCGTTTCGCTTCGAGTTTTTTCTCGAACTCGTGTTTCAGTTCGTCATACTGCTCAGCCAGCTGTTCCAGCTGATTTTGTTTCTCTTCGTCGGTCAGGCCCAGTTCCAGCCAGCGATCGCGTGGCAGTTTGTCGAGCTTCTCAGCTTCAACGCCACCGGCAACCAGCACCGCATAGATACGGCTGAACAGACCCGCTTCGAGGATCTGCAGTTCTTCAGACAGGTCTTTCTTAGCCTGTTTGAGCTGCATCTCTTCGATTTCCAGCGCACGCTTATCTTTCTCAACGCCATCACGAGTGAAGACCTGAACGTCGATAACCGTACCGGAAACACCGTTTGGTACGCGCAGAGAAGAGTCTTTAACGTCAGACGCTTTCTCACCGAAGATGGCACGCAGCAGTTTCTCTTCTGGCGTCAGCTGGGTTTCACCTTTCGGCGTAACCTTACCAACCAGAATGTCGCCGCCGGTCACTTCCGCACCGATGTAAACAATACCGGATTCATCCAGTTTGGAGAGCGCAGCTTCACCCACGTTAGGGATGTCAGCAGTGATCTCTTCTGGCCCCAGCTTGGTGTCACGGGACACACACGCCAGTTCCTGAATGTGGATGGTGGTGAAACGATCTTCCTGAACCACACGCTCGGAGACGAGGATGGAGTCTTCGAAGTTGTAACCGTTCCACGGCATGAACGCTACGCGCATGTTCTGACCGAGCGCCAGTTCACCGAGGTCGGTGGACGGACCGTCTGCCAGCACGTCGCCGCGCTCAACTGGCTCACCCAGAGATACGCAAGGCATCTGGTTGATACAGGTGTTCTGGTTAGAACGGGTGTATTTGGTCAGGTTATAAATGTCGATACCTGCTTCGCCCGGGTACATCTCGTCTTCGTTAACTTTGATAACGATACGGGAGGCATCCACGTACTGAACAGTACCGCCACGCTTAGCAACTGCAGTAACACCGGAGTCAACGGCAACAGCACGTTCCATACCGGTACCAACCAGCGGCTTATCAGCACGCAGAGTTGGAACGGCCTGACGTTGCATGTTCGCACCCATCAATGCACGGTTGGCGTCATCGTGTTCCAGGAACGGGATCAGGGACGCACCGACGGATACCACCTGCTGGGTGGATACGTCCATGTAGTCAACCTGGTCGCGGCTGAACAAGCTGGATTCGCCTTTGCTACGGCAGGTAACCAGATCTTCTACAAAGTGGCCTTCGTCATCCAGGTTGGAGTTCGCCTGAGCGATAACGTAGTTGCCTTCTTCGATAGCAGACAGGTAATGAATTTCGTCGGTAACAACACCGTCGGTCACTTTACGGTACGGGGTCTCGAGGAAACCGTATTCGTTTGTCTGTGCATACACGGACAGGGAGTTGATCAGACCGATGTTTGGACCTTCAGGCGTTTCGATTGGACATACGCGACCGTAGTGGGTCGGGTGTACGTCTCGAACTTCGAAGCCTGCACGCTCACGGGTCAGACCGCCTGGGCCGAGTGCAGAGATACGACGCTTGTGCGTAATCTCAGACAGCGGGTTGTTCTGGTCCATGAACTGAGACAGCTGGCTGGAACCGAAGAACTCTTTCACTGCTGCAGAAATCGGCTTGGCGTTGATCATATCCTGAGGCATCAGGGTATCCAGATCGCCCAGAGACAGACGCTCTTTCACCGCACGCTCTACACGTACCAGGCCAACGCGGAACTGGTTTTCCGCCATTTCGCCTACGGAACGGATACGACGGTTGCCGAGGTGGTCGATGTCGTCCACTTCGCCTTTGCCGTTACGGATATCGATGAGCTTCTTCATCACTTCGATGATGTCGTCTTTGCTCAGGATACCGGAACCTTCGATTTCGTCGCGCAGCAGAGAACGGTTGAACTTCATACGACCAACCGCGGACAGATCGTAGCGGTCTTCGGAGAAGAACAGGTTCTCGAACAGGCTTTCAGCCGCTTCGCGAGTTGGTGGCTCACCAGGACGCATCATGCGGTAGATTTCTACCAGCGCGCTCAGACGATCGTTGGTTGGGTCGACGCGTACAGTCTCAGAGATGTACGGACCGTGGTCCAGATCGTTGGTGAACAGCGTTTCGATACGTTTGTGGCCAGCCTGACTCAGCTTAGCCAGCAGATCCAGGCTCAGCTCCATGTTAGCCGGGCAGATCAGCTCGCCAGTTGATTCGTCAACGTAATCTTTCGCGGCTACTTTTCCTGCAATGTATTCAACCGGAACTTCGATGTGTTTGATATCATCTTTTTCCAGCTGGCGGATGTGGCGCGCGGTGATACGGCGACCTTTTTCCACATACACTTTGCCGTCGGCTTCGATGTCGAACGACGCGGTCTCACCACGCAGACGTTCCGGCACCAGCTCCATCTGCAGCTTGTTGTCGCGGATTTCAAAGATCACTTTCTCAAAGAACAGGTCCAGGATCTGCTCAGTGGTATAGTTCAGTGCACGCAGAATGATGGTTGCAGGCAGTTTACGACGACGGTCGATACGGACAAACAGGTTGTCTTTTGGATCGAACTCGAAGTCCAGCCAGGAACCACGGTAAGGAATGATGCGTGCGTTATACAGTACTTTACCGGAAGAGTGCGTTTTACCTTTATCGCTGTCGAAGAAGACGCCCGGGCTACGATGCAGCTGGGAAACGATAACACGCTCAGTACCGTTAATAACGAAAGTACCGTTGTCTGTCATGAGTGGAATTTCACCCATGTAGACTTCTTGTTCTTTAATGTCTTTTACGGTGCCTTCCGGCGCTTCGCGCTCGTAGATCACCAGACGCAGTTTCACGCGCAGCGGTGCGGAATAGGTCACGCCACGGATCTGACATTCCTGAACGTCAAACACCGGTTCGCCAAGGCGGTAGCTGACGTACTGCAGCTCGGAGTTACCGCTGTAGCTCTGAATCGGGAACACGGAGCGGAAGGCTGCTTCCAGACCGTACTGCCCTTCAGGATCTTGCTCGATAAACTTCTGGAACGAGTCAAGCTGGATAGAAAGGAGATATGGAATGTCCAGAACTTGTGGACGTTTACCAAAATCCTTACGAATACGTTTTTTCTCGGTATAGGAGTAAACCATAGGGTTCCTCAGCTCGCTGACAAGTCGACCCATCTGTCCGACGAAGGGACAGTTTGTGCAACACCATTTTGTGGACCGGAAAATTGAATACTTTCCGCAATACCTGTTGCTATCACGCTTAAACCATTTCATTGCGATTTACACAGAGCGAGCACCCTGTCGCAGTATATTAAGTCGTCGATAGAAACAAGCATTGAAAGACACATCGATAGTCAAACAGTGTGAAATGCTACCGAGGCCTTACAGCGCAAAAAGGCTGGTGACTAAAAAGTCACCAGCCATCAGCCTAATGACTTAGGCTGCAACCAGAAAAGTTGGCTTATTTAACTTCAACTTCAGCGCCAGCTTCTTCCAGAGATTTTTTCAGTGCTTCTGCGTCGTCTTTGCTCACGCCTTCTTTCAGCGCAGCTGGAGCAGATTCTACCAGGTCTTTAGCTTCTTTCAGACCCAGACCGGTAGCGCCACGAACAGCTTTGATTACTGCAACTTTGTTCGCGCCAGCAGCTTTCAGAATTACGTCGAATTCAGTTTTCTCTTCAGCAGCGTCAGCAGCTGGGCCAGCAGCAACAGCTACAGCAGCAGCAGCAGAAACACCGAATTTTTCTTCCATTGCAGAGATCAGCTCAACAACGTCCATTACGGACATAGCGGATACTGCTTCAATGATTTGATCTTTAGTGATAGACATTTAAATTGTTCCTGAATATCAGAATAAGTTTATACGTAAGCAGATGCTTTATAAAGATAACTGCGATTAAGCAGCTTCTTTCGCATCGCGTACAGCAGCCAGAGTACGAACCAGTTTGCCAGCCGAAGCTTCTTTCATGGTTGCCATCAGGCGTGCAATTGCTTCTTCGTAGGTCGGCAGAGTTGCCAGGCGGTCGATCTGAGACGCCGGGATCAGCTCACCTTCAAAGGCAGCGGCTTTGACCTCAAATTTTGCATTCGCTTTCGCGAACTCTTTGAACAGACGAGCAGCAGCGCCCGGGTGTTCCATAGAGTATGCAATCAGGGTCGGACCAACAAACGTGTCTTTCAGGCACTCAAAAGAGGTACCTTCAACAGCACGGCGCAGCAGGGTGTTACGAACAACACGCATGTAAACGCCAGCTTCACGACCTGCTTTACGCAGTTCAGTCATTTTGTCTACAGTAACGCCACGGGAATCCGCAACTACTGCAGACAGCGCGCCTTTGGCTACTTCGCTGACTTCAGCAACAATCGCTTGTTTGTCTTGAAGATTTAAAGCCATTAGCTTTGCTCCTGGATGTTTGCCGGAACTCATGTTCCGGAACTCACTTCACTCTCCCCAACGGAAAGAGCGTCTTAATACGGTGAGCAGAAACAAGCCAGAGTATCCAAAAATAATCTTAGCGTTCTGTCACCGTCTACGCAGGGGATTAAGTCTCTTGCGAAACACCTGCGGTCTTCGACGGAGGCCTGGATTAGGCCAGGCTCCAACGAACAATTCTTTTAGCCGCTAACTTTCGTTAGCAAACGTGGGGGTAAGATTGTAGACAAAATCACCGCCCACGTAAAGGCATTAGTTTGCAGCAGCGCTCAGGCCAGCCTGGTCAACTGCAACACCTGCACCCATGGTGGTGGAGATGCTAACTTTCTTGATGTACACGCCTTTCGCCTGAGTTGGTTTTGCTTTTTTCAGCGCAACCAGCAGAGCTTCCAGGTTTTCTTTCAGTTTGTCAGCGTCAAAGTCCACTTTACCGATGGTGGTGTGGATGATGCCGTTTTTGTCGTTACGATAACGAACCTGACCTGCTTTAGCGTTCTTAACCGCTTCAGCAACGTTAGGGGTTACAGTACCCACTTTCGGGTTTGGCATCAGGCCGCGTGGACCCAGAACCTGGCCCAGCTGGCCAACAACGCGCATTGCATCTGGAGAAGCAATAACAACGTCAAAGTTCATTTCGCCTTTCTTGATCTGATCAGCCAGATCTTCCATACCTACCAGTTCAGCGCCGGCAGCTTTAGCAGCTTCAGCGTTTGCACCCTGAGCAAATACAGCTACACGTACGGAACGGCCAGTACCGTGTGGCAGTACAGTTGCGCCACGAACGTTCTGATCGGATTTACGCGCGTCGATGCCCAGGTTAACGGCAACGTCAACGCTTTCAACGAACTTAGCAGTTGCCAGTTCTTTCAGCAGAGCGATAGCTTCGTTGATGTCGTACTGTTTGGTCGCATCAACTTTGTCACGGATCACGGACATGCGCTTGGTCAGTTTAGCCATTTCTTAGTCCTCCACTACCAGGCCCATGGAACGTGCAGTACCTTCGATTGAGCGAGTCATCGCTTCAATGTCGGCACCAGTCATGTCGGCAGCTTTGGTCTGCGCGATTTCCTGCAGCTGAGCGCGGGAAATTTTACCCACTTTGTCTTTGTTCGGTTTACCGGAACCAGACTTGATACCAGCCGCTTTCTTCAGCAGAACTGCTGCAGGAGGGGTTTTGGTAACGAAAGTGAAAGAACGGTCAGCGTAAACAGTGATTACGACTGGGATTGGCAGACCTTTTTCCAGGGATTCCGTTTTTGCGTTGAACGCTTTACAGAATTCCATGATGTTCACACCCTGCTGACCCAGAGCTGGACCAACTGGTGGACTTGGGTTCGCCATACCAGCTGCAACCTGCAGCTTGACGTAGGCTTGTACTTTCTTAGCCATTCTAAAATCCTCTGATTGGGTAATAGCGCCTCAGTGAGGCTCCCCGTGAATAAAATTCGTTTTACGGGCCGGGCCCATAAAAACAAAAGGCGCGAAATTGTATTCCAATCTCGCGCCCTGTGCAACGATTAAATCGTCGCTTTTTTGATCGCTGCTTAGGCTTTTTCGACCTGCGCAAAGTCCAGTTCTACCGGGGTCGCACGACCGAAGATAGATACAGAAACTTTCAGGCGGGACTTTTCGTAGTCCACTTCTTCAACAACGCCGTTAAAGTCAGCAAACGGACCGTCATTAACACGAACCATTTCACCCGGTTCAAACAGCGTTTTCGGACGCGGCTTATCACCAACCTGCTGCAGGCGGTTCATAATCGCATCCACTTCTTTGTCGCTGATTGGCGCCGGACGGTCAGACGTGCCGCCGATAAAGCCCATCACGCGCGGTACGCTGCGCACCAGGTGCCAGCTCGCGTCGTTCATCACCATCTGAACCAGCACGTAACCCGGGAAGAATTTGCGCTCGCTTTTGCGACGCTGGCCGCCACGGATCTCGACCACTTCTTCGGTCGGAACCATAACTTCGCCAAATAACTCTTCCATGTTGTGTAATTTGATATGCTCACGCAGCGACGTTGCTACGCGGCCTTCAAAACCGGAAAACGCCTGAACGACGTACCAGCGCTTTTTAGGGGCTTCAGACATCTCAGAACCTCAGGCCAGTGATAAAGGATACCAGGCGAACCAGAATACCATCCAGTCCCCACAGGATCAGTGACATTACAGCGGTAACCGCCGCTACGATCAGCGTGGTGTGCAATGTTTCCTGGCGAGTCGGCCAAATTACCTTACGGACTTCGGTACGCGCTTCGCGAGCAAAAGCGACGGTCGCTTTGCCTTTCGTCGTCAACAGCGCGACACCACCCGCTGCAGCAATCAGAATTACCACTGCAAGCGCGCGTAGCGGCAGCATCATGTCACGATAAAGGTAGTTGCCGACAATCGCTACGATCAGCAGAACGGCTACTACTACCCATTTCATCGCTTCCAGGCCGCGCCCGCTCCCTTGAGCTTCGGTATTCGCACTCATAAACCAACCTGTCAGAAGTATTCTACAAACATTTTCACCCCGCGATTGCGAGGCAAACCAAATCGAAATGCTAATTCGCTTTTCGAATTATACGCTCTCTGCAGAGCCTGTCTCAGCAATGATTATGACAAAAATAATCACTGATGAGCCAGGTTCTGACGTGAAAGCGTGCAAAAAGGGCATCAAATGATGCCCTTTTATTGCGCATTGCGTCAAATGTTATCAGCAATTAGCCGAGAACTTTAGCAACCACGCCCGCGCCAACGGTACGGCCACCTTCACGGATTGCGAAACGCAGACCGTCGTCCATCGCGATTGGGTGGATCAGCGTCACAACCATCTTGATGTTGTCGCCTGGCATTACCATCTCAACGCCTTCTGGCAGTTCGATGGTACCGGTCACGTCAGTAGTACGGAAGTAGAACTGTGGACGGTAGCCTTTGAAGAACGGAGTATGACGGCCGCCTTCGTCTTTGGACAGGATGTACACTTCAGATTCGAACTTGGTGTGTGGCTTGATTGAGCCTGGCTTCGCCAGAACCTGACCACGTTCGATTTCTTCACGTTTGATACCACGCAGCAGAACACCAACGTTCTCACCAGCACGGCCTTCGTCCAGCAGTTTGCGGAACATTTCAACGCC
Organism: Enterobacter sp. MGH 16; assembly: GCF_000493175.1. Lineage (NCBI taxonomy): Bacteria > Pseudomonadati > Pseudomonadota > Gammaproteobacteria > Enterobacterales > Enterobacteriaceae > Enterobacter > Enterobacter sp. MGH 16. Next base: position 4,110,495 of record NZ_KI535695.1, on the reverse strand, counting down.
AGTACAGGTAGACTTCGCAGTCTCTTTGATACCAACGATTTCAACTTCTTCACCAACTTTGATGATACCGCGCTCTACACGACCGGTAACAACGGTACCACGACCGGAGATGGAGAATACGTCTTCGATTGGCAGCAGGAATGGCTTGTCAATCGCACGCTCTGGTTCTGGGATGTAAGAATCCAGGAAGCCAGCCAGTTCGATGATTTTCGCTTCCCACTCTGCGTCGCCTTCCAGCGCTTTCAGAGCAGAACCACGAACGATTGGGGTATCGTCGCCTGGGAAATCGTACTGAGACAGCAGTTCACGAACTTCCATCTCTACCAGTTCCAGCAGCTCTTCGTCATCAACCATGTCGCATTTGTTCAGGAACACGATGATGTAAGGAACGCCTACCTGACGACCCAGCAGGATGTGCTCACGAGTCTGAGGCATTGGGCCGTCAGTCGCAGCAACAACCAGGATCGCGCCGTCCATCTGCGCAGCACCGGTGATCATGTTTTTAACATAGTCGGCGTGGCCTGGGCAGTCTACGTGTGCGTAGTGGCGAGTCGGGGTGTCGTACTCAACGTGAGAGGTGTTGATGGTGATACCACGAGCTTTTTCTTCTGGTGCGTTATCGATCTGGTCGAATGCACGAGCAGAACCACCGTAGGTTTTTGCCAGAACGGTAGTGATTGCAGCGGTCAGCGTTGTTTTACCATGGTCAACGTGGCCGATAGTACCGACGTTAACGTGCGGTTTTGTACGTTCAAACTTTTCTTTAGACATCGATTGTCCCTCTAAGACACGGATAAATCGGTGATATCACCACATCAACCAGGCGAAATGCCTGAATTGTTGAATACAGTAAAATTGAAACAGAGAGAAACGGGAAGGAGAAGTGAAGTGGTGCTGATACCCAGAGTCGAACTGGGGACCTCACCCTTACCAAGGGTGCGCTCTACCAACTGAGCCATATCAGCACGTATTGGAGCGGGCAGCGGGAATCGAACCCGCATCATCAGCTTGGAAGGCTGAGGTAATAGCCATTATACGATGCCCGCATCCTGAAACTCGGCTACCCAGTTCTTTCTGTAACAAAAAAAGAGATTTCTCTCTTTTTCAGTTTGAGCTGGCTAATTTTTCCAACCAGCTCCGGCGGCATTTACGCTGCCAGAAAGTGGTGGTGGGGGAAGGATTCGAACCTTCGAAGTCTGTGACGGCAGATTTACAGTCTGCTCCCTTTGGCCGCTCGGGAACCCCACCGGACTTGATGGTGCCGACTACCGGAATCGAACTGGTGACCTACTGATTACAAGTCAGTTGCTCTACCTACTGAGCTAAGTCGGCATCAAGTAGCGCGCATTCTATGGATACCTGCGCGGTCATGCAACTAAAAATTTGCATAAAACGTTCTTTCGCTCACAATTTATGCTAACAGCGTGTTGAGCGCTGTAAAAGTAGTCATTCGCGGTCAAATAATCAACATGTAAGGGGTATTTGCACTGTAAACACCGTAGCGTGACGGCCTCCGCGTAACGCAGCGCTTTCCATCTTTTTTCTTATTATTCCTGTCATCTGGTGTTAACCTCCTGCCCATTGTCCAAAATTAACTGTGTGATGAGCCACGATCCGGCAGTTTAATGCTGGCTCACTGAAGCATGCTTATGAGCAAAAAAGAGCAAACGTTAATGACGCCTTATCTTCACTTTAACCGCAGCCAGTGGGCTGCCCTGCGTGATTCCGTCCCTATGACGCTGACGGAAGGTGAAATCGCACGGTTAAAAGGGATAAACGAAGATCTGTCCCTTGAAGAAGTGGCAGAAATTTATCTCCCCCTCTCGCGCTTGCTTAACTTCTATATCAGCTCGAACCTGCGTCGTCAGGCGGTGCTGGAGCAGTTTCTCGGGACGAACGGTCAACGCATTCCTTATATCATCAGTATCGCAGGCAGCGTGGCCGTGGGTAAAAGCACCACCGCACGCGTCCTGCAGGCACTGTTGAGCCGCTGGCCGGAACACCGCAGCGTGGAGCTGATCACGACCGACGGCTTCCTGCATCCAAACGAAGTATTAAAAGAACGCGGGCTGATGAAGAAGAAAGGCTTCCCGCTCTCTTATGATATGCACCGTCTGGTGAAGTTTGTCTCCGATCTGAAATCCGGCGTGCCTCACGTGACGGCGCCGGTCTATTCGCACCTGATCTACGATCGCATCCCGGGTGGGGATAAGACGGTGGTCCAGCCGGATATTCTCATTCTGGAAGGACTCAACGTGCTGCAAAGCGGCATGGACTATCCTCACGATCCGCATCACGTCTTTGTCTCGGATTTCGTCGATTTCTCTATTTATGTCGATGCGCCGGAAGACCTGCTGCAAAACTGGTACATCAACCGCTTCCTGAAGTTCCGCGAAGGGGCGTTCACTGACCCGGATTCCTATTTTCACCACTATGCTCAGCTTTCTGAAGAAGAAGCGATCAATGTGGCCACGGGACTGTGGAATGAAATCAACTATGTGAATCTTAAAGAGAACATCCTGCCGACGCGCGAGCGCGCGAGCCTGATCCTCACCAAGAGCGAGAAGCACGCCGTCGACCAGATTCGCCTGCGGAAATAATCAAGCAGACATAAAAAAACCGGCTTATCGCCGGTTTTTTTCGTTATGCCTGTGGCTTCTCGCCATTTTCATCCTGATCGACCGCGAAGCAGGCAACCAGCTGGCCGCCATAATCCTTCAGCTGCGGCTGTAGCTGGGTGCAGGGGCCAAAGCGGCGGCTGCAGCGGGCGTTGAATGCACATCCCGGCGGCGGATTCAGCGGGCTTGGCAGCTCTCCCGTCAGCTTTATGCGCTCACGACGATCGTCCGGGTTCAGACGCGGCGTCGCAGACAGCAGCGCCTGGGTGTACGGGTGACGAGGGTTATTAAAGATCTGGTCTTTGGTCCCCTTCTCCACGCAGCGCCCCAGGTACATCACCATCACTTCATCGGCAATATGCTCCACCACCGACAGGTCGTGGGAGATGAACACGTAGGAGAGCCCCAGCTCCTGCTGGAGATCCATCATCAGGTTCAGCACCTGCGCCCGCACGGAGACGTCGAGCGCTGAAACAGGTTCATCGGCAATCACCACGTCCGGGTCAAGCATCAGACCGCGCGCGATTGCGATACGCTGGCGCTGGCCGCCGGAGAACATGTGCGGGTAGCGGTCATAGTGCTCGGTTTTGAGGCCGACCTTCGCCATCATCGCCAGCGCTTTTTCACGGCGCTGCTCTTTGCTCAGATTACTGTTGATCAGCAGCGGCTCTTCCAGAATCTGCCCCACTTTTTTACGCGGGTTCAAAGAACCGTACGGGTTCTGGAACACAATCTGGATTTTCTGGCGACGCAGCTTCTGCGCCTGCGGGTCGTGCTTGAGCAGATCCTGCCCCTGATAATAGAGCTCGCCGCCGGTTGGCACTTCAATCATCGTCAGCAGACGGCCCAGCGTGGATTTCCCGCAGCCGGACTCCCCCACCACCGCCAGCGTTTTACCGCGTTCGAGGTTAAAGGAGACGCCGTCCAGCGCTTTCACCAGGCGTTCAGGGGCAAACAGCCCCTTCTTCACCGGGTAATATTTTTTCAGGTCGATGGCCTGCAACAGCGGCTGTTGCGTGGTGGCCTGTTGCGTACTCATAGTGTTGGCCTCCCGGCATCATCGAGTGGGTAGTGGCATTTCGACTGACGACCGTCAGCCAGCTGGTTCAGCTCTGGCTCTTCTGCCCGGCATTTGTCCGTCGCATACGGACAGCGCGGATTGAGCAGACAGCCCTGCGGACGGTCATATTTGCCCGGCACCACACCCGGCAGCGACGCCAGACGCGCTTTATCCTGAGCAAACTCCGGCAGCGCGCGTAAAAGCGCCTGGGTATACGGGTGACGCGGCGCGCGGAAGATATCGTGTGAATTTCCGGTCTCGACCACCTGGCCGGCATACATCACGATGATTTTGTGCGCAGCTTCAGCCACCAGCGCCAGATCGTGCGTAATCAGCACCAGCGCCATGTTCTCTTTCTGCTGCAGCTCCAGCAGCAGCTCGATGATTTGCGCCTGGATGGTCACATCCAGCGCCGTCGTCGGTTCATCGGCAATCAGCAGCTTTGGCCGACAGGCAATCGCCATGGCGATCATCACGCGCTGGCTCATCCCACCTGAAAGCTGGTGCGGGTAAACGTCCAGACGCGATGCCGGGTCAGGAATGCCCACCTGGTTCAGCAGATCGATCGCCCGCTGACGACGGGTTTTCTTATTCCCGCCCTGATGCACCTTGATTGCTTCCATAATCTGGAAACCGACGGTGTAGCACGGGTTCAGGCTGGTCATCGGATCTTGGAAAATCATCGCCACTTCCGCACCCACCAGCTGGCGGCGCTGTTTCTCAGAAATGCGCTTCAGGTCCTGACCGTTGAACTGCAGGTTTTCCGCCATCACGCGGCCCGGGTAATCAATCAGCCCCATGATCGCCAGCGAGCTCACTGACTTACCGGAACCGGACTCCCCGACAATGCCAACCACTTCGCCCTGATTTACGCTGTAGCTGATGCGGTCCACGGCGCGAAACGGGGTGCCTTCATCGCCGAAGTGCACCGATAATTTATCTACATTTAATAACGCCATCTCGTGCCTCTTACTGCTTCAGTTTGGGATCAAGCGCATCACGCAGGCCATCACCCATCAGGTTAAATGCCAGCACCGTCAGCAGGATTGCCAGACCCGGGAAGGTGACAACCCACCAGGCGCTTTGTGCGAACTGCAACACGTCGGAGAGCATGGTGCCCCACTCCGGTGTTGGCGGCTGCGCACCCATGCCCAGGAAGCCAAGAGCGGCCATATCAAGAATGGCGTTAGAGAAACCGAGCGACGCCTGAACGATCAGCGGCGCAAGGCAGTTCGGGAAGATATTGACGAACATCTGGCGCATCGCACCGGCACCCGCCACGCGAGAGGCGGTGACGTAATCGCGGTTCACTTCCACCAGCACCGCCGCACGGGTTAAACGCACGTAGTGAGGAAGCGCCACGAACGTTAGCGCCAGGGCGGCGTTACCGATCGACGGACCGAAGATCGCCACCAGCACCAGGGCCAGCAGCAGGCTTGGCAGCGCCAGCATGATGTCGACGATACGCATGATGATGTTATCAACGATACCGCCGAAGTAGCCGGCAACCAGACCCAGTACGATCCCCATAATCAGGGATAACACCACCACCAGGCAGCCGACCAGCAGCGACAGGCGCGCACCGTACATTAGACGCGACAGCACATCGCGGCCCACATCATCGGTCCCCAGCAGGTGCGCCAGGCTACCGCCATCCTGCCAGGCAGGCGGGGCGAGCAGCGCATCGCGGAACTGATCCGCCGGGTTATACGGCGCGAGGACGTTAGCAAACACCGCAATCAGGATCATGATAGCGACATACACCAGCCCCACCACCGCGCCTTTGTTGCGCTTGAAGTAGTGCCAGAACTCCTGCATCGGCGTCATCGGAACCGGTGCAGCAACAACTTTGTTTTCAGAAACCTGTGACATGATGGCCCCTTACTTCTTATGACGAATACGCGGGTTCACCACGCCGTACAGCAAATCGACCAGCAGGTTGACGAGGATAATCATCGTCGCGACCAGCAGCACACCGCCCTGCACCACCGGATAGTCACGGCGTTGCAGCGCGTCAATCAGCCAGCGGCCCAGGCCCGGCCAGGAGAAGATGGTTTCGGTCAGGATCGCCCCCGCCAGCAATGTCCCCACCTGGAGACCGATAACGGTCACCACCGGCAGCATGGCGTTACGCAGCGCATGGACGATGATAACGCGCATACGCGTCAGGCCCTTTGCGCGCGCGGTGCGGATATAATCCTCACCCAGCACTTCCAGCATCGATGAACGGGTCATACGCACGATCACCGCCAGAGGAATGGTGCCCAGCACCATGGCAGGCAGGATCATATGCGCGACGGCATCCATGAAGTTGCCCTCTTCGCCCCAGATAGCCGTATCAATCAGCATAAAGCCAGTGAGCGGGTTGGAGTCATCCAGGAAGACCATATCGCTGACGCGCCCGGAGACCGGTGTCAGGTTAAGCTGCACCGAGACCAGCATGATCAGCATCATGCCCCACCAGAAGATAGGCATGGAGTAGCCGGTCAGCGCCAGGCCCACAGCGGTGTGGTCAAAAATAGAGCCACGCTTAACGGCAGCCAGTACCCCGACAGGAATACCCACCGCGGTGGCGAAAATCATGGCGCAGACGCCAAGCTCCAGCGTCGCTTTAAAACGCGGCACGAACTCGTCCCACACCGGAAGACGGCTTTTCAGTGAAATCCCTAAATCACCGTGCAGCACGCCCCAGATATAGTGGAGATACTGCTGCCACATTGGCTTATCGAGGCCAAGTTCAGCCAGCAGCTGTGCATGGCGCTCAGGGGAAATACCACGCTCGCCCGCCATAATCATTACCGGGTCGCCGGGGATCATATGGACGAAGGCAAAAGTGAGAAGGGTGATACCGATAAACGTGGGGATAACAAGTCCCAGACGTCGGAGGATGAACTGCAACATAACCCGGATTCTCTCTGATGACGCACGACCAGTGGCGTGACGTCTGTATTGCTCACAAATCTTATCCCCTCTCCTTTCAGAGAGAGAATTAAGCACTGCTGCCGGGTGGCGCTACGCTTACCCGGCCTACATACCGTAGGCCAGTGCAAGCGCAGCGCCGCCTGGCGTTGCTTTTAATTATTCAACCGATACGTTTTCGAAGTGGTGTTTGCCCAGTGGATCAACCACGTAGCCTTTCACTTCTTTACGCACTGGCTCGTACACGGTGGAGTGAGCAACAATCAGCGCCGGAGCCTGATCGTGCATAACAACCTGCGCCTGCTTGTACAGTTCAATACGTTTGTTGTGATCGTCGGTCGCACGCGCCGGCTGGATCAGGTCTTCAAACGGCTTGTAGCACCAGCGAGAGTAGTTAGAACCGTCTTTCGCTGCAGCACAGCTGAATAGGGTAGCGAAGAAGTTGTCCGGATCCCCGTTGTCACCGGTCCAGCCCATCATCACTGCCTGGTGCTCACCCGCTTTGGCGCGCTTCAGGTACTCGCCCCACTCGTAGGTCACAATCTTGGCCTGTACGCCAATCTTCGCCCAGTCAGCCTGAACCATTTCTGCCATACGGCGTGCGTTCGGGTTGTACGGACGCTGTACCGGCATCGCCCACAGCTCAACGGTGAAGCCTTTATCCTGGCCCGCTTCTTTCAGCAGCGCTTTCGCTTTCTCAGGATCGTAGGAGTAGTCTTTAACGTCGTCGTTATAGCCCCACATGGTTGGTGGGATCAGGTTTTTGGCTGCAACGCCAGCGCCCTGGTAAACCGCCTTGATGATCGCTTCTTTGTTCACCGCGTAGGTCAGCGCCTGACGCACTTTCACGTCATCAAACGGTTTCTTCTCGGTGTTGAAGGAGAGATAGCCCACGTTCAGGCCAGCCTGCTCCAGCAGGTTGATGTTCTTGTCCTGCTTCATGCGGGCGATGTCAGCCGGGTTCGGGTATGGCATCACCTGGCATTCGTTTTTCTGCAGTTTTGCATAACGTACTGACGCATCAGGCGTGATGGAGAAGACCAGACGGTCGATCTTCGGCTTGGTGCCCCAGTAGCCTTCGAATGCTTTATACAGAATACGGGAGTCTTTCTGGTACTGCAGCAGCTGGAATGGACCGGTACCGATTGGGTTCAGGTCGACTTTTTCCGGCGTACCGGCTTTCAGCATGTTGTCCGCGTACTCTTTGGACAGAATTGAGGCGAAGTCCATGGCCAGGTCAGCCAGGAACGGTGCTTCCGGACGTGTCAGCACGAACTGAACGGTATTATCGTCCACTTTTTTCACTTCAGAGATCAGATCCGGCAGACCCATCCCTTCGAAGTATTCATAGCTGCCGCCAGAGACTTTGTGGTACGGGTTCTGAGCGTTTTTCTGACGGTCGAAGGAGAACACAACGTCGTCGGCGTTAAAGTCGCGCGTTGGTTTGAATTCTTTGCTGTCCTGCCACTTCACGCCCTTGCGCAGGTGGAAGGTGTAGGTTTTACCGTCTTCGCTGACGTCCCACTTCTCGGCCAGACCCGGAATCACTTCCGTGGTGCCGGTTTTGAATTCAACCAGACGGTTATAGATCGGTACAGAGCTTGCGTCGTAAGTCGTACCAGAGGTAAAGAGCTGTGGGTTAAAGCCTTCCGGCGAGCCTTCAGAACAGTAAACCAGGGTTTTTGCCTGTACGCTTGCTGCCACGGTCATAGCCACCAGGCTCAGACCAAGCTTCAGCATCCCTGACTTCTTCAAGGAAATACTCATTATTCTGCTCCAATGTGATGTTTTGCTTTGTTGTGTTACGCCGCCAGACCTTTATTTATTTTTTACCCGGTCCGGTCGGAGGTGCCCGAAGGCGTTAAAGGGATGGAGAATCCTTTCAGAAGAGCGTTTGAGTTGCAGCGCAGATCGTCCCTGAAATGCCCCTCATGCCCTACAATCTGTCAACAGAATGTGAAAACGTCAATACAGGTGACGGGGATTTACGCTGAGTGTGAGAAACCGCAAACAAAGATTAAAAAAACCATGAGCGTCAGTTTTCAGCAGGGAAATTTATGCTACTCGCCATGTTGCAGCACAACTATCTTCATATTTCGCAACAATCAGTGATTAACTTTTATTCAGAATGGGTAAATTTTCTTGCAGAATGGTGATTATCTGAGCACTAAATACCGCGAACGTTAAAACGCACAGCGAAAAATGCTGAGGTTATCCATAAGCAACGCGAAAAAAGATCAATCTATATATAAAAAAATACAATGGATTATGTCACAAAATCGTTAACAGGCAGGGAGAAGCGGGCGTAAGGGGCGTTTTGATTACTCTGAAGAGCTAAGGCCATAATGCAAAAAGGGCTAACCTTACGGTTAGCCCTTTTCAGAATGTGGTCGGCGAGAGAGGATTCGAACCTCCGACCCACTGGTCCCAAACCAGTTGCGCTACCAAGCTGCGCTACTCGCCGAATGCGGAGCGCATCTTACTGCTGAGGTGCGCCCCCGTCAATCCCTTATTTTCAAAAAGCCATTCAACTGGCGATATTCTCGCCAGAGCAGCTACTGCGCGGCTTTTGCGCTGTTATCAGGGAGTTTACACCAGTTGTTGTTTTCGTTAATCCCACCGTTCGGTGAGGTGTAGCCGAGACAACCCATAATGGTGTCGTACAGCTCAACGTGACGACGCGGCACCTTCATTTCCGCCTCTTTCTTCAGATGGGCAAACATCTTCGCTTTCTCCGGGTCTTCCAGATACTTATCGGACATCCACACCATCATTGGCACGCGGAACTGCTCGGGCGGCGCCATCTTGCGTGGTGTACCGTGCAGATGCTCGAACTCATTGATAGATTCACCGTGGTCCGCCGCATAGAAGACAATAGCCTTCTTATCGCGAACCTGGTCAATCACCGAATCAATAAAGTGATCCACATACATCACGGAGTTGTCATAAGAGTTAATCAACTGGGCTTTGGTGCAGTCTTTATCCACTCCGACGCACTCCGGCGTCCATTTGGCAAAGCTGCGCGGGTAGCGCTGCGTGTAGTTAAAGTGCGACCCTTTGGTATGAAGGATGATCATATGCTTACCATCAGGGTTCCCGTTGAGTGAGAGTTTCATCTCATCAATCAGCAACATGTCATCGACAGGTTTGCCACGGTTGCGCGCCTCTGCGCCAATCTGCTCGCGGTAGGAGATGTTTTGCGCCATGGTGTTGCTGTAGAACCACATCTCACTCTGCATCGCATAGAGGTCGGAGGTAAACCCAAGCTGATGCAGCACCGAGAAGACGTTTTGCTCTTTTAGCGTACGCTGCGGGTTATCGCTCGCCCCGCCCTCGCGCACAAACATGCAGCGCAGGGAAAGCTTGGTGGCGGTATCACAGGAATAGCCACGATAGGCAATCAGGTTCTTTTCCTGCGCCAGTTTAGGCGTGGTATCACGGTTATAGCCGAGAATGCCCATATGATCCCAGCGCGTGGTCTCTCCGATAATAAAGACGACGTAGGTATCGTCGATATCCTTTGGCGCCACATAGGTAAACTTCTTCGCCGGGTTTATCAGCGACTTATTATCCGAGGACTCATCCACCTGCGCCCACGCATACAGCCCTAGCGCGGAGATCCAGTTAGACGGTAAATACGAGTTGGCAACCACGCCACCGTAGCTCGGCATATCCACGCCGGAGGTACGCTCATCATTCTTCTGCTTCACCTCCAGCAGACGAATCGGCCCCCAGACCATCAGGCCCGCCAGCAGCACCACGGCGACGCTTCTGAATCGCTTTCCTGGCGTGCGGATCTGGTGAACAAGGGTATAGCGGCAGCGGTTGCTCCAGATGAGCAGCAGCGGCAAGGCGCTGACCGCTACCAGCCAGAGGATAAAGTGCAGCCCCACAACCTCTTTAGAGAGGTCGATATCCGTGGTCATCACCGAGGCAATAATGCCGTAGCCAATCACCACGTTCATAAAAGTCATGTAATAGCTGGCACCCGCCGAGCACAGCACGATAAACGTTGCCAGCACTCGCCACACGCGACGGCCAAACAGGGTAAGAATACGGAATAAAAAGAAGGTGACCAATACCGCAGCGACCAATTCGACAACCGCTGCAATTCCTTTCCAGACGGTAAAATCATGCGCGTAACCGTCAAACCGACGGAAAAAAACTGCGCCGTTCATAAACAGGCCGATGTACAACGCCAGCAAAAAGCAGAGCTTTTGTTGCGCCATCGATTTAATGTATTTCATGCAAGCTACCCGGAAAAAGGGACAGTACCGCCGCCCACCTCGATTAAAAAGTGGGCAGATTAGACATACGCTCAGGGGATCGTTCAATGAAACGTCTACAGGCGTGGTAAGTAGACCACAGGGAAGCGGAAAAGTGGCAGCAGAGAGTGTGATCAGTACAGTTATTTACAAAAAAGCAAATCCAAAAACAGACAAAATCGCTTTATTTCCAGGTTAAGAAAATAAAAAGGCCGGATTACCGGCCTTTCTCGTCGCGATTATGCATGAACTTCTTTAAAAACTTCACGTTGCGGCTGGCGAATCGTGGTTGACAGCGCCAGGGAGATAATCAGCAAGGCAAATATGACGCAGAAGGTTACGTAGAACCCGCCGAACAGGGAAGCAATCAGCGAGCCGCAGATACTGCCGATCCCGAAGCCCAGATAGATCACGCCGTAGTTTTTCGCCAGATTGTTCAGGCCAAAGAACTCGCTCACCAGTGACGGGAAGACGGTAATGGTGCCGCCGAAGTTAAAGGCCACGCAGGCAATTGCCGCGAAGAAGGTGGCTTCATTCAGCGGAGCGAACAGCAGCGCCGCCATACCGACCAGCGAAACCACCTGCCCAATCGTAATCACGCGGATGCGGGCGATTTTGTCGGACAGAATACCGAGGACCAGACGACCGGAGAGGTTAGCAATGGAGATGACGGTCACCGCGTTGGCCGCCGTGGCTGCATCCAGTTTCACCATCCCCTGCGCGATATCTTTCGCCACGCCGATGACATACAGGCCGCTCATGCAGGCCGTCAGGAACATCACCGCCAGCATCCAGTACTGCGGTTTACGCATGGACTGCGCGAGGGTGAAATCATTCTCCACCACACCATTCACGGATTTCACTTCCTGCTGCGGCGCATCCTTCATCAGCGTGGCGCCGAACAGAATCATCACCAGCACGATTGCGCCCCAGATCATGAAGGTTTTTTCGAGGCCGACGGACGCCAGCAGATGGGCATCGATAAATTTGAACCCGAGGCTGCCCAAACCATAAGAACCAATGGCAAACGCGGAGATTAAACCTTTACGTTCCGGGAACCACTTCACGCAGTTTGACAGCGTCAGCAGATAGCCCGCGCCGTCCGCCAGTCCCACCAGCACGCCCGCACTCAGCCAGAGCATCATCAGGTTGCTGGAATGCGCGGTCAGGAAAAAGCCCAACCCCAGCAGGATGCCGGACGCCATGGTCACGCGCTTCACGCCAAAACGCTCCTGCAGCTTGCCCGCGACGGAAGATGAAATCGCCAGACCCAGGCTCAGCAAACCAAAGGAGAACGCGACCTGGCTGACCGGTGCGCCGAGTTTGTCAGAAAGCGCACTGTTAAACAGGCTCCAGGTATAGACCGATCCCAGCGCAAACTGAGTGACGATGGTACCAAAGAGCGTGAGCCAGCGCGTGCGGTTATAGGTTGATGTGTTCATGGCAGTTGTCCTGCAAGATAAATTGAGGGAATTCGCTGAGGACAACGATAAACAAAACCTCAATATGCCTGGGGTAAAACGGCATGAAATGCAGGCGGAACGGAATGAAATGCCTGGAATCGGGAATGAATGACCTGGCACGGGAATAAAGCGACAGCGTGTTAGTATCTGCTATCGCTGTAAAGCCCGTGGTTATTGTATTCGAGATGTTATCGTAACGTTTAAAAAAGTAACAATTCTAGAAATTGGCGCTGACGCCGAGGGTGTATAAAAACTCCTCACCGGTGGTGGTATGCTCCCCCTGAGCCAGCGAGGCATAGGCCGCCATGTGCGTATTAAAGGGAATATCCGTTCCCACGGTGACATCCATCCAGCTGCCGTTTTGGGCAGGAGCTGGCGTTTGCGGCATACCAAACTGCGATTTCCACTGGTTTTCACCAAACTGTTGGTTATAGCTGATCTGCGCCCAGGGCCGGAGATCGCCGTACTGGGTGTTAACACGCCACCCCAGCGTGCTGACGCTGGCATGCCAGAGCGGGTCCGTAACTGACTGTGTCGACGCGCTATCACCAAACTCGTTGATCATCATAGGAGCCGTGCCGTCGTACCGCCACGCCACCACCGGGCCGGTGGTAATTCGCGCTGAAACGGGAAAATTCCAGCCTACGCTCATCGCCCCCTCTGTCGTGCTGCCAGACGGTATATTCAGAGCAAGACCCGGCGCATTTTGCGAAGACTGAATACGCTCCGCGAGAATATCCTCATAGCGCGGTTGGTGATCCGCGTCCCATGTATAGCGTTCCGCCGTATTATTTTGGGCGTCTGAAACGATATATTCCTGTTGCCAGGCAGACGCTGTATTACAAAAAAACAGGCAGGCTGAAATCCCCACCAGGCCAGACACAGCATGGCGACCACTGATTTTTTTTATCATCTTCAACGCGACCCCAGAGAGAGCCGAATTCGGCGATATTTGTCGTTATTCAGGAAGAGCTTAGAGAGCATATGGCCCTGTATTAACTATTGTCTTTATAGTAAACACGTCAAGCCAGTCAGAACGAAATTTTTGCGAAATCAGTATCAATAAGGGAGATGACGGATGGAACGTTGCGGTTGGGTAAGCCAGGATCAGCTTTATATCGACTATCACGATCGGGAATGGGGCGTGCCGGAAAGGGATGGCAAAAAGCTCTTTGAGATGATCTGCCTGGAGGGCCAGCAGGCGGGGTTATCATGGATTACGGTACTGAAAAAACGCGAAAATTACCGCAGCGCTTTCCACCAGTTCGACCCCGTCGCCGTCGCCGCGATGACCGATGAGGACGTGGAACGACTGGTGCAGGATGCCGGCATCATCCGCCATCGCGGCAAGATCCAGGCCATCATCGGTAACGCACGGGCTTATCTGGCGATGGAGCAAAACGGCGAATCATTTTCAGATTTTGTCTGGACGTTTGTGAACAACACTCCGCAAGTCACGCAGGCCGCCACACTCGCGGACATCCCGGCCTCCACCCCAGCCTCGGATGCGCTCTCGAAGGCCCTGAAAAAACGCGGCTTTAAGTTTGTCGGCTCCACCATCTGCTACGCCTTTATGCAGGCCTGTGGCCTGGTCAACGACCACGTTACCGGCTGCTTCTGTCATCCGGGAGGCCATCATGATCCGCAAATGGCAAAATGAAAATACCGCGCCGCTGCTGAGCCTGTGGCTGGAAAGTACCACGGAAGCGCATCCGTTCATCGCGCCGAATTACTGGAAAGAGAATGAGGCCATGGTGCGGGACGTTTATCTGCCGTCCGCTGAAACCTGGGTCTGGGAGCAGGACGGCGAACCTTGCGGATTTATCAGCGTGATGCAGTCTCAGTTTGTCGGCGCCCTGTTTGTGGCGCCGTCATGCATCGGGAAAGGCATCGGGCGCGCGCTGCTGAAACATGTTCAACAGCGCTTCCCGCACTTAACCCTGGAGGTGTATCAGAAAAATGTCCGGGCGGTGAATTTCTACCATGCTCAGGGCTTTCGCATTGAAGACAGCGCCTGGCAGGATGACACCCAACACCCGACGTGGATCATGAGCTGGCAGGCGGATCAAACGCCGTTAAGGTAAGCTCGGGACCCGTATATTTCTCGACCCAGGCCAGCGCCGTGTTCCCTGCGCAACCATTCCCCAGCTTCGAGCTGGGGAGATCTTTGGTCAGCACGTTAACCGCCCCGTTTTTACAGATACCGCCTTCGGCGAGCTCAAGGTCAGGCCATGCGCCCTGATGAATACAGATCACGCCCGGCTTAATCCCGTCGCTCACCACCGCCCCTGCCAGCACCTGTCCACGCGCGTTCCAGACGCGCACCACGTCGCCGTCCGCAATCCCGCGCGCTTTCGCGTCGAGGGTATTCAGCGTGATGGGCTCTCGCCCGGCGACCGCATACTGCTCGCGCAGGGAGGTATAGTTAAGCTGGCTGTGCAGACGGTGTGCGGGATGGGCAGATAACACCTGCAGCTGATCCGGCCGGGCGTTGCCGTGCCATTCGTCCGGCTCGAGCCACGTGGGATGCGGCGGGCAGTCAGCATAGCCAAAGCTGGCGATGCGCTCGCTGTAGATCACGATCTTGCCGCTCTCGGTTTTCAGCGGGTGGTTCTCCGGATCGCGCCGGAAATCGGCAAAACGAACAAACTTCGCGTTCTGTTCACTCTCCGGCATTTCGACGATCTGGTTCGCCTCCCAGAACTCAGTAAATGGCGGGAGCGTCACGCCCTGCGCCGCGCCGCGCTGTCCGGCAATCTGGTAGAAGGCTTCCAGCCATTCGAGATCGGTTTTTCCTTCGGTAAAACGCGCGCGACCGCCCGCTTCCCACCGCTCGCTCAGTTCAGCAAACACGTCGAAATCATCACGCGCCTCATCGCGCGGGGCCACCACGCGCTTCATCGGGACCATATGCTGGTTGCTGTAGTCGCCGGTCATGGTGAGATCGTTACGCTCAAACGAGGTGGTCGCCGGGAGCACGATATCAGCGTGTTTCGCCGAGGCGGTCCAGAAGCACTCTGAAATCACCACCAGCTCCGGCTTCTGCCAGGCGCGGATCAGGCGGTTGGTATCCTGATGGTGCGTGAAGTTCGACCCGCCCGCCCACCAGACAAATTTAATATCCGGGAAGTGGCGGTCGAGACCATTGTGCTGATAAAAACCGCCCGGATTTTCCAGGGCTTCAACAATACGCGCCACCGGGATTTTATCCACGGCGTCCACGCCCCCCTGCACCGAACCTTGCAGAGACGCCAGCACCGCCGCTTTACGCGTGGGGTTACCGCCATTGGCAAAGTGATAGGAGAGACCAAAACCGCCGCCCGGCGTACCGATCTGCCCCAGCATCGCGGCGAGGGTCACCAGCATCCAGTGTTTTTGCTCGCCAAACTGCTGGCGCTGCATCCCCCAGCCAGACATCAACATCGTGGTGTTTTTATGGAATAACGCCGCCAGTTCGCGGAGTTTATCCGCAGAAACACCGCAAATGTCAGCCGCCCACTCTGCCGTTTTGGCCACGCCATCCGTTTTACCCGTCAGATAGTCGGCGAATTTATCGAAGCCGGTGGTACAGCGCGTCAGGAATTCGACATCGTGCCAGCCGTTTTCCACCAGGGTATGGGCGATACCCAGCATCATTGCCACGTCGGTGCCCATATGTGGGGCAATCCACTCGGCGCTGTCGCCGAAGAAACCCAGGGTTTCAGAGCGCATCGGGTCAATGCAGATGATGCGCTTGCCGCTTTTGCGCAGCGCGTCGAAATAGCCAATGCCCTGCTCGTCGCTGGCATTCCAGGCAATTTTCAGCGTGTTAAGAGGGTTAGCGCTCCACAGCACCACCACGTCGGTATGTTCCAGCACCAGCGGCCAGCTGGTCTGCTGCTGGTACACCTCGTTCCCGCCCACGACGTACGGCATGATCGCCTGCGCCGCACCGGTGGAGTAATCCCCCAGATGACCGGTATAGCCGCCCGCCAGGCTCATATAGCGCTGCAGCAGCGTCGACGCCTTGTGCAGCACCCCGTTAGAGCGCCAGCCGTAGGACCCGGCGAAAATGGACGACGGACCGTAACTGTCGCGAATGCGCTTGTGCTGGGTGTGGATCAGCGCCAGCGCGTCATCCCAGCTCACGCGAACAAACTCATCCTGACCGCGAATGCCCTGCGGCTTGTCAGGTGAGGCGAGAAAACCTTTACGCACCATCGGCCAGCGCACGCGTGTTTTGCTGTGCACCTGATCGCGAACGACGGTCTGTAAAGAGTTGGGATGTTGTGTTGGCAATGCTCCGCGAGACGACAGAACATTTTCGCCATCGGTTTCGACCAGCATTGGCCCCCAGTGGGCGGCGGTCAGAATGGTTTTCGTTGAGGTGCTCAAGCGTGCGCTCCTGGTTGCGTGCAGGTTTTACGGCCTTCTTGCTGAGACCGTTTATGGTTTGTCACAAATTTCAGAGTTATACCCGGAATTTTCTCCGTATCTGGACGTCATAATCAACTGCCACGTTCGCCGTGGCAAAGAATAAAAAGGATTAAGGAAAGAAGATGAAAAAACGCGTACTCGTTATTGCCGCTCTGGTGAGCGGTGCACTGGCTGTTTCTGGCTGCACAACCAACCCTTACACCGGTGAGCGCGAAGCGGGTAAATCCGGCATTGGCGCGGGTATCGGCTCGCTGGTCGGCGCAGGCGTTGGGGCGCTCTCCTCCTCCAAGAAAGACCGCGGCAAAGGCGCGCTGATTGGCGCAGCGGCGGGCGCGGCCCTGGGCGGCGGCGTCGGTTATTACATGGACGTGCAGGAAGCAAAACTGCGCGACAAAATGAAGGGAACCGGCGTGAGCGTGACGCGCAGCGGCGATAACATCATCCTGAATATGCCGAACAACGTCACCTTCGACAGCAGCAGCGCAACGCTGAAACCCGCGGGTGCGAACACCCTTACCGGCGTGGCGATGGTGCTGAAAGAGTACAACAAGACCGCCGTGAACGTGATTGGCTACACCGACAGCACCGGCAGCCAGGATCTGAACATGCGTCTGTCCCAGCAGCGCGCCGATTCCGTGGCCAGCTCGCTGATTACCCAGGGCGTTGAAGCAAACCGCATCCGCACCAGCGGCATGGGCCCTGCCAACCCTATCGCCAGCAACAGCACGGCGGAAGGCAAAGCGCAGAACCGCCGCGTAGAGATTACGTTAAGCCCAATTCAGTAGGTAAAAGCAAAACGGCAACCCCGTTGCCGTTTTTAGTGTTTGCGCCCTCTCCCGTGGGAGAGGGTTGGGGTGAGGGTATCAGACCGCAACCTCCGGTAAGCGCAGCGCCACCGGGCAAATTACTTGATTCGTCCGATTTTCCCGCTAAGGTATTCTCACTAAATTCAGGGAAATCAGCGATGAGCAAACCAGCCCGGGCCACCATCAGCGACGTGGCGAAAGCCGCCAAAACCGGTAAAACCAGCATTTCGCGCTACCTTAACGGCGAGAAACACCTGCTGTCCGATGCGTTGCTGGCGCGTATTGAACAGGCCATTGCCGATCTCGACTACCGTCCCAGCCTCATGGCGCGCGGGCTCAAACGCGGCCGCACCCGCCTTATCGGGCTGATCATCGCCGATATCACCAACCCCTACTCCGTGAACGTGCTCAGCGGTATCGAAGCCGCCTGTCGCGAGAAAGGCTTTACGCCGCTGGTCTGTAATACCAACAACGAAGTCGACCAGGAGCTGCATTATCTCGACCTGCTGCGCAGCTATCAGGTGGAAGGGATTGTGGTCAACGCGGTAGGCATGCGTGAAGAAGGCTTAAATCGCCTGCAGCAATCCTCCCTGCCCATGGTCCTCATCGACCGTAAAATCCCGGAATTTGCCTGCGACGTGGTCGGGCTGGATAACATCCAGGCCGCCACGACCGCCACCGAACATCTGATTGAACAGGGCTTCGAGGCCATTCTGTTTCTGAGTGAACCGCTGGGGATGGTCAACACCCGTCGTGAACGCCTGAGCGCATTTCGCGCCACGCTGGAGCGTTATCCCGGCGTGATCGCCGAAAATGCCGAAACGCCGCTTCACGAAGCTGGGCAGCTCGACAACACCCTGCGTCAGTTCCATACGCGCCATCGTGGGATGCGCAAAGCGGTTATCTCCGCCAACGGGGCGCTGACGCTGCAGGTTGCCCGCTCGCTCAAGCGCATTGGCCTGCACTGGGGCAGCGACATCGGTCTGCTGGGGTTTGATGAACTGGAGTGGGCGGAGCTGGCTGGCGTCGGCATTACTACCCTCAAACAGCCCACCTGGCAGATTGGCTATGCTGCTGTTGAACAAGTCGTTCGTCGTATTGAAGGCACCAGCGATGCCGTTCGCGAGCAGGTCTTCTCCGGCGAACTGATCGTTCGTGGCTCCACCGCGCGTTAAATTTCCCTTGTGATAGCGATCATAAATTCAACATCCTGACCTTTTCTTTGGAACCGGTTCCATCTAGCGTAATAGTATTGATATGTTGCGATGGAGTCCGAAGATGGGCAGGAAAATTATGGTGGTCACCGCCGCGTACGGTGCGGAACAGGTGCGACAGGCGGGCGGTCAACGGGCGATGCTCCCCGTAATTGCTGGCGCGGGGGCAGACGGCGTTGAGATCCGCCGGGAACTGTTCAACAGCGAAGAGCTGCTGGCGCTGCCCGCGCTGGGCGAATCCATTGAGCTGCTGGGTCTGCTGGCGTGCTACTCCGCACCCGCCGCCCTGTTTATGCCCGACGGCACCCTCAACCCGGACCTGCCCCGCTATCTTTCTGAAGCCAACACCCTGAACGCACTTTGGCTGAAGGTGTCCTTGGGCCATTTCCGCGACGCGCAACCTCTGGACGCTCTGCGTACGCTGCTGAATACCAGCGGCATGGCGCTGGTCGTGGAGAACGATCAGACCGACTGCGGACAGCTCGCGCCCATGCAGCGCTTCCAGGCCGCCTGTCGGGAAATGGCGCTCCCCGTCACGCTGACCTTCGATATGGGGAACTGGCTGTGGGTGGGCGACTCCCCTGAAGAGGCCGCGCGTCACCTGGCCCCTGCCGTGAGCTATATCCACGTGAAGGCCGCCGTGCCGCATAAAGATAACTTCCGCGCCGTCGCACCGGACCGCGCCGATGCGCGCTGGCTGGATCTGCTGGGCCAGCTGCCTGCCGATGCCCCGCGCGGTATCGAGTTCCCGCTGGAAGGGGCGGATTTAACCGCCGTTACCCGCCATTACGTCAACCTGCTGCGCGAGGAGTAAACCATGCACAAGACGCTGGATGTCATCACGATCGGCGAGGCCATGGCCATGTTTGTCGCCACCGAAACGGGCGAGCTGAGTGCGGTGGAGCACTTTATCAAACGCGTCGCAGGCGCTGAGCTCAACGTCGCGACCGGCCTGGCGCGTCTCGGCCTGAACGTGGGCTGGGTCAGCCGCGTGGGGGATGACAGCTTTGGCCATTTCGTTCTCGATTCGCTGAAAAAAGAGGGGATTGATGCTGCAGGGGTCACCCTCGACGGACGCTTCCCTACCGGCTTTCAGCTTAAATCCAAGGTCGAAAATGGAACCGATCCCATCGTGGAGTATTTCCGCAAAGGCTCTGCTGCAAGCCACCTTTCTGTCGCGGATTACCACGCCGATTACTTTGCCTCCGCACGCCATCTGCACCTGAGCGGCGTAGCCGCGGCACTCTCTGCCAGCTCGTATGAGCTGCTGGATCATGCCGCGACCACCATGAAAGCCCAGGGGAAAACCCTATCGTTCGACCCCAACCTGCGTCCGGTGCTGTGGAAAAGCGAAGCGGAAATGGTGGAGAAACTGAACCGTCTGGCGTTCCGGGCGGACTGGGTTCTGCCAGGCCTGAAAGAAGGGATGATTCTGACCGGCGAAAGCACGCCGGAAGGCATCGCCGACTTCTACCTGAATAAAGGGGTAAAAGCGGTGGTGCTGAAGACCGGTGCCGATGGCGCGTGGTTTAAAACGGCCAATGGCGAGCAGGGCGCGGTCGCGGCAGTGAAGGTCGAGAACGTCGTCGACACCGTCGGCGCAGGTGACGGCTTTGCCGTGGGCGTGATTAGCGCCCTGCTGGAAGGTAAAACGCTGCCGCAGGCCGTCGCGCGAGGCAACAAGATTGGCTCGCTGGCCATTCAGGTGCAGGGCGACAGCGAAGGATTACCAACACGAGCACAGCTCGGCGTTTAAATTCCCTCTCCCTGTGGGAGAGGGCCAGGGTGAGGCAGCAAGCCGCACCAGATAATTAAGCCACCGTGTACCCTACAGACAACGGCGGTAACAACCTCAACAACAGAGGCAAGCCTATGAACAGTTCGACCAATGCAGTAAAACGCTGGTGGTACATCATGCCAATCGTGTTTATCACGTACAGCCTGGCGTACCTTGACCGTGCCAACTTCAGCTTCGCGTCCGCCGCGGGGATCACCGAGGACCTCGGGATCACTAAAGGGATCTCCTCCCTGCTGGGTGCCCTTTTCTTCCTGGGCTACTTCTTCTTCCAGATCCCCGGCGCGATCTATGCGGAACGCCGCAGCGTGCGTAAGCTGATCTTCATCTGTCTGATCCTGTGGGGCGCCTGCGCGTCGCTGACCGGCATGGTGAACAATATTCCTGCCCTGGCCGCCATTCGCTTTATCCTCGGCGTGGTTGAGGCGGCGGTTATGCCCGCGATGCTGATCTACATCAGCAACTGGTTCACCAAATCTGAGCGCTCGCGCGCGAATACCTTCCTGATCCTCGGTAACCCGGTCACGGTACTGTGGATGTCGGTGGTGTCCGGCTACCTGATCCAGGCCTTCGGCTGGCGCGAGATGTTTATCATTGAAGGGGTGCCGGCAATTATCTGGGCCTTCTGCTGGTGGGTGCTGGTGAAAGATAAACCAGCCCAGGCGAAATGGCTTTCCGAAGACGAAAAAGCGGCGCTGCAGGCGCAGCTGGACAAAGAACAGCAAGGCCTGAAGGCGGTGCGTAACTATGGTGAAGCCTTCCGCTCGCGTAACGTGATCCTGCTCTGCGCGCAGTACTTTACCTGGAGCATTGGCGTGTACGGCTTTGTGCTGTGGCTGCCGTCCATTATCCGCAGCGGCGGTGAAAACCTCGGCATGGTCGAAGTAGGCTGGCTGTCATCCGTACCGTATCTGGCGGCAACCATCGCGATGATTATCGTTTCCTGGGCGTCGGACAAGCTGCAGAACCGCAAGCTCTTTGTCTGGCCGCTGCTGCTGATTGCTGCCTTCGCCTTTATTGGCTCCTGGGCCGTGGGCGCAAACCACTTCTGGGTCTCTTATACGCTGCTGGTGGTTGCCGGTGCGGCCATGTACGCCCCTTACGGACCGTTCTTTGCCATCATCCCCGAGATGCTGCCTCGTAACGTGGCGGGGGGTGCGATGGCGCTGATTAACAGTATGGGTGCGCTAGGTTCGTTCTGCGGCTCCTGGTTCGTCGGTTACCTGAACGGTGCCACCGGCAGCCCATCCGCATCGTACATCTTTATGGGGGTGGCGCTTTTCGCCTCGGTATGGCTTACTCTGATTGTTAAGCCTGCTAATAATCAACAACACCCTGTCGGCGCTCGCCACGCCTGAATCCTTAAAAAATCAACGGAGATTAGCATGAAGCCGTCCGTCATTTTGTATAAAACCCTGCCGGAAGATCTGCAGAAACGCCTTGAAGAGCACTTCACCGTCACGCAGGTGAAGAACCTGCGCCCGGAAACCGTGGCACAGCACGCCGACGCGTTCGCGAGCGCGGAAGGCCTGCTGGGTTCAAGCGAAAAAGTGGATGTCGCCCTGCTGGAGAAAATGCCGAAGCTTCGTGCTACCTCAACCGTTTCCGTGGGTTACGACAACTTCGACGTGGATGCGCTTAACGCCCGCAAAATCCTGCTGATGCATACCCCGCATGCTCTGACGGAAACCGTTGCCGATACGCTGATGGCGCTCATGCTCACCACGGCCCGTCGCGTGGTGGAAGTGGCTGAGCGCGTCAAAGCGGGCGAATGGACAAAAAGCATTGGTCCGGACTGGTTCGGCGTGGATGTTCACGGCAAAACGCTGGGCATTGTCGGTATGGGGCGTATCGGGCTGGCGCTGGCGCAGCGCGCCCATTTTGGTTTTAACATGCCGATTCTGTATAACGCGCGTCGCCATCACAGTGAAGCCGAAGAACGCTTCAACGCCCGTTACTGCGAGCTGGATGCCCTGCTGCAGGAAGCCGATTTTGTCTGCCTGGTGCTGCCGCTGACGGATGAAACCCGTCATCTGATTGGTAAAGAGGCGTTTGAAAAAATGAAGGCATCTGCCATTTTCATCAACGCGGGTCGTGGCCCGGTGGTGGATGAGAAGGCGCTGATTGAGGCTCTGAAAAACGGTGAGATCCATGCAGCAGGTCTGGACGTGTTTGAGCAGGAGCCGCTGCCGGTGGACTCCCCGCTGCTGACAATGCCTAACGTGGTTGCCCTGCCCCACATCGGCTCAGCCACCCATGAGACGCGCTACAACATGGCGGCCACCGCGGTCGATAACCTTATTGCCGCCCTTAGCGGAAAGGTGGAGAGAAACTGCGTGAACCCGCAGGTGCAACGGTAGAAACGAAAAAACCCGCCAGAAGGCGGGTTTTTAAATTCTTTGCTACTGGGTTGGAAGCTTACAGGCTTACAACGTTACCAGCTGCTGGGCCTTTAGCGCCGCTTTCGATGGTGAAGGACACTTTCTGACCTTCGTCCAGAGATTTGTAGCCATCGTTCTGGATAGCAGAGAAGTGTACGAACACGTCTTTAGAGCCATCGTCAGGAGTGATGAAGCCGAAACCTTTATCAGCGTTGAACCATTTTACCAGACCAGTCATTTTAGCAGACATAGAAATTACCTTATTAACAAATATATTGTGCCTTCCGGCTTGATGGATTGCGTTACAGATTTTTAAGCGATGAAGGAAGGGTCACTACGAAGGGTATCTATGGATAACAATCTGGACTGCTTTACTAAACTGCTTTAGGTCTGTGTAACAAACCGACGGGAATAGTTATACCGATGTGGTAGAGGAATGACAAGCGTTATTTTCGCAACGCATAAAAAAACCCCGCCAGAAGCGGGGTTTTTTCGGTTTATTCTGTGGCAGCGACTGCGGCACTCCAGGCCTGGCTGAAGGCCTGATGCTGAGAGGCCAGCGGCCCAATCAGCGTATTGTACTGGCTTGCCTGCTGGGAGGTTGGGAACTGAATACCGTTGGCAACAAAGCTTACCTGCGTATTCTGCTGGGCAATAAAGTCACCCACCTGGACCAGCTGCTGCGTGAAGATTTGCGCGGCCGGAATCAACGGTTGCAGTGCTTCTGACGGTTTGGTCACCACTTTCTCATACACTTTGTCGAAGACCGGTTTGAGATCGTCGCCCTGCTTCAGCGCAGAACGTGACGCGTCAGCCTGCATTTTCGCATTCTGCAGCTGCTGGCTCAGCACGCCAAGCGCACCGTTGGACTGACGCAATGGTTCACGCTGCGTCATGTAATCCTGTGGAACGCGGATGGCGTTCACGCTATCCACTACCGGGCGGATACCGGAATCCATCGCCTGGCTCACCTGCTGTGAATAACCATAAAGAATGGCGTAATCGGACACAAAGGGGCCAAACTGCTTTTTCTGATCCGCAGTCAGCGTTGGCAACCGCTCGCCGCTGCGCATCACTGTATTCTGCAGAAAATCGATAAACGCTTTGCGCTGATCGCCTTCTTTATCAAAACACCCACTCAGGCTAACAACCATCAACAACGCCGCAATAGGCGCAAACCAGCGAGAGCAGGACTTTCCTGTCGCCATTTTATTACTCCTTTCACCCAAAAAAGCGCACACCGGCACACGCGTGCCCGACGCTGACAAGGATAGTCCAGGTCAGCCTTGCAAGATACTCTTTTCATGCAAAACGGCTATTGCCGATTTATTTCTTACCATTTACAAAAAAATACCTGGCGAAGCCGACATATGACTAATCAGGGAATTAGCATAACTCTCCATATTGCTGAATCGGATACAGCGATCGTTACCGCACGATTAATCACACCCGTGACGATCCTGGGTTGGTATTAGGGACTATTCTTAACTGGCTCTCTGATGTTCTTGATCACGATGTGAGATTTAAGAGGAGTCCTCAATGGAATATAAAGATCCTGAGTTTGAGCTGCTGAGCAGCCTGGAACAGATCATTTTTAAAGATGTACCGCAGACGATTACCCTGCAACAAAAATCCAATCCCTTTACAGAATATGAGCAATTGCGCAAAGGGACAGGACTGAAAACCGAAGAATTCGCCAGAGCGATGGGTGTCAGCGTGGCTATGGTGCAGGAGTGGGAGTCAAAACGTGAGAAACCCACCCCAACCGAGTTACGGCTGATGCGCCTGATTCAGGCCAACCCTGCACTCAGCAAGCAGATCGCGTAGTGAAGATTGAATGCCCCCGCCTTTGCGGGGGCTTGTGTTTTACAGGCTATCACAACGCCACCCCGCCTCTTCCCACACCAGCGCATGCGTTAACGTTAAGCCGCTTAAAAACGCCTCATCGTGTGATACCACCAGCAGTGCCCCAGGGAAACCGGCCAGCGCCGCTTCAATGGCCTGGACTGAAGCCAGATCCAGATGGTTGGTCGGTTCATCCAGCAGCAGAAGCTGCGTGGCCTCCGCGCGCCACAGCACGCAGGCCAGGGCAGCCTTAAGACGCTCACCGCCGCTGAGCGCCGCCAATGGGAGCATCACTTTGTCAGCCCCCAGTTGAAGCTGCGCTAAACGGGTTCGCAATACCCCCTCTTCCAGAGGGGTATGACTCAAATTGAGATGCGTCATGACCGACTGCGAGAGATCGAGACGGGAGAGATGCTGGTCGAGATAAGCGCAGCTGACGGACACTTTACAGCTACCCGAACGGGGGGCAACCTCGCCGAGGAGGGTTTTTAACAGCGTCGACTTCCCGCAGCCGTTCGGTCCCTTTAACGCCACGCGCATCGGTCCGTCCATCCGCCAGTTGAGCGGAGGAACAGGTACATGCTGCAGCACCAGATCCTCCAGCACCAGCACCTGCTTCCCCTCCGGGATCTGACTTCCCGGCAGGGTGAACATGACCGGGTTATCGTCTTCAACCCGCTCACGCGCCTTGTTAACCGCGGCGTTCAGCGCTTCATTTTGCTCGCTGTGCTGTTTTTTCCAGGAGCCAATCCGCTCCTTTGCCGCGCCTTTATATTTGACCCGCTCGAACGATGCGATATTCAGGGTATCGACGGTGCGTAACGTCTTTGCTGACCGCCGCTGGCTGTCATCATGCTCTTTTTGCATGCGCGCGCGGGTGCGTTTGCGCTCGGTTGCCGCATGTTCCAGCGCCGCGCGGGCAGCCTGCTGTTCGGCATCGCGCTGGGCTTGATAATCCGCATAATTTCCGCCGTAGCTGCGCAGACCCGAGGCGCTCAGCTCAAGAATACGCGGCACCTGCTCCAGAAGTTCGCGGTCATGCGAGGCCACCAGCACGCCGCCCTGATACCGACTCAACTGGTCGTAGAACCACGCCCGGCCTTGTCGATCCAGATGGTTAGTCGGTTCGTCCAGCAGAAGAAAGTCCGCGCCCGCCGTAAACGCCCCGCACAGCAGGGCGC
The DNA here is from genome assembly GCF_000493175.1 of Enterobacter sp. MGH 16. Lineage (NCBI taxonomy): Bacteria > Pseudomonadati > Pseudomonadota > Gammaproteobacteria > Enterobacterales > Enterobacteriaceae > Enterobacter > Enterobacter sp. MGH 16. The sequence goes on along the minus strand of NZ_KI535695.1, from coordinate 4,084,532 downwards.
GGATGCGCTCGCCGCCGCTGAGTTCTATGGCGGGCTTATCAGGCTCAAACGGTGGGAGCGTCGCACTGATAAACGCTTCGCTCAGACGTTCGGCTATATCCCAGTGGCCGTCGAGCAACGCCAGATCGTCAGGCTGATAATCACCACTGTCAATGCGCTTACGCGCAGTAAAAATCGCGTCATACCCGAGAAGTTCAGCCAGCGTCGTCTGCGAAGAAATAACATGCTGCTGCGCCACCCAGGCATGCGAGCCAAAGCGTTCAATATGACCGGTAGCCGGTTCGTCCAGCCCCGCCAGCAAGCGCAGCAGACGCGTTTTTCCGCTGCCGTTGCGGCCAACCAGCGCGCACAGGGAGGGTTCCAGCGTGAGATTCAGCGGACCAAAAAGGGTATCGCCCGTCGGAAACTGACAGGTGACCTGATGCAAAATAAAAGAAGGGGACTGCGCAAAATGAGCCATAAGCACTCCTGAATGAAATCAAAACATCCCCTGCCGACGCGGTGGCGTTTTAGCAAGGATCGAAATTCATCAGTCGTGTTTGTTCATTTTTGGGGGGCACTCCAGCGCGAGAAAGTTAACGGGGATAAGGATAGCGGGAATGTGTTGACCATTTCAAGGTTAAATTTTCAGCAACACACTATAAAAAAACCCGCCGAAGCGGGTTTTTAGCATTTGTCACAACGGGCACATTACTGCAGCAGCGAAATATCCGCCACGCGCAGGAACAGCTCACGCAGTTTCTCGAGCATAGAGAGACGGTTAATACGCAGCTCTTTATCTTCTACGTTTACCATCACTTTCTCGAAGAAGGCGTCGATGACGTCACGCAGCTCGGCCAGCTCCACCAGCGCTTCCTGGTAGCGACCTTCCGCGAAGACCGGCTCGAGCTTGTCGCGCAGCACCACAACCTGCATCGCCAGGGCGATCTCTTCCGGCTCTTTCAGCGTCGCGGCGTTCACACGCTCGTTCAGCGTCTCGTCGGACTTCGCCAGGATGTTGGAGACACGCTTGTTGGCCGCCGCCAGAGCAGATGCCGCTTCCAGCGTACGGAAGTGGGAAACCGCCTTCATACGCGCATCGAAATCAGCCGGACGGGTCGGTCGACGCGCCAGCACCGCCTGAATGGTGTCGACGGTGTAACCTTCATCCTGATACCAGGCGCGGAAACGACCGAGCATAAAGTCGATCACGTCATCCACAACGTTGGCGTTGGTCAGCTTGTCGCCGTACAGACGCACCGCTTCTTCGGTCAGGGTCTGCAGATCCAGGTTCAGGTTCTTCTCAACGATGATACGCAGCACGCCGAGCGCAGCACGACGCAGCGCAAACGGGTCTTTGTCGCCTTTCGGATGCTGGCCGATACCGAAGATACCCGCCAGGGTGTCCATCTTATCGGCAATTGCGACAGCACAAGCTACCGGGTTGGACGGCAGTTCGTCACCCGCAAAGCGCGGCTGATACTGCTCGTTCAGGGCAACCGCCACGTCTTCCGCTTCACCATCGTGACGCGCGTAGTGCATGCCCATCACGCCCTGGGTGTCGGTAAATTCGAACACCATGTTGGTCATCAGGTCACACTTGGAGAGCAGGCCTGCGCGGGTCGCGTGGTTAACGTCGGCACCGATTTCACGAGCGATCCAGCCGGACAGCTCCGCAATACGGTCGGTCTTGTCGCGCAGCGTACCCAGCTGCTGCTGGAACAGTACGGTCTGCAGGCGTGGAAGATGATCTTCCAGACGCTTTTTACGGTCGGTGTTGAAGAAGAACTCGGCATCCGCCAGACGTGGGCGTACCACTTTCTCGTTACCGGAGATAATCTGGCTCGGATCTTTCGATTCGATGTTCGCCACGAAGATGAAGTTTGGCAGCAGTTTGCCGTCGTTGGCGTAAACCGGGAAGTACTTCTGGTCACCCTTCATGGTGTACACCAGCGCTTCAGCCGGAACGGCCAGGAATTTCTCTTCGAACTTCGCGGTCAGCACAACCGGCCATTCCACCAGCGAGGTCACTTCTTCCAGCAGGCTGTCGCTCAGATCGGCTTTACCGCCAATCTTACGCGCCGCGTCTTCCGCGTCCGCTTTGATTTTGGCTTTACGCTGTTCGTAGTCAGCAATGACCTTGCCGCGCTCCAGCAGGATTTGCGGATACTGGTCGGCATTGTCGATGGTGAATTCAGGCTCGCCCATAAAGCGGTGGCCACGAATCACGCGATCGGACGCCACGCCCAAAATGGTCGCCGGAATAACGGTGTCGCCCAGCAGCAGGGTCACGGTGTGAACCGGACGCACGAAGTGCACGTCGGACGCGCCCCAGCGCATCAGCTTAGGAATGGGCAGCTTCGCCAGAGACGTGGCAATCATGTCCGGCAGCAGCGCTTCCGCGCTTTCGCCTTTCACATGGGCACGATACAGCAGCCATTCACCTTTATCGGTGGTCAGACGCTCGGCCTGATCGACGGTGATGCCGCAGCCGCGCGCCCAGCCTTCCGCCGCTTTGCTCGGCTTGCCTTCCGCGTCAAACGCCTGAGCAATCGCCGGGCCACGTTTTTCCACTTCACGATCCGGCTGGGACGCCGCCAGGTTTGCCACTTTCAGCGCCAGACGACGCGGAGCAGCAAACCACTCAATTTTACCGTGCGCCAGGCCAGCGTTATCCAGCTCGGCAGTCACGTTCGCAGCAAAAGATTCAGCCAGGCTGCGCAGGGCTTTTGGTGGCAGCTCTTCGGTGCCAATTTCCACCAGGAAAGTTTTCTCAGACATGGCCGCCTCTTATTTGTTTCGGTTGCACATCGGGAAGCCAAGGGCTTCACGGGACGCATAGTAAGCTTCTGCAACGGCTTTGGTCAGGGTACGAATACGCAGAATGTAGCGCTGACGTTCAGTCACGGAGATCGCTTTGCGGGCGTCCAGCAGGTTGAAGCTGTGGGCGGCCTTCAGAATACGCTCGTAGGCAGGCAGCGGCAGCGGAGTCTCCAGCGCCAGCAGCTGCTGCGCTTCTTTCTCATACTGCTCGAAGCAGGTGAACAGGAAGTCCACGTCCGCGTATTCGAAGTTATAGGTGGATTGTTCCACTTCGTTCTGATGGAACACGTCGCCGTAGGTGGTTTTACCCAGCGGGCCGTTGCTCCAGACCAGGTCGTAAACGCTGTCTACGCCCTGAATGTACATCGCCAGACGTTCCAGACCGTAGGTGATCTCACCGGTGATCGGCTTACATTCCAGACCGCCAACCTGCTGGAAGTAAGTGAACTGGGTCACTTCCATGCCGTTCAGCCACACTTCCCAACCCAGACCCCAGGCACCCAGCGTTGGGTTTTCCCAGTTGTCTTCCACGAAACGGATGTCGTGGATGGTGGGATCCATACCCAGCTCTTTCAGCGACCCGAGGTACAGTTCCTGAATGTTGTCGGGTGATGGCTTAATCACCACCTGGAACTGATAGTAATGCTGCAGACGGTTCGGGTTCTCACCGTAACGACCATCGGTCGGACGACGGGAAGGCTGCACATACGCGGTCGCCATTGGCTCTGGCCCCAACGCGCGCAGGCTGGTCATCGGGTGTGAAGTGCCGGCGCCGACTTCCATGTCCAAAGGTTGAACAATGGTACAGCCCTGACGAGCCCAGTAATCCTGTAAGGTCAGGATCAGGCCCTGGAAGGTCTTGGTATCAAACTTTTGCATAGTATTTCGTGCTGGATACGTGTGGTTTTAAATGGAAGGGACCAGTATACCCGCTGGCTGCAAGATATACAGTACGAAACGGGGTTGTTTAGGGAAAATTGGGAAATAAGCATTCACGCCAGGGCGCTGACGGCGTCTGGCTGTTGATTATGCGAGCAGGCTAGCGCATGGAGAGGTGTAAAAACTGGCCGTCCGCATCAAACGAGCAGACAAAGCCTTCTTTACGCGCCGTATAGCCCTTGAGCTCATAGCTGCCCTGAAAGCGCTCAAACCCGGTGACGTTGATTTTCTGCACGTCCGAGTTATAGCGGCGTGCGGCCTGGTCCTTGCAAAGTGACTCCATATTCAGTGAACGTTCCGGGCTCATTCTGCCCTGCTGGGCTTTTTGCACTGGTGCTTCTTGTGGCGCACTGCATCCTGCCAGCATGAAAAGCAGAAAGAGTGATGCCACACGCTTCATCATCATTTTTATTACCGTCCTGGTCAGTGGCTGTTATTTTTAGTATCAACACGTTTATAGATTATGGTCAGCCATTCTGCGAATCTCGCGGTCTCCCGGCAAGCCTGCGAATAAAACTCAGAATTTTCCAAACGAAGACTTTTGGACAATGGGAGTCACATTCACTTTACAGGGAATACGAGGAACTGATGCCGTCAAAAATTAACTGGATTGATAACCTGCGAGGAATAGCGTGTCTGATGGTGGTCATGATCCACACGACGACCTGGTACGTCACGAACGCCCACAGCATCAGCCCCGTTAACTGGGATATCGCCAATATTCTCAACTCTGCGTCGCGCGTCAGCGTGCCGCTGTTCTTCATGATTTCTGGCTTTCTCTTTTTTGGTGAACGCAGCGCGCAGCCGCGGCACTTCATCCGCATCGCGGCCTGCCTGGGGTTCTACAGCGCCGTTGCCCTGCTCTATATCACCCTGTTCACCTCCATTAACGCCGGGTTATCCCTCAAATATTTGCTGCAAAAACCGGTGTTCTACCACCTGTGGTTCTTCTTCGCCATTATCGTGATCTATCTGGTCTCTCCGCTCATTCAGGTGAAAAACGTCAGCGGGAAAATGCTTCTGGCCCTGATGGTGGTGATTGGCATTGTCGCCAACCCGAATACGGTCTCGCAGAAAATCGACGGATTTGAGTGGCTGCCGGTGAACCTCTATATCAACGGCGATACCTTCTATTACGTGCTTTACGGCATGCTGGGGCGCGCCATCGGGATGATGGACACGCAAAAACGCGGTCTGAACTGGCTCTGCGGGGCACTGTTTATCGCCGGCGTGGCGGTGATTTCACGCGGGACGCTGCATGAGCTTCAATGGCGCGGTAATTTTGCCGATACCTGGTATCTCTACTGCGGGCCGATGGTCTTTATCTGTGCCGTATCGCTGCTCACGCTCGTTAAAAACACCCTGAATGCGCGTCCCCTTCCCGTACTGAGCGTCATTTCACGACACTCTCTCGGGATTTACGGTTTTCACGCGCTGGTGATCCACGCGCTTCGGACACGAGGCATCGAGCTTAAAACCTGGCCGGTGCTGGATATCATCTGGATTTTTGCTGCGACCCTGGCGATCAGCCTGCTGCTGTCGATGCTGCTGCAAAAAATAGACGTTCGCCGCTTCGTCAGCTAACGCTTCGCTGCCGGGCGCGATGGTACTGGCGCGGGGAGGAAAACCCTGCCGCCAGGGAAGCCTGCTCCACGCCGCGCCCCTGCAATAGCCACTGTTCCGCCACCGCCAGACGCAGCTGCTCCAGATAATCGCGGACGCTAATCCCTAAATGTGTCTGGAAAAGCCGGGTGAGATGGCGCGGGCTGACGTGCGCCAGCGCGGCGATATCAGGCAAGTTCCACGCTTTTTGCGGCTCGGCGGTGAGCGCATCCTGCGCCCGATGAATCGCCGGATGAAGATGATTGCGGTAGCGTAGCCACGGGGAGAGCTGGGGATCGTCACCAGAACGGCGGAACCAGACCACCATCTCGCGCGCCACATTCAGCGCCTTTTCGGGGCCGCACAGGCGGTTAATCATATACAGCGCCAGGTCGATGCCCGACGTGATCCCCGCGCTGGTCCAGATGTTTTCGTCCTGCACAAAGATGCGGTTTTCTTTAATCGTCGCCGTAGGGGCCGCGGTGCGTAAACGGCTGATAACGTCATGGTGAGTTGTGCACTGTTTGTTATTCAGCAGGCCCGATTTCGCCGCCAGCAGCGCGCCAGAACAGACGCACATCACCGTGATATCCCGGCGCTGAATAATCGGCTGCAGGCGCATCAGCCAGTGCTGTATCCGTAACGCCTGTGGTGTCGAAAACTGAGAGCGGGAGTCGCTCACGCCGGGCAATACCAGCAGGCACCCCTCTGGAAGACGTTCCGGCAACGGCTGGATGCCGCTCATCGTCAGACCTATCGACGTCGGAACCTCCGGCTGCGGGCCAATGTAATGCAGACGAAACGCGTCGCCTGCCAGCACAAAGGTTTCTGCCGGGCCGGTCATGTCTAATGACAGCACCCCGGGCAACATCACGAACCAGACGTCGATGGGCATTACAGTGACTCCAGCGTCTCCGCTACCGTTTTAATGTCGGCAAAACGCCCGGACAGTACCGTTTCGGTACGGTGGCGAATGTCCGCTGCGCTAAGGGTAATGCCCTTGTAGGTCATGGGGAACGTCAGCGTTGCCTCGCTCACAAAGGTCACAGCATAACCCAGATCGGATGCCACCCGGGCGGTGGTTTCACAGCATTGCTCCGTGCGAATGCCGCAGATAATCACACTATTGATATCGCGCTCGCGCAGCCAGCGATCGAGCCCGGTATCCGTGAAGGCATTATGAACGTGTTTCTGGAAAACCACATCCGGCTGATGACGCAAAAAGGCCATCGGTTTGACATAGCCGCTTTCCAGCGTAAATGGGCCGTCTTCATCCACATGAAAAATATCAACGACCGGAATACCGCGCGCCTGGCAGCCTTCAATCAGCCCCAGCATCGCCTGCTGAAACGCGGGAATGTCATCCTCCTGCCAGTAATTGCGGTGATGGAAGGACTGCTGAGTATCAATGTTGATGAGTGCAATGCGTGACATGATGGTTCTCCTCGCCAGTGGGTGTGACACCATACTGGCAAGGAAAGAAAGGCACGCACAGACCAAAAAAGGACATCCTCGTGCCTCTCCCGGACAAGCGAATTTACGTCATCAGCGGCAGCAGCTGCTGGTAGATTTTGCGGAACACGTCGCGCCTTTCCGCGTACCGCGCATGGCGCGCCGCGTCAGGCAAATGCGCCTGTTCAAGCGTAAGCTGCGGCAGCAGTTGTGAAAGCGGTTTTTCCGGGTTCATAGCAATCTGCGCCAGACGCGCGGCGCCGAGCGCGGGGCCAACATCGCCACCGGTGCGGAAATCCAGCTGCAAGCCGCTGATGTCCGACAGCATTTGTCGCCAGTAAGGGCTTCGCGCACCGCCGCCAATCAGGGTGACGCTTGCGGGTTTCAGGCCGCAGTCGTGAACCACGTCCATTCCGTCAGCCAGCGCATATCCGACGCCTTCGAGAACCGCACGCGCCAGTTCTGCCGGACCATGCTGATGGGTTAAGCCAAAGAACACCCCTTTCGCTTCAGGGTTGTTGTGTGGCGTACGCTCACCGGACAGATACGGTAAAAACCAGACGGTACCGGCATTTTCATCCGCCTGCTGTGCTGCGGCAATCAACGCAGGAACATCGGCCATCCCGGTCAGCTTCGCCGCCCAGTCCAGGCACGACGCTGCACTCAGCATCACCGACATCAAATGCCATTTTCCTGGCAGCGCATGACAGAAACTGTGCACCGCGCTTTCGGGATTGCTGCGATAGCCGTCGCTGACGGCAAAATAGACGCCAGAGGTTCCCAGCGACAGCATCGCCTGACCTGCCTCAACCATGCCGACGCCCACGGCCCCTGCGGCATTGTCACCGCCCCCGGCAACCACCGGCACGGCAGACATATTCCAGCGTTCCGCAACGTCCGGCAGCAGTGTGCCTGTTACCTCGCTACCTTCGAACAGGGCGGGCATGTGTTCACGGGTCAAATGGCAGGCATCCAGCATCGCCTCGCTCCAGTCGCGTTTCGCCACGTCGAGCCACATCGTGCCGGCGGCATCTGACATGTCGGAAGCAAAATCGCCCGTCATGCGAAAGCGCAGATAGTCTTTCGGCAGCAGGACTTTCGCCACCTGCCGGAAAATCTCCGGCTCGTGGCGCTGCACCCACAGAAGCTTAGGCGCGGTAAAGCCGGGCATCATCAGGTTGCCGGTGATCGCGCGGGAAGTGGGTACGCGTTCCTCAAGAAGCGCACACTCTTCTGCACAGCGGCCATCGTTCCAGAGAATGGCGGGTCGCAACACGCGATGCTGGCTATCGAGCAGCGTCGCGCCGTGCATTTGCCCGGCAATCCCCAGCGCTTTCACGTCACGCAGAGAATGCTGTTCACCTAACGCCTTGATTGCACGATCCGTTGCCTGCCACCACTGCTCCGGGTCCTGTTCCGACCACAGCGGATGCGGACGTGAAACCTGCAGCTTTTCAGTCTGCGTTGCTAACACCTCGCCCTGCTCGCTTAACAGGATGGCTTTCACACCCGATGTGCCCAGATCGATCCCGATATACATATAGTGGATTCCTTAAGTGAAAATGCCCGGTGGCGCTGCGCTTACCGGGCCTACAAGCTGGATGCCGTTATTTATCGAACAGGTAGTGGTTGACCAGATTTTCCAGCAGCTCCTGGTGCCCGCTCTGGTGCTGCGGCGCCAGCTGATGGTGTTCAGCGTACTTCGCGATCTCCGCAAGCGATAACTGACCTTTCAAAATTTGCTGGCCCAGCTCACTGTTCCAGCCGCTGTAGCGCTTCGCCACGCGTTTATCGAGCTCGCCGTCTTCAATCATACGTGCCGCTACCTTCAGCGCCAGCGCCATGGTGTCCATCGCGCCAATGTGGCCGTAGAACAGATCGTATTTGTCGGTGCTCTGGCGACGCACCTTGGCGTCAAAGTTCAGGCCGCCGGTAGTGAAGCCGCCCGCTTTGACGATCTCATACATCACCAGCGCATTCTCTTCCACGCTGTTCGGGAACTGGTCGGTATCCCAGCCCAGCTGCGGGTCGCCGCGGTTCGCATCGACAGAGCCGAAGATGCCCAGCGCAATCGCCGACGCAATCTCGTGGTGGAAAGAGTGGCCCGCCAGCGTGGCGTGGTTGGCTTCAATGTTCACTTTGATCTCTTTTTCCAGACCGAACTGCTTCAGGAAGCCATACACCGTCGCCACGTCGTAGTCATACTGGTGCTTCGTCGGTTCCTGCGGTTTTGGCTCAATCAACAGCGTGCCGCGGAAGCCGATTTTGTGCTTGTGGTCGACAACCATCTGCATAAAGCGGCCAATCTGCTCGCGCTCCTGACGCAGGTCGGTGTTGAGCAGGGTTTCATAGCCTTCACGGCCTCCCCACAGGACATAGTTTTCGCCACCCAGCTGATGCGTGGCATTCATTGCCGTCACCACCTGCGTGGCCGCCCAGCTAAACACTTCCGGATCCGGGTTGGTTGCCGCACCTGCGCCGTAGCGTGGGTTAGTGAAGCAGTTTGCCGTGCCCCACAGCAGCTTCACGCCGCTTTCCTGCTGTTTTGCCGCCAGTACATCCACCATCTGCGCAAAGTTGTTCAGGTACTCTTTCAGCGACGCCCCTTCCGGCGACACGTCAACATCATGGAAGCAGTAGTACGGCACGTTCAGCTTGTGGAAGAACTCAAACGCCACATCGGCTTTGCGCTTTGCCAGTTCGATGGCCTCACCCGGCTGCTGCCACGGGCGGTCAAAGGAGCCCACGCCGAACATATCGGCGCCGTTCCAGCAGAAGGTATGCCAGTAACAGGCGGCAAAGCGCAGATGATCTTCCATGCGCTTACCCAGCACCAGCTCATCCGGGTTGTAGTGACGAAATGCTAAAGGATTGGTCGTTTTCGGGCCTTCGTAACGAACACGATCGAGTTGGTCGAAATAAGCTTGCATATTGAGCTCCATAATCAGGGTATGCGGCGAGTCGTTGATACAGGAGTAATAGTGAATAGACATTTTGGGTTGCTCAATTACGTTATTTCACACTGCTATTGAGAGAATGCACAACTGTGCGCTGGCTCGCAAAATAATGCGCAGACGAACTATTTTTCGGCGCGGATTCCAGAATCAAATGTAATTAAGACGTTACGTATTTTAAAATCCGATCGCGGTCATAAATTCAGAAATAAACCAAATATCATAATGAGAAGATAAAAATCTGTAATTGCCAGCCTGCCTTTCCGCGTTAAAAATTTGCTGCGTCCCAGCAGTGAATGTTTCTTTTATCTCAGCAACACATACCCCTACAAAAAGGCCTAATAATTATGAAGATAAAGAACCTGACCCTAACGCTCTGCACTACGCTCCTCCTTGCAAGCTTTGCAGGGCATGCCAAGGAGGTCAAAATTGGCATGGCGATTGACGACCTGCGTCTGGAGCGCTGGCAAAAAGATCGCGATATTTTTGTGAAAAAAGCGGAATCACTCGGCGCAAACGTGTTTGTCCAGTCGGCTAACGGCAACGAAGAAACGCAAATGTCGCAGATCGAGAATATGATTAACCGCGGCGTCGATGTGCTGGTCATTATCCCCTATAACGGCCAGGTATTAAGTAACGTAGTGAAAGAAGCCAAACAAGAAGGCATAAAAGTGCTGGCCTATGACCGCATGATTAATAATGCGGACATTGATTATTATATTTCGTTCGACAATGAAAAAGTCGGCGAATTACAGGCACAAAGCCTGATCGACAAAGTGCCTCAGGGCAATTATTTCCTGATGGGCGGTTCGCCGGTAGATAACAACGCCAAGCTGTTCCGCGAAGGGCAAATGAAGGTCCTTAAGCCGTACATCGACAACGGGAAAATAAAAGTGGTTGGCGATCAGTGGGCCGACGGATGGTTACCCGAAAACGCCCTGAAGATTATGGAAAACGCGCTGACGGCCAACAACAACAAAATTGACGCGGTTGTGGCCTCCAACGATGCCACCGCAGGCGGTGCGATTCAGGCCCTGAGCGCCCAGGGGCTGGCGGGTAAAGTCGCCATTTCAGGGCAAGATGCCGATCTGGCTGGCGTAAAACGTATTATCGCCGGCACCCAAACCATGACGGTCTACAAACCGATTACCGAGTTGGCCAATACGGCGGCGGAAATCGCCGTGGAACTGGGCAACGGTAAGCAACCAAAAGCAGACGCCACGCTGAATAACGGGCTGAAAGACGTTCCTGCTCGCCTGCTCACCCCTATTGAAGTCAATAAAGAGAACATTGACGCCACCGTCATTAAGGACGGTTTCCACAAGAAGAGCGAACTGTAATCCGGCGCGGCCCCTGCTCTGCGGGGGCGCATCACGTTGCACTGTTCTTTCCTCGGGTTATGTGGAGCAGTTATGCCTTATTTACTTGAAATGAAAAGCATCACCAAGCGCTTCGGCACGGTGAAAGCCGTCGACAACGTCAGTCTCCGGCTAAATCCCGGCGAAGTGGTTTCGCTGTGTGGCGAGAACGGTTCAGGCAAGTCAACGCTGATGAAAGTGCTGTGTGGGATCTACCCGCACGGCAGCTACGAAGGCGAAATCGTCTTTGCCGGCGAAGTGATCCAGGCAACTCACATTCGCGATACCGAACGCAAAGGTATCGCCATCATCCACCAGGAACTGGCGCTGGTGAAACATCTCACCGTGCTGGAGAACATTTTCCTCGGAGCCGAAATCTCCCGCCACGGCGTACTGGATTACGACACCATGACGCTCCGCTGTGAAAAGCTGCTGGCGCAGGTGAGCCTCCACATTTCACCGGATACCCGCGTGGGCGACCTGGGACTGGGGCAACAGCAGCTGGTTGAAATCGCTAAAGCGCTCAATAAGCAGGTCAGGCTGCTGATCCTCGATGAGCCAACGGCTTCGCTCACCGAACAGGAAACTGCGGTACTGCTCAATATCATTCGCGATCTGCAAAATCACGGCATCGCCTGTATCTACATTTCGCACAAGCTGAACGAGGTCAAAGCCATTTCGGACACCATCTGCGTGATCCGCGACGGTCAGCACATCGGCACGCGTGAAGCCGCGGGCATGAGCGAAGATGACATCATCACCATGATGGTGGGGCGCGAGCTGACGGCGCTCTACCCGAATGAGCCTCACACCAAAGGTGATGAAGTGCTGCGCGTGGAAAACCTGACCGCGTGGCACCCCGTTAACCGCCACATCAAGCGCGTCAATAACGTCTCGTTTTCTCTGCACAGCGGCGAAATTCTCGGTATTGCCGGGTTAGTCGGCGCCGGGCGCACGGAGGCCGTACAGTGTCTGTTTGGCGTATGGCCGGGGCGCTGGGAGGGCACGATTTATATCGACGGCCAGCCGGTGAAAATCGACAACTGCCAGCAGGCGATTGCCCACGGCATTGCTATGGTGCCGGAAGACCGCAAAAAGGACGGCATCGTGCCGGTCATGGCAGTGGGGAAAAACATTACGCTTGCGGCACTCGATCGCTTCTCCGGCGCGCTGAGCAGCCTTGACGATGCCGCGGAGCAGCAGTGCATCCTCCAGTCGCTTGCCCGTCTGAAGGTCAAAACCTCCTCACCGGAACTGGCCATTGGCCGCCTGAGCGGCGGCAACCAGCAGAAGGCGATTCTGGCGCGCTGCCTGCTGCTCAACCCGCGCATATTAATCCTCGATGAGCCCACGCGCGGGATTGATATCGGTGCCAAATATGAAATCTACAAACTGATTAATCAGCTTGTACAGCAAGGGATTGCCGTCATTGTTATTTCGTCTGAGTTACCCGAAGTGCTCGGCCTGAGCGACCGTGTGCTGGTTATGCACGAGGGAAAACTGAAAGCCAACCTGATTAACCAGAACCTGACGCAGGAGCAGGTGATGGAAGCCGCTTTAAGGAGCGAACGTCATGTCGAAAAGCAATCCGTCTGATATCAAAGTCGCCGTTCCGACGCCCGGTGCGTTCGCAGGGCTAAAAGCGCTGAACCTGCAGGTGTTCGTGATGATCGCGGCCATTATCGTCATCATGCTCTTCTTTACCTGGATGACCGATGGCTCATACCTGAGCGCGCGTAACGTCTCCAACCTGCTCCGCCAGACCGCCATCACCGGCATTCTGGCCGTGGGCATGGTGTTCGTGATTATCTCCGCGGAAATCGATCTGTCGGTCGGCTCGATGATGGGGCTCCTCGGCGGCGTGGCGGCCATTTTTGACGTCTGGCTCGGCTGGCCGCTGCCGCTGACCGTGGCGGTCACGCTGGTGCTGGGTCTGGTTCTGGGGGCCTGGAACGGCTGGTGGGTAGCCTACCGTAAAGTGCCGTCGTTCATTGTCACCCTGGCGGGGATGCTGGCCTTCCGCGGGATCTTAATCGGCATCACCAACGGTACCACCGTCTCCCCGACCAGCGCGGCCATGTCGCAGATTGGTCAAAGCTATCTCCCGGATGGCGTGGGCTTTACCATCGGCGTGGCGGGGCTGCTGGCGTTTGTCGCGTGGCAGTGGCGTGGACGCATGCGCCGTCAGGCGCTGGGGCTGGCGTCGCCAGCATCAACCTCGGTGGTGGGACGTCAGGCGCTGACGGCGGTCATTGTGCTGGGCGCCATCTGGCTTCTTAACGACTATCGCGGCGTTCCGACCCCCGTCCTGCTGCTGGCGCTTTTGCTGCTGGGCGGCATGTTTATGGCGACGCGCACCGCGTTTGGCCGCCGTATTTATGCCATCGGCGGCAACCTTGAGGCTGCCCGTTTGTCGGGGATTAACGTCGAACGCACCAAACTCGCGGTCTTCGCCATTAACGGCCTGATGGTCGCCATCGCCGGGCTGATCCTCAGCTCGCGTCTGGGGGCCGGTTCACCCTCCGCGGGCAACATCGCCGAGCTGGATGCTATCGCCGCCTGCGTTATTGGCGGTACCAGCCTCGCAGGGGGTATCGGCAGCGTCGCGGGCGCGGTGATGGGGGCATTTATCATGGCGTCGTTGGATAACGGGATGAGTATGATGGACGTCCCGACGTTTTGGCAGTATATCGTCAAGGGAGCCATTCTTTTACTGGCAGTCTGGATGGACTCGGCCACCAAGCGACGGGCCTGATAACGGTATTGTGACTTAATTGGGAAGTGAGCCATGTTTGAAAAGCGTCACCGCATTACGTTGTTATTCAATGCCAACAAAGCCTATGACCGTCAGGTGGTAGAAGGCGTGGGTGAATATTTGCAGGCGTCGCAATCCGAATGGGATATTTTTATTGAAGAAGATTTCCGCACCCGTCTGGAGAACATTAAAGACTGGCTGGGCGATGGCGTCATCGCCGACTATGACGACCCCGTCATTGAACAGCTGCTGACCGACGTCGACGTGCCGATCGTGGGCGTCGGCGGCTCCTACCACTCGCCCGAACACTATCCGCCGGTTCACTATATTGCCACCGATAACCATGCCCTGGTCGAAGCCGCGTTTCTCCATTTAAAAGAGAAAGGCGTCCACCGCTTCGCGTTTTATGGTTTACCCGCCACCAGCGGCAAGCGCTGGGCCGTTGAGCGTGAACACGCATTTTGCCAGCTGGTCGCGCAGGAGAAGTATCGCGGCGTGGTCTATCAGGGGCTGGAAACCGCCCCGGAAAACTGGCAGCACGCGCAGAACCGTCTCGCTGACTGGCTGCAAACGCTGCCGCCGCAAACCGGGATTATTGCCGTAACGGACGCCCGCGCCCGCCACGTGCTGCAGGTCTGCGAACACTTACACATTCCGGTGCCCGAAAAACTGTGCGTGATTGGCATTGATAACGAAGAGCTTACCCGCTATCTGTCCCGCGTGGCGCTCTCTTCCGTGGCTCAGGGCACGCGTCAAATGGGCTATCAGGCGGCGAAGCTGCTGCACCGTCTGCTGGATAAAGAATCTCTGCCGCTTCAGCGCCTGCTGGTGCCACCGGTTCGCGTCGTGGAACGTCGCTCGACCGATTATCGCTCCTTAAGCGACCCGGCCGTCATTCAGGCCATGCACTATATTCGCAACCACGCCTGCAAAGGGATTAAGGTCGATCAGGTGCTGGATTCGGTGGGCATTTCGCGTTCGAATCTGGAGAAGCGTTTTAAAGAAGAGGTGGGTGAAACCATTCATGCCGTCATCCATGCTGAAAAGCTGGAGAAAGCACGCAGCCTGCTCGTTTCCACGTCGCTGTCGATCAACGAAATCTCGCAGATGTGCGGTTACCCGTCTCTGCAATATTTCTACTCGGTGTTCCGCAAAGAGTATGACACCACGCCGAAGGAGTATCGGGATCGCCACAGCGAGGTGCTGATCTAGAAAAGAAAACGCCTTCCAGTGGAAGGCGTTTTTTTGAGATTACATATGAGCGGCGATTAAGCGCTGGTTATCCTGGTACATGGCGAACAGATAGTTGTTATAGCTCTGTCCCTTCGTCGAATACCCTTTCAGCTTGTGGATCATCGTACTGGCCGTCACTTCCTGGTCCGCTTTACGCAGCTGAGCGCGTGATTTACGGAACGATGAGTAGGCCGGGTGCGTGTTCAGATTCACCACATAGGCGTTCACGGAATCCTTCACGGATTCAAACTGCGAATAGCCTTTCACCTTGCCAGGCGCATTCGTACAACGACCTTTCACGCATTTCATGCCGAAAAGGTTGTTGTTGTTACGCGCTAGCTTAGACGTTCCCCAGCCGCTTTCGGCTGCAGCCATGGTCGCAACCATGCTGCCCGGGATGATATCCACACGCTCAAGGAGAGCATTCCACGGCACACGACGCGTGTTCCCGTTCCAGCTCAGCTTGTAGCGCTTCGTGATATCTTTCAGACGCGCGCGCTCGGATGGCGACCAGCGGCTATCGTACTGTTTGGAAATCAGCCAGTTACGATCCGCAGTAATCGCGGCATTTTGACTCGTGATGTAAGGCATTACCGTCCGGAGAAACGCTTTTTTCCTTGGTGTTCCGGAAGGGTATTTTCGCAAATCAGGAAGTGAACTACTCTTTGCACTATTGCGAGAATACTCTTGTTTACTGCTAACCTTACTACTTGTCGTCTTTATTACGTGGGCTTTCTTACTCGTTGTATCCGTGTGCGTCTTCGCAAGCACCCCACCCGAAAATGCCGTGGTGAGTAACATGAGTATCGCAGCCCCATATCGTCGAATGGGAGTCGATATCATTAGGTCTCCTGGTCGGATGTAATCATCCCAACACCTTATTTTTTTCACAAATTTGAGAGCGGAATCTCAAATCATATCAAAAATAGACTTCAAGAGCACGTATAGAAATAGTCCAATTCCGAAACTATGTCACCTGAAACTTGCTCATAAAAACATCATTTCTGGAAAAATGTGTGCGTTATCGCAGATAACTGCCTAATTTTGCGCAAGATCACTCATCCTCACGCATCCTCCTGGCAGAAAGCGACAGGGGATGAGTTTTTCCCGCCCGCCTGCTGGCACACTGGTCAAAAAATCCGCGACAGGAACCAGGAATGAAACGCACCGCAATAGCCTTTCTGATGTTACCCGCACTGGCGCATGCCGACTGGTCATCGCCGGGGTTTGACGCATTTCGCGCCGAAGGCACCGGGATTTTCACCAGCCAGGCAAAGCTTGCGAAGGGTACGCGTCCTCTTACGCTCAGTTTTGACAAGACGTGCTGGCAGCCCACAGGCGCGATAAAACTCAATGAGATGCTGTCGCTCAAGCCCTGTGACGGCACACCGCCGCAGTGGCGCCTTTTCCGCGACGGTGAATACCAGATGCGGATTGATACACGCTCCGGCACGCCCACGCTGCTGCTGGCGGTTCAGAGCGCGACAGAACAGCCGGTGGCCAACGTTATCCGCCAGTGCCCGAAGTGGGACGGTAAGCCGCTGACGCTGGACGTCAGCCATACCTTCCCGGAAGGCTCCGTCGTGCGCGATTTCTACAGTAAACAGACGGTGACCGTACAAGGTGGAAAAATCACCCTGCAGCCAGCCGCCAACAGTAACGGCCTGCTGCTGCTTGAGCGCGCCGAAACCGACAAGCCTGCGCCGTTTAGCTGGCAAAACGCCACCGTCTATTTTGTACTGACTGACCGCTATGTGAATGGTGACCCGAGCAACGACAACAGTTACGGCCGCCACAAAGACGGCATGCAGGAGATTGGTACGTTCCACGGCGGGGATCTCAAGGGACTGACCAGCAAGCTCGATTACCTGCAGCAGCTGGGGGTGAATGCGCTCTGGATAAGCTCCCCGCTTGAGCAGATCCACGGCTGGGTAGGCGGCGGCACCAAAGGTGATTTCCCGCATTATGCCTACCACGGCTACTACACCCAGGACTGGACAACGCTCGACGCCAACATGGGCACCGGGGATGACCTGCGTCAGCTTGTTGATGAAGCGCATAAGCGCGGCATTCGCATCCTGTTTGATATCGTCATGAACCACACGGGCTACGCGACGCTTGCGGACATGCAGGCGTATCAGTTTGGCGCCCTGTACCTGCAGGGTGATGAGCTGAAAAAGACGCTGGGAGACCACTGGACGGACTGGAAGCCTGGCGCAGGCCAGACCTGGCATAGCTTCAACGACTACATCAACTTCAGCGACAAAGCCGCATGGGAAAAATGGTGGGGCAAGAAATGGATCCGCACCGACATCGGTGATTACGACAACCCCGGCTTCGACGATTTAACGATGTCGCTGGCGTTTCTGCCCGACCTGAAAACGGAATCCACCGCCCCTTCCGGGCTACCCAATTTCTATCAACACAAACCCGATACCCACGCGAAAGCTATTCCGGGCTATACCCCGCGCGATTACCTGACCCACTGGCTCAGCCAGTGGGTACGTGACTACGGCATCGACGGTTTCCGCGTGGATACCGCGAAGCACGTTGAGCTCGCGGCCTGGCAGCAGCTGAAAGACCAGGCAAGCCAGGCGCTGGCCGCCTGGAAAGGCGCTCACCCGGACAAAAAGCTCGACAACGCACCGTTCTGGATGACCGGCGAATCCTGGGGTCACGGAGTGATGCAGAGCGATTATTACCGCCACGGCTTCGACGCGATGATCAACTTTGATTATCAGGAGCAGGCGGCGAAAGCGGTAAATTGCCTGGCCGATATGGATCTCACCTGGCAGCAGATGGCGGAGAAGCTGCAAAGCTTCAATGTGCTGAGCTACCTCTCATCACACGATACGCGTCTGTTCCGCGAAGGGGGCCAGCGCGCGGCGGAGCTGCTCCTGCTGGCACCGGGCAGCGTGCAAATCTATTACGGGGATGAGTCCGAGCGTCCGTTCGGGCCGACAGGCTCCGACCCGCTGCAGGGCACCCGCTCGGATATGAACTGGCAGGACGTCACGGGCAAGCAGGCCTTAACCGTCGCCCACTGGCAAACGCTGGGTCAGTTCCGCGCCCGCCACCCGGCGATTGGTGAAGGCAAGCAAACCACGCTGTCGCTGAAAGAGGGGTATGGATTCGTACGTGAACATGATGGCGATAAGGTGATGGTCGTCTGGGCGGGGAATCAGTAGATCATACCCCTCACCCTAACCCTCTCCCCATGGGGAGAGGGGAGAAGCTCCAGAACTATTCACTACACAAATCCACTCCCGCCCTATAAAACCACAAATCCGACCACACCACCCGATTTGCACCAACACGGTGCTAGCGTTATGGTTACCCACTTTCAAAATAAGCTCGACAGATCACCTGCTATGACGTTTTCACTTTTCGGCGACAAATTTACCCGCCATTCAGGCATTACTCGCCTGATGGAGGACCTCAACGACGGGCTGCGCACACCGGGCGCAATCATGCTCGGCGGCGGAAACCCGGCTCAAATCCCGGAGATGAATACCTATTTCCAGACCCTGCTCGCTCAGATGCTGGAAAGCGGCAAAGCAACCGATGCGCTTTGCAATTACGACGGCCCGCAGGGGAAAACCGAGCTGCTGGCACTCCTCGCCGAAATGCTGCGTGACGAGCTGGGCTGGGATATCGAACCACAGAATATTGCACTGACAAACGGCAGCCAGAGCGCGTTTTTCTACTTGTTTAACCTGTTCGCAGGACGTCGCGCGGACGGCACCACCAAAAAAGTGCTGTTCCCGCTGGCGCCAGAGTATATCGGCTATGCCGATTCCGGCCTGGAAGAGGATCTGTTCGTCTCTGCGCGCCCGAACATCGAGCTGCTGCCGGAAGGCCAGTTCAAATATCACGTCGATTTTGAACACCTGCATATTGGCGAAGAGACGGGCATGATCTGCGTATCGCGCCCGACTAACCCAACGGGCAACGTGATCACCGATGACGAACTGATGAAGCTGGATGCGCTGGCCAATCAGCACGGTATTCCGCTGGTGATCGATAACGCCTACGGCGTGCCGTTCCCGGGCATCATCTTCAGCGAAGCACGTCCGCTGTGGAACCCGAACATTGTCCTGTGCATGAGCCTCTCTAAGCTGGGTCTGCCGGGCAGCCGCTGCGGAATCATCATCGCCAATGAGAAAATCATCACCGCCATCACCAATATGAACGGCATTATCAGCCTTTCTCCGGGCGGCATTGGCCCGGCGATGATGTGCGAAATGATCAAACGCAAGGACCTGCTGCGTCTGTCGAATGACGTTATCAAGCCGTTCTACTACCAGCGCGTTCAGGAGACGATCGCGACACTTCGCCGCTATTTGCCGGAAGAACGCTGCCTTATCCACAAACCGGAAGGGGCGATTTTCCTGTGGCTGTGGTTTAAGGATTTACCTATCTCCACCGAACTGCTTTATCAGCGACTGAAAAAGCGCGGCGTACTGATGGTGCCGGGCGATTATTTCTTCCCGGGTCTGGATAAGCCATGGCCGCATACCCATCAGTGCATGCGCATGAACTACGTCCCCGACCCGGAAAAAATCGAAGCGGGTGTTAAAATTCTCGCCGAAGAGATCGAAAAAGCCTGGCAAGAAGGCAATTGTTAAAAAATAAGGCTCTTCAAATGAAGAGCCTTATTTTTCCGTGATCTGAATCTTATATTAAGGATATATCTTGTAGCGCTTCATTTATCATTCCCATTGAGTTTTCTTAGGAATATTCCTTTAATTTAGCCTCGCTAACTACCCTCTCAATAATTAAGTAAAAATTAAATATGCTAACTTATTGTTATTTTAAATAACCCTCTTCAACGCAGCAAAATACCTTCCTGAGTCGCTTTCATGCATATTTAAAAATACTGCATATACTCACTAATACGCCGCTCGGCGTTCTTTTGCGTGGAGTATTCATATGCTACCTAATAATGTTAGTCGCATCAGCGCTATTGCTGTTGCGGTACTGCTCGCGTTCTCTCTTTCTGCCTGTAGTGGAAGCGGTGGCGGATCTCACTCAACGGCCAAAAATAACCCTGCGACGGGAAGCAGCAGCGGCTCAGATGATGGAAGTGGCACAACCGCGAGCAATGGCGGTTCGGGCAGCAACGGATCGGGCACCGGAACGGGTTCAGGTACCGGGACAGGCGCTGGCGGCGGAACGGGTTCTGGTTCAGGGTCGGGATCAGGTTCAGGTTCAGGCTCAGGAGGCAGTGGAGGAACCACTACCGCAGGCGTAAATACGATACTGGGTGATGCCGGTAAAACCGTGACCAGCGTCGGATCCACTGTGGATAGCCTCGGAAGCCAGCTTCCGACAAATAATCCCGTCACGTCAACCGTCTCAACCACCGTCAGCGGTGTTGGCAGTGCCGTGTCCACCGTGGGGACAGGCGTCACGACTGGCGTTGGCGATCCAAACAACCCGAACGGTGTGGGTACCACGGTTAAAGGCGTGACCACGTCGGTCACCTCCCTCGGCAATACCGTTTCAACGGTAGGCACGGGCCTGGCGAGTTCCACTTCCGGAACCCCGGTCAGCGGCGTAACCGGCCTGACGGGCAGCGTGGTAAACAGTACCGGGCAACTGGTCAGTAACACCGGCACGGGTCTCACCAACACGGTAAGCAGCCCTGCTGTCACTCAGGTAACAACCGATACCACGACCCTGGCTAACAAGACGCTGGGCGGAGTACAAGGCGTGACGCAAACCGTAGGCACCACAACGGGTCTCGGCACACCGGTTAACGGTCTGCTGACCCAGGTGGGTGGCACCGTCAGCGGCGTGGGGACCAACATCAGCAGCAGCAATAGCGGGCTTAGCGGTGTCGGTCAGGTCGTTCAAAATGTCGGCCAGACGGTCACGGATAGCGGTACGCTAGTGAAACCCACATCAACCACCGGAGGCAGCGGCACAGGATCTCTGACGGCCGATGCCAATGTGACAGCCACGAACAATAGCCTGAGCACAACGGTCAATACCACCCTCAATACGCTGACTGCGGGTGTAACGGCCAATGCAGGCACAACCCAAAACACATCTACGACAAACCCGATTAACGGGCTCAACACGTTAACCTCGAGCCTACTGACGCCAAAACAGTAATCCTTTTACTGCCTGTCTGCGCCCCTGGTTCAGGGGCGCTTTATTCAGCGACATTTACCCCAACCGGGGATGACGAACAGGGATAGCGCGATGAAACACCACTTCCTTTTTTCGCTGACGGGGCTGGTTGTGCTGAGCATGGCCCGCGCCGATACTCTGCCCTCTATTATTAACCCCGATAACCCGGCGCAAGTTTCTCGTAACGTTGCCCCCGAACAGACTGAGGCCGCGCCGCAGCCGAACGTCAAAATAGAAAAACCGAAGTCAACGCTGACGCCTGAAACGCCTATTACCATTCATCACATTCAGTTTATTGGCGGCACGCGTTATCCCTTGAAGGAATTACTTCAGCCCTTCAGGCCTTACGCTGGAAAAACCGTGCCGCTAAAAACGCTTACGGGGCTGGTAAACGATATTACGGAACGCTATAAGGCCGACGGTTTTCCACTCTCTTATGCCTGGCTGCCCGATAATAATTTCCAGCAGGGCAATATTAAAATTGTTCTGGTTGAAGGCTATGTCGCTCATAGCGACATCACCAGTAATAACCCGCACATCGCCGAACGTCTTAAACGTTTGTCCGAAAAAATCATGGCGGAAAAACCGCTGTCTCAGGATACGTTCGATCGCTACAGCCAGCTGATGACGCGCACCCCGAACGTTCCGGTTACAGCTAACGCGCAGCTGCCAACCAATATCTATGGCGCGGCGGCGATGCAAATCACCGGCAACCAGGAGCGGAGCTGGAATATCGCGTCGACGATTGATACCCGTAAAGGGCAAGATTTAATGATGCTGAACGGCACGCTCAGCAACATGACAAGCTATGGCGATCAGCTTGGCGTGGCCACGCTTGTGCCGTTAGATAGCAACACGCGAAAAAACTATGTCGGGCTCAACTGGCAGCAGTTTTTAAACGATGAAGGGCTGACCATGCAGCTCAAAGGCAGCTATTACCGTGAAGATCCGCGAGATTTTTCGCCCCTGCTCTCTTTGCCGAATAATATCAGCGTCGATTCGAAGCAAAAAACAACGCAATACAACGGCGGCGTGACGTTTGGCTACCCCCTGCTGCTGATGCAAAAATCACAAATTAATCTGACCAGCGGTTTTGATTACACCGACCGCCAGGATGATTATGCCCTGCAGGCCAGACTGCTGGGCAAAACCTATAGCCTGGACTCCGTCAACCAGCACGCGCGTTATCCGGCGCTGGAAGTGGGCATCAACGGTGCGCATCAGTTCACAACCGCCAGCATCAGCGGCCGACTCAACGTGCGTCAGGGTATTGATGCGATGGGAGCCGATATCGTCTCGGCCCCCAGGCCCGATATTAATTTTACGCTCACGAAAAGCTATCTGGACGCAGCCTGGCTGTTTGCCGATAAGTGGCGGCTATCAACGTCCTGGGAGGGGGACTGGTCAAATAACACGTTGCCAGAACCCGAACGCGTTAGCTTCGGTGCCCAGCGGTTTGGCCGTGGATACCAGGACAGTGAAGCAAGCGGTGATTACGGCTATGGCGGGCAGGTAGAACTGCGCTATATCCAGATGCGAAAAGAGAGCACATGGCTTGCCACAATCCAGCCCTACATCTTGGCCGATACCGCGCAAACCTGGTTTAACACCTCCGGCTTGCCTCATCAGCGGCTCGGGTCAGTGGCGGCCGGCGTGATGGTAGGCGATACCCGCCACTATAGCATCACGGTTGAGGCGGCAAGACCCGTCGGGGATGTTCCGACAGACAGTCGCAACAGAGACTGGCGCTACAGTCTGACGTTTACGTGGAATTTCAATAAAATGCAGTAAGCCTTTCAGCCCGAATACTGGCAGGATCAACGCAGCGCAGCGCGTGGGTTGGACAGGCCTCCACGCAGGCCGGTCCGCCTTCGCGCTGCACACATAAATCACATTTCAGCGCTTGTGCCCTGCTTCCCACCAGCCGTACCTGCATCGCCCCAAACGGACAGGCGACCATGCAGCTTTTACAGCCAATACAGCGCATCTGCTCAACAAGCCAGGCGCCTGCCGTAAGGCTGATGGCATGGGTTGGGCAGACATTGGCACAGGGGGCGTCCTCGCACTGATGGCAACCCACCGCCGTAGTGTAGGCGTCCCCCTTCACCACCCGCAGGCGAGAGGTAAAAGCCTCTGCGGTGAAGTCATCCTGATGCGCGACCGCACAGGCCACTTCACAGGTGCGGCACCCGATGCATTTTTCCGCATCCGCCATGATAAATCGGTTCATCTGTTACGCCTCGCGTACGTTAAAACCCAGCTCTTTTGAGATAGCCTCTGCCGTTTCGCGCAGCGGCTTGAGCAGGTTCTTCTCGCCCACCTGCTTCATGCGCGACGTCGATAGCGAGATAGAGATCGCATACGGAACGCGGCCGTGAATATCAAACACCGGCACGGCAATACAGGAGACGCCCAGCTCGTTCTCTTCTTTGTCCATCGCCATGCTGCGATCGCGAATTTCCGCCAGTTCATCATACATGGCGCTCAGTTCAGTGATGGTGTTGCGCGTCAAAGGTTGGATCTGTTCCTGATGGCTTTCCCAGTAGCTTGCCACGTAATCCTGATGACCAAAAGCCATGTAGATCTTGCCCATCGCAGAGCAGTAGAGCGGCATATGCTGGCCAATATAGGCGCGCGTGCGCAGCATACCGGTTGTCGGTTCGAGCTTATAAATCAGGATGGCGTGGTCGTCTTCCCGGCTGGAGAAGTTCACCGTCTCGCCGGTCGCAATGTTCAGCGCTTCGAGGTGCGGAGCGGCCACGTGAATGATATTCAGCGACGACAGCGCCTTTTGCCCGACGGCGATAAATTTAGTGGTCAGGCGATAGCTGCCCGCGGCGGGTGCCGGGGTCACGTACCCGCACGACTGTAGCCCCTGCAGCAAGCGGTGCACGGTGCTCTTATTCAGCCCCGCCAGTTCCGATAAATGTGCAAGCGGGCACCCGTTCGGATAGTTGCTGAGGATCTCAATCAGCATCAGGCCGCGAAACAAGCTCTGGCTGCCTGCTGGCCTCTCTTTTTCTTGCGTCATTTCGCTCTCTTTCATGCTCATTACATGGCTCCTGTTTAGCGCGCCCTGATGGTAGCGCAAAGTGTGGGTCAGTTCACGATCTCAACAGAAAAAACACAACCAATTGATTTTAATCGATTTTGAAAAACATGAATGTCGTTGATCTGACAAAATTTGATCGCTATATTTGAAATCATATTTCGCATAGTGGAATTTAGCGATAAAAAAGCACTCACACTTGCCCTTAAAAGAACAGGAGAACAGGGATGAAAGTGACCTTCGAAGAGTTGAAAGCGGCGTTCAATCGGGTTCTGCTCGACCGCGGCGTGAAAGCGGAAACCGCAGACGCCTGCGCCGAGATGTTTGCCCGCACCACGGAATCCGGCGTCTATTCGCATGGTGTAAACCGTTTCCCGCGTTTTATTCAGCAGCTTGATGCAGGGGATATCATTCCTGACGCCCAGCCCAAACGGGTGATGACATTAGGCGCCATCGAACAGTGGGATGCGCAGCGCTCCATTGGCAACCTGACGGCGAAGAAGATGATGGATCGCGCCACCGAGCTGGCGTCCGATCACGGCATTGGTCTGGTGGCACTGCGTAACGCGAACCACTGGATGCGCGGCGGCAGCTACGGCTGGCAGGCGGCGGAGAAGG
Organism: Enterobacter sp. MGH 16; assembly: GCF_000493175.1. Lineage (NCBI taxonomy): Bacteria > Pseudomonadati > Pseudomonadota > Gammaproteobacteria > Enterobacterales > Enterobacteriaceae > Enterobacter > Enterobacter sp. MGH 16. The sequence continues at coordinate 4,059,632 of NZ_KI535695.1, read as the reverse complement.
GCTATATCGGCATTTGCTGGACCAACTCGATTGCCGTGATGCCCGCGTGGGGATCAAAAGAGTGCTGCATCGGCACAAACCCGCTGATCGTTGCCATTCCGTCGAACCCGATCACCATGGTCGACATGTCGATGTCGATGTTCTCCTACGGCATGCTGGAGGTGAATCGCCTGGCCGGGCGCGCGTTGCCGGTAGATGGCGGCTTTGACGACGAAGGTCACCTCACCAGAGAGCCGGGCGTGATCGAGAAAAACCGCCGTATTCTGCCCATGGGCTACTGGAAAGGGTCCGGCTTATCCATCGTGCTCGATATGATCGCCACCCTGCTCTCAAACGGATCGTCCGTCGCGGAAGTGACCCAGGACAACAGCGACGAGTACGGCGTATCGCAGATCTTCATCGCCATTGAGGTGGATCGCCTGATCGATGGCCCAACCCGCGATGCCAAACTGCAGCGCATTATGGACTTCATCACCACCGCCGAACGCGCGGATGAGAATGTCGCCATCCGCCTGCCGGGGCATGAATTTACCCGTTTGCTTGAAGAGAACCGCCGCAACGGCATCACGGTTGACGACAGCGTGTGGGCGAAAATCCAGTCTCTGTAAGGAGTGGGCCATGATATTCGGACATATTTCCCAGCCAAATCCGTGTCGCCTGCCGCGGGCGATTGAAAAAGCCCTTCATTTTCTGCGCACGACGGATTTCACCACCCTGGAGCCAGGCGTAGTAGAAATTGAAGGTCGCAACATTTTTGCCCAGGTTCTCGACCTGACAACAAAGGATCTGCACGAGAATCGCCCGGAAGTGCATCGCCGCTATCTGGATATCCAATTCCTGGCCTGGGGTGAAGAGAAAATCGGTATCGCGATTGATACCGGTAATAACGAAATAAGCGAATCATTGCTGGAACAACGCGATATTATTTTTTATCACAACAGTGAAAATGAGTCGTTTATCGAAATGATACCCGGCAGCTATGCCATATTTTTTCCGCAGGATGTGCACCGTCCTGCCTGTATTAAAAACAAGGAAACCACAATTCGTAAGATTGTGGTGAAAGTGGCAATCAGCGAATTAGATTAATTTTCTGATATACCCTAAATAATTCGAGTTGCAGGAAGGCGGCAAGAGAGTGAATTCCCAGGAGCTTACATAAGTAAGTGACTGGGGTGAACGAGCGCAGCCAACGCACATGCAACTTGAAGTATGACGGGTATAAATACAGGAACGCGAAATGACTAATACCGGTTTTATTATTGGTGCGTACCCCTGCGCACCCTCGTTTCACCAGAAAGGGGAACAAGAAGAACAAACCTTCTGGCGGGAACTTTCCGACACGCCGAATATTCGCGGGCTGGAACAGCCTTGCCTTGAAAATCTTCACCCCCTTGGTGACGAATGGCTGTTCCGCCATACCCCGGGGGACTGGCAAATCGTGGTCACGGCAGTTATGGAAACCATGCGGCGCCGCGGCATCAACGGCGCGTTTGGCCTGGCCTCGGCTGACGACGCGCAGCGTAAAGCGTGCGTGGACTTTTACCGACATTTGCACAAAAAAATTAACGCCGTGAATACCCGCTTCCCGGGGAAAGTGATTGCTCTTGAGATGCAGGCGGCCCCGCAGGCGGGCAATGCCTCGGTCGAACAAGCCACCGACGCGTTTTCCCGCTCCGTCCGTGAAATAACAAGCTGGGACTGGGGCTGCGACCTGGTGCTGGAACACTGCGATGCCATGACCGGCGTCGCACCCCGTAAAGGCTTCCTGCCCTTAGAGCAGGTGCTGGAGGTGGTGAAAGACACGGATATCAGCGTCTGCATCAACTGGGCGCGGTCGGCCATCGAAGGCCGTAACACCACCCTTCCCCTTGACCACGTTCAGGCCGCGCTTGATGCCGGGAAACTGGGTGCGCTGATGTTTTCAGGCACCACCCCCGGTGGGGAATACGGTGAATGGCAGGATCTGCACGCGCCATTTTCTTCGTTCTGCACTGACAGTTTGATGTCCACTGAACATGCAAAATCACTCTTTACTGCGGCGAGCGCCGCAACGTTGAAATTCTCCGGTATTAAATTACTGGAAATAAATGCTAATGCTGATGTCAGCCATCGCATCGCCATTTTGCGCGACGGTATCAGCGCAATGAATAAAGCAACGCAATAACAATAAGAAAAGTTTATTCCGGTTACCTACTGAGAGATTAACTATGAATATTTCTACTCATGCTCTACATACGGACATTCCGCGCCAGCGCTGGCTAAGAATCATTCCTCCTATTCTTATCGCCTGTATTATTTCATATATGGACCGCGTGAATATCGCGTTTGCAATGCCGGGAGGTATGGACGAAGAATTAGGTATTACCGCCACCATGGCAGGCCTCGCGGGCGGCATATTTTTTATCGGCTATCTGTTCCTGCAGGTACCCGGCGGCAAGATTGCGGTGCACGGTAGCGGCAAGAAATTTATCGGCTGGTCACTGGTCGCCTGGGCGGTGATCTCGGTGCTCACGGGTCTCGTGACGAATCAGTACCAGCTGCTGGTGCTGCGCTTCTTACTCGGCGTGGCGGAAGGCGGGATGCTACCCGTTGTGCTCACCATGATCAGCAACTGGTTCCCGGATGCCGAACGCGGTCGCGCCAACGCAATTGTGATCATGTTCGTACCCATCGCCGGGATAATCACCGCCCCGCTGTCGGGCTGGATTATTACCGCACTTGACTGGCGCTGGCTGTTCATCATTGAAGGTCTGATGTCCGTCGTTGTGCTGGTGCTGTGGGCGTTCACCGTGTACGACCGTCCGCAGGAAGCCCGCTGGATCTCAGCGGCCGAGAAAAACTATCTGGTACAAACGCTGGCGGCTGAACAGCAGGCCATCGCCGGAAAAGAGGTGAAAAATGCCTCGCTCAGCGCGGTGCTGTCTGACAAAACCATGTGGCAGCTGATCGCCCTGAATTTCTTCTATCAAACCGGGATTTACGGTTACACCCTCTGGTTGCCGACCATTCTGAAGGAGCTGACGCACACCAGCATTGGTCAGGTGGGGATGCTCGCCATCCTGCCCTACATCGGCGCCATTGCGGGCATGTTCCTGTTCTCCTCGCTTTCTGACCGCACCGGCAAGCGCAAGCTGTTTGTCTCCCTGCCGTTGATTGGCTTCGCGCTCTGCATGTTCCTCTCCGTTGCCCTGAAAGCAAACATCTGGCTGGCCTATGCCGCACTGGTGGGCTGTGGTTTCTTCCTGCAATCCGCCGCGGGGGTGTTCTGGACGATACCGGCAAGACTGTTTAGCGCCGAAATGGCAGGTGGCGCGCGCGGCGTGATCAACGCCCTGGGTAACCTCGGTGGCTTCTGCGGCCCGTATGCCGTTGGCGTGCTGATCACCCTGTACAGCAAAGATGCAGGCGTCTACTGCCTGGCCGTTTCACTCGCGCTGGCGTCGCTGCTGGCCCTGCTGTTGCCGGCGAAATGCGATGCCGGGGCAGAGCCCAATCCCACGGTAAATCCCCATAAGCGTGCGGCCTGATGCCCTCCACAGCCCTCTCCCACGGGGAGAGGGAGAAAACCGAACAGTAGGCCGGGTAAGCGAAGCGCCACCCGGCAATTAAGCGAGATGAAGATGAGTGAAAAAGAGCCCTTCTGGCTGGGTATCGATTGTGGCGGTACTTATCTAAAAGCCGGTTTATACACCCGCCAGGGCAAAGAAGTTTGTATCGAACGCCGCTCCGTTGCCACGCTCAGCCCGCGAGCGGGCTACGCCGAGCGGGATATGCATCAGCTCTGGCAGCACTGCCACGCCACCATCGCCGCGTTGCTCAAGAATGCAGGCGTAAACGGCAACCAGATCAATGGGGTCGGCATTTCTGCGCAGGGTAAGGGGCTGTTTCTGCTCGATAAACAAGACCAACCGTTGGGCAACGCCATCCTCTCCTCCGATCGCCGGGCACTGGAGATTGTGCAGCGCTGGCAGCAGGACGGCATTCCCGAAAAACTCTACCCGCATACGCGCCAGACGCTGTGGACCGGGCATCCGGCCTCGCTTCTGCGCTGGGTCAAAGAGAACGAGCCGCAGCGGTATCAGCAAATTGGCTGCGTGATGATGGCGCACGACTATCTGCGCTGGTGCCTGACCGGCGTGAAGGGCGGTGAAGAGAGCAACATCTCCGAGTCCAATCTCTACAACATGAATACCGGGCAGTATGACCCGCAGCTTACGCGCTGGCTCGGGATCAGCGAGATTGACGGCGCCCTACCGCCGATTGTCGGTTCAGCAGAAATCTGCGGGGAAATCACCGCTCAGGCAGCCGCCCTGACCGGTCTTGCGGCGGGCACGCCCGTCGTGGGGGGACTGTTTGATGTGGTTTCCACCGCGCTCTGTGCCGGACTGCAGGACGAGCACACGCTTAACGCCGTGATGGGCACCTGGGCCGTCACCAGCGGGATCGCCAGTGCGCTTCGCAGCAACGAACCCTTCCCCTACGTTTATGGCCGCTACGTGCATCCGCAGCAGTACATCGTTCACGAAGCCAGCCCGACCTCGTCCGGCAACCTTGAGTGGCTCACCGCGCAGTGGGGCGACATGTCGTTCAGCGAGATCAACCACGCCGTCGCCAGCCTGCCGAAAGCCGAAAGCGATGTGTATTTCCTGCCGTTCCTCTATGGCAGCAACGCCGGGCTGGAGATGACCAGCGGTTTCTACGGAATGCAGGCGCTACACACACGCGCGCACCTGCTGCAGGCGGTTTATGAGGGCGTGGTGTTCTGCCACATGACCCACCTCAACCGCATGCTCGAACGCTTTACCCACGTTCATGCCCTGCGCGTGACGGGTGGTCCAACCCATTCGGACGTGTGGATGCAAATGCTTGCGGACGTCAGCGGGCTGGCGATTGAACTGCCACAGGTAGAAGAGACCGGCTGTTCTGGCGCGGCGCTGGCCGCCCTGGTCGGCACCGGCGTGTATCCCGACTTCCATGCGGCGCAATGCGCCCTCCGACACGACATTCGTGTCATTGAGCCTGACATGCGCGCCCATGAGGCCTATCAGCGCAAGTATCAGCGCTATCAGCTACTGATTTCAGCACTACAGGGCTATCACGCCCGAGTTAAGGAGAACAACCTATGAGCCGACCATTACTGCAGCTGGCGCTCGACCATACCTCTCTTCAGGCCGCGCAGCGTGATGTCGCGTTGCTTGCCGATCACGTTGATATCGTCGAAGCGGGCACCATTTTGTGCCTGACCGAAGGGCTAAACGCAGTGCGCGCCCTGCGCGAGCAGTGCCCAGATAAAATCATCGTTGCGGACTGGAAAGTGGCCGATGCCGGAGAAACCCTGGCAGAGCAGGCATTTGGCGCGGGTGCAAACTGGATGACCATCATCTGCGCCGCCCCGCTGGCCACCGTTGAACGCGGCCACGAGGAGGCCCTGCGCCGCGGGGGAGAAATCCAGATGGAGCTCTTTGGTCACTGGACGCTGGACGATGCTCGCGCATGGCATCACATCGGCGTGAAGCAGGCCATTTATCACCGCGGACGTGACGCACAGGCGAGCGGCCAGCAGTGGGGTGAGGCGGATCTCGCAAAAATGAAAGCGCTCTCCGATATCGGTTTGCAGCTTTCTATTACCGGCGGCATCACCCCCGCCGACCTGCCGCTGTTTAAGCAAATCAACGTCAAAGCCTTTATTGCCGGACGCGCGCTGGCAGGCGCCGCCAATCCGCCGCAGGTGGCACAGGCATTCCATTCGCACATTCGCGACATCTGGGGAGCGTAACCATGCGTCAGCATCCGTTAGGTATTTACGAAAAAGCGCTGCCAAAAGATCTCTCCTGGCCCGAGCGGCTGGTACTGGCGAAAAGCTGCGGGTTCGATTTTGTCGAGATGTCTGTCGATGAAACCGACGAGCGATTATCACGCCTCGACTGGAGCACCACGCAGCGCGCCTCTCTGGTGGAAGCGATGCTGGAAACCGGCGTGGCGATCCCTTCTATGTGCTTGTCTGCCCACCGTCGTTTCCCGTTTGGCAGCCGCGATGAAACCGTGCGCGAACGCGCCCGTGCGATCATGAGCAAAGCCATCAGGCTGGCGCGTGACTTAGGCATTCGCACCATCCAGCTTGCCGGGTATGACGTCTATTACGAAGCGCATGACGAGGGGACGCAACAGCGCTTTGCCGACGGGCTGGCCTGGGCCGTAGAACAGGCCGCCGCCGCACAGGTGATGCTGGCGGTGGAGATCATGGACACCGCGTTTATGAATTCCATCAGCAAATGGAAAAAGTGGGACGACATGCTCGCCTCACCGTGGTTCAGCGTTTATCCGGACGTCGGCAACCTGAGCGCGTGGGGTAACGACGTCACCGCCGAGCTGACGCTGGGCATTGACCGCATTGCGGCTATTCACCTGAAAGATACTCAACCCGTCACCGCACAAAGCCCAGGACAGTTCCGCGACGTGCCGTTTGGCGAGGGCTGCGTCGATTTCGTTGGCGTGTTTAACACGCTGCATCAACTGAACTATCGCGGCGCATTTCTGATTGAAATGTGGACCGAAAAAGCAAAAGAGCCGGTGCTGGAGATTATCCAGGCGCGCCGCTGGATTGAAGCCCGTATGCAGGAAGGAGGCATGACATGCTAGACGAACTTAAAGCCGAGGTACTGGCAGCAAACCTGGCGTTGCCCGCCCACCAGCTGGTGACCTTTACCTGGGGCAACGTCAGCGCGGTTGACCGCGAAAGCGGCATGATGATCATTAAACCGTCCGGTGTGGAATACGACGTGATGACGGCGGAGGATATGGTGGTGGTGGATATCGCCACGGGTCAGGTCGTCGAGGGTAATAAAAAACCCTCTTCAGACACGCCTACCCATCTTGCGCTGTATCGTCGTTACCCGGAGATTGGCGGCATCGTGCATACCCATTCGCGACACGCCACTATCTGGTCCCAGGCGGGGCTGGATTTACCGGCCTGGGGTACCACGCACGCGGACTATTTCTACGGAACCATCCCCTGCACGCGCCTGATGACCACGGCAGAGATTGCAGGGGAATACGAATACCAGACGGGTGAAGTGATCATCAAAACCTTCGAGGAGCGCGATCTTAGCCCGATGCAGATCCCGGCGGTGCTGGTCCACTCCCACGGCCCGTTCGCCTGGGGTAAAGATGCTGCCGATGCGGTCCACAATGCCGTCGTGCTGGAAGAGTGCGCGTACATGGGCCTGTTCTCACGCCAGCTCGCACCGCAGCTACCGGTTATGCAGCAGGAGCTGCTCGACAAGCATTATCTGCGTAAGCACGGGGCGAATGCCTACTACGGGCAGTGATCGGGCATTGAGATGGGCTTTAAGGAACAGCAGTGCAGGCAAGATCGTAGGCCGGGTAAGGCAACGCCGCCACCCGGCTTTACCGCATCAGAAACGCCAGGTCAGGCCGGTCATCAGCGCGAAGCTGTCGTCGCGGTCGATCATCGGGCTATTCTTCACGTCGTCAGGCAACACGGTGTAGACCGCGCTGGCGTTAAGATACAGCTTCTGGGTTAACTGATATTTAGCCGCCAGGCCAACGTATGGCGTCCAGCTGTCGCCGGCGGTGTATTGATCCAGTCCGGAGCGGCGAGACTCGCTACCGGATACGCCGTAGTAGTAGTCGTTATAGCTTTCGTCGCTGTAGAACACACCTACGGAAGGCGTCAGGGTCAGGCGCTCCATTTTGATCGGACGGAAGTACGATACTTCGCCGATCACGCCGCCGCTTTCATCCGTGGCATCACCAGAGACCGCCACTTTCAGCGAACCCCAGCTTTCGTGGCGGTAGTACGCCCCACCGAGGAAGGCGGATGCTTTACGCTCATCAAGCTGCTTCATCTGATGATCGTCGTTATCGTCAGGGTCGAAATGCAGCGGCATCCACGTTGCGGTCAGGCTCAATTCATTTTTTGCATCTTTCCACAGGATCCATCCGCCCGTGGTCTGGCGAACGTAGAAACGATCGCCTTCGTAGCTAATCAACGGTACTGCGGTCGTATTTTCGTTATAGCCTTTGTAAGGAGACTCATTAAATACAGCCCCCGCACCAAGTGAAAATTCACCGGCCATGGCAGACGTTGATGCAAATAACGTGGCAGCGATCAGTAAATTGTATTTAATAGTCATTCCATGTAATCCATATATATGCCAAACAAGCGAGGCGCATAATAATGGTTACAAAATTGCCAATGCAACGCTGCGGTTTATATAATATTATATATAAAATCATATAGATGGGTGTGCATAATGAGTACATTACAGCTAAAACCACGCGAATTAAAAATTATCTCCGTCATTGCAGCCACCCACAGCATTGGTGATGCCGCCGCCCTGCTGGGTATGGCGCAGGCCAACGTCAGTAAATATCTGTCTGATTTTGAAACGCGGGTTGGGCTCAAGGTTTTTGAGCGCACCACGCGGCAGCTGGCCCTGACCCAGTTTGGTGAAGCGTTACTCCCCTACGTGAATGCCACGCTGGATAAGAACAGCCAGCTTGTTAATTTCATTGCTGATTATAAGCATGAAAAGCGCGGAAAAGTGACGATCTATGCCCCAACAGGTATCGTGACCTACCTCGCGCGACACGTGATCCATCAGATAGAAGACATCGGCGACATCCGCATCTCCCTGAAAACCTACAATCTGGACCGGAATGAATTTTCAGAAGGCGTTACCTTTCCGGATGACTGCGACATTTTAATTACCTATGCTCAGCCGAAAGACGAAAGCCTGGTGGCCAGCGTTTTGACACAATATTCCGTTACGGCCTTCGCAACCGTAGAATATTTAAATAAACATCCCTTAACCGGACCTGAAGATTTAATTAATCACTCCTGTATTCTCATTGACTCCATGCTGGTCGATGAAGCCAACATCTGGCGTTTCCGCGTGCACGGCAGCGATGACGTGCATGACTACCGGGTGACCGGTAATTATATTTGCGACAATACGCAGACGGCCCTGGAGCTGGCAAGAAATAATCTTGGGATTGTTTTTGCGCCAAAAGAGAGCCTGAAAAAAGAATTAACGAAAGGCATGCTCGTCCCCTGCTTCCCGCATCAGGAAGAGTGGTGGCTCGATCTGACCGCCATCTTCCGCAAACGCGAATACCAGCCCTGGCGCGTGCAATACGTTCTGGATGGCGTACTGAACTGCCTGCGCCAGCAAATCGCTCAGGCCGCCCACGGACGGCCTGAGCTGGGCGACTAGAATAGCCCCAGGGGCTTATCGGAATAGCTGACCAGCAGACATTTGGTCTGCTGGTAATGCTCCAGCATCATCTTGTGGGTTTCACGCCCGATGCCCGACTGCTTATAACCGCCAAATGCCGCGTGTGCCGGATAGGCGTGATAGCAGTTGGTCCAGACGCGCCCGGCCTGAATGCCGCGGCCCATTTTATAGGCCAGATTACCGTTGCGGCTCCAGACGCCTGCCCCCAGGCCATACGGCGTGTCGTTGGCAATCGCCAGCGCCTCCTCCATCGTTTTAAAGGTGGTCACGGCCAGCACCGGTCCGAAGATTTCCTCCTGGAAAACGCGCATGGTGTTCTGCCCGAACAGGATCGTCGGCTCAAGATAATACCCGTCCTGCAGATCCCCTCCGAGCACCTTACGGCGTCCGCCGGTGAGAATATCCGCCCCCTCCTTCTTGCCGATGTCGATGTAGTTGAGGATCGTTTCCAGCTGTCCATGCGAGACCTGTGCCCCCATCTGAGTGACATTATCGAGCGGGTTACCGCTGCGGATAGACTCGACGCGGCGAATGGCCCGCTCCATAAAGCGCTCGTAGATGGATTCCTGCACCAGCGCGCGGCTTGGGCAGGTGCAGACTTCGCCCTGGTTAAACGCAAACAGCGCAAACCCTTCCAGGGCTTTATCGAAGAAGGCATCCTCTTCCTCCATCACGTCCTCGAAGAAGATGTTCGGGGATTTCCCGCCCAGCTCGAGGGTCACCGGAATGATGTTTTGCGTGGCGTACTGCATGATCTGCTGGCCCACCTCCGTCGACCCGGTAAACGCCACTTTGGCAATCCGTTTTGAGGTGGCCAGATATTCCCCTATCTCACCGCCCGCACCGTTGACCACGTTAATCACGCCCGGCGGCAGCAGATCGCCAACGATTTCCATCAGCAGCAGGACCGAGAGCGGGGTCAGACGCGCCGGTTTGAGCACAATACAGTTTCCGGCCGCCAGCGCGGGCGCCATTTTCCAGCTCGCCATCAGCAGCGGGAAGTTCCACGGAATAATTTGGCCTACTACCCCCAGCGGTTCGTGGAAGTGATACGCCACGGTGTCGCTGTCAACTTCGCTGATCCCGCCCTCCTGCGCGCGAATACAGGAGGCAAAATAGCGGAAGTGGTCGATAGCCAGCGGCACGTCAGCCGCCATCGTTTCCCGGATCGGCTTGCCGTTATCCCAGGTTTCCGCCGTCGCCAGCAGCTCCAGATTTTGCTCCATCCGGTCGGCGATTTTGAACAGGATCGCCGCCCGGTCCTGCACGGAGGTGTGAGCCCATTTCTCTTTCGCTTTGTGGGCCGCATCCAGCGCCAGGTCGATATCACGCTTACCGGAGCTGGCAATCTCGCACAGCGGCTGGCCGGTAACCGGCGTCAGGTTGGAATAGTATTCGCCGTCGACGGGCGCGACCCAGTCGCCGCCAATAAAGTTGTCATAACGGGGCTTCAGCTTGAGGGGAAAACCATACTCGCCGGGCTGGATACGCGATGAGGGAGGATTGTTTGTCATGTCCGTCTCCTTGCTGTTGGTGTACAACAAGGGTAGTTCCGGCTGGCGATTTTCTCGCCAACCGGTAACGGTGTTTACGACGGAGGTCACGGAGTTTCAGGAAATAATAACGAATCGCGCAACAGATGATCGTTACCGCGACGGCGGGTAAAGCCGATGCGGTTGAAATACTCCAGGATCTGAATCGCCAGCTTGCGGCCCACGTTCAGCCGATCGCGGAAATCCGCTGCGCAGGTCGAGCCGCGCGCCTGATCCAGCTCGCGGATCAGGTTGGCAAACGCCACAATGCGATCGTTACGGTAGTAACGATCTTTCACGATCGCGACGATTAGCCCCTGCTGCGCCGCATGGCGCAACACCTGCCGCATCAGCTGCTCTTCGGTATTCGTTTCGCGAGCCAGATCCCGAACCCACCACGGCTCATCGCCAAACAGCGGGGCTACTTTTTGCCATATCGCCTCCTGATCTGCGGTGAACCCGGCCTTGTGATCCGGCAGGTGCAGCCAGCCGTGGTGGCTTTTAATCACCCCGCTTTCGCGCATGTTTTCGATCAGCAGCAGCACCAGCGCATCGTCTTCCATCGGCAGCGCCATGCGTCGCAGACGCTCACGGCCCGGGCCTGGCTCGTCCTGATGCTGTTCGTGGTAAGTCGCAAGCGTGTTCAGTATCTTACGCTGCCATTGCGCAGCAACCGGGGCATTGAGCAGGCTGTCTCCGGCCTGTATAAAGCCCGGCTCCTGGGTCAGCTGGCGTAAGCCTTCCCCGCTCAGCTGGCGTGCCCATGCAAAATCACGCAGACTCACCGCCCCGCGATCGAGGTGCACCCGCAGCGCGGCGTTATCCTCTTTGGCCTGCGCCAGCGCGGCCAGCCACTGAAGATATTCCGGCTTACGCTTGCCGCGTCGAGGTGGGTTAAGCGCCACCACGCGCGCCCCCGCCAGCGTTTCCCTTGCAGAAATGTCACGCAGTACCAGACGATCGTTGTCTGCCAGCCAGAGCGGCGAATCGAATACCAGCTCGGCAAGGTCGTTTTCCAGCAGCGACACGCGCCCGGTGATATGGCTGGCCGCGTGGTGAATATGCAGCGGCTGCCATTGGGTCAACGGTATGTGTGTCTGCAGGGAGACAATCACGCGTTCAGACGGTTCCGGTGGAGCATCGGCCAGCAGCCAGTCTCCGCGGTTCAGCTGCTCTTTTTCCGCATCCCCGGCAATGTTCAGCGCGATACGTTGTCCGGCGTGGGCACGGTCAGCGGGCTGGTTTTGTGCGTGCAGTCCGCGCACGCGCATCGGTTTATTCACGCCCGTCAGCCAGAGGGTATCTCCCACGCTGACTTCACCGCTCAGCGCGGTGCCGGTTACGACCAGCCCCGCACCTTTTACGGTAAAGGCCCGGTCGATCGCCAGACGAAAGCGGTGATGGCTGGCGTGAGCGCGTGATGAAAGGTGCTGTAAATGGTGGCGAAGTTCGTCGATAGCACGCCCTTCTGTCGCCACGGTGACAAAAAGCGATGCATCGGCAAAGCCATACTCCCGCAGTGTCGCCTGGACCGTTTCGCGCACCTCGCTGACGCGCGCGTCATCCACGCGATCGGCTTTGGTCAGCGCCACGGTCAGCTGCGGGTTGCCGGTTAGCTGCAGGATCGCCAGGTGCTCGCGGGTTTGCGCCATCACGCCGTCATCGCAGGCCACCACCAGCAGGGCATGATCGATGCCGCCCACGCCCGCCAGCATGTTAGACAGAAACTTTTCATGCCCCGGCACATCAATAAAGCCCAGCACGCGGCCATCAGGCTGGGGCCAGTAGGCATAGCCCAGATCGATGGTCATGCCGCGCTTTTTCTCTTCCGGCAGGCGGTCGGCGTTTACGCCGGTAATCGCCTGCAGTAACGTGGTTTTTCCGTGGTCAACGTGACCGGCGGTGGCAATAATCATTTCAACAACATCTCCAGAAATCGCTCTTCATCTTCAAGGCAGCGCAGATCCAGCCACATTCGGCCGTCGTAAATCCGCCCGATAACCGGCGTCGGCAGGCCACGCCAGCGTGACGACAGGGCGTCAAGATGGCTACCGCGCCCGTCACGCGGCGTGAACGTCAGCGCCTCACTCGGCAGCCTGTCCACCGGCAGCGAACCGCTGCCAATCTGCGACTGGCAGGACTCAATGCGAACGTCAAAATCGGGGTAGTGCGGGGCGACGCGCGGCAGCAGTAATTCGGCCTGGGCTCGAATCGAGGCGGCATCGCGGCTTAACAGGCGCAGCGTGGGCAGGCGCTCAGCCAGTTTTTCCGGATGGAGATAGAGCCGCAGCGTCGCCTCCAGCGCGGCAAGCGTCATTTTATCGGCGCGCAGGGCGCGCTTGAGCGGATGCTGCTGCAGCTGCGCAATCAGCTCGCGCTTGCCGACGATAATCCCGGCCTGCGGCCCGCCCAGCAGTTTGTCGCCGGAAAAGCTGACCAGGCTAACGCCCGCCGCAATCATCTCTTGCGGCATCGGCTCTTTTGGCAGCCCGTACAGGCTCAGATCCACCAGCGAGCCGCTGCCGAGATCGGCAATCACCGGTATATTCAATTCGCGCCCAATCGCCGCCAGCTCCGCCTCTTCAACCGTTTTGGTGAAGCCTTCAATATGGTAATTGCTGGTGTGAACCTTCATCAGCAGGGCGGTATTTTCATTCACCGCCGTGCGATAGTCTTTCGCATGGGTACGGTTAGTGGTACCCACCTCATGCAGCGTACAGCCCGCCTGGCGCATCACGTCAGGAATACGAAACGCTCCGCCAATCTCCACCAGCTCGCCGCGGGACACCACCACCTCTTTGCCGCTGGCGGTGGCCGCCAGCATCAGCAGCACCGCTGCGGCGTTATTATTCACAATGCAGGCATCTTCCGCGCCGGTCAGCTGGCACAGCAGCTCCGCCAGCGCGCGGTCGCGGTGCCCGCGTCCGGCGCCGTCCAGATCGTACTCCAGCGTTACGGGCGCTTGCATGGCCTGCACGACCGCGGCAACGGCCTCTTCCGCCTGCTGCGCGCGCCCCAGGTTGGTATGCAGCACGGTTCCGGTCAGGTTTATCACCGGGCGTAATGCGCTTTGCGCCTTCTCATCCAGCCGCTGTTCAACTTCCTGCTCCCACGCGCTACACCAGGCGGGCAAGGCGTTTTCTGCCTGAATCGCGCATCGGGCTTCGTCCTGAAGCAGGCGTAACATTTCCACCGTCGCGGTATGGCCGAAACGCTCAGCAACGGCATGAATGCGGGGTTCGCGAAGAAGACGGTCGGTAGCGGGGATCTGGCTGTACAGCGAATGATGAGTAGTCATGAAGGCGCCTGGCGAGTAAATATCTTCCCCCCTCCCGACGGGAGAGGGAGTTAACATGTGGGGGGATTGTACCGCCTCCGACGGCGAAGTGTTATAACCCGCGTCAAGCCTTTGGTGGTTCGGTACGGGCAAAGCTCTCGCGGCTAAACAGCGTGTCTGCAAGCTTCACCAGCAGCGGACGGTCGACGCACCAGCCCGGGGAGACGTGGCGGAAGTTGAGATAACCAATCGCGCAGGCGATGGCGATGGTCCCCAGGTTCAGGCTGTCGGTGTCGATCTTTCCCTCCCGGATAAGCTGTTCACACCTGTCCAGGCTGCGGCTGATTTTTTCCCGCTGGCGTAACAGTTCCGTTTCCGACTGCTGGGCAGCGGGCCTTGCCTGTTCCCGTACGGAGGTTAACGCCGCATCCATAATACCGTCGGCCAGGGCTTCGACCTGCTTCACCGCCAGCGCCGCTTTTGGGTCAGCAGGCAGCATAGCCGGGGCAACGCCCAGCAGCTCAATGTACTCGGCAATTATTGGAGAATCGAACCAGTACTCGCCCTCGTCCGTGACCAGCGCCGGGACTTTTCCCAGCGGGTTGTACTGCGCAACGCCGTTTTCCGCGTTGTAAGGCTGTTCATTCACGAATTCAAATTCAATCCCCTTCTCCAGCAGGAGAATCGAGATTTTTCGCACGAAGGGACTGGTGTAGCTGCCGATGAGTTTCATTGCCTGATCCTTAATGCCGGAAAAAAGTCAGTATGGATCAAGCGATGAAAAAAGGGCAGGTCTGCATGTCGCATTCCTGCCCTGGAAGGATTAGTGATCGAGGTAGAGGTAGTGCATCCAGCTGGTCATACGCAGCAGTACTTTACGCATGACCGAGACGTGGGCGAAGTGGTCCGAATAGACCGCCACCTGGGCATAGATACCGTCCGGCAGGGCATCGACTTCAGCGTCAGGGCTCAGCTCGATGATGGCCTGAACGCCATCCGTGCCCGGCACCACCGTCAGAGACTGGAGCGCACCCTGCGCCTGATAGGTTCCCCCCGGCACCACCGGCAGAATTGCGGTGAGCTTCCCGGAGAATACCTGGCCCGGCAGGGCGTTAAACACCACTTCCGCTTCATCGCCCGGTTTCAGACGCAGCAGCGAGTTCTGGCGGAACTGGGCCACAATCTGACGCTTCTGTTCAGGAATGAAGACCATCACCGGACGCAGAGGCAGCGCGGCGGCATAGGTCCCCGGACGGATCAGCACCTGGGTGATGTAACCATCGCTCGGCGCACGCACTACGGTCTGGTCCAGGTTATATTTGGCTTCGGCAAGCTGGGCACGTAACGAAGCAATCTGTGACTGCTCGCCGTTCACCATGCTGTCTAACTGGCTTTGAATCTGCACCTGCTCAGCCACGGAGCCTTTCACCATGGCATCCTGTGCCAGATAGTTTTGCCGCGCGTTGTCGATATCGCTTTCAGAGAAAGGATTCACCTTCGCCTGGCTGCCTTTCAGGTAGCGCTGATAATCTTTATAGAGGCGATCGCGCTCAGCGGAGACGCGTGTGGTATTGGCAACCGCTTCCGACAGCTGCGCTTTCAGGTTATCGATATTGTGCGTCGCGGTTACCAGGTCAGCCTGGAGTCTGTCGACGCGCGCCTGGTAGCGGCCAGGATCCAGTTTAAATAACACTTCGCCTTTTTTAATAAGCTGGTTATTTTTATCCGTGACTTCACTGACCACACCGGTCACCTGCGGCGTGATTGGAATAGAAATAACCGCTTTCTGCGCCGTAAAGGTATACGGATGGTTATAGTTCATTAACAGAATAAGACCGGCAACAATAAATACGCCGCCTAATGTTGCGGTGGCAAGCGTCCACTGGTTGACCGGAATTCGAAATATTTTAAAAATGGCCCAGGCAAATGCCACGTAGGTCAAAATAATCAACAGATCCATGATTAGCGCTCCAGCGTGTTCTTATCAGCAGTGGGCTGTACTGCAGCCAGCTTTTGTTCGAGTTCCGCCACGCGTTTGGCCAGCGCATCCATGCCCGGAACTTCATCAGGCTTTGTGATGTGGTTTTGCATGCCCCAGCCGCGATCTTCGCGGTACAGCGTGGCCCAAATCCACAGGAATGGCCAGATGGCATGGAGTGTAAACAGGCTAATCCAGCCTGCCGTATGAATGGCATCGGCATGCGGATGGTTACGCTTTTTGGCCATATTATAAGGAATATCATGGATGGCGATGATTCCGTAAAAAAGAACCAGAAATACAAAAATCAATACGCCCAGCGCAAAATAGTTGAGAAACATATTCTCCTCACTTAAACAACGTCAACTCATTAAATTAATAAAACGGTACGCAACCTAATTAATTTTTTTATAAACACGGGGATGTGCTTACTATTTCCGAGCCGGGGAGTATGAGTTTTTATAATATCTCCATGCAAGTTTATAAGCGTGTCAAAATATATCCTGAATAATAATAGACTTAACCTTACAATATGAGCGTAATCCACCTTTTAACTTTTCGCCATACCACACATCAAAAGTGGTTTTTTAGCTTATCGTGTCGTGCCATATCATCCTGGCGCTGAAACGCGAAGCAGAGTTTGCCGCCGATCACAGCCGGAGAAATCTGCATAAAAATATTTTGTGAAATCAGTCACAATCCAGAAACAAACACGCCATAACAAAACGTGACGGTAATCACACAAAGGGGTGGATTTTGCTTTTTTTATCGCCATCGTATTTTTTTTGCCCACTTATTTTGTGATTGAGATCACTTCATTGACATCCCTACCCCCTGCCTTTACGTGACACACATCACATAAATTTTCCCTGTCTGGACAGTTGAACGATTCAGTGCCAGATTTCACAGCATCAGAACAGGGCCCGGCTACCTCTGCCGCCTCATTAACAATAAACCTCGGGCCATAAGCCTAAGCGTAAACAGAAGAAGGGGTGTTTTATGTCATCCGATTTCAAGATCAAAGTTCAAAGCTTTGGTCGTTTCCTCAGCAACATGGTGATGCCAAATATCGGCGCGTTTATCGCGTGGGGTATCATCACTGCATTGTTCATTCCGACAGGGTGGTTGCCTAACGAAACGCTGGCGAAACTTGTTGGCCCAATGATTACCTATCTCCTGCCGCTGCTCATCGGTTTCACCGGGGGTCGTCTGGTGGGCGGTGACCGTGGTGGCGTCGTGGGTGCCATCACAACCATGGGTGTTATCGTCGGTGCGGATATGCCGATGTTCCTCGGTGCGATGATTGCCGGTCCTCTGGGCGGTTGGGCGATTAAGAAATTCGACGTCTGGGTTGATGGTAAGATCAAATCCGGCTTCGAAATGCTGGTGAACAACTTCTCTGCGGGCATCATCGGGATGATCCTCGCCATTCTGGCTTTCCTCGGCATTGGCCCTGCGGTTGAAGTGCTGTCTAAAGTTCTGGCGGCAGGCGTAAACTTCATGGTGGCGCATGAGATGCTGCCGCTGGCGTCGATCTTCGTTGAACCGGCGAAAATCCTGTTCCTTAACAACGCCATCAACCACGGTATCTTCTCGCCTCTGGGCATTCAGCAGTCACACGATCTCGGCAAGTCCATCTTCTTCCTGATTGAAGCCAACCCGGGCCCGGGTATGGGCGTACTGCTGGCGTACATCTTCTTTGGCCGTGGCAGCGCAAAACAGTCTGCTGGCGGTGCGGCGATCATCCACTTCCTGGGCGGTATCCATGAAATTTACTTCCCATACGTGCTGATGAACCCACGTCTGATCCTGGCCGTTATCCTCGGCGGTATGACCGGCGTGTTCACGCTGAGCGTCCTGGGCGGTGGTCTGGTTTCTCCGGCCTCTCCGGGT
Organism: Enterobacter sp. MGH 16; assembly: GCF_000493175.1. NCBI lineage: Bacteria > Pseudomonadati > Pseudomonadota > Gammaproteobacteria > Enterobacterales > Enterobacteriaceae > Enterobacter > Enterobacter sp. MGH 16. The sequence continues at coordinate 4,041,692 of NZ_KI535695.1, read as the reverse complement.
TCTATCCTGGCGGTACTGGCGATGACGCCAAAAGGCGCTTATTTCGCGAACCTCGCAGCTATCTTTGCGGCAATGGCCGTCTCTTTCGTGGTCTCTTCTATCCTGCTGAAAACCAGCAAAGTGAAAGAAGATGATGACATCGAAGCCGCAACCCGTCGTATGCACGACATGAAAGCCGAATCCAAAGGCGCAACGCCACTGGCAGCAGGTGATGTTTCTAACGACCTGAGCCACGTGCGTAAAATCATCGTTGCCTGTGATGCCGGTATGGGCTCCAGCGCAATGGGTGCAGGCGTGCTGCGTAAGAAAGTGCAGGATGCAGGCCTGACCAACATCTCCGTGACCAACAGCGCCATTAACAGCCTGCCGCCGGATGTTGACCTGGTGATCACGCACCGCGATCTGACCGAACGCGCCATGCGCCAGGTGCCGCAGGCACAGCACATTTCGCTGACCAACTTCCTCGACAGCGGCCTGTACACCAGCCTGACCGAACGTCTGGTTGCCGCGCAGCGTCACGAAGACAACGAAGTGAAAGTGCGCTCCAGCCTGCAGGACAGCTTTGACGAGAGCAACGCCCACCTGTTTAAGCTGGGTGCGGAAAACATCTTCCTCGGTCGTACCGCGGCCACCAAAGAAGACGCGATTCGCTTTGCCGGTGAGCAGCTGGTGAAAGGCGGCTACGTTCAGCCTGAATATGTCGACGCGATGCTGGAACGCGAAAAACTGACGCCAACCTATCTGGGCGAATCCATCGCGGTGCCGCACGGTACGGTTGAAGCGAAAGATCGCGTCCTGAAAACCGGCGTCGTATTCTGTCAGTACCCGCAGGGCGTGCGCTTCGGTGAAGAAGAAGATGACATCGCCCGTCTGGTCATTGGTATCGCCGCTCGCAACAACGAGCACATTCAGGTGATTACCAGCCTGACCAACGCGCTGGATGACGAGACGGTTATTGAGCGTCTGGCGAACACCACCAGCGTTGAAGAAGTTCTGGCTCTGCTTAACAAATAACGGTACTCCTCCCTCTCCCCCCGGGGAGAGGGCTAGGGTGAGGGGAAAACGTTCCTCACCCCAGCCCTCTCGGGTAAAAACATTGATGAAGGTTAACACTATGAAAGCATTACATTTTGGCGCAGGTAATATCGGTCGTGGTTTTATCGGTAAACTGCTGGCAGACGCGGGCATTACCCTGACATTCGCCGATGTGAATCAGGTCGTCCTGGATGCCCTGAATGCCCGTCATAGCTATCAGGTCCATGTGGTGGGCGAAAACGAGCAGGTTGAGACAGTATCTGGCGTCAACGCGGTCAGCAGCATCGGCGACGACGTTATTGACCTTATCGCCAGCGTCGATCTGGTCACCACCGCCGTGGGCCCGGTTGTGCTTGAGCGCATCGCCCCTGCGGTCGCGAAAGGCCTGGCAAAACGTAAAGCGCAGGGTATCGACACCCCGCTGAACATCATCGCCTGTGAAAACATGGTGCGCGGCACCACGCAGCTGAAAGGCCACGTTCTCAACGCTGTGGCAGATGAAGATAAAGCCTGGGTGGAAGCGCACGTCGGTTTTGTGGATTCCGCCGTGGACCGCATCGTTCCGCCGTCAGAATCTGCCACCAACGACCCGCTGGAAGTGACCGTGGAAACCTTCAGCGAGTGGATCGTCGATAAAACCCAGTTTAAAGGCGCGCTGCCGACCATCCCGGGAATGGAATTGACCGATAACCTGATGGCATTTGTCGAACGCAAACTCTTCACGCTGAACACCGGGCATGCTATAACCGCGTACCTCGGAAAATTGGCCGGTCATCAGACCATTCGTGATGCGATCCTCGATGAGAAGATCCGCGCGGTGGTAAAAGGGGCAATGGAAGAGAGCGGCGCGGTGCTGATCAAACGCTACGGTTTTGATGCTGAGAAACACGCAGCATACATCCAGAAAATCCTCGGTCGCTTTGAAAACCCGTATCTGAAAGATGACGTTGAGCGCGTGGGCCGTCAGCCGCTGCGTAAGCTGAGCGCGGGCGACCGCCTGATTAAGCCGCTGCTGGGCACGCTGGAATACGGTCTGCCGCACGCCAACCTGGTGAAAGGAATTGCCGCCGCGATGCACTACCGCAGCGAGCAGGATCCACAGGCGCAGGAACTGGCTCAGCTGATTGATACCCAGGGCGCGCAGGCTGCGCTGGCGCAGATTTCCGGTCTGGACGCCAACAGCGACGTGGTTGTGGAGGCGGTTAACGCATACAACGCAACCAAATGATGCAGAATGCGGCGCAGGTAATCCTGCGCCCTGATTACAGATTGTCAGATATGCAGGCAATAATGGAACAAACCCAGGCCTTTGAAAATCGTGTGCTTGAGCGTCTGAATGCTGGCAAAACCGTACGAAGTTTCCTGATTGCCGCCGTCGAGCTGTTAACCGAGGCGGTGAATATCCTGGTGCTTCAGGTGTTTCGCAAAGACGACTACGCGGTAAAATATGCTGTAGAACCGTTACTGGACGGAGACGGACCGCTGGGCGATTTATCCGTGCGTCTGAAGCTGATTTATGGTCTTGGCGTGCTGAACCGACAAGAGTATGAAGATGCGGAGCTGTTAATGGCGCTGCGCGAAGAACTCAACCATGACGGTAACGAATACACCTTTACCGACGATGAGATCCTGGGGCCGTTCGGCGAGCTGCACTGCGTCACCGCGCTCCCTCCGGCACCGCAGTTTGATAACAGCGACCCGGAGCTCTACGCGATGCAAAAGCTGCGTTATCAACAGGTTGTCCGTTCTACGATGGTCCTTTCCCTGACTGAGCTGATTTCCCGAATCAGCTTAAAAAAAGCGTTTCAGAAGTAAGCCTGCTCACATTGGTGTATCCTTCCCTGTAAATTCCCCGTTTTCAGAGTTATTTGTCATGAAAGAAGTCGAAAAGAACGAAATTAAACGCCTGAGCGACCGCCTGGATCTGATCCGCCACCAGATGGCGGGCCTGTCGCTGGTCGATTCCGCCGAGAAGTACGCCGAGCTTGAAAAAGAGACCGCGAAGCTGGAAGCGGAGATCGAGCGCCTGCGCGAGGTCAAAGGCCAGAAGCTGAGCAAAGAAGCGCAGAAGCTGATGAACATGCCGCACCGCCGTGCGATCACCAAAAAAGAGCAGGCCGACATGGGCAAGCTGAAGAAAAGCGTTCGTGGTCTGGTAGTGGTTCACCCGATGACCGAGCTTGGCCGCGAAATGGGCCTGAAAGAGATGACGGGCTTTTGTAAGACCGCGTTCTGATTTCATGCCGGGTGGCGCTGCGCTTACCCGGCCTACTCTTTTCCCCTTCGCGTGAATTGGTCCAACCAATAGCGCAATCAATCCTCCCCCGGTTCACAATTCCATTATTTCCGCTCACAAAACCATTGCTAGCTCATAACATCTGGTTAACCATTCATTGTCATTAACCCTACAACACAACATTGGCAGGACCACTTTTACACAGACTGTGACGCAGAGATGAGCGGAGACTCACCCGCAGCGCAGGCTGTCTGGTCCCCAGGAGACCTGCATGAGCCTCTGGCAACAAAACTACGACCCGGCCGGAAATATCTGGCTGTCGAGCCTGATCGCATCGCTGCCGATCCTGTTCTTCTTCTTTGCGCTGATTAAGCTCAAGCTGAAGGGCTACCTTGCCGCGACGTACACCGTCGCCATCGCCCTGATGGTGGCGCTGTTCTTCTACAAGATGCCGGTCGATCGCGCGCTGGCCTCCGTCGTCTACGGTTTCTTCTACGGCCTGTGGCCGATTGCGTGGATCATCATCGCGGCGGTCTTCGTCTATAAAATCTCGGTGAAAACCGGGCAGTTTGACATCATCCGCTCGTCGATTCTCTCCATCACGCCGGACCAGCGCCTGCAGATGCTGATTGTCGGCTTCTCCTTTGGGGCGTTTCTGGAAGGCGCGGCAGGCTTTGGCGCACCGGTGGCGATCACCGCCGCGCTGCTGGTGGGGCTGGGCTTTAACCCGCTGTATGCCGCGGGCCTGTGCCTGATTGTGAACACCGCGCCGGTGGCGTTTGGCGCGATGGGTATTCCGATTCTGGTCGCGGGCCAGGTGACCGGTCTGGACAGCTTTGAGATTGGCCAGATGGTTGGCCGCCAGCTGCCGTTCCTGACCATTATCGTCCTCTTCTGGATCATGGCGATTATGGACGGCTGGCGCGGCGTGAAGGAGACCTGGCCTGCGGTGATGGTGGCGGGCGGTTCGTTCGCGATTGCCCAGTACCTCAGCTCGAACTTCCTTGGCCCGGAGCTGCCAGACATCATCTCTTCGCTGGTGTCGCTGGTCTGCCTGACGCTGTTCCTGAAACGCTGGCAGCCGGTCCGTATTTTCCGCTTCGCCGACATGGGCGCTTCGCAGGTCGATCAAACGCTGGCCCGCACCGGCTACACCGCAGGCCAGGTGATCCGCGCCTGGTCGCCGTTCCTGTTCCTGACCGCCACGGTTACGCTGTGGAGCATCCCGCCGTTTAAAGCCCTGTTCGCCCCGGGCGGCGCGCTGTACGACATGGTCATTAACGTTTCGGTGCCGTTCCTCGACAAGATGGTCGCCCGTATGCCGCCGGTGGTGCACGCCGCCACGCCGTATGCCGCGGTCTATAAATTCGACTGGTTCTCCGCCACCGGGACCGCCATCCTGTTTGCCGCTATTCTTTCCGTGGTGTGGCTGCGCATGAAGCCTGCGGCTGCGGTACAGACCTTTGCGGCGACCGTTAAAGAGCTGATGCTGCCGATTTACTCCATCGGCATGGTGCTGGCGTTCGCGTTTATCTCGAACTACTCCGGCCTGTCATCAACGCTGGCACTGGCGCTGGCCCATACCAGCCACGCCTTCACCTTCTTCTCGCCGTTCCTCGGCTGGCTGGGGGTGTTCCTGACCGGTTCCGATACCTCGTCTAACGCCCTGTTTGCCGCACTGCAGGCAACGGCGGCCCAGCAGATTGGCGTGTCGGACGTCCTGCTGGTGGCCGCGAACACGACGGGCGGCGTGACCGGGAAAATGATCTCCCCGCAGTCCATTGCCATTGCCTGTGCGGCGGTGGGACTGGTCGGTAAAGAGTCGGATCTGTTCCGCTTTACCGTGAAACATAGCCTGATATTCACCTGTATGGTCGGAGTCATCACCACCCTGCAGGCCTATGTCTTAACCTGGATGATCCCATGATAGTGATGCCCAGACGCCTGTCCGACGAGATTGCCTCTCGCGTGCGGGCGCTGATTGAAGAACAACAGCTGGAAGCGGGCATGAAGTTGCCCGCCGAACGCCAGCTCGCCGCCCAGCTTGGCGTGTCGCGCAACTCACTGCGCGAGGCGCTGGCGACGCTGGTCAGCGAAGGGGTGCTGGTGAGCCGTCGCGGCGGCGGCACCTTTGTACGCTGGCAGCATGACGACTGGTCCGAGCAAAACATCGTTCAGCCGCTGAAAACGCTGATGGAGAACGACCCGGACTACAGCTTCGACATCCTTGAAGCGCGTCACGCCATCGAAACCAGTACCGCCTGGCACGCGGCCATGCGGGCAACCGACGCCGACAAAGAGAAACTCATCGCCTGCTTTGAGGCCACGCAAAGCCGCGACCCGGATATCGCCTCCCAGGCGGACGTGCGCTTTCACCTGGCGATTGCCGAGGCGTCGCACAACGTGGTGCTGCTCCAGACCATGCGCGGGTTCTTCGACCTGCTGCAATCCTCCGTGAAGCAGAGCCGCCAGCGGATGTATCTGGTTCCGCCGGTGTTTGCCCAACTGACCGAACAACACGAGGCGGTGCTCAACGCCATTCTGGCCGGTGATGCCGAGGCCGCACGCAAAGCGATGATGGCGCATCTCGGTTTCGTGCATACCACGATTAAACGATTCGATGAAGACCAGGCCCGACAGGCGCGTATTACCCGTCTGCCTGGCGACAGTGATATTTCCAGGGAGAACAAAGCATGATTATTTCAGCAGCCAGTGACTATCGCGCCGCGGCGCAGCGCATTTTGCCCCCGTTCCTGTTCCACTACATTGACGGCGGGGCGTATGCCGAATACACCCTGCGCCGCAACGTGGAAGACCTGTCGGAGGTGGCGCTGCGCCAGCGCGTGCTGAAGAATATGTCTGACCTCAGCCTTGAGACGAAACTGTTCAACGAAACGCTCTCCATGCCGGTCGCGCTCGCACCTGTCGGCTTATGCGGCATGTACGCCCGCCGTGGTGAAGTGCAGGCCGCCGCCGCGGCGGATGCCAAAGGCATTCCGTTTACCCTTTCTACCGTCTCGGTCTGCCCGATTGAAGAGGTCGCCCCGACCATCAAGCGGCCAATGTGGTTCCAGCTGTACGTCCTGCGCGATCGCGGCTTTATGCGTAACGCGCTGGAGCGCGCCAAAGCGGCGGGCTGCTCCACGCTGGTCTTTACCGTCGATATGCCGACCCCCGGCGCGCGCTATCGTGACGCCCACTCCGGCATGAGCGGCCCGAACGCTGCGCTCCGTCGTTACTGGCAGGCCGTGACCCACCCGCAGTGGGCGTGGGATGTCGGCCTGAACGGTCGTCCGCACGATCTCGGGAATATCTCGGCGTATCTGGGTAAACCCACCGGGCTGGAGGATTACATCGGCTGGCTGGCGAACAACTTCGATCCGTCCATCTCCTGGAAAGACCTGGAGTGGATCCGCGAATTCTGGGATGGCCCGATGGTGATCAAGGGGATCCTCGACCCGGAAGATGCCCGCGATGCGGTCCGCTTTGGCGCAGACGGGATTGTGGTTTCTAACCACGGCGGCCGCCAGCTCGACGGGGTGCTCTCCTCCGCCCGCGCCCTGCCGGCCATTGCCGATGCGGTGAAAGGCGATATTGCCATCCTGGCCGACAGCGGGATCCGCAACGGGCTGGACGTGGTGCGCATGATTGCGCTGGGTGCCGACAGCGTGCTGCTGGGGCGCGCGTATCTGTACGCCCTGGCGACCGCGGGCCAGGCGGGCGTGGCGAATCTGCTTAACCTGATCGAAAAAGAGATGAAGGTAGCGATGACGCTGACCGGTGCAAAAACGATTAGCGAAATCAGCAGGGATTCTCTGGTTCAGGAGTTAAGCAAATTACCGGCAGCGCTGGCTCCGCTTGCTCAGGGAAACGCGGCCTGAATTACCCCACGTTAACATCTCTTCTCACGCGTCCGATCTCCCCCTCGGGCGCTTTTTTATGCCAAAAATAACATCCAGATAACATATTGGATAAGAAAATTTGACATCTACCTGTCGCCCGCAATTGTATAGACAAGCAAAGACAAGAACACAAAAACAACATCACATCAGAGGGGAGCGTATGACCTATTCAGGTAAGGTGGATATTCAGCAGGTGATCGACGACAGCCACTTTTCAGGGTTTCACTGGCTGCTCATTGTGCTGGGCTTTCTGGTTCTGGCGATCGATGGCTTTGATACGGCGGCAATGGGCTACATCGCGCCCACGCTGTCGGCAGAATGGGGGATCCATAAGCAGGATCTGGGGCCGGTGCTGAGCGCCGCGCTGCTGGGGCTGTCGCTGGGCGCGCTGATTGCCGGTCCGGTATCGGACCGGATGGGGCGCAAGCGCGTGCTGGTCTTTTCGTGCCTGTTCTTCGGCCTTGCGAGCCTGGGGACGGCCTGGGCGCAAAGCCTGAATACCCTGACGCTGTGGCGCTTCCTGACCGGCCTGGGGCTCGGTGCCGCCATGCCGAACGCCATTACGCTGATCTCCGAGTTTGCCCCCCAGCGCTGTCGCGCGATGGCGATCAATACCATGTACTGCGGCTTCCCTCTGGGTGCGGCGGGCGGCGGCGCGATCTCGTCCTGGCTGATTCCCCACCACGGCTGGCGAAGCGTGCTGCTGACCGGCGCAATTGCGCCGCTGGTTTTAACGCTGCTGCTGGCGCTGCTTTTACCGGAGTCGGTGAAGTTTCTGGTGCAGCGCGGGAAAGATGTCATGCTGATCCGCCGTATCGCCAGCCGGTTCTCGCGCAGCACGCTGGAGGGCGTCACGGGCTTTTTCCTGGCGGAGGAGAAGGTCGCGTCGAAAAAAGGGAGCGTGTCGCAGCTGTTTTCCATGCCCTGGCTGCCCGGCACCCTGATGCTGTGGGTGACCTATTTTATGGGGCTGGTGATTTACTACGTCCTGCTGAGCTGGATGCCGACGCTGATGCAGGGGATGGGCTATGCGCTGGCGGAATCCGCATGGCTGACTTCGCTGTTCACCTTCGGCGGTACCGCGGGGATCCTGCTCGCAGGCTGGATGATGGACCGCTGGGAAGCGCACAGGGTGGTTGCGTGTGGTTTCGTCCTGACGATGGGCCTTATTCTGTTACTGGGCATTGAGCATAACCATATCGCCCTGTTTGGCGGGCTGATCTTCCTGATGGGGATCGCGATGAACGGTGCGCAGTCGGGCATGCAGACCCTGGCCGCCACCTTTTACCCTACCGAGTGCCGCGCGACGGGCATCGCCTGGATGCAGGGCATCGGCCGCTTTGGCGGCGTGGCGGGCACCATGACCAGCGCCCAGCTTCTTTCCATGCAGTGGCAGGCGGACAGTATTTTAATGATCCTCAGCGTGCCCGCCCTGGTGGCCGCGGCGGCAACCGTCTACAAAATGCTGTACAGCCGCTCGCAGGAACCCGGCGTCGCGTAGTTCCTCTCTTTTCTGCTATCCTGCCCCCGCAATTAAGGGGGCAGCATGCTTAACATCGTTTTATTCGAACCAGAAATTCCGCCGAATACCGGCAATATTATCCGCCTGTGTGCCAACACCGGTTTTCGTCTGCACATTATTGAGCCGATGGGCTTTACGTGGGACGACAAACGTCTGCGTCGCGCAGGGCTGGATTATCATGAATTTACCGCCGTTATTCGCCACCACGATTACGCCGCGTTTCTGGAAGCAGAGAAGCCGCAGCGCATGTTCGCCCTGACCACTAAAGGCACGCCAGCGCACAGCGCCGTGAGCTATCAGGCAGGTGACTATCTGATGTTTGGCCCGGAAACCCGCGGCCTGCCGGCCACGATTCTGGATGCCCTGCCCGCTGAGCAGAAAATCCGTATTCCGATGATGCCGGACAGCCGCAGCATGAACCTGTCGAACGCGGTGTCGGTGGTGGTGTATGAAGCATGGCGCCAGCTGGGATATCCGGGCGCCATTCTCAGAAGTTAAATGCCGTCACCATACTCGAAGGTATGGTGAATGCCGTTGAAGTGCTGATCCATATCCATGGACGGCTTATCGCTGTCTGGCTTACCGACGATGCGCGCCGGTACGCCAGCGGCGGTGGTGTGCGGCGGCACCGGCTGGAGCACCACGGAGCCTGCGCCGATCTTCGCGCCGCGTCCGACTTCGATATTGCCGAGGATTTTGGCACCCGCGCCAATCATCACCCCTTCACGAATTTTCGGATGGCGATCGCCGCTGGTTTTCCCGGTACCGCCCAGGGTAACCGACTGCAGGATCGAGACGTCGTCTTCAATCACCGCCGTTTCCCCGACAACGATACCGGTGGCGTGGTCGAGCATGATCCCGCGGCCAATCTTCGCCGCCGGGTGAATATCAACCTGAAACGTCACGGAAACCTGGTTTTGCAGGAAGATCGCCAGCGCGCGGCGGCCTTCATTCCATAGCCAGTGGCCGATGCGGTAAGCCTGCAGGGCGTGGAAGCCTTTCAGGTACAGCAGCGGCGTAGAGTATTTATCGACCGCCGGGTCACGCGTGCGCACCGCCTGGATATCGCAGGCGGCAGAGGCGATCATTTCCGGGTCAGCGGCGTAAGCCTCTTCCACCACCTCACGAATCGCAATCGCGGGCATGATCGAGGACGCCAGCTTGTTGGCGAGCATATAGCTCAGCGCGCTGCCGAGGTTTTCGTGCTTGAGTAGCGTTGCGTGGTAGAAACTGGCCAGCATAGGCTCACAGTCGGCCAGCGCCCGGGCTTCGGCTTTAATGTTATTCCAGACGATATCCAGTTCTTCACACGGCATTGCTTACTCCAGACGATAGTTAATGACCAGCCAGTTCTGCGCTGGCTGGGTCATTCAGGTGACAACGGTTCCGACTAGTTACTGCTGCGCTCGTCCTTGCGCGCACGACCTAATAAGGTCAATGCTGCCTCGCGCGCATTTTTTCCGCAATACAATACCTGATAAATTTCCTCGGTTATTGGCATTTCGACACCGAAACGGTGCGCCAACTCGCGAACTTCTTTGGTATTGCGGTAGCCTTCAACCACCTGGCCAATCTTCTCCTGCGCGTCTTTCACATCGCTGCCCTGTCCGAGCATCATGCCAAAGCGGCGGTTACGAGACTGGTTGTCGGTACAGGTCAGCACCAGATCGCCCAGGCCAGCCATCCCCATAAAGGTGGCCGGATCGGCACCCAGCGCTTCGCCCAGGCGGGACATCTCGGTCAGACCGCGGGTGATCAGCGCCGTACGGGCGTTGGCACCAAAACCAATGCCGTCGGACATCCCGGCGCCAATCGCAATCACGTTCTTCACCGCGCCGCCCAGCTGCACGCCGATAAAATCGGGGTTGCTGTAAACGCGGAAGCTCTTGCCGCAGTGCAGCAACTGCTGGAGATCGTCGGAGAAGGCCCGATCGGTGGAGGCCAGTGAAATCGCCGTCGGCAGGCCAGCGGCCAGCTCTTTGGCAAAGGTCGGGCCGGAGATGACCGCCAGCGGGATCGCATCACCCAGCGCTTCGCGGGCAACGTCCTGCAGCAGGCGTCCGGTTTCGGCTTCCAGTCCTTTCGTCGCCCAGACAACGCGCGCATCCGGGCGCATCAGCGGCTTAATCTGACGCAGCACGTCGCCAAAGACATGGCTCGGAACCACAATCAGAATGTTGCGGCTGGCCGTCAGCGCGGTCGCAAGGTCGCTTTCAAGGTGCAGGGAGTCAGGGAACGGAACGTCCGGGAGAAACGCCACGTTACAGCGGTCGCGCTGTAGCGTCGCGATATGTTTTGGGTCGTGGCCCCACAGGACCACATCGTGACCATTTCTTGCCAGCGTGATGGCAAGAGCGGTGCCGTATGAGCCGGCACCGATCACAGTCATTGACGCATTAACAGTGCTCATCAGGCATCCTGATGTTGTTCAGCACCTTCGCCAGCCTGCTGCTGCAGATAGTTCATGAACAGCGCATCAAAGTTAACTGGCGCAAGGTTCAGTTGCGGGAATGTACCGCGAGAAACCAGGCTGGTGATGCATTCACGTGCATACGGGAACAGAATGTTCGGGCAGTACGCACCCAGGCAATGCGCCATCTGGTTGCCTTCGATACCGCCGATGGAGAAGATACCGCCCTGCTGTACTTCACACAGGAAAGCAGTCTCTTCGCCCAGAGAAGCGGTCACGGTCACACGCAGTACGACTTCATACACGTCATCAGCCAGTTGGGTTGATGCGGTATCCAGATCAAGTTTAACCTCTGGCTGCCAGTCTTTCTGGAAAACGTGCGGCGCATTTGGCGCTTCAAAAGAGACATCTTTGGTGTAGATGCGCTGGATCTGGAAAATCATTTCATTATTGCTTTGTTCTGACATGGAAATACCCTTTTTAATTGTCCTAAAGTCTCTTAGCTCAGCAGCGGATCGAGTCCACCACGGGCATCGAGCGCATACAAGTCATCACAGCCGCCAATGTGCTGCGCATCAATAAAAATCTGTGGAACCGTCGTACGACCACTACGTTGGATCATCTCTTCGCGTTTAATCGCGTCACCGTCAATCGGCAGTTCCTGGAACGTGACGCCTTTGCTGTTCAGCAGCGCTTTCGCACGGTGGCAGAACGGGCACGTCGCTTTGGTGTAGATCTCAATATGGGCCATGACTGAACTCCTTATTTACCGCGTACCAAAGGAAGATTTTCCCCGCTCCAGCCGGAAATGCCTTCTTTCAGCACAGATACGTTTTCGAAGCCTGCTTTATGTAGCAGGCTGGCGGATTCCTGCGCCTGCATGCCGGTACCGTCAACAACGATAATCGGCTGGGCTTTATGCTTCTCAAGCTCGCCCACGTTGTTCGCTTTGATTTCAGCAGGCAGCAGGTTAATCGCACCTGCAATGTGCCCTTTGCGGAAATCGTCACGCTGACGCAGATCGACCACGACAGCATCTTCTTTGTTAATCAGACGCGTCGCTTCACCACGGGTGATAACCTTAATCTTAGACGTCAGGCTCTTAAATGTGGTGAACAGCACAGCAGCCAGCAGGCCAATCCACGCGATGCTCAGAACCGGATGGCGGCTAACGAATTGCATAATTTCTTGCATGGAGGGTAACTACTCCCGACTTAGTGATTAAAAAAACCAGGACAGGAGTATACCTGTGCGTTCTGGCAAATACAGCCAGCGACCCTAACCTAATCCATTTTCTGCGGCATGCCACCTAAAAAAATGCCTCAAAATGGTCTGGCGAGTACCTTGCCCCTGCGCTTTCTTTGATCTTCTGCGGCTATTTGATCGATTCAGCTGTAGTAAAATTACGCAAATTTTGACTCTTGAGCATGAGGTTGTCGCAATGTCGGTTTCTAAAAAACCTATGGTACTGGTGATTCTGGATGGCTATGGCTACCGTGAAGACAGCCAGGATAACGCTATTTTCAACGCCAAAACCCCGGTCATGGATGCCCTGTGGGCAAAACGTCCGCATACGCTGATTGACGCGTCTGGCCTGGAAGTGGGCCTGCCGGACCGCCAGATGGGCAACTCCGAAGTCGGTCACGTTAACCTGGGCGCCGGGCGTATCGTGTATCAGGACCTGACGCGTCTGGACGTTGAAATCAAAGAACGCACCTTCTTCTCCAACCCAACGCTGTCTGGCGCGGTTGATAAAGCCGTTGCTGCTGGCAAGGCCGTTCACATCATGGGTCTGCTCTCTGCTGGCGGCGTTCACAGCCACGAAGATCACATCATGGCAATGGTTGAACTGGCCGCTGAGCGCGGTGCGGAAAAAATCTATCTGCACGCCTTCCTGGACGGTCGCGACACGCCACCACGCAGTGCGGAAGGCTCCCTGAAAGCCTTCGAAGACAAATTCGCCGCGCTGGGTAAAGGCCGCGTGGCCTCCATCATTGGTCGTTACTACGCCATGGACCGCGACAACCGCTGGGATCGCGTTGAACAGGCCTATGACCTGCTGACCCTGGCAAAAGGGGAATTCCAGTTTGCGACCGCCGTTGAAGCGCTGGAAGCGGCTTATGCACGCGATGAAAACGACGAATTCGTGAAAGCGTCCGTGATCCGTGCTGAAGGCCAGGCCGATGCCGCGATGGAAGACGGCGACGCGCTGATCTTCATGAACTTCCGCGCTGACCGCGCGCGCGAAATCACCCGTGCGTTCGTCAACAGCGACTTCGACGGTTTTGCCCGTAAGAAAGTGGTAAACATCGACTTCATCCAGTTGACCGAATACGCGGCAGACATCAAAGCGCCGTGCGCGTACCCACCGGCCTCGCTGGCAAATACCTTCGGTGAGTGGATGGCGAAGAACGACAAAACGCAGCTGCGTATCTCCGAAACGGAAAAATACGCGCACGTGACCTTCTTCTTTAACGGCGGCGTTGAAGAGCCGTTCAAAGGCGAAGAACGTATTCTGATCAACTCCCCGAAAGTCGCCACCTACGATCTGCAGCCAGAAATGAGCTCTGCAGAATTGACTGAAAAATTGGTTGCGGCCATCGAGAGCGGCAAATACGACACCATCATCTGTAACTACCCGAACGGCGACATGGTCGGTCATACCGGGGTGATGGAAGCGGCAGTGAAAGCGGTTGAAGCGCTGGACCACTGCGTTGAGCAGGTGGCGAAAGCGGTTGAATCCGTTGGCGGCCAGCTGCTGATCACCGCGGATCACGGTAACGCTGAACAGATGCGCGACCCGGCGACCGGACAGGCGCACACCGCCCACACCAACCTGCCGGTTCCGCTGATTTATGTGGGTGATAAATCAGTGAAAGCCGTAGAAGGCGGCAAGCTTTCTGACATCGCGCCAACCATGTTGTCGCTGATGGGTATGCCGATCCCTGAAGAGATGACTGGTAAGCCGCTGTTCATCGTGGAATAATCGCTCCCCATGAGGGGAAAGGCGATTTTTTCAATCACATGGGTCGTGAAGCCGCTTAGGTTATCAGTCAGACCTCTGTTTTACGCCAGCGCACTCAGCGCTGGCGTATTGCTGTGCGCCGCATCCGCCCACGCGGATGACCGCGACCAGTTGAAATCCATTCAGGCCGATATCGCCGCCAAAGAGCGTGCGGTACGCCAACAGCAGCAACAGCGCGCCGCCCTGCTCGCCCAGCTTAAGCAGCAGGAAGAGGCCATCTCCGCTGCCACGCGTAAACTCCGTGAAACGCAAAACACCCTTGCCCAGTTGAATAAGCAGATCGACGAGATGAACGCGTCGATTGCCAAACTGGAGCGCCAGCGCGATGCGCAGGAGCGCAACCTTGCCGCACAGCTTGATGCCGCATTCCGCCAGGGTGAACATACCGGACTCCAGCTGATCCTCAGCGGCGAAGAGAGCCAGCGCGGCCAGCGCCTGCAGGCCTACTTTGGCTATCTGAACCAGGCGCGTCAGGAGACGATCGCGCAGCTGAAGCAGACGCGCGAAGAGGTCTCCACGCAAAAAGCCGAGCTGGAAGAGAAGCAGAGCCAGCAGCAGACGCTGCTCTACGATCAGCAGGCCCAGCAGGCAAAGCTTGAGCAGGCGCGCAACGAGCGCAAGAAAACCCTGGCCGGTCTCGAGTCCTCCATTCAGGAAGGGCAGAGCCAGCTGAGCGAAATGCGCGCCAACGAATCCAAACTGCGTAACAGCATCGCCCGTGCGGAAGCCGCAGCGAAAGCGCGCGCCGAAAAAGAGGCTCGCGAGGCGCAGGCCGTTCGCGACAAGCAGCAGGAAGCCTCCCGCAAAGGCACGACCTACAAGCCAAGCGAAAGCGAACGTTCCCTGATGTCGCGTACCGGCGGCCTCGGCTCTCCTCGCGGTCAGGCTTTCTGGCCCGTTCGCGGTTCAATTCTGCATCGCTATGGCGAACAGCTGCAGGGTGAGCTACGTTGGAAAGGGATTGTTATCGGTGCGTCTGAAGGTAGCGAAGTGAAAGCCATCGCCGATGGCCGCGTGATTCTGGCCGACTGGCTGCAGGGTTACGGGCTTGTGGTAGTGGTCGAGCACGGTAAAGGCGACATGAGTCTTTACGGCTACAACCAGAGCGCGCTGGTCAGCGTCGGCACGCAGGTGCGCGCCGGACAACCCATCGCCCTTGTGGGCAGCAGTGGCGGTCAGGGCCGCCCGTCACTCTATTTCGAAATTCGTCGTCAGGGTCAGGCGGTCAATCCACAGCCGTGGTTGGGAAGATAAGTTTTGCTTCAATTTCGTCGAATCGTTTTCTCCGTCGTCAGCGCGCTGGCGCTGGCTGCACCGGTATACGCCGGTAAGCTCGCTATCGTGATTGATGACTTCGGTTATCGCCCACATTATGAAAACCAGGTGCTGGCGATGCCGTCGGCCATCTCCGTTGCCGTCCTGCCGAATGCCCCCCACGCGCGTGAGATGGCGACCAAAGCCCACAGCAGCGGGCATCAGGTTCTCATCCACCTGCCTATGGCCCCGCTCAGCAAGCAGCCGCTGGAAAAAGATACTCTGCGCCCGGATATGAGCAGCGAGGAGATCGAGCGCATCATCCGCGACGCCTACAACAAGGTGCCGTATGCCGTAGGGCTGAATAACCATATGGGCAGCGCGATGACCTCCAGCCTGTACGGGATGCTAAAAGTGATGCAGGCGCTGGAGCGTTACAATCTCTACTTCCTCGACAGCATGACCATCGGCAACAGCCAGGCGATGCGCGCCGCTCAGGGAACGGGCGTAAAGGTGATTAAGCGCAAGGTGTTCCTGGATGACACCCAGAACGAAGCCGATATTCGTATGCAGTTCAATCGCGCGGTACAGCTGGCCCGCCGCAATGGTTCGGCCATTGCCATCGGTCACCCGCACCCGTCGACCGTCCGCGTCCTGCAGCAAATGCTGCCGACCTTACCTTCCGATATCACGCTGGTGCGCCCGAGCGATCTGCTTAACGAGCCGCAGGTGGATAGCTCTACGCCGAATTCTGCGCAGCCCGTGCCAACTGCACCGCGTAATCCGTTCCGCGGCGTGAAGCGCTGCGTACCGAAGCAGCCGCTTGAACCGGTCTACGCGACCCGCTTCTTCTCTGTCATCGGAGACAGCATCAGTAACAGTACGCTGGTGAAATACGTCCAGCAGCAGTGGCAGGGATGGGGTAAGAAAGCCTGACGATAATAAGCCACCGTCATGGTGGCTTTTTTCTCACTTTAGTTCGAAAGTGCCATCAAGGATCAGGCTATATATTGTCGGCTGGCCGTTGTTTGAAGTACGGTAAGACCCTTTATAAGACAATTTATATATGCCTATAGGGTCTTCCATAAATTGTTTTTGTATTTCAAGTGAGAAATGCTCATTCATACTATTTTTTAGTAAAAAACGATTTTCACCGAGCACAGGTTGAGATAAAATAATTCCTCTTGAGTGGCTATCGTTTTCAAAATAATAAGAAAAGATATAATCCATTAAAAAATAGTCTATGATTTTATCATGCTTTTGCCAGTATTCTAAAAGCACATTCATTACATTACCGATTAAATAGCCATTTTTCTCGGAAACCAAAAAATAAGTTGTCCAGAAACCGTTGCTAATACTCCCAGAGCAATCTGCTGGAGTGAAACGCAAAGAACAAAATGAGTAATTGGCAAGGTAGGAAGGTAAATCATGAGCCATAAATATGGTAGAGTCAAGCCATACACCGCCATATTCATACAATAAACAGCAACGTAATAAATCAGAGAAGTGAGCTTTACCGATCAATTCAGAATTATATTTCTCAATAATCACACCAGGTAGTGTGATATAATCCGAAAAATTATCTTCAGTAATAATTATAATCTCATATCCATTTGAGTGTTTATAAACAGAGTCGACACAGCGTTTAACTAACTCAGGCGCGTTATCCAGCCCCTGGAACCAGCAGATCCAGATAATGTTTGATTGCATCGGTTCCGCTGTGTGCGAATCGTCAGGTTGAACCTTGAGATCATCAATAATGCTAAAAATCGCTTCTTTTTTCTTCCGCTCAAAATGGCAAGCAGCACGCTGAAAAAGAGAAAAACCCGTTTTTTTGTGCCAGCGCCGGGTTTTCTTGATGAGCTTATTCGTTGCATTGAGATTCATCATTTCACCTAATTAAATTCAGAATAGCTCTTTTAGCGTACGGCGAAACAGTTTCATTTTTAATTTAGCATCTTTTTTACGCCCACGTAATAAGCAATTCATGCGCGATGATGTAAAGCCACGAAACGACATAAGTTGGAATAAATTATTGCTGCGGGTCACTTCAGACATGTGCCGGCGGTATTTAAAATAGAGTTTCCGATACGCATTGTATTTTTTAACCTGCGACGTAATCCGATCGCGCCCGTGTTCAGCATCCACCATCGCAGTACTGAAACTGTATTTGATTCCTGGACCATACTTCAGAATTAATTTAATCCACACATCGCGATCTTGCTGCTGTTTAATTTCAGGGGAAAATCCGCCTACGCCTAACAGTTTTTCTTTTGTGGTCAATACCTGATTGCCAACCACGTTTTCACACAGAATATCCTGCAGCTCAATGATTCGTTTGTCATCAGTTTCTGGATAGGTGCGGTGGGTTTTGTCCAACCTGGCGGGCGTGTCCGTCACGAAAGCATACTTATCATCATACCGCTCAGCGAGCTTCGTCAGACGCTCTGGCAGGAAATAATCGTCGTCATCAAGCCCCGTTACAAACACGCCGTGCGAAAGCGCATAGCCCCGGTTACGGCTGAAGTTAGAACCGCTGTTCTTTTCGTTACGCTCGTAGATGAAATGTACAAAGCGCGCCTCACACTCAGCGCGCATACGCTCGATAAGTTGAGGGGTTTTCTCATTGGAGCAGTCATCAACAATAACCAATTCTACTGCGGGATATGTCTGAGCAATAACTGAACGAATTGCGCGTTCCAGCAACGCCTCTCTGTTGTAGGTGGTGATGATGACTGAAATCAGTTCGTTCATGGGCTACTCGTCTGGTAAAAGGTATTTCTCCCTCGGAAGAATACCTTTTTCCCGAGGGAGAATCAAAACGGTTACTTAATGACAGTACGATGTTTGTTTTGTTCCAGGAAAACAATCGACATTATCAGCGTCAACATCCACGCAACAGGAGTTGTTTTAGAATAGAACATCACACCACCTACGCCGAACATAACAATCGAAACCAGGAACGCGAAAAGTATAATACTTTTACGTTTACGTAATGCATACCAGCAAAGCGATATCACAAACAGAATATAAAGAAGAACGCCTGAAGGTCCTTTCACTGAAAGCGTTTCGACGATTTCATTATGAAGATGACCGCGGATGTGATCCAGCGCGCCTGACAAGCTTGGGTCTTTATTAACCTCGGCAATTATCTTTGCGTTTCGCTCATCTGTCGACTGCCATAAATAATTATTTTTAGACGCAGCTAATCCCGTTTTCCACATAGCAAAACGAGCCCCAACAGAAGTGGCACTGTTCGCTTTATCATAGGAAACAATGTCATTGTTAAAGTCGTTATAACGCTTTATCAGGCTGTCTTTCATCATAAATGCACCAGCCAGCAACGCGATCAGGAAAACCACAACTCCCTTCCATGGGATATGCTTTTCCTTGTAGAACTTCACTACCAGCAATGCGAAGAAAATAATCGGATAGGTCAGAATGGCTGCTCGAGTTTCTGTCGCCACCAGTACCAGGAAAGTGATAAAAAAATGCCCGAGTACAAACAACTCTTTCCATCTACTTAAACTGTGCTGAAGCACCAGAATCGTGTAGAACGAAATAAATGCAATGGTATAAGCGGCCCCTGTCGCATCCGCCCCACCGGCAAGAGAAAACGTAACCCTTTGGTTACCAAGAAAAATATTTTGGTATCCTGCATAGACAATAATCATCACCTGCAGCGTGATGACCAGCAACATATGAATCTTATTGCTGCCGATTTTGAATTGCTCCCTGCTCACAAGCATGAAGATGGTGAATGCACCGAAAAGGCAGATTTTCCCGACTTCCAGATAGGCGCGATACGAGTTGATCGCCTCACTGTCAACCTTATACATCCGGTACCAGGCCAAATCGCAAATCCCAATAATCAACAGGACCAGACAAAGCCAGAATGCATCGTTCTTTCTGAAGTTTTTAATATCCAATAAGAAAATAACGAATGCTGTCACACCCGCCAGGCCCAAAATTTTGGCGGATAAGTTAGGTGAAACAACGACGCAACCAAAAGCTAAAGCACACAGTCCGAAGAGTAGCTGCAGCAATACAAACTGGACCTTATCTCGTTCTACATTAATCATCATCATTCCATTTACTATAAAGGCAAAGCAGACTAGCACGCTGCTAAAGGCAAGTTTATCGCACCTGTGTTAACGAATATTACGCCAGTCATAGGACTTCCCGGTCGTGTCCAGCACAGTAACGTCCTTATTATAACCAGCGAGCCAGGACTGTACCGACTGAACAGTCTCCCCCTGGCGATGGATTCCAAGCCACAGCTCTGCCAGCGTATTAATATCATCAGCTGACCACACGGTATTGTAATCTCCGGTGTATTGCTTGCTAGAATCCACCTGATTTCCGTACCAGATAAACACGGGGATCTGCAACGCCTCGCGTGGAGGATTAACGTTCCCGTGCGAGTAAGCTACAGCACGTTTCGGATCGCGAATCAGGCCATGATCGGAGAAATACATGACGGATGAGCGCGAGTTTTCCAGCAGGCTAAAAACGTTGCCCATCACTGTGTCTGTGTATCGCACCGAATTGTCATAACAATCATCAGCTTCATTATCACCCTGCAGCACCGCCTGGCTGGCAGGGAAGCGTCGACAGGACGGTTCGTGACTTCCGTACAAATGCAGAACAATCAGTTTCTTGCCCGGCGTTTTTAACGCATTCCGCAAAAGCGGCAGAAGGTCTTCGTCGTAGCCCCCGTCAATCCACTCATGCTGTTTCGTGTTCAGGGCAATTCCGGTAATGACGTTATTATGCGCCCCTCCTTTACCCTGACGACTAAACCAGTACGTATCATATCCCGCTTTGTTAGCGATATTGATGACGTTATCGCCATACTTACGAGGATCTCGTGCATTTACAGTATCGGCGGTCAACGCCAGCGGAACCGCCATAATCGTGACCGGAGCAGGCGTTACAGCATTACGGAACAATAATAGCTGCGATTTTTGCTTCTCCAGCTCCGGTGTCGTATCCCGCGGATAACCATAGATACCCATATTTGCCGTGCGCTCAGACTCACCAATGATCAGCACATAGTTTTCAATTCCGGTATCGGATAGCGTGATTTTATAATCAGGAATGTTATTGCCGATATTGGCCACCACGGCATTATCTTCGATGGCCTGCATAAAGACTTTAGACGTGCTGACAGGTGTTGCCTGAACCACGCGCTGCGCCAGGCTTTCTACGCTGCTTTTCCTGAGTTGATGCTGCAAGGCCTGACCATAAAAACTCAGCAGCGTGACGGCAAGCGCAATGGCGGGCCAGCGACGAAAACGCGGCGCGACAGGCCATATCCCGGTATTGGCGGTAAAAATGAAAAACGCCGAGAGGGCGATAAAAATCAGGCAATCGCGCCAATACAAACCGAGCATCGAACTTGCTTCACCCGGTGTCGTATTAAGTACGCTTAGCGCAAACCCATAGCTAAACGCAGAATTGAAATTACTCCAGGCATATAACTGTAAAGTGATGTCTGCCGCGACTGGAATTAATAAAATAATCGCAAGTACATTTCTGAATATTTTATTGTTTATACATTTTAACGACAGCAATATCAGTGCGAAAACCAGCGTACGGTTAATTACCGCATTATATTTAGCATGTATAATATTAACGCCAATGACTATTAGCAGGGAAATAAAGAAAGTTAAGAAAGCGGTAAATCGCGAAGGTGTCTCAACCAACTTCTGTGGAAATAGTGTGGACATAATGACCTAATTAGCCTGGCAGAATCTTTCCTGACGCAATCATTTTAACTACTTGAATGAACGTGTGGAGAAGACGGAATGGAGAAAATTTCGCCAAAAGTTAACAAGTAACCTCTGGAAAGTCAAACCGCTAAGAAAGAGCGCTGGCACCCGAAAAAGTGGTGCCAGCAGGCAGATTTAATCCCAGCTCAGAATCACTTTCCCTGACTGGCCGGAACGCATCGCGTCGAAGCCCTGCTGGAACTCATCGATGGAGAAACGGTGAGTGATAATCGGGGACAGATCCAGGCCGGACTGAATCAACGCCGCCATCTTGTACCAGGTCTCAAACATCTCACGACCATAGATGCCCTTGATGAACAGCCCCTTGAAGATCACTTTGTTCCAGTCGATGGACATATCCGACGGCGGGATACCCAGCATCGCGATACGGCCACCGTGGTTCATGGTGTCGAGCATGGTGCGGAACGCCGGTGGCGCACCGGACATCTCCAGACCCACATCGAAGCCCTCGGTCATGCCCAGCTCTTCCATCACGTCGGTCAGGCTCTCTTTCGAGACATCCACCGCGCGGGTGACGCCCATTTTGCGCGCCAGCGACAGGCGGTATTCGTTTACGTCGGTGATCACGACGTTGCGCGCACCTACATGCTTCGCCACGGCTGCCGCCATAATGCCGATGGGGCCCGCGCCGGAGACCAGCACGTCTTCACCGACCAGATCGAAGGAGAGCGCCGTGTGCACGGCGTTACCGAACGGATCGAAAATGGAGGCCAGATCGTCAGAAATATTGTCCGGGATTTTGAAGGCGTTAAAGGCCGGGATCACCAGATATTCCGCAAAGCAGCCCGGACGGTTCACGCCCACGCCGATGGTATTGCGGCACAGGTGCGTACGCCCACCGCGGCAGTTACGGCAGTGGCCGCAGGTAATGTGACCTTCACCGGAGACGCGGTCGCCGATTTTGAAGCCTTTCACTTCCTGGCCGATACCCACCACTTCACCGACATATTCGTGACCGACAACCATCGGTACAGGAATGGTTTTCTGCGACCACTGGTCCCAGTTGTAGATGTGAACGTCAGTACCGCAGATAGCCGTTTTACGAATTTTGATCAGCAGATCGTTATGACCGACTTCCGGTTCCGGCACGTCGGTCATCCAAATCCCTTCTTCCGCTTTCAGTTTGGATAACGCTTTCATCACACGTCCTCAGGCAATGACGCCCAGCTGTTTACCGATGCGGGTAAAGGCTTCCACCGCACGTTCAATTTGTTCAGGCGTATGCGCCGCAGACATCTGGGTGCGGATACGCGCCTGACCTTTTGGCACCACCGGGAAGAAGAACCCGGTGACGTAAATCCCTTCTTTCTGCAGTTCGCGGGCAAAGTTCTGCGCCACGACCGCATCACCCAGCATCACCGGAATGATCGCGTGGTCAGCACCGGCCAGGGTGAACCCTGCGGCGCTCATTTTTTCACGGAACAGACGCGCGTTGGACCACAGGCGGTCGCGCAGTTCAGCGCCGGACTCCACCATCTCCAGCACTTTGATGGAGGCGGCAACAATCGCCGGTGCTAGGGAGTTGGAGAACAGATACGGACGCGAGCGCTGGCGCAGCCACTCCACCACCTCTTTACGCGCAGCGGTATAGCCGCCGGATGCGCCGCCGAGCGCTTTGCCCAGCGTGCCGGTGATGATGTCCACGCGGCCCATTACGTCGCAGTATTCGTGGGAGCCGCGACCATTTTCGCCGACAAAACCGACCGCGTGAGAGTCATCGACCATCACCAGCGCGTCGTATTTATCCGCCAGGTCACACACGCCCTTCAGGTTGGCGATCACGCCGTCCATGGAGAATACGCCGTCGGTGGCGATCAGCACATGGCGAGCGCCCGCTTCACGGGCCTCTTTCAGGCGCGCTTCCAGCTCAACCATGTCGTTGTTGGCATAGCGAAAACGCTTCGCTTTACACAAGCGTACGCCGTCGATGATGGAGGCGTGGTTCAGGGCGTCGGAGATAATCGCATCTTCTGCGCCGAGCAGGGTCTCGAACAGGCCGCCGTTGGCGTCAAAGCAGGAGGAGTAGAGAATCGCGTCTTCCATTCCGAGGAAGTTCGCCAGCTTTTGCTCAAGCTGCTTGTGGCTGTCCTGGGTACCGCAGATAAAGCGTACGGAGGCCATACCAAAACCGTGGGTATCCATGCCGTTTTTTGCCGCGGCAATCAGCTCAGGGTGATTCGCAAGACCTAAGTAGTTGTTCGCACAAAAGTTGATCACATGGCTGCCGTCGGCAACGGTGATGTCCGCCTGCTGTGCAGACGTGATAATACGCTCTTCCTTGAACAACCCTTCCGCACGTGCGGTCTCAAGGTCGCTGTTTAACTGTTTGTAAAAATCACCACGCATTGCAATTCTCCAGACTCGGCAAATTTCGGGACATATTACCCAAACCTATAGTTCATGACGAGATGACACGTCATCTCTTGTCGTTTTTGCAGCATAAATCACGTGTACCCTTGCGCTATGTCGGTGAATGGCTGAAGGGCAGCCATACTAATGATATGATAGAAACATTAGCGTCCGGGATTGTCCCCGGGCTCCACACTTCAAAGGTTACAGTTATGATCATCGTTACCGGCGGCGCAGGCTTTATCGGCAGCAATATTGTTAAGGCTCTCAATGACAAAGGCATCACCGACATCCTGGTGGTTGACAACCTGAAAGACGGCACCAAGTTCGTTAACCTGGTGGATCTGAACATCGCTGACTACATGGATAAAGAAGACTTCCTTATCCAGATTATGGCAGGCGAAGAGTTCGGCGAGATCGAAGCCATCTTCCACGAAGGTGCGTGTTCTTCCACCACCGAGTGGGACGGCAAGTACATGATGGACAACAACTATCAGTACTCCAAAGAGATCCTGCACTACTGCCTGGAGCGTGAAATTCCGTTCCTGTACGCCTCCTCCGCTGCAACCTATGGCGGCCGCACCTCGGACTTCATCGAGGCCCGCGAATATGAGCAGCCGCTGAACGTCTACGGCTACTCCAAATTCCTGTTCGACGAATATGTGCGTCAGGTTCTGCCAGAAGCGAACTCGCAGATCGTCGGCTTCCGTTACTTCAACGTCTACGGACCGCGCGAAGGCCA
Source organism: Enterobacter sp. MGH 16 (assembly GCF_000493175.1). Classification (NCBI taxonomy): domain Bacteria; kingdom Pseudomonadati; phylum Pseudomonadota; class Gammaproteobacteria; order Enterobacterales; family Enterobacteriaceae; genus Enterobacter; species Enterobacter sp. MGH 16. Next base: position 4,017,422 of record NZ_KI535695.1, on the reverse strand, counting down.
CAAAGGCAGCATGGCGAGCGTGGCGTTCCACCTGAACACCCAGCTGAATAACGGTGAAAGTCCAAAACTGTTCGAAGGCAGCGACGGCTTTAAGCGCGACTTCGTTTACGTGGGCGACGTGGCGGCCGTAAACCTGTGGTTCTGGGAAAACGGCGTGTCCGGCATCTTCAACCTGGGTACTGGCCGCGCAGAGTCCTTCCAGGCGGTGGCTGACGCCACGCTGGCGTACCACAAAAAAGGCAGCATCGAGTACATTCCGTTCCCGGACAAGCTGAAAGGCCGCTATCAGGCGTTCACCCAGGCTGACCTGACTAACCTGCGCGCAGCGGGTTATGACAAACCGTTCAAAACCGTTGCCGAAGGTGTAACGGAGTATATGGCCTGGCTGAACCGCGACGCGTAAGTATGAAGATTCTGGTGATCGGCCCGTCATGGGTGGGCGACATGATGATGTCGCAAAGTCTCTATCGCACGCTCAAGGCGCGCTATCCCCAGGCGATAATCGACGTGATGGCACCCGCGTGGTGCCGTCCGCTGTTATCGCGTATGCCGGAAGTGAATGAAGCGATCCCGATGCCGCTCGGCCACGGGGCGCTGGAAATTGGCGAACGCCGCAAGCTCGGCCATAGCCTGCGCGAGAAGCGGTATGACCGCGCGTATGTTCTGCCCAACTCCTTTAAATCTGCCCTGGTGCCCTTCTTTGCGGGCATTCCGCATCGCACCGGCTGGCGCGGCGAAATGCGCTACGGCCTGCTGAACGATGCGCGCGTGCTGGATAAAGCGGCCTGGCCATTAATGGTGGAGCGCTACGTGGCGCTGGCCTATGACAAAGGCGTGAGGCGCAGCGCGAAAGACCTGCCGCAGCCGCTGCTCTGGCCCCAGCTTCAGGTTAACGACGGTGAAAAATCCCAGACCTGCAGCACGTTTGGCCTTTCGGCTGAACGTCCGATGATTGGCTTCTGCCCTGGCGCCGAGTTCGGCCCGGCAAAACGCTGGCCGCACTACCACTATGCAGAGCTGGCGAAACAGCTGATCGACGAAGGCTACCAGATTGTCCTGTTCGGTTCGGCAAAAGACCACGAGGCGGGCAACGAAATTCTCGCGACGCTCAGTAATGAACAGCAGGCCTGGTGCCGCAACCTGGCGGGAGAAACGCAGCTTGAGCAGGCGGTTATCCTGATTGCTGCCTGCCACGCTGTGGTTACCAACGATTCAGGCCTGATGCACGTCGCCGCTGCGCTCAACCGTCCGCTGGTGGCGCTGTATGGGCCAAGCAGCCCGGACTTTACGCCTCCGCTGTCCCATAAAGCGCGCGTTATTCGCCTGATCACCGGCTACCACAAGGTGCGCAAAGGCGATGCCGCTGAAGGTTATCATCAGAGCCTGATCGACATTACCCCGCAGCGCGTTCTTGAAGAGCTTAACGAACTGCTGTTGAGCGAAGAAGGATAACGAATGCGGGTATTGATCGTTAAAACCTCCTCAATGGGTGATGTTCTGCACACGCTGCCGTCGCTGACGGACGCCATGCGGGCCATTCCCGGCATCCGTTTTGACTGGGTGGTGGAAGAGGGCTTCGCGCAGATCCCCACCTGGCATGAAGCGGTTGACCGCGTGATCCCGGTGGCGATTCGCCGCTGGCGGAAAGCGTGGTTCTCCGCGCCGATTAAAGCCGAACGCAAAGCCTTCCGCGAGGCGGTGCGGGCACAGCATTACGACGCCATCATTGACGCGCAGGGGCTGGTCAAAAGCGCCGCGCTGGTGACGCGACTGGCGCGCGGCGTAAAGCACGGCATGGACTGGCAAACCGCCCGCGAACCGCTGGCGAGCCTGTTTTATAACCGCCGCCATCACATCGCGAAGCAGCAGCACGCGGTGGAACGTACCCGAGAGCTGTTTGCCAAAAGCCTGGGCTATGCGAAACCGGAAACCCAGGGCGACTATGCGATTTCCCGGCATTTCCTGCACACCTCATCGCAGGAAAGCGATCCTTATCTGATTTTCCTTCACGCGACAACCCGCGATGACAAGCACTGGCCGGAAGCGCACTGGCGCGAACTGATCGGCCTGCTGGGGAGTGCGGGGCTACGTATCAAACTCCCGTGGGGCGCTCCCCATGAAGAAGCGCGCGCCAAACGCCTGGCGGCAGGGTTTGATTATGTGGACGTTCTGCCGCGCATGAAGCTGGATGGCGTCGCTCAGGCGCTGGCAGGCGCTACGGCTGTGGTCTCCGTGGATACGGGACTCAGCCACCTGACGGCGGCGCTGGACCGTCCTAATATTACGCTTTACGGCCCAACGGACCCGGGCCTGATCGGCGGCTATGGAAAAAATCAATATATCTGCCGCCCGGAACACTCATCGCAGCTGAGCGATCTCAGCGCCGCTGCGGTATTTGCACAATTAGAGCCTTTGCTGGCAGCAGAGAGAGCCTATGTCTGATTTTTTCTCAGCGGAGCGCCCGCCAAAGCGCGTGCTGATTATTAAGCTTCGTCACCACGGTGACGTCTTGCTTACCTCGCCGATTTTTACCGTGCTGAAAAAGAACTGGCCGAACGTGGAAGTCGATGCGCTGGTTTATGACGATACCCAGGCGATGCTGACCAGCCACCCGCATATCGACCAGGTGCACACTATTGGGCGCAACTGGCGCAAGAAGGGCTGGTTTGAACAATTCCGCCTCTACCGCGCCCTGCTGAACACCCTGAAAGGCCGTCAGTATGACGTGCTGATTAACCTGACCGAACACTGGCACGGCGCGCGTCTGGCGCGTCGCCTGAAACCGCGCGTCTCCGTCGGCTTTAAGCCGGATAAGCGCGGGGGCCTGGCGCGTCGCCGCTGGGTGAAATCGTTCACCACGCTCTATCCGGCGATTCAGGACAACAGCCGTCATATGGTGGAGGTTAATCTGGATGCCCTGCGCCGGATCGGCATTCATCCGCAGTCCGATGAAGACAAACATACGCTTTTTGTGCCCGGTGACGCGGCAGAAGCCTCTGTGGCCGAAAAACTGGCCGGGTTTGGGCTCACGAGTAAATCCTACATTCTGGTTCACCCGACCTCGCGCTGGATGTTCAAGGCCTGGGATATCAAAAAGCTGGCAGCGACCATTGATAACCTGGCGGCGCGCGGCCTGCCGATCGTCCTCTCCGCCGCACCGTCAAAAGAAGAGAAGGCCTACATGGATGCGCTGCGCGCAGCCCTCACCCAGCCGGTCTTTGATTTAAGCGGTCAGCTGAACCTGAAAGAGCTGGGCGCGCTCATGAAGCACGCCCGGGTGTACTTCGGCGTGGATTCCATGCCAATGCATCTTGCGAGCGCCGTCGGTACGCCAACCGTCGCCATCTTTGGCCCTACCGGCGCCATCAAATGGGCGCCGTGGGGGGTAAATTATCGCGTAATCGTTGCCGGGTTTACCTGCCAGCCTTGCGGCAAAGCGGGCTGCGGAGACAGCGGTGTCTCTGACTGCATCACGGCCATCACCCCGCAGCAGGTGCTGAGCGCCATTGATACAATGCTTCTGGAAACGGAAACACCTGCATGAAGCTGGCTATTGTCCGACAGACCTACAACCCCAACGGTGGCGCAGAGCGTTTTGTCTCACGTGCGCTGAACGTGCTGGCGCAGGATACGTCGCTTGATGTCACGCTGATTGCTCGCCAGTGGGAGGATGCCGCAGGCTGGAAAACGCTGACGGTCAATCCGCCGTTTCGTAATCGCATCGCGCGTGAATCCGGTTTTGCCCTCGAAGCCGCCGCGCATTTTGCGCAGTTTGATATTGTGCAAAGCCACGAACGCATACCGGGAGCCACCATCTTCCGGGCGGGCGACGGTGTTCACGCCACCTGGCTTGAGCAATATGGCCGCATTCTGTCGCCGCTGGCGCGCTGGGCGCAATCTCTGAGCCGCTATCACCGCTACATTCTGCAGGCCGAGGCGCAGATGTTTACCCATCCGCAGCTGCGCAAGGTGATCTGTAATTCGAAGATGGTGCGCGATGATATCGCGCGGCGCTTCGGGCTGCCGGACGACAAGCTGACGGTGATCTACAACGGCGTGGACACCGTTCAGTTTAGCCCTGAGGTCCGCGCCCTTTCGCAGCGTGATGCCCTGGGTATTCCTCCTGACGCACCGGTGCTGGCGTATGTTGGGTCAGGCTTCAGCCGCAAAGGCGTCGCCACCGCGCTGCGCGCCATTGTGGCGCATCCTGACGTCTGGCTGCTGATTGCTGGCCGCGATAAACATGCGCGGAAGTTCGAAAAGCTGGCACAGGCGCTGGGGATTTCCTCACGAGTGAAGTTCCTGGGCCCCGTTGCCAACGTGCGTGAAGTCTATGGCACGGCGGATGCCCTTATCCTGCCGACGCTCTACGATCCCTTCCCGAACGTCTGCGTGGAAGCGCTGGCCTGTGGTTTGCCGCTGCTTACCAGCCACGGCTGCGGCGCGGCGGAGTGGATAACCGAGGGTCAAAACGGCTGGGTGCGCGATGCGCTGGACAGCGAAGGCTACCAGCAGGCCATCTCGCTGTGGCTGAAAGGCCGTGAACAGGGTGTCGATTACTCCGCCGCTGCGCGTGCAACCGCCGAGCCCTTCACCCTGGACAGAATGGCGAAAGAGCTACAGGCGCTTTATCGTGATTTGCTGCGCTGAGCGGCATCGGAGAAGACTTTCTCCATCGCGTCCAGCATACATTCGCGGGTAAAGTGCGTGCTCAGGTAGTCATATCCCTGTTGCGCGAGCGTCTCACGAAGGGCTGAGTCGTCATAGAGTTTCATTATGGCATCGTGCAGCGCGTTTTCGTCGCGCTGCGCGACCAGCACTCCCGTCTGCCCGTTAATCACCGCATCTCCCGTTCCACCCGCATCCGTCGCAATGGTGGCAATACGGGTGGCTAACGATTGCAGCACGCCCTGCGGAACACCTTCCATATCGTGCGAAGGGCTGAGCGCAATATCAAAGGCCGGGAACCAGCGTTCCGGATCGGATTGATGTCCCGCCATGACTACGCGGTGCTGTAACCCCAGGGCGGTGATTTCCTGTTCCAGCGTCGCTTTGTGCAGACCTTCACCGACAATCGCCAGCTTGATGTGTGGATTGGCGATTTTCGCCAGGGCGCGCAGCAGTACGCTATGGCCTTTGTTCGGGCGCAAATGCGATACCACGCCCAGCCAGAAATCGTCCTGCGACAAACCACAATGAACCCGGGCCTGGTGCTTATCTCCCGGATGGAAACGCTGCGTATCGACACCGCTTGGCACCGACGTACTCTGAGACATCGGCACGCCAATATTTGCCACCTGATGGCGCAGCGCCTCGCCGGTGGTCACGATATGCGCGCAGGCCGTGCGGAAGAGCCAGCGGGTCGTCCAGTTGTTGCGCGGTACGCCGGACGCATGACGGGTTCTCACCAGTGGTACAGGGTTGGACAGCGTCAGATTCGCCAGCGCCACCAGCCAGGTATCGGCAGAGTTATGGCTGTTGATGACGTCTATCGAGTGACGGTTATCCTTCATCCAGCGACGCAGCACCTGCAGGTTTTTAAGGTTCTTACGCTTCAACGGCATCGTGACTACCGTCAGACCGGCATTGCGTGCCAGCGCGTGGAGCGGCGCAGTTTCCGGACAAAGGAGAGTCACCTGATGGCCACGCTGAATCATCCCAAGCGATTCGTTGATAATGCGCAGAGGCTGCCCGCCTTTGCCGCCGTCTGCTTCAGTGTGAACAATATGCATATATTTCCTGTTAAAAATCTCGCCCGCGTGACGCTAATTTTCCACCTGAAACGATCTTTGTCCCTCCAGGCATATGTTTTTAGTATCCACCAGATATAATACAGCGCGAATGGTACCACCATATTGGGTGGCCTGCCCTGAACACAACGGAGAAAGCATGTCCGACAAACCTTTATTGAGCCTCGTGGTCGCCGTTTATAACGGTGAAAAATTCCTCAATGCATTTTTCGACAGCATTAAAGCTCAACATTTGGACAGTCTGGAACTGGTCGTTGTGAACGACGGGTCAAGCGACAGCTCCTCCACCATCATTGCGCAGTACGCCAGCGAATTCCCCTTCTACAAAGTTATCGATCAGGCCAATCAGGGCGTGTCGGCCGCGCGTAATTCCGGCCTGGCGGTGGCAACGGGCGAATACGTCGCCTTCCCGGACATCGACGACGTGATTTATCCGGGCATGTACCCGCGCCTGCTTGAGATGGCCAAAAAGAACGATCTTGATGTCGCGACCTGCAACGGTACCTATATCTACGACGACGGACGCCCGTCGAAAAAGATCTTCCCGTCCGACAAGCTGCAGTCCACCGACGTGCTGGACGGCCCAACCTGGCTTCAGCGCGCGCTTTCATCACGAAAGTTCCTGCACGTGACCTGGCTCAATATCTACCGTCATGCTTTCATCAAGGAGCAGGGCTTCACCTTTGAACACGGTCTGCGCCACCAGGATATCCCCTGGACCACTGAAGTGCTGCTGACCGCCAAACGCGTGCAGTACGCCGACGAAACCTTTTACGATTACCTGATCCACTCGGCCTCGGTGTCGCACACGCCGGGAACGGATGATACGCGAATGCGCAACGCCCGCCACTACATGAAAATCCTCGAAATGCTGGATGCAATCAACCAGCGTTACCCGGATGCGGTGCGCCATGTGCCGGCCTGCCAGTGGCAGATTGCCAAAGAGGGTCTGGGCATTCTTCACGCCATTAACAACATCGGCGATCAGAGCAAAAAGCGTGAAATCATCCGCGAGCTGTTTGACCGCGGGATCTGGTCGCTAATCTGGAAAAACGCCCGTGGGCTGCGCCAGCACTGGCGCCTGGGACGCCGTTATTTCCGTCTGAAACGGTATCTGGCATAAGAGATAGCTTTACCTGGCTTAAATGCTTAGAATTTGCCCGCCGAAACTAAAAAAACGGATAATCGCTTGGAATTGTTGTATACCGCCCTGCTCTACATTATTCAGCCACTGGTGTGGCTGAGACTGTTGCTTCGTAGCCGGAAAGCGCCTGCGTATCGTAAACGCTGGGCTGAACGCTATGGCTTCTGCCGCAATAAAGTCGCACCGGACGGTATTTTGCTGCATTCCGTTTCTGTCGGTGAAACGCTGGCGGCGATTCCGCTGGTTCGCGCCCTGCGTCACCGCTACCCGTCGCTGCCGATTACCGTCACGACGATGACGCCAACCGGCTCGGAGCGCGCGTTATCCGCTTTCGGCAAAGATGTTCATCACGTCTATCTCCCTTACGATCTCCCCTGCGCCATGAATCGTTTCCTGAATACCGTTCGCCCGAAGCTGGTGATTGTGATGGAAACCGAACTGTGGCCAAACATGATTTCCGCCCTGCATGCCCGTAAAATTCCGCTGGTGATTGCCAACGCGCGCCTGTCAGAGCGCTCGGCGAAAGGCTACGGCAAGCTGGGTAAATTTATGCGCCGCCTGCTGAGCAAAATCACGCTGATTGCTGCGCAGAATGAAGAAGACGCGGCACGCTTTATCTCTCTGGGCCTGAAGCGCAACCAGCTTGCCGTAACCGGCAGCCTGAAATTCGATATTTCCGTTACCCCTGAACTGGCCGCCCGCGCCATCACGCTGCGCCGCCAGTGGGCTCCGCGTCGTCAGGTCTGGATTGCCACCAGTACTCATGAGGGTGAAGAGGCAATTATCCTGCAGGCGCACTGCAAGCTGCTGGAAAAATTCCCTGATTTACTGCTGATCCTCGTGCCTCGTCATCCGGAACGTTTTAAAGATGCCCGCGAAATGGTGCAGAAAGGCGGCTTCAGCTTCACTCTGCGCAGCAGCGGAGAGATCCCTTCCGGCAGTACTCAGGTGGTGATTGGCGATACGATGGGCGAACTGATGCTGCTCTACGGCATTGCTGACCTCGCCTTTGTTGGCGGCAGCCTGGTGGAACGCGGAGGCCATAACCCGCTCGAGCCAGCAGCCCACGCGATTCCGGTGCTGATGGGGCCGCACACATTTAACTTCAAAGATATCTGCGCGAAATTACAGCAGGCCGATGGTTTAATTACCGTGACCGATGCGGATTCGGTAGTCAAAGAGGTCTCAACCCTTCTGACTGACGAAGATTATCGCCTGTGGTACGGGCGACATGCGGTCGAAGTGCTGCACCAGAACCAGGGTGCCCTGACCCGTCTGCTGCAACTTCTGCAACCTTACCTGCCCCAGCGGAGCCACTGATGTCAACGCGTCTGTCGGTCGTGATGATCGCCAAAAACGCCGCCGACCTGCTTCCGGACTGCCTGGCGTCGGTAGCCTGGGCTGATGAGATAGTCATTCTTGATTCCGGAAGTACGGACAACACGGTGGACGTTGCCCGGGCAGCGGGCGCAAAAGTCTTTATCGATACTGACTGGCAAGGCTATGGCCTCCAGCGCCAGCGCGCGCAGGGGTTTGCCACCGGAGATTATGTCCTGATGCTCGATACTGACGAGCGCATCACGCCGGAGCTTCAGCAGGCCATTCAGGCGGTGCTTTCCTCACCTCAACCTGGTGCTGTATATAGCATTGCCCGCCGCAACTACTTCCTTGGCCGTTTTATGCGCCACAGCGGCTGGTATCCTGACCGCGTGACGCGCCTATACGAGCGGGAGCGGTATCAGTACAACGACAATCTGGTGCATGAATCCCTGGCCTGCGACAACGCCCAGATCATCCCCCTGACGGGCGATTTGCTGCACCTGACCTGCCGCGATTTCGCAAGCTTCCAGCGCAAACAGCTCAACTATGCCACGGCATGGGCGCAGGAGCGTCACCAGCGCGGCAAGAAGGCCTCGCTGACTGGAATCTTCACCCACACGCTGGGCGCGTTCCTGAAAACGCTGCTGCTGCGTGGTGGCGTGCTGGACGGTAAGCAGGGCTGGTTACTCGCGGTAGTCAATGCCCAGTATACTTTTAACAAATACACCGAGCTGTGGGCGCTCTGCCGCGGCTACTCAGAGAAAACGTGAGCCATGAGCACAAAAGCGATTTATCCGGGTACCTTCGATCCGATCACCAACGGTCATCTTGATATCATCACCCGTGCGGCGTGCATGTTTGACAAGGTGATCCTAGCCATTGCCGCCAGCCCCAGCAAAAAGCCGATGTTTGACCTCCACGAGCGCGTGCAGCTCGCCACCGATGCCATTTCGCACCTGCCGAATGTTGAGGTTGTCGGATTCAGCGACCTGATGGCGAACTTCGCCCGGGCCCAGCAGGCGAACATTCTGATCCGCGGCTTACGCGCGGTGGCAGACTTTGAGTATGAGATGCAGCTGGCGCACATGAACCGCCACCTGATGCCGGAGCTGGAGAGCGTATTCCTGATGCCTTCTAAAGAGTGGTCGTTTATCTCGTCCACGCTGGTAAAAGAGGTGGCGCGCCATCACGGGGACGTTACCCATTTCCTGCCGGTTAACGTCCACCAGGCGTTGATGGAAAAGCTAAAGTAGCCCTATTTCTGGCACTGACGGCAGTAGAACGTGGCGCGCTGGGCGTGCTTCGTGGCAATAATGGGTGTGCCGCAGACTCTGCACGGTTCGCCCTTACGGCCATACACCTGCAGTTCCTGGGCAAAATAGCCCGGCTTGCCGTCACTTTGCAGGAAGTCCTTCAGCGTTGTCCCCCCCTGCTCAATCGAGCGCAGTAATACGGCTTTAATCACGCGGACCAGCAGCTCGCACTCCTGCGCCGACAGCGACGAGGCCAGCCGATCGGGGTGGATCCCGGCCGCAAACAGCGATTCGCTGGCGTAGATATTCCCCACGCCGACCACCAGCTTGTTATCCATCAGCCAGGGCTTAATCGGGCTTTTCTTCTTCGCGCACTTCGCCTTGAGGTATTCCGCGTTAAACGCGTCTGAGAGCGGCTCCGGGCCCAGATGCGCCAGCACGTTATGCCCTTCCAGCTCCTTCGTCCACAGCCACGCGCCAAAGCGCCGTGGATCGGTGTAACGGAGCACTTTGCCGTTGCTCATCACCAGATCCACGTGGTCGTGCTTTTCCGCAGGCAGTTCTTCGGTAAGAACGCGCAGGCTCCCGGACATCCCCAGGTGGATAATGATCCAGCCGTCGGGCAGCTCCAGCAGCAGGTATTTCGCGCGGCGCCGCACGCTAAGGACGGGTTTATCGCTCAGGGCATGGATCTCATCGGACACCGGCCAGCGCAGACGCCCGTTACGGACAACCGCGTGAAGAATCGTCGCGCCGACCAGATGGGGCTCAATGCCGCGACGGCTGGTTTCTACCTCAGGTAATTCAGGCATGGTTCCTCCGTTGAGATACAGAATGCAAAAAACCCCGCAGTTGCGGGGTTTTTCGATACAAGGAGACTAAAATTATTTGATTTTAGCTTCTTTGTACAGTACGTGCTGGCGTACAACTGGATCGAATTTTTTCAGTTCCAGTTTTTCCGGCTTAGTACGTTTGTTCTTCGTGGTGGTGTAGAAGTGACCTGTACCAGCAGAAGAAACCAGCTTGATTTTCTCGCGAATACCTTTAGCCATGATTTATTTCCTCTTTAAGTACTTAGTACTTTTCGCCACGGGCACGCAGTTCAGACAGAACTGTATCGATGCCTTTCTTATCGATTACACGCATACCTTTAGCAGATACGCGCAGGGTGACAAAACGCTTCTCGCTCTCAACCCAGAAACGGTGAGAGTGCAGGTTCGGCAGGAAACGGCGTTTAGTCGCGTTCAGTGCGTGGGAACGGTTGTTACCGGTCACCGGACGCTTGCCAGTAACTTGGCAGACTCGGGACATGTCTATTCTCCAAAAATCAAATTAGCTCGAGCTTCGTATGGGGTATCGGCGCCTCGTCAGGCTTTACAGCCCGGTCATCGCATAGTTCTAAGTGAACTCTCGATTGCCAGGCCCAAATGCCAAACCCGAGATTCTCAAAGGTGGCGTAGTATACGCTGACTCGGCGGTGTGCTCAAGTCCCGAACAGACAAAGATCCCGATGGATCGCGAGAAATAGCCTAAATCCAGCCATGTTCTGCAAAAGAAATGTACTCTCCGCGGCCAATTATCAGATGGTCCAGCACACGAATGTCCATGAATTGACAGCATTTGATAATGCGCTCGGTGATTTCTTTGTCCGCTCTGCTCGGTTCTGCACAGCCTGAGGGGTGATTATGCGCGAGGATCACGCCCGCTGCATTCACTTTTATCGCTTCCCGCACAATTTCTCGCGGATGCACCTCAACGTGGCTTAACGTGCCGGCAAAGAGGCAGCTATGTTTCAGTACCCGGTTTCTGTTATCGACAAAGATCACCATAAAGATCTCGCGCTCGATATCGGTTAACTGGCTTTGCAGATATTCACGCGTCATCGCTGGCGTCAGGATCGGATCGTCCTTCTCCATGCGGACATTGTAAAAACGGCGGGCAAGTTCAGCAATGGCCCGCAACTGGGCATATTTCGCCACACCGATCCCTTCTACGTGCTTAAACTGCGCCAGTTCGGCGGTCAGCAAACCGTGCAGAGAACCGAAATGTACGATCAGCTCTTTTGCCAGCGTAAATACCGTTTTACCGGGCGTTCCGGTACGTAAAAAGAGCGCCAGCAGTTCATCATCTTTTAACAGGGTGACGTCATAGCGCAGCAGTTTTTCGCGCGGCAGCAGCGGCTCATCCTCTTCTTCCATGCTCTTTCTCCCTTTTTTAACCGCATGCTGCCACAGGCCAGTCAGGCACTCGACGACCACGTTGCGTTCTTGCGTAGCGCCTCGCAAAGTGGTCGAAGGACAAAATCACCCCGTTTTGGGGATTGTGATAAAATGCCCGCTCTCTGGTGAACCCCAACAGGAAAGAATCATGATGAGCCTGGCCGGTAAAAAAATCGTTCTTGGCGTGAGCGGCGGTATTGCTGCCTACAAAGCGCCGGAGCTGGTGCGTCGTCTGCGCGAGCGCGGGGCAGATGTACGGGTCGCGATAACCGAAGGCGGTAAAGCCTTTATCACTCCTCTGAGCCTGCAGGCCGTTTCAGGATACCCGGTATCTGACAGCCTGCTCGATCCGGCCGCCGAAGCCGCGATGGGCCATATTGAGCTTGGGAAATGGGCAGACCTGGTTATCCTCGCGCCCGCCACGGCTGATTTAATCGCCCGGGTAGCGGCCGGTATGGCAAACGACCTGGTCTCCACCATTTGTCTGGCCACACCTGCGCCTGTTGCCGTCGTGCCTGCCATGAACCAGCAGATGTACCGTAACGCGGCTACGCAGCACAATCTTGAGACCCTGGCCTCACGCGGCCTGCTTATCTGGGGTCCGGACAGCGGTAGCCAGGCCTGCGGCGATGTTGGCCCGGGCCGCATGCTTGATCCGCTGACGATTGTTGATATGGCCGCAGCCCACTTCTCGCCTGTCAACGATCTGCAACATCTCAACATCATGATTACCGCGGGCCCCACGCGCGAGCCGCTGGATCCGGTGCGCTACATCACCAACCATAGCTCCGGCAAAATGGGCTTTGCGATTGCCGCCGCCGCCGCGAAGCGTGGTGCGAACGTCACGCTGGTGAGCGGCCCGGTCTCTCTGCCTACCCCTGCGTGTGTGAAGCGAATTGACGTTACCACCGCGCTGGAGATGGAAGCCGCCGTGCAGGCACATGCGCAAAGCCAGCAGATTTTTATCGGCTGTGCGGCCGTTGCAGACTATCGTGCTGAGACGATCGCCGAGGCTAAAATTAAAAAGCAAGGCGATGAATTAACACTAAAAATGGTGAAAAATCCGGACATTGTTGCCGGTGTCGCCGCACTAAAAAGCCACCGGCCATACGTTGTTGGGTTTGCCGCAGAAACGAATAATGTGGAAGAATATGCCCGGCAAAAACGTACCCGCAAAAACCTCGATTTGATTTGCGCGAACGACGTATCGCTGGCCACACAAGGATTTAACAGCGACAGCAACGCACTGCACCTTTTCTGGCAGGATGGAGATAAAGTCTTACCGCTTGAGCGCAAGGAACTCCTGGGCCAACATTTACTCGACGAGATCGTTACCCGTTATGATGAAAAAAATCGACGTTAAGATTCTGGACCCGCGTGTTGGCGAGCAATTCCCGCTGCCAACCTATGCCACCTCCGGCTCTGCCGGTCTTGACCTGCGCGCCTGTCTCGATGACGCCGTAGAACTGGCTCCGGGTGCCACGACCCTGGTTCCGACTGGCCTGGCGATTCACATTGCTGACCCGTCGCTGGCAGCGGTTATCCTGCCGCGTTCTGGCCTGGGCCATAAGCACGGCGTTGTGCTGGGTAACCTGGTGGGCCTGATCGACTCCGACTATCAGGGTCAACTGATGGTCTCCGTCTGGAACCGTGGTCAGGACAGCTTCACCATTGAACCGGGTGAGCGTATCGCACAGATGGTCTTTGTACCGGTGGTACAGGCAGAATTTAACCTGGTGGCAGACTTTGACGCCACCGACCGTGGCGAAGGCGGCTTCGGCCATTCCGGGCGCAAGTAACGGCCCGACAAACACGTATCTCACAGCGTCATAATGCAATAACAAACCGCAAACGTCCGTTTGCGGTCGCTGTGTGGATGCCAGCCTGGCAAGTGCTTATTTTCAGGGGTATTTTGTAACATGGCAGAAAAACAAACCGCGAAAAGGAATCGTCGCGAAGAAATACTTCAATCTCTGGCTCTGATGCTTGAATCCAGCGATGGCAGTCAACGCATCACCACCGCTAAACTGGCCGCCTCCGTAGGCGTGTCTGAGGCGGCGCTGTACCGTCATTTTCCGAGCAAGACCCGGATGTTCGACAGTCTGATCGAGTTTATTGAAGACAGCCTGATCACGCGCATCAACCTGATTCTGAAAGACGAAAAAGACACTACCGCGCGTCTGCGTCTGATAGTGCTGTTAATCCTGGGCTTCGGTGAACGCAATCCGGGCTTAACCCGTATCCTGACCGGCCACGCGCTGATGTTTGAGCAGGACAGACTCCAGGGCCGCATTAACCAGCTTTTCGAACGCATTGAAGCGCAGCTGCGCCAGGTTTTGCGCGAGAAGAAAATGCGTGAGGGTGAAGGATACAGCATTGATGAAACGCTGCTGGCGAGCCAGATTCTGGCGTTTTGTGAAGGGATGCTTTCCCGCTTCGTGCGCAGCGAGTTCAAATACCGTCCAACGGACGATTTTGACGCCCGCTGGCCGTTAGTCGCAGCACAATTACAGTAACGCCATCGCCGAATGGCGGCGTCGCCTTATCCGGCCTACGAACGGGTAGGCCCGGTAAGCACAACGCCACCGGGCAATGCACTTAAACCCCAAACGCTTCGCGATACGCTTTTACCGCTGCCAGATGGTCCGCCATCTCAGGCTTCTCTTCCAGATACGCAATCAGATCTTTCAGGGTGATTATTGACGTCACAGTGCAGTTGTAATCCCGCTCCACTTCCTGAATGGCGGAAATTTCTCCGCGACCACGCTCCTGACGATCCAGCGAAATCAACACGCCAGCCAGCGTTGCACCGTTGGCCTGGATAATCTCCATTGATTCGCGGATCGCCGTGCCCGCGGTGATCACATCGTCCACCAGCATGACGCGGCCCTGCAGCGCGCTGCCGACCAGATTCCCGCCTTCACCGTGGGTTTTGGCTTCTTTGCGGTTAAAGCAGTACGGCACGTCGCGATCATGATGTTCCGCCAGCGCCACCGCGGTAGTGGTCGCAATCGGAATGCCCTTATAGGCCGGGCCAAACAGCAGGTCAAAATCAATCCCGGAATCCACCAGCGCTTCGGCATAGAAACGGCCTAACAGTGCCAGATCGCGCCCGGTATTAAACAGCCCGGCGTTGAAGAAATAAGGACTTTTACGCCCGGATTTCAGCGTAAATTCGCCAAACTTAAGTACCTGCTTGTTAAGCGCAAACTCAATAAACTGGCGCTGATACGATTTCATGGATTAGCTCCTTTGGTTTTTCTGTCTTACAGGCAAAAAAAAGGCGACTCATTGGTCGCCTTTAAAATCAATTTTCTAACGCCGCTTTCTGCGTCGTGACAATGGATTCGATTCCCCCTCGGGCCAACGCCAGCAGGGAGAGAAGCTCTTCGTGGGTGAACGGCTCGCCTTCTGCCGTGCCCTGCACCTCAATGATGCGACCGTCTTCGGTCATCACCACGTTCATGTCTGTCTCTGCAGCGGAATCTTCAACGTATTCCAGATCGCAAAGCGCTTCACCGTTAACGATGCCTACGGAGACCGCCGCAACCATGCCTTTCATTGGATTGGTTTTCAGCTTACCGGCAGCAACCAGCTTGTTCAGAGCATCGGCCAGCGCTACACAGGCGCCGGTAATAGAGGCCGTACGCGTGCCACCATCGGCCTGAATCACGTCGCAGTCCAGGGTAATCGTGAATTCGCCGAGGGTTTTCAGATCAACGGCGGCGCGCAGCGCACGCGCGATCAGACGCTGAATTTCCATGGTACGACCGCCCTGCTTACCCTTTGCCGCTTCACGGGCGTTACGGGTATGGGTCGCGCGCGGCAGCATGCCGTACTCGGCGGTGATCCAGCCCTGGCCCTGACCTTTCAGGAAGCGCGGAACGCCTTCTTCGATGGATGCGGTACACAGCACTTTGGTGTCACCAAACTCAACCAGCACGGAGCCTTCAGCGTGTTTTGTATAGTTACGGGTCAGGGTGACGGGACGCACCTGATTGGCGCTACGACCTGATGGACGCATGATGGATTCTCCGGCTTGAAACGAATGTGGCTGCGCATTATACGGATAAAGGACGCTTATTCCTATCCTGAGAAGCCCCCGAAAGCTATAATCCCCCCATCTCTCCTTTAAAAACGGGAATGTCTATGATCCGCAGTATGACCGCCTACGCCCGGCGTGAAATCAAGGGTAGCTGGGGTAGCGCTACATGGGAAATGCGCTCGGTAAACCAGCGTTACCTGGAAACGTATTTCCGTATGCCGGAGCAGTTCCGCAGCCTTGAGCCTGTTGTTCGCGAGCGTATCCGTACGCGTCTGACGCGCGGTAAAGTGGAATGTAACCTGCGCTTTGAGCCTGATGCCAGCGCACAGGGCGAGCTGATCCTCAACGAAAAACTGGCGAAACAGCTCGTGAATGCGGCGAACTGGGTCAAAATGCAGAGCGATGAAGGCGAAATCAACCCGGTTGATATTCTGCGCTGGCCTGGCGTCATGGCCGCCGGTGAGCAGGATCTGGACGCGATTGCCGCTGAAATTCTGGCCGCCCTCGACGGCACGCTGGATGACTTTATCGTTGCCCGCGAAACCGAAGGTCAGGCGCTGAAAGCGATGATTGAGCAGCGCCTTGAAGGCGTGAGTGCGGAAGTGGCTAAGGTTCGCACCCATATGCCGGAAGTGCTGCAGTGGCAGCGCGAGCGCCTGGTCGCCAAACTGGAAGAGGCAGAAGTTCAGCTGGAAAACACCCGTCTGGAACAAGAGCTGGTGCTGATGGCGCAACGTATTGATGTCGCTGAAGAGCTGGACCGTCTGGAAGCGCACGTTAAAGAGACCTACAACATTCTTAAGAAAAAGGAAGCGGTAGGCCGCCGTCTGGACTTTATGATGCAGGAGTTCAACCGCGAGTCGAACACTCTTGCGTCTAAGTCGATCAATGCAGAAGTGACGAATTCAGCGATTGAGTTGAAAGTGCTGATTGAGCAAATGCGCGAGCAGATCCAGAATATTGAGTAATGCCTTATCGGGTGGTGCCGACGGCACCACCCATTATTATTTCTAATCCATTCCGGCACCTGATTTTGCGCGTCACCGCCTTTCATCAAGCTTATTCAACATAAATTGATAAAAATTTATAGGGCAAACGCAGTTGCCTTAGAAAAACTCAATCGTGATCTTGCGCACAAATCGCTAACCTCCCCCGCGTTCACACCGGAGGAAATATGCTGCTTCACATCCTTTATCTCATTGGCATCACCGCAGAAGCCATGACCGGCGCACTTGCTGCCGGACGTCGCCGTATGGACACCTTCGGCGTGATCATTATTGCTACAGCAACCGCGCTGGGCGGCGGCTCGGTACGCGATATTCTGCTGGGACATTATCCGCTTGGCTGGGTCAAACACCCTGAGTACGTCATTATCGTGGCGACAGCTGCCGTGTTAACAACCATAGTGGCGCCCGTCATGCCCCATCTTCGCCGCCTGTTTTTAGTCCTTGACGCTTTAGGTCTGGTGGTTTTCTCGATTATCGGAGCACAAATCGCGCTCGATATGGGGGAAGGACCTGTTATCGCTACCATTGCCGCCGTGGTCACGGGCGTATTCGGTGGTGTGCTGCGCGATATGTTCTGCAAGCGCATTCCTCTGGTCTTTCAAAAAGAGCTGTACGCCGGTATCTCTTTTGCAGCAGCGGTACTCTATATCGCTCTGCAGCATTACGTTTCGAACCATGATGTGGTGGTCATCTCGACACTGCTGTTTGGCTTTACAGCCCGCATGCTGGCGCTGCGTCTGAAGCTCGGACTGCCCGTGTTTCATTACAAACACAGCGCCCACTAACTTCAGAACCCGTTGATGTGCTGTCCAGCGAGCCATTTCGCCAGCACATCAATCTGAGGCGAGTCCATCCAGGCAACAATTTGTCGCGCCTTCCTCTCTCCCGTTCCCGGCAGGCTTTGCCAGTTCTTTACGTTATGTCCACTCAGCGTTTGCCAGGTTACGTTCCCCATCGCCTTCAGCGAAGCCTGTGTCAGCGGAACACCCAATGCCATGAGCCAGCGAATAAATGGCTTCTCGCGCACCAGATTAAATCGATGCCAGAGCGCCCGCCCGCGCGCGGAGGAAAAGCCAGGCGTAGCCTGCATTTGCGCCTGCGTTAATAACAGCCACGAAAAGAGGTGTTCAAAATGATGTGCCTGCCAGAGGGTGCGCCAGCCTGACTCGCCTAATCCTTCAATATCAAGTACCTGCTTTGAGCTGAGCCAGGTCAGTCGGGCAAAGAACTGTTCCATACATTCCGGAGAAGCATAGAAACAGCTCAGCGGATGATAACGCGAGGCTGGAGGCTCGGGTTTATGTCTGTCCGTCCCGCGCCAGACCACCTTATCAAACCGGGGAATACCCTGCCCGGCCAGGCTGACCTGTATCTGATCCCCTGAGGCAATATCCAGCCTCTGCCAGCGCTCCACCGAGCCCAGACTCACCCGCCGTACCTGTTTATCGTCCAATTGCACAGGTTCCAGTGCGGCTACAACGGACATTTTGCCCGTTCGCCCCACGGAAAAATGAATATCACTCACCTCGGTCACCTGGGCTGCAGGCGCATATTTCCACGCAACCAGCCAGTTACCTTCGCCCGGTAACCAGCCTTCCCCTGCGGGCGCATCCTCCGAACGCACCACAATGCCATCCGTAGCAAAGGGTAATCCGGTTACGTGCCAGGCGGCGCGCTGTTTCTCGACGGCATCAACAGAATCGGCGGGTAGCGTATACCGTGCCGACAGCGTAAAACCGGCCTGAGACAGTTCAGCTAAAGATGTCTGCATATCTTTCGGCCCATCCGGCCAGGCCCAGATGAACACGCCGATCTTGCTCAAAACTGAGTTATCCTTTTGCCGCATCATCGCCCCGGCCACCTTTGCGCGAGCGTTCATCCCGCCCATCTTCCGCTGAATGTGATTGTCGCTTAGCCAGAAAAGCTCGCCCTGTAAGACGCTGTTCGCGAGCTTGCCGGTGAGCTTTTGCGGAATAGTCGGGATCAAACGCACCTTCCCGGTCCAGTCTTCCCCTTTCAGGCCATCACCACGACTGATGGCCTGGGTTAACGTTCCGTCACGATAGACCAGCGTTACCGCCACACCGTCAACTTTGGGCTGCATCCACAGATGCTGCCGCGCACGCATCCACTGTCTCAACTCCTCTTTGCTGGCCACTTTATGTACGCCCGTATGGGCAACAGGATGTTTTACGCTTCCCACCAGCGCAGGGAGTTTCTCCTCTGAAGGCTCACTGCCAAAACAGTGCTGCCACTGCATTAAGCGCCCGTTAAGCTGGTCGTAAACTTCGTCGTTGACCTCGCTCACGCCCTGCTTCCAGTAAGCGTCATCCCAGCGTTTGATTTGCGCGCTTAACGACGCCATCTCTTTCTCAGCTTTTGCCTGCGACCACACCGGGCACACCGCCGCGCCATAGCCACTCCACAAGAGCATTAACCCGCTTATCCATCGCCACATTGCTACTCCTCCTTTGTGTTGCAGGAGGTATATCCCGATGCCAGAAACAACGCTAACGGCAACGACTCACAATGCGAGACGCTATCCGGTATTTCTTTGGGTTGCTGAAAACCCCAGATAAAACCTGAAAACGGCACGCAAAATTCAATAATCCAGGGGAAAAAGTGTGACAAAGGCTACGTCACACGGCGGTGACGTGTATAATAAGCCCGTATGTAGGACTTCTTCGTTAACACATACAAAAGACTCTCATGGCTCAAGGCACGCTGTATATTGTTTCTGCCCCTAGTGGCGCGGGTAAATCCAGCCTTATTCAGGCACTGTTAAAAACCCAACCGTTGTACGACACACAGGTTTCTGTTTCTCACACCACGCGTCAACCGCGTCCGGGTGAAGTGCACGGCGAACACTATTTCTTTGTGGATCACGACGAGTTCAGAGCGATGATCGGCAGAGACGCGTTTCTTGAACACGCGGAAGTATTCGGTAATTACTACGGTACCTCGCGTGAAACCATTGAGCAGGTTCTGGCCACGGGCGTGAATGTGTTCCTGGATATCGACTGGCAGGGTGCACAGCAAATTCGCAAGAAAATGCCTGACTCGCGCAGTATCTTTATTTTACCGCCATCGAAAGATGAGCTGGATCGCCGCCTGCGTGGCCGCGGTCAGGACAGCGAAGAAGTCATCGCAAAGCGTATGGAACAGGCTGTTGCAGAAATGAGCCATTACGCGGAATATGATTACCTTATTGTGAATGATGATTTTGATGCCGCACTGAGCGATCTCAAAACCATTCTTCGTGCAGAACGTCTGCGTATGAGCCGCCAGAAGCAGCGACATGACGCATTAATCACCAAACTGTTGGCAGACTGAACCCACTTTCAGTATCATGCCCAGTCATTTCTTCACCTGTGGAGCATTTTAAGTATGGCACGCGTAACTGTTCAGGACGCTGTAGAGAAAATTGGTAACCGTTTTGACCTGGTGCTGGTCGCCGCGCGTCGCGCTCGTCAGATGCAGGTAGGCGGTAAAGATCCGCTGGTACCGGAAGAAAACGATAAAACCACCGTTATTGCACTTCGCGAAATCGAAGAAGGTCTGATCAACAACCAGATCCTCGACGTGCGTGAGCGCCAGGAGCAGCAAGAGCAGGAAGCCGCAGAACTGCAGGCCGTAACCGCTATTGCTGAAGGTCGTCGTTAATTAAACCTGCGGGTCGCCCTTGTATCTGTTTGAAAGCCTGAATCAACTGATTCAAATCTACCTGCCTGAAGACCAGATTAAGCGTCTTCAGCAGGCGTATCTCGTTGCACGTGACGCTCACGAGGGCCAGACACGTTCAAGCGGTGAACCCTACATCACGCACCCGGTAGCGGTGGCCTGTATTCTGGCCGAGATGAAACTCGACTACGAAACGCTGATGGCCGCGCTGCTGCACGACGTGATTGAAGATACCCCTGCCACTTACCAGGACATGGAACAGTTGTTTGGCAAAAGCGTTGCCGAACTGGTGGAAGGGGTCTCTAAGCTTGATAAGCTGAATTTCCGCGACAAGAAAGAGGCGCAAGCCGAAAACTTCCGCAAGATGATTATGGCGATGGTGCAGGATATCCGCGTCATTCTCATCAAACTCGCTGACCGCACCCACAACATGCGCACGCTGGGCTCACTTCGCCCGGATAAACGTCGCCGCATTGCCCGTGAAACCCTCGAAATCTACAGTCCGCTGGCGCACCGTTTAGGTATTCACCACATTAAAACCGAGCTGGAAGAGCTGGGTTTTGAAGCGTTGTACCCGAACCGCTATCGCGTGATTAAAGAGGTGGTGAAAGCCGCACGCGGCAACCGTAAGGAGATGATTCAAAAGATCCTCTCTGAAATCGAAGGGCGCTTGCAGGAAGCGGGAATTCCGTGCCGCGTCAGCGGTCGCGAGAAGCACCTGTACTCCATCTACTGCAAAATGGTGCTCAAAGAGCAGCGTTTTCACTCGATCATGGATATCTACGCCTTCCGCGTCATTGTCCATGACTCGGACACCTGCTATCGCGTGCTGGGGCAGATGCACAGCCTCTACAAGCCGCGTCCGGGGCGGATGAAAGATTACATCGCCATTCCAAAAGCGAACGGCTATCAATCTTTGCACACCTCGATGATCGGGCCGCACGGCGTGCCTGTTGAGGTGCAAATTCGCACCGAAGACATGGACCAGATGGCAGAGATGGGTGTTGCCGCGCACTGGGCCTATAAAGAGCACGGTGGCGAAAGCAGCACGACCGCACAAATCCGCGCCCAGCGCTGGATGCAGAGCCTGCTGGAACTTCAGCAGAGTGCGGGCAGCTCGTTTGAATTTATCGAGAGCGTGAAATCCGATCTCTTCCCGGATGAGATTTACGTTTTCACCCCCGAAGGTCGCATTGTCGAACTGCCTGCGGGTGCAACGCCGGTCGACTTCGCTTACGCCGTGCATACCGATATCGGCCATGCCTGCGTGGGCGCGCGCGTCGACAGACAACCTTACCCGCTGTCTCAGCCGCTCGCCAGCGGCCAGACGGTGGAAATTATTACCGCGCCGGGCGCACGTCCGAACGCGGCCTGGCTGAACTTTGTCGTGAGCTCCAAAGCGCGCGCTAAAATCCGCCAGCTGCTGAAAAACCTCAAGCGTGATGATTCCGTCAGCCTGGGGCGTCGTCTGCTCAACCACGCGTTGGGCGGCAGCCGTAAACTGGCTGAGATCCCACCGGAGCATATCCAGCGCGAGCTCGACCGTATGAAGCTCACGTCTCTTGACGATCTGCTGGCGGAAATTGGTCTGGGCAACGCGATGAGCGTCGTGGTGGCGAAAAACCTGCAGCAGGGCGAAGCAATACCTTCTGCGCCAGGCGCATCCGGCCATGCTCATCTGCCAATCAAAGGCGCGGACGGGGTGCTGATCACCTTCGCAAAATGTTGCCGTCCAATTCCAGGCGACCCGATTATTGCGCACGTCAGCCCAGGTAAAGGGCTGGTTATCCACCACGAATCCTGTCGTAACATTCGCGGCTACCAGAAAGAAGCCGAGAAGTTTATGGCGGTCGAGTGGGATAAAGAGACGGCGCAGGAATTTATCACCGAGATTAAGGTGGATATGTTCAACCACCAGGGTGCCCTGGCGAACCTGACGGCAGCGATCAACACGGCCTCTTCCAATATTCAAAGCCTGAATACGGAAGAAAAAGATGGCCGCGTGTACAGCGCCTTTATTCGTCTGACCGCCCGCGACCGCGTGCATCTGGCGAATATCATGCGCAAGATCCGCGTCATGCCGGACGTGATTAAAGTCACCCGTAACCGAAACTAGTGGTATGAATTCACAACGTTACGCGCGGATATGCGAAATGCTCGCCAGGCGTCAGCCTGACCTGACGGTCTGCATGGAGCAGGTCCATAAACCGCATAACGTCTCTGCTATCGTCCGTACCGCCGATGCCGTCGGTGTGCATGAAGTGCACGCCGTCTGGCCGGGTCACCGGATGCGCACCATGGTCTCGGCGGCGGCAGGCAGTAACAGCTGGGTTTCCGTCAAATCTCACCAGACAATTGGCGATGCCGTTTCGCACCTGAAAGGGCGCGGGATGCAAATCCTTGCCACTAACCTGTCCGCTAAAGCCGTGGATTTTCGCGAGATCGACTACACTCGCCCGACCTGCATTTTGATGGGTCAGGAGAAAACCGGGATCTCACAGGAAGCGCTGGATCTGGCGGATCGGGACATCATCATTCCAATGATCGGCATGGTCCAGTCTCTCAATGTCTCCGTGGCGTCCGCGCTCATTCTGTATGAAGCGCAGCGCCAGCGTCAGAACGCCGGCATGTACGAGCGTAGCAACAGCATGCTGCCGGAAGATGAACAGCAGCGCCTGCTGTTTGAAGGCGGTTATCCAGTGCTGGCTCGCGTTGCGAAGCAGAAAAAATTGCCTTACCCCCACGTCAACGCGCAGGGCGAAATTGAAGCCGATGCCGAGTGGTGGGCCACCATGCAGTACGCCGGGTAAGCGATGAAAGGCCGCCTGCTGGATGCTATCCCGCTCAACAGCCTGACGGGCGTGGGCGCGGCGCAAAGCAGTAAGTTGGCCAAAATTGGCCTGCACACCGTGCAGGATCTCCTGCTTCACCTCCCCCTGCGTTATGAAGACCGCACCCAGCTTTATAAGATTGGCGATCTCCTTCCCGCCATTTACGCCACCGTTGAAGGCGAAGTCCTGAACTGCAACATCACCTTCGGCGGACGCCGGATGATGACCTGCCAGATCAGCGACGGCACCGGCATTCTCACCATGCGTTTCTTCAACTTCAGCGCGGCGATGAAAAACAGCCTGGCGACAGGCCGCAGGGTGCTGGCCTATGGCGAAGCCAAACGCGGGAAGTACGGCGCAGAGATGATCCACCCCGAGTACCGCGTGCAGGGCGATCTCAGCACGCCGGAACTGCAGGAGACACTTACCCCGGTTTACCCGACGACCGAAGGTATCAAGCAGGCGACGCTGCGTAAGCTTACCGATCAGGCGCTGGAGCTGCTGGACACCTGCGCCATTACCGAGCTGCTGCCACCCGAGCTGGCGCAGGGCATGATGAGCCTTCCCGAAGCGCTGCGTACCCTGCACCGTCCGCCGCCCACGCTGCAGCTCAGCGACTTAGAAAGCGGGAAACACCCCGCCCAACGGCGTCTTATCCTTGAGGAATTGCTGGCGCATAACCTGAGCATGCTGGCGCTTCGCGCTGGCGCGCAGCGTTTCCACGCCCAGCCGTTAAGCCAGAATGATGCGCTCAAAGATAAGCTGCTGGCCTCTCTGTCGTTTAAACCCACCGGTGCGCAGGCGCGCGTCACCGCCGAGATTGAACGCGATATGGCGCTCGACGTGCCGATGATGCGCCTGGTACAGGGCGATGTAGGCTCCGGTAAAACGCTGGTTGCCGCCCTTGCAGCCCTGCGCGCGATTGCCCACGGCAAACAGGTCGCGCTGATGGCACCGACCGAGCTGCTGGCGGAACAACACGCCAGCAATTTCCGCGCCTGGTTCGCGCCGCTGGGGATTGAAGTGGGCTGGCTGGCAGGAAAACAAAAGGGCAAAGCGCGCCTTGCGCAGCAGGAAGCCATCGCCAGCGGGCAGGTTCAGATGATTGTCGGCACGCACGCTATCTTCCAGGAGCAGGTGCAGTTCAACGGCCTTGCGCTGGTGATTATCGATGAACAGCACCGCTTCGGCGTGCATCAGCGTCTGGCGCTGTGGGAAAAGGGACTGCAGCAGGGCTTCCACCCGCATCAGCTGATCATGACCGCCACGCCGATCCCGCGCACCCTCGCGATGACGGCTTACGCCGATCTGGATACCTCCACCATCGACGAACTCCCCCCGGGCCGTACGCCGGTCACGACGGTTGCCATTCCTGACACGCGTCGCAGCGATATCATCGACCGCGTGCGCAACGCCTGCACCCACGAAGGGCGTCAGGCCTACTGGGTCTGTACCCTGATTGAAGAGTCGGAACTGCTGGAAGCGCAGGCTGCCGAAGCCACGTGGGAAGAGTTAAAGCTCGCCCTGCCGGAGCTGAACGTGGGTCTGGTTCACGGACGCATGAAGCCCGCTGAAAAGCAGGCGGTGATGCAGTCGTTCAAACAGGGCGAGCTGCATTTGCTGGTCGCGACCACGGTCATCGAAGTGGGCGTGGATGTGCCGAACTCCAGCCTGATGATTATCGAAAACCCGGAGCGCCTGGGCCTTGCCCAGCTCCACCAGCTTCGCGGGCGCGTCGGCCGTGGCGCGGTAGCGTCCCACTGCGTCCTGCTCTACAAAGCGCCGCTCTCGAAAACCGCCCAGATGCGTTTGCAGGTGCTGCGCGACAGTAACGACGGTTTTGTGATTGCGCAAAAAGACCTGGAGATCCGCGGACCCGGTGAACTGCTGGGCACGCGTCAGACGGGGAATGCGGAATTCAAAGTCGTGGATTTGCTGCGCGATCAGGCCATGATCCCCGAGGTTCAGCGCCTCGCCCGCCACATTCATGAACGCTACCCCGAGCAGGCGGCAGCGTTAATTGAGCGCTGGATGCCGGAAACCGAACGCTATTCCAACGCCTGATTTCAGGCGAACATCGGCAGCATCAGGTACAGCTTAATCACCAGCGCGTTGACGATATCAATAAAGAACGCCCCGACCATCGGCACCACCAGAAACGCCATGTGCGATGGCCCGAAGCGTTCGGTGATCGCCTGCATGTTGGCGATAGCCGTTGGGGTTGCCCCCAGACCAAACCCGCAGTGACCCGCCGCCAGCACCGCCGCATCGTAGTTTTTGCCCATCATGCGCCAGGTGACAAACATGGCGTACAGCGCCATAAACAGGGCCTGCACCGCCAGAATCGCCACCATCGGCAGCGCCAGGGAGGCCAGCTCCCACAGCTTGAGGCTCATCAGCGCCATCGCCAGGAACAGCGAGAGGCAGACGTTGCCAAGCACCGACACCGCCCGTTCAAACACGCGGTAGAAGCCCATCAGCGCCAGGCCGTTGCTCAGGATCACCCCGATAAACAGCACGCAGACAAACGTCGGCAGCTCAAACGCGGAGCCCGCCAGCCATTGCGCAACCACTTTGCCTACGGTGAGGCAGATGGCGATCATCGCGATGGTTTCAATCAGCACCAGCGAGGTGATACTGCGCCCAACGTCAGGCTTTTCAAAGGCGGTCGGTACCAGCTCGTCGTCCGGCCTGCCGTTCGGCGTGGTGGAATGCTTCACCAGATAACGCGCCACCGGGCCGCCAATCAGGCCACCCAGCACCAGGCCAAAGGTGGCACAGGCCATCGCCACTTCCGTTGCATTTTCAAAACCGTAGCGCTCGACGAACAATTTACTCCACGCCGCCCCGGTACCGTGACCGCCTGACAGCGTAATCGACCCCGCCAGCAGCCCCATCAGCGGGTCCAGCCCCAGCAAGGTTGCCATGCCGATGCCAATCGCGTTTTGCATCAGCAGCAGCCCCACCACCACAATCAAAAATACGCCGAGCACCTTACCGCCCGCCCGCAGGCTTGCCAGGTTGGCGTTCAGGCCGATGGTGGCAAAGAAGGCCAGCATCAGCGGGTCTTTCAGGGACATGTCAAAATCGATTTCCCAGCCCATGCTTTTTTTGAGCACCAGCAGGGCCAGCGCCACCAGCAGGCCGCCAGCGACAGGTTCAGGAATGGTGTATTTTTTCAGAAGGGAAACGCTATGTACCAGCTTACGGCCAAGCAGTAACACCAGCGTTGCGGCAACAAGGGTCGACAACGTATCGAGATGAATCATAGAAGGCTCCTTTTTTGCGCGTGTTCCATACACACGCGGCGTTATCCTGGGCCGGTTTGCGCTCTTCATGAGCTTCCGGCGCAAAAAGTGTAATTTTTTTTCCTCATCGGATGTAGAAAACCTGCTCACAGCGGCAGATTTTCTTGTCTTTTTTTGCTGGCAATCGTTTGCTTTTACCAGGTGGTCAGATAAAATGCCCGCTTTTCCACCGTGGGATTGCCGCCGATGTCCGTTAACACCATAGAGTCGCCTGATGCGCAACCGATTGCGCAGAAGCAAAATAGCGAACTGATTTACCGCCTTGAAGACCGCCCGCCGCTGCCGCAGACGCTTTTCGCCGCCTGCCAGCATCTTCTGGCGATGTTTGTTGCGGTGATCACCCCGGCGCTGCTGATCTGTCAGGCGCTCGGTTTACCGGCGCAGGACACGCAGCACATTATCAGCATGTCTCTCTTCGCCTCCGGCGTGGCCTCGATTATCCAGATTAAAGCGTGGGGTCCGGTGGGGTCGGGTTTACTGTCTATTCAGGGCACCAGCTTTAACTTTGTGGCGCCGCTGATCATGGGCGGTACGGCCCTGAAAACCGGCGGCGCGGATGTCCCGACCATGATGGCGGCGCTGTTCGGCACGCTGATGCTGGCCAGCTGTACGGAGATGGTGATCTCCCGCGTTCTGCACCTGGCTCGCCGCGTTATCACCCCGCTGGTTTCCGGCGTCGTCGTGATGATTATCGGCCTGTCGCTGATTCAGGTGGGCCTCACCTCCATCGGCGGCGGCTATGCCGCCATGAGCGACCACACCTTCGGCGCGCCGAAAAACCTGCTGCTGGCGGGCGTCGTGCTGGCCATCATTATTCTGCTTAACCGCCAGCGTAACCCATACCTGCGCGTCGCCTCGCTGGTGATCGCCATGGCGGCAGGCTACCTGCTGGCGTGGGCGCTGGGCATGCTGCCGGAGAACACCGCGCCAGCCAACAGCGCGCTGATCGCTGTCCCTACGCCGCTGTATTACGGTCTGGGCATTGACTGGGGTCTGCTCCTGCCGCTGATGCTGGTCTTTATGATCACCTCTCTGGAGACCATCGGCGACATCACCGCCACCTCCGACGTCTCCGAGCAGCCCGTTTCCGGCCCGCTGTACATGAAGCGCCTGAAAGGCGGCGTGCTGGCGAACGGTCTGAATTCGTTTGTCTCTGCGGTCTTCAATACCTTCCCGAACTCCTGCTTCGGTCAGAACAACGGCGTGATCCAGCTGACCGGCGTGGCCAGCCGCTATGTCGGCTTCGTGGTGGCGCTGATGCTGATCGTCCTCGGCCTGTTCCCGGCGGTGAGCGGCTTTGTGCAGCACATCCCTGAGCCGGTGCTGGGCGGTGCAACGCTGGTGATGTTCGGGACGATCGCGGCCTCCGGCGTGCGTATCGTCTCCCGCGAGCCGCTGAACCGCCGCGCAATCATGATTATTGCGCTGTCGCTGGCCGTCGGTCTGGGCGTTTCTCAGCAGCCGCTGATCCTGCAGTTTGCCCCGGACTGGGTGAAAAACCTGCTCTCTTCCGGTATTGCCGCGGGCGGTATCACCGCTATCGTGCTGAACCTCGTTTTCCCGCCTGAAAAGAACTGATCCCCTTCACGGCAGGCAGTCAATGTCTGCCGTGACATCTATTTACACCATTCCCGCCTTGAGGATTGCGCATAAATCGTGCATAACTCCCTTATGTGCGTTTTGCGGGATGGAAGACCATGAAATTTATTGGAAAGCTACTCGTCTATCTTCTGGTAGCCCTGCTCATTGTGATACTGGCGCTCTATATTCTGCTCCAGACCCGCTGGGGCGCGACTCAGGTCAGCAGCTGGGTAACGGTGAATACCGACTACGAGCTCAGTTTCGACAAGATGAATCACCGCTTTTCGTCACCATCCCACATCATTCTGGAAAACGTCACCTTCGGCCGGGACGGTAAACCCGCCACGCTGGTGGCCAAAAAAGTGGATATCGGCCTCAGCAGCCGCCAGATAACCGATCCGCTGCACGTGGACACCATCACCCTGTTCGACGGCACGCTGAATCTCTCCCCGCAGACCGCGCCGCTGCCCTTCCAGGCGGATCGCCTGCAGCTGAACAATATGGCCTTTAACAGCCCGAATACCGAATGGGATCTGAGCGCGCAGAAGGTGACGGGCGGCGTCAGCCCGTGGCAGCCGGAAGCGGGCAACGTGCTGGGTAATCACGCGCAGATCCAGATGAGCGCAGGCTCGCTGACCCTCAACGGCGTACCGGCCACCAACGTGCTGATCGAGGGCCAGCTCAACGGCAAGGAAGTGGTGCTGAATACGATTGGCGCCGATATGGCCCGGGGCTCGCTCACCGGCTCGGCCCTGCGCAACGCCGACGGGAGCTGGATTATCGACACCATGCGCCTGAACGAGATCCGCCTGCAGAGCGATAAAACGCTGACGGCGTTCTTCGCACCGCTGGCCACTATCCCCTCTCTGCAGATTGGTCGTCTGGACGTGACCGACGCCCGGCTTCAGGGCCCGGACTGGGCGGTGACCGACCTCGATTTAAGCCTGCGCAACCTGACGCTGAGCAAAGGTGACTGGCAGAGCCTGGAAGGCCGCCTGTCCATGAACGCCAGCGAGTTTATCTACGGCTCGCTGCATCTTTTTGATCCGATCCTGAATGCGGAGTTTTCCCCGCAGGGCATGGCGCTGCGCCAGTTCACCTCCCGCTGGGAAGGCGGCATGGTGCGCACGTCCGGTAACTGGCTGCGCGACGGTAAAGCGCTGGTGCTGGACGATGTCGCCATTGCCGGGCTGGAGTATACCCTGCCGCAGAACTGGAAAACGCTGTGGATGGCGCCTCTGCCGGAATGGCTGAACAGCGTCACGCTGCAAAAATTTGGCCTAAGCCGCAACCTGGTGATCGACATCGATCCCGCCTTCCCGTGGCAGATCACCTCTCTGGACGGCTATGGCGCAAACCTGCAGCTGGTGAAAGATCGCCAGTGGGGCGTCTGGGGCGGCAGCGCAACCCTGAACGGCGCGGCGGCGACCTTTAACCGCGTGGACGTGCGCCGTCCGTCGCTGGCGCTGAATGCTAACGCCGCGACGGTGAACATTACCGACCTGAGCGCGTTTACCGAGAAAGGTATTCTGGAAGCCACGGCGACCGTTTCCCAGCTGCCGCAGCGGCAGACCGCGGTGAGCCTGAACGGGCGCGGCGTTCCGCTCAGCGTGCTGCAGCAGTGGGGCTGGCCTGCGCTGCCGATTGCAGGTGACGGCAATATTCAGCTCACCGCCAGCGGCAGCGTGCAGGCCAGTGCGCCGCTGAAGCCAACGGTGAATGGGAAGCTGAGCGCGGTGAATATGGATAAGCAGCAGGTAGAGCAGACGATGACGGGCGGCGTGGTGTCGGCGATGGCGCCGGTACAGTAAAAAGCCGGGTGGCGGCTTCGCCTTACCCGGCCTACGAGGTTTTGGTTCCCTCTCCCTGTGGGTGAGGACATCAGACCGCATAATTACCGTAGGCCCGGTAAGCGCAGCGCCACCGGGCATTTTCCACCTCAGAGCTGAACCGCCACCTCATCCCCCTCGGCTTTCACCACCACGCCCCACTCGCTGCCCGCGTGCGAGCCGCCCTTCACGCCGCGCACTTTCTGCACGTTGCGCAAACACACCGACCAGTTTTGCGCGTCTCCCGCGCCGGTAAATGTCACGATGTCGCCCCGACGTGACGCCTTCAGCGTAAACGCCACCGCGCCGTCCGCCGCAGGCACTTCGCTTACCGCCGTTGCGCCATCGTCCAGGTTAAACAGCTGGAAGGCCGTCCCCTCGTGCCACGCGTAGTTCGGCTTCTGGTTATTGTTGCCCAGCGCCAGCAGCGTGTTGTCGCGCACGTAGACCGGCAGGCTCATGAAATCGTGCTGCTGCTTATGCCAGCGGCTGCCCTGAATTTCGTCGTTGTGCCACAGGTGCGTCCAGCGCCCTTCCGGCAGGTAGAACTGCACGTCCCCCGCCTCGGAGAACACCGGAGCGACCATCAGGGCATCCCCCAGCATGTATTGACGGTCGAGGTAATCGCACGCCGGATCGTCCGGGAACTCCAGCATCATCGCGCGCAGCATCGGCGTGCCGAACTCGCGCGCCAGCGCCGCCTGACGGTACAGGTACGGCATCAGCAGACACTTCAGCTGGGTGAAGTGTCGCACCACGTCGCAGGACTCGTCATCGTACGCCCACGGCACGCGGTAGGATTTGCTGCCGTGCAGGCGGCTGTGGCTGGAAAACAGCCCGAACGCGCACCAGCGTTTGTAGACGTGCGCCGGGGCGGTGTTTTCGAACCCGCCGATATCGTGGCTCCAGAACCCGAAGCCGGACAGGCCAATCGACAGCCCGCCTCGCAGGCTTTCGGCCATCGACTCATAGTTGGCGTAGCAGTCGCCGCCCCAGTGAACCGGGAACTGTTGCGCACCCACGGACGCGGAGCGGGCAAACAGCACCGCCTCTTCTTCTCCCACCGTCTCTTTCAGCACGTTCCACACCAGCTCGTTGTAGATGTAGGCGTAGTGGTTGTGCATCTTCTGCGGATCGGACCCGTCGAACCACTGCACGTCCGTCGGAATACGCTCGCCGAAGTCGGTCTTGAAGCAGTCGACGCCGATATCCACAAGGCCTTTCAGCTTGTCGGCATACCACCGGCACGCGTCCGGGTTGGTGAAGTCGTAAATCGCCAGCCCCGGCTGCCATTTGTCCCACTGCCACAGGGAGCCGTCCGGACGCTTGAGCAAATAGCCCCTCTCTCTCAGCTCCCGGAAGATCGGGGATTTCTGGCCGATGTATGGGTTAATCCACACGCAGACCTTCAGCCCTTTCTCCTTCAGGCGGCGGATCATCCCTTCAGGGTCCGGGAAGGTCACCGGATCCCACTCGAAGTCGCACCACTGGAAGGCCTTCATCCAGAAGCAGTCAAAGTGGAACACGTGCAGCGGCAGGTCCCGTTCGGCCATGCCGTCGATAAAGCTGTTGACCGTCGCTTCGTCGTAGTTGGTGGTGAACGAGGTGGTGAGCCACAGGCCAAATGACCACGCAGGCGGCAGCGCCGGACGCCCGGTGAAGCGGGTATAGCGGTTCAGCACTTCTTTCGGCGTCGGGCCGTCGATCACGAAGTACTCCAGATACTCCCCTTCCACGCTGAACTGCACCTTAGAGACTTTCTCGGAGCCCACTTCAAACGAGACGTTTTCCGGGTGATTCACCAGCACGCCGTAGCCGCGGTTGGTCAGGTAGAACGGGATGTTTTTGTAGGACTGCTCGGTGCTGGTGCCGCCGTCGCGGTTCCAGGTCTCGACCGTCTGGCCGTTGCGCACCAGCGCGGTAAAACGCTCGCCCAGGCCGTAGACCGTTTCCCCCACGCCCAGATCCAGACGCTCAAAAACGTAATTGCGGTGGGTATTGCTGTCCTGCACGTAGCCGTTGTTTTTCAGCTGGCTGCCGGTAATGCGCTGGCCGTTGCGCAGGAAATCCAGCGCCCAAAACTCGCCTTTGGTGACGCGCACGCTGACGCTGCCGCTTTTCAGCTCAGCAAATTCGGCGTTGTTTTCAATCTCTACCTTCACGTCTTTCAGAACGTTCAGCGGATAGTGCGGGCCGTTGTTAAGCGCGCCCTGGAAGTGCTCGATGCGCACCCCCACAATCCCTTCCTGTGGAGCAAACAGGCGCACCGTGAACATCAACGTGTCGAGCTGCCAGGTGCGTTCGCGCACGTCACGCGGCGCCACGTACACCACCAGGTCATTACCCTGCTGCTCCACGTCGAATACCTGCACCGGACAGGTCACGTTCAGGCCCGGTTTAATAAGCCAGTTTCCATCACTGATTTTCATGCTTTCGTCCTCTTAGTTCTGTAATTCTTTGCTGACCGGCAGGTTTTCAAACTCCTGCTGATTGCGGCGCGCGCCCTGCGCCAGCTCGGCCAGGATTTTGGTCAGGAAGGGGGTTTTCAGCGTGTAGTAGCGTTTGGCGATGATGGCGCTCAGCACGTAGCAGACCGCCGGGGCCAGGGTAAACAGGCCGATAATGATGCTGATGGTCGCGCTGTTCTGGGTTTTGGCCGCCGCATCGTAGCCGCCGCCTGCCAGCATCCAGCCGATCATCGCCCCACCCAGCGCCAGACCCAACTTCAGCACGAACAGCGTGCCTGCAAAGCTAATGCCGGTCAGGCGCTTGCCGTTGGTCCATTCACCGTAGTCGACGGTATCGGACATCATGACCCACTGGATCGGCGTCACCAGCTGGTGCAGCACGCCGATGACGAAGATAAAGGCGAACATCACCACGGTGGCATGCATCGGCACGAAGAACATCGCCACGCTGACCACCGCCAGCGCGGCGTTGGTCCACCAGAAGATGCTGACCTTGCACTTCCAGTCGGTGAGCGGTTTCGCCAGCGCGGAGCCAATCAGGTTGCCGACGCAGTAGGTGGTGAGGAACGCGACGAACACTTCCGGCGAGCCCATGATCCAGGTGCAGTAGTACATCATCGCGCCGCCGCGCACGCAGACGGCAAGGATGTTGAGGATGGTCAGCACGCCGACGATGCGCCACTGGTCGTTTTGCCAGATATCGCGCAGGTCTTCCCGCATGGAGGTGGTGCTCGGCGGCACCTGGATGCGCTCTTTGGTAGTGAAGAAGCAGAACGCCAGCATCAGGAACGCGACCACCGACAGCACGGCAATCCCACCCTGGAAGCCGAACGCCTTATCGTCGCCACCAATCAGCTTCACCAGCGGCATCATCAGCACCGTGGAGAGCATGCCGCCCGCCGTCGCCAGCACGAAGCGCCAGGACTGAAGGGAGATACGCTGCGTCGGGTCACTGGTGATCACGCCGCCCAGCGCGCAGTAAGGAATGTTGACCACGGTATAGAGCAGGGTCAGCAGGGTGTAGGTAACGGCGGCGTAAACCATTTTGCCGTTAAGGCTGAGGTCCGGCGTGGTGTAGGCCAGCACGCAGACGATACCGAACGGGATCGCGCCGAACAAAATCCACGGGCGGAACTTGCCCCAGCGGCTGCGGGTGCGGTCGGCAATCAGCCCCATGCACGGGTCGGAGATCGCATCCAGCGCGCGCGCCAGCAGGAACATGGTGCCGACAAATCCGGCGGGAATGCCGAAAATATCGGTATAGAAAAACATCATGTACAACATGACGTTATCAAAAATGATGTGGCTGGCGGCGTCTCCCATGCCGTAGCCAATCTTCTCTTTTACTGACAGTACTTCGCTCATCTTTTTTATCCTTCACGCTGTAGGGGGCGCTGAGACCGGTTGCATTGGTTTTAAACCATTGTTTCAACGGCGGGTATTGCGTTTTCTGGTTAGCAGATTACGTTTCTTGTTTTTTGTGATCGCGGTAAATACTGGAGAGCACGAAAGGCTAACCTGAGGATTTTCTTAAGAATTAACTGAAACAGGGGGGTGCAGGTCAAAAGAGAGGTGAAAAAAGTGGTGTGGGGTATGTGGTAAATGCCTGAAAGTAGCTATAATGCGCCCCGCCTCCATGTAGCAATGCAGGCGCGGAAGATCGTCATCTCCGGTGAGGTGGCTGGACTTCAAATCCAGTTGGGGACGCCAGCGTTCCCGGGCAGGTTCGACTCCTGTGATCTTCCGCCAAAATTTCAAGCTAATACTTAGCACTACACTTTAATGTCATGAGAAGAAATAAATAAACGATAGCATTTTTTCATATTATCACTTGTATTATTGGCTTTTGAAGAAAAAAGATCATAGTACTTTTTAAAAAATGATTTATCACTTCTAAAATCACCTTTCCAATCATAGAACTTCACTGTTCTTGATATTATATCAACAAAGAGTTTGTCATTAATTTCTTTTACTAAATTGTCACATACAACTGCTATTTGTTGAACGGTTAAAAAATTTATAGATAATGGTTTTTCTAATAATTCAGAGTATTCATCTATGCCCAATGCAAGTGCATTATTAGATCCCAGAAGACCTGCGCGGTGAACAACGCAATGACGAAGATGACAAACTATATCATAATCAGTCAAAGCTGAAGCAAGCGAAGGAAATTTTGCAAAACCACCAATATTTACATCTAAAAAGGAATTTATACTTTTAATTATATTTGAAGAAGACGTAAAGGAAGCATTTTCTAATAAAGCTTCAGGAAAAAGGTTTTTATGATGATGTAAAGCTGCGCCATAAGTTAATGTAGAACTATAACTGTTTTTCCTCGAATGGTCGTCTAGGTTGAGCAATCTTCTTATTATACATCTAAAATAACTTTCCACGGCAGATACCAGCCCCAAGACAACTAAGCTAGCGAGTTGATTCCATTCTTGTGAAGAACTTGTGGCAAGAGATATATACCCTTCAGAATTCGGTTCTTTCAGATGAGCACCTAGTAATTTCATATTACTGGTTTTTTTATCTTGAAACAAATCTATAGGAGAATGTTCTGGCTCACTGTATGCGCTGTCGAAAAACTGCATGGATTTTATGCTCGAAGCAGTTCTTACGCCCGAAACATTACAATGAAATGTTTTTGGATTCTTAGCCATTAGTATAAGAACTCATTTGTCCATTCGTTTATCTTGTTAACGATCTTATTTGCATATTTTTCGCCAACACCTTTAACTTTCTTCAATTCTGCAGCAGTATTATCTGAAGAAAGAACATCCTCGACCGTTATATACTTTGTTTTGTTAATAACTTTCTTTTGGAACTCAGTCATAGGCAATTGTACTAATTTTGTCTTCATACAGTTTCTAAAAGTGGAACTATCCAAAAGTGCAGTCCCACAAATATGACAATAACGTTGGCCTTCTGCGATCCTTGGAGTGTTACATTTGCTACAAGGTGGTAGATCTAACTCTATTGAATCTATAGTGGACTGTGATAAAAGTCTGTTAAATTTTTTGCGAACAGGATGCTTTTCAGACTGCCCTTTAATAACTCCTAGCAATTCAGACACATTAAAGCCTTTGCTTTTAGTGAATACTCTCTCTTTAATAAGCAATGCTAAGTGAGGAATAAATCTTTTAATCTTTCTTTCAGTCCCATGGGATATATCTTCTTCAACATACAGAATACCAGCTTCGATTAAAAACTTGATCATTCTGTCTGCTTTAGTATCTATATCTTCAATTCCTATCACGATATTTTTTTTATAATCATCACCTTGCTCATCTATTTTGTTATGATTAAAGGATTTTATGGTCTTAACAATTTCAGATAATAAGTTATCGCCAATAGATATTATCTTAGCATACTGCGGCATTTTTTGAGAAATAGAATTGTATTCACTTATAATATTATTGCATTTTTCAGAAATGATAGCATTAAATTTTGACTGTTGACTTTTTCTATCTGATTCAATATAAGACCTCAAGAACATGATATATGTTCTCGGGATTCCAAAAGCGGCAAACATTAATAACTCACGCATATCCTTATCAATATTTAGGCTATTTCCAAATCTAGTTAATACAATTGCATCCATAAAGCTAAGGTAATCAGAATCCTCAACATTCATCCAAATAGGTACGCGCTCAGCATCTTGTCCAACATGAAAACGCGGTCCATATTGAGTTGTCCCGGGATAAACAGAGGC
The DNA here is from genome assembly GCF_000493175.1 of Enterobacter sp. MGH 16. Taxonomy (NCBI): domain Bacteria; kingdom Pseudomonadati; phylum Pseudomonadota; class Gammaproteobacteria; order Enterobacterales; family Enterobacteriaceae; genus Enterobacter; species Enterobacter sp. MGH 16. The sequence continues at coordinate 3,981,271 of NZ_KI535695.1, read as the reverse complement.
CTTTGGTGAAATATGTATTGTCTTCAAACTTCTAAAAATATCGAAAAATTCTATCATGAAATCATTAGTAAATGTTAACGCCGCATCATCTAAAAATAATACAGCACGCTTTCTATTATTTCTAATAATAGCATTTTCGATTAAATCTTGGACTATTTTTATATTAAGCTCGACAAGAACAATTGAATATTTTTCATCATATCGTTGCTTTTCGACATCTGATATAAAAACTTTTAAGAAGTTCAAATCAAAGCTGACATCAGTCAAAAAAACATTATAAGAATCCGCACAGGAAGAGACTATTTTTGCCAAAACCCAAGCATGAAAAATATCTATTGCATTTGAGTTTTCATGCAGATAAGTTTCCAACCTTAAGTAATGATTAAATGTAATATAAAGCGGTAAAGGTTTAGCTGGATCATTTTTACATGCATGGTAAGCACAACGCATTTGGTGAGTTTTACCTGTACCCCTAGGACCAACAATTAACTTTGCTCCTACCTGAATCAGCTTCTTTTGAATATTATCAAAATGCTTACTCGTGGCCGTCCATCTCAAAAGATCGTCTTTATCGATATAATCAGCGCGTTCTTCATATTCTGCCTCATCGAAAAGGGCTAAGTTCAAGTTATCTGTCATCCCGACACTCCTTTACCTGCGCGTAAAAACGAAGTAAAATACTGTAAATTTGTACAAGTGAAGCTAAAACGTGATTAAGTATAACCAATACTATACAAGCAAAAACATTAGTGATCTAGTTACTACCTTGATTAGTATTTCTCAACCTCTAACTTGCCTCGAACTTAGCGCAGGTGAAGGTGCCCTGCTTGATTCAGCCAAAAAAAAATGGCCTCATCTTCATTGTACAACTTTTGATATTGATGCGAAAAACATTGATCTTCTCCGCGAAAAATTCCCTGAAGATTTACATTATTGTGTAGATGCCACAAGCGAAATATGTCGGTCACTTCTAAAAACCAAAAAATTTGATATTGCTGTCTGCAATCCTCCATTTTCATTTATTGACATACAGGAAAACACTAAAGAATATCTCAATGCGGCATTCGGAAGCATTTATTCTAAAAGTAAAAAAATTCGCTCGGAAATATTATTCCTAGCATTGAATTTATTAGCTTTGAAAGATAATGGTATCGTAGCCATTATCGTACCAGAGCTTATTATAAAGGGGTTCGCCCATGAAAAAATTCGACGCGTAATCGCCAAAAATTTGACGATACAATATTTGATAGAATGCGAACATAAGTCATTCAGTAAGACTGAAGCTAAAACTTTTGTTTTAATTTTAAAAAAAACACCTTCGACGAAAGATTCTTACTTTAAGTATATAAAGGTTAATGAATTCATAGAGATAATTGTAAATGAACAATTCATGACCAATGTCTTTATTGGCCCAAAAAAAAGAAGTAGAGAATCTACTGAATCACGATATCAAATTTTAAGAGGACGACTATCAGGTAAAGAGTGCAAAAAAATCGCACTTAGTTATATCCATACGACGAATATGGCAGATGATATGTGCGATATAAACTTTAAAGCGCCAGAAATAAACCCTGAAAATAAAACAGCCATTATGAATGATATTCTTATTGCAAGAGTGGGCAGTAGAATAGTTGGTAAAACAAATTTTGTATACCAAGGTAATGCAATAATATCTGATTGCATCTTCGCCGTAAGATTTCAGAATGAAGCAGACAGAGTAATATTCATTAATTACTGGAAAAAAAATAGAGATGAATGGATTAGCAAAAACTGTACAGGAACATGTGCTAAACACATCACTATTGCAAATTTATCGTTGCTGATTGATTCAATTTTATCATCTACTCCTTTGGAGTAAGGCCTAAATATTCTAACTCTTTTCGCGCCAAATTTTTAAACCAATTCCCCAAACTCATCCCTTCGGCCTTCGCTGCAACCTCACATTGTGCCTTCAATTCAGGCGTAATACGCATCTGAAAAGTTGGTGCTTTTCCGGATTTTGACTGATTTGGGTCACGTTTAGCCGTTGACATGTACGTACCTACAAGAGCAAGATATCATCATTGAGGTACGTACCTTAACATACGACAACCTCAGATTGAAACGCCCCCGTCAGGTACTCGCAATACCGGACGAGAGCTAACCTCACCAACTATCAAGGAGTTGATTATGGCTGATTCGCATTCTACCCCAGACACAGACCAATCCGGAACCGAGCGTTCGTTAATTGTGGGATATCGCCCGAATGTTTTCGACAAATCCACGCCGAAAATCATCCTTTCCGGCAAGTGGCTGCGGGCTGCAGGGTTTGATACCGGACAGCAGGTTACGGTAAAGGTCATGAAAGGATGCGTCGTTCTGGTGGCGTATAACGAGCAGGAGCAAAGGATTCTGGACGATTACAAACGCACTAAAGCAAAGTTATGCCAGATCGAGAACACGCTGGCGAGCCTGCAATTATCATAACCGTTCCCGCTGTTATCAAGTTGGCTGCTGGGCATGCAGCCAATATAAAAAACAATATAGAATGCCAGATTTCTTCCATAACATCCAAAAAGCAATCGAACCCAACATGTAATGCTAACTTACAAGTTCAATATATGATGACATTCATCATTTCAATTCCTGATGCTATTTTAAGTTAGCATTTATCTTACGATGGCAACGAAATCATAATTCAACGTTATAATCTTTAAAAACCCATCTGAGAAACGTATACATCGCAAAGAGCAGTTTTAAATCCCACTTCCATATTTTATTTTCTATTTTGAAATGAAAGTCACAATTTAAATCTATAATGAAGAGTAGTTTCCCTCAGTCTATAAAAGGAGATTGAGATGGCTATACCTGTTTACTTATGGCTCGAGGATGATTCAGGCCGGAGGATTAATGGATCTGTCGATATAAAGGGTCGCGAAGGTTCAATAGAAGTGATTGAATTTATGCATTCTATAGAACAGCCTATAGATAAATTCTCCGGAAAAATCACAGCAAAACGCATTTGTAGTACCTATGCATTCATGAAAGAGATTGATTCATCATCCTCATATCTATACAAAGCCTTGTGCACTGGGCAAACGCTAAAAAAAGCAGAGTTCATATTTTACAGGATCAACTATAACGGACTCGAAGAGGCTTACTTTAAGACAACGTTAGAAAATGCAAGAGTTGTTCAAATTGAACCTGTCATGTTTGATATTAAACATCCGCAAAACGAACACTATACACACCATGAATATGTAGATCTAATATATGAAAAAATCACATGGCACTACATTGATGGAAACATCATTCACTCTGATACCTGGAAAGAACGCGCTTAAGGAGAAAGTATGTCCTGGGAATATGATGTAAAAGAGCATAAATTTTATCTGGATGGTATTTACCAATTTGATGCAGATTATGCAGGTGCAAGTGGTTACAAAAACGATCCGTCACAAGAATGTGTAAAAAACAGCGGACCTTTGCCGAGGGGTACCTACACTATTGGGTCCCCCCATAATTCTGCTCATACTGGAAAATACACTCTTAGCCTCACGCCCTACTCTACAAATGATATGTGCGGTAGAGACTCATTTAAAATTCATGGTAAAAGCAGTTTGCACCCTGACGACTCTTCAGAGGGCTGCATCATTGCACCTCTGAGTGCCAGAAGGAGTATATGGAAAAGCAACGATACGGTATTGATTGTCAAATGAAGTATTTATTTTGTTTCTTGCCATTACTCATAGCAGCCAGTGCGTACGTCTCAGCAACCGAAATGAGTGGCTTCGCGTCCCAGTATTACGATGAAGACGACTCACTGACGGAAAATTCAACGACAGTATCCCTTTTCCCAACCATCACTATAGGCAATAAAACCTTGCAAATGGAGGCTACTCACCTGTCAGACATCACCAGTTCCCCCGTTAACAAAGACAGTTCCGCGCGCTGGATCTGCCTCCATGACGACGATGACACGAATTACTGGTTCATCTCGGATAACGAAATGGGTGCAGGATTGTTAACGGCACTAGCCATAGCCAGGGATGGGATTCATAAAGAGTGTGCAAAAACAACGGAACCTATCAAAGTCTCAGTCGCTAATGTTCCGTTTTTGAATGCTACTCACGGGAATTTAGTTGCATTGCTCGGCAAGAAAGAGATCGCCAAAAAGAAAGCGATGCTTTTTTATCAGGAGACGCCAGTACAGAATGGATTCATCCAGAGTAATACGGTCTCTTATTACTTTGATGGGGAAAAAGTGCGTGGCGTAATCATCGGGCAAATTACCAGTAACTAGCTTGCAGACTCCCTCTCCAGAGGGAGAGGGAGTTAAACCTGCCCACCCAACCGCATATGTAACAACGGAAACGGATTCCCTTGCCCGTCCACTTCCGAGCGCCCGACCTGCTCAAACCCCATATGGCGATAAAATTCAACGCCCTGCGGGTTCTGCTCATTCACATCCACTTCGTTCGCGCCGAACGCTGCGATGGCGTGTTGCAGCAGCAATTTCCCAACGCCTTTCCCACGGCTCGCATCGTCAACAAACAGCATTTCAATGCGGTTTTCATCCACGCCTAAAAAGCCGTGAATAACGCCTGCGTCATCGCGAGCAATCACAACCTTGAGATTTGGCAGATAGGCGTTGAGCAATAGCGGGCGCAGCGCCGCAATATCGCTTTCCTGTAAAAAGTGATGGGTGGCGCGGACGGAGGATTCCCAGATCGCGACCAGACGCTCGAAATGTGTGGGGAGTGCGGTTTCAATTTTCATGGGGGAGATCATGATTGGAAAATTCTACTAATGCAAATCACTCTATGCGGCCTGCTCCCCCTCACCCTAACCCTCAGGGAGAGGGAACTGACCGTGCGGTTTTTCATCCCCTACCCTGATCTCCATCACCGCATACACCCCGTCCTTCGGCACCACCACGGTGACGTTTTCCACCGGCACGCCCGCCGCGAGGTGGATGTCCTGCAGCTGCTGTAACGACCTCGGGTGAATATCCTCCCAGCCGATGCCCCGCAGCACAAAGTCAATCTGCGGGCTGCTGGTGAGCATGTTCGACACAATCACCGCGCCGCCGGGCTTGACCAGCCGCAGCGCGCGCTGGAGAAAAATCACCGCGTCGGTATCATTGAAATATTCGAAAATCCCCAGCGCGTCGACCAGTTCGGCCTGATGCTCGCCCAGCTCCAGCAGCAGGTCCTCGTTACGCACCAGCGTATGGAGCAGGTTGCGCCTGAGCAGCGTCAGCTGTTCGCCCACCACAATGCCTTCCTGCGCCGCCATGGTTTCCGCCCAGCTCAGCGCAACCGGGTCTTTGTCCACCAGGGTGAGATAGACCTGCTGACCGTCGAGCTTTGCTTCGCGCAGCGCCTCCAGCACCGGAATGGCGGCACCGCTCGCGAGGCTGACCCAGTTGTTCTCGCTTTCATTATGAATGTACTTATCCACCAGCGCGGCCAGCACCCGGGCGCGGGAGCGCACGCCAATCGCATCGTTAGCGTGGATAAACCACTGGCGGCTGTCGCTGTCCATTTTTGTGCCGTCGGGCAGGCGGTCCTCCAGCGGGTTTTGCACCACAAACAGCGCCAGCGCGGAGGGGACCAGCCGGGTGCGCCACGCGGTGAGCGCCGGACGGTTGCGGAAGGCCTGTTCGGAATAGCGGTTCTGCGGAACAAGCACGGCCAGCCCCCCTTCGTCGTATTCCACCCGCGGCGGCCGAAGCGCCGGCTCCGCTTTCAAGGCGCGGTCAAGGGAGGCGATCTCACGGGCAGCATCGTCTTTCATCGGCCACTGGTCGCTGACGTCGGGAAATGACGCGCTGAAAATCGTCATATTTTCCGGCGCATCGCCGCGAAAAGGCTGCCAGTTCATGTCGTCTTCCCTCCGTTAGGCTTTTAACGGAAGTCTATCCAGGCGTGCCAGTAATGCCCCAGGAAGAAAGCACGATTTTTATTGTTTCACCCACACCAGCTGGTCAACCCGGAAGCCCAGGCTGCGCGCGGTGTTCAGGTAATCCTGCTTCACCGCATCCGGGATGTTCGGCGTACGCGACAGGATCCACAGGTAATCGCGGTTCGGGCCGCTGACCAGTGCATACTGGTACTTATCGTCGAGTCTGATCACGTTATACCCGCCGTAGAACGGGCCGAAGAAGGAGACCTTCAGCGCGGCCGTGCTCGGCTCGCCGGTGAAGTACGCTTTCCCCTCGCTCTCATTCCACTTGTTCTTCACCGGATCGTAACCCCGGTTAAGCACGCTGATACCGCCGTCGCTGCGCTTGCCGTAGGTCGCCGTCACCTGCTCCAGCCCGCGTTCGAAGCGGTTTTCCAGACGGGCGACTTCGTACCATTTACCGAGATAGCGGCTGGCTTCGAAGTTGGTAATAGGCTGCACGCCTTTCGGCGGCGTGGGGGATTTACAGGCGACCAGCGTCAAAGCAATCGCAACACCGGTCACAACAGGCCATAGCTTCATGAGAATTCCTTTCATTTGCACGGTTGGATGTTAAGTGTAGTGCACCGTTTCGGCGCTTCATCCCCTTCGGGAAAATTCGTAGTATATTGAGAGTATTCCTCCACTCTGGACACGGACATGGCTTACTCCATCGGCGAATTCGCCAGACTCAGCGGCATCACCGCCACCACCCTGCGGGCGTGGCAGCGTCGCTACGGTTTACTCAAGCCACAGCGCACGGAAGGCGGCCATCGCCAGTACAGCGATGAGGACGTCCAGCAGGCGCTCAAAATCCTCGACTGGGTAAAAAAAGGCGTCCCGATCGGCCAGGTCAAACCGCTGCTGGAACGCCCGACGCCGGGCCGAACCAACAACTGGCAAACCCTGCAGCAGAACATGCTGCAACGCCTGCAGGACGGCAAAGTCGAGTCCCTGCGCCAGATGATTTACGACGCCGGACGCGAGTACCCAAGGCCGGAGCTGGTCGCGAACGTGCTGCGCCCGCTGCGCCGCCAGGTCTCGGCTAACGTGGCCGCCGCCATGACCCTGCGCGCGATCCTCGACGGCATCATCATCGCCTATACCTCGTTTTGCCTCGAAGGCGATAAAAAAGCGCCGGGCGATAATATTCTGCTCAGCGGCTGGCACCTGAACGACCCGTGCGAGATCTGGCTCGAAGCCCTAACGCGCACCGGGCAGGGCCACCGCATCGACATCCTGCCGGTTCCCCCTGCCGCGCTGGCGCCGGAAATTTTCCCGGAGCGAAAATGGCTGCTGGTCACCAGCGGTAAACTCACCGCCGGGCGGAAAAAGCAGGTGGAGCAGTGGCAGCAGCAGGTATCGCTTGAAGTGATTATCCTCTGATCATTTTCTCCTGCGGGAATCTTCACGAAAAGTTGAATATTTTCCCGCGCCGCAAATGCTAACGTTTTCCTGTGACGAATAACTCCACAGGAAAACACCATGAAAAAAACTGCCCCTCTGCTGATCCTGGCCTCAATGGCCTTTGCCCCCGCCGCCTTTAGCGCCCCTGCCGGTACGCTGAGCGTCCACATTCTCGACCAGCAAACCGGGATGCCGCCATCAGACGTGAGCGTTACGCTGGAGAAGCAGCAGCAGGACAAATGGACCCCGATTGCCAGCGGTAAAACCGACCATGACGGACGCATCAAATCGCTTTATCCGCAGGATCAGGACATGCAGCCTGGCGTGTATAAAGTGACCTTCAAAACCGCTGAGTACTTCCACGGCAAAAAGCTGGACTCCTTCTTCCCGGAGATCCCGGTGCTGTTTACCGTGACGCGCACCAACGAGAAGCTGCACATCCCGCTTCTGCTGAGCCAGTACGGTTACTCGACCTATAAGGGCAGCTAAGACGCATTGATTCTAAAGGAATAAAAAAAATAGTTCCGCGAATACTTGGACAAATTAGTCATGTTGTGTAAGTTTTAATTATATGAACGGGAGGACCACACCATGACAACGAAACCTGTGCTCGGTATTAGCGGATGTTTGACCGGATCCGCCGTTCGCTTTGACGGCGGACACAAGCGTATGAGCTTCGTCATGGATGAGCTGGCCCAGTGGGTGAACTTCAGGCCCGTCTGTCCGGAAATGGCCATCGGCCTGCCGACGCCTCGCCCTGCGCTGCGTTTGATTATGACCACCAGCGGTGAAACGCAGATGCGCTTTAGCCACGCGCCTCACGAAGACGTTACGCAGAAAATGGCGGACTTTACGGCAGATTTTTTGCCGAAAATCGGCGATCTCGCCGGGTTTATCGTCTGTGCTAAATCTCCAAGCTGCGGCATGGAACGCGTGCGCCTGTATGATGAAAACGGCAACCGGGGCCGCAAGGAGGGGGTCGGGCTGTTCACCGCCGCCCTCCTTGAAACCTGGCCGTGGCTGCCCGTGGAAGAGGACGGACGCCTGCACGATCCGGTGCTGCGTGAAAACTTTGTCGAACGTGTTTTTGCCCTGCACGAATTGAACACGCTGCGTAAAAATGGCCTCACGCGCCGCGCGCTGCTGGACTTCCACAGCCGTTACAAACTCCAGCTGCTGGCGCACCATCAGGCGGGTTACCGTGAAATCGGCCCGTTCGTTGCCTCGCTGCACGAGTGGGAAGACCTGGAGGCCTTCTTTGTGGCGTACCGGGAAAAGCTGATGACCATCCTGAAAAAACCCGCTTCGCGGAAGAATCACACCAACGTGCTGATGCATATTCAGGGGTATTTTCGTAACCAGCTGAACACCCGCCAGCGCGGCGAACTGCGCGACGTGATCCTGCATTATCGCAACGGACAGTTGCCTATCCTCGCCCCGATCACGCTGCTGAAGCACTACCTGGCCGAATACCCCGACCGGTATCTGATGACGCAAAACTACTTTGATCCCTATCCTGATGATTTGGGTCTGCGTCTGGCAGTCAAGTGATCATAAAAATGCGAAGGCCCCATTGACCCGTAGAGGCCCAAAGCAGTACCCCGTTTAGACGACATCCTCACTGTCGTCTCTTTTTTGCATTTCATCTCAAAGACTGTGATTATATACAGGCTTATTCTGCGAAAGGGGCCTGCCTGTGATCCACACCCTGCATATCCAAAACTACCGCTCCATCCGCGAGATGTCGCTGGAGCTGGAGCAGCTCAACATTGTTTTTGGGCCGAACGGCACCGGGAAATCGAATATCTACAAGGCGATACACCTGATGCACAGCGCCGCCCAGGGGCAGTTTTCACAGGCGCTGGCGAACGAGGGCGGCATTCTGAAGGTGTTCTGGGCAGGCAAAACCCGCAGCGACCAGCTGCGGCGGATGAATCTGGCGGTAGAAACAGAGAGCTACGAATACGAGCTGCAGGTCGGGTTTGTGGAGAAGCTGCCCTATCCCTCGCAGTTTCAGCTCGACCCGGTGATCAAAGAAGAGTCTCTCTGGCTGAGCGGCCAGCACCGTCGACCTTCGTCACAGCTGATGAAGCGCAGGAATCAGGCGGTGTTTCTGAATAACGTGCATCACGAGAAAGTGACCCACAGCGGCACGCTGTACGAGAACGAATCGGTATTCGGCCAGCTCGGCGAACCGCACCTTTACCCGGAAGTGTCGCAGATGCGCGAGTCCCTGCGTAACTGGCGCTTTTATCATGAGTTTTCTGTATCAATCGGCTCGGCGATGCGCGCCCCGCAGGTCGGTTTTCGCTCCCCGGTGCTGGCCAGCGACGGCGCCAACCTGGCGGCCGCGTTTCAGACCATCGTCGAGATTGGCGACGAGCTGCTGCTGATGCGCATCCTTGACCAGGCCTTCCCCGGCTGCGTGTTTTACAGCGACAACACCGGCGGACGTTTTCGCATGATGATGCAGCGCGAGGGGCTGAGCAGACCGCTGGAACCAGCGGAGTTTTCCGACGGCACACTGCGCTTTCTGTGCCTGGCGGTAGCGCTGTTAAGCCCGCGCCCACCGGCGTTTATCGCGTTGAACGAACCGGAAAACAGCCTGCACCCGCAGATGCTGCCTGCCCTGGCGAGCTTAATCGCCGAGGCCAGCCGCTACTCGCAGATCTGGCTCACCAGCCACTCGCCGGAGCTGGCGACGTTGATTGAGAAGCAGCGATCGTTTTCGCTGTATCAGCTGTCGATGGCGGAGGGGGAGACGCGGGTGGAGAGGCTGGGGTAGTCTCAATGGGCACGGAGGCTGTTTTTTCGCATCTCACTCATGCTAACTATTCTCGATAACAATTCTATCCGACGACGATTGTTGGTGAGCGGTTCATTTTTCGACTTTAATTGTCATTCACTTAAACTTTTGAAATTGAGTTTTCCTGCACCCTTGATTACTTTGCCAACAACATCATCTGCACCCGTTATAATCCCGATAACAGTGGCGAGATAATCAAGCGCACTGTGTGCTTCTAAAAAACGGCACAGTTTTTTCTTATAAAACTCATTCGTTTTCTGCTTCGACACGCTCTTGCGCCATCTGCCGGGCCGTTTTGCCGTGAGATACTTCATCCAGCAAGTCGCTCAGTGAGCTATCCTCAGCGATTATTTTTCCGGCGATACTCATGTAGTTTATTTTTTAACCATATCCCTACACCTAATATTAATCCTGTAATACTTCCTTTTATTAATGCGATATGTAATGCCTTTTTCCATGAAAAAAGGAATTCACCATTGTTAAAATAAAAAATTGTTGACACTCCGAACTGGCATACGAAAAGAACAATAGTGACTAGAACTGTACAGTACACAACTAAGAAAAGGAGCCAAAAGATACCAACCTTACTGAAGACACTCATTGCTTCTTCTCCCGTTTGTTTAACTTATCTTTTACCACTTTTCCTGTAAATTCAGTATCTTGTTCTATAGCTCCATCTGTCAGATAGTTGATACCTGCATTAGCTTCAGTCCCCAGTCCCCACATGGTCTGAGCACCACCAGGCTACCCGTCGCTAATGCCCCAGCATAAGCTTTATTAACGGCTTCGCCTCGCTTACAGGCTTCACCACCTGGAGCATCGGTGCATGAAAGTACATCAGCTCCATGTGCTTGAGCTGCCTTAACCTGATCGATTTCCGTTCCAAGGAAATTATTCTCAACAACTACAGCACCACAAGTGATGCTGTAGTCTGGGATTTATACATCAATTAAGAAGTTTCGTTGATACGTTGCCAATATCGAAGAACTCTTTAAAGACCCTGACAACAAGATCAAAATCTTTTGTCAGTTGTCGTTCAGGCCAGTAATCCCCATAAATCTGTATTTTTTTCTCCATACCAGATTTCGATTTATCCCAATAGGAACGAACCGTTAAATCAGATTCCGAGCACTCTAGTAACGTCAAGAGATAGAAGCCATCATCTGTAGATACTGCTAAATTCATCGGCCCAATATCAGGTTCGGGGACAATGCGGAGTCTTACACCGCCAGTATTCCCCCTCAATTTCATCAGGAATTCTTCTACATCATTCCACTTGGGGGCACGAACCCGTGAAAAAGAGTTTCTGGTGTACAGATAGAAATCGACTTCAAACTCATCTTTCATAAGTTTCGTTCCTGGTGAATTTTTTCATCCCTTTTTCCCAATACAAAGTATCTCCGCTTTTCTCTTCAAAAATAGTAAGCGATTTCAAGCCAGATTTTTCAGCCATACTTTTTATATCGCTGAGACAGTAACCGCAAACTGGCTTACCAGATACTTTCATTTCCATGCTACGACCCGTTGTCATACCCTGCTCGTAGGCTTGTTGGATAGTACCAACTTCTGCATGAGCGGTAGCCATATTTCCATTTGGGAAATTTTTATCCGGTTGGTTAATTACTTTTGCCTGCACTACATCATTGATAAGCGTTGGCTTGCTGGCATCCCCCAAGAAGAAATCAGCTCTGTTCCCCTGATTCGTATCCGTGAAGACTTTTCCTGTCTGAGGATCTGTCAATTCAGCAGTAACTTTGGGAATAGAAGAATGGGCATTTTTATCAATAGACTGAGAATTCTCTGTCCAGCCAGCACCTTTATTTGGAGAAACAATACCTGTTTCAGTTTTGGTGATAACGCTGTTCCCTGCTGCGCCACCAAATATAGCAGCCGTTCCGAGACCAACATTCAGAGCTCCGTTACTATAGTTACCATCAGCAATCTGACCTATCCCCGTACCTGTCTGGTATGCACCTCCCGCAGCCACAACTCCACGCACCAGAGTACCAGGGGCTCCAGGAAGGACCATCAAAGCATCTGTACCCACTGCGGCTTGACCTGACTGAACACCGTGCATTTTCAGATAGCTCAGCGCCTCATTATAGGCTTTGGCATCAGCTGCCGATGCCACAAAAGCTCCGCCCTTCGCCAGGGACTGTATCGCTTGTGCCGCTTGCTGCTCTGAGTAACCGTAAACAGTCTGGAGTTCATAGCCATACTGATTAAGTAACCCGGCAAGTTCTTGCTTTTCTGCATCATTCAGCTGACCATTCTGGTATTTATTCAGAAGCCCATTATTGGCTTTGTCCTCATTGGTCAGACGAACAATATCCTGTGATGCCTGAAGAAGGTTCTTACCATTTTTTTGATCTTCAAGCGCTTTATTAAGTGCATCATTTTTTGAAGCGCTAAGGAAGTTATTCTCCACAGTATTCTTTCCTGCACTGGCTCCAGCCGCCGCACCAGCCGTATTTCCCCCGGCAATCCCGCCAGCTATGCCCGCTGAAACAGATGCCAGCGTACTCACGGTCTGCTTCTGCTCTTCCGTCAGCTTCGACGGGTCAGTATCGGGATAGAACTGTTTGGCAATCGCTGTCGCAATCAGTTCGCCGGATGCGGCCCCCACAGCACCCGCTGCGGCACTGTTGCCCTGAAGGGCTGCGGTTACGCCGCCGAGGATGGCATGGGCAATCGATTTTGCCGCCGTATCGTCATCAATGCCTGCATGATGGCCGATGATGTTCGCCAGCTCCGGTGCTGACGCGCCCGCCAGCGCCCCTCCGATATTGCCGCCCGCCAGTCCCTGCAGCGCTGCCGTAGCCGCCTGGATGCCGCGCTGCATGGCGCTGCCGGTTCCGTAGGTCACCATCACGTTTTTGTATGCCTGGGTATCACGCAGTTTCGCAAGATAGTTCTGGCGCTCTTTTTCTGTCGCATTTGCGGGGAGTGTTGCGCCGGTTTCTTTCTGGGCCGCCTTCAGCCCGTTAAGATCACCCTGCGTCCTGGCAATATCCGCCACCTGGCTACCAATGTCGCTGATCATCCCAACTGCGTTCAGGCGGTTCTGCTCTTTCTCCTTGTCGAAGATTGGGCTGATGCTGTCGTTGGCATGTTCGGTGTCGCGGCTCAGATCGGCCACGTCCTGCTTCTGGTTTGCTTTGTCGCGGATAGTGAGGGAGCCCTCTGCCACGGCGGCCTGCGTGGTGCCTTCCTTATGGCCTTTATTACCCGCAGCGGAGATCATGCCGCCCGGCAGGTTACCCTGGAATTTATCCCCGAAGCTGCCGCCGCCGCTCAGGCTGATACCGGAGTGCGAGGTTTTAAAGTCCGCTTCGTTGTGGATATCGCTGAAGCCCAGCGTCCCGGTATCGAGGCTGTTTTTGTCCGGCGTGGCGGTAGAGGCGATAACCGCTCCATCAAGCTGGGTATGATGCCCCACGGTGATATCGAAGCCGCCGTCCCCGGCATACAGCCCGGTTTGTTCGGCCACCGAATCAAAGCGGCTCTTCATCTTGTCCTGGCTGGCGTTGATATAGCCTGAACCGGACATAGTGCCGAAGGTGAAGCTGCCACCCGCCGCAACGCTGGTCTGCTTGCTGTCGTAGTCGCTGTTGTTCTGCTGGCTGCGCATCAGCAGGTCGTGACCAACATCTGCCACGATTTTATTGCCGTTAACCTGAGCGCCATCAAGCACGGTGTCGTGCCCGCTTTTTAGGGTGACGTTTTTGCCGCTGTCGATCGTGGTTTCGGTCCAGTCGGTACCGTTGCCTTTATCCTTGCCGTGCGCGGCGTTGACGTTGGCAAACACGCTGATACCCGCGCCGTTGCCGCCGGCACCGATGCTCACGCCAATGCCGCCACCGCTGCTGCTGTTCTTGCCGCTGGTTTTTTGGGTATTCGCCGCGCCGGACAGCAGAATGTCGTTCTGTGCATCCAGCGTGGTATCGCCCCCGGCTTTCAGCTGGCTGCCCGCAATCACGATGTCGCCGCTGTTTGCACCTTTGTTTTTGCCGTTCGCGGTGATAGCGAGATTGTTGCCTGCGTTCAGCGTGCTGCCTGCCACCGCATCACTCTCAGCATGCTGCTGTGATTTCGACTTCTGGGTCGTCAGCGAGAGGCTCACACCCATTGCGTTCGGGTCGCCGGTGGTTGCCGCCATATCCGCAGCCTGCCCGGCCTGCACGCCGGACAGCACCGTTTTGGTGGCCTGAAGGGCTTTCAGACGGCCATCACTTTGCTCTTTGGTCTCCTGCGCCGCGCTCACGGCATTGTTAATAGCGCTACCGACGGTGCCGGAGAGCGCCACGGTGAGCCCGCTTTTCTTCTGCTCGAAGGTTTCATCCCGGGTGCGCTTGTCGTGCCCCGGCTCGATGATGACGCTGTCGCCGCTGAGGCTTAAATCTTTCCCGGCGATAAGATCCGCGCCGCCGATGTGGGCCTGGTTTCCTGCAGAAATCGCGACGTTACCCCCCGTCGAGCCCACCGTACTGAAGCTCTGGCTCTGGGTGGTGCCTTTCTCACGAAGATCGTGCGTGCTTTTGCTGCTGCCGATGGTGAAACCAATCCCGCCCGAGCCCATCAGGCCGGATTTTTTCTCTTCCTTAAAGCGCCAGGAGGTATCGCTGTTCGTCGCTGCCACGATATCGACGTTGTTGCCCGCCTTAAGCTTCACGTCGCCATCGCCCGCCACGGCGGAGCCGTTCACCAGCAGGTTATTGCCCGCAACGACCTGCACGTTATCACCGCTCAGCAATGAGCCGGATTCACGCGTCGCGCTGTTCTCCTCGATGGTATGGGTGGTTTTCTTGCTCAGGAACCCTTTTTTGGTTTTGGTCTGCTCTTTGTAGTGATAATCGCTTTCGGTTGCGGTATTGAGATTGACGTCACGGCCTGCCGCCACGCCGATATCGCCCTTCGCCGTCACCTGCGCGGCTTCGGTGGTGACATCGCGCCCGGCGAGGATCTGGGTATTCGCCCCGCTGGCGATCTCGGTTCCCTGCTGGCGTACCGATTCGTTGATGACGGTTTTCTTGCCTGACTTATAGCTATCGCCCTGCGTGGTCTCTTCCGCCGCCATATTCACGTCGCGACCCGCCTGCAGCCCGACGCTTTTCTCCGCCGCCAGCGCGGCGGCCTGAGCGTTGATATCCTGCCCGGCCTTCAGCACCAGGTTATCGCCTGCGGAAATCGTGGTGCGGTCGAGCCCGGTGCTGTGGGACTCGCTTTTCCCTTTACGACTGCTTTCGCTGGTCTGTGCCGCGTTCAGATTGAGATCGTTGCCCGCGCTCAGCCCCGCGCTGCCGCCCGCCTTCACGTCGCTGGCGGTCACGTCAAGGTTGTGCCCGGCGTTCACCAGCAGGTTGCCGCCCGCGGTGACGTTACTGCCCTGATACGTGACGGACGAACGGCTGGTTTTCGCCCGGCTGGAGCTGAATGCGTCGTTGATCTGATTCGCGTTGACGGCAATATCGCCCCACGCGTTCAGTAGCATATCGCCGCCGGAGGCCAGGTTCGCCCCGGTAACGGTGATGTTTTTCCCCGCCTCAAGCGACAGGCCATCCTGTGCGGTAATAGACGCCGTGTTGCCCAGCAGGGTGTCTTTCAGGCCGATCTTGCCGTACTTCCCGCCGGCGTTGATATCAATCTGCTCAACCTGGGTCAGGTTGTTGATGCTGCCGTCCAGGCTCTCCAGCGCGACCGTTTTGCCGCTGATGGTGGAGCTGATGTTATTGATATCGCCGATGGCGCTCAGGTTCAGGTCGCCGCCCGCTTTCATCAGGCCGTTGTTGAGGTTGCTGATGCTGTTCTGGCTGTCGAGCGTCAGGCTGTTTTTCGCCAGCAGCGAGCTGCCGCCGTTGGTGATGCTGCCGCCCTTCAGGGTAACGTTGTTACCCGCGATTACGCTGCCGTTATTGACGGTGACGTCCTTCGGTGACAGGTAGAGTTTCGGCACCATCACGGTTTCGCCGTTGACGGTGGCTTTCTCCCACCACAGCAGGCTGTGGTCGAGCGCGGCAATCTGATCGGCGGTCAGCGAGACGCCAAACTGCAGGCCCAGCGACTGCTGCGCCGCCGCCGCGTTGTCCATCAGATAGCGCATCTGATCCAGATCGGAACCGATGCCGTTCAGGTAGCGGTTACCGGTCTGGTTGAGCACCACGTTGGAGACATAGCGGGTATCGAACGCCGCATCGCCGAGGAAGCGGTAGTCGTAATCCGGGTTCAGGTTGAGGCGGCCGAGCATGTAAGACGAGCCGAGGAACTGCTTCTCGTCGGTAAACGCCAGCCGCGTCTCCTGCGGCGCCGTGGACGACGGTTTGACCCCGAGCATTGCGTTCAGGTCGGCAAACAGGGCGGGATCGAGCTGTCCGAGACCGTTCAGTTTCGGGTTGATGCCGATCAGGTACGGGCTTTTCGGGTTGTCGGAGAAGACAAAATAGCCGTTGTTGCCCGACGGCAGCGGGTAAGCGCTGGTATCGACGCGCTGGCCCTGGTAATGCCCGACGGCGCCGCCCTGAGCGGTTCGGAGATCGGCGGTGGTGACCCCGGCGTTCGCCAGTGCGCCCAGCTGGCCGAGGTTCGCGTTGCCTTTCTGCGTGGTGCCAATGTTGCTGAGAGGCGTGCCGGACGCGCCGCCGTTTTCCAGCGCGCCGCCGCCGTTAAGCTGCTGCAGCGCACCCTGGAGCTGATCGTTCCACTGCGGCGAGTTCACCGCCACGGTGCCGGTAGCGTTCAGCCCCTGTTTTTGCACGCCGCTGCCGACGCTCTGGTTGCTGAGGGTGTTCAGCGACGGCGTGGAGATAACGTTGCTAACGCCGCCCGCGTTCGCAGTGGTATTGGTGTTGCTGATATTACTGGTGAAGTTTGCGGTGACGTTACCGCCCGCCTGGATGACGGCGCGGTAGAGTTCACCCGGTTGGAATTCTGTTTCATGCCCAACCAGATTGTACTCAATAGTATCATTCTGGAATTTGATATTCTTACTACCAGCCACGCCTAACTTACTTGTTGCGTAACCAACAGACGTAGATAACGGTTTATATTCATAAATCAGGTAATCAACCTCACTACCTGCCTGCCAGCTCTGGTTATTTAATTGATTTCCAGACAGGTGAATATCACCGTTTGCCAATATATTGCTGGCATTATTATCAAGTCTGGAAGCCTGAATAGTCAGGTCACTACCTGAAGAAATACGCCCTGATGGAGAATCGCCCCCTGTGATAACAGTTGTGCTGTATCTTCCGGAAAAACGCTGCCTGACTGTATTTTTAAAAGGAGCCAGATAATAGTATGTGGAGCGATGGATATTACATGCACTATTAGCTCCACAGTTACCAGCACCCGGACCAGTAATGACTTCTCGCGAATAAAAACCATAACTTCCATCTGGCAGAGCCGTAACAGGCACATCTATTGTTGACTCCCCTGTCATCCAGTCATCAACTGGTTGTACCTGACTCTGAGTTGAAGCTTTAAGCCCTTCTCGCTCATTTCGTAAGTTGATGGTTTTAATATTAAGACTTCCACCCTGCGTCTCAATATTCCCAGACGTGTTCACCACCTGGCTGTTCGCATTCCCTGCCGCATCCCGCTGCATCCACAGGTTGTTTCCCGCCATGATGTCGCCGCGCTGGTTGGTGATGCTGTCGGCAAACAGCGCCAGGTTATTCGCCGCGTACAGCAGCGCGGTGTTGACGATGGCGCCCGGCGCGCTCAGGGTCAGCGAGCCGCGCGTGCCGGTGAAGCCGTCCACGGTAATGTTGCTCCGGCTGGCCACGGTGATGTCACCTCCGCCCTGCACCGAACCCGCGGCATTCAGCGCCACGCTGCTGCCGGAGAGCGTACTCGCGCCGCCGCCGGTGGTGATTTGTCCGTTGTTGCTGAGCTGCCCGCCCGCGTTCAGGTTGACCGCCTGCCCCTGCAGCACGCTGCGGTTATCGATGTCGCCGCCGCTGTTGATGGTGAGGGTTCTGCCTGCCGCCACAGCGGTTCGGCTGGTAAACGCGTTCGTCAGCTGCAGCGTTAAGTCCCCCAGGGACACCAGCTGGCCGGTAAGGTCCAGCCCCCGGCTCTGCAGCCACAGGTTGCCGCCGCTCAGCAGCTTGCCGCCCGCGCTCTGGGTTACCTGGTCCGCGCCAATATTCAGCTGCGTGTTGCCGAGCAGCGTGCCGCTGTTGTTCAGCTGGCTGTAGTTAACCGTCAGCTGTCCCGCCTGGGTGGTGCCCTGGCTGGCGAAATTGGTGCCGGTCAGGGTGGCGCGATCGGCCACCCACGTGCCGCCGTTGGTGGCGTTTGCCGCATTGAGTATCAGGTCGGTGGCCTGCAGCCAGCCGGTGCCGGTGAATTGCGGCGTGCCGAGCGTCAGGCGCGCGCCGGAGAGGAGTCTGCCGTCGTTACGCGCCTGCGAGGAGGCGGTCACGCGCGTCTCGCCGCCGCCCTGGATCAGGCCGTAGTTAAACAGCGCGGGCGTGGTCAGCGTCAGCGCATCGCGGCTGACGATTTCGCCTCCGCTGTTGTTGGTCAGCGTCCCGCTGAGGGCCAGCGTCGCGCCGTTATCGCCCTGCAGACGTCCGTTGTTGGTGAGCGCCCCGGTGGTGATGCCGAGCGTACCCCCCTGCATTTTGCCGTCGCTGGTGACGGAGGCCGCCGTGACGTTCAGCGCCCCGCCGGACAGCAGGGTGCCGCCAGACTGCTGGCTGACCGCGCCGGTCTGGCTGAGGGTCAGGCCATTCACGCCGCTGATGGCGCCGCTGTTGCTGAGCGTGCCGCCCGTCAGCGTCAGGTTTTGCGCCGCCCACTGGCCCTGGTTCGCCAGCGTCGCGGCCTGCAGCGTCGCCGCACCCAGCGCGGTGATCCTGCTGCCTGCGGTTCCGGTGAGCGTATCGGCCAGCGTCATCTGCAGCGCACCGGCGCTCTGCACCGCGCCGCTGTTGGTGAGCGACCGGGCGTTAAGCAGAATATTCTGTGCCTGCCAGCTGCCGGCGTTGGTCACAGCCCCGGACGCAATCGTCAGCGCGCCCTGGGTAAGAAGTTTGCCGCCTGCGCCGTTGATCAGCTCCTGCTGCGGCGCGGCCATCGCCATGCGCGCCATCAGCCGCTGCTGCCCCTGAACGGTCAGGCTCTGCAGACCGGTTAAGGTGCCCTGGTTGTTAATGCTGTTCTGATGCAGCGCGAGGGTGTTCCCCTGCACGGTGCCGCTGTTTTTAAGCGTGCTGCCGCCGAGCGTCACCTCGCCCTCGCTGAGGAGCTGCCCGCGGTTATCCAGCGTCTGTGCGGTGATATCTGCCCGGCCCTGGCTCATCAGCGAGCCGGTTGAGGTCAGCGTGCCGCCGGTCGTGGCCGTCAGCGTTCCCTGGCTGAGCAGAGACCCGCCGTGCGTCCAGTCGCTGGCGCGGATGTCCGCGCCGTTCCCCTGCAGCGTGCCCTGCGTGGTCAGCTGGCCTGCATCCAGCGTCAGCATGCCGCCGGAGAGGGTACGCGAGGCCGCGCCCGTGGTCAGCGTGGTCCCGGTGAGCGCCAGGCCGTTCGTTCCCTGCATCAGCCCGCCGTTGTTCATATCGCGGGCGGTGAGGGACAGCGTACCGCCCGTGATGCGCCCCGGGTTCGCCAGGGTATCCGCGGTGAAGGCGGTCGCGCCGCCGCTCTGCAGCAGCCCGGTATTCGTTAACGCTCCGCTGAGCGTGCCGCTGAGTCCCGTCTGCCCGTTCACCGTGCCGCTGTTGGTGAGGGTGGTGCCGGTCATGCCCAGCGTGGCGCCCTGCAGCGTACCGGCGTTCGTCAGCTGTCCGCCCGCCAGCGTGAAGCCGCCGCCGGAGAGCCATTTACCGTTCAGCTCGTTGATAAAGCGGTCGGCGGTGGCGTTAACCGCGTTGCTGCCCTGCATCAGACCGCTGTTGCGCAGCTCAGTACCGCCTGCTGTCAGCGTTTTGCCCGCCACCGTGCCGCTGCTGGTCAGCGTCGTCGCGTTAAGCACGGCATCGTCGGTGGCAACGATGTTCCCCGTGTTGGTCAGGGCATTGCTCAGGCCCAAATCCAGGCTCTGCGCCTGAATATCGCCCCGGTTCGTCAGGTCGCTGCCCCGCAGGGTGAACCCGCCCTTCACCAGCAGCAGGCCGGCGTTATCGAGCGTGTCGAGGGATACGTTCAGAGGACTGCCGCTCACCAGCTGCCCGGTGGCGCCGTTGCTCAGCGCGCGGGTGGTCAGCGCCAGCGTGTCGTTACCCTGGAGAATCCCGGTGTTGTTCAGCTGCGCAGCCTTCACCGTGAGGGCTTTCCCGGCCAGCTGGCCGTCGTTGAACAGCTGCGCCGCCGTCAGCGTGAACAGGTTCTGGCTGAGCAGGGCGCCCGTGTTATCCAGCCTGCCGGTCGCGGAAAGCGTCAGGGCATCCAGCGTCTGAACGCTGCCCTGGTTATTCAGGCTCCCGGCGTCAAGCGTCGCGCTGCGCCCCTGAAGGCTGCCCGCGTTGCTGAGGGTTTGTCCGCTCAGCGTCAGGGTCTCGCCGCCCGTCACCTGGCCCTGAGGCTGGTTCGTGAAGGTGTTCCCGGACCAGGCCAGCGTGCTGCTGCCCTGAAGCAGGCCGCTGTTCTGCAGGTCGCCCCGCAGGGTCAGCACTTTTGCCAGCAGCTGGCCCCGGTTATCGGTCCTGTCGGCCTGGACGTCCAGCGCCTGCTGGCTGAGCACCTTGCCGCTGTTGGTCAGCGTGTCGGTCACCGCCGCCGTCACGCCCGCTTCCCCCAGCGCGTTGCCGGTATTCATCCACTCACCGGTGGCCAGGTTCAGGGTGTTGCCCTGCAGCAGCCCGGCGTTGTTCAGGGTGGTGTGGTGCAGGTCGAGCGCGCCGCCGGAGAGCAGCATGCCCGCCTGCTGGTTGCTGAGCTGTGTCCCGGTCGCCGTCAGGGAGTGTGTCCCCTGCAGCGTGCCGCCGTTGGTCACCGACGCGCTGTTAAACTGCGCGTCGGTACCGGCCATCAGCCCGCTATTCGTCAGGCTGGCGGTGGTCAGCGTCAGGCCGTTCCGGGCAATCACTCGCCCGTCGGCATCGTTGCTGGCCTGTCGGGTCAGGTTCAGCAGCAGCGTAGTGGCGCTGAGCTCGCCGCTGTTGGCCAGCGTTTCACCGCCGAGCGTCAGCGTTCCGCTGCTGCGCAGCGCGCCACGGTTAGTAAGGTCTGCCACGCCGAGCGTCAGCGCCGAGTCCCCCTCGACGGTGCCCTGGTTTTGCAGGCTGTCCGCCGTGATGTGCAGGTCGCTGGCCGCAATATTGCCCGCGTTAGCAAACGCAGTGCCGTTCAGGGTGAGCCGGTCGTCCGCCAGCAGGCGTCCGGTATCGGTGTTGGTCAGGCTGAGGTAGTCGCTGCTCAGGCTGACGCCGTTGATTTCCCCCTGGTTTGTCAGCGTGTCGCCCCGGAGGCGCAATGTGCCGTCAGTGGTGATAAGCCCGCTGTTAGACAGCACCGGAACGTTCAGCGTTAAATCCTGCGTGCTGTAGACCGATCCGCCCGCGAGGTTTGTGAGTGACCCGGTCTTCAGGCCGAGCAGGGTGGTCCCCTGCAGCAGTCCGCTGTTCTCCACCGAGGCAGCGTCCAGCGCCAGCGCACCGGCAACCAGCGTACCGCTGCTGGTGATGCGTTCAGGAGCCGTCAGGGTCATGCGTTCCGCTTTTGCGACGCCGGACTGGAGGATGTTCTGTCCGCTGAGCGCGATGGCGCTGGCGGTAAGCTCTCCGCCGCTGGTCAGGTCGCCGGTTGCGTTAAAACTCAGCGCGTTACCGGTGGATTTCCCGGCGTGCGCAATCGTGCCCGCCGTCACCGACAGTGCACCCTTCGCCGCCTGCGTGCCGTTCAGCGCGGCATTCTGCGCCTGCAGGGTAAGCCCCTGCCCGCTCTGCAGATGCGCATCCCGGCCGGTGGTCAGGTCGCCGGTGCTGACGGTTAAGGCCCCCGCCGCGTCCGTCTGCCCGTTCAGGCTGGCGCTGCGGGTCGCGGAAATCTGTACATTGCCCTGACTGGTGGTACGGGACGCCTGACCGCTGGTCAGGGTGCCGGCCTGCGCCGTCAGCGCCGTCGCGCCGGACAGGGTGCCGTTCTGTTCAAGCGCGTCTGCCGTCACGCTCATCGCCCCGTCAGCCAGCAGGCTGCCGCTGTTACGCAGGGCCTGCTGCGCCGTGACGTTTGCATTGCCTTTCGCGCTCAGCGTGCCCCGCTGCTCCAGGGTATCAACGCTCAGCGCCAGGTTGCCGGCGCTCTGCAGGGTACCGCTGTTAGTGACCGTCTGCCCCTTCAGGGTGACGCCGTTACCCTGCACCGTGCCGCCGTTTGTCAGCACTCCTGCGTTCACGTCAAGGTGGCCTTTCGCCGCCAGCTGGCCGCTGGTGGATACCCTGTCGCCGGAGAGGGCAATGTCACGCCCCGCATTCACCTGCCCCTGATTACTGACGGCGCTGCCCGTCAGGCGGATATCGCCCGTGGCATCGGCCCGGCTCTGGCCGTCCAGCACCAGCTGCCCGCCGCTCAGGGCCAGATTCTCTCCTGCCGAGACCGCACTGGCCGTGGATGACAGCGTGCCGCCGCTGCTGAGGGTCGCGCGGGTATCGCTACCGCTGCGGGTATTCGTCAGCGTGATATCTTTCCCGGCCGCCACGCTAAGCGCGCCTTTGCTGGTGACGCTGCCGCCGCGCTGCGTCAGGCTGCCGTCGGTGGACAGCGTGGTGTCGGCCTGGCCCGTCAGCGTCGCATCCGCAAGCGCCATTCCCTGTTTGCTCGTGACGGTTAGCGCCCCGCCCTGAGCCGACACGCCGCCGCCGTTGACGGTCAGGGTAGCTTTACTGTCCAGCGTCGCCGCGCCGCGGGAGACCAGGGCGGTATTGCTGAGCGTCATCCCCTGCCCGCTGCTCACCGACAGCGCGCCCGCGCTGTTTGTCCCGCCGCCCGTTGTCTGCACTTTCCCCGCAGCGGAAAGGCGCATATCGCCCTGGCTGGCGAGCGTGCTGTTATTGAGTTCCACATCCTGCGAGCTGGCCACATTCAGCGCGCCACCGGCCTGATGGCTGCCGTTGAGGGCCACTCCCGCGCCGTTCGCGGTAATCGATCCGCTGGCCAGGCTGTTCGTGACCGTCAGTTTCCCGCCCGCGTCCAGCTGAATGTCGCCCTGGCGCGCGGTGAGGTTGCCGAGGTTCACCCCCACGCCCGTCTCGCTGGAGACCAGGCGGATACGGTTGGCATACATCCCGCCGAGCGCGCCGGTATCCACGGCCACCACGGGCGCGGCACCCTCACCGGCAATCGGCCTGACGCTGCCGTCCGTGCCCACGCGGTTCGCCCCTGCCGTCACCTTCAGGTCGTTCGCATGTATCGCGGCGTTCACTTCCGTCGCGCGCGCAATAATCGACAGCGCGTCGCTCTTGCTGGCATCCAGCCCCTGGCCTTCAACCGTGATGGCGCCTTTCGTCACCTCCAGCGCCTGCAGGTTACCGCTGGCGTCGAACTGCGGTTTCCCCGTGGTCAGGGTGACGTTCGGGGTGTTGATAAATCCGCACCCGTTACAGGTAATGCCGTACGGGTTGGCCACCATAACGTTTGCTGCTTTACCGGCGACTTCCGTATAGCCCTGCAGCTGCGAGCGGCTGGCGCCCGTGACTTCGTTGATAATGCCTTTCGCTTCCCGCCCGGCCTGCAGGTTGGGGTTGTTCTGGATAAGCCCGCCCAGCTGGGTCCGGGTTAAACGGTCCGTGCCGTTGTTGAGGATAAGCCCCTCTTTGCCGACGTTATACTCACCGAACTGGTTATGCGAGATACCCGCCCCGTTGGGCGTGGCGATGTTGACGACCGGCACCCCGTTCCCCGCCCGATCGACCGTGGTCTGCCGGGTTGGCGTAAGCGCCGCCGCGACGGCAGGTGCCATCGGCTGCCAGACCATCAAACCGCAGACAATCCAGCTGATCAGACGCTGCGAGAAACGAACGGGTGGGTGACGGGTATCCATAGTCGTAGAGTCTCTTAAAGCATAAAGGCAATGCGCCAGTTAACGCTCACATGATCCGGGCCGAGCCAGTCGGGGTAGTGCAGGGGCGTACCGACCGAAATCTGGCTGCTGTACCCGCGCCCTGCGCTGTTCAGTCCCACCGAAGCGCCCCACAACGTGCCGGAGGCAAAGCGGTCCTGACGGTCTTTTTCCAGCCAGCCGCCGTCAACGGCGACCGTTGCGCTCACCGCGCCAATCACCGGAAGGGTGAAGAGGGAATATCCCAGCTCGTTGCGCCAGTAGCCGCCGTTGTCCCCGGACAGGTACTGCTCTTTAAAACCGCGCACGGAGCTTTCGCCGCCGAGCGTCAGGCGCTCGGAGCCGTACAGCCGGTCGGGCGACCACTGGCCGTAGGCGCTGGTCAGCCACCAGGCGTTACGGGCGACTGGACGCTGGAAGCTGGCGTTCAGACTCCATTTACGGAATTCCGCGCGCGGCATATCCCCGGACTTATCTTCGTCGGTTTCGGCATTGAACCACGGCATGCCGTGGCTCCAGGTCGGGTTGAAGGTCGCCACGCCGCCCAGCATTTTTTGCGTGTGCGTAATGCCCAGAATCAGGCTGGAGAGGTTGCGCGTGCTGCTCTGAAGCGGCGCGTCGTTGAGCCAGTTGCGGCTGGATCGCTGAACCACGCCTGCCGCAATGCCGGTTTTCACCTCCCCGTTGCGGAAGACCACCCAGGACGCGTTAAGGCGGTGGGTTTTGGTATCGCCCGTGGAGAGCCAGTTGAATCCCTGGTTACTGATGGTGGTCCGGTAGTTACTCCAGGCGTAGCTGTAGTCCAGTAATCCGTAGCCAAACGGCACGCTGACGCCCGCCTGGAAATTCTGCGCATCGTACGCGCTGGCAAAATCACTGCTGCGCCCGCCGCTGACAAACCATTTATCCGCCAGCCCCAGCATATTATTGGCGGTGAGCACGCCGCTCAGCTGATCTTCGCCGGTACTCTTCTGCCCGCTATTATCCAGGCTTACGGATACACTTAAGGGAAATTCCGGTTTTGCCGTGAGATTAACGATGGAATATCCGGCCTGCGTTCCCGGAAGAATTTCAATCTGAACCGGGTCGGCACGCAAACGGTTAATTTGCTCCATGCCCTGTTCAATATCGCGTAAATTAAGGATGCCGCCCACCCGTCCCGGAAACGCCATTTTCAGCATGCGCGGCGTTTCGCCTTCCAGACGGATCGCTTCCAGTCTGCCTTCCAGCACAACAATATTCAGCTGGCCGCCGGAGAGATCCTGCTCGGTAAGAAAAGCGCGGCTGGTGATATATCCCCGGCTGATATACCAGTCAGAAATATGGGCGAGAAGTTCCGTTATTTTCGCCATATCCAGACAGCGGCCCTGCCACGGCGCGACAAGGGTCTGCCGGGTTTTCGGGGAGATTAAGGTCGCACCGGAAAGGGTAATGGTATGAATGGTGAAACAGGGTCCGGAGCCGGTAACCGGCAGCGGTCTGGCGGGCGCGGGGCGAGGAATACTCCGCTCCAGCTCCTCACGCTGTTGCTGGTTCTGTAATAAAAGCTGCTGCTGTTGCTGTTGAATGGAATCGCGATCGGCTGGCGATAAAGGTGCAGCACTCACCCTCGCTGAAAAAAGCGAAAACAATAAGATAGCAACAGCATAATTTACTAATGAAATTATTCTAATTTTTATTTCGGCGCTATTCATCCATGCCACAAAAATGTCCGCAATGATTATTTTTGTAATATAAGAGTTTTCTTAAAGCGAGTATATCTAATTTGAATTAGGGCTCCTAAAATTAATAGTTATTTCAGAAGAGTGAGAAGGATATTAAGAGAAAATAAGAAAGGATTTAACTCACCCTTAAATCTTGAGTTAGCCGTAATACACTAGGCATGAAGCCGAAACGTCTTTCGCCACTCCGCCGGACTCACCCCAAAACGCGCCTTAAACTGCTGTCGCCAGGTGACGGCGGAATTAAATCCCACCAGCTCAGCCACGCGTTCAATCGGCATATTTCCGGCTTCCAGCAGGATTTGGCTGCGCCGCAGGCGTTCGGCGGTCAACCAGTCGGCGACGCTCATCCCTGTAGCGTTAACAAAATGACGAGTCAGGGTGCGGCGGCTCATCGAGACC
Organism: Enterobacter sp. MGH 16; assembly: GCF_000493175.1. Taxonomy (NCBI): domain Bacteria; kingdom Pseudomonadati; phylum Pseudomonadota; class Gammaproteobacteria; order Enterobacterales; family Enterobacteriaceae; genus Enterobacter; species Enterobacter sp. MGH 16. The sequence continues at coordinate 3,955,011 of NZ_KI535695.1, read as the reverse complement.
ACCTCAGCCAGCGAGTCCAGACTATGTTGTTCGGTGATGTGCTGCTGCAGGTAGTCGATCAGGCAGTTAATGCGTCCGTCGCGGGTATCTTTAGGCACCGGCTGGGCGATGAACTGCGCCTGCCCGCCCTCGCGGTGGGGCGGAACAATCATCCGGCGGGCAATCTGGTTAGCAACCACGCTGCCAAAGCGCTGGCGAATGATATACAGGCAGCAGTCGAGGGCTGCGGCAGTCCCGGCGGAGGTGATGATATTGCCGTCATCCACGTAAAGGGCATTAATATCCAGCCGAACGTTCGGGAAGAGCGACTGAAACTGACGTTCGAACTCCCAGTGGGTGGCCGCACGTTTGCCGTCGAGGATCCCCGCCCAGGCCAGCACAAACGATCCCAGACACAGCCCGACGATTTCTGCACCGCGGTCTCTCGCCTGTACCAGGCTGTCGAGCAGCGTCTGGGGCGGGCGTTCAGGAACGTGCTGCCAGTAGGGAACGACAACAATATCGGCCTGCCCAATGGCGGTAAAATCCTGCGTGGCGTTGAGGGCAAATCCGTCTTTTGAGGTGAGGAACCCTGGCGTTTCGGCGCAGATCGCCACGTTAAAGCGCTTTTCTCCGGAGACCGAGTCGCCAAACAGAATGCAGGGAACAGAGTAGTGGAACGGGCTGAACCCGTCTACTGCGACAATCGCGACGTTGACTAGCGACATTTGTCTCTCCTTTCCCTTTCAGACACTCAGAATATAACGGTTTCGCCATCCTCAGGAATACTCACCGCGTCACTCACCTGGTTGGCTTCTACGTACTCACGCAGCGCGCTGCGGGTCAACAGGCAGTGGTTAATGGCCTCCATATGGCTCGCCACAATGTTGGCCTGCGGCAGCAGGAAATGAACGTTAAGCACATCTTCCTGCCCCATAATAATGGGCCCAAAACCAATGACGTGGGCATAGCCAGCGTTCAGCACCACCACGTCCGGCTGGTGCTTTTGCAGATCGGCCGCCACCTCGTCACGCCAGACGGTATCCCCGGCAAGGTAGAGCGTCTTCTCATCAGGATGACGCAGCACCACGCCACAGGCCTCGCCCAGCCGCTCCGCCAGTTCGGGCACGGCGTATGCGCGATCGGTACCGTGCTGACCGCCGTGGGTTTTCGCTATCCGGATATCACCAAAGGTGGTTGCGTCAGTCATGACCGTCAGGTTGCTAAACCCCTGGCTGCGCAGCAGCGCGGCATCACGGTCGTTTTGCACGTAGATCGGTTTATCTTTGGCGATCAGCTCCGCCGCGGCGCGATCCCAGTGATCGTCATGGGTATGGGTGACGATCACCGCGTCGGCGTCCAGCAGCGTGTTGACGTCTACGGGGAGTTCGACCGTCGGGTTACGGCGTTCGGCATGGGCCGTGCCGGGGAAGCCCGGGTAAGCGCCCTGCGGAGCCAGCATCGGGTCGATTAAAAAACGTTTTCCGGCGTAGGTAATCAGCTGGGTGGCGTTGCGAATGTGGGTGATGTTCATGGGCTATCCTCCGGTTGGTGTGATAAGGAGGATAGCCAGCCGTCGCGCGTCACGCTGTGGGTTAAAGGGCGATTACCGATGGAATCGGGCCAATTTTCGTCACCGCGTTTTCTGCGGGTTCCTTACCAGCCCGGCACCGCCCCGCCGTTAAAGATCGTCTCCGCCGCTTTCGCCACTTCAGGCGACTGATACGACTGGATAAATTCCTTCACGTTCTCGGCGTCTTTGTTGTCTTCGCGCGTCACCACGATGTTCACGTACGGCGAGTTTTTGTCTTCGATAAAGACGCTGTCATGCACCGGCGACAGCCCGGTTTGCTGGATATAGGTGGTGCTGATGATGGCGACATCCACTTTCGGGTCGTCCAGCACGCGCGGCAGCTGCGCCCCTTCGAGCTCCATGATTTTCAGCTGTTTAGGGTTGGCAGTAATATCCAGCGCCGTCGGCAGCAGCCCGGTGTTCGGCTTCAGGGTGATGAGCTTCTCTTTTTGCAGCAGCAGTAGCGCGCGGCCAAGGTTGGTCGGGTCGTTTGGAATGGCAATGGTTGCCCCGTCCTTCAGGTCAGACACGGATTTGATTTTGCGGGAATAGCCTGCCATCGGGAAGACAAAGGTGTTCGCCACGGCCACCAGCTTGTAGCCATGCGCCTTGTTATCCTCTGCAAGGAACGGGCGATGCTGGAAGACGTTGGCATCCAGTTCCCCCTGGTTGGTGGCATCGTTAGGCAACAGCGAGCCGCTGAAGCCCACCAGCTCCACGTCCAGGCCATATTTCTCTTTCGCCACCTTTTTGGCGACTTCCGCCACGTCCTGCTCGGCGCCGTTGATGACGCCGACTTTAATGTGTTTGGCATCGCTGCCACTTTGATCGCACCCGGCCAGCAGCAGGCCAGCCAGTACCAGAGCACCCAATCGACGTTTCACAAGACAGTTCCTTTTGCTGAATGTTGTAGTGACTATATCGACAACGAGGCGGGGAAATAAAAACCGAAAAAGAATCAATAAGAAGGATCGGTTATATGCGGGTATGGCCGGGTGACGCTGCACCACCGGGCATCAGGGATCACAACGTTGTCGTCCAGTCCTCGACGGCAAGCTCCTGCACCATTCTGAATGCACGATCGTTAGTAACAATCGTTGTTCCCCGACTGATAGCATGTGCAGCGATCAGTTGATCGAGATCTCCCATCACTTTCCCTTTCTTTTCCAGGGTTGCACGGAGTTCACCGTACGTTGCTGCGGCGTCGCTGTCCCAGTCGCAAATCGTGATGGTATTGAGAAACTCCCGGATTGTTTCTTTCAATCTACTGCTTTTCTTCTTGTCAGCACCATACAGCAATTCCGCTTCGGTAATGCTTGAGATACAAACGTCACCCGGCGCCAGACATGTCATTCTGCTTACAACCTCCGGGTGTCGTTTAAACAAGTGACTCACAATATTCGTATCCAGCATATGTCTCATGAGCATGCTCCATCCAGAGGGTCTCTTGTCGTAACACTCTGATTGCGTTCCTCCTTGCTCAAAAACGTATCTGGTACGTCCGTTTCTGCCAGCATGCGGAGAAAATTATCCCAGCTCTTTATTCGAACAGGTTTTGCCGCCAAAACGACATTCCCCTCCTCATCCCGTCGGATGTAGACGCTCTCCGTATCAAACGCGAATTCAGCAGGCAGCATAACGGCCTGATTCTGACCCTTTTTGAATAGTTTTGCTGTGCGTTCCATTGCTATCTCCATGGATGACTTGACCAGGCCAAAGCATGCGCCACGGCCCGAAAAGAAGACAAGCAACACGTTTTAAATTAGGAAAGCGGCTCGCAATAAATAGCAGAATGCATAATGACAGAAACGGGCTTAAAGGGCTTTCGCCAGGTAATGTCGCTGCATGCCCGGGTACGGATAATCCTGCAAAGACATCTGCAGCTGGTACCCCTGTTTTTCATAGAACGGACGCGCCTGGAAGCTGACGGTATCCACCAGCGCGTGCTTGCAGCCTTTGCGTCTGGCTTCATCTTCCGCCGTTTTGATGAGCTGGCTGCCCACGCCGGATCCGCGCACGGCATCGCTCACCCAGAGAAAGTCGATATTCAGCCAGTCGCCTTTACGCACCCCAATGAGCCCGCCGAGCATGGTGCCGATGTCGTCCCGCACGTAAACGCCAATATCCCCACTGAATGTGGAGAGATCCAGAAACTGCGCATTGTAGGCTCTCAGGCCCGTGAGTAACTCTTCTTTTTCCTGCGCCGTAACCGCATGAGTAATGCTCAGGTGCATATTTTTCTCCTTGTTATCTGTGCCGTTTCACTATCTCACACACGCAACGTGGAGAAAATTCATACTTTCGGCTGGCGTCGCTACACTGAATGTAACGATATATTTCATGGGAAGCCTGTGACGTCAAAAGGGGGTTGTTGATGAAAGCTGCACACCTTGTCTGCCTGCTGGTTTGTCTGCTGTTCGCCGCGTTTGTCCATGCTCAGGAAAAGGAGGATCCGGCGAAAGAGGCGCAGATTAAGCAACAGGTCCTGAAAGATATTAAGAAAACCTGTACGCCACAGAAAAAGCAGAGCGATAAGGCCTGGCAGGCGATGATTTTGTCGTCAGAGGCCAATCAGCTGCTGATCAAAAATGCCGTTACCGCCGTGAAGCGTGACAACCTGGACGCCTACTGGGCGGCGATTGGTCAGGTGGATTGTATGGAAGATTATTGAGGGCTGGAAACCTGCTTCTCGCCGGGTGGCGGCTGCGCCTTACCCGGCCTACACAACATGTTTAACGCTTACGCACATCTGGAATGATCAAATCCCCGCGCAGCACATACGAGCCCAGCATCTGCGTTTTCTCCGTCAGCCAGCTCACGATACGCGCCGCCATCGCATCCATAGAATATTCAATCGCCGGGATCACCGGAATACCCGGCAGGTGCAGCGATCCGGCCAGGCTAAAGACCATAATGTCGTCCGGCACGGATTTATTAAACGCCTGCAGCTGCGGGATCACCCGCTGGGCTTCCTGCTCGTCCGCCACCAGCAGCGCGTTGAAGTTCAGCGTGCTGGCGTTATTCAGCAGCTCCTGTAGCGCAACGGACGACGAGGTCGCGTCCATGAACACAAGGTTGCGATTAAAGGGCAGGAAATTTTTCTCCAGCGCGTGCTTGTAGCCGAGCAGCACCTGGTCAGCAAAACCGCTGCCGTGCGGATGGATCAGGGCAATCTGGCGTCGCCCCTGGCTGGTCAGGTAGTTACAGGCGGTTTCGGCGGCAAAGGCGTGATCGAACTGGATGCTGTTGGAATTATCAGACTCCATGCAGTCCACCAGAATGACGTTGTCCATATCGACGTCCAGCGGGAAACGCGCGCCAATCACCAGGATGTCATCGCAAAGCCCGCAGGAGAGTTCCTCAAGAGCGTGCATCACTTCCGCTTTGCTGTGCGCGAAACGCAGCAGCAGGTGTTTTTGATGCTGGCTGAGCTGTTTTTCCAGCGCGTAGAGATAACCGGTGGTCTGGTTAATGTTTTCCTGGGCGCAAATCACCCCGATACAGCCCGTCGACTGGCTCAGCAGCGACTGGGCAATCACGTTAGGCCGGTAGTTCAGCTCATCCACTGCCTTCAGAACGGCCTGACGGCTGGCTTCCTTTACGCCACGCGACCCACTCAACACTCGCGATACCGTGGCTTTAGACACCCCGGCAAGACGTGATACATCATTGATTGTCGACATCTCTTTCCCCTGGCAGGCTTACCTCGCGCCTGCAAATTCCATGACCGCTTCGGCTCACATTATAGCCAGAGCGGAGTATATCCGTTTCCGTTTTCCATGGAAACCGATTTTCCGTTTCCACTCCAAATGATGTCAAAACAGCCAAATTATGTGACCTGCATCCGGTTAATTAGCCTCATAAGTATTGGATCTTGATGGTTGTCACAGTTCTGTCTTTTATGAATGGAAACCGGTTTCCGTATCATGTCCAATCATCCTCGCAATAACTTTTTACATTTAGAGGATGGTTGTCGATGTTCAAGATTATGCTGTGCTGCTCTGCCGGGATGTCCACCAGCCTGCTGGTCAGCAAAATGGTCGATGTCGCGAAAGAACGTGGTTTGCCGGTGAAGATTGATGCGTACGGTGTTTCCGAATTTGATACGCAGTTTCCGCAATACCAGGTGGTACTTCTCGGACCGCAAGTGAAATACATGTTACAGACACTCTCAGACAAGGCGGCGACGCATGGCATTCCGGTGCAGCCCATCGACATGATGGACTACGGCATGCAGCGTGGCGATAAAGTACTGGACTTTGCTCTGTCGCTCATCGAAGCGGCACACTAAAAGGTGTTCACATGAGTTCGTTATATCAATCCATGGTTGCGGTGATTGAGCAGTCAATTACCCCGCTGGCCGCGAAGCTCGGTCAGCAAAAGTACGTGATTGCCATCCGCGACGGCTTTACCGCCGCGCTGCCGTTTATGATCATCGGCTCGTTTATGCTGGTGTTCATCTTTCCGCCGTTCTCGGCGGATACCACTAACAGCTTCGCCCGCGGCTGGCTGGATTTCTCCCAGACCTACCGCGAACAGCTGATGCTGCCGTTTAACCTCAGCATGGGCGTGATGACCTTCTTCATCTCGGTAGGGATTGGGGCGAGCCTGGGGCGTCAGTTTAACCTCGACCCGGTGATGTCCGGCCTGCTGGCCTTTATGGCCTTCCTGCTGGTCGCCGCGCCGTATGCCGACGGCAAAATCTCAACCCAGTACCTCTCCGGCCAGGGCATCTTCACCGCCCTGATCACCGCCATTTACTCAACCCGCGTGTACGCCTGGCTGAAGCAGAACAACGTCACCATCCGCCTGCCGAAGGAAGTGCCCACCGGCGTGGCGCGTTCGTTTGAGATCCTGATCCCGGTGATGGTGGTGATCGGCACGCTGCACCCGCTGAACCTGTTCATTGAAGCGCAGACCGGGATGATTATCCCGCAGGCGATCATGCACCTGCTGGAGCCGCTGGTGTCCGCGTCTGACTCCCTGCCCGCCATTCTGCTCTCCGTGCTGCTGTGCCAGATCTTCTGGTTCGCGGGTATCCACGGCTCGCTGATTGTTACCGGCATCATGAACCCGTTCTGGATGGCGAACCTCTCGGCAAACCAGGCGGCACTGGCCGCAGGCGCGGCGCTGCCGCACGTTTATCTGCAAGGCTTCTGGGATCACTACCTGCTGATTGGCGGCGTCGGTTCCACCCTGCCGCTGGCCTTCCTGCTGCTGCGCAGCCGCGTTACCCACCTGCGCACCATCGGCAAAATGGGCGTGGTGCCAAGCTTCTTTAACATCAACGAGCCGATTCTGTTCGGCGCGCCGATCATCATGAACCCGATGCTGTTTATCCCGTTCGTGTTCGTTCCGCTGGTCAACGCCTGCCTGGCGTACGGCGCAACCAAGCTCGGCTGGCTGGCACAGGTGGTCTCGTTAACCCCGTGGACTACGCCCGCGCCGATTGGCGCCTCGTGGGCGGCGAACTGGGCGCTGAGCCCGGTGGTAATGTGCCTCGTCTGCATGGTGATGTCGGCGCTGATGTACCTGCCGTTCCTGCGCGCCTATGAGCGTACGCTGATTAAAAACGAAGAGCAGAAAGCCCAGGCTGCAGCCGTGGGTGCCGCTGAAGCCACAAGCAATTAAGTCAAAGAGGAAGGGTCATGAAATACGCATTTCCCGATAACTTCTGGTGGGGCAGCGCAAGCTCCGCTCTCCAGACGGAAGGGACACGAGAGGGTGAAACCACGTGGGACTACTGGTTTGCCCGCGAGCCGAACCGTTTTCACAACGGCGTGGGGCCGCAGCACACCTCCACGTTTTATCAGCACTGGAAAACGGACATTCAGCTGTTAAAACAGCTGAACCACAACAGCTTTCGTACCTCGATTAGCTGGGCGCGCCTGATCCCCGACGGTATCGGTGAAGTGAACCCGGACGCGGTCGATTTTTATAATCAGGTCATTGATGAGCTGAATGAACAGGGCATCACGCCGTTTATCACCCTGTTCCATTTCGACATGCCGATGGCGATGCAGGAAATTGGCGGCTGGGAAAACCGTGACGTAGTGGACGCGTACGCCCGCTATGCGCAGATTTGCTTCGAGCTGTTCGGCGACCGCGTGCTGCACTGGTTTACCTTCAACGAGCCGATCGTGCCGGTGGAAGGCGGTTATCTGTACGACTTCCACTACCCCAACGTAGTGGATTTCCGCCGGGCGGCCACCGTGGCGTATCACACGGTGCTGGCCCATGCGAAGGCGGTTCAGGCCTACCGCGCCGGGCACTACGCGGGGGAGATCGGCATCGTGCTGAACCTGACGCCGTCGTATCCGCGTTCGCAGAACCCGGCAGACGTGAAGGCGGCGCACGTTGCGGATCTGATGTTTAACCGCAGCTTCCTCGACCCGGTCCTGCGCGGCGAATACCCGGCCGATCTGGTGGCGCTGCTGAAATCTTACGACCAGCTGCCCGCCTGCAAGCCGGAAGACGGTTTCCTGATTGCGGAAGGGAAAATCGACCTGCTCGGCATTAACTACTATCAGCCGCGTCGCGTGAAGTGTCGCGACAGCGCGGTGAACCCGCAGGCGCCGTTTATGCCGGAATGGTTCTTTGATAGCTACGAGATGCCGGGCCGCAAGATGAACCCCTACCGCTGCTGGGAAATCTACGCGCCAGGTATCTACGATATTCTGATTAACCTGCGCGACAATTACGGTAACCCCCGCTGCTTTATTTCTGAAAACGGCATGGGCGTCGAAAACGAGCAGCGCTTTATTGAAAATGGCCAGATTAACGATCAATACCGCATTGATTTTATATCTGAGCATTTAACGTGGCTGCATAAAGGCATAAGCGAAGAGTGTAATTGTCTTGGCTACCATATGTGGACATTTATTGATAACTGGTCGTGGTGTAACGCGTATAAAAATCGCTACGGATTTATCCAGCTCGATGTAAAGACGCAGCAGCGCACCATTAAGAAAAGCGGGGAGTGGTTTGCCGCCACCGCCTTAAATAATAGCTTTGATAAAGAGTAATGATGATGATCGCACTAGAAGAAGCCGTAATGGAAATTATCGTCAATGCCGGGCAGTCCCGCAGCCTGTGCTTTGAAGCGCTGCACGCGGCGCGTCAGGGCAACATTGACGAGGCCAAAAGCCTGCTGCGCGAAGCCGACGGCTACGCGCGCCAGGCGCACAAGATGCAGACCAAACTGATTGAGCAGGACGCGGGCGAAGCACGCCAGCCTATGACATTAATTATGGTGCACGCGCAGGATCATTTAATGAACTCCTTATTAGCGCGTGAATTATCCGAAGAAATTATTCATTTATATCAGAGATAGTCTATGGCGAAATAAATTACTGTAATACCTCTGTACCTAAAACTAGAAATCCACTTGTTCTGATGATAGCGACATATTCTGTCAGATCGGAGCGGGATGGTTATTGTCTGAATAAAATTAAACTATATTGAGATAACCATGAATACGATTAAAAAACTTCCATTAACCATGGCGGTTATCGCCGCGCTTTGCCCAATTTCCGTGCTCGCCCAGGAATTCACGCAGGAGCAAATCGACGCCATTGTGGCGAAAGCGGTGGATAAAGCCCTGGCCGAACGTCAGGCCAAAATGGATGCCGCCGTCGCGAAAAAAGCGGACGTGGTGACCGAGCCGCAGAGCGCGGCGCAATCCCCGGACATGGCGATTCCGTTCGGGATTAAATTTACCGGCTACGCCCGCTACGGCGCGCACTTCCAGGCCGCCGATCAGAAATATGTGGCGGTGGATGGCTCCTACAACGGCGCGTCCGCGATCGGTCGTCTGGCTAACGAAGGCAACGGCGGCGAGTTCCAGCTCTCTAAAGCCTTCAAGGGCGACAACGGCGCCATTTGGGACATCAACGTGATGATCGACCACTGGGGCGACGAAGTTAACCTGAAAAAGGCCTACGCGGGGGTGACCAACATTATGGCCTCCAACCCGAACGCCTATTTCTGGGCCGGTCGCGACTTCCACCAGCGTCCGCAGCAGGGCATCAACGATTACTTCTGGATGAACCACGACGGCCAGGGCGCCGGGGTGAAGAACTTCGATATCGGCGGCGTGCAGTTTGACGTCGCTGCCGTGGCGGCAGTGGAATCCTGTAGCCCGGAAGTGATGGAAGACGAAGCGAACCCGTCACGCATCACCTGTACCGGCGGGTCCGGCACGGGCGACAAAGGTAACTACGCGGCCACCTCTAAAATCCACGGTATGAAGCTCGGTCCGCTGGATCTGGAGCTGTACGCCAACTACGGCTTTGATTCAAAAGCGGTGGAGAGCGACGAGCGTCTGAACGCCTGGCAGGGCGGCGTGGTGCTGAGCCACACCAACGACAGCGGCGTGAATAAGGTGATTGCCCGCTACTCCGATAACTCGGACAACAGCGTGTTCAATAAAACCGAAGACCTGACCACGGTCTACGCCAGCTTCGAAGGGCTGTACAAATTCACCCAGGCCACGCAGGTGGAGTACATCCTCGCCTTCCACGATTACGACAACAGCCGTGATAAGACCGACAACCGTAAGAACTACAACGCCATCGTGCGTCCGATGCACTGGTGGAACGACGTTCACTCCACCTGGCTGGAAGCGGGCTGGCAGCACGTCGATTACGACAACGGCGGCGACAACAAAGGCTGGAAGCTGACCCTGTCGCAGAACATGTCTATCGCCATGGGGCCGGAGTTCCGTCCGATGCTGCGCTTCTACGTGACCGGCGGCAAGGTGGATAACGCACGCACCGCGCGCGTGAACAACACCAAAGACGAGACGCTCGACGACTTCAACGTCGGCGCGATGTGGGAGGCGTGGTTCTAGTAGAGCGTCGTTTGTTTCGCCCGGCGGCGCTGCGCTTGCACGGGCCTACAAGGTTTTGTAGGCCGGGTAAGCGTAGCGCCACCCGGCAAGATCCCATGTTATGCTACAAAAAAACCAACATAACAGGGGAGAAAATGGGTTCCACACGTAAAGGGATGCTGAACGTCCTGATCGCCGCCGTTTTATGGGGCAGTTCCGGCGTTTGCGCGCAGTACATCATGGAGAAAAGCCACATTTCTTCGCCTTACCTGACCATGGTTCGCCTGCTGTTTACCGGCGTGATCCTGCTGACGCTCTCCTTCGTTCACGGCGACAAGATTTTCTCGGTCATCAAACATCGCAAAGACGCCCTCAGCCTGCTGTTTTTCTCGCTGGTCGGCGCGCTCACCGTGCAGCTCACCTTCCTGCTGACGATTGAAAAATCCAACGCCGCGACGGCCACCGTGCTGCAGTTTCTGTCGCCAACGATTATCGTGGCATGGTTCGCGCTGGCGCGAAAAAAGCGCCCCGGCGTGTTTGTTTTGTCCGCGATTGTGACCTCGCTTGTCGGGACGTTCCTGCTGGTCACCCACGGCGACCCAACCTCGCTCTCCATCTCGCCTGCCGCCCTGTTCTTCGGCATCGCCTCGGCGTTTGCCGCCGCGTTTTACACCACCTATCCGTCAACGCTGATTGCCCGCTACGGCACATTGCCGATTGTCGGCTGGAGTATGTTGATTGCCGGATTAATGCTGACGCCGTTCTACGCCGGACGCGGCACCACCTTCGTGATCGACGGCGGCCTGCTGCTGGCGTTTTTCTACCTGGTGGTGATTGGCACCGCGCTGACGTTCAGCCTGTATCTGAAAGGCGCACAGATGATCGGCGGGCCGAAGGCGAGCATCCTGAGCTGCGCCGAACCCTTGAGCAGCGCGCTGCTGTCGGTGATTTTGCTGGGCGTGGCGTTTACCCTGCCGGACTGGCTGGGGACGCTGCTGATCGTGTCGTCGGTGGTGCTGATTTCGATGGATTCGCGTAGAAGGGTTAAGGCATCGGCGTAGCCTGATGCCCTCACCCCAACCCTCTCCCACGGGAGAGGGAGAAAAACACTACTTCGCTTTAACCTTCCCTGCCACCAGCAGCGCCGTCAGCAGCATCAGCGTGCCGGAAATCACCAGCGGTGACGTCAGCCCCAGATGGTCAAGCGCCACGCCGCCAATGGCCGCGCCGCAGGTGTTCGCCAGCTGGATCACCGCCACCTGAATCGACCCGGCTTTTTCCGCCTGATCGGCAAGCGAGCGGGTGATCCACGTCGACCAGCCCACCGGCACCAGCGCAAAGGCAAAGCCCCAGATAATCGCAATGGCAGACGCGACCCACTTATCACTACCCCACAGCACCAGCACCGTGGCGCTCGCCGCCAGCACCAGCGGCGCACCCGCCAGCGCCACTTTCAGGGAGCGTTTCAGGAACTGGGACGACAGCGAAGTACCGACAAAGCTGGCGATACCGAAGCTCAGCAGCACCAGCGTCAGACCGTCCACGTCAAAGCCCGCCATGGTCATAAACACCGGGCGGATATAGGTAAAGAAGGCAAACTGCCCGGCAAAGGCCATAAAGATGGCGGTCATCCCCGCCAGCACGCCGGGGCGCTTGAGCAGCGCGAACATGTTCTGCTTATGGTGCGCCGCTTCGCCCGGCAGGGACGGCAGCGCTTTCCACACCCAAATGATGCAGAGCAGGCCCATCACCGCCGCGGCGTTGAAGACGTTACGCCAGCCGATAATCCCACCGAGGAAGCTGCCCAGCGGCGCGGCGATCACCAGCGCGATGGAGACCGCACCGAAGATAACGGAAAGCGCTTTCGGCACTGTCCGCGCGGGCACCAGGCGCATGGTGAGCGAGGCCGACATCGCCCAGAAGCCGCCGAGCCCCAGCCCCAGACAGGCGCGCCCCAGCAGCAGCAGGGTAAAGCTTTCCGCAAACGAGACCAGCAGGCAGGAGAGCGTCAGCAGCACGCTGAACAGAATGACCACCTTGCGGCGGTCAATCGCGCCAATCACCTGGGTGATAAACAGGCTGGCGAACATCGCCACGAAGGCGGTGACGGTAACGGACTGCCCTGCCACGCCTTCGGAAATGCCCAGATCCTGCGCCATCGGCGTCAGCAGGCTTACCGGCAGAAACTCAACGGTAATCAGGCAGGCGACGCAGAACGCCACGGAGAAAACCGCCGACCAGTTGGGGCGAGTAACCTCTTTGGTCTGCGGTCGGGTCGTGGGCTGGATATGTTCTGTCATGGCGTCACCTGAAGATAAAAACGTGCGGAAAAGTCGCGCAGTTTATCATCAAAAGTGTGACGAATTTAACGTTTAGACAACTTTTGTCGTTTTTACAGGGGATCAGTGCAGGTAAAACACGCCCTCTTCCGGCAGGAAGAGCTGGTTATAGCGTAGCTGGAAGGCGTTCAGCTCCTGCGGATCGGGCTCCATCTCGCGCATAAAGCCAAGCGCCAGACGAATTTGCGCATCGGTAATGGGCGCGGCCAGGCGGGCTTTACGCAGCATGCGGTGCCAGGCGTGCAGGTTCTCCTCGCTGCCGTCGACAATGCAGACCTGCCAGATCAACAGCACCTGCGCGGCGTTTTGCAGATGCGCCTCGTCCGGCCGTTCAAGGTAGCGGATAAACTCATTGCCCGGCGTTTTACCGAACTGATCGATCATCGACTCAACCGGCATCGGGGTGATGCCGAGACGCTCGCTTAAACGTTTGATGGCGCGGCGGGAATCTGAGGTCAGGACGCGAAATCCCACCACAAACACCACGGCAAGCGTTGCCAGCATTATCCAGACCATGCGTTCTCCTTTGACTAGCCGCTCATCATAGCGGGAAACGCACGGCGTCAACAGCGGGCATAACCAGAATAGCGCTCTGAAAAGATGTTGCGGAATGGGGGATCAGGTATTAACGCCGTCGGCGCAAATAAAAAAGCCCGGCATCACACACCGGGCAAAGAAGTTACCTGCACACTCAGGCTGTTTTTAATTTCTGCGCGCGATTTTCACGGCGAATTTTACGTTCTTCCAGCACCGCGACCATCGCCATCAGGACGATACAGCCTATCGCTGCCGCATCCAGCGCCGCGAAGGTTCCCGCCCAGCCGGTGAGGCCGAAAATTGGCGTGCCGTCGGCGATCATCCCCAGACCCAGCTTGGCAAAGCTGTCGCCGATCAGATAGGCGAAGGTGCCTTTAATCCCATCGGCGGCGCCGATCGCTTTTTTCGGTACGAAGCCCACTGCCGCCACGCCGATCAGCAGCTGCGGACCAAACACCAGGAAGCCGAGCGCGAACAGGGACGCCAGGTAAACGTACTGGTTGCTGGCGTGCTGGTAGACGCCGAGGGTGGCGATAATCAACGCCAGCGCGATGCAGGCCACCAGCGCGCGACGGCCGTTGGCGAGGTCGGAGAGCCAGCCCCACAGCAGCGTGCCGACCAGCGCGCCCACTTCGAACAGGGTGAAGCCCTGAATTGCTACTTCTTTAGAAAGCTTCAGCTCCTGGAAAGCATACACGGTTGACCACTGGTCAATGCCGATACGCACCACGTACAGGAAAATATTCGAGAAGCAGAGCAGCCAGATCACTTTGTTTTTCAGCACGTACTCAACAAAGATCTGCCATTTGGACATCTCGTTTTCTTCGGTCTCTTTGTCCTCTTCGCTGATCTCCTCGCCGAACAGCTCTTCCGCTTTGCCGAGGCCGTAGGATTCCGGGGAGTCGCTGCCGTAGCGCAGGCCGATAAAGCCGACGATCAGGGCGATAATCGACGGGAAGATAAACATGCCGATCACATGGCCGTCGAACAGGTAGTTTGCGCCGAACAGCGCCACGCCTGCCGCGCCCGCCCCGCCAAGGTTGTGGGAGATGTTCCACATGCCGAGGTAGGAACCACGCTTGCGGCGCGGGGTCCATTTGGTGATGGTGGAGTAGCTGCACGACCCGCCGGTACTCTGGAAGAAACCGCTCAGGGCGTAGAAGGCGATCATCAGGAACAGGCTAACGGACCCCGCGCCCATGCTGGCGCTGAAGCCGAGCATACAGATGGCGGAGAGGATCAGCATAAACGGCAGGAACTGCTTGGTGTTTTTGCCGTCCGCGTAGTAGGAAACGACGGTCTTGCCCACGCCGTAGGTGATGGAGAAGCCCAGGCCAATCATCCCCAGCTGCGTCATGCTCAGCCCGTAGGTCGAGATCATGTCGTTCTGCGCGATGTTAAAGTTTTTGCGGATCAGGTACATGGTCAGGTAGCCGATGAAGACCACCAGATAGGACTGCATGAACGGTTTGAACCACATCTTGCGCCGCACGTCGAGCGGCAGATCCAGGGTCGGCTTGCGCACCTGATTTAAGAAGGCCAGCATGGTTGGTTTACTCCTGAGCTGATTTTTGCAGCATTGTAAAAATCAGCCGGGAGAGATGCCTGAGACAGCGTCCAGGTAAAACCGGGAAAATTTCTTAGTTTTGCGCCACTCGGGGCGAAAAGGTGAGGCGCATCACATCACGCTGGCTTCACGGGGGGCCTGCGCATGTAAAAACGGCAGCAGCAGCAGGGCGGAAATGCCCGCCGCGATGGCGATCACCGCGAAGAAACCGCTCCAGTGCCAGACGTCAATCACCCGCGCCAGCGGCCAGCCGGAGAGCGATGCGCCGAGGTAGGCAAACAGCCCGACAAAGCCCGTCGCCGCGCCTGCCGCCTCTTTGTGGGAGCACTCTGCCGCCGCCATGCCGATGAGCATCTGCGGGCCAAAGACGAAGAAGCCGGTGGTGAAGAAGCACGCCGCCTGCATGACGTAGCTGGCGAACGGCATCAGCCACAGCGAGCCAACAGAGAGCAAAATCCCGGCGGCAAAAATCAGGTTCATCGGGCCGCGGTTGCCGTTGAACAGCTTGTCCGAGCCCCAGCCCGCCACCAGCGCGCCGATAAACCCACCCAGTTCGAACATTGTCACCGCCGAGTTGGCGGTCACCAGGTCCACGCCGAGCGTCTCGGACATGTACAGATTGCCCCAGTCGTTGATGGCCGCGCGCACCACGTAGACCAGCACGTAGCAGAGCGAGAGGAGCCAGATGTAGGGGTTTTTCAGCACATATTTGGTGAGGATCTCCCTGCGGGTCAATCCCGCGCCCTCCTGCTGCTGGGCAATCTCCATCTCGTCGTGCCGCCAGTCGCCCACCGCAGGCAGGCCCACGGTCTGCGGCCTGTCACGCAGGCGCCAGCAGAGGAACAGCCCGGCGACAATCGCCAGGCCACCCGCAATCATCATCCCCGCGCGCCAGCCGTAGTGCAGCGCCGCGGCACCCACCACCATCGGGATCAGCGCCCCGCCGACGTTGTGCGCGGTGTTCCAGACGGCCCACCAGCCGCCGCGTTCGTTGCGTGAGTACCAGGCGGTGAGCAGGCGGGCGCAGACCGGCGCGCCCCAGCCCTGGAAGAAGGCGTTCAGCGCCCACAGCAGGGCAAAGGCCCACAGCGAG
This sequence comes from Enterobacter sp. MGH 16, assembly GCF_000493175.1. Lineage (NCBI taxonomy): Bacteria > Pseudomonadati > Pseudomonadota > Gammaproteobacteria > Enterobacterales > Enterobacteriaceae > Enterobacter > Enterobacter sp. MGH 16. Next base: position 3,939,093 of record NZ_KI535695.1, on the reverse strand, counting down.
GTGGAGAAGCCAAACAGAATATTCACCACGCCGGTGGCGATCAGCCCAACGCCCATGAAATAACGGGCATTTGAGCGATCGCTGACGATGCCGGAGAAGAACTTCGACAGGCCGTAGGTGATATAAAACAGCGTCGCCAGCAGGCCGATATCGGTGCGCGTCATCACGCCGCTGGCGAGAATTTCCGGCGCGGCGGCGTTGAAGCTTTTGCGGGTAAAGTAGAACAGCGCGTAGCCGAGCCAGATGGCGATCAGAATATGGCGACGCCAGTAGCGGTAGCGGGCGTCGATTTCCGCTTTGTCGCCAATCGGCGCGGCGCTGGCAGGGGTTTTAAACATGATAACTCCGTAGCGGCAGGCTGACGCTGACGCGCGTGCCGTGGGTGCAGGAGAGGCTCAGCGTGCCGCCCAGCGCCTTGACGCGCTCGCGCATGCCCGCCAGGCCAAAGCCCTGGTGGCCGGAGCCCGGCGGCAGGCCGCAGCCGTCGTCTTCAATTATCAGCATCAGGCGTTCGTCCTGCTGCCAGCCCTGGATGGTGACCGCGCTGGCATTGGCGTGTTTAACAATATTGTTCAGCCCTTCCTGACAGACGCGGAAAAGGGTCACGCGCTGGCCTTCGCTCAGCGCAGATTCGTTAATTCGCCAGTCGAGATGGCTGACAATGCCGCGGCTTTCCAGCTCCATCTCGCGCATCAGGGAGCGTACCGCCTGCTCCAGCGACAGGTCGTCAAGCTGGCGCGGCCGCAGCCTGCCGAGCAGGCGTCGCACCGAGTCATACACGCCCAGCGAAAGCTGTTCAATATGCGCCCCGCCCTGCTTCACGCCTGCGTTTTCTGCCGCCAGGCGCTGAACAATGCCCGCCTGGGTGCGGATGGCGGTAATGGTCTGCCCGATGTCATCGTGCAGCTCGCGGGCCACCTCCTGCCGCACGCTTTCTTCCGTCTCCAGCAGGCGTTCAGCCAGACGCCGGTTGCGCGCCAGCTCGGTCTGCAGGGACTGATTCAGCTCGCGCAGGCGCTGAATGCCCGCCCCCAGCAGCAGCCCGGTCAGGCTCTGGGCCAGCAGCGAGAGCAGCAGATCCACCGGATGGTCGTGCCAGGTCTGGCTGGCGATCAGCGCGATGGCGTTCATCAGGGTGGCGATCAGCGCCCCCTGCCAGCCGTAGTGCCAGGCCAGGGCGATAATCGGCAGCGCCAGGCAAAACGGCGTGAAGCGTGAAAGCTCGGCGGGCAGACCGAGCTGGAGCCAGAGGCTCACCACGAACAGCAGAAGATACCAGATGAGATGCCGGGCGCGCCAGTTCACCGGTTGGGACACCAGCCCCGGACCAAGCGGCTGCCAGACGGTGCTGGTGAGGTAGTGCCAGATCACGAGGCAGGTGGGTGCCAGCGTCAGGCCGCCGGTGAGGGTCAGCAGCAGCGCGTTGAGCATCTCCTTGTCGCCAACCCACGGCAGGGACTGCAGCAGCGCGGCGGCAATCAGCGCCGCCCCCTGGCGCAGCAGCGTGCGCCAGTCGCGCTGGTGACGATAGCGGGAAATGAGGGCAACCGGGAGAAGCGTGAGCAGGCTTCCGGTCATCAATAAGGGCAGATGCGTGAGGGCCACTTCCTGCGCCAGCCAGACCAGCAGCAGCCACTCTGCGCCCAGCAAAACGGGCCAGTAGCCGCGCGGGCACTGGAGCATTAACCCCAGACGCAGGCCGAAGGGGAACAGCAGTACCGCCAGCTCAGGACGTTCCACCAGATGCAGGCTGATGCTCCACAGGCAGAACCACGCGGCGGAGAAGATAAAAAAGCTGGCAACGACGGCAATCAGCCGCGAAAAGACGGGACTCATTGCCAGCTGTCGAACATGCGACGCGCCAGCTCGACGTCGTTGCTGACGTTGAGTTTTTCCATCAGGTTGGCGCGATGGACGTGCACAGTCTTCGGCGACAGATCCAGCTCGGCGGCAATCTCTTTTACCGACATCCCCTGCGCGAGCTTCTCAGCCACCTGACGCTCGCGCCGGGTGAGCGGATCCTGTCGTCCAGCCGCCAGCTTGATGGCGATTTCCGGCGTCAGGTAGCAGCCGCCGGTGGAGACGGTGCGCACGGCGGCAATCAGCTCGTCCGGGCTGCAGCGTTTAGAGAGGAAGCCCCGCGCCCCCGCGTTAAGGGCCTGCTCCACCAGCGCCGGGCTGTCGTGGACCGAGAGCATAATGGTCGCCATCCCTTTCGGCAGCTGGCTTAGCAGCTCCAGCCCGGAGAGATCCGGCATCGAAATGTCGCAGATACAGACCTGCACCCCGCGCCCCGGCAGGCCCGCCAGCGCCTCGCGGCCGGAGCCAAACTCGGCCACGACCTGGAAATCCGGTTCGAGGTTGAGAAGCTGGGCAAAGCCAGAGCGGACGATAAGGTGGTCGTCGATAAGGGCGATGGTGGTCATGTGTGTTCCTGCGGTCTGAAAAAGCCGGATGGCGCTGCGCTTATCCGGCCTACAAGAGCGAAAGACGCTTACCTTAAGCGATCTATTCGAAGAACACCGCAATTTTGTTAAACATGGTGGGATCGGACTGGTTGCGCGCCACGTTGGTGACATCTTCCAGCTTGTCGATCTGCGCCATCATCTGCTCCAGACGCTGGTCATCGTTGACCAGTAGCCAGATGCGGCTGTGCTCGCTGCCCTGAATCGGCAGACAGAGAATGCCTTCCACGTTAAACGCCCGGCGGGCAAACAGCCCGCAGACGTGGGTCATGACGCCAGGGTGGTTGCGGACGGTGAGTTCCAGAATGACGTTATCATGTTGTTTCTGCATGGCTTATTCTCCCACCATCTCAGTATTTGCCGCACCCGGCGGCACCATCGGATACACTTTTTGTTCAGGGTCGATACGCACGTGGATCAGCGCCGGGCCCGGACGCGAGATCGCCGCCTGCAGCGCCGCGTGGGCATCCTCTTCCGCGTTCAGATCGCAGGTGTGCAGGCCAAAGCCGGCGGCAATCTGCATAAAGTTAATCATCCCCGGATAGGTCGCCGCAAACACGCCCTGCTTGTAGAACAGGCTCTGCTGCTGGTGCACCAGCCCCAGCGCCTCGTTGTTCATCAGGATGATTTTCACGTCTAACTGGTTTTCGGCCGCGGTCGCCATCTCCTGAATGTTCATCATCAGGCTGCCGTCGCCGGAGAAGCAGATGACCTTGCGGTCCGGATTCGCCAGCGCCGCGCCCACAGCTGCGGGCAGGCCAAAGCCCATGGTGCCGAGGCCGCCGGAGGTCAGCCACTGGCGCGGACGGTTCAGCGGGTAGGCCTGGGCGGTCCACATCTGATGCTGGCCCACGTCGGTGGTGATAATCGCGCTGTCGTCCACGCAGGCGGCAACGGCGTTGATCAAGCCGTAGTGGCTCAGCGGGTCGCCTTCAGTTGGGATCGCGCCCGGGAACTCGCGCTGCAGATCGGCCACCAGCTGGCGCCAGTCGGCGCGATCGGTCGCGTCGGTTTGCGGGATCAGCTGCGCCAGCACTTCGGCTACGGCCCCCTGAATCGCCACGTGCGGCTGCTTGATTTTACCCAGCTCGGCGCGGTCAATATCCACGTGAATGATTTTCGCGTTCGGGCAGAACTCCTCGGTTTTGCCAATCGCCCGGTCATCAAAACGTGCTCCCATCACAATCAGCAAATCCGCCTCTTGCAGGATATAGTTGGTGCTGCGCGCGCCGTGCATGCCCAGCATCCCCAGGGACAGCGGGTGCGCTTTTGGCAGCATACCCAGCGCCATCAGGGTCATGGTGGTCGGCAGGTTGGCTTTTTCCGCAAACTGGCGGATTTCATCCGCAGCGTTAATCGCCCCGCCGCCCAGATAGAGCACCGGGCGTTTGGCGGCGTTAATCATGGCGGCGGCGTCGCGCACGCTCTCAGCGCTGAACTCCGGCGCGGGGGCACGCTCGCCCGGCTCCGGCAGCACGGCGATCTCGATCTCTGCGGTCTGGACATCCTTAGGAATGTCTATCCACACCGGGCCCGGGCGACCGGACTGCGCAATGCGGAACGCATCGCTGATAACCTGAGGAAGCTCGGCGATGTCGCGAACTAAATAGTTATGTTTGGTGATGGGGATAGAGATGCCGTAGGTATCCACTTCCTGGAACGCATCGGTACCGATCATCGAGGACGGCACCTGGCCGGTAATGCAGATCAGCGGAATGGAGTCGAGGCGCGCGTCGGCGATGGCGGTGACCAGGTTGGTTGCGCCCGGCCCGCTGCAGGCCATACAGACCGCCGGTTTACCCTGCGTGCGCGCCATGCCCTGAGCGATGAACCCCGCCCCCTGCTCGTGGCGCGCCAGCACGTGGCGGATCTGCGTGCTTTGGCTTAACGCATCGTACAGCGGCAGCACCGTGCCGCCGGGGATGCCCGCAACCGTGGTGATGCCCTGTCGCTCCAGCAGATGAACGATCAGCTGCGCGCCGGTAAAACGCGTCTTGGTGGATGTTGTGCCCGAACTTGCCATGCTCCAGTCCTTTTCTTCTGGGCCGACTTTCCGGGGAGGGTCCTAAACGAAAAACCCCGCCCGGTTTGCGCCGGCGGGGTTTTGGATTCGTGTGTTGATCCAGTCCCTACGGCGCATTGCCGACGACCACCACCACACGCACGACGACCACTGCGGCTGGTTGCGCAGTTTTTAGTAGGGTCGAAGTGAAGAGGGATGAAGTCATTGGGGACCTGTGTTTGGAATCATTGATGGAATTTATACAAACACAGGTTTTCGGGCGTGACAATGGAAATATTTTCATCTGCGCAAAAATGCGTCAGGGATCACGTTTCGTTTGTTGGGGGATGAAAACAAAAAACCCCGCCGAAGCGAGGTTTTTATCAGGGTCTTGCGGTTGGTCGCCGCAGAACACACTGTGTTACGTCAACGCAAAAAGTATACGCGATCGAAGACGAACGCGCAATTCCGGCACGGATTTTGACGTTTTTGAGTATGGATCGCCTTCCAGATTTTGTCTACAAAATACTGTTCATATGTACAGTATTTATCTATACTGAGGGTGTTCGCAGTGAGCGAGGGGGCCGCAGTTCTACCGGCGCAACGAAGTCCTGGCTGAAACGGGTGGTGCCGTCAGTGCCTTAACCCCTGAAGTGAGCACACTGTGTTACGTCAATCCAGGTGCTGGCAACAGGCGGCGGAAAGGTACGCCAGCATCGTGCTCCTTTTAACCAAAAGGAGACGCGTATGAGCGTAGTGGATATGGTGATACTTATCCTCAAACTCATTGTTGCAGTACTGCAACTGCTTGATGCTGTCCTGAAATTCGTTCGGTAATTCAGGTTCAAGTCGCACCTGAGAGGGGCGGGCAACCGCCCCTCTTTAATAACGAGGGAATGCTATGTCGCGTCTGTTAATTGAGCCTGTCACGCCCGACGAGCCGGGGTATATCGCCCTGAAGGCTGAAAGTATCGCATCGAATTTCAACATGCTGCGCAGGCTGGAAGAGAGCTGGCAGCGGGGTGAGAACCGCTTTAACGCGCCGGGTGAAAAGCTGCTGGGGGCGTTTCTCAACGGCAAGCTGGTTGGCGTGTGCGGTCTGAATCGCGATCCGTTCAGCCAGCAGCCGCGCGCCGGGCGTATTCGCCATCTCTACGTCAGCGAGAAGTGCCGTGGGCTGGGGATTGGCAAGCAGCTTTTAACCGTCGTGATGGCCGATGCCAGCATCTGGTTCGATTTCCTCAATACCCATGCGCCGGACGCTGCCTACGGGTTTTATCGCCAGGCAGGGTTTACGCTGGTCTCGGACGAACCGCGGGTGACGCACCGCCTTTTTTGTGCGGTGTAACCGGCTGGCAGCTTCAGGACGTGAATGTTACAGTTGAGTGACAACTAATCACCCGATACGCCATGACCCTCACCGTATTCTGCATTTTACTCTTCGCCGCGCTGCTGCATGCCAGCTGGAACGCCATCGTCAAAGCCGGAACGGACAAGCTTTATTCTGCAATCAGCGTCAGCGGCTCCGCCACGCTGATTGCCCTGGTGCTGCTCCCCTTCTCTCCACAGCCCTCTGCCGCAAGCTGGCCGTTTTTGATCGTCTCCTGCGCCTTACAGGTGGTCTACACCGTGCTGGTCGCGAAGACCTATCAGGTTTCCGATATGAGCCAGACCTACCCGCTGATGCGCGGCACCGCCCCGCTGCTGGTGGCGCTGATCGGCGTGCTGGCGCTCGGCGATCGTCTCTCCTGGCTCGCCTGGTCCGGCATCGGGGTAATTTGCCTGTCGATTCTGGCGATGGCGATGAACGGGCGCATGCAGTCACGCAAGGGGATCTGGCTGGCGCTGCTGAATGCCTGTTTTATCGCCGGGTATACGCTGGTGGACGGCACCGGTGTGCGGCTGTCGGAGACCGCGCTGGGCTATACGCTGTGGACCTTCTTTATGAACGGCTTCTGCCTGCTGAGCTGGGCGATGGTCGCGCGTCGGCGCGAGGCGTCCGGCTACCTGCGTCTGCACTGGAAAAAGGGGCTGCTTGGCGGGGTGGGGACCATGGGCTCTTACGGTCTGGCGCTGTGGGCGATGACGCAGGCGCCGCTGGCGGTGGTCGCGGCGCTGCGTGAAACCTCCATACTCTTTGGCGCGCTGATCGCATTTCTGCTTTTAAAAGAGAAGGTTGCGGGCCTGCGCATTGCAGCGGCGCTGGGTATCGCCGGCGGCGCCATTCTGCTGCGCCTGGCGTAAAGCACTGGCAACATTAGTTGCCGTTCTTGTTTACAAATCCTGCCTTTACCGGTTTTTTCATTCACCGCGACAATGCTTAAATTGTCATCTCTCTGTGGTAGATTCCTCGCGCATTTATGGGAATGCGCAGTCACTTATTCTTCATTTTTCTCTTTTGGCAAAAGTATTCAGCGACATGAAAAAGCAACGGAACGTTAACTTATTGTTGATGCTGGTGTTACTGGTGGCCGTCGGTCAGATGGCGCAAACCATCTACATTCCGGCGATTGCCGACATGGCAAAGGAATTGAACGTCCGCGAGGGCGCGGTACAGAGCGTAATGGCGGCCTACCTGCTGACCTATGGCGTTTCGCAGCTCTTCTACGGCCCGCTCTCTGACCGCGTCGGGCGTCGCCCGGTGATCCTGGTGGGCATGAGTATTTTCATGGTGGCGACGGTAATTGCCATTACCACCCATAGCCTGACCGTACTGATTGCCGCCAGCGCCCTGCAGGGCGTTGGGACCGGTGTTGGCGGGGTGATGGCGCGAACCTTACCGCGCGATATGTATCAGGGTACCCAGCTGCGCCATGCCAACAGCCTGTTGAATATGGGGATTCTGGTCAGCCCGCTGCTGGCCCCGCTGATCGGCGGCCTGCTGGACACGATGTGGTCCTGGCGCGCCTGCTACGCCTTCCTGCTGGTGCTGTGCATCATTGTCACCTTCAGCATGGCGCGCTGGATGCCGGAAACGCGCCCGCAAAACGCGCCGCGCACGAAGCTGATCGCCAGCTATAAAACGCTGTTCGGCAACGGCGCGTTCACCTGCTACCTGCTGATGCTGATTGGCGGCCTGGCGGGCATCGCGGTGTTCGAAGCCTGCTCCGGCGTGCTGCTGGGCGCGGGGCTGGGCCTGAGCAGCATGGTGGTGAGCATTCTGTTTATTCTGCCGATCCCGGCGGCGTTCTTCGGCGCGTGGTTTGCCGGACGACCAAACAAGCGCTTCTCCACCCTGATGTGGCAGTCGGTGATCAGCTGTCTGCTGGCGGGTCTGATGATGTGGATCCCGGGGCTGTTTGGCGTGATGACCGTCTGGACGCTGCTCATCCCGGCGGCGCTGTTCTTCTTCGGCGCGGGGATGCTGTTCCCGCTCGCCACCAGCGGCGCGATGGAGCCGTTCCCGTTCCTTGCAGGTACGGCGGGCGCGCTGGTGGGCGGTTTGCAGAACATCGGTTCCGGCGCGCTGGCCTGGCTCTCGGCGATGATGCCGCAGACCGGGCAGGCTAGTCTGGGCCTGCTGATGACGCTGATGGGGCTGCTGATTTTACTGTGCTGGCTGCCGCTGGCGTCGCGTGTCCCGCATCACGAGCAGCCGGTTTAACCGCATGATGGCCCGGCGTCTCGCCGGGCTTTTCACAGACGGGCGCAATCATAGCCTGCAATAACGGCTCTGGCGCTGGCCGCCAGGCGCCCTCTTCCCCGTCGTAAAACTGGAAATCCGCGTTAAGCGCATACGGGATTTTGGCCTTTTGCAGCTCGCAGGCCATAAAGGTGGCGAACGCGACTTGCGAGGCGGTTGGCGTAAAGCGGCTTGATTCTCCCACGCCCCAGCCCCCGACCCAGCTAACGTGCCCGGTTTTTTGCTGCCAGTGCAGCGCGGCATTGATGCGGTTACGGATAGCCGCTTTCTCCGCCGCCGTGCCGGACGTCCACGGGTATTTGCCGCCATTTTTCAGCGGCCCCCACGGGAAAATATGCCACTCCGCCAGCAGATAGGTTTGGCTGTGCGCGGGCAGCTTCAGGCTGGATAACTCCTCCGGCGCGGCACGCAGGCGTGGCGCAATGAAGATCATGCGCTGCGGGTCGATGTCGTGGATCGCTTTAATGGTTTTTTCATACACGCGGTTTAGCGACGCCAGATTGTGGTTAAGCTTGTCGGCAGGCTCATAAATGAGATCAAAACCCAGCAGCGGGTAGCTTTGACCGAAATAGTGCGCCACGGCAATCCACCAGTTGACCGTCTCTTTCTCGTTATCGGCTTTCGGGTCGTTTTTATATTCATCAGCCTGATACGCGACTATCGGGATCACGCCATACTGCTCACAGGCTTCTACCAGCTTGCGCAGGTGGATCAGCCGCGCTTCCGTCGGCTCGTCGGCGACGCGGATGCGCACGTGGGTAATGCCTTTAGCCCGAAAATCGCGGACCACCAGCGGGTCGAATTCGCGTATGCCGCGCTCGGTGCGCGCCCAGTCCACATCCATCCCGACGCCAAGCTGCTGCGCATAACGGGCAGCCGTCAGCGGCGGCTCAGCGGCAATGGCCCAGCCGGAAGAGATCAGTAACGCGGTCGCTATAAGAGGCTTTAACACGGTTTACCCTGGATAAATCGAAAGCATTACCTGTATTTAGCACGCTTTTTCACATTTGGTGTAGCGCGAAAGCGTAATAATTCTTCAACCTGCCAGTTCTCTCAGCCAGCCGATAAAGGCGTCTATTTTCGGCCACTGTCGGCCCGAAAGCGTCGAGACATAGTAGTGCTGATGGCATTTCAGGGTCTTGTCACCAAACGGGGCGATCAGTTCGCCCCGTTCAAGCCGTTTTTGCACCAGCCGCTTTCTGCCCATCGCGACGCCGACGTGGTTGATGGCCGCAATAATCGCTAAGTCGGAACGATCGAAACCAATACCCGACGATGGCGGCATATTCACCGCAGAGTGCTGCGCCCAGCTCAGCCACTCATCCGTACCGGAATCATTGCTCCAGGCCTGACGGTCGTGCAGCAGCGTGCAGTGGCTAAGGTTATCGGGGTTTTTCAACAGCTCATGCTCGCGGGCATACTGCGGCGAGCAGACGGGCAAAATCTCTTCGTCCATCAGGAAGCGATGAGACAGATGGTTTGGCGGCGTATCGTCGAAATAGAGCGCCAGATCGACGCCCGTTCGCTGCATATTGACGTAATCATTGCCGGTCAGGACGGTGAGCGAAATCGACGGATAGCGGCGGGTAAAGTCACCCAGCATGGGTACCAGCCAACACTGAGCGATCGACGGCCGGGAGTAGACCGTCAGCGTGCCGGACAGCGCCTGGTTTTTGATGTCCAGGATCTCCTGATTCAGGGTGTCGAGGGACGATTTTAGCGTCCAGTAAACGCGCTTTCCCTCCTGCGTCAGCTCGACTTTACGGTGCGAACGGACAAACAGCTGAATACCCAGCTCCTCTTCCAGCAGGTTGATGCGGTGGCTCACCGCGCTGGGGCTGAGCGACAGCTCCTCCGCCGCCAGCGCGAAGGATTCATGCCGGGCCGCCACTTCAAAGGTGTACATTTTCGACAGCTGCCAGCCGTTGAGCAGCCGGTTTCTGGCTTCATTTGCATCGGTCATCACAATTCTCACGCGTGTTTTCTGCGCCCAGCATACCGTTCATGGGTGAATTTATGTGAACCTAATGCGGATTAAGTGCGTTTTTTAGAGCGCAGTCACTCAGTTGATTCAATCTGGCTCACCTGAACGCCAATTTATATCGTTTGTCAGCCCACGCCGCTTTTTCGTCCAATACCCCCAGATGACATAAGGGTGAGGTGAGATATGGGATCTCAGGTCTGGGTTGTGGCAACGCTGCTGGTCAGCATTGTGTTGATTGTTTTAACCATCGTTAAGCTGAAGTTTCACCCGTTCCTCGCGCTGCTGCTGGCGAGCTTTTTCGTCGGCGCAATGATGGGAATGAGCCCGCTGGATATGGTAAACGCCATTGAGAGCGGGATTGGCGGTACGCTGGGCTTCCTGGCGGCGGTGATTGGCCTGGGCACCATTCTCGGCAAGATGATGGAGGTTTCCGGCGCGGCAGAGCGCATCGGGATTACGTTGCAGCGCTGCCGCTGACTGTCAGCAGACGTGATTATGGTGCTGGTGGGCCTGATCTGCGGCATTACGCTGTTCGTGGAAGTGGGCGTGGTCCTGCTGATCCCGCTGGCGTTTTCCATCGTCAAAAAGACCCACACGTCGCTGCTCAAGCTGGCCATTCCGCTCTGTACCGCGCTGATGGCGGTGCACTGCGTGGTGCCGCCGCATCCGGCCGCGCTGTTTGTGACCAATAAATTAGGGGCGGACGTTGGAACAGTCATTGTCTACGGTTTGATGGTCGGCCTGATGGCCTCTCTGGTCGGCGGCCCGCTGTTCCTGAAGCTGCTCGGCAATCGTCTGCCGTTTAAACCGGTTCCGGCGGAATTTTCAGACCTGAAGGTGCGGGAAGAGCATACCCTGCCATCGCTGGGCGCCACGCTGTTGACGGTGCTGCTGCCGATTGCCCTGATGCTGGTTAAGACCATCGCCGAACTGAATATGGCAAAAGACGGCACGCTGTATACGCTGCTGGAGTTTATCGGCAACCCCATCACCGCCATGTTTATCGCCGTGTTTGTCGCCTACTACCTGCTGGGCATCCGCCAGCACATGGGCATGGGCGCAATGCTGACCCATACGGAGCACGGCTTTGGCTCTATCGCCAACATTTTGCTGATTATCGGCGCGGGCGGCGCGTTCAACGCCATCCTGAAAACCAGCGGACTGGCGGACTCGCTGGCGCAAATTCTCTCGAACCTGCACATGCACCCTATCCTGCTCGCCTGGCTGGTGGCGCTGGTGCTGCATGCCGCCGTAGGCTCCGCCACGGTCGCGATGATGGGCGCCACGGCCATCGTCGCGCCGATGCTGCCGCTCTACCCGAACGTCAGCCCGGAGATCATCACCATTGCCATCGGTTCCGGCGCCATTGGCTGCACGATCGTGACCGATTCCCTCTTCTGGCTGGTGAAGCAATACTGCGGCGCGACCCTGAATGAGACCTTCAAATACTATACGACGGCGACGTTTATCGCCTCGGTGCTTGCACTTGGCGGCACATTCCTGCTTTCTTTCATTATCTGAGCGCGAAGAGACGTATTATGGAAAACGCAACTATCACCACTTTAACCGCACAGTTTCCTCTGGTTGAGGATCTGATTGCCCTGAAAGAAACCACCTGGCTTAACCCGAACACCACCACGCTTGAAGAAGGGTTGCCCTATGTCGGGCTGACCAAAGCCGACGTGGACGACGCGCACGCTCGCCTGAAACGCTTCGCGCCGTACCTGGCGAAAGCCTTCCCGGAAACGGCGGCAACGGGCGGGATTATCGAATCCGAACTGATCGCGATTCCGGCGATGCAGGCTCGGCTGGAGAAAGAATCAGCGAAGTCTATTCCCGGCACGCTGCTGCTGAAAAAAGACAGCCATCTGCCGATTTCCGGTTCGATTAAAGCGCGCGGCGGCATCTATGAAGTGCTGACCCATGCGGAAAAACTGGCGCTGGAAGCCGGGTTGCTGAGCCTCGAAGACTACTACAGCATTCTGCTGGAGCCGCGCTTTAAGGACTTCTTCAGCCAGTACAGCATTGCGGTAGGCTCAACCGGCAACCTGGGGATGTCCATCGGCATCATGAGCGCCCGCATCGGCTTTAAGGTGACGGTACATATGTCCGCCGACGCCCGCGAGTGGAAAAAAGCCAAACTGCGCAGCCACGGCGTCATCGTCGTGGAATATGAGCAGGATTACGGCGTGGCGGTGGAGCAGGGACGCAAAGCGGCGGAAAGCGATCCGAACTGCTTCTTCATTGACGATGAAAACTCCCGCACCCTGTTCCTGGGCTACGCGGTGGCGGGCGAGCGCCTGAAAGCACAGTTTGCCGCTCAGGGCCGCGTGGTGGATGCCGATCATCCGCTGTACGTCTACCTGCCGTGCGGCGTCGGCGGCGGTCCCGGCGGCGTGGCGTTTGGCCTGAAGCTGGCCTTTGGCGATAACGTTCACTGCTTCTTCGCGGAGCCCACGCACTCCCCGTGCATGCTGCTGGGCGTTTACACCGGCCTGCACGATGAGATCGCGGTGCAGGACCTGGGCATTGATAACGTGACGGCGGCGGACGGGCTGGCGGTAGGACGCGCCTCCGGCTTCGTGGGCCGCGCGATGGAGCGCCTGCTCGACGGGTTCTATACGCTTTCCGATCAGAGCATGTACGACATGCTCGGCTGGCTGGCGCAGGAGGAAGGCATTCGGCTGGAACCGTCCGCGCTGGCGGGGATGGCCGGGCCGCTGCGCGTGCCTTCAGATGCCAGTGTTACCCACCTGGTGTGGGCGACCGGCGGCGGCATGGTGCCGGAAGACGAGATGGCGAAGTATCTGGCTAAAGGGCAGTAATTCTGCCGGGTGGCGGCTGCGCCTTACCCGGCCTACAACTGCAAAATTTGTTGAATGTGGGTGACCGCAAACAGCAGTGACAGCGACAGCACGGCCAGGGCGATGAGGAACTTATCCCGCACCGCCTTCGGCTGCACAAAGTCGTCCTGCGCTACGTCCATCAGGTTACGGCTGCGGGTATAGCGCCATAAAACGATTGCCACCAGCGCCAGCACAACAAGCGAGATCCAGAACGGCACCCCGGTGCGGTGCCAGTTGTGCTTAATCGCCAGGGCGATCAGCGCGCCATACCCCAGCAACGTGCGCAGCCACGCCAGCGACGTCCGCTCCGGCTGCAGGCCGGGGTCCGCTTCGCGTCGCGCTTTGCGGCTATCCGCCATAGAACACCAGCCCCATCACCACGCCCGCCACCGCCAGCAGAATCGCGCTGATGATGAGTAACCCGCGCGTATAGGGCAGATCCTGCTTCAGACGCATCGCCTTCTCATTGCGCAGCCAGCGCAGGTAGCCGTAAATCGCCAGCACGCCCGCGAACAGGCACAGCAGCAGCGCCAGCACCTCACGAATCAGCGGCGTGGCGAAATCAGGCGCGAGCTGGTCGAGCCCCACCCCGGCGGCAAGAAACCCCAGCGCGGTGCGGATCCACGCTAAAAACGTGCGTTCATTAGCCAGCGAGAAGCGGTAGTCCGGCGCTTCGCCGAGGCGGGAAATTTTCATGAAGGTTCCTTGTCGAGCTACGGGCAGGCTTCAGCATAGCGTAAATCAACAAGGACAAGGAGACCGGCATCGGGCGATGCCGGTCAGGACGATCAGTGCAGCGCTGGCCAGTAATCCTTGTTCGCCTCGATCAGGTCATCCAGAATCGCTTTCGCGACGGACGCGCTCGGCACGGTTTTCGACAGGGTAATCGCCTGCCAGAGTTTCTGGTACGAACGCTGCTCCCAGGCATCCACCACCAGTTTTTCCACCGCTACCTGCTGGCTCATCAGCCCTTTCTGGAAGTGTGGAATATCGCCCACCGTAAGCGGCTCCGGTCCGTTATGGCCGACCAGACACGGGATCTCCACCATCGCGTCGGCATCAAAGTTATGGATGGCCCCGTTGTTGGGCACAATCAGCAGCATGCGTTCCTGGGTATTAAAGGCAATCGCGGTCGCCAGATCGACGATGTACGACGCGTGTTCGTCGATTTCCAGCTCACCGGCGGAGGATTTGCCCGCCTCGATAATCGCCCGGCAGGAACTGAACACGTGCTTCTCACGGTGGTCCATAACCTCATTGGCGCGGGTGCGTTCCGGGTTGGAATGCGCGACCACGTAGTCCGGGAACAGATAATACTTCAGGTAGGTGTTCGGCATGGTGTCCGGATCCAGCGCCTGCACGTCTTTTGCTTTAGCGAACGTATCGTTCCAGCTCGCCTCGGTGTGAGCGTTGTCAGAAGGCGGAACATAGCCGTTTTTCGCCACGTATTCGCGCAGCTTCGGCATCAGATCGTTGCCGTTCAGGTCTTCAATTGACGTCCACCAGCCGAAATGGTTCAGGCCGTAGTAGCGCACGCGCATCTCTTTGCGGTCTTTCAGGCCAACAATCTGCGCCATGCGCCCTTCGATGCCGATCGGCATATCGCAGATATTGAGGATTTTGGCGTTCGGACGCAGGCGGCGCGTGGCTTCCGCGACAATCGCCGCCGGGTTGGAGTAGTTCAGCATCCACGCGTTCGGAGAGTACTGCTCCATGTAATCCACCAGCTCCAGCACGCCGCCGATAGAGCGCATGCCGTAGGCAATTCCGCCCGGGCCGCAGGTTTCCTGGCCCAGCACGCCGTGGCGCAGCGGGATTTTTTCATCTTTTTCGCGCATCGGGTATTTGCCCACGCGGATATGCGCCATCACGAAATCGACATCGCTAAAGGCCGCTTTCGGATCGGTGGTGTAGCTGAATTCAATCTCCGGGGCCTGCTCCTTAAGGATGATTTTGCACGCTTCGGCGATGGTCTCCTGACGCGCGCCGTCGTTGTCATAGAACTTCAGGGCGCGCAGCGGGAAACGGTCACGGTTGGCTAACAGCATCAGGACGATACCAGGCGTGAAGGTGCTGCCGCCGCCTGCAATGACAACTGAGAATTTTTTCATGATATAGCCTCTGTCAGGGTGGTTTGTTCATTCGTTAAGGGGGTTTTCATCAGCGATTCCAGCTGGTCGCGCACCTGAGGAACGTGCAGGCCGACAATCACCTGAATGCCGTTGCCGCGTCGCACCACGCCGTGGGCGCCGAGGGCTTTGAAGACGTCATCGCTTTGGGTTTTCGCCATATCGACCAGGGCGATACGCAAGCGGGTGGCGCAGTTGTTGATGCTGTCGATGTTGGCCGCGCCGCCCAGCGCCTGCAGGAACCCGGCAGCCTGCCCGACCTGCTGGCTGGCCGCGGCCGGGGCGGTGGTTTGCCCGCGCGCCGCCTTATAGTCGGCCTTGCTGTAGAGTTTGATTTCGCTCTCTTCCCGGCCCGGGGTTTTCAGGTTCAGACGCGCAATCAGCGTTTTGAAGACCACGAAGTAAATTCCGGTGAAGCAGACGCCAATGCCGATCTGGGTGAACACCGTCGCGGCGTGGTTGTGGAACATCGGGATCCAGTTTTGCGGCAGGAACTGGTCCAGCAGGCCGCCGCCCATGTTCCCGACCACGCCGAAGGTGTACATAACCGTTGCCATGGTGGCCGCCAGCACGGCGTGAACGGCAAACAATAGCGGCGAGATAAACAGGAAGGTGAATTCGAGCGGTTCGGTAATGCCCACCAGCACCGCGGTAAGCGTGGCCGGGACCAGCAGCCCCGCGACCTTGACGCGGTTTTCCGGCGACGCGGTATACCAGATCGCCAGCGCAATCCCGACCGAGCCAAACACTTTGGAGTTGCCGTGCAGCGCGAACCCGCCTTCCGGGAAAAGAGTTTTCAGCGGCAGGGTGCTCTGGCTGAATTCCTGCAGGTGCTGCGCCCAGTAGACCTGAATTCCCCCTTCCACCGCCGCCGGGCCGAAGATGAACGGACCGTAGACGAAGTGGTGCAATCCGGTTGGGATCAGAATGCGTTCCAGGAAGGTATAGACCCATACGCCCAGCGCACCGGCAGAACGCAGGAACGCCTGCAGGGACTCAATGCCCATCTGCACTTTCGGCCAGCCCAGCAGCGTCAGCCAGGCGCAGGGGATCATGACGAAGAACGCGAGGATAACGACAAACGAGCTGCCCTGGAAAATCCCCAGAAACACCGGCAGCGGCTTGTCAAAATAGCGGTTGTGGATGGCGGTGACGATGCCTGAAATCACGATAGCGCCGATGATGCTGGTATCGAGCGTTTTGATCCCGGCAATCATCGCCAGCCCGCTTCCCGCCGTCGGTTCGGCGGAGAAGTCGACGCCGAAGAAGTGGCCCCAGGTCATCCCCATCGCGTTGATGAAGTAGTTCCAGGTCAGGAAGCTAATCAGCACCGCCAGACAGGCGCGGCCCTGGGCCTGCTTCGCCAGGCCAATCGGCAGGCCGACGGCAAAAATCAGCGGCATATTGCGGAACACCGCCCAGCCGCCCTCTTCAATAATGTGAACAATCTGCGCGAAAAGATGATCGGGGGCCGTTAAGGCTTCGCCGACAAACAGCGGGTTGCGAAGCATGATGGCGATTCCCACCACGATCCCGGCGAACGGAAACAGCAACACCGGGGTAAACATGGCACCGCCAAAACGTTGTATTTGACTGAGCATTTTTAAATCCTCATGAAACAACCTGTAGGGGTAGAGGCCTTTATGGTTTTTTGCTGGCCTGAGGTGAGCATAAGAACTTACTGATGCGCGAACATGGCGTGCCGCTGCGATTCGTGATCGCATTCATGGTTTTATTTTGACCAATCAGGTCTACTTTTTACGGTAAATATGGACATGTCAGGACGCCATCCACGCCCTGATAAGGGCAGAGAGGTCTACTGGTGATCTACAAATCCATTGCTGACAGATTGCGGCTGCGGCTGAATTCGTCGGACTACAATATCGGCAGTCCGCTGCCGGGCGAGAAAGCGCTGGCGCAGGAGTTCGGCGTGGCGCGAATGACCATCCGCAAGGCGCTGGATCTGCTGGTGAGCTGGGGGCTGGTTGAACGGCGGCACGGCAGCGGCACGTTTGTGTCACGCAAAGACGTTCACCACGAAACCACCAACCTGACCGGGCTGGTGGAGGTGCTGCGTCAGCAGGGAAAAGAGGTGCAGAGCAAGGTCTTACAGTTCGAAGTGATGCCCGCCCCGCCCGCCATCGCCAGCCAGCTGCGGATACAGGTGGATGAGCGGATCTACTTTTCCCGGCGGGTGCGCTACGTGGACGGAAAACCGCTGATGCTGGAGGACAGCTTTATGCCGGTGAAGCTGTTTCGCAATCTGTCGCTGGCGCATCTTGAAGGGTCAAAGTTTGATTACATCGAGAAGGAGTGCGGGATCACCATCAGCGGCAACTACGAGAGCCTGACGCCGGTGCTGGCCGATAAGCAGCTGGCGGGTTATATGAACCTGCCGGAACAGAC
Organism: Enterobacter sp. MGH 16; assembly: GCF_000493175.1. Taxonomy (NCBI): domain Bacteria; kingdom Pseudomonadati; phylum Pseudomonadota; class Gammaproteobacteria; order Enterobacterales; family Enterobacteriaceae; genus Enterobacter; species Enterobacter sp. MGH 16. Next base: position 3,921,618 of record NZ_KI535695.1, on the reverse strand, counting down.
GCCGCTGTTGCGTATCACCTCCCTTTCCTACAGCGACAGCGGCGAGTTCCTCAACTATTCCGTGATGTTCCGAAATACCAGTGATTACCAGGTGGACTACCATCTGCGGCGCATCCACCCGGAAGATTTACTAGCTCATCCCCCAGAACAGCACCGCCAGTAGCTGCGGGGTGATGATGCGCAGGAACATCACCAGCGGGTAGACGGTGGCATAGGAGAGCGCGGCCGCGCCGCTGGTGGCGTGCAGGTTATTGGCAAAGGCCAGCGCGGGCGGATCGGTCATGGAACCCGCCAGCATGCCGCACAGCGTCAGGTAGTTCATTTTGGCGAACATCCGCGCCAGTATGCCCACCGTCAGCAGCGGGATCGCCGTGATAAAGATGCCGTAGCCGACCCAGCTCATCCCTTCACCCTTGACCAGGGTGTCGACGAAATCCCCGCCGGACTTCAGCCCGACCACCGCCAGGAACAGCACGATGCCCAGCTCGCGCAGCGCCAGGTTGGCGCTCGGCGGCATAAACCAGTAGAGCTTACCGATGCAGCCGATACGCCCGAGGATCAGCGCCATAATCAGCGGCCCGCCCGCCAGGCCCAGCTTGAGCGCCACCGGGAAGCCCGGCACGTACAGCGGGATGGAGCCGAGCAGCACGCCGAGCCCGATACCGATGAACACCGGCAGCATCTGCACCTGCTGCAGTTTTTGCTGCGCGTTACCCACCATATCCGCGACGGCGTCAATGGAAGACGGGCGCCCCACCAAGTTGAGGATATCCCCGAACTGCAGGCTGGCCTCCGGGCTGGCGACCAGCTCGACACCCGCACGGTTAAGGCGGGAGATCACGACGTCATAACGCTCTTTTACCTGCAGATCGCGTATTTTTTTGCCAAGGACGTGCTCGTTGGTTACCACAACGCGTTCAACGCGCATATCGGTGCCGCGCGTTGAGAGCGAGGTATCCACTTCCTGACCAATCACCAGACGGGCATTGTTCAAATCTCCAGGCTGGCCCACCAGGTGCAGCAGATCGCCTTGCTGAATAATGGTGCCGGGGGCAGGCACCATCAGCATATCGTCGCGCTTAAGGCGGGAGCAGATAATATTGGCGCTGTTCAGGATCGGCACGTCCTGAATCGCCATATTGTTCAGGTTGGGGTTATCGACCCGAATGTTGATGGTTTTGATCGGCATATGGCCGTTGGTGAGCGTGGTTTCGTGGTCCTTCGCCTCTTTATCGACGTTAATGCGAAACAGGACGCGGACCAGCCACATGGAGAGCAGAATGCCGCAAATACCAAACGGATAGGCCATGGCGTAGCTCATCCCCATCTGGTCGACAATGCCGGGTTCGATGCCCAAATCGCGCAGGATTTGCTGCCCCGCGCCGAGCGCAGGCGTGTTGGTGACCGCCCCGGAGAAAATGCCCAGCACCACGGGCAGCGGGATAGCAAAGATTTTATGCAGAATGGCGGTGACCAGCCCGCCCATCACCACAATGCCAAGGGCAAACAGGTTGAGCCGTAAGCCGGAGACCCGAAGTGAGGCGAAAAAACCCGGCCCCACCTGAATCCCGATGGTATAGACGAACAGGATCAGGCCGAACTCCTGGGTAAAGTGGAGCATTTCGGCGCTCAGCACCAGCCCGAGCTGGTCGGCAAAGTGGCCAACAAAAATGCCGCCAAACAGCACCCCGCCAATCCCAAACCCGACGCCGCGGATTTTGATATTCCCTATCCACAGGCCAACAACAGCGACCAGGGCCAACACGCTGACGGTTAACGCGATATCACTCATGATCCACTTCCTTGGCATAACCTTACTTATGCTAAGGATTCTCTCAGAGCCGTGGGCGGTTGTATGGGCGATGGCGCACAAAAAAGCCCTGCCGGGGCAGGGCCTTGTGCGGTCTGTGAGCAGTGTCGGGTGGCGGCTGCGCCTTACCCGACCTACAGGTTCGGCGGGCTTGTTAACTATTCAACGCCGGCCGGTCGCTAATGGCGATACGCTGCGGCGCGATGGCTTCCGGTACGTTACGGGTCAGGTCAATATGCAGCAGCCCGTTGGTAAACGTTGCGCCGGAGACGTCCATATGGTCTGCCAGGGTAAAGCTCAGGCTAAACGGCTGATTAACCAGCCCTTGATGTAGCCATTTGGTCTCGGTCTCTTGTTTCTCCGGCGTACCTTTCACGGTCAGACGCGTGCCTTCGAGCTGAATATCCAGATCCTCCTGACGGAAGCCAGCCAGCGCCAGGGTGATGCGATAGTGGTTATCGTCGCTTTTTTCGATGTTGTACGGCGGAAACGTCTGTTGCTCGGCGGTGTTTTGCAGGGCATTAGCTAGTTTGTCAAAACCAATCCACTGACGAAGTAAGGGGGATAAATCGTAGTTACGCATACTAAATCTCCTTCTGAGAAGCGAGTTCGGCACAGTTTAATTTTGTGCGCAGTTGTTCCTGCAAATCCTGATGGATTCGCATATGCTCCCGTTACGGCAAGCAGGTCTGGGTGGGCCGCTCGCGCGACCCGCATAATTAGTTAATTTCGATACGACGCGGTTTTTTCTCTTCCGGAATCACACGTTCCAGTTCGATAAACAGCAGGCCGTTGACCAGGTTTGCACCTTTCACATGAATGTTCTCAGCTAACTGGAACTTGCGTTCAAAGTTGCGCTCAGCGATGCCCTGGTAAAGGTAGGTACGTTCTTTCTGCTCGGCCGTATGGGAACCTTTCACCACCAGCAGGTTGTCCTGCGCGGTGATCTCCAGTTCATTTTCTGCAAAACCGGCGACGGCAATGGCGATGCGGTAGTGGTTTTCGTCAACCAGCTCAACATTGTATGGAGGGTAGCCGTTGCTCTGGCTTTGGTTATTTTCTAAATGGTTAAACAGGCGGTCAAAACCAATTGCAGAACGGTACAGCGGAGAAAGATCGAAGTTACGCATAAATAAAACTCCTGAAATCAGCGAGAAAAGTAAGCCTTCCACCATGGACAGGCCTTTACGCCCCCGAACACCCATCAGGCGAGTTCGTTATCGGGTCGTATTCTTAAAATGGGTCTGCAACCGGGCTTTTCAAGCATGACAACTGCACTTTTTTTTGCACTTTCCTGCATCTCGCATAGACTGGGACAACAGCACAAAGGGTTAAATTGCGATGGCTGCCACAGTGCGGGGTTATCGGGCTATCCATTTTGGATAAGGCTCGCTATAACCCTGAGTTGCAGGTCTATGCAGTGCCATTAACGATGACTGAGTGATGATGAAAAATGTTCTGATAAAGCTGACGACGTTCAGCGGGGTAGTTTTACTTTGCGGGTGTTCGAGCGTGATGTCTCACACCGGCGGTAAAGAAGGAACATATCCGGGGACGCGCGCCAGCGCGGCGATGATCTCCGATGACGATACAAACTGGGGCACCAAATCCCTGGTTATCCTGGATATGCCGTTTACGGCTGTGGCGGACACGCTTCTGCTGCCGTGGGATTTATTCCGTAAGGACGACTCCGTGCGCTCACGGGTAGAGAAAAGCGAGCAGGAAAATCTGGCGACAAACGCCGTCATTCCGCCCGCAGAGATGCCGCCGCGCTAGTTCTGCGCGGTTTCCGCTAACCAGAGCTGACGGAAACCGTCCGTCTCTTCCATCCACGCAATAAAGCGCCCGTCCGGGGAAAATACGACGGCATCCGCAGACGGCGGATTGCCGTGATCGGACGTCAAAAACGTCACTTGTCCGGTCTGCGCGTCACAGCAGGCGATCCGGTTTTCGTGCACAAACCCAAGCCGATCACCCGCCGGATGCCAGTTAAACGCAGACTGAATATCGCTCCCGTTACGCGTCAGCTGGCGCGGCTCGCCGCCATCAGGTGAGATCAGCCACAGCTGCACAATGCCGTTATCGTCGCGCATCAGAAACGCGATCTGTGTCCCCTCCGGGTTGCTGCGAACCCAGTGACGCGGCACGTTCACCAGGCCCGGATAGGCCCTTTGATGCGTAAAGGTCAAACGACGCTGCTTCACCCCAGCAGGCGGGGCTGGCAGGGTCTCTGCGGTGCCCTGAAGCGGCGCATCGCCCGCCCGTTTCCAGCTCTGTTCATCTTCTGGCAGGTTAACAATAAACAGTTCAGGCACTTTCTCGCCCGTTGCAGACAGGGTATCGCCGATAAACGCCAGTCTGTCGTTGCCCACCCAGCCCTCTTCGTAGGCGCGGTTAATTTCGTCGCTGCCCGGCTGCGGGTTGGGCGTCGTGCGGCTGACCAGCACGCTCCAGTAAGTCCCCGGGTATTCACGAGGATGGTTTCCCGGCGGATTCACCGGGCCATAAGGCGCCGCCACGCCGACGTTGCGTAAATCAAGCTTCGCATCGCGCACGTGCAGCACGTGGTCGTTATAGGTAAAGCTGACAAGCTGGCCGTTCGGGCTGAAGACATGGACGTGGCTGCCGCCGCGCAGCGCGCCCGGGGTGAACGGTGAAGTGATATCCATTGCGTCCAGGTTGCTCACCTGCCCGTGATGCGCAATTACCCCCTGGCGATGATGAAAATCATAGTGCCAGTCCGCATCCGGGTTTTTCGGGCCGTGGATAAAGACGTATTTCTCCTGCGCGGAATGAACGGTCACCACGCCAACGTGCGCGCCGTCAGTGGCGCGATAAATCACCTCGACCTCGCCCGTAACAACATTAACCCGCTCGATGGTTTCACCGGTGAACGATGCACCTGACGGGCGCACGTCATAGACCAGCCACTGGCTGTCCGGCGTCCAGGTATTGATGTTCGTAAGCTGGTGGTTGCGGGAAGCGAAGGTGATTTGTTTCATGAGGATACCCTGATGCGCAGTTATCGCATCAGGGTATCGCAAGCGGGTGTTTAGTTCAGCACAAACTTCTCAATGGCGTAAGCCACGCCGTCTTCGAGGTTGGATTTGGTGACAAAATTAGCCACTTCTTTCACCGACGGAATAGCGTTATCCATCGCCACGCCCATGCCCGCGAATTCAATCATCGCGATGTCGTTTTCCTGATCGCCCAGCGCCATGATTTCGTCTGGTTTGATGCCCAGCGCGTCGGCCAGCGATTTCACGCCGGTGCCTTTATTGACGCGTTTATCGAGGATTTCAAGGAAGTACGGCGCACTTTTCAGCACGGTGTATTTCTCTTTCACTTCGGCCGGAATGCGCGCAATCGCTTTATCCAGGATCTCCGGCTCGTCGATCATCATCACTTTCAGGAACTGGGTGGCCGGATCCATCTTCTCGGCTTCACAGAACACCAGCGGAATGGTCGCCACGTAGGATTCATGTACCGTGTAGTAGCTGATATCACGGTTGGCGGTGTAAAGCGTATTGCGATCGAGAGCGTGGAAGTGGGAACCCACCTCACGGGACAGTTTTTCCAGGAACCGGTAGTCATCGTAGCTTAGCGCGGTTTGCGCAACCGTACTGCCATCTGCGGCTTTCTGCACCAGCGCGCCGTTATAGGTGATGCAGTAGTCGCCGGGCTGATTCATGTGCAGCTCTTTCAGGTAGCTGTGCACGCCCGCATACGGACGCCCCGTGGTGAGGACCACATTCACGCCCTTTGCGCGTGCCGCGGCGATCGCGTTCTTAACGGCTGGAGAGATAGTGTGGTCTGGCAGCAACAGCGTGCCGTCCATATCGATTGCAATAAGTTTGATAGCCATGAGTTCCCCGGGATAAATGAGTGCTGCCTCATGCTAACGCGATTAAGCACACAAAAATAGAGCTACCTTGCGCAACAAAAGCCCCCTTTTACGCCTATCCCGGGGAACAAAGACTTACTCGCGGGTGAGAACGATTTTACCAAACGCACCGCGATCCAGATGCTCAAGAGCCTGTTTAAGCTCGTTAAAACGGTAGCGATGCTCAATCACGGGTTTCAACCCGGTGACATCAACAGCGCGGACGAAATCCTCCAGCGCCCGGCGGTGCCCCACGCCGATCCCCTGAATGACGGGAGATTTCAGCAACAGTTCGCCAGCAGAGAGCGAAATGTCAGACCCGGCCAGCACGCCAATGACCGAGATACGTCCATGAACGGCAACGGCGCGCAGGGAGTGCTTCAGGTTCTCGCCCCCCACGGTTTCGATAATATGGTCGATACCGCGATCCTGCGTCAGCGCCAGCGCCTCTTCAGCCCAGTCGCCTTTCAGGCGGTTGATGCCCTGGCTGGCCCCCAGCTTTTTGGCCAGCGCCAGCTTTTCATCGCTCCCGGACGTAACAATGACCTCTGCGCCGTGCGCTTTTGCGATTTGCAGGGCGAAAATCGCCACGCCGCCCGTTCCCTGTACCAGCACCGATTGCCCGGCGCGCAGCTGACCGCGTTCCACCAGTGCGAACCAGGCGGTAAGCCCCGCGCAGGGTAAGGTGCTGGCCTCTGCGTCATCCAGGCTTTCCGGCGATGCCGCCAGCGCGTCTTCCTTCACAATCACGTACTCGGCCAGCATTCCCTGGAAATAGCCGCCGGACGTTTTATAGGGCAAATTGCGCGCGTCCGCCTGCGGCTTACCGTCGATCCACTCCGGAAAGAAGGTTGAGATGACGCGGGCACCGGGCTGGAAACGCGTGACGCCTTCACCAACGCTGTCGACGACGCCCGCCATGTCAGACGCCGGGGTAAACGGGAAGGAAAGCGGAATCGGCATCGTGCCTTCTATCACCATTTTGTCGCGATAGTTGAGCGCGACGGCATTCACCCTTACGCGCACTTCACCCGGGCCTGGCTGGGGAATGGGCTCCTGAATAAGCGTAAGGCTCTCGCGCCCGAGGGCGCTCATCGTCCAGCGTTGCATTGTCTCTGTCATTTTTTTCTCCGGCCATCAAGTAAGCTTTAGTACTGACAGTCTACCGTTGACGCATGGTCGCCAGTGGCGATAAGTTTTCTCTATATTGATGCCAAAAAAGATACAATTCATGACCGACACGCTGAAGGATATCCCTGTTTTTGTGGCTGCCGTAGAGGCGGGTAGTTTCGCTCAGGCCGCCATTCGTCTGCATTTGTCACGCTCGGCGGTAGGAAAAAGCATCGCTCGTCTCGAGGAGCGACTGGGGGTACGGCTGTTTCAGCGCACCACCCGCAGCCAGAGCCTGACCGATAACGGCGCCCTTTTTTATGAACGGTGCCTGCGTGCGCTGGAGGAAATTCGGGGCGCAGAGTCGCTGCTTGAAACGGGGAAACAGCAGGTCAGCGGCCGCCTGCGCGTTGCCATGCCGGTACTGTTTGGCCGCCAGTGCGTCGCGCCGCTGTTGATTGAACTGGCGCAGGAACATCCCGGGCTTGAGCTTGAGATGTCGTTCAGCGACCGCGTGGTGGATCTGGTGGAGGAAGGGTTTGATATGGCGGTGCGTAACGGCACGCTGCAGGACAGCAGCATGCTGGTCGCCAGAAAGCTGGGGGAACACCGCATGGTGCTGTGCGCTGCGCCGGATTATCTGCAGAACAAAGGCCAGCCGCAAAGCGTGGCTGACTTACCCCATCATACGGTCATTAACTATCTGCGCGCAGGCAGAGTGTTACCCTGGCAACTGATGGATAACGAAGGGACCTCGCACACCTTTACTCCCCGTTCATCGCTCAATATGGATGATTTGCAGGCCATCTGCGACGCGGCGCTGGCCGGACACGGGATTGCCTGGCTCCCCTGCTGGATGGCCATTAAAGAAATTCATCAGGGAAAGCTCGTCCCGCTCCTGAAACAGGCGCCCGATGTCCATTTTGACGTTCATGCCGTCTGGCTGCAGACGCCGCACCTGCCGCTGAGAGTGAGGATTGCCGTCGATACGCTCGCCAGTCGCTTACCGTCAGTGCTGTCGCAGGATATGCCCTCGCCCATAAAAAAGCCGCGCTAAACGCGCGGCCAGTTATCGTGCGGTATCACGTCGATTAAATATCGATATTTGCCGCTTTCAGGGCGTTCTCTTCGATGAAGGCACGACGTGGTTCAACCGCATCGCCCATCAGGGTCGTGAACAGCTGGTCTGCAGCAATCGCGTCCTTAACGGTCACGCGCAGCATGCGACGGCTTTCCGGATCCATGGTGGTTTCCCACAGCTGCTCCGGGTTCATTTCGCCCAGACCTTTATAGCGCTGGATCGCGAGGCCGCGACGGGACTCTTTCACCAGCCAGTCCAGCGCCTGCTCGAAGCTGGCTACCGGCTGACGACGTTCGCCACGTTCGATGAACGCATCGTCTTCGATCAGGCCGCGCAGCTTCTCGCCGAGCGTGCAGATACGACGGTATTCCGGACCGGTGACAAACTCGTGCTCCAGCGGGTAGTCGGTGTCGACGCCGTGGGTACGCACGCGAACGATCGGCTCGAACTGACCGTCAGCGTTCTGCTGAACATCGCATTTCCACTGGCTGCCGTGCTGCTCTTTTTCGTTCAGATCGGTCACCAGAGCGTTCACCCAGCGGGTGACGGTCTGCTCGCTGCTCAGATCGGCTTCGGTCAGGGTTGGCTGATAAACCAGCTCCTTCAGCAGCGTTTTCGGATAACGACGTTCCATACGCGTAATCATTTTCTGCGTAGCGTTGAACTCGGACACCAGACGCTCCAGCGGCTCACCGGCCAGTGCAGGGGCGTGCGAGTTCGCGTGCAGGGTCGCACCATCAAGCGCGATTGCGATTTGGTACTGATCCATCGCTTCGTCGTCTTTGATGTACTGTTCCTGCTTGCCTTTCTTCACTTTGTACAGCGGCGGCTGGGCAATGTAGACGTGGCCACGCTCAACGATTTCAGGCATCTGACGATAGAAGAAGGTCAACAGCAGCGTACGGATGTGCGAGCCGTCGACGTCCGCATCGGTCATGATGATGATGCTGTGGTAGCGCAGTTTGTCCGGGTTGTACTCGTCACGGCCAATGCCGCAGCCCAGCGCGGTGATGAGCGTCGCCACTTCCTGAGAAGAGAGCATCTTGTCGAAACGGGCTTTCTCAACGTTGAGGATTTTACCCTTCAGCGGCAGAATCGCCTGGTTCTTACGGTTACGGCCCTGCTTCGCAGAACCGCCCGCGGAGTCCCCTTCCACGAGGTACAGTTCGGAGAGCGCCGGATCGCGTTCCTGGCAGTCAGCCAGCTTGCCCGGCAGGCCGGCTAAGTCCAGCGCGCCTTTACGACGGGTCATTTCACGGGCTTTACGCGCCGCTTCACGGGCACGCGCCGCATCAATAATTTTGCCCACCACGATTTTCGCGTCGGACGGGTTTTCCAGCAGGTATTCGCTCAGCAGTTCGTTCATCTGCTGCTCAACCGCCGATTTCACCTCAGAAGAGACCAGCTTGTCTTTGGTCTGTGAGGAGAACTTCGGATCCGGCACCTTCACGGAAACCACGGCAATCAGGCCTTCACGGGCATCGTCACCGGTGGCGCTGACTTTCGCTTTCTTGCTGTAGCCTTCTTTGTCCATGTAGGCGTTCAGGGTACGGGTCATCGCCGCACGGAAGCCTGCAAGGTGGGTACCACCGTCACGCTGTGGAATGTTGTTGGTAAAGCAGTAGATGTTTTCCTGGAAACCGTCGTTCCACTGCAGCGCCACTTCCACGCCGATGCCGTCTTTTTCGGTGGAGAAATAGAAGATATTCGGGTGAATAGGCGTTTTGTTCTTGTTCAGATACTCAACAAACGCCTTGATACCGCCTTCGTAGTGGAAGTGGTCTTCTTTGTTGTCGCGTTTGTCGCGCAGGCGAATCGAGACGCCGGAGTTCAGGAACGACAGTTCACGCAGGCGTTTCGCCAGGATGTCGTACTCGAACTCGGTGACGTTGGTGAAGGTTTCGAGGCTCGGCCAGAAACGCACCATGGTACCGGTTTTGTCGGTTTCGCCGGTAACGGCCAGCGGTGCCTGCGGCACGCCGTGCGTGTAAAGCTGACGGTGAATTTTGCCTTCGCGCTGGATAACCAGCTCCAGCTTCTGCGACAGGGCGTTTACTACCGAAACACCTACGCCGTGCAGGCCGCCGGAAACTTTATAGGAGTTATCGTCGAACTTACCGCCTGCGTGCAGGACGGTCATGATCACTTCCGCCGCGGAGACGCCCTCTTCCGGGTGAATACCGGTTGGGATGCCACGGCCGTCATCGGTGACGGAGACGGAGTTATCCGCATGGATGGTGACCACGATGTCTTTACAGTGACCCGCGAGCGCTTCGTCGATAGCGTTATCTACCACCTCGAATACCATGTGGTGCAGACCGGTGCCGTCATCCGTGTCGCCGATATACATACCCGGGCGCTTACGCACCGCATCCAGCCCTTTCAGGACTTTGATACTGGAGGAGTCATAAGAATTCGACATCAACGTTTCTCGCTCATTTCAACTTGGGTTAATCCGTTATTTTACCCTTTTCCACGGTAAACATCTTCGAATTTTCGTCCGACATGTCCATAACGTGTTCAGCGCTAATGGCGCTGACGAAAACCTGCGACTGCGTGGCTTTTAAGCGGCTGGCAAGCAGCCCGCGCCGCGCGTCGTCAAGTTCCGAGGCAAAATCATCTATCAGGTACAGGCAGCGTCGCCCGCTCTCGCGGGTGAGGAACTCCCCCTGCGCCAGGCGCAACGCACACATCAGGAGCTTGAGCTGCCCGCGCGACAGCGTGTCTTCCACCGGCGCACCGTCGGCACGAATGCGGAAATCCGCCTTGTGCGGGCCGTGCGCGGTGTAGGTCAACATGCGGTCGCGCTCGAAGCTTCTCTCTAACACCTCGGCATAGTCCGTCTCTTTCTCCCAGCCGCGCTGGAAGGAGAAGGTGAGAGAGAACTCGGGTAAAAACTGTTTGCAGGTGTCGGCCATGTCTTCGGCAATACCTGCGCTGTATTCGGCACGCCAGTTGCTGATTTGTTCCGCAAGAGGGATTAACTCCATGTCCCACGGACGCAGCTGGGCGTAGCGCGTCACCTGGCGCAACGCGGCGTTACGCTGCTTGAGCAGACGCTTCAGGTTGCTCCAGGCGTTAAAGAATCCGGCTTCGTTGTGAAAGCATCCCCAGTCGAGGAACGCTCTTCTGTATTTGGGGCCGCCGTTGAGTAAAGTAAACCCCTCGGGCGTGATCAGCTGCATCGGCATCAGCAGTGCCAGCTCGGCCACCTTGTGGCCGTCGGTACCGTCGATGCGCACCTTGCTGTCGCCCTGCTTGTCTTTGGTCAGGCCGATGGCGGTCTCCCGCTCCTCGCCCTGCAAACGCCCGTGCAGAACAAAAGATTCCTGCTCGTGGCGAATCACGCGACCAATCTGCAAACTGCGAAACGCCCGACCGTGGCCGAGCGTATAGATGGCTTCCAGCACGCTGGTTTTGCCGCTGCCGTTCGCGCCAACCAGGAAATTAAAGCCAGGGGATAAAGCGAGATCCGCGCTTTCGATGTTGCGAAAGTCGCGGATCAACAGACGGGTGAGCGACATTACAGTCTCATTGGCATGACAACATAGGCAGCCGACTGTGATGCGGCATCTTCAATCTGTACGCTCGAAACGGAGTCGGTCAGCAGGATGCGCACGTTCTCACATTTCAGCGCGTTCAGCACATCCAGCACGTAGCTAACGTTGAAGCCGATTTCCATCTCAGCCCCGGCGTAGGTGACGTCCAGAATCTCTTCTGCCTCTTCCTGCTCCGGGTTGTTGGCTGTGATTTTGATCTGGTTTTCACTCACGTACAGGCGCACGCCGCGGAATTTCTCGTTAGAGAGAATAGCCGCACGCGCAAACGCCTGCTTGAGACTATCGCAACCGGCTTCCAGCGTTTTGTCCGGGTTCTTCGGCAATACGCGGCGATAATCCGGGAAACGGCCGTCAACCAGCTTCGATGTGAAGACAAAGTCGCCCACGTGAGCGCGGATGTTATTGCTGCCGATCTGCACGCGCAGCGGCGTGTCGCCACCGTCGAGCATACGCATCAGCTCAATCACCCCTTTACGCGGCACGATCACCGAATGGTTTGGCAGCGAGTCGCCAATCGGCATGGAACAGACCGCCAGACGGTGGCCGTCGGTCGCCACGGTACGCAGCTCTTCACCTTCGGTTTCGAACAGCATGCCGTTTAAGTAGTAACGCACGTCCTGATGCGCCATGGAGAACTGGGTGGCTTCAATCAGACGCTTCATCGTCGCCTGCGGCAGGGTGAATTCCACTTCGCTCTGCCAGTCGTCCAGGTTCGGGAAGTCCGCTGCAGGCAGCGTGGAGAGCGAGAAACGGCTGCGGCCAGAGCGCACCAGCATACGGTCGCCTTCCAGCTGCACGGCGATTTCAGCGCCTTCCGGCAGCCCGCGGCAGATATCAAAGAATTTACGTGCCGGAACCGTGGTCGCGCCCGCGTCGTGCGGCTGCGTCAGCGTAACGCGCGCGATCATTTCCATTTCCAGATCTGTACCGGTCAGCGACAGCGTACCGTCCGCGACCTGAAGCAGCAGGTTTCCGAGAATAGGCAGCGTTGGGCGGCCGCCTAATGGGCCACTCACCTGTTGCAGCGGTTTTAATAAATGTTCACGTTCAACGGTAAATTTCATAGCGTCACGATGATAATGTTCTGATTAGATTGGAAAAATCTTCTTTTATGTCGTGGCTTTCTTCGCGTAACTGCTCAATCTTGCGACAGGCGTGCAGCACGGTCGTATGGTCACGGCCACCAAACGCATCGCCGATTTCCGGCAGACTGTGGTTGGTTAACTCCTTTGCCAGCGCCATCGCCATCTGACGCGGGCGCGCCACCGAGCGGGAACGACGTTTAGACAGTAAATCTGCCACTTTGATCTTGTAGTACTCAGCCACCGTCTTTTGAATATTGTCGATAGTGACCAGTTTTTCCTGCAATGCCAGCAAATCACGCAGCGCTTCACGCACAAAATCGATGGTGATCGCACGACCGGTAAAGTTGGCATTGGCGATAACGCGGTTCAGTGCCCCTTCGAGCTCACGCACGTTGGAGCGCAGACGCTTGGCAATGAAGAACGCCACTTCACCCGGCAGGCGAATGTCGTTTTCATCGGCTTTCTTCATCAGGATCGCGACGCGGGTTTCCAGCTCCGGTGGCTCGATCGCCACGGTCAGGCCCCAGCCGAAGCGGGATTTCAGACGATCTTCAACGCCGTTGATCTCTTTTGGATAACGATCCGAGGTCAAAATGATCTGCTGATTGCCTTCCAGCAGGGCATTGAAGGTGTGGAAAAATTCTTCCTGCGATCGTTCTTTATTGGCAAAGAACTGAATGTCATCGATCAGCAGCGCGTCAACGGAACGGTAGTAGCGTTTAAACTCTTCGATCGCATTGTTTTGCAGGGCTTTTACCATGTCCTGAACGAAGCGTTCGGAGTGCATATACACCACTTTGGCATTGGGCTTGCGCGCCATAATGCCATTGCCCACCGCGTGCAGCAGGTGCGTTTTACCGAGACCCGTGCCGCCATACAGGAACAGCGGGTTGTAGGCCCCACCGGGGTTATCAGCAACCTGGCGAGCCGCCGCGCGCGCCAGCTGGTTCGACTTACCTTCAACGAAGTTATCGAACGTGTGTTTGACGTTTACGTTAGAGCGGTAGGTTGGCTCAGCCGGTGCAGGAACGTTATCCCAACCCTGACGAGCAGGAGCAACGCGAGGAGCCGGCGCGGGTGCGGCCTGAGCAGGCGCAGCCACATTCACGGTTTCACGTACGGTTTGGGTGACCGGCTTTGTGCCCACTTCAAAGCGCAGCTGTGGGGCATCTGACCCGCAGAAATCGTTCAGCAGTCCATTGATGTTATTAAGGTACTTGTCCCTTACCCAATCGAGCACAAAACGGTTTGGCGCGTACAAAGCCAGCGTGTTATCGCTCAGTTCCGCCTGCAACGGGCGGATCCACATACTGAATTCTGTGGCTGGTAACTCATCCTGCAATCGGGCAAGACACTGCTGCCAAAGCGAAAGTGACACGGCGGACTCCACTCGAACAATAAAAGATAACTATTGAATATTCATGATTGTTGGCGCACATCGGCATGACCCTGTGTAAAGGGGGACGTGCGAATTGCTATCTGCAATTTATCCTGACCAGGATCCTGGGATCCCGATCGGGACCGCGGATCATAGCCTAAACTGAGCCAGAGATCTTCTGTTTCTCACAGATTCTTCCCGATTTATCCACAGGAAGATCAGAAACCGGTTAAGTGTAAACGATCCTGGCGCGAGTGCCCCACGATTTAGCCCGCATATTGGAAAAATTAATGAGCACAGCCAATTTATTGCTTAAATGATCTAACGAAGATCCGGGACGATCCTTGCGCTTTATCGGTGAGCCCGTATAATCCTCGACCCGGCGCGTGATGCTCATCTTCCTGCGTCGTCCGTTGCTCATTTTCCACGCGAAAACGTGCGGAAATACGCGGGAAATAAGGAAAGAGAATTGACTCCGGAGTGTACAATTATTACAATCCGGCCTCTTTAATCACCCACGCTGAGGCGTTAGTCGTTCGAAACTCGTTCGGGTATACGCAAAAGTCAGTGAATTTATTCAAGTTTAGGTAGAAATCGCCATGAAACGCACTTTTCAACCGTCTGTACTGAAGCGCAACCGTTCTCACGGCTTCCGTGCTCGTATGGCTACTAAAAATGGTCGTCAGGTTCTGGCACGTCGTCGTGCTAAAGGCCGCGCTCGTCTGACCGTTTCCAAGTAATAAAGCTAACCCCTGAGTGGTTAAGCTAGCATTTCCCAGGGAGTTACGTTTGTTAACTCCCGCTCATTTCACTTTCGTCTTCCAGCAGCCACAACGGGCTGGCACGCCGCAAATCACCATCCTCGGCCGCCAAAATTCGCTGGGGCATCCCCGCATCGGTCTCACAGTCGCCAAGAAAAATGTTAAGCGTGCGCATGAACGCAATCGGATTAAACGTCTGACGCGTGAAAGCTTCCGTTTACGTCAGCACGAACTGCCTTCAATGGATTTCGTGGTGGTGGCGAAGAAAGGGGTTGCCGACCTCGATAACCGTGCTCTCTCGGAAGCGTTGGAAAAATTATGGCGCCGCCACTGTCGCCTGGCTCCCGGGTCCTGATAGCCCTCATTCGGGTCTATCAACGCCTGATTAGTCCGCTACTCGGGCCGCACTGCCGTTTCACACCAACATGCTCAAGCTACGGAATTGAGGCATTGCGCAGGTTTGGAGTGATAAAAGGCAGTTGGTTGACGGTGAAACGCGTATTAAAATGCCACCCTTTACACCCCGGTGGAGACGACCCCGTCCCCCCAGGACCCTTTGATACCAGAGAACACTAACGATGGATTCGCAACGCAATCTTCTTATCATCGCTTTGTTGTTCGTGTCTTTCATGATCTGGCAGGCATGGGAGCAGGATAAAAATCCTCAACCCCAGCAGCAGACCACGCAGACTACGACCACCGCAGCGGGTAGCGCCGCCGACCAGGGCGTACCGGCCAGTGGCCAGGGGAAACAGATTACGGTTAAGACCGATGTGCTTGAGCTGACAATCAACACCCGTGGTGGTGATGTTGAGCAGGCGCTGCTGTTGACCTACCCGAAAGAGCTGAAGTCTAACGAACCGTTCCAGTTACTGGAAACCACGCCTGAGTTTATCTACCAGGCGCAGAGCGGCCTGACCGGTCGTGATGGCCCGGATAACCCGGCTAACGGTGCGCGTCCACTGTATAACGTCGAGAACGACACCTTTGTGCTGGCTGATGGCCAGAACGAACTCGTTATCCCGATGACCTATACCGACGCCGCAGGCAACACCTTCACCAAAACCTTCACCCTGAAGCGCGGTGAGTATGCGGTGAACGTGGGCTACAGCGTACAGAACGCCAGCGCGAAACCGCTGGAGCTGTCGACCTTTGGCCAGCTGAAGCAGTCCATCAATCTGCCGTCTCACCGTGACACCGGAAGCAGCAACTTTGCGCTGCACACCTTCCGTGGCGCGGCGTACTCCACGCCTGACGCGAAGTACGAGAAATACAAATTCGACACCATTGCCGATAACGAAAACCTGAACGTCAGCGCTAAAGGCGGTTGGGTGGCGATGCTGCAGCAGTATTTCGCGACGGCGTGGGTGCCAAATAACGACGGTACCAACAACTTCTATACCGCGAACCTGGGTAACGGCCTTGCAGCCATCGGCTACAAATCTCAGCCGGTTCTGGTACAGCCGGGTCAAACCGGTAAGCTCGCCAGCACCCTGTGGGTTGGCCCGGAAATTCAGGACAAAATGGCCGCTGTTGCGCCGCACCTGGATCTGACCGTGGATTACGGTTGGTTGTGGTTCATCTCTCAGCCGCTGTTTAAGCTGCTGAAGTTCATCCACAGCTTCCTGGGTAACTGGGGCTTCTCCATCATCGTTATCACCTTCATCGTTCGTGGCATCATGTACCCGCTGACTAAAGCGCAGTACACCTCCATGGCGAAGATGCGCATGCTGCAGCCGAAGATTCAGGCAATGCGTGAGCGTCTGGGCGATGACAAACAGCGTCAGAGCCAGGAGATGATGGCCCTGTATAAAGCAGAGAAAGTGAACCCACTGGGTGGTTGCTTCCCGCTGCTGATTCAGATGCCAATCTTCCTTGCGCTGTACTACATGCTGATGGGTTCCGTTGAGCTGCGCCACGCGCCGTTCGCACTGTGGATCCATGACCTGTCCGCACAGGACCCGTACTACATCCTGCCGATCCTGATGGGCGTGACGATGTTCTTCATCCAGAAGATGTCGCCGACCACCGTGACCGACCCGATGCAGCAGAAGATCATGACCTTTATGCCGGTCATCTTCACCGTGTTCTTCCTGTGGTTCCCGTCAGGTCTGGTGCTGTACTATATCGTCAGCAACCTGGTGACCATCATCCAGCAGCAGCTGATTTACCGTGGTCTGGAAAAACGTGGCCTGCATAGCCGCGAAAAGAAAAAGTCCTGATCCGATAAGTTAACGCTAAAATAAGGGCGGTCGATTGACCGCCTTTTTTATTTGTATTGAACGAGAGCAACCATGAGCCATAACGACACTATCGTCGCCCAGGCAACCCCACCGGGACGCGGTGGTGTTGGCATTCTGCGTATCTCCGGCCTGAAGGCGCGCGAGGTGGCCGAAGCGGTGCTGGGTAAACTGCCAAAGCCGCGCTACGCTGATTACCTGCCGTTTAAAGATGCCGACGGCACCCCGCTGGACCAGGGCATTGCGCTGTGGTTCCCCGGCCCGAACTCCTTTACCGGTGAAGACGTGCTGGAGCTGCAGGGCCACGGCGGCCCGGTTATCCTCGACCTGCTGTTAAAACGGATCCTGACCCTGCCGGGCCTGCGCATTGCGAAGCCGGGCGAGTTCTCCGAACGTGCCTTCCTCAACGACAAGCTCGACCTGGCACAGGCGGAGGCCATTGCAGACCTGATCGACGCCAGTTCTGAACAGGCGGCCCGCTCTGCTCTGAACTCGCTGCAGGGGGCATTCTCCGCGCGTGTGAATCACCTCGTGGAAGCACTTACTCACCTTAGGATCTACGTGGAAGCGGCTATCGACTTCCCGGACGAGGAGATCGACTTCCTCTCTGACGGCAAAATCGAAGCCCAGCTCAACCAGGTGATGGCCGATCTCGACGCCGTTCGTGCAGAAGCGCGCCAGGGCAGCCTGCTGCGTGAAGGGATGAAGGTGGTGATTGCCGGACGCCCTAACGCCGGGAAATCGAGCCTGCTGAACGCCCTGGCGGGCCGTGAAGCGGCAATCGTAACCGACATTGCCGGCACCACTCGCGACGTGCTGCGCGAGCACATCCACATCGACGGCATGCCGTTGCACATCATCGATACCGCCGGTCTGCGCGATGCCAGCGACGAAGTTGAGCGCATCGGTATCGAACGCGCCTGGCAGGAGATCGAGCAGGCCGACCGCGTGCTGTTTATGGTGGACGGCACCACGACCGACGCCGTTGACCCGGCAGAGATCTGGCCGGACTTTATTGCCCGTCTGCCGGCAAAACTGCCGATCACCGTGGTGCGTAACAAAGCGGACGTGACCGGCGAAACGCTCGGTATCAGCGATGTGAATGGTCACTCACTGATTCGCCTGTCGGCGCGGACCGGCGAGGGCGTGGACGACCTGCGCAACCATCTCAAGCAGAGCATGGGTTTTGACACCAGCATGGAAGGCGGCTTCCTGGCGCGTCGCCGTCACCTTCAGGCGCTGGAAGAGGCGGCGAACCATCTCGTTCAGGGTAAAGCGCAGCTGATCGGAGTGTGGGCAGGTGAACTGCTGGCGGAAGAGCTGCGTCTGGCGCAGCAGAATCTGAGCGAGATCACCGGGGAGTTTACGTCGGACGATCTGCTGGGACGGATCTTCTCGAGCTTCTGTATTGGTAAGTAATTCCCGCTAATCCATGGTGATTTCCTCCTGGGAAATCACCATTGTCCAAATGGCAACTCGCCTAATCCCTTTTCACCCCCTATCCTGCATGCCTGCATCTATGGGGGGTTTATGGCGCGTTTTCTGTTTTGTAGTTTCGCATTAGTTCTGCTTTATCCGTCCGGTATTGATATGTATCTGGTGGGATTACCGCATATCGCCCGCGATCTGGGCGCCAGCGAAGCGCAGCTGCATATTGCGTTTTCGGCCTACCTCGCGGGGATGGCGTCGTCGATGGTCTTTGCCGGGAAGATCGCGGATAAAGCAGGCCGTCAGCCTGTCGCAATCGCCGGTGCCATCGTTTTTGCCCTGGCATCCCTTCTCTGCTCACAGGCGCAAAACAGCACCGTGTTCCTGACCGGGCGCTTTATCCAGGGCATCGGTGCGGGCGGTTGCTACGTGGTGGCGTTTGCCATTTTGCGCGACACCTTAAGCGCCCAGCGTCGCGCCAAAGTGCTGTCGATGCTGAACGGCATTACCTGCATCATCCCGGTGCTGGCCCCGGTCGTGGGCTATCTGATCATGCTGAAGTTCCCGTGGCAGAGCCTGTTCTGGACCATGGCGGCGATGGGCGCGCTGGTGTTTGTCCTGTCGATTGCCGTGCTGAAAGAGACCCACCCGGGCTCGCAGAATACCGGCCATACCGCGACCATTCATCCAGCAGAGAAGCTTCTCAACCGCTTTTTCCTCAGCCGTCTGGCCGTGACCACGCTAAGCGTGGCGGTGATCCTGACCTATGTAAACGTTTCCCCGGTGTTGCTGATGGAGACCATGGGCTTCGATCGCGGTGAGTATTCCACGGTGATGGCATTAACCGCGATGGTCAGTATGGCTGTGTCGTTCTCCACCCCGTTTGCGCTGAATATCTTCCGCCAGCGCACGCTGATGCTGACCTCACAGGTTTTATTCCTTGCCGCAGGCGCGATCCTGGCGACCACCAGCTCACATGCGGTGATGCTGGTGGGCATTACGCTCATTTGCGCCGGGTTCTCGGTTGGCTTTGGCGTGGCGATGAGCCAGGCGCTTGGTCCCTTCTCGCTGCGGGCAGGCGTGGCGAGTTCGGTGCTGGGGATCGCGCAGGTCTGCGGCTCGTCGCTGTGGATTTGGCTGGCGGCAGTCATCGGGCTTAACGCGCTGAATATGCTGATCGGGGTTCTGATTGGCTGTAGCATAGTCTGCATTACCTTACTTATGGTCATCCAGCCCGCGGCGCACTATGAAGAAGCCCATCAGCAGTCTCGATCTTAACCTGTTGCTGTGCCTGCAGCTTTTGCTGCAGGAGCGCAGCGTTACCAAAGCGGCGAAGCGGATGAACGTGACGCCGTCGGCGGTGAGTAAATCGCTGGCCAAGCTGCGCGACTGGTTCGATGACCCGCTGTTTGTCAAAACGCCGCTAGGGCTACTGCCGACGCCGCTGACGGTAAGCCTGGAGCAGGATCTGGCTGACTGGATGCAAATCGGCAACCAGATCCTCGATAAATTCCATCATGATTCTCCGGGCGGGCTGACGTTCGTGCTGGCCGCGGAAACGCCGCTGATGCTGATCCGCTTCAATACCCTGCTGGAGCAGGTGAACCAGCGCTATCCGCAGGCGACGGTGAAAATGCGCCAGTGGGATTACGACTCGCTGGACGCGATTACGCGTGGCGAGGTGGATTTGGGCTTCACCGGGCGTGAAACGCATCCGCGATCCCGCGAGCTGCTTAAGCTGATGCCGTGGTTTATCGACTACGAAATCCTGTTCAGCGACCGCCCCTGCGTCTATCTGCGCGAGGATCATCCGGCGCTTCAGCAAGAGTGGAATCTGGAGACCTTCCTGCGCTATCCCCACATCAGCATCTTCTGGGAACGCAGCGATACCTGGGCGCTTGATGAGGTGTTAAAGGAGATGGGACGCGATCGCACTATCGCCATGAGCCTGCCGGGCTTCGAACAGGCGATGTTTATGGCGGCGCAGCCCGGCCATCACTATATCGCCACCGCCCCGCACTACTGTCACCACTACAATGAACTCCACCAGCGTAAGCTGATCGCGCTTCCGATCCCCATTGATGAGGAGCAGGCGGATAAATTGACCGTGCCCTTCACGCTGATCTGGCATAAACGGAACAGCCATAATCCCAAAATTCTCTGGCTGCGGGAGACCATCAAGGCGCTGTACGGTGCGAGCGATCCAATTTTTGCCTAAGAAAATGTAAAGTTCGGTCCTAAGGCTTCTCTTACTTCCATTTACTGATTAAAACAGGAGGCAAGTTAAGCGATAATCATGTAACCGTTTAACCGATTACGACCATTATCAAGGAGCGAAAAATGGCTACGCACTTTGCAAGAGGGATACTGACAGAAGGACGTCTCGTATCGGCAAGAATTTCTTCAGCCTGTCACCGTGAAGCACTCACGCTTCCGGAGCATCGCAGGTCGCGGTTTTTAGCGTCCCGAGCGCTTCTCGCGGAACTGATGTTTATGCTGTACGGCACCAGCGAGCTGCCGGACATCATTACCCAGCCAGAAGGCCGCCCGGTCTTTGCGGACCCGGATCTCCCTCGTTTTTCCATTGCCTACACGGGCAATATCATTGGGGTCGCGCTGACCACCGAAGGGGACTGTGGCCTCGATATGGAGCTTCAGCGCGCGACGCGCAGCTTCCACGGTGGTAACGCGCATGAAGACTATCCGCTCTCCAGCAATGAGAAGCTGTGGGTACGCAACCAGAACGATCCTGTTGAAGCCAGAGCCCAGCTCATTACCCTGCGCCAGAGCATTCGCAAGCTCTGCGGATGCGCCTCAGACGACGCCAGCCTGCTGCAGCTGTTGCCTGGCTCCGGACGTCTGCGCGCCACCCAGGCCACGCTGGTAGAAGCGCTCTGCGACGCGGAGGATGTGCTCATCTGGTCCATCGCGGTGACCCCCGCCATCGAACGCATGAAAATCTGGGAATTTGACAGTCAACAGGGATGGCGTAGCCTTCCTGATGTGCCCGAGC
Organism: Enterobacter sp. MGH 16; assembly: GCF_000493175.1. Taxonomy (NCBI): domain Bacteria; kingdom Pseudomonadati; phylum Pseudomonadota; class Gammaproteobacteria; order Enterobacterales; family Enterobacteriaceae; genus Enterobacter; species Enterobacter sp. MGH 16. The sequence goes on along the minus strand of NZ_KI535695.1, from coordinate 3,900,269 downwards.
GCGCCAACGAGCCCGCTGCACGTCTGATGCGATTAACCAGTTTACCGGCAGAAAAAGCATTCACCCTTAGCTGATCCAATCAGGGTCATCATGATGAAACAGGAGTAATCATGTCTGATACGTTGAAAGTTGTTACGTTACTGGGAAGCCTGCGCAAAGGTTCATTTAACGGGATGGTAGCCCGCACGCTGCCACAGCTGGCACCTGCAGGTATGGAAATTAGCGCCCTGCCGTCTATTGGCGATATTCCGCTTTATGATGCCGACGTACAGCAGGAAGAAGGGTTCCCGCAGAGCGTTGAGGCGCTGGCAGAGCAGATTCGCCAGGCTGACGGCGTGGTCATCGTCACGCCAGAGTACAACTACTCTGTACCCGGTGGTCTGAAGAATGCCATCGACTGGCTGTCCCGTTTACCTGAGCAGCCGCTGTCAGGCAAACCGGTGCTGATCCAGACCAGCTCCATGGGCGCGATTGGCGGCGCGCGCTGCCAGTATCACCTGCGTCAGATCCTGGTCTTCCTCGATGCGATGGTGATGAACAAGCCGGAATTTATGGGCGGAGTGATTCAGAACAAGGTCGACCCGCAAACGGGTGAGGTGGTGGATCAGAGCACGCGCGACCATCTGTCTGGCCAGCTGACGGCGTTCGGGGATTATATTAAGCGGGTTAAAGCCTGATAAAAAAGCCCGGTGGCGCTAGCGCTTACCGGGCCTACACTCGTCAGTAGGTCAGGTAAGCGAAGCGCCACCTGACACCACAAACCGCACCTTAGTGCGCGTCAATAAACACAATCTTCAGTACAAACAGCAGCGCCACAACGATGACGCACGGGCTGAGGTCGCGGAAGCGGCCGGTACCGATCTTCATTACGCAGTAAGAGATAAAGCCCAGCGCGATACCTTCGGTAATCGAGAAGCTGAACGGCATCATCACGGCGGTAATAAACGCCGGCACCGCTTCGGTTAAATCATCCCACTTCACGCGAGACAGGCTGGAGGTCATCAGCACACCCACGTAGATCAGCGCACCCGCTGCAGCGTACGGAGGCACCATGCCCGCCAGCGGAGAGAGGAAGATCACCAGCAGAAACAGAATACCCACGACAACCGCCGTCAGGCCGGTACGGCCACCCACAGAAACCCCGGAAGAGGATTCGATGTAAGCGGTCACAGACGAGGTCCCGATAAATGAGCCGGTCACAGAGGAGATACTGTCCACAAACAGCGCCTGCTTCATGCGCGGGAATTTGCCTTTCTCATCTGCCAGACCCGCTTTGTCGGTCACGCCGATCAGCGTACCGGAGGAGTCGAACAGGTTCACCAGCATGAAGGAGAAAATCACGCCCGCCAGGCCCAGGTTCAGGGAACCCGCCAGATCAACATGACCAACAACGGTAGAGACGCTCGGTGGCGCGGAAACGATGCCGTTATAGTGAACGTCGCCCAGCATCCAGCCCAGCAGCGTGGTCACCACGATGGAGACCAGCACCGCCGCATGAATATTGCGGGAAGCCAGGATAGCGATGATAAAGAAGCCCAGCACGCCCAGCAGCACGTTATGCGAGGTCAGGTGGCCGATGCTCACCAGCGTATCCGGGTTCGCCACGATCACGCCGGCGTTTTTCAGCCCCATCATCCCGATAAACAGACCGATACCGCTGGTGATGCCCACGCGCAGGCTCACGGGAATGTTCGCAATCATCCAGTAACGCACGCGGAAAATGGTCAGCAGCAGCAGGCCAATCGCACCCCAGAAGATGGCGCCCATACCCACCTGCCACGGCAGCCCCATCGCCTGAACCACCACGAAGGCAAAGAACGCATTCAGACCCATCGCCGGGGCCAGCGCGACCGGCAGGTTAGCGAATACACCCATCAGAATGCTGCCGAGGGCCGCGATCAGACATGTAGTCACGAAGACGGCGCTGGTATCCATGCCAGCAACGCCCAGAATTTGAGGGTTAACAAAAACGATATAGACCATCGTCAGGAAGGTGGTGAAACCGGCGATCACTTCGGTGCGTGCCGTCGTGCCGTGCTCGCGCAGTTTAAACACGCGCTCAAGCAGACCCTGACCAGATGTCTGGGTAGTGTGTTGTTGACTCATCATCAATTTCCGAACAAGGAGGGAAAATTCGTCGCTATCCTATACCAAAATGCGACAATAGTGGCGGTTACGTGATACTTTTTTCATTGAATTTGCTTATACGGCAACGATTGCGTTCCGGTGAACTGCCGTACGTAAACGTTAAACTGGTTAAAAGGGAAAGGCATGTCCGGAATTGAAGCGGTATTTTTCGACTGCGACGGTACGCTGGTCGACAGTGAGGTCATTTGTTCCCGCGCGTATGTGGCCATGTTCCAGGAATTTGGCATTACGCTGGAACTCGACGAGGTGTTTAAACGCTTTAAGGGCGTGAAGCTCTACGAGATCATCGACATCATTAACGAAGAACACGGCGTCGTTCTGGATAAAGCGGCTCTGGAACCGGTGTACCGCGCCGAGGTTGCGCGCCTTTTCGATTCGGAGCTGGAGGTGATTCCGGGCGCAAACGCGCTGCTGGATGCCATGACGGTGCCGATCTGCGTGGTCTCCAACGGGCCGGTCAGCAAAATGCAGCACTCGCTCGGCAAGCTTGAGATGCTGCACCACTTCCCGGAAAAACTGTTCAGCGGCTACGATATCCAGCGCTGGAAGCCGGACCCGGCACTGATGTTCCATGCGGCAAAGGCGATGAACGTTAACGTAGAGCACTGCATTCTGGTGGATGACTCGTCTGCGGGCGCGCAGTCGGGGATTGATGCGGGGATGGAGGTGTTTTACTTCTGCGCCGACCCGCACAACAAGCCGATCGTTCATCCAAAAGTCACGACCTTCACCGATCTGGCGCAGCTACCCGCGCTGTGGAAGGCCCGCGGGTGGAATATTACGCGTTAAGCAGACCCTCCCGGCAGGGAGGGCGACAGGTTTATCTGAAGAGCTTTTGAACAAACTCAGCATAGGCCGGACGCCAGACGTCCATTTCGTGGTTCAGACCGGGGTACATTTTATAGTCGAATTTGATGCCCTGCTTTTCCAGCTCCGCTTTCAGACCGGCGATATCTTTGCCGGTCACCGAATCGCGCTCTCCCACAACGACGGTGAAGTTATGCAGCTGCCGGTTAATGGCCTCAGGCTGCTTAAAGCGTGCGGCCACGCCTTCGTCAGGCACGGTTGTTGTGGTAACGCCGCTGAACGTTCCCAGCCAGCCGAAGCTGTCCAGATGGTTCATACCGGATACGAGCGCCTGATAACCGCCCTGTGACAATCCCGCCAGCGCCCGGCCGGCCGCATCTTTACGCACGTTGAAGCGGGTATCCACCAGCGGAATAATCTCGCTCATCAGTTCACGGTCTGCGGCTTTCGCATTGAGCGGATAGAAAGACTTCCGTCGTTCTGCCGGTGGGAAGTTCTCGGGGATGGCCTCAGTGCTCTCCGTCTCGGTGTCGGGTACCACCACCAGCATCGGTTTGATTTTCCCTTCGGCCATCAGGTTATCCATGATTTGCGGCAGACGGCCCTGGTCGATTGCCGAAAGCCCGGTATCCCCAAAACCATGGTAGAAGTAGAGCACCGGTAAGGGTTCCCCTGTGCCGTTGTAGCCAGGGGGAGTCCATACATAGATGCGGCGCTCTGACTTGAGCGACGGCGAGTGCCAGGTCAAGGTCGTCAGATCGCCATGCGGTACAGGACGATCGTCGAGAATACTGCCCGGAACCAGAATCAGGCTGGTGTTCACCTGCCGCTGGGGTTTTTGATAGCGGCTTCCCGTGTCGACTGAACGGAAACCATCGATGTCGAAATAATATTCGTAGAGATTCGGGGCCATCGGCTCGCTTTTGCATGACCAGACGCCATTTTTCTCTTTCGTCATATCATGGGAAACCTGGCTTTCAGGCATTGACCCCGTCACCACGGAGACTCGCGTTGCGCCGGGTGCAAACAGGCGAAACGTAATGCTTTTATCCGCATTAACCTGGGTCACATAGTGGCTGACCGGGGTAGTCTGGTCAGGTGTGACCGGCAACGGTGCGGCAATCACGTCTGTTCCAGTACCGATCACGATGCTGATGGCCATCGCCAGGCACGCTAATGAATTTTTCATATACCATCCTTTGCTGTTTTTTCGTCTCACGTTAGCGCGTTTCGAACGCCAGGCAACGGATGAAGGGGAAAATTGTGATTACACTAGAAATAACAACGCCGGTGAGTACCGGCGTTGTTATCAGATGACAGGATTACTCTTTCGGATCTTTACCCGCCAGCAGCTTGTCCAGCTCGTCGCCGCCCACGTGACGGAAGTCCTGACCCTTCACGAAGTAGAAAATGTATTCGCAAATGTTCTGGCAGCGGTCACCGATACGCTCGATGGAGCGCGCGCAGAACAGGGCCGTCAGCACGCTCGGGATCGTGCGGGAATCTTCCATCATGTAGGTCATCAGCTGGCGCACGATGCCTTCATACTCCTGATCGACCTTCTTGTCTTCACGGTAGATACGCACCGCTTCGTCCAGATCCATCCGCGCAAAGGCATCCAGCACGTCGTGCAGCATCTGCACGGTGTGGCGGCCCAGCGACTCCAGGCTGACCAGCAGCGGCTGATGCTGCTGAGAGAACTTCTCCAGCGCGGTGCGGCAGATTTTATCGGCGACGTCACCAATACGTTCCAGCTCGGCGATGGTTTTGATGATCGCCATCACCAGACGCAGGTCGCTCGCCGTCGGCTGACGTTTCGCGATAATGCGCACGCAGGCTTCGTCGATAGCCACTTCCATCATGTTGACGTTTTTATCGCCTTCAATGACGCGCTTCGCCAGCTCGCTGTCCTGGTTGTGCATCGCCGTAATCGCATCAGAAAGCTGCTGCTCGACCATGCCGCCCATGGTCATCACCTGGGTGCGAATGCTTTCCAGCTCTGCGTTGAACTGGCCGGAAATGTGTTTATTAAGATTGAGGTTGTCCATGGTTTCTCCACATGCACTAAGGCAAATCAACCGTAGCGGCCAGTAATATAATCTTCGGTTTGTTTCTTCGCGGGCTTAGTGAACAGATCGTCCGTGTTACTGAACTCAATCAATTCACCCAGGTACATAAACGCCGTGTGATCGGAGCAACGCGCAGCCTGCTGCATGTTGTGGGTCACGATAACCACGGTGTAATCCTGCTTCAGCTCGGTGATCAGTTCTTCAATACGACCGGTTGAAATCGGGTCCAGCGCTGAACACGGCTCATCCAGCAGCAACACTTCCGGGCGGATCGCAATACCGCGCGCAATGCACAGACGCTGCTGCTGACCACCGGAGAGAGAGTACCCGCTCTGGTGCAACTTATCTTTGGTTTCGTTCCATAATGCGGCCTTGGTCAAAGCCCACTGCACGCGCTCGTCCATATCGGCACGGGAGAGCTTTTCAAACAGGCGAACGCCAAAGGCGATGTTGTCATAAATGGACATCGGGAACGGCGTGGGTTTCTGGAACACCATCCCCACTTTCGCGCGCAGCAGGGCAATATCCTGAGCCTGGGTCAGAATGTTTTCACCGTCGAGGATGATTTCCCCTTCAGCACGCTGCTCCGGATAGAGCGAATACATTTTGTTAAAGGTACGCAGCAGCGTGGATTTCCCACAGCCGGACGGACCGATAAATGCCGTGACCTGGTTCTTCGCGATATCCAGGTTGATGTTCTTCAGGGCATGGAATTTGCCGTAGTAGAAGTTCAAATCACGAACCTGAATCTTACCCGGGGCAGTATCAACCATACTCATTGACTCATTTCCTCATTCGGCGTCGCGAGCTGCCGCGCCGTAAAAAATTAACCGTGTTTCTTCTTCGCGAAAATGACGCGCGCCAGAATGTTCAGCAACAGTACGCAAAGGGTAATGATCAGCACCCCGGCCCAGGCCAGCTGCTGCCATTCCGCGAAGGGGCTCATCGCAAATTTAAAGATCGTCACCGGCAGGTTGGCGATCGGCTGCATCATGTCCGTGCTCCAGAACTGGTTGGAGAGGGACGTAAACAGCAGCGGTGCCGTTTCACCCGCAATACGCGCCACCGCCAGCAGGATACCGGTCATGATCCCGGAGACCGACGCCTTCAGCGTAATCGCAGAGATCATCTTCCATTTTGGCGTACCCAGCGCGTAAGCCGCTTCACGCAGGCTGTCCGGCACCAGTTTTAGCATGTTCTCGGTGGTTCGAATCACAATCGGCACCTGCAGCAGCGCCAGCGCAATCACACCCGCCCAGCCGGAGAAGTGTTCCATCTGCGCCACCACGACGGTATAAACGAACAGACCCACGACGATAGACGGGGCTGACAGCAAAATGTCGTTAATGAAACGAATCACTTCCGCCAGCAAGGATTTACGACCGTATTCTGCCAGGTAGATGCCCGCCATGATGCCCAGCGGCGTGCCGAAGACCGTGGCCCAGAGGATCAGCAATCCGCTGCCCGCCAGGGCATTCGCCAGGCCACCACCCGCCGTGTTCGGCGGCGGCGTCATTTCGGTGAACAGCGAGAATGACATTCCGTCAATCCCGCGAACGACCGTTGAGAAGAGGATCCAGACAAGCCAGAACAGACCGAATGCCATCGTCGCCATAGAGAGCGTCAGGGCAATGCGGTTTTTCATGCGGCGTCTGGCCTGCATTTTGCGGCGGGATTCCGCCAGTTCAGCAGTAGCTTGCATTTCGAGAGTGGCCATTAGCGTGCTCCCTCATTTTTAGCGAGACGCATAATCATCAGCTTGGAAATCGCCAGAACAATGAAGGTAATAACGAACAGAATCAGACCCAGCTCCATCAGCGCCGCAACGTGCAGACCCGATTCCGCTTCCGCAAACTCATTCGCCAGCGCAGAGGTAATACTGTTGCCCGGCATGTAGAGCGACGCGCTGTCGAGCTGGTAGGTGTTACCGATGATAAAGGTAACCGCCATGGTTTCACCCAGCGCACGACCTAAGCCCAGCATGACGCCCCCGATCACCCCATTTTTGGTGAACGGAAGGACAATGCGCCAGATCACTTCCCAGGTGGTGCAGCCGATGCCGTAGGCCGACTCTTTCATCATCACCGGCGTTTGTTCGAACACATCGCGCATCACCGCCGCAATGTACGGAATAATCATGATGGCGAGGATCACACCCGCCGCCAGAATGCCGATACCGAAAGCCGGGCCTGAGAACAAGGCCCCCACAAACGGAATGGCAGAGAGGACGTTACCCACCGGTTCCTGGAAGTACGTGGCGAACAGCGGCGCAAAGATGAAAAGGCCCCACATGCCGTAGACGATACTTGGGATGGCCGCCAGCAGTTCGATGGCGATACCCAATGGGCGACGCAGCCAGCCCGGCGCCAGCTCCGTCAGGAACAGGGCGATACCGAAACTTACCGGAACCGCAATCAGCAGGGCGATGAACGAGGTCACCAGCGTGCCGTAAATCGGCACAAGTGCACCATAGATATCGTTCGGCGCATCCCACTCTTTACTCCACAGGAAGGAGAAACCGAATTTCTGGATGCTCGGCCAGGAGGAGAAAATCAGAGACACGATAATGCCGCCCAGCAGCAATAGCACAATCAGCGCAGCCAGTTTGACCAGCGCGCTGAAAATCATGTCACCTTTTTTACCCGGAGGGTTAAATGCAGGCTTGGTTGCAGCCATAAATTACTCTTCTGTTTGAGACGTTTTTACGAATATGCCCGGTGGCGCTGACGCTTACCGGGCCTACAGAGTAAACCGTAGGGCGGGTAAGCGCAGCGCCCCCCGCCATCTTCGTTAAATATATCCTGTTAGTACAGCGCTTTACCGCTGCTGTCTTTCACGTTGGTTTTCCATGCAGCGCGAATCTGCTCAACCACGTTGTCTGGCAGGGTGGCGTAATCCAGAGCGTTAGCCTGTTTGCCGCCGTTTTTGTATGCCCAGTCGAAGAACTTCAGCACTTCAGCGCCCTGTTCAGGTTTCTTCTGCTCTTTGTGCACCAGGATGAAGGTGGTAGAGGTGATTGGCCACGCCCCTTCGCCCTTCTGGTTAGTCAGATCCTGCGCGAAGGATTTGCTCCAGTCAGCGCCTTTGGCGGCGTTAGCAAAGTTCTCTTCGGTCGGGCTAACCGGTTTGCCGTCGGCAGACACCAGTTTGGTGTAGGACAGGTTGTTCTGCTTCGCGTACGCATACTCTACGTAGCCGATGGAGCCAGGCAGACGCTGTACGAACGCGGCGATACCGTCATTACCTTTACCGCCCAGACCGGTAGGCCAGTTAACGGTAGAGCCGGAGCCGACTTTAGATTTCCACTCTTCGTTCACTTTCGCCAGGTAGCTGGTGAACACGAAAGAGGTACCAGAACCATCCGCGCGGCGAACCACGGCGATGTTCTGGGAAGGCAGCTTCAGGCCTGGGTTGAGTTTGGCGATCGCTTCGTCATCCCATTTTTTGATTTTGCCCAGGTAGATGTCACCCAGGGTTTTGCCGTCCAGCACCAACTCACCCGACTTCACGCCCGGCAGGTTGATCGCCAGAACCACGCCACCGATCACGGTAGGGAACTGGAACAGGCCTTCCTGAGCCAGTTTGTCATCAGACAGCGGAGCATCTGATGCGCCGAAATCAACCGTGTTCGCGGTAATTTGTTTTACGCCACCGGAGGAGCCGATACCCTGATAGTTAACCTTGTTACCGGTTTCTTTCTGGTAGGTATCCGCCCATTTGGCATACACCGGCGCAGGGAAGGTTGCACCAGCGCCAGTCAGGCTTGCTTCTGCAAATACAGAGAACGCGCTCAGAGATAAGGTCGCGGCGACAACAGTTGCGACAGTGGTACGCATAACTTTCATAATGTCTCCTGCAAGATTTTCGTAAATCGTTGTTTAGTGGCTACGATGAGCAAAATAGGACAAACAGGTGACAGATAAATGTACGAATTATGACAGTTTTATGACAATGCAGGCGATAAAAATAAGTCATTGATAATAAATGATATTTATTCATAATGGCGTCATAGAGTTGTCATACAGAAAGGGATAAGCCTGGTACAAAAGGGGGAAAATGACAACGGCTGTCATAAACAGCCGTCGGGTGATTAATGTTCAATTTCCAGCGTGACCGTCGCGTACGCTTCAAACGTTCCAGGTTTTGGCTGAGCCCCCGTTGCGCTTGCAGGCGCAGCGGAAAAGGTAAGCGAATTGTTTTCGGCGCCGTTGTTGTTTTCGCCCCTATCCATGTCCATCCTGCCGCCGTTGACGCTGACCTGACGATCCCACTTGTCGTATACCACAATGCCTACATCATCATTGCCGTTGACTTTCATCATCGTGGCATCGGCGTCAACAGGGTCTCCATGGAAAGTGGAGTAGACAATATTCTCATCCAGCATGCCTGTGCACTGTACCTGAATCGTCTTTTTTACCTTGTGACTCGTCACGGCGGTGCCTTTGGTAGCGGAAAATTCCGGGGCCGGGATTTTGCCAAAATCTATCTCAAGCGTCTGCCCGGGCGCTATCTCGCAGTTTTGCGGCACGACGATATCGCCAGCGATTTTGATCTCTGCCATTTTTTCGGTGCTGGAGGTCGAGGAGGCCGCATCCAGCCCTCCATAAAGATCGGCGACTATCGTACCTGGCACACTCACCCGGCCAATAAACGGCTTGTTAATTAAGAATGATATTTTTATTTGTGAACCGGTATTGAGTGTTGGTTCGCTCCCTTCCTCGCCAGGCGCATAACAATAGGAGCTATGAGACATTACGTTTGGTTCTGCGCTGAAAGGTACCGGTATATATTCTCTGCCAAGCACAAGTATCGACGTGGCGATGCTGAGGTTGTTATTAAGGGTAAAATAGGTATACCCGTTCTTTACCACATCTTCACTTAACGGCGATCGTGCGGTGTAGTAGATTTGGCGAAAGCCCGTAGAGTAATGCGTAAGACAGTTGCATTGCGCTTTGTAACTCGTAGATGAACTGAGCGTTTCCAGATCCCTGATCTCTGTACCTGCTTTATTTTTATCCGCCGGGATCGACTGCCCGTTCAGATTAAGGTTATAGATATAAGCGCCACCTTCGGAGTGACAAATCCCGTCGCCCGTGGTGTACGCCTTGCATACTGGCGTCATAAATATTATCAACGCGCTTAAAAACAGAGGTGTCCTGAATTTCATCTTATTTCCCTATTGGCATACTGCCGATATTTGTATCAGTTCAACGCCTTCTGGCGGGGTAAAATGGTAGTTAACCGGGCAGGTCACCGTGTTATCTGCACCCCACTTCAGGACAAACGCCCCCTCTTCCGGCATGCCGGACAGATAAAGCTCGCCATTTTCGCCCACAATGCCGGTTACGCTGCCGTGGGGTAAATCAGCCGAGGCCATTGCGCCAAACGGCACCGGTTTGCCACTCTTCTGCCGCACATTGAACAGGACGCGATAGCCCACGTGAGTGACAAACTCCGCCCGTACCACCGCGCCGCGCGTCGGGATAACGCTGAGGATACTGTTGTCGATTTCGACGTTGGCCTTCGCAAAGTAATCGCTGTCGATCTCCACTCTGTTTTCATCGTAGGCATTGAGCTGCGTCTGTACCGTATAGCCGCGCCAGTCAGTCGCCTTACCCGTACCATTCTCCAGCGCCAGGCCGGAAGCTCCCGGGGCTTTAACCAGCGCGACGGTTTCCCCCAGCTCCTGAGAGAAAGTTATGCCATCGCTGTGGGCCAGAATCCCGCCCTTCATTCCATAGTTGAGGCGCTGGTTGTCCTGGGTATAGTCGTAACTGGCGTTTACCGAACCATATGTGCCGTCATAGCCCACCCCTGCGCTGTTGTTGTAATCTTCGTTATCCGCATCGTAAGACTGCTGAACGTTCCAGGAGAGGTTGTGCGCATCCAGCGCGTTACCGCTCAGCCCCACCTGGTGCATCCCTTTTCCATGGTTGTTTTGGGTGTACCCATAGTTGACGTAGCTATCATGCAGCCAGCCTGACAACGGTATGGAGAGAGAGAGCATAAAAATCTGTTCGCTTCCCTGGCTGTCGCTGATGTCAGTGTCGGTGCTATTTTGGGCCGAGGTGAGTGAATCGGTGTAGTTCCAGGAGACGTTCCAGGAAATAGAGCGCCAGCTATTGCTGTAGCCCAGCTGCACCAGCCGCTCGACTTCATTCGTCTTCCAGTACTGCTGGCGGCTAAGGGTAAGATAAATATTTCCCATCCCGTCGCCAAAGGTCTGCGTCCATGTTCCCTCCAGACGGCTACGGCGGTTACCTGTCGTCCAGAAGTCGCTCTCGTTATTCTGCCGGGACGCCCATTCGTTCAGGGTGTAGTAGCCCTCTGTGGAGTAGCGGTAGCCCACCAGCCGAAACGTTGTGTTAGTTTCATCAAAACGTTTGGAATAGAGAAAACGGTAAGATTGCCCGCTTTCGTCATCGTCCTCAAACCGCGCGCGGGCATGCGTTACGTCCAGCGAAATGGCGCCCAGCGAACCCATATCTTTCCCCACGCCAAGCGCGGCGGAGGTGTAATCGCTGGTTCCCTGCACGCCCCCGTAGAGGGTAATACCCGCAGGAAAACCGTGTAACACCTGCGCCTGAAAAACGGTCGGCTGAAAATCGTTTTGATCGCGCAGTTCACCCGCGCTGATATCGACATCGGTTTGGTCTTCACGCTTCAGGATCGCCAGTGAGGCGTAAGGCTGGGTAAAATGTTGCTCGCTGCCATCCTCTTCTTTGATGGTAACATCCAGATCGCCACCCGAATTGGTAGTGTTTAAATCCTTGAGCGCAAACGCTCCCTGCGGTACGGCAGACTGGTAAATGATGTAACCGTTTTGCCGCACAATCACGGTCGCATTGCTTTTCGCCACGCCGCGAACCACTGGCGCAAACCCCGTCAGGCTCGAAGGCAGCATGTCATCATCCGTGTAGAGACGCATACCACGCAGTTGCGTGCTGTCAAACACGTCGCTTGCGGTCCACGTATCCCCCAGCATGATTTGGCTGCGTAACGCGGCGATATCGCGCTGTAAATAGGTATTGATCGAATGATACGAAGACTCGCCATCGGCCACGTTTAGCGTACTGTAGTTACGTAAACGCCATGCCCCCAGGTTGGCACCGTTGCGCAGGTTCAGATAATAAAAATCGTCGTTAACATCCTCGTTCGAATGTACCGTGCTGGAGCCGGAAAAATCGTAGTTCACCATAAGCGCATTGATGCCCTCATCCCAGCGTGAGGGACTGATATAGCCGCGCGCCGATACATCAATATAGATTTGCGGCAACGTGACGTTAAGCTGGAGTTTATCCGTATCAAACGTCCAGGTTGAGCCGGGAACGAGCGGCGCGGGGTTCAGACAGGCTTTGTCATCTATGTCGTTAAGGGCCTTGATAGCCGCCACTTTTACCCCAAGCTCAGCGAGCACGGTTTTGACGTCTGAGAAGCAAGGATGAAGGTTGCTGGTGGCAGTATCTTCGACAAAGGTTACCTCCCGGCGGTCAACATATTCGCCGTTAACATGAATACTGACCTTATAGTTCCCGGCAGGTAGATTGTTCGCGCGGTTAAACTGGTGGATATCAACGTCCACAGGATGATCGATTTCAAGCAACGCAGGGTTAAACATATCCCTCGCTGCCGTCTCGGCGGATAAACCAAGCACCACCCCGGAAGCAAACGCGATGAAAATACGGGAACACTCCATAAATAAACCATCCTTTGCTTAAAGCGCTGCTTTTAAATCCTGACTAATCGCACCGAAATCATTCACATACCGCCACACCAGCGCATGGCCATTCACGCCTTCCGGTAAGGGTAAACGCAGGGTTTCAAAGGGATGGACGATATTGAGTGGCACATCTTTGCCGTCCACTGTCACATTCATAACGTTGATATTTAGCGGCGTGGGATTTTCAACTACCAACTGCCGATTTTCTCTGTGCCACTTCACCTGCGTGGCGGCGTGCTCCGGGGTGATGTTCAACGAGGCCGGACGCCAGAACAGCTTGATACGCGTCTTAATGGCGATTTCCATCGCGTTCGGCTTATTGCTCGCCGGGGGAATATTTTTGATGTTCAGCCAGAACACCGACTCCCGATCCTGCGGTAAATTGCCCTCGGTTTTCATAATGCGCAGAATTTTTTCCTGCCCAGCCTCCAGACGAGATACCGGTGGAATGACGGTAAACGGTGGTTTTTTCGCGGTTCCTGTATTACTGAAGGGGTCAACCCATGTTTGAATAAGATAAGGGATAGCCGCTTCGTTATTTTTGACAGTAATGGTTGCGTCGGATTTATCACTCGAATAAATCACTCGTGTGCCACCGATAACCACACCTGCCGATGCCAGTGTAGAAATACCCGTAAGACAACACGCTAATAATACATTCACTATACGCCCTGGCATAATCCAATGTCCTTATATATAAAGGAGCCTGTTAATAAATTCTTAACAGGCTCCGAATCCATAACCGCTGATTATTTCAGGTATTCAATAGTAAACTGAGAGTCAGCATTCGCAGTACCCGGCGTCACTGTTGCCAGAGTCTGGACGAATTTCGCCTTGAATCCCATATCCGCTTTACCATCTGCAATGGCAACGTATTTAGAATTGTTATACAACGGGATCGCGGTATCATCGCTCAGGTTGAACAGTTTAATCGCCACGCCCGTCGCGGCAATGGCGTCGCCGCTGCCAGTGAACTCGCCGTCCGTACCGTCTTCGTTCACCGGCGTACCGATTGAGAGATAACCTTTACCGATGGTATCTTTATCTTCCGTCCCGTCAAAGCGTACCGCCGCCTGAGTATAGGTTGCCGGGCAGCCTTCCAGACGGATGTGGAAATCTTTAACAGACGCGGTGGAATCAATACCCGCGAAGGTTTTTACCGATACACGACCAATATTAACAGTCTGATTACTGGTATCAGTCGTGACTGTACAAGTAGAATCAATCACCTCGCCACGGAAATGAACAGTACCGTCAGCCGCTAATGTCGCACCTGAAAACAGGGCGGAAGATAAAACCAGCGAAGTGGCTATAACGTTTAATTTCATGAAACTCTCCATAATTTATATTATTTGTATGCGTTTCATTTACACATTCAAATAAAACACACCATCCTTTAAAGCGTGGCGATAGTACAATTCATTCCTGCCCTATGACAAACACGTTTTCTCTCATGAAATATCTTTAAAATAAAATAATAAAAACGAAAAATAAAAAACCCCTTACAAATAAGAATAAAAAATAATTAATAAATGCTATTGATGTCTCTTTTCTGTTTTTTTGAGAATTTATCAATATCTTTTCTTTGCCACCGCTAAATATGATTATTTTTTAAGCAGAAATCGGCGAGACAATCAGATGACGCAATAATGTAAGGAAACATGAAAAAAGAAACAGGCTGCGATAAAAAGAAGTAATCGCTGAGGGGAGGACTATGAGGCTGCCGGAATACTGGCAGCCTCGGGTAGGCTGGAGATTATTCTACGGTAACGGACTTCGCCAGGTTACGCGGCTGGTCAACGTCGGTGCCTTTGATCAGCGCCACGTGATAGGCCAGCAGCTGCAACGGAACGGTGTAGAAGATCGGCGCAATCACCTCTTCCACATGCGGCATCTCGATGATGTGCATGTTGTCGCTGCTGGCGAAACCGGCATCTTTATCAGCAAAGACGTACAACACGCCGCCACGGGCGCGGACTTCTTCGATGTTGGACTTCAGTTTTTCCAGCAGTTCGTTGTTCGGTGCCACGACGATAACCGGCATATCCGCGTCAATCAGCGCCAACGGACCGTGTTTCAGCTCGCCTGCCGCATAGGCTTCAGCGTGAATGTAAGAGATCTCTTTCAGCTTCAGCGCGCCTTCCAGCGCAATCGGATACTGATCGCCACGGCCCAGGAACAGGGCGTGATGTTTGTCAGAGAAATCTTCCGCCAGAGCTTCAATGCGTTTGTCCTGAGACAGCATCTGCTCAATACGGCTCGGCAGCGCCTGCAGACCGTGAACGATGTCATGCTCAACAGAGGCATCTTCACCTTTCAGACGCGCCAGTTTCGCCACCAGCATCAGCAGAACCGTCAGCTGAGTGGTAAACGCCTTGGTGGAGGCCACGCCGATTTCGGTACCCGCTTTGGTCATCAGCGCCAGATCGGATTCACGCACCAGCGATGAGCCCGGGACGTTACAGATGGCCAGAGAACCCAGATAACCCAGCTCTTTAGAGAGACGCAGCGCCGCCAGGGTATCTGCCGTTTCACCTGACTGGGAAAGGGTGATCATCAGGCTGTTACGACGTACGGCAGATTTGCGATAGCGGAACTCAGACGCAATTTCTACGTCGCACGGCACGCCCGCCAGAGATTCAAACCAGTAGCGAGAGACCATACCGGAGTTGTAGGAGGTGCCGCAGGCCACGATCTGAATATGCTCAACCTTGCTGAGCAGTTCGTTCGCGTTTGCGCCCAGCTCGCTCAGATCCACTTCACCATGGCTGATGCGCCCGGTCAGGGTGTTTTTGATGGCGTTTGGCTGCTCGTAAATCTCTTTCTGCATGTAGTGACGGTAAGCGCCTTTGTCGCCCGCGTCGTACTGCAGATTCGATTCGATCTCCTGACGTTTCACCTGCTCGCCTTTGGTATCGAACACGGTCACGCTGCGGCGAGTCACTTCGGCGATATCCCCCTCTTCGAGGAAGATAAAGCGACGGGTGACCGGTAGAAGTGCCAGCTGATCGGAAGCGATAAAGTTTTCACCCATGCCCAGGCCGATAACCATCGGGCTACCGGAACGCGCGGCCAGCAGCGTGGACGGGTCGCGGGAATCCATGATCACCGTACCGTACGCACCGCGCAGCTGAGGAATAGCGCGCAGCACCGCATCACGCAGCGTACCGCCCTGCTCAAGTTCCCAGTGCACCAGGTGAGCAATCACTTCGGTGTCAGTTTCAGAGACGAAGGTGTAGCCGCGCGCTTTCAGTGCTTCACGCAGCGGTTCGTGGTTTTCGATAATGCCATTGTGCACGACCACGATGTGTTCAGACACATGCGGGTGCGCGTTGCCTTCAGACGGTTCGCCGTGCGTCGCCCAGCGGGTGTGCGCAATACCGGTTCCCCCGTGCAGCGGATGTTCTTCCGCGGCCTGGGCCAGCATCTGCACTTTACCGAGACGGCGCAGACGGGTCATATGACCTTCTGCATCGACGACAGCCAGACCGGCAGAGTCGTAACCACGGTATTCCAGACGACGTAAACCTTCGAGAAGGATTTCAGCAATATCACGCTGCGCAACTGCGCCAACAATTCCACACATAATTTTAGATTCCGAATTTAGGCATAATGCCTGCGTTGTCGCTGACCTGTATTTGCCCTTTCCGGGCGCCCCGAGCCTTGTAGAGAGTGGGGTTATTTTTATGGGTACTGCTTGTGGGGGGAGATATATGTTTATCTCCTCACCCGGGTTTGCCTGATGACGGCTACGCCTTATCAGGCCTACTCAATCGTAGGGCGGGTAAGCGTAGCGCCACCCGCCTTGTTGTTACTTCTTCTTCACAGGACGTTTCCAGCCCTGCTTGTGCACCTGCGGCACACGGCTTAATACCAGTTCGTTATCGGCGATATCGCGCGTAACGGTTGTCCCGGCGGCAATCGTTACGCCGTTACCCACGGTAACAGGTGCCACCAGCTGGGTGTCGGAACCGACAAACACATCATCACCGATGATGGTTTTAAACTTATTGGCGCCGTCATAGTTACAGGTGATTGTGCCTGCGCCAATGTTGACGTTGTCACCAATTTCCGCGTCGCCCAGATAGGTTAAATGACCGGCTTTTGAGCCTTTACCCAGACGCGCTTTTTTCATCTCAACGAAGTTGCCCACGTGAGCGCCTTCCAGCAGCTCAGCGCCCGGGCGCAAACGCGCAAACGGGCCTATGGTACAGGCCACATCCAGACGGGCATCTTCCACCACGCTGTACGGGCTTATTTCACAGTCGTCACCAATGACGCTGTTTTTGATCACGCAGCCAGCGCCAATTTTGACGCGGTTGCCCAGCGTGACGTGACCTTCGAGGATAACGTTAGTATCAATTTCAACGTCGCGCCCGTGAGATAACGTGCCACGCAGATCGAAACGCGCCGGATCGCGCAGCATCACGCCAGCCAGAAGGAGTTTCTCGGCCTGTTCGGACTGATAAACGCGCTCAAGACGGGAGAGTTGAAGGCGGTTGTTCACCCCTTCGGTTTCGCTGATGCGCGCCGGATGGACCGCCGCAATCTCGCGCCCTTCCTGGTATGCCATCGCAATGATGTCGGTGATGTAGTATTCACCCTGCGCGTTATTGTTGTTGAGCTTCGACAGCCAGCGCTTCATATCCGCGCCATTGGCAATCAGGATACCGGTGTTGATCTCCTGAATCTGACGCTGCGCCTCGCTGGCATCTTTATGCTCAACAATACCCGTAACGTTGCCGTTTTCACGGGTGATACGGCCATAACCGGTTGGATCGTCCAGCACGACGGTTAATAAACCGATGCCGCCCTGCGGTTTGGCTTCACGCAGGCGAGTCAGCGTTTCAACGGAGATCAGCGGGACATCGCCGTAGAGCATCAAAATGTCTTCGTCATCCGCAAAGAAGGGCGCTGCCTGCTGCATGGCATGGCCTGTACCCAACTGCTCGGCCTGAAGCACCCAGTTGAGCTTGTCGTCGCTCAGCGTCTTTTTAAGCAGATCGCCGCCGTGGCCGTAGACCAGGTGGACCTGACTGGCGCCCAATTCATTCGCTGCATCAATGACGTGCTGCACCATTGGCTTTCCTGCAAGCGTGTGAAGCACTTTAGGCAGGTCGGAATACATGCGGGTCCCTTTGCCTGCGGCAAGGATCACCACGCTCATCGCACTGTTTGACATACGCATCCTGACGGTAGTTTGAGTGAGAAGTAAAAACGTTTGATGATTAAAATTCTACATCTTTTTCATCATGAATTAAGGCCGAAAAAAAAAGCCAGCCTGGTATCCAGACTGGCTTTTGTGCTTTTCAAGCCGGTGTTACATCGCTTTTTTGGTCAACTCGATAACGCGCAGTTTCGCGATCGCTTTGGCCAGCTCCGCAGACGCCTGAGCGTAATCCACGTCACCATGAGAGCTGCTAATGTGCTCTTCAGCCTTACGCTTCGACTCCAGGGCTCGCGCTTCGTCGAGATCCTGGCCACGAATAGCGGTATCGGCCAGAACGGTCACACTACCAGGCTGCACTTCAAGAATGCCGCCGGACAGATAGATAAACTCTTCGTGACCGAACTGTTTAACGATGCGGATCATACCAGGCTTAATGGCGGTGAGCAGCGGTGCGTGACCCGGGAAAATACCCAGCTCACCTTCACTACCCGTTACCTGGATTTTCTCGACCAGACCAGAGAACATTTGTTGCTCTGCGCTGACGACGTCCAGGTGGTAAGTCATTGCCATATCACCCTCCGATTAAGGCGTTAAAGTTTTTTGGCTTTTTCCACAGCTTCTTCGATGGAACCAACCATGTAGAACGCCTGCTCTGGCAGGTGATCGTATTCGCCTTCCATGATGCCTTTAAAGCCACGGATGGTGTCTTTCAGGGAAACGTATTTACCCGGAGAACCGGTGAATACTTCCGCAACGAAGAACGGCTGGGACAGGAAGCGCTGGATCTTACGCGCACGTGCTACCACCAGTTTGTCTTCTTCAGACAGTTCATCCATACCCAGGATGGCGATGATGTCTTTCAGTTCCTGGTAACGCTGCAGCAGGGACTGTACGCCACGCGCGGTGTCGTAGTGTTCCTGACCAACAACCAGTGGATCCAGCTGACGGCTGGTGGAGTCCAGCGGGTCAACGGCTGGGTAGATACCCAGAGACGCGATCTGACGGCTCAGTACCACGGTTGCATCTAAGTGCGCAAAGGTGGTGGCTGGTGATGGGTCAGTCAAGTCATCCGCAGGTACGTATACCGCCTGAACGGAGGTGATAGAACCGGTTTTGGTAGAGGTGATACGTTCCTGAAGAACACCCATCTCTTCCGCCAGCGTTGGCTGATAACCTACCGCTGAAGGCATACGACCCAGCAGTGCAGATACTTCAGTACCGGCCAGGGTGTAACGATAGATGTTATCAACGAACAGCAGAACGTCACGGCCTTCGTCACGGAACTTCTCAGCCATCGTCAGGCCGGTCAGCGCAACGCGCAGACGGTTTCCAGGTGGCTCGTTCATCTGGCCGTAAACCAGGGATACTTTGTCCAGAACGTTGGAGTCGGTCATTTCGTGGTAGAAGTCGTTACCCTCACGAGTACGTTCACCTACGCCCGCAAACACAGAGTAACCGGAGTGCTCGATCGCGATGTTACGGATCAGCTCCATCATGTTTACGGTTTTACCTACACCCGCACCACCGAACAGACCCACTTTACCGCCCTTCGCAAACGGACACATCAGGTCGATAACTTTGATACCGGTTTCCAGCAGTTCCTGAGAGCTGGACAGCTCTTCGTAGGAAGGTGCCGCGCGGTGGATAGCCCAACGCTCTTCTTCACCGATGTCGCCTTTCATGTCGATTGGCTGACCCAATACGTTCATGATACGACCCAGTGTTGCTTTACCTACCGGGACTTCGATCGGGTGCTCAAGGTCTTTTACTTCCAGACCACGACGCAGACCGTCGGAAGAACCCATCGCGATGGTACGCACGATACCGCCGCCGAGCTGCTGCTGAACTTCCAGCACCAGGCTCTCGTTACCATTCTGTACCTCAAGCGCGTCGTACACGCGTGGTACGGCGTCCTGAGGGAACTCGACGTCCACCACGGCGCCGATTACCTGGACAATCTTTCCAGTAGCCATCTTGAATCCTCTACGTAATTCGTAAACCTGGTTAAACCGCGGCGGCCCCCGAGACGATCTCGGTGAGTTCCTGAGTAATGCTGGCCTGACGAGCTTTGTTGTAAACCAACTGCAGCTCTTTAATCAGGCTGCCGCCATTATCGGTCGCGGCTTTCATCGCCACCATTCGTGCGGCCTGCTCGCTGGCCAGGTTTTCTACAACGCCCTGATAAACCTGAGATTCAACGTAACGACGCAGCAGGGTATCCAGCAGCGGTTTCGGATCGGGTTCATACAGGTAATCCCAGGCTTTTTGCTTCAGCTCGTCATCTTCTGATGCCGGTAACGGCAGCATCTGAGTGAGCGTTGGAACCTGAGACATGGTGTTAATGAATTTGTTGCTGACAACGTACAGTCTGTCCAGACGGCCTTCATCATAGGCCTGCAACATCACTTTAACCGGGCCGATCAGTTCGGACAGGGACGGGTTATCACCCATACCGGTCACCTGAGCGACAATGTTGCCACCAACGGAGTTAAAGAAAGAGACGCCTTTAGAGCCGATCATTGCGATATCGCACTGAACGCCTTTTTCAGACCATGCTTTCATATCCGCCAGCAGTTTTTTGAACAGGTTAATGTTCAAGCCGCCACACAGACCACGGTCGGTCGACACCACCAGGTAGCCCACGCGCTTAACGTCGCGTTCTTCCAGGTAAGGGTGCTTATATTCCAGATTACCGTTTGCAAGGTGACCAATCACTTTGCGCATGGTTTCTGCATAAGGACGGCTGGCCGCCATGCGATCCTGCGATTTACGCATTTTGGAAGCGGCGACCATCTCCATCGCTTTAGTGATCTTTTGCGTGTTCTGGACGCTTGCGATCTTACTACGTATCTCTTTTGCGCCGGCCATGAGCTTCTCCTCAATGCCAGGCGGCTTGTCCTGAGACAAGCCGCCGGACGATTACCAGGATTGGGTTGCTTTGAAGGAATCGAGGATAGCTTTCAGCTTGCCTTCGATTTCGTCGTTATAGCCACCGGTCTGGTTGATCTCTTGCATCAGCGGAGCGTGATCACGGTCGACGTAAGCCAGCAGAGCGGCTTCGAAGCTACCGATTTTCGCCAGTTCCACATCTTCGAGGTAACCGCGTTCAGCCGCGAACAGTACCAGGCCCTGCTGAGCAACAGACATTGGTGCGTACTGTTTCTGCTTCAGCAGCTCGGTCACTTTCTGACCGTGGCTCAGCTGTTTACGGGTTGCTTCGTCCAGATCGGATGCGAACTGAGAGAACGCAGCCAGTTCGCGATACTGTGCCAGCGCGGTACGGATACCACCGGACAGTTTCTTGATGATCTTGGTCTGAGCAGCACCACCCACACGGGATACGGAGATACCCGGGTTAACCGCCGGACGAATACCGGAGTTAAACAGGTTGGTTTCCAGGAAGATCTGACCATCGGTAATGGAGATTACGTTGGTCGGAACGAACGCAGAAACGTCACCCGCCTGGGTTTCAATGATCGGCAGCGCGGTCAGAGAGCCCGTTTTACCCTTCACTTCACCTTTGGTGAAGTTCTCGACGTATTCCGCGTTAACGCGGGAAGCACGCTCCAGCAGACGAGAGTGGAGGTAGAATACGTCGCCAGGGAACGCTTCACGTCCAGGTGGACGACGGAGCAGCAGGGAAACCTGACGATAAGCAACAGCCTGTTTAGACAGGTCATCGTATACGATCAGCGCATCTTCACCGCGGTCACGGAAGTATTCGCCCATTGCGCAACCGGCGTATGGTGCCAGGTATTGCAGTGCAGCAGATTCAGACGCGGTCGCCACAACAACAATGGTGTTAGACAGCGCGCCGTGCTCTTCCAGTTTACGAACCACGTTAGAAATGGTGGACGCTTTCTGGCCGATAGCCACGTACACACATTTGATGCCGGAATCACGCTGGTTGATGATGGCGTCGATAGCCATCGCGGTTTTACCGGTCTGACGGTCACCGATGATCAGTTCACGCTGACCACGACCGATTGGGATCATGGCGTCAACGGACTTATAACCTGTCTGAACAGGCTGATCTACGGACTGACGGTCGATAACGCCTGGTGCGATAACTTCGATTGGGGAGAAGCCATCGTGCTCAACCGGACCTTTACCGTCGATTGGCGCACCCAGGGTGTTAACAACGCGACCCAGCAGGCCACGGCCAACCGGTACTTCCAGAATACGGCCAGTACACTTAACCTTCATGCCTTCGGCGAGGTCAGCATATGGACCCATCACAACTGCACCAACGGAGTCGCGCTCCAGGTTCAGTGCGATAGCGTAACGGTTACCCGGCAGGGAAATCATCTCACCCTGCATACAATCGGCCAGGCCGTGGATGCGGATAACACCGTCACTTACAGAAACAATAGTACCTTCGTTGTGAGCTTCACTCACAACATTGAACTGAGCAATGCGCTGCTTGATCAGTTCGCTGATTTCGGTGGAATTCAGTTGCATGCTCCAGTCCCCTTAAGACTGCAAGACGTCTGCAAGGCGCTCAAGACGGCCGCGTACGCTGCCATCAATGACCATATCACCCGAACGGATGATTACGCCTGCCATTACAGACTTATCGATTTTGCAATTCAGCTTAACTTTGCGTGACAGACGTTTTTCCATCGCGGCGGTAATTTTCGCAAGCTGTTCGTCACTCAGTTCAGTCGCAGAAGTCACTTCGACTTCAGCGGTAGCTTCACTAAGGGCACGTAAGTGCTCAAACTGCTCGAGAACATCCGGGAGCACACGGAGACGACCATTCTCTGCCATCACCTTAATCAGGTTCTGGCCGTTGGCATCCAGTTGCTCTCCGCACACGGCGATAAACGACGCGGCGAGGGTTTCAGGTGCTAACGCACCGGAAAGCAACTCGGCCATTTGTTCGTTTTTCGTCACCTCAGCGGCAAACGCCAGCATATTCTGCCAGCGATCGACATTTTGGTGTTCGATAGCAAAGTCAAAAGCTGCTTTGGCGTAGGGGCGAGCTACCGTAACAAATTCAGACATCAGCCCCTCCCTCCTTACAGTTCAGCGACAAGTTTGTCCACGATGTCGCTGTTAGCAGCTTCATCCACGGAACGTTCGATGATCTTCTCGGCGCCAGCAACAGCCAGAATCGCAACCTGCTTACGCAGTTCTTCACGAGCACGTTTACGCTCAGCTTCAATTTCAGCCTGAGCCTGTGTCACGATCTTAGTACGTTCCTGTTCTGCTTCAGCTTTCGCTTCGTCCAGGATCTGCGAACGGCGTTTGTTAGCCTGTTCGATGATAACCTGAGCTTCCGCTTTCGCTTTTTTCAGCTGGTCTGTCGCGTTGGCCTGTGCAAGGTCCAAATCTTTCTTAGCGCGTTCTGCAGAAGCCAGACCGTCAGCAATTTCTTTCTGACGTTTTTCGATGGCTGCCATTAAAGGCGGCCATACATACTTCATGCAGAACCAGACAAAGAGAATAAACGCGATGGCCTGGCCGAGGATTGTTGCGTTCATGTTCACAGCACAATACCTCTTTAATATCTGTGGCTTAGGGTTTTAAAACTACTACTACGCGACAGCAAACATCACGTACAGACCCAGACCTACAGCGATCATTGGGATAGCATCCACCAGACCCATAACGATAAAGAACTGAGTACGCAGCAGAGGAATCAGATCAGGTTGACGCGCAGCGCCTTCCAGGAATTTGCCCCCGAGGATGCCGATACCGATCGCAGCACCGATAGCCGCCAGACCCATCATCACAGCGGCAGCCATGTACAGCAGATCCATATTCAGGTTTTCCATGACAGTCTCCAGTTTGTTTCAATTAAAACGTAGTAGTGTTGGTAAAAAATCAGTGCTCTTCAGACGCCATCGACAGATAGACGATCGTCAGAACCATGAAGATAAAGGCTTGCAGCGTAATGATCAGGATGTGGAAAATGGCCCACGGCACATTCAGAACCCACTGTGACCACCACGGCAGAAGACCCGCGATCAGAATGAAAATCAGCTCACCCGCATACATGTTGCCGAACAGTCGCAGACCCAGTGAAACAGGTTTGGACAGCAGGCTAACGCCTTCCAGGATCAGGTTGACCGGAATAAACGCCCAGTGGTTGAACGGCTGCAAGGTAAGCTCTTTCACAAAGCCGCTTACGCCTTTCATTTTGATGCTGTAGAAAAGAATCAGGATAAACACGCCCAGCGCCATCGACAGGGTGATGTTCACGTCCGCAGACGGTACAACACGCAGTGCAGGCAGGCCGAAGATGTGCTCGCCGATAAATGGCAGCAGATCGATTGGCAGCAGGTCCATCAGGTTCATCAGGAAGACCCAAACGAACACGGTCAGCGCCAGCGGAGCAATCAGCTTGCTCTTGCCATGGTACATGTCTTTAACGCTGCCATGGACGAAGCCGATGATCATTTCGATGAAGGTCTGGAATTTCCCTGGTACACCGCTGGTCGCTCGTTTAGCAACACCGCGGAACATGGCCAGGAACAGAAGACCCAAAACCACCGAGAAGAACATGGAGTCGATGTTGATCGTCCAGAAGGTGGCCGGGGGGTTATGTGGATCCACCAGCGAGAATGTACGCAGGTCCAGCTGAAGGTTATTCAGATGGTGACCTATGTAATCCTGCGGCGTCATATTTTCTGAAGCCATGATGCCTTTTACCCTTTGTTATTGATTACAGCTGGAGCCAGAACTTGTACCACCAGCACCAAAACCCACGTTGCTATCAGCGGCATGAAGACCACTTTCAAAACCGCCAGCGCCATCACCAGTAGAGCAAAGGTCAGCAACACCTTACACACTTCGCCGAGGGCGAAGGACCAGGCCACGCGGCCTTTGGCAGGTGTATGCGCCTGATGACGCCAGGCAAAAATCATAAACAACACGTTTGGCAGCACAACCGCCAAACCCCCGCACACGGCGGAGATGCCCCAGAAGGGGTCTTTGAGGCTAAACAGCAGTCCACTTGCTATCACAGCCAGAAACTGAATGAACAGAAGCTTACGAGCAACGTTTCTACTCAAGAGCGACACAGACATCACGTTTTTACTCCTGCTCCCTTCGAGGTATGCCGCGTGTCGTATAAAACGTCCTTTAAGGCTCAGAGTCAAGCATCAAAAAGCGGTCAAATTATACGGTGCGCACCCGTGATTTCAAACATTAAGTAGCGAAAAGGTGAATAAATGTTTAAATATTTTTCCCCGCCGCTATTTTTTAACTTTCGCTGAAAGCGTCAACCTTCGACCAAAACTGCAAACAGCGCGAAAACGTTGTCGATAAAGCGTGCACGAGATCACAAAACACACATTTGCGATAAGGTTGTATTTATCAAAGGCGCAAATCGCAGAAATTTATCTTTATGAAATTAAACGCAAAATGTCGCAACTATTTTCAAAACAGCCCAGTACACAATAAAAACCTTTTATTGACATTCTTAATAAATAATTAACATTGCGTTCTGGTTACTGCCTTCCACTTTTAGCAGACTTATATTTTCAAAGATGACTATCTTCTCGGTGAATAACGATTGCTTCGTTAACCGGAAGAAAAACCTTAGTGAAGCAGAGGTTAAAAGCTCCTCGGTAAATCCCCGGTAGTTGTGCTGTCTTTTAACATGATAAGAACAGCACGAATTCCACATTTTTTATTAATTTTTTAAAAATTGTTTGGCTTAATTATCACCAGGTGACGTTCGCCTTCGAGCTGAGGAATCTGTAATTTCTCAATAGACTCGACAGCAAAACCGTCCGGAAGCTGTTCAATCTCATCGCCTGGCAACTGCCCTTTGAGCGCATAAAAGCGGCCATTCTCCGCAGGTAAGTGCTTGCACCAGCTCACCATATCGTTGAGCGACGCAAATGCGCGGCTGATAACCCCGTCAAACGGCGGCTCTGCCGGGAACTCCTCTACCCTGCTCTGCACGGGCGTGATGTTTTCAAGCTTCAGCTCATGCTGTACCTGGCGTAAAAAGCGCACGCGTTTGCCAAGGCTGTCCAGCAGCGTGAAATGGCTCTCAGGGCGAACAATCGACAGCGGAATACCCGGCAGACCAGGGCCCGTCCCCACGTCGATATAGCGTTCACCTTTTAGCCAGGGAGCAACCACGATGCTGTCGAGAATGTGGCGAACGAGCATCTCGTTGGGGTCGCGAACAGACGTCAGGTTGTACGCTTTGTTCCATTTGTTCAGCATATCGACATAGGCCACCAGCTGATTTTTCTGGTGATCGGTGAGCGAAATACCTGCCTGATCCAGCAGACGAGAGAGTTTGTTGAGCACGGTGAATACCTGTTGAGAGTTTTTTTGCCCGGTGGCGCTGCCGCTTACCGGGCCTACGAAGAAGTAGGGCGGGTCAGCGAAGCGCCACCCGCCAAAACAATGTCAATTACGCGCTACGGCGCAGCATGCCCTGCTTTTTCAGCCACACCAGCAGGATCGAAATCGCCGCCGGGGTCACGCCCGAGATGCGGGATGCCTGACCGATCGACACCGGTTTGTGATCGTTCAGCTTGGCGATCACTTCGTTGGAAAGGCCCGTCACCTGGCGGTAGTCCAGCATTTCCGGCAGCAGCGTGTTTTCGTTACGCTGCTGTTTTTCGATCTCATCCTGCTGACGGGCGATGTAACCTTCGTACTTCACCTGGATCTCGACCTGCTCTGCCGCTTCAGCGTCTTCCAGGCCCGGCGCGAACGCGGTCAGTTTGACCAGGTTCTCGTAGGTGACTTCTGGACGGCGCAGCAGATCTTCACCGCTGGCTTCGCGCGACAGCGGCGCGGTTAAGTGAGCGTTCACTTCAGCAGCGGTTTCCGCCTGCGGATTCACCCATGTGGTTTTCAGACGCTGACGTTCCTGCTCAATGCGCTCCAGCTTCTCGTTGAAGCGCGCCCAGCGCTCGTTATCGACCAGACCCAGCTCGCGGCCCATTTCGGTCAGACGCAGGTCGGCGTTATCTTCACGCAGCATCAGGCGATATTCCGCGCGAGAGGTAAACATACGGTACGGTTCTTTGGTACCCAGCGTGCAGAGATCGTCAACCAGCACGCCCAGATAAGCCTGAGAACGCGCCGGAGCCCAGCCCTCTTTCTCAGCAGAGAAGCGCGCGGCGTTCAGACCGGCAAGCAGGCCCTGTGCAGCCGCTTCTTCGTAGCCGGTGGTGCCGTTAATCTGACCCGCGAAGAACAGACCGTGGATGAATTTGCTCTCCAGGGTCGGCTTCAGGTCACGCGGATCGAAGAAATCGTACTCAATAGCGTAGCCAGGGCGAACGATTTTTGCGTTCTCCATACCCTGCATTGAGCGAACAATTTGCATCTGTACGTCGAACGGCAGGCTGGTGGAGATGCCGTTCGGGTAAATTTCGTTTGAGGTCAACCCTTCCGGCTCCAGGAAGATCTGGTGCTGGTTGCGATCGGCAAAGCGCATCACTTTGTCTTCGATCGAAGGGCAGTAGCGTGGACCGATCCCTTCGATCACGCCGGCGTACATCGGGCTGCGATCGAGGTTATTGCGGATCACATCATGGGTTTTCTCGTTGGTGTGCGTGATGTAGCACGGCACCTGCTGCGGATGCTGTGCCGCATTGCCCATAAACGAGAAGACCGGCATTGGGTTATCACCGTGCTGTTGCGCCAGCACGCTGAAATCAATGGTGCGCGCATCAATACGCGGCGGCGTGCCGGTTTTCAGGCGGCTGACGCGCAGCGGCAGCTCGCGCAGACGGCGAGACAATGGGATAGACGGCGGATCGCCAGCACGGCCGCCGCTGTAGTTATCCAGACCAATATGAATTTTACCGTCAAGGAAGGTACCCACGGTCAACACCACGGCTTTGGCGCGGAATTTGAGGCCCATCTGGGTCACGGCGCCTACGACGCGATCGTTCTCAACGATAAGATCTTCAACCGCCTGCTGGAAGATCATCAGGTTCGGCTGATTCTCCAGCGCGGTACGTACCGCCTGTCGATAAAGTACGCGGTCTGCCTGAGCACGGGTCGCACGCACGGCGGGGCCTTTACTGGCGTTTAGTATCCTAAACTGAATGCCTGCGTGATCGATCGCTTTCGCCATCAGGCCGCCAAGTGCATCCACTTCTTTTACCAGGTGTCCTTTCCCAATGCCGCCAATCGCCGGATTACAGGACATTTGTCCCAGCGTGTCGATATTGTGTGTCAAAAGCAGGGTCTGCTGACCCATTCGCGCTGCGGCCATTGCGGCCTCAGTGCCTGCGTGACCCCCGCCAATGATGATGACGTCAAAAGGATCCTGATAAAACATGGTGGTCTGCCTCGCGTAAAGCGGTAAGAAAATGGATTGAAGCCCGGGCCGTGGATTCTACTCAACTTTAGTCTTTCGAGAAAGCATTGGGATCCTGGGCTATTAAAAAGAAGATCTTTTTATTTAGAGATCTGTTCTATTGTGATCTCTTATTAGGATCGCGAACCCGTGTGGATAAGTCCGATCTCATAAAGAAGATCATGCAGTTAGAAAGGATCGTTTGCTGTGAATGATCGGTGATCCTGGGCCGTATAAGCTGGGATCAGATCGCGACTTTATACACAGGCTAAAAACTGCGCTACGGTTGTTCTTTGGATAACTACGGGTTAATACGAGCTTTTAACCAGAGTTATCCACATCTATTCGCGCGATCTTTAATCGTTTTTGAGTAAATTTTTCCATTCCGCGAGCCAGATCTCGGCTGGATCCTCCGGAATGTCATGATCGAGGATGTTGATCTTGAGCGTTTCACCCAGCTGTTTTGCTCCGCAGGAGGTCACAGCGGCTTCGACTTTCTCTATTGCCCCGCAAAAGGTGTCATATTCACGACTGCCGATCCCCACTGCGCCAAAACGGACGTTTGACAGGTCGGGCTGCTGTTCCAGCAGTTCGTCATATAAAGGTTGCAGGTTGTCCGGCAGATCGCCCGCGCCGTGCGTGGAGGTGATCAGCAGCCAGACCCCGTCAGTCGGGAGATCTTCCAGCAACGGGCCGTGCAGGGTTTCCGTGGAAAAGCCCGCCTCTTCCAGCTTTTCAGCCAGATGTTCCGCTACGTATTCCGCACCGCCAAGGGTGCTGCCGCTGATAAGGGTAATGTCCGCCATTGATCGCTCGCTCAGATAAAGAGACGGCCATTGTACGCTGTGAACGAGCTGGGATCTACCTGTGGAAAATGTGGGAATGGATTTGCCCGATCACGGGCGGATGGTACGCATGATCGGGTTTTGCAGGGAGATCAGGGTCTCGGTGGACTGAATTTCATCGATTGTTTGGATCTTGTTGATAAGTACCTGCTGGAGGGCGTCGATGGATCGGCACATGACCTTAATAAAGATGCTGTAGTGCCCGGTGGTGTAGTACGCCTCGGTGACTTCATCCAGCGCGTTCAGTTTCGCCAGGGCGGAAGGGTAGTCTTTGGCGCTTTTAAGAATGATGCCGATGAAGCAGCAGACGTCGTAACCCAGCTGCTTCGGGCTGACGTCAATGCGCGCGCCGGTAATGATCCCCGCCTGCTTCATCTTCTCTACGCGAACGTGAATGGTTCCCGGGCTGACGCCAAACTGTTTCGCCAGTTCGGCGTAGGCGGTACGGGCATTGGCCATTAACGCCTCCAGAATGCCGCGGTCGAGATTGTCGATCTGATAATTTTCCATAGCTTTTTCTTATGAAGATTAATGAATCACTCTATTCTAGCGCCTTATTTTATCGAATCAAAAGTGAAGGCGGCTTTTTGTTGATGGGTTATTGAATAAGGTGCCATTTCTGTTGCTTAATCAATATCAACAGGACGCAGGAGTATAAATAATGAAAACCGCTTACATCGCAAAACAACGCCAGATCAGTTTCGTAAAATCCCATTTTTCCCGCCAGCTTGAAGAGAAGCTTGGGCTGATTGAAGTCCAGGCCCCGATCCTCAGCCGCGTGGGTGACGGGACGCAGGATAACCTCTCTGGATGCGAAAAAGCGGTACAGGTAAAAGTGAAAACGCTGCCAGACGCCCAGTTCGAAGTGGTTCATTCACTGGCGAAGTGGAAGCGTCAGACCCTGGGACAACATGACTTCAGCGCGGGCGAAGGGCTCTACACGCACATGAAAGCCCTTCGCCCCGATGAAGACCGCCTGTCTCCCATTCATTCCGTTTACGTTGACCAGTGGGACTGGGAGCGCGTGATGGGCGATGGTGAGCGCCACGTTGGCACGCTGAAGTCTACCGTTGAGGCGATCTACGCCGGGATCAAAGCGACCGAAGCGGCCGTAAGCAAAGCGTTTGGTCTGGCACCGTTCCTGCCGGAAACGATCCACTTTGTACACAGCCAGGAATTGCTGACCCGTTTCCCGGATCTGGATGCCAAAGGCCGCGAGCGGGCGATCGCCAAAGAGCTCGGGGCGGTGTTCCTGATTGGGATCGGCGGCAAACTGTCTGATGGCAAACGCCACGACGTTCGTGCGCCGGATTATGATGACTGGAGCACCACCGGTGAGGGCGAATTTGCCGGGCTGAACGGCGATATTCTGGTGTGGAACCCGGTGCTGGAAGACGCATTCGAGCTTTCTTCTATGGGGATCCGCGTGGATGCTGAGGCGCTGAAGCGCCAGCTGGCGGTGACCGGCGATGAAGATCGTCTCAAACTGGAGTGGCACCAGGCGCTGCTGCGTGGGGAAATGCCGCAGACGATTGGCGGCGGTATCGGCCAGTCCCGTCTGACCATGCTGCTGCTTCAGCTGCCCCATATTGGTCAGGTGCAGTGTGGCGTCTGGCCGCAGCAGGTACGTGAAAGCGTCGGTTCTCTTCTGTAATTAACGCTGCCAGCGTCTGAGCAGGCGGCTACGCAACCCGGTATCAAAGCGCCAGATATGATCGAAGATGCGCATGATGCCGGGTTTTCCATGGGCGGACATCGCCACCGCATGAAAACGGTGCTGATGCACACGCTGTAATTCCTTCACTTTATTGACCACGTCATCCGGCAGCCGCTGGGCAATAAAATCGGATATCACTACCGCGTCAGCGTCATAGCAGTCGCCGCCCTGCATCCGCTCTACGATGCTGCGAAAACAGCTGGCCAGATCGGTTCCGCCGCGAAAGCGCTGGCTCAGGAAGCGGATTGCCTGCTCGATCCCCTGCTGGTTCGTCAGCTCATAGCCCACGACTTCGCTGGAGAATAGCATGATGAAGCAGCGGCGGCGATCGGCGAGCGCCACGCGCATCAGCGCCAGACAGAACGCCTTTGCACACTGCTCGTTAAACCCGCCCATGGAGCCGGACGTATCCACGCAGACAATAAATGGCCCGCGCGGCTGTTCGTCAAAATCTTGATGAATGACCGGCCGCTGGCTGATTTTCTCGCGCCAGGCTTCGCCGTGCAGCCGGTAGGTGAGGAGCTGTTTTTCCACCAGCCGACGGTAAAACTCATACTCCAGCTCGGTCATCCCGAGCGTGCTCAGCTCCGTGGGCAGCAGGCGCAGAATATCATCGCTCTGCTGGAGCCCGTCGACCTGCTCTGGAACGGTGGCCGGCTCACGCACCAGGGTGCGGAAGGTTTCCATCGGGGCGTCCTTCTTTGGAACCGACTTTGCCTCCCTTGAACGTCCCAGCTGTTCTGCAAGCTTCATCAGCTCGGGCTGCTGCGCCAGAAAATCGCCGTACTTGACGATCAGCTGATAGTCCCCGCGCCGAAGCTGGCCCGCGCTCATGTCCCAGAGACGCCCTG
Organism: Enterobacter sp. MGH 16; assembly: GCF_000493175.1. Classification (NCBI taxonomy): domain Bacteria; kingdom Pseudomonadati; phylum Pseudomonadota; class Gammaproteobacteria; order Enterobacterales; family Enterobacteriaceae; genus Enterobacter; species Enterobacter sp. MGH 16. The sequence continues at coordinate 3,868,654 of NZ_KI535695.1, read as the reverse complement.
CCGCGTTCTCATTTTCCACCAGCACCTGCTCAAGCTGGCCGCTTAAGGTCATGCGTTCCTGAACTTCACTGAGCAGCTGTTCGCGCTCTTCATCCAGCAACTGCTGGTTTAGCGTGGTGGCCTGCACCACCAGGCTGAGACGCCAGCGCTGTAAGAAGAGGGTGTGCAGTGCGGGAGTGAACGTGGCGTTATCCGTGACCAACCCACGGGCCTGGCTGGCAAACGGGGAGTGGACCTTGTCGAGCAACGTCAGGGTTTGCGGAAGCTGGACGATAAACTGCGACGTGGAAAGTCGCTGGCACTGCTGATAGCAGGCCACTTCTTCCGTTAACTCAGGGGGGACTTCGGTCTCTTTAAACCGTTGACGCAGGTTATCCCGCCAGCGCGGAAGATCGTCGGTCATCGCCTTTTTGAGCTTCGGAAATTTTTCAAAGAAGGCCGCCAGCTGCGGTGAAGCCAGAAGGGTGATCACCACTTCTTCGATCAACCCTTCCTCGCTGACGGCCAGCATGACGTTAAGCGTATCCAGGGTTAGCATTGACGCGCCTGTTTGATCTGCGCGCTGACGTCCTGCAGGCTGGCTTCGATGCGGCCTAACCAGTCGCTATGGATAAAGAGGCATTTTTGCTGCTCGCTAAAGCGGGTGTGCTGCTGGTGCCATTCGGTGTCCAGCGCGTCCAACTGCTGCTTAATCTCTTCAGGGACGCTCTCAGAGGCGGTTCCCGGAAGCGCAAGACGCGAGCCCTGCAGGCTGACGTCGCGGATCACCAGGTGCTGGCTGCTGTCTACTTCCATATTCAGCGGCTGCGCAAAACCGATGCCGTTGAGCTTTCCACGGATCTCTCCACCCTTATCCAGCCACTGCGCCAGCGTCTCGCGCTCAATCGTCACGTGCACCACCTGCATATCATGCAGCTTGAGCGGCTGCTGAAGCAGCAGGGTCAGCGTCGGGCTGGTGAGTTCAGGGGGTAATTCATAGTGCGGTTTGCGGGCGAACATCCCCCCCAGGCGATTCACTTTCAGCGCGGTTTTATCACTTTGCTGCTGCTGAAGCTGGATGCGCCGCTGGGCAATCGCCCCCAGTTGGTTGAGCATCGCCTGCTGTCCCCAGGCGTGTCCGGTCATCAAAACGTCGAGCTGCTGCTGCATCAGATTCATGCCTTCCGCGTCGTGCCAGAGGCAGTCTTTCAGCAGGATCAGATCGATGGGCGCAACGGCATCGCGACCGCTGAACAGGGCGCTGGCCTGCAGCAGGCGGATCGCTTTTTTCCAGCGGCGATCGGAGACATAGGGGGCAGAGGGCAGTAAATCAAGCTGCTGGCGCAGCATGAAGATCAGCTCGAAGACGGAATCAGGCAGCTTAATTTTACCGATCTCTTCCTGCCACTGGTAATACTCCTCGTCTGATACCTGCAATGACGCTGCTACCGGATTCTCGTTCTCATCCTGCTGGCTGACCAGCATGGAACGGAAGTTGGACTTATCCTGCACTTTGTCCAGCCACAGGCGGATCAGCATACGGTCATATAGCGCTTCCAGGCTGCTGTCGGCTTCAGGCAGTTCGTTTGAGGCGGCCACCAGCAGGCGCATCGGGATTTTCTCTTCACTGGCGCCGTTGCGGAACCGACGTTCGTTTATCGCCGTGAGCAGGGTGTTCAGAATGGCCGGGCCGGCTTTCCAGATCTCATCAAGGAAGACAATTTCTGCCTCAGGCAGATACCCCGTCGTCAGGCGCTCGTAGCGTCCTTCATCTTTCAGCGCCTGAATGGAAAGGGGGCCAAACACCTCTTCCGGGGTGGAAAAGCGGGTCATCAGGTATTCAAACGCGCGGGCGTTCTGAAAAGCAAACTTAAGCCTGCGGGCAATCAGGCTTTTGGCGATGCCCGGCGGCCCAAGCAGAAACACGCTTTCACCGCTCAATGCTGCCAGTAAACAGAGGCGAATGGCGTGGCTACGCTCGAAAAGGCCTTTCTCCAGCGCGCTGCTGAGGCGGGAAATTCTTTCTGCTAATAAATGTGAGTGAGCCATAATAGTTTTGCATCCTTTCGCCGTCGTGGCGGCCAATTGAAGCGAGTATAGACGTTTCAGTCAGAGCTGGTAATAGGCTGAAGTGCGGCGCAATTTTCTTTGCGCTACATTAATGCGGTTGCATTTAGGGGTACGATTTTGCAATGAATCGTGCATACTGTGCGCTTTTTGTGGGCCAAGGGACCAGGAACACATTTGTTATTCAAACGAAAAGACTAGTCTATGAGCACTGATAATAAGCAATCATTACCCGCAATTACGCTTGCGGCGATCGGGGTTGTCTACGGTGATATCGGCACCAGCCCGCTTTATACGCTTCGTGAATGTTTGTCCGGCCAGTTTGGCTTTGGTGTTGAGCGCGATGCCGTGTTTGGCTTCCTGTCCCTCATCTTCTGGCTGCTGATTCTGGTCGTTTCCGTTAAGTATCTCTCCTTCGTTATGCGCGCTGATAACGCGGGCGAAGGCGGTATCCTGACCCTGATGTCCCTTGCAGGGCGCAACACCTCCGCCAGAATGACCTCCGTGCTGGTGATTATCGGCCTGATTGGCGGCAGCTTCTTCTATGGAGAGGTGGTTATCACGCCCGCGATTTCGGTCCTCTCGGCGATAGAGGGGCTGGAGATCATCGCGCCACAGCTTGATACGTGGGTGGTCCCGCTGGCGATAATCGTGTTGACGCTGCTGTTTGTGATCCAGAAGCACGGTACCGGGCTGGTGGGAAAACTGTTTGCGCCGATTATGCTGGCCTGGTTCCTGATCCTGGCGGCGCTCGGTTTACGCAGCATTATCGCGAACCCGGAAGTGCTGCATGCGCTGAACCCATACTGGGCCGTGCATTTCTTCCTCGAATACAAAGTAGTTTCCTTCGTGGCGCTGGGGGCGGTCGTGCTCTCCATCACCGGTGTGGAAGCGCTGTATGCGGATATGGGTCACTTCGGAAAGCTGCCTATCCGCGTGGCCTGGTTTTTGGTTGTGCTGCCGTCGCTGGTGCTCAACTACTTCGGCCAGGGCGCGCTGTTGCTCAAAAATCCGGAAGCGATCAAGAACCCGTTCTTCCTGCTGGCACCTGACTGGGCGCTGGTGCCGATGCTGATCCTGGCGACGCTGGCGACCGTCATTGCCTCTCAGGCGGTGATTTCCGGCGTGTTTTCTCTGACGCGCCAGGCCGTGCGTCTGGGGTATCTCTCACCGATGCGCATCATTCATACCTCAGAGATGGAGTCGGGCCAGATCTACATCCCGTTCGTTAACTGGCTGCTCTACTTCGCTGTTGTGATTGTGATTGTCAGCTTCGAGCACTCCAGCAACCTGGCGGCGGCGTACGGTATTGCGGTAACCGGCACCATGGTGCTGACATCGCTTCTCTCCACCACGGTGGCATACCGTAACTGGCACTGGAATAAGTTCCTCGTGGCGATGATTCTGGTGGGCTTCCTGTGCATTGACGTGCCGCTGTTCTCCGCGAACCTCGACAAAATTGTCTCCGGCGGCTGGCTTCCGCTGACGCTGGGTCTGGTGATGTTCATCGTCATGACCACATGGAAAAGCGAGCGCTTCCGCCTGCTGCGCCGTATGCATGAGCACGGGAATTCTCTGGAGGCGATGATTGCTTCTCTGGAGAAATCTCCGCCGGTCCGCGTGCCGGGCACCGCGGTGTACATGTCTCGCGCCCTGAACGTGATCCCGTTCGCGCTGATGCATAACCTCAAGCACAACAAAGTGCTGCACGAGCGCGTGATCCTGCTGACGCTGCGTACCGAAGATGCGCCTTACGTTCACAACGTACGCCGCGTGCAGATTGAGCAGCTCTCCCCGACCTTCTGGCGCGTGGTGGCAAGCTACGGCTGGCGCGAAACGCCGAACGTGGAAGAAGTGTTCCACCGCTGCGGTCTGGAAGGCTTAAGCTGCCGGATGATGGAGACGTCGTTCTTTATGTCCCACGAGTCGCTGATCATCGGCAAGCGCCCATGGTATTTGCGCCTGCGCGGCAAGCTGTACCTGATCCTGCAGCGTAACGCCCTGCGCGCGCCTGACCAGTTTGAGATCCCGCCTAACCGCGTGATAGAGCTGGGTACGCAGGTCGAGATTTAAGTCCTTTCGAAAATGCCGGGTGGCGCTGCGCTTACCCGGCCTACCAAACCCGTAGGCCCGTGCAAGCGAAGCGCCGCCGGGCAATATCTCCCATCAATATTTCACTTAGCGAAACGTTTCGACGTCGATCACAAATCTGTTACGTCATGGTGGTTTTCTGAACATTTCTGAGGCTACACTTCATTTAGCGAAACGTTTCGCTAGTGGAGCAAAAAAATGAAGAAAGGCACTGTACTCAACTCAGAAATCTCGTCGGTGATTTCCCGTCTTGGGCATACCGATACGCTGGTGGTTTGCGATGCAGGCTTACCGGTTCCGCGCAGCACAACCCGTATCGATATGGCGTTAACGCAGGGTGTACCTTCGTTTATGCAGGTACTGGACGTGGTGACCGCGGAGATGCAGGTTGAGACGGCCATTCTCGCGGCGGAAATCAAACAACATAATCCGCAGCTCCACGAAACGTTGCTCAGCCATCTTGAGCAGCTGCAACAACACCAGGGAAACACCATCGAAATTCGTTACACAACGCACGAACAATTCAAACAACAAACCGCAGACAGTCAGGCGGTGATTCGCAGCGGGGAGTGTTCCCCGTATGCGAATATCATTCTCTGTGCTGGCGTCACCTTCTGAGGCCATCATGGACGCATTACTGCAACTCAAAGGGATCGATAAGTCGTTCCCGGGCGTAAAAGCCCTCTCCGGCGCGGCGCTGAACGTCTACCCCGGGCGCGTAATGGCGCTGGTGGGCGAAAACGGCGCCGGCAAATCCACCATGATGAAAGTGCTGACCGGTATCTATCAACGCGATGCCGGTTCGCTCCTCTGGCTGGGTAAAGAGACCACCTTTAACGGCCCGAAATCTTCTCAGGAAGCGGGTATCGGCATTATTCACCAGGAGCTGAACCTGATCCCGCAGCTCACCATTGCGGAGAACATCTTCCTCGGCCGTGAGTTCGTGAACCGCTTCGGCAAGATCGACTGGAAAACCATGTATGCCGAAGCCGACAAGCTGCTGGCGAAACTGAACCTGCGCTTTAAGAGCGACCGTCTGGTCGGCGATCTCTCCATCGGCGATCAGCAGATGGTGGAAATCGCGAAGGTGCTGAGCTTCGAGTCGAAAGTCATCATCATGGATGAACCGACAGACGCCCTGACCGATACCGAAACCGAATCCCTGTTCCGCGTTATCCGCGAGCTGAAATCGCAGGGGCGCGGGATTGTCTATATTTCTCACCGCATGAAAGAGATCTTTGAAATCTGCGATGACGTCACCGTCTTCCGCGACGGGCAGTTTATTGCCGAGCGACAAGTGGCCACGCTGACGGAAGATACGCTCATCGAAATGATGGTGGGACGCAAGCTTGAAGATCAGTATCCGCATCTGGATAAAGCGCCGGGTGAGATCCGCCTGAAGGTGGATAACCTCTGCGGCCCGGGTGTGAACGACGTGACCTTTACCCTGCGCCAGGGCGAGATCCTGGGCGTGGCGGGCCTTATGGGCGCGGGACGTACCGAGCTGATGAAAGTGTTGTACGGCGCACTGCCGCGCACCAGCGGTTATGTCACCCTCGACGGCCATGAAGTGGTCACCCGCTCCCCGCAGGATGGTCTGGCGAACGGCATCGTCTATATCTCCGAAGACCGCAAACGCGACGGCTTAGTGCTGGGCATGTCGGTAAAAGAGAACATGTCCCTGACCGCGCTGCGCTATTTCAGCCACAGCGGCGGCAGCCTGAAGCATAAAGACGAGCAGCAGGCGGTCAGCGATTTTATCCGTCTCTTTAATGTTAAAACGCCGTCGATGGAGCAGGCGATTGGCCTGTTGTCCGGCGGGAATCAGCAGAAAGTGGCAATTGCTCGCGGGCTGATGACGCGCCCGAAAGTGTTGATCCTCGACGAGCCAACCCGCGGCGTAGACGTGGGGGCGAAGAAAGAGATCTATCAGCTGATTAACCAGTTTAAGGCCGACGGTCTGAGCATCATTCTGGTCTCTTCCGAGATGCCAGAAGTATTGGGCATGAGCGATCGCATTATCGTCATGCATGAAGGGCATCTCGGCGGTGAATTCACTCGCGAGCAGGCCACCCAGGAAGTTCTGATGGCTGCCGCTGTGGGCAAGCTTAATCGCGTGAATCAGGAGTAAGAAGATGACTACCCAGGCTGTTTCTGGTCGCCGCTATTTCACAAAGGCGTGGCTGATGGAACAAAAATCGCTCATTGCCCTGCTGGTGCTGATCGCGATTGTGTCGACCATGAGCCCGAATTTCTTCACCGTAAATAACCTGTTCAACATTCTGCAGCAGACGTCGGTGAACGCCATTATGGCGGTCGGCATGACGCTGGTGATTTTGACCTCAGGGATCGATCTGTCCGTCGGTTCCCTGCTGGCCCTCACCGGCGCGATCGCCGCTTCGCTGGTCGGGATTGAAGTCAACGCGCTGGTGGCCGTGGCCGCGGCCCTGGCGGCAGGCGCGGCGATTGGTGCCGTCACCGGCGTGATTGTGGCAAAAGGCCGCGTTCAGGCGTTCATCGCGACGCTGGTGATGATGCTGCTGCTGCGCGGTGTGACCATGGTGTATACCAACGGCAGCCCGGTCAATACCGGCTTCACCGATAACGCCGATCTGTTTGGCTGGTTCGGTATCGGTCGCCCGCTGGGTGTCCCGACCCCGGTCTGGATCATGGCTATCGTCTTCCTGGCGGCGTGGTACATGCTGCACCATACCCGTCTGGGCCGTTATATCTATGCGCTGGGCGGTAACGAAGCGGCAACGCGTCTGTCCGGTATCAGCGTGAATAAAGTCAAAATTATCGTTTACTCCCTGTGCGGTCTGCTGGCGTCACTGGCGGGCATCATCGAAGTGGCGCGCCTCTCTTCCGCGCAGCCGACGGCGGGTACGGGGTATGAGCTGGATGCTATTGCAGCAGTGGTTCTGGGCGGTACGAGTCTGGCGGGCGGTAAAGGTCGCATTGTTGGGACATTGATCGGCGCACTGATTCTCGGTTTCCTGAATAATGGTTTGAATTTGTTAGGTGTTTCCTCCTATTACCAGATGATCGTTAAGGCAGTGGTGATTTTGCTGGCGGTACTGGTAGACAACAAAAAACAGTAACTGACGACACTACAGGACATCTTAGATATGAACATGAAAAAACTGGCTACCCTGGTTTCTGCTGTCGCGCTGAGCGCAACCGTAAGTGCTAACGCTATGGCGAAAGATACCATCGCGCTGGTTGTCTCTACCCTGAACAACCCGTTCTTCGTCTCCCTGAAGGACGGTGCGCAGAAAGAAGCGGATAAACTGGGCTACAACCTGGTGGTACTGGATTCACAGAACAACCCGGCGAAAGAGCTGGCTAACGTTCAGGACTTAACCGTTCGTGGTACCAAAATTCTGCTGATCAACCCAACCGATTCCGATGCCGTAGGCAACGCCGTGAAGATGGCAAACCAGGCGAAGATCCCGGTGATCACTCTGGACCGTCAGGCAACGAAAGGCGACGTGGTGAGCCATATCGCATCTGACAACGTGCTGGGCGGCAAAATTGCGGGTGACTATATCGCGAAGAAAGCCGGCGAAGGCGCTAAAGTCATCGAACTGCAGGGGATTGCCGGTACGTCTGCCGCCCGCAAGCGTGGCGAAGGCTTCCAGCAGGCGGTTGCAGCGCACAAATTCAACGTGCTGGCTAGCCAGCCGGCAGACTTCGACCGTACTAAAGGTCTGAACGTCATGCAGAACCTGCTGACCGCACATCCTGACGTGCAGGCGGTCTTCGCGCAGAACGACGAAATGGCGCTGGGTGCGCTGCGCGCTCTGCAGACTGCAGGTAAATCTGATGTGATGGTTGTCGGATTTGACGGCACGCCGGATGGTGAAAAAGCAGTAAACGATGGCAAACTGGCTGCGACCATCGCTCAGCTGCCTGAGCAGATTGGCGCGACTGGCGTTGAAACTGCCGACAAAGTGCTGAAGGGCGAAAAAGTTCAGGCTAAATACCCTGTTGACCTGAAGCTGGTTATCAAGCAGTAAAAGGCGAATCAGGCCGTCACTGGCGGCCTGAGGGACACCAATAAAGAAAAGTGTGGCATACGCCACCGGGTAACACCGGTGGCGCTCTCAGATGGACAACCCAACCATGAAAACCGCAGGCAACCTCGTCGTCCTTGGCAGTATCAATGCCGATCACATTCTTAACCTTGAATCGTTCCCTGCACCGGGAGAAACCGTCACGGGTAACCAGTATCAGGTCGCATTCGGCGGTAAAGGGGCAAACCAGGCCGTCGCTGCCGGTCGCAGCGGGGCGAATATTGCGTTTATCGCCTGCACGGGTGATGACGATACCGGCGAGCGCGTACGCAAGCAGCTGGCGAGCGACAACATCGATATCGCACCGGTCAGCGTTGTTGCAGGGGAATCTACCGGCGTGGCGCTGATTTTCGTCAACGCAGAAGGTGAGAATGTCATCGGTATTCATGCTGGCGCTAACGCAGCGCTGACGACGGAGCGCGTTGAAGCGCAACGTGCAATCATTGGCGGCGCCGAGGCCCTGCTGATGCAGCTGGAGTCGCCGGTTGAAAGCGTGCTGGCCGCGGCCAAAATTGCGCATGAAAATCATACCACTGTCGTACTTAACCCGGCCCCAGCCCGTGTATTATCAGACGAGCTGCTGGCGCTGGTGGATATCATCACGCCGAACGAAACCGAAGCCGAAAAGCTGACGGGCATTCGCGTAGAAAACGATGACGATGCCGCGAGAGCCGCGCGTGCGCTGCACGACAAAGGCATCGGAACCGTGATCATCACCCTGGGCAGCCGTGGGGTATGGGCAAGCGTAAACGGTGAAGGCCGTCGCGTGCCGGGCTTTAAGGTGAAGGCGATTGATACCATCGCAGCGGGAGACACCTTCAATGGTGCGCTGGTGACCGCGCTGCTGGAAGGCAAGAAAATGGATGATGCGATCCGCTTCGCGCATGCCGCTGCCGCGATTGCGGTGACGCGCAAGGGCGCTCAGCCTTCCGTTCCGTGGCGTAAAGAGATCGATGAATTCTTAAGTCAGCAGGGGTAACGCTTGGCCACAATGAAAGATGTCGCCCGCCTGGCGGGTGTTTCTACCTCGACGGTTTCTCACGTCATTAATAACGATCGCTTCGTCAGCGAGGCGATTCGGGAAAAAGTCGAAGCGGCAGTAAAAGATCTCAACTATGCGCCGTCTGCACTGGCGCGCAGCCTTAAGCTCAACCAGACGCGTACGATCGGTATGCTGATCACCGCCAGTACCAACCCCTTTTATTCTGAGCTGGTTCGCGGCGTGGAGCGCAGCTGCTTCGAGCGTGGCTACAGCCTGGTGCTGTGCAATACCGAAGGGGACGAGCAGCGCATGAACCGTAACCTGGAAACGCTGATGCAAAAACGCGTCGACGGGCTACTGCTGCTGTGTACCGAAACGCACCAGCCGTCGAAAGAGATTATCCAGCGCTATCCCTCCATTCCCACGGTGATGATGGACTGGGCGCCGTTCGACGGCACCAGCGACCTCATTCAGGATAATTCTCTGCTGGGGGGTGATATGGCCACCCAGTATCTGATCGATAAAGGCTATACCCGCATTGCCTGTATTACCGGCCCGCTGGACAAAACCCCGGCGCGTTTGCGTCTGGAAGGATATCTCGCCGCGATGGCGCGGGCGGGACTTTCCGTGCCGGAAGGGTATCGTATTACCGGTGATTTTGAGTTTCACGGTGGTTTTGAAGCGATGCAGACGCTGCTGGCGCAACCGCAGCGTCCGCAGGCGGTGTTTATCGGCAACGACGCCATGGCGTTTGGTGCCTATCAGGCGTTATATCAGGCCGGTTTGCGCGTTCCCCATGATATGGCGGTAATCGGCTACGATGATATCGAGCTGGCCAGCTATATGACGCCGCCGCTCACCACCATTCATCAGCCAAAAGATGAACTGGGCGAGCTGGCCATCGATGTGTTGATCCACCGAATGGCTCAGCCCACGCTGCAGCAGCAGCGCCTACAGCTTACTCCTGTTCTGATGGAACGCGGTTCGGTTTAGCTTTCTCTTTGTGACGCTCTTTAATCAGGTTTCGGCCGTCTTTCGGTTTTAACAGCATAAAGACCAGCGCTGAAACGACGGTGAGTGCGCCCATGGTGATAAAGGTATAGTGGAACTGCTCGACGGTGTTCGCGCTGTCGAAACCTTCATAAAACCGCAGTACCGCCGCACTCACGGCAACCCCTAAACTGATCGACAGCTGCTGGGTGACTGCCAGCACGCTGTTGCCGCTACTGGCGTTCTCGTCGGTCAGATCCGCAAGGGTGATGGTGTTCATCGATGTGAACTGCGTCGACATCGCCATGCCCAGCACAAACAGCGGCAGGATCAGCATCCAGACGGGAAGCGAGGCGGACTGCAGCGAGAACTGCGCAATCATCAGACCGATAAAGACCGTCACGCCAACCAGCGTTTTGCGATAGCCAAACCAGCGTAGCACCTGCGTCACGGTCGATTTTGCCAGAATCGATCCCATCGCCGTGGGCGCCATCATGCAGCCGGCAATCAGTGCCGGATAGCCGAAACCAACCTGCAGCATCAGCGGCATCAGGAACGGTACGCAGCCCGTCCCCAGACGCGAGGCAATGTTTCCCGCGATCCCGACGGAAAACGTTCGGGTGTTGAAGAGCCCAAGAGAGATTAACGGCGTCGGATGGCGGCGCGCGTGACGTATATAAAGAAGGAAAAGCAGAATCCCGGCGAGGATAACGGAGAGCGCCATCCACGTGGCGACGATCTTCTCGCCAAACAGCTCCATCCCGCTGGAGAAGAGCACCAGGCTCAGGCCAAACAGGAAGAAGCCGCCCATATCGAAGCTGCGCCTTGGCGTGGTGAAGTTCGGCATATATTTGCGGGCATACAGCAGCCCCGCAACGCCAATCGGAATATTAATCAGGAAGATCCAGTGCCAGCTTGCCCAGGTGACAAACACGCCACCGAGTACCGGGCCAAGTATCGGGCCGACCAGTCCCGGCATGGTGACGAAGTTAAGCACGGGAAGCAGTTCGCTTCGCGGGTAGGCTCGCAGCAGGGCAAGACGCGCCACGGGCATCATCATCGCACCGCCAATGCCCTGTAATACGCGGAAGATAACCAGCTCCGTTAAGGACGAGGAGAGCGCACAGGCCAGCGAACCGAGCGTAAAGAGCGTTACGGCCAGCATGAAAACTCTGCGGGTGCCGAAGCGGTCGGCCAGCCAGCCGCTAACAGGGATCAGCATCGCGACCGTCAGGGTATAGCTGATGATGGCGGACTGCATCGCCAGCGGGGAACGGTTGAGGCTTTGCGCAATAGCGGGAAGCGCGGTGTTGAGGATGGTGGCATCCAGTGCCTGCATAAAAAACGCCATGGCTGCAATCCACGGCAATCCGGCCATGCTGCGCGCTTTTTTCTTTGTCATTTATTTACCTGCTGGTGGGTTGGCGCAGCCAGCAATGCCTGGCACGCACTCAGGGCTCGCTGCCCGTCGCTTTCCTGAATGGCATCCACTATCGCCTGGTGCCATTCCAGTTTTACCACGTCGTCTTGTGTAATAGAGGTAAAGTAAGTGTGGTACACCGAATGGAATAAAGAGGCAAAAGAGGTGAGGAACGGATTGGCGCTCATCATATAGATATGTTCATGCCAGGCCATATCGACCTCAACCCAGCGTTCGCGGTTGAAGTGTTTTTTCAGGAACACCATCTCTTCCATCAACGCATTAAGCTGCGCTTTCTGCTCAGCCGTTCCAAGCGTGGCAGCAAGCAGACATGCCTGAGGCTCAAGGCTACTGCGCATTACCAGAAAGTGATCGATCACCTGATGAAAGTTGTCTTCCGTCATCCACCAGGAGAGCAGCTCCTGATCGAGAAAATTCCAGTTACTTTGTGGCATCACGCGTGTGCCAATACGAGGGCGCGGAAGCACCATACCTTTTGCCGTCAGGGTTTTCACCGCTTCGCGCACGGCGGTACGACTCACCCCAAACTGCTCACCCAGCTCCATTTCACCCGGCAGGATGCTTCCCGGGGCATATTTACCCGCTAAAATCCGCTGAGCCAGCTTTTCGGCCAGCACATAAGACAGGTTTTTTTGGGCGGCCAGCTGTTGCGCGCTTAATGGCATCGCTTTTATTCCTTAAAGATTCATGCTGATAATTATGCCACCGCGAATGTGATTGTGGTTGCAGATACATCAAATAGAACAATTTGTAGCTTGATTTCACCTCTGTTGGTGAAAAAAAACGCGGATGGAAACTTTTTTTTAATTTCCTCTTGTCACATCAGAATAACTCCCTATAATGCGCCTCCACTGACACGGAACAACGGCACACACGCCGCCGGGTCAGCAGAGAATAGCGAAAATAAACGCTTGACTCTGAAGCGGGAAAGCGTAATATGCACACCCCGCGCCGCAGCGAAAACGAAGCGGCACTGCTCTTTAACAATTTATCAGACAATCTGTGTGGGCACTCAAAGTGACATGGATTCTTAACGTCCTCGGACGAAAAATGAATACCAAGTCTCTGAGTGAACATACGTAATTCATTACGAAGTTTAATTCACGAGCATCAAACTTAAATTGAAGAGTTTGATCATGGCTCAGATTGAACGCTGGCGGCAGGCCTAACACATGCAAGTCGAGCGGTAACACAGGGAGCTTGCTCCTGGGTGACGAGCGGCGGACGGGTGAGTAATGTCTGGGAAACTGCCTGATGGAGGGGGATAACTACTGGAAACGGTAGCTAATACCGCATAACGTCGCAAGACCAAAGAGGGGGACCTTCGGGCCTCTTGCCATCAGATGTGCCCAGATGGGATTAGCTAGTAGGTGGGGTAACGGCTCACCTAGGCGACGATCCCTAGCTGGTCTGAGAGGATGACCAGCCACACTGGAACTGAGACACGGTCCAGACTCCTACGGGAGGCAGCAGTGGGGAATATTGCACAATGGGCGCAAGCCTGATGCAGCCATGCCGCGTGTATGAAGAAGGCCTTCGGGTTGTAAAGTACTTTCAGCGGGGAGGAAGGCGTTGAGGTTAATAACCTCAGCGATTGACGTTACCCGCAGAAGAAGCACCGGCTAACTCCGTGCCAGCAGCCGCGGTAATACGGAGGGTGCAAGCGTTAATCGGAATTACTGGGCGTAAAGCGCACGCAGGCGGTCTGTCAAGTCGGATGTGAAATCCCCGGGCTCAACCTGGGAACTGCATTCGAAACTGGCAGGCTAGAGTCTTGTAGAGGGGGGTAGAATTCCAGGTGTAGCGGTGAAATGCGTAGAGATCTGGAGGAATACCGGTGGCGAAGGCGGCCCCCTGGACAAAGACTGACGCTCAGGTGCGAAAGCGTGGGGAGCAAACAGGATTAGATACCCTGGTAGTCCACGCCGTAAACGATGTCGACTTGGAGGTTGTGCCCTTGAGGCGTGGCTTCCGGAGCTAACGCGTTAAGTCGACCGCCTGGGGAGTACGGCCGCAAGGTTAAAACTCAAATGAATTGACGGGGGCCCGCACAAGCGGTGGAGCATGTGGTTTAATTCGATGCAACGCGAAGAACCTTACCTACTCTTGACATCCAGAGAACTTTCCAGAGATGGATTGGTGCCTTCGGGAACTCTGAGACAGGTGCTGCATGGCTGTCGTCAGCTCGTGTTGTGAAATGTTGGGTTAAGTCCCGCAACGAGCGCAACCCTTATCCTTTGTTGCCAGCGGTCCGGCCGGGAACTCAAAGGAGACTGCCAGTGATAAACTGGAGGAAGGTGGGGATGACGTCAAGTCATCATGGCCCTTACGAGTAGGGCTACACACGTGCTACAATGGCGCATACAAAGAGAAGCGACCTCGCGAGAGCAAGCGGACCTCATAAAGTGCGTCGTAGTCCGGATTGGAGTCTGCAACTCGACTCCATGAAGTCGGAATCGCTAGTAATCGTAGATCAGAATGCTACGGTGAATACGTTCCCGGGCCTTGTACACACCGCCCGTCACACCATGGGAGTGGGTTGCAAAAGAAGTAGGTAGCTTAACCTTCGGGAGGGCGCTTACCACTTTGTGATTCATGACTGGGGTGAAGTCGTAACAAGGTAACCGTAGGGGAACCTGCGGTTGGATCACCTCCTTACCTTAAAGAACCTGCCTTTGCAGTGCTCACACAGATTGTCTGATGAAAAGTAAATAGCAAGGCGTCTTGCGATTGAGACTTCAGTGTCCCCTTCGTCTAGAGGCCCAGGACACCGCCCTTTCACGGCGGTAACAGGGGTTCGAATCCCCTAGGGGACGCCACTTGCTGGTTCGTGAGTGAAAGTCACCTGCCGTCATATCTCAAAACTGACTTGCGAGTCACGTTTGAGATATTTGCTCTTTAAAAATCTGGATCAAGCTGAAAATTGAAACGACACATCTTAATGGTGTGTTCGAGTCTCTCAAATTTTCGCAATCATGAAGTGAAACATCTTCGGGTTGTGAGGTTAAGCGACTAAGCGTACACGGTGGATGCCCTGGCAGTCAGAGGCGATGAAGGACGTGCTAATCTGCGAAAAGCGCCGGCGAGGTGATATGAACCTTTGACCCGGCGATGTCCGAATGGGGAAACCCAGTGTGATTCGTCACACTATCGTTAACTGAATACATAGGTTAACGAGGCGAACCGGGGGAACTGAAACATCTAAGTACCCCGAGGAAAAGAAATCAACCGAGATTCCCCCAGTAGCGGCGAGCGAACGGGGAGCAGCCCAGAGTCTGAATCAGCTTGTGTGTTAGTGGAAGCGTCTGGAAAGTCGCACGGTACAGGGTGACAGTCCCGTACACGAAAGCACACAGGTTGTGAACTCGAAGAGTAGGGCGGGACACGTGGTATCCTGTCTGAATATGGGGGGACCATCCTCCAAGGCTAAATACTCCTGACTGACCGATAGTGAACCAGTACCGTGAGGGAAAGGCGAAAAGAACCCCGGCGAGGGGAGTGAAATAGAACCTGAAACCGTGTACGTACAAGCAGTGGGAGCACCTTCGTGGTGTGACTGCGTACCTTTTGTATAATGGGTCAGCGACTTATATTCTGTAGCAAGGTTAACCGTATAGGGGAGCCGAAGGGAAACCGAGTCTTAACTGGGCGTTAAGTTGCAGGGTATAGACCCGAAACCCGGTGATCTAGCCATGGGCAGGTTGAAGGTTGGGTAACACTAACTGGAGGACCGAACCGACTAATGTTGAAAAATTAGCGGATGACTTGTGGCTGGGGGTGAAAGGCCAATCAAACCGGGAGATAGCTGGTTCTCCCCGAAAGCTATTTAGGTAGCGCCTCGTGAACTCATCTTCGGGGGTAGAGCACTGTTTCGGCTAGGGGGCCATCCCGGCTTACCAACCCGATGCAAACTACGAATACCGAAGAATGTTATCACGGGAGACACACGGCGGGTGCTAACGTCCGTCGTGAAGAGGGAAACAACCCAGACCGCCAGCTAAGGTCCCAAAGTCATGGTTAAGTGGGAAACGATGTGGGAAGGCACAGACAGCCAGGATGTTGGCTTAGAAGCAGCCATCATTTAAAGAAAGCGTAATAGCTCACTGGTCGAGTCGGCCTGCGCGGAAGATGTAACGGGGCTAAACCATGCACCGAAGCTGCGGCAGCGACACTATGTGTTGTTGGGTAGGGGAGCGTTCTGTAAGCCGTTGAAGGTGGCCTGTGAGGGTTGCTGGAGGTATCAGAAGTGCGAATGCTGACATAAGTAACGATAAAGCGGGTGAAAAGCCCGCTCGCCGGAAGACCAAGGGTTCCTGTCCAACGTTAATCGGGGCAGGGTGAGTCGACCCCTAAGGCGAGGCCGAAAGGCGTAGTCGATGGGAAACAGGTTAATATTCCTGTACTTGGTGTTACTGCGAAGGGGGGACGGAGAAGGCTATGTTAGCCGGGCGACGGTTGTCCCGGTTTAAGCATGTAGGCGGAGGTTCCAGGTAAATCCGGTACCTTATTAACGCTGAGGTGTGATGACGAGGCACTACGGTGCTGAAGTAACAAATGCCCTGCTTCCAGGAAAAGCCTCTAAGCATCAGGTAACATCAAATCGTACCCCAAACCGACACAGGTGGTCAGGTAGAGAATACCAAGGCGCTTGAGAGAACTCGGGTGAAGGAACTAGGCAAAATGGTGCCGTAACTTCGGGAGAAGGCACGCTGATATGTAGGTGAAGCCCCTGCGGGTGGAGCTGAAATCAGTCGAAGATACCAGCTGGCTGCAACTGTTTATTAAAAACACAGCACTGTGCAAACACGAAAGTGGACGTATACGGTGTGACGCCTGCCCGGTGCCGGAAGGTTAATTGATGGGGTTAGCGGCAACGCGAAGCTCTTGATCGAAGCCCCGGTAAACGGCGGCCGTAACTATAACGGTCCTAAGGTAGCGAAATTCCTTGTCGGGTAAGTTCCGACCTGCACGAATGGCGTAATGATGGCCAGGCTGTCTCCACCCGAGACTCAGTGAAATTGAACTCGCTGTGAAGATGCAGTGTACCCGCGGCAAGACGGAAAGACCCCGTGAACCTTTACTATAGCTTGACACTGAACACTGGTCCTTGATGTGTAGGATAGGTGGGAGGCTTTGAAGTGTGGACGCCAGTCTGCATGGAGCCGTCCTTGAAATACCACCCTTTAATGGCTGGTGTTCTAACGTAGACCCGTGATCCGGGTTGCGGACAGTGTCTGGTGGGTAGTTTGACTGGGGCGGTCTCCTCCCAAAGAGTAACGGAGGAGCACGAAGGTTAGCTAATCCTGGTCGGACATCAGGAGGTTAGTGCAATGGCATAAGCTAGCTTGACTGCGAGAGTGACGGCTCGAGCAGGTGCGAAAGCAGGTCATAGTGATCCGGTGGTTCTGAATGGAAGGGCCATCGCTCAACGGATAAAAGGTACTCCGGGGATAACAGGCTGATACCGCCCAAGAGTTCATATCGACGGCGGTGTTTGGCACCTCGATGTCGGCTCATCACATCCTGGGGCTGAAGTAGGTCCCAAGGGTATGGCTGTTCGCCATTTAAAGTGGTACGCGAGCTGGGTTTAGAACGTCGTGAGACAGTTCGGTCCCTATCTGCCGTGGGCGCTGGAGAATTGAGGGGGGCTGCTCCTAGTACGAGAGGACCGGAGTGGACGCATCACTGGTGTTCGGGTTGTCATGCCAATGGCACTGCCCGGTAGCTAAATGCGGAAAAGATAAGTGCTGAAAGCATCTAAGCACGAAACTTGCCCCGAGATGAGTTCTCCCTGAGACTTTAAGTCTCCTGAAGGAACGTTGAAGACGACGACGTTGATAGGTCGGGTGTGTAAGCGCAGCGATGCGTTGAGCTAACCGATACTAATGAACCGTGAGGCTTAACCTTACAACGCCGAAGGTGTTTTGGCGACGAGACAGATTTTCAGCCTGATACAGATTAACAGAATTTGCCTGGCGGCTTTAGCGCGGTGGTCCCACCTGACCCCATGCCGAACTCAGAAGTGAAACGCCGTAGCGCCGATGGTAGTGTGGGGTCTCCCCATGTGAGAGTAGGGAACTGCCAGGCATCAAACAAGTGAAGAGGCCATCCGGAAGGATGGCCTTTTTGCGTTTATGCGCCAAAAAACGGTAGCCCGGGCAAGTCAGACCGCACTCCACGCCACAATAAACTGCGCAATCCCGTCCACATCATTTAAATCCAGCACCGGAACCTCAAGTTCCACTGCCACATCGCTGGCCACCGCAATCACATGCTCATCCAGCGTTAACTCGCTCAAATCATGCCCGGCATCGCTTCTGAAAAGTAGGATCTTAGGCACGGCCTCATGCTTAAACCCCTCAACCAGCACCAGATCCAGCGTGGAGTGATCCATCCGGCTAACCAGATAAGCGAGATTCAGCGGCGCCCCATCCGGCGTTTCTGTCATTAACGCCCAGCGCTGAGGACTTGCTACCATCGTTTGTGCTGCTCCGGCCTTACGCAGCTCATAGCTGTCTTTTCCGGGCGTATCAATGTCCATGTTGTGATGACTATGCTTAATCAAACCAGGGCGAAGCCCTCTGGCACAAAGCGCAGGAATGAGCTTTTTCAACAGCGTGGTTTTCCCGGTCCCACTCCAGGCGGAAATGGCTACAACAGGTATCATCTTTTCTCCTGCATCATCTGCAAATCTTCACTCGTATTTACGTTCACAAACGCTGATTTCACATCGCTAAAATCAACGGAATGGCCGCCAGACTCACGCATAAAGACCATCACTCTGCGCTCTCCCGCGGCCAGGTAGGCCTGCAGAGCAGGCGCTAGCGATCGATGCATCAACGCGATAGCAGGATGGTCACGCTCGCCGTCATGCACCCAAACCACAGGAGCCGTACCACGAAGCAGGAACAGACGCTCGACAAGACAGGACGGAATAAACGGGGTATCGCAGGGGCAGAAGATGAACCACTCTCCGTGCGACTGTTGCATGACTGAAAGCATACCGGCAAGCGGCCCCGGGTAATTCTCAAGGCTATCCTGATAAACGGCGTACCCGCTTTGCCGGTAAGTGTCGATATGCCGGTTAGCGCTGATGGCCATTGCCGTCACCTGGCCGGCGAGCGTATCGGCGACATGCTGCCACAAGGGTTTTCCATTAAGAAGCTGAAGCCCCTTATCTTTACCGCCCATTCGCGTTGCTCTGCCGCCTGCCAGAACGACCCCGATGATTTCCTGGCTAACATTCACGAATATCGCCTCTTTTATTGTGGGATTGACCCTGCTAACGTGTCACTCTAAATGAAAGGAGCACCACCATGAAATGTAAACGTCTGAATGAAGTTATTGAACTCCTCCAGCCCGCCTGGCAAAAAGAGCCAGAGCTCAATCTGATGCAATTTTTACAGAAACTGGCAAAAGAGTCAGGTTTTGACGGCGATCTGGCAGACCTTTCTGACGACATCCTGATCTACCACCTTAAAATGCGCGACTCTGCCAAAGATGCTGTTATTCCTGGTATTCAGAAAGATTATGAGGAAGATTTTAAGACTGCATTGCTGCGCGCCCGAGGCGTAATTAAAGAGTAAAAGCTTGTAAGCGGCGGCACCGAAATCGCCACAAGATGATATCCTGAATCATTCGTATAATTTCCGGATGATCGGATGAACGACCAGGCTTTTACTTTCCAGACATTACACCCGGACACCATTATGGATGCCCTGTTTGAACAGGGTATTCGGGTGGATTCCGGGCTAACACCGTTAAACAGCTACGAAAACCGCGTCTATCAATTTCAGGACGAGGATCGTCAGCGCTATGTCGTAAAATTCTATCGTCCTGAACGCTGGTCCGCTGAACAAATTCAGGAAGAGCATCAGTTCGCTCACGATCTGCTGGATGACGATGTCCCCGTTGCCGCACCGCTAAAATTCAATAACCAAACGCTCCTTACGCACGAAGGGTATTACTATGCAGTACTCCCAAGTCTGGGTGGCCGTCAGTTTGAAGCGGATAATATCGATCAGATGGAGTGGGTTGCCCGCTATCTTGGGCGTATACACCAGACGGGACGCAAAAAAGCCTTTATTGCCCGCCCGACTATGGGGATTCAGGAATACCTTCTTGAACCGCGCACATTATTCGAAACGTCTGCAATGATCCCCGCAGCGCTAAAGGATGATTTCCTCAACGCCACCGATAAGCTTATTGCTGCAGTGAAAACCTGCTGGCGCGATGATATTTCCGTCCTGCGCCTGCATGGCGATTGTCACGCCGGGAATATTCTCTGGCGTGACGGCCCGCTGTTTGTCGATCTTGATGATGCGCGTATGGGACCAGCGGTTCAGGACCTGTGGATGTTGCTCAATGGCGACAAAGCCGAGCAGCGCATGCAGCTTGAAACCATTATTGAAGCTTATGAAGAATTTAGCCCGTTTAATTCAGACGAAATTGCCCTGATTGAGCCTTTACGTGCGATGCGTTTTGTTTATTATCTCGCATGGTTAATCAGGCGTTGGGACGATCCGGCATTTCCTCGTAATTTCCCGTGGCTTACCGGAGAGGATTACTGGCGTAGCCAGATATCTACATTTACTGAGCAGGTTAAGGTTCTTCAGGAGCCCCCTCTGCAATTAACGCCGATGTATTAATGGACACACCCAGGAGAGAGTTAATCATGAAAAAAATTTGGCTGGCGCTGGCAGGTATGATTCTGGCATTTAGCGCTTCTGCTGCACAGTTTACCGACGGCAAACAGTACATCACGCTGGAGAAGCCGGTCGCTGGCGAGCCACAGGTACTGGAGTTCTTCTCGTTCTATTGCCCACACTGTTACCAGTTCGAGCAGGTGCTGCATGTCTCTGACAACGTGAAGAAAAAGCTGCCGGAAGGCACCAAAATGACCAAGTACCACGTCGAGTTCCTGGGCCCATTGGGTAAAGACCTGACTCAGGCATGGGCGGTGGCGATGGCACTGGGCGTAGAAGATAAGATCACTTCGCCAATGTTTGAAGCCGTACAGAAAACCCAGACCGTTCAGACCACTGCGGATATCCGTAAAGTGTTCGTTGATGCCGGCGTGAAAGGTGAAGAGTACGATGCCGCATGGAACAGCTTCGTGGTGAAATCACTGGTTGCCCAGCAGGAAAAAGCGGCTGCTGACCTCCAGCTTCAGGGCGTTCCGGCGATGTTTGTTAACGGCAAATATCAGCTGAACATGCAGGGCATGGACACCAGCAGCATGGATATTTTCGTTCAGCAGTATGCAGATACCGTGAAATACCTGGTTGAGAAGAAGTAATTTCGCTGATGTAAAAACGCCGGTCACTGACCGGCGTTTTTGTATGAAGATTTTATCTTGTCTATCTGTTCGTCTTTCTCTTTCCAGAGCGTATTAAGCCACTGCTGGAAACGACGTTTGAAGTTCTTATCGTTTACGTAATCACCGTGCAGTTCAGCGTCAATCGGGACCAGGTCGACGTGCACGACAATACGCGTCAGTTTGCCGCTGAGCATATCGAAGAACGGCGTCTTATCGTTTTCCGGATAGCAGAGCGTGACGTTAAGAAGTTTATCGAACTGTGCTCCCAGCACGTTAAGCGCCATCGCAATCCCCGCTGCCTTTGGCGGCAATAAATGCTGATACGGAGAGCGCGTTTGCTGGCGCTTCTCTTCCGTAAACCGGGAGCCTTCAACAAAGTTCACGATGGTCGTCGGATGCGCACGAAACTTTTCACAGGAGCGGCGCGTGGTCTCCACATCCTTACCGCGACGTTCCGGATGACGAATCAAATAGCTGCGCGAATAGCGTTTCATAAACGGCATATCGAGCGCCCAGCAGGCCAGCCCGATAAAAGGCACCCAGGCGAGCTGCTGTTTCAGGAAATATTTGTTCATCGGGATGTGTTTGCGAAAAAGCACGCATAACACCACGATGTCCGCCCAGCTGTGGTGATTGCAGATCAGCAGGTACCAGTTCTTTTTGTTAAGGTTCTCCAGCCCTTTGACATCCCACTTCAGGTGCGGGTTAAGGCGCAACAGGATCGCCAGTCCTTCGCACCAGCAATACATCATGAAATTACAAAATGCGGACACGGCTCGCCACACCACGGATACAGGCAGCAGCAGTTTAATGATCCCGGCGAGAATGATCGGTACGGAACAGGCGATCGTCACCAGGATAGTTAAAATGATGCTTAGCAGTAATGTTATTGCAGCGAGCAATCTCGACATGATGAGCTTTTTCAGGTAGTTAGCTGTAAGTGAGCGACCGGCTAGTCGACGCTGGGCGCTGATTTTACCAGAAAACAGACAAATGAATGGCGCTTTCACAGGGTGATTTGGCGGCTTTTACCCCGGCGCAGAAGATTTCGCTGTCGTTCTGCGTAAATCAAGGCTTATATCCACATAGACTAAATTGCCATCAGTTGGCCATATAGAGGCGATCTCATAACATAACAATATGATAATTAAGATCTAAATATTGCCTTATATGTATTTTTTACGTCTGTTATTCATATGAAGTGAAAATACTCACAAACTTATCCACAGTTTGATTTTTACGAGCGATCCTCACGATCGCAAAATCTTTTCCTGTATCGGGCCTGAATAACTGATGTTTTCATCCTTCTGTGGCATCCTTTACGCATAAATTGATTAAAGGCACGGACATTATGGTTCAGATCCCAGAAAACCCTCTTATTCTCGTCGATGGCTCTTCTTACCTGTATCGGGCGTACCATGCGTTTCCTCCTCTGACCAACAGCGCAGGGGAACCTACCGGCGCAATGTATGGCGTGCTGAATATGCTGCGCAGCCTGATCCTTCAGTATCAGCCAACCCATGCGGCCGTCGTGTTTGATGCGAAAGGCAAAACGTTCCGCGACGAGTTGTTTGAACATTACAAATCCCACCGTCCGCCAATGCCTGACGATCTGCGTGCGCAGATAGAGCCGCTGCATGCGATGGTGAAAGCGATGGGTCTGCCGCTGCTGGCCGTTTCTGGGGTTGAAGCGGATGACGTCATCGGTACGCTGGCGCGTGAAGCCGAAAAGATGGGTCGTCCGGTACTGATTAGCACCGGTGATAAAGATATGGCGCAGCTGGTGGCGCCAGGGATTACCCTGATTAACACCATGACCAACACCATTCTTGGGCCGGAAGAGGTGGTCGCAAAGTATGGCGTGCCGCCAGAGCTGATTATCGATTTCCTCGCGTTGATGGGCGACTCCTCGGATAACATTCCTGGTGTCCCTGGCGTCGGTGAGAAAACCGCGCAGGCGCTGCTTCAGGGGCTGGGCGGGCTGGATACGCTCTACGCGGAATCAGACAAAATCGCCAGTCTCTCCTTCCGTGGTGCCAAAACCATGGCTGGGAAGCTGGAAGAGAACAAAGAGGTGGCTTATCTCTCTTATAAGCTGGCCACAATCAAAACCGATGTCGAGCTCGAACTGGGCTGTGAACAGCTGGAAGTGCAGCAGCCTTCTGCGGACGAGCTTCTAAGCCTGTTTAAGAAATACGAATTTAAGCGCTGGACCACTGACGTGGAAGCCGGTAAATGGCTGCAGGCAAAAGGGGCAAAACCTTCCACAAAGCCGAAGGAGACGATTGTCGTTGATGCAGAAGAGCAGGCGGAAGAAGAAGCCGTGGCGCTTTCCTTCGACAATTATGAAACTCTTCTTGAAGAGTCACAGTTCATTGCCTGGATCGAGAAACTGAAAAAGGCGCCGGTCTTTGCCTTTGACACCGAAACGGACAGTCTCGATAACATCTCTGCCAATATGGTAGGCCTGTCATTTGCGACAGAGCCAGGTCATGCGGCCTATGTTCCCGTGGCGCACGATTACCTGGATGCGCCGGAACAGATCTCCCGTGAACGCGTGCTTGAACTGCTGAAGCCGATCCTGGAAGACGAAAAGGCGCTCAAGGTTGGGCAAAACCTCAAGTACGACCGCGGCATTCTGCAAAACTACGGCATTGAACTGCGCGGGATCGCCTTCGACACCATGCTTGAATCCTACATTCTGGATAGCGTCGCGGGCCGCCATGATATGGATTCCTTATCTGACCGCTGGCTCAAGCACAAAACCATCACCTTCGAAGAGATTGCCGGTAAAGGGAAAAATCAGCTCACCTTTAACCAGATCGCTCTTGAAGAAGCAGGTCGCTACGCGGCGGAAGATGCTGACGTTACGCTGCAGCTGCACCTGAAGATGTGGCCAAAACTGCAAAAGCACGAAGGTCCGCTGAATGTGTTCCAGCATATTGAGATGCCGCTGGTACCCGTGCTGTCCCGCATTGAACGCAACGGCGTGAAAATCGATCCAACGGTGCTGCATAACCACTCCGGGGAGCTGGCGCAGCGCCTGACCGAGCTGGAGCAAAAAGCGCATGAGCTTGCAGGCGAGCCGTTTAACCTCTCTTCACCGAAGCAGCTGCAAACCATTCTGTTTGAAAAGCAGGGCATCAAGCCGCTGAAGAAAACCCCTGGCGGTGCGCCTTCAACCTCTGAAGAGGTGCTGGAAGAGCTGGCGCTGGACTACCCGCTGCCAAAAGTGATTCTGCAGTACCGTGGTCTCGCGAAGCTGAAGTCTACCTACACTGATAAGCTTCCGCTGATGATCAACCCGAAAACGGGCCGCGTGCACACCTCATATCATCAGGCTGTCGCGGCGACCGGTCGTCTCTCGTCAACCGATCCCAACCTGCAGAACATCCCGGTACGTAACGAAGAGGGCCGCCGTATTCGCCAGGCTTTCATCGCACCAGAGGATTATCTGATTGTCTCTGCTGACTACTCGCAAATTGAGCTGCGCATTATGGCGCATCTGTCCCGCGACAAAGGCCTGCTGACCGCGTTTGCCGAAGGGAAGGATATCCACCGGGCAACCGCGGCGGAAGTCTTCGGCTTGCCGCTGGACAGCGTGACCAACGAACAGCGCCGCAGCGCTAAAGCGATCAACTTCGGTCTGATCTACGGCATGAGCGCGTTCGGCCTTTCACGCCAGCTCAATATTCCGCGTAAAGAGTCGCAGAAGTATATGGATCTCTACTTCGAGCGCTACCCGGGCGTGCTGGAATATATGGAACGTACCCGCGCGCAGGCGAAAGAGAAAGGTTACGTTGAAACCCTGGACGGCCGCCGTCTCTACTTACCGGACATCAAATCCAGCAACGCGGCGCGCCGCGCGGGCGCAGAGCGTGCCGCGATCAACGCCCCGATGCAGGGGACCGCGGCGGACATTATTAAGCGTGCAATGATCGCCGTGGATGCCTGGCTCGAGAAAGAGAAACCGCGTGTGAAAATGATCATGCAGGTACACGATGAACTGGTATTTGAAGTGCACAAGGACGACCTCGACGCTGTGTCGAAGAAGATCCACGCACTGATGGAAAGCAGCATGACGCTGGACGTGCCGTTGCTGGTGGAAGTGGGAAGTGGTGAAAACTGGGATCAGGCTCACTAAGGGGTCTTCGCATAACGCGCTTTTTATGTAAGTTTGCAACATGGCAACGCGCGTTTTGTGACGATCATTAGAATTCCCTATGTAAAGAATGAAAAAAAACTACAAAAAGTGCTTTTTCTGCAACACAAAAAGGGGTAGAGTTATCGGCGTAGGGTACAGAGGTAAGATGTTCTATCTTTCAGACCTTTTACTTCACGTAATCGGATTTGGCTGAATATTTTAGCCGCCCCAGTCAGTAATGACTGGGGCGTTTTTTATTGCGGCAAAGAAATGTTCAGGCAAAAAAAGCGCGGCCATTGCCGCGCTCGGTATTACTCTTCTTCCGCTTCCGTCGCGGGTTCCAGCTCGCTAAACCAGGTGTCGAGCTTCTGACGCAGCTTGTCCACGCCCTGCTTTTTCAGCGAGGAGAACGGCTCAACCTGCACATCGCCGTTGAACGCCAGCACCGCTTCGCGAACCATATTCACCTGCGCTTTACGTGCGCCGCTTGCCAGCTTATCGGCTTTCGTCAGCAGCACCAGCACGGCGATATCGCTTGCCACCGCCCAGTCGATCATCTGCTGATCGAGATCTTTCAGCGGGTGGCGAATATCCATCAATACCACCAGACCTTTCAGGCACATGCGTTTTTCGAGGTATTCACCCAGCGCACGCTGCCATTTGATTTTCATCTCTTCGGGTACCTGCGCATAACCGTACCCCGGTAAGTCGACCAGGCGTTTGCCCTCTGCGACTTCAAACAGGTTGATCAGCTGGGTACGGCCAGGTGTTTTTGAGGTACGCGCCAGGTTCTTCTGATTGGTCAGCGTATTCAGGGCGCTGGATTTCCCCGCATTAGAGCGGCCAGCAAAGGCCACTTCAATACCGGTATCAGAGGGGAGGTGGCGAATATCGGGCGCACTGGTGACAAAATGCGTCTGTTGGTAGTTCCAGGTAGTCACGTGGTCGTCTCCAAAAAATCGTAATCTGAGGGGGATTATACCTGAATGCGGGCAAAAGACTTTTTTCATTGCACTCAGCCTGTAGGCTTAAGCCCTGGCCGCTGTGAGAGATTGGCTATACGTACTATGGGAGATTTCAGAGAAATCGCAGGAGCAAGAAAAAGGCAAACTGTTTTAAATCATCATCTTATTTCCAGGTAATTATCTGAAAATCCGTTTTTGTACCGTTTCGTTGCTTGTTAGTTTAAGCGAACACGGTAAAGTATGCGGCAAGGCGAGGAAGCCAACAGGATGATGACTTAAGGATAAGGGTCAGGAGCGCCAGGAGGCGAAGACGCAGGATTGTCAGGACGACCAGCGCCTGGAGGCGTTTTAACAGGAAATGGAACCGTATCACGGACGGTATTAGCCAAGGGATAAACAGGGTTTGTTGTTGGCAAACATGGAATGTCTGACCCGTTAAGGGTTGTGAGTCAGGAAAAAAGGCGACAGATTGCTCTGTCGCCTTTTTTCTTTGCTTGCTTTCTGCTAGATTTCGCCGCAATTCTATACTGAAGAAAACGACTTAAAGATAAAACATCATGAAAAAACCAACCTCCGCTGCGGGCGCGAAACGCCCTGCAAAAGCACGCCGCAAAACGCGCGAAGAACTGAACCAGGAAGCGCGCGACCGCAAACGCGACAAAAAACATCGCGGTCATGCTGCGGGTAGCCGTGCCAACGGTGGTGGTGCAGCGGGCGCTTCTGCAAAAAGCAAGCAGCAGAAAGATCCTCGTATCGGCAGTAAAACTCCCATTCCACTGGGCGTGACAGACACCCCGGTCACTAAGCAGCACAAACCAAAGAGCGAGAAACCTATGCTTTCACCGCAGGCTGAGCTGGATTTGCTGGAGAACGATGAGCGCCTGGACGCGCTGCTGGAACGTCTTGAAGAGGGTGAAACCCTGACCGCCGAAGAGCAGTCATGGGTGGATGCCAAACTGGATCGCATCGACGAGCTGATGCAGAAGCTGGGTCTGTCTTACGATGACGAAGACGACGAAGAAGAAGACGAAAAGCAGGAAGATATGATGCGTCTTCTGAAGGGTGGAAACTAACATTTGCACCCGGCAGGCTCGATAGTCCTGCTTATAACCCTTCCGGTTATATGTTATCTGGTGTGGTTATTCGTTAAACTACGGCGGTTGTCGCGGCGACAGAAGTGGCTGCGCACCCGAATGATGGCCCGCAATGGGGTCAGAACGGGCCGCCGTATACGAACGCGACACCAACGGAAGGAGTGAGCATGTCAGCACCAACTATCGACTGGGATTTGGCCCTAATCCAGAAATATAACTATTCCGGGCCGCGTTATACGTCATACCCCACCGCGCTGGAGTTCTCCGATGCCTTCGGCGAGGAGGATTTTCAGCAGGCTGTCGCGCGCTATCCTGAGCGTCCGCTGTCGCTCTACGTCCATATTCCGTTCTGCCACAAGCTTTGTTACTTCTGCGGCTGCAATAAAATCGTGACCCGCCAGCAGCATAAAGCCGACCAGTATCTTGACGCGCTCGAACAGGAAATTGTGCATCGCGCGCCGCTGTTTAAAGGCCGTCACGTCAGCCAGCTTCACTTGGGCGGCGGTACGCCAACCTACCTGAACAAAGCGCAAATAAGCCGCCTGATGACCCTGCTGCGCGGCAATTTCAGTTTTAACGACGACGCTGAAATCTCGATCGAAGTCGATCCGCGCGAAATTGAGCTGGATGTGCTGGATCACTTACGCGCCGAAGGCTTCAACCGCCTGAGCATGGGCGTGCAGGACTTCAATAAAGAGGTTCAGCGTCTGGTGAACCGCGAGCAGGACGAAGACTTTATCTTTGCCTTACTCAACCATGCGCGTGACATCGGTTTCACGTCGACCAATATTGATCTGATTTACGGCCTGCCAAAGCAGACGCCGGAAAGCTTCGCCTTTACGCTGAAGCGCGTGGCTGAACTCAGTCCGGACCGCCTGAGCGTCTTTAACTACGCGCATCTGCCGACGCTCTTTGCCGCCCAGCGCAAAATCAAAGATGCCGATCTGCCTTCTGCCCAGCAGAAGCTGGATATCCTGCAGGAAACCATCACCTCGCTGACCGACACCGGCTATCAGTTTATCGGCATGGATCACTTTGCCCGTCCGGACGACGAACTGGCGGTCGCTCAGCGCGAAGGGGTCCTGCACCGCAACTTCCAGGGCTACACGACCCAGGGCGATACCGATCTGCTCGGCATGGGCGTCTCCGCCATCAGCATGATTGGCGACTGCTACGCGCAGAACCAGAAAGAGCTAAAGCTGTATTACCAGCAGGTGGATGAGACCGGCAACGCGCTGTGGCGCGGCATCGCATTAACCCGTGACGACTGCATCCGTCGCGATGTGATTAAGGCGCTTATCTGCAACTTCCGTCTCGATTTCAGCGACGTGGAAGCGCAGTGGGCGCTGAACTTCAGCGATTATTTCGCGGAAGATCTGAAGCTTCTGGCGCCGCTGGCGAAAGACGGGCTGGTGGATGTGTCGGAGAGCGCGATTGAGGTCACGCCGAAAGGGCGTCTGTTGATCCGCAATATCTGCATGTGCTTCGACGCATATCTGCGTCAGAAAGCGCGTATGCAGCAGTTCTCGCGGGTGATTTAAACGGTAATGCCGGGTGGCGGCTTCGCCTTACCCGGCCTACAAAAGTGCGAAATGTAGGCCGGGTAAGCGAAGCGCCACCCGGCTTTTCATCGCCAACTCGCTAGCTAAACAGCCCAACCAGCGCCGCACACAGCACCGCCGCAACAGCGGTTTGTGGCGTGTGGCTTTCAGCGGCTCCGCTAGAGAGCATATTCACGAATGTTTCCAGCATGATGTTCACCCCCAATTTCCGGGCACGATCATACAAAACTCATCGGAACAGTAAAGCGCAAAATAACGGCAATTTGCGCTCAATTAATAACCTTTACACAAGCGCGGATATTACTCCATTCCCAGCTCTTTCAGCTTGCGCGTCAGGGTATTGCGTCCCCATCCTAACAGGCGAGCGGCTTCCTGCTTATGACCCTGGGTATGACGAAGCGCGGTGGTCAATAGCGTACGCTCCATCTCAGGCTGAGCCTCTGACAGCAGGTTTTGATGACCGGAACGCAGCGCGCGGTCAGCCCACTGCGCCAGCAGCGTCGCCCAGCTGTCCGGCAGCGCGTGTCCGCTACTGCTTTCCGGCGCGGTCGCCTCAAACAGCTCGGCCGGTAAATCCTGAATCAGCACTTCCTGACCGGCAGCCATCACGGTTAACCAGCGGCAGGTGTTTTCCAGCTGACGCACGTTGCCCGGCCACGCCAGACGCGTCAGAGCGGCATCGGTTTCGGGATGAAGCTGCTTAGCTTCCACACCCAGCTCGCGGGCAGCCACCTGCAGGAAATGACGCGCCAGGCGGGGAATATCTTCCCGGCGTTCACGCAGCGGCGGCAGATGAACGCGAATGACGTTCAGACGATGGAATAAATCCTCACGGAATTTGCCTTCCTGCACGCGCTGCTCCAGGTTCTGGTGGGTCGCGGCGATAATACGCACGTCCACCTTCACCGGCGCATAACCGCCCACGCGATAAAACTGCCCGTCGGCCAGCACGCGCAGCAGACGGGTCTGAACGTCCAGCGGCATATCGCCGATCTCATCCAGGAACAGCGTGCCGCCGTCAGCCTGTTCGAAGCGCCCCTGGCGAATGGTATTTGCGCCGGTAAACGCCCCTTTTTCGTGCCCGAACAGTTCGGATTCAATCAAGTCCTTCGGGATCGCCGCCATATTCAGGGCGATAAACGGCGCTTTTGCCCGCGGGCTGTGGCGATGCAGCGCATGCGCCACAAGCTCTTTACCGGTGCCCGATTCGCCGTTAATCAAGACGCTGATGGAGGAGCGGGACAGACGGCCAATAATGCGAAATACGTCCTGCATCGCCGGCGCTTCGCCGATGATGTCGGTGGTTGGCCCAAAATCGGGCGCGTGGCGCGGCTGCTGCTGCTCCTGATAATGGCTAATCGCGCGCTCGACCAGCGCCACCGCTTCGTCGATATCAAACGGTTTGGGCAGATAATCGAATGCCCCTTGCTGGTAAGCGCTCACCGCGGCATCCAGATCGGAATGAGCCGTCATTATGATGACCGGAAGCATAGGGTGGCGTTGTTTGATCTGCTTTAACAGCGCCAGCCCGTCCATGCCCGGCATGCGGATATCCGACAGCAGAACATCGGGCGTTTTAGTGGTGAGTGCGTCGAGCACTTCGCTGCCGCTCTCAAACGTCGTGCAGCTTAATCCTGCCCCTGTGAGCGCGCGTTCAAGCACCCAACGGATGGAGCTATCGTCATCGACTACCCAGACTATCCCTCGTTGCATAAACGTCACCTTTATTTTTTAATCGGCAGGAAAACCGAAAACTCGGTATGTCCCGGCCAACTGGTAAATTCAATTTTTCCAGAGTGTTGGTCGATCAAACTGCGGGCAATGGATAAGCCCAGGCCGGTACCGCCTTCGCGGCCGCTGACCATCGGGTAGAACAGAGTGTCCTGAAGATGCGATGGAATACCGGGGCCGTTATCCTCGACGTCGATACGGGCCGCAAGGCGATAGCGCACGCCGTGTAACGTGAGCTGGAAGGCGGTACGGGTGCGTAAAATAATCTCGCCCCCTTCCGGTCCCAGCGCCTGCAGGGCATTGCGCACAATGTTCAACAGGACCTGCTCAATCTGATCCGGGTCATGGGCCAGTTCCGGCAGGCTTGGGTCGTAATCACGCACCAGCGTGACGTTCTCTGGCAGCTCCATCGAGACGAGCTTCACCACCCGCTCGGCCACTTTATGGATGCTTTCTGTGACGTGCATTCCCGGCTGCTGTGGCCCGAGAAGACGGTCAACCAGATTCCGCAGGCGGTCCGCCTGCTCGATGATCACGTTGGTATACTCCGCCAGCGCAGGGTCGGGCAGCGCCTTGGTCAGAAGCTGCGCCGCGCCGCGTAACCCACCCAACGGGTTTTTGATTTCATGCGCCAGGCCGCGCACCAGGTCTCGGGCGGCAATTTGCTGCGCATGCTGAAGCTGCTCCTGGCTCAGGCGACGCTGATTATCCATCGGCGCCATTTCCAGCAGGATCAAGCCTTCGGGAAGACGTTGCGCGGTCAGCGACAGAATGTGCGAGCGCCCGTCGATCACCAGCGTCACTTCGTTATCGGTGAAACCCTGGCCCGCCTGTAAACTTTCCTGCATCAGGCCAATATTCAGCGAAAAATAGCTCAGAAGTTCCGGAAGCGGGGTGCCGAACAGTTTGCGTGCGCTTTGGGCGAGCAGCTGCTGTGCCGCCGGGTTGGCGTAATGAACGGCCAGCTCGTCATCCACCAGCAAGATGCTGTTAATCAAAGAATTGAGGATCTGCCCAGCATCGGGCAGCGTGCCAGTTGCCATTCAGCAGTCTCCTGGAGTCGTTTGCACTAATTTAGTGCAGTATAGCGTTTTCGGCGTCAAAAGCGCGTGAGATCAGGTTGTTGGTGGAGAAAAAAGCCCATCCGGAGATGGGCTAAAAGTTTCCACGGCAACTACTCCCGGCGCTTGTCACGCCGGGTAAAACAACTTAATTAAACGCTGTAGTACAGTTCGAACTCAACCGGATGCGGCGTCATACGCACGCGGTCGTTCTCTTCAGTACGCAGGGCGATGTAAGCATCGATAGCGTCGTCAGTGAATACGCCACCTGCGGTCAGGAACTCGCGGTCTGCGTCCAGCGCCTGCAGGGCTTCTTCCAGAGAGCCAGCAACCTGTGGGATCTCTTTCGCTTCTTCTGGCGGCAGGTCGTACAGGTTTTTGTCCATCGCTTCGCCTGGGTGGATCTTGTTCTTGATACCGTCCAGACCGGCCATCAGCAGTGCTGCGAAGCACAGGTATGGGTTAGCCGCTGGATCCGGGAAGCGAACTTCGATACGACGCGCTTTAGGAGACGCCACCACCGGGATACGGATAGAAGCAGAACGGTTACGCGCAGAGTAGGCCAGCATCACTGGCGCTTCGTAGCCCGGGACCAGACGCTTATAGGAGTTGGTGGTTGGGTTCGCCAGGGCGTTGATCGCTTTAGCGTGTTTGATTACGCCGCCAATGTAATACAGCGCCTGCTCGGACAGACCGGCATATTTGTCACCAGAGAACAGGTTGGTACCGTTCTTGGACAGAGACATGTGGCAGTGCATACCGGAACCGTTGTCGCCAAACATTGGTTTTGGCATGAAGGTCGCAGTTTTACCGAAACGGTGCGCAACGTTGTGCACAACGTATTTGTAGATCTGAATTTCGTCCGCTTTTTTGGTCATGGTGTTGAAGCGGGTAGCCACTTCGTTCTGACCCGCAGTCGCCACTTCGTGGTGGTGAGCTTCAACAACCAGGCCCATCTCTTCCATCACCAGACACATGGTGGAACGAATGTCCTGTGCAGAGTCGACCGGAGGAACCGGGAAGTAACCGCCTTTCACGCCTGGACGGTGACCTTTGTTACCGCCTTCGTATTTGGTGGAGGAGTTCCATGCGCCTTCGATGTCGTCGATAGCCACGTGGGAGCCAGAGATAGAGGCACCAAAACGGATGTCATCGAACAGGAAGAACTCTGGCTCTGGCCCGAACAGAACGGTGTCCGCGATGCCGGTAGAACGCAGGTACTCTTCAGCGCGTTTCGCGATAGAACGTGGGTCGCGGTCGTAGCCCTGCAGCGTGCCTGGCTCGAGGATGTCGCAACGGATGATCAGGGTAGGTTCTTCGAAGAACGGATCAATGACCGCAGTGGTTGCATCTGGCATCAGAACCATGTCGGATTCGTTAATGCCTTTCCAGCCACCAATGGAGGAGCCGTCAAACATTTTGCCTTCTTCAAAGAATTCGGCGTTCACCTGATGAGCAGGGATTGTGACGTGCTGTTCTTTACCTTTGGTGTCGGTGAAGCGGAGATCAACAAACTTCACTTCATGTTCGTTCAGCATCGTCAAAACGTGTTCAGCGGACATACTTAACTCTCCAGATTGGTCATTGTCGTCGTGGTAACGAGGTCTTCAGTTTCTGTTTGTACTGGCTGTTGCCATGTAATTTTTATAAAGCGAAATCTGTGCCAACTTTTAAAACACCCCAAAAAGGCGTTATCATGCGCACCATAGTGCAAAAGGGCTGCACCACAATGGTAATGTTGCACCAGTATAGTGCTTCAGTGTGAACACCGAGCACCATATTGGTGCAATTTTCGTTAAAGTGCCCTTTTTCGCTCCGTGAAAGCGATCACAAAGCATCTCTGCGATACTTGTTTGCGGAGGATGTTTGTGATCCTGTTTTGTAGTGCGATTAATCCGTGTACAATAACGCGCTATTTCTAATGCCTGAGGCAAAGTTGTGATCGAAAATTTGCGTAACATCGCCATCATCGCGCACGTTGACCATGGTAAAACTACCCTGGTTGATAAGCTGCTGCAGCAATCCGGTACGTTTGATGCACGTGCCGAAACTCAAGAGCGTGTGATGGACTCCAACGATTTGGAGAAAGAGCGTGGGATTACTATCCTCGCGAAAAACACCGCTATTAAATGGAATGACTACCGTATCAACATCGTTGATACCCCAGGGCACGCCGACTTCGGTGGTGAAGTTGAGCGCGTGATGTCCATGGTGGATTCCGTGCTGCTGGTGGTTGACGCATTTGACGGCCCAATGCCGCAAACGCGCTTCGTGACCAAAAAAGCATTTGCCCATGGCCTGAAACCAATTGTTGTTATCAACAAGGTTGACCGTCCTGGCGCACGTCCTGACTGGGTTGTTGATCAGGTATTCGACCTGTTCGTTAACCTCGACGCGACCGACGAACAGCTGGACTTCCCTATCATTTACGCTTCGGCGCTGAATGGTATCGCGGGTCTGGACCACGAAGATATGGCGGAAGACATGACCCCGCTGTATCAGGCGATTGTCGATCACGTACCGGCACCGGATGTTGATCTGGATGGTCCACTGCAGATGCAGATCTCCCAGCTGGACTACAACAACTACGTTGGCGTCATCGGTATCGGTCGTATCAAACGCGGTAAAGTGAAGCCAAACCAGCAGGTTACTATCATCGATAGCGAAGGCAAAACCCGCAACGGTAAAGTTGGCAAAGTGCTGACTCACCTGGGTCTGGAGCGTATCGACAGCGATCTGGCTGAAGCGGGCGACATCATCGCGATCACCGGTCTGGGCGAGCTGAACATCTCTGACACCATCTGCGACCCGCAGAACGTGGAAGCGCTGCCAGCCCTGTCTGTTGATGAACCAACCGTTACCATGTTCTTCAACGTCAACACCTCTCCGTTCTGTGGTAAAGAAGGTAAGTTCGTTACCTCTCGTCAGATCCTTGACCGCCTGAACAAAGAGCTGGTGCACAACGTTGCGCTGCGCGTTGAAGAAACCGAAGACGCTGATGCCTTCCGCGTATCCGGTCGTGGTGAGCTGCACCTGTCTGTTCTGATCGAAAACATGCGTCGTGAAGGTTTCGAGATGGCGGTTTCCCGTCCGAAAGTTATCTTCCGCGAAATCGACGGCCGTAAACAAGAGCCGTTCGAAAACGTGACGCTGGACGTTGAAGAGCAGCACCAGGGTTCTGTGATGCAGGCGCTGGGCGAGCGTAAAGGCGACCTGAAAAACATGAATCCAGATGGCAAAGGCCGCGTACGTCTCGACTACGTGATCCCAAGCCGTGGCCTGATCGGCTTCCGTTCTGAGTTCATGACCATGACCTCTGGTACCGGTCTGCTGTACTCCACCTTCAGCCACTACGACGACGTGCGTCCGGGCGAAGTGGGCCAGCGTAACAACGGCGTACTGATCTCCAACGGTCAGGGTAAAGCGGTTGCGTTTGCGCTGTTCGGTCTGCAGGATCGCGGTAAGCTGTTCCTGGGTCACGGCGCTGAAGTTTACGAAGGCCAGATCATCGGGATTCACAGCCGTTCTAACGACCTGACCGTAAACTGCCTGACCGGTAAGAAACTGACCAACATGCGTGCGTCCGGTACTGACGAAGCAACGGTTCTGGTTCCACCGATCAAGATGACTCTGGAGCAGGCTCTGGAATTCATCGATGACGACGAACTGGTAGAAGTGACTCCGCTGTCTATCCGTATCCGTAAACGTCACCTGACCGAGAACGATCGTAAACGTGCTATGCGCGGTGCGAAAGAAGAGTAATTCGGTTATGCTGTAGGCCGGGTATGCGCATGCGCCACCCGGCAACGAAAAAGCCGCTGATCGCTCAGCGGCTTTTTTTATTAGAACGAATATCGTAGCCCTAAACGGATCCGGTACTGCTCCCGGTTGTAATCATTCCATCTGTCCAGCCACTGCAGTTCGAGGTACGGCAGCCAGTTTCTGTCGATCTTATAGCTAAACTTATTGGTAATTTCCCAGTGATGGTCTTTGCCATTTTTGCTGTGATAATCATTCACCCGCTGGAAAAAGTGCGGTTCAAAGGTGTAGAAAAACGCATCCGTTACTTTGAAATTCCAGTAGTTGGCAAATTCGTGCGTGTCGTTCTTATCCATCTGCCCGTTATAGTCCGGCGTATCGTAGTTGTTATGGTTATAGCGATAGCGGAACGTCAGATTAAACCAGTCTGTAAATTTGTAGTTGGTATCTAAATAAACCGCGCCACCCGAACCTGCGCTGCTGTCGTTAATCAACCCGCCGGGCTGGAAGGTGAGTTTATCGGTCGGCTTAAAGAGCGGATACCACCCCTCGATTTCGTTATAGCTGTGCTTAAGTTCATCCCATTTACCCACGTTATAGGCGTTGGTGAACATCAGTCCCGCGCCCATATCGAAGTTATAGCCCGCACGCAGGATCACCTCGTGCATCTCTGAGGCCGTATTGTAGGCTTCACGCGTTTCGACATAGGCCCCGGCAAATACCGGGCAGGACACAGACGACACGATCAGTACAGTGATGATTCTTTTCATAATTTGTCCATGTATCAGGTACAGAAAGGCCTCCCTCCTGATAAACAGGAAGGACATAGTGGCCGGATTTATTGTTATAAAGTGACTGCTGACGCTTTATTGTTGGCGGTTATCTCAGGGGTATTCGCGGTTTGTTTCTTCCGTTTTCCAATCTCCTCGATAATAAAGGCGAAGCGCGCTTCGTTGAGTTTATAAAACAGCCCCATGGTCACGGCAGCAACAATCGCCAGGCCGCACGGCCAGAGGAAAATCAGCTGACGCAACCCAAGCAGCGTGCCCGCGCTCTGCACGGCATGGGGAACGTAGCCAATCTGGGTCAGCATAATGCCGGGCAGGAAACCGGCGAGCGCAGCGGAGATTTTGCGCGAGAAGGTATAGCCGGTATACACCGACCCTTCGGCGCGAATGCCGGTTTTCCACTCGCCGTAATCGACGGTATCCGGCACCAGCGCCCAGTTCAGGCTGTTCACAAACGCCGTGCCGAAGAAGGCCATGCAGGAAAACAGCACGAACAGCAGGGAGCTGGTCCCCCAGAAGAAATTCAGCACGTCGCCCACCGCCCACAGCGCCAGCCCGCCCAGATAGACCGGTTTCTTGCCAAAGCGCTTTACCGCGCCGGGCACCAGAAACACGCCAATCAGAATGCAGCCCATGCTGAAAAAGCCCATCCACGACAGCAGATGCAGATCGTTCAGCACGTACTGGGTGTAATAGACCTGAATCGCCAGCTTGATGTTGAAGGCGGCGAGGGTACACAGGTTGGCGATGCACAGCACCAGCAGCGGTGGATTGCGGGAAATCGCGCAGAATGATTTCAGAATGCCGGGCTTATGGTGATCGGGCGTAAGCTCGACGTAGCGTTCTTTCACCCCGCTGTAGCACCACCACATGCAGAACAGGCCGCCGGTAACGAACACCAGCGCGGCCACCAGATAGCCGAGTGAGGGCTGGTGGACGAATAGCGCCTGAATCGGCATAAAGCCGACGGTGCAGAGCAACAGTCCTACCGTTGCGCCGCCCTGACGCCACGCCGCAAGCTGCGCGCGCTCGTTCGGGTTTTTGGTGATGGCCGGGACCATCGCACCGTAGGCGCAGTTCATCAGGCTATAGCAGAGGCCAAACATCATGAAGAGCACGGTGGCGAGGGCCGTTTTCACCGTCAGGCTAAAGTCGTTGGCCATAAACTGCGCCGTCGCCACCAGCGCCACCGGAACGGAGGCGTAAAGAATGAACGGCCTGAATTTTCCCCGCGCGCCGATGTTACGTCGGGAGTCCAGCAGCACCCCGGTCAGCATGTCGGTAAAGGCGGTGAAAAACTTCGCGACGAGGAAAATAATGCCGCCGTAGAACGCCGGCATGCCCAGTTCATCGGTG
The DNA here is from genome assembly GCF_000493175.1 of Enterobacter sp. MGH 16. Classification (NCBI taxonomy): domain Bacteria; kingdom Pseudomonadati; phylum Pseudomonadota; class Gammaproteobacteria; order Enterobacterales; family Enterobacteriaceae; genus Enterobacter; species Enterobacter sp. MGH 16. Next base: position 3,831,249 of record NZ_KI535695.1, on the reverse strand, counting down.
TAAAACTTCAGCAGATACAGCGTGCCAATACACAGCATCAGGTTCGAGCCAAAATCGCCCATCCCGTAGGCGCACTTCTCTCGCAGGCTCAATTTCAGGGTTAACGGATCAGTATTATGTGTCATGGTCGATCCTCAAAGCGCCCCGCAGGGCGCTCTATCACGTCATTATGCCGTACGTTTGCGCAGTTCGATCTCTTCGACGATGCGCACATACATCTTCTCGTTGAGGTTGTAGAAGCAGCCCATCGCCACGATGGTGATAACCGCCAGCAGGCTCGGGTAGATAAATATCAGCTGCCGCAGCCCTTCAACCGTGCCACTGGATTGCACCACGTTGGGCACATAGCCGATCTGCGTGAGCATGATCCCCGGGAAGAAGCCCGCCAGCGCCTGGGAGACCTTCCTGAAGAAGGTAAAACCGGTATACACCGTTCCTTCGGAGCGCACGCCGGTGCGCCACTCACCGTACTCCACGGTATCGGACACCAGCGCCCAGTTCAGGCTGTTCACGAACGCGGAGCCGAAAAAGGCCAGGCAGGAGAACGCCACAAAGCTCACCGAGCCGCCGCCGAAGAAGTAGTTGAGCAGATCGCCCGCCACCCAAATCATCAGCCCGCTGATGTAGACCTTTTTCTTGCCGAAGCGTCGCACCGCGCCGGGCATCATAAAGACGCCGATAAAAATGCAGCCCATGCTGAAGAAGCCCATGTACGACAGCAGGATCGGGTCGTTCAGCACGTACTGCGTGTAGTAGACCTGAATGGCGAGTTTGACGTTAAAGGCGCCCAGCGTGCACAGGTTGGCGATGCACAGGATAAACAGCGGACGGTTCCCGGCGATGGCGCGAAACGACTGCAGCAGCCCCGGCTTTTGCGTCGGATTTGCAGGCTGCGTCTCGACGTAACGCTCGGTCACGCCCTTATAGCACCACCACATAAAGAACAGGCCGAACAGCGAGAAGAGGGTGGCGGCAAAGATATAGCCAAGCTGGTCATTGCCTTCAATCAGGTTCATCACCGGAACAAAACCCACGGTACAGAGCAGCAGGCCCAGCGTAGCGCCGCCCTGACGCCAGGCGGCCAGCGAGGCGCGTTCGTCCGGGTTTTTGGTAATGGCGGGCACCATCGCGCCGTAGGAGCAGTTCATCATGCTGAAGAACAGGCCGTACAGCATGAACAGCACCGTCGCCATCACCGTTTTACCGGTGATTTCAAACGGCGTGCCAACGAAGTTGGCAATCGCCAGTAAGGTCACCGGGAACGCCGCATATAGCACGAACGGGCGGAATTTCCCTTTCGGGCCGATCTTGCGCCGGGAGTCGAGCATGATCCCGGTGCCCATATCGGTGAAGGCGGTAAAGAACTTCGCAATCAGGAAGATAATTCCGCCGTAGGTGCCCGGCAGCCCCAGCACGTCGGTGTAAAACTTCAGCAGATAAAGCGTGCCGATATCCAGCAGGATGTTTGAGCCGAGATCGCCCATCCCGTAGGCGAGTTTTTCTTTAAACGGCAGGCGCAGGGTTGCCGGATCGGAAGTATGTTGACTCATTATTGTTCTCCGTCTGCCCGCAGGTTGCCCCGCGGGCGAGCCTTATCAGATATGACGTAAGGTGCTAAACAGATCGGCCCATTCGCTGTGCTGGCGGTAGAAGACCGGCGGCTTGCCGAGCGGGGCATCAACGGTGACGTCACCGCCCTGGCAGGTTTCCCCGGTCCACGCATTCACCCAGCTGTCCTGCGGCAGATAGAGCGACCAGTCGCGGCGCCCCTCTTCATGAACCGGCGCTACCAGCAGATCGCGGCCAAACAGGTACTGGTATTTCAGCGTGTAGGCGCGCGCGTCGTCTTCATAGTGCAGGAACAGCGGGCGCATCACCGGCAGGCCGCTTTTCGCGTTCTGCGCGACCGCGGCTTTGATGTACGGCTTCAGGGTGGTGAAGACGGTTGTCATGCGCGCGAAGTGCGCGATGGTTTCCGCGTCGCCGTCGAACTGCCAGTTATCGCCTGGACGGTTGCCCTCATGGGTACGCATCATCGGCGTAAAGGCGCTGAAGTCGCACCAGCGCAGCAGCAGCTCCTTGCTTCGCTTCATCTCGAACAGGGTCGTATAGCCGCCGATGTCGCTGTGGTGCAGGCCGTGCCCGGTCATCGCCAGCGACAGCGCCGCAGGGATGACGGACGCCAGACCGTCGTCCAGGCTCCAGTCGACGTTCTGATCCCCCGCCCACATCATCACCGAGTGCTTCTGGCTGCCGGTATAGCCCGCGCGCATGAAGAACAGGATCTCGCCGAGCTTGCCGGTCTCCTGAAGCGCTTCGTAGTTACATTTGGCCCACAGGGCAGGCCAGGCGTTATGCATGATCTCCGCGCTCACGCCGTTATGCAGGAAGGTGTCGGTCGGCAGGTACTCCCCGAAATCGGCCATCCAGCCGCCGCAGCCCAGTTCGATCAGGTTCTTTTTAATGACCTCTTTGTACCAGTCGTAGGCTGCCGGATTGGTCAGGTCGATAACGCCCGCGTAGAACTCGCCGAACTCGACGTGGTAGTCCTCGCCGTTGGCGTTTTTGGTCAGATAGCCGCGCTTCGACGCCTCTTCGCAGAGATCTTTATCGCTGGCGACGTACGGGTTGATATAGGAGAGGAACTGCACGCCTTCCTCTTTCCACTTCGCAATCCGCGCATCAAGCTGCGGATAGAGCGCGCTGTTCCACTTCCAGTTCCACATCACGCGCTTGCCGAAGGAGGTCATGCGAATGCCGGACCAGTCCTGCGCCCAGATGCCGTTGACCTTTACGCCGCCGTTACGCATGGCGTCGAGCTTCTGCTGGCACACCTCGGTGCCGCCCTGAATGCCCAGCGTCACGCCGTCGTACACCCAGTCCGGCAGCTCCGGCTGACGCCCCAGCAGGCCGGTCAGTTTTTCCAGCAGATCGACGTACGTTTGCGCACATTCGAAGCGCAGCGTGGCGTTATCTTCCCAGAACGCCAGCTCGTGGAACTCCGGCGCGCTGAAGTCGAAGTTCATATAACAGCTGTTATCCACGTGGCAGTAGTACTTCTGGGTGCTCACGAAGGTAGGCTGCGGGAAGAAGGTCCAGTAGTAGTCACCGCCCGCGTTCTCTTTGCAGTCGGCCTGCCAGGTGACGTAGGTTTGCTTATTGCGGCCCACGCCCTGCTCGCTGGTCCACAGCGGGAACGGCTTGCCGCGCAAATCGAAATACGAGAACTGCTCGCCGCAGCCGTAAATATGATCTTCCGGCTGAGCTGCCAGCCGCAGCCAGATGCGGTTATGGCTGGCGGCGTCATTTTTCAGCTTCAGCTCCAGACGGCCTTCCGCATCCACGCCCACCAGCAGCGTCGCGCTTACCGCATCGCCGCGGGTAAAGCGGATCGCCCAGCCCGCGCTTTGCTGCGTGACGGTCGCGTCCGTCAGGGCAATCTTTTCGTTGAGCTTGTCTTTGATGCTGAAGTTGCCGCGAAACATCTCGATATCCGCCTCGCCTGCGCCAATCCACAGGCAAGGGGCATCCGCGGTGTGGGATAAAATCAGACGGTCCTGCCAGCGCAGGGTGAAGCCACTTTCGTTATTTTTCAGGTCAATATTGTGTAGGGTACGCATAAACACTCCGTCTTAATTATTTGGCCTGGCTATCCAGTAATCCGGCGGCGACGGCAGGCGCTAAGCCCGGGGCCAGCGGCAGGCGGGGGATCACCAGGCAGTGCAGCAGATGGTAAATATCCTGCTTGCCGTCCCAGACTTTGGTGGTCACTTCGTTATTGGTGTCCAGCTCCTGCCACCACGAACCGTTTTCGTAGTCCATCAGGTACTTGATGCAGTAATCCCACCACTTCTGATACCAGGCTTCGTACTGCGCTTCGCCGGTCACGGTATAGAGGGCATAGGCCGTGCCCATCGCCTCGACGATTGGCCAGCGCACGCGTTCACGCACAATAGGCTTGCCGTCCCAGCCCACGGAGTAGACAAATCCATCGGCCCCGTCGGGTGCCCAGGCGTCGCGGATGGTGGCGTGGAACAGGCCTTTCGCATCTTCCAGCAGCCATTCCGGCGGGGTCTCAAAGCGCGCTTCCAGCGCGGCGCGCAGGTGCAACATCAGGCGGCCCCATTCAATCCAGTGTCCCGGCGTGCCGCCGTAGGCGCGGAAGCGGTGAGCAGGGTTATCAATGTTGTAATCGCGGATCGGGTTCCAGTCGGTGTCGAAATGCTCGTTAACGCGGTACTCCCCTTTGCGCGCCACGTCGTGAATAATCACCGAGGCGATGCGCAGGGCGCGGTCGAGCCATTTACGGTCGTGGGTCACGTCATAAACGATCAGGAAGGCTTCCACGGCGTGCATGTTGGCGTTACCGCCGCGATAGTCTTCCGTTTTGCTGAAGGCTTCATCCCAGGACTCCAGGCACATCTGCTCCTGTTCGCTCCAGAAGTAGCGCTCAATCACCTCGATGGCATCGTCCAGCAGCTTACGTGCCTGCGGGTGACCCGTGGTCACGGCGCTCGCCGCGCCCAGCAGGACGAAGAAGTGCTGATAGCCCTGCTTGGAGGCGTCAATGACGCCTTCATCGTTTACGCAGGCGTACCAGCCGCCGTGCTGCTTGTCGCGCAGCGGACCGTTGAGGGCATTAATGCCGTGCTCAACCAGGGCATACGCGCCGGGACGGCCCATGTTCGCCGCCACCGCGTAAACGTGCAGCATACGCGCGGTGATCCACAGATGCGTGCCCATATCGCTGCGCACCTGCCCGTTATTGCCCAGCCAGCCAAAGCCGGTCGGCACGGCGGCGTTTTTACCGAAATCGAGAATGCGGTCGGTCTCTTGTTCGAGCCAGCGGTTATGGCTCAGGGTGTTAAACCATTTCATGTTCGGGTCCTTTCTTAACGGCGAGCCATCATTTCGTCGACGATCTCACCCAGACGCTGAAGTTTGGGGACGGAGATATCACGCAGCATCAGCTCGGTGTCCGGCAGGCCAATCACAGAGGACCAGACGGCGCGACCGGCTAAAAAGCCCGATGCCCCCGCCTGCATGGCGACGCTTACGGCGCGCGGGAAGAGCTTATCGTCCACGCCGGAGGAGAGGATCACCCACGGCATGGCGATGTTCTCGTTAAGCTTTTGCGAGGCCGCCAGCAGCTCTTGCTGCGTGCCCTTGCCAAACAGCGGCATCTCCACTTTGTAGAGGTCGGCACCGCTGTCGCCCAGCTCTTTGGCCGCGTCGATAATCGCCTGTTCGCGGTTAAACGCGGCACCGCGACGTGGCGGACGCACCACCGGCTCGATAATGCTCAGCAGACCGTTATCGTGGCACAGCGTATTGAACGCTTTCACCATCTCCAGGCGCTGCTGCGGATCTTCATCGCTGCGCCACAGCACCAGCAGCTTCAGTGCTTTGCCGCCATCGCGTTTGACCGCCTGCGCGTCGACGTTCTTGTCGATCGCCACGCTGTCGACCGGAATACCGTTCCCCGGAATAAATTCGTCGGCGGCCACAATCATCGCGCAGCTGTTGGCCACGGCCTGCTGCTCGACAATCTGGCGATAGCAGAACTGCTGGTCGACGAGAATGGCAGAGGCGTACGGCGACAGAATTTTTGCCGCGTTGACCTTAAAATCGGTCAGGTGCTGGTCGGTTACCGGCACCGGCGCGCCTGCAGCAGCAAACATCAGGCGCATCGCTTCGCGCTGATCCACGGCCAGCATCGCAAAACCGCCGGAAGGTCGGGTGATATCTTTCAGGGTGTACATCCTCATTCCTCAGTCCTTTCGTATCAGTGTGTTTTTTTCAGCCCGGCAGATGCGCGAACCTGTTCAAGAATGGCCGTCCAGTCCTCGCGCCCGCGCCCGGCGGCGCGTGCCTGGTTGTAAACTTCGCGGGAGGCCGCGCCCAGCGGCATCGGAACGTGGAGCTGGTTGGCCACGTCGAGGGCGATCCCCAGATCTTTATGCGCAAGGTCGATCATGAAGGCGGGGGAAAGATCCCCTTTCAGCACCTTGTTCGGCCATGAGGTGGTGAAGTGGCCTTTACCCGCAGGCGTACCGCTCATGACCTTCAGCGCCACGTCAAAGGAGAGCCCCAGTGCTTCACACAGCACGGCCGCCTCCGCCGAGAGGGCGTTCAGGGCGATGCTCATGTAGTTATTGATAAGCTTCACGCGGATACCCATGCCCGGCCCGCCGGCGTTAATCAGCTCACTGCCCATCGCCATTAATACCGGGGTGGCGCGCTCAATTTGCTGCGCGGTGCCGCCTGCCAGCAGGAGCAGCGTGCCGGCGATGGCATGGTCGGACGTGCGTCCCACGGGCACGTCCATCAGGCTGAAGCCGCGTTCAGCCATGTCGCGGATCAGCGCGTCGGTTTGCAGCGGGTGAATGGTGGACATATCAATCACCAGCGCGTCGCGGGATAACCCTTCGCACACGCCGTGCTCGCCGAACAGGACGCTGCGTACCAGGTCGCCGTTTGGCAGCATGGTGATGACGAATTCGGCGTCCGTGGCTGCCTGTGCGGGCGTTGCCGCCGCCCGAGCGCCGCTTTCAACCAGCGCCTGAACCGCCTGCGGGTTCACGTCAAAGACGTTAAGCTGGTGACCTTGTTTCAAAAGATTCTTCGCCATTGGCGCGCCCATCTGTCCTAAGCCGATAAATGCGATTGCTGACATGCCTTTCTCCTGTCACATCGTGTCAATTTTTGCGCGTTTATGTTGTCTGTTTTTGATCGTATTTGTAATTTATAGTCAAAAAATTGACACGGGTCACTTTTTAAACATTTGGTGAAATTAAAATGAAGGCATCAGAAATCGCAGAAGGAATCACCATGACTCGCATCGTTTGTGTCGGCATTACCGTGCTGGATCGCATCTGGTATCTCGATGATTTACCAAAGGAAGGTGGGAAATATGTCGCAAAGGACTATACGGAGGTGGGCGGCGGCCCGGCGGCAACGGCGGCAGTGGCGGCAGTGGCGGCGGCGAAACTGGGCGCGGAAGTGGATTTTATTGGCCGGGTGGGGGACGACGATACCGGCAGACGACTGCTTGCGGAGCTGGAATCCCTGGGGGTGAACACCCGCTATACGCGCATAGTTAAGGGAGCCCGATCGTCGCAATCGGCGGTGCTGGTGGACGCAGGTGGGGAAAGAGTGATTGCCAACTACCCCAGCCCCGATCTCCCTGCGGCGGCAGACTGGCTGCATGAAATCGACTTCTCGCAGTGGGATATTGTCTTAGCCGATGTGCGCTGGCATGACGGGGCAAAACAGGCATTTACCCTGGCCCGTCAGCAGGGCGTTCCGACGTTGCTGGATGCGGATGTCACCCCGCAGGACATCGCGGAGCTGATCGCCCTAAGCGACCACGCGGCCTTCTCCGCGCCGGGATTGCGGCGTTTAACGCAGTTGGATGAAACCGAAGACGCGCTGAAAAAAGCACAAACGCTCACAAATGGACATGTGTATGTTACGCAAGGGCGAGACGGCTGCTTCTGGCTGGAAAACGGCGCACTGTGTCATCAGCCCGGCTTTGAGGTGAACGTGGTGGATACCACCGGGGCGGGCGACGTTTTCCACGGTGCGCTGGCGGTCAGTCTGGGGCAACAATCGTCCACATCAGACGCCGTGCGTTTTGCCAGCGCCGTCGCAGCGCTGAAATGCACAAAGCCCGGTGGACGCGCGGGTATACCCGACTGTGATCAAACCCGCTCTTTTTTGTCACTTTTTGTATAAAATGCGGGGCGTGATGGTTTTCAGAGGACAGCCCATGAGCCTTACCGAACTGACCGGCAACCCGCGTCACGATCAGCTGCTGACGCTGATTGCCGATCGCGGCTATATGAACATTGATGAACTGGCGCAGCTGCTGGATGTCTCCACGCAAACCGTGCGCCGTGATATCCGTAAGCTCAGCGAGCAGGGGCTGATCACGCGTCATCATGGCGGGGCGGGCAGGGCATCCAGCGTGGTGAACACGGCGTTCGAGCAGCGTGAAGTCTCGCTTACCGAAGAGAAGCGGGCGATTGCCGAAGCCATTGCGGACTATATTCCCGATGGCTCGACTATTTTCATCACCATCGGCACGACCGTGGAGCACGTTGCCCGGGCGCTGCTCAACCATAACCACCTGCGCATTATCACCAACAGCCTGCGGGTGGCGCATATTCTGTATAAAAACCCGCGCTTTGAAGTGATGGTGCCCGGCGGCACGCTGCGCCCGCACAATGGCGGGATTATCGGGCCTGCGGCAACGGCGTTTGTGTCTGGTTTTCGGGCGGATTATCTCGTGACCAGCGTGGGGTCAATTGAGCACGACGGCGCGATGATGGAGTTTGACGTCAATGAAGCCAGCGTGGTGAAAACCATGATCGCCCACGCTCGCCACATTCTGCTCGCAGCCGATCATACGAAATTTACCGCATCCGCTGCGGTAGAGATTGGCAACGTGGCGCAGGCCACGGCACTCTTCACCGATGAGATGCCTGGCTCGGCTCTGCAAACTCACCTGAAATCCAGTAAGGTTGAAATCATCCTGGCCAGTACCAACGATGATATTGCCTGAAGCAAAAAAAGCCGCTGAGCAAACAGCGGCTTAAATATTTTTATTTGAAGCTGTATTTCACCCCTAACATCCCCTGCGTATCGCTGTAGCCTTTATCGCCTATCTGCTGAGCCACGTTGCCCCATACGCTAAGCTGCGGCGTAATCTGCCCCTCTACGCCGGTCTTGAGTTCACCGATATTGCGCGTACCACGCATGTCATTGCTGATGTCATCCATGCGGATACGCGTGGTCTGGGTGTTGTGGATCCAGTTCGCTTCGATAAACGGCTGGAAGGTCCGTGATTTACCGTCGTCAATTGCGTTATGTCCGCTGATGTAGGCCTTCACGCCGAGACGTGTCATCAGGTTGCCCTGAGTCTCGTCTTTCACCCGCGTGCCGTTGCGCTCGCGATGATCGTCAGCCTGCACGTCCATCCAAACGGCCTGCGCTTTCGGCTGGATCCAGTAGCTGTTACGGTCGCTTTCGCCCACCTTAACGCTATAGCCCGCTTCAACAGAGGCGGTCACGCCGCTGGAACGATAACTCTCAGTGGCCTGATCCTGCCCCATTACCTTATTGTCGAACCAGTTATACAGCACCCAGCTATCAACGTAGGTGCCACTTTTATCCGCCTCGTTTGCGTACCAGGTACCATACAGACCGACGCTATAGCCATTCACTTCACCGCGTGAGCGGTAGCCGGTCAGGCTGGAAGCGCTCCGGCTGTGGCTGTTGCCGTAGCCTGCCATCAGGCCAAGATGCCAACGGTCCAGGCCATCGGTGCTCCACTGGGCGACATCGCCACCCAGCTGCAGCACGTAGCGATTGGCGGTGGTTTTTAGCTGGCCGCTGCCGTCGTTAAAACGCGTATGACCGCCGACGTTACGCATCCACAGGCTCGTCACTTTCTGCTCGCCCGTAAGCATGTCGGTGTACTGCGTTTCACCCAGGCGATCGTGCAGACGGGTCATAAACAGCGTATTGGCCGCATAGCTGTTTGCCAGATAGCTACCAAATTCCGGGCGATACTGATGCTCGCTTTTCGGTGGTGCAGGCGGTGGGACCGGCTCTTGCGGCGGAATCACCGGGTCAACGGGCGGATCTACCGGGTCGACTGGTGGGTCCACGGGGTCAACAGGCGGGTCTACGGGGTCGACCGGTGGGTCAACTGGATCAACGGGCTCCGCCAGGCTGGTCAGAAACCAGTTTTTACCTTTTTGCACAACGTTATAGTCATAACCGCCCGCCACGATACGGCTGGCCTTCTCAAACGTCCCGTCAGAGTTGCCACCAACGCTGACAATTTCAATCCCTTCTACGGTTTGCGCGCCAGTACCGCCAATGTTGTTCACTTCCACCCCGGTATGACCGGAGGTGTTGCCTTCAACGATCAGTTTGTCCGTTTCCGAAGTGTCGTCAAACAGCACGGTATTGAAGACCAGTTTGCCGCCGTTGCCGATAAAATCATCCTTGATGGTCAGCGTTTGCCACGCCGCGTCCTCTGCATGCTGGAAATTAATCGTGCCGCCCGCATTCAGCGTTAGGCTGGTCAGCGTGGAGCTGTCGCGCAGATTCCAGACGGCATCATTCATCGTCAGTGCGATAGTACCGGTACCCGCGGCGTTGCTCTCAATGAAGGACGCCCCGTTCCACAGGGAGTTGTCATCCATAGTCAGCGTAATGGTACTGTTTTGTGCCGGAAGCGAGCTGGTGGCCGCGACGCCGCCTGCGGAAAGGATATCGCCGTTGAGGATGAACTTGCCTCCTGCGGACGCATCAATCACCCCGCCGTTACTGGCGTTCAGGGCATAGCTACCGCTGTCGCGCTGGCCTGCGGTGGTAATGGTTGCACCACCCGCGAGCGCTATCACGCCGCGCGACCAGGCATACATCCCGTGCGGCGCCTGCGCGGAGCTGCTGGTTTTCTCGCTGCTGTTTACCGCAATGGTGACGTTATCTCCCAGATTCACCGCACCGGTGTACGCGTAGACGCCGTGCGCACTGGCACCGTTGGTCGTAATGGTGGCGCCTTCATCAAGGGTGATGGTTGACGAGCCGGTAGAATAAACCCCGGAGGCACTGGCCGCGTCGGTGGTAATCGTCGCGCTTTTGCCTAGCTCAATTTTTGACGCAGAACCCGCGTACAGGCCATAGGCCGATGTGCCGTACGTTTCGATGGTCGCCTCATCGCCCAGCCGGACGTAAGAGCCGCTCTGGTTGGTACGAATGCCCTCAGCGTAAGTCCCGCGCGTCACAATATGCGCACGATCGCCGACGATAACGTTATTTTTTGCCTTTGAGGCATCATTCAGTGCATAAGCGCTAATCCCGCGCCCGGTGCTGCCCGTGGTTTCGATATAGAGATCGTCACCCACATAAATATTGGCGGAGCCGAGAGAACCCTGACTGAAGGAGCTGTACCCGGCATTGATGCCGTCACCGCTTTGGCCATTAACGTAGATGTGGGTGCGGTCGCCGGTAATGATAAATACCGGGTTGGCCGGCGTGTTCATCCCGTGGGTACGAATACCGTCGACGTCTTTACCATTATTGGCAGCCACTTTTGACTGGGTGCGAATAGTCAGATCGTCACCAAATATCACGCCCGGGCTGCCGGACGTGGAGTTCTGAATAACGGTAACGGAATGCTCAAAGGCTTCCGCCCCAGGCCCTTCGAGGGTGATCCCATCTCCGTAAATCGGGATATTCCCCGGGCTGTACTGGTAGACATAGTTAGGATCGCCGGTATTTTTGCTAAAGTTCGCGTTTGCCGTTGCAGGTATCAGTGCCTGTATTTCTGCAGGTAAATCCGTTACCGCTCCGGAGGCAGGTAAATTAGCAAAATCTATTACCGCTGCATGTGCGGTAAATAGTGCTGACGTTAACGCCAGCGAAATCGCAGCGGCGACTGGTGAGTGTTTCATTAAATATGGCATGACTGCCCCCTTTCTTTCAGGCGTAGAACATCCTCCACACCATTAGATGTGGGTAGGTAAACAGGTTGAAATTACAAAATAGAAACGAGAATTTTATGAATACTGGTGCCTAACTTCCTCTCAAGTCGTATTTTATGAACATAAATTTTTTTAACATCAATGCCGTCTGATTTTATAATCTCCTGGAGGCACGCACCTGACAAAAATCTGTTCAGTAACGTAAATTCAACAGCGTTCAACATACTGCCGCGTCTGCTATTTACCCGTCTCCCGGAGAAAAGATGGCTGATTTTTTCCTTTAATATAATGTCGTTATCATTCGAATAAATAATTCCCTTTATTTCACTGCGCTGCATGAAAAAATAATTGGCCAATGCTTCCAGCTTGCGGTCTGTGATAATTACGATGTTCATGTTAGTTCTCACCAGACGTTCAATCCATTGCGGATCGGCAAGTACGCGCAGGTTGCAAAACGAAAAGTCTACAAATATAAAGCCGCGTAATAAGTGATTCTTGTTTCCTTGCAATATTTTATTTTCTACTGCAATCTGCAGGAAATGGTTACCACCTGGCCAAACTGCGAATGAGGCATTTCCACAATATTGTGAACGTACTGCGTTATCTGGAAATAACTGACAGGACAATTCACAGCTCATACAGCGGACAACCTTATGCGACGATGTCATCATCCAGTCCACTCCTGTCTTATTTTCACTGTCAATATTTCACTGCCATCCAAATGTGTCAATCTTGAAACATATCCCGTGCCCCTCTCTTGTTTATGATAAATAGTGGTGAAGAATATAAATTCCTGGTGATGTCTATTTTGTCAGGCCGTAGCCATAGCGAAAGGACATACTTTGGCCATCGTATTCCAGGACTATTCTTCAGCCCCTTAAGATTATTCGACAAAAAAAATCCCGGAGGACGATTTACGAAATAGCACTAATAGCTAAAGATTCGTTTCTTAAATCGGCCGTAACGACAGTCTTTTCGCGACTTGGGGCTCAATATAATGAGTGGGCCGGGCGAAGTGTAATGAAATCTCATTATGTCGTTTTAGATGAGAGAAACCTAAGAAAACTGTCTTTTAACCGATTGAAAAATAATGTGTTATTCTTAATCTTAGTTGGGGTGGTATCGCGTCCTGATCCTTCTGACCTATACTGTTGTTAAATATACGTATATCTTTCTGGTGTATATAGTTAAGGGTTGTTATTGCTGAGGAAAGGAAAATTGTATCTTATTAACAAATTGGTCGAGTATGATCCAGAAAACAAAAACCTGGCAAATCATATTACCGGGCGCTCGATACAATTGCAGCTTCCTGCCAACCTCTGTTTTCTTTATCTCATCACCCATCCCGGAGAAATAATTTCGCAAAACCAGTTAATGGTGGTGGGATGGGGGGAGCGCAATGACGTCACTACGCCGAATACCTTTTACCAGGCTATTTTGACATTACGCAATGCCCTCGCTGAGGTGGGCTTACCGCGCGATACGGTAAAAACGATTTCGCGTCGCGGGCTTATGCTTTCCGAGGCTACCGAGGTTGAATTATTTGTCCCAACCGCTGAGCCAGTCATAGCCAATAAAGACGTGCTCGTTGCCAAGGGCGCCGCGAGGCAGAGGCCAGCCTGGCTGATAATAACGACCGCAACGCTTTTGTTGATCGCGCTTATCAACGGGGGAATATTATATAAAAAGCACCAGAACATGCCGTTTAGTCACTACATTCCCCTTTCAACGGGCAGCACGACCCAGGCCTGCCAACTTTTTTATGCACCTAACGAACATATTCAGGATCATTACGTGCGCCTGCTAAACAATAATCCCGGTCTGTGTGCCGAAAAACGATACGTTTTTCTCGTCGGCTATAGTAAAACGGAGCGAATCGCGGCGTTTGTCTGTAATAACGATGCGCGAAGGGACGCGACGGCGTTATGTACTACCCATTATTTTTGGGCGCACGAAAAATGATGACTCTCCGGAACCGTATCATTTTGCTGGCGGCATTTCTGGCGGCCGCTATCACCAGTGGCTGGTTAGCTTATTCGCATTTATCGAGTACGCCGATACGCTGTACGGGAGATGTGGAATGGACGATTGGTAAAAACCGATTTGTGGGTACGGTTTCCTGGCGGATGCAGCATCGGGAGGGGTCTACGGTTATTAACGGTAAATTATTTGGTCAGACGGTTACTGAAGTTAATCGTACCATCTATTTTCACTACAGTGACCATGAGAACGCGCGCGTGTTAAATAACAATCGTATTGTTAAAACGTTTGCCGATAATGCGGATGAGGCTGATATCAACGCAACGCTACCGGGTTTTTACCGCACGCCGGGTAGAGAGCTGAGCCTGATGATCGATGAGTATCGGGGGGCCTGGATTTTTGCCGCGTCAAACGTCCCTTCGCTATACTGTCGTAAAAACGCGCCGTAAAAATCGATCGCACACCTTAGACCGCATCCATAGTCAAATCTCTTTATTCCCGCTACAGTTACCTCTCCACGGCGAGCAGGAGATAAACATGCTTTATATCTTTGATTTAGGAAACGTCATCGTCGATATCGATTTTAATCGCGTGTTGGGTGCATGGAGCGATTTTAGCCGCGTGCCGCTGGCGACCTTAAAGCAGAATTTCGCGATGGGCGAGACCTTCCACCAGCATGAGCGCGGTGAAATCAGCGATGAAGCATTCGCTGAACGTTTCTGCCAGGAGATGGGGCTTTCGTTAAGCTATGAACAGTTTTCCCACGGCTGGCAGGCGGTATTTGTGGCGGTTCGCCCTGAGGTGATCGACATCATGCATAAACTGCGCGAGCAGGGGCATCGGGTCGTTGTGCTGTCAAATACCAACCGTCTGCACACCACGTTCTGGCCTGAAGAATACCCTGAAGTTAAGGCGGCGGCGGATAAGATCTACCTCTCGCAGGAGATGGGGATGCGTAAGCCTGAAGCGCGAATCTATCAGGCTGTTCTGCAGGCAGAGGGATTCACCGCGGCCGATGCGGTCTTTTTCGACGACAACGCCGATAATATAGAGGGAGCTAACCAGTTGGGTATTACGTCAATTCTGGTGACCGGAAAAGAGACGATACCAGACTACTTTGCGAAGCAGCTATGCTAAAAACCGTTCATCAAAAAGCCACGCACCATACTCGCCCGCTGCGGGCCTGGCTGAAACTGCTCTGGCACCGGATTGATGAGGACAATATGACCACGCTGGCGGGTAACCTCGCCTACGTGTCGTTGCTCTCATTAGTGCCTCTGGTGGCAGTCATCTTTGCCCTGTTTTCCGCCTTTCCGATGTTTGCGGATGTCAGCCTGCAGCTTCGTCATTTTGTCTTCGCGAATTTCATTCCGGCAACCGGGGATGTCATCCAGAACTACATTGAGCAGTTTGTTGCTAACTCCAGCAAGATGACGGCAGTGGGGGCATGCGGTCTTATTGTCACCGCGCTGCTGTTGATGTACGCCATCGATAACGCGCTGAACACGATCTGGCGGAGTAAAAAAGCGCGGCCAAAGGTCTATTCCTTTGCCGTGTACTGGATGATCCTCACGCTGGGGCCGCTGCTGGCCGGGGCGAGCCTCGCGATCAGTTCGTATCTGCTCTCCCTGCGCTGGGCGAGCGATTTAAACGGCGTGATTGATAATGTGCTTCGCATCTTTCCGTTGATCCTGTCGTGGCTCTCGTTCTGGCTGCTCTATAGCGTGGTGCCGACCACGCGCGTGCCTAACCGCGATGCGGTCGTGGGGGCGCTGGTGGCGGCGTTGCTCTTTGAGCTCGGTAAGAAAGGGTTTGCCCTTTACATCACCATGTTTCCGTCCTATCAGCTGATTTACGGCGTGCTGGCGGTGATCCCCATTTTGTTTGTCTGGGTCTACTGGACCTGGTGTATCGTCTTGCTTGGTGCTGAAATAACTGTCACTCTCGGTGTATACCGCGAACTTAAAAAAGCAGCAGAAGCTGAAAAACAACAAGAAGCAGACCAACCATGATTGCAT
This sequence comes from Enterobacter sp. MGH 16, assembly GCF_000493175.1. NCBI lineage: Bacteria > Pseudomonadati > Pseudomonadota > Gammaproteobacteria > Enterobacterales > Enterobacteriaceae > Enterobacter > Enterobacter sp. MGH 16. The sequence continues at coordinate 3,815,750 of NZ_KI535695.1, read as the reverse complement.
TGATACAGCGCGTAACCCGTGCCAGCGTCACCGTGGAGGGAGAGGTGACGGGTGAAATTGGCCCAGGACTTTTGGTGTTGTTAGGTGTCGAAAAGGATGATGACGAACAAAAAGCCAACCGCTTGTGTGAGCGCGTGCTGGGCTACCGTATTTTCAGCGATGCGGAAGGCAAGATGAACCTGAACGTCCAGCAGGCGGGCGGCAGCGTGCTGGTGGTTTCCCAGTTTACGCTGGCAGCGGATACCGAGCGCGGCATGCGCCCGAGTTTCTCGAAAGGCGCCGCGCCGGATCGTGCAGAAGCGCTTTACGAGTACTTTGTTGAGCGTTGTCGCCAGCAGGAAATGAATACGCAAACCGGACGATTCGCTGCAGATATGCAGGTATCGCTGGTGAACGATGGCCCCGTCACATTCTGGCTCCAGGTATGAGCATACTTACGGCGTGGCCGCGGGTAACAAGAGAGAGTACAGCTATGTATCACCTTCGAGTACCGCAAACGGAAGAAGAGTTAGAAGCCTATTACCAGTTCCGCTGGGAAATGCTACGCAAGCCATTACATCAGCCAAAAGGCTCTGAGCGCGACGCCTGGGACGCGATGGCCCACCATCAGATGGTGATGGACGAAGAGGGCAACCTTGTGGCCGTCGGGCGTTTGTATATCAACGCCGATAACGAAGCGTCTATTCGCTTTATGGCGGTTCATCCCTCCGTGCAGGACAAAGGTCTGGGGACGCTAATGGCGATGACCCTGGAATCCGTCGCTCGCCAGGAAGGCGTTAAGCGCGTCACCTGTAGCGCCCGCGAAGATGCCGTGGAGTTCTTCGCTAAACTCGGTTTTGTGAATCAGGGTGAAATCACAACCCCGCAAACCACCCCGATTCGTCATTTTTTGATGATCAAACCCATCGCCACGCTGGACGATATTCTGCATCGCGCCGACTGGTGCGGACAGCTGCAGCAGGCCTGGTATCAGCACATTCCGCTCAGCGAAAAAATGGGCGTACGCATTCAGCAGTACACCGGACAAAAATTTATTACCACCATGCCGGAAACCGGCAACCAGAATCCGCACCACACCCTGTTTGCCGGAAGTCTTTTCTCACTGGCCACGCTCACCGGCTGGGGGCTTATCTGGCTGATGCTGCGCGAGCGCCATCTGGGCGGGACCATCATTCTGGCCGATGCCCACATTCGCTATAGCGCGCCGATAAGCGGCAAGCCGACCGCCGTGGCCGATCTGGGATCACTGGGTGGCGATCTTGACCGTCTGGCACGCGGCCGCAAGGCGCGCGTACAAATGCAGGTCGAACTGTTTGGCGATAAAACGCCGGGCGCGGTGTTTGAAGGCACCTACATTGTTCTTCCGGCGAAGCCTTTTGGCGCGTATGAAGAGGGCGGGAACGAGGAGGAGTAATCTCCTGTTTACGCTCCCCGGGCGTGCTGAATCCGCCCGGCGATATCCCGCATAACATCTCGCGCTGATTGGCTAATTCCACCAAGCTGGAAGAAGCCATGTATTACTCCCAGCCATCGCTGAGCGGTACACGTCACTCCTTGCTCCGTGAGGCGTTGAAACAGCGCCTCTCCTTCATCGCATAACGGATCGTACTCAGCGGTAACGATATGGACAGCTGGCAGGCCGCTGAAGTCTTCTCGCCACAGCGGGCTAACCTCAGGATGCTTACGGTCGGCTCCAGCCAGATATATTTCATAGCCGCTCAGCAGGGTATCGCGAGTAATTACGTAATCCATGCCGTTGAGGGTATAGCTTTCAAAACTGGCCGTGGCGTCGAGCATGGGGTAGATAAGAATAAGCTGTACAGGCTGCCAGAGCCCTTTAGCCTTAAGCCGCAGCGCCGTTACCAGCGCAAGATGTCCCCCCGCGCTGTCTCCGCAAAAGGTGATCCGGTTTTTATCCACGCCCAGTTTGTCCGCATATTGCCAGACCAGATCTGCACCTCTTTCCGCATCGTCATGTGCGGCGGGGAAGGTATGCTCCGGCGCCAGCCTGTATTGAATCGCAACCACCCGGCAATTGCCGTAGCAGGCTAACTGACGGAGCTGGTTGTCATGGGTATCAAAGCCGCCGCTGATAAAGCATCCGCCGTGGTAGTAGATGGCAGCAGGCAATAGTTCAGGCGCATTGAGAGGTGAAAATACCCGAATGGTAAGACCCTCAAGAACAAGCGTCTCCACCTGAACGCGCGTTTCGGTCTCCCCGGCAAGCCCTGTGCTGGCAATATAGCCTGCTCGTCGCACCTCAATGCTTTGGCGACGTGACGAGGGCCGCCCTGCAGCGATAAATCCCTGAACCAGCTGTGCAATACCCTTTTCCAGCGCCATGAATAATCCCTTTTACTGTATGGATGAACAGTTTTATAGCCTGGTTTGATTCAAAAGAAAACAAGAATAGTGTTGAGGGCAACAACCTGGAAAGCGGCTCGCAAAGGCGATAACGCGTCTCTCAACGAGAATGGAGAGTATCTGGCATGAAAGGCGGCGGGTATTGCTGTCGAATTACAGGCCGGGCAAGCACGCGCTGCCCGGCACTGTCACAGGGAATTACTCCCCTTCACCCGGGAACAGGAACGGGTTGATCGAGCTGCGGGCAAAGCCCTCCTGCTCCATCTTCGCGTCCAGAATCAGCGAGGCGAGATCGTCGGCCACCGCTTCGACTTTCGGGTCCTTTTCCTGATAGAGAATCTTCAGGTAGGTGCCGCAGTCGCCGCAGCTTTCGGCTTTCACTGCCGCGTCTTCGTTTTCCAGCGACCAGTAGTTCAGATCGCGGGTCTGCTCGCAGTTGCTGCACTTAATGCGCACCACGTGCCACTCGGTTTCACACAGGTTGCAGTGCAGGTAGCGCAGCCCCTGAGTGGTGCCGATTTGCACCATGCTCGATACCGGCATAGAGCCGCAGACCGGGCAGAACTGGCGCGCCTCGCCGTATTCGGCGCGAGCTTTGCCCGGGATCAGGCTGGCCATTTGTGCCCAGTAGAGCGACAGGGCTGCCCAGATAAACGGCGCTTTATCGCTGCTGACCAGCGAGAAGTCGGACGCGAACAGCGCGCTCGCCATCTCTTCAAGCTCTTGTTCGGACGCTTTTTCCAGATTCTCAATAACCGCCAGCGCGGTGCCGCTCATTTCCGGCTTCAGCTCGGCAATCAGCGAATGCAGCAGCTTTTGCCAGTGCTTGTCGCGCGGCAGGACGTGAATGTCCAGCGGCGGCTTGCCCTGCGCGTTGGCTTCTTTGATGCGCGCGGTCAGGTCCATTTGCAGCGGGTGGTCGTACAGCACCACTTCCTGCGCGTGGGCGACCAGCGCGGCAAAGCGCAGAAAATCACCCAGCGGGTTGTTCTCTGCCAGCTCGCGCAGACGCTCTGCGCGGCGGTTGTAGAGGTTCTTGAGTCTGGGGAATAACAACGGCGGAATATAATCCGCCGTGCGTTTCTCGCTCGACCCCAGCTCATCTTGCGGGATTATGCGAATACTCATTCAGATGACTTTTCCTGTTTCTGGCGGACTTCACGGTACCAGCGCGGGTGATGTTTCTTCGCCCACGTGCTGGTGACCCATCCCTCCACCATCGCGGTAATGGTGCCTTTCACCCAGAGGGCGGCGTAGATATGCACCATGATAACCACAATTAACGCCACTGCGGCAAATGAATGCAGCATTAACGCAAATCGGATCACCGGGATTGAGAAAGCAGGCGCAAAGTACGGACGCCAGATGATCACGCCGCTGACCAGCAACAGGACCAGGAAGATAATCGCCGCCCAGAATACGCATTTCTGGCCGAAGTTATAACGCCCGGTGTCACCCACTTCCTCGTTGACGACGATCTTACGAATATTCTTCGCCCAAAAGATATCATCCCGATTGATTAGGTTATGGTGCCAGTAGCGGAAAAACATGATGATGAACGACGCGAACATGATGACGCCCACAAACGGGTGCAGGATGCGCGCCAGCTGTGGTGTCCCCATGATCTGCATCAGCCAGTTGAAGGACGGGAAGAAGAATCCCAGCCCGCTTATCGCCGCCAGCATGAAGCAGAAGGCGGTGACCCAGTGGTTGATGCGTTCCGGCGCGGTGTAGCGCACGATGGTGTCACGTTTTCTCATTTGCGCACCTCGTCTTTCTCTTCATGCAGGTTGTCGTCTTCCTCTTCCGCGCGGTTCGGACCGACGCCGACGTAGTGGAAGATGCTCGCTGCGAAGGTGGCAGCAAAGCCCACCGCTGCCAGCGGTTTCCAGATGCCTTTCCAGAACTTCACGGTGGCGCTGATTTCCGGGTTCTCCGGCAGGCCGTGATACAGGTTCGGCTTGTCGGCGTGGTGCAGCACGTACATCACGTGCGTACCGCCAACACCGGCCGGATCGTACAGGCCCGCATTGTCGTAACCACGGGTTTTCAGCTCGCCCACGCGCTCTGCCGCCAGCGTTTTCATATCCTCTTTAGAACCAAAGTGGATGGCGCCGGTTGGGCAGGTCTTCACGCAGGCAGGCTCCTGGCCGACGGTAACGCGGTCCACGCACAGGGTGCATTTGTAGACGCGGTTGTCTTCCGGGTTCAGTCGCGGTACGTCGAACGGACAGCCCGCGATGCAGTAGCCGCAGCCAATGCACTGCTCGGACTGGAAGTCGACGATGCCGTTGGCATACTGAATGATAGCCCCTTCTGACGGACATGCCTTCAGGCAGCCCGGATCCGCACAGTGCATACAGCCGTCTTTGCGGATAAGCCATTCCAGCTTGTCGTTCTGCTCCACTTCCGAGAAACGCATCACCGTCCAGGACTTGGCGGTCAGGTCCGCAGGGTTGTCGTACACCCCGACGTTGTGGCCCACTTCGTCACGCAGATCGTTCCACTCAGAGCAGGCCACCTGACAGGCTTTACAGCCGATACAGGTGGTCACGTCGATAAGCTTCGCCACTTCCTGCTGGTGGTCCCGCGCCTGAGGCGCGGGCGTGAAACCGTTAGTCGCGGAACGACGGATAATGTCTTGAGATTGATAAGCCATAAGTCGTCTCCGTTACACCTTTTCCACGTTCACGAGGAAGGCCTTAAACTCCGGCGTCTGCGTGTTCGCATCACCGACGAATGGCGTCAGGGTGTTCGCAATGAACCCTTTCTTCGCCACGCCCTCATAGCCCCAGTGAATTGGGATGCCGATGGTATCCACCTGCTGACCGTGAACGTTCAGCGTGCGAATACGCTTGGTCACCACCGCCTTGGCCTTGATGTAGCCGCGGTTAGAGGAGACCTTCACGGTATCGCCATGGGCAATGCCGAGCTTGTTCGCCAGCTTCTCGCCGATCTCCACAAACTGTTCCGGCTGCGCGATGGCGTTAAGCAGCGCGTGCTTGGTCCAGTAGTGGAAGTGCTCGGTCAGACGGTAAGTGGTGCCCACGTACGGGAACTTGTCCTTTTTACCCAGCGCTTCAAAATCGCTCTTGAAGATACGGGCTGCCGGGTTAGAAACCACGTTCGGGTGCAGCGGGTTGGTGCCCAGCGGCGTCTCAAACGGCTCATAGTGTTCCGGGAACGGACCTTCCGCCATCTTATCGATAGCGAACAGACGCCCCATCCCTTCAGGCTGCATGATAAACGGCCCGACATCGCTGCCTGGTGCGGCAGTGCTGTAGTCCGGAATATCCACGCCGCCCCATTTCGCACCGTCCCACTTCAGCAGCTGACGCTTCGGATCCCACGGGTTGCCCTGCGGGTCAGCGGACGCACGGTTATAGAGGATGCGGCGGTTGAGCGGCCATGCCCATGCCCAGCCCAGCGTATTGCCCAGACCCGACGGGTCGGCGTTATCGCGGTTGGCCATCTGGTTGCCTTTCGGCGTCCAGCTACCGGCAAAGATCCAGCAGCCGCTGGAGGTGGTGCCGTCGTCACGCAGGTGCGCGAAGGTACTGAGCTGATCGCCTTTCTTCGCCAGCACGGTGCCGGTGGCCGGGTCGATAACGTCCGCCAGCGCCTTACCGTTGCTCTCCATCGCCACTTCTTCCGGCGCTGGGTTTTCCGGCGTCGAGTAGTTCCAGGTCATGTTCAGCACAGGCTCAGGGTTCGCGCCGCCTTCAGCCGCATACATCTTACGCAGGCGTAAGAAGATACCGGCCAGGATCTCGCCGTCGTTCATGGCGATGCCCGGGGCGTCCGCGCCTTTCCAGTGCCACTGCAGCCAGCGCCCGGAGTTGACGATAGAGCCGTTCTCTTCCGCAAAGCAGGTCGATGGCAGACGGAACACTTCGGTCTGAATCTTCGACGGATCGACGTCGTTCGATTCACCGTGGTTCTGCCAGAAGGTCGAGGTTTCGGTATTGAGCGGGTCAATCGTCACCAGGAACTTCAGCTTCGACAGAGACTCAACAACCTTGTTCTTGTTCGGGAACGAGGCAACCGGGTTAAAGCCCTGGCACAGATAGCCGTTCACTTTGCCCTGATGCATCATCTCGAAATACTGCAGAACGTCGTAACCTTTGTCCCACTTCGGCAGCCAGTCAAAGCCCCAGCTGTTTTCCGCCGTCGCTTTGTCACCGAAGAACGCTTTCATCATCGAGACAAAGAACTTCGGATAGTTGCCCCAGTAGTTCACCTGGCCTTCAAGCAGCGGTTTAGGCGTGCTGGCCGTCAGGTAGGTTTGCAGGTCGGTCTGTTTCTCGCTTGGCAGGTTCATGTAGCCCGGCAGGCTCTGAGACAGCAGGCCGAGGTCGGTCAGACCCTGAATGTTGGAGTGACCGCGCAGGGCGTTCACGCCGCCGCCTGCCATCCCCATGTTGCCGAGCAGCAGCTGAACCATCGCCATGGTGCGGATGTTCTGCGCGCCGATGGAGTGCTGCGTCCAGCCGAGGGCGTACAGGAACGACGCGGTTTTATCTTTCGCGCTGGTTTCGGCGATCAGCTCGCACACCTTCAGGAAGTCCGCCTTCGGCGTACCACATATGTTTTCGACAACCTCCGGCGTGTAGCGGGAGACGTGCTCTTTCAGCAGGTTCCACACGCAGCGCGGGTGTTGCAACGTGGTGTCACGCTTCGCAAAACCTTTCTCATCCAGCTCGTAGTTCCAGCTGGTTTTGTCGTACTTGCGTTTTTCGGCGTCGTAACCGCTAAACAGACCATCTTCGAAGTGGTAATCCTCACGCACGATCAGGCTGGCGTTGGTATAGGCTTCGGTGTATTCGCGGTTGTATTTTTCGTTGGTCATCAGGTACAGCAGTACGCCTGACAGGAAAGTGATGTCAGTACCTGAACGAATAGGGGTGTAGAAATCCGCCACTGACGCTGTACGCGTGAAGCGGGGATCGATCACAATCAGTTTCGCACCGTTGTGGATTTTGGCTTCCATCGCCCAGCGGAACCCGACCGGGTGCGCTTCAGCGGCGTTACCGCCCATCACCACAATGAGGTTGGCGTTCTTGATGTCGACCCAGTGGTTGGTCATCGCACCGCGACCAAATGTTGGAGCAAGACTTGCTACCGTTGGTCCGTGTCAGACACGCGCCTGGTTGTCGACCGCGAGCATACCGAGTGCGCGCGTAAATTTCTGGGTTAAATAACCGGTTTCGTTGCTGGAGGCAGAGGCACACAGCATCCCGGTGGAGAGCCAGCGGTTGACCGTGACGCCGTCGGCGTTCTTCTCAACAAAGTTGGCATCGCGGTCTTCTTTAATCAGTTTAGCGATGCGGTCAAACGCCTCTTCCCAGCTGATTTGCTGCCATTTGTCGGAACCCGGCGCGCGGTATTCAGGGAATTTCAGGCGGCTTTCGGAGTGGATAAAGTCCACCAGACCGGCCCCTTTCGGGCACAATGCGCCGCGGTTAACCGGGTGATCCGGGTCGCCTTCGATATGGAAAATAGACGCTTTGGCGTTTTTAGCACCGTCGCCGAGGCTATACATCAACAGCCCGCAACCGACAGAGCAGTACGTACAGGTATTACGGGTTTCACGGGTGCGCAGCAGTTTATACTGCCGCGTTTCCGCCAGCGCTACGCCGGGCGCAAAGCCCAGTGCCGCTGCCGTGGTGCCTGCCATACCGCCAGCGCAGATCTTAAAGAACTGCCTTCTGCTGACCTGCATGGGTCACTCCTTGTTTCGACATTGCTTACATATGTAGTTTTGACTTCGCGGTTGAAGAATGGCCGCAAAGGAAAAAATTTGCGTTAATCCCTCAATTCCACGAGGGATATCATCAGAATACCACATTGTCGGTACAGCTGTTCTAATGGCGTTAATACAAAGTGAACGTATTATCACCATGTTGATTATAAAGTGTGATATTGATCACGTTAACAGCTCTGCATGTTAAAGCGGTGTAGCCGGTGGCAGGTTGCACCCCTGCTAAATGAGTAGGAGAATGGTTGTCGAAAAGTTGATCCATACTATGCGTACAGCCTGTGGTTTATGCTGCAATAGCACGCTCGCTTCCGTGGTTGTTCAGGAATACCGCTGTGTCTAAACAAAACCGTGATCCCCACTCGTCACCCCTGCCTGCCGGCATTGTGGAACTGTCGGTACACCGACCGCCCCACATAACCGATGCCATACCCGATTTTCTGGCCGAAGAAGTGCCCGTTGCGCTCGTTTACAACGGCATCTCGCATGTGGTGATGATGGCGTCTCCGAAAGATCTTGAGCTGTTCGCCATCGGTTTTTCTCTCTCGGAAGGCATCATCGAGCATCCGCAAGATATCTATGGCATGGACGTGGTGCAGGCCTGCAACGGCCTGGAAGTGCAAATCGAGCTCTCCAGCCGCCGCTTTATGGGGCTGAAAGAGCGTCGTCGCGCGCTGGCCGGGCGTACCGGCTGCGGTGTGTGCGGCGTTGAGCAGCTCAACGATATTGGCAAACCTGTTTCACCACTGCCGTTTACTCAGACCTTTAATCTGGCGCACCTCGACCCTGCGCTTGAGCACCTCAACGATGTACAGCCTATCGGCCAGCTCAGCGGCTGCACGCACGCGGCGGCGTGGGTATTGCCGTCGGGAGAGATTGCCGGTGGGCATGAAGACGTGGGCCGCCACGTGGCGCTGGATAAGCTGCTCGGTCGTCGTGCACGTGAAAGTGAGGTTTGGCAGCAGGGCGCCGCGCTCGTTTCCAGCCGCGCCAGCTATGAGATGGTGCAAAAATCGGCGATGTGCGGGGTGGAGATCCTGTTTGCCGTGTCGGCGGCAACGACGCTGGCGGTGGAGGTGGCCGAGCGCTGCAACCTGACGCTGGTGGGTTTCTGCAAGCCGGGAAGGGCGACCATTTATACCCATCCACAGCGATTAATAGTTAATCAGTAATTTTGAATGATAATAGCAAATCCTTCCGCTTTTAGTTGTTCGCGATGAGGTCTAGTATTTATCTCATCAAGGCACGGTGCCTTACCTGAAAAACTTAATGAAAGGGTTTATATTATGAAAAGCATCAAAACTTTTGTCGCTGTAATCGCTCTGGCTACTTCTTTTGGTTCTTTCGCTGCGCAGACCGTAACCGCAACCGCCTCTACCATTGATGGTGCAGAAGCGAAAATCGCGGCTCAGGCTCAGGAAGCGGGCGCGTCTTCGTACAAAATTACCCAGGCATTCACCGGTAACCGCGTACACATGACTGCTGAACTGAACAAATAAGCGAGTCACACCGTCGAAAGAGCGCCCCCGGGGCGCTTTTTTAGTTTATGCCCGCCACGCGCAGCAATGCCGTCACCACTGCCGCGGCCACAATGACCACGATTAACGGCATTTTCCGCCAGGCCAAAAACACCGCAAACGCCACGCCCAGCACGCGCGCCATGCCCGCGAAGTGTTCTCCCTCATAAAAGGTGGTCGCCAGCGCCACGGAGAACAGCAATACCGTTGCCGCATCTGACAGCAGCGCCTGAGAACGCTCCGACAACGCCAGCCGGTTGCCGAGTTTGGCGCCGCCAAGGCGCATTAAATAGGTTCCGGCAGAAAGAATGGCGATGCCGAGAATAAAGACCGTCATGTTTTCCATTATTTTTTCCTCGCGGCAAGACCGAGTAAAGAGAGCAGTACCGGTAATCCCACCGGGGCAAACGGTACGGCGGCCAGCGATAACACGGCGCCGCTGCAGGCGCGGATCAGCGTGGTACGGTTTTTAAATGCGGGAACCACTAATGCCAGCAGAATGGCCGGAAATACCGCATCCAGCCCGATGGTCTCCGGGTCGGGCAACAGTTTGCCGACCATAGCCCCCAGCAGTGCACCAAGCGGCCAGACGAGGGCGACGCCTAAGCCGCACAGCCAGTAGGCGGCTTTACGCTGCTCGGCGGTTTTTTGCGACAGGCCAAACACCACGCTTTCATCGTTCATGATGTGGCAGCCCAGCAGGCTCAGACCGCGCTTGCCCACCAGCTCTCGCACCGTCACGCCAAACGGCACGTGGCGCGCGTTGACCAGCAAACCTGCCGCCGCGGCCGCCAGCGGATTGCCGCCGCTCGCCACGATGCCGATAAACATGAACTCAGACGCGCCCGCCAGCACGGTAATGGAGAGCACAAACGGCACCCAGACCGGGAAACCGTAGGCCATCGCCAGCGAGCCGTAGGACATCCCGACCACGCCCACCGCCAGGCAGACCAGAATGATTGCTTTTATGGTGTCGCCTTTCAGACAAGAGAGATGATGCTTCATACAATTTTAGCCATATCGAACGTGTATCCATTATAATGAACGCAACGAAACTGATTTTCAAGACGAACGATTCGTTCGTTTTATAGAACAAGAGGCCGTTATATGACGCAGCCGATCAGCCTGATCGCCAAAAGTCTGGTGCGAGAACGCCTGCGAACCGGGCTTTCACTGGCGGAAATTGCCCGCCGTGCCGGGATCGCAAAATCTACGCTTTCCCAGCTGGAGTCCGGCAACGGTAACCCTAGCCTGGAAACGCTGTGGTCGCTCTGCGTGGCGCTGGATATTCCTTTCGCCCGTTTGCTTGAGCCGCAGCTACCGACCACGCAGGTGATACGCCGTGGTGAAGGGACGAAAGTGGTCGCCGGAGAGGCTAATTATGAAGCCATTTTGCTGGCAGCATGCCCTCCCGGCGCGCGCCGCGATGTCTATCTTCTGATGACCCAACCGGGCGCAGACCGTCTTTCTCAGCCGCATCCGCCGGGCTCGGTGGAACATATTATTGTGACGCAGGGGCGGGCGCTGGTCGGCCTGCTCGACGCGGCGGAAGAGCTCGGCGCAGGGGATTACATTTGTTATCCCGCCGACCAGCCGCACATCTTCAAGGCCCTGGAGCCAGACACTTACGCGCTGCTGGTGGCGGAACAAAACTAACAGAGATACGGAAACTCATGTCGCTTAAAGCCATTGCCAAAGAACTGGGGCTGTCAGTCACCACCGTCAGCCGCGCCCTTAACGGATATGACGACGTTTCTGACGAGACGCGCGCTCGCGTAGAAGCGGAGGCCCAGCGACGCGGCTATCGGCCTAACACCTTCGCCCGTCGTCTGAAGATGGGCAAAATCGACGCCGTTGGGCTGGTGTTCCCGGTCCATCCTGTTCCGCTCAATAACAGCGTATTTATGGACATGGTGGGTGAGATTAGCCACGAGCTGGCGCGACATGAAATCGACCTGCTGCTCATCGCAGACGACGATCTGGCGGATAAGCACAGCTACATGCGGATGGTGCAAAGCCGCCGCGTGGATGCGCTGATCGTGGCACACACGCTGGATCGCGATCCGCGACTTGAGCAGCTGCAGGCCGCCGGATTCCCCTTTCTGGCGCTTGGTCGCAGCCAACTGCCTCAGCCGTACGCGTGGTTCGACTTCGACAACTATGCCGGTACGTACAATGCGACCCGCTGGCTGATCGGAAAAGGCCATCAGCGCATTGCCCTACTGGGCGAAAGCAACAATCAGGCATTCATCACCCAGCGCCGTCAGGGCTATCTGGACGCGTTGCGGGAAGCCGGGCTTTCCAGCGAATGGCTGCGCGCCATGCCCCCTTCACGCCGGGTGGGGTATGCCACCACTAAAGAGCTTCTCTCGCTGTCGCAGCCGCCCACGGCCATCATTACCGACTGCAACACTCATGGCGACGGCGCGGCGATGGCGCTGGCGGAGCTGGGCCGCCTGACCGGCGAGAACGCCGTTGCGCTGGTGGTTTATGACGGGCTTCCGCAGGACAGCATCGTCGACGCTGACGTGGCGGCAGTGATCCAGTCCACCCGTCAGGGCGTCGGGAAACAGATTGCCGATATGGTTCGCCAGCTGATCAACGGCGAGGCGATTGAGCAGCTCCAGGTGCTCTGGCAGCCCGAATTCTCTCCCGGCCAGACGGCCTGAATCTCTCCATTTTCTAAACCCGATCACAAATCCGAAACGTTTTGGTTTGTATCCGAAACGTTTCGGATCAAAACTCAAGGCATCCCATGACAGGAGATGTCTGATGCAAGATTCCATTTTACGACTCGAAAGCGCGACGGTGGATGTGGTGATAAAAACGCACCCGTTCGCCGAAATTATCTACTGGGGGCCGCATCTTCAGTACTTTTCGCCGCAGAATGCTGAAACCCTTTCCCGGCCAGTTGCCAACGGCAGGCTGGATGTGGATTCTCCGGTCACGCTGATGGCCGAGCTGGGGCACGGCCTGTTTGGGTCGCCCGGTATTGAAGGGCATCGTCTGGGCCGGGACGGTTCGCCTGTCTTTAGCACCACAGACGTCCAGCAGCAGGGCCAAACCCTGACGATTACTGCAGAAGATGAACATGCGGGCCTGCGGCTGACCAGCGAGCTGACGCTGAACGCCAGCGGCGTGCTGGCGGTGCGTCACGGCTTAACCAACCTGAAAGCGCAGGCGTGGCAGGTGGACCGTTTTGCCATAACGCTACCCGTGGCCGAACGCGCGCGGGAGGTGATGGCCTTCCACGGACGCTGGATCCGGGAATTTCAGCCGCACCGCGTGACGCTTGAGCACGACAGCTTTGTGATTGAAAACCGCCGGGGTAAAACCTCCCACGAGCACTTCCCGGCGCTGATTGCCGGTACGCCGTCATTCAGCGAAATGCACGGCGACGTCTGGGGCGTGCATCTGGGCTGGAGCGGCAACCACCGCCTGCGTGCGGAAGCCAAAACCGACGGCCGCCGCTATCTGCAGGCTGAAGCCCTCTACCTGCCGGGCGAAATGGCGATTGAGGAGGGCGGCACGCTCTGGACGCCGCGCCTGTATGCAAGCTACTCCGCGCAGGGCCTGAACGGCATGAGCCAGCAGTTTCACCAGTACCTTCGCGACAACGTTATCCGCTTCCCCGAAAACAAACCGCGCCCGGTTCACCTCAATACCTGGGAAGGCATCTACTTTAACCACGATCCGGACTACATCATGCGCATGGCCGACGAGGCGGCCGCGCTGGGCGTGGAGCGCTTTATCATCGACGACGGTTGGTTCAAAGGTCGCAACGACGACTACGCCGCGCTGGGTGACTGGTATCTGGACGAGAAGAAGTACCCGAACGGCCTCACGCCGGTCATCAGCCATGTGAAACAGCTCGGCATGGCGTTTGGCATCTGGGTTGAGCCGGAGATGATTAACCCGGATTCCGATCTTTATCGTGCGCATCCCGACTGGGTGCTGGCGTTGCCCGGCTACAGGCTACATACCGGGCGGCACCAGCTGGTGCTTAACCTGAACATTCCGCAGGCGTTTGATTACCTGGTGGAGCGCATGAGCTGGCTTCTGGGTGAACATGAGGTCGATTACGTGAAGTGGGACATGAACCGTGAGCTGGTGCAGCCGGGTCACGACGGAAAGGCCGCCGCCGACGCGCAAACCCGCCAGTTTTATCGCCTGCTGGACGTGCTGGGCAAGCGTTTCCCGCACGTCGAATTTGAATCCTGTTCCTCCGGCGGGGGGCGAATTGATTATGAAGTGCTGACGCGCTGCCACCGCTTCTGGGCCTCGGACAACAACGATGCGCTGGAGCGCAACGCTATCCAGCGCGGCATGAGCTACTTCTTCCCGCCGGAGGTGATGGGGGCGCATATCGGTCATCATAAATGTCACGCCACCTTCCGCCAGCACAGCATTGAATTCCGCGGTCTGACGGCCCTGTTTGGCCATATGGGGCTGGAACTGGATCCCCTCACCGTTGATGAGCAGGAGCGCGAAGGTTATCGCCGTTACGCCGCGCTGTATAAGCAGTGGCGCGAGGTTATCCATCAGGGCACCCACTGGCGCGTGGATATGCCGGATGCCACTACGCTGGCACAGGGTATTGTGAGCGAAGATAAAACGCAGGGACTGTTTATCGTCAGCCAGCTCGCCATGCCGGACTACACGTTGATGATGCCGCTGCGCATGCCGGGGCTTGAGGCCAGCGCGCAGTATCGTATTTCGCTGCTCGATCACCCTGATATTCGCATCACCGGTGAGGGAGGCCATACCATGCGCAAGCTGCCGGCATGGATGGAGACCCCGCAAACGGCGAGCGGTGAGTGGCTGATGCAGGCGGGCATTGCGCTGCCGATTCTCGATCCGGAAAGCGCCATCCTGATTGGCGTGGAACGCGTGTAAAGGTGACGGGCCGGGAAACTGGCCCTCCGTTGAGGATAAAAATAATGAACACAACAACCTGTACCCACAAAGACAACCCTAATTTCTGGATATTCGGGCTGTTCTTCTTTCTCTACTTTTTCATCATGGCCACCTGCTTTCCGTTCCTGCCGATCTGGCTGTCGGATATCATCGGCCTCAATAAAACCCATACCGGCATCGTCTTCTCCTGCATCTCACTCTCGGCCATTGCCTTCCAGCCGGTGCTTGGGGTGATCTCGGATAAACTGGGGCTGAAAAAACACCTGCTGTGGATCATCTCCGTGCTGCTGTTCCTGTTTGCCCCTTTCTTCCTCTACGTCTTTGCGCCGTTACTGAAAGCTAACATCTGGCTGGGCGCGCTGAGCGGCGGCATTTATATCGGCTTTGTCTTTTCGGCGGGCTCAGGGGCCATTGAGGCCTACATTGAACGCGTGAGCCGTAACAGTTTCTTTGAGTACGGCAAGGCGCGCATGTTTGGCTGCCTCGGCTGGGGGCTGTGCGCCTCCACGGGCGGGATCCTGTTCGGCATCGATCCGTCGTATGTTTTCTGGATGGGTTCGGCGGCGGCGCTGCTGTTGATGCTGCTGCTGGTGGTCGCAAAGCCTAGACCCAACCAGACGGCGCAGGTGATGAATGCGCTGGGTGCCAACCAGCCGCAGATCACCGCGAAAACGGTCTTTAGCCTGTTCCGTCAGCGCAGAATGTGGATGTTTATTCTGTACGTGATTGGCGTGGCCTGCGTCTATGACGTCTTCGACCAGCAGTTTGCTACCTTCTTCAAAACGTTCTTCGCCACGCCGCAGGAGGGCACTCGCGCCTTTGGTTTTGCGACCACTGCCGGGGAAATCTGCAACGCGATCATCATGTTTTGTTCACCGTGGATCATTAACCGCATCGGCGCGAAAAACACGCTGCTCATCGCCGGGGTGATTATGGCGACGCGCATTATCGGCTCGTCGTTTGCCACCACCGCTGTAGAAGTGATTGCCCTGAAGATGCTGCACGCGCTGGAGGTGCCGTTCCTGCTGGTGGGGGCCTTCAAGTACATCACCGGGGTGTTTGATACGCGTCTTTCGGCGACTATCTATCTGATTGGCTTCCAGTTTGCCAAACAGTCGGCGGCAATCTTCCTCTCCGCGTTTGCCGGGAATATGTATGACCGGATCGGTTTTCAGGAGACATACCTGATGCTGGGCTGTTTCGTGCTGGCGATTACGGTGGTGTCGGCGTTTACGCTCAGCAGCAGGGAGGAGATAGCGGCGGGCAATAAGGCGCTAGAAGTCCATTAACGCCCTGAACCCACTCACTATTCCGGCGTTGGTCAAAAAATGAATAACCTTATAAAAACTACGGCATTGATAATCATTTTCAATATCATTTAATTAACTATAATGAACCAACTGCTTACGCGGCATTAACAGCTGTGCCGCCCGACAATAATGGAGAGGATTATGAGTTATACACTGCCATCCCTGCCGTATGCCTACGACGCACTGGAACCGCATTTCGACAAGCAGACGATGGAAATCCATCATACTAAACACCACCAGACCTACGTGAACAACGCGAACGCCGCGCTGGAAAGCCTGCCTGAGTTCGCTAACCTGCCTGTTGAAGAGCTGATCACCAAGCTGGACCAGCTGCCAGCGGACAAGAAAACCGTGCTGCGCAACAACGCGGGCGGTCACGCTAACCACAGCCTGTTCTGGAAAGGCCTGAAAACCGGTACTACCCTGCAGGGCGACCTGAAAGCGGCTATCGAGCGCGACTTCGGTTCCGTTGACAACTTCAAAGCGGAGTTCGAGAAAGCCGCTGCAACCCGCTTCGGCTCTGGCTGGGCGTGGCTGGTACTGAAAGGTGACAAACTGGCCGTGGTTTCTACCGCGAACCAGGACTCCCCGCTGATGGGTGAAGCGATCTCTGGCGCATCCGGCTTCCCAATCCTGGGTCTGGACGTGTGGGAACACGCTTACTACCTGAAATTCCAGAACCGTCGCCCGGACTACATTAAAGCGTTCTGGGACGTGGTGAACTGGGACGAAGCAGCAGCGCGTTTCGCCGCTAAAAAATAAGGTTGCATTGACGCCTGTGAGAAGCGAGTCTGATGGCTCGCTTTTTTTGTATCTGCGTAATGGAGGCAGCGATGCATTATCCGGTGAATGTATTTACAGGCAAGGTAAGGGAGTACGACGGCAGCCGCCCGAGCGCCATCGCCAAAATTCAGGTCGACGGTGAGCTGACGTTAACCGACCTCGGGCTTGCGGGCGACGAGCAGGCCGAAAAGAAGATCCACGGCGGGCCGGAGCGCGCGCTGTGCCACTATCCGCGCGAGCACTATCAGCACTGGAAGGCGGAGTTCCCCGAGCAGGCGGATCTCTTCGTTGCTCCCGCGTTTGGTGAAAATCTCTCCACTGAAGGGCTCACCGAAAAGAACGTGTTTATTGGTGATATCTACCGCTGGGGCGATGCCCTGATTCAGGTGACGCAGCCGCGCTCGCCGTGCTTCAAGCTCAACTACCATTTCGGCATTCATGACATGTCGGCTCAGATGCAAAGCGCGGGTAAAACCGGCTGGCTGTACCGGGTGGTGCTGGCTGGGCAGGTTTCAGCGGATGCGCCGCTTGAGCTGGTATCACGCCTGAGTGAGGTGTCTGTTTACGACGCCTGCGCCATTGCGTGGCATATGCCGTTTGATGACGAGCAGTATCATCGCCTGCTGTCGGCGGCGGGGCTGTCGACCAGCTGGACAAGAACGATGCAGAAACGGCGTTTAAGCAGCAAGATCGAGGATAATTCGCGGAGGTTGTGGGGGTAAATAGACCTCCGTAAAAAGTAGGCCGGGTAAGGCGAAGCCGCCACCCGGCACTAACAGCTACGAACGCTTATACAACGGTAGCCACAGCGTTAACCGCAGACCACCCAGCGGGCTGTCGTCGGCTTTCACCCAGCCGCGGTGCTGCTGCATGGCGGTTTCCACAATCGCCAGCCCCAGTCCCGTACCGCCCGATTCCCGGTCGCGCGCCTCGTCGGTGCGGTAGAACGGACGGAAGATCTGCTCGCGGTCTTCCGGGCTGACGCCAGGACCGTCGTCGTCGACAATGACGGTGATCCCGTCTTTATCCACCGAGAACGCCACCTCAATCTTCGTGTGCGAGTAGCGCAGGGCGTTACGCACGATATTTTCCAGCGCGCTTTCCAGCGCGTTGGGGTTACCGTACAGCGGCCATGGACCCGGCGGGAAGTTAACGGTGAAGGATTTGCCCATCTGCTCCGCTTCGAACGCCGCGTTATCCAGCACTTCATGCCACAGATGATTGGCTTTCACCGTTTCGCTCACCAGCGCGTTTTTCTGCTGATTGCGCGACATGACCAGCAGATCGTTGATCATGCTGTCCAGACGATGCGCTTCGGTTTCGATGCGCTCCAGCTCTTTGCTTTCTCCGCTGCGGCGGCGCAGCAGGGCGGTGCCAAGCTGTAAGCGCGTGAGCGGGGTACGCAGCTCGTGCGAGATATCCGACAGCAGGCGCTGCTGGGCCGTCATCATGCGATCGAGCGCGCTCACCATCTGGTTAAAACTGGTCCCGGCGGCCAGGAACTCCTGCGGTCCGGACTCCAGTTCCGGGTGCTGCCTCAGGTTGCCCTGCGCCACTTCGTCGGCGGCGTTTTTCAGCTTACGTGCGGGTTTTGCCAGGCTCCACGCCAGCCATAACAGCAGCGGCGAGCTGACCAGCATCGTGACAATCAGCAGCAGGAGAGGGCGGTCAAACAGCAGGTTGATAAAATCGGACTGGGAGCTGCTCGCGGGGCGAATCAGGTAGAGCTGATAGTTATCCTCGCCATCTCTGACGGAGAACGGCCCCACCATCTCTACGCGGCCATATTTTTTCTTCTGGGGGTGATCGGCATTATCTGCCTGGCCAATGAAGTTGCGGATGATCTGCATTTCATTGCGATCGGCGCCAATCACGCGGCCTTCGCTGGTCACCAGCAGCAGGCGTTGTCCGGGCGGCGCCCACTTGTCGATAGCGCGAAATAGCCTGCGCCACCACATCAAATCGTTTGGCGGATCGTTTGCCAGCTCGGCTTCCACGTGCTGCTCGATCATCACGCCCTGACGTTGCTCGCTGTCGAGCAGCTCCGTCATCTGGCGTGAGTCGAGTTTTGGCAACATCAGTACGAGCATTAAAACCAGTGCCAGCGTCAACCAGAAGATGGCGAAGATGCGGGCGGTTAAGCTTCCTATCATGAAGCGGAAACCATCAGATAACCGCGACCACGCAGGGTTTTAAACCATGGGTGACCGTCTTTACGCTCCGGCAGCTTACGGCGCAGGTTAGAGATGTGCATGTCGATGGCGCGGTCAAACGGGGTAAGACGCTTGCCCAGCACTTCCTGACTTAAATGTTCACGCGATACCACCTGGCCGAGGTGCTGTGCCAGCAGATACAGCAGGGTGAACTCGGTGCCGGTGAGTTCGAGCGTCTGGCCATCAAAGCTCGCTTCCTGGCGGCCCGGATTCAGGCTCAGGGAGTCGACTTCAAGAGTCGGTGAACTGTTGTCCGTATTTTGCTGCTGCTCGCTCCAGTGGGAACGACGCAGGATCGCGCGAATACGGGCGACCAGTTCGCGGTCGTTAAACGGCTTCGGTAAATAGTCATCCGCGCCCAGCTCAAGGCCGAGTACGCGGTCGAGTTCGCTGCCGCGCGCGGTCAGCATGATAACGGGAGTCTGGTGTGTCTGGCGAAGCTCTTTCAGCGTATCAATGCCGTTTTTCTTCGGCATCATCACGTCGAGCAAAAGTAAATCGATGCTGTCGTCAAGGAGACTCAGCGCCTGCTCGCCATCATGGGCAACCAGGACGTTGAAACCTTCCATGTCGAGCAACTCCTTTAAAAGGGATGTGAGCTCTCGGTCATCATCAACTAACAGGATTTTATTCATTGTTTAAATACCTCCGAGGCAGAAATTACGACATCAAGGCTGTCTAATCCATGACTTTACGTTGTTTTACACCCCCTGACGCATGTTTGCAGCCTGAATCGTAGACTGTCTCTCGTTGAATCGCGACACGAAAGATTTTGGGAGCAAGTGATGCGCAAAGTTACCGCTGCCGTCATGGCCTCAACGCTGGCGTTCAGTGCGTTTAGCCAGGCTGCTGTAGCTATCATCAGCGATAACAGTTCCTCACAAGAGGACACAACGCAGCACAGTAGCCAAAGCCATATGTTTGACGGCATAAGTTTAACCGAACATCAGCGTCAACAGATGCGAGATCTGATGCAGAGGGCGAGACACGACCAGCCCCCTGTTAATGTTAGCGAAATGGAGACAATGCATCGCCTTGTCACCGCAGAAAATTTTGACGAAGGCGCTGTGCGCGCTCAGGCCGAAAAAATGGCACAGGAACAGGTTGCTCGCCAGGTAGAGATGGCGAAGGTCCGCAACCAGATGTTCCACCTGCTAACGCCGGAGCAGCAAGCGGTTTTGAACACCAAACATCAGCAGCGTATGGATCAGTTGCGTGAGGTTGCACGGATGCAGCGAAGCTCAGAAACCTCGTTTTTCAGTAGCAATAGCAGTACCCGTAGTAACCAGTAAACCCTGTTTTCCTTGCCATAGACACCATCCCTGTCTTCCCCCACATGATGTGGGGGTTTTTTTTGCCCCGCATTCTGGTTTGTTAACCGTTTATTCATCCTTCGACTCCACATGCTTCCGTTATACTAGCGGCATGACATGACAGGAGCGTTTATGAATCAATCCTATGGAAGACTGGTCAGCCGGGCCGCCATCGCGGCGACCGTCATGGCATCCAGCCTGTTACTGATTAAAATCTTTGCCTGGTGGTATACCGGCTCGGTCAGTATTCTGGCGGCGCTGGTGGATTCGCTGATGGACATTGCCGCCTCATTGACCAACCTGCTGGTCGTACGTTACTCGCTGCAGCCAGCGGATGAAGAGCACACCTTTGGGCACGGTAAAGCGGAGTCGCTGGCCGCGCTGGCGCAAAGCATGTTCATATCCGGTTCTGCGCTGTTCCTGTTTCTCACCGGCATTCAGCATCTCGTCTCGCCGACGCCGATGAACGATCCTAGCGTCGGCGTCGTTGTGACGGTCGTTGCACTTATTTGCACACTTGTTCTGGTAACGTTCCAGCGCTGGGTGGTACGCAAAACGCAAAGTCAGGCCGTACGGGCGGATATGCTTCATTATCAATCTGATGTTATGATGAATGGGGCTATTCTTATTGCGCTCGGTCTGGCCTGGTATGGCTGGCATCGGGCCGATGCGTTGTTTGCGTTAGGGATTGGTATCTATATTTTATATAGCGCCCTGCGGATGGGGTATGAAGCAGTGCAATCGCTGCTTGACCGCGCCCTCCCGGACTCAGAACGTAATGAAATTTTTTCTATCGTGACCGCCTGGCCCGGCGTCAGCGGTGCACACGATCTTCGAACGCGGCAGTCAGGGCCGACCCGCTTTATTCAGATTCATATTGAAATGGAAGACAACCTGCCACTGGTTCAGGCTCACGTGATTGCTGAGCAGGTCGAGCAGGCGATTTTGCAGCGTTTTCCTGGTTCAGACGTCATCATTCACCAGGATCCCTGCTCGGTTGTACCCGGACATGTTGGGCTTTCGTAATTCGTTGTAAAAAAGTGAGCCAGGCCAGCATTTTGTGTATAAATTACCGCCATTTGGTCTGACCTGAATCAATTCAGCTGGAAGGGATTGATATACTATTTGCAGTATTCGTTGGTCGATAAGTTTCTTCCGGCAACAGATTTCAATTTTGCATTCCTAAGTTCAGAGGTAGTCATGATTAAGAAAATCGGTGTGTTGACAAGCGGCGGTGATGCGCCGGGCATGAACGCGGCAATTCGTGGGGTTGTCCGCGCGGCGCTGACGGAAGGTCTGGAAGTTTTTGGTATCTATGATGGTTACCTGGGTCTGTATGAAGACCGTATGGTTCAGCTCGACCGTTACAGCGTGTCTGACATGATCAACCGTGGCGGTACCTTCCTTGGGTCTGCGCGCTTCCCGGAATTCCGTGACGAACACGTTCGTGAAGTGGCTATCGAGAACATGAAAAAACGTGGACTGGACGCCCTGGTGGTTATCGGCGGTGACGGCTCGTACATGGGTGCAAAACGTCTGACTGAAATGGGCTTCCCGTGCATCGGTCTGCCGGGCACTATCGACAACGACATCAAAGGCACCGACTACACCATCGGTTACTTCACCGCGCTGGGCACCGTTGTGGAAGCGATTGACCGCCTGCGTGACACCTCTTCTTCCCACCAGCGTATCTCTATCGTTGAAGTGATGGGGCGTTACTGCGGTGACCTGACCCTGGCTGCGGCAATTGCGGGTGGCTGTGAGTTTGTCGTGGTTCCGGAAGTGGAATTCAGCCGTGAAGATCTGGTAGCTGAAATCAAAGCCGGCATCGCGAAAGGCAAAAAACATGCGATCGTGGCTATCACCGAGCACATCTGTGACGTAGACGAGCTGGCGAAGTACATCGAAACCGAAACCAAGCGTGAAACCCGTGCGACCGTACTGGGGCACATCCAGCGTGGCGGTTCCCCTGGCCCGTATGACCGTATTCTGGCGTCCCGTATGGGCGCGTACGCAATCGAACTGCTGCTGCAGGGCCACGGCGGCCGCTGCGTCGGTATTCAGAACGAGAAACTGGTTCACCATGACATCATCGACGCGATTGAAAACATGAAGCGTCCGTTCAAAGGTGACTGGCTGGACTGCGCGAAAAAACTGTACTGATCGGCGTTTGGTTTGTGCCGGGTGGCGGCTTCGCCTTACCCGGCCTACAAAAGCATGGTTCGTAGGCCCGGTAAGCGAAGCGCCACCGGGCTTTTTTTGTCCGCACCATTTGCCTTTTTATTCCACTACGTTATAGCCAATCTTTTTTTATTCTTTAATCCTCGATTCGCTTTCTGGCACGCTGCATTCATCAAAACACTACACAAGAGAGCTGGGCGATGAATAAATGGGGCGTGGGTTTAACATTATTGCTGGCATCGACCAGCGTTCTGGCTAAGGATATCCAGTTACTGAACGTGTCATACGACCCGACGCGTGAACTGTATGAACAATACAACAAAGCGTTTGCGGCACACTGGAAGCAGGAAACCGGCGACAATGTCGTGGTTCGCCAGTCTCACGGTGGTTCTGGCAAGCAGGCGACCTCCGTCATCAACGGTATTGAAGCCGACGTGGTAACCCTGGCGCTGGCCTACGATGTTGACGCGATCGCCGAGCGTGGCCGTATCGACAAAAACTGGATCAAACGCCTGCCGGATAACTCCGCGCCCTACACCTCGACCATCGTTTTCCTAGTACGTAAAGGCAACCCGAAACAGATCCATGACTGGAATGACCTGATTAAGCCGGGCGTGTCAGTTATTACCCCTAACCCGAAAAGCTCCGGCGGCGCACGCTGGAACTATCTGGCCGCCTGGGGCTATGCATTGCACCACAACAACGGTGACCAGGCTAAAGCCCAGGAGTTCGTGAAAGCGCTGTACAAAAACGTCGAAGTGCTGGACTCCGGCGCGCGCGGTGCAACCAACACCTTCGTGGAGCGCGGCATTGGTGACGTGCTGATTGCGTGGGAAAACGAAGCCCTGCTGGCGACCAACGAACTGGGTAAAGATAAGTTTGAGATCGTGACCCCAAGCGAATCTATTCTGGCTGAGCCGACCGTTTCCGTGGTCGATAAAGTGGTGGAAAAGAAAGACACCAAAGCGGTGGCGGAAGCCTACCTGAAGTACCTCTACTCGCCGGAAGGTCAGGAGATTGCAGCGAAGAACTTCTACCGTCCACGCGATGCGGCTGTGGCGAAGAAATACGACGGCGAATTCCCGAAACTGAAGCTCTTCACCATTGATGATGTTTTCGGTGGCTGGACGAAAGCGCAGAAAGAGCACTTCTCTAACGGCGGCACCTTTGACCAGATTAGCCAGCGCTGAACATAAATAAACGACACGGTGACCCGGCGTGAGAAATCCGCCGGGTTTTTTATTTGGTCATCATTTTGCGTTACTCTTTTGCCTCTATTGAAAACAGGGAACGCGTTGTGAAAAAAATTATCTTATTGATCCTCATTGTCATCGCCCTTGCCGCTGGCGGCTGGTACTGGATGAAAGCGGGTAATCCGAATGCGTTGCGACATATCGTTCTCGACCAGTGCCTGCCGAATCAACTGCAACACCGTAACCCGGCACCGTGTGCGCAGGTGAAGCCTGACGCAGGCTATGTAGTCTTTAAAGACCGCAACGGGCCGCTGCAATACCTGCTGATGCCGACATATCGCATCAACGGCACCGAAAGCCCGCTGTTGACCGAAGCGCATACGCCGAACTTTTTCTGGCTGGCCTGGCAGTCGCGTAGCTTTATGACCCTGAAGCGTGGAAGCGAGGTGCCCGACAGCGCCATTTCACTGACGATTAACTCGCCGACAGGGCGCACGCAGAACCATTTTCACATTCATATCTCCTGCCTGCGCCCGGACGTGCGCGAGAAGCTCAACGCCGCACAGGGAGAAATCAGCACCCAGTGGCTGCCCCTTCCTGGCGGCCTCGAAGGGCATGAGTATCTTGCTCGTCGGGTGACGGAGAATGAACTGGTGCAGCGCAGTCCGTTCATGATGCTGGCGGAAGAGCTGCCGGAAGCGCGCGACCATATGGGGCGCTTCGCGCTGGCAATGGCGCAGCAGTCAGATGGTTCGTTTGTGTTGCTGGCCACCGAGCGCAACCTGCTGATGCTTAACCGCGCGTCGGCTGAGGAACTGCAGGATCATCAATGCACTATCCTGAATTGACCCCACCATAAATAGCGTTTACTCGCCCTGCCTGTCGCCGTAGACTTGCTGAAAAATTCTACAGGAGACAGGTATGTCGCTCTGGTCAACGTATCCTCTGTTGCTGCCTTCACTGATTGTGGGCGTCACCATCATACTATGGGCGACGTCGCTATTGCCTGAGTTCATTACCGCGCTGCTGTTCTTCACGGCGGCAATGACCGCGAAGATCGCCCCGCCGGAGACGATCTTCGGTGGTTTTGCCTCGTCGGCTTTCTGGCTGGTCTTCAGCGGCTTCGTGCTCGGCGTGGCGATACGTAAAACCGGGCTGGCGGACCGTGCCGCCCGGGCGCTGTCGGCAAAGCTCACCGACTCCTGGGTATTAATGGTAGCGAGCGTGGTGCTGCTGAGCTATGCGCTGGCGTTTGTGATGCCATCGAATATGGGACGTATTGCGCTGCTGATGCCGATTGTCGCCGCAATGGCGAAACGCGCCGGTATCGCCGACGGCTCCCGCGCCTGGTTTGGTTTGGCGCTGGCGGTAGGGTTCGGGACG
This sequence comes from Enterobacter sp. MGH 16, assembly GCF_000493175.1. Taxonomy (NCBI): domain Bacteria; kingdom Pseudomonadati; phylum Pseudomonadota; class Gammaproteobacteria; order Enterobacterales; family Enterobacteriaceae; genus Enterobacter; species Enterobacter sp. MGH 16. The sequence continues at coordinate 3,790,818 of NZ_KI535695.1, read as the reverse complement.
TTCCAGCTTTCGGCGACGATTCTGCCCGCTAACGTGCCTAACCTGGTGATGAGCGGTGCGGCAGAAGGTTCGTACGGCATCCACCTGAACTATGTCCCGTATCTGCTGCTGCACACGCCGGTGCTGGGCATTCTCAAAGGCCTGATCCTGATTGGCCTGATCTGCTGGCTTTTTCCGGGTCATCCCAAACCCCCTCAGAAACAGGTGCCGTCTGAACCCATGGGCCGGGATGAAAAGCGTCTTGCCTGGCTGCTGGCGATAGTGCTGGGGATGTGGGTGACGGAGAGCTGGCACGGCGTGGGGCCCGCCTGGACCGGGCTGGCGGCGTCGGTCATCGTTATGCTGCCGCGCATCGGTTTTATCACCGGGGAGGAGTTTTCTGCCGGTGTGAATATGCGCACCTGTATCTACGTTGCCGGTATTCTGGGGCTGGCGATCGTCGTGACGCAAACCGGTATCGGCACGGCGGTGGGCGAGGCGTTGCTCCGTATTATGCCGCTCGATGCAGACCGACCGTTCACCAGCTTCCTGGCGCTGACCGGTATTACCACCGCACTCAACTTCATCATGACCGCCAACGGCGTTCCGGCGCTGTATACCACCCTGGCGCAGAGCTTCTCGGATGCGACCGGCTTCCCGCTGCTGTCGGTGATCATGATTCAGGTGCTGGGCTATTCTACGCCGCTGCTGCCGTATCAGGCGTCGCCGATCGTGGTGGCGATGGGGTTAGGAAAAGTGCCTGCCAGGGCGGGGATGGTGCTCTGTCTGGCGCTGGCGGTGGCAACGTATCTGGTGCTGCTGCCGCTGGATTATCTGTGGTTTAGCCTGCTGGGACGGCTGTAAAAAAGCCCGGTGGCGCTGACGCTTACCGGGCCTACAGAACCGTAGGGCGGGTTAGCGAAGCGCCACCCGCCACAAAGGCAATTACGCCTGTTTAGCCGCTTCTGCCGCTTTAACGATCACCGCGAAAGCGTCCGCTTTCAGGGATGCACCGCCAACCAGCGCGCCATCGATGTCTGGCTGGGTGAACAGCTCAGCAGCGTTAGACGCGTTAACGGAACCACCGTACTGGATGATCACTTGCTCAGCCACTTTGGCGTCAGCTTTCGCAATGTGGTCACGGATGAATTTGTGAACCGCCTGAGCCTGCGCAGGGGTGGCTGATTTGCCGGTACCGATCGCCCAGACTGGCTCGTAAGCGATAACCGCGCCTTCGAACGCTGCTGCGCCCTGCGTTTTCAGCACTGCGTCGATCTGACGTGCGCACACTTCTTCAGTTTTGCCCGCTTCGTTTTCTGCTTCGGTTTCACCGATGCACAGAACCGGGATCAGACCCTGCTCTTTCAGCACGGCGAATTTCTTCGCGATGAACTCGTCGGATTCTTTGTGATAGGTGCGACGCTCGGAGTGGCCGATGATGATGTATTTCGCGCCGATATCTTTCAGCATTTCAGCGGACGTTTCACCGGTGAACGCGCCAGACAGGTTAACGTCAACGTTCTGCGCGCCCAGAATGATGTGGCTGCCGTCAGCGGCACGTTTAGCCAGATCCAGGTACATATCCGGCGGAGCGATAGCAACCGCGCAGCCGGTCACGCCAGCCAGCTCTTTACGCAGGTTCGCAACCAGTTCGTTTACCATGTGGCGGCTGCCGTTCAGTTTCCAGTTACCCATCACTAAAGGATGTCGCATTTCAATTCTCCACGCTCAATAAGCGAATTAAGGAATATGGCCACCCTGTCGGGCAGCATGGTCTGTGAATCAGTATAGAGATTTTCCCTCGAAAGGCTTTGCTTTTTGTCATTAATTCGCCCCGCCGAGGGTGTCAGATAGTGCCAGCTTAATCGGTTCAACAGCGAAGGTCAGTCCTTTTTCGCCGTTGTCCGCCACAACATAGCGGATCGCGCCTTCGGTATCGGCGTAGTAACGCTTATTTTTACCGGCGGTGAGGAGTTTTTGCAGCTTTTGCTGGCTTTGCTTTTTCGTCAGCGCAGGGGTAAACGCCTGCAATACCGCGCTCATGTACTCCAGTGCTTTCGCCTTCGCGGCTTTCTGCTCTGGGCCCTGTATCGGCAGCCAGGTGATTTGCATGCTTTTGATTTTTAACGTCCCGCGCTCCAGCGCCGTGGAGGCATACAAATTCTCGTTAATCTTGCTTGCCGCACGGGTCAGGGTAGGCGTGTCGCGGGGGCCATCAATGGCACGAAACTCATCCAGCGGCAGCGTGGGGTTGGCCTGATTGAAGGCTTCACGAAACTGGCTGATGGACTGATCGAACGACGGTGCGCCCGCCAGCAGGTACGGTGCTGTGGTCGGGGCTGTGGTTTCGGCGGCGTGCAGGGTAAAACCCGCGCTGAGCAGCGCTAAACACAGGAATAGAGAATGTGCCGAACTTTTCATCAACATTGCCCCTGGCCGTAAGTGCTCATGATTAAAACGATATCTGGTCGGCTTGTCAAAAGGTCACAACTCCAGGGTAAAATGCGGGCTAAACGATAATAAGGAACCTTACATGACCATACAGCAGTGGCTGTTTTCATTCAAAGGGCGTATTGGACGCCGTGATTTCTGGATCTGGATGGTGACGTGGGTTGTCGCCATGCTGCTTCTGTTTTTCGTCGCCTATAACGCGTGGCTGAGCACGCAAACGGCGGCCTTCGCGCTGGTCTGCCTGCTCTGGCCAACGGCGGCTGTCGTGGTGAAACGCCTGCACGATCGCGGCCGCTCCGGCGCGTGGGCATTTCTGATTATTCTGGCGTGGATGCTGGTGGCGGGAAACTGGGCGATGCTTCCGTCCATCCTGCCGTGGGTGGTGGGCAGGCTGCTGCCGTCGGTCATCTTCGTGATGATGGTTGTCGATCTGGGCGCGTTTATTGGCACCCAGAGCGAAAACAAATACGGTAAAGACACCGTTGAGGTGAAATACCGCTGATCACCAGTAGTGTTCGGCGGTCATATGGCCCGGTCGGCGGCGAAGATGTTTCGTCATCTGCCGGGTATCCTTCAGAAGCTGCTGCGTGTCGCGTACCATCTGCGGGTTGCCACACAGCATGACGTGGCTGGTTTCAGCCGTCATCGGTAAACCCACCGCCTCTTCCAGGGCACCATTCTCAATTAACGCCGGCACGCGACCGGTCAGCGTTCCTGCTACGGTTTCGCGGCTGACCACCGTCTGAATCTTTAACTTTCCGCCGTACTGCTGTTCCAGCGCCTGCATCTGCGGCAGGTAGCTCAGGTCTGCGGCGTAGCGCGCAGCGTGAACCAGCACGATGTTTTTAAATCGCTCCAGGTCTTTGCCGTACTGCAAAATAGAGAGATAAGGGCCGATGGCCGTACCGGTTGCCAGCATCCAGAGCGTGTCACAATCCGGGATCTCTTCGAGCACAAAGAAGCCTGCTGCTTCACTCACGATTTGCACCTCGTCGCCGGGCTTGAGGGCGGCAAGGCGCGGGCTGAGTTTACCGTCAGGAACGGTGACCAGATAGAACTCGAGATCCGGGTTATCAGGCGCGTTAACGTAAGAGTAGGCGCGCTGCACGCGCTCGCCGTCGACATCCAGCCCCAGCTTCGCAAATTGCCCGGCTTTAAACGGGTGGACGGGAGCATGCAGGGTGAGACTAAATAGCGCATCGGTCCAGAACTGTATCTTTGTGACTTTACCTGTTACCCAGTCCGCCATGATCTTCTCCTGTGCTGTTTCTCTGTTCTATCTTCCGTACTTAACGGGGAGATTTCCAGCCCATTTGGGCCGGAAAGCTCTATCGATCAAACGGTTTTACATAATGTGCGTCTGTACGTCCGGGTCTTTGCGGTCGAGATAGTGGATAGACTGGATGCGGCGAATGGTGCGTGATTTTCCGCGGATCAGCAGCGTTTCAGTGGTGGCCATATTGCCCTTGCGGCTGATGCCGTCCAGCAGATCGCCTTTGGTGATACCTGTCGCCGAGAAGACCACGTTATCGCTGCGCGTCATATCATGCAGCGCCAGCACTTTGTTGGCCTCGATGCCCATCGCTTCGCAGCGTGCCAGCTCGTTTTCCCCGATACGGCGGTTCTCTTCGCTGTCGCCTTTCACCTCGTGGCGGGGCAGCAGACGAGCCTGCATATCGCCGTCCAGCGCGCGGATCACTGCCGCAGAGACTACGCCTTCCGGCGCGCCGCCGATGCCGTACAGCACGTCTACTTCGCTGTCCGGCATGCAGGTCAGGATCGAGGCGGCAACGTCACCATCCGGAATGGCAAACACGCGCACGCCGAGCTTTTGCATCTGCGCGATGGTGGCGTCGTGGCGCGGTTTGGCCAGAATGGTGACGGTGAGTTCGCTCAGCGGTTTGTTCAGCGCGCTGGCGACGTTACGCAGGTTCTCTTCCAGCGGCAGGCTGAGGTCGATTGCGCCTTTCGCACCAGGACCGACAATCAGCTTTTCCATGTACATATCCGGCGCGTTAAGGAAGCAGCCCTTATCGCCCACGGCCAGCACCGCCAGGGCGTTGGCCTGACCCATTGCGGTCATGCGCGTGCCTTCGATCGGGTCGACGGCGATATCCACGGCATCACCTTTGCCGGTACCGACTTTTTCACCGATGTAGAGCATTGGCGCTTCGTCGATCTCACCTTCGCCGATCACGATGGTGCCGTCGATGTTGACCTGGTTAAGCACAATGCGCATGGCATGGACGGCTGCGCCGTCTGCGGTATTTTTGTCACCACGACCCAGCCACTTATAGCCTGCAAGGGCAGCCGCTTCGGTGACGCGGGAAAACTCGATAGCAAGTTCACGTTTCATGAGGTACTCGTACAATCAAAAGGAATTGCACGAAGTTTATCACAGAGTGGGGAGGGGCGAGGGGACCGGTGCGGTCCGGGCCCCTCACCCTGACCCTCTCCCCGGGGGAGAGGGAATATATGATTACTCTTCGTGCTCTTCCCACGCCAGGGCGCGTTTCACCGCTTTCTTCCAGCCGCTGTAGCGGAAGTTACGCTCGGTGGTTTCGATGCCCGGGCGGAATTCGCGTTCGATCACCGCTTTTTCCTGCAGCTCGTCCAGGTTCTGCCAGAAGCCTACCGCCAGACCGGCAAGGTATGCCGCGCCCAGCGCCGTGACTTCACGCACTTCAGGACGCTCAACGCGGGTGCCCAGAATGTCGGACTGGAACTGCATCAGGAAGTTATTCGCGACCGCACCGCCGTCCACGCGCAGGGCGTGCAGACGAATGCCGGAGTCCGCCTGCATCGCTTCCAGCACGTCGCGCGTCTGGTAGGCGATGGATTCCAGGGTGGCGCGAATAATGTGGTTAGAGTTAACGCCACGCGTCAGGCCAAAAATTGCGCCGCGTGCATACGGATCCCAGTACGGCGCGCCCAGACCGGTGAATGCAGGCACCACGTACACGCCGTTGGTGTCTTTCACTTTGGTCGCGAAGTACTCGGAGTCGAACGCATCGCTGATCAGCTTCATCTCGTCGCGCAGCCACTGGATAGACGCACCGGCCATGAACACTGCACCTTCCAGGGCATAGTTCACTTCGCCGCGCGGGCCGCAGGCGATGGTGGTCAGCAGGCCGTTTTCTGATTTCACCGCTTTCTCGCCGGTGTTCATCAGCATAAAGCAGCCGGTGCCGTAGGTGTTCTTCGCCATCCCTTCTTTGACGCACAGCTGGCCGAACAGCGCCGCCTGCTGGTCACCGGCAATACCGGCGATAGGAATACGGGTGCCGCCTTTACCGCCGATGTTGGTCTGGCCGTAAACCTCAGAAGACTTGCGCACGTCAGGCAGCATCGCGCGTGGGATATCCAGCGCGTCCAGCATCTTGTCATCCCACTCCAGGGTGTTGATGTTGAACAGCATGGTACGCGAGGCGTTGGTGTAGTCGGTGACGTGGACGCGTCCCTGGGTCATCTTCCAGATAAGCCAGGTGTCGACGGTGCCGAACAGCAGCTCGCCGCGTTTTGCACGTTCGCGTGAACCTTCCACGTGGTCGAGGATCCACTTCACTTTGGTGCCAGAGAAATACGGGTCAACCACCAGACCGGTGGCGCTGCGCACGTACTCTTCCATGCCGTCGCGCTTCAGCTGCTCGCAGATCTCAGAGGTACGGCGGCACTGCCAGACGATGGCGTTGTAAATAGGCTTACCGGTTTCACGTTCCCAGACAATCGTCGTTTCACGCTGGTTAGTGATACCAATCGCGGCAATCTCGTCGGAACTGATATCGGCTTTTGCCAGCACTTCGACCAGCGTGGAGCTTTGTGACGCCCAGATCTCCATTGGGTCGTGTTCGACCCAGCCTGGACGAGGATAAATTTGCTCAAATTCGCGCTGTGACACGCTGACGATGTTCGCGTCATGATCCATTACGACAGCGCGGGAGCTGGTAGTGCCCTGGTCGAGCGCAACGATATATTTTTTTTCGGTCATGGTATGTGTCCCGTAGTCAGATTACAGCGAAGCTTTTTGTTGTGCGGTAGAAGTCGTTTCCTTCTCCTCTTCCACACAGGTGTCGCACGGTAAATGGCGACCAATTAATTTGCGGTAGCTGAACGCACCCAGCGCAGCCCCGACAACTGGCGCAAACAGCGGTACCAGGAAGTAAGGAATGTCTTTGCCACCGGTGAAGGCGACGTCGCCCCAGCCTGCGATAAAGGCGAACGCTTTAGGTCCGATATCACGCGCCGGGTTCATCGCGAAGCCGGTCAGCGGGCCCATGGAGGCACCAATCACCGCAATCAGCAGGCCAATCAGCAGTGGGGCCAGCGGGCCGCGCGGAATGCCGTTTCCGTCGTCGGTCAGCGCCAGGATAACGCCCATCAGAATAGCGGTAATCACCATTTCAACTGCGAACGCCTGCACAAAATTGATATGCGGGTTTGGATAGGTTGAGAAGATGCCTGCCAGATCCAGACTTTCGACGCTGCCGCGCACCATATGATGCGTCTGTTCGAAGTCGATGAAAAGATTGTAATAAAGCCCGTAAACTAACGCCGCTGCGCAAAACGCGCCGGCAAACTGAGAAAGAATGAAAGGAACTACTTTGCGTCCGTCGAAGCACGCGAACAGCCACAGTGCGATAGTCACCGCCGGGTTAAGATGTGCACCAGACACCCCTGCAGTCACGTAGATGGCCATCGCCACGCCCAGACCCCAGATGATACTGATTTCCCACTGACCAAAACTGGCACCCGCCACTTTCAGTGCAGCGACACAGCCCACTCCGAAGAATATCAACAACCCGGTACCAAGGAACTCGGCAATGCACTGGCCTTTTAAGGTTGATGTCTGACTCATAATCGGAATCCTGAAGAAATTGATGTTTATTGTTAGCATGGCCGCCCGTGACAGCCACGATGCCCTGTAGACATAGTGTTAATTTATCGTTAACGAGCAAAAACGAGAAATATCGAAATCGAAATGTGTGGTCTGTGTCAATAAAATGAGCGTTTTCGCGCCATAAAGCACATTTTTGCAGCAGTACAGGATCAGTACAGGAATGTGAGCTGAATCATTTCATTAACGAATCAGTTAACAATTTAGGGGTATATGACGCGAACGCACCAGGACCAGACCTAAAAGTGTTGCAAACCGCGATCTGCGCGGAGTGTCGCTGGACACAGAGCGCCGCGCTCCATACAATCGACGGTATATGTCGTGCGCGTTTAGTTAAAGCGTCGCCTTGCAATTCAGGAGAGGTAGCATCATGTCTTTAGAAGTGTTTGAGAAACTGGAATCGAAAGTACAGCAGGCGATTGACACCATCACCCTGCTGCAGATGGAAATTGAAGAGCTGAAAGAGAAGAACAACAGCCTGGCGCAGGAAGTACAGAACGCGCAGCACAGCCGCGAAGAACTGGAGCGCGAAAACAACCAGCTGCGCGAACAGCAGAACGGCTGGCAGGATCGCCTGCAGGCGCTGCTGGGACGTATGGAAGAGGTTTAATTCCCATTGGGATTAATGAGTAGGCCGGGTAAGGCGAAGCCGCCACCCGGCTTTTTTTATGGTTTGATGTCAGTCGGCGATCACCATAAAAAAGGCCGCCAGAGGCGGCCTTAACGCTACTTGTCCTGCGCTATCATAGTAAAAGCAACGAACACATTCGGTTCATCACTCTTTACAACGAGTACGCTGGCGACAATGAACGCGATACATAAATAGCGTTTCATTATGCGGTCCCTGCAGCTAACCGCTCCACCGTTCACCACCGGTGATAAGTCGGTGGACACAAGCCTGATCAAGGGTTGCTTTACGGTTGTGAAGACACCTTTCCCTGGACCGATGCCCATGTGCGAGATGGCGGAAAGGGACGCAGCATCATAGTCAGCAACAGTAGCGTAGTTAAGGTCTGTATAGATAATTAGGAATTTATAAAGGGTCGAGGGGATTACCTGAGATTTGAATCAGGGTAAGATAAAAACCCTGGTCAAAGGTTGCAAGCCTTCCCAACGGACCGCGAATCCCGAGGGACAAAAAAACCGCCACATTGCTGTTGGCGGTTTTTTTATGGTCCACGCTTACGGTTTTATTACTCGATATCCAGGGGATCTTCGGAAAGGATAATGCCGGTATTATCGGCGTAGAGATGGTCGCCGGAGAAGAAGGTCACGCCGCCGAAGTTAACGCGCACGTCGCTTTCGCCGATGCCGTCACCTGCCGCCCCTACCGGTATGGCCGCGATGGCCTGAATCCCGATATCCAGGTCTTCCAGATCGTCCACCTGACGCACGGAACCGTACACCACAATGCCTTCCCACTCGTTTTGTGCGGCAATACCGGCCAGCTCAGCATCAATCAATGCGCGGCGTACGGAACCACCGCCATCGACCACCAGTACGCGGCCACGGCCGTTCTGTTCGAGCAGATCGTACAACAACCCGTTATCCTCGAAACATTTCACCGTGACGATCTGTCCGCCAAACGACGACCGCCCACCAAAGTTGGAGAACAGCGGTTCAACGACGTTGACATCTTCCTGGTAGATGTCACAAAGCTCGGAGGTATCGTATTTCATAGGTTTAACGCTCAGTTGCTGCGAATGTGTTCAGTATATCGTGCGAAATGCGTTGTTGGCAAAATCATCAATTGTTAATTGATATTTGTCAGCTAACTGAGCGTCTGGCTTAAGACAATCCCGATGACGAACAACAGGTTAGTCAGCAGCGCGCCTTTTACCGTGCGCTCCAGCATCGGCGGCATGGCGGCCGGGCTGCGTTCACGCATCACAAAACGGGCCTGCTTAATCAGCAGCGGCGCGGCAAGCACAAACAGCCAGCCCCACAGACTGTGCAGGGAAATCAGGTTAAACAGCGCCAGGCAGACCAGAGCACCCATCAGCAGGCAGGCATGGTAGCGACGCGCATTCACCGGCCCCAGACGGACCGCCAGGGTGTTTTTGCCGTTCTCCCGGTCGCTGTCGATGTCGCGCAGGTTGTTGATGTTGAGCACCGCGGTCGCCAGCAGACCGCAGGCGGTCGCAGGCAGGAACAGCGCAGGGATCACCGTATGCGCCTGTAAGTACCAGCTTCCCATCACGCTCAGCCAGCCGAAGAACACCAGTACGGAGATATCCCCGAGCCCAATGTAGCCGTAAGGACGCGTGCCGACGGTGTAGGTGATGGCTGCGATAATGGCCAATAAACCCAGCACCAGGAAGCCAATAAAATCGCTGGGGGTCTTAGACGCCACTGTCACCAGCGCCAGACCCGATAAACAGATCAGCACCACGGTGATAATCAGCGCGCGCTTCATCTGCGCCTGGGTAATCACCCCTTTTTGCATCCCACGCAGCGGCCCGATACGGTCAGGTTTGTCGCTGCCTTTCACCGCGTCGCCATAGTCGTTGGCGAGGTTGGAGAGAATTTGCAGCAGGCCGGCGGTAATCAATGCCAGCGCGGCAACCAGCGGATCGAAATAACCCTGCCACCAGGCAAGCGCCGTACCGACGATAATCGCGGCAAAGGCCAGAGGGAGTGTTTTAGGGCGCAGACTTTCGAGCCACGCCTGAGTACGGCTGATGTCAGTCATAAGTATTTAGCCAATAAAAATGGGGGCATTAGCCCCCATTAATCGTGATGAGAATCCAGTAACCGCGATTATAGGATAAAACGGCTCAGATCTTCATCTGCCACTAACGCATCCAGATGTTTACTCACATATTCTGCGTCAATGGTAACGGTTTGACCGTTCAGATCGCTCGCGTCGTAAGAGATATCTTCCACCAGGCGTTCCAGCACGGTATGCAGACGACGCGCACCGATGTTTTCGGTGGTTTCGTTCACCTGCCATGCAGCCTGGGCAATACGTTTGATACCGTCTTCGGTGAACTCGAGGTTCACGCCTTCGGTTGCCATCAGCGCTTTGTACTGAACGGTTGCAGAGGCGTTTGGCTCGGTCAGGATACGTTCGAAGTCTTCGGTAGTCAGCGCCTGCAGCTCAACGCGGATAGGCAGACGGCCCTGCAGTTCCGGGATCAGATCCGACGGGCTGGCAACCTGGAAGGCACCTGATGCGATAAACAGGATGTGGTCCGTTTTCACCATGCCGTGCTTGGTTGAGACGGTGCAGCCTTCTACCAGCGGCAGCAGGTCGCGCTGAACGCCTTCGCGGGATACATCCGGGCCGGAGCTGTTGCCGCCGCGCTTACAAATTTTGTCGATTTCGTCGATAAACACGATACCGTGCTGCTCAACCGCGTCGATAGCGTCCTGCTTCAGCTCTTCCGGATTCACCAGCTTCGCCGCTTCTTCTTCAATCAGCAGCTTCATCGCGTCTTTGATTTTCAGCTTACGCGTTTTTTGCTTCTGACCGCCCAGGTTCTGGAACATGGACTGCAGCTGGCTGGTCATCTCTTCCATGCCCGGAGGTGCCATGATTTCCACACCCATTGGCGCGGCAGCGAGATCGATCTCAATCTCTTTATCATCCAGCTGGCCTTCACGCAGCTTTTTGCGGAACGCCTGACGCGCAGCGGACGGTTCCGCCTGCTGTTCAGCCTGACCCCAGTTGTTTTTTGCCGGTGGGATCAGCACGTCGAGAATGCGCTCTTCGGCCATCTCTTCCGCACGGTAGCGGTTTTTCTCAATGGCCTGGACGCGCACCATTTTGATCGCCGAGTCGGTCAGATCGCGGATGATGGAGTCCACTTCTTTACCCACATAGCCCACTTCGGTGAACTTGGTGGCTTCAACTTTGATGAACGGTGCGTTGGCCAGCTTCGCCAGACGACGGGCGATTTCGGTTTTACCGACGCCGGTCGGGCCGATCATCAGAATGTTTTTCGGCGTAACTTCGTGGCGCAGCTCTTCGTCAAGCTGCATACGACGCCAGCGGTTACGCAGGGCGATAGCCACGGAGCGCTTGGCGTTATCCTGGCCGATGATGTGTTTGTTCAGTTCGCTGACAATTTCGCGTGGGGTCATTTCAGACATGGGAGATCCTTACGCTTTGGAGGTCAATTCTTCGATGGTGTGGTTGTGGTTGGTATAGATGCAGATATCACCTGCAATATCCAACGCCTTCACCGCGATATCACGCGCGTTCATGTCGGTATTTTCCAACAGTGCGCGGGCAGCAGCCTGGGCATAAGGGCCGCCAGAGCCGATGGCAATCAGGTCATTTTCCGGCTGAATCACGTCACCGTTACCGGTGATGATCAGCGATGCGGTCTCATCGGCGACCGCCAGCAGCGCTTCGAGCTTGCGCAGCATGCGGTCGGTACGCCAGTCTTTCGCCAGCTCAACGGCGGCTTTCACCAGATGACCCTGGTGCATTTCCAGTTTACGTTCAAACAGTTCAAACAGCGTGAAGGCATCCGCCGTGCCGCCTGCAAAGCCGGCGATCACTTTGTCGTTGTAGAGACGACGCACTTTCTTCACGTTGCCTTTCATGACGGTATTACCCAGCGTGGCCTGGCCATCACCGGCGATTACCACATGGCCGTTACGGCGTACACTTACTATTGTTGTCACGAGCAGACCCCCTGGTTACAGAATCGGGAAACAGAAGCCCTGAGCCTGTGCCCAGGGCTGAATTAAATGATAGATGGGGGGGATTTTGGGGGTTTCAACCCCCGGAGGCGAGTCGAATGCAGTTTGTGTGACCGGCGATTTTCAAACGAGAAAGGGTGCCATCGGCATTTTCTTTGCCTTTGACCGGACCAATCACCACGCGATTCCAGCCGTTATTGGTGGTAATACGCGAATCAAACCCTTCAAAGGCCAGCTGCGCGCGCACCGTTTCCGCCTGCTCCGCACCTTTGAACGAACCGCACTGTACCATCCAGCGACGTTCGTCTTTTTTCTCCGCCGTCTGCTTCGGCGCTTCGGTCTCTTTCGTTACCGGCGCGGCCTGCTGCGTTTTCGGCTGCTGGGCGGTGGTATGCGCTGGCGTCTGGAGCAGATCCTGATACGGCTGAGCCGCCTGCTTCTGCGGCTGCGTTTTAGGCTGCTGCTGGACAGGCTGAGACTGCACCGTACGCGTCGGCTGCTGATACGGCTGTTCCGTGACCCGCGGCTGTGCCTTAGGCTGCTGTACCGGCTGAGTTTGCGCCCACTGCTGTTGCTGCTGAATCTGCTGTTGTGCCTGGCGACGCTGCAGCGTTTGCTGACGCTGTTCCGGCGTCTGCTCATTCCACGGCACTTCGTTCAGCTGCGTAGGCTGCTGGCGCATATCGGCCTGCATTTGTGCCAGCAGCTGACGCTGTTCATCCGTCAGCTGATTCGCATTCTGCACTTCACCACCCGCAGAAGGTTCCGTTGGCGCACGTACCCCAGGCTGACGGCTTTCCAGCTCTTTGATATAGCGCCAGCGCTCTTCAGGCTTCGGAGGGAGGCCATTTCCGGCGACTTTACTGGCCTGAAGCGCCTCGGACTCTTCTTTTTTATGGTGCGTGATAAAGTACAGGCCACCAATAAAGGCGACGACTACAGCCGCAGCAATAGCGACCATTGCTGGCGAGACAGCAGGCAGGTTACGTTGCTTTTTTCTTGAGCTACTCTTTTTGCGTCGCGAAGGTGCCGGCTGGCCGCGACGTACATAATCTCGTTGTGCCACTATCGTTTCGCTGTATTTATTCGTTCGTCAGTCCGCCATGTTACTTAAGCGGCGGGGCTTTGACCAGATAAGGGTATCCGAAAGACGTTTACTTTAAGTCAATGCCTGGGTCGTGCCGCGGACGATCAGTTCGCAGTCCAGCAACCGTGAACCGCTGCTAACTGTTTGACCGTGAAGCTGATCCAGCAGAAGCAGCATCGCTTCGCGGCCGATTTGGTAGCGCGGCTGAGCGACCGTTGAGAGCGGCGGATCGCAAAATTCCGAAAGCGAAATATTATCAAAACCGATGATGGATAAATCTTTCGGTATGCGAAGGCCGCGGCGTTTGGCATACGATAATGCGCCCAGCGCCATCACGTCGCTGTGGCAAAATACGGCGGTTGGCGGCTCAGGCAGGTCCAGAAGTTTCTCCAGCGCCTGTCCACCGGCTGCGAAGGTAAAATCACCGCGCGCAATGTAGTGCGGATCGACGGTCACGCCGGTACGTCGCAGCGCCTGAACGTAACCCTGCAAACGGTAGTGACACAGCGGCATCTCTTCCGGTCCGGCGATGCAGCCAATACGCTTATGCCCCAGCTCCTGGAGATAGTTTACGGCGTTGAACGCGGCGGTAAGGTTATCGATATGGACCGTCGGCAGCTCCAGCTCTGGCGCAAACTCGTTGGCCATGACCATCGGCGGTAAATTACGCTGCTCTTCGATGCTGGCATCAAACGGCAGGCGAGAGCCAAGCAGCAGCATGCCGTCGATCTGCTTGGTGATAATGAGGTCGATGAAGGTTTTTTCCTGCTGGTTCTGATGGGCGCAGTCGCCAATCAGCACCAGGTACCCCTGTTCCGCCGCGGTGACTTCAATACCGCGGATAATCTCGCTAAAGAAAGGGTCACAGATGTCCGGCACAATCACCAGGATGGTGCGCGATTCGTTGCGTTTGACGTTACGTCCCATTGCCTGCGGAAAATAGCCCACTTCAAGCGCAGCCTGCTCCACCCGGTTACGGGTCGCCTGGGAGACTTTGTCCGGGTTCATTAATGCGCGGGATACTGTTGCCGTAGAGACCTGTGCTTTCTGGGCAACGTCTTTCATGGTCGCAGCCGCAACCTCTTTCCTGGACTTCAACGTCTTCTCCTCGCCTGAACACCGAACTTCTGACATCACCATTTTTACAGATAGTTAATGGAATCGGTTACAGAATTTTCATAAAAAGTGTGAGGAGCGTTAAATTTTTCGATCCAGCTTCAGCCTTCGATAGGGTCGACGTCCAGCACCCACTTCACTTTTCGCGCTTCGGGCAGGGTGTTAATCAGCACCAGCGCGCCGCTAACAATCTGCTGAAGACGAATGCGCGAGGGGTGCTGGAGCAAGATCTGCCAGCGGAAACGGCCGCCGCGTTTTGGCGCGAGGGCAGGCACCGGGCCCAAAATCCACAGCTGACTATCCACCAGCGGGCTGGCCTGCAGGAGGTTTCTCAGCTGCTGCAGGAAAAGTGGCGCCTGCTGGTTGTTATGATCTTCCGCGCGGATGATGACGTGGCTGGTCCACGGGGGTAGCTGCATGGTCTGGCGTTCGGCCAGCGCCTGCTCGGCAAAGGCGTCATAGCCTTTGTGCAGCAGGGTTTGCAGCAGCGGGTGCTCCGGGTGGTGCGTTTGCAGCACCACTTCGCCCTGTTTACCGGCGCGTCCTGCACGCCCTGCAACCTGGGTGTAAAGCTGGGCGAAGCGCTCGGCTGAACGAAAATCTGCCGAGAACAGCGCGCCGTCCACGTCCAGCAGGGCGACCAGCGTCACGTCCGGGAAGTGGTGGCCTTTGGCCAGCATCTGGGTGCCAATCAGGATGCGCGCGCCACCGCGATGCACTTCCGCCAGCTGCTGTTCGAGTGCGCCTTTGCGGCTGGTGGTGTCCCGGTCGATACGCGAAATCGGCACGTCCGGGAAAAAGGGCCCAAGCGCCTGCTCCAGCTGTTCCGTCCCCAGACCGACCGGCACAATATGCGTTGAGCCACACGACGGGCACTGGCGCGGCACCGGACGCTGGCTGTCGCAGTGGTGGCAGCGCAGATGACGCTGGGCCTGATGGAAGGTGTAGTAGTGATCGCAGCGCGGGCACTCGGCAATCCATCCGCAGTCGTGGCACAGCAGGGCAGGTGCAAATCCGCGACGGTTGAGGAACAGAATGACCTGATTCCCCGCCTGCAAATGCTGGCGCATGCGGGTGATAAGCGCGGGCGCTAGCCCCGCCTGGACCTGCTGACCTTTCAAATCCAGCACGTGCTGAATGGCCGGACGGGCATTCCCCGCGCGACGCGTCAGGCGCAGCATGTGGTATTTACGCTGGCGCACGTTGTGCAGCGTTTCGAGCGCAGGCGTGGCGGATCCCAGAACAATGGGAATTTGCTCGCTGTGCGCGCGGTAGACGGCCAGATCGCGGGCGTGATAGCGCCAGCCTTCCTGCTGTTTATAGGAGCTGTCGTGCTCTTCGTCGATCACGATTACGCCAAGATTTTTAAACGGCGTGAACAGCGACGAGCGGGTGCCAATTACAATCGCCGCTTCGCCGTTTTTCGCTTTCAGCCAGGCGCTGAGGCGCTCGCTGTCGTTCAGGCCGGAGTGCAGAACCTCAACCGGCGCGTTAAAGCGCTCGCGGAATCGGGCGATGGTTTGCGGCGTCAGGCCAATTTCCGGCACCATCACCAGCGCCTGTTTGCCCTGCGCGAGCACGTTTTCCAGCACGCTCAGGTAAACTTCGGTCTTGCCGGAACCGGTGACCCCAGCCAGCAGCCAGGCAGAGAAACGATCGGAGGCGCTATGAATCGCGCCTACCGCGGTGGCCTGCTCAGTATTCAGACGCAGGCGATCCCCTGAAACGGAGAAATTTTCCCGCCAGTCGTAAAGGGCAGGCGCCTCGCTTGCCAGGTCGCTCAGCCCTTTCTTTCTTAATGCCTGTAGCGCCGTTTCGCTGACCTCAAGCTCGTCGACCTGATGCCGCCAGATTTTTCCCTGACGCAGCGCCGCCAGCGCCTGCTGCTGTTTCTGCGAGCGCTTCAGGCTGTTGATGTCGACGGCCTGGCCTTCCTCCGTGGCAAACCAGTACCACATCGGCGCATGGCTGGCGCTCTTGCCCTGACGCAGCATAATTGGCAGGGCGTGGAACAGGACGTCGCCGATGGGGTGATGATAATAATCCGCCGCCCACAGCAGCAGTCGCCAGGTGCTGGTGGAGTAGACGGGCTCGCTGTCCAGCACCTCAACGACCGATTTCAGTTCGTTAAGCGGCAGTTCGCTCTTATCGCTGACGGAGACGACGATCCCCACGCGCTGCTGTTTGCCAAACGGCACGGTCACGCGACAGCCCGCTTTGGCGCTCATGCTGTCGGGCAGCAGATAGTCAAAGGTGCGGGGAAGCGGAACGGGCAGGGCAACGTGAGCGACGGGCATCGAATCTTCCTGACTTGAAAAGTGGCGCGTTAGTATACACATTAGTAAAAGCGGCGTGCGGATCAGTTTGCATACGTTGGTCAAATTCTGTATGATTCGCCGCCTTTGGTGTACTTTACGCCAAAGAACTTACAATCAACATCGCGTGGTGTCTGGCGTTAGGGCTGGAAGAGCGACGCGGCCTTAACTGAGGTTCTCCCATGAAAAAAGATATTCATCCGAAATACGAAATGATTACTGCAAACTGTTCTTGCGGTAACTCTATCCAGATCCGCTCTACCGTGGGTCACGATCTGAACCTGGACGTGTGCGGCAAATGCCACCCGTTCTACACTGGTAAGCAGCGTGATGTTGCAACCGGTGGCCGTGTTGACCGCTTCAACAAGCGTTTCAGCATCCCGGGCGCTAAATAAGTTTCCCGAAAAAAAGGCACCGCAAGGTGCCTTTTTTGTATCCGCTTCTCAGTATTCCCACGTCTCCGGGTCAATCCCCAGTTCACGCATGATCACCTTCGCCTCTTCCGGGATTTCATCACTACGCTCTTTGCGCAGATCGTCATCGTTCGGCAACGGTTGACCGGTAAACGCATGCAGAAACGCTTCGCACAGCAGTTCGCTGTTGGTTGCGTGGCGCAGGTTGTTCACCTGACGACGCGTACGTTCATCGGTGAGGATCTTCAACACCTTCAGAGGAATGGAAACCGTAATTTTCTTTACTTGCTCACTCTTCTTACCGTGCTCAGCGTATGGGCTGATATATTCGCCGCTCCATTCAGCCATGAGATACCTTTAATCCTCTCAGTCATTTATCTAAAGGTGCAAAACCAGTAACCACCCGTTTTGAACCGCAATCTTGCCTAGTTTACCGTAGAGACGATACCGTGGCACGGATATTGCCGCTGCAGCGTGCACTAAAGCATATAATTTTAACGGCTATTTGCGCATTGCTCAATCTATACGCAAAGAAGTTTAGATGTCCAGATGTATTGACGTCCATACTTTCAATGTTTACTCTGGTGCCTGACTTTTCACCTCATTCGCCAGGAAGCCCTCACCATGACGCGTAAACAGGCCACTATCGCAGTGCGTAGCGGATTAAATGATGACGAGCAGTACGGCTGCGTTGTCCCGCCCATTCATCTTTCCAGTACCTACAATTTCACCGGATTTAATGAACCCCGTGCGCATGACTACTCGCGTCGTGGCAACCCTACGCGTGATGTAACCCAGCGCGCGCTGGCCGAGCTGGAAGGGGGCGCAGGCGCCGTATTAACCAACACGGGGATGTCCGCCATTCACCTGGTGACCACGGTGTTCCTTAAACCCGGCGACCTGCTGGTTGCGCCGCACGATTGCTACGGCGGCAGCTATCGCCTGTTTGATAGCCTGGCAAAACGCGGCTGCTATCGCGTGCTGTTTGTCGATCAAAACGATGAACAGGCGCTGAAACAGGCGCTGGCAGAGAAACCGAAGCTGGTTCTGGTAGAAAGTCCAAGCAATCCATTGTTGCGCGTTGTCGATATTGCGAAAATTTGTCAGCTCGCAAGGGATGCGGGAGCGATAAGTGTAGTGGATAATACGTTCCTCAGTCCGGCCCTTCAGAACCCACTCGCACTGGGTGCCGATCTGGTATTGCATTCATGCACTAAATATCTGAACGGCCATTCTGACGTGGTAGCAGGCGTGGTGATTGCCAAAGATCCTGACGTTGTCACCGAACTGGCATGGTGGGCCAATAATATTGGCGTCACCGCAGGCGCCTTCGACAGCTACCTGCTGTTGCGCGGCATCCGTACGCTGTCGCCGCGTATGGACGTGGCGCAGCGTAATGCTCAGGCGATTGTCGACTTCCTGAAAACACAGCCGCTGGTGAAGAAGCTGTATCACCCGTCGCTGCCGGAAAACCAGGGGCACGAGATTGCCGCGCGCCAGCAGAAAGGGTTTGGCGCGATGTTAAGTTTTGAACTGGACGGTGACGAGCAAACGCTGCGTCGCTTCCTGAGCGGGCTGTCATTGTTTACGCTGGCGGAATCCTTAGGTGGGGTTGAAAGCTTGATCTCCCACGCCGCGACCATGACGCACGCAGGTATGGCACCCGAAGCACGTGCCGCCGCCGGGATTTCTGAGACGTTGCTGCGGATCTCAACCGGTATCGAAGATTCTGAAGATTTAATTGCCGATCTGGAAAATGGCTTCCGGGTCGCAGCCAAGGGGTAATCATGAGTGTGATAGCGCAGGCAGGGGCGAAGGGTCGTCAGCTGCACAAGTTTGGTGGTAGTAGTCTTGCTGATGTGAAATGTTACCTGCGTGTCGCAGGGATCATGACGGAATATTCACAGCCGGGTGACATGATGGTTGTCTCGGCGGCGGGCAGCACCACCAACCAGTTGATTAGCTGGCTGAAACTGAGCCAGACCGATCGCCTTTCTGCGCATCAGGTGCAACAGTCATTACGTCGCTATCAGAGCGAATTGATTGCCGGCCTGCTGCCTGCGGACGTGGCGGACGGGCTGATCAGCGCCTTCACGCACGATCTTGAGCGTCTGGCTGCCCTGCTGGACAGCGGCATTACCGATGCGGTGTATGCCGAAGTGGTGGGCCACGGTGAAGTATGGTCCGCGCGCCTGATGGCTGCGGTTCTGCAACACCTGGGTGTGGACGCCGCCTGGCTTGACGCGCGTGATTTCCTGCGTGCCGAACGCGCCGCGCAGCCGCAGGTGGATGAAGGGTTATCCTACCCGCTGCTGCAACAGCTGCTGGTGCAGCACCCGGGCAAACGCATTGTGGTTACCGGCTTTATCAGCCGCAGCAACGCGGGTGAAACCGTGCTGCTGGGCCGTAACGGCTCCGACTACTCGGCGACGCAAATCGGTGCTCTGGCGGGCGTGTCCCGCGTCACCATCTGGAGCGACGTGGCCGGTGTTTATAGCGCGGACCCGCGCAAAGTAAAAGATGCCTGCCTGCTGCCGCTGCTGCGCCTGGATGAAGCCAGCGAGCTGGCGCGTCTGGCGGCACCGGTGCTGCACGCCCGTACGCTGCAGCCGGTTTCCGGTAGCGATATTGACCTGCAGCTGCGCTGCAGCTACACCCCGGATCAAGGCTCCACGCGCATTGAGCGCGTGCTGGCCTCTGGTACCGGGGCGCGTATTGTTACGAGCCACGACGACATCTGCCTGATTGAGTTCCAGGTTCCTGCGGGCCAGGACTTCAGGCTGGCATATAAAGAGATCGACACGATCCTGAAACGCGCCCAGGTGCGTCCGCTGGCCGTGGGTGTTCATAATGACCGCCAGCTGCTGCAGTTCTGCTATACCGCAGAAGTGGCGGACAGCGCGCTGAAAATTCTGGATGAAGCAGGCCTGCCGGGCGAACTTCGCCTGCGTCAGGGGCTGGCGCTGGTGGCGATGGTGGGCGCGGGCGTCACCCGTAACCCGCTGCACTGCCACCGCTTCTGGCAGCAGCTGAAAGGCCAGCCGGTAGAGTTCACCTGGCAGTCGGAAGAGGGCATCAGCCTGGTTGCCGTTCTGCGCAAAGGGCCAACCGAAAGCCTGATTCAGGGTCTGCATACCTCTCTGTTCCGCGCGGAAAAACGCATCGGCCTGGTGCTGTTTGGTAAAGGCAACATCGGTTCCCGCTGGCTGGAGCTGTTCGCCCGCGAACAGGTCACGCTCTCGGCGCGTACCGGGTTTGAATTTATTCTCGCAGGCGTGGTGGACAGTCGCCGCAGCCTGCTGAACTACGAAGGGCTGGATGCCAGCCGCGCGCTTGCCTTCTTTAATGATGAAGCCGTTGAGCAGGATGAAGAGTCGCTGTTCCTGTGGATGCGCGCGCACCCGTACGACGATCTGGTGGTGCTGGACGTGACCGCCAGCGAACAGCTTGCCGATCAGTATCTTGATTTCGCCAGCCACGGTTTCCACGTCATCAGTGCGAACAAACTGGCGGGGGCAAGCAGCACCGATAAATACCGCCAGATCCACGACGCGTTTGAAAAAACCGGCCGTCACTGGCTGTATAACGCCACCGTGGGCGCGGGCCTGCCGGTAAACCACACCGTGCGCGACCTGATTGAAAGCGGTGACAGCATTCTGGCGCTGAGCGGTATCTTCTCCGGTACGCTCTCCTGGCTGTTCCTGCAGTTTGACGGCACCGTGCCGTTCACTGACCTGGTGGATCAGGCGTGGCAGCAGGGCTTAACGGAACCCGATCCGCGCGTTGACCTCTCCGGTAAAGACGTGATGCGTAAGCTGGTGATCCTGGCGCGCGAAGCCGGTTATGACATCGAGCCGGATTCCGTCCGCGTCGAGTCGCTGGTGCCTGCCGGCTGTGAAGAGGGTTCTGTGGATCATTTCTTTGAAAATGGTGAAGAGCTTAACGAGCAGATGGTGCAGCGTCTGGAAGCGGCGAACGAGATGGGGCTGGTGCTGCGCTACGTGGCACGTTTTGAGGCCAACGGAAAAGCGCGCGTCGGTGTCGAGGCGGTGCGTCCTGAACATCCGCTGGCGGCGCTGCTGCCGTGCGATAACGTCTTCGCCATCGAAAGCCGCTGGTACCGCGATAACCCGCTGGTGATCCGCGGCCCGGGCGCCGGGCGCGACGTCACCGCAGGGGCGATCCAGTCCGACATCAACCGTCTGGCTAAGCTGCTGTAAAAACTCAATTTCCCTCTCCCTGTGGGAGAGGGTTAGGGTGAGTGCAGTCTGATGCACTCACCCCCATCATGAATTTCCCTCACATTCCCTGAGCAAACCTCACCGTTATTGTTGATTATTTCTATTGACGTCCCTCCGCTTTTCCGTCATTTTTACATCTGGACGTCTAAACGTATAGAAGTTCACAACACAACAGACAATGACACGCGATTGATAGGGGTAGGGTATGAGCTTTTTTCACGCCAACCAGCGGGAAGCACTGAACCAGAGCCTGGCCGAAGTAAACGGCCAGATTAACGTCTCTTTTGAATTTTTCCCGCCGCGCACCAGTGAAATGGAGCAAACCCTGTGGAGCTCTATCGATCGTCTCAGCAGCCTGAAACCAAAGTTTGTCTCCGTGACCTACGGTGCGAACTCTGGCGAGCGTGACCGTACACACAGCATCATTAAAGGCATCAAAGATCGTACCGGTCTGGAAGCGGCGCCGCACCTCACCTGTATCGACGCTACCCGCGACGAGCTGCGTGCCATCGCCCAGGACTACTGGAATAACGGCATCCGTCATATTGTCGCACTGCGCGGCGACCTCCCGCCCGGCAGCGGCAAGCCAGAGATGTATGCGGCCGACCTGGTTGGGCTGCTGAAAGAGGTGGCAGATTTCGATATCTCCGTGGCTGCTTACCCTGAAGTTCACCCGGAAGCGAAAAGCGCCCAGGCGGATCTGCTTAACCTCAAGCGTAAAGTGGAGGCCGGTGCCAACCGCGCCATTACCCAGTTCTTCTTTGATGTCGAAAGCTACCTGCGCTTCCGTGACCGCTGCGTCTCCGCGGGCATCGACGTTGAAATTATCCCGGGCATTCTGCCGGTCTCTAACTTCAAACAGGCGAAGAAATTCGCCGATATGACCAACGTGCGCATTCCGCTGTGGATGTCCAAAATGTACGAAGGTCTGGATGATGACCCGGAAACCCGCAAGCTGGTGGGGGCCAATATCGCCATGGACATGGTGAAAATCTTAAGCCGTGAAGGGGTGAAAGACTTCCACTTCTACACGCTAAACCGCGCGGAGATGAGCTATGCCATCTGCCATACTCTGGGCGTTCGCCCCGCGTAAAACACCAAAAGCCCTCTTAAATAGAGGGCTTTTTAACAGGGTAAAAAGTTAAAAGGTATCAGCTATCGAATCTGTGGATTAATTCAACTATAACTTATTGCTAGTGGTGTATATCGTAACGGTAACACTGTAAAAGGGAGCATAGCGATGAGCACGTCAGACGAGACCAATAAAGCGGCATCAGTCGGCAAATGCCCGTTCCATCAGGGCGGCGTCGATCACAGCGCGGGCGCAGGTACAGGCAGCCGCGACTGGTGGCCAAAACAACTCCGCATCGATCTTCTTAACCAACATTCCAATCGTTCGAACCCGCTGGGTGAAGACTTCGACTACCGCAAAGAATTCAGCAAGCTTGATTACTCTGCCCTTAAAGGCGACCTCAAAGCACTTTTAACCGACTCTCAACCGTGGTGGCCTGCCGACTGGGGCAGCTATGCGGGCCTGTTTATCCGTATGGCGTGGCACGGTGCGGGTACCTATCGCTCCGTGGACGGGCGCGGTGGGGCAGGACGCGGTCAACAGCGCTTTGCGCCACTGAACTCCTGGCCGGATAACGTAAGCCTGGATAAAGCGCGCCGTCTGCTGTGGCCTATCAAGAAAAAATACGGACAAAAAATCTCCTGGGCCGACCTGTTTATCCTCGCGGGTAACGTGGCGCTGGAGAACTCCGGCTTCCGTACCTTTGGTTTTGGTGCCGGGCGTGAAGACGTCTGGGAACCGGATCTGGACGTGAACTGGGGTGATGAAAAAGCCTGGCTGACCCACCGTGACCCGGAAGCGCTGGCTAAGCGTCCTCTGGCAGCCACCGAAATGGGCCTGATCTACGTGAACCCGGAAGGGCCGAACGCCAGCGGTGAACCGCTGTCAGCGGCGGCAGCGATTCGTGCGACCTTCGGCAACATGGGCATGAACGATGAAGAGACCGTCGCGCTGATTGCAGGCGGCCACACCCTCGGCAAGACTCACGGCGCGGGTGAAGCCACCCACGTGGGTACCGACCCCGAAGCCTCACCGATTGAAGCACAGGGCCTGGGCTGGGCCAGCACGCACGGCACGGGGGTTGGCGCTGATGCCATTACCTCCGGGCTGGAGGTCATCTGGTCACAAACCCCGACCCAGTGGAGCAACTACTTCTTCGAGAACCTGTTCAAATACGAATGGGTACAGACCCGCAGCCCGGCAGGGGCGATTCAGTTTGAAGCCGTGGATGCGCCGGAAATCATGCCCGATCCGTTCGACCCGTCGAAAAAACGCAAGCCTACCATGCTGGTCACCGACCTGACGCTGCGCTTCGACCCGGAATTCGAAAAGATTTCCCGCCGCTTCTTGAACGATCCGCAGGCCTTCAACGAAGCCTTCGCGCGTGCCTGGTTCAAGCTGACCCACCGTGATATGGGGCCAAAATCGCGTTACCTTGGCCCGGAAGTGCCGAAAGAAGATCTGATTTGGCAGGACCCGCTGCCGCAGGCGGTGTTCAATCCGACGAAAGAAGACATTGAAAGCCTGAAGGCGGAAATTGCTGCCTCTGGTCTCTCCGTGAGCGAACTGGTTTCCGTTGCCTGGGCGTCAGCCTCGACCTTCCGCGGTGGCGATAAGCGTGGCGGTGGCAACGGCGCGCGTCTGGCGCTGGCGCCTCAGCGTGACTGGGACGTGAACGCTGCGGCGGTTCGCGCGCTGCCAGCCCTGGAAGCTATCCAGCGCACCACCAACAAAGCCTCTCTGGCCGATATCATCGTGCTGGCGGGCGTGGTAGGCGTTGAGCAGGCCGCAAAAGCGGCAGGTGTGTATGTCACCGTACCGTTCACGCCGGGCCGCGTTGATGCGCGTCAGGATCAGACGGATATCGAGATGTTTAACCTGCTCGAACCGATTGCCGATGGTTTCCGCAACTACCGTGCGCAGGTGGATGTGTCCACCACGGAGTCTCTGCTGATTGATAAAGCCCAACAGCTGACGCTGACTGCGCCAGAACTGACGGTGCTGATCGGCGGCCTGCGCGTACTGGGTGCCAACTTTGATGGCAGCAAGAACGGCGTGTTCACCAACCGTGAGGGCGTGCTGAGCACTGATTTCTTCGTGAACCTGCTGGATATGAACACGCAGTGGAAGGCGACCGATGAGTCCAATGAGCTGTTTGCCGGAAGCGATCGCACCAGCGGTGAAGTGAAATATACCGCCACCCGCGCCGATCTGGTCTTCGGCTCTAACGCCGTCCTGCGCGCGCTGGCCGAGGTTTACGCCAGCGATGATGCGCATGAGAAGTTTGTCCGCGACTTCGTTGCCGCCTGGGCGAAGGTCATGGATCTGGATCGGTTTGACGTGAAGTAGCCAGTGTGCCGGGTGGCGGCTACGCCTTACCCGGCCTGGAAATTAAAGTGCCATGTAGGCCGGGTAAGCGCAGCGCCACCCGGCTTTTTTATTACTCCCACTCCTGCAGGAATCGCTGTCCATACTGGTCTGCCACCAGCAGCGCCGCATACACCTGATCCGGCGTGACGCCCCCCGGCATGTTGTGGATCGTTTCTCCTTCCGCACATGAGGCTTCGGCAATCAGACGCATTTTGGCCGGAATATCCTCTTTGATGTTCAGCTGTGCCAGGGTGATCGGCAGCCCTACGCTGTGGCAAAGCGCCGCGACGGTCTCAATTTCTTCTACCGGCGCGTTTTCCAGCACCAGCTGCGTCAGCGTACCAAACGCCACTTTCTCCCCATGATAGAAGTGATGCGCGTCCGGCACCGCCGTCATGCCGTTATGAATAGCGTGTGCCGCCGCCAGCCCGCCGCTTTCAAAGCCGACGCCGCTGAGATAGGTGTTGGCTTCGATAATGCGTTCCAGCGCAGGCGTCACCACATGCTGTTCCGCCGCCAGCATCGCTTTTTCACCCTCTTCAACCAGCGTGTTGTAGCACAGCTCGGCGAGCGCTAATGCCGCCTGTGTGCATTTACCCCCGGCCATAGTGGTCGCGCCGCTGCGCGAGCAGGCGCGTGCTTCAAACCAGGTCGCCAGCGCGTCGCCAATCCCGGCGGCCAGCAGACGTGCAGGCGCACCTGCTACTACTTTCGTATCCACAATGACCATGTTCGGGTTGTGCGGCAGCATCAGGTAGCGATCGAACTCGCCGCTGTCGGTGTAAATAACGGAAAGGGCGCTGCACGGCGCGTCGGTGGACGCGATAGTCGGCGCAATGGCGACCGGCACGTCCATAAAGTGAGCCAGCGCTTTCGCGGTATCAAGCGTTTTACCGCCACCAATACCCAGTACTGCCAGGCAGTCGGCGCTGTCGGCCAGCTTTTTCAGACGATCGATTTCATTTTGCGAACATTCGCCGCCAAACGGCGCAATTTCGGCATGCAGTTCGGCTTTTTTAAAACTCTGGCGCAGGGTCTCTTCGGCAAAACCCAGCACAAACTTATCGCCGACGACCAGCCAGCGGTTTGCCAGGGGTTTCAGATAGTCGCCGAGACGGGTCAGCACATCCGCGCCCTGGATATATTTCCCCGGCGATTGAATGATACGGTCCATAACAGTTCTCCCTTAGAGGTTGAGGTTACCAAACGCGTTTTTCCAGTCCTGCTCGAACTTCTCTATGGCTGACTC
The DNA here is from genome assembly GCF_000493175.1 of Enterobacter sp. MGH 16. NCBI lineage: Bacteria > Pseudomonadati > Pseudomonadota > Gammaproteobacteria > Enterobacterales > Enterobacteriaceae > Enterobacter > Enterobacter sp. MGH 16. The sequence goes on along the minus strand of NZ_KI535695.1, from coordinate 3,764,978 downwards.
TACCGCCGGCGTACCGAGCATGTGTTGCGCTACGTCTAAGGGAAGCGTGATTGCTTCACATCCTGCCAACAGGCAGTCGAGCGCCTGACGCGGCGTTTTGAAGCTGGCGGCCAGCACTTTACTGTCCGGCGCGTGCAGCTCCAGCAGGGACTGCAGTTCCTGAACCATGCGAATGCCGTCACCGCCCTGCGCGTCGACGCGGTTGACGTACGGCGCGACATATTTCGCCCCTGCGAGTGCGGCGAGCAAGCCCTGCGCCGCGCTGTAAACGGCGGTGCCCAGCGTGGTTATCCCCTCTTTTTTCAAGGCTTTAATTGCGATAAGTCCCTGAGCCGTCACCGGGATTTTCACCACAATGCCCGGAATAGCGTTACTCAGACGTTTGGCTTCCGCCACCATGCCTTCGGCATCGCGGCTCATGGTTTGAGCAAACAGCGTGCCTTCCGGCCCGATGGCTTGTTGCAGGCGCGGCAGCACGTCCCAGATGGATTCACGGCTGGCGGCAATGATGCTCGGGTTGGTGGTGACGCCCGCTATGGGAAAAATGCGCGCCAGGCGTTCAACTTCCGCCACGTTGGCGGTATCCAGGTACAGTTCCATTATTTTTCCTTAAGTCAGAAAGGTTGAATAAAGGATACGGCGCACCCAGGCGCGGCGAATACAGGTCAATTTTGCCAAATACTGGACAAATGTAATGTCCTTGGCGAAGTGAGAGAGCGATCACAATGCTACTTTTTGGCGATCAGCTGGCTGTGGTACTGGCGTCGATATTCGGAAGGGGAACGTTCGGTGTGCTTGCGAAAGAGACGGCAAAAGTAGTTGCTGTCCGTAAATCCACAGCATGTGGCGATATCTTTAATTTTGAGATCGTAGCCTTTCAGCAGCTGACGCGCATGTTCCAGGCGCGTTTTTGTTAAATATTCATTGAATCCGACGCTGCCGACTTTCTGGAATAGATGGGAAAGGTAGTTTGGTGAGATGTAGAACGCCTGTGCCACGGATTCGCGAGTTAACAAAGAGGCATAATTTTCTTCGATATAGCTCCGAACGGCTTCGAACAGTGCCCGGCTGCGGCTGTCGGTGTGAATTTCGCTTCCAAGCAGATCCCGGCAGTGGCTGAGCAGGCTTAAAACCACCAGCCTTGCTGTGTCCTGCTCTTCTGGCTGCATCTGTAATTCGGTGAGCGTTTGCAGAAGAAAAGCCCCCGTTCGCGGACCACGTCGGGCAACCTGGAGTTGTTGTAAGAGCACATTGTCATGCTGTAACTCGATTGTAAGCTGCTGCTTACCGAAATGTATGCTCAGGGCGTGAGGCGCAGGATGCGTAATTTGTCCAAAAAAAGAAAAAATCGCCTCGCAGGGTGTGTCAAGGGTAATGCCGAGGCAGGGAGAGGTTCGGGGATGCTGTTCAGCCAGCGCTGAGAAATGAATCTGACCCAGCGGTAACGTGCGGTTCACCAGGTCTGTCAAAATCTGGGTGATATCGGAATGCATAAGGAGACTACCGAAATTTGCCGGGTGGCGCTAACGCTTACCCGGCCTACTTATCGTAGGCCCGTGCAAGCGCAGCGCCGCCGGGCGTAAAGCATTAGCCGGTGTTACGCATACCCGCCGCAACGCCCGCAATCGTCACCATCAGCGCCTGTTCAACGCGTGGATCCGGCTCTTTCCCTTCTTCTTCTGCCAGACGCGAACGGTGCAGCAGCTCTGCCTGCAGGACGTTCAGCGGGTCGGTGTAGATGTTACGCAGCTGGATAGACTCGGCGATCCACGGCAGGTCCGCCATCAGGTGTGAGTCGTTAGCGATGTCCAGCACCACTTTGATGTCGCCTTCCAGGAGTTCGCGCAGCTCTTTGCCCAGCGCCCACAGCTCTGGCTTCACCAGGCGCTGATCGTAGTATTCCGCCAGCCACAGGTCGGCTTTCGAGAAGACCATCTCCAGCATTCCCAGACGGGTAGAGAAGAACGGCCAGTCGCGGCACATGGTTTCCAGTTCGCTCTGTTTACCGTCTTCCACCACTTTTTGCAGCGCGGCACCGGCACCCAGCCAGGCGGGCAGCATTAAGCGGTTCTGCGTCCAGGCGAAGATCCACGGAATGGCGCGCAGAGATTCTACGCCACCGGTCGGACGACGCTTGGCAGGACGTGAGCCCAGCGGCAGTTTACCCAGCTCCTGCTCAGGCGTGGCTGAACGGAAGTAAGGCACGAAATCTTTGTTTTCACGCACATAGCCGCGGTACAGATCGCAGGAGATGTCTGACAGCTCGTCCATGATGCGGCACCAGGATTCTTTTGGCTCCGGCGGCGGCAGCAGGTTGGCTTCGAGGATCGCGCTGGTATAAAGCGACAGGCTGCTGATGGTCACTTCCGGCAGGCCGTACTTGAAGCGGATCATCTCGCCCTGCTCGGTCACGCGCAGGCCGCCTTTCAGGCTTCCCGGCGGCTGTGACAGCAGTGCCGCGTGTGCTGGCGCGCCACCACGGCCAATTGAGCCACCGCGTCCGTGGAACAGGGTCAGCTCGATACCGGCTTTCTCGCAGGTTTTGATCAGTGCGTCCTGCGCCTGATACTGCGCCCAGGATGCCGCCATTACGCCCGCATCTTTTGCGGAGTCGGAATAGCCGATCATCACCATCTGTTTGCCCTGAATAAAGCCGCGATACCAGTCGATGTTCAGCAGTTGGCTCATCACGTCGTTGGCGTTGTTCAGGTCATCGAGGGTCTCAAACAGCGGGGCGACAGGCAGGGCGTAGTCGATGCCCGCTTCTTTCAGCAGGAGGTGAACGCCCAGCACGTCGGATGGAGTTTTCGCCATGGAGATCACATAGGCGGCGACCGATCCTTTCGGTGCGTCCACGATCGCTTTACAGGTGTTGAGCACTTCGCGGGTATCGTTGCTTGGCTCCCAGTTGCGCGGCAGCAGAGGGCGCTTGGAGTTCAGCTCGCGGATCAGGAACGCCTGTTTGTCGGCTTCGGACCAGCTTTCATAGTCGCCGATGCCGAGATAGCGGGTCAGCTCGCCCAGCGCTTCGGTATGACGGGTACTTTCCTGACGCACGTCGATACGTACCAGCGGCACGCCGAAACACTTCACGCGACGCAGGGTGTCGAGCAGTTCGCCGTTGGCAATGATGCCCATCCCGCAGGCCTGCAGCGATTTATAACAGGCGTACAGCGGCTCCCAAAGCTGTTCGTTCTGGCTCAGCAGCCCTTCTGGTTTTGGCAGACGCTGGCCTTTCAGGCGCGCTTCCAGCCAGGCCTGAGTAGCCATCAGCTGACCACGCAGTTTTTTCATCAGGAAACGGTACGGCTCGCTGGCGCCTTCTTCACCGGCCAGCGCGCGCAGTTCCGGCGTCGCTTCTACCATCGACAGCTCGGAGATCAGTACCTGAATGTCTTTCAGGAACAGATCGGTCGCTTTCCAGCGGCTCAGCAGCAGGACGTGACGGGTGATTTCTGCGGTGACGTTCGGGTTGCCGTCGCGGTCGCCGCCCATCCAGGAGGTAAAGCGGACCGGCACAAAGTCGACCGGCAGACGGTAGCCCAGGTTCGCTTCCAGCTGTTCGTTCAGCTCGCGCAGGTAGTTCGGTACCCCTTCCCACAGGCTGTTTTCCACCACCGCAAAGCCCCATTTAGCTTCGTCGACCGGGCTTGGGCGATGCTTACGAATTTCATCGGTGTGCCAGGACTGAGCAATCAGCTGGCGCAGGCGGCGCATCAGCTGGTTGCGTTCATAGTCGGCAATGTCTTTGTTATCCAGCTGCTTCAGGCAGTTGTTCACTTCCACCATTTTGTGGATCAGGGTGCGACGGGTGATCTCGGTTGGGTGAGCGGTCAGTACCAGCTCCAGCGAAAGTGACTCCACTGCTTTTTTGATAGTGGCTTCGTTGAGGTCTGGCTGGTCTTTCAGTTTACGAAGGGTGCGGGCAATGACTTCCGGGTTGCTGGCCGCTTCGCCGTTTGGCGAAATGCTGTGGTATTGCTCAGCGGTGTTGGCCAGGTTCAGGAACTGGCTGAATGCGCGTGCAACGGGCAGCAGCTCGTCGTTCGAGAGGTTCTGCAAGGTGGTGAGCAGCTCCTGACGACTGGCCTCGTTACCGGCACGGGAGGATTTAGACAGCTTGCGGATGGTTTCAACGCGGTCGAGGATGTTCTCCCCCAACGCATCTTTGATGGTATCTCCAAGCACTTTGCCGAGCATACTGACATTACTACGCAACGCGGAATATTGTTCGTTCATAAAAACCCAGTCACCCCATCATTTTTGTTTATGCCCAGGCGAAAATCTTCTGGACATTATTTTGTCATCTCCCTTTATAAAGCCACGTAAAACCCCCGTCGTCAATTGCTGCGAAAACGGTTCAGCAAACGAATAAATGTGGGCAATTTACGAAATTTAATTCGCATTGCGTCAGATAAGAGATGCTTATGGAAATGTGACGGAGATCGCGGGATTTTCCCCTCTCTTCCGAGAGGGGAAAGGTCATTAATGCCAGCAGAAATGATGTACAACCTGGGTAATCAGTTCGCGGGTGGGCTTGATAAAGCGGGTTTCAAGATATTCATCCGGCTGGTGCGCCTGGTTGATGGAGCCAGGGCCAAGAACCAGCGTCGGGCATAGCGTCTGAATAAACGGCGCTTCGGTGCAGTAATTCACCACGTCAGTTTTTTCACCGAGCAGCTTTTCCACCACTTCGACCAGCTGATGGTCCGGCGGGCATTCGTAACCCGGGATCGGCGGGTGCAGTTCCGAGACCGTCAGGCGGCCCGGCCAGCGCTCACTCACCGGGGCCAGCGCTTCGTTCAGTAAACCATCCAGATCGCTCAGGGTCATGCCCGGCAGCGGTCGGATGTCCATGTGCAGCTCGCAGCAGGCGCAGATACGGTTCGAGGCATCACCGCCGTGCAGGCTGCCGAGATTGAGCGTTGGATACGGCACGGTGAACGCCTCATAGTGGTAACGCTCTTTCAGATCGTCGCGCAGGGTCATGATGCGGCCGATGGCGTCATGCATCAGCTCAATGGCGTTGACGCCGCGCGCCGGATCGCTGGAGTGGCCAGACTGGCCGAGCACGCGCACGGCGGTAGAAATATGGCCTTTATGCGCGCGAATCGGTTGCAGAGACGTCGGCTCGCCGATGATCGCGCAATCCGGACGAATCGACGTGTTTTCTGAGAAGTAGCGCGCGCCCGCCATGCTGGTTTCTTCATCAGCGGTCGCCAGAATGTAGAGCGGTTTTTTCAGCTTCGTCACGTCCACGTCACGCAGCGCGTCGAGGATAAAGGCGAAGAAGCCTTTCATGTCTGCGGTGCCCAGACCGTAGAGCTTGTTGTCGTGCTCGGTCAGGGTGAACGGATCGCGCGTCCAGCGGCCATCGTCAAACGGCACGGTGTCGGTGTGACCGGCCAGCAGCAGGCCGCCCGCACCGGTTCCGGTACTGGCGAGCAGGTTAAATTTGTGGCGAGTGCCGGGGACGGGCTGAACCTCAACGTTAAACCCAAGATCGCTAAACCAACCCGCCAGCAGATTGATTAAAGACTCATTGCTCTGATCCAGCGCTTCTTCCGTTGCGCTGATGGACGGTGTGGCAATCAGGGCGCGGTAGATCTCGATAAATGGCGGTAAGTTCATTTTCATTGTTGACACACCTTAGGTCGTGATAGTATCAATATTCATGCAATAAATGTGAATAAAAATACATTAACGTTGAGCATAAAGGAACCCGATGTTGAATACGCTGATTGTAGGCGCTAGCGGTTATGCGGGCGCAGAGCTTGTAAGCTACGTGAATCGCCATCCACATATGACCATAACCGCTTTGACCGTGTCAGCGCAAAGCAATGATGCAGGAAAGTTAATTTCCGATTTGCATCCGCAGCTTAAGGGGCTGGTCGATCTGCCTTTGCAGCCCATGTCTGACATCAGCGAGTTTATCGACGGCGTCGACGTGGTGTTTTTAGCCACCGCGCACGAGGTCAGCCACGACCTGGCGCCGCAGTTCCTGGCGGCTGGCTGCGTGGTCTTCGACCTCTCCGGCGCGTTCCGCGTTAACGACGGCGCGTTCTACGAAAAATATTACGGTTTCACCCATCAGCATCCGGATCTGCTTGAAAAAGCGGTGTACGGCCTGGCGGAGTGGAGCGCAGATAAACTGAAAGAAGCGGACCTGATTGCCGTTCCGGGCTGCTACCCGACGGCGGCGCAGCTTTCCCTGAAGCCGCTGATCGACGCGGGTCTGCTGGATCTGAACCAGTGGCCGGTGATCAACGCCACCAGCGGCGTGAGCGGTGCAGGACGCAAGGCGGCGATTTCCAACAGCTTCTGCGAAGTGAGCCTTCAGCCGTATGGCGTGTTTAACCACCGTCATCATCCTGAAATCACGACGCATCTGGGCGCGGACGTCATTTTCACTCCGCACCTGGGCAGCTTCCCGCGTGGGATCCTCGAAACCATTACCTGCCGCCTGAAGCCGGGCGTGACCAAAGAGCAGGTGAATGAGGTCTTCACGCAGGCGTATGCGGACAAACCGCTGGTGCGCCTGTACGACAAAGGCGTGCCGGCGCTGAAAAATGTGGTCGGCCTGCCGTTCTGCGACATCGGCTTTGCCGTGCAGGGTGAGCATCTCATCGTGGTGGCCGCAGAAGATAACTTACTGAAAGGCGCTGCCGCTCAGGCAATGCAGTGTGCAAATATTCGTTTCGGTTTCCCGGAAACGCAGGCTCTTATTTAAGGTGTGATGATGAACCCATTAATTATCAAACTCGGTGGTGTACTGCTGGACAGCGAAGAAGCGCTGGAGCGTCTGTTTACCGCGCTGGTGAACTATCGCGAATCACACCAACGTCCGCTGGTGATTGTGCACGGCGGCGGCTGCGTGGTGGATGAACTGATGAAAGGGCTCAACCTGCCGGTGATCAAGAAGAACGGCCTGCGCGTGACGCCTGCGGATCAGATTGACATTATCACCGGTGCGCTGGCGGGTACGGCGAACAAAACCCTGCTGTCCTGGGCGAAGAAACACCACATTGCCTCCGTTGGCCTCTATCTGGGCGATGGCGACAGCGTAAAAGTGACCCAGCTCGACGAAGCGCTCGGTCACGTTGGACTGGCGCAGCCGGGTTCGCCTAAGCTGATTAACACGCTGCTGGAAGGCGGTTTCCTGCCGGTGGTGAGCTCTATCGGCGTGACCGAAGAGGGCGAGCTGATGAACGTTAACGCTGACCAGGCGGCAACTGCACTGGCGGCAACGCTGGGCGCGGACCTGATCCTGCTTTCCGACGTGAGCGGCATTCTGGACGGAAAAGGCCAGCGCATTGCAGAAATGACTGCGGCAAAAGCCGAGCAGCTGATTGCGCAGGGCATTATCACCGACGGCATGATCGTCAAAGTGAACGCCGCGCTGGATGCGGCGCGCACGCTGGGCCGTCCGGTAGATATCGCCTCCTGGCGTCACGCGGAGCAATTGCCGGCGCTGTTTAACGGCACGCCGATTGGCACGCGTATTCTGGCTTAAGATTCTGTGCCGGATGGCGCTTCGCTTATCCGGCCTACGTGAATTTTGTAGGCCCGGTAAGCGCAGCGCCACCGGGCAAAAATATCATCATTAAGGAAATTCGTTATGGCACTTTGGGGTGGGCGTTTTACACAGGCAGCGGATCAGCGGTTCAAACAGTTCAACGACTCTTTGTGCTTCGACTACCGCCTGGCCGAACAGGATATTGTCGGCTCTGTGGCCTGGTCCAAAGCGCTGGTGACCGTTGGCGTACTGACCGCAGACGAACAGCAGCAGCTGGAAGAGGCGCTGAACAACCTGCTGGAAGAAGTGCGTCTGGATCCGCAGCAAATTCTGCAGAGCGATGCTGAAGATATTCACAGCTGGGTGGAAGGCAAACTGATCGACAAGGTCGGCCAGTTGGGTAAAAAGCTGCACACCGGGCGTAGCCGTAACGACCAGGTCGCCACCGACCTGAAGCTGTGGTGTAAAGATACCGTCGCGGAGCTGCTGGCGGCTAACCGTCAGCTGCAGACCGCGCTGGTGGAGACCGCACAGAACAATCAGGACGCGGTGATGCCGGGTTATACCCACCTGCAGCGCGCGCAGCCGGTGACCTTTGCGCACTGGTGTCTGGCCTACGTTGAGATGCTGGCGCGTGACGAAAGCCGTCTGCAGGATACCCTGAAGCGTCTGGACGTCAGCCCGCTGGGCAGCGGCGCGCTGGCGGGTACCGCTTACGAAATCGACCGTGAACAGCTGGCAGGCTGGCTGGGCTTTGCCTCCGCCACCCGTAACAGCCTGGACAGCGTCTCTGACCGTGACCACGTGCTGGAGCTGCTCTCCAATGCGTCTATCGGCATGGTGCACCTGTCGCGCTTTGCTGAAGATCTGATCTTCTTTAACTCCGGCGAAGCGGGCTTCGTTGAGCTGTCCGACCGCGTGACGTCAGGCTCATCCCTGATGCCGCAGAAGAAAAACCCGGACGCGCTGGAGCTGATCCGCGGGAAATGTGGCCGCGTGCAGGGCGCGCTGACCGGCATGATGATGACCCTGAAAGGGCTGCCGCTGGCGTACAACAAAGATATGCAGGAAGACAAAGAAGGGCTGTTCGACGCGCTCGACACCTGGCTCGACTGTCTGCATATGGGCGCGCTGGTGCTGGACGGCATTCAGGTGAAGCGTCCGCGCTGTCAGGAAGCGGCGCAGCAGGGCTATGCGAACGCGACCGAGCTGGCGGATTACCTGGTGGCGAAGGGCGTGCCGTTCCGTGAAGCGCACCATATTGTCGGTGAAGCGGTAGTGGAAGCCATTCGTCAGGGTAAACCGCTGGAAGATCTGGCGCTGGCCGATCTGCAAAAATTCAGCGCGGTTATCGGGGATGATGTGTATCCGATTCTGGCGCTGCAGTCCTGCCTGGATAAGCGTGCGGCGAAAGGCGGCGTGTCGCCTAAGCAGGTGGCGCAGGCCATTGCGGAGGCGAAAAACCGCCTGATTTGATGCCTGAAACGTCGGGTGGCGGCTTCGTCTTACCCGACAAACCCCAGCCCAACCCTGAGTTGGGCTTTTTTACGCAAAAAAAAGCGGACCACGGGGTCCGCAAAAGTTCACGTTGGCTTTAGTTGTTCGAGTTTTGAGAGAAACTCGCTGACGGTGCGGGGACGTCAAGGGTCAAACACGTGCCGCCTCGTCTATGTGGTGTATTATTCAACAGAATGCTTGATAGGGATAATCGTTCGTTGCTATGCTATCTATCGCCATGAACTATCGTGGCGACGGAGGATGAATAATGAATATTCGTGATCTTGAATACCTGGTAGCGTTAGCCGAGCATCGTCACTTTCGCCGCGCGGCAGATTCATGCCACGTCAGCCAGCCCACGCTGAGCGGCCAGATCCGCAAGCTTGAAGACGAGCTGGGCGTGATGCTGCTGGAGCGCACCAGTCGTAAGGTTCTGTTCACACAGGCAGGTCTTCTGCTGGTGGATCAGGCGCGCACCGTGCTGCGCGAGGTCAAAGTGCTCAAGGAAATGGCAAGCCAGCAGGGGGAGGCGATGTCCGGCCCGCTGCATATTGGCCTGATCCCAACCGTTGGCCCGTACCTGCTACCGCACATCATTCCGATGCTGCACCAGACGTTCCCGAAACTCGAAATGTACCTGCACGAAGCGCAGACGCATCAGCTGCTGGCGCAGTTGGACAGCGGCAAGCTCGACTGCGCCATTCTGGCACTGGTAAAAGAGAGTGAGGCCTTTATTGAAGTGCCGTTGTTCGATGAGCCGATGATGCTGGCGATCTATGAAGATCACCCGTGGGCGAACCGCGATCGCGTGCCGATGGCCGATCTGGCGGGTGAAAAGCTGCTGATGCTGGAAGATGGCCACTGCCTGCGCGACCAGGCGATGGGCTTCTGTTTCGAAGCGGGTGCTGATGAAGATACCCACTTCCGCGCAACCAGCCTGGAAACCCTGCGAAATATGGTCGCGGCGGGAAGCGGTATTACGCTGCTGCCTGCGCTGGCGGTGCCGCACGAGCGTAAGCGTGATGGCGTGGTCTACTTGCCGTGCATTAAGCCAGAGCCGCGTCGTACGATTGGCCTGGTTTATCGCCCGGGTTCACCGCTGCGCAGCCGCTATGAGCAGCTGGCAGAGGCCATCCGCGGTGCGATGGATGGCCATTTTGACAGCGCGTTAAAACAGGCGGTTTAAGCCGTTCAGCGCGGCTACCCGATAGGCTTCCGCCATGGTCGGGTAGTTAAAGGTGGTGTTGACGAAGTACTCAATGGTGTTACCACCACCTTTCTGCTCCATGATCGCCTGGCCGATATGAATGATTTCCGCGGCGCGTTCACCAAAGCAGTGAATCCCAAGGATCTCTTTCGTCTCGCGATGGAACAGAATTTTCAGCGTACCCACGCTCATCCCCACGATTTGCGCCCGCGCCAGATGTTTAAACTGCGCACGACCCACCTCGTAAGGCACCTTCATTGACGTCAGCTGCTGCTCGGTTTTGCCGACTGAGCTGATTTCCGGGATGGTGTAGATACCCGTCGGGATATCTTCGATCAGATGCGCCGTCGCTTCGCCCTTCACCAGCGCCTGAGCCGCAATGCGTCCCTGGTCGTAAGCGGCGGAGGCCAGGCTTGGGTAGCCAATCACGTCGCCGACCGCGTAAACGTGCGGCAGGGCGGTCTGATACATGCTGTTGACCTTCAGCTGACCGCGGCTGTCGGTTTCAAGCCCGATATTTTCCAGCTGCAGGGAATCGGTGTTGCCGGTACGGCCGTTGGCGTACAGGAGGCAGTCCGCTTTCAGCTTCTTGCCTGACTTGAGGTGCATGATCACCCCGTCGTCGCAGCCTTCGATCTTCTCGTACTCTTCGTTGTGGCGAATCACCACGCCGCTGTTCCAGAAGTGGTAGGAGAGGGAGTCCGACATCTCCTGATCGAGGAAGGCCAGCAGGCGGTCGCGAGTATTGATCAGGTCAACTTTAACGTCCATTCCGCGGAAGATCGACGCATATTCGCAACCAATGACCCCTGCGCCATAGATAATGACGTGGCGGGGTTCATGGTGCAGGCTCAGAATCGAGTCGCTGTCGTAGACGCGCGGGTGCGAGAAGTCCACGTCGGCCGGATGGTACGGGCGTGAACCGCAGGCAATCACAAATTTTTCAGCGGTGATGGTTTCAACCGACCCGTCGTGGCATTCGAGTGCCAGGGTGTGTTCATCCACAAAATGCGCGTTGCCCTGCAAAATTTCACAGTGGTTACGCTCATAAAACCCCTGACGCATGCGCGTCTGCTGGTTAATGACGGTATCCGCGTGATTCAGGATGTCGGCAAAAGAGGAACGAAGAAGTCGGGAGTGGTCGCTGTAAAGAGGATTCTGGTTAAATTCGATAATGCGGCTAACGGCGTGGCGGAGGGCTTTCGAAGGGATGGTGCCCCAGTGGGTGCAACCGCCGCCGACATTATGGTAGCGCTCAATGACCGCTACTCTGGCTCCCTGTTTCACCAGACCCATAGCAGCGCCTTCGCCGCCGGGGCCGGAACCAATAACTATTGCGTCGTAATCGTAGGAATGTGGCATGGTAAGGCTTACCTGTTCTTATACATAAAAGCAACAGAATCATAACATCATTGCCAGAGTAACCCAATTATCGTTGTGCTTTTTTCCGGCAGTGGAGCACAAACCGCACGTAAACAATCATTCACAAAGCCAGGTAAACAGATTAATTTTATTCTCTGGTATAGTGCCATCAGGCCTTTGGAAGGATTCAACTATCGTGATGGGCGTAAGAGCACAACAAAAAGAGAAAACCCGGCGTTCGCTGGTGGAAGCCGCATTCAGTCAACTGAGTGCTGAGCGAAGTTTTGCCAGTTTGAGCCTGCGCGAGGTTGCACGCGAGGCCGGGATTGCGCCAACGTCCTTCTATCGTCACTTCCGTGATGTGGATGAACTGGGCCTGACCATGGTCGACGAGAGCGGTTTGATGCTGCGCCAGCTGATGCGCCAGGCGCGTCAGCGTATCGCCAAAGGTGGCAGCGTGATCCGTACCTCCGTGTCGACCTTTATGGAATTTATCGGCAACAACCCCAACGCGTTTCGTTTGCTTCTGCGCGAGCGTTCGGGCACGTCGGCGGCGTTTCGTGCCGCCGTCGCGCGTGAAATTCAGCACTTCATCGCGGAACTTGCCGACTATCTTGAACTCGAAAACCATATGCCGCGTGCGTTTACCGAAGCACAGGCCGAGGCGATGGTGACGATTGTGTTCAGCGCAGGTGCCGAAGCGCTGGATGTCAGCATTGAACAACGCAAGCAGCTTGAAGAGCGACTGGTATTGCAGCTCAGGATGATCTCCAAAGGCGCGTACTACTGGTATCGCCGTGAACAAGAGAAACTGGCACATCAAACCGAAGAGTGAAGGTGAGTAATGAAACAGTCAGGTCAGGATAAAGGGACGCTGTTGCTGGCATTGATCGCTGGCTTATCCATTAATGGTACGTTCGCCGCTATTTTTAGCTCCATCGTGCCGTTTTCGATTTTCCCGCTGATTGCGCTGGTGCTGACGGTGTACTGCCTGCATCAACGCTACCTGAACCGCACCATGCCGGTGGGGTTACCGGGGCTGGCCGCCGCCTGCTTTATTCTGGGCGTATTGCTGTACAGCACGGTGGTGCGCGCGGAGTATCCGGATATCGGCTCTAACTTCTTCCCTGCGGTACTGTCTGTTGCGCTGGTGTTCTGGATTGGCTCGCGCATGCGTAGCCGTAAGAGCCAGTTACCGGAGTAGATAAGGGTTTTGTAGGCCGGATAAGCGAAGCGCCATCCGGCTTTTTGGCAGGTGGCGCTTCGCTTACCTGCCCTACAAGGTCTTCATTACTTCGCCGTGAGTAAAACGCCGCACTCCATATGGTGCGTATACGGGAATTGATCGAACAGCGCCAGACGTTCAATCTTGTGCGTCTGGCTTAACGTTTCCAGGTTTTTGCACAGCGTCTCCGGGTTACAGGAGATGTACAAAATACGTGGGTACGCCTGCACCATCTTCTCGGTTTCGCTGTCCAGGCCACTGCGCGGCGGGTCGACAAAAATCGTCTCACACTGGTAGCTCTTCAGATCGATTCCTTCCAGACGGTTAAACTGGCGTACGCCGTTCATTGCCTGCGTGAACTCTTCTGCGGCCATACGAATGATCTGCACGTTGTCGATATGGTTGGCGGCAATGTTGTACTGCGCGGCGGCCACCGACGGTTTGGCGATTTCGGTTGCCAGAACGCGCTCGAAGTTACGCGCCAGTGCCAGCGAGAAGTTGCCGTTACCGCAGTAGAGTTCAAGCAGATCGCCCTTAGACCCTTCCGTCGCCTTCAGCGCCCACTCCAGCATCTGCACGTTCATCGCGGCGTTCGGCTGGGTAAAACTGTTCTCCACCTGACGATAGACCATCTCTTTACCCGCCACCGACAGGCGCTCGTCGACGTAGTCCTGATCCAGCATGATTTTGGTTTTTGTCGCACGGCCAATCAGGTGAACGTTGATGTTCTGCGCACGCAGCGCATCACGCAGGGCTTCGGCCTGCTCGCGCCACTCGTCGTTCAGGGCTTTGTGGTATAGCAGGGAGACAATCGCCTGGTTACTTTGCGTGGTCAGGTAGTCAATCTGGAACAGCTTGTGGCGCAGCACCGGGTTGTTACGCACGCCTTCAACGATCAGCGTCATCAGCTGATTGATAAGCTCGCTCGCTGCCGGGAAGCTGTCCACGCGGATACGGGACTTCGTCTGCTGATCGAAAATGATGTGGTACAGGTCGTCACCGTCGTGCCAGATGCGAAACTCGGCACGCATGCGGTAGTGGCTGACAGGAGAGCGGAACACCTCGGGAACGGGCGCGTTGAAAGGCGTCATCATACTTTGCAGGCGGACAACTTTCTCTGCCAGCTGCGCGTCGTACTGTTCTGTCGGGAGGTGTTCTGGGGTCATGATGCGTCCTGAGTGATAAAGAATTACGCGGCGATTGTAGGGATTGTTCAGGGGATGTCCAGATTTAATGGCCAATAGCTGTCTGGACATCCATACGTGTCTAATTGTAGCATTCTGTTTCCGGTCTCCTGAGAGTGAAAAGGGAATCCAGTGTAAATCTGGAGCTGACGCGCAGCGGTAAAGACTGGCGGGATGAGCGTTGTAGACACTGTGAAAATGGGAAGTCTTCATCCTTATATAGCCACCTAGCCCGAAGACCTGCCGGGATCACGTCGCATTTGGTTTCATCATCGCGTGCTATCGATGAGGCCTGCGGCATCCTTCTTATATTGTGGATGCTTTAACAATGATTAAAAAAGTATCGCTGCTGACGGCGTTGTCCGTCACGGCATTTTCGGGCTGGGCGCAGGATAGCGCAGACTCGTTGGTGGTGACGGCAAATCGTTTTGAACAACCTGAAAAAACTATTCTGGCAGCAACCTCGGTTGTGACGCGTGCCGATATTGACCGTTGGCAGTCAACCTCGGTGCTGGACGTTATGCGTCGCCTGCCCGGCGTGGATACGGCGCAAAGTGGTGGGATGGGGCAACTCTCCTCTCTCTTTATCCGTGGCACCAACTCCAGCCACGTCCTGATCCTTGTTGATGGGATCCGCCTTAACCAGGCGGGCGTCACGGGGTCGTCCGATCTCAGCCAGTTCCCAATCTCCCTGGTGCAGCGAATCGAATATGTTCGTGGACCGCGTTCGGCGGTATACGGCTCAGATGCGATTGGTGGTGTCGTAAACATTATTACTACTCGTGCGAAGGACGGTACCACGCTGAATGCTGGCGTAGGCTCACACGGCTATCAGAATTATGGCGGCAGTACTCAGCAAACACTGGGCGACAGCACGCGCGTCACGCTTGCGGGTGATTACACCTATACCAAAGGGTTTGATGTGGTTGCGGACGGCAACAATGGTGGCCTTGCCCAGACCGATCGCGACGGCTTTATGAATAAAACGCTCTACGGCGCACTGGATCACGCATTCTCAGACCAGTGGAGCGGTTTTGTGCGCGGCTTTGGCTACAGCAACCGTACGGCCTACGACGGCTACTACAGCTCCTTTACCCCTGACGTACTGGTCGATACCCGCCAGCTCTATAGCCAGACCTGGGATGCAGGATTGCGCTTCAACGATGACATCTTCCATTCGCAGCTGCTCACCAGCTATAGCCACAGCAAGGACTATAACTACGACCCAAATTTAGGCCGCTACGATTCGACAGCCACGCTGGATGAAATCAAACAGTACAACGTCCAGTGGCTTAACTCCGTTGATGTTGGCCATGGGAACATTGGCGCGGGCGTTGACTGGCAGAAGCAGAGCACCGAGCCGGGTACAAACTACGTGACCAACGGCTACGACCTGCGTAACACCGGCGTCTACCTGACCGGGCTGCAGCAGTTTGGTGACTTCACCCTGGAAGGGGCGGTTCGCAGCGATGACAACTCTCAGTTCGGTCGTCATGGCACCTGGCAAAGCAGTGCGGCCTGGGAGTTCGTGGAGGGTTACCGTTTCGTTGCTTCTTATGGTACGGCCTATAAGGCACCGAATCTGGGTCAACTCTACGGTTTCTATGGCAATGACCATCTTGATCCAGAAGAGAGCAAGCAGTGGGAAGGTGCGTTTGAAGGCCTGACGGCGGGCGTGAGCTGGCGCGTATCCGGCTACCGTAATGACGTTGATAATCTCATCGACTTCGATAATAACCTTCAGCAATATTACAACGTCGGTAAAGCGCGCATTAAAGGTGTGGAAGCGACAGCATCGTTTGATACGGGTCCGTTGACGCATACTGTTGGCTATGACTACGTGGATGCCCGAAATGCCGCAACCAACGAACTTCTGGATCGTCGTGCTAAGCAGCAGGTGAAATATCAGCTCGACACGCAGATCTATGATTTCGACTGGAGCCTGACTTATCACTATCTCGGTACGCGTTACGACACTGACTTTGGTACTTACCCGTCTGAGAAAGTAAAAATGGGCGGTGTAAGCCTGTGGGATGTCGCAGTTTCGTATCCTGTCACCTCACACCTTACAGTTCGTGGTAAAATAGCCAACCTGTTCGATAAAGATTACGAGACAGTTTATGGCTACCAAACTGCAGGACGGGAATACACCTTGTCTGGCAGCTACACCTTCTAATCCGCGCCCTACCGTGCTGGTGTTTGATTCCGGCGTCGGTGGGCTTTCGGTCTATGATGAGATTCGGCATCTCCTGCCGGATCTCCATTACATCTACGCCTTCGATAACGTCGCTTTCCCGTATGGGGAAAAGAGCGAAGATTTTATTGTCGAGCGCGTGGTGGAAATCGTCACTGCGGTACAACAGCGCTATCCCCTTGCGCTGGCCGTTATCGCGTGTAATACGGCGAGCACCGTTTCTCTTCCCGCCCTGCGTGAAAAATTCCAGTTCCCGGTTGTGGGCGTCGTCCCGGCAATAAAGCCTGCCGCGCGTCTGACGGCGAACGGCATTGTGGGCCTGCTGGCCACGCGAGGTACGGTAAAGCGTCCTTATACCCGCGAGCTGATCGACCGTTTCGCCAACGAATGCCAGATTGCGATGCTCGGTTCGGCTGAGCTGGTAGAGATGGCGGAAGCGAAGCTGCATGGCAAGGCGGTATCACTCGACGAGCTGCGTCGTATTCTTCGTCCGTGGCTGCGGATGCCTGAACCCCCGGATACCGTTGTGTTGGGCTGTACCCACTTCCCGCTACTCCAGGAAGAGCTATTAGAGGTGCTGCCGGAGGGGACACGCCTGGTGGATTCCGGAGCGGCTATTGCCCGTCGTACGGCATGGTTGCTGGAGCATGAAGCCCCGGATGCGAAATCTACTGATGCGAATATCGCGTTTTGTATGGCGTTAACAAAAGAAACTGAACAACTTTTACCCGTTTTACGCCGTTATGGCTTTGAAACGCTCGAAAAACTGGCGCTATAGCACGGTTTTGAGCAAAAAAGAGACGGTTGAAAGTTTTTTTTAAAAGAGGGGTTGTCAACGTCTGAGAACTCCCTATAATGCGCCTCCACTGACACGGAACAACGGCTTACAGGCCGCCGGGTTAGCGGGGTTCAGAGATGAACGCTAACAGAGAAAAGCGAAAATAATCACTTGACTCTGAATGAGGAAATCGTAATATACGGGACCTCGCAACGGTGAGCGAAAGCCGCGTTGCACTGCTCTTTAACAATTTATCAGACAATCTGTGTGGGCACTCAAAGTGACATGGATTCTTAATGTCTTCGGACAATAAATGAATACCAAGTCTCTGAGT
>NZ_KI535695.1:3460957-3747671 GCF_000493175.1 Enterobacter sp. MGH 16 | reverse complement strand
GGTCTGCGGTTCGATCCCGCATAGCTCCACCATCTTTACTGCGAACCCAAGAAAACTTCAGAGTGAACCTGAAAAGGTGCACTGCGAAGTTTTGCTCTTTAAAAATCTGGATCAAGCTGAAAATTGAAACGACACATCTTAATGGTGTGTTCGAGTCTCTCAAATTTTCGCAATCAGAAGTGAAACATCTTCGGGTTGTGAGGTTAAGCGACTAAGCGTACACGGTGGATGCCCTGGCAGTCAGAGGCGATGAAGGACGTGCTAATCTGCGAAAAGCGCCGGCGAGGTGATATGAACCTTTGACCCGGCGATGTCCGAATGGGGAAACCCAGTGTGTTCCGACACACTATCGTTAACTGAATACATAGGTTAACGAGGCGAACCGGGGGAACTGAAACATCTAAGTACCCCGAGGAAAAGAAATCAACCGAGATTCCCCCAGTAGCGGCGAGCGAACGGGGAGCAGCCCAGAGTCTGAATCAGCTTGTGTGTTAGTGGAAGCGTCTGGAAAGTCGCACGGTACAGGGTGACAGTCCCGTACACGAAAGCACACAGGTTGTGAACTCGAAGAGTAGGGCGGGACACGTGGTATCCTGTCTGAATATGGGGGGACCATCCTCCAAGGCTAAATACTCCTGACTGACCGATAGTGAACCAGTACCGTGAGGGAAAGGCGAAAAGAACCCCGGCGAGGGGAGTGAAAAAGAACCTGAAACCGTGTACGTACAAGCAGTGGGAGCACCTTCGTGGTGTGACTGCGTACCTTTTGTATAATGGGTCAGCGACTTATATTCTGTAGCAAGGTTAACCGTATAGGGGAGCCGAAGGGAAACCGAGTCTTAACTGGGCGTTAAGTTGCAGGGTATAGACCCGAAACCCGGTGATCTAGCCATGGGCAGGTTGAAGGTTGGGTAACACTAACTGGAGGACCGAACCGACTAATGTTGAAAAATTAGCGGATGACTTGTGGCTGGGGGTGAAAGGCCAATCAAACCGGGAGATAGCTGGTTCTCCCCGAAAGCTATTTAGGTAGCGCCTCGTGAACTCATCTTCGGGGGTAGAGCACTGTTTCGGCTAGGGGGCCATCCCGGCTTACCAACCCGATGCAAACTACGAATACCGAAGAATGTTATCACGGGAGACACACGGCGGGTGCTAACGTCCGTCGTGAAGAGGGAAACAACCCAGACCGCCAGCTAAGGTCCCAAAGTCATGGTTAAGTGGGAAACGATGTGGGAAGGCACAGACAGCCAGGATGTTGGCTTAGAAGCAGCCATCATTTAAAGAAAGCGTAATAGCTCACTGGTCGAGTCGGCCTGCGCGGAAGATGTAACGGGGCTAAACCATGCACCGAAGCTGCGGCAGCGACACTATGTGTTGTTGGGTAGGGGAGCGTTCTGTAAGCCGTTGAAGGTGGCCTGTGAGGGTTGCTGGAGGTATCAGAAGTGCGAATGCTGACATAAGTAACGATAAAGCGGGTGAAAAGCCCGCTCGCCGGAAGACCAAGGGTTCCTGTCCAACGTTAATCGGGGCAGGGTGAGTCGACCCCTAAGGCGAGGCCGAAAGGCGTAGTCGATGGGAAACAGGTTAATATTCCTGTACTTGGTGTTACTGCGAAGGGGGGACGGAGAAGGCTATGTTAGCCGGGCGACGGTTGTCCCGGTTTAAGCATGTAGGCGGAGGTTCCAGGTAAATCCGGTACCTTATTAACGCTGAGGTGTGATGACGAGGCACTACGGTGCTGAAGTAACAAATGCCCTGCTTCCAGGAAAAGCCTCTAAGCATCAGGTAACATCAAATCGTACCCCAAACCGACACAGGTGGTCAGGTAGAGAATACCAAGGCGCTTGAGAGAACTCGGGTGAAGGAACTAGGCAAAATGGTGCCGTAACTTCGGGAGAAGGCACGCTGATATGTAGGTGAAGCCCCTGCGGGTGGAGCTGAAATCAGTCGAAGATACCAGCTGGCTGCAACTGTTTATTAAAAACACAGCACTGTGCAAACACGAAAGTGGACGTATACGGTGTGACGCCTGCCCGGTGCCGGAAGGTTAATTGATGGGGTTAGCGGCAACGCGAAGCTCTTGATCGAAGCCCCGGTAAACGGCGGCCGTAACTATAACGGTCCTAAGGTAGCGAAATTCCTTGTCGGGTAAGTTCCGACCTGCACGAATGGCGTAATGATGGCCAGGCTGTCTCCACCCGAGACTCAGTGAAATTGAACTCGCTGTGAAGATGCAGTGTACCCGCGGCAAGACGGAAAGACCCCGTGAACCTTTACTATAGCTTGACACTGAACACTGGTCCTTGATGTGTAGGATAGGTGGGAGGCTTTGAAGTGTGGACGCCAGTCTGCATGGAGCCGTCCTTGAAATACCACCCTTTAATGGCTGGTGTTCTAACGTAGACCCGTAATCCGGGTTGCGGACAGTGTCTGGTGGGTAGTTTGACTGGGGCGGTCTCCTCCCAAAGAGTAACGGAGGAGCACGAAGGTTAGCTAATCCTGGTCGGACATCAGGAGGTTAGTGCAATGGCATAAGCTAGCTTGACTGCGAGAGTGACGGCTCGAGCAGGTGCGAAAGCAGGTCATAGTGATCCGGTGGTTCTGAATGGAAGGGCCATCGCTCAACGGATAAAAGGTACTCCGGGGATAACAGGCTGATACCGCCCAAGAGTTCATATCGACGGCGGTGTTTGGCACCTCGATGTCGGCTCATCACATCCTGGGGCTGAAGTAGGTCCCAAGGGTATGGCTGTTCGCCATTTAAAGTGGTACGCGAGCTGGGTTTAGAACGTCGTGAGACAGTTCGGTCCCTATCTGCCGTGGGCGCTGGAGAATTGAGGGGGGCTGCTCCTAGTACGAGAGGACCGGAGTGGACGCATCACTGGTGTTCGGGTTGTCATGCCAATGGCACTGCCCGGTAGCTAAATGCGGAAAAGATAAGTGCTGAAAGCATCTAAGCACGAAACTTGCCCCGAGATGAGTTCTCCCTGAGACTTTAAGTCTCCTGAAGGAACGTTGAAGACGACGACGTTGATAGGTCGGGTGTGTAAGCGCAGCGATGCGTTGAGCTAACCGATACTAATGAACCGTGAGGCTTAACCTTACAACGCCGAAGATGTTTTGGCGAAGAGACAGACACGATTTTCAGCTTTGATACAGATTTAACAGAATTTGCCTGGCGGCTTTAGCGCGGTGGTCCCACCTGACCCCATGCCGAACTCAGAAGTGAAACGCCGTAGCGCCGATGGTAGTGTGGGGTCTCCCCATGTGAGAGTAGGGAACTGCCAGGCATCAAATTTAGTAGTAAGCCGGTGCATAAATCCGGTGGTTACAAGAAGTCTTCGGTGGAGCGGTAGTTCAGTCGGTTAGAATACCTGCCTGTCACGCAGGGGGTCGCGGGTTCGAGTCCCGTCCGTTCCGCCACTTATTAAGACATTAAGCCTGCCTTACTGGCAGGCTTAATGGCAAAAAACTTTAGGGGCGTAGCTCAGTTGGTAGAGCACCGGTCTCCAAAACCGGGTGTCGCGAGTTCGAGTCTCTCCGCCCCTGCCATATAGAATCCTTTGCTTCGGCAAAGGATTTTTTTTGCCTGAAAGACTGTAAAAACGCCTCTACTTACTATTCAGCCAGCATTCCTGCTGGCTGATGTATCAATCCATTACATTGATTTTTAACAGATCTTTTATCTGCGACTGCTTATCACTGTTTTGCAGCCAAATCGCATACAGCGGTCTGGTAAGCGTGGTGGAATCCATTACGGTATGCAGCCCAGCTTTAGTGTCTGCCCAGCGAACAGGTAACCAGGTACAACCTCTCAGCAAGGGCAGTTGCTGACAGGCGATCTCTGCAGAGCTGGTCGTTAACTGTGGGACGTCATCAGGTGCAATCAAGCCCGTCTCATGCTGCTGAAAATCAGGCCCCCATTCCAGGCGCAAATAGGTCAGGTCTGCCTTCATCATCGAAGGTTCAGAGGCATAAAGCGCCAGGCCAAACTGGCCCACAATCTGGCTGCTAAATTCGTCCATCTTGGGGGCTTCGGTTGTGATAAGAAGATCAAGCTGGCGCTCATGAAGTTGCTTAACCAACGACTGCCGTTGCGCAATCCTGGCTTCAAATTGCAGGTGGCTATGAGATTGATAAAGCCGGGTAAGCCACTGACTTAGCATACATTCCCACAGGGAAGCGCTGGCCCCTATCGAGAACTCATTATGCCTCGAAGTATGTGCAACCTCTTTGCGTGCCGCCTGCCAGGTATTCATCAGCGTTTCTGCGTACGGCAGTAGTTTTTCGCCGGCGGGCGTGAGGCGGATATTGTTGCGATGGCGGGTAAAAAGATTCACACCCAGTTGATTTTCCAGCTGTCGAATACGAAAACTGACTGCTGACTGCGTCAGGTAAAGGGCTTCAGCTGCTCGCCCAAAGTGGCGTGTTCTGCTCACTTCAAGGAAAGTTTTAAGCAATTCCGTATCCACATCTTTCTCCGCAAAATTATTTGTCGTTATGATTTAAATGTTTTGTTTTACACTCTGTCAAGCGTAACTAATACTCCGCGCCATAAATAGCTCGGCCAAAGAATTAGGAGCGTGTAGGATGGCGGAAAGCTTTACGACGACTAATCGTTTTTTCGACAATAAACATTATCCGCGCGGGTTCTCTCGTCACGGCGATTTCACCATCAAAGAAGCTCAACTGCTTGAGCGCCATGGTTATGCCTTTAACGAGCTGGATCTGGGCAAGCGTGAGCCTGCTACTGAAGACGAAAAACAGTTTGTTTCTGTTTGCCGTGGTGAGCGTGAGCCGCAGTCTGAAGCGGAACGTGTATGGATCAAGTATATGGCACGCATTAAGCGTCCAAAGCGCTTCCATACGCTGTCTGGCGGTAAGCCGCAGATGGAAGGTGCAGAAGACTACACCGAGTCTGATGACTAAGATGATAAGAAGGGGCTACGGCCCCTTTTTTTATGCCAGCAACTTCTGCAGGTGCAGCAGCAAACGATCGATAGCGCGGTAACTCAGCGCCTCCTGCAAGTGTTTCCTCTCAATGTCAGTACATCCCTCCACGTCAGCAATGGTTCTGGCCACTTTTAGCAAACGTTGCCACGCACGTATAGACAGCCCAAAGCGCGTCAACGTCTCCTCAAGCCATCCTGCATCTTCACTATTAAGCGAACAAAACTGCCGGATCCCGGCATTATCAAGCCGAGCATTCAGCCTGTTTTGACGGGCGTATTGTCGTGCCTGGGCAGCGATCACCCGCCCGCGCACTTTTGCTGAGCTCTCACCCGTTATGCCCGTCTGCCTGAGCAGGCCCGGCGGCGGAAGGGGGATTTCGAGAGACAAATCGAAACGGTCGAGGAATGGGCCGGAAAGCTTTCCCAGATAGCGCAGCGTCTGCTCTGGCGTACAGCGGTTATGGTTGCCCTGATAATGCCCCGTGGGGCTGGGGTTCATCGCAGCGACCAGTTGAAACTGCGCGGGATAGCTTATTTTGGCCCGCGTGCGCGAGATATGTATTTCACCAGATTCAATAGGTTCTCTCAGTGCATCCAGCACGCGACGCTCAAACTCAGGCAACTCATCAAGAAACAGAATGCCATTGTGTGCCAGTGAAATCTCACCCGGTCCGGGGATAGACCCACCGCCGACCATTGCCGTCAGTGAAGCGCTATGATGTGGGGAACGAAAAGGGCGACGGCGCCACTGTTTATGCAACGATGCCGAACTGATGAGGCTATATATGGCGGCGCTTTCCAGCGCTTCATGATTATTGAGCGGCGGGAGCAACCCGCTCAGCCTGCTCGCCAGCATCGTTTTACCTGTACCAGGCGGGCCAATCAGCAGGAGATTGTGTCCACCTGCAGCCGTAATCTCCAGCGCCCGTTTACCTTGCTCCTGTCCCATGATCTCACTGAGATCTTCTGGCGCATCTGCTACAGCCTCGTCGCACTCCTCCGGCTCGGACAGTTCATGTCGGCCTTCCAGCCAGGCACACACTTCCTGAAGATGCCCGGCGATGAGACACCCCTTTTCGGCAATAAGACTCACTTCTGATGCGTTTTCATTGGCGACAATGATTTGCCGCCCTGCACGAATTGCTTCCAGCGCTCCCGATATCGCACCGGGAACGCCTCTCAATGCGCCTGTGAGCGCGAGTTCACCCACGAACTCGTACGAGCCTAGCCTGGTCGTAGTAAGCTGCTCAGAAGCCGCGAGAAGCGCAATTGCGATAGGTAAATCGTATCGCCCGCCCTCTTTGGGCAGATCGGCGGGGGCAAGGTTGATGGTGATCTTCTTCGCGGGGAAGGTATAACCGCTATTTATTATTGCGCTGCGAACGCGATCCCTGGCCTCTTTAACCGTCGTTTCAGGTAACCCGACAAGCGTGAGTCCGGGCAGCCCATTACTCAAATGAACCTCTACGGAAACAAGCGGTGCCTTTACCCCGAGAGCCGCACGCGTATAAACAACCGACAGTGACATTTGCACTACCTCCTGGTGTGACTATGCCAGTGCGCGTTATGCCTGTTTAGCGCTATTTAGCGAATTTACGCTGCCTGTTCAGGGATTTTAAACGCACACTGAAACTATTGCACAATCGTGGAACCCTCCTCGCAAAGCGAAAAAAACCTGTTTTGACGGTTAGCGGAGGAGTAAAAAAGTGAAAAATATTCATTTTCTAATTTCCGTATATAAAACAACGATTTTAAGAAATATGATTCGCGGGCTAACCAAATCCGTCATAAATAAATCTTGTGTTTGATTTAAAAACTGTGATAACTCTTTAGGTATTCCTTCGAACAAGATGCAAAAAGAACTGAAAATGACAGCCCTTCTACGAGTGATTAGCCTGGTCGTGATTAGCGTGGTGGTGATTATTATCCCACCGTGCGGGGCTGCACTTGGACGAGGAAAGGCTTAGAAATCAAGCCTTAACGAACTAAGACCCCCGCACCGAAAGGTCCGGGGGTTTTTTTATGACTAAAAAACGTAAATGAGGAGCAGAGAATGACAAGTAGCACAAAATTCTGTTTCTCCCGATTTATGACGGGGAACTAACTATGAATGGGGCACAGTGGGTAGTACATGCGTTGCGCGCGCAGGGAGTCGAGACAGTATTCGGTTATCCGGGTGGCGCAATTATGCCGATTTACGATGCACTGTATGACGGCGGCGTGGAGCACCTGTTGTGCCGACACGAGCAGGGCGCAGCGATGGCCGCCATCGGTTATGCCCGTGCCACCGGTAAAACCGGTGTCTGTATGGCGACCTCAGGTCCGGGCGCAACGAACCTCATCACCGGTCTGGCAGACGCGCTGCTGGATTCTGTTCCCGTTGTTGCCATCACCGGACAGGTTGCCTCTCCGTTCATCGGCACCGACGCGTTCCAGGAAGTCGATGTACTCGGTTTATCGCTGGCCTGCACCAAACACAGTTTTCTCGTTCAGTCACTGGAAGAGCTGCCGCGCGTAATGGCGGAAGCATTCGAGGTTGCCAGCTCCGGTCGCCCTGGTCCGGTTCTGGTCGATATCCCGAAAGATATCCAGGTCGCACACGGCGAACTGGAGCCGCACTTCTCCACCGTTGGAAGCGACGACGCCTTTCCGCATGCGGAAGCTGAAGAGGCGCGTCAGATGCTGGTGCAGGCGAAACAGCCGATACTGTACGTTGGCGGTGGCGTAGGCATGGCGCAGGCCGTTCCCGCCCTGCGTGAATTTATTGCGGCAACGCAAATGCCTGCCACCTGCACGCTGAAAGGGTTGGGTGCGGTAGATGCCGATTACCCCTACTATCTGGGCATGCTGGGGATGCACGGCACCAAAGCGGCAAACCTGGCGGTGCAGGCGTGCGATCTGCTCATCGCCGTCGGTGCCCGTTTTGACGACCGCGTCACCGGTAAGCTGAATACCTTTGCGCCGAACGCCAAAGTTATCCATATGGATATCGACCCGGCGGAAATGAACAAGCTGCGTCAGGCGCACGTCGCGCTGCAGGGCGATCTCAACGCGCTGTTACCGGCATTGCAGCAGCCGCTGGATATCAACGCATGGCGTCAGCACACCGCAGACATGCGCGCCGAGCACGCCTGGCGTTACGACCATCCCGGCGAGGCCATCTACGCGCCGCTGCTGTTGAAGCAGTTGTCCGACCGTAAGCCCGCCGACAGCGTAGTGACGACCGATGTCGGCCAGCATCAGATGTGGTCCGCCCAGCACATGACCTACACCCGTCCGGAAAACTTCATCACTTCCAGCGGGTTAGGGACGATGGGCTTCGGTCTGCCAGCCGCGGTTGGCGCACAGGTTGCCCGCCCGAACGATACCGTTATCTGTATCTCCGGTGACGGCTCCTTCATGATGAACGTTCAGGAGCTCGGCACCGTGAAGCGCAAGCAGTTACCACTGAAGATCGTGTTGCTCGATAACCAGCGTTTAGGGATGGTTCGCCAGTGGCAACAGCTGTTCTTCCAGGAACGTTACAGTGAAACCACCCTGACCGATAACCCCGATTTCCTCACCCTGGCCAGCGCCTTCGGCATTCCTGGCCAGCACATCACCCGTAAAGACCAGGTTGAAGCGGCACTCGACACCATGTTGTCAAGCGAAGGGCCATACCTGCTTCATGTCTCAATCGACGAGCTTGAGAACGTCTGGCCGTTGGTACCGCCCGGTGCCAGTAACTCACAAATGCTGGAGAAATTATCATGATGCAACATCAGGTCGCCGTGCAGGCTCGCTTCAACCCGGAAACATTAGAACGCGTTTTGCGTGTGGTGCGTCATCGTGGTTTTCAGATTTGCTCTATGAATATGGAGACGGCCACCGACGCGCAAAACATCAGTATCGAATTAACCGTTGCCAGCCCGCGGCCGGTCGACTTACTGTTTAGTCAGTTATCAAAGCTGGTAGACGTTGCCCATGTTGCCATCTGCCAGAGCACAACCACATCACAACAAATCCGCGCTTAAGCGTGACAGGACGAAAAAATGACGACAAAAAAAGCTGATTACATTTGGTTCAACGGTGAGATGGTTCGCTGGGAGGACGCGAAGGTCCACGTGATGTCCCACGCGCTGCATTACGGTACCTCCGTGTTTGAAGGCATCCGCTGCTACGATTCTCACAAAGGGCCAGTGGTGTTCCGCCATCGCGAACACATGCAGCGTCTGCATGACTCAGCCAAAATTTATCGTTTCCCGGTTTCTCAGAGTGTGGATGAGCTGATGGAAGCCTGCCGCGAGGTGATCCGTAAGAACAACCTCACCAGCGCCTATATTCGTCCGCTGGTCTTCGTGGGCGACGTCGGCATGGGCGTGAACCCGCCAGCCGGTTACAACACCGATGTGATCATTGCCGCGTTCCCATGGGGTGCCTACCTGGGTGCTGAAGCCCTTGAGCAGGGGATCGACGCAATGGTCTCTTCCTGGAATCGCGTTGCACCCAACACCATCCCGACCGCGGCGAAAGCGGGCGGTAACTACCTTTCTTCCCTGCTGGTCGGCAGCGAAGCGCGCCGTCACGGTTACCAGGAAGGTATCGCGCTCGACGTGAATGGCTACATCTCCGAAGGTGCAGGTGAAAACCTGTTTGAAGTGAAAGACGGCATTCTGTTTACGCCGCCATTCACCTCGTCCGCGCTACCTGGCATCACCCGTGACGCCATCATCAAGCTGGCGAAAGATTTGGGTATCGAAGTGCGCGAGCAGGTGCTGTCTCGCGAATCCCTGTACCTGGCCGATGAAGTGTTCATGTCCGGTACCGCGGCTGAAATTACGCCGGTGCGTAGCGTAGACGGCATTCAGGTGGGCGAAGGCCGCTGTGGCCCGGTGACCAAACGCATTCAGCAAGCGTTCTTTGGCCTCTTCACCGGCGAGACAGAAGATAAATACGGCTGGTTGGATCAGGTTAATCACTAAATATAAATTTGGGACGGCACGCACCGTCCCATTACATAGTCAGACGGGAGTAAATAAAGCATGCCTAAGTATCGTTCAGCCACCACCACCCACGGCCGTAACATGGCCGGTGCCCGCGCGCTGTGGCGCGCCACCGGAATGACCGACGCCGATTTCGGTAAGCCGATTATCGCCGTGGTGAACTCCTTCACCCAGTTCGTACCGGGCCACGTGCACCTGCGCGATCTCGGTAAGCTGGTTGCCGAGCAAATCGAAGCCTCCGGCGGCGTGGCGAAAGAGTTCAACACCATTGCGGTGGATGACGGTATCGCGATGGGCCACGGGGGCATGCTCTATTCACTCCCGTCGCGCGAGCTGATCGCCGACTCGGTAGAGTACATGGTTAACGCCCACTGCGCCGATGCGATGGTCTGTATCTCCAACTGCGACAAAATCACCCCGGGGATGCTGATGGCCTCCCTGCGCCTGAACATTCCGGTGATCTTCGTCTCCGGTGGCCCGATGGAAGCGGGGAAAACCAAGCTCTCCGACAAAATCATCAAGCTCGACCTGGTCGATGCGATGATTCAGGGCGCGGACCCGAAAGTCTCTGACGAGCAGAGTGACCAGGTGGAGCGCTCCGCGTGCCCGACCTGCGGCTCCTGTTCCGGTATGTTCACGGCGAACTCCATGAACTGCCTGACCGAAGCGCTGGGTCTATCTCAGCCGGGCAACGGCTCGCTGCTGGCGACCCATGCCGACCGTAAGCAGCTGTTCCTCAACGCCGGTAAACGCATCGTTGAACTGACTAAGCGCTACTACGAGCAGGACGACGCCAGCGCGCTGCCGCGCAGCATCGCCAGTAAAGCGGCATTCGAGAACGCCATGACCCTGGATATCGCCATGGGCGGTTCCACCAACACCGTTCTGCACCTGCTGGCCGCCGCGCAGGAAGCCGAAATCGACTTCACCATGAGCGACATCGACAGGCTCTCCCGTAAAGTGCCGCAGCTGTGTAAGGTCGCGCCAAGTACCCAGAAGTACCATATGGAAGACGTGCATCGCGCGGGTGGCGTCATCGGTATCCTCGGCGAGCTGGATCGCGCCGGGCTGCTGAACCGTGACGTGAAAAACGTGCTTGGCCTGTCGCTGCCTGAGTCGCTGAACCAGTACGACGTGATGCTGACCAAAGACGACGCGGTGAAAAAGATGTTCCGCGCGGGCCCTGCCGGTATTCGTACTACCCAGGCGTTCTCGCAGGACTGCCGCTGGGATACCCTGGACGATGACCGCGCTGAAGGCTGCATCCGCTCGCTGGAGCATGCCTATAGCAAAGACGGCGGCCTGGCCGTGCTGTACGGTAACTTTGCGGAAAATGGCTGCATCGTGAAAACCGCTGGCGTGGACGACAGCATCCTGAAATTCACCGGTCCGGCGAAGGTGTACGAAAGCCAGGATGAAGCGGTAGACGCCATCCTCGGCGGCAAAGTGGTGGAAGGCGACGTGGTGGTCATTCGCTACGAAGGTCCAAAAGGCGGGCCGGGCATGCAGGAGATGCTCTACCCGACCACCTTCCTGAAATCCATGGGCCTCGGTAAAGCCTGTGCGCTGATCACCGACGGTCGTTTCTCCGGTGGCACTTCCGGCCTCTCTATCGGCCACGTTTCCCCGGAAGCGGCAAGCGGCGGCAACATTGCCATCATCGAAGACGGCGATCTGATCGAAATCGACATTCCGAATCGCGGCATTCAGCTCAAGCTGAGCGACCAGGAAATTGCGGCCCGTCGTGAAGCGCAGGAAGCGCGCGGCGATAAAGCCTGGACGCCGAAAGACCGCCAGCGTGAAGTTTCCTTCGCCCTGCGCGCCTACGCGAGCCTTGCCACCAGTGCAGATAAAGGCGCGGTGCGCGATAAATCTAAACTTGGGGGCTAACGATGGCCGAGTCGCAACCCTTATCCGCCGCCCCCGAGGGGGCGGAATATCTCAGGGCGGTGCTTCGCGCGCCGGTCTATGAAGCCGTGCAGGTCACTCCCCTGCAGAAAATGGAAAAACTCTCTTCGCGCCTCGACAACGTCATCCTGGTGAAGCGCGAAGACCGCCAGCCGGTGCACAGCTTCAAGCTGCGCGGTGCCTACGCGATGATGGCCGGGCTGACCGACGAGCAGAAAGCGCGCGGGGTGATTACCGCCTCGGCGGGCAACCACGCGCAGGGCGTGGCGTTCTCGTCTGCCCGTCTGGGGCTGAAAGCGCTGATCGTGATGCCGGTTGCTACCGCCGATATCAAGGTCGACGCGGTGCGCGGTTTCGGCGGCGAAGTCTTGCTCCACGGGGCCAACTTTGACGAAGCAAAAGCCAAAGCGATTGAACTGGCGCA
Source organism: Enterobacter sp. MGH 16 (assembly GCF_000493175.1). NCBI lineage: Bacteria > Pseudomonadati > Pseudomonadota > Gammaproteobacteria > Enterobacterales > Enterobacteriaceae > Enterobacter > Enterobacter sp. MGH 16. The sequence continues at coordinate 3,735,402 of NZ_KI535695.1, read as the reverse complement.
GCAGCAGGGGTTCACCTGGGTGCCGCCGTTCGACCACCCGATGGTGATTGCCGGGCAGGGGACGCTGGCGCTTGAACTGCTGCAGCAGGATGCCCATCTCGACCGCGTCTTTGTCCCGGTGGGCGGCGGCGGTTTAGCCGCAGGCGTGGCGGTGCTGATCAAACAGCTGATGCCGCAGATCAAAGTCATTGCCGTGGAAGCGGAAGACTCCGCCTGCCTGAAAGCGGCGCTGGATGCCGGGCATCCGGTCGACCTGCCGCGCGTCGGGCTGTTTGCCGAGGGCGTGGCGGTGAAGCGCATTGGCGACGAAACCTTCCGCCTGTGCCGGGAATATCTCGACGATATCGTCACGGTGGATAGCGACGCTATCTGCGCGGCGATGAAGGATCTGTTCGAAGACGTGCGTGCGGTGGCGGAACCCTCCGGCGCGCTGGCGCTGGCGGGCATGAAAAAATACATCGCGCAGCACAACATCCGCGGCGAGCGTCTGGCGCACGTGCTTTCCGGTGCCAACGTGAACTTCCACGGCCTGCGCTACGTGTCCGAGCGTTGCGAGCTCGGCGAACAGCGTGAAGCGCTGCTGGCGGTGACCATTCCGGAAGAGAAGGGCAGCTTCCTGAAGTTCTGTCAGCTGCTGGGTGGACGTTCGGTGACGGAGTTTAACTACCGCTTTGCCGATGCCAAAGACGCCTGCATTTTTGTCGGCGTACGTCTGAGCCGCGGCGTGGAGGAGCGCAAAGAGATCCTCAACCTGATGCATGAGGGCGGCTATAGCGTGGTCGATCTCTCCGACGACGAGATGGCGAAGCTGCACGTGCGTTACATGGTCGGCGGCCGTCCTTCCAAGCCGCTCAGGGAACGCCTGTTCAGCTTTGAGTTCCCGGAATCGCCGGGCGCGTTGCTCAAGTTTCTGCACACGCTGGGCACGCACTGGAACATCTCTCTGTTCCACTACCGCAGCCACGGCACAGACTACGGCCGCGTGCTGGCGGCGTTCGAACTGGGCGAGCACGAGCCTGATTTCGAAACGCGGTTGAACGAGCTGGGCTACGAGTGCCATGACGAAACCCACAACCCGGCGTTCCGCTTTTTCCTGGCAGGCTAAGGGTTGAGCGGCATGTAGGCCGGGTAAGCGCAGCGCCACCCGGCTTTAGTGGTTCGGCAGTATCGTCCAGAACGCATCAATAAGCGGCTCATGCAGCCGCTTTTTTTGTGCGCACACGCCAAGCTCAAACGGAGTTTTCTCATCGCTGCGTTCCAGAATCATCACGCGATTGCGCACCGGTTCCGGGCTGTTGTCCAGCACCACTTCCGGCAGCAGCGCCACGCCGCAGCCCAGCGCCACCATCGACACCATCGCCTCATGGCCGCTGACGGTGGCGTAAATCGACGGGTTGCTGATTTTCTGACGGCGGAACCACAGCTCAATGCGGCGGCGAACCGGGCCCTGATCGGCCATGATAAACGGCACCGTGGACCAGTCCGGTTTTTCCACCGATACCTGGTTACGCACCGGGCAGGGCAGCGCCGGGGCAATCAGCACCACCGCCAGATTTTCCAGCATCGAGAACGCTACCGCGCCCGGCAGGGTTTCCGGCTTCCCGGCAATGGCGAGATCCGCTTCGCCCGTTACCACTTTTTCCATCGCGTCGGCAGCGTCGCCGGTGGTGAGCTTAATTTCAACCGACGGATGCGCCGCGCGAAAGCGGTCAAGGATGGGCGGCAGATGGCTGTAGGCGGCGGTCACGGAGCAGAAAATATGCAGCTCACCGGAGAGTGACGGCCCCTGCTGATCGATAGAGTGCCGCAGCTGCTGGTACTGCAACAGCGTCTGCTGGGCAAAAATACGCAGCTCTTCGCCCGCTTCCGTGAGGGTGACGGTGCGGTTATCGCGCACGAACAGCGGCTGGCCGAGATCTTCCTCAAGGCGCTGGATCTGGCGCGACAGCGTGGAGGGGCTGACGTGCATCGCCCGGGCGCTGCGGCCAAAGTGACGGCTTTCCGCCAGGTGCAGGAACATTTTCAGATCGCGTAAATCCACCGATTCCACTCCCTCTTTTTACATTGCATAAATTGCAATGTGACGTTGTGAATATATCAATTTCCGCAATAAATTTCCTGTTGTAATGTGGGTACATTCTCGCTGAAACGCGAACCGAACAATAAGACACACAACATCACGAGGTATCACCCATGGCTAACTACTTTAATACACTGAACTTGCGCCAGCAGCTGGCGCAGCTGGGCAAATGCCGCTTCATGGCGCGCGATGAATTTGCCGATGGCGCGAGCTACCTTCAGGGTAAAAAAGTGGTCATCGTCGGCTGTGGCGCACAGGGTCTGAACCAGGGCCTGAACATGCGTGACTCCGGTCTGGATATCTCCTACGCACTGCGCAAAGAAGCGATTGCCGAGAAGCGTGCCTCCTGGCGCAAAGCGACCGAAAATGGCTTCAAAGTGGGTACCTACGAAGAGCTGATCCCGCAGGCGGATCTGGTGGTTAACCTGACGCCGGACAAGCAGCACTCAGACGTTGTGCGTTCCGTACAGCCGCTGATGAAAGACGGCGCGGCGCTGGGTTACTCCCACGGCTTCAACATCGTTGAAGTGGGCGAGCAGATCCGTAAAGACATCACCGTAGTGATGGTGGCACCGAAGTGCCCGGGTACCGAAGTCCGTGAAGAGTACAAACGTGGCTTCGGCGTGCCGACGCTGATCGCGGTTCACCCGGAAAACGATCCGAAAGGCGAAGGCATGGCGATTGCCAAGGCATGGGCAGCGGCGACCGGCGGCCACCGTGCGGGCGTGCTGGAATCGTCCTTCGTTGCCGAAGTGAAATCTGACCTGATGGGCGAGCAGACCATTCTGTGCGGCATGCTGCAGGCCGGTTCTCTGCTGTGCTTCGATAAGCTGGTGGAAGAGGGCACCGACCCGGCATACGCGGAAAAACTGATTCAGTTCGGCTGGGAAACCATCACCGAAGCGCTGAAGCAGGGCGGTATTACGCTGATGATGGACCGTCTGTCCAACCCGGCAAAACTGCGTGCTTACGCGCTGTCTGAACAGCTGAAAACCATCATGGCGCCGCTGTTCCAGAAACATATGGACGACATCATCTCCGGCGAGTTCTCTTCCGGCATGATGGCTGACTGGGCGAACGACGATAAGAAACTGCTGACCTGGCGTGAAGAGACCGGTAAGACCGCGTTCGAAACCGCGCCACAGTACGAAGGTAAAATCGGCGAGCAGGAGTACTTCGATAAAGGCGTCCTGATGATTGCGATGGTGAAAGCAGGCGTTGAGCTGGCGTTCGAAACCATGGTGGATTCCGGCATCATTGAAGAGTCTGCGTACTACGAATCACTGCACGAGCTGCCGCTGATCGCGAACACCATCGCCCGTAAGCGTCTGTACGAAATGAACGTGGTTATCTCGGATACCGCAGAATACGGTAACTACCTGTTCTCTTACGCCTGCGTACCGCTGCTGAAAGAGTTTATGACCACTCTGCAGCCGGGCGATCTGGGTAAAGCGATTGCAGAAGGTGCCGTGGACAACGCGCAGCTGCGCGACGTGAACGAAGCCATTCGCAGCCACCAGATCGAGAAAGTGGGTCACAAACTGCGTGGCTACATGACCGACATGAAGCGTATCGCGGTAGCGGGTTAACAACCTTGTCGGGTGGCGCTTCGCTAACCCGACCTACAAAACCGTAAGATGTAGGCCGGGTAAGGCGCAGCCGCCACCCGGCTTGTTTATTTGCGGTACAGCACTTTAATCACGTGGTAGCCGAACTGCGTGTGCAGCGGGCCGGTTGGCTCCAGCACCGGGCAGGAGAAGACCACTTTATCGAATGCCGGTACCATCTGACCCTGGCGGAATTCACCCAGATCGCCGCCGCGTTTGCCTGACGGACAGATAGAGTGCTTCTTCGCCAGCTTGCCGAAGTCGGCGCCGTTTTTGATCTGCTCCAGAAGATCCAGAGCCAGTTTCTCTTCTTTAACAAGAATATGCAGTGCTGCTGCTGTTTTTGCCATGATCGTGCCTTGAGTGGTATGGATTAGGCTCGCTATACTACCACGCTGTTATTCTCCCCTCCTGACTTTCATTGAGTGATCATTTATGCGTTTAAACCCCGGACAACAACAAGCCGTCGAATTTGTCACCGGACCGTGTCTGGTGCTGGCGGGTGCAGGATCCGGCAAAACGCGCGTTATCACCAATAAAATTGCGCACCTGATCCGCGGCTGTGGCTATCAGGCCCGGCACATTGCGGCGGTGACGTTTACCAATAAAGCGGCGCGTGAGATGAAAGAGCGTGTCGGCCAGACGCTGGGACGAAAAGAGGCGCGCGGCCTGATGATCTCCACCTTCCACACGCTGGGGCTGGATATCATCAAACGCGAGTATGCGGCGCTGGGAATGAAGTCCAACTTCTCGCTCTTCGATGATACCGACCAGGTGGCGTTGCTCAAAGAGCTCACCGAGGGGCTGATCGAAGATGACAAGGTGCTGTTGCAGCAGCTGATCTCAACGATCTCAAACTGGAAAAACGATCTGATGACCCCGGCCCAGGCCGCGGCGATCGCCAAAGGCGAACGGGATCGGATCTTCGCCCACTGCTACGGTCTGTACGATGCGCACATGAAAGCGTGCAACGTGCTGGACTTTGACGACCTGATTCTGCTGCCCACGCTGCTGCTGCAGCGGAACGAAGAGGTTCGCGAGCGCTGGCAGAACAAAATCCGTTACCTGTTGGTGGATGAGTATCAGGACACCAACACCAGCCAGTACGAGCTAGTGAAGCTGCTGGTGGGGCAGCGCGCGCGTTTCACCGTTGTCGGCGACGACGACCAGTCAATTTACTCCTGGCGCGGCGCGCGTCCGCAAAACCTGGTGCTGCTGAGCAAAGATTTCCCCGCCCTGCAGGTGATTAAGCTGGAGCAAAACTACCGCTCCTCCGGGCGTATACTGAAGGCAGCAAATATCCTGATTGCCAATAACCCGCACGTGTTTGAGAAGCGTCTCTTCTCCGAGCTGGGTTACGGTACTGAATTGAAGGTGCTCAGCGCCAATAATGAAGAGCATGAGGCGGAGCGCGTGACGGGCGAACTGATCGCCCACCACTTCGTCAATAAAACCGAATATAAGGATTACGCGATCCTCTATCGCGGCAATCACCAGTCGCGCGTCTTTGAAAAGATGCTGATGCAGAACCGCATCCCGTACAAAATTTCGGGCGGTACGTCGTTCTTCTCACGGCCAGAGATTAAAGATCTGCTGGCCTATCTGCGCGTCCTCACGAACCCGGATGACGACAGCGCGTTTCTGCGCATCGTGAATACGCCGAAGCGCGAGATTGGCCCTGCGACGCTGCAAAAGCTGGGCGAGTGGGCGATGACGCGTAATAAAAGCCTGTTTACCGCCAGCTTCGACATGGGGCTGAGCCAGACGTTAACCGGCCGCGGTTACGATTCGTTAACACGATTCACCCACTGGCTCGGCGAAGTGCAGCGTCTTGCGGAGCGCGAGCCGGTGGCGGCGGTGCGCGATCTCATTCACGGCATCGACTATGAGTCCTGGCTGTACGAAACCTCGGCCAGCCCGAAAGCCGCTGAGATGCGCATGAAGAACGTTAACCAGCTCTTCAGCTGGATGACCGAAATGCTGGAGGGATCCGACATCGACGAGCCGATGACCCTGACGCAGGTCGTCACCCGCTTTACCCTGCGCGACATGATGGAGCGCGGCGAGAGCGAAGAAGAGGCCGATCAGGTTCAGCTGATGACGCTGCATGCGTCCAAAGGGCTGGAGTTCCCGTATGTGTATCTGGTTGGTATGGAAGAGGGATTGTTACCGCACCAGAGCAGCATTGACGAAGATAACGTCGACGAGGAGCGCCGCCTGGCCTACGTGGGGATTACTCGCGCGCAGAAAGAGCTGACGTTCACGCTGTGTAAAGAGCGCCGTCAGTATGGCGAACTCGTCCGCCCGGAGCCGAGCCGTTTCCTGCTGGAGCTGCCGCAGGACGACCTGATCTGGGAACAGGAACGCAAAGTGATTACCGCAGAAGAGCGGATGCACAAGGGGCAGGCTAACGTGGCGAACATTCGCGCCATGCTGGCAAAAGCCAAAGAGAAAGGATAATGATGAGTAGGCCGGGTAAGGCGAAGCCGCCACCCGGCAATGTTCAGCGTATTACTTCACTTCCAGCACCCAGTGCACATAGCTTTGCCACTGGCACTCCTGCTCGATCATCTCTGCCCCAAGCGGGTGACGCTCAATCCAGTTTTCCGGCAGCGTCAGCGACAGTTTTTCGTCATCGGCCACCAGATTGATTGCAGGCAACAAATCATCGCGACGGCGGCTGGCAAAGAGAATCGCCAGACGCAGCAGGCGGCACAGATGCTCGGCTACGCGCGGCGGTACGGCGTTTTGCTGATGCAAGGATGAGAGATCAACGGCGTTGGTCTGGTTCAGCAGCAGCGTTGCCAGCAGCTTTTTCTGTGCGGGCGTGTAGCCCGGTAAATCCAGGTTGCGAACCAGATACGCTGCGTGAGCGGGGGCCTGCTTAAAATCAATGCTCAGCCCCACTTCATGCAGCGCACAGGCGCTCAGCAGTAAATCGCGGCTCAGATGATCAAGATCCCAGACGTTAGCGACCTGATCGGCGAAGCGAGATGCCAGCTGCGATACGCGTCCTGCCTGATCGATATCGACCAGAAAACGACGCTGTACGTTGCGCAGGGTTCGGCTGCGGATATCCTGATCGACCGACAGATGCAGCATCCCGTAGACCAGGCCTTCGCGCAGCGCGCCGCCGGCAAGGGTCATACACTGGATGTTGAGCTCGGTGAAAATGGCGATCAGAATGGCCAGCCCGCTCGGGAAGACCAGCGCGCGTTCCAGCGTCAGGCCTTCAATTTCCAGTTCTTCCAGGCGTCCGCACTGGATGGCGCGCTGTTTTAGCTGCTGAAGTTTGGCAAGCGTAATCCGCTCGTCCATTCCCTGCGCCATCATGATTTCCTGCAGGGCCTGCACGGTCCCCGACGCACCCACGCACACTTTCCAGCCGTGATAGCGCAGTTCGTCCATCACGGGACGTAATACCTCGCGCGCGGCATTTTCTGCCTCGTCGAAGTTCTCTTTACCCAGATTACGATCGGTAAAATAGCGCTCAAGCCAGGTCACGCAGCCCATCGACAGGCTGAACAGCGACGTAGCCTGCGCGCCGGTGCCGGTCACCAGCTCGGTACTGGCTCCGCCGATATCCACCACCAGGCGGCGATCGTCACCCCCCGTGGTGTGTGCAACACCCTGATAAATCAAGCGAGCTTCTTCTTCACCGCTGATAACCTGAACCGGGCAACCGAGAATCTCCTGCGCTCTGGCAATAAAATCCACGGCGTTAACCGCCAGGCGGAGTGTCGCAGTGGCGACAACGGTGATTTGGGCGTGCGGGATATCCTGCAGACGCTCGGCAAAGAGTCGCAGGCACTGCCAGCCACGTTCCATGGCTTCAGGCGAGAGGTGATTGTCGCTGCTCAGGCCCGCCGCGAGGCGGACCTTGCGCTTAATGCGCGTCAGCGTTTGTATGCTTCCCGCCACCTCGCGCACAACCAGCATATGAAAACTATTCGAACCGAGATCAATTGCCGCATAAAGCGAGGTGGAGCTGAGCATATTTTCTTAACCTGAACGACGACGATTACGCGGTGCGCCGCCTGAACGACGCGGACCATTGCCGGAGCGTGGGCGGGTAAGACGCTTAGGCGGCGGCAGTTCGCTTAACAGCGCTTCCGGATTGTATTTGCTCTGCGGAATAGAGTGACCGATGTAGGTCTCAATGGCCGGAAGGTTCAGCGCATACTCTTCACACGCAAGGCTAATAGAGTGACCGCTTGCGCCCGCACGACCGGTACGACCGATACGGTGTACGTAGTCTTCACAGTCGTCTGGCAGATCGTAGTTAAAGACGTGCGTCACGGCCGGAATGTGTAAACCACGTGCAGCCACGTCGGTGGCGACCAGAATATCGAGATCGCCGCGGGTAAACTCTTCGAGAATTCGCAGGCGTTTTTTCTGCGCCACGTCGCCGGTCAACAGGCCAACACGGTGACCATCGGCAGCCAGGTGGCCCCAGATGTCTTCACAACGGTGTTTGGTGTTCGCAAAGATGATGGCGCGATCTGGCCATTCTTCTTCAATCAGCGTTTGCAGCAGGCGCATTTTCTCTTCATTAGAAGGATAGAAGAGCTCTTCTTTAATGCGGTGACCCGTTTTCTGCTCCGGTTCCACTTCTACGTATTCAGCGTTGTTCATCTGTTCGAACGCCAGCTCGCGAACGCGGTAGGAGAGGGTTGCAGAGAACAGCATATTCAGGCGCTGATTAGCCGGAGGCATACGGCGGAACAGCCAGCGGATGTCTTTAATGAAGCCCAGATCGTACATGCGGTCAGCTTCATCGAGCACCACAACCTGGATGGCACCGAGGTTAATGTGGTTCTGTTTGGCGTAATCGATAAGACGGCCGGTGGTACCGATCAGGATATCCACACCGCTTTCCAGCACTTTCAGCTGTTTATCGTAGCCGTCGCCGCCATAGGCCAGGCCCAGCTTCAGGCCGGTAGCCTGCGCCAAGGGTTCAGCGTCTGCGTGGATCTGTACCGCCAGTTCTCGCGTCGGGGCCATAATTAGCGCGCGCGGCTGGTTAACTTTGCGGTCTGCAATCGCTGGGTGAGAAAGTAAATAATGAAACGTTGACGTTAAAAACGCCATCGTTTTGCCGGTACCGGTTTGCGCCTGCCCGGCAACATCGCGTCCGGCCAGCGTCAGCGGCAGCGCGAGGGCCTGAATGGGCGTGCAGTTATGAAACCCTTTATTTTCAAGGGCTTCAATCACCTTCGGGTGCAGCGCGAAGTCGGAAAACTTCTGTTCTGTTAAATGTGTTTTGCTCATAGTGTGGTAGAATATCAGCTTACTATTGCTTTACGAAAGCGTATCCGGTGAAATAAAGTCAACCTTTAGTTGGTTAATGCGACATCAACGCGTCGTTGGTGGAGACAAAACCAACGTACCAGGCTTATTCCTGTGGAGTTATATATGAGCGATAAAATTATTCACCTGACTGACGACAGTTTTGACACGGACGTACTTAAGGCTGACGGGCTGATCCTCGTCGATTTCTGGGCTGAATGGTGTGGTCCTTGCAAAATGATCGCCCCGATTCTGGATGAGATCGCCGACGAATATCAGGGCAAACTGACCGTTGCCAAGCTGAACATCGACCAGAACCCGGGCACCGCACCAAAATACGGTATCCGTGGTATTCCGACCCTGCTGCTGTTCAAAAACGGCGAAGTGGCGGCGACCAAAGTGGGCGCGCTGTCCAAAGGTCAACTGAAAGAGTTCCTCGACGCTAACCTGGCGTAAGGTTTCTCCGCTGTGCGTTCAGAGCCCCCGGCTAAATGATTCGGAACTCTGGACGCCCGGCTGAAGTCGTGCTAAGTTAGCTATGACTTCGTTTTAAACATATCTTGTTGTTTGAATCTTGTTTTACCCGATACTTCCCGTTGTTAACATGAACAGTGCGTGAAGTGGCTAAATTCCGGGCTTGTCACTCAATCCGTCTTGTCGTTTCAGTTCTGCGTTCTTTCCCTGTGACCAGACAGCGAACAGACATGAGTTGATGGCCGCTAAACAGGCATGGATGACCCTGCCATACCATTCACAACATTAAGTTCGAGAATCACCCCGAGTTTAAGAACCCACACCATTATGAATCTTACCGAATTAAAGAATACGCCGGTTTCTGAGCTGATCACTCTCGGCGAAAATATGGGGCTGGAAAACCAGGCTCGTATGCGCAAGCAGGACATCATTTTCGCCATCCTGAAGCAGCACGCTAAGAGTGGCGAAGATATCTTTGGCGACGGTGTGCTGGAGATATTGCAAGACGGATTTGGTTTCCTCCGCTCTGCAGACAGCTCCTACCTCGCCGGCCCTGACGACATCTACGTATCCCCCAGCCAAATCCGCCGTTTCAACCTCCGCACTGGTGACACCATTTCAGGTAAGATTCGTCCTCCTAAAGAGGGTGAACGCTACTTTGCGCTGTTGAAAGTCAATGAAGTTAACTTCGATAAGCCAGAAAACTCGCGCAATAAGATCCTCTTTGAGAACTTAACGCCGCTGCACGCGAACTCTCGCCTGCGTATGGAGCGTGGTAACGGTTCTACCGAAGACTTAACCGCGCGCGTTCTGGATCTGGCCTCACCAATCGGTCGTGGTCAGCGTGGTCTGATTGTGGCGCCGCCAAAAGCGGGTAAAACCATGCTGCTGCAGAACATCGCGCAGAGCATTGCTTACAACCACCCTGACTGTGTGCTGATGGTGCTGCTGATTGACGAACGTCCGGAAGAAGTGACCGAGATGCAGCGTCTGGTTAAAGGTGAAGTGGTTGCTTCTACCTTCGACGAACCAGCATCTCGCCACGTTCAGGTTGCGGAAATGGTTATCGAGAAGGCAAAACGCCTGGTTGAGCACAAGAAAGACGTGATCATCCTGCTCGATTCCATCACCCGTCTGGCGCGTGCCTACAACACCGTGGTCCCGGCGTCTGGTAAAGTCCTGACCGGTGGTGTGGATGCTAACGCCCTGCATCGTCCAAAACGTTTCTTCGGTGCTGCACGTAACGTCGAAGAGGGCGGCAGCCTGACCATCATCGCGACCGCGCTGATCGATACCGGCTCCAAGATGGACGAAGTGATTTACGAAGAGTTTAAAGGGACAGGCAACATGGAACTGCACCTCTCTCGTAAGATCGCTGAAAAACGCGTCTTCCCGGCAATCGACTACAACCGTTCCGGTACCCGTAAAGAAGAGCTGCTCACCACCCAGGAAGAGCTGCAGAAAATGTGGATCCTGCGCAAAATCATCCATCCAATGGGTGAAATCGACGCGATGGAGTTCCTCATTAACAAACTGGCGATGACCAAAACCAACGACGATTTCTTCGACATGATGAAACGCTCGTAACGCAAATAAAGCCAGCGAACGCCACGTTTTTACGTGGCGTTTTTCTTTTATGGACTATACGCTAGTACCACCTACTCCCAATTTTGATGTGTAGGTGCGACAATAAGACGATTCGTAGAGTAAAAACATTAATAGCTTGAATAATATACAAATGAGGTCACAAGAGGTTTACTTTTACCTTCGGGCTATGAGCCTTCGTGGTTATACTTCCGAGACTAACATTTGTTGAGAATCCATTGTGAACCTATTCGATACGTTTACTGATCTAACCAGTATTTTTTTATTCACCACCTGTTTTTTGTTTATTGCGCGTAAGGTGGCGAAATACGTGGGGTTAGTGGATAAACCCAACTTCCGGAAGCGTCATCAGGGCATGATCCCCCTGGTGGGTGGTATTTCCGTTTTTGCCGGCATTTGCTATGCCTTCGCGATTGCTAACTACTATGTCCCACATGTCAAATTATATCTGATGTGTTCAACGGTACTGGTTATCGTCGGCGCGCTTGACGATCGTTATGACATCAGCGTTAAAATCCGCGCCTTTGTGCAGGCGGCAGTTGGCATTGCCATGATGGTCTCAGCAAAACTCTACTTGAGTAGCCTGGGCTATATTTTTGGTTCGTGGGAGATGGTGCTCGGCCCGTTCGGCTATTTTCTGACGCTTTTCGCCGTATGGGTTGCTATAAATGCCTTCAACATGGTCGATGGTATTGATGGCTTGCTGGGGGGACTCTCCTGCGTCTCGTTTGCCGCGATCGGTTTTATTTTGTGGTTTGACGGTCAATATAGTCTTGCTATGTGGTGCTTAGCCATGATTGCCGCCATCCTGCCTTATATCCTGTTAAACCTCGGTGCGCTGGGGCGTCGCTATAAAGTCTTTATGGGTGATGCGGGCAGCACACTCATTGGGTTTACCGTCATCTGGATTTTGCTGGAAACGACTCAGGGGCAAGTCCATCCTATCAGCCCTGTCACCGCGTTGTGGATTATCGCAATCCCGTTAATGGATATGGTTGCGATTATGTATCGCCGCTTGCGCAAAGGAATGAGTCCCTTCTCAGCCGACCGACAGCATATTCATCATTTGATCATGCGCGCTGGATTTACCTCCCGGCAGGCATTTGTTTTGATAACCGTGGCGGCCGCCATCCTTGCGGGAGTGGGTGTTGCCGCGGAGTATGCTCATTTTGTGCCAGAATGGGTTATGTTGGCATTATTTTTGCTAGCGTTTTTCCTTTACGGCTACTGCATTAAGCGCGCATGGAAAGTAGCGCGGTTCATTAAACGTATTAAACGCAGGATGCGTCGTAACAGTGGCAAAAACACAACATTAACTAAGTAAAACCGGGACTATGATGACTCAACCGTTGGCGGGAGCGAAATCAGTGGTAACTGAGAATGAACTGGATATTCGGGGTTTGTTTCGCGTGTTATGGGCAGGCAAACTTTGGATTGCGGGGATCGCGCTGGGGTTTGCACTGTTAGCGCTGGTCTATACGTTCTTTGCAAAACAAGAGTGGAGCGCCACGGCAATCACTGACAAACCAACGGTTAACATGCTTGGGGGGTTCTATTCCCAACAGCAATTCCTGCGAAACCTGGATATCAAAGCTAACCTCGCCACGCCAGATCAGGTCTCCGTTATGGATGAGGCCTATAAAGAGTTTGTGATGCAACTGGCTTCGTGGGATACGCGCCGCGACTTCTGGTCCCAGACGGATTACTACAAGCAGCGTCGAGTTGATAACACCAAAGCCGATGCCGCCCTGCTGGACGATCTGATTAACAATATTCAATTTATGCCGGGCGACGCCCTGCGTAACGTGAATGACAGCGTCAAGCTGATTGCAGAAACCGCGCCGGACGCCAACAACCTGCTGCGTCAGTATGTCGCGTTTGCCAGCCAGCGTGCCGCAAGCCATCTTAACGAAGAGCTTAAAGGCGCCTGGTCGGCTCGCACCATCCAGATGAAAGCGCAGGTGAAACGTCAGGAAGAGGTGGCTAAAGCGATTTTCGCTCGCCGTGTACACAATATTGAGCAGGCGCTGAAAATTGCGGAACAGCACAATATTTCCCGTACTGAGACGGACGTGCCGGCTGATGAACTGCCTGATTCAGAGATGTTCCTCCTTGGCCGCCCCATGTTGCAGGCACGTCTGGAAAACCTTCAGGCCGTCGGTCCTGATTTTGACCTCGATTACGATCAAAATCGCGCGATGCTCAATACGCTTAATGTCGGTCCATCTCTGGACCCGCGTTTTCAGACCTATCGTTATTTGCGAACGCCTGAAGAACCTGTAAAACGCGATAGTCCGCGTCGTGCATTCCTGATGATCATGTGGGGGATTGTAGGCGCACTGACGGGCGCTGGCGTGGCGTTAACGCGTCGTCGCACAAACTAAGAATGCCGTCTACGATGAAGGCTGCGGCCTTCATCGCCTAATCGAAGAGAATCGATGTGAAAGTACTAACCGTATTTGGCACCAGGCCGGAGGCCATTAAGATGGCACCTCTGGTTCATGCGCTGGCCAGCGATCCTGATATTGAAGCGAAAGTGTGCGTCACGGCCCAGCACCGTGAGATGCTCGATCAGGTGTTAACGCTCTTTTCCATCGTCCCGGATTACGACCTCAATATTATGAAACCGGGGCAAGGATTGACGGAGATAACCTGTCGCATTCTGCAAGAGCTGAAGCCTATCCTGGAGTCATTCAAGCCTGACGTGGTGCTGGTACACGGCGACACCACCACGACCGTGGCGACCAGCCTGGCCGCGTTTTACCAGCGAATTCCCGTGGGGCATGTTGAGGCGGGTCTGCGTACCGGCAATCTTTATTCGCCGTGGCCGGAGGAGGCCAACCGCACGCTAACGGGCCACCTGGCGATGTATCACTTTGCGCCTACGGAAAACTCGCGTCAGAACCTGCTGCGTGAAAATATCGCCGATAACAAAATCTTTGTGACCGGCAATACGGTCATCGATGCGTTAATTTGGGTACGTGACCGGGTCCTGGCAAACCACGAGCTTAAGAACGAACTCGCTGCCCGCTATCCATTCCTGCACAACGGCAAAAAAACCATTCTGGTCACAGGCCATCGTCGCGAAAGCTTTGGCCGGGGTTTTGAGCAAATCTGTCACGCGCTGGCTGAAATCGCGGCGCAGAACGACGACGTGCAGATTGTCTATCCGGTCCATCTCAATCCTAACGTCAGCGAGCCGGTTAACCGCATCCTGGGTCATATCGAAAATGTCCTTCTGATTGAACCTCAGGACTATCTGCCGTTTGTCTGGCTGATGAACCATGCCTGGCTGATCCTTACCGATTCCGGCGGCATGCAGGAAGAAGCGCCTTCTCTTGGCAAACCGGTGCTGGTGATGCGTGAAACCACCGAACGTCCGGAAGCGGTCAAAGCCGGTACGGTGCGTCTGGTCGGCGCCAACGCGGAACTGATCGTCGAAGAGGTCACGCGCCTTCTGCATGACGACGAAACGTATCAGGCGATGAGCCGGGCCCATAATCCGTATGGAGACGGGCAGGCTTGTGGCCGTATTTTGCATGCACTTAAACACAATCAGGTATCGCTATGAGTTTTACTACCCTCTCTGTCATTGGTCTTGGCTACATTGGCTTGCCTACCGCGGCGGCGTTTGCCTCTCGTCAGAAACAGGTTGTCGGTGTGGATATCAACGCCCGTGCGGTGGAAACCATTAACCGTGGCGAGATTCATATTGTCGAGCCCGATTTGGATCGCGTAGTGAAAGAGGCGGTGGAGGGCGGCTTCCTGCGCGCCAGTACCACGCCGGTTGAAGCGGATGCCTACCTGATTGCTGTTCCAACGCCCTTTAAAGGCGACCACGAGCCCGACATGGTCTACGTCGAGGCGGCGGCAAAGTCCATTGCTTCTGTGCTGAAGAAAGGGGCGCTGGTGATTCTGGAGTCAACCTCTCCGGTCGGTGCTACCGAGCAGATGGCGCAGTGGCTGGCCGACGCGCGCCCTGATTTAAGCTTCCCGCAACAGGCGGGGGAGCAGGCGGATATCAACATTGCCTACTGTCCGGAGCGCGTGCTACCGGGCCAGGTCATGGTCGAACTGATCAAAAACGACCGCGTCATTGGCGGTATGACGCCCGTCTGTTCCGAGCGCGCCAGCGCGCTGTACAAGATTTTCCTGGAAGGCGAGTGTGTGGTGACAAACTCCCGCACCGCCGAGATGTGCAAGCTGACGGAAAACAGCTTCCGTGACGTTAATATCGCCTTTGCGAACGAACTATCGCTCATTTGCGCCGATCAGGGGATTAACGTCTGGGAGTTGATTAGCCTTGCGAATCGCCATCCGCGCGTCAACATTCTCCAGCCAGGCCCGGGCGTGGGTGGACACTGCATCGCCGTCGATCCGTGGTTTATTGTGGCTCAGAATCCGGCGCAGGCGCGCCTGATTCGCACCGCGCGTGAAGTGAACGACAGCAAACCTCACTGGGTGCTCAATCAGGTCAAAACCACGGTAGCGGATTGTCTGGCAGAGAGCGGAAAGCGCGCCAGCGAGCTGAAAATTGCCTGCTTTGGTCTGGCCTTCAAACCCAACATTGACGACCTGCGCGAAAGCCCGGCAATGGAAATTGCTCAGATGATTGCCGAATGGCACAAGGGTGAAACGCTGGTGGTTGAGCCGAATATCCATGAGTTGCCGGCAAAACTGGCGGGGCACTGCACGCTGGCTGCGCTGGATGAGGCGCTGGCGACGGCGGACGTGCTGGTGCTGCTGGTGGATCATAAAGCGTTTAAAGCGACGTCCGGTGATGCGGTGCGTCAGAAGTATGTGGTTGATACCAAAGGTGTCTGGCGTTGAATAGCCTGAACGGGGTACTTGAGCCCCTGCAGTGGGAGAGTGCCTTTTTCGGCCTGCCGTCGGCCATTGTGCGTCTGCGCGATGATGCGCCGGTACTGGCTGAATCGGATTTCATCGCCTGGCAACGGATTCAGGCGAAGATCCCGGCGGACCGTACCGACCTGCTTGATGCGCTCCAGCAACGCGGCTTTCAGCTGGTGGAAGGTGAGGCAGACCTTTCCATAACCCTCACCCGGCATGATGCGCCCGGTGCGGAAATGGCAACCGAACAGGATATTCCCGTGCTGCGTCAGATGGCGGCCCGGGCGTTTGCGCAGAGCCGCTTTCGTGCGCCCTGGTACGCACCTGACGATAGTGGACGTTTCTATGCCCAGTGGATAGAGAATGCGGTTAAAGGCACCTTTGACCACGTCTGCCTGGTTTTCCGCGCAGGGGACGGTCAACTCCAGGGGTTCGTCTCGCTTCGCAAGCTCAACGTGCGCGAGGCGCGTATTGGCTTATTAGCCGGGCGCGGCATGGGTGAGAAACTTATGCAGGCGGCGCTGCACTGGGCGCAGCAGCAGCAGGTTGAGACGCTGCGGGTGGCGACCCAGGTGGGCAACACCGCCGCGCTTAAACGTTATATTGCGAGTGGTGCCAACATCGACGCCACCGCCTACTGGTTATACAGGTGACAAGATGATTCCATTTAACGCACCACCCGTCGTCGGAACGGAACTCGACTATATGCAGTCTGCCATGGGCAGCGGCAAACTCTGCGGTGACGGCGGTTTCACCCGTCGCTGTCAGCAGTGGATGGAACAGCGTTTTCGCAGCGCCAAAGTACTGCTGACCCCGTCCTGTACGGCATCGCTGGAAATGGCCGCACTGCTGCTGGATATCCAGCCCGGCGATGAAGTGATCATGCCGAGCTACACCTTCGTTTCCACGGCGAATGCGTTTGTCCTGCGCGGGGCGAAAATCGTCTTTGTGGATATCCGCCCGGATACCATGAACATTGATGAGACGCTGATTGAAGCGGCGATCACCGACAAAACGCGCGCGATCGTGCCGGTTCACTACGCAGGTGTGGCCTGTGAAATGGACACCATCATGGCCATCGCCAAAAAACATAACCTGTTTGTGGTGGAAGATGCCGCGCAGGGCGTGATGTCGACCTACAAGGGACGTGCACTGGGCACCATCGGCCACATCGGCTGCTTTAGCTTCCACGAAACCAAAAACTACACGGCAGGTGGAGAGGGTGGCGCGACGCTGATTAACGACCGGGCGCTCGTGGAGCGTGCGGAAGTGATCCGCGAAAAAGGCACCAACCGCAGCCAGTTCTTCCGCGGCCAGGTAGACAAATACACCTGGCGCGATATTGGCTCCAGCTATCTGATGGCGGATCTGCAGGCCGCGTACCTGTGGGCGCAGCTGGAAGCCGCGGATCGCATCAACCTGCAGCGTCTCTCCCTGTGGCAAACCTATTACGATGCGCTGGAACCTCTGGCAAAAGCCGGGCGTATTGCACTGCCAACGATTCCGGCGGATTGCGTCCACAACGCGCACATGTTCTACATCAAGCTGCGCGATAACGACGACCGCAGCGAGCTCATCGCCTGGCTGAAAGAAGCCGAAATTATGGCGGTGTTCCACTATATCCCGCTGCACTCCAGCCCGGCGGGCGAAGCGTTTGGAACGTTCGCGGGTGAAGACCGTTACACCACCAAAGAAAGTGAGCGGTTGCTTCGTCTGCCACTGTTCTACAACCTCGCGCCAGTTAACCAGCGTACGGTGATTAATACCCTCCTGAGTTATTTCGGCTGATATGTCTCTGGCAAAAGCATCGGTGTGGACCGCCGCGTCCACGCTTGTAAAAATTGGGGCCGGGCTGTTGGTCGTCAAGCTCCTGGCCGTCTCATTTGGCCCGTCAGGAGTGGGGCTGGCGGGTAATTTCCGTCAGCTTGTCACCGTCCTTGGCGTGCTGGCCGGTGCCGGTATCTTCAACGGCGTCACCAAATACGTTGCGCAGTATCATGATGATGCGGCCCAGCTCCGCAGGGTGGTGGGCACCTCCTCGGCGATGGTCACGGGTTTTTCGACCCTGATGGCGATCATCTTTCTGCTGGCGGCGGCGCCCATCAGCCAGGGATTATTCGGCCACACCCACTATCAGGGGCTGGTGCGTCTGGTCGCATTGGTTCAGATGGGGATTGCCTGGGCTAACCTGCTGCTGGCGCTGATGAAAGGGTTTCGTGATGCTGCCGGAAACGCGATTGCCTTAATCCTGGGCAGCGTTATCGGCGTGATTGCCTATTATTTCTGCTATCGCCTGGGTGGCTATGAAGGCGCACTGCTGGGGCTGGCGCTGGTTCCGGCGCTGGTGGTTGTGCCTGCGGCATTTATGCTGATGCGTCGGGGCGTCATTCCGCTGAGCTACCTGAAACCGCAATGGGACTCGATGCTTGCCAGCCAACTGGGTAAATTTACCCTGATGGCGCTCATCACCTCCGTCACGCTGCCGGTGGCCTACGTGATGATGCGAAACCTGCTGGCGGCGCACTATAGCTGGGATGAGGTCGGGATCTGGCAGGGCGTAAGCAGTATTTCCGATGCCTATCTTCAGTTTATTACGGCTTCCTTTAGCGTTTACCTGCTGCCAACCCTGTCGCGTCTGACGTCCAGACAGGACATAACGCGCGAGATTTTCCGATCGCTGCGCTTTGTATTGCCGGCCGTCGCGGCTGCCAGCTTTACCGTCTGGTTATTGCGCGATGTCGCCATCTGGCTGCTGTTCTCGGCGAAGTTCACCGCCATGCGCGATCTCTTTGCCTGGCAGCTGGTGGGTGATGTACTGAAAGTGGGGGCTTACGTTTTCGGCTATCTGGTGATCGCGAAAGCGTCCCTTCGGCTCTATATCCTGGCGGAAATTAGCCAGTTTGTTTTACTGACGGCATTTTCACACTGGCTGATACCCACGCACGGTGCGCTGGGGGCGGCCCAGGCCTACATGGCAACCTATATCGTTTATTTCGCCGCCTGTTGCGGTGTATTTTTATTGTGGCGTAAACGCGCATGACTGCACTGATTCACATCCTGGGATCGGATATCCCACACCATAACCAGACCGTTTTGCGGTTCTTCAACGACGAGCTGGCATCGGGCGATCCTGATGCGCGTGAGTTTATGGTTGCAGGTCAGGATAAGGGCCTGAGCGAGGCGTTTCCGGCACTGACGATTCGCTTCTGGCCGGATAAGGCCTCACTGGCGAAGGCGGTGGTTGCCAAAGCCAAAGCTGATCGTAAGCAACGTTTCTTTTTCCACGGGCAGTTCAATACCGGCCTGTGGCTGGCGCTTCTCAGCGGAGGGATTAAACCCTCCCAGTGCAGCTGGCATATCTGGGGAGCCGATCTTTATGAAGTCTCCCGCGGCTGGAAATTCCGTCTTTTTTATCCCCTGCGCCGCATGGCTCAGGGGCGCGTAGGCTGCGTTTTTGCTACCCGCGGCGATCTCAACTATTTTGCTAAACAGCACCCGAACGTGCGCGGCGAGTTGCTCTATTTCCCCACCCGCATGGATCCGGCGCTGAATGCCATGGCGAATGACGCGGTGCGAGAAGGCAAGCTGACGATTCTGGTGGGGAATTCCGGCGATCGCAGTAACGAACATGTCGCGGCGCTCAGGGCGGTGCATCAGCAGTTTGGCGACACGGTGAACGTGGTGGTGCCGATGGGCTATCCCGCCAACAACAGCGCCTATATCGACGAGGTTCGTCAGCAGGGGCTGGCGCTGTTTAGCGCTGAAAATCTGCATATCCTCAGCGATAAGCTGGAATTTGATGAATATCTTGCGCTGCTGAGAAAATGCGATCTCGGTTATTTCATCTTTGCCCGGCAACAGGGGATTGGCACGCTGTGCCTGCTGATTCAGGCAGGTGTACCGTGCGTGCTCAACCGCGACAACCCGTTCTGGCAGGACATGGCCGAGCAGCATATTCCGGTGCTGTTTACCTCAGACACGCTGAATGTCGAGGTGGTACGTGAAGCTCAACGTCAGCTCACGCTGGTGGATAAAAACAGCATCGATTTTTTCAGCCCGAATTATCTCACGCCGTGGCACCGCGCGCTGCGTATCGCTGCAGGAGACAAAGCATGAGTCAGTTGCAATTCAGCGGCTTACTGGTTGTCTGGCTTCTGAGCAGCCTGTTTATCGCCACGCTCACCTGGTTTGAATTCCGCCGCGTGCGCTTCAACTTTAACGTCTTCTTCTCGTTACTGTTTCTGCTAACGTTCTTTTTCGGCTTCCCGTTGACCAGCATACTGGTCTTCCGTTTTGACGTGAGCGTCGCGCCGCCGGACATTCTGCTCCAGGCGCTTCTGGCGGCGACCTGCTTCTATGCGGTTTACTACGTCACCTATAAAACGCGTCTGCGTTCAGCGCAGACAGCTGCCCCACGCCGGTCGCTCTTTACCATGAATCGGGTGGAAACCCACCTGACATGGGTGATGCTGATGACTATCGCCCTGGTCAGCGTTGGCATCTTCTTCATGCATAACGGCTTCCTGCTTTTTAAACTCCACTCCTACAGCCAGATTTTTTCGGCAGAAGTCTCGGGCGTGGCGCTTAAGCGTTTCTTCTACTTCTTCATTCCGGCGATGCTGGTGATCTTCTTCCTGCGCCAGGACAGCAAAGCGTGGCTGTTCTTCCTGGTCAGTACCGTCGCATTTGGCATCCTGACCTACATGATTGTGGGCGGTACGCGCGCGAACATCATCATCGCCTTCGCGATCTTCCTGTTTATCGGCATTATCCGCGGCTGGATCTCGCTCTGGATGCTGGTTGCAGCAGGCGTGTTTGGCATTGTGGGAATGTTCTGGCTGGCGCTAAAGCGCTACGGGATGAACGTGGCGGGTGATGAGGCGTTTTACACGTTCCTTTACCTCACGCGCGATACCTTCTCGCCATGGGAAAACCTGGCACTGCTGCTGCAAAATTACGACAAGATTGATTTCCAGGGGCTGGCGCCGATTGTTCGCGACTTCTACGTCTTTATCCCTTCCTGGCTATGGCCGGACCGTCCTGGCGTGGTGCTGAATACGGCGAATTACTTCACCTGGGAAGTGCTGAACAACCATTCCGGTCTGGCAATTTCACCCACGCTGCTCGGTTCCCTGGTGGTGATGGGCGGGGCATGGTTCATCCTCCCCGGAGCGGTTGCCGTGGGGCTGATTATCAAGTGGTTCGACTGGCTTTACCTGCGTGGCAATGAAGAGACCAACCGCTATAAAGCGGCCATTTTGCACAGTTTCTGCTTTGGTGCCATTTTCAATATGATCGTTCTGGCGCGCGAAGGTCTGGACTCGTTCGTTTCGCGCGTGGTGTTCTTCATGGTCGTTTTCGGCATCTGCCTGTTACTGGCCAAACTGTTGTACTGGCTGTTTGACAGCGCCGGGCTTGTGCACAGGCGCGAGCGGCAGGGCAGCACAACGCTGTCGCAAGTCTGAGTAAGGATAGTAATGACTGATAGAATTTCTGCACCGCGCTATGCGCTACGTGGTCTGCAGCTGATTGGCTGGCGCGACATGCAGCACGCGCTGGATTTTCTGTTCGCCGACGGCCAGATGAAATCCGGTACGCTGGTGGCCATCAACGCGGAAAAGATGCTGGCGGTTGAGGATAACGCGGAAGTCAAAAGCCTGATAGACGGGGCCGAATTTAAATACGCGGACGGGATCAGCGTGGTTCGCTCTATCCGTAAAAAGTATCCTGACGCTAATGTTTCCCGCGTGGCGGGTGCCGATCTCTGGGAGCAGCTTATGGCCCGCGCAGGCGCGCAGGGAACGCCCGTGTTCCTGATTGGCGGGAAGCCGGAGATACTGGCCCAGACGGAAGAGAAACTGCGTCGTCAATGGAATGTTAATATTGTCGGCAGCCAGGATGGTTACTTCAAACCGGAAGATCGGCAGGCGCTGTTTGAGCGCGTTCGTGACAGCGGGGCGAAGATTGTCACCGTGGCGATGGGGTCCCCGCGTCAGGAGATCCTGATGCGTGACTGTCGTCTGGTCTGCCCGGATGCCCTCTACATGGGCGTTGGCGGCACATATGACGTCTTTACCGGCCACGTCAAGCGTGCGCCAGCGGTCTGGCAACATCTGGGGCTGGAGTGGCTGTATCGCCTGCTATCGCAGCCGACACGCATTAAACGACAGATCCGTCTGCTTCGCTACCTCGCCTGGCATTACACCGGGAAAATGTAATCAAAATGTAGCGCGATATGCTATTCGCGCTGCAACTCGCCTGCAAAACTGCTGATAATCTGTGCAATGCATTCATTTTTTTTATGCATCGTTTGCCATTTGGCACATTTTAAGAAACCATTCGCTCCGTATTTTAGTCCCCCTAAAAAACAATACCCGGTCTTAAGTCGGGAAACAGCAAACACAATCGAGGATCTATGGCAGAGAAAAAACAGGAGCTACAGCGTGGGCTGGAAGCTCGTCATATTGAACTGATAGCGCTGGGCGGCACTATCGGCGTGGGCCTGTTTATGGGCTCCGCAAGCACGCTCAAGTGGGCAGGCCCTTCCGTATTACTGGCGTACATTATTGCCGGGCTGTTTGTTTTCTTCATCATGCGTTCCATGGGCGAAATGCTCTTCCTGGAGCCGGTAACCGGCTCCTTCGCCGTTTACGCGCACCGGTATATGAGCCCCTTTTTCGGCTACCTGACAGCCTGGTCATACTGGTTCATGTGGATGGCGGTGGGCATCTCCGAGATCACCGCGATAGGGGTCTACGTCCAGTTCTGGTTCCCGGACATGGCCCAGTGGATACCCGCGCTTATTGCCGTGGGGCTGGTGGCGCTGGCAAACCTGGCCGCCGTGCGTCTTTATGGTGAGATCGAGTTCTGGTTCGCGATGATTAAAGTCACCACCATCATCGTGATGATTGTTGTTGGCCTGGGCGTGATTTTCTTCGGCTTTGGCAACGGTGGACACGCTATCGGTTTCGGTAACCTGACCGAAAACGGCGGCTTCTTTGCCGGCGGCTGGAAGGGTTTCCTGACGGCGCTGTGTATCGTTGTGGCTTCGTATCAGGGCGTAGAGCTGATCGGTATTACTGCCGGTGAAGCGAAAAATCCTCAGGTCACGCTGCGTAGCGCGGTGGGCAAAGTGCTGTGGCGCATCCTGATTTTCTATGTGGGCGCGATCTTCGTTATCGTAACCATCTTCCCGTGGAACGAAATTGGCACGACGGGTAGCCCGTTTGTTTTAACCTTTGCCAAAATTGGTATCACGGCGGCGGCGGGCATCATTAACTTTGTGGTCCTGACGGCCGCGCTGTCAGGGTGTAACAGCGGGATGTACAGCTGTGGGCGTATGCTCTATGCGCTCTCGAAGAATAACCAGCTGCCTGCGGCGATGAGCAAAGTGTCACGTGCTGGCGTGCCGGTGGCGGGCGTGGCGGTTTCGATTGCGATCCTGCTGATTGGTTCTTGCCTGAATTACATCATTCCCAATCCGCAGCGGGTGTTCGTTTACGTCTACAGCGCCAGCGTCCTGCCGGGCATGGTGCCGTGGTTTGTTATCCTCATCAGCCAGCTGCGTTTCCGTCATGCGCATAAAAAGGCGATTGAAAGCCATCCGTTCCGTTCAATTCTGTTCCCGTATGCGAACTATTTAACGATGACGTTCCTGATTTGCGTATTAATCGGAATGTACTTTAATGAAGATACCCGCATGTCGCTGTTTGTCGGGATGATCTTCCTGGCCGCTGTAACGGCTGCCTATAAGCTTTTTGGTCTCGGTCGCCGTGCCACCACGCAGAAAGTGGAGGAATAAGCGGCAAAATGTGCAAACGATAACCAAACGCGCATTTTTTTCAAAAAAGCACTAGACAGCGGGGACGGAGGTACGTAATATCCAGCCCCGCAACGGCGCTAAGCGCCCGTAGCTCAGCTGGATAGAGCGCTGCCCTCCGGAGGCAGAGGTCTCAGGTTCGAATCCTGTCGGGCGCGCCATTTTAGTCCCGGCGCTAGAGCTGCGGTGGTCTGAGAAGTAGTCAGTACCGCGTGAAAGAATACAGTGGTGGCTATAGCTCAGTTGGTAGAGCCCTGGATTGTGATTCCAGTTGTCGTGGGTTCGAATCCCATTAGCCACCCCATTATTGAAAGAGTTGTGAATTGCGAAGGTGGCGGAATTGGTAGACGCGCTAGCTTCAGGTGTTAGTATCCTTAGGATGTGGGGGTTCGAGTCCCCCCCCTCGCACCACGACTTTTTAAATGAATTGAACTAAAAATTCAAAAAGCAGTACATCGGCGAGTAGCGCAGCTTGGTAGCGCAACTGGTTTGGGACCAGTGGGTCGGAGGTTCGAATCCTCTCTCGCCGACCAATTTTGAACCCCGCTTCGGCGGGGTTTTTTGTTTTCTGCCACTTTTCACCCCCGTAGTGATTCCCCGACAGCGCCCTGTTTCATTGTCGCGATTCAGCGACATATAATTCATTGAAAATAAACATATTTACTATCCATAGGTTTTGCTGTCTCCTCCTGGCGACATATTTCTGCGTTGACCGATATGTTGTAGCGATTAAGACGACGCTTAACAGCATAATTTCCTTTTATCTTAAAATGTTGCGTCATGTAAAAGTTCTGCGTGTCATGTTGGCACGTTACGTGCAATAATATGCGTGTAGATGCTCATTCCATCTCTTATGTTCGCCTTCGTGCCTCATAAACTCCGGAATGACGCAGAGCCATTTACGGTGCTTATCGTCCACTGACAGATGTCGCTTCGGCCTCATCAGACACCATGGACATAACGTTGAGTGAAGCACCAAATATGTTGTCTTACAGACCTGTTTTAACGCCTGCTTTTATAGCAGGCGTTTTTTTATGCCTTATTCCCGATACCGGCGCACGATCAGGGCAACCATCATAAGGGCCGCTGACGAGACGGCATAGAGTGCGGCTACTGAGCCAAACCCGGCAGCCACTGCCGCTGCGATGCCGGTGAAGAGAGAGGCGCTGAGCGTTTGCCAGCGCCAGGCTTTACCACTGGCCGAAGCGGTTTGCGTAATATGAAAACTACTGAGAACGCCAAACGTCCCGGCCGCGAACAGAACATTCGAAGCCAGATGCGCGATAAAGATCATCCCCAGCGCACATGCCATCCACCCGGACAACAACGGCAGCATTCCATAAGCGGCCAGAAAGATGCCGAGACAAACGATGATGCGTGGCGTGCGAGCGGCAAAGCGCGTCAGGCTCTCTTTTTTTAGCAACATGGGACCGCAAAGCTGTCCCAGGCTCCTGGCGAAAAGCAGCGGCAGAGCAAGGCCCGCCGCATCCTGAGGATGGATTTGCTGTGCCAGTGCCGGAAGCAGTGCCATGGCCGGCGAGCCGACGGCCGCCAGCGCTGGCAGGATGAGCAGACTGCGTTTCTGCCGAACGGTCAACGTCCGCCAGCGTAATGCCACAGGGGCTTCCTCTTCCTCGAGGGACGGGAGTGATGGCGCAGAAAACCGGCGTCCAGCCAGCCATAGCATGAGCAGTGACCCGAGAAAGCTGGCGGCATCAATGGCCAGAAGGGTAAATACGGATATCTTCTGAAACAGCATCACGCCCAGGCCGGTCCCCAGCAAAACCTGAGAAGCAAAAATCACATTTTCCAGACAGGTCGCAGCAGGCAGCTCCGCTTCGCTGAGACCGCGCTTGAAGAGCAACGTCAGCGCGGGCCAGCTCATCCCGCTGAGCAGCGCTTCGGTGGATTGCACGGCGAGTAACGCGGTAACGCTGTGATAACCCACACCAAGGAGGGGAAAGAGCAGGGCGAGCAATCCCAGCGCCTCGGTCAGTATCAGCAGGGCGATCGGAGAACATCGGGAGCACAGCTTTTCGCCGATCGTACTCCCGATAAACCCCGGTACCGTAGCGAAAAGAAAAGCGAGGGTGAGCAGTGCGGGCGGGGCTGACCATGCTAACAGCAAGCCGAAGACCACGACCTGGGTTAAGCCATTCCCCAGCGAAGAAAAGATAAAAGCACAAGCAAGGAGGCGCAGCCAGCGGTGGCAGCGCAGCGCTTCAATCAGCGCATAGAGAAGCGAGTTCATGACGATTTCCTTTCAAAAACGATTTAATCCACGCTGCAGAATGTGCGCGTGTGTGAGAAAAAGTTAATGAAAAGAGATCGTTACATTGGCGTTTTCGTTATCGGATATAGGTGTAAAGAATGTAGCAGCAGAAAGGCGATAAAAAAAGGAGGCCGTCTGGCCTCCTTTTTGTTTATTGCTGGGTACCGTTGTTTTGCAGGGTCAGCAACAGCCCGTCACGGCGCATGGCGGCGGCCTCTTCCGGCTTATGCTGCTTGTCCAGCGTATCGGCAAGCCAGGCGTAGTCGAAGGCGTCCGGACGCTGCTTCAGCGCTGCACGGAAGGCGAGGCTCGCCTCCTGCCATTCGCCGTGCTTCATCAACGACTGGCCGAGCGTGCTCCACAGCAGCGGTCGATCGCCGACGGTTTTAATCTGCTGACGCAGCACTTTTTCGATTTGCTCAGGATTGTTGGTTTTCAGGCGCGGGATCACCATCACCAGACGATCGTCGTACTGGCGCTTCAGACCGTCGAGGAGGATCGCCTGAGCCGTGTCGTGATCGTCACACTCGATGAGATGTTCCGCCATCGCCACCTGCAGAGGAACCTGCTGACGCGTTTTACGGCTCTGATTCTTCCACCACGTTTTCAGACCGTCGCTGCCCAGGTCTGCGCGCGCCTGATCCATCAGGCCAATCCACGCCAGACGCTGAAGCTCATCACGATGTTCATCGTCGCCCACCTCGGCCTTCGCCATCGACGGAATGATGTCCAGCAGTGAGCCCCAGGCGCCGGTACGAATATAGGCCTGCTCGGCAAGGCGCAGCACTTCCGGATGACGCGGCGCGACTTCCAGCAGACGGTCGATGCCGTGGCGAGCCGCGTGATTCTCATTGCGTGCCAGCTGCAGACGAACGCGCGTGATTTCCACCGGAATCGGGTCGCCGTGAGCCAGCTCAGCCGCTCGCTCCAGGTGCTGATTAGCGCGGGCTTCGTCACCGCGCTGCTGCGCCGCTTCGGCCGCCAGCAGATAGTTCACCACCGGCTGTTCGGCATGGTCGGCGTTTTTCGACATCAGCTTTTCAACCTGCTGATAGTCACCCTCTGCGAGCTTAAGCAGCGCCTGCTCGGTCTGTTTACGGGCGCGACGGCGCTTACGGCCAACGAACCAGCCGCGGGTATGGGCACCGGTACGGAAAATACGGCGCAGGATCCACTCGATCGCAAACAGCACCACCACGCCGAGGATCAGAATGATCGTCAGACCCGTTACGCTGGTTTCAATGTTGTAGTTATCGGTCTGGATCAGGACATAACCCTGATGACCCGCAAGCATAGGTCCCAGGACGATCCCGGCGATCAGCAGGATAAAGAGTAAGAGGACTTTTAGCATCGTTACTCTCCCTGCGGTGCGCTTTCAGGCGCAGGAGCCGGAGCAGGTGCCGCTCCGCCCGTTTGCTCAGCCGGCACGCCCGGCTGCGCCAGCAGGTTACGCACGCGCGTCTGCATCAGTTTCTCCAGAATCGGCTGGCTGGTCAGCTTGTCCGGCACGTTCATGGTGATGTTCTGCTGACTCAGCTTATCAATGTCTTCGAGGAAGGCGGTGGTCGTCGCATCATCGGTGTTGTAGTAAGCGCGTACCCACGTTGAGACGTTATCCAGCGCCTGTTTATAGGTCTCTTCCTGATGACGCGGCACGGCCTGGGCCGCCACCAGCAGGCGGGAACGAATGTTCTCGCGCAGATAGATGTCCTGGTTCGGCGCGAGCAGCGGTACGGCAGTTTCGTCGCGACGGCGGATAGTGATAAAGCTGTCCATAAAGTTCTGCCAGCTTTTCTGCAGGTTTATGCGCCATTCGCTCAGCGAGCTGGAAAGCTCCGTACCGTCGGAATCCATCGGGGAGTCGTCGTCGTTGTTATCCGCCAGCTGCAGGTTATCAATCTGATTCGACAGCTGATTCACTTTAAGGATAATGCCGTCGTAATCCACCTGCGAAACGGCGGAGAGGCTGGCGATGTCTTCGGTAATCGCGCGACGGGCGGTAATGAGGCTCGGGTCGTTCATGTCCGCCAGGCTTGCATCGGCGCTTTTCAGCAGCGCGGCGGCAGTGGTGACGTCCTGATCGCTCCAGAGCTTACGTCCGGCGAGCTTCACCAGGAAGTCAGCCTGCGAGAGCAGCCAGGTTTTGGCATCGGTGCCGGAAATCGTGGCGACTTTCTGCTGAACTTCACCCAGCTGTTTGGTCAGCTCTTCCTGTTTGCTGTTCGCTTCGGCAAGCGCGGCGGCCTGCTGCTTAATCACGGCTTCCAGCTCGGTTTTCTGCGTCTCCTGCTCTTTTTGCAGGGCAGTGAGCTGATTCACCAGCGCATCGCTGGTGGACGTCTGGTTAGCGCTCTGTTGCTTCACCAGCCCGTACAGGCCAGCCCCCGCTGCCAGCGCAATGGCGATGGCAATCGCGCTCAGCGTGAGGCTTGTTTTGTTGCTGCCGTTTTTCTTCTCAGCGGTTTTCTCAGTCGTCTCTGGCTGTGGCGTCGTCTCCACAGTCTCCCTGGTCTCTTCAACCACGGCGGAGGATTTGTCGTGTTCCGTCATTATGGCTTCCCATTTGAGAGTTATTGTAATGCGCGCAGCAGCGCATCGTTGTCGGCGTTATCAGCGATCCGAATATCCTGCCAGCCCAGTTCCCGGGCCTGGTTCGCCAGACGCTCACTGACGACCAGAAGCCGACAGCGGAGTAACCAGTTTTCGCGATACCAAAGCGGTATCAGCGCCCAAAGCTGTTGTAACATTTCACCGCTGGTGACCACCAGCGTATTGATGCCTCGCGCGTGCCAGCGCATCGCCTCTTCCGCGCCATCGTAGTGTTTTGCACAGCGCTGATAGCACTCAACGAACGTCACGTTCGCACCACGTTCACGCAGCGTTTCGCCCAGCAGCTCGCGCCCCCCATTGCCGCGCAAAATGAGCGCACGCTTTCCGGCAACAGTTTGTAATTCAGGTAATTGTAGCAAGACTTCAGTGATTTCCCGATCTAACGGGTAACGAACGTCCGCGCCGCTTACGGTATGCAGCGCCAGTGCCGTTGTGCGGCCAATCGCGAAATAGCCGGGGGCGGTTGGCCAGGCCATGTCCTGCTGCTGCAGCTGTGCGTGGGCAAATTCCACGGCATGCTGCGACAGCGCAAACAGCAGGTCACCGTCCTGAAGGGTATTCATCTGGTCGGCGAGCGCAGAGAGCTCGCGACCGGGGGAGAATTCAATGAGCGGAAAACTCCAGGCCACCTGCCCCAGTGTGCGCAGACGGCTCACTAACTGCTCTCCTGCGGGAGAAGGGCGGGTGACGAGAATACTCATGCAGGGGGCTCTCCATTATATACGTCAGCCAGGATCTCGCGGGCGCCGTTATCCAGTAACTCTTCCGCCAGCGACACGCCAAGCTGCTCGGCATCTTGCGCGTTACCGCGACGTTCGCCGCGCACCATCTGCGAACCGTCCGGGGCGCCTACCAGCGCGCGCAGCCACAGTTCGCCATTCGTCAATTCAGCATAGCTGCCAATTGGCACCTGGCACCCGCCTTCGAGGCGGGTATTCATCGCCCGCTCGGCTTTTACGCGCGTAGCGGTTTCGTCATGATTCAGTGGGGCAAGCAGCTCGCGGGTACGCGCATCGTCCAGACGGCACTCGATGCCGACGGCACCCTGGCCAACAGCGGGCAGTGAGAGCTCTGGCGGCAGCGCTACGCGAATACGTTCTTCCAGCCCCAGACGCTTCAGGCCGGCAACGGCGAGGATAATGGCATCGTAATCGCCGTTATCCAGCTTGCCCAGACGCGTGCCGACGTTACCGCGCAGCGAGCGGATGATCAGGTCAGGACGACGCTCCGCCAGCTGACACTGACGGCGTAAACTCGACGTGCCAACCACGCTACCCGCTGGCAGCGCGTCGAGCGAGTCATAGCGGTTAGAGACAAACGCATCGCGCGGGTCTTCGCGCTCGCAGATGGTCACTAGCCCCAGCCCTTCCGGGAACTCGACGGGCACATCTTTCATCGAATGTACGGCGATATCGGCGCGGTTCTCAAGCAATGCCAGTTCCAGTTCTTTGACAAACAGGCCCTTGCCGCCCACTTTCGCCAGCGGCGTATCGAGGATCACGTCACCGCGCGTGACCATCGGCACCAGCTCGACGCGCAATCCACTGTGGCAGGCTTCCAGGCGCTGCTTCACATAATGTGCCTGCCAGAGCGCGAGAGGGCTTTGGCGTGTGGCAATTCTCAAAACATTGTCTAACATGCTTGTTACCGTCATTATCAATCGCTAACCATCCTAACATTGTTGACTCTGGGATGGCAGTTTTACGGTTGATGAAGAGTGAGAGGGACAAGGCGGCGTATTCGTCAGCCAGAGCCGTATTCAGGAATTTACACGTACAGAACGGTGCTACACTTGTATGTAGCGCATCTTTCTTTACGGTCAATCGGCAAGGTGTTAAATTGATCACGTTTTAGACCATTTTTTCGTCGGTACCACCAAAAATGATAAGGGCGAAAAAGGGTAACGGTTATCTTTTTGAAATACTGCGGGTCCGCTGTTACTCGTGTTTTGAATAGCTGCGACACCCGGAAACATCAGGCGATACGTCTTGTACCTCTATATTGAGACTCTGAAACAGAGACTGGATGCCATAAATCAACTGCGTGTGGATCGCGCGCTTGCTGCTATGGGCCCTGCTTTCCAGCAGGTATACAGTCTGCTGCCGACATTATTGCACTATCACCACCCGCTGATGCCTGGCTACCTTGATGGTAACGTTCCCCAGGGCATTTGCCTTTTCACGCCTGATGAAACCCAACAGCATTATTTGAACGAGCTGGAACTCTACCGGGGCATGCCGCCACAGGAGTCCCCGAAAGGTGAACTGCCGATTACCGGCGTTTACTCAATGGGGAGCACCTCATCGGTAGGGCAAAGCTGTTCTTCTGACCTGGACATCTGGGTCTGTCATCAGTCCTGGCTCGATAACGAAGAGCGTCAGCTGCTGCAGCGTAAATGCAGCCTGCTGGAGAGCTGGGCGGCCTCGCTCGGCGTGGAAGTGAGCTTCTTCCTGATTGATGAAAACCGTTTCCGCCATAACGAAAGCGGCAGTCTGGGTGGTGAGGACTGCGGCTCGACCCAGCACATCTTATTGCTGGATGAATTCTACCGTACTGCCGTTCGCCTGGCCGGGAAACGTATTCTGTGGAATATGGTCCCGTGCGAAGAAGAAGAGCATTACGACGATTACGTCATGTCGCTTTATGCGCAGGGCGTACTGACGCCAAACGAATGGCTGGACCTCGGCGGTCTCAGCTCACTGTCTGCGGAAGAGTATTTCGGCGCAAGCCTCTGGCAGCTCTATAAGAGTATCGACTCACCGTACAAAGCGGTGCTGAAAACGCTGCTGCTTGAAGCCTACTCCTGGGAATACCCGACGCCGCGCCTGCTGGCGAAAGACATCAAACAGCGCCTGCATGACGGGGAGATCGTCTCCTTCGGGCTCGACGCCTACTGCATGATGCTCGAGCGCGTAACCGAATACCTGAAAGCCATTGATGACACCACGCGTCTGGACCTGGTACGTCGATGTTTCTATCTCAAAGTCTGTGAGAAATTGAGCCGCGAACGCGCCTGCGTGGGCTGGCGTCGTGAAGTGGTCAGCCAGTTAGTGAAAGAGTGGGGATGGGACGACGCGCGTCTGTCCATGCTCGACAACCGGGCCAACTGGAAAATCGATCAGGTGCGTGAAGCGCACAACGAACTGCTCGATGCAATGATGCAAAGCTACCGTAATCTGATCCGCTTTGCGCGCCGCAACAACCTCAGCGTTTCCGCCAGCCCGCAGGATATCGGGGTATTGACCCGTAAGCTGTACGCCGCGTTTGAAGCGCTGCCGGGTAAAGTCACGCTGGTTAACCCGCAGATTTCTCCTGACCTGTCAGAACCGAACCTGACCTTTATCTACGTGCCGCCGGGCCGCGCGAACCGCACCGGGTGGTATCTGTACAACCGTGCGCCAAGCATGGATTCTATTATCAGCCATCAGCCGCTGGAATATAACCGCTATCTGAACAAGCTGGTGGCCTGGGCCTGGTTTAACGGCCTGCTGACCTCGCGCACGCGCCTGTTTATCAAAGGCAACGAGGTGGTCGATCTCGCTAAGCTGCAGGAGATGGTCGCGGATGTGTCGCACCACTTCCCGCTGCGTCTGCCTGCGCCGACGCCAAAAGCGCTCTACAGCCCGTGTGAGATTCGCCATCTGGCGATCATCGTCAACCTGGAATACGACCCGACGGCGGCCTTCCGCAATCAGGTGGTCCATTTTGACTTCCGCAAGCTGGACGTCTTTAGCTTTGGCGAGCAGCAAAACTGCCTGGTGGGCAGCGTGGACCTGCTCTACCGCAACTCGTGGAACGAAGTGCGTACCCTGCACTTCAACGGCGAGCAGGCGATGATCGAAGCGCTGAAAACCATTCTCGGCAAGATGCACCAGGATGCCGCGCCGCCGGACAGCGTGGAAGTGTTCTGCTACAGCCAGCACCTGCGTGGGTTGATTCGTACCCGCGTGCAGCAGCTGGTCTCGGAGTGTATCGAGCTGCGTCTCTCCAGTACCCGTCAGGAAACCGGGCGCTTTAAAGCGTTGCGCGTCTCCGGCCAGACCTGGGGCCTGTTCTTTGAACGTCTCAACGTATCGGTACAGAAGCTGGAAAACGCCATTGAATTCTACGGCGCGATTTCGCATAACAAGCTGCATGGCCTGTCGGTGCAGGTGGAAACCAACCACGTTAAGCTCCCGCAGGTGGTGGACGGCTTTGCCAGTGAAGGGATTATTCAGTTCTTCTTTGAAGAGTCGGGCGACGATGCCGGGTTCAACATCTACATTCTGGATGAGACCAACCGCGCCGAGGTGTATCACCATTGTGAAGGCAGTAAAGAGGAGCTGGTGCGCGACGTTAGCCGCTTCTACTCCTCTTCGCATGACCGCTTTACCTACGGCTCAAGCTTTATCAACTTTAACCTGCCGCAGTTCTACCAGATTGTGAACGTCGATGGCCGTGCGCAGGTGATCCCGTTCCGCACTCAGGCCGTCACGCCTGCCGCGCCTGCCAATCAGGACACCGCGCCGCTGTTGCAGCAGTATTTCTCCTGAGCCTTTTCGCCGGGTGGCTAATGCTTACCCGGCCTACGGTTCGAGCCGTTGTAGGCCCGGTAAGGCGCAGCCGCCACCGGGCAACAAAACTACCTGAAACGCACTTCCTCACCCGCCTGCGCGGTCGCGGCCTGTTCCAGCAGATCCCAGAACGGTACGCCGCTACGGTCGCACACCCACTCATCACCCTTCAGATCGAAGTGATAGCCGCCCTGTTTGGCCGCCAGCCACACCTGGTGAAGCGGCTCCTGGCGGTTAATAATAATTTTGCTGCCATTTTCGAAGCTCAGGGTCAGAATACCGCCGTTGATTTCACAATCGATATCGCTGTCGCCGTCCCAGTCGTCAAGACGCTCTTCGATGGTCATCCACAGGTTGTCGGCAAGGCGATGGAATTCACTGTCGTTCATGGTTTTGTTCCTGTTTTTCGTGATGCCGGCAGTATAACCCTAAATAATTCCCGTTGCAGGAAAGCGGCAAACTCTTGCTTTTGTGTCTTCTCCTGCGATGATAGAAACAGATTTGAACTTACGGGCAACTTTATAATGAAAAACGCTTTCCGAACGCTTGCCGTTCTCATCACGCTGTTTAGCCTGACTGGCTGCGGACTGAAGGGACCACTGTACTTTCCTCCTGCGGATAAAACCGCACCGCCGCCGACGAAACCGGTTAACAGCGGCATTGAGTCTTCCACGCCAGATACTAACGACCGTGGCGACAACGGCGGCCCGACTCAGGTTAATCTCTGACGACAACGTTCTGTACCCGCGCAATGGAGCAAATGATGCAGTTCTCTAAAATGCATGGCCTTGGCAACGATTTTATGGTCGTCGACGCGGTAACGCAGAATGTGTTTTTCTCACCGGAACTGATCCGTCGTCTGGCGGATCGGCATCTGGGCGTGGGGTTCGATCAGCTGCTGGTGGTTGAGCCGCCGTACGATCCCGACCTCGATTTCCACTACCGTATTTTTAACGCGGACGGCAGCGAAGTGAACCAGTGCGGCAACGGCGCGCGCTGTTTCGCCCGCTTTGTCCGCCTGAAAGGGCTGACTAACAAGCGTGATATTCGCGTCAGTACAGCCAATGGTCGCATGGTGCTCAGCGTCACCGATGATGAGCTGGTGCGCGTGAACATGGGCGAGCCTAACTTCGAGCCTTCCGTCGTGCCGTTTCGCGCAAACAAAGCGGAAAAGACCTATATTATGCGGGCGGCCGAGCAGACAGTATTGTGCGGCGTCGTCTCTATGGGTAACCCACACTGCGTGATCCAGGTTGATGATGTGGAAACCGCGGCGGTCGAAACGCTCGGCCCGGTGCTGGAAAGCCACGAACGTTTCCCGGAGCGCGCGAACATCGGTTTTATGCAGGTGGTGAAGCGCGAGCACATTCGTCTGCGGGTTTACGAGCGCGGTGCGGGCGAGACGCAGGCCTGCGGAAGCGGAGCCTGTGCGGCAGTGGCCGTGGGCATCTCCCAGGGGTTACTGGCTGAAGAGGTTCGCGTGGAATTACCGGGCGGTCGGCTTGATATCGCCTGGAAAGGACCGGGTCATCCACTGTATATGACGGGCCCGGCGGCACATGTCTATGACGGGTTTATCCATCTATGAAACAACCAGGGGAAGAACTGCAGGAAACAGTGACGGAACTGGACGACAGAGCTGTTGTTGATTATCTGCTGCGCAATCCTGAGTTTTTTATTCGCAATGCACGCGTCGTCGAAGAGATGCGCGTGCCGCATCCGGTTCGCGGAACCGTGTCGCTGGTGGAATGGCACATGGCGCGCGCGCGCAACCACATCAGCCAGCTTGAAGAGAACATGACGCTGCTGATGGAGCAGGCCAGCACCAATGAAAGCCTGTTCTATCGTCTGCTGCATCTGCAGGCGCGTCTGGCGTCGGCGCACAGTCTTGACGAGTTCCTCAGCCGCTTCCACCGCTGGGCCCGCGAGCTGGGGCTGGCGGGTGCAACGATTCGTCTTTTCCCTGACCGCTGGCGCATCGGCGCACCGTCGGGATTTACCCATCTGGCACTGAGCCGTCAGGCGTTTGAACCGCTGCGCATTCAGCGTCTGGGCCATGAGCACCACTATCTGGGGCCGCTTAACGGACCTGAGCTGCTGGTGGTGTTACCGGAGGCCAAAGCGATTGGCTCGGTGGCGATGTCGCTGATGGGGCGCGATGGCGATCTGGGCGTCATCTTATTTACCAGCCGCGACGCGCATCACTACGAGCAGGGGCAAGCCACGCACCTGCTGCAGGAGATCGCCCTGATGCTGCCTGAGCTGCTGGAGCGCTGGATTGAGCGCGTATGACGGACGGACTGCTCGCCACTGACGTCTCGCGCTTTCTACGCTATCTCGGCGTGGAACGCCAGCTTAGCCCCATTACGCTGCTTAACTATCAGCGTCAGCTTGATGCCATCATGCAGATCGCCGACGAGATCGGCCTGAAAAGCTGGCAACAATGTGATGCTGCGACGGTACGCGGGTTTGTTGTGCGTAGCCGCAAAAAAAACCTCAGCCCGGCGAGCCTGGCGCTCAGGCTCTCAGCGCTGCGCAGCTTCTTCGACTGGCTGGTCAGCCAGGGGGGCTTAAAAGCCAACCCGGCAAAAGGGATCGCCACGCCGAAGGCGCCGCGCCATCTGCCTAAAAATATTGACGTTGACGACGTAAACCGCCTGCTGGATATCGATCTGAACGATCCGCTGGCCGTGCGCGACCGCGCGATGCTGGAAGTAATGTACGGTGCCGGGCTGCGTCTGTCTGAACTCGTCAACCTCGACCTGAAGCATCTCGATCTGGAATCGGGCGAAGTGTGGGTAATGGGGAAGGGCAGCAAAGAGCGCCGTCTGCCGATTGGCCGCAATGCGGTCTCCTGGATTGAGCACTGGCTTGACCTGCGCGGGCTGTTTGGCACCGACGAAGATGCGCTGTTCCTGTCGAAACTCGGCAAGCGGATCTCGGCGCGTAACGTGCAGAAGCGCTTTGCGGAGTGGGGCATTAAGCAGGGGCTAAACAGCCACGTGCATCCGCACAAGCTGCGCCACTCCTTTGCAACACACATGCTTGAGTCAAGCGGCGATCTGCGCGGCGTGCAGGAACTGCTTGGCCACGCGAACCTGTCGACCACACAAATTTATACCCACTTAGACTTCCAACACCTTGCCTCGGTGTATGACGCGGCGCATCCACGCGCCAAACGGGGGAAATAATGCGTTTTTACCGCCCACTCGGTCAGATCTCAGCCCTGACGTTTGACCTTGATGACACTCTTTATGACAACCGCGAGGTGATCCTGCGTACCGAGCAGGAGTCGCTGGCGTTTGTGCAGAACTACCATCCCGCGCTGAAGACGATGCAGAACAAGGACTTCCAGAAGCTGCGTCAGTCCCTGCGGGAGACCGAGCCGGACATTTACCACGACGTGACCGAATGGCGTCGTCGCGCGGTTGAGCAGGCGATGCTGAATGTAGGCCTGAGTGCGCAGGATGCCGCGATTGGGGCGGAAGCGGCCATGGAAAACTTCGCTAAATGGCGCAGCCTTATCGACGTGCCGCAGGAAACCCACGACACGCTGGCGACGCTTGCCGAAAAGTGGCCGCTGGTGGCCATCACCAACGGCAATGCCCAGCCGGAGCTGTTCGGCCTCAGCGATTACTTTGAATTCGTGCTGCGTGCGGGTCCTCACGGGCGCGCGAAGCCGTTCAGCGACATGTACCATCTGGCGGCGGATAAGCTTAACCTGCCGCTGGGTGAGATCCTGCACGTGGGGGATGACCTGACCACAGACGTGGCGGGCGCCATCCGCTGCGGCATGCAGGCCTGCTGGATCAAGCCGGAAAACGCTGACCTGATGATCGCCTCCGATAGCCGTCTTCTGCCGCACGTGGAAATTTCGCGGTTGGCATCCCTCACGACGCTGATATAATCACCAGTAATATTGTATAAATTACCAGGGTTTTGCTGTTGTAGGCCCGGTAAGCGAAGCGCCACCGGGCGTTTTGCTCTGTTCCTGAATACTATGTGACGGTGCCAATGGACGTTTCTTACCTGCTCGACAGCCTTAATGACAAACAGCGTGACGCGGTTGCCGCCTCGCGCACCAACCTGCTGGTGCTGGCTGGAGCGGGCAGTGGTAAGACGCGCGTGCTGGTTCACCGTATCGCCTGGCTGCAGAGCGTGGAAAACTGCTCGCCGTACTCCATCATGGCGGTCACGTTCACCAACAAGGCGGCGGCGGAGATGCGCCACCGCATCGCCCAGCTGATGGGCACCAGCCAGGGCGGGATGTGGGTCGGTACCTTCCACGGTCTGGCGCACCGTCTGCTGCGGGCGCACCACATGGACGCCAACCTGCCGCAGGATTTCCAGATCCTCGACAGCGAAGATCAGCTCCGTTTGCTGAAGCGCCTGATCAAGGCGATGAACCTCGACGAGAAGCAGTGGCCGCCGCGTCAGGCGATGTGGTACATCAACGGTCAGAAAGACGAGGGGCTGCGCCCGCACCACATTCAGAGCTTCGGCAACCCGGTCGAGCAGACCTGGCAGAACGTCTACAAGGCCTATCAGGAAGCGTGCGATCGCGCCGGTCTGGTGGATTTCGCCGAGCTGCTGCTGCGCGCTCACGAGCTGTGGCTCAACAAGCCGCACATCCTGCAGCACTACCGCGAACGCTTCACCAACATTCTGGTGGACGAATTCCAGGATACCAACAACATCCAGTACGCATGGATCCGCCTGCTGGCCGGCGATACCGGCAAGGTGATGATCGTGGGCGATGACGACCAGTCGATCTACGGCTGGCGCGGGGCGCAGGTGGAGAACATTCAGCGCTTCCTCAACGATTTCCCCGGCGCGCAAACCATCCGTCTGGAGCAGAACTACCGCTCAACCAGCAACATTCTGAGCGCGGCCAACGCCCTGATTGAGAACAACAACGGGCGTCTGGGTAAAAAGCTGTGGACCGACGGCGTCGACGGCGAACCGATTTCGATTTACTGCGCCTTCAACGAGCTCGACGAAGCGCGCTTCGTGGTCAACCGCATCAAAACCTGGCAGGACAACGGCGGCGCGCTGGAGCAGTGCGCCATTCTCTATCGCAGCAACGCCCAGTCGCGCGTGCTGGAAGAGGCGCTGCTGCAGGTGGGGATGCCGTACCGCATTTACGGCGGTATGCGCTTCTTCGAACGTCAGGAAATCAAAGATGCGCTCTCGTATCTGCGTCTGATTGCCAACCGTAACGACGACGCGGCGTTTGAACGCGTGGTTAACACGCCGACCCGCGGGATTGGCGACCGTACGCTGGACGTGGTGCGTCAGGCCTCGCGCGACCGTCAGCTGACGCTGTGGCAGGCGTGCCGCGAGCTGCTGCAGGAAAAGGCCCTTGCCGGACGCGCGGCCAGCGCCCTGCAGCGCTTCCTTGAGCTGATTGATGCCCTGGCGCAGGAAACCGCCGACATGCCGCTGCACGTGCAGACCGACCGGGTGATTAAAGACTCCGGCCTGCGCACCATGTACGAGCAGGAAAAAGGCGAGAAGGGCCAGACCCGTATTGAGAACTTAGAGGAACTGGTCACGGCAACGCGCCAGTTCAGCTACAACGAAGAAGACGAAGACCTGATGCCGCTGCAGGCGTTCCTCTCCCACGCCGCGCTGGAAGCGGGCGAAGGGCAGGCGGACACCTGGCAGGATGCGGTTCAGCTCATGACGCTGCACTCCGCCAAAGGTCTGGAGTTCCCGCAGGTGTTTATCGTTGGCATGGAAGAGGGGATGTTCCCGAGCCAGATGTCGCTGGATGAAGGCGGACGTCTGGAAGAGGAACGCCGTCTGGCCTACGTGGGCGTGACGCGAGCGATGCAAAAGCTGACGCTGACCTACGCTGAAACCCGCCGTTTGTATGGCAAAGAGGTCTATCACCGTCCGTCGCGCTTTATCGGTGAACTGCCGGAAGAGTGTGTCGAAGAGGTACGTCTGCGGGCGAGCATCAGCCGTCCGGTCAGCCATCAGCGCATGGGCTCGCCGATAGCGGAAACCGACACCGGCTACAAGCTGGGCCAGCGCGTGCGCCATTCTAAGTTTGGCGAAGGCACCATTGTGAATCTGGAAGGCAGCGGCGAGCACAGCCGCCTGCAGGTGGCGTTCCAGGGGCAGGGGATCAAATGGCTGGTGGCCGCCTACGCGAAGCTGGAAACAGTCTAACGTTCAGAAAAATATCATTATTTTGTAATAATCTGCTAGCCTTATACGTTGAAGGTCAATTAATGCCCTTCAGCGTTTCGTTGCGTGTTGACGCCACAGTTATAGCTGGCGTAACATGCGCGCACGATTACGCTAAGAGGACATTCGCCTTGGACACACCCAGTAGATACTGGCTCAATTCCCTGTCATCCAGGAACAACTCCTAAGGCTATCTCCTCTTGCTGATGGCCTTAGTGGTTGTCAGCGACTGCATTATTCCCGTCGCGCTGAGTCAGGCTGTTTAATGGTCTGAAACCCAATTTGTTTCTGTGTGCCCACCGAACTGTCCGATATTTTTTGCATTGGGAGTCCCGGTCATGTTGAGCGCATTTCAACTCGAAAATAACCGACTGACTCGGCTTGAAGCCGAAGAGTCACAGCCCCTCATTGATGCCGTATGGGTGGATCTGGTCGAGCCGGACGACGATGAGCGCCTTCGCGTACAATCTGAGCTGGGGCAAAGCCTGGCAACGCGCCCGGAACTGGAAGACATCGAAGCATCCGCCCGTTTTTTTGAAGACGAAGACGGCCTGCACATTCACTCCTTCTTCTTCTTCGAAGATGCCGAAGACCACGCGGGCAACTCCACTGTGGCATTTACCATTCGCGACGGCCGCCTGTTTACCCTGCGCGAGCGTGAGCTACCGGCATTCCGCCTCTACCGCATGCGCGCCCGCAGCCAGGCGATGGTGGACGGCAACGCCTATGAGCTGCTGCTCGATCTGTTCGAGACCAAAATTGAACAGCTGGCGGATGAAATTGAAAACATCTACAGCGATCTGGAAAAGCTGAGCCGCGTGATCATGGAAGGCCAT
Organism: Enterobacter sp. MGH 16; assembly: GCF_000493175.1. Lineage (NCBI taxonomy): Bacteria > Pseudomonadati > Pseudomonadota > Gammaproteobacteria > Enterobacterales > Enterobacteriaceae > Enterobacter > Enterobacter sp. MGH 16. The sequence continues at coordinate 3,695,211 of NZ_KI535695.1, read as the reverse complement.
CAGGGCGATGAGTATGACGAAGCGCTCTCAACGCTGGCGGAGCTGGAAGATATCGGCTGGAAGGTGCGTTTGTGTCTGATGGATACCCAGCGCGCGCTGAACTTCCTGGTGCGCAAGGCGCGTCTGCCGGGCGGTCAGCTGGAGCAGGCGCGTGAGATCCTGCGCGATATCGAATCCCTGCTGCCGCACAACGAATCCCTGTTCCAGAAGGTCAACTTCCTGATGCAGGCGGCGATGGGCTTTATCAACATCGAGCAGAACCGCATCATTAAGATCTTCTCGGTGGTGTCCGTGGTGTTCCTGCCGCCGACGCTGGTGGCGTCCAGCTACGGGATGAACTTTGAGTTTATGCCTGAGCTGAAGTGGAGCTTTGGCTACCCGGGGGCGATTATCTTTATGATCCTCGCCGGGCTGGCACCGTATCTGTACTTTAAGCGTCGTAACTGGCTTTGAGAATCCGCCCGGTGGCGCTACGCTTACCGGGCCTACAGATCTTGTAGGCCGGATAAGGCGCAGCCGCCATCCGGCAAAAAGGCACTATAGCCCTTTGCGCCCCCTGCGCTGGGTATAAATCGCATCCGCAACAAAGATCGCCAATGCCACCCAGATAAAGGCGAACGTCACCATCTTATCCGCACCCGGCACTTCGCCGTAAAACACCACTGCCAGCAGGAACATCAGCGTCGGGCCAATGTACTGGAAGAAGCCCAGCGTGGAGAGACGCAGGCGCGTCGCTGCACCGGTGAAGCACAACAGTGGAATGGTGGTTACTACGCCCGCCGCCATCAGCATCAGGTTCAGCGACCACGGATTGCTGCCCATGTGGCTGGTTGGGCTGTCGGCGATGCCGAAGAGATAAATCGCCGCCACCGGCAGCAGCCACAGGGTTTCAAACAGCATCCCCGTCTGCGCTTCCACCGCAATCTTCTTACGCACCAGGCCGTAGAAGGCAAAGCTGAACGCCAGACCGAGGGCGATAATCGGCAGCGAGCCGAACGTCCACAGCTGCACCAGCACGCCGCAGAAGGCCAGAATCACCGCCACCCACTGCATCCGGCGGAAGCGCTCACCGAGGAAAATCATCCCCAGCACGATGTTCACCAGCGGGTTAATAAAGTACCCCAGGCTCGCTTCGAGCATGTGATGGTTATTCACTGCCCAGATAAACAGCAGCCAGTTACCGCCAATCAGCACGGCAGAGAGCGCCAGCAGGAAGATCTTCTTCGGGGTCTGCAGCAGCGTTTTGACGCCCGACCACTGGCGGCTGAGGCTCATCAGCGCAATCATAAAGAAAAACGACCAGATGACGCGGTGAGTGAGGATCTCGTCAGCCGGAACGTAGGCGATTAGCTTGAAGTACGCCGGGGCGATACCCCAAATAAAATAAGCGGCAAGGGCGAGTAAAACGCCCTGCCGCGTCTGTTTAGCATCCATCGGGAAAATCCGTTACAAAAAAGTGAATCAATTTTACCCGATTTTGCCGCCTCAACCCACCATATAAGTGGCGGTTGCGCTGGCGATATAAACCTGTTCTTCGTTGTGTAATTCCACGCGCGCCACGGCAACTTTATTCCCGGCGCGCAGCAGGCTGCTGGTACAGGTGAAGCGGTTTCCGCGCCCCGGGCGAAGATAGTCGACGCGCAAATCAATGGTGCCCATGCGCGCCAGACGCTGGCGAAGTTCGTCTTCGTTGATGGTGTCATGGCGCGTCAGCGTACTGCCCACGCAGACCAGTCCTGCCGCCACGTCCAGCGCGGAGGCAATCACGCCGCCGTGTAAAATACTTTGCGCCCAGTTCCCGACCATCATCGGCTGGTTATTGAAACTCAGCTGGGCAAAGTCTTTCTCGTAACGCTCCAGCTCCAGTCCCAGCGCGCGGTTAAACGGCATATGGTAAACAAATATCTCGCCCACGAGTTTTAACACTTCTTCGGCGGTAAGCATGGCTGACATGAGGCATCACATCCTTATTGTTAACGAAATGTTGATTTTATGCCTCAGCAACAAGGAATGCTACTTTCAGAAACGAGGATGCAGCAGTTGTCGCAGAAGTCTGTAGAATGTTCGCCACATAACTATTCAGGTAATTTTACTCTTTTGCAGGAGAACACCACCGATGCGGACGTATCTGGCCTGGTTACTGGCGGCGATTTCGCTGCCCCTCACAGCCTATGCGCAGGAAGCGACAATTAAAGAGGTGCATGATAAGCCTGCCGTGCACGGTAGTATTATCGCGAACCTTCTTCAGGAGCATGACAATCCGTTCACGCTCTATCCGTACGACACCAACTACGTGATTTACACCCAGACCAGCGACCTCAACAAAGAGGCGATAAGCTCCTATAACTGGTCTGATAATGCGCGTAAAGATGAGGTGAAGTTCCAGCTCAGCCTCGCGTTCCCGTTCTGGCGCGGCATTCTGGGGCCGAACTCGGTGCTCGGTGCGTCTTACACGCAGAAGTCCTGGTGGCAGCTCTCTAACAGCGGGGAATCCTCGCCGTTCCGCGAAACCAACTACGAGCCGCAGCTGTTCCTCGGCTTCGCAACGGATTATGAATTCGCCGGCTGGACGCTGCGTGACGTCGAAGTGGGCTTTAACCATGATTCTAACGGACGTTCCGATCCGACATCCCGTAGCTGGAACCGCGCCTATACGCGTCTGATGGCGCAGAACGGTAACTGGATGGTGGAAGTGAAGCCGTGGTATGTGGTCGGCAGCACTGATGACAACCCGGACATCACCAAATACATGGGCTACTACCAGCTCAAAGTCGGCTATCAGTTGGGCGATGCCGTACTGAGCGCGAAGGGGCAGTATAACTGGAATACCGGTTACGGCGGCGCGGAAGTGGGCTTAAGCTATCCTATGACGAAGCACGTTCGCATCTATACGCAGGTCTACAGCGGTTACGGCGAGTCGCTTATCGATTACAACTTCAACCAGACCCGCGTCGGCGTGGGCGTGATGCTGAACGATATTCTCTAGGTTGCTCGAATGTTTTTGCGTTAAACGTTGAAGTTTCTCTCTCAGGCGCTGAAAATAGCGCCTGTTTTATTTTTCGCATATGGGGTTAATGTGGCGCAGGCGGAAGTATTGAATCAGGAGTCGCTGGCTAAACAGGTTTTGCATGAAACCTTTGGCTACCAGCAGTTCCGCCCTGGCCAGGAAACCATCATTGAAACGGTGCTGCAAGGCCGTGACTGCCTGGTGGTGATGCCGACCGGCGGCGGTAAGTCCCTCTGTTATCAGGTGCCCGCGCTGGTGCTTAACGGCCTGACGGTCGTGGTATCCCCGCTCATTTCGCTAATGAAAGACCAGGTTGACCAGCTGCTCGCCAACGGCGTCGCGGCGGCCTGTCTGAACTCGACGCAAACCCGGGAGCAGCAGCAAGAGGTGATGGCCGGGTGCCGCACCGGGCAGATCCGCCTGCTGTATATCGCGCCGGAACGCCTGATGCTGGATAACTTCCTCGACCATCTCGCGCACTGGAATCCTGTTCTGCTGGCGGTGGATGAAGCGCACTGTATCTCCCAGTGGGGACACGATTTCCGCCCGGAATACGCCGCCCTCGGCCAGCTGCGTCAGCGCTTCCCCGAGCTGCCGTTTATGGCGCTTACCGCCACGGCGGATGACACCACGCGCCTGGATATCGTTCGCCTGCTGGGGTTGAACGACCCGTATATTCAGGTCAGCAGCTTCGACCGCCCGAATATCCGCTACATGCTGATGGAAAAATTCAAGCCGCTGGATCAGCTCCTGCGCTACGTCCAGGAGCAGCGCGGCAAGTCCGGCATCATCTACTGCAACAGCCGCGCAAAGGTGGAAGACACCGCTGCGCGTCTGCAAAACCGTGGCTTTAGCGCGGCGGCATACCATGCCGGGTTAGAGAACCACATCCGCGCCGACGTGCAGGAAAAATTCCAGCGCGACGACCTGCAAATCGTCGTCGCGACGGTGGCGTTCGGGATGGGGATCAACAAGCCCAACGTGCGCTTTGTGGTGCACTTCGACATTCCGCGCAATATCGAATCCTACTATCAGGAAACCGGTCGCGCCGGGCGTGACGGTCTGCCTGCAGAAGCGATGCTGTTTTACGATCCGGCCGATATGGCGTGGCTGCGCCGCTGTCTGGAAGAGAAGCCGCAGGGCCAGCTGCAGGATATCGAGCGCCACAAGCTCAACGCGATGGGCGCGTTTGCCGAAGCGCAAACCTGCCGTCGTCTGGTGCTGCTTAACTACTTTGGTGAAGGGCGGCAGGAGCCGTGCGGTAACTGCGATATCTGCCTGGATCCCCCAAAACAGTACGATGGCCTGATGGACGCGCGTAAGGCGCTCTCGACCATTTACCGCGTGAACCAGCGCTTCGGGATGGGCTACGTGGTGGAAGTGCTGCGCGGTGCCAACAACCAGCGTATTCGCGATATGGGCCACGACAAGCTGCCTGTCTACGGTATTGGCAAGGACCAGAGCCACGAGCACTGGGTCAGCATTATTCGCCAGCTGATTCACCTCGGCTTTGCCACGCAGAACATTGCTCAGCATTCCGCGCTACAGCTGACCGAAGCGGCGCGTCCGGTGCTGCGCGGTGACGTTGAACTGAAGCTCGCCGTGCCGCGCGTGGTCGCCCTCAAGCCGCGCGTGATGCAGAAATCCTACGGCGGCAACTACGACCGCAAGCTGTTCGCCAAACTGCGCAAGCTGCGTAAAGCCATCGCCGATGAAGAGAACATCCCGCCTTACGTGGTGTTCAACGACGCCACGCTCATTGAGATGGCTGAGCAGATGCCGCTCAGCGCCAGCGAAATGCTCAGCGTCAACGGCGTCGGTACGCGCAAGCTGGAGCGCTTCGGTAAAGAGTTTATGGCGCTCATCCGTTCCCACGTTGATGGTGATGATGAGGAGTATTCAGCCGGGCGAAAAAGTGCCAGGATGATGACTCACTGAATTATTTCCCCGCGAGCTAATTATGTTAATGCTATTTCTCACCGTGGCGTTAGTGCACATTGTTGCGCTGATGAGCCCGGGACCTGACTTTTTCTTCGTGTCGCAAACGGCCGTCAGCCGCTCCCGCAAGGAGGCGATGATGAGTGTGCTCGGTATCACCATGGGCGTTATGGTCTGGGCGGCGGTCGCGCTGCTCGGTCTGAACCTGATCCTGGCGAAGATGGCCTGGCTGCATAACATCATTATGGTCGGCGGCGGGCTGTACCTGTGCTGGATGGGCTACCAGATGCTGCGCGGGGCGCTGAAAAAAGAAGAGAAAAAACCGGAAGAGCCAAAGGTCGAGCTGGCAACGGGCGGCCGCAGCTTTGTAAAAGGGCTGCTGACCAACCTGGCGAACCCGAAAGCGATTATCTATTTCGGCTCCGTGTTCTCGCTGTTTGTGGGTGATAGCGTCGGTGCGGGCGCACGCTGGGGCATCTTCCTGCTGATCGTCGTTGAAACCTTTGCCTGGTTTACCATCGTGGCCAGTCTGTTCGCCTTACCGGCGATGCGCCGCGGCTACCAGCGTATTGCGAAGTGGATCGACGGCTTCGCCGGCGCGCTGTTCGCCGGCTTCGGCATTCATCTCATCATTTCTCGCTAAGCATGACGCGCTGACGCAAGCAGCGCGCCAACCAGCATAAACAGCGAACCAAAGACTTTATTCAGGGCCTTCATCTGCTTAGGCCCTTTAATCCACGCCGCAATCCGCTGCGCCAGCGTCGCGTAACCAATCATGACGATAATATCGACGATAATGGTGGTCGCGCCCAGCACTACGTACTGCATCACCTGCGGCTGATGCGGCACGATAAACTGCGGGAACAGCGCGGCGAGGAAAACGATGCTCTTCGGGTTGGTCAGGTTAACGAAAACTGCACGCTTAAACAGATGACCGCGGTTTTGCGTCTGCGCGAGCGTATTCAGGTTAATGGAGCCTGCCGCGCGCCACTGCTGGATGCCGAGCCAAATCAGATAGGCCGCCCCGGCCCATTTCAGCACTTCAAAGGCCAGTACGGAGCGGGAGAACAGGGTGCCCAGACCAATCCCGACCAGCACGATATGAATGCCCAGCCCGGTCTGCAAACCGGCAATGGACGCCGCCGCGCCGCGATAGCCGTGGTTGATGGAGGTGGTCATGGTGTTAATGGCGCCCGAGCCCGGTGAAAGGCTAAGGATGATGGATGTCAGCAGGTAAGCGAACCACCACTCGAAGGTCATTTGAAACTCCCGAATTGTCTGTTTTTATGCCACAATACGCTATTGTTGAGTCATTTTGTGACCGGTTACGAAAAAACGATATTCCTTGGCTTAGGTGAGTAGAAACCCAATGTTTCAGCAGAAAAAGGACTGGGAAACACGAGAAAACGCATTTGCTGCTTTCTCCATGGGGCCGCTGACCGATTTCTGGCGCCAGCGTGAGGAAGATGAGTTTACGGGTGTCGGTGATATTCCGGTACGCTTTGTGCGTTTTCGCGATAAAAAAAATGACCGGGTCATTGTGGTCTGCCCCGGGCGTATCGAGAGCTACGTCAAATACGCCGAACTGGCCTATGACCTGTTCCATCTTGGCTTCGATGTGTTGATTATCGACCATCGCGGGCAGGGGCTTTCCGGCCGCCTGTTATCGGACACGCATCGCGGCCATGTGGATAACTTCAGTGATTACGTCGACGATCTCGCCGCGTTCTGGCAGCAGGAGGTCGAGCCAGGCCCCTGGCGGAAGCGCTATATTCTGGCGCACTCAATGGGCGGTGCGATTTCAACGCTGTTTTTACAGCGCCACGCTCACCAGTGCGACGCCATTGCGCTCACCGCGCCGATGTATGGCATCGTCATGCGCTTTCCTGACTGGATGGTACGCCATATTCTCGACTGGGCTGAGGGCCATCAGCGCATTCGGGAAGGCTATGCCATCGGGACGGGACGCTGGCGGGCGCTGCCGTTTGCGATGAACGTGCTGACGCACAGTCGCCAGCGCTATCGTCGTAACCTGCGTTTTTATGCCGATGAGCCCCGCCTGCGCGTGGGTGGCCCGACATATCACTGGGTACGGGAAGGTATCCTTGCCGGTGAGCAGGTGCTGGCTGGTGTCGACAACGACGACACGCCAACACTCCTGATTCAGGCGGAAGAAGAGCGTGTGGTGGATAACCGCATGCATGACCGCTATTGTGAACTGCGCGCCGCCGCCGGTCACCCTTGTGAAGGGGGAAAACCGTTGGTCATTAACGGCGCGTACCATGAGATCCTTTTTGAAAAGGACGCTATGCGCTCAGTCGCGCTCAACGCCATTGTTGAATTTTTCAACAGGCATAATTGATTTTTGTTTTCCACCAGAGGTTGAAATCCCTATGTACCAGGTTGTTGCATCTGATTTAGATGGCACGCTGCTTTCCCCTGACCACACCCTGTCGCCTTACGCGAAAGAGACCCTGAAGCTTCTGACCGCCCGTGGCGTGAACTTCGTATTTGCCACTGGCCGCCACCACGTCGACGTGGGGCAGATCCGCGATAATCTTGAGATCAAATCGTACATGATCACCTCCAACGGTGCGCGTGTGCATGATACCGACGGCAACCTGATCTTTACCCACAACCTGGATCGCGATATTGCCGCCGATCTGTTCGGCGTGGTGCACAACAACCCGGCTATCGTTACGAACGTTTACCGCGACGACGACTGGTTCATGAACCGCCACCGCCCGGATGAGATGCGTTTCTTCAAGGAAGCCGTATTCAACTACTCCCTGTACGAGCCAGGCCTGCTGGAGCCGGAAGGGATCAGCAAGGTGTTCTTCACCTGCGACAGCCACGAAGAGCTGCTCCCGCTGGAACAGGCGATCAACGCCCGCTGGGGCGATCGCGTCAACGTCAGCTTCTCAACCCTGACCTGTCTGGAAGTGATGGCGGGAGGCGTCTCCAAAGGGCACGCGCTGGAAGCGGTCGCGAAACGTCTGGGCTTCGAGCTGAAAGACTGTATCGCCTTTGGTGACGGCATGAACGATGCTGAAATGCTGTCGATGGCGGGTAAGGGCTGCATCATGCAGAACGCGCATCAGCGTCTGAAAGATCTGCACCCGGAGCTGGAGGTGATTGGTTCTAACGCTGACAACGCGGTACCGAAATACCTGCGCAAGCTGTTCCTTGAATAATCTTCATTTGGTTGTTTATTGCTCAGTTGTCAACTAAAGAGTTCGCTACAATGCCTGTCCTTCTTTCTGAGAGACAAGCATTGTGGCGCTACTCATTATCACCACTATCCTGTGGGCCTTCTCCTTTAGCCTGATTGGCGAATACCTTGCCGGTTCGGTCGACAGCTACTTCTCGGTGCTGATGCGCGTGGGGCTGGCGGCGCTGGTGTTCCTGCCGTTTCTGCGCACGCGCGGGCAGTCGCTGAAAACGATTGTGCTGTATATGCTGGTGGGGGCGATGCAGCTCGGCATCATGTACCTGTTCAGCTTCCGGGCTTACGTCTACCTGTCCGTCTCGGAATTCCTGCTGTTCACCGTGCTAACACCGCTCTATATCACGCTGATCTACGATTTGCTTAGCAAGCGCCGCCTGCGTTGGGGATATCTGCTGAGCGCGGCGCTGGCGGTGATTGGCGCGGCAATTATTCGCTACGACAAAGTGAGCGATCACTTCTGGACCGGGCTGATGTTCGTCCAGCTCGCCAACATCAGCTTCGCCATCGGCATGGTGGGCTACAAACGCCTGATGGAAACCCGTCCGATGCCGCAGCATAACGCGTTTGCGTGGTTCTACATGGGGGCCGCGATCGTCGCGGTGGCGGCGTGGTTTATGCTGGGTAACCCGCAAAAGCTGCCGACCACCACCGTACAGTGGGGTGTTCTGGTCTGGCTGGGCGTCGTGGCTTCCGGGTTGGGGTACTTCATGTGGAACTACGGCGCGACGCAGGTCGACGCCGGTACGCTCGGGATCATGAACAACGTACATGTTCCTGCAGGGCTGCTGGTCAACCTTGCCATCTGGCAGCAACAGCCGCACTGGCCGAGCTTCCTTATTGGGGGAGCGGTGATCCTGGCTTCGCTGTGGGTCCATCGACGCTGGGTCGCTCCGCGCTCCGCACAAACGGAAGATGGTCGCACGCGTGGTTCCGCGCTGAGCGAATAAACGCCTCCGTAATCGGCTGACGCTGCTCGCCATCGCGCACGGCGGCGTACAGCCGGCTCCACAGTCCTTCACCCAGGGTTTTGGTGACCACCAGGCCCTGGCGTTCAAAACTCTCCACCACCCAGTGCGGCAGCGCCGCGATACCCATGCTGGCCGCCACCATCTGAATCAACAGCAAGGTGTTATCCACGCTTTTCAGCTGCGGGCTAATGCCTGCGGGCTGCAGGAAGTGACGCCAGATATCCAGACGACTGCGCTGCACCGGGTAAATCAGCAGCGTTTCCGTTGCCAGGTCTTCCGGCGTGATGCGCGTTTTGGTCGCCAGCGGATGGTCCGGTGCCAGCACCAGGCGCACCTCATAATCAAACATCGGCGAATAGTGCAGGCCGCTGCGCGGCAGAATATCGGACGTCATCACCAGATCCAGCTCGCCCTGCTGCAGCGAGGGCTGCGGGTCGAACGTCACGCCGGATTTAAAGTCCATCTCCACCTGCGGCCACTTCTGGCGGAAGTTCTCAAGCGCGGGGGTCAGCCACTGAATACAGCTGTGGCACTCAATGGCGATACGCAGCGTGGTCTGCTGCGGTTCGTTACACGCCTGCAGCGCGCTGGCGATCTGCGGCAGAACCTGATTCGCCAGCTGAAGCAAAATTTCGCCCTGCGGCGTAAAGCGCAGCGGCTGGCTCTTACGCACAAAAAGACGGAAGCCGAGGCGTTGTTCCAGATCGCTGAACTGGTGAGAAAGGGCGGACTGGGTCTGGTGCAGCGTGGCCGCCGCTGCCGCGAGCGATCCGCAGTTCCGCAACGCTTGCAGCGTTTTCAGGTGTTTTATCTCGATCATGAAAGTCCTTCACTTCGCCATGAACATTTTGCGCTTGAGGAATATACAGTACCTGCCAATTATAGAAGTGTAAACATCTGGACGTCTAAATAACGAATTTCACAAGGGGCATACCATGACAATCCGTAATCACACTCTCGGTTTCCCTCGCGTTGGCCTGCGTCGCGAGCTGAAAAAAGCGCAAGAAAGCTACTGGGCGGGGAACGCCACCCGTGAAGAACTGCTGGCGGTGGGGCGCGAGCTGCGCGCCCGTCACTGGGAGCAGCAGAAGCAGGCGGGGATTGACCTGCTGCCGGTGGGCGATTTCGCCTGGTACGACCATGTTCTGACGACCAGCCTGCTGCTTGGCAACGTGCCGGCTCGTCATCAGAACAACGATGGATCGGTAGATATCGATACCCTGTTCCGTATCGGCCGTGGCCGTGCGCCAACGGGTGAGCCAGCGGCAGCGGCGGAAATGACCAAGTGGTTTAACACTAACTATCACTATATGGTGCCGGAGTTCGTAAAAGGTCAGCAGTTCAGGCTGACCTGGACGCAGCTTCTGGATGAAGTGGACGAAGCGCTGGCGCTGGGCCACCAGGTGAAACCCGTACTGTTGGGGCCACTGACCTATCTGTGGTTGGGGAAAGTCAAAGGCGAGCAGTTCGATCGTCTGAGCCTGCTGAAGGACATTCTGCCGGTCTACAAACAGGTGCTGATTGAGCTGGGCAAACGCGGCATTCAGTGGGTGCAAATCGACGAGCCCGCGCTGGTGCTTGAGCTGCCGCAGGAGTGGCTTGATGCTTTCAAACCGGCTTACGATGCACTCAACGGGCAGGTGAAGCTGTTGCTCACTACCTATTTCGAAGGCGTGACGCCAAACCTGAAGACCATTACCGCGCTGCCGGTTCAGGGCCTGCACGTTGACCTCGTTCACGGTAAAGACGATGTCGCGGAGCTGCACAAGCGCCTGCCAGCTGACTGGCTGCTCTCCGCCGGGCTGGTTAACGGTCGCAACGTCTGGCGTGCCGATCTGACCGAGAAATACGCGCAGATCAAGGACATCTTCGGTAAACGTGAACTGTGGGTGGCATCCTCTTGCTCGCTGCTGCACAGCCCAATCGATCTCAGCGTGGAAACCCGTCTCGACCCTGAAGTAAAAAGCTGGTTTGCCTTCGCCCTGCAAAAATGTGAAGAGCTGGCGCTGCTGCGCGATGCGCTGAACAGCGGCGACACGGCGGCGATTCGCGAATGGAGTGCGCCAATCCAGGCGCGCCGCCACTCGGCTCGCGTGCACAACCCGGCGGTAGAAAAACGCCTGGCGGCCATCACCGCCCGGGACAGCCAGCGCCAGAGCCCGTATGAAGTCCGTGCCGAAGCCCAGCGCACCCGCTTCAACCTGCCCGCGTGGCCAACCACCACTATCGGTTCCTTCCCGCAGACCACCGAAATCCGCGGCCTGCGTCTGGACTTCAAAAAGGGGAATCTGGATGCGAATCACTACCGCACCGGGATTGCCGAACACATCAAGCAGGCGATTATCGAGCAGGAGCGGCTGGGGCTGGACGTGCTGGTGCACGGCGAGGCCGAGCGTAACGACATGGTGGAATACTTCGGTGAACACCTGGACGGGTTCGTCTTTACCCAGAACGGCTGGGTGCAAAGCTATGGCTCCCGCTGCGTCAAGCCGCCGGTGGTCATCGGTGACGTCAGCCGTCCGGAGCCGATCACGGTTGAGTGGGCGAAGTACGCCCAGTCCCTGACCGACAAGCCGGTAAAAGGCATGCTCACCGGTCCGGTGACCATTCTTTGCTGGTCCTTCCCGCGTGAGGACGTAACCCGCGAGACCATCGCGAAGCAAATCGCGCTGGCACTGCGTGATGAAGTGGCGGATCTGGAAGCTGCAGGCATAGGCATCATCCAGATTGACGAACCGGCGCTGCGCGAAGGTCTGCCGCTGCGTCGTAGCGACTGGGATGCCTACCTGCAGTGGGGCGTGGAGGCATTCCGCATCAACGCCGCGGTGGCGAAGGACGACACCCAGATCCACACCCACATGTGTTACTGCGAATTCAACGACATCATGGATTCGATTGCCGCGCTGGACGCTGACGTGATCACCATCGAGACCTCGCGTTCAGACATGGAGCTGCTGGAGTCGTTTGAAGAGTTCGACTACCCGAACGAAATCGGTCCGGGGGTGTACGACATCCACTCTCCGAACGTGCCGAGCGTGGAGTGGATTGAGTCGCTGCTGAAAAAAGCGGCCCAGCGCATTCCGGCAGAGCGTCTGTGGGTGAACCCGGACTGCGGCCTGAAAACTCGCGGCTGGCCGGAGACGCGTGCCGCGCTGGCGAACATGGTGAAGGCGGCGCAAAACTTGCGTCAGGCTTGATGATGCGTAGGCCCGGTAAGGCGTAGACGCCACCGGGCTTTTTTTTACGCTTTTTTACCGCCGTACTGGCTGAACCACGCCAGCATTCTCTGCCAGCCGTCTTTGGCTGATTCCGCGTGATAGCTCGGACGATAATCCGCGTTAAACGCGTGCCCGGCATCCGGATACACCACGATCTCCGCCTTCGCATTGGCCGCACGGAGCGCATGGCGCATGGTCTCTACCGAATCCAGCGAAATACCGGTGTCCTGACCGCCATACAGCCCTAATACGGGGGCATTCAGCTCCGTGGCAATATCCACGGGATGTTTCGGTGAATTGAGCGTTTTTTCACCTACCAGTTTACCGTACCAGGCCACAGCGGCTTTAAGCTGCGGGTTATGCGCGGCATACAGCCAGCTGATGCGTCCGCCCCAGCAGAAACCGGTGACCAGCAGACGATGGGGATCGCCCCCGTTGCGCGCCGCCCAGCTGGCGACGTGGTCGAGATCGGCCAGCACCTGCGCGTCCGGGACTTTGCTGACCAGGTTGCTAAGCAAGGTGGGAATATCGCTGTAGTCGTTCGGATCGCCCTGGCGGAAGTAGAGCTCTGGCGCAACGGCCAGATAGCCTTCCAGCGCCAGCCGGCGGCAGAGGTCGCGAATATGTTCGTGAACGCCGAAAATTTCCTGGACCACGATTACGATGGGCAGCGGACCGTCTGCCGATTTTGGTCGGGCGTGGTAAGCAGGCATATTCTCTCCCTGCGAGGGAATAGAGGTCTCACCCGCCGTGATGGCCTCTTCAGACGTTGAGACGATGGTTGAGGCATGCGGCGCCGCAGCAGGTGCAAAACCGGTTTTTTCAGTCATGGCATTCTCCGTACCAATGAGTTAGCGCAAAGGTAAATATAGTCACCAGGTTAACAACTCACAGTGCCTTAAACGGTCTATCTTTTGTGCAGCACCTGACGATATAACTTGTTAATGTGATGTAAATCACCTTTTTATGGAAATTCAATGCAATCATTTTCATTCATGGTGAGATGTGTCACGAAATTATGCTTTCCGCTTCTGTAAAGTACCGTTTTACTTCTTCTGACTAACCGACCCACAGAGGAGTCACCTATGTCTAAGTCTGATGTTTTTCATCTCGGCCTCACTAAAAACGATTTACAAGGGGCTACGCTCGCTATCGTCCCTGGCGATCCGGAGCGTGTGGAAAAGATCGCCGCGCTGATGGATAAGCCGGTTAAGCTGGCAGCCCATCGTGAATTCACCACCTGGCGCGCAGAGCTGGATGGTAAAGCCGTGATCGTGTGTTCTACCGGTATCGGTGGCCCGTCTACGTCTATTGCTGTTGAAGAGCTGGCACAGCTGGGCATTCGTACTTTCCTGCGTATCGGTACGACCGGTGCCATTCAGCCGCACATCAACGTGGGCGACGTGCTGGTCACGACCGCGTCCGTGCGTCTGGATGGCGCAAGCCTGCACTTTGCGCCGATGGAATTCCCGGCAGTAGCAGACTTTGAATGTACCACCGCGCTGGTTGAAGCCGCGAAATCCGTGGGCGCGACCACTCACGTGGGCGTAACCGCTTCGTCCGATACCTTCTATCCCGGTCAGGAGCGTTACGACACCTTCTCTGGCCGCGTGGTAAGCCGCTTCAAAGGCTCTATGGAAGAGTGGCAGTCCATGGGCGTGATGAACTACGAAATGGAATCCGCCACGCTGCTGACCATGTGCGCAAGCCAGGGCCTGCGTGCCGGTATGGTGGCGGGCGTTATCGTCAACCGTACTCAGCAGGAGATCCCGAACGCTGAAACCATGAAGCAGACCGAAAGTCATGCAGTGAAAATCGTGGTTGAAGCCGCGCGTCGCCTGATCTAATCCTCTCCTTTCGAAATCAAAGGCCGACACGTTCGGCCTTTATTTTTTGCGTAGCGCCTCGCAGGAAAACCCTTTCAAACTGGACGTTTATACAGCACAATCTTATTTTGTGCGGGTAATACGTTGATGCAGGGGGCATTGTGGATATCTCAGTCCTGATTTATGCGGTGATTGCGCTGGCGGGCGTGGCGATAGGCTGGCTCATTTCCAGCTATCAGCATGCACAGCAGAAGGCCGATCAGCTGGCTGAACGCGAAGAGATCGTCGCCGAATTAAGCGCGGCAAAGCAGCAGCTTGCGCTGAGTGATCACTGGCGAGAGGAGTGCGAGTTACTCAACAACGAGCTACGCAACCTGAGAGATATCAACACCTCACTGGAGGCCGATCTCCGCGAAGTGACCACCCGGCTGGAATCCACTCAACTGCATGCGGAAGATAAAATCCGCCAGATGATCAACAGCGAGCAGCGCCTCAGCGAACAGTTTGAAAACCTCGCGAACCGTATTTTTGAGCACAGCAACCGCCGCGTTGACGAGCAGAACCGCCAGAGCCTGAACAGCCTGCTGACGCCCCTGCGTGAACAGCTGGACGGCTTCCGCCGCCAGGTACAGGACAGCTTTGGTCAGGAAGCCCGAGAGCGGCACACCCTGGCGCATGAAATCCGCAATCTCCAGCAGCTGAATGCCCAGATGGCGCAGGAGGCGGTCAACCTCACCCGCGCGCTTAAAGGGGATAACAAAACCCAGGGCAACTGGGGAGAAGTGGTGCTGACCCGCGTCCTGGAAGCCTCTGGCCTGCGGGAAGGGTATGAATACGAAACGCAGGTGAGTATCGAAAACGATGCCCGCTCGCGAATGCAGCCGGATGTGATTGTGCGGCTGCCGCAGGGCAAAGATGTGGTGATTGACGCCAAAATGACGCTGGTGGCGTATGAGCGTTACTTCAATGCGGAGGATGACTACACCCGAGAATCGGCGCTGCAGGAGCACATTGCCTCGGTGCGTAATCATATTCGCCTGCTCGGCAGGAAAGACTATCAGCAGCTACCGGGGCTGCGCTCGCTGGACTATGTCCTGATGTTTATTCCAGTAGAGCCCGCGTTTCTGCTGGCACTCGACAGGCAGCCTGAACTCATCACCGAAGCGCTCAAAAATAATATTATGCTGGTCAGCCCCACTACGCTGCTGGTGGCCTTACGCACCATTGCGAACCTGTGGCGCTACGAGCACCAGAGCCGCAACGCGCAGCAGATTGCCGACCGCGCCAGCAAGCTGTACGACAAAATGCGCCTCTTCGTGGACGACATGTCCTCAGTCGGGCAGAGCCTGGACCGCGCGCAGGATAACTACCGTCAGGCGATGAAAAAACTCGCCTCAGGACGTGGCAATCTTCTGGCGCAGGCCGAATCATTCCGCAGCCTGGGGGTTGAGGTGAAACGCGAGATTAATCCGGAATTAGTTGAGCAGGCTACCGCCCAGGACGACGAGTTTCGCCTGCGTGAAGGGGCGGACGAACAAAAGACAAACAGTGAAGACAACACGTTAGCGGTGGATTTATCACCAGACGAGACTCCGGCGCGTTTCTTTCGCGGTGGTTGAAACGTAGGGCAATTGCGCCCAATCTGTTACACTTCACGAACATTTTACTGATAAGCAGGCTCTGAGATGGTTGACGATTCACAAGACACAACGCACTTTGGCTTTCAGACTGTCGCCAAAGCGCAGAAAGCTGACATGGTGGCCCACGTATTTCATTCCGTGGCGGCGAAGTACGATGTGATGAATGACCTGATGTCGTTCGGCATTCATCGCTTGTGGAAGCGCTTCACTATCGACTGTAGCGGCGTGCGTCGTGGACAAACGGTGCTGGATTTAGCCGGTGGTACGGGCGATTTAACCGCGAAATTCTCTCGTCTGGTGGGCGAAACCGGGCGCGTTGTCCTCGCCGATATTAATGACTCCATGCTCAAAATGGGCCGCGAAAAGCTGCGTAACATCGGCGTGGTGGGGAACGTGGAATATGTGCAGGCCAACGCTGAAGCGCTGCCATTTCCGGATAATACCTTTGACTGCATCACGATCTCCTTCGGTCTGCGTAACGTGACCGATAAAGAAAAAGCGCTGCGCTCCATGTATCGCGTGCTGAAGCCGGGTGGACGCCTGCTGGTGCTCGAATTCTCCAAACCGATTATCGAGCCGCTGAGCAAAGCTTACGACGCCTATTCCTTCCACGTGCTGCCGCGCATCGGTGAGCTGGTGGCTAACGACGCGGAAAGCTATCGCTATCTGGCGGAATCTATCCGTATGCACCCGGATCAAGACACCTTAAAAGCCATGATGCAGGATGCTGAATTCGAGAACGTTGAATATTTCAACCTGACGGCGGGTGTCGTCGCGCTGCATCGCGGTTACAAGTTCTGAGTGGAGGTGTCCCGTGCCCTTTAAACCCTTAGTCTCCGCAGGTATCGAAAACGTACTGAATGCCTTTCTCTATCGTGCGCCAGCGCTGAAAGCTGCGCGTCAGCGGCTAAACGGGAAGGTATTACGCATTGTTTTAAAAGAGTTCTCGACGCCGCTTGTGCTGGTCTTCAGCGAACGCCAGCTTGACGTTCTGGGGGCGTGGGAAGGTGACGCCGACTGCTCGGTCATCACGCACATGAGCGTGCTGCCAAAACTGCGCGATCGCCAGCAATTAACGGCACTTATCCGCAGCGGTGAGCTGGAAGTGGAAGGCGACATTCAGGTCGTGCAGAACTTCGTTGCGCTTACCGATCTGGCGGAGTTTGATCCGGCAGAGCTGCTCGCGCCGTTTATCGGTGACATTGCCGCGGAAGGCATCGGGAAGGTTCTTCATGGTGGCGCGTCCTTTGCGCGTAAAAGCCTGCTACGTCAGCAACGCTATGCGGCGGAAGTACTGACTGAAGAGTGGCGAATGGCCCCCGGACCGCTGGAAGTGGCATGGTTTGCGGAAGAAACCGCGGCTGTTGAACGTGCGGTTGATGCGTTAACCAAACGGCTGGAAAAACTGGAGGGCAAATGACGCCTGGTGAAATTCGGCGCCTCTACTTCATTATTCGTACCTTTTTGAGCTACGGGCTCGACGAGCTGATCCCTAAAATGCGTATCACGCTGCCGCTTCGTATCTGGCGGCGGATGCTGTTCTGGATGCCTAACCGCCATAAAGGTCAGCCGCTGGGCGAACGCCTTCGCCTGGCGCTGCAGGAGCTTGGCCCGGTATGGATTAAGTTCGGGCAGATGCTGTCGACCCGCCGCGATCTCTTTCCGCCGCACATTGCCGATGAACTGGCGATGCTGCAGGACCGTGTTGCCCCGTTTGACGGGGTGAGGGCGAAGAAACAGATCGAAGAGGCGATGGGTAATCTTCCCGTTGAAACCTGGTTTGACGATTTCGAAATAGAACCGCTGGCGTCGGCTTCTATTGCTCAGGTGCACACTGCGCGTCTGAAAGAAAACGGCAAAGAGGTGGTGATTAAGGTGATCCGCCCGGATATTCTGCCGATCATCAAAGCCGACATG
Organism: Enterobacter sp. MGH 16; assembly: GCF_000493175.1. Classification (NCBI taxonomy): domain Bacteria; kingdom Pseudomonadati; phylum Pseudomonadota; class Gammaproteobacteria; order Enterobacterales; family Enterobacteriaceae; genus Enterobacter; species Enterobacter sp. MGH 16. The sequence goes on along the minus strand of NZ_KI535695.1, from coordinate 3,677,468 downwards.
AAGCTGATTTACCGTCTGGCCCGTTGGGTTCCGCGTTTATTACCTGATGGCCGCCGACTGCGCCCGATGGAAGTGGTGCGGGAATATGAAAAAACACTGATTGATGAGCTAAACCTGCTGCGCGAATCGGCAAACGCTATTCAGCTGCGTCGCAACTTTGAAAACAGCCCGATGCTTTATGTCCCTGAAGTCTATTCTGACTACTGCAGCCAGAACATGATGGTGATGGAGCGTATCTACGGTATTCCGGTTTCGGATGTGGTGGCCCTGGAGAAGCAGGGAACGAACATGAAGCTGTTGGCCGAGCGTGGCGTGCAGGTCTTCTTCACCCAGGTGTTCCGCGACAGCTTTTTCCATGCGGACATGCACCCGGGCAATATCTTCGTGAGCTACGAGCACCCTGAGGATCCGAAGTATATCGGTATCGACTGCGGGATTGTGGGGTCGCTGAATAAAGAAGATAAACGGTATCTGGCCGAGAACTTCATCGCGTTCTTCAACCGCGACTACCGTAAGGTGGCCGAGCTGCACGTCGATTCCGGCTGGGTGCCGCCGGACACCAACGTCGAAGAGTTCGAGTTTGCGATCCGGACCGTTTGCGAACCGATTTTTGAAAAACCGCTGGCGGAAATCTCCTTCGGACATGTGCTGTTGAACCTGTTCAACACGGCTCGCCGCTTTAATATGGAAGTTCAGCCACAGCTAGTTTTACTTCAGAAAACACTACTTTACGTTGAGGGTGTAGGCCGACAGCTCTATCCTCAGTTAGACTTGTGGAAGACCGCGAAACCCTTCCTGGAATCCTGGATTAAGGATCAGGTTGGCATTCCGGCGCTGGTGCGCTCGCTGAAAGAGAAAGGCCCGTTCTGGATAGAAAAAATGCCTGAAATTCCTGAACTGGTTTATGACAGTTTGCGTCAGAGCAAGAACCTTCAGCACAGCATGGATAAAATCGCTCGCGAACTTCAGTCCAGCCGTGTTCGCCAGGGCCAGTCACGCTATCTCTTTGGGATTGGCGCAACGCTGCTGCTGAGCGGCACGCTGCTGCTGATCAACCGCCCGGAGTGGCAGATGATGCCCGCCTGGCTGATGGCCGCCGGGGTGGTTGTCTGGCTTGCCGGATGGCGAAAAACGCGCTGAGTTTGCGTCGCTATCGACAGGTCGCATACGTATAATGCGACCTGACTTATTAATCATCTATCCCTGAGGAACATGTATGGGTGGTATCAGTATCTGGCAATTGTTGATCATTGCCGTCATCGTCGTGCTGCTGTTTGGCACCAAAAAGCTCGGTTCTATTGGTTCCGATCTGGGCGCGTCTATCAAAGGCTTCAAAAAAGCGATGAGCGATGATGAGAGCAAGCAGGATAAAACCAGCCAGGACGCTGACTTTACTGCTAAATCCATCACCGACAAGCAAGAGGAAGCCAAAAAGGAAGACGCTAAACGCCACGATAAAGAGCAGGTGTAAGTCGTGTTCGACATTGGTTTTAGTGAGCTCCTGCTGGTCTTTGTGATTGGCCTGATCGTGCTGGGGCCTCAGCGTCTGCCGGTGGCGGTGAAAACCGTTGCGGGCTGGGTTCGTGCGCTGAGATCGCTGGCATCGACCGTTCAGAATGAACTGGCCCAGGAGCTTAAGCTGCAGGAATTTCAGGAAAGCCTGAAAAAGGTTGAGAAGGCGAGCATGGATAACCTGACGCCGGAACTGAAAGCGTCAATGGATGAGCTGCGCGAAGCGGCGGAATCCATGAAGCGCTCCTATAGCATCAACGATCCTGAAAAAGCGAGCGACGAAGCGAACACCATCCATAACCCGGTGGTGAAGGGCAGCGAAGAACAGTGTGAGGGCGTCACGCCTGCCAGCGCTGAACATCAGGCTGCTGCGCCTGAACAGACGCCGCAGGAAACCGAAGTGAAAAAGCAGGTGCAGCCGGAAAAGCCCGTGGTTAACGCTGCCGAGGCAAAACCCGCCGCGCCCGTTTCCGAATCATCCCCCTCGTCGAGTGATAAAGCGTAAACATGGCTGTAGATGATACTCAACCGCTGATTACGCACCTCATAGAGCTGCGTAAGCGTCTGTTAAACTGCATTATTGCGGTTCTCGTTATTTTTCTATGCCTGGTCTATTTCGCCAACGATATCTACCAGGTGGTTTCTGCGCCGCTGATCAAGCAGATGCCGCTGGGCGCAACGATGATTGCAACAGACGTTGCTTCCCCGTTCTTTACCCCCATCAAGTTGACCTTTTGGGTGTCGTTGATTGCCTCTGCGCCCGTCATTCTGTACCAGGTGTGGGCCTTTGTGGCGCCGGCACTGTATAAGCACGAACGCAAGCTGGTCATTCCGCTGCTGGTATCCAGTTCGCTGCTGTTCTATATCGGCATGGCGTTTGCCTATTTCGTTGTCTTCCCGCTGGCCTTCGGCTTCCTGACGCATACCGCGCCGGAAGGCGTCCAGGTGTCGACGGATATCGCCAGCTATCTTAGCTTTGTGATGGCGCTGTTTATGGCGTTTGGGGTGGCATTCGAAGTGCCGGTGGCCATTGTGCTGCTCTGCTGGGTAGGGGTCACCACGCCGGATGACTTGCGTAAGAAGCGTCCGTATATCCTGGTCGGCGCCTTCGTTGTCGGCATGTTGTTGACCCCGCCGGATGTATTCTCCCAGACGCTGCTGGCCATACCGATGTACTGCCTGTTTGAGGTCGGCGTCTTCTTCTCACGTTTCTACGTGGGTAAAGGGCGTCGGTCGGATGACGAAGACGATACGTCCGACAAGACCACTGAAGAGTAAAACCAGCCGCCCGTCAGGGCGGTTGTTATATGGGGATTCGTATGTTTGATATCGGACTCAACCTGACCAGCTCGCAGTTTGCGAAAGATCGTGATGAGGTGGTTGCGCGCGCGTTTGCCGCCGGGGTGAAAGGACTGCTGCTGACGGGCACCAACCTGTATGAGAGCGAGCAGGCGCAGCAACTGGCGCAACGCTACGAACGCTGTTGGTCTACCGCTGGTGTGCATCCTCACGACAGCAGCCAGTGGACCCCGGAAAGCGGGGAAACCCTGCGCAGGCTGGCGAAGACACCGGAAGTGGTGGCGATTGGCGAATGCGGCCTCGATTTCAACCGTAACTTTTCCACGCCTGAAGAGCAGGAAAAGGCGTTCACTGCCCAGCTTGCGCTGGCGGCAGAGCTTGAAATGCCCGTATTTATGCACTGCCGCGACGCGCATGAGCGTTTCCTGGCGCTTCTGGAACCGTGGGTCGAGAAACTGCCCGGCGCGGTGCTGCACTGCTTCACCGGCTCACGGCAGGAGGCGCTGGAGTGCCTGGAACGCGGGCTTTATCTGGGCATTACCGGCTGGGTTTGCGACGAGCGCCGCGGGCTTGAGCTTCGGGAGCTGCTACCGGCGATCCCGGCTGACCGGTTGCTCCTTGAAACGGATGCGCCCTATCTGCTCCCGCGCGATATGCAACCCAAACCGGCATCGCGACGCAATGAGCCCGCTTATCTGGGGCACATAGTTGAGCGCGTCGCGACGTGGCGCGGAGAAGATCCGCACTGGCTTTCCGCACAGACGGATGACAACGTGCGTAATCTGTTTGGGATAAACGTTTAAAGTTTGCGGAAGTCGGTGTTTTTAACGCTCTGCAGCACCTGCTTGTTCAGCAGATTAAGCAACAGCATAGAGCGCGCTTCTCCGTCCGGCTCGGCAAAAATCGCCTGAAGGCCTTCGAAAGCCCCTTCGGTAATCACGACGCTATCGCCCGTGTAGGGCGTTTCCGGGTCGGTAAGGTCTTCGGGCTGCTGATAAATCGACAGCTGGTGGATGACCGATGGGGGAACCGTCGCGGGGTGGGCGCCAAAGCGAACAAAATGGCTGACGCCGCGCGTGGCGCTGATGGTGGTGGTGTGGATCACCTCCGGATCGAACTCCACGAACAGGTAGTTCGGGAACAACGGCTCGCTAACGGTTGTGCGCTTCCCGCGCTGCATTTTTTCAAGCGTGATCACGGGCGTCAGGCAATTGACTGACTGACGTTCAAGATGTTCCTGTGCGCGCTGAAGTTGCCCGCGTTTGCAATACAGTAAATACCAGGCCTGCATAATCACTCTTTCCCTTAGTTCGGGGCGCAAGCATATCAAAACCTTGGCGGGATCGCTAAGTTGATTATAATGGGCGAAAATGGGACAGAACGCATAACTTCACGCTAATTTAACAAAATTACAGCATCAAGCAGTCTTACGCCGTATAATGAAGCGCTTACAGAGAGGCCATGATTAACTGCATGAAATACCACGATCTCCGCGACTTCCTGACGCTGCTGGAAAAGCAGGGTGAACTCAAACGTATAACACTTCCTGTTGATCCTTATCTGGAGATGACAGAAATTGCTGACCGCACCCTGCGTGCCGGTGGCCCTGCATTACTGTTTGAAAATCCGAAAGGGTACGCCATGCCGGTGCTGTGCAACCTGTTTGGTACACCGCGTCGCGTCGCACTGGGGATGGGGCAGGAAGACGTCACGGCCCTGCGTGAGGTCGGTAAGCTGCTGGCCTTCCTGAAAGAGCCGGAGCCGCCGAAAGGCTTCCGCGATCTGTTCGACAAGCTGCCGCAGTTTAAGCAGGTGCTAAACATGCCCACCAAACGCCTGCGCGGCGCGCCCTGCCAGCAGAAGGTGCTGGAAGGCGATGCGGTTGATTTGACTAAAATCCCTATCATGCAGTGCTGGCCGGAAGATGCCGCGCCGCTGATCACCTGGGGACTGACCGTCACGCGCGGTCCGCACAAAGAGCGCCAGAATCTTGGTATTTACCGCCAGCAGTTGATTGGCAAGAATAAGCTCATCATGCGCTGGCTGTCGCATCGCGGCGGCGCGCTCGATTTCCAGGAGTGGTGTGCTGCGCGTCCGGGTGAACGTTTCCCGGTGTCTGTCGCGCTCGGCGCCGATCCGGCCACCATTCTCGGGGCCGTCACGCCCGTACCGGATACGCTCTCGGAATATGCCTTTGCAGGCCTGCTGCGCGGAACGAAAACGGAAGTCGTGAAGTGTATCTCTAACGATCTCGAAGTTCCGGCCAGTGCAGAAATTGTGCTGGAAGGTTACATTGAGCAGGGTGAACTGGCGCCAGAAGGCCCTTACGGCGACCACACCGGCTATTACAACGAAGTGGATAACTTCCCGGTGTTTACCGTGACGCACATTACGCAGCGTGAAGATGCGATTTATCACTCCACGTATACCGGGCGTCCACCGGATGAACCGGCAGTACTGGGCGTGGCGCTGAATGAAGTGTTTGTGCCGATCCTGCAAAAGCAGTTTCCGGAAATTGTTGATTTTTATCTGCCGCCTGAAGGATGCTCGTATCGCCTGGCAGTGGTCACGATGAAGAAGCAGTATCCTGGTCACGCGAAACGCGTGATGATGGGCGTGTGGTCTTTCCTGCGCCAGTTTATGTATACCAAATTTGTTATTGTCTGCGATGATGACGTTAACGCCCGCGACTGGAATGACGTAATCTGGGCTATTACCACGCGAATGGACCCGGCGCGCGATACGGTGTTAGTCGAAAACACGCCGATAGATTACCTGGATTTTGCCTCGCCGGTTTCCGGCCTTGGCTCAAAAATGGGACTGGATGCCACAAATAAATGGCCTGGCGAAACCGATCGTGAATGGGGTCGCCCGATCAAAAAAGATCCTGCTGTGACCGCGCGTATTGATGCGATCTGGGACGAACTGGCCATAATGAATAACGGTAAACCCTGAGCTGACCGTTAAGCCCTATAGACTTCCCGACAGAGAGAGCGAATGACAACCTTAAGCTGTAAAGTGACCTCGGTAGATGCCATCACCGACACCGTATATCGCGTCCGTTTAGTGCCAGAAGCGCCATTCTCTTTCCGCGCGGGTCAGTATCTGATGGTCGTGATGGATGAGCGTGATAAGCGTCCTTTCTCTATGGCCTCAACGCCAGCGGAGCAGGAATTTATTGAGCTTCATATTGGTGCGTCAGAGCTTAACCTGTATGCGATGGCCGTCATGGACCGCATTCTGAAAGAGCGCGAGATCGTGGTCGATATTCCTCACGGCGAGGCATGGTTACGTGATGACGAAGACCGTCCGCTGATCCTGATTGCCGGTGGTACAGGCTTCTCCTACGTGCGCTCTATTCTGTTGACCGCCCTGGCGCGTAACCCGGAACGTGATATCACCATCTACTGGGGCGGCCGCGAAGAGAAGCACCTGTATGACCTGTCCGAACTCGAAGCGCTGAGCGTCACCCATCCTAACCTGCGCATTGAGCCGGTGGTTGAGCAGCCGGAAGAGGGCTGGCGCGGGCGTAGCGGTACGGTACTGACGGCAGTGCTGCAGGATCACGGTACGCTGGCAGGACATGACATCTATATTGCAGGGCGTTTCGAGATGGCGAAAATCGCCCGCGATCTGTTCTGTAACGAACGTGATGCGCGTGAAGATCGCCTGTTTGGCGATGCGTTTGCCTTCATTTAAATAAAAAACCCGCCCCTGACAGGCGGGAAGAACGGCAACTAAACTGTTTCTCTTCGCCAGTGACACGACTGGCGGCGAGGTACCTCTCGTAGGCCGGGAAAGCGCAGCGCCTCCCGGCAAAAGCCCGATGGGGCGATGCTTATCGGGCCTACGTTATAGCCTTACACTCTCTCAAACACCGTCGCGATACCCTGACCCAGACCGATACACATCGTTGCCAGACCAAACTGGGCATCTTTGCGTTCCATCAGGTTGATCAGCGTCGTGCTGATACGCGCCCCGGAACAGCCCAGCGGGTGTCCGAGGGCGATCGCGCCGCCGTTGAGGTTAATCTTCTCGTCGATCTGCTCCATCAGCCCCAGATCTTTAATGCACGGCAGGATCTGCGCGGCGAACGCTTCGTTCATCTCAAACAGATCGATGTCGCTGGCGGTTAAGCCCGCTTTTTTCAGCGCCAGCTTTGAAGCCGGAACCGGGCCGTAGCCCATGATCGACGGATCGCAGCCCACGACCGCCATCGAACGCACGCGGGCGCGAGGCGTTAACCCCAGCTCGCGGGCGCGACTTTCGCTCATCACCAGCATCGCGGCGGCGCCGTCGGACAACGCCGACGAGGTCCCTGCCGTGACCGTACCGGTGACGGGGTCAAACGCCGGACGTAGCGTGGATAGCGCTTCGACGGTGGTTTCCGGGCGGATCACTTCGTCGTAGCTGAACTGCTTCAGAACGCCGTCTGCATCGTGGCCGCCGGTCGGGATGATCTCGTTCTTAAAGGCACCGGACTGCGTGGCGGCCCAGGCGCGAGCGTGAGAGCGCGCGGCAAAGGCATCCTGCATTTCGCGGCTGATGCCGTGCAGGCGGGAGAGCATCTCGGCGGTCAGGCCCATCATACCCGCAGCTTTCGCCACGTTGCGGCTCATGCCGGGATGGAAGTCGACCCCGTGACTCATCGGGACGTGACCCATGTGCTCGACGCCGCCCACCAGGCAGGCCTGCGCATCGCCGGTCATGATCATGCGGGCCGCGTCGTGCAGCGCCTGCATTGACGAACCGCACAGGCGGTTGACGGTGACGGCCGGAACCGAATGCGGGATCTCCGCCAGCAGCGACGCGTTGCGGGCGATGTTGAAGCCCTGCTCCAGGGTCTGCTGCACGCAGCCCCAGTAGATATCGTCCAGCGCAGCCGGATCCAGCGCCGGGTTACGCGCCAGCAGGCTACGCATCAGGTGCGCGGAGAGGTCTTCCGCACGCACGTTACGGAACGCGCCGCCTTTTGAACGGCCCATCGGGGTGCGAATCGCATCAACAATGACAACCTTTTCCATTGTGACTCCTTAAGCCGTTTTCAGCTCGCCAACCGGACGGGCTGGCTCAACTGCGGGATAGTAGGGTTCGTTATGGCGCGCTTTGTTACGCAGCCCTTCCGGCACTTCATACAGCGGGCCGAGGTGCTGATACTGCTGGGCCATATCGAGATAGCGGGCGCTGCCGAGCGTGTCCAGCCAGCGGAACGCGCCGCCGTGGAACGGAGGGAAGCCGAGGCCATACACCAGCGCCATGTCGGCTTCTGCCGGGCTGGCGATAATGCCTTCTTCGAGGCAACGCACTACTTCGTTAATCATCGGGATCATCATCCGGGCGATGATTTCATCGTCGGTGAAGTCGCGTTTTGGCTGACTGACGTCGGCCAGCAGGCCATCCACCGCCGGATCTTCTTCTTTCTTCGGTTTGCCTTTGCTGTCTTCTTTATAGCGCCAGAAGCCCAGGCCGTTTTTCTGACCGAAGCGGTTAGCGTCGAACAGCGCGTCAATGGCGTCGCGATAGTCTTTCTGCATGCGCTGCGGGAAACCTGCCGCCATCACCGCCTGGGCGTGGTGGGCGGTATCAATGCCCACAACGTCCAGCAGATACGCCGGGCCCATCGGCCAGCCGAACTGTTTTTCCATCACTTTGTCGATTTTGCGGAAGTCCGCGCCGTCGCGCAGCAGCTGGCTAAAACCGGCGAAGTAAGGGAACAGCACGCGGTTGACGAAGAAGCCCGGGCAGTCGTTAACGACGATCGGCGTTTTGCCCATCTTGCTGGCCCATGCCACCACTTTGGCGATGGTGTCGTCTGAGGTTTTTTCCCCGCGGATCACTTCGACCAGCGGCATGCGGTGTACCGGGTTGAAGAAGTGCATACCGCAGAAGTTTTCCGGACGCTTCAGCACGCTCGCCAGTTCGCTGATTGGAATGGTGGAGGTGTTAGAGGCCAGAACGGTACCCGGGCGAACCTTGTCTTCCGTTTCCGCCAGCACCGCTTTTTTCACTTTCGGATTCTCGACAACGGCTTCGACCACCACGTCGACACGATCGAAACCGCTGTATTCCAGCACGGGCTGAATGGTGGAGATCACGCCTGCCAGCTTCAGTCCGTCAATTTTGCCGCGCTCAAGCTGTTTATTCAGCAGCTTGGCCGCTTCGGTCATGCCCAGCGTCAGGGATTTCTCGTTGATGTCTTTCATCACTACCGGCACGCCTTTCCAGGCAGATTGGTAGGCGATGCCGCCACCCATAATGCCCGCGCCGAGTACCGCCGCATGTTTTGGCGTCTCAACGTTTTTGGTCAGCTGTTTGGCTTTGCCTTTCACGAACTGATCGTTCAGGAAGATACCGACCAGCGCGCGAGCCTCATTGGTGTGCGCCAGCGGGACAAAGCTCTGATTTTCGAGCTTCAGCGCTTCATCGCGCCCGAAACGGGCAGCCGCTTCAATGGTTTTCACCGCCGCGATCGGCGCCGGGTAGTGTTTACCCGCCGTCTGCATCACCATGCCTTTGGCGATGGTGAAGCTCATGGTGGCTTCAATCTTGCTGAGTTTTAACGGCTCCAGCTTCGGCTGGCGTTTGGCCTTCCAGTCCAGATCGCCGTTAATGGCCTGACGCAGAATGGCGAGTGCGCCTTCAACAAGCTTCTCAGGTTTCACCACGCCGTCGACCAGGCCAATTTTCTGCGCCTGTTCGGCGCCGACGTCTTTACCCGCGGCAATGATCTCCAGCGCGCTGTCGGCGCCCAGCATGCGCGGCATACGGACGGAGCCGCCAAAGCCCGGCATAATGCCCAGCTTGGTTTCCGGCAGGCCGATGCGCAGATCCGGCGTCGCCAGGCGGTAGTCGGTCGCCAGCACGCACTCACAGCCGCCGCCCAGCGCGTAGCCGTTAACGGCGGAAATGGTCGGGACAGGCAGATCTTCCAGACGATTAAAGACGCTATTGGCAAAGTGCAGCCACTGGCTCAGCTGTTCTTCCGGCACCAGGAAGAGCGAAAGGAATTCGGTGATATCGGCACCGACGATAAAGGCCGCTTTGTTCGAGCGCAGCAGCAGCCCTTTTAATTCAGTTTGTTTTTCCAGAACATCCAGCGCCTGGCCAAGACTGGCCACCGTCGCGGTATCGAGCTTATTGACTGAGCCGGGGGCATCGAACACGAGTTCGGCAATGCCATCTTCCAGCCAGTTGAGGTACAGGGTGTCGCCTTTGTAGAGCATGTCAGTCTCCTGAATCCAGCAAGTGGATCTGGTCATACCAGATGAGTCGGAGTGTGGGATTTATGTTAATAAAATGCAAATTACTCATTAAGAAATTGCTGCATTGATCACGGTCGGTGGAAATCACGCAGGCGGAGTGAGGTGTGCTAAGATGCGATGACTTGAGGTCAAAAAACGAAAGGAATAATGATGGACTCACTGGCTTCGCTTTATAAAAATCATATCGTTACCCTACAGGAACGTACCCGCGATGTACTGGCCCGCTTTAAGCTGGATGCGCTGCTGATCCACTCCGGCGAGCTGATGAATACCTTTCTGGATGACCACGCTTATCCGTTTAAGGTGAACCCACAGTTTAAGGCCTGGGTGCCGGTGACGCAGGTTCCCAACTGCTGGCTGCTGGTGGATGGTGTGAACAAGCCGAAACTGTGGTTCTACCTGCCGGTCGATTACTGGCACAACGTTGAGCCGCTGCCGACCTCTTTCTGGACGGAAGAAATTGAGGTCATTGCGCTGCCAAAAGCGGACGGCATTGGCGGCCAGCTGCCTGCCGCGCGTGGCAACATCGCTTATATTGGCCCTGTTCCGGAGCGTGCATTAAGCCTGGATATTGCGGCAGACAAGCTCAACCCGAAAGGGGTGCTGGATTACCTCCACTATTACCGCGCGTATAAAACCGACTACGAACTTTACTGCATGCGTGAAGCGCAAAAGACCGCGGTAAACGGTCACCGTGCGGCGCATGAAGCCTTCCAGTCCGGCATGAGCGAGTTCGACATCAACCAGGCGTATCTGACCGCCACCGGTCATCGCGATACCGACGTGCCGTACAGCAACATTGTCGCGCTCAACGAGCACGCGTCCGTCCTGCACTACACCAAACTGGATCACCATGTTCCTTCAGAAATGCGCAGCTTCCTGCTGGACGCAGGGGCAGAGTACAACGGCTACGCGGCCGATCTGACCCGTACCTGGGCGGCAAATGCGGATACCGATTTTGCACAGCTGATCAAAGACGTGAACGATGAACAGCTGGCGCTGATTGGCACCATGAAGGCGGGAACCAGCTATGTGGACTACCACATCCAGTTCCATCAGCGCATTGCTAAACTGCTGCGTAAGCATCAGATTGTGAAAGACATGAGCGAAGAGGCGATGGTCGAGAACGATCTGACCGGGCCATTTATGCCGCACGGTATCGGCCACCCGCTGGGCCTGCAGGTGCACGACGTTGCGGGCTTTATGCAGGATGATACCGGTACGCACCTGGCGGCACCGTCTAAATATCCTTACCTGCGCTGCACCCGTATTCTGGAGCCGCGCATGGTGTTGACGATTGAACCGGGGATCTACTTTATCGAATCCCTGCTGGCGCCGTGGCGTGAAGGCCAGTTCAGCAAGCACTTCAACTGGGCAAAAATTGACGCGCTGAAGCCGTTTGGCGGCATTCGTATCGAAGATAACGTGGTGATTCACGAAAACGGTATCGAGAATATGACGCGAGACCTGAAGCTGGCCTGATGGAAAGCTGGCTGATACCGGCTGAACCGGTCACCTTTGTTGAGGAAATCAAGAAAAGCCGCTTTATTACCCTGCTGGCGCATACCGACGGCGTAGAGGCGGCAAAAGCGTTTGTCGAGTCCGTCCGGGCTGAGCATCCTGACGCCCGTCACCACTGCGTGGCGTGGGTAGCAGGGCCGCCGGACGATTCGCAGCAGCTGGGGTTTTCCGATGACGGTGAACCGGCGGGCACGGCCGGTAAACCCATGCTCTCGCAGCTGATGGGTAGCAGCGTGGGTGAAATTACCGCCGTGGTGGTGCGCTACTACGGCGGCATCCTGTTAGGTACGGGTGGGCTGGTAAAAGCGTATGGCGGCGGCGTTCAGCAGGCACTGAATATCCTGAAGACCACCCGCAAAACGCCTCTCACCGAATATACTTTGTTATGCGATTACGCCCAGCTCTCGGGTATTGAAGCGCTGCTGAGGCAGTTTAACGGTGTCATCGCACACAGTGAATATCAGGCGATGGTGCAATTACGCGTGGCGCTTCCTCAGGCGGAACTGGCTGCTTTTTCAGCAAAACTGGCTGATTTTAGTCGTGGTTCGTTGCAATTGCTGCCGATTGAAGAATAATCCCCACCTCACTTTTGAATACCAAAGGAAGCGGCAGAGATGCATTTTCGTGCCATAACCCGAATCGTTGGACTGCTGGTCATACTCTTTTCCGGGACGATGATTATCCCTGGACTGGTGGCGCTTATCTACCGGGACGGGGCGGGGCGGGCATTTACCCAGACCTTCTTTGTCGCGCTGGCGATCGGCTCCCTGCTGTGGTGGCCGAACCGTCGTCAGAAAGGTGAGCTGAAATCTCGCGAAGGCTTTCTGATTGTGGTCCTGTTCTGGACGGTGTTGGGGAGCGTCGGTTCGCTGCCCTTTATCTTCTCTGAACAGCCTAACCTGAGCATCACGGATGCCTTCTTTGAATCCTTCTCCGGCTTAACGACGACCGGGGCCACGACGCTGGTGGGGCTGGATTCGCTGCCGCACGCGATTCTCTTTTATCGCCAGATGCTGCAGTGGTTCGGCGGTATGGGGATCATCGTCCTGGCGGTGGCCATCCTGCCGATTCTGGGCGTCGGGGGGATGCAGCTCTATCGCGCCGAAATGCCAGGACCGCTGAAAGATAACAAGATGCGGCCGCGTATTGCCGAGACGGCGAAAACCCTGTGGCTGATTTATGTCTTGCTGACGGTAGCCTGCGCGCTGGCGCTATGGTTTGCCGGGATGCCTGCGTTTGATGCTATCGGACACAGTTTTGCGACGATTGCCATCGGCGGGTTCTCCACCCACGATGCCAGCGTGGGCTATTTCGACAGCCCAACGATTAACACTATCATTGCCATTTTCCTGCTGATCTCCGGCTGTAACTACGGCCTGCACTTCTCTTTACTGAGCGGGCGCAGCCTGAAGGTGTACTGGCGTGACCCTGAGTTCCGCATGTTCATTGGGGTCCAGCTGACGCTGGTGATCATCTGTACGCTGGTGCTGTGGTTCCATGATGTCTATAACTCCGCGTTGACCACGCTAAACCAGGCCTTCTTCCAGGTGGTGTCGATGGCGACGACCGCCGGGTTTACCACGGACAGCATCGCCCGTTGGCCGCTGTTCCTGCCGGTGCTTCTGCTCTGTTCCGCGTTTATCGGCGGCTGTGCGGGGTCGACGGGCGGTGGTCTGAAGGTGATCCGTATTCTGCTGCTGTTCAAGCAGGGCAACCGTGAGCTGAAGCGTCTCGTCCACCCCAATGCGGTCTACAGCATCAAGCTGGGGAACCGCGCGCTGCCGGAACGTATCCTCGAAGCGGTGTGGGGATTCTTCTCGGCGTATGCGCTGGTCTTTATCGTCAGTATGCTGGCGATTATCGCGACGGGAGTGGATGATTTCTCCGCCTTTGCGTCCGTCGTCGCAACATTGAATAACCTCGGGCCTGGCCTGGGCGTGGTGGCGGATAACTTTGCCAGTATGAACCCGGTCGCGAAATGGATCCTCATCGCCAATATGCTGTTTGGTCGTCTTGAGGTCTTTACGCTGCTGGTGCTGTTCACCCCTACATTCTGGCGCGAGTAAGGAGCCGTTGATGAAAACATTGATTCTTTTCTCTACGCGAGACGGACAAACGCGTGAGATTGCCGCATATCTTGCATCGGAATTAAAAGAGTTGGGTATTTACTCGGATGTGGTGAACCTGAACCGTGCGGAACAGATTGCCTGGCAGGATTACGATCGCGTGGTGATTGGTGCATCTATTCGTTACGGGCATTTCCATCCGGCGCTGGATCGCTTTGTGAAAAAGCACACGGCAATACTCAACAAAATGCCAGGCGCGTTTTACTCGGTCAATCTGGTTGCGCGTAAAGCGGAGAAGCGCACGCCACAGACCAACAGCTACACACGCAAGTTTTTACTCAGCTCGCCGTGGCAGCCAGACCTGTGCGCCGTTTTTGCCGGCGCGCTGCGCTACCCTCGCTACCGCTGGTATGACCGCTTTATGATCCGTCTAATTATGAAGATGACGGGGGGAGAAACCGATACGCGTAAAGAAGTGGTTTATACCGACTGGTCGCAGGTAGCCAGTTTTGCGCGGGAAATCGCACATTTAACGGGCGATTCGCGACTTAAATAAGCGTTAAGTTTGAAAAGTGAGCGAACGAAAAGTTTTTTGTATTTTGTGCTTGTCACTTCAGAATAACTCCCTATAATGCGCCTCCACTGACACGGAACAACGGCACACACGCCGCCGGGTCAGCAGAGAATAGCGAAAATAAACGCTTGACTCTGAAGCGGGAAAGCGTAATATGCACACCCCGCGCCGCAGCGAAAACGAAGCGGCACTGCTCTTTAACAATTTATCAGACAATCTGTGTGGGCACTCAAAGTGACATGGATTCTTAACGTCCTCGGACGAAAAATGAATACCAAGTCTCTGAGTGAACATACGTAATTCATTACGAAGTTTAATTCACGAGCATCAAACTTAAATTGAAGAGTTTGATCATGGCTCAGATTGAACGCTGGCGGCAGGCCTAACACATGCAAGTCGAGCGGCAGCGGAAAGTAGCTTGCTACTTTGCCGGCGAGCGGCGGACGGGTGAGTAATGTCTGGGAAACTGCCTGATGGAGGGGGATAACTACTGGAAACGGTAGCTAATACCGCATAATGTCGCAAGACCAAAGAGGGGGACCTTCGGGCCTCTTGCCATCAGATGTGCCCAGATGGGATTAGCTAGTAGGTGGGGTAACGGCTCACCTAGGCGACGATCCCTAGCTGGTCTGAGAGGATGACCAGCCACACTGGAACTGAGACACGGTCCAGACTCCTACGGGAGGCAGCAGTGGGGAATATTGCACAATGGGCGCAAGCCTGATGCAGCCATGCCGCGTGTATGAAGAAGGCCTTCGGGTTGTAAAGTACTTTCAGCGGGGAGGAAGGCGCTGAGGTTAATAACCTCAGCGATTGACGTTACCCGCAGAAGAAGCACCGGCTAACTCCGTGCCAGCAGCCGCGGTAATACGGAGGGTGCAAGCGTTAATCGGAATTACTGGGCGTAAAGCGCACGCAGGCGGTCTGTCAAGTCGGATGTGAAATCCCCGGGCTCAACCTGGGAACTGCATTCGAAACTGGCAGGCTAGAGTCTTGTAGAGGGGGGTAGAATTCCAGGTGTAGCGGTGAAATGCGTAGAGATCTGGAGGAATACCGGTGGCGAAGGCGGCCCCCTGGACAAAGACTGACGCTCAGGTGCGAAAGCGTGGGGAGCAAACAGGATTAGATACCCTGGTAGTCCACGCCGTAAACGATGTCGACTTGGAGGTTGTGCCCATGAGGCGTGGCTTCCGGAGCTAACGCGTTAAGTCGACCGCCTGGGGAGTACGGCCGCAAGGTTAAAACTCAAATGAATTGACGGGGGCCCGCACAAGCGGTGGAGCATGTGGTTTAATTCGATGCAACGCGAAGAACCTTACCTACTCTTGACATCCAGAGAACTTTCCAGAGATGGATTGGTGCCTTCGGGAACTCTGAGACAGGTGCTGCATGGCTGTCGTCAGCTCGTGTTGTGAAATGTTGGGTTAAGTCCCGCAACGAGCGCAACCCTTATCCTTTGTTGCCAGCGGTCCGGCCGGGAACTCAAAGGAGACTGCCAGTGATAAACTGGAGGAAGGTGGGGATGACGTCAAGTCATCATGGCCCTTACGAGTAGGGCTACACACGTGCTACAATGGCGCATACAAAGAGAAGCGACCTCGCGAGAGCAAGCGGACCTCATAAAGTGCGTCGTAGTCCGGATTGGAGTCTGCAACTCGACTCCATGAAGTCGGAATCGCTAGTAATCGTAGATCAGAATGCTACGGTGAATACGTTCCCGGGCCTTGTACACACCGCCCGTCACACCATGGGAGTGGGTTGCAAAAGAAGTAGGTAGCTTAACCTTCGGGAGGGCGCTTACCACTTTGTGATTCATGACTGGGGTGAAGTCGTAACAAGGTAACCGTAGGGGAACCTGCGGTTGGATCACCTCCTTACCTTAAAGAACCTGCCTTTGTAGTGCTCACACAGATTGTCTGATGAAAAACAGCAGTAAAAATCTCTGCAGGCTTGTAGCTCAGGTGGTTAGAGCGCACCCCTGATAAGGGTGAGGTCGGTGGTTCAAGTCCACTCAGGCCTACCAAACTCCTTTTAAAGGATGAGCGGTACAGAGATTGCAAAACGATGGGGCTATAGCTCAGCTGGGAGAGCGCCTGCTTTGCACGCAGGAGGTCTGCGGTTCGATCCCGCATAGCTCCACCATCTTTACTGCGAACCCAAGAAAACTTCAGAGTGAACCTGAAAAGGTGCACTGCGAAGTTTTGCTCTTTAAAAATCTGGATCAAGCTGAAAATTGAAACGACACATCTTAATGGTGTGTTCGAGTCTCTCAAATTTTCGCAATCAGAAGTGAAACATCTTCGGGTTGTGAGGTTAAGCGACTAAGCGTACACGGTGGATGCCCTGGCAGTCAGAGGCGATGAAGGACGTGCTAATCTGCGAAAAGCGCCGGCGAGGTGATATGAACCTTTGACCCGGCGATGTCCGAATGGGGAAACCCAGTGTGTTCCGACACACTATCGTTAACTGAATACATAGGTTAACGAGGCGAACCGGGGGAACTGAAACATCTAAGTACCCCGAGGAAAAGAAATCAACCGAGATTCCCCCAGTAGCGGCGAGCGAACGGGGAGCAGCCCAGAGTCTGAATCAGCTTGTGTGTTAGTGGAAGCGTCTGGAAAGTCGCACGGTACAGGGTGACAGTCCCGTACACGAAAGCACACAGGTTGTGAACTCGAAGAGTAGGGCGGGACACGTGGTATCCTGTCTGAATATGGGGGGACCATCCTCCAAGGCTAAATACTCCTGACTGACCGATAGTGAACCAGTACCGTGAGGGAAAGGCGAAAAGAACCCCGGCGAGGGGAGTGAAAAAGAACCTGAAACCGTGTACGTACAAGCAGTGGGAGCACCTTCGTGGTGTGACTGCGTACCTTTTGTATAATGGGTCAGCGACTTATATTCTGTAGCAAGGTTAACCGTATAGGGGAGCCGAAGGGAAACCGAGTCTTAACTGGGCGTTAAGTTGCAGGGTATAGACCCGAAACCCGGTGATCTAGCCATGGGCAGGTTGAAGGTTGGGTAACACTAACTGGAGGACCGAACCGACTAATGTTGAAAAATTAGCGGATGACTTGTGGCTGGGGGTGAAAGGCCAATCAAACCGGGAGATAGCTGGTTCTCCCCGAAAGCTATTTAGGTAGCGCCTCGTGAACTCATCTTCGGGGGTAGAGCACTGTTTCGGCTAGGGGGCCATCCCGGCTTACCAACCCGATGCAAACTACGAATACCGAAGAATGTTATCACGGGAGACACACGGCGGGTGCTAACGTCCGTCGTGAAGAGGGAAACAACCCAGACCGCCAGCTAAGGTCCCAAAGTCATGGTTAAGTGGGAAACGATGTGGGAAGGCACAGACAGCCAGGATGTTGGCTTAGAAGCAGCCATCATTTAAAGAAAGCGTAATAGCTCACTGGTCGAGTCGGCCTGCGCGGAAGATGTAACGGGGCTAAACCATGCACCGAAGCTGCGGCAGCGACGCTTATGCGTTGTTGGGTAGGGGAGCGTTCTGTAAGCCGTTGAAGGTGGCCTGTGAGGGTTGCTGGAGGTATCAGAAGTGCGAATGCTGACATAAGTAACGATAAAGCGGGTGAAAAGCCCGCTCGCCGGAAGACCAAGGGTTCCTGTCCAACGTTAATCGGGGCAGGGTGAGTCGACCCCTAAGGCGAGGCCGAAAGGCGTAGTCGATGGGAAACAGGTTAATATTCCTGTACTTGGTGTTACTGCGAAGGGGGGACGGAGAAGGCTATGTTAGCCGGGCGACGGTTGTCCCGGTTTAAGCATGTAGGCGGAGGTTCCAGGTAAATCCGGTACCTTTTAACGCTGAGGTGTGATGACGAGGCACTACGGTGCTGAAGTAACAAATGCCCTGCTTCCAGGAAAAGCCTCTAAGCATCAGGTAACATCAAATCGTACCCCAAACCGACACAGGTGGTCAGGTAGAGAATACCAAGGCGCTTGAGAGAACTCGGGTGAAGGAACTAGGCAAAATGGTGCCGTAACTTCGGGAGAAGGCACGCTGATATGTAGGTGAAGCCCCTGCGGGTGGAGCTGAAATCAGTCGAAGATACCAGCTGGCTGCAACTGTTTATTAAAAACACAGCACTGTGCAAACACGAAAGTGGACGTATACGGTGTGACGCCTGCCCGGTGCCGGAAGGTTAATTGATGGGGTTAGCGGCAACGCGAAGCTCTTGATCGAAGCCCCGGTAAACGGCGGCCGTAACTATAACGGTCCTAAGGTAGCGAAATTCCTTGTCGGGTAAGTTCCGACCTGCACGAATGGCGTAATGATGGCCAGGCTGTCTCCACCCGAGACTCAGTGAAATTGAACTCGCTGTGAAGATGCAGTGTACCCGCGGCAAGACGGAAAGACCCCGTGAACCTTTACTATAGCTTGACACTGAACACTGGTCCTTGATGTGTAGGATAGGTGGGAGGCTTTGAAGTGTGGACGCCAGTCTGCATGGAGCCGTCCTTGAAATACCACCCTTTAATGGCTGGTGTTCTAACGTAGACCCGTAATCCGGGTTGCGGACAGTGTCTGGTGGGTAGTTTGACTGGGGCGGTCTCCTCCCAAAGAGTAACGGAGGAGCACGAAGGTTAGCTAATCCTGGTCGGACATCAGGAGGTTAGTGCAATGGCATAAGCTAGCTTGACTGCGAGAGTGACGGCTCGAGCAGGTGCGAAAGCAGGTCATAGTGATCCGGTGGTTCTGAATGGAAGGGCCATCGCTCAACGGATAAAAGGTACTCCGGGGATAACAGGCTGATACCGCCCAAGAGTTCATATCGACGGCGGTGTTTGGCACCTCGATGTCGGCTCATCACATCCTGGGGCTGAAGTAGGTCCCAAGGGTATGGCTGTTCGCCATTTAAAGTGGTACGCGAGCTGGGTTTAGAACGTCGTGAGACAGTTCGGTCCCTATCTGCCGTGGGCGCTGGAGAATTGAGGGGGGCTGCTCCTAGTACGAGAGGACCGGAGTGGACGCATCACTGGTGTTCGGGTTGTCATGCCAATGGCACTGCCCGGTAGCTAAATGCGGAAAAGATAAGTGCTGAAAGCATCTAAGCACGAAACTTGCCCCGAGATGAGTTCTCCCTGAGACTTTAAGTCTCCTGAAGGAACGTTGAAGACGACGACGTTGATAGGTCGGGTGTGTAAGCGCAGCGATGCGTTGAGCTAACCGATACTAATGAACCGTGAGGCTTAACCTTACAACGCCGAAGATGTTTTGGCGAAGAGACAGACACGATTTTCAGCTTTGATACAGATTTAACAGAATTTGCCTGGCGGCTTTAGCGCGGTGGTCCCACCTGACCCCATGCCGAACTCAGAAGTGAAACGCCGTAGCGCCGATGGTAGTGTGGGGTCTCCCCATGTGAGAGTAGGGAACTGCCAGGCATCAAACAAGTGAAGAGGCCATCCGGAAGGATGGCCTTTTTGCGTTTATGCGCTGCACAAACTAATCCCCCAACACCCTGCTTATACGGTAAACTATCTGCGTTTTTGCATCAGGATAGCGTCTATGAACCACTCCCTTAAGCCCTGGAATACCTTTGGCATTCAACGCAATGCTAATCAAATTGTACGTGCCGATACTGCACAGCAGCTGCTGGATGCATGGCAAAGCGCAACAGAAAAAAACGAACCTGTACTGATTCTGGGCGAAGGAAGTAATGTCCTGTTTCTCGACGATTTTGCGGGAACGGTGATCGTTAACCGCATCATGGGAATTGATGTGGAAGAGCATGCCGATAGCTGGCATCTGCACGTGGGTGCCGGAGAAAACTGGCATCACCTGGTGCAATTTACCCTCGAAAAAGAGATTCCGGGTCTGGAAAACCTTGCGCTTATTCCAGGCTGCGCCGGCTCGTCACCCATTCAAAACATCGGCGCCTACGGCATCGAACTGAAGCACGTCTGTGACTATGTCGACTGCATCGAACTGGCGACCGGAACGGCCACGCGTTTAACGGCAGAACAGTGCCGTTTTGGCTATCGTGACAGTATCTTCAAGCATGAATATCAGGATCGCTACGTGATTGTCGCCGTGGGCCTGCGTCTGTCGAAGAACTGGCAGCCCGTATTGACCTACGGGGATTTAACGCGTCTCGATCCGGCTACCGTTACCGCCCGCGACGTTTTTGACTCGGTTTGCCATATGCGGATGACCAAGCTTCCCGATCCAAAAGTAAACGGAAATGCAGGAAGCTTCTTCAAAAACCCGGTGATCGGCGGCGAAAATGCCCGACGTTTTCTGGAGGAGTGGCCAACCGCGCCACATTACCCTCAGGCAGATGGCAGCGTGAAGCTGGCAGCAGGATGGCTTATCGATCAATGCCAGCTAAAAGGCACTTCAGTCGGCGGGGCAGCCGTTCACCGACAGCAGGCTCTGGTGCTGATTAACCAGCGCGATGCAACCAGCGACGATGTGGTACAGCTGGCTCATTATGTTCGTCAGCGTGTGGGCGAAAAATTTAACGTCTGGCTGGAGCCAGAAGTCCGCTTCATTGGTCGCACAGGTGAAGTCAACGCCGTGGAGACTATCGCATGAAGGACAATACGGTCCCGTTAACCCTGATTGGTATCCTGGCGGATGGTGAATTTCATTCCGGCGAGCAGCTGGGTGAGCAGCTTGGCATGAGCCGCGCCGCCATTAACAAGCACATCCAGACGCTTCGCGACTGGGGGGTTGATGTATTTACGGTTCCCGGAAAAGGGTACAGCCTGCCGGAGCCGATACAATTATTGAATGAAGACACGATCCGCAGCCAGATTGGACACGGTAATGTGGCGGTGCTGCCTGTTATTGATTCGACGAACCAGTATCTGCTGGATCGTCTGCCTGAGCTGAAATCCGGCGATGCCTGCGTTGCTGAGTATCAGCAGGCCGGTCGCGGTCGTCGTGGCCGCAAGTGGTTTTCCCCCTTTGGTGCCAACCTCTATCTGTCTATGTACTGGCGACTCGATCAGGGCCCGGCCGCTGCCATTGGCCTGAGTCTGGTCATCGGTATCGTTATGGCGGAGGTGCTTCACGATCTGGGGGCGGATCAAGTGCGTGTTAAATGGCCTAACGATCTGTACCTCAACGATCGTAAACTTGCCGGCATTCTGGTCGAACTGACGGGCAAAACGGGCGATGCGGCGCAAATCGTCATTGGCGCGGGCCTCAATATGGTGATGCGCAATGTCCAGAATGATGTGGTGAATCAGGCCTGGACTAACCTCCAGGAGGCGGGGATCGTCATCGATCGTAACACCCTTGCCGTACGTATGATTAAAGAGCTGCGCAGCTCGCTCACGCTTTTTGAGCAGGAAGGGCTGGCACCGTTCCTGTCTCGTTGGGAAAAACTGGATAACTTCATCAACCGCCCGGTGAAATTGCTGATTGGGGATAAAGAGATCTACGGCACTTCCCGCGGTATTGACGCTCAGGGCGCGCTGCTCCTGGAGCAGGATGGCGTGATCAAACCCTGGATGGGCGGTGAGATTTCCCTGCGGAGTGCCGAATAACCGGATGGAGTGAATGATGCGAAAAACCGTCTGCGCGACGCTGGCCGTCATGATGAGCGTGTTGTTCTCACCCCTCTCTCAGGCGGGTCAGGCCTGGGAGAGTTATAAGGCACGCTTTTTCAAACCGGAAGGCCGCATTGTCGATACCGGCAATGGCGGCGTGTCGCATACGGAAGGTCAGGGATTTGCCATGCTGATGGCAGTGGCCAACGACGATAAGGCCACGTTCGATAAGCTCTGGCAATGGACAAACCGTGAGCTGAAGAACAAAGAGAACGGTCTGTTTTACTGGCGCTATAACCCCGCAGAGTCCAACCCGGTCGCGGACAAAAACAATGCCGCCGATGGCGATGTGCTGATTGCCTGGGCGCTGCTTAAAGCCGATGCCCGCTGGCATGACAAACGCTACGGCGCCGCATCGGATGCCATTACAAAAGCGCTGGTTGCCCATAGCGTCATCCGCTATGCGGGTTACCGCGTGATGCTGCCCGGCGTCCAGGGATTTAAGCTTGACGGTGAAGCGATCCTTAACCCTTCCTACTTCGTGTTTCCGGCCTGGCAGGCCTTCGCCGGACGCAGTCATTTGCCTGTCTGGCGCGATTTGATTAAGGATGGCAAACGTCTGCTGGGGAAAATGGGCTCGGGAAAAGCGAATCTGCCCGCTGACTGGGTTTCACTGGCATCTGATGGCAAGCTGGCACCCGCTACAGGCTGGCCGCCGCGAATGAGCTATGACGCGATTCGTATTCCGCTGTATCTTGCCTGGTCTGATAAGCAAAGCCCGCTGCTGGCGCCGTGGAAAACCTGGTTTGGTCAGTTCCCGCGGGAACAAACGCCCGCCTGGGTTAACGTCATGACCAACGAATATGCGCCCTACATGATGGAAGGCGGGCTGTTGGCTGTACGCGATTTAACGATGGGACAGTCTTCCGGAGAACCCGAAATCACCTCTAAAGACGACTACTATTCGGCAAGTCTGAAAATGCTGGTGTGGATTTCGGCGCAATAACAACACACTGACTATCCCCTCTCCCTAATGGGGAGAGGGTTAGGGGTAAATCAGTTACTGCGGATACGGTACCCAATCCCCGCCGTTCAGGCGAACGTACGGTTTGTTCTGATACTGAATGACGACCGCGTTGGCGTTCTCAGAGACTTCTGCCGTTTGCGGCAGGTTGCTGGTGAGCTGATCCCAGTTCACGCTATCTTCCACAAACAGCTTCCCGTCAACGGCACGGGCAACCAGTTCAGAGATCGCCAGATAGCTGGTCGGCTGGGTGATTTCAATCGGTGCGCCCTGATGGGGTGCTTTCATACCAAAGAATTTAATGCCAGCAGGCACGTTGGTGATGGACGGGCTTGGGATATCACGCAGACCCGACACCTGCATTCTGTCGCCTTTCAGCGCGCCGCCGTGCTCAGGAACCACAACCACCATCACTTTACGGCCTGATTTTTCCAGCTCCGTGAAGAACGCGTCTAGCTCGTCGAAGAACTTCTGCGCACGCACTTTATAATCTGCCGTTTTGCTCACGCCCGGGAAATGGTTACCGTCGTGGAGCGGCAGGGTGTTAAAGAAGGTCGCACTGCGCGGATTACTGTCTTTCTCGATGGTCTGAAGCCAGCGCTGCAGCACGGCGGTATCGTCATAAACCGGCGAGCCGTCGAAGCCCAGCAGAGTAACGGGAAGACCGGTTTGATCCATTAACGGTGCCTGCATACCACCCTGTTCACGCACCTCTTTCAGGAAGTTACCGAACTGGCCGTTATGTCCCAGCATCAGATGCTGCGTAAAGCCCAGTTTGGCGAGGTTATCAAACAGATAACACTGATTGCCGGCAGGCTGATACAGATTCTTATGCGATGCCTGACCGCAGCTTGCACGCAGCAGGCGGATTGCTGCCGGGCCGCTGTACGAGGTGGCAGAGTTAAAATCTTTAAACTGAATGTCGAAATGCGACCACAGCGGATGGGACATCAAACCGGCTGCATCCACGTCGGCCCATGAGAGAGAGCAGATGTTGATCACCAGCAATTCAAACGGCTGAGCATCCGCCGGCAGCGCATCCGGGAATTTGGTCTGTCGCTTGTCTTCCGCAGTGTAGAAGCTGGAGAGCCAGGCGTTCAGATTTGTGGAGGTCGGCGGTGCGGTCTGGGTTGGGATATCGCCCACTACAGGCGTATCGCCAGCCGTGGTAACGGTTGCTGCTGCGCTTCCCCCTGTGGTGGTCACCGTGGTGGTCGGTTGACCAGCAGGCCACAGCGAAAAGCCCGGACCAGCCAGCGTCAGCACGTTCAGCCAGATCATAATCGCGACGACAAACACCGTGATGCGGATCCACTGTGACAGGAACAGCCAGGCAACCAGCAGCACAAATACCGCGCCAATCATCTGCCAGTTAATAAACCGCTCGGTCAGATCGAGGACATAGCCGGCGCTAAAGCCTGCCACCTGCGACCCCTGGCTCATAATGCTGTCCGGCCCCGGTAACCAGGTATCATGCCAGAACAGCGCAAAGCCGACGGGGATGGCTATCCAGTGACGCAAGCGATGCAGCCTGATATTCGGCAGGGGCATCAGCAGGAAGGCCATAAACACCAGGTTGAGAAGGGGATGGAAATTCAGATAGCCTGCCCACAGCAGACCAAACTTCACGAGAAAGTAGAAGTTCCAGCCGGAAAGGCCGCGCCAGTATTGCCAGAGCGGCGAGGGTGACGAAGCGGTATAGGTAGAATTAGTCATGTTTTCGGTCTGCCTTGACGTGTGATGCCCGTGTCAGTGTTCCGGCTGGTTTTACATAGCGAGGTTTTATAAACAGCACTCTGGCCGTATCACGGATACGACGTATGGAATGGCGTGCATAGTAGCCAAGCGGGAAAAAGATCAGCGCACAGAATATAACCAGTTGGATGATATCGCTGATATTCATGATGGTGCGTTCTCCGCGTTGTCCGTTAATAAGCGAAGGGGCTCCGGAACCCGGCGCCAGATATGGCCATCATGTCTGGCATTGAGGATCGGTTTCGCATCGCTCTTAATTGCGAGCGGTTTAGCCCATTGTTCAGGCTGGAGCGCACGCATCTGTACCAGCTCCGCGCTGATCGTATTATCTTCGAACCAAATCATACGGTTCGAGAAAATATCCCCGGTAGGCAGGGGGAAGATATGGTTTAGCGCCGTATCGAGATCGTTGACCCGGCAGAAGGACAAAAACAGCACCAGGCGATTGTCGCCAATGGTCATGATATCTCCCGTACGGTTGGGGCGACACAAGGTGAGCGCCTGTTCAACGCGGATACCCGGTACAGGACGCAGGGCAACCATAACCCCTTTTCCGTCAGCAGGAAGAAGCGTATTGCTCATCATATTGCCGACGGCGTCGCAGAAGGTATCCCATTTTTGATATCCACGCAGCTTCATCGGCTGCGTCATAGAGAGCAGTGTGGAAATGTCTTCCGGTACATGGCGGCTAAACTGCTGGCCCTGAACGCTTTCGATCAGCGTCAGGCAGCGTGACAGCGGCGCATTCCACGGAATAACCATATTTGCCCCGCAGCCAAGAAGCAGGCGCTCATCGGTGGCGCGCAGGCTGGTATTGTTTTCGCGCACGATGATTTTTAACGCGCTTCCGCGCTGGCGGCGCAGGGTGTGGATTTGCCTTGCCAGCGTCTCAATCTGGTTATTCTGCATCAATGAGAAAATAAGGGTCGCCGCCTGGGTTGTGCGGGCTTCGTGGAAAAGGTCTTCGTTAGATTCAAACAGCGACCAGTTTTCCGACAGGGCCGGTGCCCCCTCTAAAACCGCGATATGGCTCAGGATACGTTTTTCATCACTGCGCGGTTGCACCACGGTTTCTTCCTGCTGTGCCAGGTGCCACTTACCCTCGATATGTTTCAGCGTAAGTTGTTGTCTGGCGCTCACGCCTTTTTCATTACACCAGAATGCAATATCGTAGAGATAGCTGCCCACCTGGTCACGAACGCTTGCCAGACCGAACAGAGAACGATATTCACCCATTAAAAGTGAGAACAGCTTGTCATTATTACTGCCGGGATTGACTATCAGTAGCGTGCAATTTTGAAATTTTGCCCATTTATTGATTTTTTCCAGCCAGGGCAGCAGTTTTTCAGCAGGGATATTTTGCAGGACGTTATTTGCACATTTAAGAATCACTAAATAGTGATCCGGATCAATAGTGCACTGAACGTCGCGGGACAAAAAGTATAGACTATCGGCTTCCGATGTCATGGAAAATAATCGTACCGTCTGAGGGCCGCGATCGTTTTCCAGCGTGATAATTTTCTTCGGATCTTCGCCCATGCTAATGACAGCCACGCGGGAATCCTTATCCTGGGCAGCAATTGTCTGGTTTACCAGACTGATAGCATCTTCATTACGGTCCGTATTAATCCACCAGACTCCTCCGACTGGCATGTGGCTCAATTCGTCCCATAATGACTGGATGCCAATAGAAAATATGGAGTCCACGGTGTCCCTCTTTTCGTCTAATTTATCTGTATCTCAGTTTACTAGCGAAAGCGTAGAAATAAACCTAACATTGAAATTAAAGAACATCAGATTTAGCATGTAAATGAAATTTCATAGGGCAGGATGCCTCGCTACTTCTGAACTGGCGATTTTACGCAAAGGGATGGAAAAAGAATGGATAATAACGAACCCGGAACCCCAGTCGACTCGACCCTGGGTTACACATTCCAAAACGATTTTCTGGCGCTGACGCAGGCCTTTTCTTTACCTGAAATAGATTACACCGATATTTCCCAGCGGGAACAGTTGGCTGCGGCTATTAAACGCTGGCCGTTATTAGCTGAATTCGCCCATCAACAATAAGGGAGCCATTGATGGCCATACTCGGATTACAGGGTGTCCGTGGGGGTGTGGGTACCACATCTGTTACCGCGGCGCTGGCGTGGTCATTACAGCTTTTAGGTGAATCGGTGCTGGTTATTGACGCCTGCGCCGATAATTTGCTGCGTATGTCGTTTAACGTCGACTTTACTCGCGAAGAGGGCTGGGCCCGCGCGCTGCTTGACGATAAAGACTGGCAGGATGCAGGTATGCGCTATACCTCCCTACTTGACCTGCTGCCGTTTGGTCAACTGACCACCACGGAACGCGAGAATGAAGCCGCGTACCAGCGCCTGTTTTCACAATTCACGCTGGCGCTGCAGAGCCTTAGGGAAAAGGGGCACTACAAGTGGATCCTGCTGGATCTGCCGCACGGTGCCGGCACGCTGACACGACAGCTTATCGCCCAGTGCGATCATGTCCTCTCGATCGTTAACGTCGATGCGAACTGCCATATCCGCCTGCACCAGCAGGGACTGCCTCAAAATGGCCATATCCTGATTAACGATTTGCGCATTGGCAGCCAGATCCAGGACGATCTCTATCAGGTCTGGCTGCAAAGCCAGCGCCGCCTGCTTCCGATTGTCATCCATCGTGATGAGGGAATGGCGGAATGCCTTGCGTCTAAGCAACCGCTCGGTGAATACCGCAGCGATTCACTGGCGGCAGAAGAGATCCTGACGCTGGCTAACTGGTGTCTGCTGAACTTCGCCAACAGGGCGGAGCATGCAGGGAGTGCTGTATGAGTCGTCTCGCCAGCTGGTTACTCATCCCACCGGTCAGTTCGCGTTTGAGCGAACATTACCGGCATTTTCGCCGTCACGGTGCGTCGGCATTTAGCGCCGCGCTCGGCTGTTTCTGGATGATTCTGGCCTGGATGTTTATACCGCTTGAACACCCGCGCTGGCAGCGCATACGTGCACGGCACAGCGAGCTATATCCGCACATTAATCCTGACCGACCGCGTCCACTGGATCCGGCGCGCTATCTCATTCAGGCCATCTGGCTGGTGGCGACCTCATCCCGCGCGGAGACAAAAACGCCGCACTGGCGGAGCTTCTCCCGCGTGCAGCAGTTACGTGAACGCTATCATCAGTGGCTGGACAGACTGCCCGACAGCGTAAGCGATAAGACCAGCCATCTGGATAACCATAAAGAGCTCGGGCATCTCCACCCGGGCTTGCGGCGTTTTATCCTCGGCGTAATCGTCGTGTTCTCGCTCATTCTGGCGCTGGTCTGTATTACGCAGCCTTTCAACCCTCTGGCGCAGTTCACTTTCCTGATCCTGCTGTGGGGCGTGGCGCTACTGGTGCGCCGAATTCCGGGTCGCTTCTCGGCGCTGATGCTGATCGTATTGTCGCTGACCGTCTCCTGCCGCTACATCTGGTGGCGTTATACCTCGACGCTGAACTGGGACGACCCGGTGAGTCTGGTGTGCGGCCTGGTGCTGCTGTTTGCTGAAACCTATGCCTGGATTGTGCTGGTGCTGGGCTATTTCCAGGTGATCTGGCCGCTCAACCGCCAGCCGGTTCCGTTGCCAAAGGACACGACCCAGTGGCCAACCGTCGATCTCTTCGTGCCGACCTACAACGAAGACCTGAGCGTGGTGAAGAACACCATCTATGCCGCGCTGGGCATCGACTGGCCGAAAGACAAGCTCAAGGTCTGGATCCTGGATGACGGCAACCGTCCGGCGTTCCGCCAGTTCGCGGAGGAGGTTGGCGTCGAGTACATCGCCCGTCCGACGCACGAACACGCTAAGGCGGGGAACATCAACAACGCGTTGAAGTATGCCACCGGGGAGTTTGTTTCGATTTTTGACTGCGATCACGTGCCGACGCGCTCGTTCCTGCAGATGACCATGGGCTGGTTCCTGAAGGAGAAAGAGCTGGCGATGATGCAGACGCCGCACCACTTCTTCTCGCCGGACCCGTTTGAACGTAACCTTGGCCGTTTCCGTAAGACCCCGAACGAAGGTACGCTGTTCTATGGCCTGGTACAGGACGGAAACGACATGTGGGACGCCACCTTCTTCTGCGGCTCATGCGCCGTTATCCGCCGTAAGCCGCTGGATGAAATTGGCGGTATCGCCGTCGAGACGGTCACCGAAGATGCGCACACCTCTCTGCGCCTGCACCGTCGTGGCTATACCTCTGCCTATATGCGCATTCCGCAGGCTGCTGGCCTCGCAACGGAGTCACTGTCGGCGCACATTGGTCAGCGTATTCGCTGGGCGCGCGGCATGGTGCAGATCTTCCGTCTTGATAACCCACTGATCGGGAAAGGACTCGAGCTGGCGCAGCGTCTTTGCTACGTCAACGCCATGTTCCACTTCTTGTCCGGCATTCCGCGGCTGATCTTCCTGACCGCGCCGCTGGCGTTCCTGCTTCTTCACGCTTATATCATCTACGCTCCCGCGCTGATGATTGCGCTGTTTGTTCTGCCGCACATGATCCACGCGAGCCTGACGAACTCGAAGATACAGGGTAAATACCGCCACTCCTTCTGGAGTGAAATCTACGAAACGGTGCTGGCCTGGTACATCGCGCCGCCGACGATGGTGGCGCTGATTAACCCGCATAAAGGGAAATTCAACGTCACCGCGAAGGGCGGGCTGGTGGAGGAGGAGTACGTCGACTGGGTGATCTCCCGGCCGTATATCTTCCTGGTGCTGCTGAATATCGTGGGCGTCATTGCGGGTATCTGGCGCTACTTCTACGGCCCGGAAAACGAAATCCTGACCGTCTTCGTCAGTATGGCCTGGGTCTTCTACAACCTGATTATCCTCGGCGGCGCGGTGGCGGTGTCGGTGGAGAGCAAACAGGTTCGTCGCGCGCATCGCGTGGAAATCTGCATGCCAGCGGCGATCGCCCGTGAAGATGGCCATCTCTTCTCCTGTACCGTGCACGACTTCTCTGACGGCGGTCTGGGGATCAAAATCAACGGCCAGGCGAAGGTGCTGGAAGGGCAAAAAGTTAACCTGCTGCTTAAGCGCGGCCAGCAGGAGTATGTCTTCCCGACACAGGTCGTTCGCGTGGTGGGCAATGAAGTCGGCCTGCAGCTGATGCCGTTGACCAAAAAGCAACATATCGATTTTGTGCAGTGTACGTTTGCCCGCGCGGATACGTGGGCTCTCTGGCAGGACAGCTTCCCGGAGGATAAGCCTCTGGAAAGCCTGCTGGATATTCTGAAGCTGGGGTTCCGTGGCTATCGTCACCTTGCAGAATTTGCCCCGTCGTCGGTGAAATTAATTTTCCGGTCACTTACTTCGCAGGTTTCCTGGGTCGTGTCGTTCATTCCTCGTCGTCCTGAGCGGGATGAGGCGAAGCAGGCGGACCCGGTTATGGCTCAACAATGATGATAACGCGATGAAAACAAAACTTTCCTGGTTATGTGCAGTGGCAATGGGGATGAATGCGATCCCCGCAACAATGGCTAACGCAGCCCCGGGTAACGCAGCGGCAACGCCTGCGCCAACCGTACCTGTCGTCGCGCAAGCAACCGATCCGGTTGTCACCGCGGCACCGGGTCAAACTGAAAACATCATGCCGAACCAGCCAACGGAGGGGAACACCCTGCCGGCAGACGGTCAGGTCATCGGGCAGGTGATGCCGGGCGTCCGGGGGGCGAATGCGCCCGTCGTTGCGGACAATGCGCCGTCGCGTGACGTGAAGCTGACCTTCGCGCAAATTGCGCCGCCTCCGGGCAGCATGGTGCTGCGCGGCATCAACCCTAACGGCGGCATTGAATTTGGCATGCGCAGCGACGAGGTCGTCTCTAATGCGGTGCTGAATCTCGAATACACGCCGTCGCCGTCGCTGCTGCCGACCCAGTCTCAGCTGAAGGTCTATCTGAATGACGAGCTGATGGACGTTCTGCCGGTCACGAAAGAGCAGCTCGGCAAGAAAACGCAGGCGCAGGTGCCGATCAACCCGCTGTTTATCACCGACTTTAACCGTATTCGCCTGGAGTTTGTCGGCCACTACCGCGATGTCTGCGAAAACCCGGCCAGCAACACGCTGTGGATGGACGTCGGGCGTAACTCCTCGCTGCAGATGACCTACCAGTCGCTGGCGCTGAAAAACGATCTCTCGGCCTTCCCGGTTCCGTTCTTCGATCCGCGTGATAACCGCCCGCTCACGCTGCCGATGGTGTTCGCATCGTCCCCGGACGTGACCGAGCAGCTGGCGGCGACCATTGTGGCGTCCTGGTTTGGTTCACGCGCGGGCTGGCGCGGCCAGAGCTTCCCGGCGATGTATGACAAACTGCCGGACAGAAATGCCATTGTGTTTGCCACCAATGCGAAACGTCCGGCCTTCCTGCGCGATCATCCGGACGTCAACGCGCCGACCGTTGAGATGATAAGCCACCCGGAAAACCCGTACGTGAAGCTGCTGGTGGTCTTTGGTCGTGATGATAAAGATCTGGTTCAGGCAGCAAAAGCCATTGCCCAGGGCAACGTCCTTTTCCGCGGCAACAGCGTCGTGATAGATGAGGTCAAGCCGCTGCTGGCGCGTAAACCTTATGATGCGCCAAACTGGGTACGTACCGACCGTGCGGTCACCTTTGGCGAGCTGAAAACCTATGAAGAACAGCTGCAGGCGACGGGGCTTGAGCCAGCGCCGATTAGCCTGTCGCTGAATCTGCCGCCGGATCTGTACCTGCTGCGCACCAACGGCATTGATATCAATCTGAACTACCGCTATACCGCGCCAGCCACCAAAGACAGCTCGCGCATGGATATCAGCCTGAACAACCAGTTCCTGCAATCCTTCAGCCTGCAAAGCACGCAGGATACGAACCGCCTGATGCTTCGCCTGCCGGTGCTGCAGGGGCTGCTGGACGGTAAAACGGATGTTTCTATTCCGGCACTGAAGCTGGGGGCGATAAACCAGCTGCGCTTTGATTTCCAGTACATGAACCCGATGCCTGGCGGCTCGGCGGAAAACTGCATCACCTTCCAGCCGGTGCAGAACCACGTGGTGATTGGCGATGAGTCGACCATCGACTTCTCGAAGTACTATCACTTCCTGGCGATGCCGGACCTGCGCGCCTTTGCTAACGCGGGTTTCCCGTTCAGCCGTATGGCCGATCTCTCTGAGTCCATTGTGGTAATGCCAAAAGCGCCAAACGAAGGTCAGGTTACGACCCTGCTCGACACCATGGCGACCGTTGGAGGACAAACAGGATTACCGGCCATTAACGTCACGTTGACGGACGATGGCAGCCAGATTCAGAACAAAGATGCTGACATCATGGTGATCGGGACCATCCCGGATAAGCTGAAGGATGACAAACGTATCGATCTGCTGGTGAAAGCGGCCCAGTCCTGGGTTAATACGCCGCTGCGACAGACCGAGTTCCCGAGCATTATGCCGGATGTGAACGATCGTCAGGCCAGCGCGCAGACGACGGTAACGTCTCAGGGGGCGATGGCCGCGGTGGTGGGCTTCCAGTCGCCTTACAACGAACAGCGCAGCGTGGTGGCTCTCCTCGCGGACAGCCCGCGCGGGTATGAACTGCTCAATACGGCCATGAACGACAGCGGTAAACGTGCCGCGATGTTTGGTTCCGTGTCGGTGATCCGTGAGTCCGGCGTCAATAGCCTGCGCGTGGGGGATGTGTACTACGTGGGCCATCTGCCGTGGTTCGAACGCCTGTGGTATGCGCTGGCTAACCATCCGGTTCTGCTCGCTATCCTGGCTGCGGTCAGCGTGGTCTTGCTGGCATGGGTGCTGTGGCGTCTGCTGCGAATCATTAGCCGTCGTCGTCTGAACCCGGATGAGTAAGATGTGATGAAAGCCTTTCGCTGGTGTGTATTAGCAGCGGTGATGCTGGCGGCGCTTCCTCTTCGCGCCGCCTGTACCTGGCCTGCCTGGGAGCAGTTTAAAAAGGACTACATCAGTGAAGGCGGGCGCGTCATTGATCCCAGTGACACGCGCAAAATTACGACCTCGGAAGGGCAAAGCTACGCCCTGTTCTTTGCCCTGGCAGCGAATGATCGCAAAGCCTTTGACCTGCTGCTGACGTGGACGCGCGATAATCTCGCCAGCGGCGATCTCAACGCCCATCTGCCTGCCTGGCTATGGGGTCAGAAAGATAAAGACGCCTGGGCGGTGATTGATACCAACTCCGCCTCTGATGCCGATGTCTGGATCGCCTGGTCACTGCTCGAAGCGGGTCGGCTGTGGAAAGATCGGGACTATACCCGCACGGGTAAGGCGCTGCTGAAACGCATCGTCAGCGAGGAAGTGGTCAACGTCCCGGGGCTCGGCGCAATGCTGCTTCCTGGTAAAGTCGGTTTTGCCGATGAGAACGCCTGGCGTTTTAACCCCAGCTATCTTCCTCCGCAGCTAGCGGCTTATTTCACGCGCTTTGGTTCCCCGTGGACCCAGCTTCGTGAAACTAACCTGCGCCTGCTGCTTGAGAGTGCGCCGAAAGGTTTTTCGCCGGACTGGGTGCAGTATCAGAAAAATAAAGGCTGGCGGTTACAGCAGGAGAAAGCGCTGGTGGGCGGCTACGACGCCATCCGCGTGTATCTCTGGGTGGGCATGATGAGTGATAAAGACCCTCAGAAAGCCCGGCTCCTGACGCGCTTCCAGCCGATGGCGGCAAAGACCGTGAAACGGGGTGTGCCGCCGGAGAAAGTGGATGTGGCGACGGGGAAACGTACCGGTGACGGCCCGGTCGGGTTCTCTGCCGCTATGCTGCCTTTTTTACAACAACGTGATGCCCAGGCGGTTCAGCGCCAGCGCGTTGCAGACCATTTTCCCGATAACAATGCCTATTACAGCTATGTGCTGACGCTTTTTGGGCAAGGATGGGATCAGCATCGTTTTCGCTTCACCGCAAAAGGTGAATTAATACCGGATTGGGGCCAGGAATGCGCAAGTTCACAGTAAATCTACTCAGTTTATCGCTTGGCCTGGCGCTTATGCCGTGGGCACAGGCCGCCAACTCTCCGCAGCAGAAACAGCTGCTGGAGCAGGTCAGGCTGGGCGAATCGACACAGCGAGAGGATTTGGTTCGTCAGTCGCTCTATCGCCTTGAGCTGATTGACCCCAACAACCCTGACGTCATTGCCGCGCGCTTTCGCTACCTGCTGCGTCAGGGCGATAACGCCGGCGCGCAAAAAGAGCTGGATCGTCTGAAAGGGATCGCCCCGGGTTCGAGCGCTTACCAGTCCTCACGCAACACCATGCTGCTTTCTACTCCGGATGGCCGACAGCAGCTCCAGCAGGCGCGACTGCTCGCCACTACGGGGCACACGCAGGAAGCGATTGCCGCCTATGACAAGCTGTTTGACGGCAACCCGCCGGGTGGCGACGTGGCGACGGAATACTGGAACGTCGTGGCGAAAGATCCAGCTCGCCGCGGTGCGGCCATTAACCAGCTGAAAAAAATTAACAGCAGCAGCCCCGGGAATACGCAGCTGCAGACAACGCTGGCCCAGCTTCTGTTCCAGAGCGGACGACGTGATGAAGGCTTTGCGGTACTGCAGGAGATGGCCAAATCCACCAATGGCCGCGGCCAGGCGTCTGATATGTGGTATGACCAAATCAAAGACCAGCCTGCCAGCAGCGCCAGCGTCAGCGCGCTGCAAAAATATCTGAGCGTATTCAGCGGCGGGGATAGCGTCGCTGCGGCGCGTGCCCAGCTTGAAGCGCAGCAAAAACAGCTCGCCGATCCGGCGTTCCGCGCGAAAGCGGAAGGGCTCGCGGCGGTGGATGCCGGGCAGGGCAGTAAGGCGGTGGCCGAGCTGCAAAAAGCCGTCAGCGCCAACCATGCCGACAGTGAAGCGGTGGGTGCCCTGGGGCAGGCGTATTCCCAGAAGGGAGACCGTGCCCGCGCGGTAGCGCAGTTTGAAAAGGCGATTGCCCTCGATCCGCAGAGCGATAACCGGGGTAAATGGGACAGTCTTCTGAAGGTTAACCGCTACTGGCTGCTGATCCAGCAGGGCGATGCGGCGCTGAAGGCGAATAACCCGGCGCAGGCAGAGCGTTACTATCAGCAGGCGCGTAACATCGACAATACCGACAGCTACGCGGTGCTGGGGCTGGGCGACGCCGCCGCGGCGCGTAAAGATAACGACGCGGCGGAGCGTTATTACCGTCAGGCGCTGCGAATGGACAGCGGCAACAGCAACGCGGTTCGCGGCCTGGCCAATATTTACCGCGCGCAGTCCCCGGAGAAAGCCTCGCAGTTTATCCAGTCGCTTTCCGCCAGCCAGCGTCGGAGCATTGATGATATCGAGCGTAGTCTGACCAACGAGCAGCTCTCCGCCCAGGCCGAACAGCTGGAAAATCAAGGGAAATACGCCCAGGCAGCAGAAATCCAGCGTCGTCGTCTGGCGCTCTCTCCTGGCGACGTGTGGATAACCTATCGTCTGTCGCGCGATCTCTACAGCGCGGGTCAGCGCAGCCAGGCGGACACCCTGATGCGTCAGCTTGCCCGCCAGAAACCGTCCGACCCGGATCAGGTCTATGCCAGCGGGCTCTATCTTTCCGGAAACGATCAGGACCGTGCCGCGCTGGCGCATCTGGACACGCTGCCGCGCAGCCAGTGGAACAGCAATATTCAGGAACTTGCCGACCGCCTGCAAAGCAATCAGGTGCTGGAAACCGCCAACCGCCTGCGGGACAGCGGTAAAGAGCAGGAGGCAGAGAATCTTCTTCGCCAGCAGCCAACCTCCACCCGCATCGACCTGACGCTGGCGGACTGGGCACAGCAGCGTGGCGATCTGAACTCCGCGAAAACGACGTACAACGCCGTCCTGCAGCGTGAGCCGCAGAACGAAGACGCGATCCTCGGCCTGACCGAGATTTACAGCGCCCAGGGTAACAAAGATGCCGCGCGCGCGGAGCTGGCGAAGCTGCCCGCCGCGCAGAACGGCCAGCCGCTGTCGCTCAATATGCAGCGCCGCATCGCGATGGCGCAGGCGGGGCTGGGTGATTCCGCCGCGGCAGAACAAACCTTCAGTAAAATCATTCCGCAGGCTAAATCGCAGCCCGGATCCATGGAAAACGCGCTGGTGCTGCGTGATGCCGCGCGTTTCCAGGCGCAGAACGGGCAGCCTCAGCAGGCGCTGGAAACCTATAAAGATGCGATGGTATCGACGGGTATCACCACGACGCGTCCGGCTGATAACGACAGTTTCACCCGTCTGACGCGTAACGATGAAAAAGACGACTGGCTGAAGCGCGGCGTGCGCAGTGATGCCGGTGAGTTGTACCGCCAGCAGGATGTTAACGTCACGCTGCAGCACGATTACTGGGGCTCCAGCGGCACGGGTGGCTATTCCGATCTGAAAGCGCATACCACCATGCTGCAGGTGGATGCGCCGCTCTCTGACGGGCGCATGTTCTTCAGAAGCGATCTGGTCAATATGGACGTCGGGTCATTCGATACCAGGATCGGGACTTACGACCCTAAATGGGGAACCTGCTACGAAACGCCGTGTAGCGGTAACACCCATCAGTCAGACAATGGCGCAAGCGTCGCTGTCGGCTGGCAGAATAAAACCTGGGCGATGGATATTGGCACCACGCCGATGGGCTTTGACGTCGTCGACGTGGTGGGCGGCATCAGCTACAGCAGCGATCTGGGGCCCATCGGCTATACCGTTAATGCCCATCGTCGGCCAATCTCCAGCTCTCTGCTGGCCTTCGGCGGGCAAAAAGACACCAACACCGGCACCACCTGGGGCGGCGTACGCGCGACCGGTGGCGGCGTGAGCATCAGCTATGACAAAGGGGAAGCGAACGGCGTCTGGTCAAGCCTGAACGCGGAAACGCTGACGGGTAAAAATGTGGAGGATAACTGGCGCGTCCGCTGGATGACGGGTTACTACTACAAGCTCATTAATAAAAACAATGAGCGCCTGACGGTCGGCGTCTCCAACATGCTCTGGCACTACGACAAAGACCTGAGCGGTTATACACTGGGTCAGGGCGGCTATTACAGCCCGCAGGAGTATGTCTCCTTCGCCTTGCCGGTGACCTGGCGTAAGCGCACGGAAAACTGGTCCTGGGAGCTGGGGGGCTCGGTCTCCTGGTCTCACTCCAAAACCAAAGACGAGCTGCGCTACCCGATCCAGAATCTGATCCCGACCGATGAGCCAGACCGCTATACCGACCGGGGTGCGATGGAAACCGGCAGCAGCTCCTCCGGTACGGGTTATACCGCACGGGCCATAATCGAGCGGCGGGTCACGTCCAACTGGTTTGTGGGCATGGGCGTGGATATCCAGCAAGCGAAAGACTATACCCCAAGCCATGCGCTGATCTATGTGCGCTACTCTGCTGCAGGCTGGCAGGGCGATATGGACTTACCGCCGCAACCGCTCATCCCTTACGCGGACTGGTAATCGGATTTTCCTTAATCCATTTGTAAGTCTCTCTTAACAGCGCAGCAATCGGGTATACTCAGGCGCGCCAGGTTTACACCCTGGCGCGCCCTGCGCTTCGAGTTTTGTGGAGAGTCATTTTGCGTGTCAGCCGTTCCTTAACAATCAAACAGATGGCGATGGTCTCTGCCGTCACCATGCTGTTTGTCCTGCTCTTCTGCGTAATTTTGCTGTTTCATTCCGTACAGCAGAATCGCTATAACACGGCTTCGCAATTA
The DNA here is from genome assembly GCF_000493175.1 of Enterobacter sp. MGH 16. Lineage (NCBI taxonomy): Bacteria > Pseudomonadati > Pseudomonadota > Gammaproteobacteria > Enterobacterales > Enterobacteriaceae > Enterobacter > Enterobacter sp. MGH 16. The sequence goes on along the minus strand of NZ_KI535695.1, from coordinate 3,640,226 downwards.
GAAAGTATCGCCCGCTCGGTACGCGGCCCGCTGTCTGCCTCCATCCTGAAAGGGGATATCCCCGAAGCGGAAACCATTCTGAAACGTATTCAGCCGGCCGGTGTTGTGAGCCGGGCGGACGTCGTGCTACCCAATCAGTTTCAGGCGCTGCGGATGAGCTTTATCCCGGAGCGTCCCGTCCCGATGATGGTGATGCGCCTGTTTGAGCTGCCGGTGCAAATTTCGCTTCCCGTTTATTCGCTTGAGCGCCCTGCGAATCCACAGCCTCTGGCCTACCTGGTGTTACAGGCAGACTCCTACCGCATGTATAAATTCGTCATGAGTTGGGTGGTTACGTTAGTGACCACTTGCTTACTTATGACGCTTATTCTCAGCGTGGCGCTGACCTGGTGCATTAACCGGCTGATTGTCCATCCCCTGCGCCGTATCGCCCGCGAGCTGAACACGCTTGCGCCGCAGGATCAGATGGGACACCAGCTTGAGCTGCCGCGTCTGCATCATGACGATGAGATCGGCATGCTGGTGCGCAGCTACAACCTCAACCAGCAGCGCATCCAGCGTCAGCAGGATGAGATGAACAGTAGCGCCACCCGTTTTCCGGTATCGGAGCTTCCCAATAAAGCGTTCCTGATGGCGATGCTGGAGCAAACCGTTGAGCGCCAGCAAACCACCGCGCTGATGGTCATTGCCTGTGAAACCCTGCAGGACACGGCTGGCGTGCTTCAGGAGAGCCAGCGAGAGATGCTGCTGCTCACCCTGGTGGAAAAGATCAAATCTGTCCTTGCCCCGCGCATGGTGCTGACCCAGGTCAGCGGTTACGACCTGGTGGTGATTGCCAACGGCGTAAAAGAACCCTGGCATGCGATCACGTTAGGTCAGCAAGTACTCACTGTCATTAATGAGCGGCTGCCGATTCAGGGTATCCAGCTTCGCCCGAGTGCCAGTATCGGGATTGCCATGTTTTATGGCGACCTGACCGCGGAACAGCTTTATCGCCGCGCCTTCTCGGCGGCCTTTACCGCCCGGCGCAAAGGGAAAAACCAAATCCAGTTCTTCGACCCGGCGCAGATGGAAAAGGCGCAGCAGCGCCTGACGGAAGAGAGCGACATCCTGACCGCGCTGGATAACCGCCAGTTTGCCCTCTGGCTGCAGCCGCAGGTGGATCTGCGGACGGGAGAGGTAAAAAGCGCCGAGGCCCTGCTGCGTCTGCAGCAGCCGGATGGCACATGGGAGCTGCCGGAAGGGCTGATTGAGCGCATCGAGTCCTGCGGCCTGATGGTCACCGTCGGCTACTGGGTGCTCGAAGAGTCCTGTCGTCAGCTTGCCGCCTGGCAGGAGCGCGGCATAACGCTGCCGCTGTCGGTCAATTTGTCTGCCATGCAGCTTATGCACCCGACCATGGTTTCTGAGATGCTGGAGCTGATCCATCGTTACCGCATCAAACCGGATACCTTGACCCTGGAAGTGACGGAGAGTCGACGCATTGACGACCCCAATGAGGCGGTCGCGATTCTTAAGCCGCTGCGTAATGCCGGCATTCGCATTGCCCTGGACGATTTTGGCATGGGCTACGCCGGGCTGCGCCAGCTTCAGCACATGAAGACGCTTCCGGTGGATGTGCTGAAAATTGACAAAGCGTTTGTCGACGGTCTGCCGGACGACAGCAGCATGGTGCAGGCGATTATCCAGATGGCGCGCAGCCTCAACCTGCACCTTATTGCCGAGGGAATTGAAACCGACGCGCAACGCGCCTGGCTGGCAGAGGCGGGCGTGGAGAGCGGGCAGGGTTTCCTGTTTGCCCCCGCAGTGCCTTCGGATGTCTTTGAAGAACGATACCTTTCTGGTGCTGACAATAACGCAAAAGTGTAATTTTGTTGCTGGCTTGTGCGAGCCAGCTCAAATTTCTTAACATTTGTGTTTCAAATTTGAACTGAGTTTATTTCTGTCCTGTTATGCGGGTGTTATTTTAAAGCCGCAGGTTAATCATAACCTTACAAAGCCTGTGGTTTTTCTTCCCAAGGACACCCTATGAAAACCTCACTCTTCAAAAGTCTTTATTTCCAGGTCCTGACAGCCATCGCCATCGGTATTCTGCTGGGTCACTATTACCCTGAACTGGGCGCGCAAATGAAGCCGCTTGGCGACGCGTTCGTTAAGCTCATTAAAATGGTCATCGCTCCGGTGATCTTCTGTACGGTCGTCACGGGCATCGCTGGCATGGAAAGCATGAAGGCGGTTGGCCGTACCGGTGCAGTGGCGCTTCTCTATTTTGAAGTGGTCAGTACCCTTGCGCTGATTATTGGTCTGGTCATCGTTAACGTGGTGCAGCCAGGTGCGGGGATGAACGTCGATCCCTCGACGCTGGATGCCAAAGCGGTTGCGGTCTATGCCGAACAGGCGAAGGATCAGGGCGTGGTGGCCTTCCTGCTGGACGTCATTCCTGGCAGCGTCATTGGCGCGTTCGCCAGCGGAAACATCCTCCAGGTGCTGCTGTTCGCCGTGATGTTTGGCTTCGCCCTGCACCGTCTGGGCAGCAAAGGCCAGCTGATCTTTAACGTGATCGAAAGCTTCTCGCAGGTCATCTTCGGCATCATCAATATGATCATGCGCCTGGCGCCCATCGGTGCCTTCGGTGCGATGGCCTTCACCATCGGTAAGTATGGCGTCGGTACGCTGGTCCAGTTGGGTCAGCTGATTATCTGTTTCTATATCACCTGTATTCTTTTCGTGGTGGTGGTGCTGGGCTCCATCGCCCGCGCGACCGGTTTCAGCATCTTCAAATTTATCCGTTACATCCGTGAAGAGCTGCTGATTGTTCTGGGAACCTCCTCGTCAGAATCGGCGCTGCCGCGCATGCTCGATAAGATGGAGAAACTCGGGTGTCGTAAATCGGTGGTGGGGCTGGTGATCCCGACGGGCTACTCCTTCAACCTGGACGGCACCTCGATATACCTGACGATGGCGGCGGTGTTTATCGCACAGGCCACCAACAGCCATATGGATATTTTCCATCAGATCACCCTGCTGGTGGTGCTCCTGCTCTCCTCTAAAGGCGCGGCGGGCGTAACGGGCAGCGGCTTTATCGTGCTGGCTGCCACTATCTCTGCAGTGGGGCACCTGCCGGTGGCGGGCCTGGCGTTGATTCTCGGTATTGACCGCTTTATGTCAGAGGCGCGTGCGTTAACCAACCTGGTGGGTAACGGCGTGGCAACGGTAGTGGTCGCGAAATGGGTGAAAGAGCTGGATCACAAAAAGCTCGACGATACTCTGAATAATCGTTCAACTGACAGCAAAAATCCTGGCTTATCCTCTTAATCTTGTCACAAATGCCCGTATTCCCTTGTGGGGATGCGGGCTCCTGCGCATAATAACTGTTCATACCTGTCATAATTCGACAAGATTTTTTTTGGGTATATTTCACTTCGGACCGTGACGTTTTGCCGAACGCGCGGTCTAATCGACGTGTTTTCATCGTCATCTTTAAGAGTGAAGCGCGTCGCGAGGCACTCTTTTTTAACCAGGAATGTTGATCAGGGGTTCACATGCAGGGCACAAAAATTCGACTCTTAACCGGCGGTTTGCTGATGATGGCAGCAGCCAGTTATGTGCAGGCAGATGCGCTCCAGCCAGACCCGGCCTGGCAACAAGGGACACTAGCGAACGGTTTTCAGTGGCAGGTGTTAGCCACGCCGCAACGTCCCAGTGACCGTATTGAAATCCGTCTGTCTGTTAATACCGGTTCCCTTACGGAAAGCACCCAGCAAACCGGTTTCAGCCACTTTATTCCCCGGCTGGCGCTCACGCAGAGCGGCAGCCTGCAAGCGGTTCAGGTGCGTTCGCTCTGGCAACAGGCCATCGATCCGAAGCGCCCGCTTCCTCCGGCTGTGGTCTCGTATGACTACACCATGTTTAACCTGAGCCTGCCTAATAACCGCAACGATCTGCTTAAAGAAGCCCTGACGTATCTCTCCGATGCCTCCGGCAATCTGGCGATTACGCCGGACACCGTCAACTATGCGTTGAGCAACAGCGACATGGTGGCGACCTGGCCTGGTGATACCAAAGAGGGCTGGTGGCGTTACCGCCTGAAAGGCTCGACGTTGCTGGGACATGACCCTGCCGAGCCGCTAAAACAGCCGGTGGACGCCGAACAGGTGAAATCGTTCTACCAGAAGTGGTACACCCCGGACGCGATGACGCTGATCGTGGTGGGTAACGTGGACAGCCGCGCGGTGGTGGAGCAGATCAACAAAGCGTTTGGCGATCTGAAAGGCAAGCGTGAATCGCCTGCCCCTGTTCCGACACTTTCCCCGCTGCGTGCAGAGCCTGTCAGCATTATGACGGACACCGTGCGTCAGGACCGACTCTCTGTGATGTGGGATAACGCCTGGCAGCCCATTCGTGAGTCTGCGGCGCTGTTGCGCTACTGGCGTGCCGACCTGGCGCGTGAAGCGCTGTTCTGGCACGTTCAGCAGACGCTCAGTAAGAATAACGTGAAGAATATCGGTCTTGGCTTTGACTGCCGCGTGCTGTTCCAGCGTGCGCAATGCGCCATTAACGTTGAATCACCGGGCGATAAGCTGAATGCCAATCTGGGTGTCGTCGCGAAAGAGTTGGCAAAAGTGCGTAAAGAGGGGCTTTCCGAAGAGGAATTCAACGCGCTTGTGGCGCAGAAAAAACTCGAGCTGCAGAAGCTATTTGCGACCTACGCGCGCGCCGATACCGATATTCTGATCAGCCAGCGTATTCGTTCCCTGCAGAATCAGGTGGTGGATATTGCGCCGGAACAGTACCAGAAGCTTCGTCAGGATTTCCTGAACGGTCTGACCGTCGAAATGCTCAACCAGGATCTCCGTCAGCAGCTGTCGCAGGAGATGGCGTTGATCCTTCTTCAGCCGAAGGGCGAACCGGAATATGACATGAAGGAACTTCAGAAGACCTGGGATTCCATCATGGCGACCGCGCCGCAGCCGACGCAGGCCGCGACGGCTGATGATTTACACCCGGACGCGACGGATATCCCGCAAGGGCAGTAAGACGTAGACATTCCCTCTCCCTGTGGGAGAGGGTTAGGGTGCGGGCATCAGCCCGCACCCTACTTAAACAGGCATCGCCTCACGCGGAATAATCGCCCCGCGATACTGAATCACCGTGCTGGCCGTCAGATGTCCACGCTGTGCCGCCGCTTCCGGCGTTCCGCCCGTCAGGCGTACTGCCAGATAGCCCGCGCTGAATGAATCACCCGCCGCCGTGGTATCAATCACTTTCTCTTTGGCAAGCTTCACCGCCGGAACCTCAACCACCGCTTCACCCGTAATCGCGACCAGGCATGACTCCGCACCGCGCTTAATCACCACTTCGCTCACGCCAGCCGCCTGCGTGCGTGCAATCACGTCCTCTACCGGTTTCTCCCCCCAGAGGGCGTCTTCATCGTCGAGCGTCAGGAAGGCGATGTCGGTGGATTGCAGCATCTGCTGATAGACCTGCTGCGTCTCTTCACGGCTGGCCCACAGGCGCGGGCGGTAGTTGTTATCGAAAATGACCTTGCCGCCGTTGGCACGGCATTCGCGCAGCAGCGAGAGCAGCTTTTCACGGCTGGTGGGGCTCAGGATCGCCAGGCTGATCCCGCTCAGATAGAGATAGTCGAAGGTCGACAGCGCTTCGCAGATGGCCGCGGCATCCTCGCTCTCCAGCCAGAATTTGGCCGCGGCTTCGTTACGCCAGTAATAAAACTTGCGTTCGCCGGTGTCGTCGGTCTCAATGTAATACAAACCCGGCAGGCGGTTTTCCATACGCTGGATCAGCGAGGTATCAATATGTTCACTTTGCCAGGCCTCCAGCATCTGCTGGCTGAAGCTGTCCGTCCCCAGGGCGGTAACGTAGTTCACGGTGAGCGCCTCAGGCGCAACCTGGCGGGCAATATAAACGGAGGTGTTTAACGTATCGCCACCAAATCCGCGGCTCACTTCCGCGCCTTTTTGTGACAGCTCAATCATGCATTCGCCAATCACGGCAATTTTTTTAGACATAATCGTGAACCTGAACAGAAGAATGATCAGCAGTGTGCGCTGAGTGAATTAACAGGTCAACTATATTAAAACAACGTTCCATTATTTTATTTGAGCCAGCGCGTGTTCCTGCGCATTTCTGTCATCTTAATTTCATTTTCCCGGTGAATTGAACATAAAGTTCTCAATTATCGCGCCGATAATCCTGTGACGAGTCCAGAAAGGCCATCCCAACAACAGGACATCTGAAATGAAGTCAGAGCAGGTTATCCAGCGGCTGAGCACCACGCCTGAGGCAAGTATTGAGAACTTGCAGGAGCATCGCTACTGGCTGCAATGTGAGCGTGCGTATACCTATCAGCCGATATACCGAACAGACGGTCGACTGATGGCCATTGAAATTTTGACCGTCGTGACGCATCCCTCAAACCCTTCCCAGCGTATCGCACCGGATCGCTATTTTGCCGAAGTGGCCGTTCGCCAGCGTCTTGACGTGCTGGAAGAGCAGCTCCGTATGCTGGCAACGAAGCAGCCCTTTTTCGAACAGCACGATATCCTCGCCTCGGTGAATGTTGATGGCCCCACTCTGCTGGCGCTGCGTCAGAACGCGAAATTGCAGGCGCTGATTGCCACCCTGCCGTGGGTGCGCTTTGAGCTGGTGGAGCATGTCCGCCTGCCGCAGGACTCCTCGTTCGCCTCCATATGCGAATACGGCCCGCTATGGCTGGATGACTTTGGCACCGGCATGGCAAACTTTTCGGCCCTGAGTGAAGTGCGTTATGACTACATTAAAGTGGCCCGCGATCTGTTCATTATGCTGCGTCAGACCCCGGAAGGGCGGAACCTGTTTACGCTGTTATTACAGCTGATGAACCGCTATTGCCAGGGCGTGATTGTTGAAGGTGTGGAAACGCTGGAAGAGTGGCGTGATGTGCAAAGCTCGCCTGCCGCGGCGGCGCAAGGCTATTTCCTCTCCCGACCGGTACCCATGGATCGCCTCGATAGCGTGATAACAACCCTCTGATAAGCCCGCTTCCCTTTGTCTGGACTATAGTTTTACAGGACAGGTCATCAGGAAAGGGGACAAAAATGACAAGAACAACCAGGGTGATCTCCTGGACAGCAGGGATTTTCTTGTTGTTGATCGTGGTCGTCGCCATCATTATTGCGACGTTTGACTGGAACCGTCTTAAGCCGACCATCAACCAGAAAGTCTCAACCGAACTGAACCGCCCCTTCGCCATACGCGGTGATTTAGGGGTCGTGTGGGAGCGTCAGAAAGAGGAGCCCGGCTGGCGAAGCTGGATCCCCTGGCCGCACGTCCACGCCGACGACATCATTCTCGGTAACCCGCCGGATATCCCGGACGTCACCATGATCCACCTGCCGCGCGTGGAAGCCACGCTGGCCCCGCTCGCGTTGCTGACCAAAACGGTCTATCTGCCGTGGATCAAACTTCAGCAGCCCGATGCGCGCCTGATCCGCCTCTCTGAAAAAAACAACAACTGGACGTTCAACCTTGCCAGCGATGGCGAAAAGGATCCGAATGCTCAGCCTTCCTCCTGGTCATTCCGTCTCGACAATATTCTCTTCGATCGCGGGCGGATCGCCATCGACGATAAGGTCAGCAAGGCCGACGTGGAGATCCTGGTCGATCCGCTCGGCAAGCCGCTGCCGTTTAGCGAGGTCACGGGGACGAAAGCCAAAGGTGACACGGCAAGCGTGGGCGACTATGTCTTCGGCCTGACGGCAAAAGGACGCTACAACGACCAGCCGCTCAGCGGCAAAGGGAAAATAGGCGGCATGCTGGCGCTCCGGAGCGAAGGCACGCCGTTCCCGGTGCAGGCGGACTTCCGCTCCGGTAACACCCGCGTGGCGTTCGTGGGAACGGTTAACGACCCGATGAACATGGGCGGCGTCGATCTTCAGCTTAAATTTGCCGGTGATTCGCTGGGCGAGCTGTATGAGCTGACCGGCGTGCTGCTGCCGGATACCCCGCCGTTCGAAACGGACGGGCATCTGGTCGCCAAAATCGACAGCGAAAAATCGTCGGTTTTTGACTACCGTGATTTTAACGGCCGCATCGGCGACAGCGATATCCACGGCTCGCTGACCTACACCACCGGAAAACCGAGGCCGAAGCTGGAAGGGGACGTTGAGTCCCGCCAGCTGCGTCTGGCCGATCTCGGCCCGCTGATCGGCGTGGATTCCGGTAAAGGTACGAAGTCAAAAGAGGTGAAAAAGGACATTCAGCCTGCGGGAAAAGTGCTGCCTTACGATCGCTTTGAAACCGATAAGTGGAACGTGATGGATGCGGATGTGCGCTTCAAAGGGCGTAAGATTGAGCATGGCAGCACGTTGCCGCTGAGCGATTTGTCGACGCATATCATCCTGAAAAATGCCGACCTGCGCCTGCAGCCGCTGAAGTTTGGCATGGCGGGCGGGACGATTTCCTCCAACATTCACCTGGAAGGCGATAAAAAGCCGATGCAGGGGCGCGCGGAGATTCAGGCCCGCAGGCTTAAGCTGAAAGCGCTGATGCCGAACGTCGAGCTGATGCAGAAGACCCTCGGCGAGATGAACGGCGATGCCGACATTCGCGGCGTGGGGAACTCCGTGGCGGCGCTGCTGGGCAGCGGTAATGGCAACCTGAAGCTGCTGATGAACGACGGGCTGGTGAGCCGCAACCTGATGGAAATCCTGGGCCTGAACGTCGGGAACTATATCATCGGGCAAATCTTCGGTGATGATGAGGTGCGGGTGAACTGCGCGGCGGCCAATCTGGATCTGGTTAACGGCGTGGCGCGTCCGCAGATTTTTGCCTTCGACACGGAAAATGCGGTGATTAACGTGACCGGTACCGCCAGCATGGCGTCCGAACAGCTGGATTTGACCATCGATCCGGAAAGTAAGGGGATCCGTATCATCACCCTGCGCTCGCCGCTGTACGTGCGCGGAACCTTCAAAAATCCGCAGGCGGGCGTGAAGCCCGGACCGCTGATTGCGCGTGGCGCGGTGGCCGCAGCCCTCGCGACGCTGGTTACCCCCGCCGCAGCGCTGCTGGCGTTGATTTCGCCGTCAGAAGGCGAGGCGAATCAGTGCCGGACCATTTTGTCGCAAATGAAGAAGTAAGGAGCGGCCTGTTTTTGCCGGGTGGCGCTGCGCTTACCCGGCCTGCATTTGAATCGTAGGCCGGGTAAGGCGTAGCCGCCACCCGGCATTAGCTTACAGAGCCTGGTGCTTCGTCTCGTGCGTCAGCAGCAGTGCAATCAGCGTCAGTGCCGCCATGGCCGCCAGATAAACGCCCACATAGAACAGGCCGTAGTTTGCCTGCAGCCAGGTGGCGATATACGGCGCAACGGAGGCGCCCAGAATAGACGAGACGTTGTAGGAGAACGACGCGCCGGTATAACGCACTTCCGTCGGGAACAGCTCTGGCAGCAGCGCGCCCATCGGGCCGAAGGTCAGCCCCATCAGGCTCAGGCCAATCAGCAGGTAGGCCATCACCAGCGCCGGGCTGCCTGAACCCAGCAGCGGCGGGAAGACGAACAGAGCAAACAGAACGATCAGCGTGGTGATGGTGATCATGCTTGCGCGACGACCGAACTTATCCGCGAGCAGGCCCGCAATCGGAACCATCACGCCAAACCCGATCACCGCCATCATCAGCATCCACAGCACTTCGTTACGCGGCAGACCCAGCCCAACCGGCGCGGCGGCGGTACTGAAGGTCATGGAGTAAACGGTCATGATGTAGAACAGCGTGTAGGTGGCCAGCATGATAAACGTGCCCAGTACGGTCACGCGGACGTGTTTGGTCAGCAGCGTACCCAGCGGTACCTTCACCTGCTTGTTCGCCGCGGCCACTTTTGCGAAAACAGGGGTCTCATGCAGAGAAACTCGCACGTAAAGGCCAATCAGCACCAGCACGGCTGAGAAGACAAACGGGATACGCCAGCCCCAGCTCATGAACTGTTCATCCGTCAGCAGCCAGGAGAGCAGCAGGAACGTCCCGTTGGCGAAGAAGAAGCCAATCGGTGCGCCAAGCTGCGGGAAAGAACCATACAGCGCGCGCTTGCGCGCCGGGGCGTTCTCGGTGGCCAGCAGCGCCGCGCCACCCCATTCACCACCCAGGCCCAGACCCTGACCAAAACGCGCCAGCGCCAGCAGGACCGGCGCCAGAATGCCGATGGTCTCATACGTCGGCAGCAGGCCGATGGCCACGGTGGAGATCCCCATCGTCAGCAGCGAGGCCACCAGCGTCACTTTACGTCCGATGCGATCGCCAAAGTGTCCAAACAGCGCGGAGCCAATCGGACGCGCAACAAACGCGATAGCAAAGGTCGCCAGGGACTGCAGCGTGGCCGCCGTCGGATCGCCCTGCGGGAAGAAAATGTGCGGGAAGACGATGACCGCCGCGGTGGCGTAAATGTAAAAGTCGAAGAACTCGATGGCGGTGCCAATCAGCGAGGCGACGACAACTTTATTTCGCGAATTTACCGGAACGTTTTCGGTTTCTGAGTCGAGTGTGGTGGCGGTTGCTTGCATAATATTTTCTTATTTTTGTCGAACGAAAGGCCATATTACGCACAGCAAAAGCGACATTTCAATCTGTAACAAAGCCGCGACCTGGTGATAAAAGCAACAAAAAGCGGATAATTTTCAGGCCAGACAAAACACGTCTATGAAATGCTTCACAGATTTTAAATATCAGTCAATAAAACTGGTTTTCGGTTAAATAAAAGTTACGGACTGGATTTATATGCTGAAATGATGAATCGGGCTGAAATTTCAGCCCGGGAGAGGCGTTAACGGTGCGTTTTGCCCGGCATTCGCGGGTCGTCTTTGTACTCGGCAGTGGCGATCCACGCGGCGCAGAACAGGGTTAACCGTGCGAAGAAGTAGAAGAATGCCATTAATCCCAGCACCGAGCCGAACGCCGCGCCGGAAGGGGATTTCACCAGCGAGGGCAGGGTGTAGGTCATCACGATTTTAATCACCTCAAAGCCTATTGCCGCGATCAGTGTCCCTCTGATCAGCGCCTTCTTGCGCGGGCGATGGCGCGGCAAGCGCCAGAAGATCCAGAAGAACAGCAGGTAGTTGGCGAAGATGGAAATGGCCAGCCCAATGCTGCGCCAGGCGGGCTTCAGCCATTCGATGTAATCAAGGTAGAGCGCGGAGATGATCATCTGCTGCGCCGAGCCCGCCACGGAGGTAATGGACAGCGTCACGATGAGCGCGACGAGCAGGCCAATCAGCGAAACAAAGTCGCGGAGATACTTCACCCAAATTTTCTCCTGATCCTGCGGCTTACGCTCCCAGACATCGCGCGACTGGGCGCGAATGGCCTCGCGCAGGTTGCCCATCCAGTTAACGCCGGAGTAAAGGGCAATCAGCAAACCGACGATACCGACGGTGGTGCGCTGCTGGACGGCGGTATTGATGGTGCTTTTGAGCGTGCTGGCAAGGGTTGGGTCACTGACGTTATTCAGGATCTTATTAAAGATATCCTGCAGCAGCGTCGGGTGCGACGCGAGCACAAAACCGGCCGCCGCAAACGACACCATCAGGATCGGGATCATCGACAGGAAGGAGAAATAGGTGATAGCGGCACCAAACTGGTTTCCCATGCGGTCATTAAAGCGTTCGGTCGCACGTATCAGATGCGCAATCATGGGAAACTGCTGAATTCTGGCGATAATACCGGTGACGGTCCCCAGCGCTTTGCTGGCGGTACCTGTAGACCTGGTCTCTTCCGGCTCGGTCTCCATCTTCTTGATGGGTTCATACTCTAAATGTTGGGTGGGTCGTTGCGGGTTATTTTCCGGCGTCACGCGTCTTTTCCTTTTCGTTTGGCTGGATGTTACTGAATTATAGCTTGCGACTAGTCCACGTAAGCTTTTGTGAGTTCGGTCAGCCACTCCATGAACAGATGTACCCGGCGGGAGAGGTTGCGCCGGTGGGGATAAATCAGGGAGACAGGCATTGGTTCGGCCCGGTATTGCGGGAGAATTTCAATCAGTTTCTTCGCGCGCAGTAAATCTCGCACCCCAACCCGCGGAACCTGAATGATGCCCAGCCCGGCGAGGCAGGCAGCCTGGTAAGTTTCGGTGCTGTTAACAGTTAACACCCCTCCCGTTTTTATCCACTGCGTCGTACTGCCGTTATAAAACTCAAAGCCCTGTGGGCGAGTTCCCAGCGTAGCGGTGTAGTGAATGACGGCGTGGGAGCCTAAATCGTCCAGCGTTTCCGGGTAGCCAAAACGCGCCAGATAATCCGGGCTGGCGCAGTTAATCACCGACAGCTTGCCCAACGGTCGGGCAATAAGCCCTGAATCTTTCAGCGTGCCGACGCGTACCACGCAGTCAAACCCTTCGCGGATCACATCCACCAGACGATCGCTGCTGCTGAGCTCCAGCTCGATGCCCGGATAATGCTGCAGAAAAGCAGGCAGTTTGGGGATGACTAAATTTCGAGCTACGGCGACGGGCATATCCACGCGGAGCCGTCCGCTGATGCTGGAGGGATCGTGCAGAAACATACCGTCCAGCTCATCGAGGTTTGCCAGCAGATCTTTTGCCCGTTCGTAATAGACCATACCGTCCTGCGTCAGGCTGACGCGGCGGGTGGTGCGGTGCAATAGCTGGGTGCCAAGCCGGTTTTCGAGGGCCTGAATCTGTCGTGACACGCTGCCTTTCGGCAACGTTAATGTTTCTGCCGCGCGGGAAAAACTCTCCAGTTCCGCGACGCGAACAAACAGCTGCATTGCGTGAATTTTATCCATAGATGTAGCTCATTGTTGTTTGTGCTGAAACAGTGAAGCGTTTTAACTCATCTTTATTGATTTTCTATCACCTAATAAGCTCTTACTCAATCTCCATAACAGCCAAAACGAGGTTTATGATGACTGAACGTATCGCATTAGTGACGGGTGGTAGCCGTGGTTTGGGTAAAAACGCTGCCTTAAAGCTGGCGGCAGACGGCACGGGAATTGTGCTGACCTACAACCGCAGCCAGCAGGAAGCGCTGGACGTTGTGCATGAAATTCAGGAAAAAGGCGTCAACGCGGCGGCATTGCAGCTCAACGTCGGGGATATCACGAGCTTTGAGCATTTTGCCCAACAGCTTCAGGAAACCCTTAAGAGCGTCTGGCAGCGTGAAACGTTTGACTATTTATTGAACAATGCCGGGACGGGTTTATATGCGCCTTATACCGACACGACGGAAGCCCAGTTTGACGAGGCGCTGAACGTTCATTTCAAAGGACCTTTCTTCCTGACGCAGCGCCTGCTGCCGCTGCTTAACGACGGCGGACGGATCCTCAACGTCTCCAGCGGGCTGGCCCGTTTTACCCAGCCGGGATCGGCGACTTACGCGGCGATGAAAGGAGCAATGGAAGTGTTGACGCGTTATCAGGCGAAAGAGCTGGGCGCGCGCGGCATCTCCGTCAATATCATTGCGCCTGGCGCGATAGAAACCGACTTTGGCGGCGGACACGTGCGCGACAACGCGGAGCTCAACCAGATGCTGGCGTCCCAGACGGCGCTGGGACGGGTGGGGCTGCCTGACGATATCGGCGATGCCATTGCGGCACTGCTCAGCGACAAACTGGGCTGGATGAATGCGCAACGTATTGAAGTATCAGGCGGTATGTTCCTGTGAGGTATGCGCTTGAGTAAATCCTTAAAATAAATGTGTCTAAATACTGACAGATATAAAGAACCCCGGGGATTTGTAACGTATCCATTCGTTGAGTTTTTTCTTAAATAATGCCTCTGTAGAATCCCCCTTCGCTATTCTCAGAGGGGAAAAAACGATGCGAGTAATCATGTTTGACAGGCAGTCACTCTTTATTCACGGAGCGATACACAGTCTTCAGAGGTTGATTCCGGAAATAAATATAACTGGGACCTGTCAGGCAGAAGATTTATGGACTCAGATTTCTGCTTCACCGTCGGCTATCGTCATGATTGATGGGAATTTAATTCAGGACGAAGGGAGCACTTTGCTGGAAGCGATCCTGCATCGCTTTCCGGCAATACGTGTGATTCTCATTTTGGCGAAAAAAGAGGCCAAATGTGCTGAGCAGCTGCGGCAGCGAAACGTCATGGCCATTGTTCCCCGAAACGCCAATCCCGAACGGTTTTCCGCCGTACTGGATTCGGTATCCAGAGGGATGGTCTGTTTTCCCGGAGAGTGGGTCAGAGAGCCGACGTCGCCTCAGGCATTATTATCCTTGAGCGAGCGCCAGCGCGAAGTCTTGAAATTGCTGGCGGCGGGGGAGTCGAATAAAGAGATTGGCCGCAATCTGAACATCAGTGCGGCCACGGTAAAAGCGCACCTCGAGGCACTTTTCCGGCGGCTGGACGTGAAAAACAGAACGCAGGCAGCCATGTATTATACCCGGGCGACGGCCTGAAAAAGCGCGTTTGGGAGCGACGTTATCTCTCCGAAACTGAATATCATCATCACCAGCGCATCATGCTGCTGTTGGGTTAATGGACGTGTCATATTTTCCCGCAGCAGCGCTTCACACAACCGGATATCTTCGCGCAACAAAGTCTCAGCCTCCAGAGGTGTGACAGGGCCGTGAAAATGCTCCTGATCGCGGATAACGTGGCCATAGCCGATAACCCATAATCCTTTTTCGTCACGATATTTTTCCAGAGAAAGACCCTGATGTTTCTTTATTAACGCGATGGCGGCAGAAGATATTTTCAGCGCATGCTCTTTCATATTCATTTCCTCTTAATGGCGACACTGTAGAGGAAATGAGGTACGAGAAATATCCGCCAAATGGCTATTGATCAGGGATTGTTATTCAGATATTCCTGCCGCAATAAACCAAATAACCAGTCATTATGCCAACGTCCCGCAAGGTAATAGCTCTCGCGTAATTCGCCCTTCAGGCAAAAGCGGGCTTTTTCCAGCAGACGTCGTGAGGCGACATTCCCGGCGGTGACGGTGGCGGTAAGTCGACGTATACCGCCCTGATGAAAAGCGTAATCGCAAAGCGCTTTCAGGGATTCAAAGCCGTAACCTTTCCCCTGCGCCTCGGGAGCGAAAAGAAAACCGACCTCAGCGCAATCCTCCTCCCGATGAATATACCCGGTGACGCCCAACGGAGCCCTGGAAGCGGCGTCACGCACGGCGAGGCACAGCCAGTGCGCGCTCCCTGGCGTCCAGGGCGTCAGGCGCGAATCAAACGCCTCGCGGATCGCCGCGACGGGGCGGTCTTCCGCCACAAAGCGCATGACGTCGGGATGCTGCTGTAGCGCCAGAAAAAAGGGCCAGTCTTCTTCTTGTAAAGGCGAGCAGTTCAGGCGAGGGGTAATTAAAACCGGCATTCAGATTCTCCTGAAACATTTTAAATGATTTTAGGGTTGTCACTTTATTTCAACAGAAAGTCAGGTATGGTTAACCGCGTATAAATAAAAAGAAAAAAGGCCGTTACGTGCCAATCCGGATGTCTTCGTTGTCGCTTAAGGAAAACAATGACTCTCAGCACATCACATCATATTCGCGAACAGTTCGAACACTGTCTGGCGGTCATTCGCCATGCGTCGGTGGAAATTTTGCTTCTTCTGAATGTACATGCTTCTGAGGGCAAAGATCCACGCTGGTTTCTGGAACAACTGGACAGCGCGCGATTAGCCCTGGGCGGCTGGGGAGCCGTGGCGAAAAAACTCAACCTGAATGATGCCGAGATGTCGGAATTTACGCTCCAGCTGCGCCTGCTGCAGCAGCGCGTGCCGCAGTATGAAAGCGGACAGGATGTGAGTGAAAACCAGCTGATTGCGGCGATGCGCTTTGTCACCGCGCTGGAGCACCTTCGCCTGCAGCAGCCGCTGTTAACCTACAGCACGGAGCTGGCTCCGGGCAGCGAACTCCAGCAGCAGCAGGCGCATAAGCAGGTGCGGGCGATAGAGCTCATGATAAAAGGGCTCATCCAGCAGGCCTGGCCCGATCAGGTAAGGCTGAATAACCATCTCAAGACTTTGTTTAACGCCGATCGCGTACGGCGCTGGCTGAAGTTGGGCGAAATCAACGATGTCCTGAGCGGCATGATGTTCAGCGAACTGGCGCAAATGCTGGTGGATAAAAAAGAGTTCAGCCGCTATTACGCTTCGCTGTTCAGCGACCCGTCCATGCTGACGCTGCTGGTTGAACCGCGTAAAACGCTGCAAACCTTCCTCGATGACATTCGGCAAATTCGCAACAACATCACCGTCCAGAAAACGTTAAGCTCGGCGCAAATCCAGCTGCTGGATAACTACTACGCGCAGATCGCGCGGCCCGTTCAACGCGCGTTTGAAGAGGGGAGAACGCGCGTCAATCCGGCGGGATTCATGGCGGTAGATGCCAGCGAACTGCATACCTTCTGGGAAAAGGCGCAGAAAATGGATCGGGTCACCGGTGGGGATCTGTTTGAAGTCCGTGACACCATTGAAAAGCCGACCCAGCGCGCGCCGCGCACCCCCGAACAACGCGAGCAGCTTATTTCCGGTGCGTTATGGGGGGCGGTTGGCGTTATGGTGATTGCCATCGTGGCGGGAGGCTTCTGGCTGGTGACCAGCAGTAAACCGCAGCCTGCGGCCGTCAGCGCGGCTGAAGCGGCGCCGCCACAGGAAATGCGTGAGACGCCTTCCTCGCGCGAAACGCTCACGCGCATGGGAGTGACCTGGGACGAGAATAATTTCCGCTCGGCCATTAACCGCAACGACACCCGCGTGACCCAGCTCTTTTTGCAGGGCGGTATGGACTGGAAGCTGTCCTGGACCGAAGAGGCGATGTCTGCAGGCTATGACGACGTGCTGGAGCTGATGCTACGCTACCGGCAAAACATGGTGGAGGAGAAGCCGTGTCGGCGCTTCATCAACACGCTCAGCCACGCGATGTCGAACGGCGAGTCTCTGACCTCGGTACGTAAAGAGTACCTCAAAGCTTTCTGCACCGTGCCAGCGGTGGTGAAACGCCAGCAGCACGATCTCGACATGGCCACACGCCGTGCGAAGTCACAGCCGGATGCCACCACCAAAAAATGGCAGTCTATTCAGAGCGCCATTTATGAGGTGATTCGCTGATCTCTCCTCCCTCTCCCCGTGGGAGAGGGCCGGGGTGAGGGCACCAGACCGCACCCTATTCAAGGCTCCCCATACAACCCAATCAGCCGCCGCACCACGCCGTTCGTCCAGCCGAAACCATCCTGCAGCGGATACTCACCCCCGCCCCCTTCGCGCGGCGTGCTGCTGGCGATGTGGTACTTCTCAATCAGCTTATGATGCGTCTGATAAAAATGGTTCACCGTATGCAGCCAGCTCCAGGCGATTTCATCCCCCAGCGAGTCGTTGCCGTACTGCTTGAACCCCTGGATCGCCATCCACTGCAGCGGCGCCCAGCCGTTGGGTTTATCCCACTGCTCGCCGGTTTCGTACTCGGTCGCCAGAATCCCGCCCGGCGTCAGCAGTCGCGCCTTGACCGCATCAGACAGGCGCTCGGCCTGCTCATGGGTCGCCATGCCGACATACAGCGGCACAATGCTGGCGGCAGAAAACAGCGCCAGCTCTTCGCGTCGCCAGTCGTAATCGCGGTAACAGCCGCTCTCCTCGTCCCACAGATAGCGGTTCACCGCCTCGCGGCGATCGCTGGCTTTCTGGCGGAACAGGTCGGCCGTCTCTTTATCCCCTTTCGACGCCGAGATGTTGGCAATGGCGCTTTCCAGCTTGAACAGGAAGGCGTTCAGGTCGATGGGGATAAACTGCGTCGTGCGGATGCTGGCGAGCCGCGACGGATCGCGCAGCCAGCGGGAGGAATAGTCCCAGCCGGACGCCGCCCCGGCGCGCAGGTCGCGATACACCTCGTTTGGCGGACGGCCCGAATGGCGGGCAGTTTCCACGTCCTCAATCCACGATTCATCGCGCGGGGTATCACGGTCATCCCAGTAGCGGTTGAGCAACGAGCCGTCCGGCATACGCACGGCGCTGCGGTAGGCCTGGTTAAGCAGGAGCGACTCCGCGCCGTCCATCCAGAAGGCGTACTCCATTTTGAGGTGTTCCAGATAGCGTTTCGCACCGCGCACGCCGTCCTCCTCAAACAGCTCCACCATCAGCGCAAAGACCGGCGGCTGGGAGCGGCTGAGATAATAGGTACGGTTGCCGTTGGGAATATGCCCGTAGCGTTCAATCAGCCAGGCGAAGTTATCCGCCATACATTTCAGCAGATCGTTACGACCGCTCTCCGCCAGCCCCAGCATGGAGAAATAGGAATCCCAGTAGTAGGTCTCGCTGAATCGTCCGCCGGGAACGATATAGGCTTGGGGCAGCGCCAGCAGGGAAGACCAGGGAATATGATCCTGCGGCTCGCGCGTCAGCACCGGCCACAGGCTGTCAATGTGCTCTTTGAGGGACAGACCGGGGTCGGAGACATATTCCGTACTGTAGGTCTCCGGCAGCCAGAAGTGGTTTTCCACAAACTGGCGCAGGTCGAAATCCCGGTGGCGTCTGACCTTGCGGTAGCGGATCAGGATATCCAGCGGATCCATCTTCGGTGCGCAGTCGGGAAAGGTTTTGCTGTCCGTGAACAGGCGCGAGGACTGCACGTGCTCAAACAGTTCAAGATAGCGGTCTGCGGGCGTCAGTGCATCGGAGGCGGGTAGCCCCTCGATCATCTCGGGTTCCGGCTCCGCCTCAATCATTTCATCCAGTTTCAACTCGCAGGGATCGGTCTCGTAGCGCAGCTCTTCTGCAATCTCGAATTCGATGTTCTCGGTAGCCTGTAGTTTCTGGTTGAACATGGTGATAGGGACCTCCGGTTGTGTGTTCAAAAGACAGGTTTATCCGGGCGTCTTATAAGCGTAGACATTCGCTTCGGTAGATGTGGAGGGATATGTGCGGTAGATCACTCTTTTCGGAGCATTCGTTTTGCAACGATTTATGAATGTGAATAAAAAAAGCCCCTCCGGAGAGGGGCTTATGCATTAACGCATGGTGACAAACTCTTCGGCGGCCGTTGGGTGGATCGCCACGGTGTTGTCGAAGTCTTTCTTGGTCGCGCCCATCTTCAGCGCTACCGCAAAGCCCTGCAGGATCTCATCCATGCCGAAGCCGATGCCGTGAATACCGACAATCTTCTCTTCCGGGCCGACGCAGACCAGCTTCATGCGGCACGGCTGGCGGTGGGAGGTAACGGCGGTATACATCGCGGTGAACGCGGATTTATACACTTTCACCTGGTCGTCGCCATACTGCTCGCGCGCCTGCGGCTCGGTTAAGCCGACGGTGCCGATTGGCGGGTGGCTGAAGACCACGGTCGGGATGTTGCTGTAGTCCAGATGCTCGTCCGGCTTGTTATTGAACAGGCGCTCGGAGAGACGGCGGCCCGCCGCAACGGCAACCGGGGTCAGCTCAACCGCACCGGTATTGTCGCCGACCGCGTAAATGCCCGGTACGCTGGTGTTCTGGAATTTATCGACGACGATATAGCCTTTTTCGTCGGTTTTCACGCCGGTCACGCCCAGGTTGAAATTATCGTTCGCCGGTTCACGGCCAATCGCCCAGATCAGGCAATCGACGGTCTGGCTGCGGCCATCCTCCAGCTCCAGGGTCAGGCTGCCGTCTGCATTTTTCACGACCGCTTTTGGCACGGCGTTGGTGTGCAGGGTTGGGCCTTCGGTGTTCATCACTTCAACCAGCGTATCAACGATCAGCGGATCGAAGCTGCGCAGCGGCGCGTGTTTACGCACGAACAGGTGCGCTTCGGCACCCAGACCGTTAATCACGCCAGCCAGCTCCACCGCGATGTAACCCGCGCCCACCACGGCAACGCGTTTTGGCAGGGCAGGCAGTTCGAAGAAACCGTCGGAGTCGATGCCGTATTCCACGCCCGGGATGTTCGGGTGGCTCGGACGGCCGCCGGTGGCGATCAGGATGTGATCGGCGGTGATCGTCTCACCGTTTACTTCGATCGTTTTCGCATCAACGAAGCGAGCGAAACCGTGGATAACGTCGACGTTATTTTTGCCCAGCACGTTGTCGTAGGAGGTGTGAATACGATCGATGTAGGCGGTACGGCTGGCGATCAGTTTGTCCCAGTCGAAGTGGTTGATGGTGGTGTCAAAGCCGTAGTCCGGGCCATACATATGGATAGCTTCACGGATTTGCGCCGCATGCCACATCACCTTTTTCGGTACACAACCCACGTTCACGCAGGTGCCGCCCAGCGCTTTGGCTTCAATCAGCGCACACTTCTGGCCGTACATGGCCGCGCGGTTGATGGAGGCGATGCCGCCGCTGCCACCGCCGATGGCGATGTAGTCATAATGCTTAGTCATAGCTTTTGTCCTTAATCGTGAATTGCCGCGATTGTATACCTGAAATCAATAGTTTCCACCGATGGCTGCGATTACTCCGGCACGATCCAACTGACGGAGGTATGACCCGTACCGGCTGGCACCAGCGTTTTGTGCAGCCACGGCAGCACGTTGTTCATCTGCGCTTCGAGCTTCCACGGCGGGTTAATGACGATCATGCCCGAGGCGGTCATGCCGCGCTGGTCGCTGTCCGGACGCACGGCCAGCTCGATCTGCAGGATTTTGCGGATGCCGGTGGCTTCCAGGTCTTTGATCATGCGCTTGATTTGCGCGCGCAGCACCACCGGATACCACAGGGCGTATGTCCCGGTGGCGAAGCGTTTGTAGCCTTCGTGAATACCCGTCACCACCGCCTGATAGTCGGTTTTGATTTCGTACGGCGGGTCGATCAGTATCAGGCCACGACGGGAAACCGGCGGCAGCTTGGCTTTCAGCTGCTGATAGCCGTCGGCTTTTTCCACGCGGGCGCGGCTGTCTTTCTGGAATTCAGAACGCAGCAGCGGGAAGTCGCTCGGATGCAGCTCGGTCAGCTGGATGCTGTCCTGCTCGCGCAGCAGCTGGCGGGCAATCAGCGGGGACCCCGGGTAGTAACGCAGCTGGCCGTTGCGGTTGAAGTGGTTCACCACGCCGATGTACGGCTCCAGCTCGGCAGGCAGGTCGTCCTGCTGCCAGATGCGGGCGATCCCTTCCAGATATTCACCGGTACGCTCGGCATGCTCGCCGCTCAGCTGATAACGGCCCGCGCCCGCGTGGGTGTCCAGATAGAGAAACGGCTTTTCTTTCTCTTTGAGCGATTCGATGATCAGGCTCTGAACGGTGTGTTTAAGGACGTCGGCGTGGTTGCCTGCGTGGAAGCTGTGGCGATAACTGAGCATGGGTAATGATATTCCGCTGAATTGACGATTTGCCACAGTTTACAGCAGAACGGCGCAGATTACCCGCAGGCCCGGTAAGCGCAGCGCCACCGGGCTCTTTTCCGCCACGTCTGGCATTGAAATCCTCTACACTTAACCCCATTCTAGATCGCATATGCACAGCGCCGGATGCGCGCTTCATTCACCTCTTTCAACAGGACAGCGTTTATGACCAATCCATTACTGACGCCTTTTTCGTTGCCACCGTTTTCTAAAATCCTCCCCGAGCATGTGGTTCCAGCGGTTACACAATCGCTGGACAACTGCCGCGCGGCGGTAGAAAGCGTGGTCGCGCAGGGCGGGCCGTACACCTGGGAAAATCTGTGTCAGCCGCTGGCCGAAGTGGACGACGTGCTGGGGCGCATCTTCTCCCCGGTGAGCCACCTGAACTCGGTAAAAAACAGCCCGGAGCTGCGTGAAGCCTACGAGCAAACCCTGCCGCTGCTCTCTGAGTACAGCACCTGGGTCGGCCAGCACGAAGGGCTCTACAAAGCCTACCGCGACCTGCGCGACGGCGATCACTACGCCGAGCTGAATACCGCGCAGAAAAAATCGGTCGATAACGCCCTGCGTGATTTTGAGCTGTCCGGGATTGGCCTGCCAAAAGAGAAGCAGACCCGCTACGGTGAAATCGCCGCGCGCCTGTCCGAGCTGGGCAACCAGTACAGCAACAACGTGCTCGACGCCACCATGGGCTGGACGAAGCTGATCACCGACGAGGCTATGCTTTCCGGTATGCCGGAAAGCGCGCTGGCGGCGGCAAAAGCGCAGGCCGAAGCGAAAGAGCAGGACGGCTTCCTGCTAACCCTGGATATCCCGAGCTATCTGCCGGTGATGACCTACTGCGACAACCAGGCGCTTCGCGAAGAGATGTACCGCGCCTACAGCACCCGCGCTTCCGATCAGGGGCCGAATGCCGGTAAGTGGGACAACAGCCCGGTCATGGCGGAAATCCTCGCCCTGCGCCACGAGCTGGCCCAACTGCTGGGCTTTGAAAACTACGCCGACAAATCTCTCGCCACCAAAATGGCGGAAAACCCGCAGCAGGTGCTCGACTTCCTGACCGATCTGGCGAAACGCGCCCGTCCGCAGGGTGAAAAAGAGCTGGCCCAGCTGCGCGCCTTCGCGAAAGCGGAGTTCGGCGTGGACGAGCTGCAGCCGTGGGACATTGCTTACTACAGCGAAAAACAGAAGCAGCACCTCTACAGCATCAGCGACGAGCAGCTGCGCCCGTACTTCCCGGAAAACAAAGCCGTTAACGGCCTGTTTGAAGTGGTGAAGCGCATCTATGGCATCACTGCAAAAGAGCGTACCGATATCGACGTCTGGCATCCGGACGTGCGCTTCTTCGAGCTGTATGACGAGAAAAACGAACTGCGCGGCAGCTTCTACCTCGATCTCTACGCGCGTGAGAACAAGCGCGGCGGGGCGTGGATGGACGACTGCGTGGGCCAGATGCGTAAAGCAGACGGTTCCCTGCAGAAGCCGGTCGCCTACCTGACCTGTAACTTCAACCGTCCGGTGAACGGCAAACCTGCGCTCTTTACCCACGATGAAGTGATCACCCTGTTCCACGAGTTCGGTCACGGTCTGCACCATATGCTGACCCGCATCGAAACCGCAGGCGTCGCAGGCATCAGCGGTGTACCGTGGGATGCGGTCGAGCTGCCAAGCCAGTTTATGGAAAACTGGTGCTGGGAGCCGGACGCGCTGGCGTTTATCTCCGGCCACTACGAGACCGGTGAACCGCTGCCGAAAGAACTGCTGGATAAAATGCTGGCGGCGAAGAACTACCAGGCGGCGATGTTTATCCTGCGCCAGCTGGAGTTCGGCCTGTTCGACTTCCGCCTGCACGCCGAGTTCAGCCCGGAACAGGGGGCGAAAATCCTTGAAACCCTGGCGGAGATTAAAAAGCAGGTCGCGGTTATTCCAGGGCCAACCTGGGGCCGCTTCCCGCACGCGTTCAGCCACATCTTCGCAGGCGGCTATGCGGCGGGGTACTACAGCTACCTGTGGGCCGACGTGCTGGCGGCGGATGCCTTCTCTCGTTTCGAAGAAGAGGGGATTTTCAACCGCGAAACCGGCCAGTCGTTCCTCGACAACATCCTGACCCGCGGTGGTTCCGAAGAGCCAATGGTGCTGTTCAAACGCTTCCGTGGGCGCGAGCCGCAGCTGGACGCGATGCTTGAGCATTACGGGATCAAAGGCTGATTGTTACGTGAAGATCTGCTTAGTGGATGAAACAGGCGCCGGAGACGGCGCCTTATCTGTTCTGGCCGCCCGCTGGGGGCTGGAACATGATGAAGATAACCTGATGGCGCTGGTGATGACCACAGCGCATCTGGAGTTACGCAAGCGCGACGAACCGAAGCTCGGCGGGATTTTTGTCGATTTTGTCGGCGGGGCGATGGCGCACCGGCGCAAGTTCGGCGGCGGTCGCGGCGAAGCGGTGGCGAAAGCGGTTGGGATTAAAGGAAGCTATCTGCCGGACGTGGTGGATGCCACGGCGGGGCTGGGGCGCGATGCGTTTGTGCTGGCGTCTGTCGGCTGTCATGTGCGGATGCTGGAGCGTAATCCGGTGGTGGCCGCGTTGCTGGACGATGGTCTGACGCGTGGCTACGCGGACCCGGAAATCGGGCCGTGGTTGCAGGAACGATTGCAGCTGATCCATGCCTCGAGCCTGACGGCGCTGACCGATATCACCCCGCGCCCGCAGGTCGTCTATCTCGACCCGATGTTCCCGCACAAGCAGAAAAGCGCGCTGGTGAAGAAAGAGATGCGGGTGTTTCAGTCTCTGGTGGGGCCTGATCTGGATGCGGATGGCCTGCTGGAACCGGCTCGTCAGCTGGCGACGAAGCGGGTGGTGGTGAAGCGCCCTGACTATGCGCCGCCCCTGGCGGACGTTGCCACGACCAATGCGGTGACCACCAAAGGGCACCGGTTTGATATTTATTCGGGGACACCGGAATAAAAAAAGCCGGGTGGCGGCTTCGCCTTACCCGGCCTACATTTCGTGCCGCCTGTAGGCCCGGTAAGCGTTAGCGCCACCGGGCTTTTTTGCACTTACTCGTCTTCTTCGTCACGCAGCGGAACAATCAGCATATCCACGTGAACGGTATTAATCAGCTGGCGAGCGGAAGACATCAGCTTGCTCCAGAAGTCCTGATGGTGACCGCACACCACCAGATCCATGTCGTATTTCTTGATCGCATCAACCAATACCTGGCCCAGGTCGCCGCTGCCGCTCAGGGTTTCGGTAATCGGGTAGCCCGCGTTGGTGGAGAGCTCGCTCAGGGCGTGGTGCGTCTCTTCAGAGATGCGTTTTTGCATGTCGCCGAGATTGACGTCGATCAGACCGGTGTAAAGGTCGGAGTAATTCACATCAACGTGAATCAGCGAAACTTTCGCGTTGTAGGGACGTGCCATGGATACCGCTTTATCAACCAGCACTTTGCTCTCCGGGGAGAGGTCTACCGCGATGAGAATGTGTTTGTAAGCCATAGTGTTACTCCTTCCTTAAGTTATCGATGACTAAATGGGAAAGCCGTCGTCTGATGCTTTCATTACGGCCCAGTTAAACATATTTTTCAAGCTTTGGTGTTGATAACGATTAACCTTGTGGCAAAAAAATTAACGGATCTCCTACACTATTAAATGAGCCGTTCGGATATTAAAACGCGAACCGGATCGACTTTTGGTCATTCTTTCACTGAACTGTCTGTCAGGGCATTGGGGTGCGGTAGCTCAGAAGCCTTGCTTCGTGGGCGGACGCCGGGGAGGATGTATGATTAGCACCGTCGCATTGTTTTG
The DNA here is from genome assembly GCF_000493175.1 of Enterobacter sp. MGH 16. Lineage (NCBI taxonomy): Bacteria > Pseudomonadati > Pseudomonadota > Gammaproteobacteria > Enterobacterales > Enterobacteriaceae > Enterobacter > Enterobacter sp. MGH 16. Next base: position 3,615,126 of record NZ_KI535695.1, on the reverse strand, counting down.
GGCGTTATGCGTAGTTTGCATAGTGAATATGGCGCGCTACTTCTCATCGTTACGTGCGCTGTTAGTGGTACTTCGTGGTTGCGATCCGTTGCTTTATCAGTATGTGGACGGTGGAGGGTTCTTCACCTCGCATGGACAGCCCAGCAAACAGATGCGTCTGGTGGGATATATCTACTACCAGCGCTACCGCGATCATCACGATGAAGAATTTATCCGTCGCTGCGAGCGCCTGCGTCGTCAGTTCATTTTAACCAGCGCCCTGTGCGGGCTGGTCGTCGTCAGTATGATTGCATTGATGATTTGGCACTGATTACCACAGAAGGCGGGGTCAGCCCCGCCTTCTTTCCTCTGGTTCAGGGCTTCACTGAGAACCGCGGATTGGAGATATTGGTCTCAATCGAAGTAACCTTCCCGCTATAGGCGATGTTAACGTCTCCGTTTGTATCAATGCTGGCCGCAGTAATTGTACCCGTACCTTCAATGACAGGATGCTTCTTAGCCAACTGATGGATAATGTCGGTGTCTTTCCCTGTTATCTTTTCCGAGAGATAGTAACGGTAGATTGTGGGTACGGTTGCGTCACCCTGATTGTTCACGGTCATATAGAGCCAGACGCTGTCAGATAATTTATAAACGTGTTGTAATTCATCGCTCTCTTGCCGGTTGGGCTGGTGGTTGAGCCACAAAAATCCAATGACCAGCGCCAGAAGCGAAACGGTAACAAGGCGATGAATCCATTTAGTAGCCGTTTTGAATGGCATACTCTATTCCTTCTCTGATATTGCGTTGGTCCGTTGGATCGTCCCCGTAAGGCGGCTTTTCGTGCCATTTTCCCCATTCAGGTTTTGACGTGCCAGCGCGGCCTTGAGCCCAGCCAGCACCCATAAGCAGGATGTTTGCAGGAATTCCTGCTGCAGTCCCGGCGGCTCCGAAGTTGAAATTTCCAAATGCAGCAAAATAAGGGTCGAATTTCTTGTAATCCCAGGGACCACCATTTCGTACTTTTTGGTAGAACCAGTAATACGTTGAAGGCGTGGCCATATTACGCGACATGCCATGAAGGCGTGCTTCACGCATGTTGTTTGCTATAACCATTGAACCTGGTCCTGAAAGAGGGACAGAAGCCATACATTCTCCTTTGTCTGGTTTTTCTTCCGATCGCCATCATAGTATTACCTGCGCAATTTCGTTGGGCAAAAAATGTTCAGGAAATCCTGATGTTATACACTTTCCGATTGCAACTAACAGCCATAAAAAAAGCGGGTCAGTTTCCTGACCCGCTTTTTTGTCGCCTTTAACCGATTAAATCAGCTTCAGCGAAATCCAGTACAGCCCGCCAGACAGCAGGATGGACGCCGGAAGGGTGAACACCCAGGCCATCAGAATGTTGGTCACGGTTTTGCGCTGCAGGCCGCCACCGTCAACAATCATGGTACCTGCCACGGACGAGGAGAGTACGTGGGTGGTGGATACCGGCATACCGGTGTAGCTCGCCAGACCGATAGACACTGCCGCCGTCATCTGCGCGGACATACCCTGCGCATAGGTCATGCCTTTCTTACCGATCTTCTCGCCGATGGTGGTCGCCACACGGCGCCAGCCAATCATCGTACCGATACCGAGTGCCAGCGCGACCGCCATGATGATCCAGATTGGCGCGTACTCGATGGTGTTGAGCATATCGCCTTTCAGTTTCTTCAGGAGACGCTGGTCGTCAGCATTCACGTCTGGCAGCTTCGCCACTTTATCCGTCACATCAGAGATGCACAGCATAATGCGACGCAGCTGACCACGCTGCTCAACGGTCAGTTTGTCATAACTTTCGATATTGCCCAGCATGCCTTTGGCACGTTCCAGCGCGTTAATCGCGTTAGCCGGATGGCAGTGGAATTCGCCAGGTGCAGTCGTGGCACCGGCTTCCGGAGACGGGATTAACTGGTCAACGCCGGTCGCTTTTTTCAGCAGCTCAGGGTGCTGCTGGAAATAAGTTTCAACGTTGTTGACCGCATCGCGGGTACGGGTGATTTCGTAGCCGGAGGCGTTCATGTTAACCACGAAGCCTGCCGGAGCAACACCGATCAGTACCAGCATCACCAGACCAATGCCTTTCTGACCATCGTTCGCGCCGTGTGAGAAAGCCACACCGATAGCGGAAATGATCAGGGCAATACGCGTCCAGAATGGCGGCTTTTTCTTGCCGTCTTTCTTTTCACGCTCTGCCGGCGTCAGGTGAATACGGGAGCGTTTTTTGGTATTGCTCCAGTAACGACGCAGGATGAAGATCAGCCCGCCCGCCACCACCAGACCCACGATAGGGGAGACGATGAGAGAGGCAAAGATCCCCAGTACTTTCGGAATATTTAACGCATCAACAACCGATGTACCGGTCATGAGGGCGTTGGTTAACCCGATACCGATAATCGCGCCGATGAGGGTGTGAGAACTGGATGCAGGCAGGCCGAAATACCAGGTACCGAGGTTCCAGATAATTGCAGCAAGCAGCATTGAGAACACCATAGCGAGGCCATGGCCAGAACTTACGTTAAGCAGCAGATCTGTTGGCAGCATATGCACAATCGCATACGCAACGCTCAGTCCGCCCAGGAGGACACCAAAAAAGTTAAATACCGCCGCCATAACAACCGCAAGCTGCGATCGCATTGCGCGAGTGTAGATAACCGTCGCTACTGCGTTTGCAGTGTCGTGGAAGCCGTTGATCGCTTCGTAAAACAGTACAAAAACCAGAGCAAGCAAGAGTAAAAGCCCGGTATGTAAATCCAGGCCGGCAAACAAATGTAGCATAGGACGTTACGCCATTTTGAGGACATGAACGCGGCGCATTATCCAGGACAAATGCGCAACGGGCAAAGTGAAATATAGACTTTTTTTGACATACCACCTGATTTGAGAAAAGTGCCTGAAAGGATATTCTTTAAATTTCAATGGAATGGCTTTGTAATATCTTTTTACGCTGGTGTGACCACAGAGGAAACTTTACAATCCGCGGCAGTTAACAAAGAGGGTTTTGACGTGGAAAGGTTTGATGCCGTGGTAATTGGCGCCGGTGCGGCGGGTATGTTTTGTGCGGCAATGGCCGGACAGGCGGGTCGTCGCGTGCTGCTGCTGGATAACGGTAAAAAGCCAGGCCGCAAGATCCTGATGTCCGGCGGCGGGCGCTGCAACTTTACTAACCTGTATGTTGAACCCGCGGCCTATTTGAGCCAAAACCGTCATTTTTGTAAATCTGCGCTGGCGCGTTATACCCAGTGGGACTTTATCGACCTGGTGGGTAAGCACGGTATCGCATGGCATGAGAAGACGCTGGGCCAGCTGTTCTGCGACGACTCCGCCCAGCAGATTGTCGATATGCTGGTGGCCGAGTGCGAGAAGGGCGGCGTGGTCATGCGCCTGCGCACCGAAGTGCTGGACGTTTCCCGCGATGACCAGGGCTACACGCTGCAGCTCAACGGTGAAACCGTCAGCGCCGATAATCTGGTGATTGCCAGCGGCGGCCTGTCTATGCCTGGGCTGGGCGCTTCCCCGTTCGGCTATAAAATCGCCGAGCAGTTTGGCCTGAAAGTCCTGCCTACGCGCGCCGGGCTGGTGCCGTTCACGCTGCATAAACCGCTTCTGGAACAGCTTCAGACGCTGTCTGGCGTGTCCGTTCCCGCCGTTATCACCGCCGAAGACGGCACGGTGTTTCGCGAAAACCTGCTCTTTACCCATCGCGGCCTCTCCGGCCCGGCGGTCCTGCAAATCTCCAGCTACTGGCAGCCGGGGGAGTTTGTCACGGTTAACCTGCTCCCCGATTGCGATCTGGATGCCTTCCTCAACGAGCAGCGTGCGGCGCACCCGAATCAGAGCCTGAAAAACACCCTGGCAATGCAGCTGCCGAAGCGTCTGGTAGAATGTTTGCAGGTGCTGGGGCAGATCCCCGACGTGTCGCTCAAGCAGCTTAACAGCCGCGAGCAGGAAACGCTGGTCGAGACGCTAACAAACTGGCGCGTGCAGCCAAACGGCACGGAAGGCTACCGCACGGCGGAAGTCACGCTGGGCGGAGTCGACACGAATGAACTCTCTTCCCGTACCATGGAAGCGCGCAACGTGCCGGGGCTCTACTTCATCGGTGAAGTGATGGATGTGACCGGCTGGCTCGGCGGGTATAACTTCCAGTGGGCCTGGGCAAGTGCCTGGGCGTGTGCTCAGGCGCTGGCAGAAGACAAGTGACATCAGCGTGCTGCCACTCGTCGCGCTTGGCCTTACGGGCTGACGGTGGTGGCATCCGTCACGGCCAGAATATTGCCCGCGGCCACGGTCCCCATCTTGATGTATGACGCGGCGGTAACGCCGCCAATATGCGGTGAAATCACCACGTTTTCTACGGACTGCCAGAGGTGCGGCGCCGTCAGCGGCTCCTGGGTAAAGCTGTCCAGCGCTGCGCTGTGCAGCGTGCCATCCCGGAGCGCCGCCAGTAACGATTCACTGTGGATCAGTCCACCGCGTGCCGTATTGACCAGAATGGCGTTCCGCTTGCAGTGTGCGAGCGCCTCGCTATTGATCATTCCCCGATTCTCATCGGTTAGCGGACAGTGCAAAGAGATGACATCGGAACGGGAAAGAAGTCCGGTCAGCGTCTCTGCGCGTTCGCACAGGGCGGGCAGGGACTTCGCATAAGGATCGTAAGCCAGCACCTTCATGCCGAAGGCGTGACCAATAGTTGCCACGCGCGAGCCGATAGCGCCCAATCCGATTAGCCCCAGGGTTAAACCCTCCAGTTCAATGGATTTATGCGTCGCCTTATCCCAGTGCCCGTCTCGTAACCGCTTGTCCAGAGGCACTATGGACTTTGCGCAGGCGAGGATCAGCGCCCAGGTATGTTCAGCCACTGCCGCCGCGTTTGCGCCTGGGGCCGCGCGGACGGCGATATTGCGCTCGGCCGCTGCCGTCTGGTCTATCACATCGATCCCGCTTCCGTGCTTGGAAATAACCTGCAGAGCCGGGGCGGCATCCATGACTTTCGCGGTGATCCGGCCGTAACGAACCAGAATCGCCACGGGATTGTGTCGTTCACACAGCGCGATCAGGTCATCTTCTGTCGGCTGGCGGCCCGCAAACACCACCTCAAAGCCCTGCAGCATCACCATGGCCTGCTCCGCCAGGTCGCTTCCGGTAACCAGAATTACGTCTTTGCCCCCCATCACAGCGTCTCCCCGTCGGCTAACATACCTGCCTTACGAAGCGCGTCATCTAGCCAGTGTGGACGCAAATCGCCTTCACGGATGGCGGCAAGACGCCGGGTCTCCATCTCCAGCTTTTCTTTTGCCAGCGCGATAACCTGCTGAACCTCATCGCGCGGGATGACGACCACGCCGTCGATATCCGCGACAACCAGATCCCCGGCCTGAACCGTCGCTCCGGCGACTGAAATGGGATGATTAACCCGGCCAGAAATTAACTTTGTCGGGCCGCAGGGGTTCAGACCGGCAGAAAAGACAGGGTAGTGGCCTTTGCTCAGGGAATCGGCGTCACGTACAGCACCGTCAATAATGATGCCCGCAATGCCGCTCGCCTGAGCCTGAGTGGCCATGATTTCGCCCAGCAGCGCGCAGCTCAGGTCGCCTTTGCCGTCGACGACCAAGACATCGCCGGGTTGCGCAACCGCCATCGCGGCATGAATCGCCAGATTATCACCCGGACGGACTTCCACGGTGATGGCCGGACCCGCAACGGACATGTGAGGAGCCAGCGGTTTGATGCGGCCGTGAAGCGTACCGCGGCGACCGGCCACGTCGGCCAGAATGGCGGCCTGATACTCGGCAGCCCGACGAACGTCCTCGGCAGAAACGCGTTCGAACTGGCGATTAATCGGTTTTTTTTCAGAAACGGACATGAATGCCTCCATATTGTTTTACTTAGTACAACGCAGGTGTACAGAACAAAACAACTATAGCGGTGTTGCTTTCCTTTTAGCCAGACCCGAGGTGGCGTTTGTGATGTAAACACGAAGTGACTCACAAAATTTGAGGTACACTCACTGCCGGGCTAACAAGGAGATAATGATGGGGAATGAAGGCGTTGTAGCGGTTGAAAAAGCGCTGGCTTTACTGGATTGCTTCCGTCCTGGGGATGAGAGCCTGACGCTGACCGCGCTGGCACAGCTGTCGGGTTATCACAAAACCACGGTTTACCGCTTGATGAATTCTCTTGAACGGATGAATTACGTCGTCAGGCATGAAGACGGCAATTATGCGCTTGGCCCACGCCTGCTTTACCTCGGCAAGCTGTATGAACAATCTTTCCATCTTTCGCGGGTGGTTCAGCCAGAGCTTCAGGCCTTATCCCTGGCGTCTCAGGAGAGCGCCAGCTGGTATGTGCTGGAGGGCGGGCAGCGCCTTTGCCTGTTTCGCGCGGAAGCGTCGCACGGCCTGCGACACAGCAATCTTCCCGGCAGCCAGTTCCCGCTCGATAATTCGGCCATCAGTAAGGTCTTGCGCCACTGGGGGCTCAATGAGAGCCTGCCGGAGGGCGACGCTGAACTCCCTTTCTACACGTCAGGCGCACGCGATCCCCACACCGCGGCGTTTGCGATGCCTGTCTTCGGGGTTCACGACAAGCTGGTTGCGGCGTTAGCCCTGACCGGCCCCATCTCACGGCTGACGGAAGATCGTCGTGAGAAGGAGATAGGGCCTTTGATGAAGGCGGCGGCCAGCCGTCTGTCGCAGAAAATGGGAGCCAGTAAGCCCTTCTGTCAGCAGTTCTTTGGTGAAACGAGCGACGCGGCGGAAGAAAATCTTTAAACGCAGAAGCGGGACATGTGTCCCGCTTCTGTCATCACGAATGTGTGACCTGTTTTTCGTGTAGCTGAGCGTTGCGGGCCTGCCGTCCCATAATGAGTACCGCGATACCCCCGGCCAGGCACAGCACGGCCAGCGGAAGCATAGCCAGCGTGTAGCTGCCCGTTTGCTCGCTGATCATGCCGTAGGCATTTACCATGACCGCCCCGCCAATCAGGTTCGCGATGGCGCCAATCGCGGCCAGCCCTGCCGCCGCCGAGGAGCTGCTCATCCAGCCGGACGCCAGCGCCCAGAAAGGCCCTTTCATCGAATACGCGCCCGTCAGGATAATGCTCAGGATCGCGAGAGTGGCAAAGAGCGAGACGCTGACAAAGGCAGCGAACACGCCGGCGGCAATCATGAACAGAGTCAGCGCAGTATGCCAGCGGCGTTCATTGGTGCGATCGGAGTGTCGTCCCCAGACAATCATCAGAACCGATGCCAGACCGTAAGGAATGGCGTTAAACAGACCGGTTTGAAGATTATCAAGATGGAAGGATTTCAGCAGCTGAGGAGACCAGACGCTAATAGTGGTGCCCGCGGACGATGCGCCCGCGTAAATCAGCGCCATCAGCCAGATTTGACGATGCTTCAGCAACTGCCACGTCGTCTGGTGTCCAATGTTCTTTTGCTGGCTACGCTCGGTCTCAAGGGTGGTTTCCAGCCACTTTTTCTGTTCATCGCTGAGCCATTTCGCCTGATGAGGGCGATCCCGGAGAATAAACCAGGCCGCAATACCCAGCAGCACCGCAGGTAAGCCTTCAATAATGAACAGCAGATGCCAGCCGCGAAGACCCAGCCAGCCATCCAGCGACAGTATCAATCCGGAAAGCGGGGAGCCGATGAAGTTAGCGAGCGGGATGGCGACCATAAAGGACGCAATAATGCGCGCGCGGTAGCGGGCAGGGATCCACCAGGTCAGATACAGCACGACGCCGGGGAAGAAGCCTGCTTCCGCTGCTCCGAGAAGAAAACGGACGATATAGAGCGACGTGGTATTTTGAACCAGCGCCATGCCCATGGAGACGATGCCCCAGCTGATCATAATGCGCGGGATCCACAGCCGGGCGCCGACTTTCTGCATGGCCAGGTTGCTCGGCACCTCAAACAGGAAATAGGCCACGAAGTAGAGGCTGCTGGCGAAGCCAAACGCCGCTTTGCTGAGGCCAAGGTCCTCATTCATCTGCAGCGAAGCCATGCCGATATTCCCGCGATCGATAATCGAGACCAGGTAACTGACAATCAGAAACGGAAGAATACGCCAGATCACCTTCCGCATCGTCTCTCTTTCTATGTCCTCGGTGGCGGTCGCGCCGTTACGTAAATGTTCTGTCATTGTATCCTCGCAGGGTGTGTTCTTTGTTTTATTAGGTACAACTTAGTTTTATTAAACAAAACCACTATAGCGACGGCGCGTTCTTTTTATCCAGTTAATGGAAGGTTTAAATGATGTAAATAAGAGGTGACTCACAGATAGTGCGCTACGGATATCGCTCAAGGCTGCTGACCAGCCGCAAGCAGGACGTGCTGGCAGAGAAATAATCACGTAACGCAATTATTGCACCAACTTTTCCTCTCCCTTCGACTAAGCTTCGACCAGATGCCCCGCCGCGCTCGCGGGGCCATATCCCTTTTGGTCAGAGCACGTACCATGCAGCTACTCAGCATTATTATTTTGCTTACCCTAACCGTGGTCATTCATTCGCTGTGGATGTTTGGCGTTTTAAAATTCATCACGTTAGACGTCGATTCTGCGGTACGCATTGTTTTACGCAATGTCGGTATCGTGATCTCTATGATTTTCGCCCATCTCCTGGAGGCCGGGCTGTTTGCTGCCTTTTATTTTGTCATCGACGCGTTTAATGACTGGAACACCAGCTTCTACTTTTCGCTGGTGAGCTACGCGACGGTAGGGTACGGCGACGTCACGTTACCCCAGCACTGGCGGCTCATCGGCGGGGTGGAAGGACTGGTGGGCGCGTTGATGGTAGGCTGGTCTGTGGCGGTTCTGGTCGCGGTGCTGCAGCGTTTGCGTGGCATGAGCGCCTAAACGGTAGATGTGCAATCCCCATCTGGTAAGGTAAAGTACACCCCTTACGCGGCCGTCGCGCTGCGGTTTTGAGGGTGGATGTGATAAACAGCCCACCCTTTTTCTCTGCTGGTTTACGCCAGCCTGCATGGTGCTGTGCTTTGCCTCTATAAAAGGGTTATGTATGTCTGCTGCTCATCTCGGTTTCCCGACGGAAACCGTTGTTGTCTTTGTGGTGATGGCCGTTGGGGCGATGTTTATCGACCTCTTTATGCACCGTCACGATAAACCGATCTCGCTGAAAAGCGCCGCAATGTGGTCCCTCTTCTGGGTCATGATGGCGATGGCCTTCGCCGGGTTCCTGTACGTTCACCATGGCGCCGAGATGGCGAGCCTGTTCCTCACCGGTTATGCGCTGGAGGAGGTGCTCTCCGTCGATAACCTGTTTGTGATGATGGCGATCTTCGCCTGGTTCGGCGTGCCGGATAAGTACCGTCACCGCGTGCTCTACTGGGGCGTGCTGGGGGCGATTGTCTTCCGCGGTATTTTCGTGGCTATCGGCACCAGCCTGTTAAGTCTGGGGCCCTACGTCGAAGTGATTTTCGCGCTGGTCGTCGGCTGGACGGCGGTGATGATGCTCAGACGTAATGAAGAGAGTGACGAAGTGGAAGATTACTCGGGTCATCTCGCCTATCGCCTGGTAAAACGCTTCTATCCGGTCTGGCCGAAAATCAGCAGCAATGCCTTTATTCTGACGCAGAAAGAGGTGGATGCGGAGCTTGAAAAGCCGGAAAACCAGGACGTGATGGTCGGACGCGTGAAGAAGGCGAAGCGCTATGCGACCCCGCTGCTGCTCTGCGTGGCGGTGGTGGAACTCTCAGACGTGATGTTCGCGTTTGACTCCGTGCCGGCCATTATTGCCGTGAGCCGCGAGCCGCTGATTATCTACAGCGCCATGATGTTCGCTATTCTCGGTCTGCGTACGCTTTACTTCGTGCTGGAAGCGCTGAAGCAGTATCTGGTGCATCTCGAGAAAGCGGTGGTGCTGCTGCTGTTCTTCGTGGCGTTCAAGCTGGGGTTAAATGCCACCGATCACTTCTGGCATCACGGTTACAGCATTGGCGCGACCGCCAGCCTGTTTGTGGTATTGGGCGTGCTGGCGCTGGGAATTATTGCGAGCGTGATGTTCCCGGGGAAACGTGAGGCCTGATGTACCGCCCGGTGGCGCTTCGCTTACCGGGCCTACAGTTCGAATGTAGGCCGGGTAAGGCGCAGCCGCCACCCGGCAAAAAGGCTACTTGATGGGTGAATTGCGGCGCTTGCGCGGCGGGTGGAAGTGCCGCCAGTGCGGATCCTGCGCCGCTGCCAGCAGCTCGTGGTCGCCGCGGGTGTCCCCCCAGGCGCGCAGGTGATAGGCGTTCAGATCGCCATACACTTTTTCCAGCCTGGCCACCTTCTGGGCGCAGCGGCAGTTATGGCCCGTGATGCGCCCCGTCAGCTTGCCGTCTTTCACTTCCAGCTGCGTGCCAATCAGCTTAATGCCCAGTTTGTCAGCCCACGGCTGAAGCACCAGCGCCGGAGACGCGGAACAGATGGTCACCTCCGCACCGGAATTCACCTCGGCCGCCACGGCCAGAACCCCTTCGGGGCGCATCAGCTTGTTCCAGTATTTTTCGCAAAACGCTTCCGCCTGCTGGCGCAACCAGTGTTCATCCACGCCCGTCAGGAACGTTTTGATCAGCACTTCTTTTAGCTCATCGCGCGTCAGCTTGCGACGCACGCAGTGGAGCGTGGGCAGCGCCATACGCACCAGACGGCCCGCGAAGTAGCGTTTCCCGAAGGCAAAGCGCAGGAAAGGAATAAAGCTGTCGTGGTGTGTTAACGTCCCATCAAAGTCAAAGACAGAGAGCACGCTGGATTTCGCCACCGTCTCGTCGGCAATCATATTGGTCATAAATACGTCTTAGCTGAAATACACATTCTGTGGATCAGTTTACCTGCTTTACCAGGACAGTCCTTACATCACCACCATTTTTTTCTCGATCTTGCGATCTCAAAGTGAGTCCATTTTTGGCCTCGATAAGAATTGGTGAAAAAACGATCTGTCTATATTATCGCCACATCGCACGATATTCAGGGGAACCCTTTGGCCCCACAGGTAAGGAAAAACTCACTCACTACTGCTTTCTTGATATGACTCTTAGATCGTTTATTTCAATCCTGACGTTAAGTTTTGCGTCGTTTTCTGCATTCAGTTTTCAACTCCCCGCGTCGATGCTATCGATGAACAGTAACCTGGCCGTCTCGCCAGCGAAATCTGCACTGATGCAACAGGATACGGGCCCGCTGCGCGCACGCATCCTTGATCAATACCAAAAGTGGAAGGGGACCCAGTATCAGTGGGGCGGAACCACGCGCCGCGGCGTGGACTGCTCCGCGCTGATGCAGCACCTGTTCAGCGATGTGGCGCATCTTAACTTACCGCGCACGACCGGCGAGCAGATCCACCGCGGGGTGCAGGTGACGCAATACCGCCTGAGGCCCGGAGATCTGGTGTTCTTCCAGACGGGTCCGAACCGCAGGCATGTCGGCGTTTATATTGGCAATAGCCAGTTTATTCATGCCTCAAGCAGCCAGGGCGTAACGGTCTCAATCCTGACGGATGCTTACTGGCAGGCGCACTACATTACTGCCCGTCGGGTTGCAGGCAGTGCGGCCTGACAGCCTCAGATGATGTCATCCACGACGCCGCCATCGACGCGCAGCGCCGCGCCCGAGGTGGCGGAAGCCTGGGGTGAACAGACATAAATCACCATATTGGCCACCTCTTCAACCGTGGCCGCGCGCTGGATCACCGAGCTGGGGCGGTTGGCCATCACAAACTCTTTCGCCAGCTGCTCCAGCGATTTACCGGTTTTTTCGATTTCATCCTTCATCATCTCTGCGAAACCGTCCGACATCGTTGGCCCCGGCAAGACGCTGTTGACCGTCACGCCGCTTCCCGCCACGAACTTCGCCAGCCCGCGCGCCAGCGAGAGCTGCGCCGTTTTGGTCACCCCGTAGTGGATCATATCCGCCGGGATATTGCAGGCCGACTCGGAGGAGATAAACACCACCCGCCCCCAGCCTTTTTGCACCATGCCTGGCAGCAAGGCGCGGGACAGACGCACGCCGGACATCACGTTGGTCTGCCAGTAACGCTCCCAGGTCTCATCGTCGGTGGCATAGAAATCCTGCGGGCCGTAAATCCCGGCGTTGTTAACCAGAATGTCGACGTTATTCGCCACCTTCAGCAGCGACTCGACCCCTTCCGCCGTGCTGAGATCGGCAATCGCGGCGCGCACCTGCACGCCAGGCACCACCTGCTGCAGCTGCTGAATGCCTTTATTCACCGATTCCGTGCTGCGGCCATTGACGATCACCTCGGCACCGCTTTCTGCCAGCCCTCTGGCGATGGCGAACCCGATCCCGCCGGTTGAGGCGGTCACCAGCGCCACTTTCCCCGTAAAGTCGATTTTCATCATCCGCTCCTTATCGTTTTAACGTTCGGACCTTAAAGCGTAGCAGGTGAGGATGACGGCTCCTGGCTAAAAAGGCGCAGCAGCGTCTCCACCTGCTCGTCAAGCGGGGCGAGGGAGCGCTTAACAATCAGGTGAAGCGGCGTCGCTCTGCGTGCACCGTGGCTCAGCGGCAGGCGTTTCAGGATGCCTTGATCCAGCTGGGTCTGGATGCGTTCCTCTGGCAGCCAGCCGTAGCCGACCTGAGAGAGGACGGCCTCAATGGCGGCATCGATGGTGGAGAAGGTCCATGACTCACCGGCCGCGCGCGCGGCGGGCTGACTGTCCGCAATCTGAATGAGCGGCCACGGGCGTAGCATGTCGTCGTTAAGCGGCGCGTCGAGGTGAAAGAGAGGATGCTGATGGTGGGCCACGGCAACAAAGTCGATATTCATCAGCCATTCGCCGAGCCCGGTCATGTCCTGGCGGCGGGTGAGGACCATCACATCGGCTTCGTCGTTAATGGCATCGTCCCGGGTGTTTTCCAGCACCTCGGTGAGGCGTACCTGGGTTTGCGGATACTGCTGCTGGAACTGGCGCAGAATGGCAAACAGGCGGCGGCGAGGGAAAATGGAATCCACCACCAGATCCAGCCGCGTGCGCATTCCGTTGCGAAGGGTCGCTGCGCGCGTCTCAACGTACGAAAAGGCTTTCAGCAGCGGTTTCACCTGGTTGAGCAGCAGTTCTCCTGCCGGCGTTAACACCGCCCGTCGTCCTTCCGGCACCAGGAGGGCCACGCCCAGCCGCTCCTGCAGCAGCGACAGGTTATAGCTCACCGAGGACTGGCTGCGGTGGGTTTCTTCTGCGGCTTTGGCAAAGCTGCCCGCCTCGACCACTCTTTCCAGTAAAGACCATTGTTCCAGCGTCGTCTTATGCATAATTTATCTAAAATTTGGATGAATTTGATTAAAACATAGCGTTATTCATTCAATTTTTGAAGGGGTACGATCGTCTCATCAAAACAAAGGAGACATCTTATGAACACCTTCGACAAACACGACTTAAGCGGCTTCGTTGGCAAACACCTTGTTTACACCTACGACAACGGCTGGAACTACGAGATTTACGTCAAAAACGAGACGACCCTGGATTACCGTATTCACAGCGGTCTGGTGGCCAACCGTTGGGTGAAAGATCAGCAGGCTTACATCGTGCGGGTAGGGGAAAGCATCTATAAAATTTCCTGGACCGAGCCAACCGGTACCGACGTCAGCCTGATTGTGAACCTGGGCGACAAACTGTTCCATGGCACCATCTTCTTCCCGCGCTGGGTCATGAACAACCCGGAAAAAACCGTCTGCTTCCAGAACGATCATATTCCGCTGATGAACAGCTACCGTGATGCGGGCCCGGCGTATCCAACCGAAGTGATTGATGAATTTGCCACAATCACCTTTGTACGCGACTGCGGTGCCAATAATGAAAGCGTGATCGCCTGTGCGGCCAGTGAATTACCGAAAAACTTTCCAGATAACCTGTAATAAGCGTGACAATTAACTAAATAGAAAAGTTCCCGGCTATTTCATATTATTTTGAAATAGCCGGGATTTTTTTTGTTTGTTGAGGATTGGTTTAAATGTTTCCATTTCAAAATGTTACGGAAGATCACATCAAAAATATTTAATATAAAATTAACTTGTTGTTTTTCAATTGGCTGCTAGTTGTCTTATAGCGTTGTAAACGCTGTCTTAATTTTTCCCTAAGGAAAGAGAGCTACTTTGATATGAGTTTATGGTTCGTTGAAATAAGCGGGCTGGCATTTGGTTAATATCAAAAACATGCCATTTTGATTGCAAGGAAATTAATAATGAGTGATTTTCTGCCTTTTTCGCGGCCGTCGATGGGCGCTGAGGAAATTGCGGCGCTTCAGGACGTTTTGATGTCGGGCTGGATCACCACAGGGCCTAAGAATCAGCAACTTGAAGAGGCATTCTGTCAACTTACCGGGAATCAACATGCGATTGCCGTCTGTTCAGCCACCGCGGGCATGCACGTTACGCTGATGGCGCTGGATATTGGCCCGGGCGATGAAGTTATTACCCCTTCCCAGACCTGGATCTCCACGCTGAATATGATCGTATTGCTGGGCGCCACGCCGGTCATGATTGATGTGGACAAAGATACATTAATGGTGACGCCAGAAGCCGTTGAAGCCGCTATTACCCCGCGCACTAAAGCCATTATTCCCGTTCACTATGCCGGCGCGCCGTGTGATATCGACGCAATTCATGCCATCGGTGAACGTCACGGTATTCCGGTGATTGAAGATGCGGCTCATGCCGCCGGAACGTATTACAAAAACCGTCACGTGGGCTGGAAAGGAACGGCAATTTTCTCCTTCCACGCCATTAAAAACATGACCTGCGCGGAAGGCGGCCTGGTGGTCACGGATAATGCCCAGCTGGCACAGCGGATCCGCAGTCTGAAATTCCATGGCCTCGGCGTAGACGCCTATGACCGCCAGACGCACGGTCGCGCGCCGCAGGCGGAAGTGATCGCGCCGGGCTATAAATACAACCTGGCGGACATCAACGCCGCGCTGGCGCTGGTGCAGCTAGGCAAACTGAAAGAGGCCAACAGGCGCCGTGAGGAAATAGCGCAACGCTACCTGCGGGAGCTTGCCGATACGCCGTTCCAGCCGCTCACCATTCCATCATGGCCGCACGTGCACGCCTGGCACCTGTTTATTATTCGCGTTGATGAAGCGCGCTGCGGGATCTCACGCGACAACCTGATGGCGGCGCTGAAAGAGAAAGGCATCGGTACCGGCCTCCATTTCCGCGCGGCCCACACGCAAAAATACTACCGCGAGCGTTTTCCTGATGTATCGCTCCCGAATTCTGAATGGAATAGCGCGCGTATTTGTTCTCTCCCTCTTTTCCCGGACATGACTCATGACGACACAACCCGCGTCATTACCGCACTCCATCAGCTTGCAGGACATTGATATGTTCAGTGCACCGCCTGTACAAAAAGTATCCGTGGTTATCCCGGTTTATAACGAGCAGGAGAGCCTGCCCGAGCTGATCCGCCGTACGACGGCCGCCTGCGACACGATGGGCAAGGCCTACGAAATTCTGCTCGTGGACGACGGCAGCAGCGATAATTCCGCGCTGATGATGACCGAAGCCGCACAGGCTGAAGGCAGCCACATCGTTGCCGTGCTGCTCAACCGTAACTACGGCCAGCACTCGGCGATTATGGCGGGGTTTAGCCACGTCACGGGCGATCTGATTATCACCCTGGACGCGGACCTGCAAAACCCGCCGGAAGAGATCCCGCGCCTGGTGGCCAAAGCCGACGAAGGCTATGACGTGGTCGGCACGGTCCGTCAGAACCGTCAGGACAGCCTGTTCCGCAAGCTGGCCTCGCGCACCATCAACCGTCTGATCCAGCGTACGACCGGTAAAGCGATGGGCGATTACGGCTGCATGCTGCGCGCCTACCGCCGCCATATCGTCGACGCCATGCTGCATTGCCATGAGCGCAGCACCTTCATTCCGATTCTGGCGAATACCTTTGCCCGTAAGGCAACGGAAATCCCGGTCCTGCACGCCGAGCGCGAGCACGGGGAGTCGAAGTACAGCTTTATGCGCCTCATCAACCTGATGTACGACCTCATTACCTGCCTGACCACCACGCCGCTGCGTCTGCTGAGCGTGTTCGGCAGCATCATCGCCGTGGCCGGTTTCGCGCTGTCCGTTCTGCTGGTGGTGCTGCGCCTGGTCTTTGGCCCGCAGTGGGCGGCGGAAGGGGTCTTCATGCTCTTTGCCGTGCTGTTTATGTTCATCGGCGCCCAGTTTGTCGGGATGGGGCTCCTCGGTGAATACATTGGCCGAATCTATAACGACGTTCGCGCGCGTCCGCGCTACTTTATTCAACGTGTTGTCCGTCAGGAACACAAAGCATCTCAAGAGGAAATTCACCCATGAAAGCTGTTGTATTTGCCTATCACGATATGGGGTGCACGGGCACGCAGGCCCTGCTGGAAGCGGGCTATGACATTGCGGCAATCTTTACCCATCCGGACACGGCCGGAGAGAATAACTTTTTCGGCTCCGTGGCGCGTATCGCCGCCGAGCGCGGTATTCCGGTTTATGCGCCAGACGACGTCAACCACCCGCTGTGGGTGGAGCGCATCCGCGCCCTCGCGCCTGACGTCATCTTCTCGTTTTACTATCGCAACCTGCTCTCCGACGAGATCTTAGGCCTGGCTGCAAAAGGCGCCTTTAATCTTCATGGTTCTCTGCTGCCTGCCTACCGTGGCCGCGCCCCGCTGAACTGGGTGCTGGTGAACGGTGAAACGGAAACGGGCGTGACGCTGCACCGCATGGTGCGCCGTGCGGATGCGGGCGCTATCGTGGCGCAGCAGAAGGTCGCTATTGATGCGGACGACACCGCGCTGCAGCTGCATCAAAAGCTGAACGCGACGGCACAGACGCTGCTGCGCGATGCGCTGCCGGGCATCCTTAACGGCACCTTCAGCGAAACCGCACAGGACGAGAGCAAGGCAAGCTGCTTTGGCCGCCGCGCGCCGGAAGATGGTCGTCTGGACTGGAACAAACCGGCCCGCCAGCTGCACAACCTGGTGCGCGCCGTGACCGACCCGTGGCCGGGCGCCTACAGCTTTGCGGGCGTCAGCAAGTTCATCGTCTGGAAATCCCGCGTGCGTGACGACATTCCGGCGGCAAAACCGGGCACCGTCGTCTCCGTCTCCCCGCTGATTGTGAGCTGCGGCGAGCAGGCGCTGGAGATCGTTACCGGCCAAACCGACAACGGCCTGTACGTTCAGGGCACCCAGCTGGCGCAGTCGCTGGGGCTGGTGGCCGGGGCGCTGATCACCAGCGCGCCGGTGGTGGCCATCAAACGCCGTACCCGCGTGCTGATCCTCGGCGTGAACGGTTTTATCGGTAACCACCTGACCGAACGTCTGCTCAAAGACGATAACTACGAAATCTACGGCCTGGATATTGGCGCGGATGCGATCAGCCGTTTCCTCGACAACCCGCGCTTCCACTTCGTGGAAGGGGACATCAGCATCCACTCCGAGTGGATTGAATACCACATTAAGAAATGCGACGTGGTGCTGCCGCTGGTCGCTATTGCCACGCCAATCGAGTACACCCGTAACCCGCTGCGCGTGTTCGAGCTGGACTTCGAAGAGAACCTGAAGATCATCCGCGACTGCGTGAAATACGACAAGCGCATCATCTTCCCGTCCACCTCTGAAGTGTACGGCATGTGTACCGATAAGAACTTCGATGAAGACACCTCCAACCTGGTGGTCGGGCCGATCAACAAGCAGCGCTGGATTTACTCCGTCTCCAAACAGCTGCTGGACCGCGTGATTTGGGCCTACGGTGAGAAAGAGGGCCTGCGCTTTACCCTGTTCCGTCCGTTCAACTGGATGGGTCCGCGTCTGGATAACCTGAACGCAGCGCGTATCGGCAGCTCCCGTGCGATCACCCAGCTGATCCTGAACCTGGTGGAAGGCTCGCCAATCAAGCTTATCGAAGGCGGGAAACAGAAACGCTGCTTTACGGATATCAGCGACGGTATCGAAGCGCTGTTCCGCATCATCGAAAACAAAGATAATCGCTGCAACGGTGAAATCATCAATATCGGCAACCCGGACAACGAAGCGAGCATTCGCGAACTGGCCGAGATGCTGCTGGCCAGCTTTGAGCGCCACCCGCTGCGCGATAAATTCCCGCCGTTTGCCGGCTTCCGCGAAGTGGAAAGCAGCAGCTACTACGGTAAAGGGTATCAGGACGTTGAGCACCGTAAGCCAAGCATTCGCAATGCGAAGCGCTGCCTGAACTGGACGCCGACGGTGAAGATGGAACAGACCATTGATGAAACGCTTGATTTCTTCCTGCGCACCGTGGAGCTGTCGGAACAGGTCTCATGAAAAAAGTCGGTTTACGCATTGATGTCGACACCTTCAGGGGAACGCGTGACGGCGTACCCAAACTGCTGGAACTGCTGAGCAAGCACGGCGTGCGCTCCAGCATTTTCTTCAGCGTGGGGCCTGACAACATGGGACGCCATTTATGGCGTCTGGTTAAACCGGCATTTCTGTTCAAAATGCTGCGCTCGCGCGCAGCATCCCTCTACGGCTGGGATATTTTGCTGGCCGGCACCGCCTGGCCCGGCAGACGCATCGGCGCGGGTAATGAAGCGGTTATCCGTGAGGCGGCACAGCATCATGAGGTGGGTCTGCACGCCTGGGATCACCATGCCTGGCAAGCCTGGGCGGGCGTCTGGGATATCCCGCGCCTGTCCCGTGAGGTCGAGCGTGGGATGCTGGAACTGGAGGCCATTATCGGTCAGCCCGTGCGCTGCTCCGCCGTGGCGGGATGGCGTGCGGATCAGCGCGTCGTGAAGGCCAAAGAAGCCTTTGCGTTTCGCTACAACAGCGATTGCCGCGGAACCGGGCCCTTTTTGCCGCTGTTGGGCGAAAATCGCTACGGTACGGTGCAAATTCCGGTCACGCTTCCCACCTGGGATGAAGTGGTCGGGCGTGAGGTGAAAGCTGATGAGTTCAATCGCTACATCCTGGACCGCATTCATCGTGACGCCGGTACGCCGGTGTATACCATCCATGCCGAAGTGGAAGGGATTGCGTATCAGCATGATTTCGACGAACTGCTGACGATGGCCGCTCAGGAGGGCATTGCGTTTTGCCCGTTAAGCGAGCTGCTGCCAGACGACCTCAGCACCCTGCCCGTGGGCAAAGTGGTCCGCAATGAACTGGCTGGCCGGGAAGGCTGGCTTGGCTATCAACAAACCGTGAGTCCGGTCCAATGAAAACAGCCCGTTATGGCTTAGCGCTTCTCGCACTGTTTATCGTTTACTACCTCATCCCGGTTGATATCCGCCTGCTTTGGCAGCCTGATGAAACGCGCTATGCGGAAATCAGCCGCGAAATGCTGGCCTCCGGAGACTGGGTTGTCCCGCATTTTTTGGGGCTGCGTTACTTTGAAAAGCCGATTGCCGGCTACTGGATCAACAGCATCGGGCAGATGCTGTTCGGGCACACGAACCTCGCCGTGCGCGCCGGGTCTATCTTCTCCACCGGTTTAGCGGCGCTGCTGGTCATCTGGATGGCCTGGCGTCTCTGGCGGGATAAGCGGACAGCCATTTTCTCCGGCCTGATCTTCCTGACCCTGTTCCTGGTGTATGGCATCGGCACGTATGCGGTGCTGGATCCCATCATCACCCTGTGGCTGGTGGCGGCGATGTGCAGCTTCTGGCTGGCGTCACAGGCCCAAACCGTTGCCGGAAAAGCGGGCGGCTATGTGCTGCTTGGGCTGGCCTGCGGGATGGGGGTGATGACCAAAGGCTTCCTGGCGCTGGCGGTACCGGTGATTGGCGTGCTGCCGTGGGTGATCGCCCAGAAGCGCTGGAAAGAGGTGCTGATTTTTGGCTGGCTCGCGATCCTGAGCTGCGTGCTGATTGTTCTGCCATGGGGGCTGGCGATTGCGCAGCGTGAGCCTGACTTCTGGCGTTACTTCTTCTGGGTTGAGCATATTCAGCGTTTTGCCCAGAGCGACGCGCAGCACAAAGCCCCGTTCTGGTACTACGTGCCGTTCCTGATCGCGGGTAGCCTGCCGTGGCTGGCGCTGCTGCCCGGCGCGTTCCGTCTTGGCTGGCGTGACAGACAAAACGCGGGCGGCGGGTTCTATCTGCTGGGTTGGGTGGTGATGCCGCTGCTGTTCTTCAGCATCGCCAAAGGCAAGCTGCCGACCTATATCCTGCCGTGCTTTGCCCCGCTGGCGATCCTGATGGCGCGCTATGCCTGCCTCGCGGCGGAGAAGGGCGCCAGAGCGTTACGCATTAACGGCGGGATCAACCTGGCGTTTGGCGTTATCGGCATGGTGGCGGCGCTGGTGGTCTCCCCGTGGGGGGTCGCTAAGCATCCGGTCTGGTCCTCGGTTGAACTGTATAAAGTGTTCTGCGCGGTGGTCGCGTTCCTCATCTGGGCCGCGGTCGGCTGGTTTACGTTCAGGCAGAGTCAGCAGCGCTGGTGGCTTGCGGCGCTCTGCCCTGCGGGCCTGGCGCTGCTGATCGGTTTTGCCATTCCTAACCTGGTGGTGGATTCCAAACAGCCGCAGTCGCTGGTCGACACCGTGCGCGAGCCGCTTCAGGACAGCCGATTTGTCTTGGCCAATAACGTCGGCCTGGCCGCTGGCCTGGCGTGGGAGCTGAAGCGCAATGACATCACGCTGTTTGGCCAGAGCGGCGAACTGCGCTACGGGCTGGATTATCCTGATGTGAAAGATCGTTTTGTCGGTAAAGATGACTTCGCGCAGTGGCTGGCTGAGCACCGTCAGCAGGGACGCGTATCGCTGGTGATTCTGCTGTCAAAACGCGATGACCTTTCGCGGGCGAATCTGCCAGAACCGGACAGCCTGTATATCCAGGGCCGTCTGGCCTACCTGCAGTATCTGCCGAAGTGATGACCTGGATCTGGCTGGTACTGGCAAGCCTGCTCAGCTGTGCGGGGCAGCTGTGCCAGAAACAGGCTACCCGTCCGGCGAAAGCCGGGCGGCGTGGCGTGCATATCGCGCTGTGGCTTGGCCTGGCTCTGCTGGCGCTGGGCAGCGGGATGCTGGTCTGGCTGGTGGTGCTGCAGCGCCTGCCTGTCGGCATTGCCTACCCCATGCTGAGCCTCAATTTTGTCTGGGTGACGCTGGCGGCGAAGGTATTCTGGCGCGAAAACGTCGCCTGGCATCACTGGCTGGGGGTGGGGTTGATCATCATTGGGATTGTTATCCTGGGAGGGAGCCTGTGAAAGGGGCGTTCTGGGCCTTATGCAGCGTGCTGTTAGTCAGCGCCGCGCAGCTGCTGCTGCGCGAGGCCATGCAGGCTCTGCCTCCGGTCAGCGAGATTATGACGTTTATTTCCGCGCTGTGGCACGTCTCGTCCGGCACGGGCGCGCTGCTGCTGGGGTTGATGGGGTATGTGGCTTCTATGGGCTGCTGGTACCTGGCGCTGCATCGGATGGCGCTCAGCAAAGCGTATGCCTTGCTGAGTCTTAGCTATATCCTGGTGTGGGGCGCCGCGATCCTGCTGCCGGGCTGGGGAGAAAGCTTCTCCTGGCACGGGCTGGTCGGCGTTGTGTTTATTATGTTGGGTGTACTGGTGATTTTCCTGCCCCGACGTGGATAATCGACTCGGTGGTCAGGGTGTAAGGGGTCGACGTACAAACGGCCAGGCTGAGTGAGCCGATCTGCACCTGGCTGACCGAGTGCGACGGCGCCGTGCTGTCGATGCTGACAATCTGCCAGGCGCTACCGCCACGCTGTTTGATGATTGCCTCTTTTCGCGTCCAGATACGCCAGAAGGCGGCAAGCCGTTCCTCTGGCGCTTCGCGCTCAAGCTCATCATGCTCCGTCATGCTGAAGACGGCATTCGCCAACGCCTGCCAGTTCTTCCTGGGGCGAATCACTTCGATATCACAGCCGACTTCGCCTTCATCGCTCATCAGCAAGGCGATATCGTCACCGCTGTGGCTCAGGTTGAACCACAGCGGATGGCCCTCCGCAAAGGCCGGTTTCCCCTGCTCGCCGTAAATAATGTCGGGGAGCGGATGAGGGGATAACGCTCTGGCGAGCAGCATCCTGCCAGCCAGCCATGAGGCATTGCGAGCACCCTGAGGTGCGCTGTCTGCGAGCGTTGACGCCAGCGGGTCCGCGCAAAGGGTGGGTATTTTTCCCAGTACAAACTGGTACATAGTTACGCCCAGCGTTTAATGATAATCGAGGTGTTGATGCCGCCAAACGCGAAGTTATTGCTCTGCAGATACTCGCAATCGATCTGGCGGGCTTCTCCCATAATATAATCTAAAGCACCACATTGCTCATCCGGTTGCCTTAAATTGAGTGTCGGGGCAAACCAGCCTTCACGCATCATCTGTAAACTCATCCATGCTTCCAGCGCGCCGCAGGCTCCGAGCGTGTGGCCAAAATAGCTCTTCAGCGATGAAATCGGCACGTTGTCACCATAGATAGCGGCAGTGGCCTGGCTTTCAGCAATATCGCCGCGATCGGTGGCAGTACCGTGTGCGGAGATATACCCCATATCCAGGGCGCTTAATCCCGCCATGGCCAGCGACTGCTCCATACAAATCTGCATGGTTTCACGCTGAGGCTGGGTGATATGGGCCGCATCACAGTTAGTGGCAAAGCCCACGATTTCGCCGTAGATAGTGGCCCCGCGCGCTTTGGCATGCTCCAGCTCTTCGAGTATCAGGGTACCCGCGCCTTCCCCAATCACCAGACCATCGCGCTGCGTATCAAACGGCGAAGGGGTGGTTTTGGGTTCATCGTTACGCTGGCTGGTTGCAAACAGCGTGTCAAACACCGCCGCTTCAGACGGGCACAGCTCCTCAGCGCCCCCCGCAACCATAACGGTCTGATAGCCGTGGCGAATCGCCTCCCAGGCGTAGCCAATTGCCTGGCTGCCGGACGTACAGGCGCTTGAGGTCGGGATGACGCGGCCACGTAATCCAAAGAACAGTCCGGTATTCACCGCGGTGGTGTGCGGCATCATCTGCACGTAGGTTGTGCCGGTGATGTTATTGGTGTGCTTTTCGGTGAGCATAGTGGCGAATTCGCTGACGGGCCCGGTACTGCCTGTGGATGAGCCATACGCGATACCCGTTTGCCCATTGGTGAGCACCGCCTCGCCAATCAGCCCCGCCTGCTCCAGCGCCAGCTCGGTGGCGCGGGTCGACATCAACGACACGCGGCCCATGGCGCGGATCCGTTTGCGGGTATAATGTTCCGGCAGCGTGAAGTCATCAATCGGCGCGCCCAGCAGGGTGTGCAGGCCATCATAGACCTGCCACTCCGGCATTTTACGCACCGCGTTTTCATACGCCAGCAGCCTGCTGGACACGGATTGCCAGTTTTCGCCAAAGGCGGTCACGCCGCCCATGCCCGTAATCACCACGCGACGCGTCATAGCATTCCTCCGTTAATGGAAATGACCTGGCGGGTGACGTAACCCGCAATATCTGACATCAGATAGCTTGCCAGCCCGGCGACCTCCTCAGCCTGGCCCATGCGTTTCATTGGAATGATGGACATCGCTTCTTTCAGCGCGGTCTCTTCCATTTCAATCATTCCGGTATCAATCAGCCCCGGCGCAATGCAGTTCACGGTGATTTTGCGTTTTGCCAGCTCAATCGCCAGCGCTTTGGTGGCACCGATAATGCCCGCTTTTGCCGCGCTGTAGTTCACCTGCCCGCGGTTACCCATCACGCCGGACACGGACGATAGGGTGATAATGCGTCCCCCTTTACGGGTGCCAATCATCGGCATAATGCAGGGGTGAATGACGTTATAAAAACTGTCGAGATTGGTGTGGATCACGCTGTCCCAGTCGTCTTCACTCAATGCCGGAAAGGCGCCATCGCGGGTGATACCCGCGTTGCTGACCACGCCATACCATGCGCCATGGGCTTCAATGTCCTGTTCCAGCACCTCGCGGCACTGTTCGCGGTTGCCCACATCAAACGAGAGTAAACGGCCGTTGCCGCCCGCCTGCGTGATGGCGTCCAGCGTCTCCTGCGCGCCTGCGGCATCACGATGGTAATGCACGCCTACGGTAAATCCGTCGGCGGCAAGCTGTCGGGCGATGGCGCGCCCTATGCCTTTGCTGGCCCCGGTGACCAGTACGGAACGACTCATGCGTTAGATCCCTGATTAAAAAGCGAGGTTAATTCTTCTGCGCTTGGCTGGAAGGTGTTGACCCGGCCCGTGGCCAGCGTCTCTTCATTAGCGGAAATTGCGCATTCAAAACTGCCGAAGCGTTCGTCCTGCATCAGCAGCTTAACGGTGATGTCCAGCGTCAAGCCTGCGGCGAAACGCCCGCTGGCGCAGATCAGTTCACGCGCGCCGAGCACCATGCCCAGCGCAATATGCTCCTGCCCCTGCTGCTGGCGATGCCAGCCGGACCAGACGCCGATGGTCTGCGCCATCAGCTCGAGCGCGTACCAGCCCGGCAGGTCGCCATCGGCATTCAGAAAGGGTGCCAGCACGCTTTGTCTGTCTATCGCGACGCGGCATACCGCCATGTCGTCCGTCACATTCTCAACGGACTCCAGCAACATCATGGGCGCATCGTGCGGCAAATAGGCTTCGGGTGATAAGTAGCTCATGACGCTCTCCCCAGCAGAATGCTGGCGTTGTTGCCGCCAAACGCGAACGAGTTAGACAGAATGACCGGCTTTGTCAGCGCGGTGCGCTGGTGCAGCAGACCGCACGGCGCCAGCGTGTCGTCCGGTGCGTAGCGGGCGAAGTCCTGCGGCGGTAAGGGCAGATCGCGCGTCAGAATCAGCCAGCTCAGGGCCGCTTCGGTGATACCGGCAGCGCCCAGCGTATGGCCGGTAAGGTGTTTAGTAGAGCTACAGGGCACGCTTTCCCCAAAGAGATCGTGTATCACCTGCGATTCAATCTGATCGTTAAGCGGCGTGGCCGTGCCGTGCAGGTTGATGTAGCCGATATCTCCGGGCTGCATACCCGCTTCGTTGAGCGCCTGCGTGATGGCCCTGATCGCCCCTTCGCCCTGCGGATGCGGAGCGGAAATATGGTACGCATCGCTGGATTCACCCGTCCCGAGCAGCGCCACGTCCGCGGGCTCACGGCTAAGCACCATCAGCGCGGCGGCTTCACCGATGGTGATCCCCCGACGGTCGCGACCAAAAGGCTCGCAGAGCGTAGGGGAGAAGGATTCAAGGCTGTTAAACCCGTTGACGGGCATCCGGCTCAGGGTATCTGCTCCGCCAACAATCGCGATGTCCACCAGCCCGGCTTCAATCAGACGTTTGCCGCCAATCATCGCCCGCGCGCTGGAAGAGCAGGCTGTCGAGATCGTATAGGCCGGGCCTTCGAGCTGAAGCCAGTTGGCGAGGAAGCGGGACGGATCGCCGAGCTCCTGCTGCGGGTACTGCCAGTGCGTGCTCGCTTCGCCATGGGTCATGCGCTGCACGTGCTCATCGCCTTCATCCAGCCCAGAGGTGCTGGTCCCCAGCACCACGGCCACCCGATCGCGGCCGACGCGGGCGATAGCCTCGTCGACGGTCGACTGAATCTGCGCCAGCGCGGCCAGCAGAAGCTGGTTGTTGCGGGTGCGGTGTGCGGACAGCGTTTCCGGGATGGGCGGCAGTTCGCCTTCCACACCGCCCAGCACGGCTTCGGGTGAACCCTGTAACCAGCCGGTTCGGGCATGCATACCCGGCGCTGCGCCCGTCACCAGGTTAGCAGCGATTTCATCATGCGAGTTGCCCAGCGCGTTGACCATGCCAACAGCGGAAATATAAATCATCTCAGTCACCCAGATATTGAATGGTGATGTGGTATTTAAAAACGTGTTGCTCGATGCTGATCGGCTCGCGCTTGCCTTTACGCTGCAGGTAGACAATCTCCGTCACCAGCTTGCCGCTGGCGTTACGCAGTTCGCGCCGATCGCCCGTGTCAGTCAGCGTCCAGCCCTTCGGCAACTGCGGCTGCCAGGCGCTAATCGGCCAGTGGCTGAGCATCACGTCGGCCAGCACCTGGCTGGCGGGCGGCAACTGCGGCACAACGATCGACTGCTCGGTATGAATACCGGTCTCATCGTACGTCGCCAGGAACAGACGAATGCCCACGGAAGAGAGCCCGGCCAGCGTCACTTTATGCGCATCCGCGTTGAGCATCACCAGCAGGGACTGCGTTTGCCCGTTAAAGCTGCCGGTCAGCAGCTGCTGGGAGCTTACCGCCGGGCTAATGCCGGGCGGCGGGAGCGTAACGCGGGTTCCCGGCTGGAGCCAGGCCTGGGGACGCGTCTCTTGGGTATCGGTCGAATGGCTGCAGCCTGCCAGCAGCAGCGCCGCGGTTAGCGCGACGGCGCGGTAAAAAGCGTTCATTTACGTTTTCTCTCTTTCTTATCCGGCATCGCCAGCGGCGCCAGCAGGAAGGCGGTAAAAATACCGCTCACCAGCACGATACCAAAGCTGCTGATGGCCTGCGTGGCGCTGAAGACGAGCATGCCCAGCGTCAGCAGCGTGGTCATCATCGCCAGCGTAATCGCCAGCATCGAGGTCAGCGGCGTGCCGCGCGGGTTGCTGAAAAACAGCGTGTAGTTAATGCCAATGCCGAGCACCAGCACCAGCGCCAGCAGTGAAAACAGGTTTACCGGGTGGCCCGTTGCGGCCAGTACCGCCAGCCCGCAGCTCAGCGACAGCACGGACGGCACCAGGCTTATCAGTCCCTTACGCCAGCCGAGGCGCACCATCGCCCCGCAGGCAATCACCGCCAGCGCGGCAAACAGGAGCCCCGTCAGCAGCGTGCGGTAGAGGGCAAACAGGGTGTCAAAACTGGCTTTGCGATCGACCCAGACGACACCGTCATGGCGCGCGGCCAGCTCGCCGAGGGCCGCGCTGTTTTTTGCGTCGTCCACCGGCACGAGCACGCCGCTTTGACCGTCGGGCAGGGTCAGCCAGAGCAGACGCCAGCCTTCGCTGGCCGGGCTTTTAAGCCACGCGTCCACGCTGACCGGCATGGCGTCCAGATTCGGGGAGACGGCGTTGAGCCCTGCGCTTTTCAGCACGTTCGTTACCGCAGGCGCGGCGTTTTGCAGCAGCGTAAGATCGCTTTTCTGACGGGCCAGCGAGTTCAGCGGCAGGGTGCGCCAGCGGGTAATTTCTCCCGCTTTCTGCGCCTCTGCCAGCGCCGGGGTAAAGGCTTCCAGCCGCTCCAGCGTTTGCTGAGGCGAAGCGCCATGAACCACAAACCATTTCTGATCCACGCTCTGTCCGGTCAGGGCGGTAATGGCCTTCTCCTGCGCCAGAATATCTTTCGGCAGCGCCTGCAGCTGGGCGATGTCGTCGTCCACCTTCAGCGTGCTTATTCCCACGGCGGAGAGCAGCGCCAGCGCGACGGGAAGACCAATTGACAGTTTTTTACTGCGTCGCCAGGCGGCCAGCCAGCGCAACATCAGGACCATAAAGGGAACCGGGCGCACCGGTAACCCGCGGCACAACCACGGATGCCAGAAAATCACCGTCAGGCAGGAGGCGCTGAGTCCCACGGCAGCGAACACTGCCATCTGGCGGATCCCGGGGAAGGGGGCCAGCATCATAATCAGGTAGGCGGCGACGGTCGTCAGCAGCGCCAGCAGCAGCGCATTGCGAACTTTGGCCAGGCTTTGCCAGGGAGTATGCTCCGCGCCGTGTACCATCCGTTCGGTCAGGTAGTAAAGCGTGTAGTCTGCCGAAATTCCGATGATGCTCATGCTCATCACCAGCGTCATCAGGTGCAGCTCGCCAAAGAGCAGCAGCGTCACCACCGTCCCCGCCAGCGCGCCGATGGCAATGGAGAGCACGCTCAGCAGCAGCGGGCGCAGAGAGCGGAACACCGCCACGATGAGCAGGAACACGCCAAGCAGGGTGGCGATACCCAGCGTCGAAACATCACGTTTGGCCTGCTGGCTGGCGTAATCGCTGTAGAACACGGTCCCGCGGGAAAGCAGCTGTGCCTGAGGGTAGCGGGCTTTCAGCGTCTCCTGCAGCACGTTAAGCGTCGTCACAAGCCGGTGGGTCTGCTGCATATCAAATGATGAGCCCGCCAGCTCGCCGTGGAGCAGATACCAGTAGTTTCCCGCCTCATCTTTTGCGACCAGCCAGCCGTCCATCAGCCGCAGCTTCTGGCCGTTTTGCGCCAGAGCGAGCTGCGAGCCGCGCATCAGCATCAAGGGATCGTTTTGCAGCTCTTTGCCGCTGACGCCGGAAAAGGCCGAATAGAGCTGAGATAAAATCCACTGCGCCTGCGCTTCTCCGCCGTTTTGCAGGCGGGCGCGGGTGGCGGGGTCAATCAGGCCATTTCGGTGCTGCCAGAAGAACTCTCCCCAGGCCTTTTGCCCGGCGGCGTCCATCGGGCCTTTGACCTCGCTGAGCGAATCAGTGCTTTGCAGCAGCGCCAGCCACTGCTGTGCCACGCGCGGATCCGGCTCTTTGCCGGGGCTGACCAGCCAGACCAGCTGGCGGTCGAGACGCTGCATAAACCCGTCGTTGAGCGCCGGCGGGATAGCCCCCAGCGTCTGCTTCGGCAGCATGGCCAGCACGCTGCTGTTCAGTCGCGCGCCGGGCAGCAGCGACAGCAACACGCCCAGCAGAATCAGGCATAGCGTGGCCCACAGCAGCGCCGGGCGCAGGGATTTACGGTGCGGCAAAGCGTTGGCGTTCGTCATCGGTCAGGCTGGCGGGCGTCAGTTGGTGGTGAGAAAGGGCGATATCGGTACGGTCGCCCTGTTTGTCGTTGAGGCGAATCGTTTCCAGATAGGTCGCGCCGCCCAGATCGAGGGTGGCGAAAATCTTGTCCAGCGGCGTCGTTTTTGGCGTAAGCACCAGCGACCAGCGGCCCGCTCCCAGGTCTTTAAAATCGATGCGGAAGTTCTCTTCCAGCACCTTGCGGTCCGCCTGGAACAGGGCGCGCAGAAGATGGTTGAACTGGAACATCTGCGGATTATTGTCGGCAGTGATGGTTTGCGGCGGCTGGCCGTTAATCGCCTGCACCATCCGTTTATCGTCCAGCAGGAGCGTCATCGGAAACGGCGCTTTTTGATCCCACAGCAGGCCGCTGTCGCGGGCGATCAGCATCTCGCCCTGCGAGCGCAGCGGCTGCGGCATATCTTTTATCGTGCGAACCTGTTCGAAGTGCGCGCGCACCACGGGCTGCTCGGTGAAGCGCTGCTGCAGCTCATCCAGCGTCACGGCGCTGACCAGCGGGCTGACGATCAGCGCCAGTAAAGGCAACCATCTCATGGTGTTACTCCCATACGTTCAAACAGTATTGCCGGGCTCACAAAGCACATTTCGCGGGTCGCTTCTTCCACCGCCACCTGAATGGTGTAACCGGTGGTCGTGCGTTTGCCGGTCTGCGCATCGAAAATTTGATAGGCAATGCGCAGGCGGTTTTCATACTCTTCAATGTGCGCGCGGACGCGAATACGCTGCTCAAAGGTCACCGCATCGCGGTATTTCACCCGGGTGTCGACGACGGGCCAGACGTAGCCGGAGGCCTTCATCTGGCGATAGCCATAATCAAACTGATTGAGCAGCGCCTCGCGGGCGATCTCAAAGTAGCGGAAATAGTTACCGTGCCAGACCACGCCCATCATATCGACGTCGTGGAACGGAACGGTGATTTCGACTTCAGTCGTAAAGCGGGGATCGGTCAGCACCCTTTACTCCTTCTCACTGGACTCTGGCAGATGCCAGAAATCGAAAAAATTAAACCAGTCGAGCGGCGACATGAGGGCGTAATGTTCCAGCCGCTGCGCATAGCGATCGACGGTATCTTGCAGTGCCTGCTGGCGTTCACCGCGCGGCAGGCGCAGCGGGTCGGCAAACGGCTCGCAGTGCAGGACGAGCTTACCCTGCTGGCGCAGGGCGAAAATCAGCACCACCGGGCAGCGCAGGATGGAGGCCAGGATAAACGGCCCCTGTGGGAACGGTGCAGGCTGGCCCATGAATCGGCTCCAGATCACGCGCCATTCGCCGCCGCGCTGCGGATTCACCGCGATGCGATCCCCCACAATCGCGACCCATTCACCGCGCTCAAGCTTCTCTTTGATGGCAATGGCGGTGTCCGGGCCGATGTCGGTGACCGACATCAAATTCACGCCAGCTTCGGGCGCCATTTCGCTCATGATTTGCTTAAAGCGCTGGGCGTTCTCGCTGAAAACCAGGGCGTTGATGATTTTACTGCCTTCCAGCTGAGCCAGGGCCCGGCAGGCCTCTACGTCGCCAAGGTGCGAGGCCAGCAGCAGTTTGCCCTGTGGAGCCGCGATGTTTAACGCTTCGCTCGCGCCGGGGGCAAAGACAATATCGCGATGAAGCTTCAGTTCGCCGCGCCAGCTGGCGACTTTATCCAGCATCGCGTTGCCGAAGCGCATGAAATGGAAAAAGCTGTTAAGCCGTGAGGGAACAGGCATGCTCCGCTGACGCAGTTCTTGCTTCACTCTCGCCATCCACTGCCGCGAGGCCTGCCGCGCCGGACGCGCGATAAGCCAGTACACGCCGATAACCGGCCACAACAGCACGGTAAAGGCCCGCCGACCCAGCCGTTCCCAGACGCGCAGCATCAGGCGCATCCCCCACAGACCCTTGACCTCGTCCTGCTGCGCCCAGTGCTGGCGGCGTCGACGGAAAAGCAGGCCGGGCATGCGGGGCAGCATGCCGAAGAAGAGCCGGGTATGCATCAGGGAGATCCGCACGTTATCTTTTAGCGCGTCGAAGTGGGACAAACCGTCCTGCGGATAGGTCACGCGCGTGGGCAGAAAGACGCTGGTGTTGCCCTGCCAGTAGAGACGAACCATCACTTCGGTGTCAAAGTCCATCCGCTTGCCGAGCGGTTCGCGCGCTGCCAGCCGCAGCGTGGGTGAAACCGGATAGACCCGAAAGCCGCACATGCTGTCTTTAAGCTGCAGCGATAAGGTTTCAATCCACACCCAGACGTGGGTGATCCAGCGCCCGTAAAGTCGTGAGCGCGGAATAGAGTCATCGTAAATGGGCTGCCCGGAAATCAGCGCGTCCGGGTGGCGCTCCGCCAGCGCCAGCAGT
Source organism: Enterobacter sp. MGH 16 (assembly GCF_000493175.1). Taxonomy (NCBI): domain Bacteria; kingdom Pseudomonadati; phylum Pseudomonadota; class Gammaproteobacteria; order Enterobacterales; family Enterobacteriaceae; genus Enterobacter; species Enterobacter sp. MGH 16. The sequence goes on along the minus strand of NZ_KI535695.1, from coordinate 3,584,097 downwards.
TTGGGGATATCCTCAATGGCGTGTTGGCCGTCCGCATCCACCTGCACGGCGTGGGTGTAGCCCGTCCGCGCGCACTCCTCCAGCCCTCTGATGACAGCGGCACCTTTTCCGGCGTTTTGCGCCAGACGAACCAGCGTCATCTGCGGCTGCTCCGCCGCCAGGCGCTCAAGCTCCTGACGGGTGACTGCGTCGCTGCCGTCATCCACCACCAGGCACGGCAGGCCGAACGGCGCGAGACGTGACAGCACGCGGGCAATCATCGCGCCGTGGTTGTAGCACGGGATCAGCACGCAGGGACGAAAGATTACTGACATAGACGAATTTTCCCGCTGCTGGCGGTGTGGCGCTCAGCCCCGGCATGGCGTTGATAGCTGAAGGTCAGCATCTGACGTTCGGCATGCCACTCAAGCATCAGCGTCACCGTGGTTTCCGGCAGCAGTGGTGCCTGAAACTTCACGTTTTGAATGCTGTGAAAGCGATAGCCCGGTGCCAGTAACGTCGTGGCGTAGTGCATCACCCAGTCAAGCTGCGCAACGCCGGGCAGCAGCGGTTGTACGGCGAAATGGCCCTGAAACCAGAACAGCGTTGCGTCGAGATGCAAAACGATCTCCAGCTTCTCCGGCTGTGTCTGGTGGCGCTCAATTTCATGAATTTTCATGAAATAACTCCTCTAACTGCGCATAGACACGCTTGTTCATACTGTTTACCGGCATTTCATCAACGATGCGCCAGTAGCGCGGCACCGCGACAGGTTCAAGCCACGGCAGCAGGGCGCGACGCCAGGCGAACTCCTGCGCTTTTTTATCCTGCACATACCCGCGCTGACGGGCCGTTTCATCCAGAACCAGCAGGGCGCCAATCCCCTGACGACCCCCGCGCGTGACCGGCAGTGCGGCCGCTTCGCAAATACCGTCGAGCTCCAGCAGGCGGCGTTCGATCTCGTTAAGCGAGATGCGTTTTTCTTCAATTTTGACCACCCGCCCGCGGCGACCGGCGATGCTGAAAAGCCCCTCGCTGTCGAAGTGCAGGATATCGTCGAGCTGGAGCCCTTCTGGCTCATGGATCAGTGGCGACGTAACGCGACAGGCGTCATCTTCCTGATGGAAGATCACGCCGGGGAACGGTAGCCAGGGCACGTTATCCTCCTGACGATGGCGCCAGGCGAGGATCCCGGTTTCGGTACTGCCATAAATTTCATCCGGCCAAAGGTTAAGCCAGCCGGAAGTGGTCGAGACGTCACGCCAGGGCAGCATTCCACCTGCTGAAATCAGCATCCTGACGGGCGGCGCGGCAAGCTCGGTATCCAGGCGCTTCAGGAACGCCGGGCTGCTGATGAACAGGTATTGCCTGTCAGGAGGCAGGGCGGCCAGTTGTTCCGCGTAATAGAGCATCGCGGCATGCAGCGGCAGGCCCAGCGCCATCGGCAAGACGATACGGAATGTCAGGCCATACAGGTGTTGCGGTACGACCGAGGCCACAATGCTGCATCCGGCCAGACGCTCACCAAAGCGGTTAGCCAGCAGGCGGGCTTCGCGATCCAGACTGACGATGTGCTTAACCACCCGGCGCGGCGTGCCCGTGGAGCCTGAGGTGAACAGTTCAACGAAGCGGTTTTCGTCAATGGCCGGCAGAGGCACCCAGTGGCTGGCTGTCTGGTGGCTGGAGGCCACCACAATCTGTTTCCCATGAAAACCAAGAGTCCGATCGCTCAGAACGCCGCTAAACAAAGATTGCTGTTCTTCAAGCTGCGAGACGCGGCTATGGCCGGGAATGACCGGTGTTTTACCGGCGTGCAGCGAGGCCAGCAGCGCAACAATAAACAGGTAGCTGTTTTCAAAGCACAGCGCCCAGCGCTCGCCTTCCTGCTGACGCAGGGTCTCGACCAGTAAGGTTACATCGTGGCGCAACTGGCCCAGCGTCCAGGTACGATCGTCAAGCCAGGCAACAGGCGTGTCGTCAGGGCGCGGCGCATTTAACCACTGGCCCAGCGGAAGGGGGTTAGTCATTGTGCATCTCTTTTTTTATCACCCGCTGGCGCACCAGCCACTCTGCTGCCATCAGCATCCCCATCAGGATGTAAGCCAACATACCGTTCCATAGCGTCCACAGATGCATGTCGCCGTGGAGGACGGTAATCAGCGCCATCGTGCCGTTGCCGACGAAAAAACCGCACCAGACGAGGGTCACCTTACGGGTATAGCGCACGCCCTCCGGGGGCAAGTTTGGCTCGCGCAAGCGCGCCAGTCGTTCGACAAGCGGCATCGCTGTCCACAGCGAACCGCCAAACACGGCCAGCATGACAAGGTTGACGACCACCGGGTAGAGCAGCAGCCACTGGTGGGCTTTCAGCAGGTAGCTTGCCGTGCAGAGGGCGATCCCCGCCAGCGCCACGCACTGCACCACATACCGCATCGGGCTTGTGTTCCGCTGCGCCTGACGCAGCCGCAGCAGTAACACCAGAGCCATCACGGGTAATAGCCACTGCAGGCTGTTATGCGCCAGCCCAAATCCAATCAGGAAGGGCCACGCCAGCAGCATCAACCCCGTCAGAAGTGGGATGATCGGGAATGTCCGTCCGCCGCGCACGACGTCTTACTCTTCGCGCAGAAGCTGTTCGACGGCGTCTACCACATCCTGAACGGTACGAACCGATTTGAAGGTTTCCGGCTTGATTTTCTTGCCCGTTTTCTTCTGCAGATGAACAATCATGTCCACCGCATCAATGCTGTCCAGCTCCAGGTCTTCGTAAAGACGGGCTTCAGGGGTAATATCCTGCGGGTCGATTTCAAACAGTCGGGTCAGAAGGCCACAGACTTCCTGATAAATGGTTTCTTGTTCGGTCATCGTGATCACATCTCAGGCGCGTTGAGCGTTGATAAAGGACGCCAGCGTGGCGACGGAAAAGAAGTGCTGGCGCATCTCTTCGCTTTCAGCGGAAAGCACCACGCCATACTGGTTTTTCACGGCCAGACCCAGTTCCAGCGCGTCGATAGAGTCGAGACCCAGCCCATCGCCAAACAGCGCGGCATCGGTATCAATATCCTCTGCGGTAAGCTCGTCCAGATTCAGCGTGGTGATAATGAGATTCTTAATTTCAAGATAAAGCGCTTGCATCATTAATTCCTGACAAAGATTGAAGGCCTGATGTTAATCGATGCTGTAGATGCCGGTTTAACTGCCTTGCCGCCAGCGCCGGTTCTTGTTCATTTGCATCGTAAAATTCGTCGATGTTCACGCGGTCGCGGACATCCACGGTGAAGACAGGTTTTTCTGGCGGCACATCATACCAGCGACTTTTTTTATCCAGCAGATGTTCGCTACAGTGGATCAGCACCACCCGCAGATCGCTGTTACAGCGCACGGCGATATTTGCTGCGCCGCGCTGGAGGGAAATAGCTTCGCCAGACCGGGTACGTGTGCCTTCCGGGAAGATTAACAGCGTGTCGCCCTGAGCCAGACGCTGCTGGCTTGCAGCCAGCAGAGGCTCGGCTTCGCTGTTAATCAGGTAATCCGCCGCGCGGATGACGCCGCTGACAAACGGATTGCGCAGCAGCGCGCTTTTCACCAGACAGTCGGTTTCTGGCATCACCGATGCCAGAATCACGTAGTCAATTAACGTGGGGTGGTTAGCCACCACCAGACAACCCCGATCGTTGCGCAGGGCGTCAAGATTGTGAATGCGATAGTCCAGTACCCCGAGGCCACGGGCAACGGTCAGGAAGAAGCGGAAGCTGGCCGCAATGCTGCGCCGCGCAAGGCGACGGCGGTTGGTGCGGTCGCGCTGGACGATCAGCAGCAGGTTGAACCATACCAGTGACAGCAGCAGCCCGCCCACGCCAAACAGCACGAAGCAGAATCCGGTCATCACCAGACGCCATAACCAGTTAATTCGGGCAGTCAGGCGGTTCATGCGCGCGTCCATTGCCACAGCAAACGTTCGCCGGGTACCACAAACTGGCGTGCCTCGCTGAGATAGCGTTGCAGGAACATCAGGCTTTGCGGAAGGGCGGGTTCATCCCCCGTGCTGCCGCTGCGGGTTTCACACTGCAATTCCTTGCCGGATTCAATCACCAGCGCCAGCGCGTAGGGCCAGGTGGGCATCTGGTGCGGTAACGCTGGGTGGTAAAATTCCGGCAGTGCGCCGTCAAAATCGACCAGCAAGACGCGGGAGTAGCCCGCCTGCAGCAGGCTCAGGACTTCACATAATGCCTGCTGGAAGGTGTCCAGCCCGGCAGAAATGGATGACGAGACGATAGCCTGGCGTGCGGTAATCGTGAGATTGCCCACCGCCGAATTGTGCACGGACATGGCGAAGTCGGTAGGCGATACGGATTGCCCCGTCGCCAGAGCATGCAGAATACGGTAGTTGCGCTCCAGCTCGCCGTGGCGGCTGGAATAGACGACGGCATCAATGGCGTGGTGTTGCAGCATAGCGAGACCAATGTCCACCGCCAGCTTACTGCCTGAATTGAGGCGGCGCGCGGTCATCATCGGTAAAGCGGTCAGCCGGGGAAGCGGGGCCGCTGGATCGACGGGCAGCTGCAGGCGTGACCACGCCTGCCACTCTGTGGCATCGCTGAGTCCTGGGGCTCTCGCCTGCCAGTCGATAATGTTCAGTGAAAATTTCATCTACGCGCGTCCGCGAAAAAAAAAACCGTATTCAAAGGGCAGACCTGGCCACCCGGGCAGCTAAGCTGCTCTATTGTTCACGTTTGGTGCATATCAACAGGGTATGACCGACCCCAAGGTTATCCAGACGCTGTTCAACGCTGAAACCTGCGCTCTCCAGGTAACGATAAAACGCCTCTACGCTGTAAAACCGGCTATTGCCATTCGCCATACAGGTGAAATAGAGCGAGGTGGCATTCAGGCTGAAAGAGGCCGCTTCAAACTTCTGGGCATCCCAGAAAAGCTCCATGATGCATAAACGTGCGCCTGGCTTCATGACCTGTGCGACGCGCGTCAGCATGGCGACAATCTGATCCGGAGAGAAACAATCCAGAAACTGGCTCATCCACCAGACGTCGGCCTCACCCGGCAAGGCTGCTGGGCTAAGCATATCGACAGCATGGAATCCAATACGATGAGAAAAACCTGCTTTTGCGATGTTTTCCTGCGCCAGCGCTATCTGCTGCGGCAGGTCGAGGATCGTCACGGCAACATTTTCGTCATAGCGGCAGCAGCGTAACGCCCATTTACCCGTATTTCCGCCCACATCGTACAATTTTGTCGGCGAGCTTGCGAATATATATGGCAAAGCGGCGTCAAACGCGGCGTCGGAATAGTAATGATCAAAGGCGAACCAGCTCTCTTTCGCCTGTGCCGGTAATTGGGATAATGCCGGATAGATGGTTGGCCAGTTGCCAAACACCGCTAAGCCCGCAGGTTTTTCTTCCTTCAGGGCGTCCGCCAGGTGAAATAGCCCTTTGTAACAAACGTCCTGAGTGAAATCCATATTTACGCGGGTCATTTCATCGTGCAGTAAAAAGTGGCCCACTTTCGCCAGAAAATAACGTCCATGCTGTTGGGTAACGATCCGCCCGCTTAATCCCATATCCAGCAGTACGCTGACGCCATAGCTGCCGAGCGTGCTGTGTTCGGTTATTTCCTCGAGGCTGGCACCCTCTTTACCTTGTTTATCGAGCCAGGCGAGAATGCCTGAGTTACGCAGACAAAGCGCGGTCTGAAATAACATCGGAGCAAAAGCGATGCGTTGCGCTTCGGTAATGGCATCCAGTGCGCTGAGCGTATCCTTTTCGTACATTGCTGCGTAACCTTTCAGGGCAAGAAATAAGGGTTATCGGGCCATATGCGGCCCGACTTTAGAAAAATATTACAGTGCGGCGCCCGCGGAGAGGTTCAGCTGAATATCGTGGTCGAGGTTATTCACCCAACGGTTATAATTTTTGTGAATTTTACCGTCAGCCGCTTTCAGGTTCATACTGCTTTCGTAGTTAATGGAATAGCTTGTTGCGGAATAAGGAATACGAACGTCGACCGAGTGGTCGCGCGCCTGCAGACGACCTTTGATAACGCCCGGACCGGCTTCCGTCATGATCCAGTCACGTTTTTGTCCTGCTTTCAAAATCGCGGTTTTTACCTGGTCGGCGGTATGACCCGCGCTCACAGTAGAGTGAACCTGAGCGATTGGGGCAGTACGCGCACAGCCTGCCAGTGCGCCAACGAATACGGCGGCAGCACACCATTTAACGATCTTTTTCATCAACAACTCCATATCAATAATAACAATTAAAGGTACTGGTTTTTACAAATAATATTTATCCGGCGTTTCTTATGTGCCAGATGTTTTTTTAATCAATATTAAGGTTTGCATTACGTTGACGCGAAGGCGGGCATAATAACATGGAAAATAATTAACAATTTCATTTTTTTTAATTTGCGTTAAATCATGATTTGCGTTTCAACGTAATGCGACCGACGTAAACAAAAACAGAATTAATATTTCCTTAACGCAAATAAAAATACCGCGTCAGGTAATGAACGCGGTAATTTAAGGCGGATTATTGGCGGTTTAAACCTACCTATAAAGGTAGGTCAGCTACCCGGGCAACCGGCTTTTCGGCCTTCCCGGCCCGAGCAAAATGGCCAGCTTGCTGCCGCCTTTGGTGGTCTCCATCCAGATCTTACACACGCTGGTCAGGGGGACCGAGAGCAGCATACCGACCGGGCCCAGCAGCCATCCCCAAACCAGTAAGGATAAAAAGACGACCAGCGTCGACATGCCGAGCCGGTGCCCCATCATGCGTGGTTCGAGAATATTGCCCAGCACCATATGCACCACGAGGAACAGCGCGCCAACCAGCATACATTCGTAAAAACCGTTAAACAGAAACGCCTGAATCATTGGCGGCACGGCGGAAAGCACCGCGCCAATGTTGGGCACGTAGTTCAGCAGAAACGCCAGCACGCCCCACATCAGCGCGAACTGCACGTTCATCAGCATCAGCCCCAGCCAGACGATGATCCCGGTCCAGACGCTCAGCAGCGTTTTCAGCGCCAGATATTTAGAGACGCCCTTCAGCGCCCGGTGTAAGCCAGCAATGTGAATTTGTGGGTTATTCAGTGCAAAGCGCAGCTTATACGGGACGTGGCGGACTTCAAACAGCATAAACACCACCGTCATGACCAGCAGCAGAATGCTGGCCATCGCGCCGGAAAGCCCCGTCATCAAGGTGGTGGCGTAGGTCATGACCTTCTCGGAGTCCATCCTGCGCAGCATCCGTTCGGGTGAGATATGCAGATTAAGGAAAGGCACCATCTCCTGGAGTGCGACGATCTTACGCGTCAGCTCTTTGTTGTACTGCGGCAGCATGGTGGAGAATTCACTCAGCGAGGCCGCCAGCACGCCGAAGAGCGCCGTCAGGGCAATCAGCATCACGATGACGACGATAGTGATGGCTACCGGGCGGCTAACGCCCCGGCGCAGAAACCAGGTGACCAAAGGATTAAGCACAATGGCAAAAAAGAGCGCCAGCAGGAGCTGAACTATGATGTCGGCGGCCGCATGGATACCCGCAAGGATAACCACCAGACAGGCGAGTTTTAATAAGATGTGGAGTCCTGCTTTGTCGGACGGGTTAGCGATCATGCGCGTTCCTTAATGTGATGACCCGGTAAGTGTAGTGCCCGGGCCTCGCTTCGTCTGGCACCGTTAATCTGAAAGTCGCTGCTGATTTTCTTATTGGGGCGTGGTAATAGTGAAACACTGTTGTAAAAAATCCAGGTAGAACCCCATGCCCGAACCTGCCGCTGAACCGGCACTGAGCGGACTGCGCCTCAATCTGCGCATCGTTTCCGTTGTGATTTTTAACTTTGCCAGCTATCTCACCATCGGCCTGCCGCTGGCGGTTCTGCCGGGCTATGTCCATGACGTCATGGGCTTCAGTGCCTTCTGGGCGGGGCTGGTGATTAGCCTGCAGTATTTCGCCACGCTCCTGAGCCGCCCGCATGCCGGGCGCTACGCGGACACGTTCGGTCCAAAAAGCATCGTGGTGGTGGGATTGTGTGGCTGCTTCCTCAGTGGCCTGAGCTACCTGCTGGCTGCCTCAGCCAGCCACTGGCCGCTGGTCAGCCTGGCGCTGCTCTGCCTGGGCCGCGTCATCCTCGGCATTGGGCAAAGCCTGGCGGGAACCGGCTCGACGCTCTGGGGCGTGGGGGTTGTCGGGACGCCACACATTGGTCGGGTGATCTCCTGGAACGGGATTGTCACCTACGGCGCAATGGCGCTCGGTGCGCCGCTCGGCGTGGCCTGCTATGCCTTTGGTGGGCTGTATGGCCTGGCCGTCACCATTATGGCGGTCGCGCTTGTGGCGATACTGTTTGCGCTGCCGCGCCCGACAGTGAAGGCCAGCAAGGGCAAGCCGCTGCCGTTCCGGGCGGTGCTCGGGCGGGTCTGGCCATACGGGATGGCGCTGGCGCTGGCGACCACCGGCTTCGGGGTCATCGCCACCTTCATTACCCTGTTCTATGACGCCAAAGGCTGGGACGGCGCGGCCTTTGCGTTAACCCTGTTCAGCTGTGCGTTTGTTGGCGCGCGCCTGCTTTTCCCTAACGGCATCAACCGTCTGGGCGGGCTGAACGTGGCGACGATCTGCTTTGCGGTAGAGATTGTCGGGCTGCTGTTGACCGGCGTAGCCAGCGCGCCGTGGATGGCGAAAATGGGCGTATTTCTCGCGGGAGCCGGTTTTTCACTGGTCTTCCCGGCGCTGGGCGTGGTCGCGGTGAAAGCGGTGCCGCAGCAGAACCAGGGGGCGGCGCTGGCGACCTATACGGTGTTTATGGATATGTCGTTGGGCATTACCGGGCCGCTGGCAGGGCTGGTAATGGCCTGGGCGGGGGTACCGGTGATCTATCTTGCCGCGGCGGGTCTGGTCATGATGGCATTGCTGCTGACGTGGCGGCTAAAAAAATGGCCCCCGGTGCAGGCACCGGAGGCCACGTCATCATCGTGAAACGTTACTGGATTACGATGGTGTTAATGATGTTTTCAGCAGCCGTCTGCGCTTTCTGCTGATCTTCCGCTGGCAGGGTGATCTGCAGGGTCAGGAGTTTGTTATCGACCTTGCCCAGCACGACAGAGGAGTACGCGGTCTGGCCCTTCGCAGAGATGATGCTGTCCAGCTGCTGCAGCTTATGGCCTTTCAGTTCGATGGATTTATTGGTCACGACCTGCAGCTGCGGGTCGCGGCCGCGCTGCTGATCTTCCAGACGTTTGGACAGGACGGCCAGATCTTCGCTGGTGTCGTCGCCCACAATCACAATGACCGCTTTCTGCCCGGTTGCGTCGGAGTAAACGTGCATGTTATTCGCCTGAGTGCCCAGCTTGCCGCTCTGGTCAGTCATATCGGCTGGCAGAGAGAAGCTAAGTTTGCCATCCATTAGATTCACCGGCTGGCCGGTCGCATTGCTTTCTGCGGATGCGCCCTGAGCAGGCGTTTTCGTGTCGCTGTTATCACAGGCTGCAAGACCCACAACCAGCAGGCCAATCCCGACATATTTAACCAGATTGCGCATTGACTTCTTCCTTTCGATAAACGGCCATAACGGCTCATTCGCTCATCTTATCACAACTGATAAAGCGAACCCTTAACCAGCCTGCAATGCCGTGATTTCAGATTTATCTGCCAGCCTTTTCAGCAGCATATTCAGCAGCACGCCGTACATGGGCAGGAAGAACACAATGCTGATGAGCACCTTGAAGCAGTAGTCCACCAGCGCGATTTCCATCCAGTGTTCGGCCATGAACGCATCCGGGCTACGCCAGAAGGCGATGAAGAAGAAGGCCAGCGTATCGCTCACGTTACCGAACAGCGTGGAGGCGGTGGGTGCCATCCACCAGCGATGATTCTGACGCAGGCGGTTAAACACGTGTACGTCCAGTATCTGCCCCAGCGCGTAGGCCATAAAGCTTGCTGCGGCGATACGGGCGACAAACAGGTTGAAGTGGGTTAACGCCTCAAAGCCCTGCCAGCTTCCCATATAAAACAGGGACGAAACCCCGTACGAGATGAACAGCGCCGGGAGCATGACCGCAAAAATAATGCGGCGAGCCAGCGGTGCGCCAAAAATACGCACGGTCAGATCGGTGGCGAGGAAAATAAACGGAAAGCTGAACGCGCCCCAGGTGGTATGAAAACCAAAGATGGAGATAGGGAGCTGCACCAGATAGTTGCTGGAGGTGATCACCAGCAAATGGAAAAGCGAAAGCCAGAACAACGCTTTTACGCGCTGTGATTCAGAAAACTGCGTCATATTGTGACCTTTTTATACGTTGGGGTGAGGGAACCCAATAAAAACCGCAGCATGATACTGCTTTGGCGGGACATTGCAATGGTTAGTTTTTACGCAATCGTTAACCTGGTTTGCATTGACCGCAACGGGGCGTAAACTACAGCCGTTTTTACCTGACCGAGAAGATCATGACCGACCTGTTTTCCAGCCCAGACCACACTCTTGATGCCCAGGGCCTTCGCTGCCCGGAACCGGTAATGATGGTACGTAAAACCGTGCGCAACATGCAGACCGGTGAAACGCTGCTGATCGTTGCCGACGACCCTGCCACCACGCGCGACATTCCCGGTTTTTGTACCTTTATGGAGCATGAACTGGTGGCGCAGCAGACGGAAACGCTGCCGTACCGGTATTTGATTCGTAAGGGGTAGCCCTCACTTATTTGGGGGGAGGTTGAGGGTATCAGGCCGCACCCATGCTTGAACCTGTTCCTGAATATTTAAAAGCGAGTTTAACGGTAGATGACCTGCCTCTGGACGTCCCTGCCTTCGAACCGGAAGTTGAACAGTTGGGAAGCTATTGCCCGCTATTAACGCAGTTGCTGTTGGCTCGTTCACTTTCAGAGAGTGATGAAAGAGTGGCTGGAGATTTGTTGCAAGGCTTAGTTGGGCTGTATAGCGGTATGTTGAAAGCACCGCGCTGGTTGCGTACAAATGAAGGCATCCTGCCACTGTGAAAAAAGTCGGGTGGCGCTAACGCTTACCCGACCTACGGGACTAGAGCCGTTGTAGGCCGGGTAAGGCGAAGCAGCCACCCGGCAAGAATACGGCCTCTGCGGCCTGATGCCCTCTCCCACAGGGAGAGGGAGAACGTCATCCTTTCATCCACGCCCTGATCCCATCCAGGAACATCTGCGTTGCCATCATCACCAGAATGAGCCCCATCAGGCGCTCCAGCGCGTTTACCCCTTTTTCGCCCAGCAGGCGCAGGAACAGGGACGACTGCAGCAGGATGATAAACGTCCCGCCCCAGGCAATCAGCAGGGCAATCACCAGATGGCTCATCTGGTTCGGATACTGGTGCGACAGCAGCATCAGCGTCGCCAGAATGGTTGGCCCCGCGACGAGCGGGATCGCCAGCGGCACAATAAACGGCTCTTCACCCGCAGGCAGGCCGCTGCTGCTGCCTTCCGCGCTCGGGAAAATCATCTTAATCGCAATCAGGAACAGAATAATCCCACCGGAAATCGACACGGTTTCAGCGCGCAGGTTCAGGAAGGCGAGGATTTTTTCACCCGCAAACAGGAAGATAAACATCACCAGCAGGGCGATGAGCAGCTCGCGGATCATGATCGCCCGGCGGCGCTTCGGCTCGGTGTGCTTCAACACCGACATGAAGATCGGCAGGTTACCCAGGGGATCCATTATCAGGATCAATAAAACCGCGGCGGAAATGATTTCACTCATGTAAATTATCCCTGAAACTCTCTATGGTTATTATGATAATTAGCTGTATTTCTGATTGCCGGGCAATCATCGATTAATTTCGCTTGCGACTTTGGCTGCATTTTGTAATGTGAAGCATATCCCAGTTCAATACTGGCTTGCACAATCAGCACACACCCTCAGCAGGAAAAAAATGCTATGAAAAACGTTGGTTTTATCGGCTGGCGCGGTATGGTCGGCTCTGTACTCATGCAACGCATGGTTGAAGAGCGCGATTTCGACGCTATCCGCCCGGTCTTCTTCTCCACTTCCCAGCTCGGCCAGGCTGCTCCGTCCTTTGGTGGTACCACAGGCACGTTGCAGGATGCTTACGATCTGGAAGCGCTGAAGGCACTCGACATTATTGTGACCTGCCAGGGCGGCGATTATACCAACGAAATCTATCCAAAGCTGCGTGAAAGCGGCTGGCAGGGCTACTGGATTGACGCGGCCTCATCGCTGCGCATGAAAGACGATGCCATCATCATTCTCGACCCGGTTAACCAGGGCGTGATCGCCGATGGCCTGAACAACGGCGTAAAAACCTTTGTTGGCGGTAACTGCACCGTCAGCCTGATGCTGATGTCCCTCGGCGGTCTGTTCGCGCAGGATCTGGTGGAGTGGGTCTCCGTGGCGACCTACCAGGCGGCGTCCGGCGGCGGCGCGCGTCACATGCGCGAGCTGCTGACACAGATGGGCCAGCTGCACCAGAGCGTTGCGACCGAGCTGGCAAATCCGGCATCCGCTATTCTCGATATCGAGCGTAAAGTGACCGAGCTGACCCGCAGCGGCGAGCTGCCGGTGGATAACTTTGGCGTACCGCTGGCCGGCGGCCTGATCCCGTGGATCGACAAACAGCTGGATAACGGCCAGACCCGCGAAGAGTGGAAAGGCCAGGCCGAGACCAACAAAATCCTCAATACCGCGAACACCATTCCGGTTGACGGTCTGTGCGTGCGTATCGGCGCGCTGCGCTGCCACAGCCAGGCTTTCACTATTAAACTGAAAAAAGATGTGTCTATTCCGACCGTGGAAGAGCTGCTGGCCGCGCACAACCCGTGGGCGAAAGTGGTGCCAAACGATCGCGATATCACCATGCGCGAGCTGACCCCGGCAGCGGTGACCGGCACGCTGACCACGCCGGTTGGCCGTCTGCGTAAGCTGAACATGGGGCCGGAGTATCTCTCCGCGTTCACCGTTGGTGACCAGCTCCTGTGGGGCGCCGCTGAGCCGCTGCGCCGCATGCTGCGCCAGCTGGCGTAATAATTTGTTAAATACCGGGGGTGATTTTCACCCCTTTTTTTTGCGTACTACATGGAGTAACACGCGTATGTCTTATTTTTTATCAGGAGTCATTTAGAGCGTTGGCTATGCTTTAAGGAAGAGTCATTTCTTACCTGAGGTTCGAACGGAGCAGAATGGATGCACATTTTTGTGCTGTCCCGTTCAGGTCACATTAAAAGTCGTCCCGGAGCGCTTAAAAAGGACGACATAAAAACAGGATGAATACCATGTCCGATCGTGTGGATAGAGACGTGATTAATGCGCTTATTGCGGGTCATTTCGCTGACCCCTTTTCTGTGCTTGGGATGCACCGTACTGAGGCAGGTCTGGAAGTTCGTGCCCTGTTGCCGGATGCCACAGAAGTCTGGGTGATTGAACCCAAAACCGGCCGCAAAGTCGGTAACCTTGAATGCCTCGATTCCCGTGGCTTCTTCTCGGGCGTGATGCCCCGTCGTAAAAACCCTTTTCGCTATCAGCTCGCCGTTCTATGGCACGGCCAGCAGAACCTGATTGACGATCCCTACAGCTTCGGCCCTCTGCTTAAAGAGATGGATGCCTGGCTGCTCTCCGAGGGGACGCATCTGCGTCCTTATGAAACGCTGGGTGCCCATGCCGATACCATGGACGGCATCACCGGCACGCGGTTCTCCGTGTGGGCGCCCAATGCCCAGCGCGTCTCCGTTGTCGGCCAGTTCAACTACTGGGACGGCCGCCGTCACCCGATGCGCCTGCGTCGGGAAACCGGCATCTGGGAGCTGTTTATCCCCGGGGCGCACCACGGGCAGCTTTATAAATTCGAGATGATCGACGCCCACGGCAAGCTGCGCATTAAAGCCGACCCGTATGCCTTCGAAGCGCAGATGCGCCCGGATACCGCGTCGCTGATCTGCGGCCTGCCGGAGAAGGTCGTCCAGACGGAGGAGCGTAAACAGGCCAACCGTTTTGATGCGCCAATATCCGTCTATGAAGTCCATCTCGGCTCCTGGCGCCGCCATACCGATAACAACTTCTGGCTCAGCTACCGGGAGCTTGCCGACCAGCTGGTGCCATACGCCAAATGGATGGGCTTTACCCACCTTGAGCTGCTGCCGGTCAACGAGCATCCGTTCGACGGCAGCTGGGGCTATCAGCCCACCGGGCTGTATGCGCCGACCCGCCGCTTCGGCACCCGCGACGACTTCCGCTATTTCATTGATGCCGCGCACGCCGCCGGGCTGAACGTGATCCTCGACTGGGTGCCGGGCCATTTCCCGGCGGATGATTTTGCGCTGGCAGAGTTTGACGGCACAAAGCTGTACGAGCATAGCGATCCGCGCGAGGGCTATCACCAGGACTGGAACACGCTGATTTACAACTACGGTCGCCGTGAAGTGTCGAACTACCTGGTCGGGAATGCCCTGTACTGGATCGAGCGGTTTGGCATTGACGCCCTGCGCGTGGATGCGGTGGCGTCAATGATCTACCGCGACTACAGCCGCAAAGAGGGGGAGTGGATCCCGAACGAGTTTGGTGGCCGCGAAAACCTGGAAGCCATTGAATTCCTGCGTAATACCAACCGCATTATCGGCGAGCAGGTGGACGGTGCCGTGACCATGGCGGAAGAGTCCACCGACTTTGCGGGCGTCTCCCGTCCGCCGTCATCAGGCGGCCTGGGGTTCTGGTATAAGTGGAACCTGGGCTGGATGCACGACACGCTCGACTACATGAAGCTGGATCCGGTTTACCGTAAGTATCATCACGATAAGCTGACGTTCGGGATGCTCTACAACTACACCGAAAACTTCATGCTGCCGCTGTCGCACGATGAGGTGGTACACGGTAAAAAATCGATTCTCGACCGCATGCCGGGCGACGCGTGGCAGAAGTTTGCCAACCTGCGCGCCTATTACGGCTGGATGTTTGCCTTCCCGGGCAAGAAACTGCTGTTCATGGGCAATGAGTTCGCCCAGGGGCGCGAGTGGAACCACGACGCCAGCCTCGACTGGCATCTGCTGGAAGGCGGCGACAACTGGCACCACGGGGTGCAGCGTCTGGTACGCGATCTGAACCTGACCTATCGCCACCACAAAGCGCTGCACGAGCTCGACTTCGATCCGTACGGCTTTGAATGGCTGGTGGTGGACGACCATGAGCGCTCGGTGTTTGTCTTTGTGCGTCGTGACAAGGCGGGTAACGAGATCATCGTCGCCAGCAACTTCACCCCGGTGCCGCGCGAACACTACCGCTTCGGCATTAACCAGCCGGGCAAATGGCGTGAAATTCTGAATACCGACTCAATGCACTACCACGGCAGCAATGCCGGTAACGGTGGGCTGGTACAGAGCGACGCCATTGAAAGCCACGGGCGACCCAACTCCCTGAGCCTGACGCTGCCGCCGCTTGGCACCATCTGGCTGATGCGGGAGGGCGAATGACGCAGCTTACGGCAGGTAAACCCGAACCGCTCGGGGCGCATTTTGACGGAAAAGGGGTGAACTTCACCCTCTTTTCCGCTCACGCCGAGCGGGTTGAACTGTGCGTGTTTGACGGGGAAGGTAACGAGCACCGTTACGATTTACCCGCGCGCACGGGGGATACCTGGCACGGCTACCTGGCCGGAGGACGGCCCGGTATGCACTATGGCTTTCGCGTCCACGGTCCGTGGGATCCCGCGCAGGGGCACTGGTTTAACCCGGCGAAGCTGCTGATTGATCCGTGCGCGCACCGCGTGGACGGCGAATTTAAAGATGATCCGCTCTTCCACGTGGGCTACGGCGAGCCCGACCACCGCGACAGCGCGCCCGTCGCGCCAAAAAGCGTGGTGGTGAACGATCTTTATGACTGGGAAGACGATGCCCCGCCGCAGACGCCGTGGGGCAAGACCGTCATTTATGAAGCCCACGTCAAAGGGCTGACGTACCTGCATCCGTCGATCCCCAAAGAGATGCGCGGCACCTACAAGGCGCTCGGGCATCCCACCATGATCGCCTACCTGAAACACCTCGGCATCACCGCCCTGGAACTGCTCCCCGTCGCCCATTTTGCCAGCGAGCCGCGTCTGCAGCGGCTGGGGCTGAGCAACTACTGGGGCTATAACCCGCTGGCGATGTTCGCGCTCGAGCCGCGCTATGCCGTCCATCCGGAAAAGGCGCGGGACGAGTTCCGCGATGCGGTGAAGGCGCTCCACGCGGCGGGCATTGAGGTCATTCTGGACGTGGTACTGAACCACAGCGCAGAAAGCGATCTCGACGGCCCGACGCTCTCCATGCGCGGAATTGATAACCGTAGCTATTATTGGATCAGGCAGGATGGCGATTATGAGAACTGGACCGGCTGCGGCAACACGCTCAATCTCAGCCATCCGGCGGTTACGCATTTTGCGTATGAATGCCTGAAATACTGGGTGGAGACGTTCCACGTCGACGGTTTTCGTTTCGACCTGGCGCCCGTCATGGGACGCACGCCGGCGTTCAGCCAGCAGGCGCCATTGTTTGAGGCGATAAAAAACTGTCCGGTGCTCTCGCAGGTGAAGCTGATTGCCGAGCCGTGGGACATTGGTGAAGGCGGTTATCAGGTCGGGAATTTCCCGCCGCTGTTTGCCGAGTGGAACGACCACTACCGCGACGCCGTACGCCGCTTCTGGCTGGAGCGGAACCTGTCGCTGGGGGAATTTGCCGGGCGCTTTGCCGCGTCGAGCGATCTCTTTAAGCGCGACGGCAAACGCCCGTCGGCCACCGTTAATCTGTTGACGGCGCACGACGGTTTTACGCTCAGGGACTGCGTTTGTTTCAATCAGAAACACAATGAGGCGAACGGCGAAGAGAATCGCGATGGCACTAACAATAACCATAGCTTTAATCATGGTATAGAAGGGTTAGGCGGAAGTCTGGATGTGATAGAGCGGCGACGCGCCAGCGTTCATGCGCTGCTGACAACGCTTTTACTGTCGCAGGGCACGCCGATGCTGCTGGCAGGCGACGAGCATGGTCACAGCCAGCACGGTAATAACAACGCCTATTGCCAGGACAACACCTTAACCTGGCTCGACTGGGGTGAAGCCAACAGCGGCCTGATTCATTTTACCGCTGCGCTGATCCATCTTCGCCAGCAGATCCCCGCGCTGACCGCCAACAGCTGGTGGGAAGAGGGTGACGGCAACGTTCGCTGGCTGAATAAAGACGCGCAACCGTTAAGCGCGCAAGAGTGGCAACACGGCGTACCACGCCTGCAAATCCTGCTGTCGGATAAATGGCTGGTCACGCTGAACGCGACGGATGACGTCGCAGAGATTGTTTTACCTGACGGGGAATGGCGAGCCGTTCCCCCCTTTGCCGGAGCGGATAATCCGGTAGTAATGGCTGTCTGGCACGGGCCTGCGCACGGAGTGTGCGTATTCCAAAGATGATAAAAAAGGAGTTAGTCATGGTTAGATTAGAGAAGAACGATCCCTTAATGTTGGCACGCCAGCTACCATTAAAAACGGTTGCCCTGATACTTGCGGGCGGGCGTGGTACCCGTCTGAAAGATTTGACCATCAAGCGCGCCAAGCCGGCCGTTCACTTTGGTGGTAAGTTCCGTATTATCGACTTTGCGCTCTCCAACTGCCTGAACTCGGGCATTCGCCGCATTGGCGTCATCACGCAGTATCAGTCGCACACCCTGGTGCAGCATATTCAGCGCGGCTGGTCATTCTTCAGCGAAGAGATGAACGAATTTGTCGATCTCCTTCCTGCGCAGCAGCGCGTTCACGGCGAGAACTGGTATCGCGGGACAGCGGATGCGGTGACCCAGAACCTCGACATCATTCGTCGCTATAACGCGGAATACATTGTGATCCTCGCCGGGGACCACATTTACAAGCAAGATTACTCCCACATGCTCATCGACCACGTCGAAAAAGGGGCGCGCTGCACCGTGGCGTGTCTGCCTGTGCCCGTTGCTGAAGCGACGGCGTTTGGCGTCATGCACGTGGACGCCGACGACAAAATTATCGACTTCGTTGAAAAACCGGCGAACCCGCCAACCATGCCGGGCGATGACACCAAATCGCTCGCCAGCATGGGGATCTATGTCTTTGACGCAGATTATCTTTATGAGCTGCTGGAAGAAGACGACAAAGACGAAAACTCAAGCCACGACTTCGGTAAAGACATCATTCCGAAAATCACCAAAGCTGGCATGGCGTATGCACATCCTTTCCCGCTGTCCTGCGTGCAGTCCGACCCGAATGCGGAACCGTACTGGCGCGATGTGGGCACGCTGGAAGCGTACTGGAAAGCGAACCTCGATCTGGCATCGGTCACGCCTGAACTGGATATGTACGACCAGAACTGGCCGATTCGTACCCATATGGAGTCGCTGCCGCCAGCCAAATTCGTGCAGGACCGCTCCGGTAGCCACGGTATGACGCTGAACTCGCTGGTGTCCGGCGGGTGCATCATCTCCGGTTCGGTCGTGGTGCAGTCGGTGCTGTTCCCGCGCGTGCGGATAAATTCATTCTGTAATATCGATTCGGCAGTCTTGTTGCCGGACGTCTGGGTAGGGCGCTCGTGTCGTCTGCGTCGTTGCGTGATCGACCGTGCCTGCGTCATCCCTGAAGGGATGGTCATTGGGGAGAATGCGGAAGAAGACGCGCGTCGTTTCTACCGTTCGGAAGAGGGGATCGTGTTAGTCACACGGGAAATGTTGCGGAAGCTGCAAATCAAACAGGAGCGATGATGCAGGTTTTACACGTATGTTCTGAGATGTTCCCGTTATTAAAAACGGGCGGTCTGGCAGATGTGCTTGGCGCATTACCGGCGGCGCAAATCGCCGGAGGCGTGGATACCCGAGTCCTGCTGCCCGCCTTTCCGGATATCCGGCGCGGTATACCTGATGCAAAAGTGGTGACCCGCCGTGAAACGTTTGCCGGACGCATTACCCTGCTGTTTGGACATTACAATGGCGTAGGGATTTACCTGATCGACGCGCCGCATTTATACGATCGCTCGGGCAGCCCGTATCACGATACGAACCTGTTCGCCTATACCGACAACGTGCTGCGCTTTGCGCTCCTCGGCTGGGTTGGAGCAGAAATGGCGACGGGGCTGGATCCGTTCTGGCGTCCGGATGTGGTGCATGCGCACGACTGGCACGCCGGGCTTGCTCCGGCGTATCTCGCCGCGCGCGGCCACCCGGCGAAATCGGTCTTTACCGTGCATAACCTGGCCTATCAGGGGATGTACTACGCCCATCACATGAATGACATCGATCTGCCATGGTCGTTCTTTAACATGCACGGTCTGGAGTTTAACGGGCAGATCTCGTTCCTGAAGGCGGGGCTGTACTACGCCGATCACATCACGGCGGTCAGCCCAACCTACGCGCGTGAGATCACCCAGCCGGCGTTTGGCTACGGCATGGAAGGGTTGCTGCAGCAGCGCCACCGCGAAGGCCGCCTGTCGGGCATTCTGAACGGCGTGGATGAACAGATCTGGAGCCCGGAAACCGATCTCCTGCTGGCGGCGCGCTACGGCCGTGATTCCGTGGAAGACAAAGCGGAAAACAAACGCCAGCTGCAGATTGCGATGGGCCTGAAGGTTAACGACAAAGTGCCGCTGTTCGCCGTCGTAAGCCGCCTGACCAGCCAGAAAGGGCTGGATCTGGTGCTGGAGGCGCTGCCCGGTTTACTGGAGCAGGGCGGGCAGCTGGCGCTGCTCGGCGCGGGCGACCCGGTATTGCAGGAAGGTTTCCTTGCCGCCGCCGCGGAACATCCGGGGCAGGTGGGCGTACAGATTGGCTACCACGAGGCGTTTTCGCACCGCATTATGGGCGGCGCGGACGTCATCCTGGTGCCGAGCCGTTTCGAACCCTGCGGCCTGACGCAGCTTTACGGCCTGAAATACGGCACCCTGCCGCTGGTGCGCCGCACGGGCGGGCTGGCGGATACGGTATCGGATAGCTCGCTGGAAAACCTGGCGGACGGTATCGCCAGCGGGTTTGTCTTTGAGGACAGTAATGCCTGGTCGCTGCTTCGGGCGATTCGGCGTGCTTTCGTCTTGTGGTCCCGTCCATCGCTGTGGCGCTACGTCCAACGCCAGGCGATGTCCATGGACTTTAGCTGGCACGTTGCGGCGCAGTCATACCGCGATCTCTATCAACGCTTGATGTAACGAGGCGAAGTTACTGATATGAACGCTCCATTTAGCTACTCTTCACCCACGCTCAGCGTTGAGGCGTTAAAGCACTCCATCGCCTACAAGCTGATGTTCACCATCGGGAAAGATCCGGTTATTGCCAACAAGCACGAGTGGCTGAACGCCACCCTGTTTGCGGTGCGCGACCGCTTAGTTGAACGCTGGCTGCGCTCAAACCGCGCCCAGCTCTCGCAGGAGACGCGTCAGGTTTACTATCTGTCGATGGAATTTTTGATTGGCCGCACGCTGTCCAATGCGCTGTTGTCGCTCGGTATTTATGACGACGTCAAAACCGCACTGGAAGAGATGGGGTTAGATTTAGAAGAACTGATCGACGAAGAGAACGACCCGGGCCTCGGTAACGGCGGTCTGGGACGTCTTGCCGCCTGCTTCCTCGACTCGCTGGCGACGCTGGCGCTGCCGGGCCGCGGCTACGGTATTCGCTACGATTACGGCATGTTCAAGCAAAACATCGTCGACGGGCGTCAGAAAGAGTCCCCGGACTACTGGCTGGAGTACGGCAACCCGTGGGAGTTCAAGCGCCACAACACGCGCTACAAGGTGCGCTTTGGCGGGCGTATTCAGCAGGAAGGAAAAAAATCCCGCTGGGTGGAAACGGAAGAGATCCTGGCCGTGGCCTACGACCAGATCATCCCCGGCTACGACACCGATGCCACCAACACGCTGCGCCTGTGGAGCGCTCAGGCCAGTAGCGAAATTAACCTCGGTAAATTTAACCAGGGTGATTACTTCGCGGCGGTGGAGGATAAAAACCACTCCGAGAACGTATCCCGCGTGCTGTACCCGGATGACTCGACCTACTCAGGCCGCGAGCTGCGCCTGCGTCAGGAGTATTTCCTCGTTTCGGCGACCATTCAGGACATCCTCAGCCGCCACCATCAGCTGCACAAAACCTACGCCAACCTGGCGGAGAAAACCGCGATCCACCTTAATGACACCCACCCGGTGCTCTCTATTCCGGAGCTGATGCGCCTGCTGATCGACGAGCATAAGTTCAGCTGGGACGACGCCTTTGAGGTGACCTGCCAGGTGTTCTCGTACACCAACCACACGCTGATGAGCGAAGCGCTGGAGACGTGGCCGGTGGACATGCTCGGCAAAATCCTGCCGCGCCATCTGCAGATTATCTTTGAGATTAACGACTACTTCCTCAAGACGCTGCAGGAGCAGTATCCAAACGATACCGGCCTGCTGAGCCGCGCGTCCATCATTGATGAGTCGAACGGCCGCCGCGTGCGCATGGCCTGGCTGGCGGTTGTCATCAGCCACAAGGTCAACGGCGTGTCCGAGCTCCACTCGAACCTGATGGTGCAGTCGCTGTTTGCGGACTTCGCGAAGATCTTCCCGACGCGGTTCTGCAACGTGACCAACGGCGTCACCCCGCGCCGCTGGCTGGCGCTGGCTAACCAGCCGCTCTCTGAGGTGCTGGACGAGAATATCGGCCGCACCTGGCGTACCGATTTGAGCCAGCTGAGCGAGCTGGAACAGCATATTGATTTCCCGACGGTGAACAAAGCCGTGCGCGAAGCCAAGCTGCTGAACAAAAAGCGTCTGGCGGTCTGGCTGGCGATGCACCTGAACGTGGTGGCAAACCCGAAAGCGCTGTTCGACGTTCAGATCAAACGCATCCACGAATACAAGCGTCAGCTGATGAACGTGCTGCACGTGATCACCCATTACAACCGGATTAAGGCCGACCCGACGGCCGAATGGGTGCCGCGCGTGAAGATCTTCGCCGGTAAGGCGGCGTCGGCCTACTACATGGCGAAGCACATTATTCATCTCATCAACGACGTGGCGAAGGTGGTTAACCAGGATCCGGACATTGGCGACAAGCTGAAGGTGGTGTTCATTCCGAACTACAGCGTCAGCCTGGCGCAGCTGATCATCCCGGCGGCGGATCTCTCTGAACAAATTTCCACGGCGGGGACGGAGGCATCCGGCACCAGTAACATGAAGTTTGCCCTTAACGGCGCGCTGACCATCGGCACGCTGGACGGGGCGAACGTCGAGATGCTGGAGCACGTGGGCGAAGAGAATATCTTTATCTTCGGTAATACGACGGAAGAGGTAGAGGCGCTGCGCAGGAAAGGCTACTCGCCGCGTCAGTATTACGAAGAGGATGAAGAGTTGCGTCAGGTGCTGACGCAGATTGCAACCGGCGTGTTTAGCCCTGATGAACCGAGCCGCTACCGCGATCTCGTGGATTCGCTGATTAACTTTGGCGATCACTATCAGGTGCTGGCGGATTACCGCAGCTACGTCGACTGTCAGGATAAGGTGGACGAACTGTATCGCCAGCCTGAGAAGTGGACCAGCGCCGCGATGTACAACATCGCCAATATGGGCTATTTCTCGTCAGACAGGACCATCAAGGAGTATGCCGAGACGATCTGGCATATTGATCCGGTGAGGTTGTAAAAACAAAGCCGGGTGGCGGCTTCGCCTTACCCGGCCTACTTGATCCCGTAGGCCCGGTAAGCGTAGCGCCACCGGGCGTTTTTTTGCATCAAGACGCCAGCGACAGCTCGCGTTTCGCCGCATGTTGCAGCAACCACTGCGCCACGCGAGACTGCTGTTCGGCGTTGAGCCACATCCCTTCTTTGGTACGGCGCCAGATAGCATCATCCAGACGACGCACCCACTCGTGCTCAACCAGATAACGCAGCTCGGCTTCGTACAGCTCGTGGCCGAAATGCTCGCCCAGATCGGCAATCTCTTTTGCATCACCCAGGATCAGCTCGGTATTGCTGCCGTAGGTGCGGGCATAGTGGCGCGCCATCCCTTCAGTGATGAACGGGAAGCGACGGCGCAGCTTCGCGGCGTAATCATCGCGGTTATCGCCGATATCACCGCCGGGCAGTACCGCGCCTTTGGTCCATGCCGGGCCAATGCCTTTATAGTACGGCGCCAGTTTTTCCAGCGCGTGCTCGGCCAGCTTGCGGTAGGTGGTGAGCTTACCGCCAAACACGGACAGCAGCGGCGCCTGGCCGTCTACGTCGTGAATATCGAGCGTATAGTCGCGGGTGATGGCCTGCGGTGAGTCAGACTCGTCATCGCACAGCGGACGCACGCCGGAGTAGGTCCAGACCACGTCGTCGCGCGACAGCTGTTTCTTAAAGTGCGCGTTATACACTTTGAGCAGGTAGTTCACTTCGCTCTCGTCGATCTCGACGTTCTTCGGATCGCCTTTGTACTCCACGTCGGTGGTACCGATGATCGAGAATTCGTCCATCCACGGGATCACAAACACGATGCGCTTGTCTTCGTTCTGCAGGATGTAAGCCTGCTTCTGGGTATGCACGCGCGGCACCACAATGTGGCTGCCCTTTATCAGGCGGATGCCGTACGGGGATGGCAGATGCATGCCGTCGTCAAAGAACTGCTTCACCCACGGGCCGGTGGCGTTCACCAGGCCGCGCGCTTTCCAGCTGAACTTCTCGCCGGTATCGATATCTTCCGCCTCGACAATCCACAGGCCGTTTTCACGACGGGCAGCGGTCGCGCGAGTGCGGGTTTTCACCTCGCCGCCTTTCTTCTCAACCATCTGCGCGTTCGCCAGCACCAGGCGGGCATCGTCTACCCAGCAGTCGGAATATTCGAATCCGCGCACGATTTCAGGCTTAAGGACCGATTCTGAGCCAAAACGCAAACCTTTCGACCCCGGGAGGCTGGTGCGTTTACCCAGATGATCGTACATAAACAGACCAATTCGGATCATCCACGCCGGACGCAGATGCGGGCGATGGGGCAGGCGGAAGCGCATCGGAATCGCCAGATGCGGGGCCATTTTCAGCAGCACTTCACGTTCGGCCAGCGCTTCGCTGACCAGGCGGAATTCGTAGTGTTCCAGGTAGCGCAGGCCACCGTGAATCAGTTTGGAGCTGGCGGACGACGTCGCGCAGGCGAGATCGTTAGCTTCCAGCATCAGTACGGATAAACCGCGTCCTGCGGCATCGACCGCAATACCGGCACCGTTGATGCCACCGCCTATCACAATCAGATCTTTGGTTTCCATAACACCCTCATGCACTTTCGTTAAAGCTCAGAAATGTTCGATATCGCTCATAATAGCAAAGGAACGCGCTTTTGGTAACATCAAAAAAACAATTTAGAGTGATATGGATAACATAATGGCGTTTACCCGCCGCCAGGACGTACACTACGGGGTAAAATCTTGTCGTTGACCACTGTTAAGAGAACACCATGGATCAGTTTGAATGTATTAACGTAGAAGAAGCCCACCAGAAGATGCACCAGGGAAAAGCGGTGCTGGTGGACATCCGCGATCCGCAGAGTTTTGCGATGGGCCATACGCCGGGCGCGTTTCATCTCACCAACGACACGCTGGGCGCGTTTATGCGCGATAACGACTTCGACACGCCGGTGATGGTCATGTGCTACCACGGCAACAGCAGCAAAGGCGCGGCGCAGTATCTGCTTCAGCAGGGTTACGACGCGGTTTACAGCGTCGACGGCGGTTTCGATGCCTGGCATCGTCATTTCCCGGCGGAAGTGGAATACGCGTTTGAGCGCTGATCCCGCTATACTGTCCCCTTTTGTGTGGAAATAAGCGACCGCTGCCCATGTTGATGATCACCTCTTTTACCAACCCGCGCGTCGCCCAGGCGTTTGTCGACTATATGGCGACGCAGGGCGTTATTCTTACTATTCAGCAACATACGCAGACCGACGTCTGGCTGGCCGATGAGAGCCAGGCCGGGCGGGTAAACGAGGAGCTGGCGCGTTTTCTTGAGAACCCTGGCGACCCGCGCTATCTCGCGGCCAGCTGGCAATCCGGCCAGACCGGCAGCGGATTGCACTACAGCCGCTTCCCCTTCCTCGCCACCCTTCGCGAGCGCGCGGGCCCGTTTACGCTGCTGCTGATGGCGGCCTGCATCATCGTCTTTATTATCATGAACGTGGTCGGCGACCAGAGCGTGATGATTGCCCTGGCGTGGCCCTATGATCCGTCGCTTGAGTTTGACGTATGGCGCTACTTTAGCCACGCGCTGATGCACTTCTCGGTGATGCATATCCTCTTTAACCTGCTCTGGTGGTGGTATCTCGGCGGTGCCGTTGAAAAGCGTCTGGGCAGCGGCAAGCTGATCGTTATCACCATCATCAGCGCCCTGTTGAGCGGCTACGTACAGCACAAGTTCAGCGGCCCGTGGTTCGGCGGGCTGTCGGGTGTCGTCTATGCCCTGATGGGCTACGTCTGGCTTCGCGGGGAGCGCGATCCGCAAAGCGGCATCTATCTGCAACGCGGATTGATAACCTTTGCGTTAATATGGCTAATTGCCGGATGGTTTGATCTGTTTGGTATGTCTATCGCCAACGGTGCGCACGTCGCCGGGCTGGCCGTGGGGCTGGCGATGGCCTTTGCCGACACGCTCCATGCGCGAAAACGAACATAATTCTCAGGGATAATTGATGAAACAAACACAACGTCATGACGCCATTATCGAACTGGTAAAAAAACAGGGATACGTCAGCACCGAAGAGCTGGTGGAGCAGTTTGCCGTCAGCCCACAAACCATCCGTCGTGACCTGAACGACCTGGCCGATCAGAACCGCATCCTTCGCCACCACGGCGGCGCGGCGCTGCCGTCCAGCTCGGTCAACACCTCCTGGCACGACCGAAAAGCGACGCAGACGGCGGAGAAAGAGCGCATTGCCCGCAAGGTCGCCAGCCAGATCCCGAACGGGGCGACGCTGTTTATTGATATCGGCACCACGCCGGAAGCGGTCGCCCATGCGCTGCTGGATCACGAGAACCTGCGCGTGGTCACCAACAACCTGAACGTCGCCAACACCCTGATGCAAAAAGACGATTTCCGCATCATCCTCGCGGGCGGCGAGCTACGCAGCCGCGACGGCGGGATTATCGGTGAAGCGACCCTCGACTTTATCTCTCAGTTCCGCCTCGACTTCGGCATTCTGGGCATCAGCGGCATCGACAGCGACGGTTCGCTGCTGGAGTTTGATTACCACGAGGTGCGCACCAAGCGCGCGATCATTGAAAACTCACGCCACGTGATGCTGGTGGTGGATCACTCGAAGTTTGGCCGTAACGCGATGGTGAACATGGGCAGCATCAGCATGGTGGATGCGGTCTATACCGACGTGATGCCGCCGGCGGGCGTGATGCAGGTAATTAAAGATAATAATTTGCAGCTGGAACTGTGCTAACGGTTGTGTCGGGTGGCGCTGCGCTTACCCGACCTACAAATTGTTTTCCCTCTCCCTGTGGGAGAGGGCATCAGACCGCACAAAACTAAACGCCGTACCCCATCATCTTCAACAGCTGCTGCGCATGCTGCACCGCATCCTGTCGATGCGCCACGCCCAGCTTCTGGTACAGGTTGCGGATATGCGTTTTGATGGTGGTCGCCGCCACCGCCAGCTCGCCGGCAATCTGCTCGTTGCTGTAGCCTGAATAGATCAGCCCCAGAACCTGCCATTCGCGCTGGGTAAGCGGACTGGTGCGGATAAGCTCCGGCACTTCAGGGTGGTTTAGCAGACGTTCAACGAAGTTCTCATCGAAATGCGCAAACTTGTGGCGATGATGCTGGTTAATCTCGCGCAGAATACGCTGGGCGCGATGCTGATCCAGCTCCGGCAGCGTGTTGAGCTGAATAAGCTGACGCAGCTGCTGGGCCATCACTTCCCCTTCAATCACAAAGTGGCTGATAAACCCGGTGCGGTTTGCCAGCTGTAGCGCCTCCAGCAGCACGCGCTGGGCATCGTTTTTACGGCCCGCCTGCCAGTAGAGCTGATTTTGCAGCAGCAGGTTGCGGTTCAGGTCGCTCATCAGGCGCAGGCTGCGCGCGTTCTCGTTCAGCTCTTCCAGCACAATCTCTGCGGGCTCTAATTCACCGAGCAGGATCTGCGCGCGGGCAATGTTGCGCCACTGGCTCTGCAGGAAGTGGTTGTTGGCAAATTCCGGTTTTGGCGTCTGACGCAGCCAGTTGGCGGCGGATTTTTTATCGCCGGTCATCTGCCAGTAAATCACCCGGACCTTGTCGGCGTTTGACACCCAGTCGCTATGATACTGGCCGTTGCCGAGCAGGTTTTCCAGGCGGTTAAGATGGTTGCGGGCGTTATCGAGATCGCCGCGCGCCAGCGAGCACTGCACCAGCAGCGCCAGGCACTGCAGCTGCTGCTGAGGCTGGAAACTGGAAAGAACATCCACACCCTGGCGGGCGCAGCTTTCTGCTTCATCCAGACGCGACCATGCCCACAGTAATTGAGCGCGAATACGCAGCAGGAACTCGTGCATCGGCAGCTGTTCCAGATGCTGCTCGCGAATCAGCTGGAACGCTTTCTCCTGGTTTTCCCAGGCGGCCTGCAGGAACCCCTGCGCGAATAAAATCTCGCTCTGCTGGATCAGGCTCCACAGCGCGTAGTGCCAGACATCATGACGACGCGCCATCTGTTCGGTTTGCTGCATCAGTGAAAGCGAGCGCGTGAGATCGCCTTTGCAGTGCAGCACTTCGCCGTGTACGGAGGTCGCCACGATGCGGCTGTAGAAGTTGGCCAGCGGCAGTTCATCCAGCGCGACCATTGCCAGCCGTTCCGCTTCGTCCGGGTCGCCGTCGTTAATGGCCACCTGAGCGCGCAGCGCGTTGAACTCGCCGTGCAGGGTGGTATCCATCTCGCTTTCCATCTCCTGCTCGGCGCGCGCCAGCAGGGTGTTCACTTCGCTGTAGCGATGCTGGCTCTGCATCAGCCAGGCCTGCAGCAGCACCAGACGCGGATTCTCCAGCAGGCTTTCCCACGGCAGGGCTTTGAGGGACTCTTCCAGCAGGGTCAGCTCGCTGTGGTTAAACAGGCCCCACGCGTGATTGAGGAGGATATCGCGCAGCATGCTGGCATCCCCGGCGGCGAGCGCGTGGTGGATGGCCTCGCTCGGGAAGCCCTGTGCCATCCAGCTTTCGGCAGCGGCGCGGTGGATCTCCGGCAGTTCAACCGCCAGCTCCCACTGACAGCGCTGGCGCAGGAAGCTACCAAACAGCGGATGATAGCTAAACCACTCGCCGGGATCGTCCATGCGCGTCAGGAAAAGGCCCTGACGTTCAATCTCTTCGAGCTGAAGCTGACCGTTTTCACAGCCCGTTACCCGCACGATCAGCGCATCGTTCATGGAGCGCAGCAGCGAGCTTTTCAGCAGGAAATTACGCGTCGAGGGATCGACGCTGTCCAGCACCTCATCCACCAGGTAATCAGAGAGGTGGCTGGCGTTGATGCCGGCCAGACGGCGCGCTGACTGGTGCGCCGGACTGTTGTTTTGCCGGGCAGAGAGGGCAATCAGCTGCAGCGCCGTTGCCCAGCCTGCGACGTCATCACACAGACGGCTGCTTTCGGCGGCCTCAATCGGTGAGTTCAGGCGGCAGTCGAAGAACTGTTTCGCTTCCTGGTGGGTAAAAGCAAGCTGTTGGCTACCCACTTCCAGAAGCTGATCGCGCACGCGCAGGTTGGCAATACCCAACTGCGGCAGGTTGCGTGACAGCACCACTAACGTCAGGTTTTCCGGCTGATGGCGCAGGAAGAAACGCATCGATTCATGAATCACCGGGTTAGTGATGAGATGGTAATCATCAATCACCACGTAAAGCGGGCGATGCCATTCAGCCAGTTCGATAAACAGCTGAGAGAAAAGGGAGGACAGGCTGGCGTACTGGCGCTTTTGCACCATCACCTCACTGGCGACGCAGTGTCCATGGGTGGCTTGCTGTATGGCGGCAATCAGATAGCTGGCAAAACGTTCTTGCTGGTTATCGCCCTCATCAAGGGAGTACCAGCCAAGATCGCTCTTACCTGCGGCCCATTGCGAGATGAGCGTTGTTTTTCCATAACCTGCAGGGCTCGTAACCAGCGCCAGTCGGAAATTATGCGCGCCGGAAAGTTTAGCCAACAGACGCTCGCGGACCACTGTATGGTCAAGACGAACCGGGCGACTTAATTTAGACGGAATCAACATAGGTTTCACTTCACTGTGGGGAACGAGAGATTTTATTTTTTTTGCGCTTCGTAATTAATACGATATAAGGTCGGTCAGAAAAAGAACTATTGCAAGTTATGTCTGGTTTTGGTGGCTCTGAATTTGCACTCTGTCACAAAACATTCAGGCAGATGATGGAACTTTCTGGAAAGGGCTTTAATGCCGCGTCAATGCTGGCTTGTATGGTTGTGCTGCGGCTGCGCTGAAACTGGTTTCAGGAAGGGATAGTGACGTCAAATTTAATAAAGGGTGGGTAAAGTTCAGCGAGAATAATACCTTTCCTGGTCATGACATCCTGTTGCAAAAATATTATTCCAGGTAAGTAATTATTTCGGCAGGGTTTAATTTCATCCGAAACTGCATTTCATTTCTTTGACATTCTCCTCGGTTACTTTTTTATCTTCCGGGCACACTCGAACTATGCTCTGAGAGTGGCCTTGATCACACTTTTCTGCTCATCCCCGCTACTCCTCCCTGTCTAATCCCCTACGGGAGGAGGAAGAGGTGAAATGAGCCAGGCACACTAGCGCCAACTTGTGTTTTCTTTCTAAAGGATGCCGATCCCCTATGTCACAGCCTACCTTCAACAAAGCTCAATTCCAGGCTGCCCTGACGCGTCAGTGGCAGCGTTTTGGCCTTCATGCTGCTAACGAGATGACGCCTCACCAGTGGTGGCAGGCAGTGAGCGGTGCGCTCGCAGAGCAGCTGGATGCTCAACCTCTGGCAAAACCGGCAAACGGGCAGCGCCATGTAAACTACATTTCAATGGAGTTCCTGATTGGCCGTCTGACGGGCAACAACCTGTTGAACCTCGGCTGGTATCAGGAGGTTGGTGACGTTCTTAAAGAACACGACATTAACCTGACCGATCTGCTGGAAGAAGAGATTGACCCGGCGTTGGGCAACGGTGGCCTGGGTCGTCTGGCGGCCTGTTTCCTGGATTCCATGGCGACCGTCGGCCAGTCGGCGATTGGTTACGGTCTGAACTACCAGTACGGCCTGTTCCGTCAGTCCTTCGCTGACGGCCATCAGATGGAAGCGCCGGACGACTGGCATCGCAATACCTACCCGTGGTTCCGCCATAACGCGCAGCTGGACGTGCAGGTTGGCATTGGCGGGAAAGTGACGAAACAAGGTCTCTGGGAGCCTGCGTTCACCATTACCGGCGAAGCCTGGGATCTGCCGGTGCTTGGCTACCGTAACGGCGTGGCGCAGCCGCTGCGTCTGTGGCAGGCGAAGCACGCCCATCCGTTTAACCTGACCAAATTTAACGACGGCGATTTCCTGCGTGCCGAGCAGCAGGGCATCGACGCCGAGAAGCTGACCAAAGTTCTCTACCCGAACGACAACCACCTGGTCGGTAAAAAGCTGCGCCTGATGCAGCAGTACTTCCAGTGCGCCTGCTCCGTGGCGGACATTCTGCGTCGCCATCACCTGGCGGGCCGCAAGCTGGCGCAGCTGCCGGACTTCGAAGTCATTCAGCTCAACGACACGCACCCGACCATTGCCATCCCGGAACTGCTGCGCGTGCTGATTGACGAGCATCAGCTGAGCTGGGACGACGCCTGGGCCATCACCAGCCGTACCTTTGCCTACACCAACCACACCCTGATGCCGGAAGCGCTTGAGTGCTGGGATGAGAAGCTGGTGAAAGCGCTGCTGCCGCGCCACATGCAGATCATCAACAAGATTAACGACCAGTTTAAAACCCTGGTGGATAAAACCTGGCCGGGCAACAAAGCGGTCTGGGCGAAGCTGGCGGTGGTTCACGATAAGCAGGTACGCATGGCGAACATGTGCGTAGTGAGCGGCTTTGCGGTGAACGGCGTGGCGGCGCTGCACTCGGATCTGGTGGTCAAAGATCTGTTCCCGGAATACCACCAGCTGTGGCCGACCAAATTCCACAACGTGACCAACGGCATTACGCCGCGTCGCTGGATCAAGCAGTGCAACCCGCTGCTGGCTGGCCTGCTGGACAAGACCCTGAAGAAAGAGTGGGCGAACGATCTGGACCAGCTCATCAACCTGGAAAAATACGCTGACGACGCGAAATTCCGCGAACAGTACCGCGCGATTAAGCTGGAGAACAAAGTTCGCCTGGCGGCGTTCGTGAAAGCGCGCACCGGGATTGAGATCAACCCGAATGCGATTTTCGATATCCAGATCAAACGCCTGCACGAGTACAAACGTCAGCACCTGAACCTGCTGCACATTCTGGCGCTGTACAAAGAGATCCGCGAGAACCCGCAGGCTGACCGCGTGCCGCGCGTGTTCCTGTTCGGCGCGAAGGCGGCGCCGGGCTACTACCTGGCGAAAAACATTATCCTCGCCATCAATAAAGTGGCGGAGGCGATCAACAGCGATCCGAACGTGGGCGACAAGCTGAAGGTGGTATTCCTGCCGGATTACTGCGTCTCGGCGGCTGAAATGCTGATCCCGGCGGCGGATATCTCCGAGCAGATCTCAACCGCAGGAAAAGAAGCCTCCGGTACCGGCAACATGAAGCTGGCGCTGAACGGCGCGCTGACCGTCGGCACGCTGGACGGGGCGAACGTCGAAATCGCCGAGAAGGTGGGCGAAGAGAATATCTTTATCTTCGGCCACACCGTGGAAGAGGTGAAAGCCATCAAGGCCAAAGGCTACGACCCGGTGAAATGGCGTAAGAAAGACAAAGTGCTGGACGCGGTGCTGAAGGAGCTGGAGAGCGGCAAATACAGCGACGGCGACAAGCACGCGTTTGACCAGATGCTGCACAGCATGGACAAACACGGCGGTGACCCGTATCTGGTGATGGCGGACTTCACGGCCTACGTTGAAGCGCAAAAACAGGTCGACGTGCTGTATCGCGACCAGGAAGCGTGGACCCGCGCGTGCATCCTGAACACCGCGCGCTGCGGCATGTTCAGCTCTGACCGCTCAATCCGTGATTATCAGGCCCGTATCTGGCAGGCAAAACGCTAAGGAAGCGCGATGGAGAGTAAACGTCTGGACAGTGCCGCGCAGGCGGCGGGAATTAGCCTCAGTTACATTAATGCTCACGGCAAACCACAGTCTATTGGCGCCGACACCAAAAGACGTTTGCTGGATGCCATGCACAAAACCGACGCGAAAGCGTCGGCTGCGCCGGTACCGAACGTGAAGGTATTCACCGCAGGTAAAAAGATGCCGCTCGCGGTGGAAGGGCGCGGCGAGTTTAGCTGGCTGCTCACGACCGAAGAGGGGCATCAGCACAAAGGCCACGCCACCGGCGGCAAAACCCTTAACCTTCCGGCGAAGCTGCCGGAGGGCTACCACACCCTGACGCTCACCCAGGACGATCGGCGTTTCCACTGCCGGGTGATCGTCGCGCCAAAACGCTGCTACGAGCCGCAGGCGCTGCTCGAAGGGAAAAAGCTGTGGGGCGCCTGCGTGCAGCTCTATACGCTGCGCTCCGACAGCAACTGGGGGATCGGTGATTTTGGCGATCTGAAGAACATGCTGGCATCCGTGGGCGAGCGCGGCGGCGCGTTTATCGGCCTCAACCCGATCCACGCCCTCTATCCGGCCAACCCGGAGAGCGCCAGCCCGTACAGCCCGTCCTCCCGTCGCTGGCTGAACGTGATTTATATCGACGTTAACGCCTTAGATGATTTCAAAAACAGCCAGGAGGCGCAGGCCTGGTGGAAACTCAGTACCACGCAGCAGGCGCTGAAGCAGGCGCGCGAAGCCGACTGGGTGGATTACTCCACCGTCACGGCGCTGAAAATGGCCGCGCTGCGCCTGGCGTGGAAAGGCTTTTCGCAGCGCGATGACGAGCAGATGGCGGCGTTCCGCCAGTTCGTGACGCAGGAGGGCGAGAGCCTGTACTGGCAGGCGGCGTTCGATGCGCTGCACGCGTATCAGGTGAAAGAGGACGAAATGCGCTGGGGCTGGCCGGTCTGGCCTGAAGCGTATCAATCCGTCGACACGCCGGAAGTGAAAGCGTTCTGTAAAAAATATGCTGATGAAGTGGACTTCTACCTGTGGCTGCAGTGGCTGGCGTACAGCCAGTTTGCCGCCTGCTGGCAGGTGAGCCAGGGCTATAAAATGCCGATTGGCCTGTACCGCGATCTGGCCGTCGGCGTGGCGGAAGGCGGTGCGGAAACCTGGTGTGACCGCGAGCTTTACTGTCTGAAAGCCTCCGTCGGCGCGCCGCCGGATATCCTGGGCCCGCTCGGCCAGAACTGGGGCTTGCCGCCGATGGATCCGCACGTGATGGCGGCGCGCGCCTACGAGCCGTTTATCGACCTGCTGCGCGCCAACATGCAGAACTGCGGGGCGCTGCGTATCGACCACGTGATGTCCGTGCTGCGCCTGTGGTGGATCCCGTACGGTGAAACGGCGGATCACGGGGCATACGTGCAGTTTCCGGTTGACGATCTGCTGTCGATCCTGGCCCTGGAAAGCAAGCGTCACCAGTGCATGGTGATCGGTGAAGATCTCGGTACCGTGCCGGTGGAGATTGTCAGCAAGCTCCGCGACAGCGGCGTCTACTCCTATAAAGTGCTCTATTTTGAAAACGACCATGAGAAAACCTTCCGCGCGCCGCAAGCGTACCCTGAACAGTCAATGGCAGTCGCGACGACGCATGACCTTCCTACGCTTCGTGGCTATTGGGAAAGCGGCGATCTGACCCTTGGCAAAACGCTGGGCCTGTATCCTGACGAAGAGGTGTTACGCGGTCTTTATCAGGATCGCGAGCTCTCCAAACAGGGGCTGCTGGATGCGCTGCATAAGCATGGCTGTCTGCCGAAGCGCGCCGGGCATAAAGCGTCGCTGATGGCGATGACTGCGACACTCAACCGCGGTTTGCAGCGCTATATTGCCGACAGCAATAGCGCCCTGCTGGGCCTGCAGCCGGAAGACTGGATTGATATGGCGGAGCCGGTGAACATTCCGGGTACCAGCTATCAGTACAAGAACTGGCGTCGTAAGCTGTCCACCACGCTTGAGGCGATGTTTGCCGATGACGGGGTGAACAGGCTGATCAAGGATTTGGATAAGCGGCGAAAAGCTGCTGGTAAGAAGTAATAAAAAACCCGCCAGTGGCGGGTTTTTTATTATCAGGTGGTGCTCATGTAGGTCGGGTAAGGCGTAGCCGCCACCCGACTTAGGGCATCAGACCACCATATTCAGCAGCAGCACCCCGACCAGACCGCACACCGAAATAATGGTTTCCAGCGCGGACCAGGACTTGATGGTTTCACCGATCGTCAGGTTGAAGTACTCCTTGAACAGCCAGAAGCCCGGATCGTTTACGTGAGAGAAAATCACGCTACCGGAACCGACGGCGATAACCATCAGCTCAGGGCTCACGCCCGTGGTGGCAATCAGCGGCGCAACGATGCCGCCTGCGGTGATCGCTGCAACGGTCGCAGAACCCAGCGCAATACGCAGAACCGCGGCAATAGACCAGGCCATCAGGAGCGGCGACACGTTGGTTTCATGCATCATGGCAGCGATGTATTTGTCCACGCCGCTGTCGACCAGAACCTGTTTGAACGCACCGCCACCGCCGATGATCAGCAGCATCATGGCAATGATTTTGATGGAAGAGGTCAGCGTGTCGTTGATCTGATCCATGGAGCGGCCGCGGTTCAGACCGAAAGTGAACATCGCGATCAGCACGGCAATCAGCGTTGCCATCACCGGGTCACCCAGGAATTCTGCAACGGACAGGAACGCATGACCTTTCGGCAGAACCATCTCTGCCACGGCGCGCATCGCCATCAGGATCACCGGTACCAGAGAGGTCCAGACGCTGACGCCAAAGCCAGGCATCTCTTCTTCGGTGAAGGTTTTGGCGCTGTACAGACCTTCCGGAATCGGCTTATCAATGCCTTTCAGGAAGCGGGCATAAACCGGGCCTGCCAGAATCACCGTTGGGATCGCCAGAATCGTACCGAACAGCAGGGTTTTACCCATGTCGGCGTGGAAGATGGTCGCGATAGCGGTTGGACCCGGGTGCGGCGGCAGGAAGCCGTGGGTCACGGACAGCGCCGCGGCCATTGGCACACCGACATACAGCAGCGGGATGCTCGCGGCAGCCGCAATGGTGAACACCAGCGGCAGCATCAGCACGAAGCCCACTTCATAGAACAGCGCGAAACCAACGGTAAAGCCGGTTAACACCACTGCCCACTGAATGTTCTTCTTACCAAATTTGTCGATAAGCGTGGTAGCAATACGCTGCGCGCCACCGCAGTCCGCCAGCATTTTACCGAGCATGGCGCCGAAGCCCATGATCAGCGCCAGGCTGCCGAGCGTGCCGCCGACACCGGCTTTAATCGAGCTGATAACTTTAACCAGCGGCATCCCCTGCATCAGACCGACTGCAAGTGCCACCAGAACCAGAGCGATAAATCCGTTCATTTTGAAGCGGATCATCAAGAGCAGTAATAACACAACACCGATAGCAACGATGACTAATGGCATGATTTACCTGGCCTTTGAATTGTTATGGGTAACGTCATTGTTTCAACGACAAATTCCGGTTGTCCCAACTGGGAACAGAGAAGTAACGGCACTAATACTGATGCCTTTTAAACGATTAAGTTTAGTCGGCTGTTATGAGTGTGCTTAGTGCCCATGGGAATGATACGGGTAACATGGCGTGATTGAGAATCACCCTGGAAGGCAAAATGTGAATTATGAGACGCAGGTCAACATATAGAGGGGAGCGAAGAGGGGGAGCAGGGTTTTGTAGGCCCGGTAAGCGCAGCGCCACCGGGCAATACAGACGGGCAATGAATCAGTAGTAAGAGTGCTCGCCGCGCTGGTGTTCGGTCAGGTCACGCACGCCTTTCAGTTCCGGGAACTCGTTCAGCAGCTGCTTCTCGATCCCTTCTTTCAGGGTGACATCGACCATTGAACAGCCGTTACAGCCGCCGCCAAACTGCAGAATGGCAAAACCTTCGTCGGTGATTTCCATCAGGGAAACACGACCGCCATGGCCAGCCAGCTGCGGGTTAATCTGGGATTGCAGCAGATACTCAACGCGCTCCATCAGCGGGGCATCGTCAGACACTTTACGCATTTTCGCGTTCGGTGCTTTCAGGGTCAGCTGAGAACCCAGCTGATCGGTGACGAAGTCGATCTCCGCATCTTCAAGATACGGTGCGCTCAGCTCATCAACATAGGCGGTGAGCTGTTCAAATTTAAGGGCAGTGTCGGTGGCTTCCACGGCGTCCGGAGGACAATAAGAAACACCACATTCTGCATTCGGCGTGCCTGGATTGATCACAAACACACGGATCTGCGTCCCTTCTTCCTGATTTGCCAGCAGTTTGGCAAAGTGCGCTTGTGCAGAATCGGAAATACGGATCATAGCTTTGGCCTAATAGTTGACTAAATTACCTGGGTATAATCATACGCCCATTGAAGAAGGGCTACAAGGTACGGCACAGACACCATACCTGAACCGACGCGGCGCCGCTTTGCAAAAGCAGTCGGGAAAGTTCAGCAACGGTACTGCCTGTGGTGACGACATCATCCACAATCGCGATATGGAGACCGTCGACCGGCAATTCAAGGCGAAAGGCATTTTTGAGGTTTCTTTTGCGAAGCCGGGCGCTGAGCTGATGCTGGATGGCGGTGGCATGAACACGCGTCAGCGCGCGGGCATCATACTGACAGCCAAGCCACCGGGCGAGGGGACGGCAGATCAGGTCGCTCTGATTGTAACCGCGTCGCCAGTGGCGGCGTCGGTAGAGGGGGACATTCACCAACCTATCGATTTTCGGCAATGCGCGGTGGCGCCGCGCCTGCAAAACCGCCAGCAGTAGCAGTCGCGCAAGGGGCTGTGCCAGGGAACTTTGACCGGAAAACTTCAGCGCGTGAATCAGCCTGCTCAGCGGCGGAACATAATCATCCACCGCCACCAGCGCGCTCCATGGCGGGGATTTTTTCAGGCACCGGCCACAGGGCAAAGAGGGATTTGTGGCCGGTAAACCACATTGTGGACAGATCCCGATACGCCATTGCAGCGATCGCGTACAGACGGAGCAGATGCCCCACCTGCTGAGTGCCAGCGGCATTCGGCATAGCCAGCACAACCCAGGTACTGTTAGCATGTGCAACCTCCATGTGAAAAAGAGAACAGTAACTGATGAAGACGCTGTGGTGGCAGACCGTCGGAACGGGAAATTGCCATCTTGTGCTGCTGCACGGATGGGGACTAAATGCTGAGGTGTGGCGTTGCGTAAGCGAGGAACTTGCCTCGCAATTTACGCTGCATCTGGTGGATTTGCCGGGTTATGGCCGCAGCCGCGGCTTTGGCGCGATGTCGCTTGATGAGATGGCGCAGCAGGTTCTGGACGCCGCGCCGCAAAACGCTGTCTGGCTGGGCTGGAGCCTGGGCGGGCTAGTGGCAAGCAAGATTGCGCTGGATAACCCCGGGCGCGTGAGCGCGCTGGTTACCGTTGCCTCGTCACCCTGCTTTAGCGCGCAGGACGCGTGGCCGGGGATCAAGCCTGAAGTGCTGGCAGGGTTCCAGCAGCAGCTAAGCGACGATTTCCAGCGGACGGTGGAGCGTTTTCTCGCGCTGCAGACGATGGGTACAGAAACCGCGCGTCAGGACGCGCGCACGCTGAAGCAGACCGTGCTGTCGCTGCCGATGCCTGACGTTGAGGTGCTTAACGGGGGGCTTGAGATACTCAAGACGATCGATCTGCGTGAACCGCTGGCGTCGCTGACGGTCCCGCACCTGCGTATGTATGGCTATCTGGACGGGCTGGTTCCGCGTAAGGTGGTTCCACTGCTGGATAACCTGTGGCCGGAGAGCCAATCAATGGTGGTCGCTAAAGCGGCACACGCGCCATTTATTTCACATCCTGGCGAGTTTTGTTCGGCGCTGTCCGCCTTTATTCGCGCAGTGCCCACCACTCCCTGAGGCAGGCTTTTCCTTCCGGGCAATGTTTACAGCTGCCGGACAGACAACCGTCCGGCTCTTCCTGAATCCGCACCGCTTTCCCCATGGCTTCCAGTCTTTCCAGCATGGCGTCGATCATCGGCTGCGGCGTATGCAGGCTGAGGCTCAGCTGTTTCGCCTCCATTCGCCCCTGCAGTGCCAGCAGGTCACGAACCTGAATCAACGATGCCATGGGGTGTGCTCCTTAGTGACAGTCGCCTGCCGGGCTGTTGCAGCAGGTCGCCGCGGTTTTACGGTTTGCCAGCAGGTCGATGTCGACGCGGCTGCGTGCCCGCCGCAGCAGGCCGAGAACGATCACGTTAAACAGCACAACCGCGAGAATGCAGACCAGGCTGTAGCGCGGGTGCTGGCTGAAATTGACGGTTTGATAAAACAGCGTCGCCAGCGAATACGCGATGTTTAATCCCCACAGGATGGAGAAGCCCATCCAGCCGCGGCTGGACTCGCGGGCAATCGCCCCCATCACGGAGATGCATGGAATATAGAGCAGAACGAAGATGAGGTAGCTGTAGGCCGCGGACGCGCTGCCAAACTTCTCGCCCATCACGCCCATGGCACCGGTCGCCATCTCGCCGTCGCCTTTGCTCGCCTCAATCGGGTTCGCCAGCACGCTCAGGCTGAAGGTGTCCTTCAGGCTTTGCCAGGTTTCCTCTACGGCACCCAGCAGTTCGTCACCGAGGTGAAACTCCGCCGGGTTAAATTCCTGCTCCTGAATGTTCTCGGCGGTGTAGAGCGTGTTCAGGGTACCGACAACCACCTCTTTTGCCATCGCGCCGGTAAATAGCCCGACGGTTGCCTGCCAGTTATCCTCATGCACGCCAATCGGTTTGAAGACCGGCGTGATGACGCGGCTGACGGAGGCGAGGGCAGAGTCGTTAATGTTATCCGCTGCCTGTCCACTCAGGGTAAAGCTGTTCAGGGCGCTCAGGAAAACGCTGACGATGACAATCACCTTACCGGCGCGCAGGACGAAGCCTTTCAGACGCTGCCAGGTCTGGATCGCCAGGCTTTTCAGATGGGGGACGTGGTACACCGGCAGCTCCATCACGAACGGCGACGCTTCACCGCGCATGATGGTGTGTTTCAGCATTAAGCCGGTCAGGATCGCCATCACGATGCCCAGCACGTACAGCGAGAAGACCGCCAGCGCGCCCTGCTGGCCAAAGAAGGCTGCCGCAAAGACCGCAAAGATCGCCAGACGGGCACCGCAGGACATAAACGGCGCCATCATAATGGTCATCAGACGCTCGCGCGGTGCATCCAGCGTGCGTGCGCCCATCACCGACGGCACGTTACAGCCGAAGCCGACGATCAGCGGGACGAAGGATTTGCCCGGCAGGCCCAGCGCCTGCATCAGACGATCCATCACGAACGCCGCGCGCGCCATGTAGCCGGAATCTTCCAGGAACGAGAGGAACAGGTACATCATGCCGATCTGCGGCACCAGCGGCAGAACGGTATTGATACCGCCGCCGATCCCCTGCGCGAGGAAGATGGTGAGCCATTCCGGGAAGTGCAGGGTGTAGCCCACCCACTGAATGCCGTGCACGAAGACCGCGACGGAACCGGCGTCAAAAATCGGCTGCAGCGCGCCACCGATGTTAATGGCGAGCAGGAACATCACGTACATCACCAGCAGGAAGATGGGCAAACCGAGGAAGCGGTTGAGCACAATCTTATCCACCGCCGCCGTAAAGCGGCTGGGTTCTGCCGTCAGCGCGTTACTGACCACGTCGCAGATCGAGGCGATAGCCTGGTAACGGGCATCGGCGATGTGCAGCGCCGGGTCGTCCAGCTCGTCGCTAAGACGGGCCACCGTCACGTCCAGCTTATCGGCCGCATGACCGGCATAAGCGCGGCTGTAGATATCCCCTTCCAGCATCTGCAGGCCAAGCCACAGGCGCTGTTTCGCAGGCATGGCTTTGTCCATCTCCTGCGCCAGCACGTTGGCTTCGCGCAGGAGAGGCTGGGCGTAATGCACCAGCTCAACGTCGCGGTTTCCCGCGTGGCGGTCAATGGCCAGCTTCAGGGCGTCGATACCGCGAGCGCGGGTCGAGACCAGCGGAACCACCGGACAGCCCAGGCGCGCGGAGAGCGCATCAACGTCGATGCGTAGCTTTTGTTTCTCTGCGATGTCGAGCATGTTGAGCGCCACGATGCAGGGGATACCCAGCTCCAGCAGCTGCAGCGTCAGATAGAGGTTACGCTCGAGGTTTGAGGCATCGACCACGTTGATCAGCAGATCCGCGTCGCCGCCAAGAATGTAGTGACAGGCGATTTGCTCATCGAGCGAAGTTTGCGACGAAATGGTGGTTAAGGAGTAGGTGCCGGGAAGGTCAACCAGCGTCACCTGGTTGTCTGTCGTCGTGAACTGGCCCTCTTTACGTTCAACCGTTACGCCCGCCCAGTTGCCCACGCGCTGGCGAGCCCCGGTCAGCTGGTTAAAAAGCGTAGTCTTGCCGGAATTAGGATTGCCAATTAAGCCAATAGTTAACTTTTTCATTTTTCTGGACTCACTGAAACCGCTGGCTTGTTATCGGGATAAGGCTTCGACTTCTATTAACGCGAGGTCTTTTTTACGCAGGACCAGATTCACGCGTCGGGTTTCGATATGAACCGGATCGCCTAACGGCGCCACGCGTACGACCTGGAATGACGAGCCGGGCAGCATGCCAAGCGACAGCAGCTTTTGCCGATAGGCCGGGCTAATTTCGCGGGTAAAACCGGTAATCTTCCATGCACTGTCTGGAGTGAATTGCATAACGCCTGATTCCACGAATGGTTAAATTATCTACTATGCGATGATAATGAGAATAGTTTTTATCAGCAATATTAAAACTGTGACGGAATGTTGTTTACGGTATTAATTTACGGCCTGTTTGACCTTGCTCAATATTTGCTGAAATGCCGGGAAAACGAAAAGAGAGGTATTTGTTAACGGGGTGATAATTCGCGGTTTAAATATGGCTACACGCTATTTATTTTAATTCCCTGCGACCTGCTTGCCGGGCGGCACTGCGTTTGCCCGGCCTACAAAACCGTAGGCCCGGTAAGCGTAGCGCCACCGGGCATGTACAACCTTAGCGTTTTTTACCCATCGCGGCCGCCAGCGCATCCATCATCGCGCTGTTGCCTGCAGGCTGGGCGTCACGTCCACGCGGCTTCGCGGCTTTCGCGGCCGGACGCTGCGGCTCGCGGCCCCCGCCGTTGCCGCCGCGGCGCGCGCTGGTGTCACCCGGCTGCTCGTCCAGACGCATGGTCAGGGCGATACGCTTGCGCTGCAGATCCACTTCCAGCACTTTGACCTTCACGATGTCGCCCGCTTTGACCACGGTGTGCGGGTCTTCAACGAACTTGTCGGCAAGGGATGAGATATGGACCAGGCCATCCTGATGCACGCCGATATCCACAAACGCGCCAAAGTTGGTGACGTTGGTCACCGCACCTTCCAGCACCATCCCTGGCAGCAGGTCGTTCATGGTCTCGATACCGTCAGCAAAGGTCGCTGTTTTGAACTCAGGACGCGGATCGCGGCCCGGTTTTTCCAGCTCTTTAATAATGTCGGTAACGGTTGGCACACCAAATTTGTCGTCAGTGAAATCAACGGCTTTCAGGTTGCGCAGGGCGCTGCTGTCGCCCATGAGATCCTTCAGTGCCTGCTGGGTGGCGGCCAGGATGCGTTCCACCACCGGGTACGCTTCCGGGTGAACGGTGGAGGCATCGAGCGGGTTATCGCCGTGGTTGATGCGCAGGAAGCCCGCGCACTGCTCAAACGCTTTTGGCCCCAGACGGCTTACCTTCAGCAGCTGCTGACGGTTCTGGAACTGGCCGTTCTCATCGCGCCAGGCGACGATGTTTTGCGCCATCATGCGGGTTAAGCCCGCTACGCGGGTCAGCAGAGGGACGGAGGCGGTGTTCAGGTCAACGCCAACGGCGTTTACGCAGTCTTCCACCACCGCATCCAGCTTGCGCGCCAGCTGAGTCTGGCTCACGTCATGCTGATACTGGCCCACGCCGATCGATTTCGGGTCGATCTTCACCAGTTCCGCCAGCGGATCCTGCAGGCGGCGAGCGATCGAGACCGCACCGCGCAGGGAAACGTCCAGGTCCGGGAACTCCTGGGCCGCCAGCTCGGACGCGGAATAGACGGACGCCCCGGCCTCGCTGACGATCACTTTCTGCGCCGTCACTTTCGGGAACTGCTTCTGCACGTCGAGGTAGAAACGTTCGGTTTCGCGGGACGCCGTACCGTTGCCGATGGCGACAAGTTCGACGTTGTATTTTTCGCACAGCGCCGCCACCACGACGGCCGCTTTCGCTGCCTGGCCGGTGTGCGGATAGATGGTATCGGTAGCGACCAGCTTGCCGGTGCCGTCAACGACAGCGACTTTTACACCGGTACGCAGACCCGGATCGAGACCCATGGTCGCGCGCAGGCCAGCAGGGGCGGCCATCAGCAGGTCGTGCAGGTTGCGGGCGAACACGTTAATCGCTTCATCTTCGGCGCGTTCGCGCACGGTGCCCATCAGCTCGGTTTCGAGGTGCATCAGCACCTTGATGCGCCAGGTCCAGCTCACCACGCCTTTGCGCCAGCTGTCAGCCGGGGCGTTGTTCAGGCGCAGGCCGAGATGGTCGATGATGATCTGCTCGCAGTGGCTCTCTTTCGGCGGCTCGTCAAACTGCGGGTCGGCGTTCAGGGAGAGCTGCAGCACGCCTTCGTTGCGGCCGCGGAACATTGCCAGCGCGCGGTGGGAAGGGGTGGTGGAAATCGGTTCGTGGTGATCGAAGTAGTCGCGGAATTTCGCGCCTTCTTCCTCTTTACCCGCGACGACGGTAGAGACGATGTGGGCGTTCTTCCACAGATAATCACGCACTTTAGCGAGGAGGGCGGCATCTTCCGCGAAGCGCTCCATCAGAATGTAGCGCGCGCCGTCGAGGGCGGCCTTGGTGTCCGCTACGCCTTTGTCGGCGTCGATGAATTTCGCCGCTTCGGTATCCGGATCGTGGGACGGCTCGTTCCACAACAGGTCGGCCAGCGGCTCAAGACCCGCTTCAATTGCAATCTGTCCGCGCGTGCGGCGCTTCGGCTTGTACGGCAGATAGAGGTCTTCGAGTTCGGTTTTGCTCAGGGTGCCATTGATGGCGCTTTCCAGTTCGCTGGTCAGCTTGCCCTGTT
The DNA here is from genome assembly GCF_000493175.1 of Enterobacter sp. MGH 16. Taxonomy (NCBI): domain Bacteria; kingdom Pseudomonadati; phylum Pseudomonadota; class Gammaproteobacteria; order Enterobacterales; family Enterobacteriaceae; genus Enterobacter; species Enterobacter sp. MGH 16. Next base: position 3,540,776 of record NZ_KI535695.1, on the reverse strand, counting down.
CGCCGATGGATTTGAGGATCGCCTGACGACGTTCTTCCAGTTCGCGCAGATAACCCAGACGGGTCTCCAGGTTACGCAGCTGCGTGTCATCCAGACCGCCGGTGACTTCCTTACGATAGCGTGCAATAAACGGCACGGTGTTCCCTTCATCAAGCAGGCGAACGGCAGCTTCTACCTGTTCGGCTCTGGCCTGAAGTTCACCCGCAATAATGCGGCAGAGCGAATCTTTCATCATGGCTTTATCATCTGTTGAGTCGAAAAAATCAGGGGATAGTTATACGGGCTGACACGGCAAAATGCCAGCCGGGGAGGGCGCTCTCGGACTATTTTACGTAGACGATCTCATTAACGTACCAGCTGGCTTCACCGGCTGGGGTTTGCACGACGGCCAGATCGCCCACTTCCTTTTTCAGCAGCGCGCGGGCCATCGGGGAGTCGATGGAGATGTAATCCTTACGACCAAAAATTTCATCGTAGCCGACGATGCGAAAACGCAGGGTGTCACCGTCGTCGTTTTCAATCTCCACCCACGCGCCGAAGAAGACTTTGCCCTCCTGCTGCGGGGAGTAATCGACGATTTTCAGGTTCTCAAGGCACTTCGTCAGATAGCGTACACGGCGGTCAATTTCGCGCAGCCGCTTCTTGTTGTACTGGTAGTCAGCGTTTTCGCTGCGATCGCCCAGGCTCGCGGCCCAGGTCACCTTTTTGGTCACCTCAGGACGCTCTTCGCGCCAGAGGAAATCCATCTCTTTTTTGAGCTTCTCGTACCCTTCGCGGGTGATCAGGGGCGTTTTCATGGTGCTGCCTTTGCTGCCGGTTCTCTGTTTTGCGCACAATACGTACCACACAGTGTAACAGACAGGATTAATAATAATTTATGTGGTGAAATGAAAAGATAAGCTGCTGTTAAATATGCTTTGTAACAATTTCGACTAGAATTTATACCAGAATTAACTGGTCGAATACGTGCACTTTTTTAGAATACGCTGTTACAAAGACTATCCGAACCTTTGGGAGTACACACAATGCAAGAAAACTATAAAATTCTGGTCGTGGATGACGACATGCGCCTGCGTGCGCTGCTGGAGCGTTATCTGACCGAGCAGGGCTTCCAGGTTCGCAGCGTCGCGAACGCTGAGCAAATGGATCGTCTGTTGACCCGTGAATCTTTCCATCTGATGGTTCTCGACCTGATGCTGCCAGGCGAAGACGGGCTCTCTATCTGCCGCCGTCTGCGCAGCCAGAGCAACCCGATGCCGATCATTATGGTAACGGCGAAGGGCGAAGAAGTTGACCGTATCGTGGGCCTCGAAATCGGCGCCGACGACTACATTCCAAAACCGTTTAACCCGCGTGAACTGCTGGCGCGCATTCGCGCCGTGCTGCGCCGTCAGGCGAACGAGCTGCCGGGCGCACCGTCGCAGGAAGAAGCCGTTATTGCCTTCGGCAAGTTCAAGCTGAACCTCGGCACGCGCGAAATGTTCCGTGAAGACGAGCCAATGCCGCTCACCAGCGGCGAGTTCGCGGTGCTGAAAGCGCTGGTTAGCCACCCGCGTGAGCCGCTCTCCCGCGACAAGCTGATGAACCTGGCGCGTGGTCGCGAATACTCCGCAATGGAACGCTCTATCGACGTGCAGATCTCCCGTCTGCGCCGCATGGTGGAAGAAGATCCGGCGCATCCTCGTTATATTCAGACCGTATGGGGTCTGGGCTACGTGTTCGTTCCGGACGGCTCTAAAGCATGAGGCGAATGCGCTTCTCGCCGCGAAGCTCGTTTGCCCGCACCCTGTTACTGATCGTCACCCTGCTGTTCGTCAGCCTGGTGACGACCTACCTGGTGGTGCTGAACTTTGCGATCCTGCCGAGCCTCCAGCAGTTTAATAAGGTCCTGGCCTACGAAGTGCGTATGCTGATGACCGATAAGCTGCAGCTGGAGGACGGCACGCAGCTGGTTGTTCCCCCGGCGTTTCGTCGTGAAATCTACCGAGAACTGGGCATCTCGCTCTACTCGAATGAAGCGGCGGAAGACGCGGGTCTGCGCTGGGCGCAACACTACGAATTTCTCAGCCAGCAGATGGCGCAGCAGCTGGGTGGCCCGACGGAAGTGCGCGTCGAGGTCAACAAAAGCTCGCCCGTTGTTTGGCTGAAAACCTGGCTGTCACCCAACATCTGGGTGCGCGTCCCGCTGACCGAAATCCATCAGGGCGATTTCTCGCCGCTGTTCCGCTATACCCTGGCGATTATGCTGCTGGCGATAGGCGGAGCCTGGCTGTTTATCCGAATACAAAACCGACCGCTGGTCGACCTGGAGCACGCTGCGCTGCAGGTCGGTAAAGGCATTATTCCTCCTCCGCTGCGCGAGTATGGCGCCTCGGAAGTCCGCTCGGTGACGCGTGCGTTTAACCATATGGCGGCAGGCGTGAAGCAGCTGGCGGATGACCGTACGCTGCTGATGGCGGGGGTGAGCCATGACCTGCGCACCCCCCTGACGCGTATTCGTCTGGCGACGGAGATGATGGGGGAAGAGGATGGTTACCTTGCCGAGTCCATTAACAAGGACATCGAAGAGTGCAACGCCATCATCGAGCAGTTCATCGACTACCTGCGCACCGGCCAGGAGATGCCGATGGAAATGGCGGACCTGAACGCGGTGCTGGGTGAAGTGGTGGCGGCAGAAAGCGGCTACGAGCGTGAAATTGATACTGACCTTCAGGCCGGTGAAATTCAGGTTCGTATGCACCCGCTCTCCATTAAGCGCGCGGTGGCGAACATGGTGGTCAACGCGGCGCGCTACGGTAACGGCTGGATCAAAGTCAGCAGCGGGTCTGAGCTCAACCGCGCCTGGTTCCAGGTGGAAGACGACGGTCCGGGCATCAAGCCCGAGCAGCGTAAGCATCTGTTCCAGCCGTTTGTGCGCGGCGACAGCGCACGCAGCACCAGCGGTACGGGCTTAGGCCTGGCGATTGTGCAGCGTATTGTGGATAACCATAACGGGTTGCTGGAGATTGGTACCAGCGAGCGGGGCGGGTTGAGCATTCGCGCCTGGTTGCCGGTTCCGGTCACGCGGGGGCAGGTGAAAGAGAGTTGAAAAAAGGGTGGCACGAGCCACCCTTTTTTGTAGGTCGGGTAAGGCGAAGCCGCCACCCGACATGGACTACAGTTTTGGACCCGCGCTCACCAGCGCAGCACCCGCCGGGGTATCGGTATACTTCTCGAAGTTCTCGATAAACAGCTTCGCCAGCGATTCCGCTTTCTCGCGCCACTGTTCAGGCGAACCGTACGTATTGCGCGGGTCGAGGATATGCGTATCCACACCCGGCAGCGACGTTGGGATCGCCAGGTCAAACATTGGCAGCGTGAAGGTTTCGGCGTCGTCAAGAGAACCATCCAGAATGGCGTCGATAATGGCGCGGGTATCTTTGATGGAGATACGTTTGCCGGTACCGTTCCAGCCGGTGTTCACCAGGTATGCCTGCGCGCCGGATGCCTGCATGCGTTTCACCAGCACTTCAGCGTACTGCGTCGGGTGCAGCGACAGGAAGGCTGCGCCGAAGCAGGCGGAGAAGGTTGGGGTTGGCTCCGTCACGCCGCGCTCGGTACCCGCCAGCTTGGCGGTGAAACCGGAGAGGAAGTGGTACTGCGTCTGGCTGGCCGTCAGGCGAGACACCGGCGGCAACACGCCGAACGCATCCGCCGTCAGGAAAATGACCTTCGTGGCATGACCCGCTTTTGACACCGGCTTCACGATGTTGTCGATGTGGTAGATCGGATAAGAGACGCGGGTGTTTTCCGTTTTCGACGCATCGTCGAAGTCGATGGAGCCGTCGGCACGCACGGTGACGTTTTCCAGCAGCGCATCGCGACGGATCGCGTGGAAGATATCCGGCTCGGCCTCTTCAGACAGGCGAATGGTCTTCGCGTAGCAGCCGCCTTCAAAGTTGAATACGCCGTCGTCATCCCAGCCGTGTTCGTCATCACCAATCAGACGACGTTTTGGATCGGTAGACAGGGTGGTTTTCCCGGTGCCGGACAGGCCGAAGAAGACCGCCACGTCGCCTTTTTCACCGACGTTAGCCGAGCAGTGCATGGAGGCAATGCCCCGCAGCGGCAGCAGGTAGTTCATGACCGAGAACATCCCTTTCTTCATTTCGCCGCCATACCAGGTACCGCCGATCAGCTGGATACGCTCGGTCAGGTTGAAGGCAACAAAGTTTTCGGAGTTCAGACCCTGCTCTTTCCACTGTGGGTTGGTGCATTTCGCGCCGTTCATCACGATGAAATCAGGGGTGAAGTCCTGCAGCTCTTCGTCGGTTGGACGAATAAACATGTTTTTCACGAAATGCGCCTGCCAGGCCACTTCGGTGATAAAACGTACGGAGAGACGGGTGTCGGCGTTAGCGCCGCAGAAAGCGTCGACAATAAACAAACGCTTGCCGGAAAGTTGATGTGTGACGAGCCCTTTCAGGTGCTGCCAGGTTTCCGGAGAGAGCGGTTTGTTGTCGTTCTTCCCTTTGCCCTTGTCAGCCCACCACAGCGTATCGCGGGTGGTTTCGTCTCGGACGATATACTTATCTTTCGGCGAACGACCGGTAAAAATACCGGTATCGACGGCGATAGCACCAAGATTCGTCAACACACCGCGCTCGTATCCTTCCAGTGCTGGATTGAGCTCTTCCTGATACAGCGTATCGTAGTCGGGGTTGTAGACGACTTCCTGGACGTCGTGAATACCATAAGCCTTGAGATCTTGCGGGGTTAAACCAGTAACACGCATATCACTGCTCCTTAGCCAATATGTACTGCCTGAAATTGTAGGGTTTTTCTGAGGTTGTTTACCGCGACGGGGCTCATAGATTCACGCATCTGGACAAAACCCTTACTAACGGAAAACGCTGCGACTCCAGTCACAGCGCAGGCGGATTATCGCAGGAATCGCTTTTTTGTTGGGGAAAATGTTCCGAAAAGGTTAAAGGCTGGTGATTTTATCGGAAAGAATGTGAATGTAATCGCATACACGTAAGAAAATTACGTAAGAGTTACATTGGGAAAACGATTCAGCTTGGGGGGTGTTTTTTTACCCCTCAACCCAGCCCTCTTCCCAAACGGAAGAGGGTGAGGGGAAAGAGGTTTAGTGAACCTGCGGATCCGCCGGGGAGGCGTTGTTGCGGATCTCAGCGATATCCATCGAATTGAACACATAGTGCGTACCGCAGTAGTCACAGTGCATATCAATTTCGCCGTCTTCCGCCATGATGCTGTCGATCTCTTCATCCGGCAGGGTTTTCAGTGCGCCAGCGCAGCGCTCGCGGGAGCAGGTGCACTTAAACTCAACGGACTGCGGGTCGTAGACGGTCACTTCTTCTTCGTGGTACAGACGCCACAGCACGTCGGTCGCCGACAGGTTGAACAGCTCTTCCGCCTTGATGGTTTCGGTCAGTGTTGCCAGGTGCTCGAAATCATTGGTCTGCGCGTCCTGCGCAGGCAGAACCTGCAGCAGCATGCCGCCAGCAGCAGGCTGACCGTCCACTTCACCGGTGCGGATGAAGAGACGCGTCGGCAGCTGTTCAGAACGCATGAAGTAATCTTCCAGGCAGGCTGCCAGGGTATCGCCTTCCAGACCGACCACGCCCTGATAGCGTTCACCTTCCTCCGGGGAGATGGTGATCACCAGGTAGCCATTACCTACCAGCGTTTTGAGGTCAGCATTTTCAGGCACGTCGCCCTGAACGCGCGCCACGCCGCGCATCTGCTGCTGGTTATTGCCGTTGATCACCGCCAGCGACATTGGGCCGTCACCCTGCAGCTGCACGGTGATATCGCCGGCAAACTTCAGCGTTGCGGTCAGCAGGCTGGTGGCAACCAGCAGTTCGCCCAACAGGGTCTTCACCGGCAGCGGGTAGTTGTGGTTTTCCAGAATCTGTTTCCAGGTTTCGGATACGGTGACCAGTTCGCCGCGCACGGCGAATTGTTCAAACAGATAGCGGTGTAATTGGTCGTGTTGGGCCATTTTCATCTCTCGTGCGGGTGAGGGTTACTCGCTCTCACCGTGTTTAAATTTCATCAGATCGCGGCGCTCTTTTTTATCCGGTCGCCGGTCCGGGTGGGGCATGGTCAGCGCATTCATTTTGCGCGCCAGCGCGGTCTTCTCGCGCTTTTCAATGCTTTCCGCCGTCTCTTCATAAAGCAGGACGGCTTCCGGGGCGGGCCGTCGTTGTTCGGTAATGGCTTTAATCACTACCGTACGTTCATCGTTGCCCTGACGCAGCGTTAAGGTGGCATTCAGCTCAACCAGCTTGCTTGGTTTGCTGCGCTGGCCGTTGTAATGCACCTTTCCGCCGTCAATCATCTCGCGGGCAAGGGCGCGCGTTTTATAAAAACGCGCCGCCCACAGCCATTTATCCAGTCTTACCCCGTCAGAGGGTTTTTCTTTCATGGCCTCTCCTTCACGGTCAGTGAGGGGATCATCTGGCGGTAGTCGTTCAGTCCCGGGTGGCGCAGATAGCTTTTTTCAGCCAGGCCAGAGTCAGGATTGGTGACGCCCAGACAATAGCGAATGCCAAACCTTGCCGCGGAATCCAGAATGGGCTCGCTGTCGTCAATGAACAGCGTACGTTCCGGCTGCAACCCCGTCTCTTCCGTCACCGCATGCCACAACCGCTGATCCTCTTTCGGATAACCAAATGTGTGGGTGGAAAGTAATAAATCAAGGTGTGATGCCAGACCCGTATGCTCCAGCTTCACGGCCAGGTTATGGGGATGCGCATTGGTCAGCAAAATACGGCGTTTGCCGCTTGCTTTCAGCGCATCCAGGAACGGAACCGTATCCTCGCGCAGCACGGCGCGTGGACCCTGGGCGGTGGTCATGGCACAAATATCCAGACCGAGGCGCTCGCTCCAGTAGTCCAGACAGTACCAGTTTAGCGTATGTTGCACGGCGCTATATTGCGAACGAATGAATGCCTGCGCTTCTGCCGGGGAGATTCCCTGCTGCTCGCCATAGGTTTCCGGCACCAGCGTTTGCCAGAAATAGTTATCAAAGGCGAGATCGAGCAGCGTGCCGTCCATATCCAGCAGAACGGTGTCGACCTGCTGCCAGTCGATATCAAGATGCATAGGGGGGAACTCCAGCCAGAAGAATCGTGCGCGACAGGGTAGCACATCTTGTCGCGCAACGACGTTATCAGATCAGGCTCTCAGAGGAGGGGATCAGCTTAGGATTGAGGCAATTTTCATAATATTGCTGGATCTCTGCAAGCCGGGTGCGCGAGCGCTGGTAGCGTCGCAGGGCCATAAAGCCGTTCCAGAAAATGGCGATCAGCATCGCGGTCATCAGCAGAGAGGTGCCGATGTAGCGCCATAAACCTGCGCTATCCGGCATCCGGTGCAGGCCGATATGGCGCGTGCCGTTGGCGTCGGTATAAACACTCGTGACAATCCCTTCTGCGCTGAACGGCGTTTGCATCAGCATCTGCGCCAGGCGCTGGAACTGGCTCCACTGCTCTTGCGCCGGGTAGTCATAAAGCGCCACCTGCGGGTAAGGCTGATCGACCAGGTCGCTGCCTTCATCGCTTGCAATCACAAAGCCGCCCGGTGCCGGGCTGTTCAGCGCCTGAGCCGCCCGGGTGGTTTCGCGCATCATAAACGGTGATGTGGAGGTGGCGACCAGGTTATCCAGCGATTCAGCACTCACCGGACGCAGCAGCACGTTGACGCCATCCAGTCGTCCCGCTTCGGCGCGCTTTACCAGCGAGTCCCAGTCTTTACTGTTCCCCAGGTTGACCAGGGCATTTTTAAGACGTATGCACTCATCCTGCGAAGAACAGAGATCCTGCGTTTTCAGAACGATGTCACCAAAATCATCCAGCAGAACCATGCCTGATTTTTGAATGGCCGAACGCAGTGCGGGACTAACGCGTGAATCATCGTCCGGTTTCGGGTGCAGCTGGCGGTTAACCGTCTGGGTAAGCGCCGTGGCTTTATTCACCACTTCTGATTCCGGCAGCGGCAGCGGCGGTGCGTCGTTCCAGATAATTTGCGAGCAATCGAACGGCATGAACGGCGAGTTCTGACGCGTGTTCCATGCCCCCGGCGTGTGAATATTACACATCCCGGTTCCCTTCAGGCGCAGCGTGTCCCCCACGCGCACGCCGGCTTCATCCAGCTTGTTGACGCTGGTCGCTTCAATGGTTTGCGCCCCTTTGATCCACGACAGGGTGAATTTGATGGGCATATCCAGCGGTACGAAAAGCAGCAGCATGACTAAGACCAGCGCCGCGCCCCCGGCAATGACCGTGCTGCGAAGCCAGTGCTGAAGCGGGAAATTTTTCACTTCATCATGGAGGGATAAGAAGCGTCCCTGACGCACAACGTGGCGGTCAAGGTAGATATCAATATCGGTTTTCTGGCCTAAATCCTGCGCGATCCACGGTTGCCAGTGGCGCGGGTAAATCAGGTCAATAATCCCGAGCGAGATATTGTTGAGGTGTTCCTGATCGTTTTCACCGAACAGACCCCAGCGCTTTGGCGTCCCGCGCAGGCAGTGGATCTCGCGCAACGAGGTTTTGGCCGGCGGAGCAAAGAGCCCCCAAAGCCCGCCCGCCAGCAGCAGCACCGCACCGCCCGCCAGCCAGGGGACAAACACATCCGGCGTCAGCAGGCAGAAAAAAAAGAGCAGGAAGGCGGCGACGATCAGCAGGGCTTCACGAACGCCGTCCGGGCGGCTCAGGGCGTACTCTTCATGGGTTTCCTGACGAATGTTCAGCAGTTCGATCTGCTCTGTCTCTTCGCCACGAATAGAAGCCTGCGTCGAACTGGCGCGCTCCAGCGCAAAACGCGGGGCTTCCTGAAGATATTCATTCAGCGTGTGGCCGTTAAGCGAGATAACCAGAGGCAATGAATCGGTGTGAATCAGCTCAACGCTGTTTTCGTCATTAATGTATTGCTCCCAGGACGGAGGGAGATGCACTTCGACGGAATCAAGGTAATAGCGCCACTTGTTGGGGTCATCAGTCGTGATGCCATAGCGCGTGATGGAGCGCGTCACGCAGAGCACGGTATCACTCTGCGCATTAAGCTTTAACGCCACGGGCGCAGCGGTGGCACCCGTTGGCCCAGGCGTGAGCTGAGTACGGTTCAGGATTTCGAGATAGTTTTCAACCGCATCGCGCTCGTCTTGCGTGAGTTTACGCGTGGTCGCGCCCGCAAATGCAGTTAAAAAAGGCAGGCGATAACGGCGCTGTATGCGGCGCCTGTACAACCACCCTGCAACCAATGCGCCGGCCAGCATAGCAGCGAGAACAATCAAAATGGTGCTCATGCTTTCCCCATCTTACTTATCTTCTTACAGGTGTAGTCAGTAGCACCTTTACATTGAATGAGAGTCTGTGGCTGGCTATCGGCAAGTATGGAGTCGAACTTGAGCATTCTGAAGCGCATCCCAGTGACCGGTGATGATAGCAAAGCCTGTTATGGCGCGATATCAGCAAATTCCTGGAAACATTTCAACCTCTTGACATTTGTTTTGAATTGAGGATTGATCCCTGCTACGTTGCATAAATGTAAATAAAGAACGATTGACATTGCCGAAACCGTGCGGCGTATCGCACAATAACGCCAGTTCTCACTGCTAAGACCCATCACGATGAGCAAACCACTACAAAAACCCACCATTCTGAATGTTGAAACAGTCGCCAAATCGCGCCTGTTTAATGTCGAAAGTGTGGATCTGGAGTTCAGCAACGGTGTGCGTCGCGTTTATGAACGTATGCGCCCCTCGTCGCGCGAAGCGGTGATGATTGTGCCGATTGTCGACGATCATCTGATTTTGATCCGCGAATACGCTGTGGGAACGGAATCTTACGAGCTTGGGTTCTCGAAAGGGCTGATCGACCCGGGCGAAACCGTCTTTGAAGCGGCAAACCGCGAGCTGAAAGAAGAGGTGGGGTTCGGGGCGAATGAGCTTTCATTCCTGAAAAAACTGAGCATGGCGCCGTCCTATTTTTCCAGCAAAATGAATATCGTGGTGGCGGAAGATCTCTATCCTGAATCGCTGGAAGGGGATGAGCCGGAGCCGCTGCCGCAGGTTCGCTGGCCGCTGGCGCACCTGATGGACCTCCTGGAAGACCCTGACTTTAATGAGGCTCGCAACGTGAGCGCGCTGTTCCTGGTACGGGAGTGGTTGAAAGGGCAGGGGCGACTGTAGCCCATAAAAAATGCCGGGTGGCGGCTTCGCCTGACCCGGCCTACGCTGTGTTGCCCGGTTTTTACCGGGCATTTTTACATTTAGAACAGCTCGTGCGTTTCGCCGTTATCGATAATCTCTGTACCCACCTCATGCACCGCCTGTGTGGTTGGCTGTGTGCCCTCGATGAAATACTCCTCGCGACTATTACCGCCGTTGGCGAGCTGGCCCGTGCTGCGGTCGATATTGACCGTCACCACGCCAGGCGGTGGCGTCAGCGGCTGCTCCGGCACGCCTTCAAGAACGGCCTTCATGTAGGCGTCCCAGGCTGGCTGCGCGCTCTTCGCGCCGCCTTCGTAGCCGGAAATCTGATCTTTAATCGCGCCGGAGGCCGTGGTACGCCCTAAATCGCGGCGGTGATCGTCGAAGCCGATCCAGACCGAGGTCACCACGCCCGGACCGTAACCGGAGAACCACGCGTCTTTCGAGCTGTTGGTTGTCCCCGTTTTACCGCCGATATCATGGCGTTGCAGATCGCGTCCTGCGCGCCAGCCGGTACCCTGCCAGCCTGGCTCACCGAAGATGTTGGTGTTCAGCGCGCTTTTGATCAGGAAAGACAGCGGCGTGTTGATCACATGCGGGGCGTATTCCTGTGCGCCGGTCTGCGCCACCAGCGCCTGGTTCGCCTGCTCGAGCTGCGGCTGCGGCACCACGCCGTTCTGCTGCTCCTGCGACACGGCAGGGTCTTCCATGTCCTTGTTTTCAAGTACTTCAGATTTCGGCGTATTGCCATAAATGACCGGAATATCGCAGTCAGGGCAGGCAATTTTCGGCTTCGCCTCGAACAGCACGCCGCCCTGATCGTTCTCGATCTTGCTGATGAAGTACGGGTCAATCAGGAAGCCGCCGTTGGCCATCACCGAGTATCCGCGCGCGACCTGAAGCGGCGTAAAGGAGGCTGAGCCTAACGCCAGCGACTCGGTGCGAACGATGTTCTGCGCCGGGAAACCGAAGCGCTGCAGATACTCTGCGGCATAGTCGACGCCCATGGCGCGCATGGCACGCACCATCACCACGTTTTTCGACTGTCCCAGACCCTGACGAAGACGAATCGGGCCGGCATATTCCGCAGGGGAGTTTTTCGGCTGCCAGTCGGAACCCGCCCCCGCATCCCAGCGGGAGATTGGCACGTCGTTGAGGATGCTGGCGAGGGTCAGGCCCTTATCCATCGCGGCCGTGTAGAGGAACGGTTTGATATTGGAACCGACCTGACGCAGCGCCTGGGTGGCGCGGTTAAATTTGCTCTGGTTGAAGTCGAACCCGCCTACCAGGGCCAGTACAGCGCCGTTCTGCGGATTGATAGAAACCAGGGCCGAGTTGACGTCCGGCACCTGCGCCAGCCACCAGGATTCGCCGACCTTGCGCACCCAGATTTGCTGCCCGGTCTGTACCGCATCGGTCACTTTACGCGGCGTGGCGCCCTGCAGGGTATCCGAGCGGTACGGACGCGCCCAACGGATACCGTCCATGCGCAGGGAGACGGACGTACCGTCCGCCAGCGTCGCAACGGCTTCCTGAGGATCGGCCTGCGTCACCACGGCAGGAAGGAGCGGACCGTAGGTAGGCAGTGCTCTCAGCGTACTGATGATTTTTTTGCTGTCCCACGCGCTTTCGCCCACCTTCCAGAGCACGTTTGACGGGCCGCGATAGCCGTGACGCATATCGTAGTCCATCACGTTGTTGCGCACCGCGTCCTGCGCCGCCTGCTGCACTTTACGGGTGACGGTGGTGTACACGCGATAGCCATCTTCATAGGCCTTGTCACCATAACGGTTCACCATCTCCTGGCGAACCATTTCGGTCAGGTAAGGCGCAGAGAAGGCGATCTCCGGAGCATGGTAGTTAGCGTCAATGACGTCGTTGCGCGCCTGGTCGTACTCGCTCTGGCTGATATAGCCTTCGCTCAGCATACGTGACAGGACGACGTTACGACGCGCGGTGGCGCGATCGAGCGAGTAGAGCGGGTTAAACGTGGACGGCGCTTTTGGCAGACCGGCGATGGTGGCCATTTCGCTTAAGGTGAGTTGCTCAACAGGCTTACCGAAGTACACCTGCGCGGCCGCCCCCACGCCATAGGCACGGTAGCCCAGGTAGATTTTATTGAGGTACAGCTCAAGGATCTCGTCTTTGCTTAGCAGCTGCTCAATACGGATCGCCAGGAACACCTCTTTGATCTTACGGGTCAGCGTCTTTTCAGGGCTGAGGAAGAAGTTACGCGCCAGCTGCTGCGTAATGGTACTCGCCCCCTGAGAGGCGTGACCAGAGAACAACGCAATGCTCGCGGCACGGAAAATCCCCACCGGATCGACACCGTGGTGCTCGTAAAAACGGCTGTCCTCCGTGGCGATAAAGGCTTTCACCATCACGGGGGGGATTTGGTTTAAGGTCAGCGGGATACGACGCTTTTCGCCATACTGCGCCATGAGCTCGCCATCGGCGCTATAGACCTGCATTGGGATCTGGAGACGCACATCGCGAAGCGTGGCGACATCAGGTAGCTGTGGCTCAATATATTTGTACAAACCGTAAATCGAGCCTGCTCCCAGCAGAATGCAACAGACTGCAAGGATGAATAAATACTTTACGAACTTCACCGGAGATTTCCCATTTGGTTTCACTTGGGCAGTTTCTAAACAATCGCGCGGTAGTATAAAGGCAAGCCTGATTCATTGATATAGCCGTCAGGGCGACGGGCGATAAGGAGATCGTAAAGCATGGCCTTCAAAACATGGCAAACGGGCGTTCATATTCAACAGGATAGGGTGCTGATCGTGGCGCTGGACCGGGAGAAGTCCGGCTGGCGTCTGCGGCGCTGGTGGGCAATCCCGCTGGGCGAAGGCATCATTCGTGACGGCAAAATTTGCCAGCCAGAACAGCTGGTTGATGCGTTGCGCGACTGGCGAAAAACGCTGCCGCACGCCCATCGGGTGTTCCTCTCTTTCCCGGCAGCACGCACTCTGCAGCGGTCGCTTCCTCGCCCGACCGTTGCGCTGCGCGACAGCGAGCAGCTCTCATGGCTGGGTAGCGCGCTCGCCCGCGAACTGGAGATGTCTGCCGATACCCTCTGTTTCGACTACGCCCAGGATACCTTCAGCAATACCTTTCACGTGACGGCCGCACAAAACAACGAGGTCGATACCCTTCTGGCGCTGGCGAAAACGCTGCGTTTGCGGCTGGTGACCATTACCCCGGATGCCAGCGCGCTGACGAATCTTCTTCCCGCAGTGGCGCCGGCGCAGTGCGTTGCCTGGCGGGACGATCGGCAGTGGCTCTGGGCGATGCGCCACCAGTGGGGACGCCGCTTAACTACCGAAGCAGAAAACGTGGCCGAGCTGGCGGCGCTGCTGGCGCTTGGTCCGGATGACATCGCGCTGTTTGATTGCCAACGTGATCCGTGGGAAATCCTGGAACGCTGCCATGCTCCGCTGCCGGAATGCGGGGCTGATTATACCGTCGCGCTGGCGTTGGCCATGAGCGAGGTGCCCGGATGAGCATCCTGAATTTTCTGCCCTGGCGACAGCAGCGGCGCGCGCGATGCCTGCGTTTCTGGGGCGCAATGTGTATCGGCACAGTACTGTTGATGTTCGTAGTCATTGTTTGTCTGCGGATGAACCAGTTCGTGAAACTGCGCGCGCTGCAAACGGATCTGACGGGAATGCAGTCCGTGCAGCACGCGCTTGTCGCCCGGCAAAAACTGGCCGCACAGGCGCAGCTACCCGCGCAAACCAGGCAACGACGCGCATGGCAACCGGTGCTGGCCTCCCTTTCCCGCGCCATTCCTGCACAGGTCTGGCTGACAGAGCTGCGCTATCAGCCGCCTGCGCTGATATTGACCGGTTACGCTATCACCCTGCCGGCCCTCTCTGCTCTGCGCGATGCGCTTGGCCAAATAGCGGGCTTTACGCCCGGGACGCCGGGCGAGCTTCGGCAGGATAGCCGGGGGCACTGGCTGTTTACGCTTCATCTCAAAAGCGAGGGGTAACGCGTGAATACCTTGTTAGAACGCTGGTGCGAAAGCCGTCCCTGGCATCGGGTACTCTGCTGGTGCCTGGGGAGTCTCCTGGCAGGGCTGGTCGCGTGGGGCGCGTTGCTCAGACCGGTAGACAGGCAGTGTGCTGAACAACAACGCCAGCTGATTGAGGATGTAAGCACTAACGCATCGTTATGGCCTGTTGTCAGAAAGGGGCCGTTTCTTCCGGACGCTGCGAAGGCTCGGGAGCTGGCGCCGTTCTCCCCGCTCAATTTTCAGGGCGATGAGACGACGCTCGTTCACTGGAAGCCGCTGCAAAATGGAGGGGAGCTGGCGCTGGATGCGGAGTGGCAGGCCATTCCGGAACTTTTTTCCCGGCTGGCACAGCAGGATGTGCAGATCGCCGCTTTCGCGATTGCGCCACAAGGTACGGCGTTACGCCTGCAGCTGGAGCTGGAACATGCGAAATAGCGCGCGATGTTTGCTGGTTTGCTCAGTACTGCTATTGACCGGTATGCGCGATCCGTTTCGTCCCCCGGACGATCCTTGCGCCATTGGCGAGCTGGCGCAGTGGCGTTTTCGCGGCCTGGTGGGAGGGCAGGAGACTATCGGCATTTTACAGGATGCGCAAAAGCGCTGGCACCGGCTGAAAATGCATGAGCGTTTCCCGGCTGGCTGGAGGATAACCGCCGTCAATGCAGCGGAGCTGGCGGTTGATGTGGGTGACACCTGTGACCCGGGAAAATGGACGTGGCAACGAGAAGGAACTGACAAAAATGAATTTACGGATAATGCTGTGGCTGCTGGCGTTCAGCCAACCGCTGTGGGCCGCCGCGCCAAAACCGGTCACGCTGGTGGTGGATGACGTGCCTGTGGTCCAGGTGTTACAGGCCCTGGTCGCACAGGAGAACCGTAATCTGGTGGTATCGCCTGATGTCAGCGGTACGCTTTCGCTTAACCTGACGCGCGTCCCCTGGAGGCAGGCGTTACGGACGGTCGTCTCCAGCGCCGGGCTCGTCTTGCGCGAGGAGGGCGGCATTTTTTACGTGCATACCGCGGCCTGGCAGCGTGAACAGCGGGAGCGTTCAGAACAGGAACAGGCGCGTCGACAGTTTGATGCCCCGCTGGTCACTCAGGGCATTCCCTTTTCTTATGCGGATGCCGGGGAGCTGCAAAAAGCCGCGGAAAAACTCCTGAGCCCAAAGGGGAGCTTATCCGTCGACACGCGTACTAACCGCCTGCTGATTCGGGATAACCAGGCTGCGGTGGATACGCTGCAGCGCTGGGCCGCCGAGATGGATATTCCCGTCGAGCAGGTCGAACTGGCGGCGCATATTGTGACCATCAACGAAAAAAGCCTGCGCGAGTTGGGGGTGAAGTGGAATCTCGCCGACGCTACCGACGCGGGCAAGGTGGGACAACTGACGACGCTGGGCAGCGATCTTTCCGTTGCCAGCGCCACCAGCCACGTGGGGTTTAATATCGGTCGGATTAACGGCAGGTTGCTTGATCTGGAACTTTCAGCGCTGGAGCAAAAACAGCAGGTCGATATCATCGCCAGCCCGCGGCTGCTGGCCTCGCACGGGCAACCGGCCAGTATCAAGCAGGGCAGCGAAATTCCGTATCAGGTCTCAAGCGGGGAAAGCGGCGCCACCTCCGTTGAGTTTAAAGAGGCGGTACTCGGAATGGAGGTCACACCGGTAGTATTGCCGGGGGGACGCGTGCGCCTGAAATTACACATCAGCGAAAATATGCCGGGACAGGTTCTGCAGCAGGCCGATGGCGAAACGCTGGCTATCGACAAGCAGGAGATAGAAACCCAGGTGGAGGTAAAAAGTGGAGAAACGCTGGCGTTGGGCGGAATTTTTTCCCAGAAGAACAAAACCGGCAGTGACAGAGTACCCGGTCTGGGAAGCATCCCCTGGATTGGGTCGCTTTTTCGTCATGACGGGAAAGACAACGAACGGCGTGAATTAGTGGTGTTTATTACACCACGTCTGGTCGGTATTCGCTGACGGGTAACGATCCCCGCAATGATTTTGCATTCAGTTTGTTGCAGATGTTTGACGTGGGGCATGAATTAGCATACAAGGAGTACCGATTTGAGTTGGACTTACGTCTTATTACCTTATGCGCCCGGCGCGGTGATTTAATCAGTTGCCAAACAAGCCGGAGTATTGAGATAATTTTTAGTCTGACTCTCGCTCTATTGCATATGAGGTTTCAGTTCATGTCCTGCTACGCCGGGTGTCTGCGAAGCGGGGATTACCATTAACGAATAGTCTTAGTAGTACCGATAAAATGGCAGAGAAACGCAATATCTTTCTGGTTGGGCCTATGGGTGCCGGCAAAAGCACTATTGGGCGTCAGTTAGCTCAACAACTCAATATGGAATTTTACGATTCTGATCAAGAGATTGAGAAACGAACCGGAGCTGATGTGGGCTGGGTTTTCGACGTAGAAGGCGAAGAAGGTTTCCGTGACCGAGAAGAAAAAGTGATCAACGAACTCACGGAAAAACAGGGCATCGTTCTGGCAACAGGCGGCGGCTCTGTGAAATCTCGCGAAACCCGCAACCGTCTCTCCGCCCGTGGCGTAGTGGTCTATCTTGAGACGACCATTGAGAAACAGCTGGCACGTACGCAGCGCGATAAAAAGCGCCCGCTGCTGCAGGTTGAAACGCCACCACGCGAAGTTCTGGAAGCGTTGGCCGATGAACGCAATCCGCTGTATGAAGAGATTGCCGATGTGACCATTCGTACCGACGACCAGAGCGCTAAAGTGGTTGCAAACCAGATTATTCATATGCTGGAAAGCAACTGATTCTGGCTTTATATACACTCGCCTGCGGGTAAAAGCATTAAAGGTGGATGTCGCGTCATGGAGAGGATTACAGTTACTCTCGGGGAACGTAGTTACCCTATCACCATCGCGGCTGGTTTGTTTAACGACCCAGCTTCCTTTTTACCACTGAAAGCGGGTGATCAGGCGATGCTGGTCACCAACGAGACGCTGGCTCCGCTTTATCTCGACCGCGTACGCCACCTGCTTGAGCAGGCGGGCGTAAAAGTCGACAGTGTGATTCTCCCCGATGGCGAGCAGTATAAAAGCCTGACGGTACTGGATACAGTCTTTACCGCATTGCTGCAAAAACCGCATGGTCGCGATACAACACTGCTTGCCCTGGGCGGCGGTGTTGTGGGCGATCTGACCGGCTTTGCGGCCGCAAGCTATCAGCGTGGTGTCCGCTTTATTCAAATCCCAACCACGTTGCTGTCCCAGGTCGACTCCTCTGTGGGTGGCAAAACGGCAGTGAACCATCCGCTTGGCAAAAACATGATTGGCGCGTTCTATCAGCCCGCATCGGTGGTGGTGGATCTCGACTGTCTGAAAACCCTGCCGAAGCGCGAACTGGCTTCGGGTCTGGCGGAAGTGATCAAATACGGCATTATTCTGGATGGCGAGTTCTTTAACTGGCTTGAAGAGAATATGGATGCGCTGCTGGGCCTCGATGAGGCAAAACTGGCATACTGCATTCGTCGTTGCTGTGAGCTGAAAGCAGAAGTTGTTGCCGCAGACGAGCGTGAAACGGGCTTACGTGCTTTACTGAATCTTGGGCATACGTTTGGTCACGCGATTGAAGCCGAAATGGGTTATGGCAACTGGCTGCACGGTGAAGCCGTCGCGGCCGGCATGGTGATGGCTGCCCGCACCTCTGAACGCCTTGGGCAGTTCAAACCGGAAGAGACGACACGTATCATTGCGCTGCTTGAGCGTGCAGGTTTGCCGGTGAACGGGCCGCAGGAGATGTCGGCGCAAGCGTATTTACCCCACATGATGCGCGATAAAAAAGTATTGGCAGGTGAGATGCGTCTTGTACTCCCGCTTGCAATAGGGAAGAGTGAAGTGCGCGGCGGAGTGCCGCACGATGTCGTTCTTGGCGCTATCGCTGACTGTCAGCAGGCGTAACAACTAGAAAGGTCAGGCCACTGTCGCAGGTGGTCGTTTAGCTTCAGGTGAAATGCAAAGTCGTTGGCATAAGCCTTTGAGTGGGGTGTTAAATGGATGAATTCAAACCAGAAGACGAGCTGAAACCCGATCCCAGCGATCGTCGTACTGGTCGTTCTCGTCAATCTTCAGAACGTGATAACGAGCCGCAGATCAACTTTGACGATGTTGATCTGGATGCAGACGATCGTCGCCCTTCGCGCAGCCGCAACGCGCACGAAGAGCGAGCAGAAGAGGATTATGAGTCCGAAGAAGATTCAATGGACGAACAGCCTGTAGAGCGTCGCCCGCGTAAACGTAAAAAAGCCGCTGCGCCAAAACCGGCGTCCCGCCAGTACATTATGATGGGCCTTGGCGTTCTGGTGCTTGTGCTGCTGATTGTCGGCATTGGCTCCGCGCTTAAAGCACCGTCAACGAACTCAACCGAGCAAACGGCTTCCGCTGAGAAGAGCATCAACCTTTCCGGTAACGATGCGTCCAATCAGGCGAATGGCGCACAGCCAGCGCCGGGTGCTACTTCCGCAGAGCAGACCGCCGGTAACACCACAGCGCCGCAGGATGTTTCTCTGCCGCCCGTTTCTTCAACCCCAGCTCAGGGTCAGGCACCTGTTGCGCCAGAAGGTCAGCAGCGTGTGGAAGTTCAGGGAGACCTGAACAATGCGCTGACGCAGCCGCAGAACCAGCAGCAGGTTGATAACGTCGTGGTTAACTCTACGCTGCCAACTGAACCTGCAACCGTTGCCCCGATTCGCGGCGGTAACGCTCAGCCGCAAACGGCCGCGACGGAAACCAAACCGCACCAGACGCAGACTACAACACGTCCTGAACGTAAGCAGGCAGTGATTGAGCCTAAGCGTGAAACCAAACCTCAGGCAGTGGTAAAAGCGCCTGAAGTGAAAGCCGTACCGGCCCAGCCGAAACGCACGGAAACGGCTGCGGTGAGCGAGCCTGCTAAAGCGCCCGTCACGCAGACTGCGCCGAAAGCCACGGCGACCACCACGGCACCGGCTGCCACAGCGGCACCAGCCGCGACGGCAACCGCATCCAGCAGCGCGGCAGGTAAAACGGCAGGTAACGTCGGTTCGCTGAAGTCTGCGCCTTCCAGCAACTACACGCTGCAGCTGAGCAGTTCGTCTAACTACGACAACCTCAACAGCTGGGCGAAGAAATCAAATCTGAAAAACTATGTTGTTTATCAGACGACCCGTAACGGTCAGCCGTGGTATGTGCTGGTGAGCGGTGTTTATTCGTCAAAAGATGAAGCAAAACGTGCCGTAGCGGCGCTGCCAGCTGACGTTCAGGCGAAGAACCCATGGGCGAAGCCGATTCATCAGGTTCAGGCCGATCTGAAGTAATGTTTAAAGCGCAGGATGCTGTCGGAGCTTTCTCCACAGCCGGAGAAGGTGTAATCAGTTAGTCAGCATGAAAAAAAATCGCGCTTTTCTGAAATGGGCAGGGGGGAAATACCCCCTGCTCGATGATATTAAAAAGCACCTGCCTGAAGGCGAGTGTCTTATCGAACCTTTCGTGGGTGCGGGATCGGTGTTCCTCAACACCGATTTTTCTCGTTATATCCTGGCGGATATCAACAGCGACCTTATCAGCCTCTATAACATCGTTAAGCTCCGTACCGATGAGTATGTCGCAGAGGCGCGCAAGCTGTTTACGCCCGAGAACAATAATCCGGACGTTTACTACCAGTTCCGCGCGGAGTTTAACCAGAGCCAGGATCCGTTCCGCAGAGCCCTGCTGTTCCTCTATCTCAATCGTCATGGTTACAACGGCCTGTGCCGGTATAACCTGCGCGGGGAATTTAACGTGCCGTTTGGTCGCTACAAGCGCCCGTATTTCCCACAGGACGAGCTTTATCACTTTGCTGAAAAAGCGCAGAACGCGGAGTTTCATTGCCTCTCCTATGAAGAGTGTATGGAACTGGCAGGCGTCAATTCGGTGGTTTACTGTGACCCCCCATACGCGCCGCTGTCTGCGACGGCGAACTTCACCGCCTACCACACCAATAGCTTCAGCCCTGCCGAGCAGGCGCGTCTGGCGGAGATGGCGGAAAAGCTGGTCAGCAAAAGAATTCCGGTGTTAATTTCGAATCACGACACGCCTGATACGCGCGAATGGTACAAAGCCGCGAAGCATTTTCAGGTTAAGGTGCGGCGTAGCATTAGCAGCAACGGCGGCACACGTAAAAAGGTGGACGAACTCCTGGCTCTTTATCGCCCCTGAGCCGTTTTGCCCGCCGGTAAACACATTTCAAGGAGAAGCGGATGAAACAGTTTTTGATTGCTCCCTCAATTCTGTCGGCCGATTTTGCCCGCCTGGGTGAAGATACCGCCAACGCACTGGCGGCTGGCGCGGATGTCGTCCATTTCGACGTGATGGATAACCACTACGTTCCTAACCTGACCATCGGTCCGATGGTGCTCAAGGCGCTGCGTAACTATGGCATTACCGCCCCGATCGACGTTCACCTGATGGTGAAACCGGTTGATCGCATCGTGCCTGACTTCGCCGCGGCGGGTGCCAGCATCATCACCTTCCATCCGGAAGCCTCTGAACATGTGGATCGCACGCTGCAGCTGATCAAAGAGAACGGCTGTAAAGCGGGTCTGGTGTTTAACCCGGCCACGCCGCTGAGCTATCTCGACTATGTCATGGACAAGCTGGACGTGATCCTGCTGATGTCCGTTAACCCCGGTTTTGGCGGCCAGTCATTCATTCCTCACACGCTGGATAAGCTGCGTGAAGTCCGCCGTCGTATCGACGAGTCAGGCTACGACATTCGTCTGGAAGTAGACGGCGGCGTGAAAGTGAATAACATTGGTGAAATTGCGGCGGCAGGCGCGGATATGTTCGTTGCTGGTTCAGCCATTTTCGACCAACCGGATTACAAAAAAGTCATTGATGAAATGCGCCGCGAGCTGGCGAAGGTAAGTCATGGATAAATTACAGGCTATTCGGGGTGTGGCATTCGACCTCGACGGCACGCTGGTTGACAGCGCGCCGGGCTTAACGAGCGCCGTCGACCAGGCGCTGTATGCACTTGAACTCCCCGTTGCGGGTGAAGAGCGCGTCGTCACGTGGATTGGCAACGGCGCCGATGTTCTGATGGCGCGCGCGTTGACGTGGGCGCGTCAGGAGCGTGCGTCGCAGCGTTCCGCCCAGGGTAAACCGAGCGTCGATCACGCGGACATCCCGCAGGAAGAGCAGCTGCGTATTCTGCGCAAACTGTTCGATCGTTTCTATGAAGAGACCGTCGAGGAGGGCAGCTTCCTGTTCCCTGACGTTCAGGAAACGCTGAGCGCGCTGCACGCGAAGGGCATCCCGCTGGGTCTGGTGACCAACAAACCCACGCCGTTTGTCGCACCGCTGCTGGAAGCGCTCAATATCGCGAAGTATTTCTCCGTGATTGTGGGCGGCGACGACGTGCAGAACAAAAAGCCCCATCCGGAACCGCTGCTGCTGGTGGCAGGAAAATTATCCTTAACGCCTGCGGAGCTGCTCTTTGTCGGCGATTCCCGCAATGATATTCTGGCTGCCCGCGCGGCCGGGTGTCCTTCCGTGGGGTTAACCTATGGCTACAACTACGGTGAAGCCATCACGCTGAGTGAGCCGGACGTCGTTTTCGACCACTTCAAAGATTTGTTGCCCGCACTCGGGCTTTCGCACAGTGAACATCAGGAATTGAACAATGACTAAGCCCATCGTTTTTAGTGGCGCACAGCCTTCAGGTGAATTGACCATTGGTAACTACATGGGCGCGTTACGTCAGTGGGTCAGCATGCAGGATGACTACCATTGCATTTACTGCATCGTCGATCTCCATGCGATTACCGCGCGTCAGGATCCTGAGAAGCTGCGCAAAGCCACGCTGGACACCCTGGCGCTGTATCTGGCCTGCGGCATCGATCCGGAGAAGAGCACCATCTTCGTTCAGTCTCACGTGCCGGAGCACGCGCAGCTGGGCTGGGCGCTGAACTGCTACACCTATTTCGGCGAGCTGAGCCGCATGACGCAGTTCAAGGATAAATCCGCGCGCTACTCTGAAAACATCAACGCCGGCCTGTTTGACTATCCGGTGCTGATGGCGGCAGACATTCTGCTGTACCAGACAAATCAGGTACCTGTGGGCGAAGACCAGAAGCAGCACCTGGAGCTGAGCCGCGATATCGCCCAGCGCTTCAACGCGCTCTACGGCGATGTGTTTAAAGTACCAGAGCCATTTATTCCGAAGTCCGGCGCACGCGTAATGTCGCTGCTGGAGCCGACCAAGAAGATGTCCAAGTCTGACGATAACCGCAACAACGTTATCGGCCTGCTGGAAGATCCGAAATCGGTTGTCAAAAAGCTCAAGCGCGCGGTCACGGACTCCGACGAGCCGCCTGTTGTGCGCTACGACGTGCAGAACAAAGCGGGCGTCTCCAACCTGCTGGATATCCTCTCCGGCGTCACCGGCCAGAGCATCCATGAACTGGAAAAACACTTCGAAGGCAAGATGTACGGCCACCTGAAAGGCGAAGTGGCAGATGCCGTTTCCGGCATGCTGACCGAGCTGCAGGAGCGTTATCACCGCTACCGTAACGACGAAGCGTTCCTGCAGAAAGTGATGAAAGAGGGGGCGGAAAAAGCCAGCGCGCGCGCGTCCGAAACCCTGAAAGCGGTGTATGAAGCGATTGGGTTTGTGGGTAAACCTTAAGCTTGCTTTGCCGGGTGGCGGCTTCGCCTTACCCGGCCTACGGGACCGTGTAGGTCGGGTAAGCGTCAGCGCCACCCGACAAAAAACCGCTCTACGCCAACAAAAAAACCGCTCTACGCCAACAAAAAAACCGGGACATCCCGGTTTTTTTACGCCTGTAAAACGCTTACTGCTGTGCCGCCGGGCCGCAACCACCGATGATCTTCGAAATGGAGATCGCCGGGTGCAGCAGGTAATCGTAGCTGCAGTTATTTTTGGTGTTTTGAACGTGACCGGTGCAGGCCGTCAGCGTCGATAACAGGCCAACCAGAACGGCGGCTTTTGCCAGTTTGAACATACGCATTCCTTGTCTTTAAAACGAAAATTGGATGTAACTCAAGGGAATAAAGGGAAAAGTTCCACTTCGGGGCGGTATGTTATCGGTAGCGGTAAGAGGGGAGTAGTCCGCTTAAGGACTACTCCAGGAAGGGAGAATATGCGTTAGTGATTCGAGAACCAGTTCAGCCTGTCGCGCAGTTCAACCACGCGGCCCACCACAATCAGCGCCGGGCTTTCGACCTGCTGCGCCAGCTCGCCTAACTGCGTCAGCACGCCATCCACTACGCGCTGCGTAATGGCGGTGCCGTTTTCGACCAGCGCGACGGGCATATCCGCATTCATACCGTGCTCCAGCAGCTTCGCCTGAATCGTGGCGGCCTGATTGAGCCCCATGTAGAACACCAGCGTCTGCTTTTCGGCGGCCAGGTTATGCCAGTCCAGCTCGCTGCCGGTCTTCAGGTGGCCCGTCACCAGACGCACGCTCTGAGCGTAGTCGCGGTGGGTCAGCGGAATGCCAGAGTACGCTGAACAGCCGGACGCCGCCGTAATGCCGGGCACCACGGAGAACGGAATACCCGCGTCGCACAGGGTTTCCAGCTCTTCACCGCCGCGTCCAAAGATAAACGGATCGCCCCCCTTCAGGCGGACCACGCGTTTTCCCTTTTGCGCTTCGCGCAGCAGGATCTGGTTAATCTCCTCCTGCGGCACGCAGTGGTAGCCCGCGCGCTTGCCCACGAAGACGCGGTCGGCGTCGCGGCGCACCAGGTTCATGATGTCATCGGAGACCAGACGGTCGTACACCACGATATCCGCCTGCTGGATCTGCTGTAGCCCTTTCAGCGTCAGCAAACCCGCATCTCCGGGGCCTGCGCCCACCAGCACCACTTCGCCGCGATGGTCCAGCGGTTCGCTTAGCAACTGCTCAGTCGTCTCTTCAACGGCTTTGGTGTCCTGATTCGCCAGCGACTGCGCCAGCCTGTCGTTCACAAAGAATTTTTCCCAGAAGCGACGGCGCTCGCCCACGGTCGCGAAGGTTTGCTTCACGCGTGAACGCAGCTGCCCGGCATAATGCGCAATCTGGCCAAGGTGTTGAGGCAACAGGGCTTCCAGTTTTTCCCGCAGCAGACGCGCGAGAACCGGTGAACGTCCCCCGGACGATACCGCAATCATCAGCGGCGAGCGGTCGATAATCGACGGCATGATAAAGCTGGCTTCTTTCGGCGCATCCACCACGTTGCAGAAGATACGGCGCGCTTCGCAGGCGTCGCTCACGCGCTGGTTCACTTCATCGTCATCCGTCGCGGCGATGGTCAGCCAGCAGGTGTCCAGCAGGGATTCATTAAACGCGCCCTGTTCCAGCGTGAGCATCCCTTCCTGGGCCCAAACCTCAAACTGGGGGGCGAAGGACAGGGCATTCACGGTCAGGCGGGCGCCAGCCTCTAAGAGCAGGCGCGCTTTGCGCTCGGCCACGTCGCCGCCGCCCACGAGCAGGCAGTCGCGGTTGCGTAATTGACAAAAAATCGGCAGGTGATCCACGACGTTACCTCACAGCATTCATGGCGGGGGAAGAATTGACGTCAGGATAACAGCAGGAATCGTACAGAACATACGGTTTTTCCTGCCGTTACCCATAAGGGGTCATAAGCCTTTCCTATTGAAAAGGCGAGGGGTTACGCTTTCAGCTGCACCTCGCCGTCCTTCACGCGGACGTCGTAGTGTTTGACCGAGAAGCTTTCATCTTCCATGCAGAGTCCGTCGGTTAAGCGGAAACGCTGCTTTTTCAACGGGCTGGCGACCCACAGTTCACCCTGGTGCTCGGCAATCAGTCCGCGGGAGAGCACGCTGGCCTCAAAGAACGGGTCGATATTGCTGATGGCAAAGACCTGTTCATCGTGGCGAGGGCGGAAAATCGCCACCTGCTCGTTGCCCAGCAGCGCACAGACGCCGGTGGCGGGGAGAATGTCGTTAATATTGCAGATGTTTACCCACTGGCTCATGCGTTTTCCTCCACCAGCGTGACCGGAATACGTTCATACGGCGTGGCCGGACGATGCTGTTCGCGCTCCGGCACAACCTGTACGTTCGGGTCGCGCTGGGTGCTGTTGATAAAGTGTTTGAAGCGCGTCTGCGCCGCCGGGGTGTTGACGGTTTCCGTCCATTCGCAGATCACCGCCTCGCGCAGGCGCGCCATCTCCGCTTCCAGATGTTCGTTCAGGCCCAGCTTGTCGTCGATGATGACCGATTTCAGGTAATCGATGCCGCCCTCAAGGTTATCGAGCCAGGAGGCGGTACGGGTCAGCTTATCGGCGGTACGGATGTAGAACATCATGAAGCGGTCGAGATACTGAATCAGCGTCTCACGATCGAGATCCGCCGCCAGCAGGTCCGCATGGCGCGGTTTCATCCCGCCGTTGCCGCACACATACAGGTTCCAGCCTTTCTCGGTGGCAATAATACCCACGTCTTTACCCTGCGCTTCCGCACATTCGCGGGTACAGCCGGAGACGCCGAACTTCATTTTGTGCGGGGTACGGATGCCTTTGTAGCGGTTTTCCAGCTCAACGCCGAAGCCCACGCTATCGCCGACGCCGTAGCGACACCAGGTGCTGCCCACGCAGGTTTTCGCCATGCGCAGCGCTTTGGCGTACGCGTGGCCGGTTTCGAAGCCCGCTTCAATCAGCTGACGCCAGATTTCCGGCAGGTCGTCCTTCTGCGCACCAAACAGGCCGATACGCTGGGAGCCGGTAATTTTGGTGTAGAGGTTAAATTCACGTGCGATACGGCCCACCGCGACCAGCCCTTCCGGCGTGATTTCACCACCGGCCGAGCGTGGAATCACGGAGTAGGTGCCGTCTTTCTGGATGTTGGCCAGGAAGTTGTCGTTGGTGTCCTGCAGCGGCGTATGCTCGGGCTTGAGCACGTACTCGTTCCAGCAGGAGGCCAGCAGGGAGCCGACGGTCGGTTTACACACTTCACAGCCGTAGCCCTGGCCGTGCTTCGCCAGCAGTTCGTCGAAGGACTTAATGCCTTCCACGCGGATCAGGTGATACAGCTCCTGGCGAGAATACGCGAAGTGCTCGCACAGGTTATTGTTCACTTCGATGCCCTGTTTCGCCAGTTCGGCGTTCAGCACCTGGGTGACCAGCGGAATACAGCCGCCGCAGCCGGTACCGGCTTTGGTTTCCGCTTTCAGCGCCGCAACGGTGTGGCACCCTTTGTTGATCGCGGAGATCAGCATGCCTTTGGTCACGTCGAAGCAGGAGCAAATCTGCGCGCTGTCCGGCAGTTTATCCACGCCGATGGACGGCTTGCCGCTGGAGGCGTGCGCCGGGAGGATCAGCGCGTCCGGGTTTTCCGGCAGCTCGATGGCGTTGAGCACCAGCTGGAGCAGGTTACCGAAGTCGCTGGTGTCGCCCACCAGCACCGCGCCGAGCAGGGTTTTGTTGTCCTGGCTGACGATGAGACGTTTGTAGACCTCTTTGCTTTCGTCGAGATAGACATAGCTGCGCGCGCCGGGCGTGCGGCCATGCGCATCGCCAATACCGCCTACGTCCACGCCCAGCAGCTTCAGCTTGGCGCTCATGTCTGCGCCGGTGAAGGCGTTTTCGCTGCCCAGGATATGATCCACGGCGACCTGCGCCATTTTGTACCCGGGCGCGACCAGGCCGAATACGCGGTTGTTCCAGCTGGCGCATTCGCCGATGGCGTAAATATCCGGGTCGGAGGTCTGGCAGGTGTCGTTAATCATGATCCCACCGCGCTGCGCGACGGCCAGGCCGCACTGCGTTGCCAGCTTGTCGCGCGGGCGGATGCCGGTGGAGAAGACGATGAAGTCCACTTCCAGCTCGCTGCCGTCGGCAAAGCGCATGGTTTTGCGTGCTTCAGTCCCTTCCTGAACGATCTCTTTGGTGTTTTTGCTGGTGTGAACCTTCACGCCCATGCTTTCGACCTTACGACGCAGCTGGTCACCACCCATGTGGTCCAGCTGTTCGGCCATCAGCATCGGCGCAAATTCGATGACGTGGGTTTCAACGCCGAGGTTTTTCAGCGCGCCCGCGGCTTCCAGGCCCAGCAGGCCACCGCCAACAACCGCGCCGCGTTTGCTTCGACGCGCACAGGATTCAATGGCGTTGAGGTCTTCAATGGTACGGTAAACGAAGCAATCCTGCGTTTCCGAGCCTTTAATCGGCGGGATCCACGGATACGAGCCCGTCGCCATGATCAGCTTATCGTAAAAAACCGTACGGCCGGCGCTGGAGTGGATCACTTTTTCCTGACGGTTGATGGTGATAGCGCGTTCGCCCACCAGCACTTTTACGCCATGCTTCTCGTAGAAACCTTCACGCACCAGAGAGAGCTCTTCGGCGGTATGATGGGAGAAGTAGGAAGACAGGTGCACACGGTCGTATGCCTTGCGGGGTTCTTCACAGAACACGGTAATATCGAACTGCTCAGCATCGGCTTTATCGAGAAGATCCTCAATAAAGCGGTGGCCGACCATGCCGTTACCGATGATAGCGAGTCTGACTTTGCTCATTATTGCCTCGATTTCTTTTCTATTATTGCCTACCTTAACGATTCAGCAGGGGCGCTTATTGATGCAAATCAAATACGCCTTCGCCTACTCCTTAGGTGGTATATGACTGATTTGTCAGGATTTTTATAAGTGGCGGAAATCGCAGGCTTTTCGTGTTCGTTGAATTTGTGTACAAATCAGGGGCGGTTTTGCAAAAATCGATACGCCTGAATATCAGCTGCGTTTATGAGGGGAAAGTTATGTCTACATCACCGTTATGGCTTGTTCAGAATGTGCGTTTACCGGGTCGGGATGGGCTGTGGCAACTTGCCATCGAGAACGGGCGATTTGGTGACATCACCCCCATGGACGACACCCACGCCGAAAGTTATGAGGTACTGAACGCGCGCGGTGGGCTGGCTATTCCCCCGTTCATCGAGCCGCATATTCATCTTGATACCACCCAGACGGCGGGTGAGCCGAACTGGAACCAGTCCGGCACGCTGTTCGAAGGCATTGAACGCTGGGCGGAGCGCAAGGCGCTGCTCAGCCATGAGGATGTGAAAGCACGCGCCTGGAAAACGCTGAAGTGGCAAATCGCTAACGGCATTCAGTTTGTCCGCACCCATGTGGATGTCTCTGACCCGACGCTCACCGCCCTGAAGGCGATGCTGGAGGTGAAGCAGGAGGTGGCGCCGTGGGTAACGCTGCAAATCGTCGCGTTTCCGCAGGAAGGTATTCTCTCTTACCCGAACGGCGCGGCGCTGCTTGAAGAGGCGTTAAAACTGGGAGCCGACGTGGTGGGGGCGATCCCGCACTTCGAATTTACCCGGGAATATGGCGTCCAGTCGCTGCACATCGCTTTTGAGCTGGCGAAGAAGTATGACCGCCCGCTGGATATCCACTGCGATGAAATTGACGACGAACAGTCGCGGTTTGTCGAGACGGTGGCCACGCTGGCGTATGAGGCCGGCATCGGCCCGCGCGTGACGGCCAGCCACACCACCGCCATGCACGCCTACAACGGCGCTTACACCTCGCGGCTTTTCCGTCTGCTGAAGATGTCGGGGATTAACTTCGTTGCGAACCCGCTGGTCAACATCCACCTGCAGGGGCGCTTTGATGACTATCCGAAGCGTCGCGGTATAACCCGGGTGAAAGAGCTGCAGGAGGCAGGTATTAACGTCTGCTTTGGTCATGACGACGTCTTCGACCCGTGGTACCCGCTCGGCACCGGCAACATGCTGCAGGTGCTGCATATGGGGCTACATGTCTGCCAGATGATGGGCTATCCGCAAATCGACAGCGGCCTGAACCTGATTACCCATAACAGCGCCCGCACCTTCGGCCTGAGCGATTACGGTATTGAAACGGGAAATCCGGCAAACCTGATTATTCTGCCTGCGGAGAGTGGGTTTGAAGCGGTGCGCTGTCAGGTGCCGGTGCGCTGGTCGATTCGTCAGGGGCGGATTATTGCCACTACGCAGCTGGCGCAGACCTGGATCCAGATGGATACCGGAGGAGAAGAGGTCAGTTTCGCCAGAAACAGCCCCTCTGCGTAATGCAAAGGGGCGCAGGGTTTAGTGCGATGCCGCTGCCGCGTTGTGCTGGCGGTGGCGGGTCACAAAGCCCAGGATGAAGCACATGATGAACACCACGGCGTACAGACCGTTCGCAGTGTGCAGCGCGGCCAGCGGGCCGCTGTGGGCAACGATCGGGCCCGTCACCACGAAGGTCAGCATGGTGCCGATGGTGCCGCAGGTCAGAACGAAGTTAACCAGCTTCGGCGAGGCCACTTTGGTCTGCAGAGAGCCCAGGGTGATGATCGAGGTATAAATGGCGCTGGAGAAGAAGCCCAGGGTCAGAATGAACCACGGCATATGCTCCGGCGAACCGTTGATGAACAGATACATCAGCACGGTCGCCAGGCCCGCCAGCACGGTCAGAATGCGCTGCAGGTCGAAGAAGCGCAGGATGAAGCTAAACGCCCACATGCCGAACATGTAGGACATCCAGAAATCGCTCACCAGTTTGCCCGCGTCGTTCAGGCTCATGCCCAGACCTTTGGCGTATTCCGGTACCCAGGAGATAAAGCCCAGCTGGCCCAGGATGTAGCACAGGGCGGCGATGGAGAGGAACAGCACGCCGATACCCCATTTCTCTTTCGCCACAGGCTCTGCCGTGGTTTGCGCTTTTTTACCCAGAACCGGGAAGTCGCAGCCGAAGGTCAGAATGAAAATTGCAACGTAGACCAGACCGATGCAGGCGTAGACCCAGTACCACTCAATGCTGCGCGCCAGCAGAACGGCAGCGACCATCGGGAAGATCATTCCGGCCATGCTGAAGAAGGAGTCGGTAAACAGCAGGCGCGCGCCGCGCTGGCGGCCTTCATACATATGGGTAATCAGGAACGTCCCGATCGACATGGTGATCCCGCTGACCAGGCCGAGCACGAACATGGCGGCTGAGAACAGGGCGATGCTGTGGCTGAGCATCAGACCCGCCACGGCGGAGACCATCAGCACGAAGCCGAAGCGAAGCTGGGTTTTCAGCGGCACGATTTCCATCAGCCAGGCATTCAGGAAGATAGAGATCAGGATCCCTGCGTTGAGGAAGGTGAAGGTGTTGCTCATGCTGGAAACGGGCAGCTGGAAGTAGTCTGCGATATTCCCCATCACCATCCCGGTGACGATCACCAACGCGCCGGTCAGGGCGTAGGAGAAGAAGCTGATCCATGTGAGCTTGATGCGATTGCTGTTAGTCATGTCTGGCCTGTTCAAAAAAAGAAAAGCGCCGAAGGGGCGCTGAGAGCGGGCAGATTTTAGTCGCTAAAGTGATCCATTCCTATCTTTTAAGGGTAATGATTATGTCATTGCAGGTTTTAATGTGATCTAAATCACATTAAGTGGCGGTCTAACCAATCGTTTGCGCAGTAATAATTGTTTCAATTTCGTAAAATTAGGTAAAAGGCTGGTCTACGTTCATACTGCTCTTTAGAATCAAGCCATTCGCTTTTTATACTGCGCTTTGTTAAGGAATTCTCATGCTCAAATCAACACTGGCGGCTGTCGCAGCTGTGTTTGCTCTTTCTGCCGTTTCCCCTGCTGCGCTGGCAGCAAAAGGGGACCCTCACGTTCTGCTGACCACCTCCGCCGGGAATATTGAGCTGGAACTGAATAGCCAGAAAGCTCCGGTTTCTGTGAAAAACTTCCTCGACTATGTGAACAGTGGTTTCTATAACAACACCACCTTCCACCGCGTGATCCCGGGCTTCATGATTCAGGGTGGCGGCTTCAACGAGCAGATGCAGCAGAAACAGCCGAACCCGCCAATCAAAAACGAAGCGGACAACGGCCTGCTGAACAAACGCGGCACGATCTCTATGGCGCGTACCGCAGACAAAGATAGCGCGACCAGCCAGTTCTTCCTCAACGTGGCGGATAACGCCTTCCTCGACCACGGCCAGCGCGACTTCGGCTATGCGGTGTTCGGTAAAATCGTGAAAGGGATGGACGTGGCCGATAAGATTTCTCAGGTGCCTACCCATGACGTCGGTCCGTATCAGAATGTGCCGTCCAAACCTGTCGTGATCCTCTCCGCAAAAGTTCTGCCGTAACGTTCTTCGACGCGGGCGAGGCTCGCCCGTGTTGTGACCCCTCCCTGCGAAAGCGCGTTTTGCTGCTTATACTTGTGGCAAACGGACTATTCAGGGAGGCGTTAAGTGAAAAAACTCACCGACAAGCAAAAATCCCGTCTTTGGGAGCAGCAGCGTAGCGTCAACTTTCAGGCCAGTTGTCTCCTTGAGAAAGGTAATGGTCCATCGGATCCCGACATTGAGAGCCTGGCGCTTGGGCCTTCCGCGCCCGGGTTACCCCATCTGTGCCTTATTCACCGCCATCTCTACCGCAGAGAGATGAAGCGGGCAGGTGAGTTCCGGACCGACGATATTTTCAAAGGTGATATTCCCTTCTGCCATTTCGAATACATCGAGAAGATGGGTAATGAACTGATGGCGGCACTGGAAAGCGAAAAGTATCTGGCTGGCCTTGAGAAAGCGGCGTTCATTGAAAAAATTAGCCATTATTATTGTGAAATCAACATGCTGCATCCTTTTTCGAGTGGTAACGGTATTGCTCAGCGCGTTTTCTTTGAGCAGCTGGCGCTCCATGCGGGCTATTCACTGGACTGGCGCGATATCGATCCCGAGGAGTGGGTGTCCGCTAACCGCAGCGGCGCAACGGGGGATTTAACCGCGCTAAACGCGATCTTTGCCAAAGTAGTGAGCGAAGCGCGGGAATCTGAGTAGAATAGGGCGGCATTTTTTTCGGGAGCCGCCATGATTCTGCTGATTGATAACTACGATTCCTTCACCTGGAACCTTTACCAGTATTTTTGCGAACTGGGTGCAGAGGTGGTTGTCCGACGTAACGACGAGATTGGCCTGGCCGATATCGAGACGCTGGCTCCGCAGAAAATCGTGATTTCACCCGGCCCCTGCACGCCGTCGGAATCAGGTATTTCGCTGGAGGTTATCCAGCACTATGCCGGCAAGCTGCCGATCCTCGGCGTTTGTCTGGGCCATCAGGCGATTGCTCAGGCCTTTGGTGCCACCATCGTGCGCGCCGCCAAAGTCATGCACGGCAAAACCTCGCCGGTCACCCACACGGGCACCGGAGTGTTCACGGGGCTCAATAATCCGTTAACCGTGACGCGCTACCATTCCCTGGTCATTGACCCGTCGACGCTGCCCGACGGCTTTGAGGTGACCGCCTGGAGCGATACGCAGGAGATCATGGGGATTCGACATCGCGAATGGGATCTCGAAGGCGTGCAGTTCCATCCGGAAAGCATCCTCAGCGAGCAGGGGCACGCGCTGCTGGCAAATTTCCTCCATCGCTGAATATCTGTTGCCTTGCTGTGATTTTTTATGCATATTTTGTGATTATATTTTCACAATCAATGTGACATAAATGGATGGGCATGACATGGCAACTGAACAACCAGCAATTACCCGCGCGACATTCGATGAAGTGATTCTGCCGATTTATGCACCGGCTGAATTTATCCCGGTGAGGGGGAAAGGCAGCCGCGTCTGGGATCAGCAGGGCAAGGAGTATGTGGATTTCGCGGGCGGTATTGCGGTCACGGCGCTGGGTCATTGCCATCCCGCGCTGGTGGAGGCGCTGAAAACCCAGGGTGAAACCCTGTGGCACACCAGCAACGTGTTCACCAACGAACCGGCGCTGCGCCTGGGCCGTAAGATCATTGATGCCACGTTTGCCGAGCGCGTGCTGTTTATGAACTCCGGCACCGAAGCCAACGAAACCGCCTTTAAGCTGGCGCGCTACTACGCGACCACGCGCCACAGCCCGTACAAAACCAAAATCATCGCCTTCCACAATGCCTTCCACGGACGCTCCTTCTTTACCGTCTCCGTTGGCGGCCAGCCGAAGTATTCCGACGGGTTTGGTCCGAAACCGGCCGACATCATCCACGTGCCGTTTAACGATCTGCACGCGGTGAAAGCGGTGATGGACGACCACACCAGCGCGGTGGTGGTCGAGCCTATTCAGGGGGAAGGCGGCGTGACCGCGGCAACCCCGGAATTCCTGAAAGGGCTGCGCGCGCTGTGCGACGAGCATCAGGCGCTGCTGGTGTTTGATGAAGTGCAGTGCGGGATGGGGCGTACCGGGGACCTGTTTGCCTATATGCACTACGGCGTGACGCCGGATATTCTGACCAGCGCGAAAGCGCTCGGCGGCGGTTTCCCGGTAAGTGCGGTTCTGACGACGCAGGAGATCGCCTCCGCGTTCCACGTCGGTTCTCATGGCTCTACCTACGGCGGTAACCCGCTGGCGAGCGCCGTAGCGGGGGCCGCGTTCGACATCATCAACACGCCAGAGGTGCTAAACGGCGTTAGCGCGAAGCGCGAGCTGTTTGTGAAGCACCTGAAGCAGATTGACGAGCAGTACGACGTGTTCAGCGAGATCCGCGGGATGGGGCTGCTGATTGGCGCCGAGCTGAAGCCGCAGTACAAGGGCCGCGCGCGCGACTTCCTGCACGCCGCCGCTCGCGAAGGGGTGATGGTGCTCAACGCCGGGCCGGACGTGATGCGCTTTGCGCCGTCGCTGGTGGTGGAAGACAAAGACATCGAAGACGGCTTAACCCGCTTTGCCGCGGCGGTTGCAAAGATCGTTAAAGGCTAATATTCGGTTCGTTTCAACCGGCGCGTTAACCAAACCCCATGATGCGGACGCTGACGCCATGCCACCGACGAAATGGTGTGCATGGTGTTCAGATGCCCCAGCACGCGCTGCAAGTGTTGCTCCAGGGTGCTCATTGGCCCGTGGGTTAACGTCTCCGGCGCTTCCAGAATATTTAAATCCCCCGACTCGCCCGGCGAGTCATACTCCAGACGCTGCTGGCAGCGCTGCAGCGCAATTTCACACGACTGCAAATAGCGCTGCGCCAGATCCGGCGTCAGCATCGTATGCTCGCGCGCCAGCGTCGTCATGGCGTTAATGTGCTCAACGATAAACTGACTGTGCGTTACCCACAGCTTCATATCGGCCAGATAATGTGAGTTAAAGCCCGGCTCCTGCATCGCCTGGTTGAGCGAGTTGAACAGAGCGTTGTGCGCCTGGTTGACCTTCATGCGCTGATACGCCAGCGGGGAGGGCTGCGGGTCGTCGCTCAGGATGAGGCGAATGGCCTGCTGGTCGGCCTCCAGCGCGTCGTGGGCGTTCTGCCTGAGCAGCCCGCTCTGCCACTGCGGCCACAGCCAGACCATGCCGCCGAAGGCAATCAGGCAGCCGATCAGGGTATCAATCAGCCTGGCGACAATAAACTGTTCGCCGTTCAGCGTAAGCAGCTGCAGGGTGTATACCGCCGTCACCGTAAAGCCCACCATCGCCCAGCCGTAATTTTTGCGGATAATCAGGTAGCTCACCAGCGTGATCGCCAGCATGCCTGCCAGGGTATAGCCTTCCGGCACGTGGAAGTGCAGCGTTACGCCTGCAATGATCAGCCCGGCCATGGTGCCGCCCGCCCGGTGCAGAATACGCACCCGCGTGGCGCCGTAGCCGTTCTGGGTGACGAACAGCACGGTCATTAAGATCCAGTAGGGCTTCGGCAGATGCAGCGCCATGCCCATCAGGCTGGCGATACTGAGCATCACGCTAATTCGTGCGGCATTGCGCAGGGCGGACGATTTGAGAGACAGATAGCTTTTGAGCGCGGGCAACAGGGGAAGCCGTTTTTGTTTATCCGCCATCAGGTCGCGGGAATAAAGCGGGCGCTGGGTGCGCAGCACGCGGGCGATGCGGCTGAAGTGCCAGGCGGCAAACTGGCCGACCGGGTTATCCGGATGCTGACGGGCGATTTTCTCCAGCGCGCCGAGCTGTTTTTCCATATTAAAGCGCGTGGGATAGCGGTGGTAGAGAATATCGTCAGCCAGCACGCGCAGGCGTGCCGAGACGGTCTGCGCGTTCCAGCGGATCACCGCTTCGGCGTGGCTGCGCTCAACCAGCTTTTGCACCTCCTGCGGGTGGTGCAGGCTAACGGAGATATGCTCCTGCAGATCCAGGCCTACCTGGAAGGTGCGCAGCAGCCGTTTGTATTCGTGGTTCTTGTTGGCGGCGAGCATATGCAGCTGCTGATAGCACTGGCTTATCAGATCCACCACCTTCTGCTGGCGCGTCAGCAGCGGCGGTAAGGCTTTTTCCGGATCGGTATGCTGGGTGAGCAGGGTGTATTTGGCTTCGCAGTATTCCGCCAACTGCACATAGAGCAGGCTCAGGGATTCGCGCAGCGGCTGTTCCCGCCACAGCCAGAACCAGAACCAGTTAAACAGCCCGTACCACAGTGTCCCCAGCGCGTAGATCAGCAGCGGCTCCCACACCGGCATATTCCCGGCGAGGCTCAGCGTGAAGATGGCCGCAATCAGCGAGGCGGGTAGCAGGCGGGCGTGCAGCGAGCTGATTTCCGCCGTGACGCCGAGCGTCATCGCCAGCACCGTCAGGATCAGCGGCAGCGGGATATCCCGGGCCAGTAAAAGCTGTACGGCAAGGCTACAGCCAGCAAACAGGCAGCCGCCCACGATCAGACGTTTGAAAAAGCGCTTATGCGGTGTGTCCAGGCCAGCAATGTTGCAGCAGGCGGGCACGAGGGAAAAGAGCAGGCCTTGCTGAAGGTGTCCGAGGATCAGGCCGATGGCCACGGGTAGACACAACACCAGCGTTTGTCGCAGTGCGTAGTTAACTTCCGGGTGATAGATCAGCCTGCGCCACATGAGGAGTAGAGACAAAAACGGCGTGACACCTTGCGATGGCACGCCGTTTAAGCGGAATTAACGCGTTCCGTAAACCACGATGGTTTTACCGTGGGCGGAGATCAGGTTTTGATCTTCCAGCATTTTCAGGATACGGCCCACTGTTTCACGGGAGCAACCGACGATCTGACCAATTTCCTGACGGGTAATTTTAATTTGCATGCCGTCCGGATGGGTCATGGCGTCCGGCTGTTTCGCCAGGTTCAGCAGAGTTTGTGCGATGCGGCCCGTCACGTCCAGGAAGGCGAGGTTGCCCACTTTCTCTGAGGTGACCTGCAGACGGCGCGCCATCTGGGAAGAGAGACGCATCAGAATGTCAGGGTTAACCTGAATCAGCTGACGGAACTTCTTGTAAGAAATTTCAGCCACTTCACATGCTGTCTTTGCACGAACCCAGGCGCTACGTTCCTGGCCCTCTTCAAACAGGCCCAGTTCACCGATGAAATCGCCCTGGTTCAGATAAGAAAGGATCATCTCTTTCCCTTCTTCATCTTTGATCAGCACTGCCACCGAGCCTTTAACGATGTAATACAACGTTTCCGCTTTTTCACCCTGGTGAATCAGCGTGCTCTTTGATGGGTACTTATGAATGTGGCAATGAGACAAGAACCATTCGAGAGTCGGGTCTGTTTGCGGTTTGCCAAGCACCATGCGCTGTTATCCTCTGTTATAAGCTGTCACCAGAGTCATCAGATGCATCCGGACTCTGGGGTTGCAATCGAATTCTTACCCATACCCTGGGAAGTCGGCTACCGTAACGTTTCGCAGCCAGTAAAGTTTGATGTCCTCTGCATACATGTGTAACGTCAATGTATTACTGTAGCATCCTGAGTGTTTTAGCATAGCTTTCGCCGCGTGTCTCCTGGTGTCTCGCTTCAGCATGATGCAGGTCGCCTTCCATTGCGAGAAATGTAACGCACGCGTAATCTGTCACCAAAAATGCAACGTTGGAGTTTAAGAATATGCAAGCGCGCGTGAAGTGGGTTGAAGGTTTAACGTTCCTGGGCGAGTCCGCGTCAGGACATCAGATTTTGATGGATGGTAACTCCGGCGATAAAGCGCCCAGCCCAATGGAAATGGTGCTGATGGCGGCAGGGGGATGCAGTGCCATTGACGTGGTGTCGATTCTGCAAAAAGGCCGTCATGACGTGACGGATTGTGAGGTCAAACTCACGTCAGAACGCCGCGAAGAGGCGCCACGCCTGTTCACCCACATCAATCTGCACTTTGTGGTCACCGGTAAAGAACTGAAAGACGCGGCGGTTTCACGTGCGGTGGACCTGTCTGCGGAGAAGTACTGCTCTGTGGCGTTAATGCTGGAGAAAGCGGTAAACATCACCCATTCGTATGAAGTGATCGAGGCTTAATGTTTTGGCGGGTGGCGCTTCGCTGACCCGCCCTACAAAAGCACGACCGTTGGCCCGGTAAGCGCAGCGCCCCGGGCAAAAAACTCACGCGATC
Source organism: Enterobacter sp. MGH 16 (assembly GCF_000493175.1). Taxonomy (NCBI): domain Bacteria; kingdom Pseudomonadati; phylum Pseudomonadota; class Gammaproteobacteria; order Enterobacterales; family Enterobacteriaceae; genus Enterobacter; species Enterobacter sp. MGH 16. The sequence continues at coordinate 3,503,229 of NZ_KI535695.1, read as the reverse complement.
TGTTTCCCTTCCATCAGTCGCTCCACCAGCGGCGTCATGATGAGCTCCATCGCCAGCCCCATTTTTCCGCCCGGTACGACTAATGTATTCATGTGAGAAATAAACGAGCCCTGCAGCATCGCCAGCAGCCAGGGGTAGTCAATGCCTTCGAGATTGCGGAAATGGATCACCACAAAGCTCTCATCCAGGGATGGGATACTTTTGGCCGCGAACGGGTTGGAGGTGTCCACCGTCGGCACGCGCTGGAAGTTGATATGGGTGCGGGAAAACTGCGGCGTCAGGAAGTTGATGTAGTCTTCCATGGAGCGCACCACCGAATCCATCACTGCTTCGCGCGAGTGGCCGCGCTCGCTCATGTCACGCGTCAGCTTCTGGATCCACTCCAGGTTAACGATAGGCACCACGCCAACCAGCAGATCCACGTGGCGCGCCACGTCGTGCTGCGGCGTGACCACGCCGCCGTGTAATCCTTCGTAGAACAGCACGTCGGTAGGTTCCGGCAGGGGCTGCCAGGGGGTAAAGGTGCCAGGCACCTGATTCCAGGGAACGGCTTCATCATAGGTATGCAGATACTTGCGGGACTGCCCTTTACCGCTCTGGCCGTACTCAATAAAGGTTTGTTCCAGCAGGCCGAAGTCATTGGCTTCCGGACCGAAGTAGCTGATGTGTTTACCCAGATCGCGCGCCTTACGGATGGCCATGTCCATCTCCGGGCGCGTGTAGCGGTGAAAGCTGTCGCCTTCGACCTCCGCCGCACGGAGATTCAGCTGGGCGAAAATCTTGCGAAATGCGAGGCTGGTGGTGGTGGTTCCCGCACCACTCGACCCCGTAACGGCAATAACCGGATGTCTGGCAGACATAGCAACTCCCTGACTGAAAAGGGTGGAAGATCAGCCGTGAAACGCGTTGCGGGGCATGATATTGACCGTCTCATGCAGTTCTGACCACACCAGCACCACGTCGCCGCTTTTCAGCTGGCGCTTTACATCGTTGACCTTTTGCTCAAGCGAGCGTTCCTGTTCACCATAATCGGTGCCTTCGCGTAATACAAAGCTTTCAATCAGATTATCGAGCGTTTCGGGAGCCAGATCCTGCCAGGGAATAATCATGTTGCACCGTCCAGATAAGGGGTTAGCCAGTCAGGAATACGCGTCTCAAGCCACATTTTCGGGCGGCGCAGCGTGCCGCCGATAAACCCGACGTGGCCGCCGTGCTCGGTCAACTGATAGTGAACGTTGTCGGGCAGGAATTCCTGAGCGGGAATCGAGTGATGATCCATAAAAGGGTCATCTTTGGCGTGAATGATCAGCGTTGGCTGCGTGATCTTGCTGAGCAGCGGCATGGCGCTGCATTGACGATAATAGTCAATTGCATCGGCGAAGCCGTGAATTTTCGCGGTGATCAGATCGTCGAATTCGCGTATGCGGCGCACTTTTTTCAGCTGGCGCAGGCTGACCGGGAGAGTATCCGGGTAGGCTTTCAGTTTACGCGCGGCATTGGCCTTCAGCAGGTTGAGCAGGTAGCGCTGATAGACGCGGGAAAAGCCTTTGTCCATGTGGTAGCTGCACTGCTCCAGCATGAACGGGGCGGAGACGATGACGGCGGCATCCAGCGGGACGCTTTCCCCTTCTTTAGCTAACAGGCAGGCCAGCATATTTCCGCCCAGCGAGTAGCCTACGGCCGCGGTGGGCACGGTGCCAAAGTTGTCCCGCAGCCAGTGTAAAAACCACGTGCCGTCTTCGGTTTCACCCGAGTGATAGATACGCTTCTGCCGGTTCGGCTCGCCGCTGCAGCCGCGAAAATGCATCACCACGCCGAGCCAGCCGCGCGCTTTGGCTGCCTCAATGAGCCCGTGTGCATACGGGCTGTGCAGGCTGCCTTCCAGACCGTGAAAAACCACCAGCCGCGGCTTATGGCGAGCCTGCTCCGGCGCTTCGCTCCAGGCGAGATCCAGAAAGTCACCGTCTGGCAGATCTAGCCGCTGCCAGTGTGGGGTGAACTGAACCTTGCGGCGGATCAGTCGCGGCAGCATGGTCTGCAAATGGCGATTGGCGACGCCGCGCATAGGCACGAACTCAGTGCTGTCTTCGGCGGCAATGTCGAAGCCTGATGGAATGATTTGGGTCATAGGCGCGATGCTGATTCTTGTCGGAAATTTACGATACTTTCCGAATTGTACTCCGTTTAGCCTGGATTTCCGAACCAGGCTAAACGGAGCAATGAATTCAGTCAGCCTGCAGCATTGTTTCCAGCTGTTCCTGCGCATCCAGCCACGCCATCTCACACTCTTCAAGGCTGGATTTGGTCTTCGCCTGCGTTTGCAGGCAGTCCGTCAGTTCCGCTTTACGGCTCTGGTCATACAGACCGCTGTCGCCCAGCTTCTCTTCAACGGTAGCAAGCGTGGCGTTGAGCTTTTCCATCTCTTTTTCGAGACGGGCAATCTCTTTACGCAGCGGCTGCGTCTGGGTGCGCAGCTCCGCTTCACGGCGCTTCTGGTCTTTACGTGCCTGCGCGCTGTTGGCGTTGTCTTTCGCTGATTCTTCCGGCTGGTTCTCCTGCTTCTGCACGTCCGTCAGCCACTGCTGGTAGTCTTCCAGATCGCCGTCGAACGGTTCGACTTTGCCGTCGTGCACTAAGTAGAGATCGTCCGTGGTGGAGCGGATCAGGTGACGATCGTGCGAAACGACAACCAGCGCCCCTTCGAATTCAATCAGCGCTTCGGTCAGCGCCTGACGCATGTCGAGATCCAGGTGGTTGGTCGGTTCATCGAGCAGCAGCAGGTTCGGGCGCTGCCAGACGATCAGCGCCAGCACCAGACGGGCCTTTTCGCCGCCGGAGAAGCGCTCGGTGTTTTCGGTGACCTTATCGCCCTGGAAGCCGAAGCCGCCGAGATAGTCGCGCAGCTTCTGCTCCATCTCCTGCGGCGCCAGACGCGCGAGGTGCTGAATCGGGGATTCATCCGCGCGTAAAAATTCCAGCTGATGCTGGGCGAAGTAACCCAGCTTGATGCCCTTCGCCAGGCCGATTTCACCGTTGACCGGATTAAGCTCGCCCGCCAGCAGTTTGATCAGCGTGGATTTACCGGCACCGTTGCGCCCGAGCAGACCAATACGTGAACCCGGCACCAGGTTGAGCTTGATGGAGTCGAGAATAATGCGGTCGGCATAACCCGCGCTGACCTTTTCCATTTTCAGCAGGGGATTTGGCAGGCTTTCCGGGACCCGGAAGCTGAAGTGGAACGGGTTGTCGACGTGCGCCGGGGCGATCATCTCCATGCGCTCCAGCATCTTGATGCGACTCTGGGCCTGCTTCGCCTTTGACGCCTTGGCCTTGAAGCGATCCACAAAGCTTTGCAGGTGCGCCACGCGCTGCTGCTGGCTTTCGTACATGGACTGCTGCTGGGCAAGACGCGTCGCGCGCTGGCGCTCGAAGGAGCTGTAGTTGCCGGTGTACTCGAACATCGTTTGCTGTTCGATATGAATGATTTTATCCACCACCGGGTCGAGGAAGTCGCGGTCATGGGAGATCAGAATCAGAGTGCCCTGATAGCTCTTGAGCCACTTCTCCAGCCAAATAACCGCATCGAGATCGAGGTGGTTAGTCGGTTCATCGAGCAGCAGCAGGTCAGAGCGGCAGATCAGCGCCTGCGCCAGGTTGAGGCGCATACGCCAGCCGCCGGAGAAGTCGCTGACCGGGCGTTCCAGCTGCTCATTGCTGAAGCCCAGGCCGTGCAGCAGGCTGGAGGCGCGGGAGCGAATGGTCCACGCGTCGATGGCGTCCAGCTTGCCGTGAACGGTGGCGATGGCGTGACCGTCGTTGCGCTCGTTGGCGGCATTGAGCTCCGCTTCGAGCCTGCGGTATTCGCGGTCGCCGTCGATAACATAGTCGAGTGCCGGTTCGCTCAGCGCGGGCGTCTCCTGGTTTACCCAGGCGAGCTGCCAGTTCCCCGGGAAGGTGAAGTTACCGCCATCCGCGCTAATCTCGTTTTTCAGCAGCGCCAGCAGGGTGGATTTACCACAGCCGTTTTTGCCGACCAGACCCACTTTCTGGCCCGGGTTGATGGTAGCAGTGGCGTTATCCAGCAGGACGCGCACGCCGCGACGAATTTGTAACGAGGAGAAAACAATCATAGAAGCGCCGTATGTTCCGACTATGTTAATTTGTCATTATGATAATGTAAGGTGTGGGCCATTTTCCGCACCGGGCCGTCATGGTAGCCCAAAACAGCGACGATACACAAAAACAGAAACAAGACCGGGAGGGGAATGATGTCTCAGACAGCAAAAGTGCTGCTGCTGTATGCCCATCCGGAATCTCAGGACTCGGTGGCAAACCGGGTGCTGCTTAAGCCGGCTACTCAGCTCAGCAACGTGACGGTGCACGATCTCTACGCGCACTATCCTGATTTCTTTATTGATATTCCTTATGAGCAGGAACTGCTGCGTCAGCATGACGTGATTGTGTTCCAGCATCCGCTTTATACCTACAGCTGTCCGGCGCTGCTCAAAGAGTGGCTGGACCGCGTGCTGAGTCGGGGCTTCTCCAGCGGGGTGGGGGGCAACCAGCTGGCGGGAAAGTACTGGCGTAGTGTGATTACGACCGGTGAACCCGAAAGCGCCTACCGCCACGACGGGCTGAACCGTTATCCGATGAGCGACATTCTGCGGCCTTTCGAGCTGACGGCGGCCATGTGCCGTATGCACTGGATGAACCCGATTATTGTCTACTGGGCCCGTCGTCAGGATCCGAAAGAGCTGGCCAGCCACGCCAGAGCCTACGGTGAATGGCTGGCGTCACCGATTCCGGCAGGAGGGCGTTAATGGAAGGATCGAATTTGCTCCTCGCCGGGGTGCTGTTTTTATTTGCGGCCGTCGTCGCGGTGCCGCTTGCAGCGCGTATTGGTATCGGTGCGGTACTGGGGTATCTGCTGGCGGGGATCGCCATTGGCCCCTGGGGACTGGGATTCATCAGCGATGTGGATGAAATACTCCACTTCTCCGAGCTGGGCGTGGTGTTCCTGATGTTCATCATTGGCCTTGAGCTGAACCCTTCAAAATTGTGGCAGCTCCGACGCTCCATCTTTGGCGTAGGTGCCGCGCAGGTGTTGCTCAGCGCCGCGATTCTGGGTGGCCTGTTAATGCTGACGAATTTCTCCTGGCAGGCGGCGGTGATCGGCGGAATAGGCCTTGCGATGTCGTCGACGGCGATGGCCCTGCAGCTGATGCGCGACAAGGGGATGAACCGTAACGAAGCCGGTCAGCTGGGTTTTTCGGTGCTGCTGTTCCAGGATTTGGCGGTCATCCCGGCGCTGGCGCTGGTGCCGCTGCTGGCGGGCTCCGGCGACGACCACTTTGACTGGGCGAAAATCGCCATGAAGGTGCTGGCCTTCGCGGGGATGCTGATTGGCGGACGTTTCCTGTTACGTCCCGTATTCCGCTTTATTGCCGCGTCCGGCGTGCGCGAGGTGTTTACCGCCGCGACGCTGCTGCTGGTGCTGGGGTCGGCATTGTTTATGGACGCGCTGGGGCTGTCGATGGCGCTCGGGACCTTTATCGCCGGGGTACTGCTGGCGGAAAGTGAATACCGCCACGAGCTGGAAATTGCCATCGATCCCTTCAAAGGGTTGCTGTTGGGGTTGTTCTTTATTTCGGTGGGGATGGCGCTCAACCTTGGCGTGCTCTATACCCATCTCCTGTGGGTTGTGGTGAGCGTCGCTATCCTGGTGGCGGTGAAAACGCTGGTGCTGTACGTTATGGCGCGCATTTACGGCCTGCGCAGTTCGGAGCGCATGCAGTTTGCGAGCGTGTTGAGCCAGGGAGGCGAGTTCGCGTTTGTGCTGTTCTCTACCGCCTCGTCCCAGAAGCTGTTTAAAGACGATCAGATGGCGCTTTTGCTGGTAACGGTCACGCTGTCCATGATGACCACGCCGCTGCTGATGAAGATGGTGGATAGACTGCTGTCGCGCCGCCTGAACCCGACAGACGATGAAGACGAAGCGCCGTGGGTGGAAGACGATAAGCCCCAGGTGATCGTGGTGGGCTTTGGCCGCTTTGGACAGGTAATCGGCCGTTTGCTGATGGCGAACAAAATGCGCATTACGGTGCTGGAGCGGGATATCAGCGCGGTCAACCTGATGCGCAAATATGGCTACAAGGTTTACTACGGCGACGCGACCCAGCTTGAGCTACTGCGCTCGGCGGGGGCAGAGGCGGCAGAGTCCATCGTCATTACCTGTAACGACCCGGAAGACACGATGAAGCTGGTGGATCTCTGCCAGCAGCATTTCCCGCATCTGCATATTCTGGCGCGTGCGCGGGGACGTGTTGAAGCTCACGAATTATTGCAGGCGGGTGTGAAACACTTCTCCCGTGAGACGTTCTCCAGTGCGCTGGAGCTGGGGCGCAAGGCGCTGATCTCGCTTGGCATGCATCCGCATCAGGCGCAGCGCGCCCAGATGCATTTCCGCCGGCTGGATATGCGGATGCTGCGCGAGCTGATGCCGGTCCATACCGATACGGCGCAGATCTCCCGCGTGCGGGAAGCCCGTCGCGAGCTGGAGGAGATCTTCCAGCGCGAGATGCAGCAGGAACGACGCCAGCTCGATGGCTGGGATGAATTTGAATAAAGGGTAACGAAAGATGGCTGTACGTAAACGCTTTATCGCGGGTGCAAAATGCCCGACCTGCCAGGCGCAAGACACCCTGGCGATGTGGCGGGAAAATAATATTGATGTTGTTGAGTGTGTTAAGTGCGGTCACCAGATGCGTGAGGCCGACAAAGAGGCGCGCGAGCACGTTCGCAAAGAAGAGCAAGTTATCGGGATTTTTCATCCGGACTAGCGATATGCCCTGAGTTTTTTTAAGCTAAAGGGTACACAGGTGCAGATTTCCGCTACAATCTGCGCCAGCAATTTTCCCACGCTCAGGAGATATCATGAAAGTAGCAAAAGACCTGGTTGTCAGCCTGGCCTATCAGGTACGTACAGAAGACGGTGTGTTGGTTGATGAGTCTCCGGTGAGTGCGCCGCTTGACTACCTGCATGGTCACGGTTCCCTGATTTCCGGCCTGGAAAACGCGCTGGAAGGTCATGAAGTTGGCGACAAATTTGACGTTGCTGTAGGCGCGAACGACGCTTACGGTCAGTATGACGACAACCTGGTTCAGCGCGTTCCTAAAGACGTGTTCATGGGCGTTGACGAACTGCAGGTTGGCATGCGCTTCCTGGCGGAAACCGACCAGGGCCCGGTTCCAGTTGAAATCACCGAAGTGGAAGATGACCACGTCGTGGTTGACGGCAACCACATGCTGGCTGGCCAGAACCTGAAGTTCAACGTAGAAGTTGTTGCGATCCGCGAAGCGACCGAAGAAGAGCTGGCTCATGGCCACGTTCACGGTGCGCACGGTCACGACCATGACCACGATCACGGCCACGACGGCTGCTGCGGTGGTCACGGCCACGACCATGGTCATGACCACGGCCACGGTAAAGGTGGTTGCGGTAACGGCGGCTGCGGCTGCCACTAATTCCGTCATGCGGAAAATAAAAAAGCGGGATTATCCCGCTTTTTTTACGCCTCAATAATGAGGAGGTGGCGTCTCTTCTGACTGAGAGGCGATGTTCGACGGCTGCGTAGCCTTCAGCTTTTCCGTCAGCAGGCGCATATGATCCCGCAGTTTCGCCATTTCGAGCTCATGTGCGGTCACGGTCTGGTTTAGCTCTTCGATGGTGATGTCCTGAAAAGCCAGGCGGCTTTCCAGCTCAGCCATTCTCGCTTCTATCGTTGTATCCTTCATCATTCACCTCGTTTATTTCAGATTCGCCATAATGGCCCAGCGGCGGCGCAGTTTAACTGAGTTTATCCTTAAGTACAGTTCGCATCCCTCTGGCAAGAAACTTATTTAAACAAAAATAGTCTGAAAAGTGGCGAGAATTGGACGTGTCTGTCTGTAGATTTCTTCTGCAACGTTTTATAGTACGTCACTCATTTACGTTTAACGCTGGGGTGAGAGTCCCCAGGCCCTGGAGATATGGATGAAATCACTGTTTAAAGTAACGCTGCTGGCGACGACGATGGCTGTTGCGCTGAACGCGCCGCTGTCATTCGCTGCTGATACTGCTGCGAAGCCTGCTGCCACTGCAGACAGCAAAGCAGCGTTCAAAAATGACGACCAGAAATCCGCCTACGCACTGGGCGCATCTCTGGGTCGTTACATGGAAAACTCTCTGAAAGAACAAGAGAAACTGGGCATCAAACTGGATAAAGCTCAGCTGATCGCAGGCGTTCAGGACGCATTTGCCGATAAGAGCAAGCTGTCTGACCAGGAAATTGAACAGACTCTGCAGGCGTTCGAAGCGCGTGTGAAGGGCGCCGCGCAGACTAAGATGGACGCGGACGCTAAAGACAACGAAGCGAAAGGCAAAGCCTACCGCGATGCCTTCGCTAAAGAGAAGGGTGTGAAAACCTCTTCGACTGGCCTGGTATACAAAGTTGAGAAAGAAGGCACCGGCGATGCGCCTAAAGACAGCGACACGGTTGTCGTGAACTACAAAGGTACGCTGATCGACGGTAAAGAGTTTGATAACTCTTACACCCGTGGTGAGCCGCTCTCCTTCCGTCTGGATGGTGTGATCCCTGGCTGGACTGAAGGCCTGAAAAACATCAAGAAAGGCGGCAAGATCAAGATGGTCATCCCACCGGATCTGGCCTATGGCAAAACCGGCGTTCCGGGGATCCCTGCCAACTCTACGCTGGTCTTTGACGTAGAGCTGCTGGACATCAAACCGGCACCGAAAGCGGATGCCAAGGCAGACGCACCGGCTGACGATAAAGCCGCTGCTGCTAAGAAGTAATGCTGAAAAAAAACCGCCGCCTTTAAGGCGGCGGTTTTTTATTGTGGGGCAGATATAATTAACACTGGAAAGCGTTAGGCACGCTGTATTAATTTAGTTGTCCGTGTAGATAATGAGCCTGCCCTGAAAACCTAACGACAGGCTCCTGAAAAGGAGTGTTTTTTTCATGTCCAGGTCGCTTTTAACCAACGAAACCAGTGAACTTGATTTGCTGGATCAACGTCCTTTTGACCAGACCGACTTCGATATTCTGAAATCCTATGAAGCGGTAGTGGACGGGTTAGCGATGCTCATTGGCTCCCACTGCGAAATCGTATTGCACTCCCTGCAAGATCTGAAGTGTTCCGCCATCCGCATTGCGAATGGTGAGCATACTGGCCGTAAAATTGGCTCGCCAATTACCGACCTTGCATTGCGTATGTTGCATGACATGACCGGCGCGGACAGCAGCGTCTCCAAATGCTATTTCACCCGCGCCAAAAGCGGCGTGCTGATGAAATCAGAAACCATCGCGATTCGAAACCGCGAGCATCGTGTTATTGGGCTGCTGTGCATCAACATGAACCTTGATGTGCCTTTCTCGCAGATCATGAGCACCTTTATTCCACCCGAAACGCCGGATGTTGGCTCTTCTGTTAACTTTGCCTCTTCCGTCGAAGATCTCGTCACGCAGACGCTTGAGTTCACCATTGAAGAGGTGAATGCCGACCGCAACGTCTCGAACAACGCCAAGAATCGCCAGATCGTGCTCAATCTCTATGAAAAAGGGATTTTTGATATTAAAGACGCCATCAACCAGGTGGCCGATCGTCTCAACATCTCCAAGCACACGGTCTACCTCTATATTCGCCAGTTCAAAAGCGGTGATTTCCTGGGACAAGACAAGTAATGCGTTATGCGTTAATGGTGACAGGCCCGGCGTACGGGACTCAGCAGGCCAGCAGCGCGCTGCAGTTTGCGCATGCGCTGCTGGCAGCCGGACATGAGCTGGCGAGCGTCTTCTTCTATCGGGAAGGGGTGTATAACGCGAACCAGTTTACGTCGCCGGCGAGCGATGAGTTTGATGTGGTGCGCGGCTGGCAGGCATTAAACGAAAAGCAGGGCGTAGAACTGCACATCTGCGTGGCGGCGGCACTGCGCCGCGGCGTGACCGATGCAACCGAAGCCGCCCGTCTTGGTTTGTCGGGTTCTAACCTGCAGCCCGGTTTTTCGTTAAGCGGTCTGGGCGCGCTGGCACAGGCGGCGCTCACCTGCGATAGAGTGGTGCAATTCTGATGAAGCGCGTGGCATTTGTTTTTGCGTCTGCGCCGCACGGGAGCGCTTCTGGCCGCGAAGGACTGGATGCGTTACTTGCGACGTCCGCGCTGACCGAAGATATCGGCGTCTTCTTTTTAGGGGACGGTGTGTTTCAGCTTCTGGCGGGTCAGCAGCCACAGGCCATTCTGGCGCGGGATTACATCGCTACGTTTAAAGTGCTGCCGCTGTATGACATTGAAACCCTGTATGTCTGCGCCGACTCGCTGGCCGCTCGCGGTTTGGATGAGAAGACGCCTTTCGTGCTGGATGTGACCGTCGTCTCTTCTGCGGCATTGCGCGAACACCTTTCCCACTACGACACCGTTTTGACCTTCTGAGGCTGCCATGCTCCATACTCTGAGCCATTCACCATGGCAATGTGATATCGACGCGTTACTGAGTATGCTGCGCGACGGTGATGACCTGCTGCTAATTCAGGACGGCGTGCTTGCTGCACTTGAAGGCAGCCGTTTCGTTGAAATGCTCACGAATGCCCCCATAACAGTTTCTGCGCTGAAAGACGATCTGGATGCGCGGGGTCTTTCTTGTCAAATTTCAGCCAAAATTGACGTGGTTGGCTATACTGATTTCGTCAATCTTACTGTGACGCACGCCAGTCAAATGAACTGGTGATTTGAGATCGCTGTATATTTCTTGACACCTTTTCGACGTAGCCCTAAAATTTCGCGTCCTCATATTGTATGAGGTCGTTTTATTACGTGTTTACGAAGCAAAAGCTAAAACCAGGAGCTATTTAATGGCAACAGTTAACCAGCTGGTACGCAAACCACGTGCACGCAAAGTTGCGAAAAGCAACGTGCCTGCGCTGGAAGCCTGCCCGCAGAAACGTGGTGTATGTACTCGTGTATATACCACCACTCCTAAAAAACCAAACTCCGCACTGCGTAAAGTATGCCGTGTGCGTTTGACTAACGGTTTCGAAGTGACTTCCTACATCGGTGGTGAAGGTCACAACCTGCAGGAGCACTCCGTGATCCTGATCCGTGGCGGTCGTGTTAAAGACCTTCCGGGTGTTCGTTACCACACCGTTCGTGGTGCGCTGGACTGCTCAGGTGTTAAAGACCGTAAGCAGGCTCGCTCCAAGTACGGCGTGAAGCGTCCTAAGGCTTAATGGTTCTCCGTTAAGTAAGGCCAAACTGATTTATCTTAATGTCATACTAAACTCTTTGAGTTTTGGACAATCCTGAATTAACAACGGAGTATTCCCATGCCACGTCGTCGCGTCATTGGTCAGCGTAAAATTCTTCCAGATCCGAAATTCGGATCAGAACTGCTGGCAAAATTTGTAAATATCCTGATGGTAGATGGTAAAAAATCTACTGCAGAAGCAATCGTATACAGCGCGCTGGAGACCCTGGCTCAGCGTTCTGGTAAAAATGAACTGGAAGCTTTCGAAGTCGCTCTCGACAACGTTCGCCCAACTGTAGAAGTTAAGTCCCGCCGCGTTGGTGGTTCTACTTATCAGGTTCCAGTTGAAGTTCGTCCGGTTCGTCGTAATGCCCTGGCAATGCGTTGGATCGTTGAAGCTGCTCGTAAACGCGGTGATAAATCCATGGCTCTGCGTCTGGCGAACGAACTTTCTGATGCTGCAGACAACAAAGGTACTGCAGTTAAGAAACGTGAAGACGTTCACCGTATGGCAGAAGCCAACAAGGCGTTCGCACACTACCGTTGGTAATCCCTTCGGAGTCTTAGTCACCAGGCGGGCGCTTCAGAGAAGCCGCCCGCTCTGGGTAACTTAACTGAACGCCTAAAGATATAAACGAGGAATCAAATGGCTCGTACAACACCCATCGCACGCTACCGTAACATCGGTATCAGTGCGCACATCGACGCCGGTAAAACCACTACTACCGAACGTATTCTGTTCTACACCGGTGTAAACCACAAAATCGGTGAAGTTCATGACGGCGCAGCCACCATGGACTGGATGGAACAGGAGCAGGAGCGTGGTATCACTATCACCTCCGCAGCGACTACTGCATTCTGGTCAGGTATGGCTAAGCAGTACGAACCGCATCGCGTAAACATCATCGACACCCCAGGGCACGTTGACTTCACCATCGAAGTAGAACGTTCCATGCGTGTTCTTGACGGCGCGGTAATGGTTTATTGCGCAGTTGGTGGTGTTCAGCCACAGTCTGAAACCGTATGGCGTCAGGCGAACAAATATAAAGTTCCACGCATCGCGTTCGTTAACAAAATGGACCGTATGGGTGCTAACTTCCTGAAAGTTGTTGGTCAGATCAAAACCCGTCTGGGCGCGAACCCTGTTCCGCTGCAGCTGGCAATTGGTGCTGAAGAAGGCTTCACCGGCGTTATCGACCTGGTGAAAATGAAAGCCATCAACTGGAACGATGCAGACCAGGGCGTTACCTTCGAATACGAAGATATCCCAGCTGCAATGCAGGACCTGGCTGACGAATGGCACCAGAACCTGATCGAATCCGCTGCTGAAGCTTCTGAAGAGCTGATGGAGAAATACCTGGGTGGTGAAGAACTGACTGAAGAAGAGATCAAAAAAGCTCTGCGTCAGCGCGTTCTGAACAACGAAATCATCCTGGTAACCTGTGGTTCTGCGTTCAAGAACAAAGGTGTTCAGGCGATGCTGGATGCGGTAGTTGACTACCTGCCATCCCCAGTTGACGTTCCTGCGATCAACGGCATCCTGGACGACGGTAAAGATACCCCGGCTGAGCGTCACGCAAGCGACGAAGAGCCATTCTCTGCACTGGCGTTCAAAATTGCTACCGACCCATTCGTGGGTAACCTGACCTTCTTCCGCGTTTACTCTGGTGTGGTTAACTCCGGTGACACCATCCTGAACTCCGTGAAAGCGGCGCGTGAGCGTTTTGGCCGTATCGTACAGATGCACGCTAACAAACGTGAAGAGATCAAAGAAGTTCGTGCGGGCGACATCGCTGCAGCTATCGGTCTGAAAGACGTGACCACTGGTGACACCCTGTGTGACCCGGATCACCCGATCATTCTGGAGCGTATGGAATTCCCAGAGCCGGTAATCTCCATCGCAGTTGAACCAAAAACCAAAGCTGACCAGGAAAAAATGGGTCTGGCTCTGGGCCGTCTGGCGAAAGAAGACCCATCATTCCGCGTATGGACTGATGAAGAATCTAACCAGACCATCATCGCTGGTATGGGTGAACTGCACCTGGACATCATCGTTGACCGTATGAAGCGTGAATTCAACGTTGAAGCGAACGTGGGTAAACCTCAGGTTGCTTACCGCGAAGCGATTCGCGCGAAAGTTACCGACATTGAAGGTAAACACGCTAAGCAGTCTGGTGGTCGCGGTCAGTACGGTCACGTTGTGATCGACATGTACCCACTGGAGCCGGGCTCTAACCCGAAAGGTTACGAGTTCATCAACGACATCAAAGGTGGTGTAATTCCTGGCGAATACATCCCAGCCGTTGATAAAGGCATCCAGGAACAGCTGAAAGCGGGCCCTCTGGCTGGCTATCCGGTTGTTGACATGGGTGTTCGTCTGCACTTCGGTTCTTACCACGACGTTGACTCCTCTGAACTGGCGTTTAAACTGGCTGCGTCTATTGCCTTTAAAGAAGGCTTTAAGAAAGCAAAACCAGTTCTGCTTGAGCCAATCATGAAGGTTGAAGTAGAAACTCCTGAAGAGAACACCGGTGACGTTATCGGTGACTTGAGCCGTCGTCGCGGTATGCTGCGTGGTCAGGAATCCGAAGTAACTGGCGTTAAGATCCACGCTGAAGTTCCGCTGTCTGAAATGTTCGGATATGCAACTCAGCTGCGTTCTCTGACCAAAGGTCGTGCATCATACACCATGGAATTCCTGAAGTATGATGATGCGCCTAACAACGTTGCTCAGGCCGTTATTGAAGCCCGTGGTAAGTAATCCACAGGATTAAAACCTAAGTCCCGTGCTCTCTCCAGAGGGGAGAGCACTATAGTAAGGAATATAGCCGTGTCTAAAGAAAAATTTGAACGTACAAAACCGCACGTCAACGTTGGTACTATCGGCCACGTTGACCATGGTAAAACTACCCTGACTGCTGCAATCACTACCGTTCTGGCTAAAACCTACGGTGGTTCTGCTCGTGCATTCGACCAGATCGATAACGCACCAGAAGAAAAAGCTCGTGGTATCACCATCAACACTTCCCACGTTGAATACGACACCCCGACTCGCCACTACGCACACGTAGACTGCCCAGGCCACGCCGACTATGTTAAAAACATGATCACCGGTGCTGCGCAGATGGACGGCGCGATCCTGGTTGTTGCTGCGACTGACGGCCCAATGCCTCAGACTCGTGAGCACATCCTGCTGGGTCGTCAGGTAGGCGTTCCTTTCATCATCGTGTTCCTGAACAAATGCGACATGGTTGATGACGAAGAGCTGCTGGAACTGGTAGAGATGGAAGTTCGTGAACTGCTGTCTCAGTACGATTTCCCAGGCGACGATACTCCAATCGTTCGTGGTTCTGCTCTGAAAGCGCTGGAAGGCGAAGCTGAGTGGGAAGCGAAAATCATCGAACTGGCTGGCTTCCTGGATTCTTACATCCCAGAACCAGAGCGTGCGATTGACAAGCCATTCCTGCTGCCAATCGAAGACGTATTCTCCATCTCCGGTCGTGGTACCGTTGTTACCGGTCGTGTAGAGCGCGGTATCATCAAAGTTGGTGAAGAAGTTGAAATCGTTGGTATCAAAGAGACTGCGAAGTCTACCTGTACTGGCGTTGAAATGTTCCGCAAACTGCTGGACGAAGGCCGTGCTGGTGAGAACGTTGGTGTTCTGCTGCGTGGTATCAAACGTGAAGAAATCGAACGTGGTCAGGTTCTGGCGAAGCCAGGCTCAATCAAGCCACACACCAAGTTCGAATCTGAAGTGTACATCCTGTCCAAAGACGAAGGCGGCCGTCATACTCCGTTCTTCAAAGGCTACCGTCCACAGTTCTACTTCCGTACTACTGACGTGACCGGTACCATCGAACTGCCAGAAGGCGTTGAGATGGTAATGCCAGGCGACAACATCAAGATGGTTGTGACGCTGATCCACCCAATCGCGATGGACGACGGTCTGCGTTTCGCAATCCGTGAAGGCGGCCGTACCGTTGGCGCGGGCGTTGTTGCTAAAGTTCTGGGCTAATTAATTATCCCTGAATTAAAAAAGGACGCTTCGGCGTCCTTTTTTGTTTTCTACCGCTCAGGCGTCGTCACAAAATTTCGCATTTTTTGCCTGCTCCCGCCCCGCATTCTGGCGTTTGTGCTATTGTAATCATAACCATTCTCACTTACACTTTGCGCATAATTTGAACGGGAGTTTCTATGTACGTTTGTTTATGTAATGGTGTAAGCGACAAAAAAATACGTCAGGCCGTTCGCCAGTTTCAGCCCCAGTCATTCCAGCAGCTTCGCAAATTTGTTCCGGTGGGAAATCAATGCGGTAAATGCGTACGTGCTGCGCGAGAGATCATGCAGGACGAGCTGATGCAGATCCCGGAATACAAAGAGATCGCGTAAGCGCCCATCTTTTCTTTGACATCCCTGTAGCCCGATCTACGCTTCAATGAGTGGAAGCGGAGGGACTATATAATGAAAGGTGATGTTAAAATCATAAGTTATCTCAATAAATTATTGGGAAATGAGCTTGTCGCAATCAACCAGTATTTTCTTCACGCGAGAATGTTCAAAAACTGGGGACTCAAACGTTTAAACGACGTTGAGTACCATGAATCTATCGATGAGATGAAACACGCTGATAAATATATCGAGCGTATTTTATTCCTTGAAGGCATTCCAAACCTGCAGGATCTCGGCAAGCTGGGCATCGGAGAAGATGTCGAAGAGATGCTGCGTTCCGACCTCAGGCTAGAACTTGAAGGTGCCAAAGATCTCCGTGAAGCCATTGCTTATGCTGACAGCGTACATGACTACGTCAGCCGAGATATGATGATTCAGATCCTGGCCGATGAAGAAGGGCATATTGACTGGCTGGAAACAGAGCTGGATCTCATTGCTAAAATCGGCCTGCAAAACTATCTTCAGTCACAGATTAAAGTGGAAGAATAACCAACGTCTTCCAGCCTACGCATAAACCCGCTGCTGCCAGAAATGGCCCAAAAGGCAGCGGGTTTTTTATTGCCTTCTTATCAGGGCGGATTACCGAAAAAACAAGAATACAAAGAAGCGCCATCAGCGCCGCGAGCAACGCCAGCGCAGGCAGTACGCACCAGCCATGCCATGCACCCAGTGCCGCCAGGTACTTCACATCACCATATCCCATCCCTTCACGCCGGCAGATAAACCAATAGCCCCAGTAAATAACGGCAAAGGCAATATATCCGGCCATCGCACCCGCCACCGCACTCGGCAGAAAATCAGGTTGGATACAGAGCTGAAAGAGCAGTCCTGCCCATAGCAGCGGACAGAGAAATTTATCGGGAAGTAGACCGTAGCGAATATCGGCATTTACCAGTAATGCTGTCAGTGAAAGATAGATCAGCAGAAAGGGGAGGGTGGTCAGCATTTAAGGGGCCTCAAACGGGTTTGAACGCATAGTCGCTATAATCGGCCTGTCCGGCAATGCACAAAAAACGGAGATGCGTAGCGGCTCGAAACAAAGCATCGCCGCAGAATACATTGCATAAAACGTTGCGCGCTCTTACACACCCTGCGACATTGGCGCTTAATTTCTAAACGGCACTTGCGTCTTGCCCAGATTTACGTATAATGCGCGGGCTTGTCGTAATTGACGGCGGGTTCAATCAGAACCAGAGTAGCTCATTTTGTTACTCAACAATGCTCCCAATTGGGGAGCTACGTAAGAACGGTTACACTCTCCCATCAATCGTAATGGGTTTGAGGAGTAATCATTTTCGTTTATAAAATAATTGGAGCTCTGGTCTCATGCAGAACCAAAGAATCCGTATCCGCCTTAAAGCGTTTGATCATCGTCTGATCGATCAATCAACCGCGGAAATCGTCGAGACTGCTAAGCGCACTGGTGCGCAAGTCCGTGGTCCGATCCCGCTGCCGACCCGCAAAGAGCGCTTCACCGTTCTGATCTCTCCGCACGTTAACAAAGACGCGCGCGATCAGTACGAAATCCGCACTCACAAGCGTCTGGTTGACATCGTTGAGCCAACTGAGAAAACCGTTGATGCTCTGATGCGTCTGGATCTGGCTGCCGGTGTAGACGTGCAGATCAGCCTGGGTTAATCAGGTCATCGAGCGATTGAGAGGTTGAAACAATGATTGGTTTAGTCGGTAAAAAAGTGGGTATGACCCGCATCTTCACTGAAGATGGCGTTTCTATCCCAGTAACCGTAATCGAAGTTGAAGCAAACCGCGTTACTCAGGTTAAAGATCTGGCTAACGATGGCTACCGCGCTATTCAGGTTACCACTGGTGCTAAAAAAGCTAACCGTGTAACCAAACCAGAAGCGGGTCACTTCGCTAAAGCTGGCGTAGAAGCTGGCCGTGGTCTGTGGGAATTCCGCCTTGCTGAAGGCGAAGAGTTCACCGTAGGTCAGGACATTAGCGTTGAGCTGTTTGCTGACGTTAAAAAAGTTGACGTAACCGGTACCTCTAAAGGTAAAGGTTTTGCTGGTACCGTTAAGCGCTGGAACTTCCGTACCCAGGACGCTACTCACGGTAACTCCTTGTCTCACCGCGTTCCGGGTTCTATCGGTCAGAACCAGACTCCGGGCAAAGTGTTCAAAGGCAAGAAAATGGCAGGTCAGCTGGGTAACGAACGTGTAACCGTTCAGAGCCTGGACGTAGTACGTGTTGACGCTGAGCGCAACCTGCTGCTGGTTAAAGGTGCGGTCCCGGGTGCAACCGGTAGCGACCTGATCGTTAAACCAGCTGTGAAGGCGTAAGGGGATAGCAATGGAATTAGTATTGAAAGACGCGCAGAGCGCGCTGACTGTTTCCGAAACTACCTTCGGTCGTGATTTCAACGAAGCGCTGGTTCACCAGGTTGTTGTTGCTTATGCAGCTGGTGCTCGTCAGGGTACTCGTGCTCAGAAGACTCGTGCTGAAGTAACTGGTTCTGGCAAAAAGCCATGGCGCCAGAAAGGTACCGGCCGTGCGCGTTCAGGTTCTATCAAGAGCCCGATCTGGCGTTCAGGTGGCGTGACCTTCGCTGCGCGTCCACAGGACCACAGTCAAAAAGTTAACAAAAAGATGTACCGCGGCGCGCTGAAAAGCATCCTGTCCGAACTGGTACGTCAGGATCGTCTGATCGTTGTCGAGAAGTTCTCTGTTGAAGCGCCTAAAACTAAGCTGCTGGCACAGAAACTGAAAGACATGGCTCTGGAAGATGTGCTGATCATCACCGGTGAGCTGGACGAGAACCTGTTCCTGGCCGCACGTAACCTGCACAAGGTTGACGTACGCGATGCGACTGGTATCGACCCGGTTAGCCTGATCGCCTTCGACAAAGTCGTAATGACTGCTGATGCTGTTAAGCAAGTTGAGGAGATGCTGGCATGATTCGTGAAGAACGTCTGCTGAAGGTGCTTCGCGCACCGCACGTTTCTGAAAAAGCGTCTACTGCGATGGAAAAAACAAACACCATCGTTCTCAAAGTTGCTAAAGACGCGACCAAAGCAGAGATCAAAGCTGCTGTGCAGAAACTGTTTGAAGTCGAAGTCGAAGTCGTTAACACCCTGGTAGTTAAAGGGAAAGTTAAACGTCACGGACAGCGTATCGGTCGTCGTAGCGACTGGAAAAAAGCTTACGTCACCCTGAAAGAAGGCCAGAATCTGGACTTCGTTGGCGGCGCTGAGTAAGTCGGAGGAGTAATACAATGGCAGTTGTTAAATGTAAACCGACATCTCCGGGTCGTCGCCACGTAGTTAAAGTGGTTAACCCTGAGCTGCACAAGGGCAAACCTTTTGCTCCGTTGCTGGAAAAAAACAGCAAATCCGGTGGTCGTAACAACAATGGCCGTATCACCACTCGTCACATCGGTGGTGGCCACAAGCAGGCTTATCGTATTGTTGACTTCAAACGCAACAAAGACGGTATCCCAGCAGTTGTTGAACGTCTTGAGTACGATCCGAACCGTTCCGCGAACATCGCGCTGGTTCTGTACAAAGACGGCGAACGCCGTTACATCCTGGCCCCTAAAGGCCTGAAAGCTGGCGACCAGATTCAGTCTGGCGTTGATGCTGCAATCAAAGCAGGCAACACCCTGCCGATGCGCAATATCCCGGTTGGCTCTACCGTTCATAACGTAGAAATGAAACCAGGTAAAGGCGGTCAGCTGGCGCGTTCCGCGGGTACTTACGTTCAGATCGTTGCGCGTGATGGTGCTTATGTCACCCTGCGTCTGCGTTCTGGTGAAATGCGTAAAGTCGAAGCAGACTGCCGCGCTACTCTGGGCGAAGTTGGCAATGCTGAGCATATGCTGCGCGTTCTGGGTAAAGCAGGTGCTGCACGCTGGCGTGGTGTTCGTCCTACCGTTCGCGGTACTGCGATGAACCCAGTCGACCACCCACATGGTGGTGGTGAAGGTCGTAACTTTGGTAAGCACCCGGTATCTCCGTGGGGCGTTCAGACCAAAGGTAAGAAGACCCGCAGCAACAAGCGTACTGATAAATTTATCGTACGTCGCCGTAGCAAATAATTTTAGAGGATAAGCCATGCCACGTTCTCTCAAGAAAGGTCCTTTTATTGACCTGCACTTGCTGAAGAAGGTAGAGAAAGCGGTGGAAAGCGGAGACAAGAAGCCCCTGCGCACTTGGTCCCGTCGTTCAACGATCTTTCCTAACATGATCGGTTTGACCATCGCTGTCCATAATGGTCGTCAGCACGTTCCAGTCTTTGTTACCGACGAAATGGTTGGTCACAAACTGGGTGAATTCGCACCGACTCGTACTTATCGCGGCCACGCTGCTGATAAAAAAGCGAAGAAGAAATAAGGTAGGAGGAAGAGATGGAAACTTTAGCTCAACATCGCCATGCTCGTTCTTCTGCACAGAAGGTTCGCCTTGTTGCTGACCTGATTCGCGGTAAGAAAGTGTCGCAGGCCCTGGACATCCTGACCTATACCAACAAGAAAGCTGCGGTATTGGTCAAGAAAGTACTGGAATCTGCCATTGCTAACGCTGAACACAACGATGGCGCTGACATCGACGATCTGAAAGTCGCGAAAATTTTCGTAGATGAAGGCCCAAGCATGAAGCGCATTATGCCGCGTGCGAAAGGTCGTGCAGATCGCATCCTGAAGCGCACCAGCCACATTACTGTGGTTGTGTCCGATCGCTGAGACTCTGGAGACTAGCAATGGGTCAGAAAGTACATCCTAATGGTATTCGCCTGGGTATTGTAAAACCATGGAACTCTACCTGGTTTGCGAACACCAAAGAATTCGCTGACAACCTGGACAGCGATTTTAAAGTACGTCAGTACCTGACTAAGGAACTGGCTAAAGCGTCTGTATCTCGTATCGTTATCGAGCGTCCAGCGAAGAGCATCCGTGTGACTATTCACACTGCTCGTCCTGGCATCGTTATCGGTAAGAAAGGCGAAGACGTAGAAAAACTGCGCAAGGTCGTAGCGGATATCGCTGGCGTTCCTGCACAGATCAATATCGCTGAAGTTCGTAAGCCTGAACTGGACGCTAAATTGGTTGCTGACAGCATCACTTCACAGCTGGAACGTCGTGTTATGTTCCGTCGTGCTATGAAGCGTGCTGTACAGAACGCAATGCGTCTGGGCGCTAAAGGTATCAAAGTTGAAGTTAGCGGCCGTCTGGGCGGCGCGGAAATCGCACGTACCGAATGGTACCGTGAAGGTCGCGTACCGCTGCACACTCTGCGTGCTGACATCGACTACAACACCTCTGAAGCGCACACCACTTACGGTGTAATCGGCGTTAAGGTATGGATCTTCAAAGGTGAGATCCTGGGTGGTATGGCTGCTGTTGAACAACCGGAAAAACCGGCTGCTCAACCTAAAAAGCAGCAGCGTAAAGGCCGTAAATAAGGAGCGTCGCTGATGTTACAACCAAAGCGTACAAAATTCCGTAAAGTGCACAAAGGCCGCAACCGTGGTCTGGCGCAGGGTACGGATGTTAGCTTCGGCACTTTCGGTCTGAAAGCTGTTGGCCGTGGTCGTCTGACTGCACGTCAGATCGAAGCAGCACGTCGTGCAATGACCCGTGCAGTTAAGCGTCAAGGTAAGATCTGGATCCGTGTATTCCCGGACAAACCGATCACCGAGAAGCCGCTGGAAGTTCGTATGGGTAAAGGTAAAGGTAACGTGGAGTACTGGGTTGCCTTGATCCAACCGGGCAAAGTCCTGTATGAAATGGACGGTGTTCCGGAAGAGCTGGCCCGTGAAGCCTTCGGCCTGGCAGCAGCGAAACTGCCTATCAAAACCACCTTTGTAACTAAGACGGTGATGTAATGAAAGCAAAAGAGCTGCGTGAAAAAAGCGTTGAAGAGCTGAACGCTGAGCTGCTGAACCTGCTGCGTGAGCAGTTCAACCTGCGTATGCAGGCTGCAAGTGGCCAGCTGCAACAGACTCACCTGCTGAAGCAAGTGCGTCGCAATGTTGCACGCGTTAAGACTTTACTGACTCAGAAGGCGGGTGCGTAATGACCGATAAAATCCGTACTCTGCAAGGTCGTGTTGTTAGCGACAAAATGGAGAAATCCATTGTTGTAGCTATCGAACGTATTGTGAAACACCCGATCTACGGTAAATTCATCAAGCGTACGACCAAACTGCACGTACATGACGAGAACAACGAATGTGGTATCGGCGACAAGGTTGAAATCCGTGAATGCCGTCCACTGTCCAAGACTAAGTCCTGGACGCTGGTTCGCGTTGTAGAGAAAGCGGTTCTGTAATACAGTACGCCTTCTCAATACGAATAAACGGCTCAGCGATGAGCCGTTTATTTTTTCTACCCATATTGCAGAAGCGGTGTTATAATGCCGCGCCCTCGATATGGGGCTTTTTAACGGCTCTGATTTTAGAGTCTCAGGTAGTAGTTGACATTAGCGGAGCACTAAAATGATCCAAGAACAGACTATGCTGAACGTCGCCGACAACTCCGGTGCACGTCGCGTAATGTGTATCAAGGTTCTGGGTGGCTCGCACCGTCGCTACGCAGGCGTAGGCGACATCATCAAGATCACCATCAAAGAAGCAATTCCACGTGGTAAGGTCAAAAAAGGTGATGTGCTGAAGGCGGTAGTGGTGCGCACCAAGAAGGGTGTTCGTCGCCCTGACGGTTCTGTCATTCGCTTCGATGGTAATGCATGCGTTATTTTAAACAATAACAGCGAGCAGCCTATCGGCACGCGTATCTTTGGGCCGGTAACTCGTGAACTTCGTACTGAGAAGTTCATGAAAATTATCTCTCTGGCACCAGAAGTACTCTAAGGAGCGAATCATGGCAGCGAAAATCCGTCGTGATGACGAAGTTATCGTGTTAACCGGTAAAGATAAAGGTAAACGCGGTAAAGTAAAAAATGTTCTGTCTTCCGGCAAACTTGTCGTTGAAGGTATCAACCTGGTTAAGAAACATCAGAAGCCGGTTCCGGCCCTGAACCAACCAGGTGGCATCGTTGAAAAAGAAGCTGCTATTCAGGTTTCTAACGTTGCAATCTTCAATGCGGCTACCGGCAAGGCTGACCGTGTAGGCTTTAGATTCGAAGACGGTAAAAAAGTCCGTTTCTTCAAGTCTAACAGCGAAACTATCAAGTAATTTGGAGTAGTACGATGGCGAAACTGCATGATTACTACAAAGACGAAGTAGTTAAGAAACTCATGACCGAGTTTAACTACAATTCTGTCATGCAAGTCCCTCGGGTCGAGAAGATCACCCTGAACATGGGTGTTGGTGAAGCGATCGCTGACAAGAAACTGCTGGATAACGCAGCAGCTGACCTGACAGCAATCTCCGGTCAAAAACCGCTGATCACCAAAGCACGCAAATCTGTTGCAGGCTTCAAAATCCGTCAGGGCTATCCGATCGGCTGTAAAGTAACTCTGCGTGGCGAACGCATGTGGGAGTTCTTTGAGCGCCTGATCACTATTGCTGTTCCACGTATCCGTGACTTCCGTGGCTTGTCCGCTAAGTCTTTCGACGGTCGTGGTAACTACAGCATGGGTGTCCGTGAGCAGATCATCTTCCCAGAAATCGACTACGATAAAGTCGACCGCGTGCGTGGTTTGGATATTACCATTACCACTACTGCGAAATCTGACGAAGAAGGCCGTGCTCTGCTGGCTGCCTTTGACTTCCCGTTCCGCAAGTAAGGTAGGGTTACTGAATGGCTAAGCAATCAATGAAAGCACGCGAAGTAAAGCGCGTAGCTTTAGCTGATAAATTCTTCGCTAAACGCGCTGAACTGAAAGCGATCATTTCTGATGTGAACGCTTCCGACGAAGATCGTTGGAATGCGGTTCTCAAGCTGCAGTCTCTGCCGCGTGATTCCAGCCCGTCTCGTCAGCGTAACCGCTGTCGTCAAACAGGTCGTCCACATGGTTATGTGGGCAAGTTTGGGTTGAGCCGTATCAAACTGCGTGAAGCCGCCATGCGCGGTGAAGTGCCAGGCTTGAAAAAGGCTAGCTGGTAATTACCAATTGAATCACGGGAGTAAAGACAGATGAGCATGCAAGATCCGATCGCGGATATGCTGACCCGTATCCGTAACGGTCAGGCCGCGAACAAAGTTGCGGT
Organism: Enterobacter sp. MGH 16; assembly: GCF_000493175.1. Lineage (NCBI taxonomy): Bacteria > Pseudomonadati > Pseudomonadota > Gammaproteobacteria > Enterobacterales > Enterobacteriaceae > Enterobacter > Enterobacter sp. MGH 16. The sequence goes on along the minus strand of NZ_KI535695.1, from coordinate 3,479,360 downwards.
CACCATGCCTTCCGCCAAGCTGAAAGTGGCAATTGCCAACGTGCTGAAGGAAGAAGGTTTTATCGAAGATTTTAAAGTTGAAGGCGACACCAAGCCGGAACTGGAACTTACTCTCAAGTATTTCCAGGGTAAAGCTGTTGTAGAAAGCATTCAGCGTGTCAGCCGCCCAGGCCTGCGCATCTATAAGAAAAAAGATGAGCTGCCAAAAGTTATGGCTGGTCTTGGTATCGCAGTTGTTTCTACCTCTAAAGGTGTTATGACTGATCGTGCAGCGCGCCAGGCTGGTCTTGGTGGCGAAATTATCTGCTACGTAGCCTAATCGGAGGAAAGAATGTCTCGTGTTGCTAAAGCACCGGTCGTTATTCCTGCCGGCGTTGATGTAAAAATCGACGGTCAGGTTATTACGATCAAAGGTAAAAACGGCGAGCTGACTCGTACCCTCAACAAAGCTGTTGAAGTTAAACATGCAGATAACGCTCTGACCTTCGGTCCACGTGATGGTTTCGTGGATGGTTGGGCTCAGGCTGGTACCGCGCGTGCCCTGCTGAACTCAATGGTTGTTGGTGTTACCGAAGGCTTCACTAAAAAGCTTCAGCTGGTTGGTGTAGGTTATCGTGCAGCTATCAAAGGGAATGCAGTAGGCCTGTCTCTGGGCTTCTCACACCCTGTTGAGCATCCGCTGCCGGCCGGTATCACTGCAGAATGCCCGACTCAGACTGAAATCGTGCTGAAAGGCGCTGATAAACAGCTGATCGGTCAGGTTGCAGCAGATCTGCGCGCCTACCGTCGTCCTGAGCCTTACAAAGGCAAGGGTGTTCGTTACGCCGACGAAGTCGTGCGTACCAAAGAGGCTAAGAAGAAGTAAGGTAACACTATGGATAAGAAATCTGCTCGTATCCGTCGTGCGACCCGCGCACGCCGCAAGCTCAAAGAGCTGGGTGCAACTCGCCTGGTGGTACATCGTACCCCGCGTCATATTTACGCACAGGTAATTGCACCGAACGGTTCTGAAGTTCTGGTAGCTGCTTCTACTGTAGAAAAAGCTATCTCAGAACAATTGAAGTACACCGGTAACAAAGACGCCGCTGCAGCTGTAGGTAAAGCTGTTGCTGAACGCGCTCTGGAAAAAGGCATCAGCAATGTTTCCTTTGACCGTTCCGGGTTCCAATATCATGGTCGTGTCCAGGCACTGGCAGATGCTGCCCGTGAAGCTGGCCTTCAGTTCTAAGGTAGAGGTGTAAGATGGCTCACATCGAAAAACAGGCTGGCGAACTGCAGGAAAAGCTGATCGCGGTAAACCGCGTATCTAAAACCGTTAAAGGTGGTCGTATTTTCTCCTTCACAGCTCTGACTGTAGTAGGCGATGGTAACGGTCGCGTTGGTTTTGGTTACGGTAAAGCGCGTGAAGTTCCAGCAGCGATCCAGAAAGCGATGGAAAAAGCCCGTCGCAACATGATTAACGTCGCGCTGAACAACGGCACCCTGCAGCACCCAGTTAAAGGTGTTCACACGGGTTCTCGTGTATTCATGCAGCCAGCTTCAGAAGGTACCGGTATCATCGCCGGTGGTGCAATGCGCGCCGTTCTGGAAGTTGCTGGGGTTCATAACGTTCTGGCTAAAGCATATGGTTCCACCAACCCGATCAACGTGGTTCGTGCAACTATTGATGGCCTGGAAAATATGAATTCTCCAGAAATGGTCGCTGCCAAGCGTGGTAAATCCGTTGAAGAAATTCTGGGGTAATTGACCATGGCAAAGACTATTAAAATCACTCAAACCCGCAGTGCAATCGGTCGTCTGCCGAAACACAAGGCAACGCTGCTTGGCCTGGGTCTGCGTCGTATTGGTCATACCGTTGAGCGCGAGGATACTCCTGCTGTTCGTGGTATGGTCAACGCGGTTTACTTCATGGTTAAAGTTGAGGAGTAAGAGATGCGTTTAAATACTCTGTCTCCGGCCGAAGGCTCTAAAAAGGCGGGTAAACGCCTGGGTCGTGGTATCGGTTCTGGCCTCGGCAAAACCGGTGGTCGTGGTCACAAAGGTCAGAACTCTCGTTCTGGCGGTGGCGTACGTCGCGGTTTCGAGGGTGGCCAGATGCCACTGTACCGTCGTCTGCCGAAGTTCGGCTTCACCTCTCGCAAAGCAGCGATCACGGCGGAAATCCGTCTGTCTGACCTGGCGAAAGTTGAAGGCGGCGTTGTAGACCTGAACACGCTGAAAGCAGCAAACATTATCGGTATCCAGATCGAGTTCGCGAAAGTGATCCTGGCTGGTGAAGTTTCTACTCCGGTAACTGTTCGTGGCCTGCGTGTTACTAAAGGTGCTCGTGCTGCTATCGAAGCTGCTGGCGGTAAAATTGAGGAATAAGTAGCAGATGGCTAAGCAACCGGGATTAGATTTTCAAAGTGCCAAAGGTGGATTTGGCGAGCTGAAACGCAGACTGCTGTTTGTTATCGGCGCGCTGATTGTGTTCCGTATTGGCTCTTTTATTCCGATCCCTGGTATCGATGCCGCTGTACTTGCCAAACTGCTTGAGCAACAGCGAGGCACCATCATTGAAATGTTCAACATGTTCTCTGGTGGTGCTCTCAGCCGTGCTTCTATCTTCGCACTGGGTATTATGCCGTACATTTCGGCATCGATTATTATCCAGCTGCTGACGGTCGTTCATCCGGCCCTGGCAGAGTTGAAGAAAGAAGGGGAGTCTGGACGTCGTAAGATTAGTCAGTACACCCGTTACGGTACTCTGGTGCTGGCAATATTCCAGTCGATCGGTATTGCTACCGGTCTTCCGAATATGCCTGGTATGCAGGGCCTGGTGTTAAACCCGGGCTTTGCATTCTACTTCACCGCTGTTGTAAGTCTGGTCACAGGGACAATGTTCCTGATGTGGCTCGGCGAACAGATTACTGAGCGTGGTATCGGTAACGGTATCTCAATCATTATCTTCGCCGGTATTGTTGCGGGCCTCCCGCCAGCCATCGCCCACACTATCGAGCAAGCGCGTCAAGGCGACCTGCACTTCCTCCTGTTGCTGTTGGTTGCAGTATTAGTATTTGCAGTGACGTTCTTTGTTGTCTTCGTTGAACGTGGTCAACGCCGCATTGTGGTGAACTACGCTAAGCGTCAGCAAGGTCGTCGTGTCTATGCTGCACAGAGCACACATTTACCGCTGAAAGTGAACATGGCGGGGGTTATCCCGGCTATCTTCGCTTCCAGTATTATTCTGTTCCCGGCAACCATCGCGTCATGGTTCGGGGGCGGTACTGGTTGGAACTGGCTGACAACAATTTCGCTGTATTTGCAGCCTGGGCAACCACTTTATGTGTTACTCTATGCGTCTGCGATCATCTTCTTCTGTTTCTTCTACACGGCGTTGGTCTTCAACCCGCGTGAAACAGCAGATAACCTGAAGAAGTCCGGTGCATTTGTACCAGGAATTCGTCCGGGAGAGCAAACGGCGAAGTATATCGATAAAGTAATGACCCGCCTGACTTTGGTTGGTGCGCTCTATATTACTTTTATCTGCCTGATCCCGGAGTTCATGCGTGATGCAATGAAAGTACCGTTCTACTTCGGTGGGACCTCACTGCTTATCGTTGTTGTCGTGATTATGGACTTTATGGCTCAAGTGCAAACTCTGATGATGTCCAGTCAGTATGAGTCTGCATTGAAGAAGGCGAACCTGAAAGGCTACGGCCGCTAATTGGTCGCCTGAGAAGTTACGGAGAGTAAAAATGAAAGTTCGTGCTTCCGTCAAGAAATTATGCCGTAACTGCAAAATCGTTAAGCGTGATGGTGTCATCCGTGTGATTTGCAGTGCCGAGCCGAAGCATAAACAGCGCCAAGGCTGATTATTTCGCATATTTTTCTTGCAAAGTTGGGTTGAGCTGGCTAGATTAGCCAGCCAATCTTTTGTATGTCTGTACGTTTCCATTTGAGTATCCTGAAAACGGGCTTTTCAGCATGGTGCGTACATATTAAATAGTAGGAGTGCATAGTGGCCCGTATAGCAGGCATTAACATTCCTGATCAGAAACATGCTGTGATCGCATTAACTTCGATCTACGGCATCGGCAAGACCCGTTCTAAAGCCATTCTGGCTGCAGCGGGTATCGCTGAAGATGTTAAGATCAGTGAGCTGTCTGAAGAACAAATCGACACGCTGCGTGACGAAGTTGCCAAATTTGTCGTTGAAGGTGATCTGCGCCGTGAAATCAGCATGAGCATCAAGCGCCTGATGGATCTTGGTTGCTATCGCGGTTTGCGTCATCGTCGTGGTCTGCCAGTGCGCGGTCAGCGTACTAAGACCAACGCACGTACCCGTAAGGGTCCGCGCAAACCGATCAAGAAATAATCGGGGTGATTGAATAATGGCAAAGGCACCAGTTCGTGCACGTAAACGTGTAAGAAAACAAGTCTCTGACGGCGTGGCTCATATCCATGCTTCTTTCAACAACACCATCGTTACTATTACTGATCGTCAGGGTAACGCATTGGGTTGGGCAACAGCCGGTGGTTCCGGTTTCCGTGGTTCTCGCAAATCCACTCCGTTCGCAGCTCAGGTTGCAGCAGAGCGTTGCGCTGAAGCCGTAAAAGAATACGGCATCAAGAATCTGGAAGTTATGGTTAAAGGTCCGGGTCCGGGTCGTGAATCTACTGTTCGCGCTCTGAACGCCGCTGGTTTCCGCATCACTAATATTACTGATGTGACTCCGATCCCTCATAACGGTTGTCGTCCGCCGAAAAAACGTCGCGTATAACGCTCGTTTTTTAGGTTAGTTGGAGATAGAAAATGGCAAGATATTTGGGTCCTAAGCTCAAGCTGAGCCGTCGTGAGGGCACCGACTTATTCCTTAAGTCTGGCGTTCGCGCGATCGATACCAAGTGTAAAATTGAACAAGCTCCTGGCCAGCACGGTGCGCGTAAACCGCGTCTGTCTGACTATGGTGTGCAGTTGCGTGAAAAGCAAAAAGTTCGCCGTATGTACGGTGTGCTGGAGCGTCAGTTCCGTAACTACTATAAAGAAGCAGCACGTCTGAAAGGCAACACAGGTGAAAACCTGCTGGCTCTGCTGGAAGGTCGTCTGGACAACGTTGTATACCGTATGGGCTTCGGCGCTACTCGTGCTGAATCACGTCAGCTGGTTAGCCACAAAGCAATCATGGTAAACGGTCGTGTTGTTAACATCGCTTCTTATCAGGTTAAAGCGAATGACGTTGTTAGCATTCGTGAGAAAGCGAAAAAGCAATCTCGCGTGAAGGCCGCTCTGGAGCTGGCTGAGCAGCGTGAAAAGCCAACCTGGCTGGAAGTTGATGCTGGCAAGATGGAAGGTACGTTCAAGCGTCAGCCAGAACGTTCTGATCTGTCTGCGGACATTAACGAACACCTGATCGTCGAGCTTTACTCCAAGTAAAGCTTAGTACCAAAGAGAGGACACAATGCAGGGTTCTGTGACAGAGTTTCTAAAACCGCGCCTGGTAGATATCGAGCAAGTGAGTTCGACGCACGCCAAGGTGACCCTTGAGCCTTTAGAGCGTGGCTTTGGCCATACTCTGGGTAACGCACTGCGCCGTATTCTGCTCTCATCGATGCCGGGTTGCGCGGTGACCGAGGTTGAGATTGATGGTGTACTTCATGAGTACAGCACCAAAGAAGGCGTTCAGGAAGATATCCTTGAAATCCTGCTCAACCTGAAAGGGCTGGCGGTGAGAGTTCAGGGTAAAGATGAAGTTATTCTTACTCTGAATAAATCTGGCATTGGCCCTGTGACTGCAGCCGACATCACCCACGACGGTGATGTTGAAATCGTCAAGCCGCAGCACGTGATCTGCCACCTGACCGATGAGAACGCAGCTATTAGCATGCGTATCAAAGTTCAGCGCGGTCGTGGTTATGTGCCGGCTTCTGCCCGAATTCATTCGGAAGAAGATGAGCGCCCAATCGGCCGTCTGCTGGTCGACGCATGCTACAGCCCTGTAGAGCGTATTGCCTACAATGTTGAAGCAGCGCGTGTAGAACAGCGTACCGACCTGGACAAGCTGGTCATCGAAATGGAAACCAACGGCACAATCGATCCTGAAGAGGCGATTCGTCGTGCGGCAACCATCCTGGCAGAACAACTGGAAGCTTTCGTTGACTTACGTGATGTTCGTCAGCCGGAAGTGAAAGAAGAGAAACCAGAATTCGATCCGATCCTGCTGCGCCCTGTTGACGATCTCGAATTGACTGTCCGCTCTGCTAACTGCCTCAAGGCAGAAGCTATCCACTATATCGGTGATCTGGTACAGCGTACCGAGGTTGAGTTGCTGAAAACGCCGAACCTGGGTAAAAAATCTCTTACCGAGATTAAAGACGTGCTGGCTTCACGTGGTCTGTCTCTGGGCATGCGCCTGGAAAACTGGCCACCGGCAAGCATTGCTGACGAGTAACCGGATCACAGGTTAAGGTTTTACTGAGAAGGATAAGGTCATGCGCCATCGTAAGAGTGGTCGTCAACTGAACCGCAACAGCAGCCATCGCCAGGCTATGTTCCGCAACATGGCAGGTTCACTGGTTCGTCATGAGATCATCAAGACGACCCTGCCTAAAGCGAAAGAGCTGCGTCGCGTAGTTGAGCCGCTGATTACTCTTGCCAAGACTGACAGCGTTGCTAATCGTCGTCTGGCATTCGCCCGTACTCGTGATAACGAGATCGTGGCAAAACTGTTTAACGAACTGGGCCCGCGTTTCGCGAGCCGTGCCGGTGGTTACACTCGCATTCTGAAGTGTGGCTTCCGTGCAGGCGACAACGCGCCGATGGCTTACATCGAGCTGGTTGATCGTTCAGAGAAAGCAGAAGCTGCTGCAGAGTAATCTGCAGTAACGTAAAAAAACCCGCTCCGGCGGGTTTTTTTATATCCGCGATATCCCCACTTCTCTACAATATCTGTATCAATTCTGTTCATCCTCTGGAGCGGGTAATGTGGCTGCTTGACCAGTGGGCAGAACGCCATATTCGTGATGCCCAAAAAAAAGGTGAATTCGACGATCTTCCGGGACGCGGCGAACCCCTTATGCTTGACGATGACTCGCATATTGCGCCTGAATTACGCGCGGGATACCGTTTACTAAAGAATGCAGGCTGTCTCCCTCCTGAGCTCGAACAGCGCAGAGAGGCTGTTGAACTTGTCGATCTGCTAAAAGGGATCCGTCAGGACGATCCGCGACATTCTGAACTTAGCCGCCGTCTCGCCGTGCTTGAACTTAAACTGCGTCAGGCAGGAATGAACACTGATTTTCTGCACGGTGAATACGGTGAACGCTTGTTGCGGAAAATAAACGAGGAGTAGTTATGTACCGTATCGGTGAACTTGCGAAGCTCGCGAACGTCACACCGGATACCATCCGATATTACGAAAAGCAGCAGATGATCGATCATGAAGTTCGTACTGAAGGTGGTTTTCGACTTTATACCGATAACGATCTGCAGCGCCTGCGGTTTATTCGTTATGCGCGTCAGCTTGGTTTCACATTAGACTCGATCCGCGAGTTATTATCGATCCGCATCGATCCGGCACATCACACCTGTCAGGAGTCGAAAAGCATTGTGCAGGCCCGGTTGGATGAAGTTGAAGCACGCATTCAGGAATTGCAAACCATGCAGCGCTCTCTGCAAAGGCTGAATGATGCTTGTTGTGGCACGGCCCACAGCAGTATTTATTGTTCTATTCTGGAAGCCCTTGAACAGGGGGCCAGTGGGGAAACCGAGGACTGTTGATTTTTAGTCCAACCGGGTCTAGACTCCCGTCGACATAAACCATGCTCAGGAGAATTTATGAGCCGCTATCAGCACACGAAAGGACAGATTAAAGACAATGCCATTGAGGCACTACTTCATGACCCGCTATTCAGACAGCGCGTTGAGAAGAAAAAAAAGGGGAAAGGAAGTTATCTGCGTAAAGACAAGCATGCAAAACGGGGTAACTTGGAGGCCAGTGGCAAACAAGCGAATCGCTTATTTACCACTGGCCTTCCTGCTTTCAGCTTCTGATTAAACGCGCTTGTTCTGCTCTTTTAACAGATCGCGAATCTCACTCAGCAGCACTTCTTCTTTTGTCGGTGCAGGCGCTGCTGCCGGCTCTTCTTTTTTACGGTTGAGTTTATTGATCAGCTTGATAGCCATAAAAATGGCAAACGCTACAATCACGAAATCAAATACGTTCTGAATAAATACACCGTAGTGCATCACGACTGCCGGCACATCACCCTGTGCTTCACGCAGCGTGAAAGCGAACTGTTTGAAATCAATGCCCCCGATCAGCAACCCTAAAGGTGGCATGATAATGTCGGCCACTAATGATGAAACAATCTTGCCGAATGCTGCACCAATAATGACACCCACTGCCAAATCCACCACGTTTCCGCGCATCGCAAATTCGCGAAATTCTTTAATAAAACTCATTTTGTTCTCCTTGTGCCAGCTGACGACTATAAGTTTAACAAATGATTAGCTAATTGCCATTCGTGATAATTAAACGTTATGCAAAATAAAAGGCACAGAAATGAGAAGGATAAAGAGCGGGTACCCCATTGAGAGCACCCGACAAATTAAAGGAAGAATGGGCTTGGCTGGAATAAACGTTCGACGTCGGTAATAAACTTTTTATCGGTAAGGAACATAATAACGTGATCGCCTTGCTCAATGCGCAAATTATCATTGGCAATCATGACATCATTCCCGCGCACGACAGCACCAATAATGGTGCCCGGTGGCAGCTTAATTTCGTCTATCGAACGGCCCACGACGCGTGATGTAGTTTCATCTCCGTGCGCTACGGCTTCAATGGCTTCCGCTACCCCGCGACGAAGCGATGATACCCCAACAATATCCGCTTTACGCACATGGCTCAGTAACGCGGAAATTGTCGCCTGCTGCGGCGAAATGGCAATATCAATGACGCTGCCCTGAACCAGATCAACATAGGCCTTGCGCTGGATAAGCACCATGACCTTCTTTGCCCCCATACGTTTCGCGAGCATGGCGGACATTATATTCGCTTCGTCGTCGTTGGTGACGGCAATAAAAAGATCAACTTGATCAATATGCTCTTCAGCCAGCAACTCCTGATCTGACGCATCGCCATAAAATACGATCGTATTTTGCAGTTTTTCCGCCAGTTCAGCCGCTCGCTGCTGATCGCGTTCGATCAATTTTACGCTGTAATCTTTTTCAAGCCGGTGTGCCAGACCGGCACCAATATTGCCGCCGCCGACCAGCATAATGCGTTTATAGGGTTTTTCGAGACGCTGAAGTTCACTCATCACCGCACGAATATGCTGTGAAGCCGCAATAAAGAAGACTTCGTCCCCGGCTTCGACAATCGTAGAGCCCTGCGGGCGGATAGGTCTGTCGTGGCGGAAAATAGCCGCGACGCGCGTATCAATATGCGGCATATGCTCGCGCATGGTGGACAACGCGTTGCCAATCAACGGGCCGCCGTAATAGGCCTTAACGACGGCCAGGCTCACTTTACCTTCGGCAAAGTTCACCACCTGCAGGGCGCCCGGATATTCGATCAGACGGTAGATATTGTCGATCACCAGCTGTTCTGGCGCGATAAGATGGTCAATAGGAACTGCTTCTGAATTAAACAGTTTCTCAGCATCGCGGACATAGTCCGGAGAGCGGATGCGCGCGATTCGGTTTGGCGTGTTAAAAAGCGAGTAGGCCACCTGGCAGGCCACCATATTGGTTTCGTCAGAACTGGTCACCGCAACCAGCATGTCGGCATCGTCAGCGCCCGCCTCACGAAGGACGCGGGGGTGCGAACCATGACCCTGCACAACGCGCAGGTCAAATTTGTCCTGTAAAACACGCAGGCGATCGCCGTTTGTATCCACTATGGTGATATCGTTGTTTTCGCCAACCAGATTTTCCGCCAGGGTTCCACCAACCTGTCCTGCGCCCAGAATGATAATCTTCATCTCTCGTGACCTGTTCTCAACATCACTCTTTGATTAGCTTAGCGTAAAAGAAGCCATCACCCTCTTCTGCACCCGGCAGATTCTGCTCACCCGGGCATTCAGGCGTTCCCGTATCGTGCAGCGCCGCGTCCGGGGTTCGTTTAAGGAAGGCCGCGATTTGCTGACTGTTTTCTTCCGGCAGTACTGAACAGGTTGCATAGACCAGCGTGCCGCCGGGTTTGAGATGCGGCCAGATGGCGTCAAGGATGTCGGATTGCAGTTGGGCAAGCTCACTAATATCACGATCGCGACGCAGCCACTTGATATCCGGATGACGACGAATCACGCCAGTTGCAGAGCAGGGGGCATCCAGCAAAATGCGATCGAATTGTGCTTCGCCACACCATTCTGCGGGTTTGCGTCCATCGCCTTGCTTAACCTGTGCCTTCATGCCCAGGCGCTTGAGGTTGTCGTAGACGCGTGAAAGACGCTGCTCATCAACGTCCACTGCCATCACGCTGGCCTGTGGAGCCACTTCAAGAATATGCGTCGTTTTGCCTCCTGGTGCGGCGCAGAGATCGAGGATCTGCTCACCGTTTTGGGGTTCAAGCCAGGTCATGCAACCCTGAGCAGAAGCATCCTGTACCGTTACCCAACCCTCTTCAAAGCCGGGTAATGCATGTACCGGTGCAGGCGATGCTAAGCGCACGGCATCAGGGTATGCGTCATGGGTGAAGCCGCTCATTCCAGCTTCTTCGAGTAATGCCAGCCATGCGTCACGGGTGTGGTGATTACGATTCACGCGTAACCACATTGGCGGACGCTGGTTGTTGGCATCGGCAACGTCTTGCCACTGCTGCGGATAAGCTTTTTTCAGGCGCTTCAACAGCCAGTCCGGATGCAGGAAGCGCGCTTCGTTTTGGGCAAATTCAGCCAGAAGCTCATCCTGCTGTCGCTGGAACTGACGCAATACGCCGTTGATCAGCCCTTTCAGCTGAGGACGTTTAATCGCAACGGCACCTTCCACCGTCTCTGCCAGCGCGGCATGAGGTGGGATGCGGGTATGAAGAAGCTGATAAAAACCCACCATAATTAAATAATGTACGGTGCGCTGCTTGCCCGTCATTGGGCGGGACATCAGCTTGTTAATCAACCACTCAAGCTGAGAGAGTGTGCGCAGGACGCCAAAGCAGAGCTCCTGAAGCAGGGCTTTATCTTTATCAGAGACTTTTTGCTGCAGGGGAGGCAGGACGTTGCTCAGTGACTGGCCCTGCTCGATAACCTGCTCGACGGCCTGGGCCGCCATGCTGCGTAGATTTTGTTTTTTCATAACCGTAAAAATAAAAATGCCCGGAAACACCGGGCCTTAAGAATAAATTTGCTCAGGCAAGGCGATTGCCAGGGATAAACCATTCACGACGGGAATTTAGTAGATCCTGAGCACTCATGGCTTTTTTACCGGCCGGTTGGAGCGATTCAAGATTCAAAATCCCTTGCGCAGTCGCCACCTGGATGCCGTTCTTGCTGGCATCAATAATCGTACCGGGTTCCGCCGTAGTCGCACCGCTAATGACGGAGGCTTTCCAGACTTTTACTGGCTGCTCATCAATTTCCAACCAGCTCATCGGCCACGGATTAAAAGCGCGAATGCAACGTTCAAGTTGAGCGGCTGACAGGGACCAGTCGATCCGCGCTTCTTCTTTGCTCAGCTTTTCGGCGTAGGTTACCAGCGCGTCGTCCTGAACTTCTGGTTTTGCCGTATTGTCAGCAAGCTGCTGAAGCGTCTCGATGAGCCCTTGTGGGCCAAGCTCTGCCAGTTTGTCATACAGCGTGGCGCTGGTATCGTCTGACGTAATGGGGCAGGCCAGTTTATAGAGCATGTCGCCGGTGTCTAAACCTACGTCCATCTTCATGATGGTAACGCCCGTTTCGGCATCACCCGCCCACAGCGCGCGCTGGATAGGTGCTGCACCACGCCAGCGTGGGAGCAGGGACCCATGCACGTTGATGCAACCCAGACGCGGCATATCAAGCACGGCTTTTGGCAGAATTAAACCGTAAGCCACCACCACCATTACGTCGGCATTCAGGTCAGCAACCAGCTGCTGATTTTCCTGCGGGCGCAGCGATGCGGGCTGAAAAACAGGAAGCCCATGCTCTTCTGCCAGCACCTTGACCGGGCTCGGCATCAGTTTTTTGCCGCGACCAGCAGGACGATCCGGCTGGGTAAAGACGCCAACAACCTGGTGACCAGACGATAACAGCGCGTCAAGATGACGCGCTGCAAAATCAGGGGTTCCCGCGAAGATAATACGTAGTGATTTAGACACGATGATCCTTGTATCCGGTGGGACGTTATGCGCGAGAACGCAAACGATCCAGTTTCTCTACTTTCTGACGAATACGCTGCTGTTTCAGCGGCGAGAGATAATCGATAAACAGTTTACCGACCAGGTGATCCATCTCATGCTGAATACAAATCGCCAGCAGATCGTCTGCCTCCAGTTCGAACGGATTACCGTCACGATCCAGAGCGCGAATTTTCACTTTCTCAGCACGCGGCACTAACGCACGCTGTTCTGGAATAGACAGACAGCCTTCCTCAATACCGGTTTCGCCACTCTTTTCAAGCAGCTCTGGGTTGATCAGCACCAGACGGCCATCGCGATTCTCAGAAACGTCGATCACGATAATACGCTTGTGAATGTCCACCTGCGTTGCCGCCAGGCCAATGCCTTCTTCGGCGTACATGGTATCGAACATATCATCAACGATACGCTGGATTTCTGCATTCACTTCTTTAACCGGTTCAGCGACGATGCGAAGGCGCTCGTCCGGAATATGTAATACTTGCAAAACTGCCATAAATTTCCAGAGTCGTGTTCAGGAGTTGATAAGAATACTCCCTCTATTCTAGACAAATCCCCCATCGATTGACAGCATCAGTGACCAATCGCAATGATTGCGGAGACCGCTTATGGCAGGGGAAAGGATGACATCTACCGAGATTTGGCTACGGCTCATGCACACAGGTTCTTTGTGTGGTGATGTCATGGTGGAAGCGGCTGCACGACTGCAGAGGCAGGAAGGCATCGACACGCTTGTCTTACGAAATGCTGGGCTGACAGCAAAGCAGGCTGAACGGTTCGTTGCGCTCAATGAGAGTGAGCTGGAACGTAGCCTGATATGGCTTGAGCAGCCGGGTCATCATTTATTAACGGCTAACCATCCCCTTTATCCCCCTTTGCTCCGCACGATCCCTGATTATCCCGGAGCATTATTCATAAAAGGTAACCCTGAGACGCTTAATACCGTTCAGCTGGCGGTGGTAGGCAGTCGTGCGCCGTCATGGTACGGCGAGCGGTGGGGGAAAATCCTGTGCGAACAACTTTCACAAAGTGGTTTCACGATCACCAGCGGGCTGGCCTGTGGTATTGATGGCGTTGCCCACAGCGCGGCGCTGTCAGTAAAAGGACGAAGTGTCACGGTGCTGGGAAACGGTCTTTTTAGTATTTATCCACGTCGGCATCAGGCATTGGCGATGCGGCTTATTGAGTCTGACGGCGCGATAGTGTCTGAGTTTCCGCTTTCCGCGCAGCCCCGACCGGCAAACTTTCCGCGTCGTAATCGCATCATCAGCGGCCTTAGCAAAGGCGTGCTGGTCGTTGAAGCCGCGCGGCGAAGCGGTTCGCTGGTCACGGCACGGTGCGCGCTCGAACAGGGGCGAGAAGTCTTCGCCTTGCCAGGCCCGATAGGTAATCCCGGATGCGAGGGACCGCACTGGCTGATTAAGCAGGGGGCAACACCGGTAACGGAAGTCGCGGACATTCTTGAAAATTTGCAATATGGGCTGCAATGGCTGCAGGAAGATCCCGAAAAGCGACAATATTCATCAGATCAGGGAAAGGTGGCATTGCCATTTCCCAAGCTCCTGGCTAACGTAGGAGATGAGGTAACACCTGTTGACGTTGTCGCTGAACGTGCCGGCCAACCTGTGCCAGTAACGGTAGCACAGCTACTCGAACTGGAGTTAGCAGGGTGGATCGCAGCTGTACCCGGCGGCTATGTCCGATTAAGGAGGGCATGCCATGTTCGACGTACTGATGTATTTGTTTGAGACTTACATCCATAACGAAGCAGAAATGCGAGTGGATCAGGACAAGTTGACACAGGATCTTACCGATGCGGGATTTGAGCGGGAAGATATCTACAATGCGTTGATGTGGCTGGAAAAACTGGCTGATTATCAGGAAGGCCTTGCCGAACCGATGCAGCTTGCTTCTGACCCATTGTCAGTACGCATTTATACCGCTGAAGAGTGTGAACGGCTGGACGCCAGCTGCCGGGGATTCATTTTATTCCTTGAGCAGATTCAGGTGCTAAACCTCGAAACGAGAGAAATGGTGATAGAGCGCGTCATGGCGCTGGATACCGCAGAATTTGAACTGGAAGATCTCAAATGGGTGATCCTGATGGTTCTGTTTAATATCCCGGGCTGTGAAAATGCCTATCAGCAAATGGAAGAATTACTCTTTGAAGTGAATGAAGGTATGCTGCACTAATTCAATGTGCAGCACCAAGAGTTGTTATGGCCAAATCAGCACTATTCACGGTGCATAAAAACGAGCCCTGCCCGCATTGCGGGGCTGAACTTGTTATTCGGTCCGGGAAACACGGCCCGTTTCTCGGTTGTTCTCACTATCCGGAATGCGATTATGTTCGTCCTCTGAAAAGCCAGGCGGATGGACATATCGTTAAAATTCTGGAGGGACAGCTTTGTCCTCTTTGCGGTGGCGAACTCGCGCTACGCCAGGGGCGTTTCGGCATGTTTATTGGATGTAGCCGCTACCCGGAATGTGAACATACGGAACAAATTGATAAGCCAGATGAAACGGCGATTGCGTGTCCTCAGTGTCAGCGCGGTCAGCTGGTACAGCGCCGTTCCCGTTATGGTAAGACCTTCCATTCGTGCGATCGCTACCCTGACTGCCAGTTCGTTATCAATTTTAAGCCGGTAGCGGGAATCTGCCCTCATTGCAATTATCCGCTACTGATAGAGAAGAAAACCGCGCAAGGCATGAAACGCTTCTGCGCCAGTAAACAATGTGGAAAGCCGGTTACGGCGGATCAAAATAGTGAATAATAACCTGCCATCAGGCTCCATTGCGCATGCAGTGGACGTACTGAAAAATGAAGAAGTCATCGCCTATCCAACTGAAGCTGTTTTTGGGGTCGGTTGCGATCCTGACAGCGAAACGGCTGTGAGCCGTCTGCTTACTCTGAAACAAAGACCCGTCGAGAAAGGGCTTATTTTGATCGCTGCGAATTACGAGCAGCTTAAGCCCTATATTGATGACTCTATGCTAACCCCAGCACAGCGCGAGACAATCTTCTCCGCATGGCCTGGACCAGTAACCTTCGTCTTCCCGGCTCAGCCTACAACGCCGCGCTGGTTAACCGGACGCTTTGACTCCCTTGCCGTTCGCGTCACTGACCATCCGCTGGTGGTGGAGCTGTGCCTGGCATTTGGTAAACCACTGGTCTCAACCAGCGCCAACCTGACCGGGCAGCCGCCTTGTCGGACAACTGAAGAAGTGCTGGCGCAGTTCGGGAATGACTTTCCTGTCGCTGTCGGTGAAACGGGAGGGCGCCTGAATCCGTCTGAGATTCGCGACGCTTTGACCGGCGAACGTTTTCGCCAGGGGTAATCTCATGGAAACCTATGCTGTTTTTGGTAATCCGATTGCACACAGCAAGTCACCGTGGATTCATCAGCAATTCGCGGAGCAGCTGCAGATAGATCATCCCTATGGGCGCGTACTGGCGCCAGTGGATGCCTTTATCCCAACGCTGGAGGCCTTTTTCGCAGCGGGGGGCAAAGGCGCGAATGTGACGGTCCCGTTTAAAGAAGAAGCATTCGAACGTGCAGATGAGCTGACCGAGCGCGCTTCACTTGCAGGTGCAGTCAATACTCTAAAACGGCTTGAGGATGGACGCCTTCTGGGTGACAACACCGACGGGATTGGTCTACTCAGCGATCTGGAAAGACTCTCCTTTATCAAACCCGGATTCCGGGTTCTGCTGATTGGCGCGGGTGGTGCATCGAGGGGCGTTCTGTTGCCTCTGCTTTCCCTGGACTGTTCAGTGACCATTACTAACAGAACCTTTTCCCGGGCAGAAGCGCTGGCGGCGTTGTTTGCGCATACCGGCAGCGTGAGCGCGGTAGCGCTTGACGATCTTGCTGAACGTGAGTTCGATCTTGTCATTAATGCCACATCCAGCGGCATCAGTGGCGAGATCCCGGCGATCCCCGCTTCGCTGGTCAGTGCGCATATGTACTTCTATGACATGTTCTATCAGAAAGGTAAGACGCCTTTCCTGAATTGGTGTGAACAACACGGCGCGAAACAGTTAGCCGATGGGCTGGGAATGCTGGTGGGGCAGGCTGCGCATGCGGTACTGCTCTGGCACGGAGTGTTGCCTGCTGTCGAGCCGGTCATTGAAAAGCTAAAGCAGGAGCTTTCGGCGTGAATCAGGCTATTCATTTCCCGGACAGAGAGAGCTGGGATGAGCATAAGCAAGCGGTCTGTTTTCCTGTGCTGGTGCAGGGTATGCAGCTTACCTGTGCCATCCATGGAGAAACGCTGTTGCATCGTTTTGGCGGCACAGACCCGCTAGCGGTATTTTGCGAAAATCGCTGGGATCTGGAAGAGGAAGCCAGCGATTTAATCCGCGAACAGCAGGAAGACGATCAGGGCTGGGTTTGGCTATCCTGATCCAAATAGTCATTCTTCCATTTTACGTAGTTGTTCGCCGAGTATTTTAATCCTTCGATCTCTGCCTCCTTAAGGGGGCGGATCTGTTTTACCGGGCTTCCCAGATAGAGATAGCCGCTCTCCAGCCGTTTGTTCTGCGGGACCAGGCTACCGGCGCCAATCATCACGTCATCTTCTACTATGACGCCATCCAGTAAAATCGACCCCATGCCAACAAGTACGCGATTTCCGACAGTGCAGCCGTGAAGCATGACTTTATGGCCGACGGTAACATCTTCTCCAATAATGAGGGGATTGCCTTCCGGGTTATAGGACGATTTGTGCGTGACGTGCAGAACGCTACCGTCCTGAATATTGGTTCGCGCGCCAATAGACACATAGTTAACGTCTCCCCTGATGGCAACGAGTGGCCAGATACTAACGTCATCGGCCAGTCGGACATCACCAATGACCACACTACTGGCGTCGATCATCACGCGATCGCCTTGTTTGGGGAACAGATCTTTATAAGGACGTAATACTGCAGACATAACTACCTCTGAGAATGAGCGCTATACAGAAGACTTTGATCGTATTCGTCGATCGAGGCAAGGCAAAATACGTCAATATTTAAGCAGATCGGGCGGGATTTCAGCGAAAAGCGCGGAAAATCAGCAGTCGGAAAAAAAGATCTAAAAAATACTTGTGCTAAAAATTGGGATCCCTATAATGCGCCTCCATCGACACGGCGGATGTGAATCACTTCACAGACAACACGGTCGGTTGAAGAGAAAAAATCCTGAAATAACGGGTTGACTCTGAAAGAGGAAGGCGTAATATACGCCACCTCGCAACGGTGAGCGAAAGCCGCGTTGCACTGCTCTTTAACAATTTATCAGACAATCTGTGTGGGCACTCAAAGTGACATGGATTCTTAACGTCCTCGGACGAAAAATGAATACCAAGTCTCTGAGTGAACATACGTAATTCATTACGAAGTTTAATTCACGAGCATCAAACTTAAATTGAAGAGTTTGATCATGGCTCAGATTGAACGCTGGCGGCAGGCCTAACACATGCAAGTCGAGCGGTAACACAGGGAGCTTGCTCCTGGGTGACGAGCGGCGGACGGGTGAGTAATGTCTGGGAAACTGCCTGATGGAGGGGGATAACTACTGGAAACGGTAGCTAATACCGCATAACGTCGCAAGACCAAAGAGGGGGACCTTCGGGCCTCTTGCCATCAGATGTGCCCAGATGGGATTAGCTAGTAGGTGGGGTAACGGCTCACCTAGGCGACGATCCCTAGCTGGTCTGAGAGGATGACCAGCCACACTGGAACTGAGACACGGTCCAGACTCCTACGGGAGGCAGCAGTGGGGAATATTGCACAATGGGCGCAAGCCTGATGCAGCCATGCCGCGTGTATGAAGAAGGCCTTCGGGTTGTAAAGTACTTTCAGCGGGGAGGAAGGCGCTGAGGTTAATAACCTCAGCGATTGACGTTACCCGCAGAAGAAGCACCGGCTAACTCCGTGCCAGCAGCCGCGGTAATACGGAGGGTGCAAGCGTTAATCGGAATTACTGGGCGTAAAGCGCACGCAGGCGGTCTGTCAAGTCGGATGTGAAATCCCCGGGCTCAACCTGGGAACTGCATTCGAAACTGGCAGGCTAGAGTCTTGTAGAGGGGGGTAGAATTCCAGG
>NZ_KI535695.1:2083542-3459186 GCF_000493175.1 Enterobacter sp. MGH 16 | reverse complement strand
ATCAAATTTAGCGTGCTGATATGGCTCAGTTGGTAGAGCGCACCCTTGGTAAGGGTGAGGTCCCCAGTTCGACTCTGGGTATCAGCACCACTTTATACTTAGGTTAAAGTTCGGCAAGAAGTAAAAGAATTTGTCTGGCGGCTTTAGCGCGGTGGTCCCACCTGACCCCATGCCGAACTCAGAAGTGAAACGCCGTAGCGCCGATGGTAGTGTGGGGTCTCCCCATGTGAGAGTAGGGAACTGCCAGACATCAAATAAGTGAGAAGGCCATCCGAAAGGATGGCCTTTTTGCGTTATGATTCTCGTGAAAACGGTAGGCCCGGCAAGCGCAGCGCCACCGGGCAAAAAGATGTGATTAATGAATCACCTGCGACAGGAATGCTCGCGTACGTTCTGACTTCGGATGCGCAAAGAACTCATCTGGCGGCGCCTGCTCAACAATCTCCCCACGATCCATAAAGATCACCCGGTCAGCCACGGTTCGCGCGAACCCCATCTCATGCGTGACACACAGCATGGTCATACCGGATTGTGCCAGTCCAATCATGGTATCCAGAACCTCCTTCACCATTTCCGGATCGAGGGCAGATGTCGGTTCATCAAACAGCATAATTTTCGGTTTCATACACAGTGAACGGGCGATAGCCACACGCTGCTGCTGTCCACCCGATATCTGACCAGGAAACTTATTGGCATGCTCTGCGATACGTACACGCTCCAGATAGTGCATTGCCAACGCCTCGGCTTCCTTTTTCGGCATCTTTCGTACCCAAATCGGCGCAAGCGTACAGTTCTGCAGAACGGTCAGGTGCGGAAACAGATTAAAGTGCTGAAATACCATTCCCACTTCCTGACGCACGCGTTCGATATTGCGGATATCTTCATTCAGCTCGATACCATCAACCACGATGCGTCCTTGCTGATGCTCTTCAAGGTGGTTAATACAGCGAATGGTTGTGGATTTCCCGGAGCCGGACGGGCCGCACAGGACAATGCGTTCGCCCTGTTTGACCTTAAGATTAATGTCTTTCAGGACATGAAACTGTCCGTACCATTTGTTCACGTTTTCCAGCGTAATCATCGCGTCGGCGGGTGTCATAGTTATTTGGCTCATATTTTCCTCAGTGCGGTGTACGCCCGGTGTTAAAGCGCTTTTCCAGATGCTGGCTGTAGCGCGACATGCTAAAACAAAAGATCCAGTAGATCAGGGCAGCAAAGACATATCCTTCGGTGGACATGCCCAGCCAGACAGGGTCAACGGTAGCCTGTTGCACGCTGCTAAAGAGATCGAACAATCCGATGATGATCACCAGGCTGGTATCCTTGAAGAGGGCAATGATCGTGTTGACCAGGCCCGGAATGACCAGCTTGAGTGCCTGGGGAAGAATGACCAGCCCCTGGGTTTTCCAGTAGCCGAGCGCCAGTGATTCCGCCGCTTCGTACTGGCCTTTAGGCAACGCCTGCAGACCACCGCGCACCACTTCAGCGACATAGGCGGACTGGAAGAGGATCACCCCGACCAGGGCACGGATCAGTTTGTCGATCGTTGTTCCTTCTGCCATAAATAGCGGCAGCATGACCGATGACATAAACAGAACGGTGATAAGCGGTACGCCGCGCCAGAACTCAATGAAGATAACGGAGAGCACGCGAACGATCGGCATTTTTGAACGCCGTCCGAGGGCAAGTAAAATCCCCCACGGCAGGGCACCGGCTATCCCCACTGACGCGATAATCAACGTCAGCGTCAGCCCACCCCACTGGCGTGTTTCAACGCGTTCCAGCCCCAGAAAACCGCCATACAAAAGCACCCAGACAATAATTGGATAAACCACTGCCCAGACGGCAATATAGCGTCCACGATGAGGTAACTTTTTACAGAACATGACCGCAACAGAGAGCAGGCCGATAACCAGCGCGAGATTAATCCGCCAGCGCTGTTCGTGGGGATACAATCCATACATGAACTGACCGAAACGTTCATGAATAAACACCCAGCAGGCGCCGGCTTTTGTACAATCAGCTCGGGTTGAACCGACCCAGTTGGCCTGTAAAAACGCCCAGTTCAGCAGGGGAGGAATCAATTCCCACATGAGCCACAGGCAGACAATCGTCAGCAGGCTGTTACTCCAGCTGGAGAACAGATTCTTTCGCGCCCAGAGAATGAAACGTCCACCTGTCGAGTTGGCAGGGCGCGAGGCGTGCGACAGTATCGCTTTTGTCATCATAGATCCTTAGCGCTCGACCAGTGCTATACGACGGTTATAGAGGTTCATCAGCAGTGAAATTACCAGGCTGATGATGAGATAGACAGACATGGTGATGGCGATGGTTTCAATGGCTTGTCCGGTCTGGTTAAGCACGGTTCCGGCGAAGAGTGAAACCATATCCGGGTAACCAATAGCGGCGGCCAGCGACGAGTTTTTGACGATGTTAAGATACTGGCTGGTCAGAGGCGGAATGATGACCCGCAACGCCTGCGGAATAATGACCTGGCGAAGCGTCACCGTATGCGGTAATCCTAATGAGCGTGCCGCTTCGTGTTGCCCGTGCGGGACGGCCTGGATCCCGGCACGAATAATCTCAGCGATAAAGGCTGAGGTATAAATCGATAGCGCCAATGTCAGGGCCGCCAGTTCAGGAATTAACACCATTCCCCCCTGGAAGTTAAAGCCTCGCAGATGGGGAACATCCCAGTGCAACGCGGCGCCAAACAGCCAGTGTGCCACTAGCGGCAGGCTAACGATCAGGATGACTGCGGTGGGCCAGGTTCTACAAAGCTGACCGGTTTTGATCTGATGCTTGCGGTTAAAACGGAATACCCCAGCGGAGAGGGCAAGCGCTATCACAATTGCGCCGATGAAAGCATACAGTCCTTCGCCCGGCTGAGGAGAAGGAATGGACAACCCACGGTTACTCAGGAAAAACAGCTCAAACGCGTCGACGGCCTGACGGGGACCAGGAAGGTTACGCAGTACGGCGAAATACCAGAAGAAGATCTGCAGCAGCGGGGGGATATTGCGGAACGTCTCGATATAAACAGTCGACAGTTTCCGCAGGAGCCAGTTTTCTGAAAGACGTGCCAGGCCAATAAAGAAGCCCAGTATCGACGCGAAGACGATACAAAGCGCCGATACCAACAGCGTATTCAGTAAACCGACCACGAATACGCGTCCGTACGTGTCACCTTCCTGGTAATCAATAAGATGCTGAACAATGCCAAAGCCCGCGCTGCGATCCAAAAACGCAAAACCGGAGGTAATGCCGCGATTGTTCAGGTTGGTGATGGTGTTATGGATGAGATACACGGCGATGAGAACAACCGCAACAATAGCAATAATCTGGAATAGCCAGGCGCGGACCGCGGGATGAGAAAAGGATAGCGATCCTTTTACGGCTGAGCGGCGATGGGACATAAAGAAACCTCAGTAACCATGACTCTGGAGTGGGCACTGCATGAGCAGTGCCCGTTACAGCTATGACTTAACGTACTGGTGGCGCGTACTGAATACCGCCGTTGTTCCAGAGATTGTTCTGACCGCGTTTGATCTTCAGCGGGCTTTCCGATCCCACGTTGCGTTCAAAGATCTCAGAGTAGTTGCCCACCTGTTTGATGATGTTGTAGGCCCACTTGTTATCCAGCTTCAGATCCTTGCCGAAATCGCCTTCTTTACCCAGCAGGTGCGCCATATCCGGGTTAGATGGGTTAGCCGCTTTCTCATCCACGTTTTTCGAGTTGATGCCCATCTCTTCTGCGTTCAGCATGGCAAACAGCGTCCAGCGAACAATAGAGAACCAGTCTTCATCGCCGCGACGAACGACAGGGCCGAGAGGTTCTTTGGAGATCACTTCAGGCAGGACAATCCACTCTGCCGGATTGCTCAGCTTAATGCGTAAGGCATACAGCTGTGACTGGTCAGAAGCCAGCGTGTCGCAACGGCCGGATTCCAGCGCTTTAGCCGACTCATCCGAGCGGTCAAATGTCACTGGCGTGTATTTCATGTTATTTGCTTTGAAATAATCGGCGACGTTCAGCTCGGTATCGGTGCCCGCCTGAATACAAACGGTCGCACCATCCAGCTCTTTGGCGCTTTTCAGGCCTGCTTTATTGTGGGTCAGGAAGCCGATCCCGTCATAATAGGTCACGCCCGTAAATGACATCCCCATACCCGCGTCGCGGGAGGAGGTCCAGGTGGTATTACGGGAGAGCATGTCAACCTCGCCGGACTGCAGTGCCGTAAAGCGTTCTTTTGCCGTCAGCGGGGTATATTTTATCTTGCTGTCATCGCCAAAAACGGCGGCGGCAACACCGCGGCAGACATCTACATCAATACCGGTAAATTTGCCGTTCGCATCGGCATAAGAGAAGCCAGGCAAACCGTCACTGATACCACATTGAACAAAACCTTTCTTTTTAACGGCATCCAGTGTCGTTCCCGCATGGGCTTGACCGGCTACGGCAAACATCATGCCTGCAGCGGCCAGGCTGGCTATCATCGTCTTTTTCATAATGCTTCCTGTGTGGCGAAATTTATCGTTATAGAGGCGTTTTTAAACGCTTTACCTGTCTGTGGCTTTGGCCAACGTTTATAAAGCAAACGTAATGCCAGTTTTGCGTTCGGCAAAATAAGAGATGAGTGAACGCTTAATGCTGAGTGTAGACAGGCTTAAATAAAACGAGCGCCCTGAAACGGTGCGAAATTACAACCTGTGCCACAAATTGGAGCAAAAGTTTTGAGTCGTGCCAGAAAAAAGAAGAGATAGTTTCCAGAGTGAATATTGGCAGGATATTCAATAATATTAATGTGTGAAAATCATCACAATAGAACAGGTAATTTAAAAAAGTGTACGAAAAAGATGTGACTGGCTTCAGGCTGAAATGAAAGGTACGAATAAATACGGGGCTATTTTTTTACTTCTTTGAAAATAGTGCACTGATTAAAAGCAAAAGCGCGGCCAGAGCCGCGCTTTCTTAACTGATGTTACTTCGTCAGGGCAACAATACCCAGCGTCAAGCCCGCCACTGCGGCAGCGCCGCCAGCGATCGCACCTGCTGTTTCCCAGTTGTCCTGGGTGGTGCCTTTCATACAGGTATTGGTATGAACCAGTCGGCCCTGGTCGTCGTAAACCGGTACACATGGAGAGTCGTGCGCGCAACCAGCAAGCAGCGCAGCGAGTAGTGCAACGGAAATGAATCTTTTCATGATGTTACCTCAGTATTATTTCTCGTCCGCTATAAAGCCAGGAGGGCAATTAACGAACTGGAGGTTATTTTACCACCGGGGTAAGTCCGCGTTACACGAGGAATAATCTCAAATTATGTAGTTTGTAAAAATCGTGGAGAAAAATCGATTTCCGGACGAATTAATGGAGACATTATGAAGGGGTAAGAGAGTGTTTTTACTTAATGCAAATCACTGTATTTTTAACATGGCTTTTGCTTAATGCCTAATTCATTGTTTATGTTAAAAATAAAAAAGGCACCAGAGGTGCCTTTTTAGGGAAATGTTAATCTTTATGGCGGGTAAAGCGTCGACGAACAACCACAAAGAAGACGGGCACGAAGAAAATCGCCAGAAGCGTTGCGGAAAGCATTCCCCCCATCACACCCGTACCGACGGCGTTTTGCGCACCGCTCCCGGCTCCGGTACTGATCACCAGCGGCATGACGCCAAGGATAAAGGCCAGCGAGGTCATCAGGATCGGTCGAAGGCGCATCCTTGACGCTTCAAGCGTAGCTTCAATGATGCCTTTACCTTCTTTCTCCATCAGGTCTTTAGCAAATTCGACGATCAGGATGGCGTTTTTCGCCGACAGACCAATTGTGGTCAGCAGGCCGACCTGGAAATAGACGTCATTGTTTAACCCGCGCAGCGAGGCTGCGAGAAGGGCCCCGATGACCCCCAACGGCACAACCAGCATAACGGAGAACGGAATGGACCAGCTTTCATACAGCGCTGCCAGACACAGGAACACCACGATCAGTGAAATGGCGTACAGTGCAGGCGCCTGATTACCTGAAAGTCGCTCCTGGTAAGACATTCCCGTCCAGTCATAACCGATGCCGGAAGGCAATTTTGCCGCGAGGCTTTCCATCATAGCCATGGCCTCACCGGTACTTTTACCCGGGGCTGATTCGCCGAGGATCTCCATCGAAGGCATTCCGTTGTAGCGCTCCAGACGAGGTGAACCATAAACCCAGTGAGCGTTGCTAAAGGCTGAGAACGGCACCATTTCCCCGTTCGCGCTGCGCACATAAAGGTTGTTAATATCCCCTGGCAACATACGGAATTTCGCGTCGGCCTGTACATAGACTTTTTTCACGCGGCCATGATCGATAAAGTCATTCACATAGGTGCCCCCTAAGGCCGTCGAAATCGTCTGGTTGACGTCAGAAAGACTGACGCCCAGCGCCTGTGCTTTCTCCTGATCGACATCCAGTTTGAACTGAGGCGTATCTTCAAGACCGTTTGGACGCACGCGCACCAGCAGATCAGGGTGCTCTTTCACCATGCCGAGCAGCTGGTTACGCGCCTGCGTCAGCTGGGTATGCCCCAGGTTTGCCTGATCGATAAGTTCAAAGTCGAAGCCCGTTGCGGTACCTAACTCAATAATAGCGGGCAGGTTAAACGGGAATACAAGGCCGTCTTTAATCTGACTGAAAGCTTTTGTCGCGCGACCCACAATGGCTTCAACGCCATTTTCCGCCCCAGGACGCTCTTCCCAGGGCTTCAGGCTGATGAAGGCAATACCGGAGTTCTGACCCTGGCCGCTAAAGCTAAAGCCGTTTACAGTAAAGACGGATTCAACATTTGCTTTCTCTTTGTTCAGGTAGTAGTCCTGAACCTGGTCGAGAACCTGCTGAGTACGCGTCTGGGTTGCACCTGCGGGGAGTTGAACCATTGTCATAAACACCCCCTGATCCTCTTCGGGGAGGAAGGAGGTCGGTAAGCGCAGGAAGAGCACCGCCATTCCACCGACAATAATGACGTACACCAACAGATAGCGTCCGGTCTTGCGCAAGATACCGCTCACGCTGTTACTGTAGTGCTCAACGCTCTTATCAAAGAGCGCATTAAACCAGCCGAAGAAACCCCCTTTTTTCTCATGATGATCGGCTGAAACAGGCTTAAGCAACGTTGCACAGAGCGCTGGCGTCAGGATTAGCGCAACCAGTACTGACAATGCCATAGCGGAAACGATAGTTAGCGAGAACTGGCGATAGATCGCCCCCGTCGAGCCGCCAAAGAAGGCCATCGGGATAAAGACCGCCGAGAGCACCATGGCGATCCCCACCAGTGCCCCCTGGATCTGTCCCATCGATTTCTGCGTAGCCTCTTTCGGCGGCAGCTTGTCCTCGACCATGACGCGTTCAACGTTCTCAACGACCACGATAGCGTCATCAACCAGCAGACCTATCGCCAGCACCATGCCGAACATTGTCAGGGTATTGATGGAGAAACCGAACGCCGCCAGAACCGCGAAGGTACCCAGCAGAACGACCGGAACCGCGATAGTCGGGATGAGCGTTGCCCGCAGGTTTTGAAGGAACAGGTACATAACCAGGAAGACGAGAATAATCGCTTCAAACAGGGTCTTCACCACTTCGTGGATGGAGATTTTCACAAACGGTGTGGTGTCATAGGGGTAGACGACTTTTAGCCCCTGCGGGAAGAACGGCTGCAGTTGTGCCAGCTTGCTCTTGATGGCTGCCGCTGTATCCAGCGCATTTGCCCCTGTTGCCAGCTTAATCCCCAGGCCGGTTGCCGCCTGCCCGTTGATTTTTGTCACCATGTTGTAGTTTTCGCCACCCAGCTCAATGCGAGCCACATCCTTCAGATGCACCATCGAGCCGTCCTGGTTCACCTTGAGCGTCACGCGGCCAAACTCTTCCGGTGATTTCAGGCGGGTTTGCGCGATGATCGAGGCATTCAGCTGCTGTCCTGGGATGGATGGCGTCCCGCCCAACTGGCCTGCCGCTATCTGGTCGTTCTGCGTTTTCAGCTGGTTGATAATATCCAGCGGCGTCAGCTGGTATTTGTTCATCGCATTGCTGTCGAGCCAGATACGCATCGCATACTGGGCACCGAACAGCTGCACGTCACCGACACCAGACGTTCGGCTGATGGCATCTTTGACGTTCGAGGCAACATAGTCGGAGATGTCATTCTGCGTGAGGTTTTTGTTGTCTGAAACAAAACCGGCGACCAGCAGGAAGCTACTGCTGGACTTCTCAACGCCAATCCCTTGCTGCTGCACCTCTTGCGGCAGCAGCGGCATGGCGAGCTGTAGCTTGTTCTGCACCTGCACCTGGGCGATGTCCGGATCGGTTCCGGACTCGAAGGTCAGGGTGATGGTGACGTTACCCGCTGAATCGCTGGTGGAGGACATATACATCAGGTTATCGATACCGTTCATGTTCTGTTCGATAACCTGGGTCACGGTATCCTGCACCGTTTGAGCATCTGCTCCCGGGTAGGTCGCGGATATCGCCACGGCGGGAGGCGCAATGGTCGGATACTGTGCGACGGGAAGTTTGAGAATGGCCAGCCCACCAGCAATCATCAAAATGATGGCAAGTACCCAGGCGAAAACCGGTCTCTGAATAAAGAAATTAGCCATGTCGTCGTCCCTTAACTGGCTGGAGCGGTGGTGGTATCAGGCGTGGCGACGACGGTTACGCCCGGTCTGACCTTTTGTAGCCCGCTGACAATCACGCGGTCACCGTTTTTCAGCCCTTCCGTCACCAGCCAGCGGTCGCCAATCGCCTGAGGCGCAACGACGGTGCGAGACTCAACCTGATTTTTATCGTTCACCACCATCACGGTGGCATCGCCTCGCGGCGTACGAGTCACGCCTTGCTGGGGAACCAGAATCGCATTCGGCTGCGTACCTTCATCAATCCGGGCGCGAACGAACATACCCGGTAACAGCAAATGTTGAGGATTCGGGAAAATGGCGCGCAGGGTAATTGAGCCGGTACTTTGATCCACCGTGACGTCTGAGAACTGCAATGTGCCCTTCAGCGGATAGGGCTGCCCGTTCTCCATCAGTAGCTCAACGCTGCTGGCGGTATCGCCTTTTTGCAGGCTCGTCTGCTTCAGGCGCAAAAAATCATTACTGGACTGGGTGACATCGACATACATCGGATCAAGCTGCTGAACCGTTGCCAGCGCCGCTGCCTGCCCGTTGGTGACCAGCGCCCCTTCCGTTACGCTGGATTTACCGATGCGACCATCAACGGGCGATGTCACTTTGGTATAGGCAAGGTTGATGCGCGCGCTTTCAACGCCCGCTTTGGCGGCGACGACGCTGGCGTCTGCCTGCTGGGCCGTGGCCACGGCCTGGTCATACTCCTGCTTGCTGACATACTGTGTACCGACCAGTGGGAGATAACGTTTCACCGTCAGATGAGCAATATTGGCCGCCGCCTGGGCCTTCGCCAGCTCGCCTTTGGCGTTGTCGTAAGCCGCCTGATAGGTTGCAGGATCAATCTGGTAAAGCGAATCTCCAGCTTTTACATCGCTGCCCTCCGTGAAGTTGCGACGCAGGATAATACCGCTAACCTGCGGACGAACCTCTGCAACGCGGAACGCATCTGTTCTGCCCGGGAGTTCAGTGGTGACAGCCAGCGGTGCGGTTTTCACAATATGCACAGTGACCTGGGGAGCCTGCGGATGTTGTTGTTGGTTTTCCTGGCCATCGCATCCTGAGAGCAGCACAGCGCAGACAATGAAACCGGCTAAGGGTAAGCGTCTGAAATGATTCGTCATTACTGTTCCTTTAAATACCCGGTAACCGATATTTAGCGTGAATCGGTAGCAGGGGCAGCGGGATAAAAAAATAAAATGTAGCTGCGTATAATAATGAGGGTATTTAATGTTTTTTAATTTATAAGTGCGAATGGCAAGGTCTGAGCAGAAAAATCAGAATCAGACTCGGTTTATTTCTCTGTCTTCTTCCGGCAAGCTAATCAGTTAAATAGCGCTTAATGTGCCTCATTTATTCATGGCATGAATTTAAACTTAAATATGTATTTAGCTAAACTATAAATTAAGAGGATTGACTTTTTTTGTGCAAAACTAAAACGGGAATTGGTGAATACTTTCTTTCTCCTGACCTGTGTTACGAATAAACTTTGTGAGTAGCGAGTCGTTGTCTATGGCGCGGAAAAAGAAAGAAGAAGCTCAACAAACCCGGCAGCAGTTGATTGAGGCGGCTATCGGGCAGTTTGCGACGCGTGGCGTAGCCAACACGACGCTGACGGACATCGCGGATGCTGCAAATGTGACGCGCGGTGCAATCTATTGGCACTTCACCAGTAAAGCTGAAATATTTAATGCCATCTGGGAACAGCAATTACCGCTTCGCGACATTATTCGCGACAGGCTTTCCCTTTCCGAAGGTGATGATCCATTGTTAATACTTCGTGAGCAATTTATTACTGCGTTGCAGTATATTGCGCGTGAGCCTCGACAATGCGCACTTTTACAAATTTTGTATCATAAATGTGAATTTAGCAGTGACATGATTTCAGAGAGAGACATCAGAAAACGGATTGGATTCAATTATGACACGCTGCGTGCCTCGCTGGAGGCCTGTATTTCACGTAACATCATTTCGCCAAAGGTAAATGTTGATCTGACCTTGATCGTATTCCACGGCTTTTTTAGCGGAATAATTAAAAACTGGTTAATGAATAACGAAAGTTTCAATCTTTATCAGCAGGCGCCCGCCCTGGTCGATAGCATTCTGGCGACACTCCCTGTCATTCGCGTATCGCCTCATGATGATGCTTACAGCCCTGCACCAGGTAGCATCTCCCCTCGTGCACAAAGCGCCTCTATGGTTTGCGCGCTGACGGGTTTACCTAACAGATAACCCTGAAGGGTGTTGCAGCCCAACTCGGTCAAAAAGGCCTGCTGTGCTTCGGTTTCTACGCCTTCAGCCACGACTTTCAGATTGAGTGTTTTGGCGAGGGCCACAATCGCGGAGACAATGGTGGCATCCTCGCTTTCTCCGCTGAGCTCTTTCACGAACGCCCTGTCGATTTTCAATTCACAGGCGGGTAAGCGCTTGAGGTACAGCAGGCTTGAATAGCCGGTGCCAAAATCATCAATGGAGGCCTTGACGCCCGCTTCCGTCAGCTCTGTCAGCACCCGTACACTTTCATCCGGGTTGCTCATGGCCGTCGTTTCCGTCACCTCCAGGATCAACATTTCTGGTGGCACATGATGAAGTGCCAGGCAGTTGAGAACCGTGTTGACCAGCGAAGGCTGTTCAAACTGCAGCGTCGACAGGTTTACCGCCATTGACCAGCTTTGATGTCCCTGAAGATGCCATTCACGCAGCTGGCGACAGGCTTCATTAATTACCCAGTTGCCGATAGGGATAATCAGCCCCGTTTTCTCCGCCAGCGGCAGGAAAAGGTCCGGGGTCAGTAACCCCTGCTTAGGATGCTGCCAGCGCAATAACGCCTCAAATCCAAGGAGAGGGCCGGCGGGGGCGTGAAATTTTGGCTGATACAGCAGGTGGAGTTCATTGCGATCGATCGCCATCCACAGATCGTTCATTAACTGAAGGTGGGTCTGCGCCAGCGTATTCATCGAGGGCTGGAAAAAGTGGTAACCGTTCCGGCCCATATGCTTGGTATGGTACATCGCCGCATCGGCGTTAAACATGAGCTCACGTTCGGTTTTGCCGTCGTGAGGATACAGCGCGATCCCAATGCTGAGGGTGACCATCAGTTCATAGTGGTCGAGGTTGAACGGGCTATCGATCGCGCGCACCAGCGAATTCGCCAGCGATGCCGCATCGTCCGGGCCTTCCCCCTCAGCCAGCAGAACAAACTCATCACCGCCGATACGTGCCAGGGTGAACTGGCCCTTCAGGAGATGCAGCAGGCGCTCCGTTACGGCAATCAGCAGCTTGTCACCGACATCATGGCCGTAAGCGTCATTGATGGCTTTAAAGCCGTCGAGATCCATGAACATCAGGGCAAAATGGGTCCCCTCGCGATCGGCTTTGCTGATGGCCTGATCGAGTCGGTCTTCCAGCAGGATACGGTTGGGCAGCCGCGTCAGGGTATCGTGCAGGGCCAGCTGTGCGAGTTCCCGGTTAGCTTCTGCAAGGGACGAGGCCAGAAGGGCGGTACGCGCCTGAAGGCGGGCGTCCAGCATTGATACCAACAGGGTAATCCCAAGAATAGAGAGCGCGACAACGCTCACCAGCACCGCCAGCCAGCTCCCGTTAATACCCTCATGGTGAACCATTGTGGACATCGGAAACTGTGCGGCTTTCATCCCGGCGTAGTGCATCCCGGCAATGGCTATGCCCATGGTGATGGCGGCACCCGTGCGCATCAGCACGACCTGCGCGGCGTCGTGACGCAGGCGGAAGGTCAGCCATAATGCCGTGAGTGAAGCGGCAAGCGCAATGGCGACCGAAATGGCCACCCAGACCTTGTCCCAGATTATCCCGGGCATCACTTCCAGCGCGGCCATGCCGGTGTAATGCATGGCAACAATACCGCTTCCCATCACCAGCGCACCGGGCAGCAGACGGCGCAAGCGTAGCCGATCGCAGCTCACGAGCCAGAGCGCGAACAGTGACGATCCGACGGCGATGACCATGGATAACGCCGTCAGGCTGGCGTTGTAGCTCATGCTCATGGAGAGATCCATCGCCAGCATGCCGATAAAATGCATGGCCCACACGCCGATGCCCATTGCAATACCGCCGCCAGCCAGCCAGACGCGGGCAGCGACACCCTCACTCCCGGCGACACGTGCCGCCATATTCAGTGCGGTATACGCGGCAAGGATGGCAACAACAAAGGAGAGGACAACAAGGATATGGTTGTATTGGCTGACCAGCATGGACGGTTCTACTCGAGTGTGGGGTTACGCTAGAGCGGTTGAGAAGGGCGAGACATTATCACCGTCGGGTAATGGCTCAAAGGGATTTAAATCCCCGTTTTTAGTGGGTAATCACGGGGAGTTTGCGCAATCAGGCGGCTAGTCGAGCTCTGAACAGTTTACGAGTTTCAGGGGATTCACGGAGTTCATATTGCGACACTTATCGGTTTCAGTGCTCATCAGTTCAATCCACTGCATCAGAAGTGCATCGAAAATCAAAACGGAGATTGCAAAAACAACCAGCCACCAGTATTTACGAATCATTGTGTCATTCCGCGAGAAGAGCGCCAGTAAAGTGGGGGAAATATACACCAAAAGCGGCGGTTTTAAAGCGGGATAAGTGAAGGTTTACAAAGCGTTGACGGAGTGAAGCAGGGAATAAAAAAGGCGCTTCCCCATGCCGAAGAGCGCCTTTTTAAACAAGCATTTAACTGATTAGTATCAGTTCATGCCGTATTTTTTCAGTTTCTTACGCAGAGTACCACGGTTGATACCCATCATCAGCGCAGCGCGGGTTTGGTTACCGCGGGTGTATTGCATCACCATGTCCAACAGTGGCTGTTCAACTTCAGCCAGTACCAGCTCATACAGGTCATTAACATCCTGACCGTTCAGTTGAGCAAAATAGTTCTTCAGTGCCTGTTTAACCGAGTCACGCAGGGGCTTTTGAGTTACCTGATCCTGAGAGTTAACGGTAGAAACGGTCAGTACGTCAGAATTTACGCGTTGTTCGAACATAGTTCTGTCAGCTCTTTATTTCATTACGCAAGATTTTCGAAGTATGCCTCCAACGCCTCCAGCTGTTCGCTGGCATCCTCAATGGCGTTGAATGTGCGCCGAAACTGGTCATCTGGAGCGTGCTCCTGGAGATACCAGGAAACGTGTTTACGCGCAATTCGGTACCCTTTCGCCTGACCGTAGTGGTCATGCAGTTCCCGAACATGCGAACAAAGCAAGCGCTTAACCTCTGCCAGAGGCAGGGGAGCAAGCAGCTCTCCAGTGTCCAGATAATGCTGGATTTCCCGAAAGATCCAGGGTCTTCCCTGAGCGGCACGTCCTATCATCAGAGCATCAGCTCCCGTATAGTCGAGCACCGCTCTGGCTTTAAGCGGGTCAGTTATGTCGCCATTCGCGATAATCGGAATGGAAACTTTCTGCTTAACTGCCCGAATGCTGTCGTATTCAGCTTCACCGTTGAACAAACAGGCGCGCGTGCGTCCATGAATGGTCAGGGCCTGAATGCCACAGTCTTCGGCCAGTTGGGCAATCTCTACACAGTTACGGTGTTCCGGCGACCAACCCGTGCGAATCTTTAACGTAACAGGAACGTCCACTGCGCTGACAACCGCCGTCAGGATAGCTTTCACCTGGTCGGGGTATTGCAGAAGGGCTGAACCTGCAAGCTTGCGATTCACTTTTTTGGCCGGGCACCCCATATTGATATCAATAATCTGGGCACCACTTTCCACGTTGATACGCGCGGCATCTGCCATCTCTTCAGGCACGCTTCCGGCAATTTGCACGGTGCGAATACCGGGTTCATCAATGTGCACCATCCGAAGGCGGGATTTATCGCTTTCCCAAACCTGCGGGTTAGACGACATCATCTCGGATACGGTTAAACCGGCTCCCATCTCATAGCACAGCGTCCTGAACGGCCGGTCGGTAATACCTGCCATAGGGGCTGCGATCAGGCGATTTCTAAGCTGGTGGTGTCCGATGCGCATGAGTTAAGAAATGACCATACTGTGACTGCAAGGCGGCGTATATTACGCATTTTTTGCACGAGATGAAAGGCCAAACTTTGAACAATCCACTGTTGTAGATCAAGGAATCGCCGCTCAATCTTTTCGTTAAGAATTATTCACTATTTAAATCATTGTGTTAGACAGGAATGGCTATTTTATGAGCGCTTACAATTTCCCGTAACTTCTCATCATTTCTGAATAAATGGCCTACCTGAACGGGATAATCTGCTGTTTTTAGCAGCAGATTTTCCCTCTTCTTTGCGATCTGCGTCGCATTTTAGAACATGATATTAAGCCTCAGAATGGGCGTTATTCGACCACAACGCGCCCATGCAGAGACTGTACCGGGCGGTTATTATCGTGATGCATGGTATGGGTAAATTTCTCAAGCTGTTCTGCTGAGACGGTTAACGGCTGTTTGAGCACGATCCAGGTGACCCCTTCAGAACACGGTGGCGTGGTCAGAGATCCGCTAAAGCGCCAGTAGGTTTTCACCTTCGGCAGCAGCTTGTTCAGGTTGAGATCCTTCTCAATGGAGACGTTCTGTTCAGCCTGCTGCGGCATCACGCTCCACAGCTTATCCAGCTCCGGATTCGCAGCCCCTTTATCAAACATGACGGCTACCACGGTCAGCTCACCCGCGCTGTTTTTATGTACCAGATGCATCTCCATCGCGTACTTCTTGCCGTGCACGGTGTTTTCGCTTGGTGCATGGAAGTGGAACTGCTGGAGCGTCCAGGTTTGCTTGTCCAGAGTGATGGTGTCACGGGTGTCAGCCTGTTCGCTAGCCTGAATGGTATGGCCATTATTGGTCAGCGTTACAGGACCATCAATGTAGTGTGTTTGCAGCGGGGAGAGATGGGCGTTAGCGGTCGAATCAATATTTATCGGAGACTGGTTCATCCCGCTCTGGCAGGTCTTGTAGGCCTCGTCCAGTTCACCCCAGTGTTCCGGTGAACCTTCCCCTTCATAGCCCCAGTGTGATGCGAATGCTGAAGCCGAAACCATGCTCAGCGCAAACAGCGCTGCCTTGCCTGTAATGTGTTTCATCATATTCTTCCGGTGAATTTTTTAATACAAATCAACATGATTTGCGGGGTTATTTTACCGAAGAATGGCAGAGGGAGAGAGGATTATCAGAAGAAGAGGGGCGTGGTCAGAGGACCACGCCAAATGCTTATTTTTTACGACCGGTAATACGGCACCACTCTTCTTTCTCCACCACCGGGTCGAGAGCGAAAAGATCGGCGTAGGCTTCACACACGCTGTCTGCCTGGCTTGCCAGGATACCCGAAAGTCCCAGCAGACCGCCCTCAACGGGCAGCACGCTGATTAACGGAGCCAGCTCGCGCAATGGGCCCGCCAGAATGTTTGCAACCACCACATCGGCTTTCATGGCTTCTGGCTGCGCATCCGGCAGATACAGCTCCAGTCGATCGGAAACGCCGTTGCGCTCGGCGTTGTCGCGACTGGCCTGAATGGCCTGCGGATCGATATCGATCCCGATAGCTTTTGCCGCGCCCAGTTTCAGGGCGGCAATCGCAAGGATCCCGGATCCACAGCCGAAGTCGATCACCGTCTTACCATCCAGATCGAGACCATCCAGCCACTGCAGGCACAGGGAGGTCGTTGGATGGGTGCCGGTACCAAACGCCAGACCCGGATCGAGCATGACGTTAACCGCGTTTTCATCAGGAACCTCGCGCCAGCTTGGGCAGATCCACAGACGCTTGCCGAACTGCATCGGGTGGAAGTTATCCATCCATTCGCGTTCCCAGTCTTTGTCTTCCAGCTGTTCGATTTTGTGCGCAAAGCCCGCGCCCAGCAGAGGGTGGTTTTCCAGAATCGCGACGACCTCTTTCATGTCGGTTTCAGCATCGAACAGGCCAATCACGTCGGTATCGCCCCACAGGCGGGTTTCGCCCGGCAGCGGTTCAAAGACCGGCGTGTCATGCGTGTCCTGGAAGGTGATAGAGACCGAGCCGGCCTCCATCAGCGCATCGCTCAGCTCTTCGGCGTTCGCGCCGGTTGTATTCAGTTTTAGTTGGATCCACGGCATGGCAAAACTCTTTATTTATCAGTAGAAATCATAGCGGGCTGTGGGACGGGCTGACCGAAACGGTTCCCCACCACAAACGCCAGTAAACTTAGCAGTAACGAAGGCACAATCGGATGGAAGCCCAGGTACTGGATCTTAAACGTTGCGAGGACGGCGTACAGCACGCCGCCAACAATCATCGCGCTCAGCGCACCGGCAGCATTTGCGCGTTCCCAGTAGAGCCCTAACACCAGCGGCCACAGGAATACCGCCTCAAGCCCACCAAATGCCAGCAGGTTCAGCCAGATGATCATCTCCGGCGGGCGCCATGCGGCTAACAGCAGCAACGCGCCTAGCACCAGCGTAATCACCGCCGACATATGCTTCAGGCGACGTTCATTTTCAACCTGCTCAGGGCGCAGGTTCAGATAGAGATCTTTAATGATCGTAGCGGAACTTTGCAGTAACTGAGCGTTGATGGTCGACATAATGGCGGCCATTGGTGCGGCGAGGAAAATCCCGGCGGCAAAGGGGGGCAGCACTTTGACCATCAGCGTCGGGATAACCAGATCCGGCACGGTAAGATCGGGGATTACCGCGCGCCCTAATGCCCCCGCCAGATGCATACCAAACATCAGGACAGCGACCACAATCGTCCCGATGATGATGCCCTTGTGAACGGCTTTGCTGTCTTTATAGGAGATACAGCGCACGGCGGTATGCGGCAGACCAATTACTCCGAAGCAGACTAACACCCAGAATGAGGTCATAAAGGTCGGAGAGAGGATATCATCTGCGCCCTGCGGCGAGACCAGTTTCGGGTCAATCGCTTCCAGGGTTTCCACCGCGTGAGTGAGTCCACCCGCCGCATGGACAATCCCCACCAGCAGAACGATCGTACCGATGAGCATCACCATTCCCTGCAGCGTATCGTTCAGCACGCTGGCGCGGAATCCGCCAAACGCAGTATAGAGCGCGATGCTTACCCCGAAGATGATGAGGCCTGTCTCGTAAGGGATGCCGGCCGCCGTTTCCAGCAGGCGTGCACCGCCGATAAACTGTACGGTCATCGCACCGATAAACGCCACCAGCAGGCTCAAGCTCGCCAGCCACACCAGCAAGCGGCTCTGGTAACGGGCAAAGAGCATATCGTTGAGCGTCACGGCATTGTAACGGCGCGCCAGAATGGCAAATTTTTTACCCAGTATGCCCAACGAGAGCCAGACGGCAGGCAGCTGGATCATCGCCAGCAAAACCCAGCCTAACCCGTATTTGTAGGCCGCACCGGGGCCGCCAATAAACGAGCTGGCGCTGATATAGGTCGCGGTCAGCGTCATTGCCAGCACAACGCCGCCCATCGAACGGCTGCCGAGGAAATACTCGTTCAGAAAGGCACCGGTCGTTCTTTTGCGCATGGCGTAAATGGACAATCCAAATACGACCAGCAGGTAAGCGACAAGCGGCAGAATGACTTCAAGCTGCATCATCGTCCTCCAGCGGAATATCCCGGTAGATAAATTTCACCATTGCCCAGCACAGCAGGATAAACACCAGCGGAACCAGCAGGCAGGCCAATTCGAACCAGTGCGGCAGGCCGGTGATGCCAATAGCAGAGTCTGGTAAGTAAGCGGTTACTAACCATGCAGCAAGATAGAAAAGGGTCAGCCACAGCGCCCAGCGCGCTTCTTTATGGGCCTGAACAAAACGTTTGTCCATTTTTTGTCCCTTGTGGATGAAGAAAGCGGGGATTGTACATGATGAGGCTTTCCAGGCCCCAGAAATAAAAAAGG
The DNA here is from genome assembly GCF_000493175.1 of Enterobacter sp. MGH 16. NCBI lineage: Bacteria > Pseudomonadati > Pseudomonadota > Gammaproteobacteria > Enterobacterales > Enterobacteriaceae > Enterobacter > Enterobacter sp. MGH 16. The sequence goes on along the minus strand of NZ_KI535695.1, from coordinate 3,440,693 downwards.
CCGGATAATCCGGCCTTTTCACAACACAGGTCTCTTACTTCTCGTTCAGACCGAGTTTTTTCTCCAGATAGTGGATGTTGGTTCCACCATTCTGGAAGTGCTCGTCGCTCATGATGCGCATCTGCAGATCAACGTTGGTTTTGATTCCGTCGATGATCAGTTCCTGCAGGGCGTTCTTCATGCGGGCAATCGCCACGTCACGGTTTTCGCCGTAGCAGATGAGCTTGCCGATCATTGAGTCATAGTACGGCGGTACGGTGTAACCGGCGTAGATATGAGACTCCCAGCGCACGCCAAAGCCACCCGGCGCGTGGAAACGCGTGATTTTACCCGGGCTTGGCAGGAAGGTGTTCGGGTCTTCGGCGTTGATACGGCATTCTACCGCATGGCCTTTCACCACAACTTCTTCCTGCTTGATGGACAGCGGCTGACCGGCTGCGATACGCAGCTGCTCTTTAATCAGGTCAACCCCGGTGATCATTTCGGTAACCGGATGTTCAACCTGAATACGGGTGTTCATCTCAATGAAGTAGAACTCGCCGTTTTCGAACAGGAACTCAAAGGTACCCGCTCCACGATAGCCGATATCGACACACGCTTTAGCGCAACGCTCGCCGATGTAGCGACGCAGTTCCGGAGTAATGCCCGGCGCTGGTGCTTCTTCGACTACTTTCTGGTGACGACGCTGCATGGAGCAGTCACGTTCTGCCAGATAGATTGCGTTACCCTGACCGTCAGCCAGCACCTGAATTTCGATGTGGCGTGGGTTTTCCAGGTATTTTTCCATGTACACCATGTCATTGCTGAAAGCGGCTTTCGCTTCTGCTTTGGTCATGGAGATGGACTGTGCCAGTTCAGCATCGCTGCGCACAACGCGCATACCGCGACCGCCGCCGCCGCCGGACGCCTTGATGATAACCGGGTAGCCAATGCGTTTAGCATGAGCACGGTTAGCATCCATGTCGTCGGTCAGAGGGCCGTCAGAGCCTGGTACGGTTGGTACACCGGCTTTTTTCATCGCGGTGATCGCCGACACTTTGTCGCCCATCAGGCGGATGGTGTCGGCTTTCGGGCCGATGAAGATAAAGCCAGAGCGTTCAACCTGCTCAGCAAAGTTGGCGTTCTCAGAGAGGAAGCCGTAACCCGGATGAATTGCCACCGCGCCGGTGATTTCAGCGGCGCTGATGATAGCCGGGATGTTCAGATAGCTTTTTACGGACGGAGCCGGGCCAATACAGACCGTCTCATCCGCCAGCAATACGTGTTTTAAATCGCGATCCGCGCTTGAGTGCACAGCGACAGTCTTGATGCCCAGTTCTTTACAGGCACGAAGAATACGCAGTGCGATCTCGCCGCGGTTGGCGATAACAATTTTATCCAGCATGTACGCCTCGTTACTCGATGACGACCAGCGGCTCGTCAAATTCAACCGGCTGACCACTTTCGACCAGAATCGCTTTCACAGTACCTGATTTGTCTGCTTCGATCTGGTTCATCATTTTCATCGCTTCAACGATGCACAGGGTATCGCCTACGTTGACTTTCTGACCCACTTCGATGAACGCCTTCGCGTCCGGGCTCGGGGTGCGGTAGAAAGTACCAACCATTGGGGAACGTACGATGTGACCACTGATTTCTGCTGCAGCGGCAGGTGCGGCTTCAGCTGCTGCTGGTGCAACGGCTGCGGAGAGCGCAGGCTGCTGCACTGGCGCAGCGTAAGCTTGCTGCATTACCGGGAAGCTAGCGGCTGGGGCTGCACGGCTGATGCGTACAGACTCTTCGCCTTCAGAAATTTCCAGTTCGGAGATGCCTGATTCTTCAACCAGCTCGATCAGTTTTTTAATCTTACGAATATCCATGAGTGGGTTCCGTACTCTTGTTTAGTGTGATTGTGACAAGCGTTTTACCGCTGTCTGTAAAGCGTATGAATAGCCGTCTGCGCCCAGTCCACAGATAACGCCAGCAGCGATATCCGACAGATACGAGTGGTGACGGAACGGCTCTCGGGCGTGCACGTTACTCAGGTGGATCTCGATAAACGGGATACTCACCGCAAGCAGTGCGTCGCGGATAGCAACACTGGTGTGCGTAAACGCGGCCGGATTGATCAGGATATAGTCCACATTGTCTTTAGCCTGATGAATACGGTCGATGATTGCGTACTCCGCGTTTGACTGAAAATGATCCAAATCCACATTCAGCGACGCTGCTTCCGTGCTCAAACGGTTAACAATTTCGCTTAATGTCAGCGTGCCGTACTTCTCCGGCTCACGGGTGCCGAGCATGTTCAGGTTCGGTCCGTTCAAAACTAAGATCTGGAACTTATCAGTCATTATGCCGCTATCTCCTGCGATTTTCGGGTAAAAAACAAAATATACCGTCGAAGCGCAAATGTCACCTTTTCAGAGGCCAAAAACCACTGTCAGGCGAACCAAGGTCGCACATTATAACGATTTCGTAGCATTTGGCAGCTAAATACTGGTCTTATCAGGGAAGATTATCAACCGCAATCCAAAAAAGATTTGCGGTTGAGAGGCAATCTGCGGGAAAACGCACAGTTTCGCGAACTATCGCAACCACTGGCGGAACTTCTTGTAACGCCATGCTAAAAGCGCCACGGCCGCCAGCGCGTAAAGGACCGGCTGCGGAGAGAGGATCTTCACCGACCACAGATAATGAATGGGTGCGAGGATCGCGACAAGATAGACGAAGTTATGCAGCAACTGCCAGCGACGGCCCAGCTTTCGCTGCGCATATTGCGTGGATGTCAGCGCTAACGCCAGTAAAATCACCCAGCTCACAATACCCAGCGTCAGATAAGGGCGCGTCACCAGTTCGCGGCCAAGCAGTGTCAGATTGTTAATTCCCAGTTCCAGCAGGGCATAGCTGGTCAGATGCAGCGTGGCCCAGGCAAAACACCATAGCCCCAAAAGCCGACGGGTGCGTATCAATAGTGGCTGTTTAGCGTAGCGCGCCAGCGGCGAGACGAGCAAGGTGGCCAGTAAAAATTTCAGAGCCATCCGACCGGTAAAATGCTGGATATCCTTGGCCGGATCGGCGCTAAAAAGCCCCTGGCTGGCGGCCCAGAACAGCCAGATAAAAGGGAGTAATCCGGCTAAATGCAGCAGCACTTTCAGCCAGGTAATCTGTTTTGCCGTTAAACGCACTCAGAAGTTCTCCCGTAAATTGAGGCCACGGTACAGCGAGGCCACTTCATCCGCATAACCGTTAAACAGCAGCGTTGGCTGGCGCTTTACGTCCAGCGCGCCGCCGGAACCGATAAAACGCTCGGTCGCCTGCGACCAGCGCGGATGATCCACGTGCGGATTCACGTTGGCGAAGAAACCGTATTCGTCCGGAGCCGCCAGATTCCAGGTGGTTGGCGGACGCTCGCGGGTGAGCTTAATGCTGACGATAGACTTAATTCCTTTGAAACCGTATTTCCACGGCACGGTCAAACGGATGGGCGCGCCGTTCTGCGGCGGAAGCGCCTTGCCGTAAACGCCGACGGTCAGCAGCGTAAGAGGGTGCATGGCTTCGTCAAGGCGTAACCCTTCAACGTAGGGATACTCCAGCCCGCCGCCAATGAACCGGTCTTTCTGGCCCGGCATCTCGTCCGGCGCATACCGCGTCTGGAAAGCGACATATTTTGCGTTGCTGGTGGGCTCCACCATCGCCAGCAATTTATGCAGCGGGAAGCCGATCCAGGGCACCACCATCGACCAGGCTTCCACGCAGCGCATGCGGTAGATACGCTCTTCGAGCGGGAAACGGGTGGTCAGATCGTGGTGGTCCAGCGTCAGGGGTTTTGCCACTTCGCCGTCGATTTTCAGCGTCCACGGATCGGTTTTGAGACTACCGGCGTTGGCCGCAGGATCGGCCTTGTCGAGGCCAAATTCGTAGAAGTTGTTATAGCCCGTCACTTTATCTTCTGGCGTAAGCGTCAGTTTGTTCTGCCATTGGGCGGGTTTCGTAAAGGTGAGCGGGGCGCCGGAAGGGGCCTTCGGCCGATCGTTGCCTTTAAACCAGTCGAGCAGGTCAGCGTGAGCCGAAGGCGAGAGCGAGAGCGCGGTGGCGCTGATGCCAAGCATTTTCAGGATCTGGCGGCGCTGTAACATAAAGACAGACTCGGACGTTACGTCGGCTTCCGTCAGTTTTCGGTTTTTCATGGCATCCTCCGTCATGCGTTTTCCTAAGCATGACGGAGGAGAGTGATTCGCGCGAATATGTCACGAAAATTTGAAGATTAGGCGATTTTCACCAGCGCGCGACCGTGGAACTGGTTATCCATGATCTTACTGGCATAGTCCGGTGCCTGGCTGAGCGTAATCTCCGTGGCGCTCTGGGTGTAGAAAGATTCCGGCAAATCGCGCACCAGACGTTCCCATGCCTCAGTACGACGAGCCGCAGGTGTCATCACGGAATCCACGCCCTGCAGGCGGACGTTACGCAGAATGAATGGCATCACGGTGGTTGGCAGGGCAAATCCGCCCGCCAGCCCGCAGGCGGCCACGCAGCCGCCGTAGTTCATCTGCGCCAGGACTTTTGCCAGCACTTTATCACCGACGGTATCCACCGCGCCTGGCCAGACCTGTTTTTCCAGTGGACGGGTTTCGGCGAATTCGTCACGGCTGAGAATGCGATTTGCACCGAGCTGGCGCAGGTAATCGTGGGTACTTTCCCGACCGGAAACCGCCGCAACCTGATAGCCCAGCTTGTGCAGTAGCGTCACTGCCGTGCTGCCCACGCCCCCGCTGGCACCGGTGACGACAACTTCCCCCGATTCAGGGCGGATGCCTGCGTCTTCCAGCGCCATCACGCACAGCATCGCGGTAAAGCCTGCCGTGCCGACGATCATCGCCTTGCGGCCATCCATGCCTTTCGGCATCGGCACCAGCCAGTCGCCCTTCACGCGCGCCTGCGTGGCCAGCCCGCCCCAGTGATTTTCACCTACGCCCCAGCCGGTGAGCAGGACCTGCTGGCCCGGATGGAAGCGCGGATCCTCGCTGGTATGTACCCGGCCAGCGAAATCAATACCCGGCACCATAGGGAAATTTCGGATGATTTTACCCTTCCCGGTAATCGCCAGCGCATCTTTATAATTTAAACTGGACCAGTCGATGTCGACGGTTACTTCGCCTTCCGGCAGGCGACTCTCTTCTACCGCCTGCACTGAGGCAAGCGTTTTGCCGTCCTGCTGTTCTAAGATCAAAGCCTGCATACGGGGTCCTCTCGACTCATTTGATTGGAAAATAATTTCTGAAGACTATACTCGCTCAGGGAAACGCAGTGCCGATTTAACGCAATAAATTGCCAGATACACCCGATTTGGTAGTATGCCGCATTTGACATGCAAGTTAGCGCTTACTCGCTACCCCATCAACCCACGGAGTAATCTCAAGGATGCGATTAACGACGAAGTTCTCAGCTTTTATCACCTTGCTGACGGGGCTTACCATTTTTGTCACCCTTCTGGGCTGCTCTCTGAGCTTTTACAACGCCATTCAGGACAAACTGGTTAACCGGGTACAGTCTGTCGCGTCGGTAATTGATACGCGTCTGCTGACGACGCCGCTACCGGCACTCTCCAGGGAGCTCGATGAGCTGATGGTACCTGTTGATATTGTTCAGATCGACATTCAGCAGGGAAAGCATCGTGTGTTAAGCCACGAACGCCCGGGAAGCTATCGGCCTGCGGGCGTGGTGAGCCAGTATCGGGAAGTGACCGTACATTCCCTTAAAAATCCGGGGATGACCATACACATGGTCTATCTCGATCCGATGGCCAGCTATTTCCGTTCCATGATGACCACCGCGCCGCTCACCGTCGCGGTGGCGTTTATCGTCCTGCTGATCTTTCTCGCGGTCCGCTGGCTGCGCCGCCAGCTCTCCGGCCAGGAGCTGCTGGAGATGCGCTCCGTGCGGATCCTTAACGGTGAACGCGGCCCGCAGGTCCGTGGTTCAGTCCACGAATGGCCGTCACGCGCCAGCAGCGCGCTGGATACGCTGCTCTCGGAAATCCAGTTTGCCAGCGACCAGCGCAGCCGTATGGATACGCTGATCCGCTCCTATGCCGCGCAGGATAATAAAACCGGCCTCAACAACCGCCTTTTCTTTGATAATCAGCTCGCCACGCTGCTCGACGATTCGGAAAAAGTGGGGACGCACGGGGTGGTGATGATGATTCGCCTGCCTGATTTCGATCTCCTGCGCGACACCTGGGGACAGCGGGCCGCGGAAGAAAATCTCTTTACGCTGATCAACCTGCTCTCCACCTTTATTATGCGCTACCCGGGCGCGCTGCTGGCCCGCTACCACCGCAGCGACTTTGCCGTGTTGCTGCCGCATCGGACGCTGAAGGAGTCGGAAAGCATCGCCAGCCAGCTGCTGAAGGCGGTTGATGCGCTGCCGCAGAGCAAAATGCTCGACAGGGACGATATGGTCCACATGGGGATCTGCGCCTGGCGTGGCGGACAATCGACAGAACAGGTGATGGAGCATGCGGAAGCGGCCACCCGCAACGCCGTGCTGCAGGGCGCGAACGGATGGGCGGTCTATGATGATTCGTTGCCGGAAAAAGGGCGCGGTAACGTGCGCTGGCGTACGTTGATTGAGCAAATGCTAAGTCGCGGCGGACCGCGTATTTATCAAAAACCCGCGGTCATGAAAAACGGTAACGTTCATCACCGTGAACTGATGTGTCGTATTTTTGACGGTACGGAAGAGGTTATTTCTGCGGAATATCTGCCAATGGTGCTGCAATTTGGGCTGTCCGAAGAGTATGACCGTCAGCAAATTAGCCGCTTGATTCCGTTTTTATCATTCTGGCCTGAAGAGAGCCTGGCGTTACAGGTCACCGTGGAGTCATTAATACGCCCGCGTTTTCAGCGCTGGCTGCGTGATACATTAATGCAATGCGAAAAATCGCAACGCAAACGCATTATTTTTGAACTTGCTGAGGCGGATGTAGGTCAACACATCAGCCGGTTACGTCCGGTGGTTCGTTTGATCAACGCGCTCGGCGCGCGCGTCGCGGTGACGCAGGCAGGTTTGACGCTGGTCAGCACCAACTGGATCAAGGAGCTGGATGTGGAGCTATTAAAGCTACATCCGGGGCTGGTAAGGAATATTGAAAAGCGCACGGAAAACCAGCTGCTGGTACAGAGCCTGGTTGAGGCGTGCAAAGGAACGCGAACACAGGTGTTTGCCGCGGGCGTGCGCGCCAGAGGCGAATGGCAAATGTTAACAGAGCGCGGTGTAATGGGTGGTCAGGGGGATTTTTTTGCTGCCTCTCAGCCGCTTGACACCAATGTGAAAAAATATTTGCAAAGATACTCGGTTTGACCTGCCGTTTACGCTGTTTTCACGTAGAATATCGCGCCTGTAGCTTTGAGTATGTCGAGCAAAAAGCCAGTGAACGACCTTTAACGGGTTACAAAGGTCAGTAAGGAATGCTGCTGTTTACTCAGCCCTGAGGGAGTCAGGGGATGATTTTGTAACATCAGGAAACGTACTGCACAAATTTTCACCGTTGCAGATGATTTTTGCGCCTTGTCGCTGCTGCGTGTGGTTGGTAAAGTAAGCGGATTTTGTTTTCCGCCCCAGCTTTCAGGATTATCCCTTAGTATGTTGAAAAAATTTCGTGGCATGTTTTCCAATGACCTGTCCATTGACCTGGGTACTGCGAATACCCTTATTTATGTAAAAGGACAAGGCATCGTATTGAATGAGCCTTCCGTTGTGGCCATTCGTCAGGATCGTGCAGGCTCGCCGAAAAGCGTAGCCGCTGTGGGTCATGACGCGAAGCAGATGCTGGGTCGTACCCCTGGCAACATCGCCGCTATTCGCCCAATGAAAGACGGCGTTATCGCTGACTTCTTCGTGACTGAAAAAATGCTTCAGCACTTCATCAAGCAGGTTCACAGCAACAGCTTCATGCGTCCAAGCCCGCGTGTTCTGGTGTGTGTGCCGGTTGGCGCAACCCAGGTAGAGCGTCGCGCAATCCGTGAATCTGCTCAGGGTGCAGGTGCGCGTGAAGTGTTCCTGATTGAAGAGCCAATGGCGGCGGCAATCGGTGCAGGTCTGCCTGTGTCTGAAGCGACCGGTTCCATGGTGGTGGATATCGGTGGTGGTACCACTGAAGTGGCCGTTATCTCTCTGAACGGCGTGGTGTACTCCTCTTCCGTACGTATCGGTGGTGACCGCTTCGACGAAGCCATCATTAATTATGTGCGCCGTAACTACGGCTCTCTGATCGGTGAAGCCACCGCAGAGCGTATCAAACACGAAATCGGCTCTGCATATCCGGGCGATGAAGTGCGCGAGATCGAAGTACGTGGCCGCAACCTGGCTGAAGGTGTTCCACGCGGTTTCACCCTGAACTCCAACGAAATTCTGGAAGCACTGCAGGAGCCACTGACGGGTATCGTGAGTGCGGTAATGGTCGCGCTGGAACAGTGCCCACCAGAGCTGGCGTCCGATATCTCCGAGCGCGGTATGGTTCTGACCGGTGGTGGTGCGCTGCTGCGTAACCTCGACCGCCTGTTAATGGAAGAGACAGGTATTCCTGTCGTAGTTGCAGAAGATCCACTGACTTGCGTCGCCCGTGGTGGTGGCAAGGCGCTGGAAATGATCGACATGCACGGCGGCGATTTGTTCAGCGAAGAGTAGTCGAGTTTGAGAGGGTAGCAATTTGCTACCCTTTCTCTCTGACGCGAGAATACGCATAGCCTATGAAGCCAATTTTTAGCCGTGGCCCATCGCTACAGTTTCGCCTCATTCTGGCGGTTCTGGTTGCGCTTGGGGTCATTATTGCCGATAGCCGCCTCGGTACGTTCAGCCAGATCCGAACGTACATGGATACCGCCGTCAGTCCTTTCTACTTTATATCAAATGGTCCCCGTGAACTGCTCGACTCCGTTTCTCAAACGCTGTCTTCACGAGACCAGCTCGAACTTGAAAACCGGGCATTACGCCAGGAACTGCTGCTGAAAAACAGCGAACTTCTGATGCTGGGGCAATACAAGCAGGAAAACGCGCGTCTGCGTGAGCTGCTCGGCTCGCCGCTGCGTCAGGATGAGCAGAAGATGGTTACCCAGGTGATCTCCACCGTGAACGACCCTTACAGCGATCAGGTTGTGATCGACAAAGGGAGCGTCAACGGGGTGTATGAAGGCCAGCCCGTCATCAGTGATAAAGGCGTAGTAGGCCAGGTTGTTGCCGTCGCCAAACTGACCAGCCGCGTGCTGCTGATTTGCGACGCCACGCATGCGCTGCCGATCCAGGTGCTGCGCAACGACATCCGCGTGATTGCGGCCGGGAACGGCTGTACGGACGATCTGCAGCTGGAACACCTGCCGGCCAACACGGATATCCGCGTGGGCGACGTGCTGGTGACCTCCGGTCTGGGTGGCCGCTTCCCTGAAGGCTATCCGGTTGCGGTGGTCTCTTCGGTGAAGCTGGATACGCAGCGTGCCTATACCGTGATTCAGGCGCGTCCAACCGCCGGTTTACAGCGTCTGCGCTACCTGCTGCTGCTGTGGGGCGCCGATCGTAACGGTACTAACCCGATGACGCCTGAAGAGGTCCATCGTGTGGCAAATGAACGCCTGATGCAGATGATGCCGCAGGTTCTGCCGCCAGCGGACTCTATGGGGCCGCCTGCGCCAGTCCCGGCACCGGCAACGGGGTTAACGCAGCCGCTGCCGGATGCGCCGCCACCGCCTAAACTCTCTTCGGGAGGGCAGTAGTGGCAAGCTATCGTAGCCAGGGACGCTGGGTCATCTGGCTCTCGTTCCTCATTGCACTGTTGCTGCAGATTATGCCCTGGCCGGATAACATTCTCGTTTTCCGGCCAAACTGGGTCTTGCTCATTTTGCTCTACTGGATCCTTGCCCTGCCGCATCGCGTAAATGTCGGCACGGGTTTTGTGATGGGTGCCATACTGGATCTCATTAGTGGCTCTACGCTGGGCGTACGCGCCTTGTCCATGAGCATTATTGCGTACCTCGTCGCACTGAAATTCCAGCTCTTCCGTAACCTCGCGCTCTGGCAACAGGCCCTGGTCGTGATGCTGTTGTCGCTTGCTGCGGATATCGTTGTTTTCTGGGCAGAGTTTTTAGTGATCAACGTCTCTTTCCGACCGGAAGTGTTCTGGAGTAGTGTAGTAAACGGTGTGCTCTGGCCGTGGCTATTCCTGCTGATGCGTAAGGTTCGCCAGCAGTTTGCTGTGCAATAAAAGGTTTCTATGACGTCTTTGTATCTCGCTTCCGGCTCCCCGCGCCGTCAGGAACTCCTGACGCAGCTTGGGGTCTCTTTTGAACGCATCGTGACCGGCATTGAAGAAAAACGTGCTGAGGGCGAAAGTGCTCAACAGTACGTGTCACGTCTGGCGCGCGAGAAAGCGCAGGCGGGCGTGGCCTGCGTGCCGCGCGATCTGCCCGTGCTGGGAGCTGATACCATCGTTATCCTTAACGGTGAAGTGCTGGAGAAACCGCATGACGCGGAACACGCGGCGCGCATGCTGCGCAAAATGTCCGGGCAAACGCATCAGGTGATGACGGCCGTCGCGCTGGCGGACAGCCAGCACGTGCTGGATTGCCTGGTGGTGACGGATGTCACGTTCAGAGTACTTACCGACGACGAGATCGCCGCTTATATTGCCAGCGGTGAACCGATGGATAAAGCAGGTGCATACGGTATTCAGGGGCTGGGTGGCTGTTTTGTCAGGAAGATTCATGGCAGCTATCACGCCGTAGTCGGCTTACCGCTGGTGGAAACGTATGAGTTGCTGAGCAATTTTAACTCACTGCGTGAGGGAAGGGATAATTATGACGGCTGAATTGTTGGTAAACGTAACGCCATCGGAAACCCGTGTGGCCTATATTGACGGTGGCATTCTTCAGGAAATTCATATTGAGCGTGAAGCGCGGCGCGGAATAGTAGGCAATATCTACAAAGGTCGTGTCAGTCGTGTACTGCCGGGTATGCAGGCGGCTTTTGTAGATATTGGACTGGATAAGGCGGCATTTTTACATGCCTCCGACATCATGCCGCACACCGAGTGCGTCGCGGGCGAAGAGCAAAAACAGTTTGCCGTGCGTGACATTTCTGAGCTGGTGCGTCAGGGCCAGGACTTAATGGTGCAGGTGGTGAAAGATCCTCTTGGTACCAAAGGCGCCCGTCTGACCACCGATATCACCTTACCTTCCCGCTATCTGGTGTTTATGCCCGGCGCGTCGCACGTGGGCGTTTCGCAGCGTATTGAGAGCGAAAGCGAGCGCGAGCGCCTGAAGAAAGTCGTCAGCGCCTACTGCGATGAACAGGGAGGATTTATCATCCGCACCGCCGCGGAAGGGATCAGCGAGGAAGACCTGGCGTCAGATGCGGCTTACCTGAAGCGCGTCTGGACAAAAGTGATGGAGCGTAAAAAACGCAACCAGACCCGCTATCAGCTCTATGGTGAGCTGGCGCTGGCGCAGCGCGTGCTGCGTGACTTTGCCGACGCGCAGCTCGACCGCATTCGCGTGGATTCCCGCCTGACGTATGAAGCGCTGCTGGAGTTTACCGCTGAATATATCCCGGAAATGCCGGGCCTACTGGAGCACTACACCGGGCGTCAGCCGATCTTCGATCTCTATGATGTCGAAAACGAGATCCAGCGTGCCCTGGAGCGTAAGGTTGAACTGAAGTCCGGCGGCTATCTGATCATCGATCAGACCGAAGCGATGACCACCGTCGATATCAACACCGGCGCGTTCGTCGGCCATCGCAACCTGGATGACACCATCTTCAACACCAACATCGAGGCCACGCAGGCCATTGCGCGCCAGCTTCGTCTGCGCAATCTGGGCGGCATTATCATCATCGACTTCATCGATATGAGTAATGAAGACCATCGCCGCCGCGTGCTGCACTCGCTTGAGCAGGCCCTGAGTAAAGATCGCGTGAAAACCAGCATCAACGGCTTCTCACAGCTGGGGCTGGTGGAAATGACGCGTAAGCGTACCCGCGAGAGCGTGGAGCATGTGCTGTGTAATGAATGCCCGACCTGCCATGGACGCGGAACGGTAAAGACGGTTGAGACCGTCTGCTACGAGATCATGCGTGAAATCGTCCGTGTTCATCATGCCTACGACTCCGATCGTTTTCTGGTCTATGCTTCCCCTGCGGTGGCTGAAGCGCTGAAAGGCGAAGAGTCACACGCGCTGGCGGAAGTGGAAATCTTTGTCGGCAAACAGGTAAAAGTACAAATTGAACCGCTCTATAACCAGGAGCAGTTTGACGTCGTGATGATGTAAGCGCAGTACGCTGCGTGACCAAAGCTGACAAGGAGAGATGCGTGAGGCGATTGCCGGGGATTTTATTGCTTACAGGGGCAACGCTGGTCGTGATTGTCGCGTTGCTCGTGAGCGGGCTACGCCTCGTTTTACCGCATCTGGACAGCTGGCGTCCGCAGCTGCTGGCAAAAATCGAATCCACCACCGGCGTACCGGTGAACGTCAGCCAGGTAAGCGCCAGCTGGCAGAATTTTGGCCCGACGCTCGATGTGCGGGATATCAACGCCAGCCTGAAAGATGGCGGCCACCTCAAAATCAAACGCGTGACCCTGGCGCTGGACGTCTGGCAAAGCCTGCTGCATCTGCGCTGGCAGTTTCGCGATCTCACCTTTTATCAGCTCCAGTTTCTGACCAATACGCCCATCTCGGGCGGCGACAGCAGCCAGGGGCTTGAGGCCAATCGTTTTAGCGATCTTTTCCTGCGTCAGTTCGATCATTTCGATCTGCGCGACAGCGAAGTGAGCTTTATTACCCTTTCCGGCCAGCGCGCGGAACTGGCGATCCCCCAGCTGACCTGGCTCAACGGCAGGAACCGGCACCGCGCTGAGGGGCAGGTGAGTCTCTCCAGCCTGAACGGTCAGCACGGCGTGATGCAGGTGCGCATGGATCTGCGTGACGATGACGGTCTGCTAAATAACGGCAAAGTCTGGCTGCAGGCCGACGATGTGGACGTCAAACCGTGGCTGGGCGACTGGCTCCAGCAGAATATGCAGCTGGAAACGGCCCGATTCAGCCTTGAAGGCTGGCTGACCCTGACGAAAGGCGAATTTGCCAGCGGCGATATCTGGCTCAAGCAGGGGGGCGCGAGCTGGAAAGGTGAAAACCAGCAGCATCAGCTTTCCGTCGATAACCTCACCGCCCACGTGACGCAGGAGAAAGAGGGCTGGCAGTTTGCCATTCCCGATACGCGGATCGCGATGGACGGCAAGCCGTGGCCGCGCGGTGCGCTGACGCTGGCCTGGATGCCGGAGCAGGACGTTGGCGGCACGGCCAGTAAACGCAGCGACGAGCTGCGCATTCGCGCCAGCAACCTGGATTTGGCCGCCATTGAAGGGCTGCGCTCAATGGCGGCAAAGCTCTCTCCAGACCTGGGCGAGATCTGGCTGGCTACGCAGCCGAGCGGAAAGATCGATTCTCTGGCGCTGGATATCCCGCTTCAGGCGACGGAAAAAACCCGTTTCCAGGCAACATGGAAAGATCTTGCCTGGAAGCAGTGGAAGCTGCTGCCGGGTGCGGAGCACTTTAGCGGCAAGCTGGAAGGCAGCGTGGAGAACGGCAGGCTGACGGTTGATATGCACGACGCCAGAATGCCGTACGAGACGGTCTTCCGCGCACCGCTGGAAATCGAACAGGGGAACGCAGTGCTTAACTGGCTCCGTAACGATAAGGGCTTCCAGCTCGATGGTCGCCACATCGATGTCAAAGCTAAAGCGGTACACGCGCGGGGTGACTTCCGCTATCTGCAACCGCAGGGGGACGAGCCGTGGCTGGGTATTCTGGCCGGAATCAGTACCGATGATGGCTCGCAGGCCTGGCGCTATTTCCCGGAAAACCTGATGGGTAAAGCGCTGGTCGACTATCTGAGCGGCGCAATTCAGGGCGGTCAGGCGGAAAACGCCACGCTGGTCTACGGCGGTAACCCCCATCTGTTCCCGTACAAACATAATGAAGGTCAGTTCCAGGTGCTGGTGCCGCTGCATGACGCCACCTTCGCGTTCCAGCCGGGCTGGCCCGCGCTGAAAAATCTGGATATCGAACTTAACTTCCTCAATGACGGCCTGTGGATGAAGTCCGACAGCGTGGCGCTGGGCGGCGTGACGGCCAGCAACCTGACGGCCAACATTCCGGACTACTCAAAAGAGAAGCTGTTGATTGATGCCGACATCAACGGTCCCGGCAAGACGGTGGGACCGTACTTTGAGGAGACCCCCCTGAAAGAGTCGCTGGCGGCGACGCTTCAGCAGCTGCAGCTTGATGGCGATGTGAATGCTCGCTTACATCTTGATATCCCGCTGGACGGTGAGATGACCACCGCGAAAGGCGACGTCCGTCTGAAGAACAACAGTCTGTACATTAAACCCCTTGAGAGCACCCTGAAAAATCTCAGCGGGCAGTTCAGCTTTGAGAACGGTAACCTGAAGAGCGAGCCGCTGACCGCCAGCTGGTTTAATCAGCCCGTGAATATCGACTTCACGACCACAGAAGGTGAAAAGGCGTATCAGGTGGCCGTCAATCTGGACGGTAACTGGCAGCCAGCGCGAATGGATGTCCTGCCGAAGCCGATTGAGGCGTCGGTGGAGGGGGCGGTCGCCTGGCAGGGTAAAGTGGCAATCGACCTGCCTTATCACGCGGGTGCCCAGTACAAGGTCGACATCACGGGTGATCTGAAGAATCTTCGAAGCCAGCTGCCTGCGCCGCTGGATAAACAGGCCGGACAGCCGCTGCCGGTGAAGCTGAACGTCGAGGGCAACCTGAACAGCTTCGCGCTGACCGGAAACGCGGGCGGGACGAACCACTTCAACAGCCGCTGGCTGCTTAACCGCAAGCTCACCCTCGACAGGGCCATCTGGACGACGGATAGCCGCTCCACGCCGCCGCTGCCAGAGCAGACGGGCGTTGAGCTGAATCTGCCGCCGATGGACGGTGCAGAGTGGCTGGCGTTGTTCCAGAAAGGCGTTGGGCAAAACGTTGATGAAACCGCGCAGTTCCCGCAAACCATTACCGTACGCACGCCGTCGCTGATGCTGGGTGGGCAGCAGTGGAACAACCTGAGTATTGTCTCGCAGCCTGCTGCTAACGGTACGAAAGTGGAGGCCCAGGGCCGGGAGATAAACGGCACGCTGACCATGCGCAATCACGCGCCGTGGCAGGCGGCGATCCGCTATCTCTACTACAACCCGGCCGCCGCGAGTAAAGATAAACCGGCGGATACCTCGCCGCTGAGTCAAACCTCCCGCGTCGACTTTAGCGGCTGGCCCGATCTCCAGCTGCGCTGCGCGGAGTGCTGGCTGTGGGGACAGAAATATGGCCGTATCGACGGTGATTTTGCCATTCAGGGAAATACGCTTACGCTCACCGGTGGATTGATCGACACCGGCTTTGGCCGCATGACGGCAGGCGGGGAATGGGTGAATAATCCGGGCGAGCAGCGAACGTCCCTCAAGGGCGACATTAAAGGCAACAAACTGGATGCGGCAGCCAATTTCTTTGGCATCAGCACGCCGCTGCGCGGTTCGTCATTTGACGTCGATTACGATCTTCACTGGCGCGACGCCCCGTGGAAGCCGGATGAGGCCTCGCTGAACGGCATTCTGAAAACCCGCTTCGGCAAAGGTGAAATCGCCGACGTGAGCACGGGGCGCGCCGGGCAGATCCTGCGCCTGCTGAGTTTTGATGCGCTGCTGCGCAAGCTGCGCTTCGATTTCAGCGATACCTTCAGCGAAGGGTTCTACTACGATTCCATCCGCAGTACGGCGTGGATCAAGGACGGCGTTCTGCATACGGACGATACGCTGGTGGATGGCCTGGAAGCGGATATCGCCATGAAAGGCTCGGTCAACCTCGTGCGCCGCGAGCTGGATATGGAAGCCGTGGTGGCGCCGGAAATTTCCGCGAGCGTGGGCGTTGCGGCGGCCTTCGTGGTGAACCCGATTGTCGGTGCGGCGGTGTTTGCCGCCAGTAAAGTGCTAGGGCCGCTGTGGAGCAAGGTCTCTATTCTGCGCTATCGCATTACCGGTCCGGTCGATAAACCGCAGATTAACGAGGTGCTGCGCCAGCCGCGCAAAGATGCACAGCAATGATTTGACGTGGGCAGGTAATTGCCTCACTCTCAATAAATACGATCTTTATACCGCCACGGGCGGCAACGAACGAGTAGCAATACGATGAGTCTGAACCTGGTAAGTGAACATTTGCTCGCAGCGAACGGCCTGAACCATCAGGACCTGTTCTCCATTCTTGGTCAACTGACCGAACGCCGTCTCGACTACGGCGACCTTTATTTCCAGTCGAGCTATCACGAATCCTGGGTTTTAGAAGACAGCATCATTAAAGATGGCTCTTACAACATCGACCAGGGCGTCGGCGTCCGCGCCGTCAGCGGGGAGAAAACCGGTTTTGCGTATGCCGATCAGATTAGCCTCGCCGCACTTGAGCAGAGCGCGCAGGCCGCGCGCACCATTGTGCGTGATACCGGCGATGGTCGCGTGAAAACCCTGGGAGAAGTGCAGCACTCTGCGCTCTATACCAGCATCGATCCGCTGCAGAGCATGAGCCGTGAAGAGAAGCTGGATATCCTGCGCCGCGTGGACAAAGTGGCGCGCGCGGCAGATAAACGCGTGCAGGAAGTTTCAGCCAGCCTGAGCGGTGTGTATGAACTGATTCTGGTGGCGGCAACGGACGGTACCCTGGCGGCAGATGTCCGTCCGCTGGTGCGTCTCTCTATCAGCGTGCAGGTCGATGAGGACGGCAAACGCGAGCGCGGTTCAAGCGGCGGCGGCGGTCGTTTTGGCTATGACTGGTTCCTGGGCGACGTTGACGGTGAAGCGCGCGCTGACGCGTGGGCAAAAGAAGCCGTGCGCATGGCGCTGGTGAATCTGAATGCCGTCGCGGCGCCGGCGGGTTCATTCCCGGTGGTGCTGGGTGCCGGCTGGCCGGGCGTGCTGCTGCATGAGGCGGTGGGCCATGGTCTGGAAGGCGACTTTAACCGTCGCGGAACGTCGGTATTCAGCGGTCAGATTGGTCAACTTGTCTCCTCTGAACTGTGCACCGT
Source organism: Enterobacter sp. MGH 16 (assembly GCF_000493175.1). Classification (NCBI taxonomy): domain Bacteria; kingdom Pseudomonadati; phylum Pseudomonadota; class Gammaproteobacteria; order Enterobacterales; family Enterobacteriaceae; genus Enterobacter; species Enterobacter sp. MGH 16. The sequence continues at coordinate 3,423,584 of NZ_KI535695.1, read as the reverse complement.
GGTGGATGATGGCACCATGCGCGATCGTCGCGGCTCGGTGGCTATCGACGATGAAGGTACGCCCGGCCAGTACAACGTGCTGATCGAAAACGGCGTGCTGAAAGGCTACATGCAGGACAAACTCAACGCGCGCCTGATGGGCGTTGCGCCAACGGGTAACGGCCGTCGTGAATCCTACGCGCACCTGCCGATGCCGCGCATGACCAATACCTACATGCTGCCGGGCAAATCCACGCCGCAGGAGATTATCGAATCCGTTGATTACGGTATCTTTGCGCCTAACTTTGGCGGCGGCCAGGTGGATATCACTTCCGGTAAGTTTGTCTTCTCAACCTCAGAAGCGTACCTGATCGAGAAGGGCAAAGTGACCAAAGCGGTGAAAGGTGCAACGCTGATCGGCTCCGGTATTGAAGCCATGCAGCAGATCTCCATGGTCGGTAACGATCTGAAGCTGGATAACGGCGTGGGCGTCTGCGGTAAAGAGGGCCAGAGCCTGCCGGTGGGCGTGGGCCAGCCAACGCTGAAAGTAGACAACCTGACGGTGGGCGGCACAGCCTGACCTGAGCAAACATAAAAAAAGGCGCTACAGACGTAGCGCCTTTTTTTTAACGTAAGTTACCCAGCGGTATCTCCGGATCCGGCTCGTGAGTGATGCGGTTACGCAAGTCACGACGAATAATTTCGATCGACCAGAACCAGACCAGATGGCCCACGATCTCTGACACGTGTTCATACCACGGCAGCTCAAACAGCGGTGGCGTCAACCCCATCAGCGGGAAGGAGATCATATGCACAAAGAGCTGAGCTAACGCACCTGCCAGCAAACCCTGCCAGAGTTTAATTTTCGGGAAGACTTCAGCAACGACACAATAGCCAACAGCGAAGACGATGGAGAAAATAATATGCGTCACGCCAACCCAGTTAAATATATGTCCGGCAAATGTATAAACTGCCGCGTTAGGATCGACAACGCCCAGCCAGTCGCGTAAAAATACATAGGGAGGGTTTAAAAAATTGCGGGAACAGTCAATCTGGCCTGCGGCTCTTATTAATTGCTCTGGTCCGCATGCGCCGGTGAATAAGTCGGCGGGGCTGCGTGGCGGAAGCGGTACTTCGGCTCCCCATTTGACAAAAGCGGAGACGATCCCTGCAATTAAGCCGATGAACGCAGCGAGTCCATAGCGCCTGCGTGAAGGCGGTGTTTGTTCAAATAGATTCATTTCTTTTCCTTGTTTAACGTCATCCTGCGGAATACATTTTATTATTCATATCAGCAACAAATTAATAACAGCCTGACGAGCAGACTGCATATAAAGTAATGGGCTGATGGCGGTAGTGTCAATTAGCTATTCCTGATAGTGGCGAAGGAATATTCCTGAATGAATACGGGATTCATCCTGGGAATATTCATCGGTCCTATGCGTTATGGGATAAATGGATTATTCCTTTCGTCTTCCCCGCATCCCCTGAAACAGCTCCGCCACGTCCACAAAATACTCGGTCAGATAGTTAATGCACACCTGGACTTTCAGCGGGAGCTTGTCTTTTTCGGTATACAGGGCGTACACCGGACGCGGATCGGATTGGTAGCGCGGGAAGAGGATCTCCAGCACGCCGCTGTTAATTTCGTTGATCACCCACATCAGCGGCACGTAGGCGATCCCGGCGCCAGCCACCAGCCAGCGCGAAATGGTCATCGGATCGTTAGTGACAAACCGCCCCTCCGGCAGCAGTTTGGTGGAGATCCCTTCCGGGGCAATCAGCTCAAATTCATTGTCGGGCCGCACGCTGTACTCCAGCCACGAGTGGTTGGTGAGATCGGCGGGTTTCTCCGGCACACCGTACTGGGCCAGATAGCTCTTCGAAGCGCAGACGACCATCGGCATGCTGCCCAGCCGACGCGAGAACAGGCTGGAATCCTGCAGCGCGCCGACGCGGATCACCACGTCCAGGCCGTCGGCAATCAGATCCGGCGCCGGGATACCCGTCACCAGATTGACGGTAAGCCCGGGGTACTCTTTCAGCATATCCGCCGTCATGGCAGCGAGAACATTTTGTGCCATAGTTGAAGAACACCCGATGCGCAGCGTGCCGATGGGGGTGTTGTTGAAGGCGTAGAGCTGTTCGTGAACATCCCGCACTTCCAGAAGCATGCGACGACAGCCTTGATAGTAAATTTTACCCGCTTCCGTCAGGCCAATGCTGCGGGTACTGCGGTTGAGCAGCTTGACCTGAAGCTCATCTTCCAGTTTGGACACCGTCTGGCTGATAGAGGAGACGCTCATCTGAAGCTGGCGTGCAGCGGCGGTAAAGGAGCCCAGTTCAACCACTTTGGCGAAGACTGACATGCGTTTTAAACGTTCCATTGTTCACTCTGGCTTAAAAGTGATTTAGATCACATATTATAGATAACAGCATAACAGTTACGTTAATATATTATTAATTACATAACGGCTGCGCCATTCTCGCCCGGCGTTTCTTGCTCTCCTGCGGTGGCGTGCGCTAAAAAATTCTGAAGCCTGCACTCTCTCTTATCAAGGTCAACATGAGTCTGTTTCCCGTTATCGTGGTGTTCGGTCTGTCGTTCCCACCGATATTTTTCGAGCTTCTTTTATCACTGGCGATCTTCTGGCTGGTGCGCAAGGTGCTGGTCCCTACCGGGATCTACGATTTCGTCTGGCACCCTGCATTGTTCAATACCGCGCTGTATTGCTGCCTGTTTTACCTGATATCGCGCATGTTTGTCTGAGGTTGATGTGAAAACGCTAACAAGAAAAATCTCCCGCACTGCCATCACCATGGCGCTGGTTATCCTCGCCTTCATTGCCATTTTCCGCGCCTGGGTCTATTACACCGAATCACCGTGGACGCGTGATGCACGCTTCAGCGCCGATGTGGTGGCCATCGCCCCTGACGTGGCCGGTCTTATAACGGCGGTTAACGTTCACGATAACCAGTTGGTGAAAAAAGATCAGGTTCTGTTCACCATCGACCAGCCTCGTTACCAGAAAGCGCTGGAAGAGGCGGAAGCGGACGTGGCCTATTACCAGGCGCTGGCTGCGGAGAAACGCCGTGAGGCAGGCCGCCGTAATCAGCTTGGCGTTCAGGCAATGTCCCGTGAAGAGATTGACCAGTCCAACAACGTGCTGCAAACCGTGCTGCACCAGCTGGCGAAAGCAGAAGCAACGCGCGATCTGGCGAAGCTCGATCTGGAGCGTACCGTGATCCGCGCGCCGTCTGATGGCTGGGTGACCAACCTTAACGTCTATACCGGGGAATTCATTACCCGTGGCTCAACCGCCGTGGCGCTGGTGAAACAGAACTCTTTCTATGTACTCGCCTATATGGAAGAGACCAAGCTGGAAGGCGTACGTCCCGGCTATCGGGCAGAAATCACGCCGCTGGGCAGCAACCGCGTCTTTAAAGGTACCGTCGACAGCGTCGCCGCAGGGGTCACCAACTCCAGCAGTTCGCGTGATGCAAAAGGGATGGCAACGGTGGATTCCAACCTCGAGTGGGTGCGTCTGGCCCAGCGCGTGCCGGTCCGTATCCACCTGGATGAACAGCAGGGCAATCTGTGGCCTGCGGGTACCACGGCGACGGTGGTGATTACCGGTGAAAAAGATCGGGATGCCAGCCAGGACTCGTTCTTCCGTAAAATCGCCCACCGTCTGCGCGAGTTTGGTTAATCGCTATGGGCATCTTTTCCATCGCCAGCCAGCACATTCGCTTCGCCGTGAAGCTGGCGTGTGCCATTGTGCTGGCGCTGTTTGTTGGCTTCCACTTCCAGCTTGAAACCCCGCGCTGGGCAGTGCTGACGGCCGCGATTGTCGCTGCGGGTCCCGCCTTTGCCGTGGGTGGGGAACCCTATTCAGGCGCGATCCGCTATCGCGGAATGCTGCGTATCATCGGGACGTTCATCGGCTGTATCGCGGCGCTCACCATTATTATCCTGATGATCCGCACGCCGCTGCTGATGCTGATGGTGTGCTGTATCTGGGCGGGCTTCTGCACCTGGATCTCATCCCTGGTGAAAGTGGAGAACTCCTATGCCTGGGGTCTGGCGGGCTATACCGCGCTGATTATTATCATCACCATCCAGTCCGAGCCGCTGCTGGCTCCGCAGTTTGCGGTGGAGCGATGCAGTGAGATTGTCATTGGTATCGTGAGTGCAATTGTCGCGGACCTGCTGTTCTCCCCGCGCTCCATCAAGCAGGAAGTCGACCGTGAGCTTGATGCGCTGATTGTCGCCCAGTACCAGCTGATGCAGCTCTGCATTAAGCACGGCGACAGCGAAGAGGTGGATAAAGCCTGGAGCGGGCTGGTTCGCCGCACGCAGGCGCTGGAAGGGATGCGCAGCAATCTCAATATGGAGTCGTCACGCTGGGCTCGCGCTAACCGTCGTCTGAAAGCCCTTAATACGGTCTCGTTAACGCTGATTACTCAGGCATGTGAAACCTACCTGATTCAGAACACGCGCCCGGAAGTGGTCACCGATACGTTCCGCGAACTGTTCGCTGAGCCAGTGGAAACGGTGCAGGACGTGCACAAGCAGCTTAAGCGTATGCGCAGGGTTATTGCCTGGACAGGGGAACGTGACACGCCGGTAACGATCTACACCTGGGTCGGCGCCGCGACGCGCTACCTGCTGCTGAAACGCGGCGTGATCGGGAATACCAAAATCAGCGCGGCGGAAGAAGAGGTACTGCAGGGCGAAGTGGTGATCAAGCCGGAATCCGCCGAGCGCCATCACGCGATGGTCAACTTCTGGCGGACGACGCTTGCCTGTATGCTCGGCACGCTGTTCTGGCTGTGGACGGGCTGGACGTCCGGCAGCGGCGCGATGGTGATGATTGCCGTCGTGACCGCACTGGCGATGCGTCTGCCTAACCCGCGTATGGTCGCCATCGATTTCCTGTACGGCACCCTTGCCGCCCTGCCGATCGGCGCGCTCTATTTTCTGGTCATCATCCCGTCTACCCAGCAGAGCATGCTGCTGCTCTGTATTAGCCTGGCGGTGATGGCGTTCTTTATCGGCATTGAGGTGCAAAAGCGCCGCCTCGGATCGCTGGGGGCGCTGGCGAGTACGATTAACATCATCGTGCTGGATAACCCGATGACCTTCCATTTCAGCCAGTTCCTCGACAGCGCGTTAGGTCAGCTGGTGGGCTGTTTCCTGGCGATGATGGTGATTCTGCTGGTCCGCGATAATTCGCAGGCAAGAACGGGCCGCGTGCTGTTGAACCAGTTTGTGTCGGCCGCCGTGTCGTCGATGACAACCAACACCGCGCGTCGAAAAGAGAACCATCTGCCCGCGCTCTACCAGCAGCTGTTTTTACTGCTGAACAAGTTCCCGGGCGACATTGCCAAGTTCCGCCTGGCGCTGACCATGATCATTGCACACCAGCGTCTGCGCAATGCGCCGGTGCCGATCAACGACGATCTGTCGGCCTGGCACCGCCAGCTGCGTCGTACCGCGGACCACGTGCTTTTCGCCAGCAGTGATGACAAACGACGTCGCTACTTTACGCAGCTGCTTGCAGAGCTTGATATCTACCAGGAGAAGCTTAAAACCTGGGAAGCGCCACCTCAGGTGACCGAGCCGGTAGGACGGCTGGTGTTGATGCTGCATCGCTACCAGAATGCCCTCACGGATAGCTGACTGAAGTAAAAAAACCGACGCCAAAAGCGTCGGTTTTTTTGTGGCTATACTTATTCCAGCACGTTCTTACATTTCAGGAAGGGAGGACACATGACGACCCAGGCGCTTCAGGATCACATCCTTTTTCAGACCGGTTATCTGGTCAACGGGATCTGGAAAACGCTGGACACGACCTTCGATGTGCTTAACCCCGCTACCGGGGAAGTCATCGCGAAAGTCGCGAAAGCGGGTAAAGCACAAACCGAAGAGGCTATCGCAGCGGCCACCAAAGCCTTCCCGGCCTGGCGTGCCAAAACCGCGAAAGAGCGCTCGGCGATTCTTTATCGCTGGTACGAACTGATTATTGAGAATAAAAGCTGGCTCGGGCAGTTAATGACCACCGAGCAGGGCAAGCCGCTGAAAGAAGCGGAAGGTGAGGTGGAGTACGCTGCCAGCTTTATCCAGTGGTTTGCCGAAGAGGCCAAGCGCGCCAACGGGGAAATTATTCCGCCGATCAAACCCGGCTCGCGCATTCTGGCGACCCGCGAACCCATAGGCGTGGTGGCGGCGATAACGCCGTGGAACTTCCCAATGGCCATGCTCACCCGCAAATTAGGCCCGGCGCTGGCTGCGGGGTGCACCGGAGTGATCAAACCGGCCAATAACACGCCGCTCAGTGCCTTTGCGCTGCTCACCCTGGCAAAACAGGCCGGCGTACCCGACGGCGTGCTCAACGCCGTGGCCGGGAATACCCATGAAATCAGCGATGCGATTATGGCAAGCCGAGACGTGCGTAAAATCTCCTTTACCGGCTCGACCTCCGTCGGCAAAACGCTGGTGCGTAATGCTGCCGAAACCATGAAAAAAGTCTCGATGGAGCTGGGGGGAAATGCCCCGTATATCGTTTTTGAGGATGCAGATATCGACGCGGCGGTGAAGGGGGCGATTGCCAACAAGTTCCGCAATGCCGGGCAGGTCTGCGTCAGCGTGAACCGTTTTTATATTCAGGAAACCGTCTACGACAAGTTTGTGAATAAACTTGCCGATGCCGTGAAGGCGCTCAAGGTGGGGAATGGCCTTGACGAGGGCGTTGTTGTCGGGCCGCTGATTGAATCTGCTGCGGTCGACAAGGTGCGTGAGCATGTCGACGATGCCGTCTCACGGGGGGCAACCGTACTGGCAGGGGGTAAGCCCCATCCGCTTGGCGGGAATTTCTGGATGCCAACCGTGCTGGGCGACTGCCATGAAGGCATGAAGCTGGCAGAGGAAGAGACGTTTGGCCCGGTTGCGGCGTGTTTCCGTTTCACCTCGGAAGATGAAGTTATCCAGCGTGCCAACAATACGCCCTACGGGCTGGCGGCTTACTTCTATACCCAGAATCTCTCACGTGTTTTCCGCGTTTCCCAGGCGATCGAGAGTGGGATGATCGGCATTAACGAGTGTGCCGTCTCCACGGAACTGGGGCCCTTTGGTGGCGTGAAGGAGTCAGGCCTGGGTCGTGAGGGCTCCGTGCTGGGCCTGGAAGAGTATCTGGAAGTGAAAACCCTTCACATTGGGGGATTATAATAGACAGGGCGGCATCTGCCGCTCGCCTGGACTGGGTGGCTGGCAATGAAAACCTATACCTTTGATTTTGACGAGATCGACAGTCAGGAAGACTTCTACCGTGAGTTTATCCGGGTGTTTGATCTTGAACGGGAAAGCGTGACGAATCTGGATACGCTGTGGGACGTGGTGACCGGGAGTCTGCTGCCGCTACCGCTGGAAATTGAGTTCATCCATTTGCCCGATAAGCTGCGCAGACGTTTTGGCGCACTGATATTACTGTTCGATGAAGCGGAAGAAGAGCTGGAAGGGCAGCTGCGTTTTAACGCGCGGCACTGAATGAAAAAAGCCCCTGACCATCAGGCCAGGGGCAAGTCGTATGATGAGATACGACGAGGGTTTATTTATACAGTTCTGCAGTTGCATGCCAGTGGTCACCCTGATTCAGTTCGGTGACGCGATAGCTGCTGGCACCTGCTTTTTCAGCTTTGGCAGCCAGTTCGTGACGGATATCCATCGGAGAGCCGGTAACAGACGTCACGGAGATGCTGCCCATAGGCTGCAGATTTTGTGCCTGGTCGGCATTCACCTGCTGTACGGCTGCGCTTGCGCCGAAAGAGAGAACAGATGCCAGACCGAGGGTTGCGATGATCAATTTGGTTTTCATAGTCTTTACTCCTGAATAGGGTTTTTGCTCAACGGCGAGAAGGGTTGAACCGCTATTTTTATGCCTGGTGCCGTTGAGTGGAGATTTACGAGTTCAGTTATTGCTCAAACTTATTTGTATAGCTCAGCGGTGGCGTGCCAGTGTGCACCAGAGCGCGCTTCGATGATGCGATAGGATGACGCACCCTTTTCTTCCGCTTTTTTGTTCAGCATCTCATGCATGTCCATTGGCGATGTGCCGACCGCGCCGACAGAAACCGTACCGATGGCCTGGCGGGATTGCGCCTGGTCAGCATTGATAGCGTCAGCCGCGAAGGCACCGAATGACAGGACAGACAGGACGCTCAGCGCCGCTACAGTTGATTTGATTTTCATGATTCTTACCTCGTCGAATTTTTTAGTGGGGTCTTGTTTCGTGACCCTCATCACAAAATCAAGTATACACTAATAACGGAAAAAATTAATACCAGACTAATGGTTTCTATTGTTATTACGTGTTAAACAGTCTTTTTTTTATAACCAAATTGCATAATATTGGGTGTTTTTTACACATTTTAGTTGGTTATGTCTAATGAAATCATATGGATATCAGCTTTTGATTTTTTGTGCGATTTTTTGATTTAGCATTCACCAGGTGAATGTTAATGGGTGGTAAAAAGCACTATTTGTCAAAGGCAGAGGCAGTGAAAAAGAGGGGGAAACGGTGTGGAGGCAGAACGATCCCCGCAGCGGCGCTACGGGGAAAGGGGATTAGAGTTCCTGTTCGAACAGAACCAGAATCGCTTCGTGGAGATCTTTAACGGAGAAACCGCTGGCTGGCGTGGTAAAGATGGTGTCATCACCGGCGATAGTCCCGAGGATACCTTCCGTTTTACCCAATGAGTCCAGCATGCGGGCAATCAGCTGTGCGGCACCTGGGCTTGTGTGGATCACCACAACGGCATCGTTGTAGTCGATATCCAGAACCAGATTCTTGAGCGGACTGGAGGTGGTCGGCACGCCAAGTTCAGCCGGCAGGCAATAGACCATCTCCATCTTGGCGTTACGGGTACGTACCGCGCCAAATTTCGTTAACATGCGGGAGACCTTCGACTGATTGATGTTGTCGAAGCCCTGTTCCTGCAGCGCCTGAACAATTTCTCCCTGAGAACTGAATTTCTCTTCTTTAAGTAGCGCTTTAAACGCCTTTACTAATTCTTCTTGCTTAGACGAGCTTCGCATAAGTCACCCGGAATATGACGATAGAAACAACATTATTATGCATGTGGATGAATTTTTATGCAAATTATCTACTCAGCGCCAGGCTGAAATAATGTTATGAAAGGGAGTGATTTTATCAGAATTCGTTATCAGAAAACATGCCTGGGTCACGCCGCGCAAATAAGCTTAAAAGTAAATTAAATGTTATCAAAATGATGTTGTTTTGGTGGCGGGGCAGGGTGTATTGTAACCACCTCTTAATTCGTTGCCGTCTGTCGTCAGATAGCCTTCTGAAGAGAGATAAAGTCGCGCGACCTCAAATTCTTTAGCTACGAAAATTGTAATTAAACACTTGCTGAATTATGGTCGCCGCAACGGATTTACAGATACTTAAGTTAACCATAATAAGGAGTTTAGGATGAAAGTCGCAGTCCTCGGCGCTGCTGGTGGTATCGGCCAGGCGCTTGCCCTACTACTGAAAACCCAACTGCCTTCAGGCTCAGAACTCTCCCTGTACGATATTGCTCCGGTAACCCCAGGCGTGGCGGTTGACCTGAGCCACATCCCTACCGCTGTAAAAATCAAAGGCTTCTCCGGTGAAGATGCGCGTCCTGCTCTGCAGGGTGCCGACGTGGTGCTGATTTCTGCAGGCGTGGCGCGTAAGCCAGGCATGGATCGTTCAGACCTGTTCAACGTCAACGCGGGCATCGTGAAAAACCTGGTGCAGCAGATTGCTGAAGTGTGCCCGAAAGCGTGCATCGGTATCATCACTAACCCGGTGAACACCACCGTTGCTATCGCGGCAGAAGTGCTGAAGAAAGCAGGTGTTTACGACAAAAACAAACTGTTCGGCGTAACCACGCTGGATATTATTCGCTCCAACACCTTTGTTGCTGAGCTGAAGGGCAAACAGCCAACAGAAGTGGAAGTGCCGGTCATCGGCGGTCACTCTGGCGTTACCATCCTGCCTCTGCTGTCGCAGATCCCAGGCGTGAGCTTCACCGAGCAGGAAGTGGCTGACCTGACTAAACGCATCCAGAACGCGGGCACCGAAGTGGTGGAAGCGAAGGCGGGTGGCGGTTCTGCAACCCTGTCTATGGGCCAGGCGGCTGCACGTTTCGGTCTGTCACTGGTTCGCGCCCTGCAGGGCGAGAAAGGCGTTGTTGAATGCGCTTACGTTGAAGGCGATGGCGAACACGCTCGCTTCTTCTCTCAGCCGCTGCTGCTGGGCAAAAATGGTATCGAAGAGCGTAAATCCATTGGTACGCTGAGCGCGTTTGAACAACACGCGATGGAAGGCATGCTGGATACGCTGAAGAAAGATATCACCCTGGGTGAAGAGTTCGTTAACAAGTAATACGAACCGTCTCCCGGCAAAAAAACGGAGCTTATCGCTCCGTTTTTTTATGCCTGTCAGTTCGTTGCCGGGTATTCCTGAATGGTGACCTGCAGCGTCAGTTTCTTATCGTTGCGCATGACTTCAACAGGGATGATAGAGCCCGGGCGAATTTCTGCCACCTGGTCCATCGTCTCCAGCGCAGAAACCGCCGGTGTGCCGTTGACCGACACAATGACGTCATTGACCTGAATCCCCGCGTTGGCCGCCGGACCCCCTGGCGCCACCTCGTTCACCACGATGCCCTGGATCTGATCGATCCCGCCACCCTGGGTATGCATCGGCGCAATTTCACGGCCACCGATACCGATATAGCCGCGGATCACGCGTCCGTCGCGGATCAGCTTATCCATAATTTTGGTCGCCAGCTGGAACGGAATGGCAAAGCCGATGCCTTCCGGCGTCTCGCCGTCGTTACTCTTATCGAACGAGAGGGTGTTGATGCCCATCAGTTCGCCCAGCGAGTTGACCAGTGCACCGCCGGAGTTTCCGTGGTTGATGGAGGCATCGGTTTGCAGGAAGTTCTGCCGCCCGGATGGGTTGAGGCCAATACGCCCGGTCGCGCTGATAATCCCCTGGGTGATGGTCTGGCCCAGGTTGTAAGGGTTACCAATCGCCAGGACGACGTCACCAATATGCGGGGTACGTTTACGGTTGATCGGGATGACCGGCAAACCGCCCGTGGCGTTAATCTTCAGGACGGCGAGGTCAGTCAGGCTGTCAGAGCCAACGAGTAATGCCTCAAACACGCGGCCATCCTGTAGGGCGACGATGATCTGGTCGGCATCGTTTATCACATGCTTGTTGGTAATAATGTAGCCGCGCTCGTCCATGATTACCCCGGAGCCGAGAGTGCGGATCTCCAGCTGGTTATGGGCTGAGGTATTCAGGCCACGGTTATAGACGTTAACTACGGCAGGTGCGGCACGGCGAACGGCCTGGTTATAGGTGGCCGGCGTTTCATCCGTGCTATCGAACTGAGGGGCCGACAGTTTATTGAACTGACGTAAAGACGGCAGCGCCAGCAGCAGCAGGCCAGCGACAATCAAACCGATGACAATAGAACGTAAGAGCTTTAAAAGCATGATGCGCGTGTCGTTAAAAAAGGAACGATTTGCAGCATAACATGAGTTATCCGGACATCACACGCAGCGGTGATGTCCGGGTCGCAAATGCTTAGCGCAACAGAATATAGATAGACTCATTGCCGCGCATGACCTGCAGGGCAATAACCGCCGGTTTACTCTCCATCACCTTGCGTAGTTCGGCAATGGACTGCACGCGATTGCGGTTTACCCCAATGATCACATCTTCCTGATGCAATCCGGCCTGTGCGGCAGGGCTGCTCTTCTCAACGGTGTCGATGCGAATGCCTTTCGTACCGTCTTTCAGCTGTCCATCGCTCAGCGTCGCACCCTGCAGCGCCGGGGCGATCAGCTCCGCACTGGCAGAGGAGGAGGTGCTCTTATCCAGCGTCACTTCAACGTCCAGCGGCTTACCGTCACGGATCAGACCCAGCTTCACTTTGGCGCCGGGTTCGGTGGTCGCTATCCGCGAGCGCAGCTCGGCAAAGCTGCTCAGCGGCTTGTCGTTGAGGCTGACGATCACATCGCCCGATTTGATACCTGCTTTTGCCGAGCCGGAGTTAGGCAGCACTTCACTGACAAACGCCCCGCGCTGTACGTTGATATTGAACGCTTTGGCGATATCGGCGCTCATCTCCATACCTTTAATACCCAGCAGCCCGCGTTTGATTTCGCCGAACTGAATGAGCTGCTGCGCCAGGGTTTTGGCCATATTGCTGGGAATCGCAAAACCGATCCCGATGCTGCCGCCACCCGGGGCCAGAATGGCTGTGTTGATCCCAATCAGCTCACCGTTAAGGTTAAGTAACGCCCCGCCGGAGTTCCCGCGGTTGATTGAGGCATCGGTCTGGATAAAGTTTTCCAGCCCTTCCAGATTCAGGCCGCTGCGTCCCAGCGCGGAGACGATCCCGGAAGTGGCGGTTTGCCCTAAGCCAAAGGGGTTACCCACGGCGACGGCAAAATCACCGACGCGCAGTTTGTCGGAGTCCGCGATGGCAATCTGGGTCAGGTTACTCGGGTTTTGTACCTGCAACAGCGCAATGTCGCTCTGGTCATCACCGCCAATCAGTTTGGCATCAAATTCGCGGCCATCGTTTAGCTGGACGCTGATTTTATCGGCCTGGCTGATGACATGATTGTTAGTCAGAATGTAGCCTTTTGCCGCATCAATAATGACGCCGGAACCCAGGCCTTCAAAAGGCTGGGCCTGCTGGTCGGGAGACTCATCGCCAAAATATTTTTTCAGTTCTTCAGGGACGCGTTGGCTTTGTACCGCCGTGCCCTCAACCTGAACGCTGACCACCGCAGGCAACACTTTTTCCAGCATGGGGGCAAGGCTTGGAATGGCCGCCTGGCCAGGCACCTGGGAGGGAAGGGCGGCAAATACAGGGACGGACGCCGAGAGAGATAACCCGACACTTAACGCGATAGCGCTCAACAGCTGGTTTTTTTTCTTCATCGATGTTGACTCTCGTAACCTGGAATAAAGGAAAAACGGCCCCAAAAACACGTTGATGTTATTGAATTTTAAACCGCTGAACAATGAGGTGTTTAACTAAATGATAGCTGGGGTCAGGAAGAAAGGACGGGCGCAATCGCTGCGCCCGTAAAATAAATTCAGGTTGTGCGATTAATCGCGTTTTACACCGCCGCGCAGCAGGCCGGACGCGCCGTCTGAATAGTCGCGAGGCATCTGAACAGGCGCCTGGTCGTTACCGGCTTCAGAGTCTGCCAGACGGTTGCGGAACGGATTGGTTTCCGCCGTCATTTCCGGCAGCAGGCTGCTGGAGCTTTTTGCCATATGCTGATACAGCTGACGATAGTCGGTCGCCATGTTGTCCAGCAGCTCGGCGCTACGGGCAAAATGGCTGACCAGCTCTTCACGATACTCTTCCAGCTCGGCTTTGTTCTTTTCCAGTTCGTACTGCAGTGACTGCTGCTGACGCAATTTGCGATTACCGAAACGCATGGCCACAGCACCGATGACGATGCCGACGACTAAACCGATTAGCGCATATTCCCAGGTCATGAACTTCTCCCGTTGTCTTGTTGTTCCGTAGGGTGTTGGCTCGGCTCCTGCCTGTGCCTGATAATGCCACTATAACCGCTATTTCCGTAGAAGTGGAATCCTGACGTATCATCGCGTAGTGTAGAACGGCCTTTTTTTCATCAGTCACGTCTGCTGGTGAGCGTTAATTGAAGGAATAACAATAAGATTATGCAAAACCTGTCCCCTGCATCGCGATATCAACTGGCCCTAAACGAGGGCACTCATCAGCCGGATGACGTACAGCGTGAGGCGGTAAGTCGTCTGGAGATGATTTATCAGGAACTCACGGCCAAACCCGCTGAAACCGAACAGAATGGCGGGCTAAAGGCGGCATTTGGACGGTTGCTCGGAAAAAAAGCGCCACAGGCCCACGCGCCGGTGCGCGGTCTATATATGTGGGGCGGGGTCGGTCGCGGAAAAACCTGGCTGATGGACATGTTCTACCAGAGCCTGCCGGGGGCGCGTAAACAGCGTCTGCACTTCCACCGCTTTATGCTGCGTGTGCATGAAGAGCTGACTGCGCTGCAGGGTAAAAGCGATCCGCTGGAGATTGTGGCCGACAGGTTCAAGGCGGAAACGGACGTGCTCTGCTTCGATGAATTTTTTGTGTCTGACATCACCGATGCCATGCTGTTAGGCGGCCTGATGAAAGCGCTTTTTGCCCGCGGGATCACGCTGGTGGCCACGTCGAATATTCCGCCGGATGAGCTTTACCGCAACGGCCTGCAGCGGGCACGCTTCCTGCCTGCCATCGACGCCATTAAGCAGCATTGTGACATTATGAACGTTGATGCCGGTGTCGATTATCGCCTGCGCACCTTAACCCAGGCGCACCTGTGGCTCTCGCCGTTAAATGCAGAGACCACCCGCGAGATGGATAAACTCTGGCTGGCGCTGGCGGGGGCAAAACGCGAGCACGCCCCGGAACTCGAGATTAACCATCGCCCGCTGCCAACGCTCGGCGTTGAAAACCAAACGCTGGCGGTCTCCTTTACGACGCTGTGCGTTGATGCCCGCAGCCAGCACGACTACATTGCGCTTTCACGTCTGTTCCACACCGTGATGGTGCTGGATGTGCCGGTGATGACGCGACTGATGGAGAGCGAGGCGCGGCGCTTCATCGCGATGGTGGACGAGTTTTACGAGCGCCACGTTAAGCTGGTGATTAGCGCCGAGGTTCCTTTATATGAGATCTACCAGGGGGAGCGGCTAAAGTTTGAGTTCCAGCGCTGCCTGTCTCGCCTGCAGGAGATGCAGAGCGAGGAATACCTGAAGCTGGAGCATATGCCATAAACGCTACCCTCTCCCTGTGAAGGGGGACTTGTCGGCCGGGTAAGGCGCAGCCGCCACCCGGCATTTTCCACCGCCTCGAAAAACCCAATTTGAATCACATTTAAGGGTCGATCTTTGACCTCAACTTCTCTATAATCTTGCGACCCCACGTTACGAGAAGGTTTTTTTCCCGAAACTTTCTATGTGTCGGCATGTGCTATTCGAAGGGGTAGGTTTGCCGGACTTTGTCGTGTGAACCTCAACTGACTAAACGTTTGGGTGTTCACCAACGTGTAACTTATTATTTGGGTAAGCTTTTAATGAAAACTTTTACAGCTAAACCAGAAACCGTACAGCGCGACTGGTATGTTGTTGACGCGACCGGTAAAACTCTGGGCCGTCTGGCTACTGAACTGGCTCGTCGCCTGCGCGGTAAGCACAAAGCGGAATACACTCCGCACGTTGATACCGGTGATTACATCATCGTTCTGAACGCTGACAAAGTTGCTGTTACCGGCAACAAGCGTACTGACAAAATGTACTACCACCACACCGGCCACATCGGTGGTATCAAAGAAGCGACCTTTGAAGAGATGATTGCTCGCCGTCCTGAGCGTGTGATTGAAATCGCGGTTAAAGGCATGCTGCCAAAAGGCCCGCTGGGTCGTGCTATGTTCCGTAAACTGAAAGTTTACGCAGGCAACGAGCACAACCACGCGGCACAGCAACCGCAAGTTCTTGACATCTAATCGGGATTATAGGCAATGGCTGAAAATCAATACTACGGCACTGGTCGCCGCAAAAGTTCCGCAGCTCGCGTTTTCATCAAACCGGGCAGTGGTAAAATCGTAATCAACCAGCGTTCTCTGGAACAGTACTTCGGTCGCGAAACTGCCCGCATGGTAGTTCGCCAGCCGCTGGAACTGGTTGATATGGTAGAAAAACTGGATCTGTACATCACCGTTAAAGGTGGTGGTATCTCCGGTCAGGCAGGTGCGATCCGTCACGGTATCACCCGCGCTCTGATGGAGTACGACGAATCCCTGCGTTCTGAACTGCGTAAAGCTGGCTTCGTTACTCGTGACGCGCGTCAGGTTGAACGTAAGAAAGTGGGTCTGCGTAAAGCACGTCGTCGTCCACAGTTCTCCAAACGTTAATCCATTCTGCTTACGCAGAACGATTGGCGAAAAACCCGCTTCGGCGGGTTTTTTTATGGATAATGCGCAGGTTATCCACAATATCCATGCATATATCTTCTCTTTTTCCACATTTCCAGAATCCCCTCACCACAAAGCCATCAAAATCTGGTAAACTATCATCCAATTTTCTGCCCAAATATCGGTGAATACTCGATTTTTGTTCGATTCTTGAACAATGTGTCTTCTCTGGGATGGGCGATACAACATCTGGCTGGCCCCTGTTGGGCTGGTAGCAGTAAAAATTCTGAATATACCTGGAGGTTTTCATGGCTGTCGCTGCCAACAAACGTTCGGTAATGACGCTGTTTTCTGGTCCTACTGACATTTATAGCCATCAGGTTCGTATCGTGCTGGCCGAGAAGGGTGTCAGTTTTGAGATCGAGCATGTGGAAAAGGATAACCCGCCTCAGGATCTGATCGATCTCAACCCGAGCCAAAGCGTACCGACGCTGGTGGATCGCGAGCTGACCCTGTGGGAATCCCGTATCATTATGGAATACCTGGATGAGCGTTTCCCGCATCCGCCGCTGATGCCTGTTTACCCTGTTGCGCGTGGTGAAAGCCGCCTGTACATGCAGCGTATCGAAAAAGACTGGTATTCGCTGATGAACGTGATCACCAGCGGATCCGCTGCGGAAGCCGACGCTGCGCGTAAGCAACTGCGTGAAGAGCTGCTGGCAATCGCCCCGGTGTTTGGTCAGAAACCCTTCTTCCTGAGCGATGAATTCAGCCTGGTGGATTGCTACCTGGCACCGCTGCTGTGGCGTCTGCCAATCCTGGGCGTAGAGTTCAGCGGTCCTGGCGCGAAAGAGCTGAAGGGCTACATGACTCGCGTCTTTGAGCGCGACTCTTTCCTGGCATCTTTAACTGAACCGGAACGTGAAATGCGTCTCGGCCGAGGCTAATGACTGTGGAAATGTCACAACTTACCCCACGCCGTCCGTATCTGCTGCGCGCCTTCTATGAATGGCTGCTGGATAACCAGCTCACGCCGCACCTGGTTGTGGATGTGACGTTGCCGGGCGTGCTGGTTCCAATGGAATACGCACGTGACGGACAGATCGTACTGAACATCGCCCCGCGTGCGGTGGGCAACCTGGAGCTGGCGAACGATGAGGTGCGCTTCAACGCGCGTTTCGGCGGCGTACCGCGCCAGGTTTCCGTACCGCTGGCTGCTGTGCTGGCTATCTACGCGCGTGAAAACGGTGCGGGTACCATGTTCGAGCCGGAAGCGGCATATGATGAAGACATTGCCAGCCTGAATGATGACAACGCATCTGATGAGCGTGAAAGCGACACGGTGATGTCAATTATCGATGGCGACAAACCCGATCATCAAGATGACAATGACCCTGATGACGATCCGCCTCCGCGCGGTGGTCGTCCAGCGCTACGCGTTGTGAAATAAATCCGCTTGCGCCGTTTGTAAAAAGCCAGTGATATCACTGGCTTTTTTTATTTCTGTATCAATCTACCGTTGTAATATTTTTAAATAAGCATTGTTTATATCTCTTGTTTCTTCATTGCTTGATTAATAATTAAATAGATTTATAAACCCCATGAATAAATGAGGTGTGAACTAATATCAAAACGATGAGAAAAGTAAAGAGGAATTCTGAGTAATATTATTTTTTTGATGTTGATCTCTTTTTTGATTGGGTAATTTCTTAATAAAATAAGGAAAAAATCATTTTGTGGTTATCCTTAATAGAATAGTTAATTTTGCTAAATTGCATGTATTTATAAAAACAATACTATGTGCACATGCTGACAAGCATGACGACAATCAGTAACTGGTAAAGGTATTTATCATTACTGGGTTAAATATTGCAATTACTCATATGTTAAGGATTAACAAGTGAAAAAAGTTTTACTCGCTACTGCGCTTTCTCTGTGTGTGACTTCAGCATTTGCTGCAGACCCTTCAGCTGTACTGAAGGTTAAAGGTACGCTGACGAATGCAGCATGTACGCCAGTATTAAGCAACGGCGGTACTGTTGACTACGGTACAATTAATTTGGGCAGTCTGAACGCTTCTGCTGTCAACCAGTTGGGACAGAAGAATATCGATCTGACCATTAACTGCACCGCAGCAACAAAAGTGTCCTGGAATATGGTTGACGATCGCGCTGATACTAACGCGGGTCTGACCGTAGAAAACGGTATGTTTGGTGGTGGTATTATTAAAGGCGCTAGCCAAACTTACGGTGTGGGCAAAACCGCGGGTGGCGTTAACATTGGCTCTTACGCTCTGCTAGTTAAAGTAGACAGCGTAACGGCTGATGGTGCTGCGGTAGATCCAATCTATCAGCAGAACGCGACGGGTACCTGGACCAAATCCACCAACGGTTCTTCTCAGGGCAGCCATATTCGTGACTTCACCGTTGCGTCTGCAGGTTCTCTGGATCCGCTGGCCTTCCAGACCGCGACCTTCCCGCTGGCAACTTCACTGGCTCTTCAGGACACCACAACTCTGGCGATTACGGACGATACTCAGCTTGACGGTCAGTTGACCATCAGCCTGCGTTATCTGTAAGACTTTATTGAGTAAAAGTAATTTTAAAATAATCCAGAGAGTGAATGTTCTGCATTTACTCTCTTTTTAACAGCACGATAAACATGGAATGTTCTGTTGGGCTATCAAGGAGATAATATTATGCAATGCATAAGGTCGAATATATTTAAAACACTTTTTACTGTCGCTTTATTTTCCGCCAATTTTGCGGTGCATGCAGAAGGTATGGTGCCAGAAACCAGCCTGCTAATTATTGATGAAGCCACACACAGCGGTACCATTAACGTAAAAAATACGGATTCACACCCATCCTTATTATATACGAACGTTGTAGACCTGCCGGACGACCAGGGGCTTAAGTTGATCGTCACGCAGCCTGTGGTTCGCCTTGAGCCGGGCCAAACGCAGCAGCTTCGTTTTATTTTGCAAAGCAAGCAGCCGCTGGATGTTGAGCATTTAAAACGCGTCACATTTGACGGTATTCCACCAAAAAATGACGATAAAAAAATTAAAATTGGCATTAATATTCGCCAGGATATTCCAGTGCTAATACGCCCGGCTACGCTGGGGGTCGTGACGGATGCGTGGAAATACCTCAAATGGTCTACGGTCGGATCTTCTGTAAAAGTAACCAACCCAAGTAAGTACGTTGTTCGTCTGGCACAAAAAGTCGTATTACAACCTTCAGGCGCAAACGCCACGCTTTCCAAAACTTACCTTCTGCCAGGTGAGACGATGACGGCTGCGTTGAACAAAACGAGCAGCGGTGACAGCCACGTTAAATTTTTCCCGGCCAGCCGTTATGGCATTGAAGTGCCGAGTTTTACCTCAGAATTAAATAAATAATATAGGGATCAAACGGTGAATAAAAAAAGCCGTATTGCACTTTGTGTCCGCGCAGTTCTCTGCGGCACCTTGCCTCTGATGATGTTTGACTCCGCCTCCGTACTCGCAAGGGAAGTGACGTTTGATACGGGGGTAATGAAAACGCTGGGGTTATCGAGCGACTTGAACCATTATTTCGCTGAAGCATCGCGTTTTCTGCCCGGAACCCATTCCGTGAACGTTAAAGTGAATGGTGAAGATCGCGGAATGGCCGCCGTCCGTTTCAATAAGGACGGCGTGCTGTGTTTTGATAACGATCTGCTTGATTTCGCAGGCCTCATGCCAGTCCCCCTGAAGGCAGGCGAGGCGTGCCACAACATCCGCGACGACTACCCGAAAGCGGTAATCAACGCGTTGCCAAACCAGGAAGCCGTTGAGTTGTATCTGCCGCCTGAAGCGGTAAACAGCCTGTCGTCGGATATCCGAAACTTCCAGCACGGCGGTGCCGCCGGGATGCTCAACTATTCGCTTTTCAGCACTCGTAACGAATATGGCGGTAGCGACAAAACCCGCTATTCGCAGGCCAATCTGGAAGCGGGTTTTAACGCATTTGACTGGTCGCTTCGCAGTAATTACATCCTGACGGATGACAATGGCAAGAAAAATGCTGACAGCATTTACACCTATGCAGAGCATGTTTTTGTCCCGCAGAAGTTAACCATGCAGGTCGGTGAAATTAATGCCATGTCTAATGTGCTGAGCGGCATACCCATTACCGGTATCCAGCTTTTGCCGACTAGCGGGCTGACAAAAGACGGCAGCGGCGTCAGCGTGTCAGGCATTGCCCGTTCCTCCCAGGCTCGCGTGGAGATTCGCCAGAACAATCAGCTGATCTTCAGTACGCTCGTGCCCGCGGGACCATTTACGCTGGATGACGTGCCGGTTGCGCGTAACAACGTCGATTTAGACGTTTCCGTCGTAGAGTCGGACGGCTCCACGAATCACTTTATTGTTCCTGCTGCCGCTGTGAAGCAGCGAAATCTTTCTCGCCCGCAGGGGCTTACCGTGTCTGCCGGTCAGGTACGCAGCATCGATAGCGACTACAGCGATCCGCTGGTGATGAACGTTTCCGACGGCTGGCGCATTTTCCCGTGGATGAACCTTCTGGCCTCCGGTACTGCCGCTCAAGATTACCAGGCTGCTGGCGGTCGTACCGATTTTCTTATCAGCGATCTTTGGTCTGTTTCCACGACGGTTGCGGCAAGCAAAGAGTCTTTTGGTGACAGCAACAGTGGACTTAAAACCGAGCTAGGAAGCGATCTTACGCTTTCCTCCCATGTATCGCTTTCCACCAGCGCGACGCACTACAGCGGCGGCTACCGTGAGATGGCAGAAGCGATGGACGATGACTATCAGGGGTACGATAACGCCTACTCCGGCAGCATACGTTTCTCATCCGGTCTGGCAGGCGTTTTCTCAGCAGGCTTCAACTATAACCAGAGCAGCGGGAACTCTGAGGATTCCCGCTATCTGCTTCTGTCGTGGGGTAAGACATTTAAATATGCCAGCGTTACCGCCAACTGGCAAAGCGCTGTGGGCAACGTCGATGACGACCAGGATGATGAAATGCTGTACATCAACGTCAGCATTCCGCTGAGTCCGGGGCAGTCTGTCAGCACTTACATGCGCAAGCAGGGCGACAATACCACTTACGGTGTGGCCAACAGCGGTTCGCTGGGCGAAAACACACACTACTATATCGCCGCCGATCGTGACCAGTCGTCCAGCGATAATAGCTTCAACGGTAACCTTAACACCAACCTGCATTATACCCAGCTGAGCGTGGGTGGTGGCAGCAACGGTGATCACCAGCGTAACTATAACGCCACCCTGGCGGGCGGCATCGCTATGCACAAAAATGGCGTGACGTTCTCGCCGTATGCGATTCGCGATACCTTTGCGATTGCCAGACTGAGCGAGAAGAAAAGCGGGGTAGAAATCGCTACGCCACAGGGTACGGTCTGGACCGATGCCTGGGGACAGGCGGTTGTACCTTCGCTAAACGAGTGGCGCAATTCGCGTATAGAAGTGGATGCCAACAAGCTGCCGCAGAATATGACGCTGGCAAACGGCACCCGATATATCGCCGCAGGTCACGCTTCAGTCAGCGAGCTTGACTTCAAGGTGCTGAACAGCCGACGTGTGATGCTGCGTATGAAGCAAACCGATGGTCAGCCGCTGAGAAAAGGGCTGGCAATCGTGGATGAGAAGGGCAACTACATTGTGACGGTCGTTGATGATGGTCATGTCTTTATCAACGATGCGGATCAGTTACCGGCGCTGTACGCCATGGACGCCAACAACAATCGTTTGTGCAAACTCGATTTCGCTCTTCCTGAGAAACGCAATGAAGACGCCTTCTATGAAGAAGTAAACGGAGTATGCCGATGAATTATCAACAAACAGTAGGATTAACAGCGCTGGGGATACTTTTCTTCGTGGCGACTGCAAATGCGGAAGATTGCCAAATATCGCTTTCGCAGCCGGTGGTGGATTACCATGAAATGCGTCGAGATAATATCGATAAAACCCAGCAGAACTGGCACAAAATGGCGGACCGTACCCTCAACGTTAATGTTTACTGTCCGCAGCCGCAGCAAATGGCGGTGTTGTTACAGGGGACGGCAGGCGATAAAGGGCGCTTCACATTCGGCCAGTCTGGCGGGATGGCGGTTAAAATCGATGATATGACCATCGATGGTAAAAATTACACCGTCGGCAAAACGGTCGATCAGCTCGGTTTTACTCCGCAAAGCGGCACACCTTCGCCGTTTTATGTGCGTAATAATGAAGCGGTTATTGCGGTTGATAATAATCAGGTGCCTTCAGGCCAGCAGATGAATTTCCGGGTCACGCTATCACCTGTGCTGGATGACAATGCGTTTAGCCGCATCACCGATCAAACCGTACTGGAAAGTGACTTAACCTGGACTCTGCTGACGAGGTAGCATTTCGGGGAGTAAAAAATAGCTCTTCATTATTTCTATCGCCAATGAAATGCCTGTTTTTTTCTTGCAGCTGACTCAAGCATTGATAGGCTGGCAAGCTTCATGCTGAAATATCTGAAATTTTTTTGATTACGCTGTAGGTAACAAAGGGAATAAACCGGGAGGTTTATTCCCTTTTTTCTTACACTTCCAGGTAGTTCAGTATCCCGTCAGCCGCTTTGCGCCCTTCGGCAATCGCCGTCACCACCAGGTCGGAACCGCGAACGATATCGCCACCGGCGAAGATTTTCGGGTTGCTGGTCTGGAAGGCATTATCGCTGCCTTCTGGCGCAATAATACGGCCCTGCGAGTCCAGCTCAACGCTGTGCTTCGCCAGCCATTCCATGCTGTGAGGGCGGAAACCGAACGCCATCACCACGGCGTCGGCCGGGATCACGTGTTCAGAACCGGCCACGATCTCGGCGCGACGACGGCCTTTTGCATCCGGTGCGCCCATCTCAGTGCGCGCCATCTTCACGCCGCTCACTTTACCGTTGGCATTCACTTCAATACCCAGAGGCTGGATGTTGAACTGGAATTCCACGCCCTCTTCACGTGCGTTTTTCACTTCACGCTTAGAGCCCGGCATGTTCTCTTCGTCACGACGGTAAGCACAGATAACGTGCGCCGCATTCTGACGAATGGAGGTTCGCACGCAGTCCATCGCGGTATCACCGCCGCCCAGCACCACCACGCGTTTGCCTTCCATGCTGACGAACGGCTCATCGGCGGTTTCACCATAACCCATAATCTGCTTGGTGTTGGCAATCAGGAACGGCAGCGCGTCATAAACGCCCGGCGCGTCTTCGTTTTCCAGACCACCGCGCATGGACTGATAGGTACCCACGCCCAGGAACACGGCGTCGTAATCCTTCAGCAGATCGTCGAGCTGTACGTCGCGGCCCACTTCTGTGTTCAGTTTGAACTCAATGCCCATGCCGGTGAAGATTTCACGGCGACGGGTCATGACCTCTTTTTCCAGCTTAAAGGCCGGGATACCAAAGGTCAGCAGGCCACCAATCTCCGGATGGCGGTCAAAGACCACCGCCTTCACGCCGTTGCGGGTCAGCACGTCCGCACAGGCCAGGCCCGCCGGGCCCGCGCCGATGATCGCCACGCGCTTGTCGGTTTGCTTCACGCCGGTCATGTCCGGACGCCAGCCCATCTCGAACGCTTTATCGTTGATATAGCGCTCGATGTTGCCGATGGTCACCGCGCCAAACTCGTCGTTCAGCGTACAGGAACCTTCGCACAGACGATCCTGAGGGCACACTCGGCCGCACACTTCCGGCAGGGTGTTGGTCTGGTGAGATAGCTCGGCGGCTTCAAAAATACGTCCTTCGTTGGCCAGCTTCAGCCAGTTCGGGATGTAGTTGTGTACCGGACATTTCCATTCGCAGTAAGGGTTACCGCAGGACAGGCAGCGGTCTGCCTGTGCTTTGGCCTGGCCTTCTGAAAACGGCTCGTAGATTTCAACAAATTCAATTTTGCGGATCTTCAGCGGTTTCTTTGGCGGATCAACACGCTGCAGGTCGATAAACTGGTATACGTTCTGGCTCATCTGAATTCCTTACTGCGCCTGCACGCGCAGCTCTGCTGCGCTACGACTACGGTGACCCAACAGGGCTTTAACATCGCTGGACTTCGGCTTAACCAGCGCGAATTTCGCAGAGAACGCCGGCCAGTTCGCCAGGATCTCTTCGCCGCGCGAAGAACCGGTATGCTGCACGTGTTCGGTAATCAAACCGCGCAGGTGTTCTTCGTGAATGGCCAGCGTGTCAACGTCCAGCACTTCTACCAGTTCAGGGTTCACGCGTTTACGGAACTCACCGTCTTCATCCAGGACGTAGGCAAAACCGCCCGTCATGCCTGCGCCGAAGTTCACGCCGGTTTTACCCAGAACGCAAACAATCCCGCCCGTCATGTATTCACAACCGTTATCGCCAATGCCTTCCACCACGGTGATAGCACCGGAGTTACGCACCGCAAAACGCTCGCCCGCACGGCCCGCGGCAAACAGACGACCGCCGGTTGCGCCGTACAGGCAGGTGTTACCGATAATGCTGGCTTCATGGCTGCGGAAGGCTGAGCCGACCGGAGGACGTACCGCCAGAAGACCGCCCGCCATGCCTTTACCGACGTAGTCGTTGGCATCGCCGGTCAGGTACAGCTCAACGCCGCCTGCGTTCCACACGCCGAAGCTCTGACCCGCAGTACCGCTGAAGTGTGCGGTAATCGGATCGGCTGCCAGCCCCTGGTCACCGTGCGTCTGCGCGATGTAGCCGGAGAGGGAGGCACCCACGGAACGGTCGGTGTTGCGGATATCAAACCAGAACGTTTTGCTCTGCTTGTCGTCCACATACGGTTTCGCCTGCTGCAGCAGCTGCGCGTTCAGCACGCCGTTGTCGAACGGCGGGTTGTTCTCGGTGCAGTAGACCGCTTTGCCAGGATGCGGCTGCGCGGTTTCCAGCAGCTTAGACAGCTCCAGCTTCTGCTGCTTGGCGGTGAAGCCTTCCAGCTCTTTCAGCAGGTCGGTACGGCCAATCAGGTCTACCAGGCGCTTCACGCCCAGCTGCGCCATCAGCTCGCGGGTTTCACGGGCGATGAACTCAAAGTAGTTGGTCACTTTGAACGGCAGGCCGTGATAGTGATTCTTACGCAGCTTCTCGTCCTGGGTTGCAACACCAGTTGCGCAGTTGTTCAGGTGGCAAATACGCAGGTATTTACAGCCCAGCGCCACCATTGGGCCGGTACCGAAGCCGAAGCTTTCCGCACCCAGAATCGCCGCCTTGATGATGTCGAGGCCGGTTTTCAGGCCACCGTCCACCTGCAGACGGATCTTGTGACGCAGACCGTTAGCGACCAGCGCCTGCTGGGTTTCCACCAGGCCAAGTTCCCACGGGCAGCCCGCATATTTCACGGAGGAGAGCGGGCTTGCGCCGGTACCGCCGTCATAACCGGCGATGGTGATAAGGTCCGCATAGGCCTTCGCCACGCCGGTGGCAATGGTGCCGACGCCCGGTTCGGAAACCAGCTTCACGGAGATCATCGCTTTCGGGTTGACCTGCTTCAGGTCGAAAATCAGCTGCGCCAGGTCCTCGATAGAGTAGATATCGTGGTGCGGCGGCGGGGAGATCAGCGTCACGCCCGGTACCGAGTAGCGCAGTTTGGCGATGTACGGGGTAACTTTATCACCCGGCAGCTGACCGCCTTCGCCCGGTTTCGCACCCTGAGCGACTTTAATCTGAATCACGTCGGCGTTGACCAGGTACGCTGGCGTCACGCCAAAGCGGCCGGATGCCACCTGCTTGATACGGGACACTTTGTTGGTGCCGTAACGGGCAGGATCTTCACCGCCTTCGCCGGAGTTAGAGTTGCCGCCGATGCTGTTCATGGCTTCCGCCAGCGCCTCGTGGGCTTCCGGGCTCAGCGCGCCGATGGACATCGCCGCGGTATCGAAGCGTTTGAACAGTTCGGATGCCGGTTCGACTTCGTCAATGCTGACCGCTTCATCACCCGGATTCAGGGCAATGAGGTCGCGCAGCGTCGCCGCCGGACGGTTGTTCACCAGCTCAGCGTACTGCTGATAATCACGGTATTCGCCGCTCTGAACCGCCTGCTGCAGCGTGCGCACCACGTCAGGGTTGTAGGCATGATACTCGCCGCCGTGAACGTATTTCAGCAGACCGCCCTGATCCAGCGGCTTACGTGCCAGCCAGGCGCGCTTGGACAGGTTCACCAGATCCTGCTGGAAGTCAGCAAAACCGGCGCCGCCGATGCGGCTGACCACGCCCTGGAAGCAAAGGTTGGCGACCTCATCGTGCAGGCCGACCGCTTCAAACAGCTTCGAGCAGCGGTAGGAGGCAATGGTCGAGATGCCCATTTTGGACATGATCTTGTACAGACCTTTGTTGATGCCGTTACGGTAGTTCAGCATCACCGCGCGGTAATCTTTGTCGATCGCGCGAGTATCCACCAGACGGGCCAGCGTTTCATAGGCCAGGTACGGGTAGATCGCTGTCGCACCAAAGCCTAACAGCACGGCAAAGTGGTGCGGGTCGCGCGCGCTGGCGGTTTCAACAATGATGTTGGCGTCGCAGCGCAGGCTCTTATCCACCAGACGCGTCTGGATAGCGCCCACCGCCATTGGTGCAGGCACCGGCAGACGGTTTTTCGCGATGTTGCGGTCGGACAATACCAGCAGCACGGTACCGTTACGCACCATCTGTTCGGCTTTGTCGCACAGCGCATTCACCGTCTCTTCGAGGCTCGCGTCGTTCACGTCGAAGGTAATATCGAGCGTGTCGGCGCGATAGTGCTCCTCTTTCATGGTGGTGAGCTGTTTGAAATCGGAGTACAGCAGGATCGGCGATTTAAAGGTCAGACGGTGCGCCTGGCCTTCGGCCTCGCAGAAGACGTTCATCTCGCGACCGATGCTGGTGGCCAGCGACATCACGTGGGCTTCACGCAGCGGATCGATTGGCGGGTTGGTGACCTGCGCAAACTGCTGGCGGAAGTAGTCGTAAATGATGCGCGGCTGGCTGGAGAGCACGGCAAACGGGGTATCGTCACCCATCGAGCCGACCGCTTCCTGGCCGTTTTCACCGAGCACGCGGATGACGGAGTCCAGCTCTTCCGCGCTGTAATTAAACTGCTTCTGGTAGCTCGCGAGGGTGTCATCGTCCAGCTCGCGGCTGCCCACTTCTTCATCCGACAGATCTTCAAACGGCACCAGACGACGCACGTTTTTCTCCATCCACTCTTTGTAGGGGTGGCGGCTCTTCAGATCGTTGTCGGTTTCGGCGGAGTGCAGGATGCGTCCACTGCGGGTGTCGATCACCATCAGCTCGCCCGGACCGACGCGGCCTTTCTCGACCACTTCGTCAGGCTGGTAATCCCAGATGCCGACTTCAGAGGCGCAGGTGATGAGCTTATCTTTGGTGATGACGTAGCGCGCCGGACGCAGACCGTTACGGTCCAGGTTACAGGCAGCGAAACGACCGTCGGACATGACGATGCCCGCCGGGCCGTCCCACGGCTCCATGTGCATGGAGTTAAAGTCGAAGAACGCGCGCAGCTCAGGGTCCATATCCGGGTTGTTCTGCCAGGCCGGCGGCACGAGCAGACGCATGGCGCGCACGATATCCATCCCGCCCGCCAGCAGCAGTTCCAGCATGTTATCCATCGAGCTGGAGTCCGAGCCGGTTTCGTTCACGAACGGCGCGGCATCATGCAGGTCAGGGATCAATGGCGTCTGGAACTTGTAAGTACGGGCGCGGGCCCACTGGCGGTTACCGGTAATAGTGTTGATCTCGCCGTTGTGCGCCAGGTAGCGGAACGGCTGCGCCAGCGGCCAGCGTGGAACGGTGTTGGTGGAGAATCGCTGGTGGAACAGGCAAATGGCCGATTCCAGACGCAGGTCCGCCAGGTCCAGGTAGAAGCGCGGCAGGTCAGCCGGCATACACAGACCTTTATAGATGTTTACCAGATTAGAGAGGCTACAGACGTAGAACTCTTTATCGTCCTGGAGACGTTTTTCAATGCGGCGGCGGGCAATAAACAGACGGCGTTCCATATCACGCGGACGCCAGCCCGCAGGCGCGTTGACGAAAATCTGTTCAATACGAGGCAGCGAGGAGAGGGCGATTTCACCGAGCACCCCTTCGTTGGTTGGCACATCGCGCCAGCCGACAATCGACAGGGTTTCACGCTGAAGTTCTTCTTCGACGATGCGGCGTGAGGCGGCAGCCTTTTCAGGATCCTGGTTCAGGAACAGCATGCCGACAGCGTAGTTTTTGGCTAAACGCCAGCCGCGCTCTTCCGCCACGATGCGGAAGAAACGATCCGGTTTTTGCAGCAGCAGGCCGCAACCGTCGCCAGTTTTACCATCGGCAAGAATGGCGCCACGGTGCTGCATACGGGCCAGTGCGTGAATAGCGGTACGCACCACCTTGTGGCTAGGTTCGCCTTCTATGTGGGCGATCAGGCCGAAACCACAGTTATCCTTCTCAAGGGATTTATCGTACAACATATCAGTGAACCTCCCCAGGCTCGTCGGGCTTCCCACTGAACTTTACCGTGGCGCACAGGCACAGAAAGAGCATGGCGACGGGGTTTGCGTTTCATACGCGGACCTCGCATTCGCCCTCTTTTTCATCCTTTCGCGCAGGTAAACAAGTTTGAGGACTTGCTTCAGAGGGAATCTCAATTACTGCATAAATATGATGAGCAGGCCGCTCATCCAGAAAGCTTCCAGCGGATTTCCAACTTATCGGGAATTGGTACACAGGTCAAATGGCAATCTTATTTATACAAAAATGTGCTAAAGAGAGTTTATCTACCTGTATTTAAAGGCTATTTAACTAATTTTACATTGATAGAATGCCCTGAAAGAGCGCAGCGGAGTGTGATCTGACTCACTATATGAAAGCGGTATTATCCATGTAGCGTGCTGAATAGCGGTTTTATAGCAGAACAATAATCTGGCATTGGCCGCAAACCCGCATAAACACACTGTTTTTCAGTGATGGCGCTATAAATGAAAAAAACAATCAGAACATAAGGAAAAGTAATCACATGCGGCGTGAATGAAATTGCAGTAATCCTGAGTATTTATTCATATAGATAAAGGCCGTCCAGGGCGATTGATCCAGGTCATCGCCGACAGAGGCTAAAAATGGCAGGCTTGTCCCCTTTCTCCGGGACGGTCTATCAGATTATGCAGTTACAGAAATTAGTCAATATGTTTGGTGGGGATCTTTTGCAGCGCTACGGGCAAAAGGTTCATAAGCTGACGCTGCACGGCGGGTTTAGCTGCCCGAATCGCGACGGCACCATCGGGCGCGGAGGCTGCACCTTCTGTAACGTCGCGTCGTTTGCCGATGAAGCACAGCAACATAACTCTATCGCTGAACAGCTTGCTCATCAGGCCAGCCTGGTGAACCGTGCGAAGCAGTATCTGGCCTATTTTCAGGCTTACACCAGCACGTGGGCGGAGGTGCAGGTATTGCGATCGATGTATCAGCAGGCCGTCAGCCAGGCCAACATCGTTGGGCTGTGCGTGGGAACCCGCCCGGACTGCGTACCGGACGCGGTGCTGGACCTGCTCAGCGAGTACAAAGAACAAGGCTACGAGATCTGGCTGGAGCTGGGCTTGCAAACCGCACATGACAAAACGCTGCACCGTATCAACCGTGGCCATGATTTCGCCTGCTACCAGCGCACCACGCGGCTGGCACGCGAGCGCGGGCTGAAGGTCTGTTCACATCTGATTGTCGGTCTGCCCGGTGAAGGTCAACAGCATGGCCTTGAAACCTTGGAAAAAGTCGTTGAAACCGGCGTGGACGGCATCAAGCTTCATCCGCTGCATATCGTGAAGGGCAGCATTATGGCGAAAGCCTGGGAGGCCGGGCGGTTAAGCGGTATCGAGCTTGAGGACTATACGGTGACGGCGGGGGAGATGATTCGCCACACGCCAGCGGAGATTGTCTACCACCGCATCTCGGCCAGCGCCCGCCGTCCAACGCTTCTGGCACCGCTGTGGTGTGAGAACCGCTGGACGGGGATGGTGGAAATTGACCGCTACCTGCAGGAGAACGGCGTACAGGGTTCGGCGCTGGGCCGCCCGTGGGTTCCTCGTCTAGCGGCGACGGCCGCCTAACAAACTCCCCAGCATGCCGCGCACGATCTGATTGGTGACCTGTCGCGCGGCGCTTTTCGCCATGGTCTGCACTACGCCGTCGCGTTTGCCGCCGCGCGGCCCGGTGCTGCCGAACAGGATGTCTTTGAGTCCACCAAGAATGCCGTCATCCACGGCGACAGACTGCCCTTTAGCGGCAGGCGCATCCTGCGATTCCGTTGTCGCCTGGACTCCTTTTTGCAGCATCTCGAAAGCAGATTCGCGATCCACCTCGTCTTCGTACTTCCCGTAAACCGGTGAGTGGTTAATCAGTCCGTTGCGTTCATCGTCGGTCACCGGCCCCATGCGCGAGCAAGGCGCAATGACCATGGCGCGTTCCACTACGGACGGGCTGCCCTTCGCATCCAGGAACGAGATCAGCGCTTCACCGGTGCCCAGCGCCTGAATGGCGGCTTCGGTATCAAAGGCCGGATTGGCGCGCATGGTTTGCGCGGCGGCTTTTACCGCTTTTTGATCTTTCGGCGTGAAGGCGCGCAGGGCGTGCTGTACGCGGTTACCGAGTTGTCCCAGTACGTTATCGGGGATATCCGACGGGTTTTGCGAGACAAACCAGACGCCGACGCCTTTGGAGCGGATCAGGCGGATAACCTGCTCGATCTTGTCCAGCAGCACCTGCGGTGCATCGTTAAACAGCAGGTGCGCTTCATCAAAGAAGAACACCAGCTTCGGCTTCTCAAGGTCGCCCGCCTCTGGCAGCTGTTCGTAAAGTTCAGAGAGCATCCACAGCAGGCTGGCGGCGTAGAGTTTCGGCATCTGGTAGAGCTTCTCGGAGCTCAGGATGTTAATAATCCCTTTGCCGCTGCTGTCGGTGCGCATCCAGTCTTTGATCTCCAGCATCGGCTCGCCGAAGAAGTGCTCGGCACCCTGTTGCTCCAGCGTCAGTAGGCCACGCTGAATTGCGCCCACCGAGGCGCTGCTGATGTTGCCGTACTGGTTCTGGAAGGATTTGGCGTTATCGCCGATGTACTGCGTAATGGCGCGCAGATCTTTGAAATCAAGCAGCAGTAGCCCCTGGTCATCGGCAATGCGGAAGATAATATTCAGCACGCCGGACTGCACGTCGTTGAGGTTAAGCAAACGGGCCAGCAGCAAGGGACCGAGATCGGAGACGGTGGCGCGTACCGGGTGGCCTTTTTCACCGAAGATGTCCCACACCACCACCGGGTTACCGTGGGGCGTCCAGTCCGTGATGCCAATATTCTTCAGCCGTTCGAGCAGTTTTTCAGAGGCCGTCCCTTCCTGAGCCACACCGGTTAAATCGCCTTTTACGTCAGCCATAAAGACCGGTACGCCAATCTCCGAAAGCGACTCCGCCAGCTTTTGCAGGGTGACGGTTTTCCCCGTCCCGGTCGCGCCGGTGATCAGACCGTGGCGGTTCGCCATCGCGGGCAGTAAATAGAGCTCTTTTTCCAGCGTCCGGGCAATTAACAATGGTGTACTCATGATGCGCTTCCTCTCGTAGTCCTGGGTGGAGTATAGGCAACCTGACGGTAAAACGGCTGAGTAAATTGCTGACTTTGCGGCGCATTATCCAGCGCGGACTATGCTTTTGCATACGGTTCACAAAATAGTGGGAAACTATGTCCAGATTCTTCTTTAACGATCGCAAACAGCTGGTCAACGAGGCCATTGAAGGCATACTGCTCTCTGCGCCACATGCCAATCTCGTCAAGCTTGATATCGATCCGGCCATCAGGATCGTCGCGCGCGGCGACTGGGATAAAAGCCGCGTGGCGGTAATTTCCGGCGGCGGCTCAGGCCATGAACCCGCACACGCCGGGTTTGTTGGGAAAGGGATGCTGACGGCGGCTGTATGCGGCGATCTGTTTGCCTCGCCGAGCGTGGATGCTGTACTGAATGCCATCGTCGCGGTCACGGGCGATCGCGGCTGTCTGCTGATCGTCAAAAACTACACCGGCGACCGCCTGAACTTCGGTCTGGCGGCCGAAAAGGCCAAGCGCTACGGCCTGAAGGTGGAGATGGTGATTGTGGCGGACGATATCGCGCTGCCGGATAACAAGCAGCCGCGCGGTATTGCCGGTACGGCACTGGTGCACAAGATTGCGGGCTATGCGGCGGAGCAGGGGAAATCGCTGAGCGAGGTGCGGGATATTGCGCAACAGGCCTGCGATAACCTCTGGAGCCTGGGCGTGGCGATGCAAACGTGCAACCTGCCGGGCAGCGACGATGAAGAGGGGCGGATTAAACAAGGCCATGTCGAGCTGGGCCTGGGCATTCACGGCGAGCCCGGGGCTTCCGTGGTGGATACGCAAAACAGCAAAGCCATTATCGACACCCTGGTGACGCCGTTACGCGCGCAGGCGGGGGAGGGGCGTTTTGCGGTGCTGATTAACAATCTTGGCGGCGTATCGGCGCTGGAGATGGCGCTGCTGACCAAAGAGCTGGCGCACTCGGCGCTGAAAGAGAATATCGCGTACCTGATTGGCCCTGCGCCGCTGGTCAGCGCGCTGGATATGAAAGGCTTTTCTCTGACGCTGCTGAAGCTCAACGATTTCTTTGAAAAGGCGATTCACGCCGACGTCGAGACGCTGGGCTGGCAGAAGCCCGTCGCGTTTGCGCCACTGCGCACCGTGGCGCATAGCGCCATTCATGACCGTGTGGAGTACACTCCGTCTGACAATCCACAGGTGCGTGCGTTTGTCTCCTCCGTGACGACAACGCTGCTCCAGCTCGAAAACCGCCTGAACGCGCTGGATGCTAAAGTGGGGGATGGCGATACCGGCTCTACCTTTGCGCAAGGGGCGCGGGATATTGCGCAGCGCCTGGAGGAGAACGCGCTCCCGCTTAATGACGTGCCTAAGCTGCTGTTACTGGTTGGCGAGCGGCTGGCTACGGTAATGGGCGGGTCGAGCGGCGTGCTGATGTCGATCTTCTTCACCGCGGCCGGGCAAAAGCTTCACGATGGTCAGACGCTCCCGGAGGCCTTGCTCAGTGGACTTACGCAGATGAAGCAGTACGGCGGAGCGGATCTTGGCGATCGCACGCTGATCGATGCGCTGCAACCAGCGCTGGAGGCGTTACAGAAAGGCAATATTCAGGCGGCAGCGCAGGCCGCGCAGCAGGGCGCAGAAGCAACGGCAAAAATGGCGAAAGCCGGCGCGGGACGCTCGTCGTATGTCAATAAAGAGAACCTGGATGGGGTGATGGATCCGGGAGCGGTCGCGGTAGCGGAAGTATTTAACGTATTGGCGCAGCAGTGAAAGTAGGCCGGGTAAGGCGAAGCCGCCACCCGGCAAACTCACATCAGAAATCTGCTTTCAGCACCACGCGGTAGCGGGCTTTGCCGTCGCGCACGTGCTGGATCGCTTCGTTGATTTTTGACATCGGATACAGTTCGGTGGTCGGCGCCACTTTGGTGCGTCCGGCGAATTTCATCAGTTTGCGCAGCTCGTACGGCGTACCGGTTGCAGAACCGGAGATGCTGCGATCCCCGCCGATCAGGGTAAACGCCGGAACCGGCAGCGGCTTCATCACCGCCCCCACGGTGTGGAAGTTACCGCCGTAGGCCAGCGCTTCAAAGTACGGCTGCCAGTCGAGATCCACGTTAACGGTGTTGATGATCAGGTCAAACTGGCCCGCCAGCGCGTTCAGCGCCTGCGGATCGCGGCTGTTCACCACTTTATCCGCCCCCATCGCCAGCACTTCTTTCTCTTTCGCCGGGTTCGAGCTGAACGCCGTGACTTCACAGCCCATCGCGTGCAGCAGCTTAATGGCAATATGCCCCAGGCCGCCGATACCGATGACGCCGACGCGGCTGGTGGCGGTGATATGGTGCATCAGCAGCGGCTTGAAGACGGTGATGCCGCCACACAGCAGCGGACCGGCGGATTCGATATCAATGCTGTCCGGCAGCGGGATAACCCATTGCCAGTCGGCGCGCAGTTTATCGGCAAAACCACCTTTGTTGAGAATGGTGGGAACAGCGCCTTCGAGGCAGTTGATTTGATTGCCGCTGATACAGGCATCGCAGTGACCACAGCTGCGTGCCGTCCAGCCAATGCCCACGCGCTGGCCCACTTTGAGCCCTTTGTCCTGCGCGGCGCTACCGAGCGCCACGACGCGACCAATAACTTCGTGCCCGGCAACCAGCGGATAGCTGGAGAAGCCCCATTCGTTGTCGATCATCGAGAGATCCGAGTGGCAGATCCCGCAGTAATCAACCTGTACTTCGACGTCTTCTGCTTTTAGTTCGCCCGCATCGTACTCGTACAGCTCAAGTTCTGCACCCGCCTGCGGTGCGGCGTAGCTTTTTATCTTCGACATCGTGTTTCCCCCGTTGTGGTGTGAACTGAGAGTGTAGAGCATTCAGTTTACAGCCGCTTAACAGAAGAGGGCAGGAACGAAAGTTACAGACTTTTCAGCATTCTGACTTCGCAATCAACGTGGCCGGTACAGCCCAGCGGCGCATCGATATGCTCAAAGCCCAGATGTTCATACAGGCCGATGGCCTCTTTGAGGAAGGCGGTCGTTTCAAGGTAGCAGCGGGTAAAACCCTGCTTGCGCGCGTGGTCCAGCGCCATCAGCGCCAGCTTTTTTGCCAGTCCTTGTCCGCGTGCCGTTGGCAGGAAATACATTTTCTGCAGTTCGCAGATATCCGGCTCGCTGCAGCTGAGGGGCGCCACGCCGCCGCCGCCCACGACCTGACCGTTCTGCTCGATGACCCAGTAGGCATGACCAGGCTGGCTGTAGAGCTGGAAAAGCGCGTCCAGATTCGGGTCGGCAACCGTGTAGCCCTTGTCAGCCGTCAGTCCATATTCGGCAGAAACGGTGCGAATAACGGCGGCGATAGCCGGGTTATCCTGCTCAGCGATCCGGCGCATCGTCGTCGCGACGGGGGTAATCACGCTCATAGCATTACTCATTACAAAAATTGACACATAACTGCTGTTAATAGCACCGCAGAAAGGGGAGTGCAAGCGAGGAGTTTTCAGGAAGGTTACCCCTTACGCCCTGAAGCGTAAGGGGTAAAAGCATTACAGGGCAGCGATAACCGCCTGCTGCTCAATCAGCTTGGTCTTCGCATCGGCGAAGGCAACCAGACGCTCACGCTCTTTCGCGATGACCGCTTCCGGCGCGCGGGCAACAAAGCCTTCGTTCGCCAGCTTGCTTTCGATTTTGCCAATTTCCACGTCGACTTTCGCCACTTCTTTCGCCAGACGAGCCAGCTCAGCGTCTTTGTCGATCAGACCCGCCATCGGGATCAGCAGCTCGGCACCGTCGATGATTTTGGTCACGGAAACCGGACCTTTGTCATCAGCAGGCAGCACGGTGATGCTTTCCAGACGCGCCATGGTTTTCAGGAAGGTGTTGTTCTCGGTGACGCGACGAACGGCCGCTTCGCTACAGCCGCGCAGCAGCAGCTCCAGCGGTTTGCCCGGCGCGATGTTCATTTCAGCACGAATGTTACGTACCGCCACGATCGCCTGCTTCAGCCACTCGGTATCCGCAGACGCCGCTTCATCAACCTTAGCCGCATCGAATGCCGGGAACGGCTGCAGCATGATGGTGTCGGCGTTGATGCCTGCAATCACCTTCACGCGCTGCCAGATGGTCTCGGTGATGAATGGAATAACCGGATGCGCCAGGCGCAGCAGGCCTTCCAGAACGGTAATCAGCGTGTTGCGCGTGCCGCGCAGTTCCGCCTCAGTGCCGCCGTTCATGACCGGCTTCGCCAGCTCCAGATACCAGTCACAGAACTGGTTCCAGGTGAATTCATACAGAATGCCCGCCGCGATATCGAAGCGGTAGCTGTCCAGCGCCTCGCGGAACGCTTTCACGGTCTGGTTGAATTCCGCCAGGATCCAGCGGTCGGCCAGGGAGAGGGTCATCTCGCCGCCGTTGAAGCCGCAATCCTGATCTTCGGTGTTCATCAGCACGAAGCGGCTGGCGTTCCACAGCTTGTTACAGAAGTTACGGTAACCTTCCAGACGCTTCATGTCCCAGTTGATGTCACGGCCGGTCGAGGCCAGCGCTGCCAGGGTGAAGCGCAGGGCGTCGGTACCGTGAGCCTCAATCCCGTTCGGGAACTGCTTCTCGGTGCGCTTGCGGATTTTCTCCGCCAGCTGCGGCTGCATCATGTTGCCGGTGCGTTTTTCCAGCAGCTCTTCCAGAGAAATACCGTCAACCATATCCAGCGGGTCAATGACGTTACCCTTGGATTTGGACATCTTCTGGCCTTCGTCGTCGCGGATCAGACCGGTCATGTAGACGGTATGGAATGGAACCTGCGGCTTGCCGTCTTCATCTTTGATGAAGTGCATGGTCATCATGATCATGCGGGCGATCCAGAAGAAGATAATGTCGAAGCCGGACACCATCACGCTGGTTGGGTGGAACTGACGCAGCGCGTCGGTGTTTTCTGGCCAGCCGAGGGTGGAGAAGGTCCACAGCGCGGAGGAGAACCAGGTATCCAGCACGTCTTCGTCCTGACGCAGGGCAACGTCAGCGCTCAGGTTGTTTTCCTGGCGCACTTCATCTTCGCTGCGGCCAACGTACACGTTGCCTTCGTTGTCGTACCATGCCGGGATACGGTGGCCCCACCACAGCTGACGGGAGATACACCAGTCCTGAATATCGCGCATCCAGGAGAAGTACATGTTTTCGTACTGCTTCGGCACGAACTGAATGCTGCCGTTTTCAACCGCTTCCACAGCCGGTTTCGCCAGCACGTCGGCACGCACGTACCACTGGTCGGTCAGCATTGGCTCGATAACCACGCCGCCACGGTCGCCGTACGGCACGGTCAGGTCGTGAGGTTTGATCTCTTCCAGCAGGCCCAGTCCGTCAACGGCAGCCACAATCGCTTTACGCGCGGCAAAGCGTTCCAGCTTCTGGAACTCGGCCGGGATGTCGCTGGAATAGACGTCGGATTCGTTGCCTTTGGTGTCGTACACTTCTGCGCTTTCGCGGATATCGCCGTCGAAGGTCAGAATGTTGATCATCGGCAGGGCGTGACGACGACCCACTTCATAGTCGTTGAAGTCGTGCGCCGGGGTGATTTTCACGCAGCCGGTGCCTTTTTCCATGTCGGCGTGTTCGTCGCCCACAATCGGAATACGGCGGTTTACCAGCGGCAGCACCACGAATTTGCCAATCAGATCTTTATAACGCGGATCTTCCGGGTTAACGGCCACGCCGGTATCGCCCAGCAGGGTTTCCGGACGGGTGGTCGCGACCACCAGGTAATCTTTACCGTCAGCGGTTTTTGCGCCGTCGGCCAGCGGATAGCGGATGTGCCACATGGAGCCTTTAGACTCGCGGTTTTCCACTTCCAGATCGGAAATCGCGGTGCGCAGTTTTGGATCCCAGTTAACCAGGCGCTTGCCGCGGTAAATCAGGTCTTCTTTATACAGGCGAACGAAGACTTCTTTCACGGCGTTGGAAAGGCCTTCATCCATGGTGAAGCGCTCGCGCTCCCAGTCCACGGAGTTGCCGAGACGGCGCATCTGACGGGTAATGGTGCCGCCAGATTCCGCTTTCCACTGCCAGATTTTGTCGATGAACGCGTCGCGACCGTAGTCGTGGCGGGTTTTCCCTTCTTCAGCGGCAATTTTACGCTCAACCACCATCTGGGTCGCGATACCCGCGTGGTCAGTCCCCGCCTGCCACAGGGTGTTTTTGCCCTGCATGCGCTGGTAGCGGATCATGGTGTCCATGATGGTCTGCTGGAAAGCATGACCCATATGCAAACTGCCGGTGACGTTCGGCGGCGGGATCATGATGCAGAAGGACTCTTTGCTTTCGTCGCCGTTAGGCTTGAAATAGCCCTG
This sequence comes from Enterobacter sp. MGH 16, assembly GCF_000493175.1. Taxonomy (NCBI): domain Bacteria; kingdom Pseudomonadati; phylum Pseudomonadota; class Gammaproteobacteria; order Enterobacterales; family Enterobacteriaceae; genus Enterobacter; species Enterobacter sp. MGH 16. The sequence continues at coordinate 3,385,654 of NZ_KI535695.1, read as the reverse complement.
CTGTTCCCAGTGCTCGTAAAGCGGCTGTTCGATATCGCGTGGGTTATATGTCTTTTCCATTATTTCCAGGTTGCCGTATTCAGGTTAAAACCAGCCAGGCGGTACGCTTTATAGCGTTCGCGCGCCAGTTGTTTCAAGGATTCTTCGTAAGGGACAAAGTCTACCACTTCTGTGAAAGCGGTGGCAAAATCTGCAAAATCTATCCGCAGGCTAATCAGAATGTCGCGCGCGCTGCTGTTGCGCTTTTGCGGCCAGGCAATTTCCACCGGCGCCCCGCCGCGTGGCCCTTCGCCTGACAGGTTATGCGGAACAAAGCTCTCAGGCGGGCGGGCCCACAGCGCTTCATCGAGACGAATCGCCTGCTGCTCATCTTCACAGGCTATCAACACGCGTTTGCCTGCGCGCCAACGTTCTGCGGCAATTTCACACACCAGCTGTTCGACGGCGCTGAGTCCATCCTGATGGGTGTCGTTGTCCAGAAGGTAGAACGTTGCATTCTTCATATATGGGGCTTCTTGTCGTGGATTTAAATGCAAAGCCGGGTGGCGCTTCGCTTACCCGGCCTACGGTTGAGTGGCGTGTAGGCCGGGTAAGGCGAAGCCGCCACCCGGCACTTTGTATCACTCGTCGCCGTTAAAACCCGCACGATTGAGCAGGAACTGCGACAGCAGCGCCACCGGACGACCGGTTGCGCCTTTGGCCTTACCGGAGCGCCATGCGGTGCCCGCGATATCCAGGTGCGCCCAGTTGTACTTGCGGGTAAAGCGCGCCAGGAAGCATCCCGCGGTGATTGCCCCGCCAGGACGTCCGCCAATGTTCGCCATATCCGCGAAGTTAGACTCCAACTGCTCCTGATATTCATCACCCAGCGGCAGACGCCATGCGCGGTCACCGGCCTGCTCCGAGGCGCTAATCAGCTCGTGCGCCAGCGGATTATGGTTAGACATCAGGCCGGTAATGTGGTGGCCAAGGGCAATCACGCAGGCACCGGTGAGGGTGGCGACGTCAATGACCGCTTCTGGCTCGAAGCGCTCAACGTAGGTCAACACGTCACAGAGTACCAGACGGCCTTCGGCGTCGGTGTTCAGCACTTCTACCGTCTGGCCGGACATGGTGGTCAGGACGTCACCCGGGCGATACGCGCGACCGCCGGGCATGTTTTCGCAGCCCGCCAGGACCCCGATCACGTTGATCGGCAGCTGAAGTTCCGCGACCATGCGCATCACGCCGTAAACCGCCGCCGCGCCGCACATGTCGTATTTCATCTCATCCATGCCTTCGGCAGGCTTGATGGAGATACCGCCGGAATCGAAGGTCAGGCCTTTACCGACCAGCACGACAGGGCGCGCGTCTTCGGCCGGGTTGCCCTTGTACTCGATAACCGACATCAGGGATTCGTTCTGAGAGCCGTTACCCACCGCCAGGTAAGAGTGCATTCCCAGCTCTTTCATCTGCTGTTCGCCGATGACGCGGGTAATCACGTTTTTGCTGTAGGCGTCGGCCAGCTGGCGCGCCTGAGAGGCGAGGTAAGCGGCGTTACAGATGTTCGGCGGCATGTTGCCGAGATCTTTTGCCGCTTTAATACCGGCGGCAATCGCCAGACCGTGCTGGATCGCGCGCTCGCCGCTGGTCAGCTCGCGACGGGTTGGCACGTTAAAGACCATTTTACGCAGCGGACGACGCGGCTCGCTTTTATTGGTCTTCAGCTGATCGAAGCTGTACAGACTCTCTTTTGCCGTTTCGACTGCCTGACGCACTTTCCAGTACGTGTTACGCCCTTTAACGTGCAGCTCGGTCAGGAAGCAGACGGCTTCCATTGAACCGGTATCATTCAGCGTATTGATGGTTTTCTGAATCACCTGCTTGTACTGACGTTCATCCAGCTCGCGTTCTTTGCCGCAGCCAATCAGCAGAATGCGCTCTGACAGTACGTTCGGAACATGGTGCAGTAACAGCGTCTGCCCAGGTTTGCCTTCCAGTTCGCCACGGCGCAGCAGGGCGCTAATATAGCCGTCACTGATTTTATCGAGTTGTTCGGCGATCGGGGAGAGTCGGCGTGGTTCAAAGACGCCCACAACGATGCAGGCACTCCGCTGTTTCTCCGGGCTACCGCTTTTTACACTGAACTCCATGCACTACGCTCCTGAATCTTAAAGACAACGGCGGCGGCTACGGATAGAATTGAAACCTTTCGTAACTCATGTCCGCTGTTGTGGTGACTTCGTGTTAATCTTACGTTACTACGGTTTCGACACGTCAGAAAAAGTCCTGAAGCGTGAATCCGCCGGATGTTTTAATCTTAGCGATGATTTCGACGACTCAAGAGAATAAATGACGTTTAAGCCATGAAACAAGCGATTTTCCAGCAAAGAGACGGGTTTTTACGGGCGTATTTAAAGTGATAATCATAAGATATCTGGTGCGGGAGACGCTCAAAAGCCAACTGGCGATCCTCTTCATCCTGCTGCTGATTTTTTTCTGTCAGAAGCTGGTTAAGATCCTCGGTGCGGCCGTTGACGGCGAAATTCCAACAAATCTGGTGCTTTCCCTGCTTGGTTTAGGGATCCCGGAAATGGCGCAGCTTATCCTGCCGCTAAGTCTTTTCCTTGGCCTGCTCATGACGCTTGGGAAACTCTACACCGAGAGTGAAATCACGGTGATGCATGCCTGTGGCCTGAGCAAAGCGGTGCTGGTCAAAGCCGCCATGATACTGGCGCTGTTCACGGGTATCGTTGCGGCGGTGAATGTGATGTGGGCGGGTCCTCTGTCTTCTCGCCATCAGGACGAAGTGCTGGCCGAAGCGAAAGCCAACCCCGGCATGGCGGCGTTAGCCCAGGGACAGTTCCAGCAGGCAACCGACGGAAACTCCGTGCTGTTTATTGAGAGCGTTGACGGCAGCAAATTCAACGATGTCTTCCTGGCGCAGCTGCGTCCTAAAGGTAACGCGCGTCCTTCTGTGGTGGTTGCCGACTCCGGTCAGCTTGCTCAGCGCAAAGATGGTTCTCAGGTTGTGACGCTGAACAAAGGCACCCGTTTCGAAGGCACCGCGATGCTGCGTGACTTCCGCATTACGGATTTCCAGAACTATCAGGCCATTATCGGCCATCAGACCGTGGCGCTCGATCCAACGGATACCGAGCAAATGGACATGCGTACCCTCTGGAATACCGATACCAACCGAGCGCGTGCTGAGTTCCACTGGCGTGTTACGCTCGTCTTCACCGTGTTTATGATGGCGCTGATTGTCGTTCCGCTGAGCGTGGTGAACCCGCGTCAGGGACGCGTGCTCTCTATGCTGCCAGCGATGCTGCTTTACCTGATCTATTTCCTGCTGCAAACCTCGATTCGTTCCAACGGCGCGAAGGGTAAGCTGGACCCTATGGTCTGGACATGGTTCGTTAACAGCCTGTACATCTTACTGGCGCTGGGGTTAAACCTGTGGGATACGGTGCCTGTGCGCCGCATACGTGCCCGATTCTCGCGTAAAGGAGCCATCTAATGCAGGCGTTTGGCGTTCTTGATCGCTATATCGGTAAAACCATTTTTACCACCATCATGATGACGTTGTTCATGCTGGTGTCCCTCTCCGGCATTATCAAATTTGTCGATCAGCTGAAAAAAGCCGGGCAGGGGAGCTATGACGCGCTGGGCGCGGGGATGTATACCCTGCTCAGCGTGCCGAAAGATGTGCAGATCTTCTTCCCGATGGCGGCCCTGCTGGGGGCGCTGCTGGGGCTGGGGATGCTGGCGCAGCGCAGTGAGCTGGTCGTTATGCAGGCTTCGGGTTTTACCCGTATGCAGGTCGCGCTGTCGGTAATGAAAACCGCCATCCCCCTGGTGCTGTTGACCATGGCGATTGGCGAGTGGGTCGCGCCGCAGGGCGAACAGATGGCGCGTAACTACCGTGCTCAGGCGATGTACGGCGGCTCACTGCTCTCGACTCAGCAAGGTTTATGGGCGAAAGACGGTAAAAACTTCGTCTACATCGAACGGGTGAAGGGGAATGATGAACTGGGCGGAGTGAGCATCTACGCTTTCGATGACCAGCGCCGTCTGCAGTCCGTTCGCCACGCCTCTTCGGCGAAGTTTGACGCCGAACATAAGCAGTGGCGGTTGTCCCAGGTTGATGAATCTGACCTGACCGATCCGAAACAGATTACGGGTTCTCAGACGGTAACCGGTACGTGGAAAACCAACCTGACGCCCGATAAGCTCGGCGTCGTGGCGCTGGATCCTGACGCGCTCTCCATCAGCGGTTTACACAACTATGTGAAATACCTGAAGTCGAGCGGACAGGATGCGGGACGCTATCAGCTCAACATGTGGAGCAAAATCTTCCAGCCGATGTCCGTGGCGGTAATGATGCTGATGGCGCTGTCGTTTATCTTCGGTCCGTTGCGCAGCGTGCCGATGGGGGTCCGCGTCGTGACCGGCATCAGCTTCGGCTTTGTGTTCTACGTGCTCGATCAGATCTTCGGTCCGCTGACGCTGGTTTATGGCATTCCGCCGATTATCGGTGCGCTGCTGCCAAGCGCCAGCTTCCTCCTGATCAGTCTCTGGCTGCTGTTGAAACGCTCCTGATTGACCTCTCCTCGCTTCCGGTTACCCGGGAGCGAGGCTAATCTCCTGTTTCACCCCGCACTTTTTCTCACAACCTTCAACGTCCCGCCGCGAATTTGAGTATTATTGAGCGATAACGTCGTGAAGGGATCCTCTATGAAGCAAATTCGAATGCTTGCCCAGTATTACGTCGACCTGATGATGAAGCTTGGGCTGGTGCGTTTTTCCATGCTGCTTGCGCTGGCGCTGGTCGTTCTGGCCATTGTCGTGCAAATGGCGGTTACCATGGTTCTGCATGGTCAGGTCGAGAGTATCGACGTCATCCGCTCCATCTTCTTTGGCTTGCTTATTACTCCCTGGGCGGTCTATTTCCTTTCCGTGGTGGTTGAACAGCTGGAAGAGTCCCGCCAGCGTTTGTCTAAGCTGGTGGATAAGCTGGAAGAGATGCGCGAGCGCGACCTGAAGCTCAACGTCCAGCTCAAAGACAACATTGCGCAGCTGAATCAGGAGATTTCAGATCGTGAGAAAGCGGAGGCCGAGCGTCAGGCCACCCTGGAGCAGCTGAAAATCGAAATGAAAGAGCGCGAGGTCACGCAGATCCAGCTTGAGCAGCAATCTTCTTTCCTGCGATCGTTCCTGGATGCGTCGCCGGATCTGGTGTTCTACCGTAATGAAGATAAAGAGTTTTCCGGCTGTAACCGGGCGATGGAGTTGCTCACCGGGAAAAGCGAGAAGCAGCTGATACACCTGAAGCCGCAGGACGTTTACTCTGAAGAGGCGGCGGCCAAGGTCATGGAGACCGACGAAAAAGTCTTCCGTCATAACGTCTCGCTGACCTATGAACAGTGGCTGGATTACCCGGACGGGCGCAAAGCCTGCTTTGAGATCCGTAAGGTACCCTACTATGACCGCGTGGGGAAACGCCACGGCCTGATGGGCTTTGGCCGCGATATTACCGAGCGTAAGCGCTATCAGGATGCCCTGGAGCGCGCCAGCCGCGACAAGACCACCTTTATCTCCACCATCAGCCACGAGCTGCGTACGCCGCTTAACGGCATCGTCGGGTTGAGCCGTATTCTGCTTGATACCGACCTGACCGCAGAGCAGGAAAAATACCTCAAGACTATCCATGTTTCAGCGGTCACGCTGGGTAATATCTTCAACGATATTATTGATATGGATAAGATGGAGCGCCGTAAAGTTCAGCTTGATAACCAGCCTGTGGATTTCACCAGCTTCCTTGCCGATCTGGAAAACCTGTCTGGCCTGCAGGCGCAGCAGAAGGGACTGAGCTTTGTCATGGAGCCAACCCTGCCGCTGCCGCATAAAGTGGTGACGGACGGCACGCGACTGCGCCAGATCCTGTGGAACCTGATCAGCAACGCAGTGAAATTTACCCAGAAAGGAAAGGTGGCGGTGCGTATCCGCTATGACGAAGGTGACATGCTGCACTTCGAGGTTGAAGACTCCGGGATGGGTATTCCGCTGGAGGAGCAGGACAAAATCTTCGCCATGTACTATCAGGTGAAAGACAGCAACGGTGGGAAACCGGCCACCGGTACGGGCATTGGCCTGGCGGTCTCTAAACGTCTGGCGAAGAGTATGGGCGGCGATATCACCGTTGCCAGCCAGCCGGGCAAAGGGTCAACCTTCACGCTGACGGTCCATGCCCCTGCGGTGGCGGAAGAGGTAGAGGATAGCTTTGAAAATGACGATATGCCGCTGCCTGCCCTGCACGTCCTGCTGGTGGAAGATATTGAGCTGAACGTAATTGTGGCGCGCTCTGTGCTGGAAAAACTGGGCAACAGCGTGGATGTCGCGATGACCGGCAAAGCCGCGCTGGAGATGTTTAAACCAGGCGAATACGATCTTGTTCTGCTGGATATTCAATTACCGGATATGACCGGGCTGGATATCTCGCGCGAGTTGACGCGTCAGTACGCGGCCGACGAACTGCCGCCGCTGGTTGCCCTGACGGCGAACGTGCTGAAAGATAAAAAAGAGTATCTCGATGCCGGTATGGACGATGTACTCAGCAAGCCGCTGGCGGTGCCTGCTCTGACCGCTATGATCAAAAAGTTCTGGGATACCCATGATGAAGAGGAGAGCACCATGACGTCTGTTGATAGCGCAAAAGCCCAAACGATACTCGATACCGCGATGCTGGAGCAGTACATCGATCTGGTGGGGCCGAAACTGATTACCGACGGTCTGGCGGTGTTCGAAAAAATGATGCCGGGCTATCTGAGCGTGCTGGAATCCAACCTGACGGCCCGTGACCAGAAGGGGATCGTGGAAGAAGGACATAAAATCAAAGGTGCCGCCGGCTCGGTTGGCTTACGCCATCTGCAGCAGTTGGGGCAACAGATTCAGTCGCCTGATTTACCTGCATGGGAAGATAACGTGGGTGATTGGGTTGAAGAGATGAAACAGGAATGGCAAAACGATGTGGCGGTGCTAAAAGCCTGGGTTGACGCCAGAAAAAAATGACCCCGGATTAACCGGGGTGCGCGAATACTGCGCCAACACCAGGGAAATCGTGGCTGCGCCTGTTTTTAAACGTTATTTTTGAAAGGGCGCTGCCTGAAAAATTTAGGCCGCACGCAGATAAGATAGCAAATCTTAAATGGTTTGTTACATGAATCAGTGAAATGTGTGAAGCATAGCGTTTTAATCAAAATTATTAATGTGCTTCAGCAAGTTGCAGAAAAGGATTGTCATGATGAAAAAGATTGGTGTCGTGCTAAGCGGATGCGGTGTTTACGATGGCTCTGAGATACACGAAGCCGTCATCACGCTGCTGGCCCTGGCTAAGCAGGGAGCCGAGGTGATTTGTTTTGCACCGGACAAAAATCAGGCGGATGTGATTAACCATCTGACCGGTGAGCCAATGGCGGAAACCCGTAACGTGCTGATTGAAGCCGCGCGCATTGCGCGAGGTGTCATCCATCCTCTTATTCAGGCAGACCCTGCAGAGCTTGATGCGCTCATTGTGCCAGGTGGGTTTGGCGCAGCCAAAAATCTCAGTACCTTTGCCGCGCAGGGCGCGGAGTGTCAGATCGATCCTCATCTCAAAGCGCTGTCGCAGGCCATGCATGCGGCAGGGAAACCGCTGGGCTTTATCTGTATCGCACCGGCGATGTTGCCTAAAATTTTTGATTTCCCGCTGCGCGTGACCATCGGGACGGATATTGATACCGCAGAGATTGTCGAAGAAATGGGGGGCGAACACGTTCCGTGCCCGGTGGATGACATTGTGGTTGATGAAGATAACAAGATTGTCACCACGCCTGCGTATATGCTGGCGAAGAATATCGCGGAAGCCGCCGTGGGCATTGAAAAACTGGTCGCCCGCGTGCTGGTGCTGACGGAATGAGGCGTCCGTTTTCCGCAGGCGCATGGGTGAAACGCCTTCTTCTACGCATCGTTCTCGTCATGGCGGTGTTCTGGGGAGGCGGGCTGGCCGTGTTCAGCATTATGCCGGTCCCGTTCTCTGCCGTGATGGTTGAGCGTCAGCTCGGCGCGTGGCTCAGCGGCGATTTCGGCTATGTTGCCCATTCTGACTGGGTAAGCATGGACGAGATCTCTCCGTTCATGGGGCTGGCGGTCATCGCAGCGGAGGATCAGAAATTCCCGGAGCACTGGGGGTTCGACGTTGCGGCCATTGAGAAGGCGCTGGCGCATAATGAACGCCATGAAAACCGCGTGCGCGGCGCGTCAACGTTGTCGCAGCAGACGGCCAAAAATCTGTTTCTGTGGGACGGCCGCAGCTGGGTGCGAAAGGGGCTGGAAGCGGGGCTCACCCTGGGCATGGAAACGGTCTGGAGCAAAAAGCGCATTCTGACCGTGTATCTCAACGTTGCCGAGTTTGGCGACGGGGTATTTGGTGTCGAAGCTGCATCACAACGCTATTTTAATAAACCCGCCAGCAAGCTGAGCATGTCTGAGGCGGCGCTGCTCGCGGCTGTTCTGCCTAATCCCCTCCGCTTTAAAGCCAGTGCCCCCTCAGGGTACGTGCGAAGCCGTCAGGCGTGGATTATGCGCCAGATGCGTCAGTTGGGAGGAGAAGGGTTTATGGAGAGCAACAAACTTATGTAGGGCGGGTAAGCGCAGCGCCACCCGCCTGAAGGGCAGAGACCTTAATCTTCGTCGAACCCCGCGTTAAACAGCGCAATCACCGCCGCCAGCGCTTCCTCTTCCTGGGGGCCGGTGGCTTCGACTTCAATCTGACGCCCTTTGGCGGAATCCAGCATCAGCAGCGCAATGACGCTGTTCGCCTCCGCTTCGGTACCTTCGTCATTCCGCAGCAGAACTTCTGCATCGAAACCCTGCATCAGCTCAAACAGCTTCATCGCCGGGCGCGCATGCATGCCCAGCTTATTGGTAATCTCAACGGTCTGTTTTACGGTCATGTTTTACGTTTTTCCAGCGTGCGATGACGGGACTGAACGTTCTTTCCGCGCGAGCGGAAGTAGTCGGCCAGCTGTTCGGCGATGTAGACCGAACGATGTTTACCGCCGGTACAGCCAATCGCTACCGTCAGATAGCTACGATTGTTTGTCTCCAGCATAGGTAACCATAGCTCAAGGTAGCTTCGCGTCTGGTAGATAAAATTGTGAACTTCTGTGTGCCTGTCGAGGAAAGCAGCGACGGGTTTATCCAGACCGGTCATAGGACGCAGTTTCGGATCCCAGTGCGGGTTCGGCAGGAAGCGCACGTCGAAAACATAATCCGCATCAATCGGGATACCGTGCTTGAAGCCAAAGGATTCGAACACCATTGTCAGTTCGCGCTCGCGTTTGCCCAACAAGCGGGTACGCAGCATTTCCGCCAGCTCGTGAACGGACATCTCAGAGGTGTCGACAATCAGGTCGGCGCGAGAACGCAGCGGCTCCAGCAGATCGCTCTCTTCATCGATTGCGCTCTCCAGGGAGAGGTTCTTACTGGAAAGCGGGTGCAAACGACGGGTGTCGCTGTAGCGGCGGATCAGGGTATTCCGGTCTGCATCGAGGAACAGCAGCTGAGGCGAGAACGTGTCAGGCAGGTTACTCATTGCCTGTTCGAAGATCTCTGGCGATTCCGGCATGTTACGAACGTCGATACTGACGGCGGCCGAGGTCTGTCTCTCCGCAAGCGTACGGGCCAGGTCGGGCAGCAACACGACCGGCAGGTTATCGACGCAGTAAAAACCCATGTCTTCCAGCGCGCGCAGAGCAACGGATTTCCCCGACCCTGAACGACCGCTGACAATCATCAGCACCATGTTCCGTTTCTCCTCAGGACAACAGATGTGAAGGCCATCTCCTGGTTATGCATCATCCTGATTGCCTTCTGCTTCGGTGATAATTTGATAAAGCTCTTCATCACTTTGAGCCGAGCGCAGTCGACGGCAAATGGTTTTATCAGCCAGACGTTTGGCGACCAGCGACAGCGTATGCAGATGGGTTTTCGTCTGGTCAGCAGGCACCAGCAGCGCGAAGAGGAGATCGACGGGCTGGTTATCAATGGCATCAAAGGCGATCGGTGTTTCAAGCTGCACAAACACACCGACGGCACGCAGGGTATCCTCTTCCAGCTTGCCGTGCGGGATTGCGATGCCGTTGCCGATACCGGTACTGCCCATCTTTTCGCGGGTCAGAATCGCTTCGAACACCACCTGCGGCGGCAGGCCCAGCTGTTTTGCGGCCAGTTCACTGATGATTTCCAGCGCACGTTTTTTGCTCTGGCAGTGAACCGCACTGCGGGTACATTCCTGGTTAAGGACATTGCTCAGTTGAAGAGCGGAATCGTTGTTCATCATAATTTCACCTAAGCGCTAACTGTACAAATGGCCTGTTGTGTTTCACAACAGGCCGTCCTGCACCCGTTAACTGCCCGGACAATTAGTGTTGTTTCAGTTTATCTTTGTGTTTATTGAGCTGTCGCGCAAGCTTATCAATCAAGCCGTCGATAGCAGCGTACATGTCTTGCCCTTCCGCACTGGCATGCAGTTCCCCCCCGTTAACATGCAGGGTGGCATCCGAGATATGAGTCACTTTCTCCACTTTCAACACAATGTAGACCTGATTGATCCTTTCGAAATACTGCTCGAGTTTTGCAAACTTCGCGTTCACAAAGTCGCGTAAAGCCACAGTAATTTCGACGTTTTGTCCAGTGATGTTGAGCTGCATAGTGTCTTCCTTATCGGTTGTGTCAGACCAGCTGTTTACGCTGGTTGGACGGCGGAATGGATAAAGACTCTCGATACTTCGCAACAGTACGACGTGCCACCATAATACCCTGATCGGACAGCATGGTGGTTAACTTACTGTCGCTTAGTGGCTTCGCGGGATTCTCCGCGGCGATCAACTTCTTCACCAGAGCACGAATGGCCGTTGACGACGCTTCGCCGCCGCCCTCGGTATTCACATGGCTGGAGAAGAAATACTTAAGCTCAAAAATACCGCGTGGACTGTGCAGATACTTCTGCGTGGTGACACGGGAAATGGTTGATTCATGCATCTCGACGGCCTGGGCGATATCCGCCAGCACCATCGGTTTCATATACTCTTCACCCTGCTCAAAGAACGCCTGCTGCTGTTCGACAATACAGCGGCTGACGCGTAGCAGCGTATCATTTCGGCTCTCCAGACTTTTGATCAGCCATCGCGCTTCCTGCAAATTGCTACGAATATATTGATTGTCGGCGTCGTTACGCACGCTGGTGCACATGGAGGCATACTGCTGGTTGATTTGCAGGCGAGGGATGCTGTCTGAATTCAGTTCAACGACCCAGCGGCCGTTGTGTTTTCTGACCAGCACATCCGGGATCACGTACTCGGGCTCGCTGGTCTGGATCGACTGACCGGGGCGCGGATCGAGCGACTGGATCAGATTCACCGCTTCTTTCAGCACCTCTTCTTTCAGGCGCGTGACGCGCATCAGGGTGCGGAAATCGTGGTTCGCCAGCAGATCCAGATGATCGCTGATGATCGCGCGCGCCTCCTCGAGCCATGGCGTCTCTTTACTGAACTGAGAAAGCTGGATCAGCAGACAGTCGCGCAGATCTTTTGCGGCCACGCCTACCGGATCGAAACGCTGGATGCGCTTCAGAACGGCTTCGACTTCCTCAAGCTCAATCTCGTCGTCGCCCATGCTTTCCAGTATATCGTCGAGGGTGACGGTCAAATAGCCGGTGTCGTCAACGGCATCGACAATGGACGTGGCAATCGCGCGGTCGGTATCGGAGAAGGGGGTGAGTTCCACCTGCCACATCAGGTAATCCTGCAGCGACTGGGTGGTTTCGCCCTGATAGACCGGTAGCTCATCGTCCTGGTAGTCTGCACGCGTACCGGAAGGGGTTCCGGCGGTGTAGATTTCATCCCAGCTGGCATCAAGCGGAAGCTCGTCGGGCATCTCTTTTTGTTCGAGTGCATCCGCGGTATCGAGCGCTTCAGTATCCTGCGATTGCTGGGTATCTACCTCGTCATGAAGATCGGTTTGTTCCAGCAGGGGGTTACTGTCCAGCGCCTGCTGGAGCTCCTGCTGAAGTTCTAACGTGGACAGTTGCAACAGGCGAATTGCCTGCTGTAGCTGCGGCGTCATCGCCAGTTGTTGGCTGAGCCTTAATTGCAAACCTTGCTTCATGTTCAGAGCATTTTTCTCCGGTTCGGCGTTACGTTACCTCTACCCTATCAGAGTCTGAAGTCTTCCCCAAGATAGACGCGCTTAACATGATCGTCTTCGAGGATCTGCTGTGGCGTACCGTGGGCGATCAGATTGCCCTGGCTGACAATATAGGCGCGTTCACACACGGCCAGCGTTTCACGCACGTTGTGGTCGGTGATCAGTACGCCAAGCCCGCTGTCGCGCAGGTGCTCAATGATACGTTTAATGTCGATAACGGAGATGGGGTCAACGCCCGCAAACGGTTCATCCAGAAGGATAAATTTCGGGTTTGCGGCCAGCGCACGCGCAATCTCAACGCGACGGCGTTCGCCCCCGGAGAGTGCCTGACCGAGGCTGTCGCGCAGATGCTCAATGTGGAACTCTTCCATCAGCTCGTTGGCACGATCCTGACGCTGTTCGTTGGTCAGGTCGTTACGAATTTGCAGGACCGCCATCAGGTTGTCGTAAACGCTGAGACGACGGAAAATGGAGGCTTCCTGCGGCAGATAGCCGATCCCGCGACGCGCGCGCGCGTGCAGCGGCAGAAGACTGATGTCTTCATCGTCAATGATAATGTTGCCGGCATCGCGCGGCACAATACCCACCACCATGTAGAAGGTTGTCGTTTTACCCGCACCGTTCGGGCCAAGCAGCCCCACGATTTCGCCGGAGTTGACGGTCAGACTGACATCTTCTACGACACGGCGGCCCTTATAGGCCTTCGCGAGGTTTTTTGCAGTTAATGTTGCCATAACGAATTAGTTACTCTTCTTCTGTGCCGGGGCCTGGCCCTTGCCTTTGTCCTGCAGCTGCGACGGAACCAGTACGGTGGTCACGCGTTTGCCTTTCTCGCTGGAGGCCTGCATTTTTTGCTCTTTAACCAGATAGGTAATCTGGTCGCCGGTAATGTTGCTGTCCAGCTGTTCCAGATACGCATTCCCGGTCAGGATGACCAGATCCTTCGCCAGCTCATAGTGCATGTGCGTAGCGCGGCCTTTCACCGGCTTGCCGTTGTCCTGCATTTGATAGAAGGTTGCCGGGTTGCCGTAACCATCAATAATCTCTTTGCCCTGCTCGCCACCCGGACGGGTCACGACCACTTTGTCGGCGTTGATTTTGATGGTGCCCTGGGTCATGACGACGTTACCCGTGAAGGTGACGACGTTACCCTGCATATCGAGAGACTGGGTGTCGGACTCAATATGGATCGGCTGGTCGGTATCGCCCGTTACAGCAAGCGCGGGGAGACTGGCCGCCAGCATCGCGCTGGCGATAATTACTTTAAGGCTGAGTTTGTTTGTTTTGAATTTCATAGGAGGTTCTAACCTTTTCAATCAGCTCGGCGTTCTTGCTGCGTAAGTTCCCGCGCATTCTTAAACCGCTGGAATTAAATGTTGTGCCATACAGTGTGACCAGATCCTGCGACGTCACGTCCTGGGTTACCAGGTTGATCTGGGCATTATCCGTCGTAATTTTTCGCAGTTGCGAGTCAGCGGTCAGGGCGTTGACTTCAACGTGGCCATACAGATAAAGCATACGGTCATTTGTCAGTTTGGCCCGATCTGACTTAATTGACCACGTCGGCACTTTGTCTTTATCAAATGTGGTCATCACAGGTTGGGTAAACCATGAAACGCCATCATCGGAAAAATATTCAACATGCTGGGCAATCAGGCGATAGTTCAGCGCGCCTTCCGGGCTGTAGACCACGGTGTCGCTGTGATCGCTTTTATAGGTTGGATCGGTATTGTTGATCACTTCCGTTTGCGTATCGTCGCGATCGGCAAGGTTCACGCCAATCAATACCAGTGCGACAAGCGAAAGCAAAATGATAATCCAACGTCTGGTTTTACTCATATCGATTGCCCTTTGGCCTCATCAAGCTTGCCCTGCGCCAGCAGAAGCAGATCGCAGACTTCACGGACAGCGCCGCGGCCACCGTTGATGTGGGTAACGTAGTCGGCGCGCGGGATCAGCAGCGGATGCGCATCGGCAACGGCGATGCTCAGCCCAACTTCAGCCATCACCGGCCAGTCAATCAGGTCGTCCCCGACGTAGGCCACGTTTTCCGGTGCGATAGCCAGTTTACCCAGTAAATCATTGAACGCCGCCATCTTATCGGATTGACCCTGATACAGATGGGTAATACCTAAAGTTTCACAGCGGTCTTCTACCAGTTTAGCGTTTCGTCCGGTGATGATCGCCACCTCAATCCCCGAGGTGAGCGCACAGCGGATACCGTAGCCGTCGCGAACGTTAAACGCCTTCAGCTCTTCACCATTATTGCCCATGTAAATCAGGCCGTCGGAGAGAACCCCATCCACATCGAGGATGAGCAGACGAATGTTTTCCGCCTTTGCCATCATCTGGGTACTGACCGGACCATAACAGGTTGCAAGGGATGCACCCGCATTACTCATTGTCTTATCCTTCATTACACTACGCCTGCGCGCAGCAGATCATGCATATGTACCACACCCAGCAACTGGTCGCCATCGGCAACCATAACGGAGGTGATATGGCGGGACTGCATCAGGTTCAGCACATCCACGGCCAGCGTACCCGGACGCACGCGGATACCGCCCGGCGTCATCACGTCGGCAATGCCGAGCGTGCGGACATCGACACCCATGTCGAACACGCGACGCAGGTCGCCATCGGTGAAGATCCCCTGAATTTTCATCAGACCGTCGCACACGACCGTCATCCCCAAATTCTTACGGGTGATTTCCAGCAGCGCATCACGCAGGGAGGCTTCTTTACTGACGTGAGGGATCTCATCCCCGGTGTGCATAATATCGTTTACCCGCAGCAGGAGCTTGCGCCCCAGCGCGCCGCCCGGGTGGGAAAGCGCGAAATCTTCCGGCGTAAAGCCACGGGCTTCAAGCAGCGCCACGGCAAGCGCATCGCCCATGACCAGTGCAGCGGTGGTGCTGGAGGTCGGCGCCAGACCGAGCGGACAGGCCTCCTTAGGAACCTTCACGCACAGGTGAATATCGGCTGCACGCGCCATGCTGCTTTCCGGACGGCTGGTCATGCAAATCAGCGGCACCTGCAGTCGCTTCAGAACCGGGATGAGCGCCAGGATTTCATTGGACTCACCGGAGTTGGAGAGCGCGATGACGATATCCTGCGGCGTGACCATACCCAGGTCCCCGTGCGCGGCTTCCCCCGGGTGGACAAAGAAGGACGAGGTGCCGGTACTGGCAAAGGTTGCCGCCATTTTGCGTCCAATGTGGCCGGACTTGCCCATCCCCATCACCACGACTTTGCCGGCGCAGTAGAATATCTTCTCACATGCCAGACTAAAATCCTGATTAATGTACTGATCTAACTGCGCCAGACCTTCACGTTCAATCTCCAGAACGTCTTTGCCTGCTTTCTGAAAGTCAAAACCCGGCTGCAATTCTATTTGCGACATAATGCGTTTCCGTTTACCCAGAGAGAAGAGGCGAGAGCCAGTACAGCATCGCCATCCATACGATAAATCCACCCGTCAGCAGCGCGCCTGCGCCTTTGCCGATCTGTCGTTGCCGCCGCCAGCAGAGCAGGGCAAAAATCACGCTGACCAGCAACATCACGCCGTAATCACGTGAGAACGCCAGAGGATTAAAGGGCCCTGGCGAAATCAGGGCCGGCAGTCCCATCACAATGGCGATATTAAAAATGTTAGAACCGATGATATTACCAATGGCAATGTCATCCTCACCTTTACGTGCACCCGCAATGGCGGTGGCCAGCTCCGGCAGGCTGGTGCCGATGGCAATCACCGTCAGGCCTATAGTCAGCTCGCTGATGGCAAAATAGTTCGCCAGCACCGTCGCGTTATCCACGACCATGCGCGTTGCCATCGGCATGATGATCAGCGCGACGCCCAGCCAGAGCAGGGCAACAGGCAGCGTGCCTTCTCGCGGAAGCTCGGCGACCTGCTCGCGCGTGAGGCTATCCTGACCCTGCTTTTCAGCCAGACGGGCGATCTTAACACTATACAGCAGCCAAATAACGGCCAGCGCCAGCAGGAAAATGCCGTCGCTGTAGCTCAGTACGCCATCGTAAAATACGCACCCTGCCAGCAGGCTTACGAGTAACATTAGCGGCAATTCACGGCGCAGAACATCAGAATGCACGCGAAAAGGATGGAGCAGCGCGGCCAGGCCTAAAATCAATAAAATATTGACGATGTTAGAGCCAATGGCGGTGCCGACTGCCAAGTCTACCTGACCATGCAGCGAGGCGGAGACAGAGACGATGATTTCAGGAAGCGACGTTCCTACGCTGACCACGGTCATGCCGATGACAACAGGCGGTACGCCACTCAGGCGACACAGGATAGATGCAGCAAACACTAAACGGTCAGCACTGTAGACCACCAACAGTAAACCAATTATTAACAGTGCTGTTGCTAAAAGCATCAAAAGTCCTTTCTTCAGGTATACTCGTCGGTCCATTGCTCGGGAATGGCTGGACTGCATACAGTCTGAGGCGTAACGAATTCCTAATTTTGACTTTATGCGCCGGAAAAGTAAAACAAATGCCAGCTTTCGCTAACCTCTACGGTTATTATTCTGTAAAAATGCGGAGTTTAGGGCTGATTCAGGCTACATGCCTTAACGTGAGCAGGATAAGAAAGGAACCATAAATGAGCCAAACCATGGCGAATTTAGTCGATGTCCGCGGTGTGAGTTTTTCTCGCGCCAACAGATTGATATTTGATGATATTTCGTTGACCGTGCCGCGTGGCAAAATTACTGCCATCATGGGGCCGTCCGGGATCGGTAAAACGACCCTGCTCCGCCTTATCGGTGGGCAGATCCCACCGGATAGCGGTGAAATCCTCTTTGATGGCGAAAACATCCCGGAGATGTCGCGCTCGCGCCTGTATACTGTTCGCAAACGCATGAGCATGCTCTTTCAGTCGGGGGCTTTGTTCACCGACATGAACGTCTTTGATAACGTTGCCTATCCGCTGCGCGAGCATACCAGCCTGCCGCCTGCGCTGCTGAAAAGCACGGTGATGATGAAGCTAGAAGCCGTCGGGCTGCGGGGCGCCGCGAAGCTGATGCCTTCGGAGCTGTCCGGCGGGATGGCGCGTCGTGCCGCGCTGGCGCGAGCCATCGCATTAGAACCTGATTTAATCATGTTCGACGAACCGTTTGTCGGGCAGGATCCCATCACGATGGGCGTGCTGGTGAAGCTCATCTCTGAGCTGAACAGCGCGCTTGGCGTCACCTGCATTGTGGTGTCTCACGATGTACCTGAAGTGTTGAGCATTGCCGATTACGCCTACATCGTAGCGGACAAAAAGATCGTCGCACACGGTAGCGCCCAGGCGCTGCAGGAAAATTGCGATCCGCGCGTGCGGCAGTTCCTCGACGGTATTGCCGATGGCCCTGTGCCGTTCCGCTACCCGGCGGGCGACTATCGTGACGATTTACTGGGAATAGGGAGTTAAGCCACTCATGCTGTTAAATGCGTTGGCCGCTCTCGGACACCGTGGCATAAAAACCATCAGGACGTTCGGGCGTGCCGGATTGATGTTATTCAACGCGCTGGTCGGCAAGCCGGAATTCCGCAAGCACGCGCCGCTATTGGTGCGTCAGCTTTATAACGTCGGCGTGCTGTCGATGCTCATCATCATTGTCTCCGGTCTGTTTATCGGTATGGTGCTGGGTCTGCAGGGCTACCTGGTGCTGACAACCTACAGTGCGGAAACCAGCCTCGGGATGCTGGTGGCGCTCTCGCTGCTGCGTGAACTGGGGCCCGTTGTGGCGGCGCTGCTTTTCGCCGGGCGCGCGGGGTCGGCCTTAACGGCTGAAATTGGCCTGATGCGCGCGACCGAGCAGCTCTCCAGCATGGAGATGATGGCGGTCGATCCGCTGCGTCGCGTGATCTCGCCGCGTTTCTGGGCCGGGGTCATCTCTTTACCGCTGCTGACGATTCTGTTTGTCGCCGTGGGGATCTGGGGCGGTTCGCTGGTTGGAGTGCACTGGAAAGGCATTGATGCCGGTTTCTTCTGGTCTGCCATGCAGGACGCCATTGATCTGCGAATGGATCTGATTAACTGCCTGATTAAGAGCGTGGTATTTGCCATTACGGTCACCTGGATTGCATTGTTCAATGGTTACGATGCCATCCCGACGTCGGCGGGCATTAGCCGCGCAACTACACGTACAGTCGTTCATTCGTCGCTGGCCGTACTGGGTCTGGATTTTGTGCTCACCGCACTGATGTTTGGGAATTGAGTTCATGCAAACGAGAAAAAATGAAATTTGGGTCGGTGTATTCCTGCTGCTGGCGCTGCTGGCCGCGCTGTTTATCTGCCTGAGAGCGGCGGATATCACGTCTGTGCGCACCGAGCCGACGTATCGCATCTATGCCACCTTCGATAACATCGGCGGGCTGAAGGCGCGTTCACCGGTCCGTATTGGCGGCGTGGTGATCGGACGCGTATCTGACATTACGCTGGATGAGAAGACCTATCTGCCACGTGTCGCGATGGATATCGAAGAGCGTTACAACCACATTCCGGACACCAGCTCCCTTTCTATCCGGACTTCCGGTCTGCTGGGCGAACAATATCTGGCGCTTAACGTCGGTTTTGAAGACCCCGAGCTGGGAACGACTATCCTTAAGGACGGGAGCGTGATCCAGGACACCAAGTCCGCCATGGTGCTGGAAGATATGATTGGTCAGTTCCTTTACAACAGTAAAGGGGATGATAAAAAGTCTGACAATGCCCCTGCGCAGAGTGAAGACCATACCAATGCTGCGCCGACCCCAGGTGCTGCGAATTAATATCAGGAGAAGTCATTCATGTTTAAACGACTGTTAATGGTTGCCATGCTGGTTATTGCCCCTCTCACCGCGGTGCACGCGGCGGATCAGAGTAACCCGTACAAACTGATGGACGAAGCCGCGAAGAAAACCTTCGATCGTCTTAAAAACGAGCAGCCTAAGATTCGTGCTAATCCTGATTACCTGCGTGACGTGGTTGACCAGGAGCTGCTGCCGTACGTGCAGATCAAATATGCGGGAGCCCTGGTGCTGGGCCGCTATTACAAAGACGCAACCCCGGCTCAGCGTGATGCCTATTTTGCCGCTTTCCGTGAATACCTGAAGCAGGCGTATGGTCAGGCGCTGGCGATGTACCACGGTCAGACCTATCAGATCGCCCCGGAGCAGCCGCTGGGTGATGCGACCATCGTCCCTATTCGCGTAACGATCAACGATCCTAACGGTCGTCCGCCGGTGCGTCTGGATTTCCAGTGGCGTAAAAACAGCCAGACCGGCCACTGGCAGGCGTATGACATGATCGCCGAAGGCGTAAGCATGATCACCACCAAACAGAACGAGTGGAGCGACCTGCTGCGCACCAAGGGGATTGATGGCCTGACCGCGCAGCTGCAGTCCATCGCTCGTCAGAAAATTAGTCTGGACGAGAAGAAGTAATGTCACAGCAACTCAGCTGGTCGCGTGAAGGCGAGACATTAAAGCTGTCCGGTGAGCTGGATCAGGATCTGCTGAACCCCTTATGGGATAAACGCCATGAGGCCATGCAGGGCGTGACGGTTATTGACTTAACCGACGTCACGCGGGTAGATACGGCAGGCGTTGCGCTGCTTGCCCATCTGGTTGCGGTAGGGAAAAAGCAGGGGGCGAGCGTCACGCTTCGCGGCGCGAGCGAGAATGTCGTGACTCTGGCGCAGCTCTACAATCTGCCTCAGGACGTACTGCCTCGTTAATATTTTCAGTGCGTTACTTCCGAAAGCCCTGACAGTTTCATCGTCGGGGCTTTTTGCTTGTTTAAGACGACGCCACTTTGCTCTAAGATGTTGGGCTTGTTTTCACTATCAGATGATTAAGAGCCCATGGAAAATCATGAAATCCAGACAGTGCTGATGAATGCACTCTCCCTTCAGGAAGCCCACGTCACAGGCGATGGCAGTCACTTCCAGGTTATTGCTGTGGGTGAGATGTTCGACGGTATGAGCCGTGTGAAGAAACAGCAGGCTGTGTACGCGCCGCTGATGGAATATATTGCGGATAACCGCATCCACGCCCTGTCGATTAAAGCGTTCACCCCGCAAGAGTGGGCACGCGATCGCAAACTAAACGGTTTTTGAGCTGAGGGCGACAGGCCCGCAGCACGGTTGAATTTATAAGAGAGCACACCATGGATAAATTTCGTGTACAGGGGCCAACGCGTCTCCAGGGCGAAGTCACAATTTCTGGCGCGAAAAACGCCGCGCTGCCCATCCTCTTTGCTGCACTGCTCGCGGAAGAGCCGGTAGAGATTCAGAACGTACCGAAGCTGAAAGATATCGACACCACCATGAAGCTGCTCACCCAGTTGGGCACGAAAGTCGAGCGTAACGGTTCCGTCTGGATCGACGCCAGCAAGGTGAATAACTTCTCTGCCCCTTACGATCTGGTGAAAACCATGCGTGCTTCCATCTGGGCGCTTGGCCCGCTGGTGGCGCGTTTCGGTCAGGGTCAGGTTTCGCTGCCGGGCGGTTGCGCTATCGGTGCGCGTCCGGTTGACCTGCACATCTTTGGCCTGGAAAAACTGGGCGCAGAGATCAAGCTGGAAGAAGGCTACGTTAAAGCGTCCGTCAATGGTCGTCTGAAAGGCGCGCACATTGTTATGGACAAAGTGAGCGTGGGTGCAACGGTGACCATTATGTCTGCGGCAACGCTGGCAGAAGGGACCACGATCATCGAAAACGCCGCGCGTGAACCGGAGATTGTGGATACTGCCAACTTCCTCGTGGCGCTGGGTGCGAAGATCTCCGGTCAGGGTACCGACCGCATCACCATCGAAGGCGTTGAGCGTCTGGGCGGGGGTGTCTATCGCGTACTGCCGGACCGTATCGAAACCGGTACCTTCCTGATCGCTGCTGCGATCTCTGGCGGGAAAATTGTTTGTCGCAACGCGCAGCCAGATACCCTGGATGCGGTGCTGGCGAAACTACGCGATGCGGGCGCGGATATCGAAATCGGTGAAGACTGGATCAGCCTTGATATGCATGGACAGCGTCCAAAAGCGGTCAATGTGCGTACGGCACCGCATCCGGCCTTCCCAACTGACATGCAGGCACAGTTCACCTTGTTGAACCTGGTCGCCGAAGGGACCGGCTTTATCACGGAAACCATTTTCGAGAACCGCTTTATGCACGTACCGGAGCTGATCCGTATGGGGGCACGTGCCGAGATCGAAAGTAATACCGTGATTTGCCACGGCGTTGAGAAACTGTCCGGTGCTCAGGTGATGGCAACCGATCTGCGTGCGTCTGCCAGCCTGGTATTGGCGGGTTGTATCGCGGAAGGCACAACGATCGTGGATCGTATTTATCACATCGATCGTGGCTATGAGCGTATCGAAGATAAACTGCGCGCGCTGGGTGCCAATATCGAGCGTGTGAAGGGCGAGTAATCGTTCCGGCAGCCCCCTGCCAGAAATGACCGGGGGGTTGCTGTTCCTGTCAAAAAAAACTTATTCCTGCGATTCTTTTTTTACTTTTCTCTGGCGAATCATGCGCGATCTGTCGATAAATTCATGGGTGACAGGATCGTGGTAGCGCGAAGGCCAAATCACCCACGGATGCGTGTCCAGCGCCGTTGCGATAATTAATTCTCCTTTTGGCCAGGGGCGGGTGAGGGCGTTTGCCAGAGTTGAAGAACTCAGTCCATGGCGGCGGGACTCTGCTGCCAGTGAAGTGCCTTTTTTGCGCAGTGCGGCAATAATATCAGCCGTGTGCCAGTCGATAAATTTCGTATCCATAACGCCGTCCTTAAGTTCGGATTCACCTACGCCGTTTCTTCTGAAACGACGGGTTTACTATACCCATTTCGAACTCTTGTTCTAAAAAGTTCGCGTTACTTGAAGGAATATTCAGAATAAGACATGGCTTTATTCATGCGGTCTCTAAACCGATGAATTTACATGAACGCGGAATTTACTGGTGTGTACTGGAATCTCCCCGCCAGGATCGCGGGGAGAAAAAGGGAGATTAACGGTCGCGCTGAACGGCGATGTGGGCAAGGCCAATCAGTGCCTCGCGCCATGGGCTGTCTGGAATGACCTGAAGGGCCTCGATGGCCTTGTCGGCTTCTTCTTCTGCACGCTGACGCGTCCATTCGAGCGATCCGCAGATTGCCATGGTTTCCAGTACAGGTTCCAGAAGATGGCGGCCATTTCCCTGCTCAATCGCTTCACGGATCATCTTCGCCTGGTCGGCCGTTCCGTTACGCATGGCGTGGAGCAGCGGCAGGGTCGGTTTGCCTTCGTTCAGGTCATCGCCAACGTTTTTGCCGAGCGTCTCGCCGTCCGCACTGTAGTCCAGCAGATCGTCAATCAGCTGGAAGGCTGTGCCCAGATAGCGGCCATAGTCCTGCAGGCCTTTTTCCTGCGCTTCGGTACAGCCCGCCAAAATGCCGGAACACTGGGCCGCCGCTTCAAACAGGCGCGCGGTTTTGCTGTAGATGACGCGCATGTAGTTTTCTTCGGTGATGTCCGGGTCGTTGACGTTCATCAGCTGCAGCACTTCGCCTTCAGCGATGACGTTAACGGCTTCGGACATCACTTCCAGCACTTTCAGGGAACCCAGGCTGGTCATCATCTGGAAGGCGCGGGTATAGATAAAATCCCCCACCAGGACGCTGGCTGCGTTCCCGAACGCGGCGTTAGCCGTGGCTTTGCCACGACGCATATCCGATTCATCCACCACATCGTCGTGCAGAAGCGTCGCCGTGTGGATAAATTCGATGAGCGCGGCGATAGTGATGTGGGCATTTCCCTGATAGCCAACGGCTCTGGCAGCCAGAATAGCAATCATCGGACGAATGCGTTTACCGCCGCCGCTGACAATGTAATAGCCCAACTGATTGATCAGCTGAACGTCAGAGTTGAGTTGCTCCAGGATTGCTGCATTCACACCCGCCATATCTTGCGCGGTTAACTCGTTGATTTTTTCTAAATTCATCGCAAAAGCCGGGCTTTTTATCCTGTTGATCCCATCTTCAATGGGGTAACGAAGGGTTTCGGTTTATCAATAGTAGTGCTGATTGTACTGAAAAAACGGCTCAGATAAACGTTACCGTACGTGTTGTGTTTTTTTTCTTCATGTATTGACGGTAGCACTTGTCAAAGGCTCGCGTTTTGCGTAATATTCGCGCCCTATTGTGAATATTTATAGCGCACTCTGATTCATACGAGGACGTGCGCGGAAGCGGAGTTTATATGTACGCGGTTTTCCAAAGTGGTGGTAAACAACACCGAGTAAGCGAAGGTCAGACCGTTCGCCTGGAAAAGCTGGACATCGCAACTGGCGAATCTGTTGAGTTCGCAGAAGTTCTGATGATCGCAAACGGTGAAGAAGTCAAAATCGGCGTTCCTTTCGTTGATGGCGGCGTTATCAAAGCTGAAGTTGTTGCACACGGTCGTGGCGAGAAAGTTAAAATCGTTAAGTTTCGTCGTCGTAAGCACTACCGTAAGCAGCAGGGCCACCGTCAGTGGTTCACTGATGTGAAAATTACTGGCATCAGCGCCTAAGACCTGAGGAGAGATTTAAATGGCACATAAAAAGGCTGGCGGCTCCACACGTAACGGTCGCGATTCAGAAGCTAAACGCCTGGGCGTTAAGCGTTTCGGTGGCGAATCCGTTCTGGCGGGTAGCATCATCGTTCGTCAACGTGGTACCAAATTCCACGCTGGCAACAACGTAGGTTGCGGTCGTGACCACACTCTGTTTGCTAAAGCAGACGGTAAAGTGAAATTTGAAGTTAAAGGCCCGAACAACCGTAAATACATCAGCATCGTTGCTGAGTAAGGTTTTCTCGGTCCGGTAACGGATTAAAGCCCCGCAACCTGTTGCGGGGCTTTTTACATTGGAAACCCGGTAATTTTTTCTGTAGGGAAAACGGGCATGAAGCAGCAGGCCGGCATAGGAATTCTTTTGGCGCTCACAACCGCAATGTGCTGGGGTGCACTGCCAATTGCAATGAAGCAGGTACTGGAAGTGATGGAGCCGCCTACGGTGGTCTTTTATCGCTTTCTGATGGCAAGCATCGGCCTCGGGGCGATTCTTGCCGTCAAAGGTAAGCTTCCACCCTTGCGGCTCTTCCGTAAACCGCGCTGGCTGGTGTTGCTGGCTATCGCGACGGGCGGTCTGTTCGGTAACTTCATCCTGTTCAGCTCTTCCCTGCAATATCTCAGCCCCACGGCGTCGCAGGTGATTGGTCAGCTTTCGCCGGTGGGCATGATGGTCGCCAGCGTCTTTATCCTCAAGGAGAAGATGCGCGGTACGCAGATTATCGGGGCGAGCATGCTGTTGTGCGGTCTGGTGATGTTCTTCAACACCAGTCTGATCGAGATTTTTACCCGCCTGACGGATTACACCTGGGGTGTCATTTTCGGTGTGGGGGCAGCAACGGTCTGGGTGAGCTATGGCGTCGCGCAAAAGGTGTTATTGCGTCGGCTTGCTTCACAGCAGATCCTCTTTTTGCTGTACACTTTGTGTACAATAGCATTGCTGCCATTAGCGAAGCCGGGCGTGATTACCCAGCTTAGCGACTGGCAACTGGCGTGCCTCATTTTTTGTGGGTTGAACACGCTGGTCGGTTATGGCGCGCTGGCCGAAGCGATGGCGCGCTGGCAGGCAGCACAGGTGAGCGCGTTGATCACGCTTACCCCGCTGTTTACGCTGTTATTTTCAGATTTGTTATCAATGGCCTGGCCCGATGTCTTCGTCAGACCGATGCTCAACCTGTTGGGTTATCTCGGTGCGTTTGTCGTGGTTGCGGGCGCGATGTATTCCGCCATTGGTCATCGTCTTTGGGGACGTTGGCGCAAAAATGAAGCGGTTGTAGTAGTCCCCCGCTCAGGCGAATGAGTTACGGAGAGTAAAATGAAGTTTGTTGATGAAGCAACGATCCTGGTCGTGGCTGGTGATGGCGGCAACGGTTGCGTGAGCTTCCGCCGTGAAAAGTATATCCCTCGTGGCGGTCCTGATGGCGGCGACGGTGGGGATGGTGGTGACGTGTGGCTGGAGGCGGATGAGAACCTCAACACGCTGATCGACTACCGTTTCGAAAAATCCTTCCGCGCTGAACGTGGCCAGAACGGCCAGAGCCGTGACTGTACCGGGAAACGCGGTAAAGACGTCACCATTAAAGTTCCGGTCGGTACGCGTGTGATTGACCAGGGGACGGGTGAAACCATGGGCGACATGACCAAACACGGTCAGCGCCTGATGGTGGCGAAAGGCGGCTGGCACGGTCTGGGTAACAGCCGTTTCAAATCTTCCGTTAACCGTACGCCGCGTCAGAAAACGATGGGTACACCGGGCGATAAGCGCGACCTGCAGCTGGAACTGATGCTTCTGGCTGACGTGGGCATGCTGGGTATGCCAAACGCAGGTAAATCGACGTTTATTCGCGCGGTTTCTGCGGCGAAGCCAAAAGTGGCTGACTATCCGTTTACCACGCTGGTACCAAGCCTGGGCGTTGTCCGTATGGATAACGAGAAGAGCTTCGTGGTCGCCGATATTCCGGGCCTGATTGAAGGCGCCGCGGAAGGGGCGGGTCTGGGTATTCGCTTCCTGAAACACCTTGAGCGCTGCCGCGTGCTGCTGCACCTCATTGATATCGATCCTATCGACGGTTCCGATCCGGTTGAAAACGCCCGCATCATCGTTGGCGAACTGGAGAAATACAGCGAGAAACTGGCGAACAAACCACGCTGGCTGGTCTTCAACAAGATCGACCTGATGGACAAAGCCGAAGCGGAAGCAAAAGCGAAAGCCATTGCTGAAGCGATGGGTTGGGAAGACAAATACTACCTGATCTCTGCGGCAAGCCAGGTTGGTGTGAAAGATCTGTGCTGGGATGTGATGACCTTCATCATTGAGAACCCAGTTGTTCAGGCGGAAGAAGTCAAACAGCCTGAAAAAGTCGAATTCATGTGGGATGACTACCACCGCCAGCAGCTCGAAGAGCTGGAAGCGGAAGAAGACGATGAAGACTGGGATGATGACTGGGATGAAGACGACGAAGAAGGCGTCGAGTTCATCTACAAGCACTAATTGCTGTTCAAAGCCCCCGTTATGGGGGCTTTTTTTATTCCAGCGTTGCGGGCAGCCAGCAGCTGGCGATTAAGCCACCTTCAGCGCCATTCTCAAGCGTTAGCCTGCCGTGGTGGAGCTGGAGGATGCGCTGCACGATGCTCAGGCCCAGCCCACTGCCTCCGTAGCGCTGGTCAAGACGGCGGAACGGCTCGGTAATTGACTGTCGGTGCGCTTCATCAATTCCAGGACCCTGATCGATAACGCTAATCTGCGTCCCGCCGTCGACCTCGGTTAATGTCACTGTAATCGTTGTCCCTGCCGGGCTGTAGCGCCCGGCATTCTCCAGCAGGTTGCGCAGCATGAGGCGCAGGAGAACGGCGTCTCCCTGAACCGTGAGCGCGCTTTTAGCGGGCCAAATCACCGTATGCTCTTTGGCTTCATGCCCCAGGCCGAGAGGTTCAATGATATTTTCCGTCCAGTTCACGGTTTCGTAGTGTCCGCTCGCCATGGCCTGTCCGGCCCGGGCCAGCATCAGCAGCTGTTCGACGGTATGCATGAGCTGATCGATACGGCTAATCAGCGTGGCGGCCTGTGGTGCACCTGACTGCGACATCAGCTCCAGATGGAGCCGGATGCCAGCAAGAGGCGTTCTCAGCTCGTGAGCGGCGTCTGCGGTGAAGAGACGTTCCTGCTTAATGGTGCTATCCAGCCGGGCCAGCAGCTGGTTCAGGGAGGTCGTCACCGCGCCAATTTCTTCCATGTCGGAAAACATGGGAAGCGGGGTTAAGTTATCGGCTGAACGGTTAGCGAGGCTGGCGCGGAGTTTATTCAGCGGCCGGGTTATCCAGGTGACCGCCCAGAAAGAGAAGAGCAGGGTAAAGCCAACCATCACCAGGGAAGGGACCAGCAGCGAGGCAATCGCTTCGCGTATCTCTTTCTCAACGTGATTATTGCGCGCTTTCGCTGACAGCGTTTCGTTGACCAGAAAACCAATCTGTTCACGGCTTTCATGCCATAGCCAGATGACGCTTATCAGCTGGAAAAACAGGAGAATGACCGCCAGCAGTACCATCAGACGCCGACGCATGCTGTTCATTTCTGGCTCTCCAGACGATAGCCGACGCCGCGAACGGTTTTGATCCTGTCTTTGCCGAGCTTACGCCGCAGATTATGGATGTGGACCTCAAGGGTATTTGACCCGGGATCGTCCTGCCAGGAGTAGATATCCTGCTGGAGCGTTTCTCTGTGTACCGTTTGCCCGCTGCGCATGATCAGACGCGTAAGCAAGGCGAACTCTTTTGGCGTGACCTCTACGGCCTGATCCTGTTGCAGCACCTGCTGGGTTTGCAAATTCAGCGTAATGTCGCCGTCGGTCAGTAAGTTATCACTATGGCCCTGATAACGGCGAATCAACGCTCGCACCCGTGCCTGCAGCTCCGCGAGCGCGAAAGGCTTCACCAGATAATCATCTGCGCCTGCATCGAGGCCGGTGATACGATCTTCAATGGCATCACGTGCCGTCAGGATCAGGACGGGATTGTTGATGCCGCGACGTCGCCACTGGCTGAGCAGCGTGGCGCCGTCTTTATCCGGCAAGCCCAAATCGAGGATCACCAGGCTGTATTCGCCGCTCTGGATCAGGGCATCCGCCTCTGCTGCGGTGCCTGCACAGTCGAGAGCATACCCTTCATTGGCCAGCCCCAGCGCCAGCCCTTCCTGCAATAACAGATCGTCTTCAACTATAAGTAGTTTCATCGCTAGTTATTCTGGTAGATGTCCTTATAAAGCCTGCTTTCGAAGCGAACCAGCGGAATACGACGATTGCGCTGATCGGTCGGTTCGACGGCATAGCCGGAAAGATACTGCACGAATGCCATGCGCTGTCCGCTGGCGGTAGTGATGAAGCCTGCAAGGTTGTAAACCCCCTGCAGTGAGCCTGTTTTCGCGGAGACTTTGCCATCCACGCCGGCAGCGTGAAGCCCTGCGCGGTACTGCAGTGAACCGTCATGTCCGGCCAGCGGCAGCATTGAAATAAAGTTTAGCTCAGTGTCATGCTGTGCAATGTACTGAAGCACCTGCATCATCGTGGCCGGAGAGATCAAATTATGGCGCGACAGGCCGGAGCCATCGACGGCGATGGTATTACCCAGGTCGATCCCCGCCTGCTGGCGCAGAATCTGACGCACCGCGTCTGAGCCCGCGCGCCAGGTTCCCGGCACGCCGAAACGGGCGTGGCCAATCATGCGGAACACCGTATCGGCAATCATGTTGTCCGACTTTTTCAGCATAATTCGCAGTAAATCGTGCAGCGGCGCAGACTGTTTGCTCGCGATGACCGTGCCGGGCTGGTTGACCTGCGTCTGACGAAGCAGGGTGCCGGAATAGGTTATTCCCGCTTGTTTCAGCTCATCTTTCAGAATGGCGCCTGCATAGCTTGCGCCATCCTGTATCGCAAAGGCCAGCGGCAGCGGATCGGCGCGCTGCGTCAGGCAGCCAGTGAGCGTGAAGCGGTTAAGGTCGCCTGGCACCACATCCAGTTCGCAATACTGGGCATCGGGGGAACCCTTGGCCAGCGTGCGAACCTGGCTAAACATGGTGACCGGGTAGTAGGACGCGATGCGGATAAACGCTAAATCATCCGGCTTTGGCGCACTGTAAAGCGAAACCGAGAAGCAGTTACGGTCAACAATCGCGGCGGCGGGCGGGGCGCTAAAGCACTGCGTCATGTCGTTCCACGGCCAGCCAGGGGCTTTGTCGTGGCTGGCAAAGATGGACGTGTCGATCAGCACATTGCCATCAATTTTCTGCACGCCGGTTTTTTTTAGCGCCGCAACCATATTGCGGATATCCTGGCGTTTAAAGGTCGGATCGCCTCCAAAACGGGCGATAAGATCGCCTTTCAGTTCGCCACCCTCGACGTTACCTTTGGTTTCAAGGGTGGTCGTAAAACGGAAGTCAGGCCCGAGCTGGAGCAGAGCGGCGAGGGCGGTGATCACCTTTTGGGTACTGGCAGGCAGCGCCATCTGTTGACTGTGATAGTCAATCTCGGGAGCCTGTGCGCCAACCTTCTGCACCATCAGGGCAAGGTTCGCGCCTGCGGGAAGCTGATTAATGTACTCATCAACATTCGCGGCCTGGGCGGTGAACGTTATACTGGTAGTCAATCCGATGATAAAACTGGAAAATCGCATAATCTCGCGCTAACAACCCGAAAACAAACCGTCATACTACGGTGCATGGCACTGCAAAGTAAACGATGACCCATAGTGAACTTCGCGGTAAAATGCGTATCAAATTGAAAAATTGCTGCTGACCTGGGGCGTTGCTCCCGGGTCGGTTTTCTTTTTGCTTCTGGCCTGTTCAGGTGGGCTGGAGCAGGGAACACTGCTCCCAACAGGAATGTTTAAGAGGTATAACAAATGCAAGCTATTCCGATGACCTTACGTGGTGCCGAAAAACTGCGCGAAGAGCTGGATTTTCTGAAATCCGTACGTCGCCCTGAAATCATCGCCGCTATCGCGGAAGCGCGTGAGCATGGCGACCTGAAAGAGAACGCTGAATACCACGCCGCGCGTGAGCAGCAGGGCTTCTGTGAAGGGCGTATTAAAGATATCGAAGCAAAACTGTCCAATGCACAGGTTATCGATATCACCAAAATGCCGAATAATGGCCGTGTGATTTTTGGTTCAACCGTTACCGTGCTGAACCTGGACAACGACGAAGAGCAGACCTATCGCATCGTGGGTGATGATGAAGCTGACTTCAAACAGAACCTGATTTCGGTGAACTCACCGATTGCTCGCGGCCTGATTGGCAAAGAGCAGGACGATGTTGTCACCATCCGCACCCCTGGCGGTGAAGTGGAATACGAAATTATTAAGGTTGAATACCTGTAATTCGCTTCTCTACTAAGATGTTGATACATTGTAAAGAAAAGAAAAAGGCCGCGTAGCGGCCTTTTATCAACTCAAGGAGCATGGCATTTTGCTCGCCTGCTGACAGAAATCCCTCGTTTCACACAGAAAATGTGTTTAATTCAGGATATCCTTAACGTGGCAGCGAGATTTTACGCTCTTTAGATGGGCGGTAGAGCACCAGCGTTTTACCGATGACCTGTACATTACAGGCGCCGGTTTCGCGCACGATGGCTTCCACGATCAGGTTTTTAGTGTCTCTGTCTTCAGAGGCGATTTTCACCTTGATCAGCTCGTGGTGTTCCAGCGCTTGTTCAATCTCGGCAAGCACCCCTTCGGTCAAACCATTGTTGCCAAGCATCACTACAGGCTTGAGCGGATGTGCCAGACCTTTAAGGTGCTGTTTTTGTTTAGTACTCAGATTCATCGTATATTTTTGCTTACGTTGGGATTGAAAACGGTTCATTCTACCGCCATCTCCCTAATATCGCCAAATAGCTGCGTAGAAATTTACGTCACAGGCAAGTAACGATGAACCAGGACGGAAATGTTAAATGACAGGTAAAAAGCGTTCTGCCAGCTCCAGCCGCTGGCTTCAGGAACACTTTAGCGATAAATATGTTCAACAGGCACAGAAAAAGGGGTTGCGTTCCCGTGCCTGGTTTAAACTTGATGAAATACAGCAAAGTGACAAACTTTTTAAGCCGGGGATGACGGTTGTTGACCTCGGTGCGGCACCTGGCGGATGGTCCCAGTATGCGGTAACGCAGATCGGCGGAACGGGCCGAATCATCGCGTGCGATCTTTTACCAATGGATCCCATCGTCGGTGTCGACTTCCTTCAGGGCGACTTTCGTGATGAATTAGTGCTGAAAGCGTTACTTGATCGTGTAGGTGACAGTAAGGTCCAGGTTGTCATGTCAGATATGGCACCAAATATGTGCGGAACACCGGCGGTGGATATCCCCCGCGCCATGTATCTGGTGGAGCTAGCGTTAGAAATGTGTCGTGATGTACTAGCGCCTGGTGGTAGTTTTGTTGTGAAGGTGTTTCAGGGCGAAGGTTTCGAGGAGTATCTTAAGGAAATTCGCTCCCTGTTTGCGAAGGTCAAAGTTCGTAAGCCGGACTCTTCCCGGGCCCGTTCCCGTGAAGTGTATATTGTAGCGACCGGGCGAAAATGATAACCGGGAGATTTCAGACGAAAGTTTGAATGAAACTGGATATAGAGTATCCTGACGCTGTTTTTAACACAGTTGTAATATGAGGTTAATCCCTTGAGTGACATGGCGAAAAACCTAATACTCTGGCTGGTCATTGCCGTTGTGCTGATGTCAGTATTCCAGAGCTTTGGGCCCAGCGAGTCGAATGGCCGCAAGGTGGATTATTCTACCTTCCTGCAGGAGGTCAATCAGGACCAGGTTCGCGAAGCGCGTATCAACGGACGTGAGATCAACGTTACCAAGAAAGATAGTAACCGTTACACGACTTACATCCCGGTGAACGATCCTAAGCTGCTTGATAACCTTCTGACCAAAAACGTCAAAGTGGTAGGCGAGCCGCCAGAAGAACCAAGCCTGTTGGCTTCTATCTTCATTTCCTGGTTCCCGATGCTGCTGCTTATCGGCGTCTGGATCTTCTTTATGCGCCAGATGCAGGGCGGCGGTGGCAAAGGTGCCATGTCGTTCGGTAAGAGCAAGGCGCGTATGTTGACGGAAGATCAGATCAAGACCACTTTTGCGGACGTTGCCGGGTGTGACGAAGCGAAAGAAGAGGTCGGTGAACTGGTTGAATACCTGCGCGAGCCGAGCCGTTTCCAGAAGCTGGGCGGTAAAATCCCGAAAGGCGTGCTGATGGTTGGCCCTCCGGGTACCGGTAAAACCCTGCTGGCGAAAGCCATCGCGGGTGAAGCGAAGGTGCCGTTCTTTACTATTTCAGGTTCTGACTTCGTCGAAATGTTCGTGGGTGTTGGTGCATCTCGTGTGCGTGACATGTTCGAGCAGGCCAAGAAGGCAGCACCGTGCATTATCTTCATCGATGAAATCGACGCCGTAGGCCGCCAGCGTGGCGCAGGCCTGGGCGGTGGTCACGATGAACGTGAACAGACGCTGAACCAGATGCTGGTTGAGATGGACGGCTTCGAAGGTAACGAAGGTATCATCGTTATCGCGGCAACTAACCGTCCGGACGTACTTGACCCGGCGCTGCTGCGTCCAGGCCGTTTCGACCGTCAGGTTGTTGTCGGTCTGCCGGATGTTCGCGGTCGTGAACAGATTCTGAAAGTCCACATGCGTCGCGTACCGCTGGCGCCAGATATCGACGCGGCAATCATTGCGCGCGGTACTCCGGGCTTCTCCGGTGCGGATCTCGCTAACCTGGTCAACGAAGCTGCACTGTTTGCCGCTCGCGGTAACAAGCGCGTCGTGTCGATGGTGGAGTTCGAGAAAGCGAAAGATAAGATCATGATGGGTGCGGAACGTCGCTCCATGGTGATGACGGAAGCGCAGAAAGAGTCCACGGCTTACCACGAAGCGGGTCACGCGATTATCGGTCGCCTGGTGCCGGAACACGATCCGGTGCATAAAGTGACGATTATTCCGCGCGGTCGTGCGCTGGGTGTGACCTTCTTCCTGCCTGAAGGCGACGCGATCAGCGCCAGCCGTCAGAAGCTGGAAAGCCAGATCTCAACCCTGTACGGCGGTCGTCTGGCGGAAGAGATTATTTACGGTCCGGAACATGTTTCTACCGGTGCGTCGAACGACATTAAAGTGGCGACAAACCTGGCGCGTAACATGGTGACTCAGTGGGGCTTCTCCGACAAACTCGGTCCGCTGCTCTATGCAGAGGAAGAGGGCGAAGTGTTCCTGGGCCGCTCCGTGGCAAAAGCGAAACATATGTCCGATGAAACGGCTCGTATCATCGACCAGGAAGTGAAAGCGCTGATTGAACGTAACTACGGTCGCGCGCGTCAGATCCTGAATGACAACATGGACATTCTGCATTCCATGAAAGATGCGCTCATGAAATATGAGACCATCGATGCACCGCAGATTGACGACCTGATGGCGCGCCGCGAAGTACGTCCGCCAGCAGGCTGGGAAGACCCAGGCGCTTCCAATAACTCTGACAACAATGGCACCCCGCGTGCGCCGCGTCCGGTTGATGAACCGCGTACGCCAAACCCGGGCAACACCATGTCAGAACAGTTGGGCGATAAGTAAGTCACTGCTGTTGAAGCGTTTGTCTGTACCTCAAACCCTGGAGCTTGCTCCGGGGTTTTTCATTTCTGTTTAACCATTTAGATATCAGGGATTTCGCCATGAAATTATTCGCTCAGGACTCGCATCTCGATCTTTCACATCCCCATGTGATGGGGATCCTGAATGTTACCCCTGACTCCTTCTCTGACGGCGGCACGCATAACACGCTTATCGAGGCGGTTAAGCATGCGAATTTAATGATTAATGCAGGTGCCACCATCATTGATGTTGGCGGCGAATCGACGCGCCCCGGTGCGGCGGACGTGTCTGTGGAAGAAGAGCTGGCGCGTGTGGTGCCGGTCGTTGAAGCAATCGCGCAGCGATTTGAAGTGTGGATCTCCGTAGATACCTCTAAACCGGAAGTGATCCGTGAAGTGGCGAAAGTGGGCGCTCACATTATCAATGATATTCGTTCACTTACCGAGCCGGGAGCGATTGAGGCGGCTGCGGAAACCGGGCTGCCGGTTTGCCTGATGCATATGCAGGGGCAACCGAAAACCATGCAGGACGCGCCGAAGTATGACGATGTCTTTGCCGACGTAAATCGCTTCTTTATTGAGCATATCGAACGTTGTGAACGTGCCGGTATCCCAAAAGAGAAATTGCTGCTCGACCCGGGGTTCGGTTTCGGTAAAAATCTCTCACACAACTATGCGCTGCTTGCGCGCTTATCGGAATTCCATCACTTTGGTCTGCCGCTGCTGGTGGGGATGTCGAGAAAGTCGATGATTGGCCAGTTGCTGAATGTAGGCCCGAGCGAACGCCTGAGCGGCAGCCTGGCCTGCGCGGTGATTGCGGCGATGCAGGGGGCGCACATCATTCGTGTCCATGACGTCAAAGAAACAGTAGAAGCCATGCGTGTGGTGGAAGCCACACTGGCAGCGAAGGAAAACAAACGCTATGAGTAATCGTAAATATTTTGGTACCGACGGTATCCGCGGGCGCGTAGGCGATGCTCCCATCACCCCTGATTTTGTCCTGAAGCTCGGCTGGGCTGCCGGCAAGGTTCTGGCGCGTCATGGCTCACGTAAAATTATCATCGGTAAAGACACTCGTATTTCCGGCTATATGCTGGAGTCCGCGCTGGAAGCGGGGCTGGCGGCGGCTGGACTGTCCGCCTCTTTTACAGGCCCAATGCCAACGCCTGCGGTCGCGTATCTGACACGCACCTTCCGTGCGGAAGCGGGGATTGTTATCTCGGCCTCTCATAACCCGTTCTACGACAACGGCATTAAATTCTTCTCTATTGATGGCACCAAGCTGCCGGATGAGGTGGAAGAAGCCATTGAAGCTGAAATGGAAAAAGAGATCACCTGTGTTGATTCCGCCGAGCTGGGTAAAGCGAACCGTATCGTTGATGCGGCGGGTCGCTATATCGAATTCTGTAAAGGCACCTTCCCGAATGAGCTGAGCCTGGCCCACCTCAAAATTGTGGTGGACTGTGCAAATGGCGCGACCTATCACATCGCCCCGAATGTCTTCCGCGAACTGGGTGCGAAAGTCATCGCCATCGGCTGTGAGCCGGATGGTCTGAATATCAACGAGCAGGTCGGTGCGACGGACGTTCGTGCCCTGCAGGCGCGCGTGCTGGCCGAAAAAGCCGATCTGGGTATTGCGCTGGACGGCGACGGTGACCGCGTGATCATGGTTGATCACGAAGGTAACAAGGTCGATGGCGACCAGATCCTCTACATTATTGCGCGTGAAGGTCTGCGTCAGGGTCAGCTGCGCGGCGGTGCGGTCGGGACGCTGATGAGTAACATGGGCCTGGAACTGGCGCTGAAACAGCTCGGTATTCCGTTCGTTCGCGCGAAAGTGGGTGACCGCTATGTGTTGGAAAAATTGCAGGAGAAGGGCTGGCGTATCGGCGCTGAGAATTCAGGTCACGTGATCCTGCTCGACAAAACCACCACCGGTGACGGTATTGTGGCCGCGTTGCAGGTGGTTGCCGCCATGGCGCGAAACCATATGAGCCTGCACGATCTGTGTAGCGGCATGAAAATGTTCCCACAGATCCTGGTAAACGTACGTTTCACTGCCGGCAAAGGCGATCCGCTGGAAAATGAGAACGTGAAAGCGGTAATGGCTGACGTTGAAGCGGCCCTGGGCAGCCGTGGACGCGTGCTGCTGCGTAAGTCTGGTACTGAACCGCTGATCCGCGTGATGGTGGAAGGCGAAGATGAAGCGCAGGTAACCGAATTTGCGCACCGTATTGCGGATGCTGTTAAAGCTGCATAATCTTGCACGCTAAATGTTTAAAAAGGCGGCGTTTGCCGCCTTTGTTTTAAGCAATTAATGGCTTTTTGCTGTTTTTTTCCGCAGTTGATACAATGCGTCGAAAATGCCCTTGCGAAGGTGATTCGCTTTGGTTAGTATTCACACCCGCTTCAGTGGGAAACAGAAATCCTGCTAATTGGTCGAAGCATTGGTATGCGGCAAATCCGCAAGGAACAGGTTGATTATGTACGAAGCTCTTTTAGTTGTTTTCCTTATTGTAGCCATCGCTCTTGTAGCGCTGATTATGCTGCAGCAAGGTAAAGGCGCTGATATGGGAGCCTCCTTCGGAGCAGGCGCTTCCGGTACGCTGTTCGGTTCAAGTGGTTCTGCGAACTTCATGACCCGCACGACGGCGATTCTGGCGACGCTGTTCTTCATCATCAGTCTGGTGCTTGGCAATATCAACAGCAACAAGACCAGCAAAGGAAGCGAGTGGGAAAACCTGAGCGCGCCAGCAAAAACTGAGCAGACTCAGCCAGCTGCACCGGCTAAGCCAACCAGCGATATCCCGCAGTAAGTATTCCGTACCGAGGTGGTGGAATTGGTAGACACGCTACCTTGAGGTGGTAGTGCCCTAACGGGCTTGTGGGTTCGAGTCCCATCCTCGGTACCAATATTCCAGAAAAAAGACGTCGAAAGACGTCTTTTTTTCGTCTGTAGCTTTTGCCGTTCGTAGGCCCGGTAAGCGCAGCGCCACCGGGCAAAATGGCGGGTGGCGCTGCGCTTACCCGCCCTACAAAAGCCGAACAAAAAGGCGCCCATTGGGCGCCTTTTGCATGTTTCATTATCGATTATTTCTTATCGCTGTGTTCCAGGTTCTCAACCTGCGGCAGACCGTTACCGGAACTGGCGGAGAGCAGGCCATTCTCAACATAGTTGAACAGCTTCTCACGGGTATCGGTGATGTCCAGGTTACGCATGGTCAGCTGGCCAATACGATCGTCCGGTGAGAACACTGAGTCACCTTTCTCCATGGTCAGACGCTCTGCTTTATAGGTCAGATTATCAGACACGGTGTTCAGGATGGAGTAGTCGTTACCGCGACGCAGTTCCAGGGTCACTTCACCGGTAATTGCACTCGCCACCCAACGCTGCAGCGCATCACGTAGCATCAGCGCCTGCGGATCGAACCAGCGGCCCTGATACAGCAGTTTGCCCAGCTGACGGCCATGAGAGTGATACTGCTCAATGGTGTCTTCGTTGTGAATACCAGTCAGCAGACGCTCGTAAGCAATATGCAGCAGCGCCATTCCCGGAGCTTCATAGATGCCACGGCTTTTCGCTTCGATGATACGGTTTTCAATCTGATCGCTCATGCCCAGGCCGTGACGACCACCAATACGGTTAGCTTCCAGCATCAGCTCAACGTCATCAGAGAAGGTTTTGCCGTTCAGCGCAACCGGATGACCACGTTCGAAACGCACGGTCACTTCTTCTGCCGGGATCTTCACGTTTTCATCCCAGAACTTCACGCCCATGATTGGGTTAACGATCTTCACGCTGGAGTTCAGGAATTCCAGGTCTTTTGCTTCGTGCGTCGCACCCAGCATGTTGGAGTCGGTGGAGTAGGCTTTCTCGACGGACATCTTATAGTCAAAGCCGCAGGCGATCATAAACTCGGACATCTCATGACGACCACCCAGCTCGTCGATGAAGTCGGTATCCAGCCACGGTTTGTAGATCTGCAATTCGGCGTTGGTCAGCAGGCCATAACGATAGAAACGTTCAATATCGTTTCCTTTATAGGTGCTGCCATCACCCCAGATGTTGACGCCGTCTTCTTTCATTGCGGCAACCAGCATGGTACCGGTGACCGCACGGCCCAGCGGAGTGGTGTTGAAATAGGTCAGGCCGCCGGTGGTGTTATGGAATGCACCACACTGAATCGCCGCGATACCTTCCGCGACCAGTTGCTTACGGCAGTCAATCAGGCGCGCGTTCTCTGCACCATACTCTTTCGCGCGACGAGGAATGGCATCATAGTCGTCCTCATCCGGCTGACCCAGGTTCGCAGTATAAGCATACGGAACCGCTCCCTTCTGGCGCATCCACAGCAGTGCAGCGCTGGTATCCAGGCCACCTGAGAAAGCGATGCCAATACGTTGTCCTACCGGAAGATGCTTGAGAATCGTCGTCATAGAATAAAACCCTGCTTGATTGACTGATTAGAGACCGCTTTCGCTCTCTTGTGCATTTTTATGCAAAATAAGTGAGTATTCATTTAATCATCTTTTGGCGAAGACCGGAAGAGACTCGTGCGTTTTTTGTAAAAATTTTGGTCTGATCGATCTGGCGGAAGTCGCCTTGACAGGTGGGGTCAACTATCAATATACTAAACGCCGATTTTACGTCCCGTCTTCGGTACCAAATCCCAGCATTATTTGCAAATTCTGTCCAAAACGCGTAGAATTTGCCACGTTTCAGGCGCGGGGTGGAGCAGCCTGGTAGCTCGTCGGGCTCATAACCCGAAGGTCGTCGGTTCAAATCCGGCCCCCGCAACCACTTTCCCATAAAGTTCTTTTTCAAATATACTGTGAAGACTTAGAGCCTTCGTAGCTGGATTTGAAAAAATTCTTTCGGAGAGTGCTCCAGGCCACAGTTGTGGCTATAGGGTTCAGTTATCTAAAGCCCCGATTTATCGGGGTTTTTTGTTATCTGACTACAGAATAACTGGGCTTTACGCCCTTTTTTTATGTCTTGGGGGTGGGCTTGTCCACATTAGAGCAAAAATTAACAGAGATGATTACTGCACCGGTCGAAGCACTGGGCTACGAACTGGTCGGCATCGAATTCGTTCGCGGCCGTACATCGACGCTGCGCATCTATATTGATAGTGAAGATGGCATCAATGTTGATGATTGTGCTGATGTCAGCCACCAGGTGAGTGCGGTTCTTGATGTTGAAGACCCAATTACCGTTGCGTACAACCTGGAAGTTTCCTCACCTGGCCTCGATCGCCCGATGTTCACGGCCGAGCACTATGTGCGCTTTACCGGTGAAGAAGTGGCTCTCGTTCTGCGTATGGCCGTACAGAACCGCCGTAAATGGCAGGGAATTATCAAAGCCGTTGATGGTGAAATGATCACGGTGACAGTCGAAGGCAAAGATGAAGTGTTCGCGCTGAGTAATATCCAGAAGGCGAACCTGGTTCCCCACTTTTAACAGTCTGGATTGAGGTGAAAAGCCCGCGATGAACAAAGAAATTTTGGCTGTTGTTGAAGCCGTCTCCAACGAGAAATCACTGCCGCGTGAGAAGATTTTTGAAGCGCTGGAAAGTGCACTGGCTACAGCAACCAAGAAAAAATACGAACAAGAGATCGATGTTCGCGTAGAAATCGATCGTAAAAGCGGTGACTTCGATACATTCCGTCGTTGGGTAATCGTTGAAGAAGTGACCCAGCCGACTAAAGAGATCACGCTGGAAGCCGCCCGTTTTGAAGACGAAAGTCTGAACGTGGGTGACTACGTTGAAGATCAGATTGAATCTGTGACCTTCGACCGTATCACTACCCAGACCGCTAAACAGGTTATCGTGCAGAAAGTGCGCGAAGCCGAGCGCGCGCTGGTTGTCGATCAGTTCCGCGATCAGGAAGGCGAAATCATCACTGGCGTGGTGAAGAAAGTGAACCGCGACAACATCTCCCTGGAGATCAAATCCGAAGGGTTGCCGGGTAACGCTGAAGCCGTGATCCTGCGTGAAGATATGCTGCCGCGTGAAAACTTCCGTCCGGGCGACCGTATTCGTGGTGTTCTGTACGCTGTGCGTCCAGAAGCTCGCGGTGCGCAGCTGTTCGTGACCCGTTCTAAACCAGAAATGCTGGTAGAACTGTTCCGTATCGAAGTACCGGAAATCGGTGAAGAAGTTATCGAAATTAAAGCGGCGGCTCGCGATCCGGGCTCCCGTGCGAAAATTGCGGTGAAAACCAACGACAAGCGTATCGACCCGGTCGGTGCTTGCGTCGGTATGCGCGGTGCGCGTGTCCAGGCAGTTTCTACTGAGCTGGGCGGCGAACGTATTGATATCGTTCTGTGGGATGACAACCCGGCGCAGTTCGTGATCAACGCAATGGCTCCGGCTGATGTGGCGTCTATCGTTGTTGACGAAGACAAACACACCATGGATATCGCTGTTGAAGCGGGCAACCTGGCGCAGGCAATCGGCCGTAACGGTCAGAACGTACGCCTGGCGTCACAGCTGAGCGGCTGGGAACTCAACGTCATGACCGTTGATGACCTGCAGGCTAAGCATCAGGCTGAAGCCCATGCGGCGATCGATACCTTCACCAAATACCTGGATATTGACGAAGATTTCGCCACTGTTCTGGTTGAAGAAGGTTTCTCTACGCTGGAAGAACTGGCCTATGTGCCAATGAAAGAGCTGCTGGAAATTGACGGTCTGGATGAACCAACCGTTGAAGCCCTGCGTGAACGCGCTAAAAACGCACTGACCACCCTGGCACTGGCTCAGGAAGAAAGCCTTGGCGATAAGAAGCCGGCTGATGACCTGCTGAATCTGGAAGGTCTTGATCGTGCGATTGCGTTCAAGCTGGCTGCCCGTGGTGTTTGTACGCTGGAAGATCTCGCTGAACAAGGCGTTGATGACCTGGCTGATATCGAAGGTTTAACCGACGAGAAAGCCGGCGAGCTCATCATGGCCGCACGTAATATTTGCTGGTTCGGCGACGAAGCGTAATAAACTGTAGCAGGAAGGAACAGCATGACTGATGTAACTGTAAAATCGCTGGCTGCTGAGATTCAGACCTCCGTGGACCGCCTGGTACAGCAATTTGCTGATGCAGGGATCCCGAAGTCCGCTGATGACTCGGTGACCGCGCAAGAAAAACAAACCTTGTTAACGCACCTGAACCGTGAACACGGCTCTACGCCTGACAAGTTAACGCTGCAGCGCAAAACGCGTAGCACGTTAAACATCCCTGGTACCGGTGGCAAAAGCAAATCGGTACAAATTGAAGTCCGCAAGACGCGCACCTTTGTAAAACGTGATCCGCAAGAGGCAGAACGCCTTGCCGCGGAAGAGCAGGCACAGCGTGAAGCGGAAGAACAAGCTCAGCGTGAGGCGGAAGCAGCCGCTAAACGTGAAGCAGAATTAAAAGCTGAACGTGAGGCCGCAGAAAAAGCGAAACGCGACGCAAGTGATAAAGTGAAGCGTGACGCTGCGGAAAAAGACAAAGTGAGCAATCAACAGACAGACGAAATGACCAAAACCGCCCAGGCTGAAAAAGCCCGCCGTGAAAATGAAGCTGCCGAGCTGAAGCGTAAAGCGGAAGAAGAAGCCCGCCGTAAGCTGGAAGAAGAAGCTCGCCGCGTCGCCGAAGAAGCGCGTCGCATGGCAGAAGAAAATGAGAAGAACGGTGTTGATACCGCTGAGCAGTCTGAAGACACCAGCGACTATCACGTGACCACTTCTCAGCACGCACGTCAGGCTGAAGATGATAACGACCGTGAAGTAGAAGGCGGCCGTGGCCGTGGTCGTAATGCAAAAGCAGCGCGTCCGGCGAAAAAAGGTAACAAGCACGCGGAATCCAAAGCTGACCGTGAAGAAGCACGTGCGGCTGTTCGCGGTGGTAAAGGCGGCAAGCGTAAAGGTTCCGCTCTGCAGCAGGGCTTCCAGAAGCCTGCTCAGGCCGTTAACCGTGACGTTGTGATCGGCGAAACCATTACCGTTGGCGAACTGGCGAACAAGATGGCGGTTAAAGGCTCTCAGGTCATCAAAGCAATGATGAAGCTGGGCGCGATGGCAACCATCAACCAGGTGATCGAT
The DNA here is from genome assembly GCF_000493175.1 of Enterobacter sp. MGH 16. Classification (NCBI taxonomy): domain Bacteria; kingdom Pseudomonadati; phylum Pseudomonadota; class Gammaproteobacteria; order Enterobacterales; family Enterobacteriaceae; genus Enterobacter; species Enterobacter sp. MGH 16. The sequence goes on along the minus strand of NZ_KI535695.1, from coordinate 3,344,154 downwards.
CAGGAAACCGCACAGCTGGTTGCGGAAGAGATGGGCCACAAAGTTATCCTGCGTCGTGAAAACGAGCTGGAAGAAGCAGTAATGAGCGACCGTGACACAGGTGCTGCGGCAGAACCGCGCGCACCGGTAGTGACCATCATGGGTCACGTTGACCACGGTAAAACCTCGCTGCTTGACTATATTCGCTCTACCAAGGTTGCCTCTGGCGAAGCGGGTGGTATTACTCAGCACATCGGTGCATACCACGTAGAAACTGACAACGGTATGATCACCTTCCTGGATACCCCAGGCCACGCCGCATTTACCTCCATGCGTGCTCGTGGTGCTCAGGCGACGGATATCGTTGTTCTGGTTGTTGCTGCAGACGACGGCGTCATGCCGCAGACCATCGAAGCTATCCAGCACGCGAAAGCAGCGGGTGTGCCGGTTGTGGTTGCAGTGAACAAGATCGATAAGCCAGAAGCGGATCCCGATCGTGTTAAAAACGAACTTTCCCAGTACGGTATCCTGCCGGAAGAGTGGGGCGGCGAAAGCCAGTTCGTACACGTGTCTGCGAAAGCGGGTACCGGTATCGACGAACTGCTGGACGCGATCCTGCTGCAGGCCGAAGTTCTGGAGCTGAAAGCCATCCGTAACGGTATGGCGAGCGGTGCGGTTATCGAATCCTTCCTGGATAAAGGACGTGGCCCTGTTGCTACCGTTCTGGTTCGTGAAGGTACGCTGCATAAAGGCGATATCGTTCTGTGCGGTTTCGAATACGGTCGCGTTCGTGCGATGCGTAACGAACTGGGTCAGGAAGTGCTGGAAGCAGGTCCGTCCATTCCAGTGGAAATCCTGGGTCTGTCCGGCGTTCCGGCTGCTGGTGACGAAGTGACCGTGGTGCGTGACGAGAAGAAAGCGCGTGAAGTGGCACTGTATCGTCAGGGCAAATTCCGTGAAGTTAAACTGGCTCGTCAGCAGAAATCTAAACTCGAGAACATGTTTGCCAACATGACCGATGGCGAAGTTCACGAAGTGAACATCGTTCTGAAAGCCGACGTTCAGGGTTCTGTGGAAGCGATCTCCGACTCCTTGCTGAAACTGTCTACCGACGAAGTGAAAGTGAAGATCATCGGTTCTGGCGTAGGTGGTATCACCGAAACCGACGCGACCCTGGCTGCTGCCTCCAACGCTATCCTGGTTGGCTTCAACGTTCGTGCGGATGCCTCTGCGCGTAAAGTGATTGAATCCGAAAGCCTGGATCTGCGTTACTACTCCGTCATCTATAACCTGATCGACGAAGTGAAAGCAGCGATGAGCGGCATGCTGTCTCCTGAGCTGAAACAGCAGATCATCGGTCTGGCTGAAGTACGTGACGTGTTCAAATCACCGAAATTCGGTGCGATCGCGGGCTGTATGGTTACCGAAGGTAACATCAAGCGTCACAACCCAATCCGCGTACTGCGTGACAACGTGGTTATCTATGAAGGCGAGCTGGAATCCCTGCGCCGCTTCAAAGATGACGTTAACGAAGTCCGTAACGGCATGGAATGTGGTATCGGCGTGAAGAACTACAACGACGTTCGCGTTGGCGATATGATCGAAGTGTTCGAGATCATCGAAATTCAGCGTACCATCGCTTAATTTCCGATTGTAAGCCGGGATCGCCTCGCGCCACCCGGCAATAATTTCAAAAAGGGGCTTTAGCCCCTTTTTTGTCTGGAGAATTTATTATGGCGAAAGAATTTGGTCGCCCTCAGCGCGTAGCGCAGGAAATGCAGAAAGAGATCGCACTCATTCTGCAACGTGAAATCAAAGACCCGCGCGTCGGCATGATGACCACCGTTTCCGGTGTGGAAATGTCCCGTGATTTGGCCTATGCCAAAGTGTTCGTCACCTTCCTGAACGATCAGGACGAAGCCGCAGTGAAGAACGGCATTAAAGCGCTGCAGGAAGCCTCTGGTTTCATCCGCTCTCTGCTCGGCAAAGCGATGCGCCTGCGTATCGTGCCTGAACTGACCTTCTTCTACGACAACTCGCTGGTCGAAGGTATGCGTATGTCCAACCTGGTGACCAGCGTGGTGAAACATGACGATGAGCGTCGTGTTAACCCGGCGGACGACAGCAAGGAGGACTGATGAGTCGTCCTCGTCGTCGCGGTCGCGACGTGCATGGTGTGCTGCTGCTGGATAAACCCCAGGGCGCTTCCAGCAACGACGTGCTGCAAAAAGTGAAGCGTATTTTTAACGCCAACCGAGCGGGCCACACCGGCGCGCTCGATCCGCTGGCAACCGGCATGCTGCCGATCTGCCTGGGAGAGGCGACAAAGTTTTCCCAGTACCTGCTCGACTCCGATAAGCGTTACCGCGTCATCGCTAAGCTGGGCCAGCGCACGGATACCTCCGACGCGGATGGCCAGGTCGTGGAAGAGCGTCCGGTGACCTTCAGCGCGGAGCAGCTTGATGCGGCGCTGGAGAGCTTCCGTGGGGAGACGATGCAGGTGCCGTCGATGTATTCGGCGCTGAAGTATCAGGGCAAAAAACTCTACGAATACGCGCGCCAGGGTATTGACGTCCCGCGTGAAGCCCGTCCGATTACCGTGTATGAGCTGCTCTTTATTCGCCACGAAGGTGATGAGCTGGAGCTGGAAGTGCACTGCTCGAAAGGGACCTATATTCGTACCATCATTGATGACCTCGGTGAAAAGCTGGGCTGCGGCGCGCATGTGATTTACCTGCGTCGCCTTGCGGTGAGCAAGTACCCGGTGGAGCGAATGGTGACCCTGGAACAGTTGCGCGAGCTGGTTGAACAGGCTGAAGCGCAGGGGATTGCGCCGGCAGAGCTGCTCGATCCACTGCTGATGCCGATGGACAGTCCGGCTGCGGACTTCCCGGTTGTTAATCTTCCTTTAACATCGTCCGTTTACTTTAAGAACGGCAACCCGGTTCGTACGTCAGATGCGCCGCTGGAAGGCCTGGTACGCGTGACTGAAGGTGACGAAGGGAAATTCATCGGCATGGGCGAAATGGATGGCGAAGGGCGCGTTGCGCCGCGTCGTCTGGTCGTCGAATATCCGGTCGACGCGTGACGGTAATAACGGCTCACCTTGCGATAAGCAGGGGAGACGAGTAGAATATCGCCGCTTAACGCCTGGTAAATTGTTTAACAATCTGCGGGGCGTACATGGGATTGCTGAATTAGAGATCGGCATCCTTACATTCTTTATACTTTGGAGTTTGAAAATGTCTCTAAGCGTTGAAGCTAAAGCTAAAATCGTTTCTGAGTTTGGTCGTGGTACTAACGACAGCGGTTCTACCGAAGTTCAGGTTGCACTGCTGACTGCACAGATTAACCACCTGCAGGGTCACTTTGCAGAGCACAAAAAAGATCACCACAGCCGTCGTGGTCTGCTGCGTATGGTTTCTCAGCGTCGTAAACTGCTCGACTACCTGAAACGTAAAGATGTTGCACGCTACACCGCGCTGATCGAGCGTCTGGGTCTGCGTCGCTAAGTCTTGCGAGTTTCAGAAAAGGGGGCCTGATGGCCCCTTTTTTCAAGCAGACGGCAGCAATTCACTGGAAACTATTGTATTGTTGCTATAAATGATCTTCATTGCAGAGGTTCGCGCGGCTAATGAGAGGCTTCACCCAGGGGGGTGTTGGTTGTCATTAGTCGCGAGGATGCGAAGAAGGTCGGGTCAAATCGACAGCACACCGGTGGTGTGCTGTCAAACATTTAAGAAAGGACAGAACTTTGCTGAATCCGATCGTTCGTAAATTCCAGTATGGTCAACATACCGTCACGCTGGAAACCGGCATGATGGCACGTCAGGCGACTGCTGCCGTTATGGTAAGCATGGATGACACCGCGGTATTCGTTACCGTTGTGGGCCAGAAAAAAGCTAAACCAGGTCAGGACTTCTTCCCGCTGACCGTTAACTACCAGGAGCGTACCTACGCTGCCGGTAAAATCCCGGGTGGCTTCTTCCGTCGTGAAGGCCGTCCAAGCGAAGGCGAAACCCTGATCGCGCGTCTGATTGACCGCCCGGTTCGCCCGCTGTTCCCGGAAGGCTTCGTTAACGAAGTACAGGTTATCGCGACCGTTGTTTCCGTTAACCCACAGGTTAACCCGGACATCGTGGCGATGATCGGTGCGTCCGCTGCCCTGTCACTGTCTGGTATTCCATTCAATGGCCCAATCGGTGCCGCGCGCGTCGGTTACATCAACGACCAGTACGTGCTGAACCCAACTCAGGAAGAGCTGAAAGAAAGTAAGCTGGACCTGGTGGTTGCGGGTACTGAAGCCGCTGTGCTGATGGTTGAATCCGAAGCTGAACTGCTGAGCGAAGATCAGATGCTGGGTGCTGTGGTCTTCGGCCATGACCAGCAGCAGGTTGTTATCCAGAACATCAACGACCTGGTGAAAGAAGCCGGTAAACCACGTTGGGACTGGCAGCCTGAAGCAGCTAACGATGCGCTGAATGCACGCGTTGCAGCTCTGGCAGAATCTCGTCTGAGCGATGCATACCGCATCACCGACAAACAGGAGCGTTACGCTCAGGTTGATGTGATCAAATCTGAAGTAACCGCGACCCTGGTTGCCGAAGACGAAACGCTGGACGCTAACGAAATTGGCGAAATCCTGCACGCTATCGAGAAAAACGTTGTTCGTAGCCGCGTTCTGGCTGGCGAGCCGCGTATCGATGGCCGTGAAAAAGACATGATCCGTGGTCTGGACGTGCGTACTGGCGTGCTGCCACGTACTCACGGTTCTGCGCTGTTCACCCGTGGTGAAACGCAGGCGCTGGTTACCGCGACCCTGGGTACAGCCCGTGACGCGCAGATCATCGACGAACTGATGGGCGAGCGCACTGACAGCTTCCTGTTCCACTACAACTTCCCTCCGTACTCCGTAGGTGAAACCGGCATGGTTGGCTCACCGAAGCGTCGTGAAATTGGTCACGGTCGTCTGGCGAAGCGCGGCGTGCTGGCAGTGATGCCAGAAGCAGACAAATTCCCGTACACCGTACGTGTGGTGTCTGAAATCACCGAATCTAACGGTTCTTCTTCCATGGCTTCCGTGTGTGGTGCCTCTCTGGCGCTGATGGATGCAGGCGTGCCAATCAAAGCCGCCGTTGCGGGTATCGCAATGGGCCTGGTGAAAGAAGGCGACAACTATGTTGTTCTGTCTGACATTCTGGGCGACGAAGATCACCTGGGCGATATGGACTTCAAAGTGGCGGGTTCCCGCGACGGTATCTCTGCGCTGCAGATGGATATCAAAATTGAAGGTATCACCAAAGAGATCATGCAGGTTGCGCTGAACCAGGCTAAAGGTGCACGTCTGCACATCCTGGGCGTGATGGAACAGGCGATTAACGCGCCACGCGGTGATATCTCTGAATTCGCACCGCGTATTCACACCATCAAGATCAATCCAGACAAGATCAAAGATGTTATCGGTAAGGGCGGTTCCGTAATCCGTGCGCTGACCGAAGAGACCGGCACCACCATCGAAATCGAAGATGACGGTACTGTGAAGATCGCAGCTACCGACGGCGAGAAAGCGAAATTCGCGATCCGTCGCATCGAAGAAATCACTGCAGAAATCGAAGTGGGCCGCGTCTATGCAGGTAAAGTGACCCGTATCGTTGACTTTGGCGCGTTCGTTGCCATCGGCGGCGGTAAAGAAGGTCTGGTTCACATCTCTCAGATCGCTGACAAGCGCGTTGAGAAAGTGACCGATTACCTGCAGATGGGTCAGGAAGTGCCGGTTAAAGTTCTGGAAGTTGATCGCCAGGGCCGTATCCGTCTGAGCATTAAAGAAGCAACCGAGCAGTCTCAGCCAGCTGCTGCGCCAGAAGCACAGGCAGCAGAACAGCAAGGCGAGTAAGTTGCCATTTGCCCTCCGCTTTGCGGAGGGCCTATTATCAGGCAGGACGCCTTGTTAAGCCGCCGGGGGACAGGACGTTCATCCAATAGTTGTCTTCGGGAGTGGGAAATGAAGCCTTTTTTGCGCTGGTGTTTCGTTGCGACAGCTTTAACGCTGGCAGGATGCAGCAACTCTGCCTGGCGTAAGAGCGAAGTCCTCGCAGTGCCATTGCAACCGACTTTGCAGCAGGAAGTGATCCTGGCACGCATGGAACAAATACTTGCCAGTCGGGCTTTAACCGATGACGAACGCGCACAGCTTTTATATGAGCGCGGAGTGTTGTATGATAGTCTCGGTCTGAGGGCATTGGCGCGAAATGATTTTTCACAAGCGCTGGCTATCCGACCTGATATGCCTGAAGTATTCAATTACTTAGGCATTTATTTAACGCAGGCAGGCAATTTTGATGCTGCCTATGAAGCGTTTGATTCTGTACTTGAGCTTGATCCAACTTACAACTACGCGCACTTGAATCGCGGTATCGCATTGTACTACGGCGGTCGTGACAAGTTAGCGCAAGATGATCTGCTGGCGTTTTATCAAGACGATCCTAATGATCCTTTCCGTAGCCTGTGGCTTTACATCGTTGAGCGGAAGCTCGATGAGAAGCAGGCAAAAGAGGCACTGAAACAGCGCTTCGATAAATCGGACAAGGAACAGTGGGGATGGAACATTGTCGAGTTCTACCTGGGCAACATTAGCGAAGCAACGCTGATGGAACGCCTCAAGGCGGACGCAACGGATAACACCTCGCTCGCTGAGCATCTCAGTGAAACCAACTTCTATTTAGGTAAGTACTACCTAAGTCTGGGGGATAAGGACAGCGCTACGGCACTGTTCAAATTAGCGGTTGCTAACAACGTACACAACTTCGTTGAGCACCGTTATGCATTGTTGGAATTATCGCTCTTGGGCCAGGAGCAAGACGACCTGGCAGAATCGGACCAGCAATAGCTGACGACATAAACATCAGCCCGTAATCTTTTGATTGCCATCACCTTAACTGGTGAGGGCGTTGTTGTTCGTCAATACACCTACTTTGAGCCGGTTCACACTTTTCAATGAAAATTGCTAATCATTTTCACGATGAGCTAAGTAGACTGGCCGCCATTGACATTGAGGCACTCGTACTACATGGCTGAATTCGAAACCACTTTTGCAGATCTGGGCCTGAAGGCTCCTATCCTTGAAGCCCTTAACGATCTGGGTTACGAAAAACCATCTCCGATCCAGGCTGAGTGTATCCCACACCTGCTTTCTGGTCGTGACGTGCTGGGCATGGCCCAGACTGGTAGCGGTAAAACTGCAGCGTTCTCGCTGCCGCTGCTGAACAACATTGATCCGGACCTGCGTGCACCGCAGATCCTCGTTCTGGCTCCAACCCGTGAACTGGCTGTTCAGGTTGCAGAAGCCATGACGGAATTCTCTAAACATATGCGCGGCGTAAACGTGGTTGCCCTGTACGGCGGCCAGCGTTATGACGTGCAGTTACGCGCCCTGCGCCAGGGCCCACAGATTGTTGTAGGTACGCCGGGCCGTCTGCTGGATCACCTGAAGCGCGGTACCCTGGATCTCTCTAAACTGAGCGGTCTGGTACTGGATGAAGCAGATGAAATGCTGCGTATGGGCTTCATCGAAGACGTTGAAACCATCATGGCGCAGATCCCGAACGGTCATCAGACCGCGCTGTTCTCTGCCACCATGCCGGAAGCGATTCGTCGTATCACCAAACGCTTCATGAAAGAACCTCAGGAAGTGCGTATTCAGTCCAGCGTAACCACTCGCCCGGACATCAGCCAGAGCTACTGGTCTGTATACGGCATGCGTAAAAATGAAGCGCTGGTACGTTTCCTGGAAGCGGAAGATTTTGATGCGGCGATTATCTTCGTTCGTACCAAAAATGCGACCCTGGAAGTGGCTGAAGCCCTGGAGCGTAGCGGCTACAACAGCGCAGCGCTGAACGGCGATATGAACCAGGCCCTGCGTGAGCAGACTCTGGAGCGTCTGAAAGACGGTCGTCTGGATATCCTGATTGCAACCGACGTGGCAGCACGTGGTCTGGACGTTGAGCGTATCAGCCTGGTTGTTAACTACGACATCCCGATGGATTCCGAGTCTTACGTTCACCGTATCGGCCGTACCGGTCGTGCGGGTCGTGCTGGCCGTGCGCTGCTGTTCGTTGAGAACCGCGAGCGTCGTCTGCTGCGTAACATCGAACGCACCATGAAGCTGACCATTCCAGAAGCGGACCTGCCAAACGCAGAACTGCTGGGCAAACGCCGTCTGGAAAAATTCGCCGCCAAAGTACAGCAGCAGCTGGAAAGCAGCGATCTGGATCAGTACCGTGCGCTGCTGTCGCAGATTCAGCCTGTTGCTGAAGGCGAAGAGCTGGACATGGAAACCCTGGCTGCAGCACTGCTGAAAATGGCTCAGGGCGAACGTAGCCTGATCGTGCCACCAGATGCACCGATGCGTCCTAAGCGTGAATTCCGTGACCGTGACGACCGCTTCGAACGTCGTGGCGACCGTAACGATCGTGGCCCACGTGGTGACCGTCCAGAGCGTGGTGGTGAAGACCGTCCTCGTCGTGAACGTCGCGACGCAGGCGATATGGAACTGTACCGCATTGAAGTGGGCCGTGATGATGGTGTTGAAGTTCGTCACATCGTTGGCGCTATCGCTAACGAAGGCGACATCAGCAGCCGTTACATTGGTAACATCAAGCTGTTCGCCTCCCACTCTACCATCGAGCTGCCGAAAGGCATGCCGGGTGAAGTACTGCAGCACTTTACGCGTACCCGCATCCTGAACAAGCCGATGAACATGCAGCTGCTGGGCGATGCGCAGCCACGCCCTGACCGTGGCGGCGAACGTCGTGGCGGTGGTCGCGGTTTCGGCGGCGAGCGTCGTGAAGGCGGTCGCAGCGAAGGTCGCGGTGGTGAAGGTCGTCGTTTCTCCGGCGAGCGCCGTGAAAGCCGTGGCCCGCGTCGTGAAGAAGGCACCAGCCGTCGTCGTTTCGGTGACGCGTAAGCCTTACGCTTCTGACGTAAAGTAAAATATACAGCCCCGATACATGCTATCGGGGCTTTTTTTATTCCCTTTGTACTCTTGTACTGGTACAGTGCGTCGCATTAAAATGCAGAACCGCATGATTGACTGGAGAAAAGGCTGTATGGCGACACTAACCACCACCCAAACGTCACCTTCGCTGCTTGGCGGCGTGGTGATCATCGGCGGAACCATTATAGGTGCCGGGATGTTCTCCCTGCCCGTGGTCATGTCCGGTGCGTGGTTCTTCTGGTCGCTGGCCGCGCTGGTCTTTACCTGGTTCTGTATGCTCCATTCCGGGCTAATGATCCTCGAAGCCAACCTGAACTACCGCATTGGCGCGAGCTTCGACACCATCACCAAAGACCTGCTGGGCAAAGGCTGGAACCTGGTGAACGGGCTGTCCATCGCGTTTGTGCTCTATATCCTGACCTACGCGTATATCTCGGCAAGCGGTTCGATTCTGCATCACACCTTCTCGGAGATGTCGCTGAACGTACCGGCGCGTCTGGCCGGGCTGTGCTTTGCGCTGGGCGTGGCGTTTATCGTCTGGATGAGTACCAAAGCGGTGAGTCGGATGACGGCGATCGTGTTGGGCGCGAAGGTCATCACCTTCTTCCTGACCTTCGGCAGCCTGCTGGGGCACGTGACGCCTGCCACGCTGTTTAACATTGCCGAAGTGAATACCTCCTATACGCCGTACCTGCTGATGACCCTGCCGTTCTGCCTGGCGTCGTTTGGCTACCACGGTAACGTGCCGAGCCTGATGAAGTACTACGGCAAAGATCCGCGCACGATTGTGAAGTGTCTGGTCTACGGCACGCTGCTGGCGCTGGCGCTGTACGTCATCTGGCTGCTCGGGACGATGGGCAATATCCCGCGCCCGGAGTTTATCGGTATTGCGCAGAAGGGCGGTAACATTGATGTGCTGGTGCAGGCCCTGAGCGGCGTGCTGAACAGCCGCAGCCTGGATCTGCTGCTGGTGATCTTCTCTAACTTCGCGGTGGCGAGTTCATTCCTCGGCGTGACCCTAGGGTTGTTTGACTACCTGGCGGATCTGTTTGGCTTTGATGACTCTGCGATGGGCCGCTTCAAAACCGCGCTGCTGACCTTCCTGCCGCCGATTGTGGGCGGCCTGCTGTGGCCGAACGGTTTCCTGTACGCCATCGGCTATGCCGGTCTGGCGGCGACCATCTGGGCGGCAATTGTGCCGGCGCTGTTGGCCCGCAAATCACGTAAACGCTTCGGCAGCCCGAAATTCCGCGTCTGGGGCGGCAAGCCGATGATTGCGCTGATCCTGGTGTTTGGCGCGGGCAATGCCCTGGTACATGTGCTGTCGAGTTTTAATCTGTTGCCGGTGTACCAGTAAACATTTTGTGCCGGATGGCGGCTACGCCTTATCCGGCCTACGCGTCCCCGTAGGCCAGGTAAGCGAAGCGCCACCTGGCAAAAAGGCTACCCCACCAGCTCCTCTTTCACCTGCATGGCCAAATCAAACGAATGCAAACGTGCCTGGTGATCGAAAATCTGACCGTTAACCATAATTTCATCCGCCTGCGTTTCGCGCAGCACCGCCTCCAGCCCGTGACGCACTTTCGCTTTATCGCCTACCAGCGACATGCTCAGTGCCTGCTGTACGCCATACTGCTCTGAAGCTGACCACAGCTGATGCATATTCTCCACCGGCGGCGGAAGCTGGCCCGTCTCACCGCGGCGCAGCTTCACAAACGCCTGCTGCATGGAGGTGAAAAGGAATTCCGCGTCGCGATTGCTGTCGGCGGCAATGATGTTGATACAGACCATCGCGTACGGTTTCTCCAGACGTTCGGACGGTTTGAAGTGCGTGCGGTAAAGATGCAGCGCCTGATGCAGCATATCCGGCGCGAAATGCGAGGCAAACGCAAACGGCAGCCCCAGCTGGGCTGCGAGCTGCGCGCTGTAGAGGCTTGAGCCCAGCAGCCAGACCGGGATCTTCTCGCCGTAACCCGGTACCGGGCGCACGTGCGGGTTCGGGTCACGCGCGTCGAACCAGTCCACCAGTTCGGCCACGTCGCGCGGGAAGTTGTCGATATCGCCGCTCATATGGCGGCGCAGGGCGCGCATGGTCGGCTGATCGCTACCCGGCGCACGGCCAATCCCTAAATCAATACGGCCCGGATAGAGGGTATTCAGCGTGCCGAACTGCTCGGCGATCACCAGCGGGGCGTGGTTCGGCAGCATCACGCCGCCGGAGCCCAGGTGCAGCGTGGTGGTATTTGCCGCCAGATAACCAATCAGTACCGAGGTGGCGGCGCTGGCAATGCCCACCATGTTGTGGTGTTCGGCCAGCCAGTAGCGGTGATAGCCACGCTTTTCGGCCAGCTGAGCCAGATCCAGAGAGTGCGAAAAGGCTTCTCTTGCCGAGGAGCCTTGTGGGATCGGCGCCAGATCCAGCACCGAAAACGGAAGGGTTTTGTCAGTCATAACAGCTCACTTTGTCGACGGTGAATCTTTAATACTGCATTAAAAAATGATAACCGTTGTTAACAAAGTGAGCCTTTTTTAGGCCTGCAGTTCCAGCCCGGCCAGACGCTTCCAGTAGCCGTTACAGTCGCTGTTTGCCGTCAGCGGCAGCGGAGCAGCGCCGTTTTCGTTAGCGCGGAAGGCGTCCAGCATCGCGAACACGCCGGTATCCAGCGGCGACAGGCGCACCATATCGACCAGCCCGTCCATCGACGCCAGCTCGTTGCCGAGGTTATAGACATAGCCGCTCATGGTCTGAATACCGTTGAGAACAAACACCTGCTGATTCTCCTGGGACAGCATGCTGCGCCCGTTCGGATACTTAATGCAGCAGGTTTCGCACTCGTCTTTCGGACGGTCTTCCGAGCGTGCGGTAAAGCAGCGGGCGGAGTAGGCCAGCGGCAGATGACCGTAGCTCAGCACTTCCACTTCAAACTGATTGCGAATGCCCAGCTCGTCGCACTGTTTAAGCAGGTTTGCCAGCCAGTCGCGGGAGAGTTCCACCGGCATGCACCAGCGCGTCATCCCCTGTTTGAGCAGCAGGCGCAGGGTCACCGCGTTGTAGCAGTTCAGGGCATGACCCGCGACAAACGGCAGCTTGCGCTCGGCACACATGTTCACCACGCCGAGATCGCTCGCTTCCAGCAGGAAATCGCCGTTCTCAACGTAGCGTTTCAGCTCGCCCAGTTCAGAAGAGGCCTGCACCAGCGCGAGCGTGGAAAGCACCACCTGTTTGCCGCTTCCCGCCAGGCTTTTCGCCATCTCCAGCCAGTCGCCCACTTTCGTCGCCCGGCGTTTGCTGCACACCGCTTCGCCGAGGTAAATCACATCGGCGCTGCTGGTGGCGGCCTGCTGGTAAAAATCTTCCAGCGTCTCTTTTGGCCAGTAGTAAAGCACCGGCCCTAATGAATATTTCATGATTTTCTCACTGCCATTTACGGTGATACGCGCCCAGCGTGGTTTGCGTGCCTTCGGACATCGATCCGAGCGTCTCCATCCAGGCCTGCTGCGGCGCGTAGTTCTGCGGATCCGCCATGCAGCGGTCGATGGCCTGACGCCACACTTTCGCCACCTGGCTCACGTACGCCGGGCTGCGCTGGCGACCTTCAATTTTCACCGAGGCGATATTGGCCGCCAGCAGTTCCGGCAGCAGCTCCAGCGTGTTAAGGCTGGTGGGCTCTTCCAGCGCGTGGTAACGCTCGCCGTCTACCAGATAGCGGCCTTTACACAGGGTAGGATAACCCGCGTTTTCACCGTCCTGATAGCGGTCGATCAGCACCTCATTCAGGCGAGATTCCAGCCCCTGCGGCGTTTGCTGCCAGCGAACGAAGCGGGCAGGGGAGCAGGCCCCGACGGTATTTGGCGACTCGCCGGTCAAATAGGAGGAAAGATAGCAACGGCCTTCGGCCATAATGCACAGGCTACCAAAGGCAAAAACTTCCAGCGGCACTGGCGTGACGCGCGCGAGTTGCTTAACCTGATGAATAGAGAGTACGCGCGGCAGCACCACGCGGGCCACGTCAAAGTTTCGGTGATAAAAACGTACGGCCTCTTCGTTGGTGGCAGATGCCTGAACAGAGACGTGGCGCTCAATATGGGGATAGCGTTCTGCCGCATACTCAAGCATGGCGAGGTCGGCCAGAATCAGCGCATCAGCACCCAGCTGTGCCGCCATATCCACCGCGCGCTGCCAGCGGGCGTAGCCGTCAGGATGAGCAAAGGTATTGATGGCGATATGCAGCTTGCGTCGGTGCTGGTGAACGAAGTTAACGGCTTCCTGAAGCTTTTTCTCCGTAAAGTTGAGGCCAGCAAAATGGCGGGCATTGGTGTCATCTTTCAGCCCGATATAGACCGCATCGGCCCCATTTTCGATGGCCGCCTTAAGCGCCGGAAGGTTTCCGGCAGGGCAGAGCAGCTCCATAATTTATCCTGATGTTGTCGATCGCAAAAATGTTAACGAGCTGGGATTTTAATTAACCCATACGCGACAATTTTTGATTTAAGGCAGCTAATGGCGTATTGATGGCACCAATAATGAGGTTGTCCGGACGACGGTTTGTTGATTTACGCCGCTATGTTATGCGTCGGATATGGCAAAATAGCAGGACTATAGATATCAGGGAGTAAAGCTCGTGCTGGATAAACTGCGTTCACGTCTCGTACAATTTGGCCCATCAATGCTGAGCGTGCCGGTAAAGCTGGCGCCGTTCGCGCTTAAACGTCAGGTGCTGGAGCAGGTCCTGAGCTGGCAGTTCCGCCAGGCGCTGCAGGATGGCGAGCTGGAATTCCTGGAAGGCCGCTGGTTGAGCATTGAGGTGCGTGACATCGGGCTGCGCTGGTTTACCTCCGTTGAGAATGACCAGCTGATCGTCCGCGAAACCGCCGAGGCGGACGTGAGCTTTAGCGCCAATGCCAGCGATCTGCTGATGATCGCCGCGCGCAAGCAGGATCCGGATACGCTCTTCTTCCAGCGCCGTCTGGTGATTGAAGGCGACACGGAGCTGGGCCTGTACGTTAAGAATTTAATGGATGCCATTGAGCTGGAGCAGATGCCGAAAGCGCTGCGCGTAATGTTAATGCAAATGGCAGATTTCGTTGAGGCCGGGCTGAAAACCCCGCCGGACAGTAAACACACTTCAGTAGGTGAGCCATGCTGATTCGAGTCGAAATTGGGATTGATGCACCGGGTATCGATGCGTTATTACGCCGCGCTTTTGAGAGCGATGCGGAAGCCCAACTGGTCCACGATCTCCGTGAAGACGGCCTGATCACGCTGGGGCTGGTTGCCACCGATGATGAAGGTCAGGTGGTGGGCTATGTTGCCTTCAGTCCGGTCATCGTTCAGGGCGAAGATCTGCAGTGGGTCGGTATGGCACCGCTGGCGGTGGATGAAAACTATCGCGGGCAGGGGCTAGCGCGCCAGCTGGTCTATGAAGGGCTGGATTCGCTCAATGAGTTCGGTTATGCGGCCGTTGTAACGCTGGGCGATCCGGCATTCTATGGCCGTTTGGGCTTCGAGCAGGCCGCGCATTACGATCTGCGCTGCCGCTGGCCGGGTACGGAATCCGCTTTCCAGGTGCACCGTCTTGCGGACGACGCGCTCAACGGCGTCAATGGTCTGGTCGAATACCACGACCATTTCAATCGCTTTTAATCAGGCTCTCGCGTAGCGCCTCAAAGGAGCCGTCTCCGGTCACGAGGCGCTCTTTCTGGCGCTTCGTCAGCTGTTTGATGCGGTATTCCAGCCTGAGCGCCAACGATCGGTCACCGACGGGCGCCGAAAAGGCGAGCTGTAATTCTCCTTTCCCCCGCAGCGCTTTTGCCCCTTTCCCCGTTTGATGTTGTAAAAAACGCCGCGCCACATCGGTGGTGATCCCGGTGTAGAGTGCGTTATCAGCGGTTCGGACAAGATAGAGAAACCAGCACACGGTAAACAGATTCAGTATGTTAAGGTGAACGCACCATAGCATGAGAGAGAACGAAAATGGAAACACTGGCCGCCATTAACCGCTGGCTGGCGAAGCAGCACGTCGTCACCTGGTGCGTCTACAGCGAGGGTGAGATGTGGTGCGCAAACGCGTTTTACTACTACGATCCGGAGCGCGTCGCGTTTTACGTCATGAGCGAAGACAAAACGCGTCATGCGCAGATGACCGGCCAGCAGGCAAAAGTCGCGGGCACGGTAAATGGCCAGCCGAAGACAGTCGCGCTGATCCGTGGGGTACAGTTTAAGGGGGAAATCCGTCGACTGGACGGAGAAGAGAGCGACGCGCGTCGCAAGCACTACACGCGCCGCTTTCCGGTCGCCGCTGCGCTAAAAGCCCCGGTGTGGGAAATCCGCCTCGATGAGCTGAAATTTACCGACAACACCCTGGGCTTTGGCAAGAAGCTGCACTGGTTACGCGCCGAGCAGGCGTAGCGCTTCGCGGTTAAACGCCGGGAGATCGTCCGGGGTCCGGCTGGTGATCAGCTGGTCTTTGTCGTTGACCACCTCCTGATCGTAAAACTCGGCCCCCGCATTTTTCAGATCGATAACGATCGGTTTCACCGCCGTGAGCTTACGCCCGCGTACAACCTCCGCGCTGATGAGCAACTGCGGCCCGTGACAGATGGCAAAGACCGGTTTGCCGGTAGAGACAAAGTCCCGGGTGAAGGTTACGAAGCGCTCGTCTCCGCGCAGGGAATCCGGTGAATGGCCGCCGGGTAAAAGCAGGGCGTCAAAATCTGAGGGGCTCACGTTATCGATAGTCTCGTCGATGGTCACGCTGGCCTCGCCCTTATGGCCTTTCACCGTTTTGCCCGCCTCTTTCTCGATGGTGATGACCTCATGTCCCGCCTTGCGGAACGCCTCTGCAGGAGAGGTGAATTCTGAATCTTCAAACTCGTCGGTAATCAAGACTGCGATTTTCTTGCCCATGCTTCCTCCGTTGTTTTGGCTTCAGACTGATTTTTCTCCGCTTGTGGTAAATACTTACCTGTAACAGACTTCTAAGTGTGGTCGACGACGCTGAGTTCGCAAACGGACAATTCTGTAAAGGGGATACGATGAGTCAGGTACTGATTACCGGGGCTACCGGGCTAGTGGGCGATCATCTGCTGCGGCTGCTGATTCAGGATCGCCGCGTGAACTACATCGCCGCCCCGACGCGTCGACCGCTGGTGGACATCTCCGGGGTCTTTAATCCGCACGATCCCCAGCTGACGGATGCGCTGGCGCAGGTCCAGGACCCGATTGATATCGCCTTTTGCTGTCTGGGCACCACGCGTCGGGAGGCGGGTAGCAAAGAGGCATTTATCCACGCCGACTATACGCTGGTGGTGGACACCGCGCTTGCGGCGAAAAAGCTGGGAGCCAGACATTTTCTGGTGGTCAGCGCGCTGGGCGCCAGTGCCGGATCGCCTTTCTTCTACAACAAGGTGAAGGGCAAGATGGAGGATGCGCTGATTGCGCAGAAATGGGAGCAGCTGACGATTGTGCGCCCCTCAATGCTGATCGGCCACCGGGACGAGCGCCGCTTTAACGAGTCGATATTTGCCCCGCTGTTTCGGATCCTGCCCGGCAACTGGAAATCTATCGAGGCGCGGGACGTCGCGCGTGCGCTGTTAAAAGAGGGACTGGCTCCGTCGAAAGCGGGCGTAAACATTATCCCTTCGGCAAAACTGCGTGAAATCGCGCAGGGCGAGGCGTAAACTCCCCCGGCTAATTACTCATACTCTCCGGGGAATGCTATGACTGGTCAGTCTTCATCTCAGGCGGCAACACCTGTTCAATGGTGGAAGCCCGCACTCTTCTTTCTCGTGGTCATCGTTGGCCTTTGGTACGTGAAATGGCAGCCGTACTACGGCAAAGCCTTCACCGCCGCCGAAACGCACAGCATCGGTAAATCTATTCTCGCTCAGGCGGATGCCAGCCCGCTTCAGGCGGCGTGGGACTATGCCATGGTCTACTTCCTTGCCGTCTGGAAGGCCGCCGTCTTAGGCGTGATCCTGGGCTCACTGATTCAGGTGCTGATCCCGCGCAACTGGCTGGTGAAAACCCTCGGACAGCCGCGCTTTCAGGGGACGCTGCTGGGAACGATCTTCTCCCTGCCGGGCATGATGTGCTCCTGCTGCGCTGCGCCCGTGGCGGCAGGGATGCGCCGCCAGCGCGTGTCGATGGGCGGCGCGCTGGCGTTCTGGATGGGCAACCCGCTGCTCAATCCGGCGACGCTGGTGTTTATGGGCTTTGTCCTGGGCTGGCATTTCGCGTTCATTCGTCTGGTGGCCGGACTGCTGACCGTGCTGGTGGTGGCGACGCTGGTGCAGAATCTGGTGAAGGATAAGGCGCCAGAGTCCGCGTCTGTTGAGCTGGACGTCAGCGAGCCGCAGGGCGGGTTCTTTGCGCGCTGGGGCAGGGCGCTATGGCAGCTTTTCTGGAGCACCATCCCGGTCTATATCCTGGCGGTGCTGGTTCTCGGGGCGGCGCGCGTCTGGCTCTTCCCGCATGCGGATGGCGCTATCGACAACACGCTGTTGTGGGTCATTGCGATGGCCGTTGCAGGCTGCCTGTTTGTGATCCCTACCGCCGCAGAAATTCCTATTGTTCAGACCATGATGCTGGCCGGCATGGGCACCGCACCGGCACTGGCATTGCTCATCACGTTACCGGCCATCAGCCTGCCGTCGCTGATTATGCTGCGTAAGTCATTCCCGGCGAAAGCGCTGTGGCTCACCGCGGGGCTGGTGGCGTTGAGCGGGGTGATGGTGGGAAGTATTGCGCTTCTGTGAAAAACGCCCGGTGGCGCTACGCTTACCGGGCCTACAAAAAAATCCCCTCACTTGAGGGGATTTTTTTATTTAATGTAAGTAAACGCGGTGGTGACGTGCTTCACGCCGCTCACCCGGCTGGCGATATCGGCCGCCGCTTTCCCTTCACGTTCGGTCACCAGACCCAGCAGGAACACTTCACCGTTTTCCGTTGTCACCTTCACGTTGGAAGATTTCACCTGGTCCGAGCCCAGCAGCTGGGAACGTACTTTGGTGGTGATCCAGGTATCGGAAGAGGCATCACCCAAACCAATTGGCTTGCCCTGACGCACTTCGTTAAACACCTCTGTGGTCCCTTCAACGCCCATCGCAATCTGTTTCGCACGCGAGGCGAGCTCCATATTCGGCGCCTGGCCTGCCAGCAGCACTTTGCCCTGATAAGCCGTCACGTTGATACGCGCCTCTTTCTTGATCTGTTCGTCTTTCGACAGCGCACTGTTGACGCGCAGCTCCAGCGTACCGTCATCCACCTGTGTTCCCACAGTGCGCGGATCGGTTGCCGCTTTGGTGCCTACTGCGGCAGTACCCACAACGGCCGCAGCGATACATCCCTGAAGCAGTAATGCAGACATAAGGACTGCGAGGGTCGATAAAGCCTTCATAAGAACTCCTTAATCATCCTGGTGAGGGAAAAGCGTGTTATCGATCAAGTCACATAAGCAGTTCACCGTGAGCATATGCATTTCCTGAATACGCGCGCTCCGGTGAGACGGAATGCGGATTTCCACATCCTGCGGCCCAAGCAGACCCGCCAGCTCACCCCCGTCATAGCCGGTTAAGGCCACGATAGTCATGTCGCGGGTGACGGCGGCTTCAACAGCTTTGACTATATCCCGGCTATTGCCGCGCGTGGAGATAGCCAGCAGCACATCTCCGGCATGACCCAGGGCTCGCACCTGCTTTGCGTAAATTTCGTCATGCAGACGATCGTTAGCAATCGCCGTTAAGACCACATTATCGGTATTAAGTGCAATGGCAGGTAAACTGGGACGTTCTGTTTCAAAACGATTGATCATGCTGGCAGCAAAATGCTGTGCGTTGGCGGCTGACGTGCCGTTGCCACAACAGAGGATTTTGTTGCCGTTTAGCAGGGATTGCACCAGCGTCATTGCGGCACGCGAGATAGCATCCGGAAGGGCTTCCGCCGCGGCAATCTGAGTCTGGATGCTTTCTGTGAAGCACACTTTAATTCTTTCGAGCACGTTATCCCTTTTAAATCTTAATTATGCGTCTTCGCCAAAAGCGTTTTTAAGCCATTCGATCTCATTTCCGGTGAAGGCTATCACATCGAACCGGCAATCCACAGTATCAAAACTCCCATTATGGCGGGCAAGCCACAAGTGGGCAGTCTGTAATAATTTATGTTGTTTGGCGAGCGTCACGCTGGCGGCAGCACCGCCAAAACGGGAGGACTGTCGAAAGCGCACTTCTACAAACACAATGACCTGACCGTCTTTCATGATCAGGTCGATTTCGCCACCACGTCCACGGACGTTGGCGGCGATAAAACGCAGTCCTTTGCCTTCAAGCCAGCGACGCGCCTTTAACTCCCACGCATCGCCGGTTTGTTTGCGGCTTAACTGGCCGGGACGATCTGCCCCTGCTGGTATTTGAGCCATGATAACTTCCTGTTAATCACACAATCCTGGGTCGCGGTCAGATCGCCGGTGTTGCCGTTAAGCTCGAAGCCCGGCACCTGACGCATCTGGGTAAAGTGGTTTGCCAGCGCCCACGCATCAACCCCCATCGCATACAGACGCGCCAGAGAGTAATCGTTACGCACCGCGCTCAGCGCCTGCTGCATCAGGGATGGATTGCTGCCGGCCAGCATCGGGATTTCGCTGTACTGCAGACCGTCCATTTCCAGACGGAAATCCGGGCCTGCGGTGCCCTGTGCGCTGCGGGAGCTGGCGTAGAGCGTTGCGCCGCTCTGGCTGCCGTTACGCATCGCAATCATCGGTTTGATAAAGGCGATCTCCTGCGGCGTGGCAACGATATAGGCCGCATCCACTTTACCGCCACCGCTAATCTGCGCGTCGGTTGGCGGCGCAGGGATCGTCAGGCCGCCAATCGTCACGCCCTGCTGCTGTGGCAGGCTCGCGGTGACCGGGCTACCGTTAAGTGCGATACCCGCCCCGCCGTTGACGCCTGCGCGCAGTTCAGAGACGGAACCGAATTTCTGCTGCAGCACCACGCCGCCGCCCAGCTTCTGCCACTCATCGGCAAAGGCATTGGCCACGCGATCGCCCAGCGTGCTGCGTGGGATGAGCAGCAGCGGAGCCTGCTTACCCTGCTCATGAATATGACGCGCCGCATCGCGGGCTTCATCTTCTGGAGAGAGCGCGAAGTAGCAGATATTGGCCCGGTTCTGAACCTGCTCTGGCTGGTTGAGCGCCAGCACGTTCAGCGTGGTATTGCTCTTCATCAGCTCTTCCACGTTGTTCTTCAGCAGCGGACCGACAACGATGCTCGCCCCGTCCTGCTGTACCTGCGCCAGCACCTGGTCAAGCGGCTGCGAGCTGGTGTCGTAGATTTTCAATTCAGCGCCCGGGTTGGCGCTGGTGGTTGCCACGGCCTGCGGCTGCGTGGCAGGTTGAGCCGCGGGTTGTGCAGGCTGCTGTTGAGGCTGTTCTGCTGTTGTGGCAGGAGCTGGCGCCGTTTGCGTCTCGGCCGGAGCCTGGGCCGCAGGTGCTGCTGTAGCCGGTGCAGCTTCATCTGGAGGCGTCGTCGGGGCCGTCACAGGGTTTTGCATCGTGCCCTGCGCTGGCGTTTGCGCCGTGGTCAGGTCGCTGGTCTCTGCGGCGGATGGGCTGACAACATCATTATTCACATTAGCCGCCTGGGCTGCCTGTGCGGGAACGGCGCTGCCGGCTACCGACGTCGTGCCGTTTTTCGCCGCTTCAAAACCCTGCTGAATGGTACGTCCAAACACCGCCGCCTGGCCGTTGAGCGGCAGAAGCAGGGCGATTTTGCTGGTGGAAGCTGGCTTAAAGTTCTGCACGTTCACCAGCTGGGTTGGCAGCATTTTCGCGCCCGGGTTTTGCGGGTAGCGCGTCTGCCAGTCCGTAATGCCGGCTTTCAACATTTTTGGATCGCTGCGGTTGTTAAACCACATCTGCTGCAGATCCAGCCAGCCCTGCAGGACGTTTTCATCCGCGTTGATGACCAGCGCCTGCGCCTGTTCCTGCGTCATCGACGCCAGCGCTTGCCAGGTGGCATCAATATTTTTCTGCTTATCAGCACCGCCAAGCAGCGGCTCTTGCGCGACGAGCGCGCGGAGCAGCGTCAGGGAAGGGCGTCCCTGCTCAGCGGTAATACCCGCCTGCCAGAAGCGCGCCTGCTGGTTTTTATCCAGAGCGCTTACGTCGATATCACCGAGGATCTTCTTCGCGGCGGCGTAATCTTTCAGCGCGACTTTCAGCTCGGCAGAGAGCAGGCTCTGCTCGCGACGCTGTGCGTCGTTAAGATCTTTTGGCAACTGGTTAAACAGTTCGGCTGCCCGCTGGGTTTTACCCTCTTTCAGCAGTGCACGAATGGCGAGTAATTGCCAGTTGGTCTTGGTATCATTTGAACTCTGCGACATTTGTTGCAGATAAAAGCCAGAATCAGCCTGAGCAGAACCCTGGAGATGGGCGGTGCTCTGGTCAGGTGCCTGGGTGCCACAGCCTGCAAAGATCAGGGCTGCCAGCAGAAGCGGCACGCTGCGCGTGGCTTTTTTTCGAAGAAACGTTAACGGTACCATACTGTATCCAGTGATTTTTTTTACGCAATGCTCAATATTAAATCGGCAATACGGACGAAACAATGAAACAACACGAAACGGCAGATAATTCTCAAGGTCAGCTTTATATTGTACCTACTCCTATCGGGAATTTGTCTGATATTACCCAACGTGCGCTCACCGTACTGCAAGCTGTTGATTTAATTGCTGCTGAAGATACCCGCCACACCGGCCTGCTGCTGCAACATTTCGCGATTAACGCCCGTTTGTTTGCGCTGCACGATCACAATGAGCAACAAAAAGCCGAAACGCTGGTGGCGAAGCTGAAAGAGGGGCAGAACATAGCCCTGGTCTCCGATGCCGGTACGCCGCTGATCAACGATCCGGGCTATCACCTGGTGCGTACCTGTCGCGAAGCCGGTATTCGCGTTGTGCCCCTGCCGGGACCGTGTGCCGCGATTGCGGCGTTAAGCGCCGCAGGTCTGCCGTCTGACCGTTTCTGCTATGAAGGCTTTCTGCCTGCTAAATCAAAAGGCCGCCGCGACGTCTTAAAAGAGCTGGAAGCGGAACCGCGCACCCTGATTTTCTACGAATCCACGCACCGCCTGCTGGAGAGCCTGGAAGATATGGTGACCGTCTGGGGGGAAGGCCGCTACGTGGTGCTGGCGCGCGAGCTGACCAAAACCTGGGAAACCATCCACGGCGCACCGGTGGGCGAGCTGCTGGCGTGGGTGAAGGAAGACGAAAACCGCCGCAAGGGTGAAATGGTGCTGATTGTCGAAGGGCACAAGGCGGAAGAAGACGCCCTTCCTGCCGACGCGCTGCGCACGCTGGCGTTGCTGCAGTCGGAACT
This sequence comes from Enterobacter sp. MGH 16, assembly GCF_000493175.1. Lineage (NCBI taxonomy): Bacteria > Pseudomonadati > Pseudomonadota > Gammaproteobacteria > Enterobacterales > Enterobacteriaceae > Enterobacter > Enterobacter sp. MGH 16. The sequence goes on along the minus strand of NZ_KI535695.1, from coordinate 3,321,813 downwards.
GCCGCTGAAGAAAGCCGCTGCGCTGGCGGCAGAAATTCACGGCGTGAAGAAAAATGCGTTGTATAAGTATGCGCTGGAGCAGCAGGGGGAGTAAGCTCCTGCTGCCTGTTTTGCCGGGTGGCGGCTGCGCCTTACCCGGCCTACGGATCGTTATGTGTCTTTTAGCTAGCAGGTATCGCCTCAACTTAGAAGGTTTGCGGCGTGTCCGACGGGTTACCTAAATGCGGGATAGATGTGGGACGGAAAATCACGTCACCGGTGCCGGGTTAAACACCGCCAGCTGATTATGCAATCCCCATTGGTCCGAGAAGGTTTTCTTTCGCCCGCTGGCGACATCCAGAATGAAGTGGAACAGCTTCCAGCCCACGTCCTCAATGCTCTCCTCCCCGGTGGCGATGGTGCCCGCGTTAATATCCATTAAGTCATACCAGCGGTTTGCCAGCTCGGTGCGAGTCGCCATCTTGATCACCGGCACCGCCATCAGGCCGTACGGCGTGCCGCGCCCGGTGGTAAAGACCTGTACCGTAATGCCGGATGCTACCTGCTGCGTGCCGCACACAAAATCGCTGGCCGGCGTTGCCGCGTAGATCAGGCCGCGTTTCGTCGGGCGCTGGCCCGGAGAGAGCACTTCTGCAATGGCGCTCTGCCCGGATTTGGCAATAGAGCCGAGGGCTTTTTCCACCACGTTTGCCAGGCCGCCTTTCTTGTTGCCCGGAGACGGGTTGGCGCTGCGGTCGGTTTTGCCCATATCGAGATAGTTATCGTACCAGGCCATCTCCTCAAGCAGCCGCTTGCCGACCTCTTTATTAACGGCGCGCGGCGTCAGCAGATGGATGGCGTCACGCACTTCAGTCACCTCGGAGAACATCACCGTGGCGCCGCAGCGAACAAGCAGATCGGACGCATAGCCCACCGCCGGGTTGGCCGTCACGCCGGAGAAGGCATCGCTGCCGCCGCACTGGGTTCCGACCACCAGCTCCGACGCCGGGCACGTTTCGCGCCGGCGGCGGTTGAGCTTGTCCAGATGGCGTTCTGCTACCTGCAAAATATCGTCGACCATTGAGCGGAAACCGACGTGGCGTTCGTCCTGCAGGCGCACGATGCTGGCCTCGTCTGCCGGGATGGCTTTGACATCCTCGGTACCCTGCAGCAGGCGTTCTGGCTGCAATTTTTCACAGCCGAGGCCAATGACCATCACCTCGCCGCCAAAGTTGGGGTTCAGGGCGATATTGTGGATGGTCCGGATAGGCACCACGGCAGCGGGCGCGTTAATCGCCACGCCGCAGCCGTAGAGGTGGTTCAGGCCCACCACGCCGTCGACGTTCGGGTATTTTGGCAGCAGATCGCGTTCGATGATTTTCACCACGTAATCCACGACGCCCGCCACGCAGTGCACGCTGGTGGTAATGCCGAGCAGATTTTTGGTGCCGACGCTGCCGTCCGCATTGCGATACCCTTCAAAGGTATAGCCTTCCAGCGGGGGAAGCGGTTCCGGCACGCGGGTTGCCAGCGGAAGCGTGTTCAGCGGCGGCGCTTCTGGCAGCGCCACCAGCGACTCCTCCACCCAGCTTCCCTGCGGTATCGAACGAACGGCATAGCCGATGACTTCACCGTAACGCACAATTTCGCTTTCAGCAGGGATATCCACCAGGGCGACTTTATGTCCCTGCGGAACATGCTCAGTCAGTTCCAGCCCGTCCGGGAAGCGGGTTCCTGCTTTTAAGCCATTGTCGTTGACGATAATCGCCACGTTATCGGCGTCGTGCACTTTTATATAAAACGCCGTCGGCGGTGCCTGTCGAATTTCAATGTCGGCCATTGGTCAGTATTCTCCAGCATTCTGATAATAAGTTCAGCCATTTTTCTGATGGTAGAAATAAATACGCGGCTTTCAGAAATAAAGCATGTCAGCAGATTCAATATCAAAATGTGATCCCGATCGCTCGCGAGCCCGTAATCCTTGATTCTGTGCATTAGCGCCCAGTGCTTTGTGCATATGCAAAAATTTTTATCAAAAAATAGCGTAATACCTGAGCATTAAAACAATGTGCGGCCGTGGATTGCATCTTATACTGAATGACGATTTTATTACGCCAGAATATGTCCGAATAATAAATATCATGATGGCGCGGTGTATGAATAAATAAAACGATACTGAAAAAGGCTGCGGAATTAAAAAGGTAAATACGATGAATAACGCTATCTTCCCGAATAAATTTAAAGCGGCCCTCGCGGCGCACCAGATTCAGATTGGCTGCTGGTCCGCGCTGGCAAACCCTATCAGCACCGAAGTGCTGGGCCTGGCCGGTTTCGACTGGCTGGTGCTGGACGGCGAACATGCACCAAACGATATCAGCACGTTTATTCCGCAGCTGATGGCGCTGAAAGGCAGCAACAGTGCCCCGGTGGTGCGTGTCCCCACCAACGAACCGGTGATTATTAAGCGTCTGCTGGATATCGGCTTCTACAACTTCCTGATCCCGTTTGTGGAGACGGAAGAGCAAGCGGCGCTGGCCGTGGCGTCAACGCGCTATCCTCCCGAAGGGATCCGCGGCGTTTCCGTTTCGCACCGCGCCAATATGTTTGGCACCGTCCCGGACTATTTCGCGCAGTCCAACAGCAACATCACCATTCTGGTTCAGATCGAGAGCCAGCAGGGCGTCGATAACGTCGACGCGATTGCCGCCACAACCGGCGTGGACGGGATCTTCGTCGGTCCAAGCGATCTGGCTGCCGCCTTAGGCCATCTGGGTAACGCCAGCCACCCTGACGTGCAGCGCGCGATCCAGCACATCTTTGCCCGCGCCAAAGCGCACGGCAAGCCGTGCGGCATTCTGGCGCCGGTTGAGGCTGACGCCCGCCGCTACCTGGAGTGGGGAGCCACGTTTGTTGCCGTCGGCAGCGACCTCGGCGTTTTCCGCTCGGCTACGCAGAAATTAGCGGACGCTTTTAAAAAATAACCATCATTGAGGAAACAGATTATGACGCTGAAAGTGGGTTTTATTGGCCTGGGGATCATGGGTAAACCAATGAGTAAGAACCTCATCAAAGCAGGTTACTCGCTGGTGGTCTCCGATCATAATCCACAGGCCGTGGCTGAGGTGATAGCGGCTGGCGCAGAGGCAGCCACCACCGCGAAAGCCATTGCCGAGCAGTGCGATGTCATCATCACCATGCTGCCAAACTCCCCGCACGTCAAAGAAGTCGCGCTGGGTGAAAACGGCATTATCGACGGCGCGAAACCGGGTCTGGTGCTGATCGATATGAGCTCTATCGCACCGCTCGCGAGCCGTGAAATCAGCGAGGCGTTGAAGGCGAAGGGCGTCGATATGCTGGATGCACCGGTCAGCGGCGGCGAGCCGAAAGCCATCGACGGCACGCTGTCGGTCATGGTCGGCGGCGATAAAGCTATTTTCGATAAATTTTACGACCTGATGAAAGCCATGGCGGGCTCCGTGGTACACACCGGGGAGATTGGGGCGGGTAACGTGACCAAGCTGGCAAACCAGGTGATCGTGGCACTCAACATTGCCGCCATGTCTGAAGCGCTGACGCTGGCAACCAAAGCGGGCGTCAATCCGGACCTGGTCTACCAGGCTATTCGCGGTGGTCTGGCAGGCAGTACGGTGCTGGACGCCAAAGCGCCCATGGTCATGGATCGCAATTTCAAACCCGGTTTCCGCATCGACCTGCATATCAAAGATCTGGCGAACGCGCTGGACACTTCCCACGGCGTGGGCGCACAGCTGCCGCTGACCGCAGCGGTCATGGAGATGATGCAGGCATTGCGTGCCGATGGCCTGGGCACGGCCGATCACAGCGCAATTGCATGCTACTACGAAAAATTGGCGAAGGTGGAAGTGGCGCGTTAATCACGGCTTACCCACAGCCGAGGGTGACAGCGGCGCGCAAACCCTCTATACTGCGCGCCGAAGCTGACCAGACAGTCGCCGCTTCGTCGTCGTCCCTTTCGGGGGAGACGGGCGGAGGGGAGGAAAGTCCGGGCTCCATAGGGCAGGGTGCCAGGTAACGCCTGGGGGGGAAACCCACGACCAGTGCAACAGAGAGCAAACCGCCGATGGCCCGCGCAAGCGGGATCAGGTAAGGGTGAAAGGGTGCGGTAAGAGCGCACCGCGCGGCTGGTAACAGTCCGTGGCACGGTAAACTCCACCCGGAGCAAGGCCAAATAGGGGTTCACATGGTACGGCCCGTACTGAACCCGGGTAGGCTGCTTGAGCCAGTGAGCGATTGCTGGCCTAGATGAATGACTGTCCACGACAGAACCCGGCTTATCGGTCAGCTTCAACTTCTTAGGGAACCCCGCTTCGGCGGGGTTTTTGCTTTCTGGTTGTTGTAGGCCGGGTAAGCGCAGCGCCACCCGGCACCACACAAACGACATCAATTCTCATATTTGCGACATTAAGCACATTTCACTGTTTTTCACTCGCCGGTTCCGCCTCGGCATCTGCAGACGATCGCCATCACAAAATTTAAATCTAAAAAACCGGCGATCTGTAGTATTGATAATTTGTTATGATTGTTAGCTTAATGTTCGTAAATCTTTTCTCGTTTGATATGCGCTTATTGAAATCAAATACATTTCCTCCGTGAATATGTGACGTATTCCACTCTTTTCCTGAAATTTGAAAATTTACGTCGTAAAAAATGGCTTAAATGAAAGTATGTTTCAAATAAATGACGGTTATTTATTAGCCTTTAATTGCCTGAAATATCGTCTTTATTGATTTTTTAAGAACGGTGAAATTAATCCGGGTTATCGCCATAAAATAAATTTATTACCGCTGTTTTTGTTGATCAATATCAGCGTAGTAGCGTATTTAATTGCCTTCAATGCATTGATTTATAAGATTTTTAATGGGTTTTTGAAGCGTGAGTTAAGGGTTGCTCAAAGCAAATTGTGAGTAACAGCACATACCCCCTGAAACATTATTGAGTAGAATTCACCCCGTCATAGGGAAATAAGCGCAGAATATTATGAACACTATTATTCTACCGAAAACACAGCACCTCGTGGTATTTCAGGAAGTCATTAAAAGTGGCTCCATAGGTTCTGCTGCAAGACAACTGGGCCTGACGCAACCCGCCGTCAGCAAAATCATCAGCGATATCGAATCTTACTTCGGTGTGGAAGTGATGGTACGTAAAAATACGGGCGTAAAACTGACGGCTGCAGGCCAGGTTCTGCTCTCGTACTCCGAGTCGATCACGCGTGAAATGAAAAACATGGTGAGCGAAATCAATAGTCTCAGTTTTAGCACCGTTATGGATGTCTCCTTTGGCTATCCGTCGCTGATTGGTTTTACCTTCCTGTCTGAGATGATCAAAAAATTCAAGGAAGTGTTCCCGAAAGCGCGCGTCTCAATGTATGAAGCTCAGCTCTCCTCTTTCCTCCCGGCCATTCGCGATGGTCGTCTGGATTTCGCTATCGGCACGCTGAGCGATGAAATGCTGCTGCAGGATCTGCACGTCGAACCGCTGTTTGAGTCTGAGTTTGTGCTGGTCGCCAGCAAAACGCGAACGTGCACCGGCCCGACGACACTGGCATCGCTTACGCACGAGCAGTGGGTGATGCCGCAAACCGATATGGGCTACTACAAAGAACTTCTGACCACTCTGCAAGACAACCACATCAGCATCGAAAACATCGTCCAGACCGATTCCGTCGTCACCATTTATAACCTTGTCCTGAATGCCGATTATCTGACGGTGATTCCCCGCGACATGATTGCCCCATTCGGTTCGGATCAATTTATTGTGCTGCCCGTGGAAGACGAATTACCCGTGGCGCGTTATGCCGCCGTATGGTCTAAAAATTACAGGATTAAAAAATCGGCGTCAGTATTAGTTGAGCTGGCTAAACAATATTCGTCGATGAATATCGAAAGACGACGATGAATAATAAGTTTTTATTTTAAAAAATACCCAGAGCTTAACGTATTAACGCTCTGATACCCTGACTTTGCCTGAAAAGAATGAATTATTATAACGAGGATATTATGCATATTACCTACGATCTCCCGGTAACCATTGAAGATATTCAGGACGCCAGAAAACGACTGGCAGGCAAGATATATAAAACCGGTATGCCGCGCTCGAATTATCTCAGCGAACGGTGTAAGGGCGAAATATTCCTTAAATTTGAGAACATGCAGCGTACCGGTTCGTTCAAAATTCGCGGCGCGTTTAATAAATTAAGCTCGCTGACCGATGCTGAAAAGCGCAAAGGCGTGGTCGCCTGCTCTGCGGGAAACCACGCGCAGGGAGTGTCGCTCTCCTGCGCCATGCTCGGCATCGACGGTAAAGTGGTGATGCCGATGGGCGCACCAAAATCTAAAGTGGCCGCGACCCGCGACTACTCGGCGGAAGTGGTGCTCCACGGTGAGAACTTCAACGACACCATCGCTAAAGTGAGCGAAATCGTCGAGATGGAAGGGCGCATTTTTATTCCGCCTTACGATGACGCCAAAGTGATCGCCGGGCAGGGCACCATCGGCCTCGAAATTCTCGAAGATTTATACGACGTGGATAACGTCATTGTCCCTATCGGCGGCGGCGGATTAATTGCCGGGATTGCAACGGCGATTAAATCCATCAACCCGACCATTAATATTATCGGCGTACAGTCTGAAAACGTGCACGGAATGGCGGCCTCCTGGCAGGCAGGAGAAATAACCAACCATCGCGTTACCGGCACGTTAGCCGACGGCTGCGACGTCTCTCGTCCGGGTAAATTAACCTTCGAAATCGTTCGTGAACTGGTCGATGACATTGTGCTGGTGAGCGAAGACGATATTCGCAACAGCATGATTGCCCTTATTCAGCGAAATAAAGTGGTGACGGAAGGCGCCGGCGCGCTGGCCTGTGCCGCGTTATTAAGCGGCAAGCTTGACCACTATATTCAGGGCCGCAAAACCGTTTGCATTATTTCCGGCGGCAATATCGATCTCTCCCGTGTTTCCCAAATTACCGGCTTCGTTGACGCATAAAGGTGACCTATGAGCAACACAGAAAGCATTATCGTTGGCCAGACAAAAACGTCCTCCTGGCGTAAGTCTGATACCACCTGGACGCTTGGCCTGTTTGGTACCGCCATTGGCGCAGGCGTGCTGTTCTTCCCCATTCGCGCAGGCTTTGGAGGCTTAATCCCTATCCTGCTGATGCTGGTTCTCGCGTTCCCGATTGCGTTTTACTGCCACCGCGCGCTGGCGCGCCTCTGCCTGTCCGGCAGCAACGTCTCCGGCAACATCACCGAAACGGTGGAAGAGCATTTCGGTAAAACCGGTGGGGTGGTGATCACATTCCTCTACTTCTTTGCCATTTGCCCGCTGCTGTGGATTTACGGCGTCACTATTACTAACACCTTCATGACCTTCTGGGAAAACCAGCTCCAGCTGCCTGCGCTAAACCGCGGCGTGGTGGCGCTGTTCCTGCTGCTGCTGATGGCTTTTGTTATCTGGTTTGGTAAAGACCTGATGGTGAAGGTGATGAGCTTCCTGGTGTTCCCGTTTATTGCCAGTCTGGTACTTATTTCCCTGTCGCTGATCCCTTACTGGAACTCCGCGGTGATCGACCAGGTCAACCTGAGCGATATCGCCTTCACCGGCCATGACGGCATTCTGGTTACGGTGTGGCTGGGGATCTCCATCATGGTCTTCTCCTTCAACTTCTCGCCTATCGTCTCCTCGTTTGTGGTCTCCAAGCGCGAAGAGTACGAGCCGGAGTTCGGTAAAGAATTCACCGAGCAGAAATGTTCCAAAATCATCGGTCGCGCCAGCCTGCTGATGGTGGCTGTGGTGATGTTCTTCGCCTTTAGCTGCCTGTTTACGCTCTCTCCGCAGAACATGGCGGACGCCAAAGCGCAGAACATTCCGGTGCTCTCTTACCTGGCGAACCACTTTGCCTCCATGTCCGGCACTAAATCGACGTTCGCGACGGTACTGGAATATGGCGCTTCCATTATTGCTCTGGTCGCTATCTTCAAATCTTTCTTCGGGCACTACCTGGGCACGCTGGAAGGGCTGAATGGCCTGATCCTCAAGTTCGGCTACAAAGGCGATAAGAAGAAGGTCTCTGTCGGCAAACTGAACACCATCAGCATGGTGTTCATCATGGGCTCCACCTGGGTTGTCGCGTACGCCAACCCGAACATTCTCGACCTTATCGAAGCCATGGGCGCGCCAATCATCGCCTCTCTGCTGTGCCTGCTGCCGATGTACGCCATCCGCAAAGCACCGGCCATGGCGAAATATAAGGGCAAACCCGAGAACATCTTCGTCACGGTTGTGGGCCTGCTGACCATTCTGAATATCGTTTACAAACTGTTCTAACCCATTGCTCAGGAAGAGCGGAGTCACATGATGATTGAGTTTCCGGTTGTACTGGTAATTAACTGCGGTTCGTCCTCTGTTAAGTTTTCGGTGCTCGATGCCAGCAGCTGCGACGCCCTGGTGACGGGCATTGTAGACGGCATCAACACGGATAAAACCTTTATTTCCGTGAACGGGGGTGAGCCAGCCAGACTGGCTCACCAGGACTACGAAGGGGCGCTGGCTGCCATCGCCCTGGAGCTGGAGAAGCGTGACCTGATGAGCAGCGTGGCCTTAATTGGCCACCGCATTGCGCACGGTGGTGACCTCTTCAGCGAGTCGACCCTGATTACGGAAGAGGTGATTGAGCAGATCCGCCAGGTCTCCCCGCTGGCGCCGCTGCATAACTACGCCAACCTGAGCGGCGTGGAAGCCGCAGAGCGCCTGTTTCCGGGCGTGCAGCAGGTCGCGGTATTTGATACCAGCTTCCACCAGACGCTGCCGCCGCAGGCGTACCTGTACGGTTTGCCGTACCGCTATTTTGAAGCGCTGGGCGTGCGCCGCTACGGCTTCCACGGCACCTCTCACCGCTACGTGTCCGGGCAGGCGCACGCGCTCCTCGGGCTGTCCCCCGATGACAGCGGCCTGGTGGTTGCCCACCTCGGCAACGGGGCGTCCATCTGCGCGGTGCGTAACGGCGAGAGCGTGGATACGTCCATGGGCATGACGCCGCTGGAAGGACTGATGATGGGTACGCGCTGCGGCGACGTGGATTTTGGCGCGATGGCGTGGATTGCCCAGCAGACCGGCCAGTCGTTTGAGGATCTGGAGCGCATGGTCAACAAAGAGTCCGGGTTGCTGGGGATCTCCGGCATCTCCTCCGATTTACGCGCGCTGGAGAAAGCCTGGCACGCCGGTAATGAGCGGGCGCAGCTGGCTATCCAGACCTTCGTTCACCGTATAGCGCGACATATCGCCGGGCACGCGGCGTCGCTGCACCGCCTCGATGGGGTGGTCTTTACCGGCGGCATCGGCGAAAACTCAACGCTTGTCCGCGCGCTGGTGGCGGAACATCTGAAAGTGTTCGGGATCCGCCTCGACGACGCCAAAAATGCCCTGCCGGGTAGCGCGGGTGAGCGCGTCATCTCCACTGATACCTCCCGCGTGATCTGCGCGGTGATCCCTACCAACGAAGAAAAAATGATCGCGCTGGACGCCCTCCGTCTTGGGAAGGTTACCCCGGCTGCGGCTTACGCCTGATAAAGCGAGAATCTGATGAAAGTAACAATCGAAACGGGCGTCGCGCCCTACAGCGACGCATGGGCCGGGTTTCGCGGTGAAGAATGGAAAAACGCCGTCAACGTCCGCGATTTTATTCAGCATAACTACACCCCTTATGAAGGCGATGAAGCTTTCCTCGCGCAGGCGACGCCAGCAACGACGGCGCTGTGGCAGAAGGTGATGGTCGGCATTCGTCAGGAAAATGCCACCCATGCCCCGGTGGATTTTGACACCAACATTGCCACCACCATTACGGCCCACGGGCCGGGCTACATCGACCAGGATCTGGAGACGATCGTCGGCCTGCAAACCGACAAGCCGCTCAAGCGCGCCCTGCATCCGTACGGCGGGATCAACATGATCCGCAGCTCGTTCGAAGCCTATGGCCGGGAGATGGATCCGCAGTTTGAATACCTGTTTACCGACCTGCGCAAAACCCACAACCAGGGCGTGTTTGACGTCTATTCGCCGGAGATGATGCGCTGCCGTAAATCCGGCGTGCTGACCGGTCTGCCGGACGGCTACGGGCGCGGGCGCATCATCGGCGATTACCGCCGCGTGGCGCTCTACGGCATCCGCTATCTGGTGCGCGAGCGTGAGTTTCAGTTCGCCGATCTGCAGGGCCGGCTGGAGCGCGGCGAAGATCTGGAGGCGACGATCCGCCTGCGCGAAGAGCTGGCGGAGCACAAGCGCGCGCTGCTGCAGATCCAGCAGATGGCGGCGAACTATGGCTTTGATATATCACGTCCGGCGATGAACGCCCAGGAAGCGGTGCAGTGGCTCTATTTTGCCTACCTGGCGGCGGTGAAATCCCAGAACGGCGGAGCGATGTCGCTGGGGCGCACGGCCTCGTTCCTCGATATCTACATCGAACGCGACATGCAGGCGGGGCGGCTGAACGAGGTGCAGGCGCAGGAGCTGATCGACCACTTCATCATGAAGATCCGCATGGTGCGCTTCCTGCGCACGCCGGAATTCGACACGCTCTTCTCCGGCGATCCGATCTGGGCCACGGAAGTGATCGGCGGCATGGGGCTGGACGGCCGCACGCTGGTGACCAAAAACAGCTTCCGCTATCTGCACACCCTGCACACCATGGGGCCCGCGCCGGAGCCGAACCTGACGATCCTCTGGTCTGAACAACTGCCGATCGCGTTCAAGAAATACGCCGCGCAGGTGTCGATCGTTACCTCGTCGCTGCAGTATGAGAACGACGATCTGATGCGTGCGGACTTCAACAGCGACGACTACGCCATTGCCTGCTGCGTCAGCCCGATGGTGATCGGCAAGCAGATGCAGTTCTTCGGCGCGCGCGCCAACCTCGCCAAAACGCTGCTGTATGCGATCAACGGTGGGGTGGACGAGAAGCTGAAGATCCAGGTCGGCCCGAAAACCGAGCCGCTGCTGGACGACGTGCTGGATTACGACACCGTTATGGCGAGTCTCGATCACTTTATGGACTGGCTGGCGGTGCAGTACATCAGCGCGCTGAATCTCATTCACTACATGCATGATAAGTACAGCTACGAAGCCTCGCTGATGGCGCTTCACGATCGGGACGTTTACCGCACCATGGCCTGCGGCATTGCCGGGTTGTCGGTAGCGGCGGATTCCCTGTCCGCCATTAAATACGCCACGGTGAAGCCGGTGCGCGACCATACCGGTCTGGCGGTCGATTTCGTGATAGAAGGGGATTACCCGCAGTACGGCAACAACGATGACCGCGTGGACAGCATCGCCTGCGACCTGGTGGAACGCTTTATGAAGAAAATTCAGGCGCTGCCAACCTACCGCAACGCGGTGCCGACTCAGTCGATCCTGACCATTACCTCTAACGTGGTTTACGGGCAGAAGACCGGGAACACGCCGGACGGACGACGCGGCGGCACGCCGTTTGCCCCAGGCGCGAACCCCATGCACGGCCGCGACAGAAAAGGGGCGGTGGCCTCGTTAACGTCGGTCGCCAAGCTGCCGTTCACGTATGCCAAAGACGGGATCTCTTACACCTTCTCCATCGTGCCGCAGGCGCTGGGCAAAGACGAGATGGTGCGCAAAACCAACCTGGTAGGGCTGCTGGACGGGTACTTCCATCACGAAGCGTCTATTGAGGGTGGGCAGCACCTGAACGTTAACGTGATGAACCGGGAGATGCTCCTCGATGCCATTGCGCATCCGGAGAATTACCCGAACCTGACGATCCGCGTTTCGGGCTATGCGGTGCGCTTTAATGCGCTGACACGCGAGCAGCAGCAGGACGTGATTTCGAGGACGTTTACGCAGGCGATGTAAATTAGAAATAGGGTTGACAGCCCCCCTTTGTTAAAAGGGGGCTTTTTTCATTCCAGCAGGGCGCTGGCATCGTCGAAGCGCCGGTACCACTTCATGGTCGATTCTTTATTAAACTGGTGGTTCTCATAGGACGAGTAAAAATGCAGCGAGCGGGGTTCATCGTAGCGAACCGGCTTGATGATTTGATTTACCTTCACCAGTAAAGGGGGAAGATCTTCTGTTTTCATCTCTCCCAGTGATGGAGGTAACTCACCGGCTTTCATAATTATACCGTTGTTATAGGCGAGCAGGCTGATTACCGGTGTTTTCACCAGACGCCGCGTGACGGCATCTTGCCCGCCGAGCTTTTCCAGCCACGGCGTACCCAGGATGGTGTACCAGCAGGCACCTTTCAGGCCAATGACCGCCTCCCCGCCTTCCAGGGTACCCAGAGAGTCCACCATCACGCCGGAAAAACGCTGCGCCAGGGCATATTCATACGGGAACATGCGTTCACGCGCGTAGGGCAGAACGAACGACAGCCCGGCATAGCCGCTTTCCACTTCGAAGGTATTGCACAGCCAAAGCAGCCAGTTTTCATACCGTGCCTTACCGTCCGGCTCTTTCAGCAGGGAAAGAGGAAAGACAAGTTTAATAACTGAACGGTCCGTATCATTATGAAAAATGCGAGTTCCCATAATTAAGATGCTGTAACCCGGCGCAAGATAGGACTCCTGAGCGGAACTTAGTACCCAGTCAATAATTTCTTCAGGCGTTGAGTCAAGGATGGTCTGCCGCTGTCTGGCATAATTGTTTTCGGTGATTCTGGTCCATTTCTTTACCGGCAGCGTTTTCCTGAGAAACGGCTTAAACTCACCGTAATAACGATCCACACACTCCACCATTTTTCGGCGAACCTCCGGCGTATGGCCGTTTTTAAAGAACAAGGTGATAATCAGCCCGAGGTTCACCGCCGGGCTGCCGTCCTTGTATTTAACCGATGCTTCCGGCAGCCATTTTTCGATATAACTGAGTTCCATCTCTTGTTTCTCTTATTCCGGAATAACAAATACGCTGCCCTGGTCGTCACGCTTAAGCAGTGACCAGCGGGCGCGGTGTTTTTTGCCGTGCTTATCCTCAAAGGCGGGCATCTTCTGCCCTTCCCGGGTCTGAATATACTCCGTTGTGCCGTTAACGATGGCGGCCCACTGCCCGGCGTGCGGGGCGGTTTCATCGGTCCAGCGGGTAATGCGTACCGGCTCAGATGAGGTTACAGGCTCTTCGCCGTCCAGCAGGGCGCTGGCCTCATCGAAGCGGGCAAACCACTTCATGGAGGATTCTTCATCAAACTGGTGGTTTTCGTATTCGGAATAGAAATGGAGCCCTTTATGGCCGTCATAACGAACCGGACGAATAATCTGGTTCACCTTTACCAGTAAGGGGGGGAAGCCTTCGGTTTTCATCTCACCCAGACCAGGAGTAAGCTCACCGGCTTTCAGAATTACCCCGTTGTTATAGGCGAGCAGGCTGATTTCCGGTGTTTTCACCAGACGCTGCGCGACGGCATCTTGCCCGCCGAGCTTTTCCAGCCACGGCGTACCCAGTATGGTGTACCAGCAGGCACTCTTGAGTCCTTCAACCGCCTCCCCGCCCTCCAGTGTGCCCAGAGAGTCCACCATTACACCGGAAAAGCGCTGTGCCAGGGCATACTCATACGGGAACATCCGTTCAAAGGCATAGGGCAGAATAAATGACAGCCCTGCATAGCCGCTTTCAACTTTAAAAGTGTTACATAACCACACCAGCCAGGATTCATACCGTTCCTTACCGTCCGGCTCTTTTAACAGGGAAAGGGGAAAAATCAGTTTAATAACGGAGCGGTTATTTTCATTGTGGAATATACGTTTTCCCATAATAAGAATTTCATAATCCGGAGCATGGTAATCCGTATCGACGCTTCCCAAATACCAGGAAAAGATCTCCTCAGGCGTTGAGTCCAGGATCTGCTGCCGTTTTTTCTGATAGTTTTTATCTGTAATGCCAACCCACTTCGGTGCCATGGTTTTCTTCAGATACAGCTTAAACTCCTCGTAATAACGATCCACACATTCCACCATTTTGCGGCGGACATCCGGAGTATGGCCGTTTTTAAAGAACACGGTGATTATCAGCCCGAGGTTCACTGCCGGGCTACCGTCCTTGTATTTTACCGATGCTTCCGGCAGCCATTTTTCGATATATTTCAGTTCCAGATCCTTTAACATCATGACTCCTTATTACACGGCTACCGCCACGGTGGTTCCTGCGCCGAGGATCGCCGCCAGCGTCCCCCAGGCGCTTATCGCCAGGCGTACAATTAGTAAAAACGCGCCGATAATGGCTTCAGGAATGCCCAGCGTGACCAGCAGCACCCCCACGCCGACCGCCACCATAATAACCCCTATGGCGGTTGCCGCATCGGTCAGCACCTGCACCCAGTCCACCTCTTTTAGCATCTCCAGCGTCATATCCGTTGCCTGCTGGATCTCCCGCCAGGCGGTGCGCAGCTGTTCGTCCGTCCATGAGGCAATCGAACGACCGGTGCGGCTGGCCCAGTGCCATGCCTGGCTGCCCTGTGAATAGACCCATACGCCGCTGTCGTTCAGCCAGCCCGCGACGCGCTGGAGTTTCTGCTGCATCTCTTTTGACAGCGCATTCCAGCCTTCGGCGATGCCGCGAATGGCACCTTCACTGAGATCGGCGACGGTATCGCCCACATAGGTCCACGGCTGGATTCGGGCAGGCGCTGGCGCATCTGGCGGACGCGGGGTAAAAATGGGGGGATAGAGGTACAGCGGCCAGTATTTCGCCCCGCTTTTCACCCAGTTCTGTAACGTCACGTTGACCACCTGATCGCTCCACTGCTGCTCCTGCGGGCGGCAATCGTGGATCTCCAGAATGGTCATTTTTTTACGGTTGCCGCCAACAATCAGCATATAATCGTCATACTGCTCCCGCTCCAGCTTATCCTCCGGGAACTTCACCTCCACCAGCCGCTCCAGATTATCCGCATGCATCACTCCCTCGGTATCTGGCCCCGCAAGTCCCGGCCAGCGGTCCTTCCTGTTCTTCACTATAATCACGTCCGGACGGCGATAAATGCCTTTTCCCGGTTCGGGAAAAGGGTTGGTGGTATGCCGCCTGCCCGGCCCTGTCTGCGTGCTGCTGAGATAAGGGCGGGGCGGCGTGGGGCGGATATCAAATGGCACTTCCGCTTTGTACCACCAGTAATATTTTGCCGCGATTTCATCTGCGCGGATAAGCCCGCTCATCATTAGCTGCTTCAGGCTCATCTGATAGCTTTTGCCGTTACGACGAACTTTTGCCGACAGGCGAGGAAAACGCATCGCATATTCCACCTTGATATGCAGATACTGACGGTTGTTCTCCGTCGGCAGTTGCGACTGCTTTTCCACCATTTCCACGCCGGTGGTGGTACAGTCCCACGGCTGGTTGTTTTTAACCAAAGGGATGTCGGGTGAATCAGGCGATATGGGTAAATCCGGTAGTTCCATTATGGCTGCTCCCTGAGTTCAGTTTCCATTTGCTGCTCTGAGCCGTCACCGATAAACCACAGTGTTTCCTGCGGCTGCGGTTTTTTCTGCACAACGTGAAGTTCGACATTTTCCTGAGTGCGGGTATAGACGGGCACGGTTTTACCTTCTTCATCGGTATAGCCCGTAGCGGTCTGTCCGGAAGGGATAGTGAGCTTATAGGGTTTGCCTGCCAGAAGGTTACCCTGCTCATCCCGTAACTGATAAATTGCGGAATAGATATGTGAGGTGCCCGTGCGGGGCATCTTTAACGGCATGTCTGAAGCCCCCGCCGCCATCGTCCGCTTCACCTTTCGCATATACATCGCCGTCGTACCATACTCGACCTTTCCCGCCTCCAGCCGCAGGTAGCTTCCGCCCCCAATCAGCGTGATGCGTTTTTTCCCCGCAAACGAGATGTCACTCGCTGAACTCAGCGTCAGCTTCTGCTCCGCAAAGAGTCGCAGGCTGGCGTTCTGCGCCTGCACATCTATTGGCCCTTCCCCGGATTTCAGGCTCAGTTGCCCCGTCCGCGCAAACAGCCCCAGCTTTTCGCCTGCCAGCACCGTCATGTTCCCCATCACGCCGGTGCTGATATCCCCGCCCGCATTAATGGCGACGTTCTTCGCGGCCGTCATCTGCAGGTGCTCCCCGCTGGTCAGGGCTATCCCTTCCGGAGCGGACATCAGCAGCGCCTCATTGAGCGGCTTCAGCCGCTGCTCAAACATCTTTATCTGGCTGTCAACGTCCGCCTTCAGCGCCTGTGCCTGCTCCGCCGCGATTTCCAGCTGCTGCAGTTGCTGATTCAGCCGGTCGATTTCCTTCAGTGCAGCGTCCCTGTCCAGCGCTTCCCCCTGCGCCTTAGGCTGTGCATCCGCGCTGACAAACAGTCCTTTACCGGCACGTATCGTGCCCCACTCATCGGTGCGCAGCTCTGAGCCTGTGCCGCGACGCTGTCCCTGTGCGTCCACCAGATGCCCGCTGTTTAGCTGCGTTTTGCCGTACTCCGTGGCGAGCTTGATGTGCTCCTCGCCACGTTTATCCTCCATCCGCAGCTTGTTGTTCGCCGGGGTGCGCAGCACGTTGCGGGTGTGGTTGTCGCGGGAGACAGGGTCCGGATGTTCAGAATCGTGCAGGGCATATGCGATATACGGCAGGTCAATATCGCCGTTGCTGTACGCAATCGCCACTTCGGTCCCGTCGGTGAGCGGTGTGTGCCACCCCAGCGTGTCTCCGGCATAAGGCTTTGCCATCCGCAGCCACAGGTAGCCGTACCCGGGTTCCGTCCCCTCCCGGTCGAAGTCGGGCTTCACCCGGTAGCGCCCCTGTTCGTCAAGGTGGGCGTAAATATCATTTTTCTCCCGGCTCTCGACCCGGGCCGGAAGCGTGCCGTGGATTTCCGGGCGCGGGATGTCCGCCGGGCGGAAACAGTAACGCTCGGTGTAGGGCATGCCCCACACCGACACGTGCAGGCGGGAATCACGGGCTCCCCGGAAGGTCACGAGCGTGAGGACAACCCCCTCCTTCAGGGCCGTAATGACATCGCCCTGTGGCTCCAGCACCTGCCCGGGCGTGAGATGGGCAGCATTGCTGAACAGGTGGATGCGGGCTGATTTGTTCAGTTCCCGCTCGTGGTAGATGCGGGCATAAAAAGCGCCGGATTCGGTTTCCGGCTCCGGGCTGGTGTCGTCACCTGCGTCACGGTAAGGCGCTGCGTAGCGGTAATGTTCCCCGGTGGTGACCGCATCGTTACGCACGCTGACCGTCGCATCCATCGGCGTGGTGGCTGTCCGGTAGTTGTAATCCCGCGTGGCGACGGTGGCGGTGACTACCCTGTGCCAGGTCCGCACATCCCAGACCGATTCTGCCGCGCCGTCAAACAGGCCCGATGGCTCGCTGTAGGGCAGGCGCACGTCAAACCGGTAGTTAAGCTGGCTGTCGGCAAATATGTACGTATCCAGACCACGCACGTCGTCCATCTCCGTACGCCAGTAAATGCCCACCTCGGACAGAATGCGCCGGATAAACTCCAGGTCCGTTTCCCGCCACTGGGTGATAATTTCACGCGGCGGGTAGGTGCGCTCCAGGCGGAAGTCAAAATCAGGTCCCTCCAGCCCGTGTTTGCGCAGCACCTGCTCCACCACCTCCGGGACGGACTGGTTCTGATATACCGCGCACTGCCGGGTGTATCCCAGCAGCGCCAGGCGGGAACTGAGCGTAAGCCGGTAGTGAGACTGGTCCCTGGATGTGGACAGCCATTCCAGGCGGGTCACCCTGCCGTGGACATTTTTGCCGCTTCGCATCCGGAAGGTGGCATATTTCATCAGCACCTGTTCCGGGGGGATGTTCGCCTGCAGGCAGGTGAACTCAATATCCCACCGGAACGGCTCACTCAGGGCTTCCCTGCCGCGAAAGCGCAAAACATCCGGCTTCACTGGACTGTCATTAATATCCAGAAAGTAACGGGTTTGCCCGTCAAAAAGCGCCAGCCAGTTATCCATAACAAAAACCTGACTAAATGAAGGGATAAAATGGGATGGTTACATAACTCAAATTTATTGTAAATAACTGATCTTAGAAAGAGAAATAGAGTCGTAGGGTTTAATGGAGGAGATAAATAAATCGACCCGCTTAACATACAAAATTGTTTATATAATTACTCACACATATTCATCCGCTCTTGAAAAACAATGCTCCTGCTTTTTCCTATAACAGCATGTAAGGACTGTAAGATGATGAAAATGACCCGCATTGCGTTGGCTGCTGCTTCACTGGTGGTGTGCAGTTTTACGGCGCAGGCCGCAAACGTTGAGGCTGCCCCGTCACCGTCCCAGGATCCTCTGGTACAGCACCTGAAGCTCAGCAATGAGCAGGTGAAAAAGATTGAAGATCTGCATAAGCAGCTGGAACAAAATGTCAGCAAGATCCCGATGACGGGCGTGAAGGACGGTGCGCTGATCGACATGTTCCAGGCGGGCAAATGGGACGAAAGCACGGTGAAAAGCCAGCTTAGTGCATTCAGCAAAATTGAAGAGCAGACCCGCTATTACCGCGTGAAATATTACTTCGACGTCAGTCAGGTATTGACGCCGGAACAGCGCAAACAGATTAGAACGGATATGGCTAACGCGCTGGCTAACTGATTTCCTGCCCGCGCACCGCGCGGGTTTTTATTTCTTGATCGGCGTCACTTTTAGAAAAATACCGTCTATCAACCCATTAACAAAGCAAATTTTCCTCTATCATTCGAAAATCCTCATAAAAGTTGTGACTTTTTTCTCCCTCGCTCCGGTTAAGATTTTCTCACATCAATAACAAGCACCTGCTGCCATCTGAATCGCCATCGCTGGCGATCGGAACCTTATAAAAACAACTGTTTACCCTACAAAATAAGCGAGTGCCCCATGGATACGGCAACAAACAGCAGTGTCATTGTGAATGATTCCCCCGCGGCAAGGCGGGCGGGAATGAGTGAAAGCGAGTGGCGAGAGGCGATCACATTCGACAGCACCGACACGGGTTGGGTCATCATGAGTATTGGGATGGCTATCGGCGCGGGGATTGTTTTTCTCCCGGTACAAGTCGGATTAATGGGGCTGTGGGTCTTTTTGCTCTCGTCCATTATTGGTTATCCCGCCATGTATTTATTTCAACGGTTGTTTATTAACACGCTGGCAGAATCCCCGGAATGCAAAGACTACCCGAGCGTAATTAGCGGGTATTTGGGTAAGAACTGGGGAATTTTATTAGGTGCGCTCTATTTCGTGATGCTGGTGATCTGGATGTTTGTCTATTCCACGGCCATTACCAACGACAGCGCCTCGTATTTGCACACCTTCGGCGTGACCGACGGTTTGCTCTCGGAAAATCCGTTCTACGGTTTATTCCTGATTTGCATTCTGGTCGCGATTTCTTCACGCGGTGAAAAGCTGCTGTTTAAAGTGTCCAGCCTGATGGTGCTGACCAAATTATTCGTAGTTGCCGCGCTGGGCCTGTCGATGATCGGCCTCTGGCATTTAGCCAACGTGGGCATGCTGCCGCCGATGGGGCTGCTGATTAAAAACGCCATCATTACGCTGCCCTTTACCTTAACCTCCATTCTCTTTATTCAGACCCTGAGCCCGATGGTGATCTCTTACCGCTCGCGTGAAAAATCGGTGGAGGTGGCGCGTCATAAGGCGCTACGGGCGATGAACATTGCTTTTGGCGTCCTGTTTGTGACGGTCTTCTTCTATGCCGTCTCTTTCACCCTGGCGATGGGGCACGATGAGGCGGTCAAAGCCTACGAGCAGAATATCTCTGCCCTGGCGATTGCGGCGCAGTTTATCAGTGGCGACGGCGCGGGCTGGGTCAAAATCGTCAGCGTGATCCTCAATATCTTCGCCGTGATGACCGCGTTCTTCGGCGTCTACCTCGGCTTCCGCGAGGCCACGCAGGGTATCGTCATGAACATCCTGCGCCGCAAAATGCCGGCAGAAAGAATCAATGAAAACGCCGTCCAGCGCGGGATTATGTTGTTCGCCATTCTGCTGGCCTGGAGCGCGATAGTCCTGAACGCGCCGGTGTTGAGCTTCACCTCCATTTGCAGCCCCATCTTCGGCATGGTGGGCTGTCTGATCCCGGCATGGCTGGTCTACAAGGTACCGGCGCTGCATAAATATAAAGGCGTATCGCTGGTGATAATCATCATCACCGGACTGCTGCTTTGTGTTTCTCCTTTCCTCGCATTCTCCTGAGGGTAATTAAGGTCGTAACGATGTCTGAGCAAACTCATCCTTTATGGAATCAATTTATTCGCGCGGTGCAGGAAGAAGTGAAGCCTGCCCTTGGGTGCACCGAGCCCGTCTCTCTGGCACTGGCCTGTGCGATGGCCGCAGACCTTCTGCCGGGGGAGGTCACACGGATTGAGGCGTGGGTCTCGCCGAACCTGATGAAAAACGGGCTGGGCGTGACGGTACCGGGTACCGGCATGGTCGGATTACCGATTGCTGCGGCGCTGGGCGCAATTGGCGGTAATGCGCACGCCGGACTGGAGGTGTTGAAAGATGCCACAGCCGATGCACTGGTCCGCGCCAAAGCCCTGCTTGAGGCAGGGCAAGTGCAGGTAAAACTGCAGGAGGCCTGCGATGAGATCCTCTATTCCCGTGCCTGCGTTTATGCCGGGGATCTCTCGGTAATGGTGACCATCGCGGGCGGGCATACCCGGGTGGTGGAAGTGGTTTGCCAGGGGGAAACGCGCTTTACGCTGGATAAGCCCGTGACCGAGGTGGATGACAACCCGCTGGCAGTACTGTCGCACGCTACGCTGTCGCAGATCCTGGAATTTGTCGAGCAGGTGCCGTTTGAGGCCATTCGCTTCATCCTGGAAGCAGGGCAACTGAACGATGCGCTCTCCCGCGAAGGGCTCCGCGGGAAGTGGGGGCTGCATATTGGCGCAACGCTTGAGAAGCAGCGCTCGCGCGGATGGCTGGCGCAGGATCTGGGTTCAGACATTGTTATTCGCACCAGCGCCGCCTCGGATGCCCGGATGGGGGGCGCAACGCTGCCGGCGATGAGCAATTCGGGCTCCGGTAACCAGGGGATCACCGCCACCATGCCCGTCGTTGTTGTGGCTGAGCACCTTCAGGCCGGTGACGAACGGCTGGCGCGGGCGCTGATGCTGTCGCATCTGTCGGCGATCTATATCCATTATCAGCTTCCGCGCCTGTCCGCACTGTGTGCGGCGACAACGGCGGCGATGGGCGCTGCGGCGGGCATGGCGTGGCTGATGGGTGGCCGTTACCAGACCATCGCAATGGCGATCGGCAGTATGATCGGTGACGTCAGCGGGATGATTTGCGACGGGGCGTCAAACAGCTGCGCCATGAAGGTTTCCACCAGCGTCAGCAGCGCCTGGAAAGCGGTGATGATGGCGCTTGATGAGTCGGGCGTGACGGGCAACGAGGGGATTGTCGCGCACGATGTGGAGCAGTCGATCGCGAACCTGTGCGCACTGGCGTGCCGCTCGATGCAGGCAACGGACCGGCAGATTATTGAGATCATGGCGAGTAAGGTGTAGCGAGTTCAGGGCTCTATCGGTTCCCTCTCCCTGTGGGAGAGGGTTAGGGTGAGGGCGTTCTTTAAACCGGCAAATCAATCAGCAGCGCGCGCAGCGGCGTATCCGCCACCAGGGTAATATTCGCTTCATCACGAATAAACGCGCCGTCGCCGCAGGTGAGCGCCTCTTTCTCTTCCGCGTGCGTCACCGCATGCACCGTACCGTGAATCGACTGCAGATAGGCGCGCGGGCCGTGAAGCTGGAAGCTTGCCTGCTCACCTTTCTTCAGCTCGATATGGTGCAGCCACACCTGCTGACGCAGCTGCAGGCTCTCTTTACTGCCATCAGGGGATGCAATCAGCTGTTGCTTATCGCCCGTTAAATCTAACTTCTGTACCAGCGGATTTTCCCGCTCAGGGCAGGCGTCGAGCCACAGCTGCATACGGGTCAGCGTTTTGTCTTTGCTGAGGTTATGCTCGCTATAGCTGATGCCCGGCTGCGTGGAAATTAACAGCGCTTCGCCAGCCTTTGCCTGGACATGATTGCCCTCGCTATCGCGGTATTCTGCCTCGCCTTCCAGGATCAGGTTCAGGATATCGACTTTCGGGTACGTACGCGGCTGGAAGGAGGCGCCCGGGGCGAGCACTTCCTGGTTCAACACGCGCAGTGAAGCGTAACCGAGGAGTTTAGGGTCAAAGTAGTGTCCAAAGGAAAAGGTGTAGCGGGCCTGCAGCCAACCGAAATCGGCTTGTCCGCACTGTTTAGCTGTTCTTGTCGTAATCATAAACTTGACCTCTCTTTACACTAAAACAATGGTAAAGGTATGGACGCTTCATTGTTAGCCAGATATTCTGCCTGGTATGTTCAAATTTCCTGAATGAGAACGAGATGGCTAAAGAGAGAGCATTGACGCTTGAGGCGCTTCGCGTCATGGACGCGATTGACCGGCGCGGCAGTTTTGCGGCGGCGGCCGATGAACTGGGG
Organism: Enterobacter sp. MGH 16; assembly: GCF_000493175.1. Taxonomy (NCBI): domain Bacteria; kingdom Pseudomonadati; phylum Pseudomonadota; class Gammaproteobacteria; order Enterobacterales; family Enterobacteriaceae; genus Enterobacter; species Enterobacter sp. MGH 16. Next base: position 3,299,344 of record NZ_KI535695.1, on the reverse strand, counting down.
CGCGTTCCGTCTGCGCTGAGCTACACCATGCAGAAGCTGGAGGAAGAGCTGGACGTGGTGCTTTTTGACCGCTCCGGTCATCGAACAAAATTCACCAACGTCGGTCGAATGCTGCTGGAGCGCGGCCGCGTGCTGCTGGAAGCGGCGGATAAGCTGACGACTGACGCCGAAGCGCTGGCGCGCGGTTGGGAAACCCATCTGACGTTAGTTACCGAAGCGCTGGTGCCAACCGAAGCGCTGTTCCCGCTGGTGGACCGCCTGGCGGCGAAGGCCAATACGCAGCTGTCGATCATCACCGAGGTGCTGGCAGGGGCGTGGGAACGTCTGGAGACGGGCAGGGCGGATATCGTTATTGCGCCGGACATGCACTTCCGTTCCTCATCGGAAATCAACTCGCGCAAGCTCTACAGCGTCATGAACGTCTACGTTGCCGCCCCCAACCACCCGATTCACCAGGAGCCGGAGCCGCTCTCCGAAGTGACGCGCGTGAAATATCGCGGCGTGGCGGTCGCGGATACCGCGCGCGAGCGTCCGGTGCTGACGGTGCAGCTGCTGGATAAACAGCCACGTCTGACGGTGACCTCCCTAGAAGACAAACGGCAGGCGCTGCTGGCCGGTCTGGGCGTGGCGACGATGCCGTACCCGTTTGTGGAGAAAGATATTGCGGAAGGGCGGCTGCGGGTCGTGAGTCCGGAGTACACCAGCGAAGTGGATATCATTATGGCGTGGCGTCGCGACAGCATGGGCGAAGCAAAATCATGGTGCCTGCGCGAAATACCCAAACTCTTCGCCCACCACAATAAATAAACGAGTAGGCCCGGTAAGCGTAAGCGCCACCGGGCGTTATTTTACGCGCCGATCTTAGGATCGGGACCAAAGCGGTTTTCGCCCGGCGTCCCGCTCTGGCAGTTGAAGATAAGAATCACGATCCAGCCCACGATCGGGATCAACAGCAGCAATAGCCACCACGCCGAACGATCGGTATCGTGCAGCCGACGGAACAATACCGCCCACGATGGCAGCAGGACTAACAGGCCATAAATGGTGGTCAGCACGCCTTCACCGCCAGCCCGCTCCCAGCCAAGAATTTTATCCACAATACCCAGCACCATGATGAGGATGAAGTTCACCAGAACGAACATCCAGTACTCTTTGCGGCGGGCGCGGCCACCAAATCCAATGTAGTTGCGCAGTACTTTTAAATACCAGTCCATTTTCCTTGCCTCATTAGTCAGTCAATCACTTGTTTTCTAAGCGATCGAGGTAAGAATAGATGGAGATTGTGAATTAAAAAAGGGCATCTGGTGATGCCCTTACTATTTATCCAAAACGGACGTCGCGCCCGTGCGGTTCATCCAGATCCTGCCACGGACCGATGGAGATAATACCCGTCGGGTTGATGGTCTTGTGGCTGCGGAAATAGTGGGTGCGAATATGGTCGAAGTCGACCGTCTCCGCGATGCCCGGCATCTGGTAGATGTCGCGCAGGAAACCATGCAGGTTCAGGTAGTCGCTGATGCGGTGCTTGTCGCACTTAAAGTGGGTGACATAGACCGGATCAAAGCGAACCAGCGTGGTCCACAGGCGAATGTCCGCTTCCGTCAGGCGATCGCCCGTCAGGTAGCGATGCTGGCCCAGGATCTGTTCCAGGCGTTCCAGCGATTCAAACACCTTTCCGACCGCTTCGTCATACGCTTCCTGGCTGGTGGCGAAACCGGCCTTATAGACACCGTTATTGACGTTGTCGTAAATCCAGCCGTTGAGCTCATCAATTTTCTCGCGCAGCTCAACCGGATAGTAATCTCCGGCACGGGCGCCGTGCGCGTCAAACGCGGTATTGAACATGCGGATGATTTCCGCAGACTCATTGCTGACAATCGTCTGGTTTTTCTTGTCCCACAGCACCGGCACGGTCACGCGCCCGGTGTAGTGCGGATCGGCGCGCAGATAGAGCTGGTACAGGAAATCATGGTGATAAAGATCGTCGCCGGTTGCCGCTGGGAAATCACTGTCAAACGCCCAGCCGTTTTCCAGCATCAGCGGGTTGACCACGGAAACCGGAATGAAGGATTCGAGACCTTTAAGCTTGCGCACGATCAGCGTGCGGTGGGCCCACGGGCAGGCGAGGGAAACATAAAGATGATAACGATCTTTCTCAGCCGCGAAGCCGCCTTCGCCGCTCGGGCCTGGTGCGCCGTCGGCGGTCAGCCAGTTACGGAAGGCCGAAACAGAGCGCTTAAAGCGACCTCCGGTGGATTTGGTGTCATACCAGACATCCTGCCAGACGCCGTCTACGAGTTGTCCCATTTTTTCTCCTCCGTCAGATAGCAAAAGCGAGGAGATGTCTCCTCGCTTTGTGTTTATTCAGTATAGCGTGCTTACCATTTCTTATTCAGAACGCGGTCGATGCTGTATGCGCCCGGGCCAGTGACGGCCAGCAGCAGGAAGCCACCCGCGATGGTCAGGTTTTTCATGAACATCAGTGAGTTCACGCCTTCCGCAAAGTTGCTGTGGAAGATGAACGCGGTCAGCAGGGTGAAGCCTGCGGTAAACAGCGCGGTGGTGCGGGTCAGGAAGCCGAACAGCACTGCCAGGCCGCCGCCGAACTCAAGAAGAATGGTCAGTGGCAACAGGAACCCCGGAACGCCCATGGCTTCCATATACTGCTGGGTACCCGCATAACCGGTGATTTTGCCCCAACCTGCCACGATGAACAGAATTGGCATCAGAATACGCGCGACCAGTACACCAACATCTTCTAATTTTTTCATTTTACTCTCCAGGAAACCACATCAGCGGCTGAACGTTATTTGTCTGCAATTCCGGGTAGATACCGCGTCGTTGCTGTCGATGGAGAGCATCATAAACGTGACGGTGGGCGATTGTTAGCAAGGAAAACTGTCAATCTTCTTCAAAGATATTGAGTAAGGGAGGGGGAGGGTTTTGCCGAGTGGCGCTGCGCTTACCCGGCCTACGCGTGCGAGTAGGCCGGGTAAGGCGTAGCCGCCACCCGGCGAGAAGGCTAGCGTAATTGCTGCTGACGGATCGTGGCTTTCACCAGACGCCAGGCGCTCCAGGCACCAAAACCCCGGCGCGCCCAGCGGATGAGCATATTTGGATGACGAACCGTCCAGATAGCCATCACGCTGCTGCCGACCAGCGCCCATGAACGCAGGCTCAGGAAGGTGTTCCAGCCCCGGTCAAACCGTCGCGTCGCGTCAATCCAGTCGCGACGGCTGGCCGACAGATCCAGCCGTTGCTGCTGGATCTGGCTTAGCAGGTACGCTTTTCGCTTTTGACGTTCGGTTTTACCGCTCACGGCTTGTCATCCTCCAGCAGGGCGCGATCGTTAGCCAGCTCCTGACGCGTATGGCGCAGGAACGTGGACTTACGCGCTTTACGCAGCGTCCATATGCCGCCAATCAGCGCCGCGACCAGCAGAACGACGGTCGTGGCAATCATGGCGTTAAGACGATACTGCGGGTCAATGGCCCAGATGATTAACACCATCAGGCTCATCAGACCAAACGCGGCGAAGAGCATGGTCAGTCCAAGCATCAGCAGCATCTGGAAGAGGTTCGCTTTCTCCTCCTCCAGTTCGACCACTGCCAGCCGGACGCGCGTTTCGGCAATCCCGACCAGCGTCGTCAAAATACGCTGGCCGATGCCGAGGACGTTGTTAGCAGGCCCTTGTGCGTGACGAGGATCTTCCATATCAACGACGCGTCAGCAGGACACCCAGTACCACACCGACTGCGGCACCAATCCCGACACCCGTCCATGGATTATCACGCACGTATTCGTCCGCACGCGCGGCCGCTTCGCGGGTCTGTTTTGCCAGCGCATCGCCGGTTTCACCCAGGCGATAGCGGCTCTCTTTCAGCGCCTGCTCCGCCTTGCTGCGTAGCTTGCTGACCTCTTCTTTTGACTTGTCAGCAGAGGAGTTCAGCACCTCTTCCAGGGTATCGGCCAGGGATTTCAGTTCAGCGCGCAGATGTTCAGACGTCGTATCTTTTGACATGATTCTCTCCTGTTGAGATTTCCGTTAACTCAATAATCGCGAGCTTCCAGCGCTTTCAGGTCGTCCTGCGCTTCTTTCAACTTCTTCTCGCGCTTAGCAATTTTTTCCGCATCCCCTTTCTCTTTCGCTTCCTGCAGGTCGCGACGGCGCTCGGCTATCTCGTCCTTCTGTTCAGCGATTTTCTTCTGGTGGTCGGCACGCAGCTTGCTGTCTGAACAGTTCGCTTTCACTTCGCTCAGCGCTTTTTTAAGACCATCAACACGGTGCTGATTGTTATGCTTTTCGGCATAACCGATCTCACGCTGAATAGCCTGTTCTTTCTCCTGACAGAGAGAATTTGCGAAGGATGCTGTGCTTAAAGAAAAAAGGGCCAGAGCCAGAGTCATGCGGAATTTCATTATCGAAACCTTCCATTGTGTTGCGGCGTAAGCCGCTATCCAAAGTTATGCGGAGTACATTCGAGGGGTGCTCCGCGTACTTAAGCATAGTAAGTAAACGGGGGATTCACCAAAGTGAGTGAAAAGATTCGGAATCCTGGTAATTATCCAAACCGATGCGACGTATCGCGAATCAGCGACAGCCAGGCAGCAGGCTGGCTCTCATCTTCCTGCTGAGCAATGATATACCCGTGCGGCAGCGTACGGTCGAGAACCACTTTCGCGGCGGCACTTTGCGCACGGGAATCAAACTTGATCAGTAAAACATCGTCCTGCGGGGTGATGCTTTTAAAGCGGATCCCGTTCGCGTCCAGATGGTGCCAGACAGAAAAACCGTCAGGCACGCTGGCACCCTGGTTCACCGGGCGAATGGCCAGCGTGGATTCCTGGTGCGAAAGCGCGCTCCATGCCAGCAGCATGGCGCTGAGCACCACCAGTGTCATCACGGCGCAGGCAAAACGGCGCAGGGCGAGCGGTGAGATAGCCATCGTTAGCCTCTGGCTCCGTATTTCTTTTTCCACAGGACGACCAGCGAGCCGATCAGACCGAAGACGAGCAGCACCACAGGCAGCAGCATCAGGCAGGACATCAGCTGGTCTTCATATTTCATAAAGACTGGCGTTTTCCCCAACGCATAGCCGAGCGTCGTCAGAATCAGTACCCACAGCAGGCCGCTCATCCAGTTAAAGAACTGGAAGCGCGCGCTGCTCAGCCCCGACAGACCGGCAATGGTCGGCAACAGGGTGCGTACAAAGGCGATAAAGCGGCCAATCAGCAGCGCAGAAAGCCCGTGCTTATGGAAAAGGTGGTGCGCCCGCTGGTGATAATGTGCAGGCAGGTGCGAGAGCCAGTTCTGGACGATCCGGGTATTGCCCAGCCATCTTCCCTGGATGTAGCTGACCCAGCAGCCGAGACTCGCAGCGACGGTCAGTAACAAAATAGTTTGCGGGAATGCCATCGCCCCTTTGGCGCACAGCACGCCGACAAGCACCAGTAAACTGTCACCGGGCAGGAAAGCAGCAGGCAGCAAGCCGTTCTCAAGGAACAGGATCATAAACAAGACGAAATAGAGCATGCCAATCATGGAAGGGTTGGCCAGCGTTTCAAAATCCTGCGCCCAGAGGGCATGCAGTAGTTGGGTCAAAAGTTCCATTCAGTGTTCCTGGAAATCGGTTAACGTCATGCCTGTTATCCGGGACAAACAGCACGGCGACATGGTTGTGATTTCATTATGGTCGCTCGCGGACACATTGCGGTGTGGCCAACACTGTTCCCTGTTAATTGGCTGGTTAGCAAGCACTAACTTACAAAATAACGAAGTGAATCCAATTGTAACAAAGCCCAACGTTCTGCGTCACAGAATTTGCAGGCGTGAGTTGATTTTGGCGTAAGCCCAGAAAGTGAGCGAGGGGATTTACAAAGGCTGACACTATATATGTTTTGCTTACCCACGTTCGCCGGAAGGCGCAGCGAAGCGCCTGCCAGCGGGAAGGTCATCTATTTTGCGGCACTGGGGACCGTATCGAGATGAACAACGGGATTATCGGCGAAAAGATAGCGGTCAGCGTTAAATTCGAAGTCGTCGCTGGTTTCATTGAACAGCATCTGCTTGGTGTTTTCCAGGTGCTGCCACATCGCCAGCTTAGCGGCGTGCGGATCTTTACGAATCAGCGCCTTGAGGATTTGATCGTGATCGTCACACCAGTTGTCGACGGTACGGGAATCGATATGGTCGTGCAGTTTTTTCCAGTACGGGTTGTGAACGCGCTGAGTCCACATTTTCTCAACGATTGCCGCCAGCGCCGTATTCTGGGTTGCCAGGGCGACCTGGACGTGGAACTGCAGATCCCACTCAGAATCGCGGAAACATTTTTCCTTGCGGGCATTCTCCTGGATTTCCATCAGCTTCATGATGTCCTGCTTGGTCACCTGCGTCGCTGCAAATTCGGCAATGTTGCTTTCAATCAGCTGGCGAGCCTGGAGCAGCTCAAACGGACCGTAGCTGGCGAATTCCAGACTTTCGTCCGCGACGGGAGAGTGTTTCGGCAGATTGGAAATGACGTGAATGCCGGAGCCTTTGCGTACCTCAACGTAGCCTTCGACTTCCAGCATGATGATCGCTTCACGCACCACGGTGCGGCTGACGCTTTTTTCATCCGCGATAAAGCGCTCGGCGGGCAGTTTATCACCGACAAGATAGACACCTTGCTCGATGCGATCTTTCAGCTCCGCAGCAAGTTGTTGATATAAACGACGTGGTTCGGTGATTTCCATATGCGCTCCAGACAGGGTACGGCAGATGATTTGTTATACCACTTTTGCGTGCCACTCTCCAGATTTTGCCATTAAAAAAGCCACTACTGAGTGGCCTTTAAATGCCCGGCGGCGCTTCGCTTGCACGGGCCTACGGGTTTTGTAGGCCGGGTAAGCGTAGCGCCACCCGGCACAGCAATGCTAACTCTGCGTGGCCGGTTTTCCGAGTGACTCTTTCGCCAGCTCCTCTGCCGATTTGCTTTTCAGCACCGTCCAGATCACCACCGCGCCCAGCAGGTCGAAGACCGCCAGTACCGCAAACAGCGGGCTGAAGCCGATGGTATCCGCCAGCGCGCCGACGACCAGCGCGAACATCGTACTCGCGGTCCAGGCGGCCATCCCGGTCAGGCCGTTGGCAGTGGCCACTTCGTTGCGACCGAAGACGTCAGACGAGAGCGTAATCAGCGCGCCGGACAGGGACTGGTGCGCAAAACCACCGATGCACAGCAGGGCGATGGCCACGTACGGGCTGGTGAACAGGCCGATCATGCCCGGGCCAATCATCAGCAGTGCGCCCATGGTGACCACCATCTTACGGGAAACGATCAGGTTCACGCCAAACCAGCGCTGGAACAGCGGTGGCAGGTAGCCTCCGACGATACAGCCCAGGTCAGCGAACAGCATCGGCATCCAGGCGAACATCGCGATCTCTTTCAGGTTAAAGCCGTAGACTTTAAACATGAACAGTGGGATCCACGCGTTGAAGGTCCCCCAGGCCGGTTCCGCCAGGAAACGCGGCAGGGCGATACCCCAGAACTGACGGGTGCCCAGAATCTGCCAGACGGTCATTTTTTTGCCGTTGTTGGTCTGATGCTGCGCTTCCTGACCACCAATGATGTACTCGCGTTCTTCTTCGGAGAGTTTTTTCTGATCGCGCGGGTGCTTATAGAAAACCAGCCACGCGATTGCCCAGGCGAAGCTCAGCACGCCGGAAATGATGAAAGCCATCTGCCAGCTGTGCATCACGATAGCCCACACCACCAGCGGCGGCGCAATCATCGCCCCGATGGACGAACCCACGTTGAAGTAGCCGACAGCAATAGAGCGCTCTTTTGCCGGGAACCACTCGGAACTGGCCTTCAGTCCCGCCGGGATCATCGCGGCTTCTGCCGCACCGACCGCACCGCGCGCCAGCGCCAGGCCGCCCCAGCTGCCCGCCAGCGCGGTGGCTCCGCAGAACACCGCCCAGGCGATGGCGAAGAAGGCATAGCCGATTTTGGTACCGAGGATATCCAGCACGTAGCCTGCAACAGGCTGCATGATGGTGTACGCCGCGGAATAGGCAGCAATGATGTAGGAGTATTGCTGCGTGGAGATATGCAGCTCTTCCATTAACGTCGGCGCTGCGGCTGCGACGGTGTTACGCGTCAGGTAGCCCAGCACGGTGCCTAACGTCACCAGTGCGATCATGTACCAACGTAACCCTTTAATTTTACGCATGTAAAACCTCATCGTTATAGTATTGCCGTGCCGGGACACGGTAACCGCTCGACCGTTGCCGGGAGCCGTTCAGTAACGGGAGGGGCGTAACCGGGAAATGTCCCGGAACGGCCCGAACCTTGCCAAAAGTCATCTGCATAAGTCGGTTTCCGTACCGTCAAATCTGGTGTAACTGACACCAGGAATGCATTCCGTCGGCTTATAGTTTGCGACGGCGAAAAGATAACTTGTCATACAGCTTTAAAAGGTGAGTGACATCACAAATGTATGATTCTTTGTGGGGACATTATTCGTGTCGCTTCAAGCCAGTACTGGCGCGGCTTGTAGAAGGATTTACCCCAATTTGGGTAATGTATTTGTCTGCGTTTATTGATCTCACTCACGAAAAAAACGTCGGAGGGTGGAAATTGGTGTGATAACTTTGCAGCATATGAACATACGCTTTCTGACGCTCCCGTAATGAGGAAGACGATAATGACGCCGTTTATGACCGACGATTTTCTGTTAGATACCGAATTTGCTCGCCGCCTGTACCACGACTATGCAAAAGATCAGCCGATTTTCGACTACCACTGCCATCTGCCGCCGCAGCAGGTTGCCGAAAATTACCGTTTCAAAAACCTGTATGACATCTGGCTGAAGGGTGACCATTACAAATGGCGTGCGATGCGCACCAACGGCGTGGCTGAGCGCCTGTGCACCGGCGATGCGACCGATCGCGAGAAGTTTGACGCCTGGGCGGCGACCGTCCCGCACACCATCGGTAACCCGCTCTATCACTGGACGCACCTTGAGCTGCGTCGCCCGTTTGGCATCACCGGCAAACTGCTCTCCCCAGCGACCGCCGATGAAATCTGGGACCAGTGCAATGCGCTCCTGGCGCAGGATAACTTCTCCGCACGCGGCATCATGAAGCAGATGAACGTGAAGATGGTCGGCACCACCGACGATCCGATTGACTCCCTGGAGCATCATGCCGTTGTCGCCAAAGACACCTCTTTTGATATCAAAGTGCTGCCAAGCTGGCGCCCGGACAAAGCCTTCAACATTGAGCAGGCCACGTTCAACGACTACATGGCGAAGCTGGCGGAAGTGTCCGATACCGACATCCGTCGTTTCGCCGATCTGCAAACCGCGCTGACCAAACGTCTGGATCACTTCGCGGCGCACGGCTGTAAAGTCTCTGACCACGCGCTGGACGTGGTGCTGTTTGCGGAATCAAACGAGGCCGAGCTGGACAGCATTCTGGCGCGTCGCCTCTCCGGCGAAGCCCTGAGTGAGCACGAAGTGGCGCAGTTCAAAACGGCGGTACTGGTGTTCCTCGGTGCCGAATACGCGCGTCGCGGCTGGGTACAGCAGTACCACATCGGTGCGCTGCGCAATAACAACCAGCGTCAGTTTAAACTGCTGGGTGCGGACGTGGGCTTTGACTCCATCAACGACCGTCCGCTGGCGGAAGAGCTGTCAAAACTGCTGAGCAAACAGAACGAACAAAACCTGCTGCCGAAAACCATTCTCTACTGCCTGAACCCGCGCGATAACGAAGTGCTGGGCACGATGATCGGCAACTTCCAGGGCGAAGGGATGCCGGGCAAGATGCAGTTCGGTTCCGGCTGGTGGTTCAACGATCAGAAGGACGGCATGGAGCGTCAGATGACGCAGCTGGCGCAGCTTGGCCTGCTGAGCCGCTTTGTCGGCATGCTGACCGACAGCCGCAGCTTCCTGTCCTATACCCGTCATGAATACTTCCGCCGCATTCTGTGCCAGATGATTGGCCGCTGGGTGCACGCAGGCGAAGCGCCGGCGGATATTCAGCTGCTGGGCGACATGGTGAAAAACATCTGCTTTAACAATGCGCGTGACTACTTCGCCATTGAACTGAACTAAGGCCGTTTGAGGTTGATATGCAATACATCAAAATCCATTCGCTGGATAACGTGGCCGTCGCGCTGGCAGATTTAACCGAAGGGACGGAAGTCACCTTCGACAACCAGTCGGTGACGTTACGCCAGTCCGTTGGACGTGGACACAAGTTTGCCCTGATCCCCATTGCCAAAGGGGAGAACGTGGTGAAGTACGGTCTGCCCATCGGTCATGCGCTGGCGGATATCGCGCCGGGTGAATACATCCATTCCCACAACGCCCGCACAAATCTGAGCGATCTGGACGAGTACAGCTATCAACCTGATTTACCTGCGGCACAAGAGCAGGCGGCGGATCGTGAGGTGCAGATCTACCGCCGCGCAAACGGCGACGTGGGGATCCGCAACGAGCTGTGGATCCTCCCGACCGTCGGCTGCGTGAACGGGATTGCGCGTCAGATCCAGACGCGCTTCCTGAAAGAGACCAACGATGCCGAAGGGACTGACGGCGTGCATCTGTTCAGCCACACCTACGGCTGCTCCCAGCTGGGTGACGACCACATCAACACCCGAACCATGCTGCAAAACATGGTGCGCCACCCGAACGCGGGCGCGGTGCTGGTGATTGGCCTGGGCTGCGAGAACAATCAGGTGGACGCCTTCCGCGAGACGCTCGGTGAGTTTGACCCTGAGCGCGTGCACTTTATGGTGTGCCAGCATCAGGACGACGAAGTGGAAGCGGGCGTCGAACAGCTTCATCAGCTGTATGAGGTGATGCGCCACGACAAGCGCGAGCCGGGCAAGCTGAGCGAGCTGAAGTTTGGTCTGGAGTGCGGCGGGTCTGATGGCCTGTCCGGTATCACCGCCAACCCGATGCTGGGGCGCTTCTCGGACTATGTGATCGCCAACGGCGGCACGACGGTGTTGACCGAGGTGCCGGAGATGTTCGGTGCGGAACGTATTCTGATGAGCCACTGCCGCGACGAGGAGACGTTTGAAAAAACCGTCACCATGGTGAACGACTTCAAGCAGTACTTCATTGCCCACAATCAGCCCATTTATGAGAACCCGTCGCCGGGTAACAAAGCGGGGGGGATCACCACGCTGGAAGAGAAATCCCTCGGCTGCACCCAGAAAGCAGGCGCGAGCCAGGTGGTTGACGTTCTGCGCTACGGCGAGCGCCTGAAAACGCACGGTCTGAACCTGCTGAGCGCGCCCGGTAACGATGCGGTCGCCACCAGCGCGCTGGCGGGAGCCGGCTGCCATATGGTGCTGTTCAGCACCGGTCGCGGCACGCCGTACGGCGGTTTTGTGCCGACGGTGAAAATCGCCACCAACAGCGAGCTGGCGGCGAAGAAAAAACACTGGATTGACTTTGATGCCGGGCAGCTTATCCACGGCAAGGCGATGCCGCAGCTGCTGACGGAATTCGTGGATGCGATTGTGGAAATTGCCAGCGGCAAGCAGACCTGCAACGAGAAGAACGATTTCCGCGAGCTGGCAATCTTTAAGAGCGGTGTGACGCTGTAAGTACTTTGTCGGGTGGCGCTAGCGCTTACCCGACCTACTAAACCCTGTAGGCCCGGTAAGGCGTAGCCGCCACCGGGCTTTTCTTTTTAACTGCGGAGGGCGTTCTTCGCTAAACGCGCGTCTTCCGCCTGACAGGCCGCCGCGGTAAACAGCACGTCGGTAGAGGAGTTCAGCGCGGTTTCGCAGGAGTCCTGCAGCACGCCGATGATAAAGCCGACGGCAACCACCTGCATGGCGATTTCGTTCGGGATGCCGAACATATTACACGCCAGCGGGATCAGCAGCAGCGAACCGCCCGCCACGCCGGATGCGCCGCAGGCGCACAGCGATGCCACCACGCTCAGCAGCAGCGCGGTTGGCAGATCCACCGGAATACCCAGCGTATGCACCGCCGCCAGGGTCAGTACAGTGATCGTAATCGCCGCACCCGCCATGTTCACGGTCGCACCCAGTGGGATCGACACGGAATAGGTATCGCGATCCAGGTTCAGCTTCTCCGCCAGCGCCATGTTCACCGGTATGTTCGCCGCAGAGCTGCGGGTGAAGAAGGCATACACGCCGCTCTCGCGCAGGCAGGTCAGCACCAGCGGATACGGGTTGCGGCGGATCTGCCAGAACACCAGCAGCGGGTTGATCACCAGCGCCACCAGCAGCATACAGCCGACCAGCACAACCAGCAGTTGCGCGTAGCCCCACAGCGCGTCAAAACCGGTGGTTGCCAGCGTGGAGGAGACCAGGCCGAAAATACCGATTGGCGCAAAGCGAATCACCAGCTTCACCATAAAGGTGACAGCGTTGGACAAATCGTTGACCAGGTTTTTCGTGGTCTCGTTGCCGTGACGCAGCGCGAAGCCCAGACCAATCGCCCAGACCAGGATGCCAATGTAGTTTCCGCTCATCAGCGCGGTGATGGGGTTAGAGACCATGCTCATCAGCAGACCGCGAAGGACTTCCACAATGCCGGACGGCGGCGTGATATCACCGGCCGCGCTGGTCAGGTGCAGCGTGGACGGGAACAGGAAGCTAAACACCACGGCCGTTAAGGCTGCAGAGAAGGTTCCCAGAAGATACAGGAACAGAATAGGGCGAATGTTGGTTTTTTGTCCGTGCTGGTGGTTGGCAATCGATGCCATGACCAGCATCAGAACCAGTACCGGCGCGACGGCTTTCAGGGCGCCCACAAACAGCGTCCCGAGCAGCCCCGTGGCCTCCGCAGCAGGTTTTGACACCATGGCCAGCAGAATACCCAGCACCAGTCCTACCAGAATTTGTTTAACCAGACTTCCCTGCGCCAGGCGCGCAAAAAGACCCGTCGATTGTGTGCTCATACATTATTCCTGAGTGAAATTGCGTTCCATTCCGAATGTGCTCTTAGTCACATTTATGTCCGGATGTAAGTAAATGTTTGCCTGGTCGAGTATAGGGAATGCGCGAAAGGAGGGAAGCGTAAAATGCTGGATTTTACGTGTTGCGTCATGTTTTTTAACTATTGATTAACGAAAGTGCCGGGTGGCGCTGCGCTTACCCGGCCTACGGGGTGACGTTGTAGGCCCGGTAAGCCCAGCGCCACCGGGCAAAACGCATTAAGCCTGCTGCTTCTTATCGTGCTGGCGGTTAACCCAGGTATTGATAATCAGCGTCACGATCAGAATGCCAAACACCACGCCGAGCGAAATGGCGATCGGGATATGGTAGAAATCGACGATCAGCATCTTGATACCGATAAACACCAGGATCACCGACAGGCCGTACTTCAGCATGGAGAAGCGCTCCGCCGCGCCCGCCAGCAGGAAGTACATCGCGCGCAGGCCGAGGATGGCGAACAGGTTAGAGGTCAGAACGATGAACGGGTCGGTGGTCACCGCGAAAATGGCCGGAATGCTGTCCACGGCGAAAATCACGTCGCTCAGCTCAACCAGAATCAGCACCAGCAGCAGCGGGGTGGCAAACAGCAGGCCGTTCTTGCGCACGAAGAAGTGCTCGCTCTCGATCTTGTCGGTCATGCGCAGATGGCCGCGGATCCACTTCACCAGCGGGCGATCGCCAATCGCGGAGCCGTCCTCTTTCGCCAGCGCCATTTTGACCCCGGTGAACAGCAGGAACGCGCCGAAGACGTACAGCAGCCACTCGAACTGGGTAATCAGCCAGCTGCCAGCGAAGATCATGATGGTACGCAGGATAATTGCACCCAGCACGCCGTACACCAGCACGCGACGCTGCAGAGCCGCAGGCACGGCGAAGTAGCTGAACAGCATCAGCCAGACGAAGACGTTATCAACCGCCAGGGCTTTTTCAATCAGATAGCCAGTGAGGAAGGCGAGCGCCTGAGGATCGGCCACCGCGCGGCCTTCGGTCGAGGCCAGATACCACCAGAAGGCGGCGCAGAAGAGCAGGGAGAGAGTAACCCAGACCAGCGACCAGACGGCGGCCTGTTTCATGGTCATGCCGTGCGCGCCGCGACGGCCCTGCAAAAAGAGGTCGATCGCCAGCATGATGAGCACGACAACCGCGAATCCGCCCCACAACATTGGAGTGCCGACAGAATGCATACTATTTTCCTTACACATAAAAAACAAAAACGGCCATGGTCAGAAGACGATAGCCGTTAGCTTTTTATGCATAGACCTCGCCTTCCGGCAAGGTCTCACTTACAACCACGAGGGTTGCCCGGCGACCGGATGCGGTATTGCACGCATCGTAATGACGATCCACCGGCGAAGAAGTTACTCCCCTTTGCAGGTAACAAAATATGTCAGACCATCGGTTTCGTCAATGGTCTGCGCCGTTTCATTACACAGCTTTACGCGATAACTTCCGCGCTCACGCCGTCTGCCGGGAATACCACGCCGGTCTGACGGCGGATCTCCGTTTGCAGCTTCGCCGTGGTGCGGCTCACCGCAAGGCCTGGGTGATTCACTTCGTTGTCTTCCACCAGACGGGCGAAGACCTCTGCCTCATAGAGCATAGTGTTAATATGCTGAGGCTGCGTCAGCTCCTGCGCTTTGCCGCCGCGCGGGACAAAGCTCACCTTCTGGCACTCGGAGATCTTCTCGATAACCAGCGAGCCCGCTTCGCCCTGAATTTCGCTCGGCAGGACAGAATCGCTCACCTTGGAGTGCTGCAGCGTCACGCTGAAATCACCGTAATCCAGCACCGCGACACCGTGCGCATCCACGCCGCTCTCCAGCAGGCTGGCGGTGGCCGTGACGCCGTGCGGCTCGCCCCACAGGGCCACGGCAGAGGCCAGGCAGTAGAAACCGATATCCATAATCGAGCCGTTCGAGAAGGCCGGGTTAAAGGTGTTCGGGTTCTCGCCGTCGAGATAGCGCTGGTAGCGCGACGAGTACTGGCAGTAGTTGATAAACGCTTTGCGTACTTTGCCCACCTTCGGCAGGGACTGCTGCAGCAGCAGGAAGTTCGGCAGGCTGGCGGTTTTGAACGCTTCGAACAGCACCACCTGGTTTTCGCGGGCAAGCGCGATGGCGGCTTCCACTTCTTCGATGTTCGACGCCAGCGGCTTCTCGCAAATCACATGCTTTTTATGGCTGAGGAACAGCTTCGTTTGCGGGAAGTGCAGGGCGTTCGGGCTGGCGATATAGACCGCGTCAATGGCGTCGCTTTGCGCCATGTCATCAAGCGAGGTGAAGAGATGCTCGACCAGGTAATCGTTGGCAAAACTCTGCGCCTGCTCAAGGCTGCGGGAATAGACTGCGGTAAGTTTCAGTTTGCCGGTTTCGTGGGCGGCGTCGACGAACTGGCGCGTGATCCAGTTCGTTCCAATGACTGCGAAACGTATCATAAACGTTTACGTACTCCGTAGCGGGGAACTTTTAGCCACTGTAGCACGTCATCATGACAATTCGCGTGCGCTATTCCGCATTACCTTTTAACGATAAATGCGTAAGCCACAGCCGGGTATCAAACTCCAGCTGGTGGTACTGCGGCTCCATATGGCAGCACAGAGAATAGAACGCTTTGTCGTGCTCTTTCTCTTTCAGGTGTGCGAGCTCGTGCACCACAATCATCCGCAGAAAGGCTTCCGGCGCGTTGCGAAAAACCGTCGCGACGCGGATCTCCGCCTTGGCCTTCAGCTTGCCGCCCTGCACGCGGGAGACGGCGGTGTGCAGGCCGAGCGCGTTTTTCAGCACGTGGATCTTGTTGTCGTACATCACCTTGTTGATCGGCGGCGCGCTCTTCAGATACCGGTTTTTCAGATCCTGCGTATACTGCCAGAGGGCTTTATCGGTCGCGAAATCGTGGGTGCCGGGGTAGCGTTTTTCCAGCACCGCGCCGAGCTTCTGCTCGGCAATCAGGCTGCGAACCTGAGAAAGTAAATGCTCCGGGTAGCCCTGGAGATAAGTAAGTTGGTTCATCAACGCCCCAAATCGACAATAAAACGGGTATACTCACGCACCCTTTTCAGGGATACGCCAAATTTTACCATTCAGGAGGGCCGATGAGCCACTTAGACAACGGTTTCCGTTCACTCAACCTTAAACGTTTCCCGGAAACGGACGACGTTAACCCGCTTCAGGCGTGGGAAGCGGCGGATGAATATCTGCTGCAGCAGTTGGATGAGACTGAAATCCGCGGCCCGGTTTTGATCCTGAATGACGCCTTCGGCGCGCTGGGCTGCGCCCTGGCGGAGCACACGCCGTACAGCATCGGCGATTCCTACTTAAGCGAGCTGGCGACGCGTGAAAACCTGCGCCATAACGACATCGACGAATCCAGCGTGAAGTTCCTCGACAGCACCGCGGACTACCCGCAGGCGCCGGGCGTGGTGCTCATCAAAGTGCCAAAAACCATGGCGCTGCTGGAGCAGCAGCTGCGCGCGCTGCGTAAGGTCGTCACGCCAGAAACCCGCATCATCGCGGGTGCCAAAGCGCGCGATATTCATACTTCGACGCTGGAGCTGTTTGAGAAGGTCCTTGGCCCGACCACCACCACGCTGGCCTGGAAAAAAGCGCGCCTGATCAACTGTACGTTCGCCGCCCCTGAGCTGGCCGACGCGCCAGAAACGCTGAGCTGGAAGCTGGAAGGGACAGACTGGACCATCCATAACCACGCGAACGTCTTCTCCCGCACCGGTCTGGATATCGGCGCGCGCTTCTTTATGGAACACCTGCCGGAAAATCTGGAAGGGGAAATTGTCGATCTGGGCTGCGGCAACGGCGTGATTGGCCTGACGCTGCTGGCGAAGAACCCGGAGGCCAGCGTGGTGTTCAGCGACGAATCGCCGATGGCGGTGGCCTCCAGCCGTCTGAACGTGGAAACCAATATGCCGGACGCGCTGGACCGCTGCGAGTTTATGATCAACAACGCGCTGTCGGGCGTAGAGCCGTTCCGCTTCAACGCCGTGTTCTGTAACCCGCCGTTCCACCAGAAGCACGCCCTGACGGATAACGTCGCCTGGGAGATGTTCCACCACGCGCGCCGCTGCCTGAAGATTAACGGCGAGCTGTACATCGTGGCGAACCGCCACCTGGACTACTTCCACAAGCTGAAGAAGATTTTCGGTAACTGCGTGACCATTGCGACCAATAACAAGTTCGTGGTGCTGAAGGCGGTGAAGCTGGGACGTCGTCGGTAAGATTGTTTTGCCCGGTGGCGCTGCGCTTACCGGGCCTACAATGGCCTCGGACCCGTAGGCCGGGCAAGCGCAGCGCCGCCCGGCAATGTTCTAGATCATCAGAGCTAATTTTGTCCCCTGCGCAATCGCGCGCCGCGCATCCAGCTCCATCGCCACGTCGCACCCGCCGATCAGATGCACCGTTTTACCGGCCTCGCGCAGCGGATCCGCCAGATCCCGCTTCGGATCCTGCCCGGCACACAAAATCACATGATCCACGCGCAGCAGCTGCGGCTCGCCGCCGATCGTGACGTGCAGCCCGTCGTCGTCGATCTTCTGGTAGCTCACCGCCGGGATCATCTTCACCCCGCGCGAGAGCAGGGTGGCGCGGTGGATCCAGCCGGTGGTTTTCCCCAGCCCTTCGCCCGGTTTGCTGGCTTTACGCTGCAGCATCACGATCTGGCGCGGGCTTTTCGGCAGCTGTGGCCCTTCGGGTCGCAGGCCGCCGGACTGGCTGAGGCTGGTGTCGATACCCCATTCCACGCAGAATTCGGCAATGTTCTGGCTGGTGGCTTCGCCCGGCTGGCTCAAATACATCGCGGTGTCAAAACCGATCCCGCCGCAGCCGATAATCGCCACCTTCTCGCCAACCGGCGCTTTGTCACGCAGCACGTCGAGATAGCTCAGCACTTTTGGATGATCGATACCCTCGATCGCAGGCGTGCGCGGTACGATCCCGCTCGCCAGGATCACCTCATCGAAATCAGTCAGATCCGCCGCGTGGACAAACTGGTTAAGCCGCAGCTCGACGCCCGTCAGCTCGATCATCCGGCGGTAGTAGCGCAGCGTTTCGTAGAACTCCTCTTTGCCGGGGATCTGTTTGGCGATATTAAACTGCCCGCCAATCTCTCCCAACGCATCAAACAGCGTCACGCCGTGCCCGCGCGAGGCGGCATTGACCGCAAACGCCAGGCCTGCCGGGCCAGCGCCCACGACGGCCAGGCGTTTTTTATTGACCGCCGGAACGATCGGCATTTTGGTTTCATGGCAGGCGCGGGGGTTAACCAGGCAGGAGGTGACCTTCCCGACGAAGATCTGATCCAGACAGGCCTGATTACAGCCGATGCAGGTGTTGATCTCATCCGCACGGCCGCTTTGCGCTTTGGACAGCAGCTCGGCATCGGCCAGGAACGGGCGCGCCATAGAGACCATGTCGGCATCGCCGCGCGAAATCACATCGTCCGCCACCTGCGGATCGTTAATGCGGTTGGTGGTGACCAGCGGAACGGACACTTTGCCTTTCAGCCTGCGCGTTACCCAGCTGAACGCCGCGCGCGGCACCGGCGTGGCGATGGTCGGGATGCGCGCCTCGTGCCAGCCGATGCCGGTGTTGATAATGGTGGCCCCCGCGGCTTCTATCGCCTGCGCCAGCTGCACGGTTTCGTCAAACGTCCCGCCGCCCTCCACCAGGTCGAGCATCGACAGGCGGAAGATGATGATAAAGTCCGCACCCGCACGTTCACGTACCGCGCGCACCACCTCCACGGCAAAGCGCATCCGGCGGGCATAGTCGCCGCCCCATTCGTCGTCGCGCTGGTTGGTGCGGGCGGCGAGGAACTCGTTAATCAGGTAGCCTTCGGAGCCCATCACCTCAACGCCGTCATAGCCCGCTTCACGCGCCAGCGCGGCGCAGCGGGCGAAGTCGTCAATCAGCGCCAGGATCTCGTCGTGGCTCAGAGCATGCGGAGTGAAGCGGTTAATCGGCGCCTGAATGGCCGATGGCGCAACCAGATTCGGCTGATAGCTGTAGCGTCCGGTGTGCAGAATTTGCAGGGCGATTTTACCGCCCTCGTTGTGTACCGCGTCGGTCACAATGCGGTGATGCGGCAGCTGTGCTGCATCGTTCAGCACCGCACCGCCCTCCATGCCGACGCCGGAAGGGGAAGGGGCCACGCCGCCGGTGACAATCAGCGCCACCCCGTGGCGCGCGCGCTCGGCATAGAAAGCCGCCAGACGCTCGGCCCCGTCAGGATGTTCCTCGAGCCCGGTGTGCATCGAGCCCATCAACACGCGGTTTTTGAGTGTGGTGAACCCCAGATCGAGAGGGGCGAATAACGACGGGTAGCGGCTCATAGTCTCTTCCAGTGGAAAATTATTGTTATGTGGTCGGATGAGTTACTAATTTAGCCAGCGGCAGCGGAAAGGTAAAAGCGGGATCGAATGATTGTGATAGATCTCAAAGAACTTCCCCGGTGGCGCTGCGCTTACCGGGGCTACAAAACCCCAGGACAGATAAGCGTAGCGCTATCCGGCGTTATTTACGGCGCCGCTGCCCGCACCAGCCCCGGCGCCTGCCACATCGACGTGGTCAGTCCGCTGTCCACCAGCCCGAGCTGGTCCGCATATACCGCCTGCCATTTCTGCATCATGCTGTCGTACAGCTCGCGGTGCGCCGGGTTTGGCGTGAACTCGCGGCTCCATTTCACCAGCCGCTCGCCCGTCGAGGCCATATCCGCAAACAGCCCCGCGCCCGTACCCGCGGCAATCGCGCAGCCCAGCGCCGTTGCCTCTTTGACTTCCGGCACGCGCACCGGCAGGCCCGTGACGTCGCTTAAAATCTGGCTCCACAGGGCACCTTTTGACCCGCCGCCCGCAAACACCAGGCTCTCAAACGTCACGCCGGAAAAGCGTGAAATCTGCGCCAGGTTGCAGGCCGAAACAATCGCCGCGTTCTCTTCCAGGGCGCGGAACAGCGTCGCTTTATTGCATTTTTCCGGGTCGATGGAGAGGTTAATAAACGACGGCGCGGCGTGGTACCACTGCTTGAAATGCATGGCGTCGGAGAAGATTGGCATTACCCCGTGGGAGCCCGCCGGCACCCGGCTGGCCATCTCTTCCAGCAGGGAATAGGTGTCCATCCCCATCCGCTCGGCAATCAGCTTTTCCTCCGCGCAGAAGGCGTCGCGGAACCAGCGCATGGTCAGCCCGGTAAAGAAGCTGATCGACTCCGCCTGGACCATGCCGGGGATGACGTGCGGATTCACGCGGATGTTCATGTCGGGGTCGGTGCGTACCTGCGGCAGATTGACCACCTGCTGCCAGAAGGTGCCGCCCAGCACCGCCGTTTGTCCAGCGCGGACCACGCCCAGCCCCAGACAGCCCAGCTGCACGTCGCCGCCGCCCATCACTACCGGCGTGCCTTCGCGCAGGCCGCTCTGCTGCGCGGCCTCCCGGGTTATAGCACCCAGTACGGTGCCGGTCTCTTTCACCGGGGAGAGGATATCGGCGCGCAGCCCGGCCATGTCGAGAAGCGCCGGACGCCAGTCGCGGGAGAAGAGATCCAGCATGCCGGTGGTGCCCGCGTTCGACGGGTCGACCGCCAGCTCGCCGGAGAGCTTCGCCGCCAGCCAGTCGCTGATCATGGTGATAGTCGCGGCCCTGCGGTAAATATCCGGACGGTGGTGCGCCAGCCACAGCAGGCGCGGCATGGCGCTCAGCGCCAGCGTCTGGCCGGAGACCTCATACACTTCGGATTCAAAACGGTCATCGTGGATCTCTTTGAGTTCGGCCACCTCGCGGCTGGCGCGGGCGTCGACGTTGGCGCAGGCCCAGATGGCCTCGCCGTTACGGTCGTACAGCACGATCCCTTCGCGCATCGAACAGCAGGCGACGGACTGAATATCTGCCGCGCTCAGGCGCGCACGCTCCAGCGCCTGATGAATGCACCGGCAGGCCAGCTGCCAGTTGGTGTCGAGGTCGAACTCCATCGAGCCCGGCACGTTCTCCACGCTCAGGTGCTTCCACTCGGCCTGGCCGACGGCAATCTGGTTGCCCTGCAAATCGAAAATCACGGCGCGAACGCTGCCGGTCCCTGCATCTAACGCTAAAAGGTAACTCATGAGCTTGCCTCGCTGTTAGCGCAGGGCGGGCTCTTATTTGGCCAGAGCCAGCACCGCGCGGGCTGTCGTCTCTTCCGTCACCAGGCCATTGATACGGCGACCCTTCAGTGCGGCATAAATCGCATCGGCTTTCTCTTCCCCGCCGGCCACGCCAACGATGGTGGGCAGCTGCGCCAGCTCATCAAGCGAGACGCCGAGTAATTCTTTGTGGATCTCCAGCTCCTCAACGCACTCCCCTTCGGCATTGAGGAAATAGCCGAGAATGTCGCCGACCGCCCCTTTGCGGGCGTACATCAGCTGTTCACCTTCGCTGATATAGCCGGAGCGCAGGATCGTGGCGTCACGGCGCTGGTTTACTGAACCAATACCAACTACCGCCACGTCGGCTGCGGTGGCGGCGAGGATCACGTCCCGCACGCTGGTCTCGCGTTTTAAGATCCCGGCCACTTCGGCGGAAGACACGCGAAGCGGGGCGGGGATCATGCTGACGCTGCAGGCCGCGTCCAGCTGGCCGATACCGGTCATGTACGGCCCGACGCCGCCGGAGAGCGTCACGAGGCGGATCTGCTGCGAGCTGATAAAGCCGCTCAGGTGCTGCAGGCTGCTCATGGTGGTTTCACCGAACCCCACCGCCAGCAGCTGGCCGGGTTCCAGCACGCCCATCAGCGACTGCGCCGCGCCAATGCCTAACCGCACGTTCATCGGCGGCGTATTTAGGGCAGGCATCACGCGCACCAGCTTCAGGCCAAAGCGCTGCTGCAGCTCGGTTTCCAGCGACAGGCAGCCCTCGTACCGGGAGTTAATCTGCACGCGGATCACCCCGGACTGGCGGCCTTTCTCCAGCAGGCGGGAGATTTTTAATCGCGGCAGCCCGAGCCGCTCGCCGATATCGTTCTGGGTCAGCCCGTCGTGGTAGTAGCACCAGGCCACGCGCGCCACCAGCTCCTCTTCCGCCAGCGCCAGCCCGGCAAACCGTCCTTCTTCCGCAGTGCGTTTATCGCTCATAGTTGAACTCTTATAAAAATTTAGATCATATGTTCGTGATGACGCGGAGGGAAAGTGTGAGCCACGCGACAAAACGGATCATTTCGATCGTTTCTGGTTTATCTGAATCCCAATCGA
Source organism: Enterobacter sp. MGH 16 (assembly GCF_000493175.1). NCBI lineage: Bacteria > Pseudomonadati > Pseudomonadota > Gammaproteobacteria > Enterobacterales > Enterobacteriaceae > Enterobacter > Enterobacter sp. MGH 16. The sequence goes on along the minus strand of NZ_KI535695.1, from coordinate 3,277,148 downwards.
TAAAACTGTGATCCCTGCACGGTTGTAAATATAGTTCACCGTCTACGCTTTTGAACATTATTAAATCTAAAAATCATTTGTTCAATAGCGGAGCGATGATGATACCACTTCTCGACGCGCGGAATATCAGCAAGCAGTTCTCAGGCGTGCCGGTTCTAAAAGGCATTGATTTCACGCTGCTTGCGGGCCAGGTGCACGCGCTGATGGGCGGGAACGGCGCGGGAAAATCGACGCTGATGAAGATCATCGCCGGAGTCGAGACGCCGGATGAGGGTGAACTTTCCGTCGAGGGGCAGTCATATGCGCGGCTGACGCCCGTGCAGGCGCACACGCTCGGCATTTACCTCGTGCCGCAGGAGCCGCTGCTGTTCCCCAACCTGACGGTGCGGGAAAACATCCTGTTCCGCCTGCCGCGCGAACGCGATCGGGAAAAGCGGCTGGCGGAGAAACTTGAGCAGCTGCAGTGCCGGCTGAACCTCGACGCCGCCGCCAGCACCCTGGAAGTGGCGGATCAGCAGATGGTAGAGATCCTGCGCGGATTAATGCGCAACGCCAGGATCCTGATGCTCGACGAGCCCACGGCCTCCCTCACGCCGGGCGAAACCGAACGGCTGTTTCGTCAGATCCGCGCCCTGCAGGCGCTCGGCGTCGGGATCGTTTTTATCTCGCACAAGCTGCCGGAAATTCGCATGCTGTCGAGCCACGTCTCGGTGATGCGCGACGGCGCGGTGGTGCTCAGCGGTGAAGCCGCGCAGTTCGACGATAACGCCCTGATCGCCGCCATGACGCCGGTAAGCCGCGAGAAATCCCTCAGCGATACGCAAAAGCTGTGGCTGGCGCTGCCGGGCAATCGTCGCACCCAGCCGCAGGACTTTCCGGTGCTGCGGGTGGAGGATCTTACCGGGGAAGGGTTTATCGATCTCAGCCTTGAGATCTACGCCGGGGAGATCGTCGGCCTGGCCGGGTTGGTAGGCTCCGGGCGCACCGAGTTTGCCGAAACGCTCTATGGCCTGCGGCCTGTGCGCGGGGGGCGCGTCTGGCTGGAGAATCAGGACATCACCGCCGCACCGGTAAGTTCACGTCTGGACAAAGGCCTGGTCTACCTGCCGGAAGACAGGCAGGTGTCCGGCCTGTTCCTCGACGCGCCGATCCGCTGGAACACCGTGGCGCTGAACGAGCCGTCGCTCTGGCAGCAGCGGAAAAGAGAGTCCGCGGTGGTGGAGCGCTATCACCGGGCGCTGGGGATCAAGCTCAACCATGCGGATCAAACCGTGCGCACGCTCTCCGGCGGCAACCAGCAGAAGGTGCTGCTGGCACGCTGTCTGGAGGCCAACCCGTTACTGCTGATCGTCGATGAACCGACGCGCGGCGTGGACGTCTCGGCGCGCGCCGATATCTACCAGCTTATCAAAAGCGTGGCGGCGCAGAACGTGGCGGTGCTGATGATCTCAAGCGATCTCGATGAGTTTCCGGGCCTTGCCGATCGCGTGCTGGTGATGCATCAGGGCGTACTCAGCGGCGAGCTGCCGCGCCATGCCGTCAGCCTCGATCGCATGATGGCGCTGGCGTTTGGAGGGCAATCATGAAGATCTTACTGAAAAACCGCGAGCTGAGCGCGTTTCTCGCCATACTGGCGCTGTTCGCCGTGCTGGTGGCGCTCAATCCGTCGTACCTGAGTTTGCAGACGCTGGGGATGATCTTCGCCAGCTCGCAGATCCTGATCCTGCTGGCGATCGGCGCGGCGCTGGTGATGCTGACCCGCAATATCGACGTCTCCGTGGGGTCGACCGTCGGGCTGTCCGCCATCGCCGTCGGCGTGGCGCTGAACAGTGGCTACAGCCTGCCCCTTTCCATTCTCTTCGCGCTGTCAGTTGGCGCGCTGGCGGGGGCATTCAACGGTTTTCTGGTGGTGGGATTACGCATCCCGGCGATTGTCGCCACCCTCGGCACGCTGGGGCTGTACCGTGGAGCGATGCTGCTCTGGACGGGCGGAAAGTGGATTGAAGGGCTGCCGCCGGGGTTGAAATCCCTCTCTGAGCCTGCGGCCATCGGCGTGTCGCCCCTTGGCATGGTGGTGTTGATTATCGTGGTCACCGGCGCGTGGACGCTGTCGCGCACCGCGTTCGGGCGTGATTTCTACGCGGTGGGGGATAACCTCGCCGCCGCGCGCCAGCTGGGCGTGGCGGTGAATCGCACCCGCATGATCGCCTTTACCCTCAACGGCATGCTGGCGGCCTGCGCCGGGATTGTCTTTGCCGCACAGATTGGCTTCGTGCCCAACCAGACCGGCAGCGGGCTGGAGATGAAGGCCATCGCCGCCTGCGTACTGGGGGGCATTTCACTGCTGGGCGGAACGGGCACGCTGATCGGCGCGCTGCTCGGTGCGTTCTTCCTGACGCAAATCGACACCGTGCTGGTGCTGTTCAGGCTTCCGGCCTGGTGGAACGACTTTATCGCCGGGCTGGTGCTGCTGGGCGTGCTGGTGCTCGACGGGCGTCTGCGTCAGGCGCTGGCGCGGCATCAGCGGGCGCTGAAGTACGGTCGTTTCCAGCCGGGCAACAGAGGGGGAAAGCACGTCACCCCCTTTCCCAAACGTAAAAAAGAGGTGGCGTAAATGAGGCTTAACTGGGAAAGCGCGCTGCTCATTTTGCTGGTGCTGGAGATCCTGTTCTTTGGCGCCATCAACCCGCGCATGCTCGACGTCAACATGCTGCTGTTCAGCACCAGCGACTTCATCTGCATCGGCATTGTGGCGCTGCCGCTGACGCTGGTGATCGTCAGCGGCGGGATCGACATCTCCCTCGGCTCGACCATCGGCCTGTGCGCGATTGCGCTGGGGGTGATGATGCAGGCCGGGTGGCCGATGGCGGTCGCTGTTCCGCTTACGCTGCTGCTGGGTCTGCTGTGCGGGCTGGTGAATGCGGCGCTGATCCACTACACCGGCATCAGCCCGCTGGTCATTACCCTCGGCACGCTCTACCTCTACGGTGGCGGCGCGCTGCTGCTCTCCGGCATGGCGGGCGCGACGGGCTACGAGGGCATCGGCGGCTTCCCGGACAGCTTCACGGCGTTCGCTAACCTCACGGTGTTGGGTCTGCCGATCCCATTGGTCTTGTTCGCGGTAATCACCGTCTTCTTCTGGCTCATTACCCACCGCGGGCGCTTTGGCCGTCATCTGTTCCTTATTGGGCAGAACCCGCGCGCGGCGCGCTATGCGGCGCTGCCGGTGAACGGCATGCCCTACGTGCTGTACGGCCTGGTGGGCGTGGCCTCGGCGATTGCCGCGCTGGTGATGGTCTCCTATTTCGGCTCCGCGCGTTCGGATCTGGGGCGCGATCTATTAATGCCTGCGCTCACCGCCGCCGTGCTCGGCGGAGCCAATATCTACGGCGGGTCAGGTTCGGTTGTCGGTACGGCGCTGGCGGCGCTGCTGGTGGGGTATCTGCAACAGGGTTTACAGATGGTCGGCATCCCCAACCAGGTGTCGAGCGCGCTGTCGGGGGCGCTGCTGGTTGTGGTGGTGATGGGGCGTTCGCTGAGTCTGCACCGCGAATGGGTGCGATCTCTCTTTAGAAAACTATCCGGAGCGTAAGATGAAAACAAAACTGCTCGTCCTGGCAATGGCCCTCAGCTTCGCTTCGGCGCAGGCGGCGGACCGCATTGCCTTTATCCCGAAGCTGGTGGGCGTGGGATTCTTCACCAGCGGCGGCAACGGTGCGAAAGAGGCGGGGAAAGATCTTGGCGTGGACGTGACCTACGACGGCCCAACCGAGCCGAGCGTCTCCGGCCAGGTGCAGCTCATCAATAACTTCGTCAACCAGGGCTATAACGCCATTATCGTCTCCGCCGTGTCGCCGGATGGGTTGTGTCCGGCGCTGAAGCGCGCGATGCAGCGCGGCGTCAAGGTCCTGACCTGGGATTCCGACACCAAACCGGAGTGCCGCAGCATCTACATCAACCAGGGCACGCCGGAACAGCTGGGCGGCCTGCTGGTGGAGATGGCGGGCAAGCAGGTCACCAAACCGAACGCGAAAGTGGCGTTCTTCTACTCCAGCCCGACCGTTACCGATCAGAACCAGTGGGTGAAAGAGGCGAAGGCCAAAATCGAGAAAGACCATCCCCAGTGGCAGATCGTCACCACCCAGTTTGGCTATAACGACGCCACCAAATCGTTGCAGACCGCCGAAGGGATCTTAAAAGCCTATCCGGATCTGGATGCGATCGTCGCCCCGGACGCCAACGCGCTTCCTGCTGCCGCGCAGGCGGCAGAAAACCTGAAGCGGGAAGGCGTGGCGATTGTCGGGTTCAGCACGCCGAACGTGATGCGCCCGTACGTTGAGCGCGGCACGGTGAAGGCCTTCGGCCTGTGGGACGTGGTGCAACAGGGCAAAATTGCGGTCAATGTCGCCGATCGTTTGCTGAAAAAAGGCGATCTTAACGTCGGCGACAGCGTAGACGTGAAAAATATCGGGACGCTGAAGGTCGAGCCGAACAGCGTGCAGGGCTACCAGTATGAGGCGAAGGGCAACGGCATCGTGCTGCTGCCGGAACGCGTGGTGTTCACCAAAGAGAACATCAGCAAATACGATTTCTGACGGGGGAGCAAATGGCTGATTTAGACGACATCAAAGACGGCAAGGATTTTGGCATCGGCACGCCGCAGCAAAATGTGCCGTTCACCCTGAAGGGCTGCGGCTCGCTGGACTGGGGCATGCAGTCGCGGCTGGCGCGCATCTTCAACCCGCAGAGCAACCGCACGGTGATGCTGGCCTTTGACCACGGCTACTTTCAGGGGCCGACTACCGGCCTTGAGCGTATCGACCTCTCTATCGCGCCGCTGTTTGGTGAAACCGACGTGCTGATGTGTACCCGCGGCATCCTCAGGAGCCAGGTGCCCGCCGCGACGAACAAACCGGTGGTGCTGCGCGCCTCCGGCGGTAACTCGATTCTGGGTGAACTTTCCAACGAGTGCGTGGCGGTGGCGATGGAAGACGCCCTGCGCCTGAACGTCTGCGCGGTGGCGGCGCAGGTGTACATCGGAAGCGAGTTTGAGCATCAGTCGATCAACAACATCATCAAGCTTGTCGATGCAGGGGCGCGCTACGGCATGCCGACGCTGGCGGTAACGGGCGTGGGGAAAGAGATGGCGCGCGACGCGCGCTATTTCTCTCTCGCCAGCCGCATCGCCGCCGAAATGGGGGCGCAGTTCGTCAAAACCTACTACGTGGATGAGGGTTTTGAAAAAGTGACCGCCAGCTGCCCGGTGCCGATCGTTATCGCGGGGGGCAAAAAGCTGCCGGAGCACGAGGCGCTGGAGATGTGCTGGCGCGCGATAGACCAGGGCGCGTCCGGCGTGGACATGGGGCGCAACATCTTCCAGTCCAGCGCGCCGCTCGCCATGCTGAAGGCGGTGAAGAAAGTGGTGCACGATAGCTGGAATGCCCGTGATGCGTTCCAGTTCTGGCAGGAAGAGAAACAGGGAGAAGCAAAATGAACGTGACGCTGGTAGAGATCAACATTAAGCCCGAGCGGGTGGACGAGTTTCTGGAGGTGTTTCGCGCCAACCACGAGGGCGCAATCCAGGAGCCGGGGAACCTGCGTTTTGACGTATTGCAGGACCCGAGGGTGAAAACCCGGTTCTTTATCTACGAAGCCTATAAAGACGAAGAGGCGGTGCTGGCGCATAAGCAAACCCCGCACTATCTCGCGTGCGTGGATAAGCTGGAGGAGCTGATGTCGGAGCCACGCAAAAAACGCAGCTTTGTCGGGTTATTGCCGGAGTAATGGTCTTGCCCGGTGGCGCTGCGCTTACCGGGCTTTTGGGGAAAAGGTGGAATGGTTTTGTAGGCCGGATGAGCGTAGGCCGCCCGGCTTTTGATTTTGCTTTACTGCGCTTTTTTGGCTGCGTCCTGCATCTCTTTCATTTTTTGTGCGGCCGCTTGCTGGCTTTGGCGTAGGTTTTCGCTCGCGGCAACCAGAAACTCAGGATGATTAGCCAGGTAGATAGATATCGCTTCACCCATTTTTTCCGGATGGGCGGTAAAGTAATCCTCGGCGATTTTGCCGATTTCCGTCTTCTGCTCAGCGGTAAACTCAGCGGCCTGGCTCAGCGCCGGTGCGGTCAGTGTGACGAAAACGGTCAGAACGAGGAAGGGGTGCTTTATGAAAAACATGATGGGTACTCATTTCAGATTAAGGATGTTAACCACGGGCGGCATAACCCGGCCATAGTCGTTTATGGTTTGCCAGCGTATTTCGCAGCGAGGCGCCTTCTGGCACTCGTCCATTGTTCGCTGGCTAAAAGGGGCAATGATGCCCGCGTTATCAATGGATTTGTTGTTAATACGCGTCTGGAAGAGCGTCACGTAGTAGGGGGTCGGGTTCTTCACCACGAGCTGGTTTGCTGAATATGACCAGAGGATTTCCCGATACGCGTTTTCTGGATTGCCGTTTAATCCCTCAGGGCGATAGAACACTTTGAAGCTTGAACGTACGGCCATTTGCACGTTGTCGCTGCTGGTTTTACTGGCTGGAATGGTTGAGATGCTGAGGGTGAAAAGCGTTTCACGGTCAGCAGGCAAACCCTCATCGGCACGAAAAATCCTGATGCTATTTTCGCGTCCGCCCTGTAGTGCAAAAAGCGCGGGCGTTGCAACAAGCGCCGAGGTCGCCTGTGGGGCAAAGGTTGCCCCTGGCCAGTTTCCGCCAGCATAAATTTTTGCGCTGACCAGCCAGGGAAGCGTGGATTTATTGCGCACTGAAACGGTAATGGAGTGCTGTTTTTCAGGATAGACGAAGCGTGTCCCCCCTATCACGACGCCTGCATGCGCAAAAGAGATGAACGTTAAGATGGCTAAAACAGGGATCAGGATGCGCAGTTTCATCACGGTGTTATCAGGCATAAGTCAAAATAAAGGTTGCTGCAGCATTGGCTGTTCCGGGCGATACAGCGCCTCCGTCAGCAAGATAACGGGCATAAAAATCAAGGGTGGCAGTAAGCTGGTTATTTGACAGCGTAAACAGCTGGCTTTCATCGCCCAGCGGTATAAGCGTTTTGTCCGGATTATAAATACCGATAGCCACGCCGCTGGCATAACCCGGACCGCCTGTCAGCGAAAGCAAATCTGCGTTGCCCTGATTGGGTGTGCCTTCAAAATGGGTACTGATGTTATTCAACCCTGCGCCGCAGTTTTCAAGATTGATAGCAAAATGTTCCCATGGCGTATTATTTTTCTGGTTCGTAAATTGCCCTGTGGCGACGTCGCTCATACGAACGATAAGATTTTCCGAATCAGGCGATATGATGCAGGTTTTGCTTTTTACGGTACCTACAATATAAACGGTCCCGTCGTGCGCCATTGTACTCGCACTGCCCAGGTGCATCAGGATAATGCAGAAGAAAAATAACCGGAGAAACGGTTTCATTCATATTCCTTACTGATAAAGCAGGTCAAAATACATAACGGCAGTCGCATTTCCTGACGTCACGACGGGCAGCGTGGATTTATAGTGCAAATAAAACGTGAGCGTGTTATCCCCAGGCAGCAGCGGATAAAGCGAGGACTCCGTATTATTGATCGGTATTGGGGTGCGATTGGAATCCAGTAGCTCGACGCCGAGGCCCGTTGCCATCCTGCCAGGCGTTCCCTTTCCGTTATCTGAAAGTGCCAGCAATGTCGGGTTGTTCGCATCCACATTCCCGGTAAACCAAACTTTGGTGCCGTTAATGGCGCGGGTGCAACCTTTCAACGTGATATCAAACTTTGTATCCGGCGTTGTGGTGCCAACCGACGGGAAATCATCCGCGGTAAAGTCACCGAGTTCGACCGTCTGCTCAACGCTGCCTGTGTCGACGTTGCAGGACTCCCCCACGATGGTGCCGATAAACTGAACATTGAAACTGTCATTATCTGCTCTGGCGGTCTGTAAGGACAACGCCAGATTTGCCAGCAGAAACAGGAGAAAATAGCGCTTTTTCATCACCCAATCCTTATGCGAAATCAACGCGTAACAAGGCCAGAGCGGTGAACACGCCCAGTTCCGGGGAATTGCCCGTTGTGCTGATAGGATATGCTTTCAGCGTCACGTTGGCCTTGCCCGCCTCATCAGTCGTAAAAGGTGCGCTACTTGAAAAGACATTCGGTTTCAGTATGTTGTCTTGCTCACTGGTAACCACGACGGCAACATCAGGATTATCCGATGCCAGCGCTTCCGGGTAGCGAGGGTCCGATGTGCCCATAACGCGCAAGGTTAATTGTGCCGGCGAGTTCACGTCAGCATTACATTCAATGGGCACATTAAAGGTTTTGGGCTGAGCGTTGTCCGGCATCTGCCCGGCGCGCGTAAAATCACCGTGATAAAGAGAACCCAGATCCACCGTCACGGTTTGCCCGGCATTAATGACGCAGTTTTGCGGCACGGTAATAACGCCACTGTAGGTAATCTGGTAGACAATATTGGTCAGGCGATCGTTATTCGTCGTGGTGACGTACACATTGAACATCAATTTTGGCGGGATAACTACGGTGCCGATAAAAGGCCTGACAATTTGTAATTTAAAGATCAGGTCATTATCGTTGACCGGGAAAACGCCGCCGGTATCCACTTCATCGTGGCCGCCCATGTGAACGTACTCAATGGGGGGATAAAACTCACCAATGGTTGCGTCATTTATTTTCATGGCGCCAATAATATAATCCGGGTCAAGCTGGAGATATTTCCATTCACCATCCGTTTTGACGACCGGAAAAGGGCTCAAATAGGAGCGATAGGTGCGTTTTTCCCACTCACCCGGTGGACAGGTGGCGTTAACCTGCACATCCTGATTTTTTTCCAGCTCTGTGGAGCCACCTTTAATGTTCTGATTGGTGTTCAGCGTGGTGGTCAAATCATAGTTAACAATCGAGATGCCACCGTTAGCATTTTTACAAATATCGGCTATTCCATAAGGTGAGAATGCCAGCCCGACCACATAAAATAAAATCATCCATAATTTCATTTATATACACTCCGTTTTCAACCGCAGCAGCGGCTGTTTACTTTCAGGTAATTGATACTTCACGCTACATTGCTTGTCTGACCCTTCACCCCACTGAATTTTCAGCGTTCCCGCCGGGCTCAGGCCAGAGAGATAGACCTCTCCGTCTTCACCCACAATCGTATCGCTGCCATTGTCATCACGTGACACCATGGCACCGAAAGGAACGGGTTTGCCCCGATGGGTTAAGGTCATTAACGCACGCGTACCAGGCCGGGCTTTGAAGGTTGCACGCACAACCGCGCCACGGGTTGGGACCACATTGGTTACGGCATCATCGATATCCATATCGTCAGCCAGTGAGTTGATGTCCAGTGCCATGCGGTTGAGATGATACGAGGACGCGTAGGGAACCACGGCATAGCCTCTCCAGTCGGTATGAATACCTGGCTCGTTCTCGACCTTGACGTTACTCGCGCCCGGAGCGGCAATCAGCACGTTGGTATCACCCAGCGGCTGGCTAAGGGTGATGCCGTTCCGGTGAGCAATGACGCCGCCGCTCAAACCGTAGTTCACCTGCTGGTAGTCGCCGTTTCCGCTGTAGTTATAGCCCACGTTCGCATTGCCATAGGCGCTATCGTATTCAAGGCTGCTGGAGCCTTGTGATTTTGTCCCCTGGCTTGAATACCCTTCCTGAACGCTGTAGCTCAGGTTGTTATCCTCAAGCAATGTGCCGTTGATCCCGGCATTTTGCGAGGTTTCACCCTTTTTGTCGGTGCTGATGTTGTAGGTGGCATAAGCATAGTTATGCTTCTGGCTGACATCGTTTTGTGGACGCAGCCACAGGCTCAATGGCAGCGACAAATTCAGCGCGTAAATCTCGTCGCTTTTCGACATGCCCGGTGATTTGTTGTAGTTGTAGGACAGGCTGTAGGACACATCTTTAATGGTCCCGCTAAAGCCTACCTGGAGTAGCGTATTTTTTTCATCGGTATGCCAGTAGGTCTGTTGGCTGCCCGTGACAAAGAGCGAACCTGCATGACCAAGCTGCTGAGAGATGTTGAACTGAACCTTTCCTCGCTTGGTGTAGTACAGATTGTAATAATCCATCCAGGGATTTTGCTGTTCGGTATCGTTGTCCTCGGGGTCACCTGTGTAGCCGCGCATTTGCTTATAGGCTGTTTCATCCAGGGAATAGAATCCCGAGGTCGAGTACCGGTAGCCCAGCAGCTGAAAGTTAGTGCCGAGGCCGTTAAGGGATTTTGCATACAGAAAACGGATCGATTGCCCTGAATGCGTGCTGTCATCCGCCAGCGTGCTCTTCGCGTGAGTCACATCCGCAGAGATAGCGCCCAGTTCACCCATATTCAGGCCGGTGCCGAATGCCAGCGAGTGGTAATTGTTGGTTATCTGCGATCCGCTATACAGCGTGAAGCCATGCGAAAGCCCCCAGATTAGAGACCCCTGAACGAAATTAACCTCATCCTGTTGATCGCTGCTGCTGCGGTATTCGGCCGCTGTTAATGCGTACTTTACGCGGCCTTCACGCTGGAGTACGGGAACGGTGGAATAAGGCACGGAATAGCTGTTGATGCTACCGTCAGATTCTTTTACCTCAACGCTGAGGTCACCGCTTGAGGACGTGGGAAACAGGTCGCTAATCGCAAATGCACCCGGTGGAACATAGCTTTGATAAATGGTGTAGCCATTTTGCTTAATGGTTACCTGAGCATTGCTTTTTGCGATACCCCGGATCGTGGGCGCGAAACCCTTCAGGCTATCGGGCAGCATATTGTCATCAGAGGCGATTTGCGCACCGCGAAAAGGGAGGCTGTCAAATACGTCTGATGGGGTGTAGCTGTCGCCCAGCGTCAGTCTTCCTTTCAGCGGAATGACCGCGCGTTCAACATAGGTATTAATGTGCTGCCAGTTGTCGCTGCGTGAGTCATCGCTGTTGTGATAATTCCAGCTTGAGTAATCCCTTAACCGCCACGGGCCAAGGTTCAACCCGCTGTTAAGCCCGAGGAAATAGCTTTTACTGGTTGAGTTGCTCTCCCCCCGATCGCGGCTACGAGAGCCGGTGAAGTTATAATTCAGCAGGAGGGCATTAATGCCTTCATCCCATTGTTCAGGCGGAATATATCCGCGTGCGCTATTCCTCAGGGCGGCTTGCGGGATACTGATATCCAGCCGCTGATGCTCAAAATCAAAGGTGGTTGATGAGGCGGGAATGATTGACGCAATATCAATACAGCTGTCCGTTTTTTCCGCCGTCAGCGCAGGGAACGCCTGAAGGTTAACGCCCAGGTTTTCCAGTGCTTTTGCTGATAAACAGGCGGTCAGACCGGTATCATCCGCCTGCGGTTGTGCCGTCGACGCGGTATTTCTTGCCGTAAAGGTGATATCGCGAGTCGCCACAAACGCCCCGTTAAGCCAGAGATCGACACGATAAACGCCTGGTGCCTGGCCATTGGTGGAAAACCGCGACAGGTCAGCAACGGCAGAGGGATCGCTAGACAAAAATGCCGGGTTGAAAAAATATTCTGCACTTGCATCTGATGGCGATAGCAATCCTGCTATCGCCATCGCCACTGGCGTAAGGGATGTTAAAGAAAATGTGCTAAAAATCAGTGAAGTATTACGTTTCATCTCTTTTCCCTGCAGTAAATGCTAAGTACTTCCTTCCTTGAAGACAAAATGCAGGTCTGCTATTTCATTTCAGGTTGTTAATGGGAACAAATCTGCGTAGGGGTATTTGCGCCGAAATCATTCACTGTCTGGAATTTCACACTGCCGGAACCGCCGCCGGGGATATCCACCGTCAACGTGTTTTTAGGTGCGACCATTGAATTGGGAAGACGGGTTCCCCCAACAAAGAACTGCACCAACGATACGTAATACGGTGATGGATTCGTTATGATGACTTTTCCATTTTCTGTCCGACACGTCAGCGTTTTGGGCGCATCCACGGAAAGGGATGTTAATTTCTTAGGGCGAATGAATAACTTAATCACACTCTGTGTTGCTATTTGCAGCGTATTGCCCTGAAGCTTATTTTTATCGACAGACGGAATAGCCTTGCTGTTCAGATAGAAAACAGTTTCGCGATCGGCAGGAAGGTCGGGGCCGATATACATAATACGCAGCGTGTTCTCTTTCTTAGGGTGGATAACAAACAACGGTGGCGTAAGGATAAAGTCTGGTGACTTGATACCCTCAACGTTGGCTACCCATGATTGTATTAAGAACGTATTGTCTGCCGACGAATTGATCACCGGTAATGAAACCTGTTTATCCCCCTGCGGATAAATGACGCGGGTAGCCCCTAAAGCAATTCCACCTGCAGAGGCATTCGTTGCCAGACCCATTGTCAGCAGCAACGTACCAGCCATCATCAGGCGAGACAAAGACGTAGGTGATGTGTTCATTTGCATTGTTCCCTCAATTCTCATGACGAGGCACTCGGGCCTCTGAGTGTTTTACTGGTAGACGACGTTAAACCATACCTGGGCGTCGGCCGTACCAGCCTGAACGTGCGGTTGTGTGGAGCGGTATTTCGCCATAAAACGCAGAACATTGGCGCCGTTCTGCAAGGGGGCGTACCAGGGCGGGGCTGTATCCGGAATAAGTAGATGGCCGGTTGCGTCAAATATTCCCACACCAATCCCCTGCGCTGCGCCTGCGCCATAACCTGCGCGAAAAATTTGCGGGTCTTTTGCATCGGACTCGCCGCTGAACAGTACGCCCGCACGTTGACTGACGCTGGTATCGCAGTCTTCTAGCGTTATCTGAAAGGCTGTTGGTGCTGCCCAATCGCCCGTTGCGGCAAATTCGTTATTGCGTATTTGGCCCATACGCACAATCTGGTCCTGACTTTCTGCACTGACGGAACAGCCGGTGTTGACGACTTGCCCCTGAAAATGCACGCTTCCGTCGTCAATTGCCGAGGCGGGCAGTGCAACGCACAGCAATACGCTGAAAAACAGCACTGATTGCCTGGTGACCTGTCGCATAGTGACTCCGTTTCGATGGATCGGCAAAACACCCCCGAATCAGATTCCGAGGGTGTTACTGCTGCTAACGAATCAGGAGTAAACCATCTGGAATGTTGCAGTCGAGGATACGTTACCCGGCGTGGCCGCACCGGTAGCGATGTAGTCAACGCTCAGCGGGATGGTGTTCTCGCCATTGATCAGCTTCACGTTGGAGGAGGTATCACCGATATTGAGTACGTTACCATCCGGTCCGAACAGTTGCAGTGCGACGTTAGTTGCTGAGCCAGCTCCCGCTGTGTTAGCCAGTGAACCTGCCAGTGCTGCGTCTTGCTGACCGTTGAAAATCACAGCGGCGTTCTGGCTTACCGTGGTGTCACAATCTTCCAGAACGATTTTGAAATCTTCTTTCTGGTTCGCCTGCATTCCTTTTGTCGTCAATTTCACAGTACGAACCTGGCTCAGCGTTACAGTCTGATCTACGGAGTCAGCTGCGACCGAACATGCAGCATTAACAACCTGGCCAACGAAGTTAACCGTACCGCCAGAAACCGTGACGGTGTCTGCCTGTGCGTTCATCGCTACGCCACTTACCATTGCCGTTGCAATGACCATTGCTAAAACGTGCTTTTTCATACAAATCCTTTTAAATAAACATCTTTCTGTCAAATTGAAATTGAGTAAAAGCTATATGCTTTCACAGCGTGAACTTGAATAACGTTTAACAAGTTCCGTTATTTAGAATATGCATTTCGCATAATGGACGGGCTTATTGAAAAGCTCTTTTCATCATGTTTATGATGTTCCGCGGCAGGTATTCTAGGAGCCGTGAAATATTATTTCAATGTATGGTGGTATAATATGCCGTTAGTTTTTTTTAGGTATAATATTAGAATTAATTAATATTTTTAAATGATGTAAGTAGTGGTGTTTTTACCGGATTTTAACAATGGGCGCCCTGTTTTCGGTCAAATAGATAAAGGTGGTGTATGGATATCGGTTTGGTTGCAAAAAAAATCATGTAAGAGAAAAGGAACTTTATAATTTTAAAAGTATAAATGTATGTCTGAAATATAATACTATTATTTCAATTTGTAATATTTATACCAGAAAAATGAAATCCCCCTCGGTTAAGAGGGGGGATTGATCAGATCTCTTCTACGCGCACACTGAGTGCTGCCAGCGCTTTACGTGCCGCTTTTAGCACCTGCTCACACTGCTCAATGGTCAGCGTAAGCGGCGGTTCAATACGAATGGTTTTTGCGTTATTAAGCGTCCCGGCCACCAGCACACGCTGCCTGAACATCTCGCTCGCGAAGCTGTAGCCGATTTCGTTATCAACGAACTCAATCGCCATCAGCATCCCTTTGCCGCGCGCCTCCTGCACAAGGTCAGGGTATTCCCGGCCCAGCTGGCGGAAGCCGTCCAGCAGCATGTCGCCTTTTTGCTCCGCCTGCGCAGGCAGGTTTTGCTCCAGCAGCACGTTGATGGTCGCCAGCGCCGCCGCACAGGCCAGCGGGTTACCGCCAAAGGTGGTGGTATGCAGGAACGGATTGTCGAACAGCACCGAGAAGACTTCTTCGGTGGCGACCGTCGCGCCAATCGGCATCACGCCGCCGCCGAGCGCTTTCGCCAGGCACAGAATGTCCGGCTGCACGTTTTCGTGCTCGCAGGCGAACATCTTGCCGGTACGCCCCATGCCGGTCTGGACTTCGTCGAGGATCAGCAGCGCGCCAAACTCGTCGCACAGCTGACGCACGGCAGGCAGATAGCCCTGCGGAGGGAGGATGACGCCGCCTTCACCCTGAATGGGCTCCAGGATCACCGCCGCCACGTCATCGCCGGTTTTACGGCATTCGCTCAGCACGGTGCGCATGGCGTTAATGTCGCCGAACGGCACGTGGCGGAAGCCCGGCAGCAGCGGCATAAACGGTTTGCGGAAAGTGGATTTAGCGGTCGCCGACAGTGCGCCGAGGGATTTACCGTGGAACGCGCCGCTGGTGGCGATAAAGGTAAATTTCCCGCGCGGCGACTGGTACGCTTTGGCGAGCTTAATCGCCGCTTCGACCGATTCTGTGCCGCTGTTGCTGAAGAAGCTGTATTTCAGTTTGCCGGGCGTTAAGGCCGCCAGCGTTTTCGCGAGCATGGCGCGAAGCGGGTCGAGCAGTTCCTGGCTATGGAGAGGTTGTTTCGCAAGTTGATTCTGTACGGCGGAAACCACAACTGGATTACGGTGCCCCACGTTGAAAATTCCAAAACCTCCCAGGCAATCGATAAACTCCTGTCCCTGGGTGTCGACAAGCGTGTTGAGACTTCCCGCTTGCCACTCTACGGCTCCGTAATCCCCGCCGGCGGTAACAGATTTGCGATACTCCAGAAACCCTGGATTGACGTGCTCTTTAAAGTAATCGATGACCTCACGGTTAAGTTGTTTCATCTCCTCATGATCAAGCGTTCGCTTCTCAATGAGATTCAGTGCGTGCGCGGTACAGGCAAGAGCCGAGGCGCTGGAAGGTAACCTGTTCAAAATGTGCTCCCGGGGATCGCGTATCACATGATACTGGTTTAAGTATTGCAGGGATTACGCCACTTCAGAGGCCTTAACGAAAATCGGGATAAACGCCAGGTTAAAATAATGTTGCACAATATTTAATCATGCCGAAGGAAGCCAAACGGGATTTAGCGGTACGGGGCAGCAAGTATAAAGAAAGGGGGGAAGAGTGTCGCTGCACTAAAGAGGTGCATACGCTGCAACTTAAGCGGGCATTAACAGGTCATACTTTGTCGGTAATTTCTTCGCGAAAGTATTTGAAATCAATGAATTAAAATATCGTACAAAAAGTATGGTTTAAGTCAAATCTGCGATCTTCATCAAGTTTAACAACTAAAGATAAATTGTTTACCGCCGAAAAAACATTGACCCACAAAATTAACATTCAAATAACCTGCAAGGGATGCTCACGATGTCCTCTCCAACCTATGTCACCCAGAATGAATATCCTCTGGACGATGACACCACCTTAATGTCTACCACAGACGTCCACAGCTACATCACCCACGCCAACGACACCTTTGTGCAGGTGAGCGGCTATCAGCTCGATGAGCTGACGGGCCAGCCGCACAATATGGTGCGCCATCCCGATATGCCAAAAGCTGCGTTTGCCGATATGTGGTACACGCTGCAGCAGGGCGAGCCGTGGAGCGGGATTGTCAAAAACCGGCGCAAAAACGGTGACCACTACTGGGTGCGTGCTAACGCGGTGCCGATGGTGCGCCGCGGGCAGGTGACGGGCTATATGTCGATTCGCACCAGAGCCACAGCGGAAGAGATCGCCGCCGTGGAGCCGCTCTACCGGGCGCTGAACGACGGGCGCTGTAAAAAACGTATTCACAAAGGGCTGGTGGTGGGAAAGGGCTGGCTGGGTAAACTCCCGGCCATGCCGCTGCGCTGGCGCGTGCGCAGCGTGATGGCGGTGCTCTTTGCCGGACTCGCCGCCACGCTGGCCGCCACCTCCGCAGGCTGGTTACCGCTTGCCGCCGCTGCGGTGGTGATGCTGATGGGAACGCTGCTGTTTGAGCAACAGATTGTCCGCCCGATAGAGAATGTGGCGCGACAGGCGCTGAAGGTCGCCACCGGCGAGCGCAACAGCGTGCAGCATCTTAACCGCAGCGATGAGCTGGGCCTGACGCTGCGCGCGGTAGGACAGCTTGGCCTGATGTGCCGCTGGTTGATCAATGACGTGTCGAGCCAGGTAGTGAGCGTCCGTGACGGCAGCGACAGGCTGGCGCAGGGGAATGAAGATTTGAACGATCGGACCCGTCAGACCGTCGCGAACGTGCAGCAGACCGTCGCGACAATGAACCAGATGGCCGCGTCCGTGCAGAGTAACTCCGAGACCGCCGCCGAGGTGGACAAACTCTCCGTGGCCGCCAGCAGCGCGGCGACGAAAGGGGGCAACGCGATGCAAACCGTCGTTAAAACGATGGATGACATTGCCGACAGCACGCAGCGCATTGGCTCGATTACCTCTCTGATTAACGATATCGCGTTCCAGACCAATATTCTGGCGCTGAACGCGGCGGTTGAAGCGGCAAGGGCAGGGGAGCAGGGCAAAGGGTTTGCCGTGGTCGCGGGCGAAGTCCGTCATCTCGCCAGCCGCAGTGCCAGTGCGGCTAACGATATTCGTAAACTCATTGATGCCAGTGCCAGCAAGGTGCAGTCCGGCTCTGAGCAGGTTCACGCCGCGGGCCGTACGATGGATGATATCGTTGTGCAGGTGAAAAACGTGACCCAGCTTATCGCCCAGATCAGCCACGCGACCTCCGAGCAGGCAACCGGCTTATCAGAGCTAACCCGTGCGGTAGCTGAACTCGACAGCATCACGCAGAAAAACGCCGATCTGGTCGAGGAGAGCGCGCACATTTCTGCCATGGTGAAGCACCGCGCCGGACGCCTTAAGGATGCGGTGACCGTGCTCCATTGAGTCAGTCATGTTCCAAAAAAGCCGTTTATACCGTAGGGAATAAACGGCTTTTTATTTTTCTGATTGTGACTATTAATGGGGTTTGTTGTTAATTTAATATTAAATAACTAAAGAAAGTGCCTCAGTTATTTATTCCTGCCTAAGTCAGTTCTTCAGAATGCTATTTCGAAAATACCCCGTTTGGCGGTCTGGTAACGATCGATGAGGCCATATTAATAGCCTGCACCTATGTATTGTGAGGATTATGAAATAAAAAAACGATCAAACTCATAAAGTTAGCGAAATCGTTACCGATAACAGCGATCGTCTGAGAAATAATCACATCGATGGAGAAAATATGTTCTTTCATGACGTAAAGATCGGCACGAAATTATTTCTGGCGTTTGGGTTCTTTATTGTCCTGATGGCGATCAGCGCAAGTGTGTCTTTGCTGAGCCTGAACCGGGCAAATAATGGGATGCAGTCCATTGTTACCCATGACTATCCGACCACGGTAAAAGCGAACCAGTTAATTGATAACTTCCAGGAATTTATTAGCACTCAACAGCTGATGCTGCTGGACGAGCAGGGTACCTACACGGGGCAATCTCAGCAGCGCCTGAAAGAGATCAGCGAGCATATCACGGTGATCCTGGGCGAGCTGAACACCGCGTTGCAGGATCAACAGTCTCAGCAGGTGCTGGCGGATATCCGCAGCGTGCGCCAGCAGTACCTGGATTCACGCTACCGCATTCTGCAGGCGGTGCAGAACAACAACCGTGCGGGCGCCATACAGGAAATGATGACCACCACCCTCGCCGTGCAGCAGGCTTACAAAGCGAAGGTGAAGGAGCTGATCGCCATTCAGAACAGCGAGATGCAGCGTGCGGGCACGCAGGTGGAAGGAGATTTCAGGTCTAACCGTCTGCTGCTGATCCTGCTCACGCTCTTTAGCGTTGCGGCAGGCAGCCTGATTGGCTGGTTTATCGTGCGCGCCATCACCCGCCCGCTCGGTGAGGCGGTGAATTTCGCAAAAGCGATTTCAGAGGGCGATCTGACGGGCAGCATCACGCCGCACGGCAAAGACGAAACGGGCCTGCTGCTGCATGCGCTGATGGAGATGAAGACGCGTCTGCTGGACATTGTGCAGCAGGTGCAAACCGGCTCGGAGAATATCTCCAGCGCTGCCGCGCAGATTGTCGCCGGGAACCAGGATCTGGCCGCACGCACGGAAGAGCAGGCCAGCTCCGTTGAACAGACTGCCGCCTCGATGGAGCAGATCACCGCCACGGTGAAAAATACCGCCTCGCATACCGGTGAAGCGACCAACCTTTCTGCCGATGCCGCCACGGTGGTCAAAAACAACGGTGAGATGATGAAGCAGGTGACCAGCAAAATGCGCCTGATTAACGAGACCTCCAACCGGATGTCCGACATTATCGACCTGATCGACGCTATTGCTTTCCAGACCAATATTCTGGCGCTGAACGCGGCGGTGGAAGCGGCGCGCGCCGGTGAGCACGGCCGCGGCTTTGCGGTAGTGGCCGGAGAGGTGCGCCAGCTTGCCCAGAAGAGCGCGTCGTCTGCCAGCGAAATCCGCGAGCTGATTGAGAGCTCCACCAGCCAGACCCAGGACGGGATGAACCTGGTCGAAAAAGCGAGTGGGCTGATTAACGGCATGGTTGGCAACGTGGAGGAGATGGATGCGATCCTGCGCGAGATCCGTCAGGCCAGCCATGAGCAGACGGAGGGGATCTCGCAGATCAACAGCGCGATTGGCCTGATTGATGCCACTACCCAGCAAAACTCCGCGCTGGTGGAGGAATCCGTCGCGGCGGCGGCATCGCTTAACGAACAGGCGATGCACCTGAAAGAGCTGGTACGCGTATTCCGCGTGAGCGAGCACGCACCGGCTTAATCCAGCTGGGAGATCTCCAGCGCCGCGCGGTCGATTACGCCGATAATCTGCTTAAGCTGCGCGTCGCTGAGCTCTCCCTGATTCACCTTCAGGTCTAATACCGCCTTGAAGTTATCCAGCGCCCGCTTCATCTGGGGGTTTTTGCGCAGCTGAAAGCCGACGCTGCGCGCTTTGATACGCACCTGGATCTGTTCCAGCTGTTCCCGGTTTTCGTCCAGCCAGCGTTGTCCTTCAGCGGTAATCGCAATGCGCTTACGCCCGTTCTCTTCTTCTGTAATGGTGATAAAAGCCTGATCCTGCAAATAATCCAGGGTTGGATAGATGACGCCCGGGCTCGGGGTGTAGTTCCCCTGGGTCAGGTTCTCGATCTCTTTAATCAGCTCATAGCCGTGGCTCGCGTTGCGGGTCAGGATATCCAGAATCACCAGCCGCAAATCGCCGTGGCCGAAAAAGCGCGGCCGACGTCCGCCGCCCTCGTGTTCGTGTCGCATAGTATTCCCTTTTTTTTGATATATCTAAACTATATCTAAGATATATTCAGATGCAATCTAAAAGATCTTGCATTTTTCCTTATTAGTAATCATTATCATTTAAAAATTGATTTAGATATATCGTATTCATCAGAAAAGGGTCTAAAAATGGCATCTACTCGTTATCCACAGCGTGTTCGTAATGACCTGCGTTTTCGCGAGCTGACGGTGCTCCGCGTTGAGCGCGCCAGCGCGGGTTTTCAGCGCATTGTTTTAGGCGGCGAGGCGCTGGAGGGCTTTAGCTCCCGCGGTTTCGACGACCATACCAAAGTCTTTTTCCCGGCACCCGGGACAACGTTTACGCCACCGGTGGTCACCGATGAAGGCATCGACTGGGGTGACGGCGTGCGTCCGCAGGCGCGCGACTATACGCCGCTCTATGATGAGGTCCGTCATGAGCTGATGCTCGATTTCTTCATTCATGACGGCGGCATTGCCAGCAGCTGGGCGGTTGAGGCGAAAGCGGGAGACACGCTGACCATTGGCGGCCCGCGCGGTTCGCTGGTGGTGCCGGAGGATTACGCCTGGCAGCTTTACGTGTGCGATGAATCCGGCATGCCCGCGCTGCGCCGACGCTTAGAGAGCATTGCTCAACTGCCGGTTCGCCCGGACATACACGCGGTCGTGACGGTTGGGGATGAATCGTACCAGGACTATCTGGCGGACCTGAGCGCGTTCAATATCACGTGGGTGGTGGGCCACAGCGAGCAGGCAGTCGCTGACCATCTGGCGGCGCTGACCGTTCCGGAGGACGATTACTTTATCTGGCTGACCGGGGAAGGGAAGGTGGTGAAACGCCTGAGCCGTCAGTTTGAAACCGACGCGATTGACCCACAGCTGGTGCGTGCCAGCGCATACTGGCACGCCAAATAATCAGGCTGCCGAATCCAGCTGCGCTTCGCTCACCTGATGTTCGAGCGAGGCGCGGACCTCGTGCAGCGCTTTCTCCTGCTGAGCAAAGTACGCTTCCATATTGCTCAGCGAGGAGACCAGCAGCCAGGACTCCTCTTTCTCCAGCTCCGCCAGCTCGTTCACTAAAATGTCGATTTGCTCGCGAACCTGCGCCATTTTTTTGCGGATACGTTCCAGATCGTTCAGCCTGTCGCTTGCCATCAATGGCTCGAAGCCCTGCTGCAGGCGGGCCACCAGCGAACGAATGGCTTTCACATCCCCGCGCTGCTTCGCCTGGTTAAGCTGTACCATCATGTTGTTGGCTTCTTCTTTCAGATCGTCCGCCACCAGATCCGGGTGGCAGAGCTTGCTCGCCTGCCGCCAGAGACGCTTGAGTTCGTTCTGGTCCTCTTGTGAAAGATGCTTACCTTTGCGCAGCCGCACTTCGGCATCGTGATGCTGTTCGCGATACTTCTCGTACTCTTCGTTGGCCTCGTCGCGCGCCTGACGCGCAGGCTCCTCCTCGCGCGTTAAGCCGCTCTCCAGCTCCAGCGCTTCGGCCAGCAGGTTGGCAATCAGATTGCTTTGCTGCTCCAGATGCTTACGCGCCTCGGCGGCCTGCACGGAGTCCGCCGGGAGATCGCGCCAGCGCTGGGTCAGCGTCGCCAGCACCTCTACCGCCTGCGCCATATAGTGCTGGCAGCGACGGTAATCCTCCTCGCGACGACGCGCTTCCGCCTGCTGACGACGCAGGTTCAGCTCCGCCAGCGTTTTACGCAGGGCGAGGATCTGCTGCATCAGCGGCCCCAGGCGGGAGAAATAGAGATCGTTGAACTCATCAAGCTGCTGCACCCGCGCGTTGCGGCGGTCAATCAGATCGCGCAGACGCTCTTCCAGCGCCTTCAGCTCCAGCTTGCTGGCCGCCACCTGCGGATCGCGCCACGGCGTCACGGCGCGCTGGCCCTGCAGCCAGGCGGTAATGGCCGCCATGGCCGCGGTGTAGTTCTTCTCCTCAAGCGCCACGACGATTGCCTGTAGATCATCGTCAAACGCTTCATTTTTCAGGCGTGTCAGCTGGCTCTGGATGATGTCGTCATCTTCCAGCTCAATGGCATTTTTAATGATTTCTAGCCGTTTGATCGGTGTGCTCATGATGCCTTTCGCTTTGGCGCTTAAGTATTTGAGTTAAGGTTAGTTGTTGTAAAAGCTACAGGAAATAATACACACGGATGATGATCGGCGCGATGGGGGATTTCTTTAGTTTTTAGGGTTTGTGAGGGTGAGCGGCAGGCCGGACTATGTGTGATTGATTCCGTATGTGCTTGAATAGGGTGCAGCAAAAATCAGAGGCGGGGTGTAACCTGGCAAATGCTTGGGGGAAAACTCAGGGGACAACAAGGGGGCACCCGTTATTCAGCCAACAAAAAAGCCACTCAATCGAGTGGCTTAATCATATGATTCTACAGCTTAAATTTGGTATCCCCTGCTGGACTAGAACCCGCGACCTGGCGATACTGAGCTCCATTTTAAAGATTTATAAAACAATGAGTTAGTTTATTTTTAATGGGTTTTTGCATCGAATAATGTCAAATATGAAAGCATAGTGAATAGGTTTGCTGCCAACGATGCCTATAAAAAATGATAATCGCCATTCAATAGGTAAAGGGCTAAACCAATCATAAAGGAGCCGAACAGCGAAAACACAGTGTTATACCAGTAGAAGTAGATAGGTGTTTCGGATCGGTAGATGTAGTAGTTTTCATATGTGCCTTTATACCAACCGACGAAGACCCCACTTCTAAGAGCTTTTGCTGAATGAAAAATCATCCACAATCCGCAAAGAAGTACACAGATCAATACTAATAATGTATCCCATTCCATATATTGTCTTCTAAAAACAATGCTTTATAAAATTGTTGGTGGGGTGAGCAATGTCGCTTCGTTCAGGTGGTCAGGTGCAAAGTAAGCGTAGCGCATCGTTACCTTAATATCAGAGTGTCCAGGAATGCGCTGGAGTACAAGGATGTTGCCCCCGCGCATCATAACCTCTGCATCCGAAGGGGTTGCATCAACAACTTTCGTACTGGCCCGCTGCTGGCGGGTTTTTTTATGGAACTCCTGCTGCCATTTCGCTGCCCATGGGATTTAAATAAACAAAAAGGCCACTCGCGTGAGTGGCCTAAGTATATGTATGTACTGCTAAAATTTGGTGGCCCCTGCTGGACTTGAACCAGCGACCAAGCGATTATGAGTCGCCTGCTCTAACCACTGAGCTAAGGGGCCGTGGCGGTGAATTATAAAGTAACTCCCCGCAGCAATCCAGCCATTCACACCTGCCTGCTGTTTTTATAAACAACGCATTATCAATCCTTTATACTTCCATAACGATGTATCAGCGGGAGTAAAGATGATCAACGACATTCTGGCCCCTGGCCTGCGGGTGGTGTTCTGCGGAATCAACCCGGGCAAGTCCTCGGCGCACACCGGTTTTCACTTTGCCCATCCGGGCAATCGCTTCTGGAAGGTGATCTATCAGGCCGGATTTACCGACAGGTTACTCAAGCCCGAAGAGGAGCTGCACCTGCTGGATACGCGCTGCGGAATTACCATGCTGGTCGAGCGGCCGACGGTACAGGCAAGCGAGGTCAACCTGCATGAACTGCGCAGCGGCGGGCGGGAGCTGGTGAAGAAGATTGAAGACTACCAGCCGGCCGCACTGGCGATCCTCGGCAAGCAGGCCTACGAGAAGGCATTCAGCCAGCGCGGGGCTAAGTGGGGTAAGCAGAGCATCATGATTGGCGTTACGCAGGTGTGGGTGTTGCCGAACCCGAGCGGGCTCAACAGGGCGACGCTGGACAAGCTGGTGGAGGCCTACAGGGAGCTGGATGAGGCGCTGATGGTGCGGGGGCTTTAGCTCCTCTGCGGCCTGATGCCCTCACCCACAGGGAGAGGGAATAAACAAAAAAAAAGCTCCCGATTGGGAGCTTTTTGCTGTTTATCTGGGTTAGTCGTCCAGGAAGCTACGCAGCACTTCAGAGCGGCTTGGGTGACGCAGCTTACGCAGCGCCTTCGCTTCGATCTGACGGATACGTTCGCGGGTAACGTCGAACTGTTTACCCACTTCTTCCAGCGTGTGGTCGGTGTTCATATCGATACCGAAACGCATACGCAGCACTTTCGCTTCACGGGCGGTCAGGCCAGCCAGAACGTCGTGCGTTGCGGCACGCAGGCTCTCGGTGGTGGCAGAGTCAAGCGGCAGCTCGAGGGTGGTATCCTCGATGAAATCACCCAGATGCGAATCTTCATCATCACCGATCGGTGTTTCCATGGAGATTGGCTCTTTGGCAATCTTCAGCACTTTACGGATCTTGTCTTCCGGCATCAGCATGCGCTCGGCCAGCTCTTCCGGCGTCGGCTCGCGACCCATCTCCTGCAGCATCTGGCGGGAAATACGGTTGAGCTTGTTGATGGTCTCAATCATATGCACCGGAATACGGATGGTGCGCGCCTGATCCGCGATAGAGCGGGTAATAGCCTGACGGATCCACCAGGTAGCGTAGGTGGAGAACTTGTAACCACGACGGTATTCAAACTTGTCTACCGCTTTCATCAGACCGATGTTGCCTTCCTGAATCAGATCCAGGAACTGCAGACCACGGTTGGTGTATTTCTTGGCGATAGAGATAACCAGACGCAGGTTCGCTTCAACCATCTCTTTCTTCGCACGGCGGGCTTTCGCTTCACCGATGGACATGCGACGGTTGATATCTTTAACCTGCTCGATGGTCAGGCCGGTCTCTTCTTCAATCTGCTGCAGCTTCTGCAGGCCGCGATACACGTCTTCTTTCACGTCGTGCAGTTTTTCAGACCACGGCTTGTTCATCGCGATAGCCGCGTTGAACCAGGTTTCGCTGGTTTCGTTGCCGGTGAAGAGGGTGATGAAGTTCTTCTTCGGCATTTTGCACTGCTCAACGCACAGCTTCATGATGATGCGTTCCTGGGTACGTACGCGATCCATCATCACGCGCATGCTGTTCACCAGGTAGTCGAACTGTTTTGGCACCAGGCGGAACTGTTTGAACACTTCAGACAGTTTCAGGATCTCTTCCTGAGCGGCTGCGTGGCTGCGGCCTTTCGCTTTGATGGTGTCACGCGTCACTTCGTACTGAGTACGCAGCTCGGCAAACTTCTCGCGCGCCAGTTCCGGGTCGATGCTGTTGTCATCATCGGCGCTGTCGTCGTCGCTCTCTTCCTCATCTTCGTCTTCGTCATCATCCATCTCTTCCTGAGACAGTTCAGAACCGACGTGAGTGGCGGTAGGTGCCATATCTTCTTCAGCGTTCGGGTCGACAAAACCGGTGATCAGGTCAGACAGGCGCGCTTCTTCCGCTTCAACGCGATCGTACTGCTCCAGCAGATAGGTGATCGCTTCCGGGTACTCGGCAACAGAGCACTGAACCTGGTTGATCCCATCTTCGATGCGTTTTGCGATGTCAATTTCGCCTTCGCGGGTCAACAGTTCAACGGTACCCATTTCGCGCATGTACATGCGGACCGGGTCAGTGGTACGCCCGATTTCAGATTCCACGCTGGACAGTACCTGTGCAGCAGCTTCTTCCGCATCTTCGTCAGTGTTGTTGGAGGTTTCAGCCAGCAACAGATCATCGGCATCCGGTGCTTCTTCCATCACCTGAATGCCCATGTCATTGATCATTTGGATGATGTCTTCGATTTGATCTGAATCGACGATATCTTCCGGCAGATGGTCATTGACCTCGGCATAGGTCAGATAGCCTTGCTCCTTACCACGTTGGACAAGAAGTTTCAGCTGTGACTGCGGGTTTTGCTCCATAAGACGGTATCCACACTTAATTCGTTTGATTGGTGTCGGCGATGGGGCTGCCAACCTTTAAAGCGAGGGCGTACTTATATTTTTGCCGCTGCCTCTCAGTGCGGCTGCCGGGGGCTTCCCGATCGATATTCGGCACTTAAGCCGTTAAATTTCTTTATTTCTTCGCCAGTTCCTGGTTAATCATCCAGAGCTCCCGGCGTTCTTCGCTGCTCAAACCGTGTGTGCGCTCGCGAGCTATCAACTCTTCCTGGCGCAGCTCAAGCATCGAATCAAACATATGGTTGAGTGAGTCGGTGAACGTTTTTTCTGCAATGTCCTTATCTGCTATATCGTCCCACATCGACAATTTTTCAAGGGTTGCGGCCTCTTTTGTGCCTCGATAATGCTCTAAAAGTTGTCCGGTGGTCAGACCTGGCTGAGACAAACAGGTGTTGACCAGTTCTGAAAATAAGGCAAGCCCGGGCAATTTTTCGTGGTTCAAACCCGCCAGCGACGGCACCTGTGGCGCCAGCTCGGGGTTTTGTACCAGTAACCCTATCAGTATACGCATGGTTGTGCGTTTTAGCTGAGGCGCGGGGCGAACCGCACCGTTTTCAGCCTGTTTAGGCATTAAACGTTCAAGCTGGCTGTCATCCAGAATGCCGAGCTTGTTGCCTAGCTCCTGACGCAGGTAGATGCGCAGCGTTTCGCCGGGCACCTGACTGATTAACGGCAGCGCCAGCGTGCTGAGCTGCGCGCGCCCGTCAGGAGTACTCAAATCGACCTGCGGCATCAGGCTGTTAAACAAAAACGTGGAGAGCGGCTGTGCCTGCTCCATCCGCGCTTCAAACGCCGCTTTGCCCTCTTTACGCACCAGCGTATCCGGGTCTTCACCGTCGGGCAGGAACATAAAGCGCAACTGACGCCCGTCGGTCATATAGGGTAGCGCGGTTTCCAGCGCGCGCCAGGCGGCGTCGCGTCCGGCGCGGTCTCCGTCGTAACAACAAATCACGTTGTTGGTCACGCGGAACAGCAGCTGGATGTGATCCGCCGTCGTGGACGTTCCTAACGACGCAACCGCGTAGTTAATGTCGTACTGCGCCAGCGCAACGACGTCCATATAGCCTTCGACGACCAGAAGACGCGGTGGTTCCGCGTTATCCTGCTGCGCCTCATAAAGGCCGTAAAGCTGGCGGCCCTTATGGAAAATATCGGTTTCCGGGGAGTTGAGGTACTTCGGCAGGGCATCACCCAGCACGCGACCACCAAAACCAATTACCCGGCCTCGCTTGTCGCGGATTGGGAACATTACCCGTTCGCGGAAGCGGTCGTAGCTTCGTCCCTGGTCGTTGGTGACCAGCATGCCTGCATCGATGAGAGACTTACGATCTTCGCTATTGCCGCCAAAACGCTTTAACACGTTGTCCCAGCCGGGCGGGGCGTAGCCAATAGCGAAACGCGCAATGACATCGTCGCTCAGTCCGCGCTTGTTCAGATACTGACGCGCAGGTTCAGCCGCAGAGTGCTTAAGAGACTGTTGGTAAAACGAATTCAGGCCATCCATCAGTTGATACAGCGTTTGCCGTTGATGGCGCTCGATCTGACTTGGCCCACTGCCAGCTTCATACGGCACTTCAAGGTTATGCATTGCCGCCAGCTCTTCGACGGTTTCAACGAACTCGAGCTTGTCGTAGTTCATTAAAAAATCGACGGCATTACCGTGAGCACCACAGCCGAAGCAATGGTAAAACTGCTTTTCACCGTTTACGGTGAAGGAGGGGGTTTTTTCGTTATGGAACGGACAGCACGCATGGTAATTCTTGCCCTGCTTCTTCAGCTTTACCCGCGCGTCGATGAGATCGACGATGTCGGTTCTGGCGAGCAGGTCATTGATGAAAACGCGTGGGATTCTTCCGGCCATATGCCCCAAAATTTAAGCGACTTATAAACGAAAACAAGCCGCGCATTCCTTCCGGAAGCACGGCCTTACGACTACTACTCTGTCTGTCAATTGAGGGCTGAGGCCCTCAACCAATTAGTACAGACGAGTACGGCGTGCGTTTTCGCGAGCCAGTTTCTTCGCGTGACGTTTCACAGCGGAAGCTTTAGCGCGCTTACGTTCGGTCGTTGGTTTTTCATAAAACTCACGACGACGAACTTCAGCCAGAACACCTGCTTTCTCGCATGAACGTTTGAAGCGACGCAGTGCTACGTCGAACGGCTCGTTTTCACGTACTTTAATTACCGGCATGTAACTCTCACCTTTAATAAATTCGGTTTGCCGCTGGCATCAACGCCAGCTTATTTCAAAATGGTGCGGAATTTTACTGCAAATGCTGCTGCTTTGTAAAGCACCGATGCGATTTTGAAAGGGACTTTAATAAGGGTGAGGAGTATACACGAGCCTTCTTCCAGGGGCGAACAAAGTTTTACAAGTCGGGTCATTGACCCTACACTGCGCGGTATTGAAACGAGGTAAAACAAGTCATGCGTGTACTGGGTATTGAAACATCCTGCGATGAAACCGGCATCGCCATTTACGACGACGAAAAAGGGCTTCTGGCCAACCAACTGTATAGTCAGGTGAAATTGCACGCTGACTACGGCGGCGTCGTGCCTGAACTGGCCTCTCGTGACCACGTGCGTAAAACCGTTCCCCTGATTCAGGCGGCGCTGAAAGAGGCCGGGTTAAGTTCAACCGATATTGATGCCGTGGCCTACACCGCGGGGCCGGGTCTGGTCGGCGCGCTGCTGGTCGGCGCGACGGTTGGCCGTTCGCTGGCCTTCGCGTGGGATGTGCCAGCCATCCCGGTTCACCATATGGAAGGGCACCTTCTGGCGCCGATGCTGGAAGAGAATCCGCCTGAATTTCCGTTTGTGGCGCTGCTGGTCTCCGGCGGCCATACGCAGCTGATTAGCGTCACGGGCATTGGCAAGTACGAGCTGCTGGGCGAGTCAATCGACGACGCTGCCGGTGAAGCGTTCGACAAAACCGCCAAGCTGCTGGGACTCGATTACCCAGGCGGCCCGATGCTGTCCAAAATGGCGGCGCAGGGAACGGAAGGGCGCTTTGTCTTCCCGCGTCCGATGACCGACCGTCCGGGGCTGGACTTCAGCTTCTCCGGGCTGAAAACCTTCGCGGCCAACACGATCCGCAATAACGACGACAGCGAGCAGACCCGCGCCGATATCGCCCGCGCGTTTGAAGATGCGGTGGTGGATACGCTGATGATCAAGTGCAAGCGCGCGCTGGATCAGACCGGCTTCAAGCGTCTGGTGATGGCGGGCGGCGTCAGCGCCAACCGCACGCTGCGCGCGAAGCTCGCCGAGATGATGCAAAAGCGTCGTGGGGAAGTGTTCTACGCCCGTCCCGAATTCTGTACCGATAACGGGGCGATGATTGCCTACGCCGGTATGGTGCGCCTGAACGCTGGCGCAACGTCTGACCTGAGCGTGTCCGTGCGTCCGCGCTGGCCGCTGGCGGAACTGCCTGAGGCGTGAGTTTTTTTGCCCGGTGGCGCTGCGCTTACCGGACCTACAAAACCGTAGGCCGGGTCAGGCGAAGCCGCCACCCGGCAATAACCCGCACTACACCCGCAGCATCCCTTTCTCTTCCAGAAACGCAATAATCGTCCCCAGACCGTCTCCCGCTTTCAGGTTGGTAAAGGTCCACGGACGCTCGCCGCGCATGCGGTTGGTGTCGCGCTCCATCACCTCCAGCGACGCCCCCACGTACGGCGCGAGATCGGTTTTGTTGATCACCAGAAAATCGGACTTGGTGATCCCCGGCCCGCCCTTGCGCGGAATTTTTTCCCCTTCAGCCACGTCGATCACGTAAATGGTCAGATCCGCCAGCTCCGGGCTGAACGTCGCGCTCAGGTTGTCCCCGCCGCTTTCCACGAAGATCAGATCCAGATTGCCGAACTTCTCGCTGAGCGCTTCCACCGCCGCCAGGTTCATCGAGGCGTCTTCGCGGATAGCGGTATGCGGGCAGCCGCCGGTCTCCACGCCCACGATGCGCTCCGGCGCCAGCGCGCCCGCCTCGGTCAGGATGCGCTGATCCTCTTTGGTGTAGATGTCGTTGGTCACCACCGCCAGGTGATACGTGTCGCGCATTGCCTTGCAGAGCGCTTCCAGCAGCGCGGTTTTGCCCGACCCTACCGGGCCACCCACGCCCACGCGCAGGGGATGTTTGTAATCAGCCATGTTGACTCCTCAGGAACGGAATAGTCGTGAATATTGGGTTTCGTGGCGCGCGGAGGCGATGGCGGACAGCGGCGTTGCTGCCCCCAGCGCGTCGTCGCGACGTAAAAAGGCCTGTTCAAGCCCGGCGGCAAAATGGTCGCTCAGCTCGATAATCAGCTGCTGCGCCGCCTGCTGCCCAAACGGCACCAGCTTGACGCCTGCCATGACCGCGCTCTCAATCCAGCTGTAACCGAGGCTCAGCGCCAGCTCGCGCACGTCAATGCCCCAGCGCACGCCGAGCCACGCCATGCCGCAGAGCTGGCTTTGCCTGCACAGCGCCAGCCATTCTGCCGGGCAGTCCGGCTCCCAGCTTTTGATGAGACGCGTAAAGGCCGCTCCGCGGTTGCGTTCTTCTTCGCGCAGCTCGCGCGTTTCCCGACAGGCGAGCAGGTATGCCGTCCAGCGTCTGGCCGTCGCCAGGTCGTTCCGATTGCAGGCCTGGCAGAGACGGTGAAACAGCGGCAGATCGACGCAGAAAAAACTCTGCTCCATCTGC
The DNA here is from genome assembly GCF_000493175.1 of Enterobacter sp. MGH 16. Classification (NCBI taxonomy): domain Bacteria; kingdom Pseudomonadati; phylum Pseudomonadota; class Gammaproteobacteria; order Enterobacterales; family Enterobacteriaceae; genus Enterobacter; species Enterobacter sp. MGH 16. The sequence goes on along the minus strand of NZ_KI535695.1, from coordinate 3,246,805 downwards.
TGGATCTGCCAGCGTTTAAAGGCGTCGGCGTCCGTGACCCAGCCCGCCTCCACGGCCCACTCCAGCCCCTGCGACCAGGTAAACGATCCGACCGGCAGGCTGCTGCTGGAGAGCTGCATCAGGCGCAGCCACTGGCGGGCGTGCTCCATCAGCTCATCAGCGCCAGCAGGGCGGAGACGATCAGCCCGCCGCCGAAGGTTTTACGCAGGCCGTCGTGACGGCGCAGCAGCAAGCCTGCGGCGAAACTGGCGCACAGCACCGTCGCGCTGGCGAACATAAACCCGCTGGTGAACAGCCAGAAGCTATGGCCGGACATCTCCACGCCGTGCGCCCAGCCGTGGAACATCGCCAGGGCAGGCACCGCCAGCAGCAGACGGTTTTCAGTCTTAAACATCATCACGCCGCTGACCGCCAGCGAGGCGATAATCAGCATCTCCATGCCGCTAAAGCCGCCGAGCAGGCTGCCCGCAACGGCGCCGACAAGCATCATCCCGAGGGTGGCAAACGGCAGCAGGAGCTTGCGGCCGCTCAGCGCCGAGAGCACGCCAGCGCCCGCTAGCATTAGCAGGTGATCGAGCCCGGTCAGCGGATGGAAAAAACCAGCCTGAAAGCTGTCGGCACCGTGGCCGGGATGCGCGAGCGCGGGAACGGAAAAAGCCAGCAGTAACAGGGGGAGTAACTTGCGCATGATGGATCCTTAATGTGAATGGGCGTGAGCGTGGCTATGGCTGTGGGCATCGCTGGCATACGCGCCCGCTTCCGGTTCAAACGGCAGGCTGGCGTAGGTCACCTCCAGCCCAAACTGGCGCAGCATATCGTCGAGAACGTGATCGTGGTGATAGCGCAGCTCGCCGGGCATCACCTGCAGCGGCACGTGGCGGTTGCCCAGGTGGTAGCAGGCGCGGGCCAGCAGGAACGGGTCGGCGCAGCGCACCACGGAGACGGACTCAGCCGCTGCGATCACTTCGATCACCTCACTGCCGTCGTCGGTGGTCAGCAGGTCCCCCCCGCGCAGCAGCAGGCCGCGCGGCAGCATCAGCCCGGCTTCGCGCCCGTCGTTCAGCGCCACGCGGGCGCGGCTTTTCACCCGCACGTCAATCGGCAGCGTGACGCTGGCGGTGATCGGGTGCGCATGGTCCAGACGTTGGGTTAAATAGATCATCATTACTCCTCAAAACAGGAAATAGCGTTGCGCCATCGGCAGAACGTCAGCCGGTTCGCTGGTAATCAGTTCGCCGTCGACGCGCACCTCGTAGGTTTGCGAATCAACGGTGATGTTCGGTTGCAGAGCGTTATGGATCATGTCGGCCTTTTTCACCGTCCGGCAGCCTTTTACCACCGCCGTGGCGCTCTGCAGACTGAGCTGCTGTGGGATGCCGTTCGCACTGGCGGCCTGCGAGATAAACGTCAGCCGCGTAGCGTGGCGCGCGGCGCCCAGCGATCCAAACATCGGGCGGTAATGCACCGGCTGCGGCGTGGGGATCGAGGCGTTGATGTCGCCCATCGGCGCGCAGGCGATCATCCCGCCCTTGACGATGGTGGCGGGCTTGACGCCGAAGAACGCCGGGGACCAGACCACCAGATCTGCCAGCTTGCCCGCCTCAATCGAACCGACTTCATGGGCGATACCGTGGGTCAGCGCCGGGTTAATGGTGTATTTGGCGACGTAGCGCTTGACGCGGAAATTGTCGTTTTCGCCGGTCTCTTCCGGCAGCGCGCCGCGCTGGACCTTCATGCGGTGCGCGACCTGCCAGGTGCGGATAATCACTTCCCCGACGCGGCCCATGGCCTGGGAGTCTGACGAGGTGAGCGAGAACGCGCCGATATCGTGCAGCACGTCTTCCGCGGCGATGGTCTCCCGACGAATGCGGGATTCGGCAAACGCCACGTCCTCGGCGATATCCGGATCGAGGTGATGGCAAACCATCAGCATGTCGAGATGTTCGTCGATGGTATTGACCGTGTAGGGCAGCGTCGGGTTGGTGGAGGAGGGCAGAATATTCGGGTGTGCGCAGGCGGTGATGATATCCGGCGCGTGGCCACCGCCCGCCCCTTCGGTGTGGAAGGTGTGGATGGTGCGCCCGCCAATGGCGGCCAGCGTATCTTCGACAAACCCGGACTCGTTCAGCGTGTCGCTGTGCAGCGCCACCTGAATGTCCATCTCTTCGGCCACCTCCAGCGAGCAGTTGATCGCCGCAGGCGTCGCGCCCCAGTCTTCGTGGATCTTCAGCCCGATGGCGCCCGCGGCAATCTGCTCGCGCAGGGCCGCAGGATTGGAGCCGTTCCCCTTGCCGAGCAGGCCAATATTCACCGGCAGCCTATCGGCAGCCTGCAGCATTCGGGCGATATACCACGGCCCCGGCGTACAGGTGGTGGCGTTGGTGCCCGCCGCCGGACCGGTGCCGCCGCCGATCATGGTGGTAACGCCGGAGACCAGCGCCTCTTCCGCCTGCTGCGGGCAGATCCAGTGGATGTGGGTGTCGATCCCGCCTGCGGTGACGATCTTCCCTTCGGCGGCAATCACTTCCGTCGCCGCGCCAATCGGGATCGTCACGCCGGGCTGGATGTCCGGGTTCCCGGCTTTACCGACGGCAAAGATCCGCCCGTTCTTGACGCCGATATCGGCTTTCACGATCCCCCAGTGATCGACGATCAGCGCGTTGGTCAGCACCAGATCCACGCAGTCGTTTGCGGTCATCTGCCCCTGACCCATGCCGTCGCGGATCACCTTCCCGCCGCCGAACTTGACCTCTTCGCCGTAGATCGTGAGATCGTCTTCTACTTCAATCCACAGCTCGCTGTCGGCCAGCCGCACCTTATCGCCGGTGGTGGGGCCGAACATATCGGCGTAAGCCTGGCGCGAAATCTCAGCCATGTTTCACCTCGCCCATTACCTCGCCGCGAAAGCCGACAATGCGCTGCGCACCCGAGACCTGAACCAGCGTCACTTCCCGCTTCTGGCCGGGCTCAAAGCGCACGGCGGTGCCGGCCGGGATGTTTAACCGGTAGCCTCGGGTCGCCTCACGGTTAAACTTCAGCGCCGGGTTGACTTCGTAAAAGTGATAGTGCGATCCGACCTGGATCGGCCTGTCGCCGTGATTTTCGACAATCACGGTTTGGGTTTCGCGCCCGACGTTGATCGCAATCGTGCCGGGCTGGATCTGGTATTCGCCTGGGATCATCACGCGCTCCTTAGACGATCGGGTTGTGGACGGTGACGAGCTTGGATCCGTCCGGGAAGGTGGCTTCCACCTGAATGTCCGGGATCATCTCCGGCACGCCCTCCATCACCTGGTCGCGCGTCAGGACGTGGCGGCCCGCCTCCATCAGCGAGGCGACGGTTTCGCCATCGCGCGCGCCTTCCATGATGAAGGCGCTGATCAGCGCGACCGATTCCGGATAATTGAGCTTTACCCCGCGCGCAAGGCGGCGTTCGGCAACCAGCGCGGCGGTAAACAGCAACAGCTTGTCTTTTTCTCTGGGGGTCAGTTCCATAACGTTTCTCTTATGTCTGCCAGATACGCGGCGAGCAGGCGGTTTTGGTGGTAAGAAGCGGGCGAAGCGACTGCCAGATGTCGCGCATCGCCCGCTGGCAAATCAGGTTGTCGTGGGAGAGAAAACGCACCGACAGCAGCTCGTCGGTGAGTGTTGCCCCCGCAAAATGGCCCAGAGGCGCGAGCAGCGCGCGCACCGTGTCGAGATGTTCTTCTCTGGCCGGGTAGAATAGCAGCGTGCCGATCCACGGATGCCCGGCGACGGGCGTAAGATCGCCGTTGCTGAGGTGCAGACGCTCAATCAGACGCGGCTCGTCCTCAACCCAGACTTCAAGGCGGCTCTCCAGCGTGCCGTGGCTAAAGGTCTCATTGATTACCGGTCGTCCCAGGCAGTACAGCTCGCACGCCAGCAGCGTGCTGGAGGCTTTCAGGTGGAAGATGGAGCGCAGCGCGGCATTCGCACCGGGGAAGATAATGGTGTCCTGCGGCAGCCACTCCAGCGTGGATCCCTCATCGAGATAAAAGTGCTGATGCAGGCGAGCCTGCGGGCCGCTGCTGCGATAGAACTTGCTGGCGCCGGGCATGGTGATAAGCGCATGGCTTTTGGCGTCCAGACGCACGGTAATATCCAGCCTATCCCCGCCCACAACCCCACCCGGCGGGTGCAGAAGATAGAGGTGGCAGGTCTCGCCTTCGGGATAAAATGGACGCTGAACGGTAAGCGGCCCGACGTGATGAGCGGAGTGCAGGAGGGTTTTCTCAGGGGTGTGACAAAACTGCAGGGCAAGCGACGCCTGCCAGCCTTTGTACGAATTATCAGTGACCTGAGCTGCTAACATGCTGCATCCATCTGCTCATCATCGGGGTCGTTTCAGTATGCCCTGGCAGAATTGAAGGCTGTCATATGAGTCGCTTATGGATGGTCTGTAATGTAGGCCGGGTAAGCGCAGCGCCACCCGGCAGGAAAAGCGATGATATTATTTATTATTAGCGGTAATCCTCCGCATCCACATCATACCCCGACGGCTCCCAGCGGATCGCCAGCAGCGAGGCCAGGCCGATAAATGGCGCCAGCGCAATCACCCAGAACACGGCGGTGTCGAGCGAGGCGACCAGCAGCGGGAACAGGAACAGCGACAGCGTCGAGCTGCTGCGCATCAGCGTCTGGTTAAGGCCCACGCCGACGCCGCGCAGCGAGGTCGGATAGCTCAGTGAGGCAAACGTCATGGTATGTGCGCCCGGGCCGAAGCCCTGACCGAACAGGAAGAGCGCCAGCATCGCCACGGCAAGCACGCCTTCGGTGGCGCCTTCCGGGCGACCAATCAGCCCCAGGCCCAGCAGCGCGACCAGCTGGCAGGCGTAACCCGCCAGCGACATCCGCCATGCGCCGAAGCGCGGCACGTAGCGTACCGCCAGCAGTCCGCCGACGAAGGCAAACAGCAGGTTAAGCGCCAGAGAAATCAGGATGGTGGTCAGCATCGACTGGACGAAGAAGCTGGAGATGATCACCGGCAGACCAAACGCCACCGCGTTATAGGCGAACGAAGAGACGACGGACAGCAGCGTGGCGAGCGTGGTGCGCCGCAGATAGATCCCGCGGAACAGGTTCAGGTAGTTGGACCATTTCGCTTTATTCACGACGGGAGCTGGCTGGCTGAGCGCATCCTGCGGCACGTGGGCATTGATGTTATACGATTGACGCAAAATAGACGCCGCCTCCTTCAGGTTGCCCTGATTTGCCGCCCAGACCGGCGATTCGCTCATGTAGCGGCTGCGGATAGCGATAATCACCAGCGCGGGTACCGCGCCGAAGCCAAGGATCAGGCGCCACAGCCAGTCGCTGTGGCTTTCCGGCAGCACGGCGTAGAAGAAGAGCACCAGCAGGTAGGAGATACTGATGGCGGCATACCAGGTGGGGCACCACATGGCGACGCTGGAGGCCTTATTGCCGGGGCCTTTTAGCCTGGCGAACTCGCTTAAAAATGCCATCGCTACGGGAAGGTCGATCCCGACGCCAAGCCCCATGACAAAGCGGGCACCCGCCAGCACATATTCGTTCGGGGCCAGCGCACAGGCGATGGCGGCCACCACGAAGAAGAGCATGTCGGCCATAAAGACGCGATAGCGCCCGATTTTATCCGTGAGATAACCGCCGAGCAGCGCCCCGACAATCGCGCCAAACGTAATGGCGGACGCCACCATGCCGGTACCGGCGGGCGTCAGGTTAAATTCGCGGGTGATATCTTTTATGCCGAAGGCCAGCGCGCCCAGATCGTAGGCATCGAGGAAAATCCCGCCCAGCGCGATACCGATCACGATGCGAGCATTGGCCCGGCCCTGAGAACCATCATTAACGAGGCGTGAAACATCCGATGCGCTGCGCACCCACTGGATGTCGCCATCGGAACGTTTTCCTGCCGTTGAAAGGGGGGTTGTTTCTGTGATTTCTGCCATTTTCTTCTTATGTGGTTGTGTTGTGTCATTAACAGTTACCACAGGCAGAAGGTGACCAAAATCACATTTGGCTATAAGGCATAACTAACCTTACGGAGCGTCTTTTTTCTTCCTCTTGAGCTTCGTCCAGATTTTGGTCTCCTGACGACGCCACAGGCGCTGAATATTGTCGTGATGACGCAGCAGGATAAGGCAGGAGAGCATCGATACCGGGAAGGTGAACTGAGGTTTGAACCACCAGACGTAGAACGGGGCGATCAGCGCGCTGACGATCGCGCCCAGCGACGAATAGCCGCTCAGCAGAATGGTGAGCAGCCAGGTGCCAGCCATCACGCCGGTTAAATCCCAGCCGATAGGCGCAATGGCACCAAAGGCGGTTGCCACGCCTTTGCCGCCTTTAAAACCGAAGAATACGGGCCAGATGTGGCCGACACAGGCAGCAATGGCAATGAGCCCCAGCCAGAACGGCGTGACGCCCAGCGCATACGCGCCCCAGACGGGTAGCATCCCTTTCAGAACATCAAAAATCAAAACCGCTACGGCTGCTCCCTTGCCGCCAATTCGTAGTACGTTGGTCGCTCCCGGATTCCCGGAACCACTTTCACGCGGGTCAGGTAACCCGGCGATGCGGCAGACCAGAATGGCGCTGGAGATTGAGCCGCAAAGATAGGCGAGGAGGATCATTCCAGGCGCGATTGCACTCATAACGCTGTTCCGTTTTGAAAATGTATCTGTATTCTCAGCATCTGTGGATAATACGCATAATTCGCCGGAAGTGGTATCCGGTTTAGCCAAAAAGCAGGCAGGTCGTGATGGATATTGTATTTATAGAGCAACTTTCGGTAATCACCACTATTGGTGTTTACGACTGGGAACAGACCATCGAGCAGAAGCTGGTGTTCGATATCGAAATGGGCTGGGATAACCGCAAATCGGCAAAAAGCGATGACGTGAACGACTGTCTCAGCTACGCCGACATCAGTGAAACGGTCATCGGCCACGTGGAAGGGCAACGTTTTGCGCTGGTCGAACGGGTGGCGGAAGAGGTCGCAGAATTGCTGCTGAAAAAATTCAACTCACCGTGGGTGCGCATCAAGCTGAGCAAACCGGGCGCGGTGGCGCGCGCCGCCAACGTGGGCGTCATTATCGAGCGTGGCACAAATCTGAAAGGCAAGATTTAACGTCATAATAGCTAAACCCTTTTAGGTTATATCTGTCTTATAGCTGTATCTTTCACGGTAGCCGTCGGGGCGACCGTTTTTTTTATATTTTTTTAGGGGTTTATAGATGAGCGATATGCACTCGCTGCTGGTGGCGGCAATACTGGGTGTGGTCGAAGGATTGACGGAGTTTTTACCGGTTTCCAGTACCGGCCATATGATCATTGTTGGTCATCTGCTGGGCTTTGAAGGCGATACCGCCAAAACGTTTGAAGTGGTGATCCAACTGGGGTCTATTCTTGCGGTGGTGGTGATGTTCTGGCGCCGTCTGTTTGGCCTGATCGGTATCCATTTTGGCCGTCCGCCGCAGCACGAAGGGATGAGTAAAGGCCGCCTGTCGCTGATCCATATTCTGCTCGGGATGATCCCGGCGGTGGTGCTGGGCCTGGTTTTCCACGACGCCATCAAATCGCTGTTTAACCCGATTAACGTGATGTACGCGCTGGTGGTGGGCGGCTTCCTGCTGATCGCCGCGGAAGTGCTGAAGCCAAAAACGCCGCGCGCGGAAGGGCTGGACGATATGACGTATCGTCAGGCGTTTATCATTGGCTGCTTCCAGTGTCTGGCGCTGTGGCCGGGCTTCTCCCGTTCAGGTGCAACCATTTCCGGTGGGATGCTGATGGGCGTAAGCCGTTACGCCGCGTCAGAGTTTTCGTTCCTGCTGGCCGTGCCGATGATGATGGGCGCCACCGCGCTTGACCTCTATAAAAGCATTGGTTTCCTGACCACCGGCGACATTCCGATGTTCGCCGTCGGCTTCATCACCGCGTTTATCGTGGCGCTGATTGCCATCAAAACCTTCCTGCAGCTGATTAAGCGTATCTCGTTCATTCCGTTCGCGATCTACCGCTTTATCGTTGCCGCTGCGGTGTACGTGGTCTTCTTCTGACCGACTGCCCTCAGTCTTTTGGCTGAGGGCAATGCTTTTCCTTCCACTCTGAAACCGCCTGAATCCGCCGTTTCGTCAGCTCTTCGCGAATGTCCGGGCCTTTGAATCCCGCCTCGACAACGTCCTTCGTCGGCACCGCTTTGGCTACCTCCCAGGCTTTACGCAGTAAACGTCCCTGCGGGTAGTCACAGGCTTCAAACCCGGTACGCCCGCGCACGTCAGCCTCGCTGGTGAGCGCGATCTGCTCCACGCGCTGGGGTTTGCGCCAGGCGTCGATGTTATCGAACAGCTTAACGATGGTGGCCGGTTTCAGGATCGGGAAGGTGTGGATCAGGTCGTGGAATTCGGCCACCAGTTTCGCCAGATCGCGGATTTCGTTCGGCACGCGCAGGCGCTGGCACAGCCCTTCGACGAGCTTCACCCCTGCCGGACCGTGCCCGTGGTGCCGAGGCCAGAGCTCTTTTGGCGTTAAGCCTTTGCCGAGATCGTGGCACAGGGTGGAAAAGCGCACGTCCACGTCAGGGCTGAGCATGGCCGCCATGCTCAGGGTCATCAGCGTGTGCACGCCGGTGTCAATCTCCGGATGCCATTTCGCCGGAGCCGGTACGCCAAACAGCGCGTCTATTTCCGGGAACAGCACCTTCAGGGCGCCGCAGTCGCGCAGCACCTGGAAAAAGACCTGCGGGTTACGCGTGGTGAGCGCATTCTCGGTCTCTTTCCAGACGCGCTCTGGCGTCAGGTGTTCAAGCTCGCCCGCCTCGGTCATGGCGGTCATCAGCGCCATGGTCTCATCGGCAATGCGGAAGCTGAGATGGGCGTAACGCGCGGCAAAACGCGCCACGCGCAGCACGCGGAGCGGATCTTCAGAAAACGCAGGGGAGACGTGACGTAAGAGACGGTTGCGCAGATCGTCCTGGCCGCCATAAGCGTCAATAATCTGGCCGTGCTCGTCCTGCGCCAGCGCGTTAATGGTGAGATCGCGACGCAGGAGATCGTCCTCCAGCGTGACGTCCGGCGCGGCATAGCAGGTGAAGCCCGTATAGCCCGAACCTGACTTCCGCTCGGTACGCGCCAGGGCATACTCTTCGCGGCTTTTCGGGTGTAAAAAGACGGGAAAATCGCGGCCTACCTGCTGGTAGCCCGCGTCGAGCATCTCTTCCGGGGTGGCGCCCACCACCACCCAGTCTTTATCTTTGACCGGCAGACCTAACAACGCATCACGTACCGCACCACCGACCAGATAACTCTTCACGCCTGACACTCCCGTTTTCTCTTTTCCAGAATGATACGTAAGTCTGGCAGAGAAGACGAATTAGTTCATCCAGCGATCTTTACGTTTACGGCTTGGGATCAGATGCGGCAGAACCAGACCCAGCACCAGACCGACGCCCAGCACGCCGCCGCCATACATAAACCACTGCATGATGATGGTGCGCTGTTTGTCATCGAGCTGCAGGTTGGCGGCATTCACTTTCTTCTGCGCGACAATCAGCTCGTTTTTCAGCTTCTGGTTCTCTTCTTTCAGGCCGTTAATCACCCCGTCGCTCTGCGCCACTTTCTGCTGCATCTCGGCGGTACGCTGGTTCCAGGTTCCGTCGATATTGTTCAGCTTGTCGGTCAGGGTTTTCACCTGATTTTCCAGATCCGGTACGCGGGTGCGCAGGCTTGGCACGGTGCTCAGCTCTTTCAGCGGGATCCAGGACGTGCGGCCAGAACTGTCGCGAACCTGACCGTAGTTGGTGTCCGCGTTGGTCTGTAACAGGGTGACTTCCTCGCCGGCATTTACCGTGCCCACGAGGCGATAATTATCTCCGGGGCCACTGCGTACCCAAGTGTTCAGTTCGTCAGAAACGTAACGCTTCTCTTCAGCGTGCACTGCGGTTGCGGCGCTAAAAGCGAGTAAAGTAAGTCCAATCAGGCGTAATTTAAGCATCATTAGTCGTTATTTTCATAAATAGTGGAACGATAGTAGTGGCAACAGTGTCTCTACGCAAAGCATTCATCAGCAATCAGAATCATCTGTGTCACGACTCTACACATTTACGCCCGTCAAATTGCTCATTGCATGGCAATTTGGCGCAAAATACTATGTACTGACAAACAAATGGCGAGGAAGTTCGCCCTCATTGACGCGTCTGTGACGCCCGCAAAAGTACAAGGCTATGGCTCAGGAAATCGAATTAAAATTTATCGTCGAAAAAGACAGCGTTGACGCACTCCGCCAGCATCTGCATACGCTCTCCGGCGAACACCATGCACCGGTACAACTGGTTAATATTTATTACGAAACGCCGGATAACTGGCTACGCCGCCACGATATGGGGCTGCGCATCCGTGGCGCGAGTGGGCGCTACGAGATGACGATGAAAATTGCCGGCCGTGTGGTCGGCGGGTTACATCAGCGTCCGGAATACAATATCGACATCAGTCAGCCAGAACTTGAGCTGGAACGTTTTCCGGCGGAAGTCTGGCCGGAAGGCGAGCTGCCTGCCACGCTGGCGGAGCAGGTGCAGCCGCTGTTCAGCACCGATTTCTGGCGCGAGAAATGGCTGGTGACGGAAGGTAAAAGCCGCATCGAAATCGCCCTCGATCTGGGTGAGGTGAAGGCGGGTGAGTACCAGGAGCCGATCTGCGAACTGGAGCTTGAGCTGCTGGAAGGGGACGCAAATGACGTGCTGAAGCTGGCGCGCAGGCTGGTGAACCAGTCCGGATTGCGCCAGGGGAGCCTGAGCAAAGCCGCGCGGGGTTACCATCTGGCCGCCGGAAATGCGCCGCGCGTGCTGAAAGAGATGACCATTTTGCGCGTTGCGCCGAAAGCCAGCGTTGAGCAGGGGCTGGAAGCCGCGCTGGAGCTGGCGCTTTCTCAGTGGCAGTACCATGAAGAGCTGTGGGTACGAAATGTGAAAAACGCCAAATCCCACGTGCTGGCGGCCATTGCCCTGGTGCGCCATACCCTGACGCTCTTCGGCGGTATTGTTCCTCGCAAAGCGAGCGCTCACTTACGTGATCTGCTGACGCAAACCGAAACGCTGATGCTCTCGGACGTATCTGCGCAGACGGCGATCTACAGTCCGCAAGCCGCTTCGGCAAAACTGGCGCTGACCGAGTTTCTGGTGACGCGCGGCTGGCGCGCCTTCCTGGATGCGAAAGCCGAGGCCAAAATCGCGGAAAACTTTAAGCGTTTCGCAGATATTCATCTTTCCCGTCATGCGGCCGAACTGAAGAGCACCTTTGCGTATCCGCTCGGCGATAAGTATGGCGATCAGCTTCCCCGTCTTTCGCGCAACATCGACAGCATGCTGCTCCTTTCCGGTGCCTACGACGGGCCACAGGCGCAGGCGTGGCTGGAAAACTGGCAGGGGCTGAAGCATGCCATCGAAACCCGTCAGCATATTGAGATAGAGCATTTTCGTAACGAGGCCATTTCGCAGGAGCCGTACTGGCTGCACAGCGGAAAACGTTAACTCTGGCAAGGAACCCCTAGAATGCCGCTTTCTTCACCGTTACAGCAGCAGTGGCAGACCGTTTGCGAACGTCTGCCTGAGTCATTACCGGCGTCATCGTTAAGCGAGCAGGCGAAAAGTGTGCTCGTCTTCAGTGATTTTGTGCAGGAAAGCATTGCCGTCTACCCGGACTGGCTGGCGGAGCTTGAGAACGCACCGCCGCAGGCGGACGAGTGGCGGCACTATGCCGGCTGGCTGCAGGCCGCGCTTGAAGACGTCACGGATGAGGCGACGCTGATGCGCGTCCTGCGTCAGTTCCGCCGTCGTGTGATGGTGCGCATTGCCTGGGCGCAGGCGCTGGAACTGGTGAGTGAAGAGAGTACGTTGCAGCAGTTAAGCGAGCTGGCGCAGACGTTGATTGTCGCCGCGCGCGACTGGCTCTACGCCGCCTGCTGTAAAGAGTGGGGCACGCCGTGCAGCGAGGAAGGGGTTCCTCAGCCGCTGTTGATTCTGGGGATGGGCAAGCTGGGCGGTTGCGAGCTGAACTTCTCCTCCGATATCGACCTGATTTTCGCCTGGCCTGAGAACGGCTCCACGCGCGGCGGCCGTCGCGAGCTGGACAACGCCCAGTTCTTTACCCGCCTCGGTCAGCGTCTGATTAAGGCGCTGGATCAGCCGACGCAGGACGGCTTTGTTTACCGTGTGGACATGCGCCTGCGTCCGTTCGGCGATAGCGGGCCGCTGGTGCTGAGCTTTGCCGCGCTGGAGGATTATTACCAGGAGCAGGGGCGCGACTGGGAGCGTTACGCGATGGTCAAAGCGCGGATCATGGGCGACAGCGATGACGCCTACGCCAACGAGCTGCGCGCCATGCTGCGCCCGTTCGTGTTCCGTCGCTATATTGACTTCAGCGTGATCCAGTCCCTGCGCAATATGAAAGGGATGATCGCCCGTGAGGTTCGCCGTCGCGGGCTGAAGGACAACATCAAGCTCGGCGCGGGCGGCATTCGCGAAATCGAATTTATCGTCCAGGTCTTCCAGCTGATTCGCGGCGGGCGCGAGCCGTCGCTACAGTCCCGCTCGCTGCTGCCGACGCTGAGCGCCATCGAGCAGCTTCACCTGCTGCCGGACGGCGACGCGCAAACCCTGCGCGAGGCCTATCTTTTCCTGCGCCGTCTGGAAAACCTGCTGCAAAGCATCAACGACGAACAGACCCAGACCCTGCCGGGGGATGACCTTAACCGGGCGCGTCTGGCCTGGGGGATGCGCGTGGATGACTGGTCAACGCTGACCGAACGGCTCGATGCCCATATGGCAGGCGTGCGCCGCATCTTCAACGAGCTAATCGGTGATGACGAAAGCGAATCGCAGGACGATGCCCTTTCCGAGCACTGGCGCGAGCTGTGGCAGGACGCGCTCCAGGAAGATGACACCACGCCGGTGCTGACGCATTTAACCGACGACGCGCGCCATCGCGTGGTGGCGCTGATTGCCGATTTCCGTCTTGAGCTGAACAAGCGCGCCATTGGCCCGCGCGGCCGTCAGGTGCTGGATCACCTGATGCCGCACCTGCTGAGCGAGGTCTGCTCGCGGGCGGATGCGCCGGTGCCGCTGTCGCGCATGATGCCGCTGCTGAGCGGGATCATCACGCGCACCACGTACCTTGAGCTTTTGAGCGAGTTTCCGGGGGCGCTGAAGCACCTGATTTCCCTCTGCGCCGCCTCCCCGATGGTGGCCAACAAGCTGGCGCGCTACCCTCTGCTGCTGGATGAACTGCTCGACCCAAACACCCTGTATCAACCCACGGCGACGGATGCCTACCGTGACGAGCTGCGTCAGTATCTGCTGCGCGTGCCGGAAGAGGACGAAGAGCAGCAGCTGGAGGCGCTGCGACAGTTTAAGCAGGCCCAGATGCTGCGCGTGGCGGCGGCGGATATCGCCGGAACGCTGCCGGTAATGAAAGTGAGCGATCACTTAACCTGGCTCGCGGAGGCGATCATCGACGCGGTCGTGCAGCAGGCGTGGGTGCAGATGGTGGCCCGCTACGGCCAGCCGAAGCACCTTGCTGACCGTGAGGGGCGGGGCTTTGCCGTGGTCGGTTATGGCAAGCTCGGCGGCTGGGAGTTGGGATACAGCTCCGATCTGGATTTAATTTTCCTGCATGACTGCCCGGTCGACGTGATGACCGACGGCGAGCGCGAGATTGACGGGCGTCAGTTCTATCTGCGCCTGGCCCAGCGCATCATGCACCTGTTCAGCACCCGCACTTCGTCGGGCATTTTGTATGAAGTGGATGCCCGCCTGCGTCCGTCCGGCGCGGCGGGTATGCTGGTCACCTCAACGGAGTCCTTCGCCGATTATCAGAAGAATGAAGCCTGGACCTGGGAGCATCAGGCGCTGGTGCGCGCCCGCGTGGTGTATGGCGATCCGCAGCTCAAAACGCAGTTCGATGCCGTCCGTAAGGATGTGATGACCACCCCGCGCGAGGGCAGTACGCTGCAGACGGAAGTGCGCGAAATGCGCGAGAAAATGCGCGCGCACCTGGGTAATAAACACCGCGATCGCTTTGATATCAAAGCCGACGAGGGCGGGATTACCGATATTGAGTTCATTACCCAGTATCTGGTGCTGCTCCACGCGCACGACAAGCCGAAGCTGACCCGCTGGTCGGATAACGTGCGCATTCTGGAGCTGCTGGCGCAAAACAACATTATGGACGAGCAGGAGGCGCAGGCTTTAACCCGCGCCTACACCACGCTGCGCGACGAGCTGCATCACCTGGCGCTACAGGAGCAGCCGGGGCACGTGGCGCTGGACTGTTTTGTCGCAGAGCGCGCTCAGGTAACGGCCAGCTGGCAGAAGTGGCTGGTGGAACCGTGCGTAACAAATCAAGTGTGATATTATCGCGCGCAAATTGTGAATCTTTCTGGAGTCAGGAATGAAAGTAACACTGCCAGAGTTTGAACGTGCTGGGGTAATGGTTGTTGGGGATGTGATGCTGGATCGCTACTGGTATGGGCCGACCAGCCGCATCTCTCCGGAAGCACCGGTACCGGTGGTTAAGGTCGACACCATTGAAGAGCGTCCCGGCGGCGCGGCAAACGTGGCGATGAACATAGCCTCTCTGGGCGCGCACTCGCGTCTGGTTGGCCTGACCGGTATCGACGATGCGGCGCGCGCGCTGAGCAAGTCGCTGGCGGACGTGAACGTGAAGTGTGACTTCGTTTCTGTTCCGACCCACCCGACCATCACCAAGCTGCGCGTGCTGTCACGTAACCAGCAGCTGATCCGCCTCGACTTTGAAGAAGGGTTCGAAGGCGTTGATCCCGAGCCGCTGCACGAGCGCATTAACCAGGCGTTGGGCAATATCGGCGCGCTGGTACTGTCCGACTACGCTAAAGGCGCGCTGGCCAGCGTGCAGACGATGATCCAGCTGGCGCGTAAGGCCAGCGTACCGGTGCTGATCGATCCTAAGGGCACCGACTTTGAGCGCTATCGCGGCGCAACCCTCCTGACGCCAAACCTCTCCGAGTTTGAAGCGGTGGCGGGCAAATGCAAAACCGAGGAAGAGCTGGTTGAGCGCGGCATGAAGATCATTGCTGACTTCGAATTATCTGCGCTGCTGGTGACCCGCTCCGAGCAGGGGATGACGCTGCTGCAGCCGGGCAAGGCGCCGCTGCATATGCCAACCCAGGCGCAGGAAGTGTATGACGTGACCGGTGCCGGCGACACGGTGATCGGCGTGCTGGCAGCGACGCTGGCGGCGGGGAACTCCCTGGAAGAAGCGTGCTACTTCGCCAACGCCGCGGCAGGTGTGGTCGTCGGTAAACTCGGTACCTCAACCGTTTCCCCAATCGAGCTGGAAAACGCGGTGCGCGGCCGTGCGGACACCGGTTTCGGTGTGATGACCGAAGACGAGCTGAAAGTGGCTGTCGCCGCTGCGCGCAAGCGCGGTGAAAAAGTGGTGATGACTAACGGCGTGTTCGACATCCTGCACGCGGGCCACGTGTCGTATCTGGCGAATGCGCGTAAGCTGGGCGATCGCCTGATTGTGGCGGTGAACAGCGATGCGTCGACGAAGCGCCTGAAGGGTGAAACGCGTCCGGTGAACCCGCTGGAGCAGCGTATGATCGTGCTCGGCGCGCTGGAAGCCGTGGACTGGGTGGTGTCGTTTGAAGAAGACACGCCGCAGCGCCTGATTGCCGGTATTCTGCCGGACCTGCTGGTGAAGGGTGGGGATTACAAGCCGGAGCAAATCGCGGGCAGCGAAGAGGTCTGGGCCAACGGCGGCGAGGTGATGGTGCTTAACTTTGAGGATGGGTGTTCCACCACCAACATCATCAAGAAGATCCAGAAAGACAGTCAGTAAAAAACGGGCCTATTGGCCCGTTTTTTTATGTCGGGTGGCGGCTGCGCCTTACCCGACCTACGCGTTCATTCAGGCCCGGTAAGGCGTAGCCGCCACCGGGCTCAACAGGCCGCACTTACTCCTGGTTATCCACCGGCGGAATGGCTGGCGCTGGCTTCACTTCTTCCGGCGCATTGCGGTTTTCCAGCTCGGTCAGACGCTGTTCCAGCAGTGCCAGCTTCTCGCGGGTGCGCAGCAGAACCTGGGTCTGCACGTCAAACTCTTCGCGGCTGACGAGATCAAGGCGAACCAACTGCGCCTGCAGCGTCTGGCGGATTTTCTTCTCAACGTCATCACCAAATTCACGAATGCCTTTTGGCATAGACTCGTGAACCTGACGCGCAATTTGCTCAATTTTCTTCGGGTCAATCATTGTCGTTTCCCTTGATGAAAAGGTGTTAGTGTCCATTGTAGCGCGTCATGCCCGGGGTAAACAAAATTGTTTGATGCTTATGCATTGCCCAGGATAATCAATAGCGTTATAGTTATCTCGCTTATTCTCAGGGCGGGGCGAAATTCCCCACCGGCGGTAAATCAGCTTAACGCTGAAAGCCCGCGAGCGCTTTGGGTGAATTCTCAAAGGTCAGCAGATCCGGTGTAATTCCGGGGCCGACGGTTAGAGTCCGGATGGGAGAGAGTAACGATCCAGTCGGGCATGGGCCCGCTCACGTTATCTTTTTGCCGCTTATACGGCGCTCCTAAGACTGCCCTGATTCTGGTAACCATAATGTTAATGAGGTTTTTTTACCATGAATCAGACGCTACTTTCCTCTTTTGGCACTTCAACTCAACGTGTTGAACATGCACTGGATGCACTGCGCGAAGGCCGCGGTGTGATGGTGCTTGACGATGAAAACCGTGAAAACGAAGGCGACATGATTTTCGCCGCCGAAAACATGACCGTTGAACAGATGGCGCTGACCATCCGTCACGGCAGCGGCATCGTATGCCTGTGTATTACCGAAGATCGTCGTAAGCAGCTCGAGCTGCCGATGATGGTCGAAAACAACACCAGCGCCTTTGGTACCGGATTTACCGTGACCATTGAAGCGGCGCATGGCGTGACCACCGGTGTGTCTGCGGCTGACCGTCTGACCACCGTACGTGCCGCGATTGCTGATGATGCGAAGCCATCCGATCTGCATCGTCCAGGCCACGTCTTCCCACTGCGCGCGCAGGCGGGTGGCGTGCTGACCCGCGGCGGTCACACCGAAGCGACGATCGACCTGGTGACGCTGGCAGGCTTCAAACCTGCGGGCGTGCTGTGTGAACTGACCAACGACGACGGCACTATGGCGCGTGCGCCAGAGTGCATCACCTTCGCACGTCTGCACAACATGCCGGTGGTAACGATTGAAGATCTGATCGAGTATCGCCAGGCGCACGAGCGCAAAGCCAGCTGAAATGGCTGATGTGAAAAAGCCGGGGAAACCCGGCTTTTTTGTCTCTAGTGGTAGTTAATTTTGAACAGCACCACCGTTTCGAACGGGCCGGACTGGATCGCTTTTCCTTCGACCGGCGACAGCTCTGCGGTGTATTGCTGCTCATGCTCAAGCGTGCTGCCCGTAAAATCCACGTATTCGTTGTAGTGGTTAAAGGTGTAGGGCTCGGTTCCGTTAAGGATCCTCAGCTTCAGGCCATTGCCTATCAGCAGTGCGGTATCGTTGGCGGTAAGCGCTTCATTTGTATAGAACGACGAGTCCATTTTGAAGCCATCTGAACATTGGGCATCCTGCACTTTCGTCGTCTTCACCGAAAAGGTCCGTTTACGCGTCTGTTGATTCACGATATCGCGTGCGCTAAAGGTGCCGAAATCAATCTCCTGGTTCTCAGGGTAAATACTGAACGTTGCCCCGCAGTCCAGAACGGTAATATTTTGCAGCCCGTTGATGTGATATTTGAGGTTTTTCGCATCCGACATCTGGTTCACGCCGCCTTTTCCGTCAAACTGGACAACGATGTAATCGCTCAGCGAGCTGACGTAGCCGTGAGGTGGCATGGCTTTAATTTTTACGTATAAGCGCAGACGAGCAATGAAGGTTCGTGAAGTGTGGATATCATCCGGGTTACCGGAACAGATACGATTTTCCCATCCCATTTGTCGGATCTGCTCGGGGGTATAAATCGTGATGTTTTGGTTGTCCAGACACTGTCGGGTATCGACGCCGTTAGGCTGGCCTTTTGCATCGTAGTCTATCCCTTCATAGGTTACGCCCAGTTCATAATAGGGATCGGAGGTTGAAGGATAAGGATTCACCCAGCCAAAAATATCCTCCGGTTGAAAGCTGCTTGTGACATTGTGGTTGCATGTCACCGGGATTTTGATGTCATCCGATTCCCAAATTTTCTCACCTGCCTGTGCATTACTGGGGATAGCAAACGGCGAGATCGTTTTAGTTTCTTCTACGGGGCCGCCCGAACCGCCCAGGTAGCAGTCGAGCGCCAGCGCTTCTCTTAAAGGCAGCACTGAGAGCAGCACTATGAACAATACCTTAGCGAGATTGCGCATCTTTTTCGATCTTCCGTTCGTTGAGCGAGCACTGCGCCGTTCCCGCGCACTGTACGTCGACCTTTTTCAGCGCGCCGTAATCGTCGATATAACCGATGCTGTAATAGTTACCGTGGTAGTCACCGGTAGAGGTTGTTGCTGTCGCGAAAGGCGCAAGCATCAGGCTGTCGAAGCCCGGCAGCATGGTTCTGGCATTCTTACTGAGCCACGCCAGCGTGATGTAGTACGGCGTCGGGTTATGTATGGTCAGCCCATTCGCAGTGGCTGAAACTTCCATCCGCATTTCCGCCTGCTCGCCGGGTTTTTTGGTAATCGCTTTAGGGCGCCAGAACAGCTTGATCCTGCTCTGCATCGCCACCTGCATGACGCTGCGTTCATCGCTAGCGCTGGTGCTTTTCGGCGGCACTTCGCGCAGGTTGAAATAAAACAGGGATTCTCTGTCTTTCGGTAACTGACTGGTGGCCGCTTGCTTAACGATCCTGACCTGTGATGCGGAACCCGCTTCAATGCGTTGAATCGGAGGCAGCGCCATGAAATGCCTGTCTTCTTTACGGCCTTTCTCATCTTCAATCCAGGAGAGCGCCAGATAGGGCAGCGCTTTACTCTGGTTTTCAATCTTCAGGCTGCTGGCCTTGTCGCTTTCCGGAAAGACAATGCGCGTGCGGTCCAGGTTTACGGCCGCGTGAGTGGTGAATGCTGTGCCGACCAGCATCAGGCACAGGCTTTTGAGTAAGGTTAATTTCATCATGATTTCTTACTGACATGGCAGTATCAACTGCATACTGTTTTCAAGGTGTGAAGGTAACGTGAAGCGGCACTGCTGATTGTCTCCCCACGTCACGCGAAACTGTTGTTGTGGCTCTACGGCGCCGAGCCAGACGTGGCCGTCATCGGCGACCATGGCAATCTGCCGATCGTCTTCCAGCTGGCGAACAACGGCGCCCAGCGGCGGCGTGCCAGAGGCAGTTCGTAAGATGCCTGCGATATCATTGCCTGCACGCGTCGCGATCTGACGGTACCCGATGGCACCTTCCGTCCAGGTTGAGGTGACGACGCGGGTGTCAACGTCTACGCCATCGGGCAGGTTGTTCATATTGACCTGCACGCTGGAAGGCGAATAGCTGGAGATGGACGGTAAAACGCCAATCCCGAAGCGATTGGTTTCATCCCGCGACATGTTCAGCGGGATGTTGCCTACGCCATCGGTACTGACCATCACGCGCGGCTCGTTACCGTAGCTGCGGCGGTGCAGCGCAGCGCCTTTAGCCGTCGAGGTGAATGAACCGGTCCAACTGGCACTCAGGGAATTGTATTCGTTAGCCTTAACGCTCCCGGAGAGATTCAGGTCGCCATAAGGAGAATAATGTTGATAGTTGCCGCTCACCTGCGCGCCGGCATCTGACTTCTCGCTTTCGGTACCTGCCGAAACGCCCCAGGTGTTGTTGCGGTCTGATGTGTCATACCACGATACGTTCTGGCTCAGACTCTCGCTGTTGCGCAGGTCGTAATTCAGACGATGATCGGGATCGAGCGGTACGCTCAGTGAGAGATAGAACTGCGTATCGTCGTCTTCGTCTTCATAGTGGGTTTTACTCCACGACACGGTGACGCCCAGATTTTTCCAGCGACCGATATCAAAGTTATAGCCTGCGGTCACGCTGCCCGTCGTGGAGGAGGAATCGTTCCACCAGGTTTGACGCAGCATGTTCACATAGAGGTTGAGCGATAGCGCCGAAATGTACTGGCTTGCCGTCACGCTGAGCGTCTGTTTTTCTGACTGCCGATCGTTATTGTCATCATCCAGAAAACGGGCGTAGCTGAGAAACTGCGGGTCGGAATAGCGATAACTGGCGAGCGTAAGCTGGCTGCCGGTAGTATCGAAACGCTTACTGTAGTTGAATCGGTAGCTGTAACCTGTCTGGCTATTCTGATTGGGCAACTGGCTGGTTGCCTGCGTCACGTCAAAAGAGAGCGCGCCCAGGTACTCCATGTTTTGACCTATTCCGGCGGCAACGGACCGGTAGCGATCGCCATCGGCGAGCGTACCGCCGTAGAGGGAGGTTTGTGACAGCATCCCCCAGGAGAATTCGCCGCTCATAAACGCGTTATCTTCAACGTCATGCGAGGCGTCTTTGCGTGCTTTTCCTGCCGCCAGCTTATAGCGAACCTGACCTTTGCGGGTTAAAAAAGGCACCGATTCCGCAGAAACCTGGAAGGTGCTTACGCGCCCATCTTCTTCTGTCACTTTGACGTCCAGCGTACCCTGTACAGACTGGTTTAGATCCTGAATAACAAACGGCCCTGGCGGAACGTTGCTTTGGTAAATGACACGGTCAGCCAGGCTAACCGTTACCGTGGCGTTAGTTTGCGCGAGGCCGGTAATTTGTGGCGCGTAGCCGCGCAGCGACCATGGCAGCATGCGCTCATCGCTAATCAGGGAGGCACCGGTATAGGTGAAGGCATCAAAAATAGCGGACTGGAAATCCGTTTCACCCAGTGTGAGTTTGGCTCCGAGCGAGGGGAGAGGGCGGAACATATAGAGGCGTGAAAAGCGTCCGTCATTCTCTGAACCTGCGTCGGTATGGGTTTGAGTATACTGATAATCACCGCGCAGTCGCCACGCGCCCATATTCGCGCCGGCAGTGCCATAAGTGTTGACGTTATCCGTGCTGCTGCCATCGTTCGGCTGGTAATGACTGGCAAAAAGATTGTAATCCAGTAGTACGCCCGGCACGCCGTTGTCCCAGGTTGAAGGGGGCATCCAGTCTGCGGCACGGTACTGTAACCAGGCCTGAGGTATCGTGACCTTCAGCGTCTGGCTGGATTGCTCAAAATTAAATTTAATATCCGGTTTTGATGCAAAGTCGACGCACCCGTCTTTTTCCGCCAATGCGCTACGGATATTGTCCTGCAGAGCAAATGTATCGGCCAGTTCAGGTGGAATACAGACGTGTACGCTCTTGTCTATCTCCTGCCAGCGGAGCTGCCAGCCATTTGCCAGCGGGATATCATTAATTGAAACGGTAACAAAATAGTCGCCTGGTGTGATCGATATTTGATCTTTAAAAAGAGATAAATCAACGCTGCCACGCTGATCTTTATCGATGGCATTGATGTTAAATTCAGTGGCGGAGGCAAGTTCCGCCATAAACAGGGACGTCATAATAATTATGCATTGTAATTTATATGTCATCGCCCTGTTACTCAAATAAATACATTCAACGCCGGCTGACATTAAATGCCAGCCGGTTTAATTTGAAACATGGCGTAGTTATTTATACGCCAGAATATAGTTGGCTGTAGCTTCCACCTGGCCAGCAGTCGCCGTTTTACCCGTTACCACTTCCATTAATGCTTTGAAGTGCAGCGTTTGAGTCGTTGAACCTGCCAGCAGAGCAACCTCATTAGCAGCACCCAGCGTGATGTTGGCTTCGGCGTTATTCAGAAGACGAACGCCCACGTTCTGTGCACCACTTGCATAGGTATTGGTCATCAGACTGGTGTCGGTCGCGTCTGTCGCTGAGCTGGTAAACGTGACATCGACTTTGGTCACTGGTGTGTCAGTCTCGTCGGCCGGATCGTCAAGCTGGCAGTTTTCCAGATTGATATCAACCGGAACTGCGGAGGACTTCTTGTTGGCATTGATCACGGCTGTGGTCACTTCACCGAGATCGACTTCTTTATCAACGCTGTCTGGTGCAATGCTGCAAGGCGCATCAATAACAACGCCTTTGAATTTGATTTTTCCCGACCCCTGCTCGGCAGCAAAGGCGGAACCCGATACTGCGGCAGCGATAGTTACAGCTAATAGAATTTTTTTACCCATATACATGAAAATATCCTTTTTCAAACGAATTCATACTCTGAATATAAGTTTCAAAACGCAAATGGAGTATATGGGAGGACGAAGGGGAGATGCGATTACTGCATCTTAAAGCTATTTTAAGATTATATTAATATATAATTAATGTTGATTGTAAGCATCGGCTAACATTCATAATATATGCAGTAACTCAGATAATGGACTGATAAAATTTCATCATTCTATTTCTATAAGCTATATATTTTGCAAGGGCTTTGTTGGCAACAAAATAACGTATCATTTCTATCTATATCTTAACGTTTCGAAAGTCTGCCTCCGTATTATACGGAGGCAGACTAATCCTAACCGATACCTGCAGATTGCAATAACACCAGGCTTAAGCCCATGACTGACATTCCGCACAGCACGCCATAGCTGGGGTTGTTATTGGGATCGATCTCTTTCGCCAGCGGCATTAATTCATCGACGGAAAGCGCCACCATAATCCCGGCAACTGTGGCCATAATGGCGGCCATCACGACAGGGGAGACCAGGCTTCCGAGAATCAACCAGGCCAGGACACCGCCGAGGATTTCAGCCATCCCGGAAATTCCTGCCCAGAATACCGCGGTACGTTTCGAGCCCGTGGCGGCATACACCGGTCCGGCGACCGCCAGACCTTCAGGAATATTGTGTAAGGCCACCGCCAGCGCGATGCCAAAGCCCATTTCCAGATTGCTGCTGGCCGTCACGTAGGTCGCGACCCCTTCCGGGAAGTTATGCAGGCTAATCCCCAGCGTGAGCAGAACCGCCGTTCGCTTAATATTCCGCGGCACAGGCGTTACGTTTTTCTGCATTAAATCCTGCGGATGCGCGTGGGGTAGCATCCGGTCGAGGGCAAAGTAACCCAGCAGGCCAACGACAAACATGCCGTAGCCCAGCAGGGGAGACATCCCGTCGGTGCCCAGCGCAGCAGGGAGCATCTCCATCAGGGAGATAAGCAGCATGATCCCGGCAGCAAAGCCCAGCGAGAAGGCCAGCACGCGGTTTGACGGCTTCTGACCAAGCACGCCGAGGATTGCGCCGATAAAGGTCGCGGCGCCCGCCAGTATGGTCAGGATCAGAGGGACTGACATGGATTGCTCCTTATGATAATGATTATCATTAATATAAATGATTCATTTCTGGCAAAGCGAGGGGCGAACCCCGGCTTTACACATTCCTTACATTCAAAATTCCTGATGATGATCTTCACGCTTATCAGCGTTCATCTTTATCCGATTGCGCGTAATGTAGCACCATTAAATTGACACCTTCTGTAAGGATATCATCATGACTTCTTCCCGTATGCCAGCCCTGTTTTTAGGCCACGGCAGCCCAATGAACGTTCTGGAAGATAACGTCTATACCCGCGCATGGCGTCATCTGGGCGAGACGCTGCCGCGTCCAAAAGCGATTGTGGTGGTATCTGCGCACTGGTTCACCCGCGGCACGGGCGTGACCGCCATGGAAGCGCCAAAAACCATTCATGATTTTGGCGGCTTCCCGCAGGCGCTGTATGACACGCACTATCCGGCCCCCGGCTCGCCTGAGCTGGCACAAAGGCTGGTGGAACTGCTGGCGCCTGTTCCGGTTGCGCTGGATAAAGAAGCCTGGGGCTTTGACCATGGCTCATGGGGCGTGCTGATAAAAATGTATCCTGATGCGGATATCCCGATGGTGCAGCTGAGCATCGACAGCACCAAACCGGCTGCCTGGCATCTGGAGATGGGGCGCAAGCTGGCGACGCTTCGTGATGAAGGCATCATGCTGGTGGCAAGCGGCAACGTGGTGCACAACCTGCGTACGGCGCGCTGGCATGGCGAAAACACGCCATATCCGTGGGCGACCGCTTTTAACGACTACGTTAAAGCGAACCTGACCTGGCAAGGCCCGGCTGAGGCGCATCCGCTGGTGAACTATCTGGAGCACGAGGGCGGTTCGCTCTCTAACCCGACGCCGGAGCATTTCCTGCCGCTGCTGTACGTGCTTGGCGCGTGGGACGGTGAGGAGCCGGTTACGATCCCGGTCGATGGATTAGAGATGGGAAGTCTGAGTATGCTGTCGGTGCAGGTAGGGTGAAAATATGCCCGGTGGCGCTACGCTTACCGGGCCTACAAAACCGTAGGCCGGGTCAGGCGAAGCCGCCACCCGGCAGATCTTACTCCACAAAAATATGCGGGTAGAACCGCGACAGATCCTGCGTGATCAGCGCGCGATCTTCGCGAATGCCAATTCCGGCAGGTTGATCGTTAATGAGCCAGCTGCCAATTAGCGTATAGCTGTCGCCAAATTTCGGCAGTTGATAGAACGCCTGGACGATCATCCCTTCCTCGCCGTAAGGCCCTTCAACCGCTTCCAGCGTTTTACCGTTTTCGATGATCGACACGTTCGCGCCTTCGCGGGAGAAGATCGGCTTAACGACGTATTTCTCCATCTGCGGGTAATCATCTTCCGCAAAGTACGCTGGCAGTAGGTTAGGGTGATTCGGGAACATCTCCCACAGCATCGGCAGCAGGGCCTTGTTGGAGATAATGCTCTTCCAGGCCGGTTCCAGCCAGCGCACGCCTGCATCTTCCAGCTTGGTGGAGAACATCTCGCGCAGCATGTACTCCCACGGGTAGAGCTTGAACAGGTTGCTGATGACCTGATCCTGCATGTCCGTAAACTGACCTTTTTCACCCAGGCCGATATCCTCAATATAGAGGAACTCGGTCGCCACTTCCGCTTCGGCGGCGCAATCCTGCAGATACTGAACCGTGCCACGATCTTCTTCCGTGTCGCGGCAGCAGGCGAGATGCAGCAGGTTGAAGCCAAACTGCTCGCGCAGCTCGGCAAAGCGCTCGATCAGCTTCTCCTGCAGGCTGTTGAACTGGTCGCTGCCTTCCGGCAGGTTTCCGGCGTTCATTTGATCTTCCAGCCAGATCCACTGGAAGAATGCCGCTTCATAAAGGGAGGTTGGCGTATCGGCGTTGTTTTCTAAAAGCTTCGGTTCACCCACGCCGTCCCACGCCAGATCCAGGCGAGAGTAAAGCGAAGGCTGATTCGTTTTCCACGACTGGCGGACAAAGCTCCAGGTGTGCTTTGGAATACGAAACTTGGCCATCAGCTCGTCGCTGTCGATGACTTTTTCCACCACCTTGAGGCACATCTGGTGCAGCTCAGCCGTGACCTCTTCCAGCTTCTCAACCTGGGCCAGGGTGAGCTTGTAGTAAGCGTCTTCACACCAGTACGGCTCGCCGTACATGGTGTGGAAGTTAAAGCCGTACTCGGTGGCTTTTTCGCGCCAGTCCGGGCGCTCGGTAATACTGACTCGTTCCATGATTAGCCGCCCATTGAGCGAGTAGAGGTGCCTGATGCACTGCGCTGCATGCTGGTCTGTTTCGCCACAGACTCACCGAACCCGCCGCGGGTGATGGTGCTGGTGGTCGCAGGCTTCGGCGCCATCGCGGTTTTCGGTACGGTTACGGTGCGGCCCGGAGTCGCTGCGCCGTAGCCTTTACCGCTGGCATCGGTATATTGACCGTAAGCCGGGCTGGCCGGGTTTTTCGAGCTAAACAGCGGCTGCTGCTGGTAGCCCGCACCGCCGCCCATCAGACGGCCCATCATGTAGCCTGCCATCAGCGGCATCCAGAAGCTGCCGCTGGATTGCGCCTGTGCCTGATTTTCAGGTGCCGTGCCTGCCTGAGCCGGTGCCTGCTGGCACTGACCTTCACCAAATTCCGCTACGCAGTCTTCGCGTGAGGCATATTTCGGCGCGGTGCGTTCCGCTTCTTTCAGCGCGTTGGTGTAGGCCGTTTTACATTCGGCCGCTTTGCCGGTTGCGGCGGAGCAGTCGTCCGCGTTTTGATACAGCGAAACCGTTTCATCGTTTTTCTCACAGCCTGCCAGCATAAAGACAGCGGTAACCGCCAGCGCAACAGGGGTGAGGTGACGTGCGTTCCAGCTCTTGCGGAACGACGCGTGATTGATCGTTTTTGTCCGTTTCATGTTTGTCTTCCAGGACCCAGTGGTAATAACGCTCAGGATAGAGGATGAGTGGTTGAAAATGAAGCGAAGAGGGGCGGAATCAGGGGGATCTTTACGTTGGCTTACGTTCGGATGTGATTTTGCGCCGGGTGGCGCTGCGCTTACCCGGCCTACGATTCAGTAGGCCCGATAAGCGAAGCGCCATCGGGCAATGCTTAGTTACGGAACGGATTGTTGCCCTTGCTGGCAGGCGCTGTGGTGCGCGCGGCAGCAGGCTGTGCAGCAGGGGTGTTGCTGTTAGCGTTGAAGTTATCAACCGCGGCAACCTGCTCCGGGTTCTCCGGTGCAACGCTGTCCGGAGAGGTGGAGACCGGCTTGCCCAGTGCGCTGTTCAGCATCTGCAGGTCTTGCTCGTTCAGCGTACCCAGAGCCTGCTTAATGTTCAGCTGGTTAATCAGGTACTGATAACGCGCGCTGGAGAGCTGCTGCTTCGCGTTGTACAGCGTGGTGGTGGCGTCGAGCACGTCAACGATAGTACGTGTACCGACCGAGTAACCCGCTTCCATCGCGTCCAGGGAGCTCTGTGCAGACACAACTGCCTGTTTATAGGCGTTGATGCTGCTGATTGAGGCGTTCACGTTGTTGAAGGATGAACGTACGGTCTGCACCACGTTACGATGGGCGCTTTCCAGCTGCTCGCTCGCGCCAACAAAGTTGTACTGCGCCTGTTTCACCTGGGAGTTAACCTGACCGCCCTGATACAGCGGCAGGGAGAAGCTCAGGCCCACTTTGTTCTGACCCATATTGCTGTCGTCATACTGGGCAGAATTGGTTTTAGAGCCACTGTAGGTGGTGTCAGAAACGCCGGTAGAGGCGCTCAGGCTCAGGGTTGGCAGATGGCCGTCCTGCGCCTGACGAATTTGCTCGCGGGCCAGGTCCTGGTTCAGACGCGCCTGCAGCAACGTCAGGTTGCGGTTTTCCGCCTCTTTCAGCAGGGCGTTAACGGCCTGCGGCTTATCCGTTTTGAAGCTGTCGACGTTCAGGGAGGCCAGCTCAGGATAGTAGTTCCCGGTCACCTGGCGCAGGGATTCCAGCGCGTTGTCGAGGTTGTTACGCGCGGTCACTTCGTTAGCCAGCACGGTGTCGTACTGTGAACGGGCGTTCTGCACGTCGGTGATCGCCACCAGACCCACGTTGAAGCGCTGGGTGGTTTGATCTAACTGACGGTAAATGGCCTGTTTCTGCGCTTCGGTGTAGGAGAGCGCGTCAATGGCGCTCAGCACGTTGAAGTACGCCGTAGCTGTGTTCAGGATCAGCGTCTGCTGGTCGGTCTGATAGGTCACATCCTGGATGCCCGCGCTCTTTTCCTGCAGGGTCAGGGCACGCCATTTGGACATATCAAACAGCGTCTGTGTTAATTGCAGTGAGGCACTGGTAGCATTGGAGTTTACGCCGTTAGCGTCGCGGAAACCGTTGCTGTAGGTATAATCTGCACCTAACCCTAACTGTGGCAGCAAGGGGCTACGCGCTTCGTTAATCTTTTCAAACGCAGCATCACGATCGGCCGCTGATTTACGTAAATCAGGGTTGCCCAGACGTGCCTGCTGGTAGACCTGTAACAGGTTTTCCGCCTGGCTCATTGCACTGAAGCCCGTCAGGCTCAGGCCGATAAGGATGGGGAGCAATTTCTTCATTTGCATTCCTTGTTGTGAAGCAGTATTAGCGCTGATCTAATTAAAAAATAATTGCCGATTCTAACAGAATCATCCACACCAAAAGGTTGGCGTTACGTGCCATCTGGCGGTAATTTGCACCAATCTATCATATAGCCTTACAAACGGCAGCCAAACAGCCTTGAAATTCACAATTTCATCACCATTGCTACCAGGACTCGACTCATGCAAAAACCAGAAAAGTTGCCCGTGACATTCGCCAAAAACGATGTAGAAATTATTGCACGAGAAACGCTTTATAGCGGTTTTTTTTCAATGGATCTTTACCGTTTCAGGCATCGCCTGTTTAACGGTGAAATGAGCGGCGAAATCAGACGCGAAATTTTTGAGCGCGGGCATGCGGCAGTCTTGCTACCCTTTGACCCAGTGCGTGACGAAGTCGTGCTGGTGGAGCAAATCCGCATCGCCGCTTATGACGTCAGTGAGAGCCCGTGGCTCCTGGAGATGGTGGCCGGGATGATCGAAGAAGGCGAGACGGTTGAAGACGTCGCCCGGCGCGAGGCGCTGGAAGAGGCGGGGCTGGTGGTGGGCCGCACCAAACCGGTGTTGAGCTATCTGGCGAGTCCGGGTGGCACCAGCGAACGCTTATCCATTATGGTGGGCGAAGTGGACGCCACGACCGCAGAAGGCATTCACGGTCTGGCTGATGAAAACGAAGATATTCGGGTTCATGTGGTGAGCCGGGAACAGGCTTATCAGTGGGTAGAAGAGGGGAAAATCGACAACGCAGCGTCTGTCATCGCCCTGCAATGGCTGCAGCTGCATTATCAGACATTACGAAACGAGTGGAAAAAATGAAGCGCTATACGCCTGACTTCCCAGAAATGATGCGCCTGTGCGAAACCAATTTTGCACAATTGCGCCGCCTGCTGCCGAGAAACGACGCACCCGGCGAAACGGTAAGCTATCAGGTGAGCAACGCGCAGTATCGATTAACGATAACAGAATCAACGCGCTACACTACGCTGGTGGAGATTGAGCAAACGGCACCCAGCATTAGCTACTGGAGCCTGCCGTCGATGACGGTACGCCTCTATCACGACGCGATGGTCGCTGAAGTGTGTTCAAGCCAGCAGATCTTTCGCTTCAAGGCGCGGTATGATTACCCGAATAAAAAGTTGCATCAACGCGACGAAAAGCATCAAATTAACCAGTTTTTAGCCGACTGGCTAAGGTATTGTTTAGCACATGGAGCAATGGCGATTCCGGTTTGTTAGCGTCATAAACCTACCTAAGGACACCATTTGGAAAGCCTGTTGAACCTGACTGTTGCTGGTGGGGCGCCAGTCAGGATATTACAAATCACCGATACCCACCTTTTTGCCGAAAAGCATGAAACGCTGCTGGGGGTGAATACCTGGGAGAGTTATCAGGCGGTACTGAGCGCCATTCACGCTGAAAACCGTGCATGCGATCTGATTGTCGCAACGGGCGATCTGGCGCAGGACCAATCTTCCGCGGCCTACCAGCATTTTGCTGAAGGCATCGCGAGCTTTAGCGCGCCCTGCGTCTGGCTGCCGGGTAACCACGATTTTCAGCCCGCCATGTACAGTTCTCTCCAGGATGCGGGGATTTCTCCGGCGAAATGTGTTTTTGCGGGTGAACAGTGGCAGATCCTGCTGCTGGACAGCCAGGTGTTCGGCGTCCCGCACGGTGAGTTAAGCGAGTTTCAGCTCGACTGGCTGGAGACCAAACTGGCGGCTGAACCTGAACGCCACACGCTGCTGTTGCTTCATCATCATCCTCTGCCAGCGGGCTGCAGCTGGCTCGATCAGCACAGCCTGCGCAACTCCGCCGCGCTGGATCGCGTGCTGGCGAAGTTCCCGCGGGTGAAAAATCTGCTGTGTGGGCATATTCACCAGGAGCAGGATCTCGACTGGAACGGACGCCGCATGCTGGCAACGCCGTCGACCTGCGTTCAGTTTAAGCCGCACTGCGCCAACTTTACGCTGGATACCATCGCGCCAGGCTGGCGCTGGCTGGAACTGCATCCCGACGGCACGCTGACCACGGAAGTCTGCCGTTTGACCGGCGCACAGTTCCGCCCGGACACCGCTTCAGAAGGCTATTGATGTCTACGCTCCTTTATCTGCACGGATTTAACAGTTCGCCGCGCTCCGCAAAAGCGACACAGTTTCGCCAGTGGCTGAGCGAGCATCACCCTGACGTTGAGATGATTATCCCACAGCTGCCGCCTTACCCGGCAGAAGCCGCGGAAATGCTGGAATCCATCGTGCTTGCGCACGGCGGCGAAACCTTTGGTGTGGTCGGTTCATCGCTGGGGGGATATTACGCCACCTGGCTCTCGCAATGCTTTATGCTGCCCGCCGTGGTGGTTAATCCGGCGGTACGGCCATTTGAGCTGCTGCGGGACTTTCTTGGCGAAAACGAGAACCCCTACACCGGCCAGCAATATGTGCTAGAGTCACGCCATATTTACGATCTCAAAGTTATGCAGGTCGACCCGCTCGAGGCGCCGGATCTCATCTGGCTGCTGCAGCAGACGGGTGATGAAGTGCTGGATTACCGCCAGGCAGTGGCGTATTACGCCTCCTGCCGCCAGACTATAGAAGAGGGCGGAAACCATGCTTTCACGGGCTTTGAGAATCATTTCACCCAGATTGTCGATTTTCTTGGACTGCACAGCCACTGACAATCAATGCGAATTGCTAGTTTAAATCATGACGCAAACCTATAACGCTGATGCCATTGAGGTCCTCACCGGGCTTGAGCCGGTTCGCCGCCGCCCGGGGATGTACACCGATACGACGCGCCCAAACCATCTGGGCCAGGAAGTTATTGATAACAGTGTGGACGAAGCGCTGGCGGGCCATGCCAAACGCGTTGACGTCATCCTGCATGCCGATCAGTCGCTGGAAGTTATTGACGACGGGCGCGGCATGCCGGTGGATATCCACCCGGAAGAGGGCGTTCCGGCCGTTGAGCTGATCCTCTGTCGTCTGCATGCGGGCGGTAAGTTCTCCAACAAAAACTACCAGTTCTCCGGTGGCCTGCACGGCGTGGGGATTTCCGTCGTCAACGCCCTGTCCAAACGCGTGGAAGTGAACGTCCGTCGCGACGGCCAGGTGTACAACATCGCGTTTGAAAACGGCGAGAAGGTGCAGGATCTGCAGGTTGTCGGCACGTGCGGCAAACGCAACACCGGCACCAGCGTCCACTTCTGGCCTGACGAGAGTTTCTTCGACAGCCCGCGCTTTTCCGTATCCCGCCTGACGCACCTGCTGAAAGCCAAAGCGGTGCTTTGCCCGGGCGTGGAAATCACCTTTAAAGATCACGTTAACAATACCGAGCAGACCTGGTGCTACGCCGATGGCCTGAACGACTACCTGTGCGAAGCGGTAAACGGCCTGCCAACGCTGCCGGAAAAACCGTTCGTCGGCAACTTTAGTGGCGATACCGAAGCGGTGGACTGGGCGCTGCTGTGGCTGCCGGAAGGCGGCGAGCTGCTGACCGAAAGCTACGTTAACCTGATCCCCACTATGCTCGGCGGGACCCACGTCAACGGCCTGCGTCAGGGGCTGCTGGATGCGATGCGCGAATTCTGCGAATACCGTAATATCCTGCCGCGCGGCGTGAAGCTGTCGGCGGAAGATATCTGGGACCGCTGCGCCTACGTGCTCTCCGTGAAGATGCAGGATCCGCAGTTTGCCGGTCAGACCAAAGAACGTCTGTCGTCACGCCAGTGTGCGGCGTTCGTCTCCGGTGTGGTGAAAGATGCCTTTACCCTGTGGCTGAACCAGAACGTTCAGGCGGCGGAGATGCTGGCCGAAATGGCGATCTCCAGCGCCCAGCGTCGTCTGCGTGCGGCGAAAAAAGTGGTGCGTAAAAAGTTGACCAGCGGCCCTGCGCTGCCGGGCAAGCTGGCAGACTGTACCGCGCAGGATCTCAACCGCACCGAGCTGTTCCTCGTGGAAGGGGACTCGGCGGGCGGGTCGGCCAAGCAGGCGCGCGATCGTGAATATCAGGCGATCATGCCGCTCAAGGGTAAGATCCTGAACACCTGGGAAGTCTCGTCTGATGAAGTGCTGGCCTCGCAGGAAGTCCACGATATCTCGGTCGCGATCGGCATCGATCCGGACAGCGACGATCTGAGCCAGCTGCGCTACGGCAAGATCTGCATTCTCGCGGATGCGGACTCCGATGGTCTGCACATCGCCACGCTGCTGTGCGCGCTGTTTGTGAAGCACTTCCGTACGCTGGTGAAAAACGGTCACGTCTACGTGGCGCTGCCGCCGCTATACCGTATCGACCTCGGCAAAGAGGTTTACTACGCCCTGACGGAAGAAGAGAAAGCGGGCGTGCTGGAACAGCTGAAGCGCAAGAAGGGCAAACCGAACGTGCAGCGCTTTAAAGGGCTGGGCGAGATGAACCCGATGCAGCTGCGCGAAACGACGCTGGATCCGAACACGCGCCGTCTGGTGCAGCTGACGATCAGCGATGAAGACGAACAGCAGACCAACGCCATGATGGATATGCTCCTTGCCAAGAAACGTTCGGAAGACCGTCGTAACTGGCTGCAGGAGAAAGGCGATATGGCGGATATTGAGGCTTGATGCCCTCACCCTAACCCTCTCCCGCAGGGAGAGGGAATGGATCGCAGGCCCGGTAAGCATTAGCGCCACCGGGCTTTTTTACATCAAAACTCCATCTTCACCGTAAACTGCACTTCGCGAGGGTCGCCAATCTGGTTGCCCAGGTTGTTGGTCGCAATGGACGAGGTGTAGTAGGTCTTATCAAACAGGTTCTTCACGTTCACCTGCAGCGTCACCGGATACTGCAGCTTCATCTTATAGGCCGCAAAGGCATCCGCCACAAAATAGCCCGGCAGATAATAATCCGCGCCGTTGGTCGCTGAACGACGGCTCACGCCGTGTCCGCCACCGCCCAGCGTCAGGGTATTCCCGGCAAACACATTGTGAATATCGTACGTCAGGAACAGGGAGCCGGTGTGGCGCGGCACGTTCGGCAGCGGTTTGCCCGCGTAGTCCGGGTCTTCCAGCACCTTCGCGTCGGTGTAGCCGTAGCTGGCGATAATATTGGTGTTCTCGGTCAGTGACCCGGCAAGATCCACCTCCACGCCCTGGGATCGCACGCGGCCCGCCGTTTTGGCGATGGTTTCACCTCCCACGCTTTCGTTGTACAGCACGTTGCGTTTGTGGATATCAAACAGCGCGATATTGGCGGTAACGCCGTCGAACAGGTCGAACTTCGCGCCCACTTCGTAGGCGTTTGAGGTTTCCGGCGGCAGGTCGCCAATGTAACTTGCAATGGACGACTGCGGCATAAACGTCTGCGAGTAGTTGGCAAACAGCGAGACGGATGGCGTGAGCTTGTAAACCAGCCCCAGCTTTGGCGTCCACTGTTCGTCGCGGCTGTCGGTGTTGACGTTGAACGGACGACCTTTGCCCGCGTACTGGGTGTAATACTGATAGCGCATCCCGGCGACGGCGATCCACTTATCCGTCAGGTACAGGGCATCCTGCGCGTAGGCCGAATAACTCTCCTGCTTGAGCGTCTGGTCGCTGTCTGCGGCGGAGACGGTTGTACACTTGTTGAGTTTGCCGTAAACCGGATGGTAGATGTTGAAACCTTTGACGTTCTTACAGCGCATCATGTCCGTACGCAGCAAATCGTAATTCTCATACGATACGCCGCTCAGGATCTCATTGTAAAAGCCTGCAATATCGACATTCCCCTGCAGATCCGCGCGGGTGCTGTGCATGCGCTGGGTCGAGCCCTGGGTCGCATCCACGCGGCGGGTCAGGTTGCCGGTTTTTGCATCGTAGGCCATCACGCGGGCCTGGTTATCGCTGTATTTGTCCTGGCTGTAGCTGTAGTCGAACTTCGCGGTCCACTGGCTGTTGAGGCGATACTCCGCGTTCAGCTGCGCCAGATCGGACTGACCATCGGTCACGTTAAACGGCTCGTCAAATCGGGTTTTACGATCGACATCAACGGCCTTTTTGGTGTTGAGATCGAAGATCGTTCCGCGATCGAACGGCGTCTTATAGTCGCGATGCGAATAGAGCGCGGTCACGGTGGCATCATCGCCGAACCAGGTGAGCGACGGGGCGATAAAGGTGCTGCGTTCGTTGCCAAAATTACGCCAGTAATCTTCGTCCTGATACTCACCCGTGAGGCGATACGCCAGACGCGTGCCGTCGATCGGGCCGGTCACATCGACCTGTCCGGTGCCGCCGCCAAAGCTGGAGGAGGTGGCGGACAGAGAACCACCGAAGGTTTTCTCCGGGCGTTTGGTGACGACGTTAATCAGGCCGCCCGGATCGAGAATGCCATACAGCGTTGAGGCCGGGCCTTTAAGCACCTCCACGCGCTCGGTGGCGGCGTTAAAGCTGCGCGGCAGGACGGTGCGCAGGCCGTTGGTCATGATCGAGCCGTCCCGGTTCGCGCCAAACCCGCGGCGCACGAAGGCATCCTGCGTACCGCCGAGGGTATTCGTCTGGACCACGTTGCTAACGTTATAGAGCGCCTCATCCAGCGTGGTGGCGTGCTGATCCTCCAGCACTTTATCGCTGACGGTATTCACCACCTGCGGGATATCCAGCATCGGCATGTTGGTCAGCGTTGCGGTGGAGGTGTTCAGCGGCTGGTAGCCGTTGGTGGCTTCCGCCGGCGTATTTGGATCGGCAGTGACGGTAAGCGTTTCGCCGTCTTTAGCCGCGGTGGTGTCCGCCGCCTGGGCCAGCGGCGCCATAAACAGCAGTGAAAAGAGCGCGCGCCCTTTTACCCCAGAGAGTGAAGGTGTGAACGTAGCCATTACATCTGTTATCCCAAAATATCCGTGAATCACCTTCACGGAAGAATGTGTGAGTCATTGCCCTTTTATGCTCTGCTCGTTAGCCAGAATCGGCATCGAACATGTAATTGAGAATCATTCAATCATGCGGGAATGTAGTAGTAAATGAAAAATGATAAAAATCGGCTACATGCATGAAACGCAACGGGAAAGTACAAGGGTAATTAATTATTTAATTGAAAAATAATGATTTATTAATTTTGTGGTCTGCACGGTAACGCTCCGTTACCCCTGGTTTTTTCAGGGTGTTTCTTCTCTTGACTACTACATGGCGTGGCGTCAAACTCTCAAAAGAGAATGATTTTTATTTATATTTGTTGCGCTTTTTTATTACGTTGGCGTTCACGTGGCTCACAACACAAAACAACCGGGACTGGTTCTGGAGAACCTCTCTGCGGGCTATCAGAAAAAAATCATCGTTGATGATATCTCTCTTGCGATCCCCCAGCAGAAAATAACCGTTCTGGTGGGCGCAAACGGCTGCGGGAAATCCACGCTGTTGAGCACCATTGCGCGGCTGCTCCAGCCGCTTGGCGGCGCGGCGGTTCTCGACGGCAAGGCGATCCACGAGCAGCCGACCAAAGCCGTCGCCCGCCAGCTTGGTATTCTCCCGCAGTCCCCGCTGCTCCCGGAAGGGTTAACCGTTTTTGAGCTGGTCTCGCGCGGGCGCTTTCCCTGGCAAAACGTTATGCGCCAGTGGAGCGACGAGGACGAACTGGCGGTGGAAGAGGCCCTGCGCCTGACCGGCACGGCAGCGTTTGCCCATATGCCGGTGGAAAGCTTATCCGGCGGCCAGCGTCAGCGCTGCTGGATCGCCATGGCGCTGGCGCAGCAAACGCCGTATATCCTGCTGGATGAACCCACCACGTTCCTCGATCTTCGCTACCAGGTGGAGATCCTGGAACTGCTGCACGCCCTGACCCGCCAGCACGGGCGTACCGTCGTGGTGGTGCTGCACGATCTCAACTTTGCCGT
This sequence comes from Enterobacter sp. MGH 16, assembly GCF_000493175.1. Classification (NCBI taxonomy): domain Bacteria; kingdom Pseudomonadati; phylum Pseudomonadota; class Gammaproteobacteria; order Enterobacterales; family Enterobacteriaceae; genus Enterobacter; species Enterobacter sp. MGH 16. The sequence continues at coordinate 3,211,032 of NZ_KI535695.1, read as the reverse complement.
GAACTACGGTGATTCCCTGGTCTTTTTACGCCAGGGAAAAGTCGAGGGGGTGCTACATGAAGGCGACGCCTGCACGCCGGAGCTGATCAAAGCGGTGTTTGATGTGGACGTGCATATGTCCATCAACCCCTTGACCGGCAAACCGTTCTTTATGCCGTTTCGCCAGAGCATTCAGAAGCCATGATGCGCATCTCTCTGGCTTTCCTGATTTTCACCCTGCTGTTGGCAATGGGGGCGATTGCTCATCTGGGGATCGGTGCACGCTTTATCGCCCCGCAAACGGTAGTGGAGGCATTCTTTCACTTCGACCCGCGCAATTTCGACCATAACATCATCATCAGACTACGGCTGCTGCGCCTCTGCGCCGCAATGGTTACCGGCGCCGCGCTCGGCGTGGCGGGCGTGCTGCTGCAGTCCGTGATCCGCAACCCGCTCGGCGAGCCGCATATTCTGGGGCTCAACGCCGGGGCAGCGCTCGCGGTGGTGGTGACCAGCGCGCTTGGGCTTTCGCTGCCGTTTGGTCGTCCGCTGATTGCCGCCGCCGGTGCCGCCGCGCTGTTTCTGCTGGTGCTGATGTTCTCCTCGACCGGTCGCACCGGGCTCACGCCGATGAAGGTCACCCTGTGCGGCGTGGCGATGTCGGCGTTTGCCTCGTCGATTACCGCCGCGGTGTTAATCCTGGATGAACAGACGCTACTCTCTCTGCGCACCTGGCTGGCGGGTGATATCGCCGGGATCAACGCGCAGATGCTCCAGAGCGCCCTGTGGGCGGCAGCCGCTGGTTTTGTTCTTGCTATCGGGCTGTCGCCCTCACTCAACATGCTGGCGCTGGGCGACAGAATGGCGCAGGGGCTTGGCGTGTCGCTGCTGAAAACCCGCCTCCTTGCCCTGCTGGCCATTGCGCTGCTCTGCGGCGCGGCCGTCTCCCTCGCCGGACCGATTGGCTTTATCGGCCTTGTGGTGCCGCAGCTCATCCGCCGTCTGGTGTCGGTCGATTTGCGCGTGATGGTGCCGCTGTCGGCCCTGTGCGGCGCGCTGGTGCTGCTGCTGGCGGATATCGCTGCCCGCACGCTGTTTACCCCCTGGGAGCTGGCAACCGGCATCATGACGGCCCTTGTCGGCGCGCCCGTGTTCATCCTTATGGCCTCGAGGATGTTCAAATGAACCGGGCCGGACTCCGCGCGATCCGTGTTGGTCGCCTGTCGGCGCTGGTTCGCCCGAAGGCGCTGGCGTACCTGTCGCTTTTCGCGTTGATGGCGCTAGGCCTGCTGGGCTTTGGCCTGACGCACGGTTCTCTGCCCATTCCCGACTCTGCCATCGGGCGGGCGCTGTTTTCGCCTGAAACATTGACGGCGGAGACGCGCTACGTCGTGATGGATATCCGCCTGCCGCGCCTGCTGATGGCGGTGCTGTGCGGCGCGATGCTCGGCATGGCGGGGGCGGCGATGCAGTCCATCACCCGCAACGGACTGGCTGACCCGGGGCTTATCGGCGTGAAGGAGGGCTGTAGCGCGGCGGTACTGTTGCTGATTTTTCAGTTCCCGGCGCTGAGCCTGGCCTGGCGTCCGCTGATTGGCATGGCCGGCGGGCTGCTGACCGCGCTGCTGGTGATCGTCCTCGCGCGCGATATCTCGCGCCCGCGGTTCATTTTGATCGGCATCGGCGTGTCGTGGGCGTTTGCCGCGGCAATGGGCGTCTTTATGACCACCGCCGACGTGCGCGACGTGCAGACGGCGATGCTGTGGCTGGCGGGCAGCCTGCACGCGGCAAACTGGACGCTGGTAGGGCTGGCCGCGCTCTGGGCTGCCCCCGCGTTTGCGCTGCTGCTCTTTACCGCGCGGGCAGCGGACGTGGCGCTGCTCGGCAATCAGGCCGCCGCGGGCCTTGGCGTGCGCACAACCCGGCTGGCACTGCTGCGGGTTCTCGCCCCGGTAGTGCTGACGGCGGCCTGCGTCTCCTGCGTGGGCAGCATTGGCTTTGTGGGGCTGATTGCCCCGCATATGGCGCGCCTGCTGCTGCGCGGTGGTCAGACCGCGCTCCTGACGGGAAGCGCCGTGCTGGGCGCGCTGCTGGTGCTGCTGGCGGATAACGTCGGACGTCTGGCATTCCTCCCGCTGCAGCTGCCGGCGGGAATTGTCATTTCATTGATTGGCGGACCGTTTTTCCTGCTGCTGCTCTGGCAGCGCCGGGACAGATTTTAGGGGATTATGATGCGCGTACTGTTTTCGATGCTGTTGCTGGTGGGGTTCGCGGTGAGCGCGGCGGAGCCGACGCAGATCTTTACTGACGATCTGAACCGAAAGGTGGTGGTGCCGGTGCACCCGAAACGGATTGTCTCCTTACACGATCTGGATATTACCATTCCGCTGATTGAGCTTGGCGTGCCGCCGGTGGCGAGCCATGGCCGCACGCGGCCGGACGGCAGCCATTTTCTGCGCTCCAGCGGCATGTTAACCGGCGTCGACTTCGATAATTCCGATATCAAATTTATCGGCACGGCGGATATTGACATCGAAGCCATCGCCGCCGCCAAACCTGACCTGATCGTTACCGAGCCGACCCGCAACACGCCGGTGGAACAATTAGCGAAAATTGCCCCGACGGTGAGCATCGATCATCTCGACGGCGGCGCGCCGGAAATCTACCGCAAGCTGGCTCAGCTGACAGGAACGCAGGCGCGGCTCAAGGTTCTGGAGCGGCGATATCAGGAGCAAATCAAGGCGCTGAAGGCGACCATCGACACGCGCAAAATCACCGTATCGGTGATTCAGGCCAATCAGGGGAAAATCAACGCCATGCACAGCTACCACTCGCTGGGCCGCGTTCTGCGCGACGCCGGATTCAAATTCCCGCCACTGATTGAGTCCATCCCGGAAGGGGGGCGCATCGACGTCAGCGCCGAGCGCCTGCCGGAGCTGGATGCCGATTTCGTCTTTGCTACCTGGCGCGGGGATACGGGCGGTAAACCGCAGGACGAGCTGGCAGCGATGGAGGCGGTGATGCCGGGCTGGTGTCAGTTCCTGAATGCCTGCCGGAGCGGGCACTACGTGCTGATCTCGCGTGAAGAGGCGATCTCGAATTCGTTCGCGTCTTTAGGGCTGATGGCCGCGCAGGTGCAGTCACAGATTGCCGGGCGTCCGCTGCCGGAGGCCTCACGGTGATCCGCAAAGAGAAGGGGCGCGTGGATGTCTATGGCGACCGCTTTCGCGCGCGGGCGCATCAGCTGACGCCGCGTCTGCTGCAGGTCGCACGCTATATCCATGACAACCGCGAAGCGGTGATGGAGCAGACCGCCATGGAGATTGCCGCCGTAGTGAAAACCTCGGATGCCACGGTGGTCCGCGCCATACAGGCGCTGGGGTTCGCCGGGCTGCGCGATCTCAAGCAGACGCTGGAGCAGTGGTTTGGCCCGGTGGTCACCTCCAGCGAAAAGATGTCCACCACGGTGAACACGCTCGCCAGCGACGTCAACGCGAGCATTGATTTCGTGCTGGAGGGACATCAGCACACCTGCGAGGTGTTATCCGAGCCCCACAACCGCTACGCGATGGCGCAGGCGGTCTCACTGCTGGCGCAGGCAAGGCAGGTTGCCATATTTGGCATTGGCGCCTCCGGCATTCTGGCCGAGTACACTGCCAGGCTGTTCAGCCGTATGGGGTTACCCGCCACGCCGCTCAACCGTACCGGGATCGGGCTTGCCGAACAGCTGATTGCGCTTCAGCGCGGTGACGTGCTGGTGATGATGGCGCAGAAATCCGCGCACCGGGAAGGGCAAACCACCCTGCGTGAAGCAAAACGTCTGGGCATTCCCACCATCCTGCTGACCAACGCCCTTGATTCGCGTTTCAGTAAGGAGGCCAGCGTGGTGATCCACGTTCCGCGCGGCGGCGAAAAGGGTAAAATCCCGCTCCACGGCACGGTGCTGCTCTGTCTGGAGATGATCATTTTGTCCGTCGCCGCCACCGAGCCGCAGCGCACCATTAAGTCAATGAAGCGCATCAATGAGCTCCATCGCGGGTTAAAGCCAGGGAAGAAAAGCAGCTAAAAACAACAAAGCCCGGTGGCGCTAGCGCTTACCGGGCCTACGGTTCAGGTTTTGTTGGCCGGGTAAACGCAGTGCCACCCGGCAAATTCCACGAACTTAAACCCCTTGCTCCAGGATGCGGATGTGGGTTTCCAGCACGTCGCCCTTCACCGCGTCGCTCCACGCTTTCATGTGCGCGGTCTGCAGATGCGCTTCAAGATGCGCGACGGTTTCCCACTGCTCAACCATGATGATCGAGTCCGGCGCGGTCGCCTGGAAGCTGGCATCAGTGGCGGCATCCACCATCGGCGCGTAGCCGTGGCAGCCTTCTTCTTTCAGTACGGTCGGGATGATTTTCGCGAACTGATCCAGCACCGCCTGGCGGTGATGTTGACCTGGACGAGTACGGATTTCTGCGATAACGGTAAGCATGTTTACTACTCCTTTAATTCCAGGCTACCAGTTAAGCAAAAATTTCCGCGAGATGCTTGCGATATTCTGCGATATAGCGCGGGACATCAGGCATTTTAATCACGTCGTTAACGATAAAGGTCGGCAGCGGATCCATGCCCAGGAACTGATTCGCCTTGTGGAACGGCAGGTACGCGCCGTCCACGCCCACGCCCTCGAAGAACTGATCTTTCTCGGTGAAGGCTTCCAGCGGGGCGTTCCAGGTCAGTGATAGCATATATTTTTTGCCCTGAATCAGGCCGCCTGAACCGTATTTTTTGGACGCGTCAGAGCGGGTGCGCCCATCGCTGGCATACAGCGAGCCATGACCTTCGGTGAACACGTCGTCCATGTATTTTTTCACGGTCCACGGCGCGCCCATCCACCAGCCTGGCATCTGCCAGATCACCACGTCAGCCCACAGGAAGTTCTGCACTTCGGCTTTCACGTCGTAGTGGCTGTCTGCACGCACGACCTTAACATCATGCCCGGCGTCGCGCAGGAAACCGTCCGCGACCTCGGTCAGGGTGTCATTCAGCTGGCCTTTAGAGTGCGCAAATTCTTTTGCACCGTTGATAATCAGGATGTTGCTCATTATTTGTCCTCGACGATGAGAGTATGCCGGGTATTCTACGCGCGAGGACGGAGCGGAAAAATGAGCAAAATGTGCAAAGTCTTTTGCTGGAGATGCAATAATCCGCTACCAGCTGACCTTCACCTCAAAGCCGCCTTCCGCCGCATTGCTCAGCGAGACGCGCATCCCGTGCAGCGCGGCAATGCGCCTGACGATAGAGAGCCCCAGCCCGCTGCCCGTGGCGTTCTGGCCCGGTGGACGATAAAAACGCTCGCCGATGCGCGCCAGCACCTCGGGGTCAACGCCGGGACCGTTGTCGCGCACGCTAAAGCTACGCGCGTCCAGCGTCACGTCCACCACGCTGCCGCGCGGACTGTAGCGGATGGCGTTGTCCAGCAGATTGCGCACCAGCAGGCTGAGCAGCAGGGGCTGCCCTTGACGTTTGACCTGCGGGGCATGGTTGATGAGGCGAATATCAATCCCTGCATGCTGCGCCGGATGCCAGATATCCAGCACCGCCGACTGCAGTAAATCGGCAAGCGTTATCGGTTCGACATCGTCCAGGTTATCCAGCGAGTCCAGACGCGACAGCGTGAGGAGTTGGTCCACCAGCCGGGAAGCTCGGTCGATTCCCGCATGCAGCTGTGCCTGCGCTTTTTCCCGCGCCTGCGGATCGTCCTGCGAGAGCTGCGCCACGTCAGTTTGCACCTTCAGGGCCGCCAGCGGGCTGCGCAGCTCGTGGGCGGCATCGGACGTAAAGCGGCGCTCGCGGGTCATCATCTCCTGGGCACGTGCGAAGAGGTGATTCAGCGCGTCGAGCAGGGGGCGCACTTCCGTGGGCACACCCTGAAGCACAAGCGCCTCGGTCGCATCCGGCGAGCGGGAGCGCAGGGTCTGCGCCAGCTTTTTCAGCGGCCTCAGCTCCCGGCTCAGGAGGAGAATCAGCAAGAGCAGCATCACGGGCAGCGCTACCAGCCAGGGCGTGAGCTGCGAGCTGACCACGTCCAGCGCCATATCCTGGCGGTACTCCCACTCCTGGCCGACCACCACGCGGTACTTCCCGTCGGGTGAGGTCAGCCACAGGAAACGCCATTCGTCGTTATCATCCTGGAGCTGCCCGTTAGCAAATCCGTCGCGGCGATAGTGGTACGGAATATCGCGCCCGTTCTCGCCGTCGTTTAGCAGCATTTTGCCGTCGACGGCGTAAATGGCGAAAGCCAGCGCGTCGTCATCGAGACGGCCATGCTTCACTTTTTTCGGGAGCTCGCGCATCCGTTCGGGGGCGCGGATCTCGTCAAGATCCATCGTCAGCAGCCGTTTGGCAAACAGCATCTGCTGCGTGTCGAAGAGCTTATCCAGCTTGTGGGTGGTCTGCTGCCAGGCCACCAGGCTGGCGGCAAACCATGCCGTCAGAGAGAGCGCTAAAAAGAGGAGCGTCAGGCGCAGCTTCAGGCTCAGGCGTTGCGTCAGCTTCATGCGTCACCCAGGGTATAGCCGATGCCGTGCACGGTGCGGATAAACTCGCTGCCAAGCTTGCGGCGCAGATGATGAACGTGGACTTCTACCGCGTTGCTGGAGACGTCGTCGTCCCAGGTATACAGTTTTTCCTCAATCGTCTTGCGAGGGAGCACGCGGCCTGCATTGCGCATCAGCAGTTCCAGCAGCGCGAACTCTTTCGGCTTCAGCGTCAGCGGTTCACCGTCCAGCGTGGCGACGAGACGGGTCGGATCGAGCGTGACCTTGCCGTGGCGTAGCTCGCTATGCGTCTGGCCGTGGCTGCGGCGGACCAGCGCCTCGAGGCGGGCACCCACTTCAATCAGCGCGAACGGCTTGCAGAGATAATCATCCGCGCCAAGACGCAGCCCTTCCACGCGCTGGTTAAGCGCATCCCGCGCGGTCAGGATCAATACCGGCTCGCTGTGCCCGCTTTCGCGCCACGCGCGCAGGATGTCCAGACCGTCGATTTCCGGCAGCGTCAGATCCAGCACCACGGCATCGTAGGGCGCAGACGCGAGCGCGGCCTGACCGGTTTTGCCGTCGGTAAACCAGTCCACGCTAAAGCCCATTTTGCTTAAACCCGCCCTGATACCGTCGCCGATTAACGTGTCGTCTTCTACCAGTAAAATGCGCATATTCCCTCCTTGATGTCGTCAGTAAACCCTCTGTAAGCGCCTGCTGTACAGCAATAATAAATAAATTTTTCCCTTAAGAAGTTGTTAAGGATTACCCTGTTTAATGGACTGCGAAACCAGATTAAAGGGAGAGTTAATATGAAAAAATTCGCTGCTATTGCCGCCATCATGATGATGACCACTGCCCCCGTTTTTGCCGCGCAGGGCGGATTTAACGGCCCGTCAGCCGCACAGACCCAGACCCAAACGCAGGCAGGCGGTTTTGTCGATAACGACGCCAACCTCACCACCGCGGTGAAGGTAAAAGAGATGAAGGACGACAGCTGGGTGAAGCTGCGCGGGAACATCACCCAGCGCCTGTCCGATGACCGCTACACCTTCCGCGATGAGACCGGCACGGTGAACGTGGAAATTGACCACAAGCGCTGGAACGGCGTGACCGTCACCCCGCAGGATAAAGTGGAAATCCAGGGCAAGGTCGATAAAGAGTGGAACGATTTTGAAATCGACGTGAAGCAGGTCATTAAGCTGAACAAATAACCCGAAAAGGGCCGCATAAGCGGCCCTTTTTCTTTGTGACTCAACTCGTCAGATAGGGTAGTATCTGCGGCAATATTGCCTGAAACCCTTCGGTTTCTGAGTTGAGGAATCACACGTAATGAGCGATATGGCAGAGCGCCTCGCGCTACATGAATTCACGGAAAACGCCTACCTGAACTACTCCATGTACGTCATCATGGACAGGGCGTTGCCGTTTATCGGGGATGGCCTGAAGCCCGTACAGCGCCGCATCGTGTATGCGATGTCCGAACTGGGGCTGAATGCCACCGCCAAGTTCAAGAAATCCGCCCGTACCGTCGGTGACGTACTGGGTAAATACCATCCGCACGGCGACAGCGCCTGTTATGAAGCGATGGTGCTGATGGCGCAGCCGTTCTCTTACCGTTACCCGCTGGTGGATGGTCAAGGGAACTGGGGGGCGCCGGACGACCCAAAATCCTTCGCGGCGATGCGTTATACCGAGTCCCGCCTCTCTAAATATGCCGAAGTGCTGCTGGGCGAGCTGGGGCAGGGGACCGTTGACTGGGTACCGAACTTCGACGGTACGCTGCAGGAGCCGAAGATGCTGCCCGCGCGTCTGCCGAACATCCTGCTGAACGGCACCACCGGGATTGCGGTCGGTATGGCGACGGACATTCCGCCGCACAACCTGCGTGAAGTGGCGAAAGCCGCCATCACCCTGATTGAGCAGCCGAAAACCTCGCTCGACGATCTGCTGGATATCGTGCAGGGCCCGGACTTCCCGACCGAAGCCGAAATCATCACCTCGCGTGCGGAAATCCGCAAAATCTACCAGAACGGTCGCGGCTCCGTGCGCATGCGCGCGGTGTGGAATAAAGAAGACGGCGCCGTGGTGATCACCGCGCTGCCGCATCAGGTTTCCGGTGCCAAAGTGCTGGAGCAGATCGCCTCCCAGATGCGCAATAAAAAGCTGCCGATGGTGGACGACCTGCGTGACGAATCTGACCACGAGAACCCGACCCGTCTGGTGATCGTGCCGCGTTCTAACCGCGTGGACATGGAGCAGGTGATGAACCACCTGTTCGCCACCACGGATCTGGAAAAAAGCTACCGCATTAACCTGAACATGATCGGCCTCGACGGACGCCCGGCGGTGAAAAACCTGCTGGAGATCCTCACCGAATGGCTGACGTTCCGCCGCGATACGGTACGCCGTCGTCTGAACCATCGTCTGGAGAAAGTGCTTAAGCGCCTGCATATCCTCGAAGGTTTGCTGGTGGCGTTCCTCAATATCGACGAGGTGATTGAGATCATCCGTACCGAGGACGAGCCGAAGCCCGCCCTGATGTCGCGCTTTGGCATCAGCGAAACCCAGGCCGAAGCGATCCTCGAGCTGAAGCTGCGCCATCTCGCCAAACTGGAAGAGATGAAGATCCGCGGCGAGCAGAACGAGCTGGAAAAAGAGCGCGATCAGCTGCAGGCGATCCTCGCGTCCGAACGCAAGATGAATAACCTGCTGAAGAAAGAGCTGCAGGCTGATGCCGACGCGTTTGGTGACGACCGTCGTTCTCCGCTGCACGAGCGCGAAGAAGCGAAGGCGATGAACGAGCACGACATGCAGCCGTCCGAGCCGGTGACCATTGTCCTGTCGCAGAGCGGCTGGGTGCGCAGCGCCAAAGGCCACGATATCGACGCGCCGGGGCTCAGCTACAAAGCGGGCGACAGCTTCAAAGCGGCGGTGAAAGGCAAGAGCAACCAGCCGGTGGCGTTTATCGACTCCACCGGTCGCAGCTATGCCATCGACCCGATCACGCTGCCTTCCGCGCGCGGGCAGGGTGAACCGCTGACCGGCAAGCTGACGCTGCCGCCGGGCGCGACGGTTGACCATATGCTGATGGAAGCCGATGACCAGAAGCTGCTGCTGGCGTCTGACGCGGGCTACGGTTTTATCTGTACCTTCAACGATCTGGTTTCCCGCAACCGTGCCGGTAAGGCGCTGATTAGCCTGCCGGACAACGCTCACGTAATGGCACCGCTGGTGATCGAGAACGAAAGCGACATGCTGCTGGCGATCACCACCGCCGGACGTATGCTGATGTTCCCGGTCAGCGATCTGCCGGAGCTGTCAAAAGGCAAGGGCAACAAGATCATCAACATCCCGTCGGCGGAGGCCGCGAAAGGCGAAGATGGCCTGGCGCACCTCTTCCTGCTGCCGCCGCAGAGCACGCTGACCATTCACGTCGGCAAGCGCAAAATCAAGCTTCGTCCGGAAGAGCTGCAGAAGGTGGTGGGCGAGCGCGGTCGCCGCGGCTCGCTGATGCGCGGCCTGCAGCGTATCGACCGCGTGGAGATTGACTCTCCTGCACGCAGCGCGGCGGGTGACAGCGAAGAGTAATGTCATGATATCCCCCTCTGTCCGGAGGGGGAATTTCAATAAAATTTCCCGTAAAATCGTTGTTAATTCGTGCGTTGCGATTAACAATACGCGCTCGTAATAAAGTCCTTACCTGGCCACAGGTGAAGTATAATTGTCAGCTGTCAGGGCTTCAGAGGTCGCTATGCTATATATTGTTCGTCTTATTCTTACCGTTATCTACTGTATTCTGGTCTGTATTTTCGGCTCTATTTATTGCCTGTTCAGCCCGCGTAATCCGAAGCATGTCGCCACCTTTGGCCATATGTTCGGGCGTCTTGCGCCGCTGTTTGGTCTGAAAGTTGAAAAACGCCTGCCGGAAGGAGCGGAGAATTTCGGTAACGCCATTTATATCGCCAACCATCAGAACAACTACGATATGGTGACGGCCTCCAATATCGTGCTTCCACCGACCGTGACGGTGGGCAAAAAAAGCCTGCTGTGGATCCCGTTTTTTGGTCAGCTGTACTGGCTTACCGGTAACCTGCTGATTGACCGTAATAACCGTGCAAAAGCGCACGGCACCATTGCAGAAGTGGTGAATCATTTTAAAAAGCGCAGGATCTCAATCTGGATGTTCCCGGAAGGGACGCGCAGCCGCGGCCGCGGCCTGCTGCCGTTTAAAACCGGTGCGTTTCATGCCGCAATTGCGGCAGGTGTTCCAATTATTCCTGTGTGCGTTTCCAATACTTCGAATAAGATTAATCTTAACCGCCTGAATAACGGGCTGGTGATTGTCGAAATGCTGCCACCCGTCGATACCAGCAAATACGGTAAAGATCAGGTGCGCGAGCTGGCAGCGCACTGCCGTGATCTGATGGCTGAGCATATTGCGCTGCTCGACAAAGAAGTCGCAGAGAGAGAAGCCGCCGGTAAGATCTAACCCGGCGTTGAAGGGAAAACGAATTCCCGCGTTGTTAGTCGTTTCAGATGGAGCTTATATGTCACTCAGTCGGCGTCAGTTTATTCAGGCTTCGGGGATCGCCCTTTGTGCGGGTGCGATGCCGCTGACAGCCAGCGCCGCCGGGCAGCAACAGCCGCTGCCTATTCCGCCACTCATTGAATCCCGTCGCGGCCAGCCGCTTTTCCTGACGCTGCAGCGCAGCCACTGGTCCTTTACCCAGGGGACGCGTGCGCCGGTCTGGGGCATTAACGGACGTTACCTTGGGCCGACCATACGCGTGTGGAATGGCGATGACGTAAAGCTCATCTACAGTAACCGTACCCCTGAAAATGTCGCCATGACCATCAGCGGCCTGCAGGTGCCTGGCCCGCTGATTGGCGGCGCGGCGCGCATGATGTCGCCCAGCGCCGACTGGGCGCCCGTTCTGCCGATTCGCCAGAGCGCGGCAACCCTGTGGTATCACGCCAACACGCCTAACCGCACGGCGCAGCAGGTCTATAACGGCCTGGCCGGCATGTGGCTGGTGGAAGATGAAGTCAGCAAATCCCTGCCGATCCCGAACCACTACGGCGTGGATGACTTCCCGATTATCATCCAGGACAAACGTCTGGATAATTTCGGTACGCCGGAATACAGCGAACCGGGGAGCGGTGGCTTCGTTGGCGATACGCTGCTGGTTAACGGCGCGCAGAGCCCGTATGTCGAAGTGTCCCGTGGCTGGGTGCGCCTGCGCCTGCTCAACGCGTCTAACTCGCGCCGCTATCAGCTGCAAATGAGCGATGGCCGTCCGCTGCACGTGATCTCCGGCGATCAGGGTTTTTTACCGGCACCGGTGTCCGTCAAACAGCTGGCGCTCGCGCCGGGTGAGCGTCGCGAAATTCTCATTGATATGACCAACGGGGATGAAGTCTCTGTGACCTGCGGCGAAGCGGCAAGCATTGTTGACCGTATTCGCGGGTTCTTTGAACCGTCGAGCATTCTTGTCTCGACCCTGGTGCTGACCCTGCGTCCAACCGGCCTGCTGCCGCTGGTGACCGATAGCCTGCCCATGCGCCTGCTGCCGCAGGAGATCATGAGCGGCTCCCCGGTGCGCAGCCGTGATATCAGCCTGGGCGACGATCCGGGCATCAACGGTGCGCTGTGGGACGTCAACCGTATCGACATCACCGCGCAGCAGGGCACCTGGGAGCGCTGGACGGTGCGTTCAGATATGCCGCAGTCCTTCCATATTGAAGGGGTAAGCTTCCTGATCCGCAACGTTAACGGCGCGATGCCGTTCCCGGAAGATCGCGGCTGGAAAGACACCGTCTGGGTGGACGGTCAGGTTGAACTGCTCGTCTACTACGGCCAGCCTTCGTGGCCGCACTTCCCGTTCCTGTTCCACAGCCAGACGCTGGAGATGATGGACAGGGGGTCCGTAGGGCAAATGCTGATCAACCCCGCGCCATAATCTCTGACATTCCCGGTTCGCCGGGAATGGTTTATGCCCGCCAGAAAAAGCGCGAGAACAGAATCAGCACCGGGTAAATTTCCAGACGCCCTAAGATCATCGCCGCGCACATCAACAGCTTAGCCCCTTCTGTTAACGTGCCGAACGTCGACGCCGTCTCGCCAAATCCCAGCCCCATGTTGTTGATACAGGCGGCGACCGTCGCGAATGACGTAAACAGATCGTAGCCCATCAGATTAAGCGCCCAGACAAAAAAGCCCGTGATCATCACGTAGAGAAAGAAGAAGCTCCAGACCGAGCGCAGGACGCGTTCATTCACCACGCTTTTGCCCACCTTAATGCTCAGCAGCGCGCGCGGATGCGCCAGCTGGTTCATCTCCTGAATACTCTGCTTGAACATAATCAAAAAACGCAGGGCTTTGATCCCGCCGCAGGTCGAGCCTACGCAGCCGCCAAAAAAGCTGGTGCTCAACAACAGGAAGATGGTGTGGGTGGGCCATTGGGCGTAGTCGGCGGTCGACAGGCCGTTATCGGTCATCATCGAACTGGCAAGGAAGAAGGCGTGCACCAGGCTATCCGTGGGGCTGTACATGCCTGCATGCCAGACCTGCCAGGCGGTGATGAGGATAATCGCCGCAGCGGCGCTCAGGAAGAATTTAACCTCCGGGCTGCGACGAATCGGCTTCAGGGTGCGTCGGACAATGGCGACGTACCAGAGGGTGAAGTTAAACGCGGAGAGCAGCGAAAACGCCCCGGCAACCAGCTCGATTGCGTGGCTGTCATAAAAACCAATGCTCTCGCTGCGGGTGGAGAAGCCGCCCAGTGACACGGTCGAAAGCCCGTGACAGACGGCGTCAAAAAAGGACATTCCCGCCAGCCAGTAGGCCAGAGTGCAGGCCACGCCCAGCGCGAAGTAGGTCACCCACAGCGTGCGCGCGGTATCGGCAAGGCGGGGCGTCAGACGCTCCTCCTTGAACGGCCCCGGCATCTCTGACTGATAGAGCTTCATGCCGCCAATGCCCAGCAGCGGCAGGACCGCGACGGCCAGCACGATGACGCCTAACCCGCCAATGAAATTCAGCTGAGCGCGGTAATACAGGTACGACTTAGGCAGGGCGCTGACGTCCCCGATCACCGTCGCTCCGGTAGTGGTGATCCCGGAAACCCCTTCAAAGAGCGCGTCAGCAAAGGAGAGCTGAAGCCCGTCATCCATCCAGAGCGGCATGGCGCTAATCAATGAAAAAAGCAGCCAGAACAGCACGATAATCACGAAACCGTCGCGGGTGCGCAGCTGGATGCCGGCGTGGCGGGTTGCCCGCCAGGTTAAGCCTCCGAGACTAAAAAAGGTTAAAAAAGTGGTCAGGAAGGCAAAGTAGGTCCGCTCTTTGTTCAGCAGGGCGATAACCATCGGCGGCAGCATGGAAAGGCTGTACAGCAGCACAAGGAAACCGCAGAGGTGCAGGACAACCCGCAGCTGGGAGACATGTAACGAATCGTTGGGCTTCACAACTGAGCTCCGCACAAACACGCATTCCGGGGCAAATCACCGGAAAATAGAGTGAATATTATGATCCAAAATTATCAGGGCGGCGTATTTTAACGACTTCCGTGAATATCTGCCTGCTTCCTGCATCCTTTTCTTCAAATCTGGCAGATGAACAGCGTATAATCCCGCTCCTTTTGTTTATTTTTTCTTCGGAAGCATTATGAGCGCAATTTCCCTGATCCAGCCGGATCGTGACCTCTTCTCCTGGCCCCAGTACTGGGCGGCCTGCTTTGGACCGGCGCCGTTCCTGCCGATGTCCCGGGAAGAGATGGACCAACTGGGCTGGGACAGCTGCGATATCATTCTGGTCACGGGCGATGCCTACGTTGACCACCCGAGCTTCGGCATGGCCATCTGTGGCCGTATGCTCGAAGCGCAGGGCTTCCGCGTGGGGATCATCTCCCAGCCCGACTGGAACAGCAAAGACGACTTTATGCGTCTGGGTAAACCGAACCTGTTCTTCGGTGTGACCGCAGGCAACATGGACTCGATGATCAACCGCTATACCGCCGACCGTAAGCTGCGCCATGACGACGCCTACACGCCGGATAACGTGGCGGGCAAACGTCCGGACCGCGCAACCCTCGTCTACACCCAGCGCTGCAAAGAAGCCTGGAAAGACGTGCCGGTGATCCTGGGCGGCATCGAGGCGAGCCTGCGCCGCACCGCGCACTACGACTACTGGTCAGATACCGTGCGCCGCTCGGTGCTGGTGGATTCCAAGGCCGACATGCTGATTTACGGAAACGGCGAGCGTCCGCTGGTGGAAGTGGCGCACCGCCTGTCGCAGGGCGAGCCGGTGAGCAGCATCCGCGACGTGCGCAATACCGCCATTATGGTGAAAGAGGCGCTGCCGGGCTGGCGCGGGGTAGATTCCCGCATCATCGATATGCCGGGCAAAATCGACCCGATCCCACATCCGTACGGCGACGATCTGCCGTGTGCCGATAACAAACCGGTAGAGCCAAAGAAGGCGGAAGCGAAGGCGATCGTCGTGCAGCCGCCGCGTCCGAAGCCGTGGGAAAAGACCTACGTACTGCTGCCCTCCTACGAGAAGGTGAAAGCCGACAAGGTGCTCTACGCGCACGCGTCCCGTATTCTGCACCATGAAACAAACCCGGGCTGCGCCCGCGCGCTGATGCAGAAGCACGGCGAGCGCTTTATCTGGATCAACCCGCCAGCGATCCCGCTCTCCACCGAAGAGATGGACAGCGTCTTTGCGCTGCCGTACAAGCGCGTGCCGCACCCGGCGTACGGCAACGCCCGCATCCCGGCGTATGAGATGATCCGCTTCTCGATCAATATCATGCGCGGCTGCTTCGGTGGCTGTTCCTTCTGCTCCATTACCGAGCACGAAGGGCGCATTATTCAGAGCCGCTCTGAAGATTCAATCATCAATGAGATCGAAGCCATCCGCGATTCCGTGCCGGGCTTTACCGGCGTGATTTCCGATCTTGGCGGCCCAACCGCCAACATGTATATGCTGCGCTGCAAATCACCGCGCGCGGAACAGACCTGTCGTCGCCTCTCCTGCGTCTATCCGAGCATTTGTGAACACATGGACACCAACCACGAGCCGACGATCAACCTCTACCGCCGCGCGCGCGATCTGAAGGGCATCAAGAAGATCCTCATCGCGTCCGGGGTGCGTTATGACATCGCCGTGGAAGATCCGCGCTACATCAAAGAGCTGGCGACGCACCACGTGGGTGGCTATCTGAAGATTGCGCCGGAGCACACCGAAGAAGGCCCGCTGTCGAAGATGATGAAGCCGGGCATGGGCAGCTACGATCGTTTTAAACAGCTGTTCGACACCTACTCGAAGCAGGCGGGCAAAGAGCAGTATCTGATCCCGTACTTCATCTCCGCCCACCCGGGCACGCGTGATGAGGACATGGTGAACCTGGCGCTGTGGCTGAAGCAGCGCCGCTTCCGCCTGGATCAGGTGCAGAACTTCTATCCGTCACCGCTCGCCAACTCGACGACCATGTACTACACCGGCAAGAACCCGCTGAGTAAGATTGGCTATAAGAGTGAAGACGTGGTGGTGCCGAAAGGGGATAAACAGCGTCGTCTGCACAAAGCGCTGCTGCGCTACCACGATCCGGCCAACTGGCCGCTGATCCGCCAGGCGCTGGAAGAGATGGGCAAAAAGCACTTGATCGGCTCGCGCCGCGACTGTCTGGTACCGGCCCCGACGCTGGAGGAGATGCGCGAAGCGCGTCGCCAGAATCGCAATACGCGCCCGGCGCTGACCAAGCACACGCCGATTGTGCATCAGCGTTCGAACGGTGGAGCGGGAACGAAGAAGACCGTAAAACGTAAGATCGGTTAAACCTGTAACAAAGCCCGGTGGCGCTAGCGCTTACCGGGCCTACAGGCCAGCGCGTAGGCCGGGTAAGGCGCAGCCGCCACCCGGCTTTTTTACGCGATTATCCGCCAAACTGATCCGGGTCCGGCCCTAAACGCTTGCCCTTATCCAGCTTCGCAATTTCCCCCAGCTCATCTTTGTCCAGACGGAAATCCCAGACGTCGAAGTTCTCGGCGATGCGCGATGGCGTGACCGATTTCGGGATCACCACCAGGCCGTTGTCCAGATGCCAGCGAATGACGATCTGCGCCGGGGTTTTGCCGTATTTATCCGCCAGGTCGCGGATAATTTTCTGATCGAATACCCCTTCACCGCCCTGAGCCAGCGGGCTCCAGGATTCGGTCTGAATCTTATGCGTGGCGTTCCAGGCGTGAAGCTGGCGCTGCTGCAACAGCGGGTGCAGCTCGATCTGGTTAATCACAGGCGCGACGCCCGTCTCGTCAATCAGCCGCTGCAGGTGATGAACCTGGAAGTTACAGACGCCGATACTTTTCACCAGCCCCGCTTTTTGCAGTTCAATCATCCCTTTCCAGGCATCAACGTAATGGTCGATGGCCGGAACCGGCCAGTGCATGAGATACAGGTCGACGAAATCGAGCTGGAGCTTCTCTAGACTCTCCTGCAGGGCTTCGCGGGGACGCTTTTGATCGTCATTCCACAGTTTCGTGGTGATGAATAACTCATCGCGGGGGACACCGGCGCTGGCCAGTGCGGTCCCCACGCCGTCCTCGTTTTTGTACGCGGCGGCGGTGTCAATCGACCGGTAGCCGACTTCCAGGGCTTTATGAATGGCGGAGACGACCTCGTCGTTACCGGCTTTCCATACACCTAGCCCCAGCTGGGGCATCACGTTGCCGTCCTGCAGCTTGATTACGGTTTGGTTTGCCATTTTTCCTCCTTCAGGTGCGCATCGCCGGAGGGAGACTCCGGCGATGGGGTGTGCATTAAGTCTGGACGAAATGTCAAAAAACGAAAGTCGGGGGGACAAAAACGCTTAGCGTGCCGCCTCGTAAATACGGCGGCTGACGTCCAGGGTAATGTCGCCGTGCTCGCCCAGATGGGTCATGCCATGCTCTTCGAGTTTCGCCAGCAGGGCAGGGATAGAGCTGCCGTCCAGACCGTAGCCAGACAGACGCGTTGGCACGCCCAGACCTTCAAAGAAGCTGCGGGTCGCTTCGATGGCGGCATCAATACGCGCATCGTCAGAACCCTCGGTGATGTTCCACACGCGCTCAGCGTACTGCAGCAGTTTGGCGCGTTTGGTATCACGTTTTTCATTCCACAGCGCAGGCAGCACAACGGCCAGCGTCTGCGCATGATCCAGACCGTGCATCGCCGTCAGCTCGTGGCCCAGCATGTGCGTCGCCCAGTCCTGCGGCACGCCAGCACCGATCAGGCCATTCAGCGCCTGGGTGGCGGCCCACATCACGTTGGCGCGAACGTCATAGTTTTCCGGCTCTTTCAGCGCTTTCGGACCTTCTTCAATCAGCGTCAGCAGAATGCCTTCCGCGAAGCGATCCTGAATTTTGGCGTTCACCGGATACGTGACGTACTGCTCGACGGTATGAACAAAGGCATCGACCACGCCGTTCGCGACCTGACGCGCAGGCAGGGTGTAGGTGTAGACCGGGTCCAGGATGGCGAAGACAGGCTGAACGTGTTCGTTCATGAAGGCCTGCTTGTCGCCGGTGGTTTTACGGGAGATCACCGCGCCCTTGTTGGATTCAGAACCGGTGGCCGGCAGGGTCAGCACGGAGCCCATCGGGATGGCGCTTTTGATGTCGCTGCCGCGGGTTTCCAGAATGTGCCACGGATCGATGCCGTCAGCATAGTGCGCTGCCGCCGCGATGAATTTGGTGCCGTCCAGCACGGAGCCGCCGCCGACCGCCAGCAGGAAGGTGATGTTTTCTTCGCGGGCGATTTTCACCGCGTTCATCAGCGTTTCGTAGGACGGGTTTGGCTCAATGCCGCCGAACTCACGCACGTCCAGACCGTCCAGCGCGCTGTAAACCTGATCCAGCACGCCGGTTTTTTTCACGCTGCCGCCACCGTAGGTGATCAGCACGCGGGCGTCAGCAGGGATCTGTGCGCGCAGGTCAGCGATAGCGTCTTTACCAAACAGAATGCGGGTTGGGGTGTGAAGATTAAAGTTGTTCATTGCTCGTTCCCTTTAGTGGGTGAAAAACCGTGGTGCGCAGAGGGCGACCTGATGCTGCACATTGTGGCTGTCCGGGGCTACGCCCTCAATGCACATTCCTGCCGATGTCTTGCCCATTTCTACAGAGCGCTGGAGAAAGCGCGGAAAACAACGCACACTGTCAACGTCGAAAACCGCACCCGGAGTAACGCAAGATGAACCGTGAGGCTATCTGCCAGCAGCTCACTGCGCAGATTAAGAGATTGATAGATAATGAAAATCGTGCCAGCGATCTGCTGCCGGACATTCGCCTGCTCTACGGCACGCAGCCCGGAACGCGCACGCCGGTCATGTACCAGCCGGGCATCGTTTTTCTCTTCTCAGGCCATAAAATTGGCTATATCAACGAGCGCGTGTTCCGCTACGACACCAATGAATATCTGCTGCTGACAGTACCTTTACCCTTCGAATGTGAAACCTTCGCGACAGAGGCGGTTCCGCTGGCGGGGATCCGCGTCAATGTTGATATCCTCCAGCTGCAGGAGCTGCTGATGGAGATTGGCGAAGACGAACTCTTCCAGCCTTCGATGGCCTCAAGCGGGATCAACTCGGCAACGCTGTCGGAAGAGATCCTCTGCGCCATTGAGCGTCTGCTGGACGTCATGGAGAGGCCGCTGGACGCGCGCATACTGGGCAAGCAGATTATCCGAGAAATTCTGTACCACGTGCTGCTGGGCCCGGGCGGCGGCGCGTTACTTGCCCTGGTGAGCCGACAGACCCACTTCAGCCTGATAAGCCGCGTGCTCAAGCGTATCGAAAGCCAGTACACCGAAAACCTCAGCGTCGACCAGCTGGCGGCGGAAGCCAATATGAGCGTCTCGGCGTTTCACCATAACTTTAAATCGGTGACCAGCACTTCGCCGCTGCAGTACCTCAAAACCTACCGGCTGCATAAGGCGCGGATGCTGATGATCCACGACGGCATGAAGGCCAGCGCGGCGGCGATGCGGGTGGGCTATGAAAGTGCGTCGCAGTTCAGTCGGGAGTTTAAGCGCTATTTCGGCGTCACGCCGGGAGAGGATGCGTCACGTATAAGAACGATGCAGGGAGCCTGACGAAAAACGTAGGCCGGGTAAGCGATAGCGCCACCCGGCTTTGTTGAATTATGCGCTGCAGTACTTCTTCTTAATCACTACCGCGATGGTTCCCACCAGACCCGCCACCAGCAGGAACATCGGCAGCACCATCAGGAAGGTCATCACCTGATCTTCGTGGTGTTTCACGAAGGGGATCATATTCAGCGCATAGCCGAATGTCGTCACCACGCCAACCCAAAGCAGGGCGCTCAGCCAGTTGAAGAACTGGAAGCGGCGGTTCGACAAACCGGAAATGCCCGCCATCGTCGGCAGAAGGGTGCGAACGAACGCCAGAAAACGTCCGGCCAGCAGCGCAAGCAGGCCGTGTCGGTCAAACATGCAGGTTGCACGCTGATGGTATTTATGGGGTAACTGCGCCAGCCAGCTTTTGACCACGCGCGTGTTGCCGAGCCAGCGGCCCTGCAGATAGCTCAGCCAGCAGCCCAGGCTGGCTGCGGAAGTGAGGATAACCATCGTGGGCGTAAAGTCCATGACGCCTTTGCCGATCAACGCCCCGGCAAGCAAAAGCAGACTGTCACCGGGTAAAAACGAAGCTGGCAGTAATCCATTTTCCAGAAACAGCGTTGCGAACATCACGAAATAGACGACGCCTATGACGTGAGGATCCGCCAGGGCGGCAAAATCATGTTGCCAGAGCGCCGCGATAATATCTTGAATAACAGCCATGGACTTTCCTGTGGAACAGCAGATATAGCGCTATTGTACTCCCTAATTCGCCCGTCGGGTTTGATCCCGGGCGCAACTCATGCAGACTTTTCTGCTTGCGGTGTCCACAAAAGCGTCCAGAGAGTACATTTTCAGCCAGCACTCTACACGATACGCTCGAACCCTGCTGCTAAATCCGCAATCAGATCGTCAACATTTTCTAAACCGATATGCAGTCGAATCAGGGTACCGCTGAAGTCCACTTCACCGCCGGGGCGCAGGGCCGCGATCTGCTCCGGCTGGTTAGCCAGGATCAGGGATTCAAAACCGCCCCAGGAGTAGGCCATGCTGAAGAGGCTAAAATTATCCAGATAGCTTGCCAGCTCGTCATTATTCAGCCGTTTTTTCAGCACAAACGAGAACAAACCGCTGCTGCCCGTAAAGTCACGTTGCCAGAATTCATGCCCCTTACTGCCCGGCAGCGCCGGATGGTTTACGCGCTCAACCTGCGGATGCTGCGCCAGCCATTCGGCCACCTTCAGGCTGCTTTCGTGGTGCTGACGCAGGCGAACGCCCAGCGTGCGGATTCCGCGGCTGGTCATGTACGCCGTGTCGGCATCCACCATCTGGCCCATCAGATAGGCGTTTTCACGCAGCTGATCCCAGCAGCGCGCGTTGGAAACCGCAGTACCAATCATGCCGTCAGAGTGGCCAATCAGGTATTTCGTCGCCGCCTGGATGGAAATATCAATGTCGAATTCCAGCGCTTTGAACAGCACGCCTGCCGCCCAGGTGTTGTCGATCATAATGATCGCCTCTGGCGCTTTGCTGCGCACGGCCTTGACGATAGCCGGCACGTCGTGAACTTCCATGGTGAGCGACCCCGGCGATTCCAGGAATACAATGCGCGTGTTTGGCTGAATAAGTTCGGCAATACCTTCACCAATCAGCGGGTCGAACCAGCCGGTCGTCACGCCAAGCTTGCTGAGGATTTTGGTACAGAAGTCCTGGCTGGGTTCATAGGCGGTGTTGGTCATCAGGATATGGTCGCCCTGTTCCACAAACGCCAGAATGGTGTTGGCGACCGCCGCCGCGCCGCACGGGAACAGCGCGCAGCCTGCGCCGCCTTCCAGCTCGCACATCGCTTCCTGTAAAGAAAAATGGGTTAGCGTGCCGCGACGACCATAAAACAGTCCGCCTTTTGCGCGGTTGCGCGTGGCGTTTTTTTTCTCCTCAACGGTATCAAACACCAGCGAGGAGGCGCGTTGAATCACGCTGTTGACCGATCCCTGAGTATATTTTTTGCTGCGTCCTGCCTGTACCAGCGTGGTATCAAGATGCTTCGTTGTCATGTTCGCTAACCCTGTTTTTATACGTCTGGACGTCCAGACTACCACGATTGGAAAAAACTGCACCCGCAGGCTTATCGAATAAGCAGAAAATATTAGCAAAAAAGCGCATAAGAAATTTTTACTGCGTAAGCGCAAGGAAAGTGAACGAAAATTGCGGCACTATGCAAATACTAATGAGAACTACTATCAATTCGACGATGTTTTGATATTATTACGTTCAGATTTTGTGATTTGCGTCCTGGAGATACAGAGTGGGTAATAATTTGATGCAGGCGGATCTCTCCGTTTGGGGCATGTATCAGCATGCTGACATCGTGGTTAAGATTGTGATGATCGGCCTGATTCTGGCGTCCGTTGTCACCTGGGCTATCTTCTTCAGCAAGAGCGCCGAGCTGCTTTCGCAGAAGCGTCGCCTCAAGCGGGAACAGCAACAGCTGGCAGAAGCCCGCTCTCTGGATCAGGCCTCAGATATGACCTCATCCTTCCACGCGAAAAGCCTGACTACCCTGCTCGTGAATGAAGCTCAGAACGAGCTGGAACTCTCCGCGGGCAGTGAAGATAACGAAGGCATCAAGGAGCGTACCGGTTTCCGTCTGGAACGTCGCGTGGCGGCCGTTGGCCGACACATGGGGCGCGGCAATGGTTATCTGGCCACCATCGGCGCGATTTCGCCGTTCATCGGTCTTTTCGGTACGGTCTGGGGCATCATGAACAGCTTTATCGGTATCGCGCAGACCCAAACCACCAACCTGGCGGTCGTTGCGCCGGGTATCGCCGAAGCGCTGCTGGCGACGGCGATTGGTCTGGTCGCGGCGATTCCGGCGGTGGTTATCTACAACATCTTCGCGCGGATGATTGGCAGCTACAAAGCCACCCTCGGTGACGTTGCCGCGCAGGTTCTGCTGCTGCAGAGCCGCGATCTCGACCTGAATGCCAGCGCCGTTAAGCCGGTGCACGCGGCGTCCAAACTGCGCGTAGGTTGATATTATGGCGATGCGTCTAAACGAAAATCTGGACGATAATGGCGAAATGCATGAGATCAACGTGACGCCGTTTATCGACGTCATGCTGGTTCTGCTGATCATCTTCATGGTGGCCGCGCCGCTGGCGACGGTGGACGTGAAGGTGAATCTGCCAGCCTCGTCCAGCCAGCCGCAGCCGCGCCCGGAAAAGCCTGTCTATCTGTCCGTGAAGGCCGATAAATCGATGTTCCTCGGTAACGACCCGGTAACGGCCGACTCTGTTATCCCGGCGCTGGATCAGCTTACCGGCGGTAAAAAAGACACCACGGTCTTCTTCCGTGCGGATAAAACCGTGGATTATGAAACCATGATGAAGGTAATGGACACGCTGCATCAGGCGGGTTATCTGAAGATTGGGCTGGTCGGCGAAGAGAAAGCGGCCGCGAAGTGATAAAGAAGCTGGCGAAAGCCGGCTTTTTTTATGCCTGTTGGGTTTATGCGTTCTTATTTTCCGTCGGTGCGGTAGAGGGGGTTGCCAGCGCGTCCTCATCAAGCGCAACGCAGGTGACGTTTGAGGTACGGTACTCGCCGTCTGACAGTTTGCGCGTCAGACGCAGGGTGGCGATCTCTCTGGCAAGCAGATACTGGTAGTTGGCCTCAAGGCGTCCCAGAAGCTTCTCTTTTAGCTCTGGCCGCTGTTCCATGATGGCGTTCATCACGGCACCGTAAATTTCTTCTTTGACCTGCAGCGGATAAATCTCACGGCGATTCTGCCATTTCAGCCGCACCAGCGTCGCCGGGATCGATACCAGGTCTTGTGTAATGCGCGTCATCTCGTCATTTTTTGTGTTTCGCAGCGCGTCGAGATTTTGCTTTAAGATAAATTCATCACTTTTTTTATCATCCAAAGTCAAATAAACGTCGTTATTTTTAACTTCCTTCACGTTAATCCTCCCCCAGGCTATAAAAAATTGGGTTGTTTTTTTCGCGCGTAATTAAGTTAAGCCAAATTTCATTGCCCGCTTCGTTAATTTCTTTGGTTTTTTCGGCCAATATTTGACTTAGTTTCTGGGCATCTATTTCACCTTCGGCCTGCAGATCATTCAGCAGGTGGACAAAGGCTTCAATTTTTATGGCGCGAAATAAGCGGTCTTTTATATGACGATCGTGCTCTTCCAGCAACATATTACGGGATTTGCCGGTACGGGAAACACCAATTAATATATCAGGCTCGAAATCAGAGAGCTTTCTTTTCCCCTGAGTGAAACTGACCTCTTTTTCTGCTTCCGTCGGTTGCTGTTCCACAGGCGTAATGTGGTACTTAGCCGGGACGAGATAGTCGGGCAGCATTTTTAATTTCCTTTAATTTCAACAGGGTGGGGTTGGTAAAGGCGTGAGATTCGTTGACAATATCATGAGGCAAATTTAAAATCAAAAAAATGGAGCCTACCCATGAACAGCATCTTTTTTACGGTCATCACATTACTATTACTGACCGCTGGTGTGCTTTTATTGATGCAGGAGTTCAATAAAACGAAAGTGTCGAAAGACACCAGTGAACCGCCGCAACCGGAACTCATGACAAAAGAGGAAGGGGAAGACCATTTCTCTGTATTGATGAACTCCGTTACGCCTGTCTGGTACTGGCGGGTGAACCATGAATATATCGACTTTTTACACGCGACAATTAAACGCATGAAAATGTCGGAAATTAATGACACGCCCGGACTGTTTGAAGCACAGCGTCGCTGTAGCGATCTCAATTCAGCCGTGTATAAATATTATGACAATATCAAAAAACGCTGCCTTAACGGCGAGAAGGTCTCTTATTCCGATCTGGACGTATTAAATTTGCGTCAGTGTTTTCGTGAGTTCAGCCTTGAAGCCTACCCGGAGCTGGTGGTGCTGGTCTGGCCGGAATACGCCCGTCCCGAGGTTAACCCCGACAACGTCTGAGTGACCATACTGGTGAGCTATTGCAAACAGTCAGCGCCATTGGGATATACTGGGCGCTGGTTTCTTTTGCAAACAGGACTTTATGGAACGCTTTTTTGAAAACGCCATGTACGCCTCTCGCTGGATACTGGCCCCCGTCTATTTTGGCCTTTCGCTGGCGCTTATCGCGCTGACGATTAAGTTCTTTCAGGAAATCCTGCACGTTCTGCCGAATATCTTTTCCATTGCCGAGGCGGATTTGATTCTGGTTCTGCTGTCGCTGGTGGATATGACCCTGGTGGGCGGGCTGCTGGTAATGGTGATGTTCTCCGGCTACGAGAATTTCGTCTCTCAGCTGGATATCGACGAGCGCAAAGAGAAGCTCAGCTGGTTGGGCAAAATGGATGCCTCGTCGCTGAAGAATAAAGTGGCCGCGTCGATTGTGGCGATCTCTTCTATCCACCTGCTACGCGTGTTTATGGACGCGAAGAACGTGCCGGATAACAAACTGATGTGGTACGTCATTATCCATCTGACGTTTGTGCTGTCTGCGTTTGTGATGGGGTATCTGGATAAGATCAGTAAGAAGTAAAGTACGCCTTACCCCTCACCCTAACCCTCTCCCCAAAGGGGAGAGGGGACTGCTCGGTGCGGTATTATTTATCAGACGACGCCTGCCACAGGTTCAACTCCCCATCCGCAACATGCTGGTCAATCCGCTTGAGTTCGTCCTCAGTAAAGCGCAGGTTATCCAGCGCCCGAACGTTCTCCTCAATCTGTTCCGGGCGGCTTGCGCCAATCAGCACTGACGTCACGCGCGCGTCTTTCAGCAGCCAGCTCAACGCCATCTGCGCCATAGTCTGACCCCGCGCCTGCGCCATTTCACTCAGCAAACGCAGGCTGTTCAGGTTGGCTTCGGTCAGCATTTTTTCGTTCAGACCGCGGACTTTCTTGCCTTCACGCTGCATGCGTGAATCTTCAGGAATACCGTTCAGGTATTTTCCGGTCAGCAGCCCCTGCGCCAGCGGGGTAAAGGCGATGCACCCGGTACCGTTTGCCGCCAGCGCATCCAGCAAACCGGTCTTATCGACCCAGCGGTTGAGCAGGTTATAGGACGGCTGGTGGATCAGCAGGGGGATCTTCCACTCGCGCAGCAGCTCGGCCATTTTTTGCGTGCGCTCGGTTGAATAGGAGGAAATGCCTACATACAGCGCTTTGCCGCTCTGCACGGCGTGGGCAAGCGCAGAGGCCGTCTCTTCCATCGGCGT
Source organism: Enterobacter sp. MGH 16 (assembly GCF_000493175.1). Taxonomy (NCBI): domain Bacteria; kingdom Pseudomonadati; phylum Pseudomonadota; class Gammaproteobacteria; order Enterobacterales; family Enterobacteriaceae; genus Enterobacter; species Enterobacter sp. MGH 16. The sequence goes on along the minus strand of NZ_KI535695.1, from coordinate 3,185,190 downwards.
GGTTTCATCCACGCGGTGGGAATAGAAAATATCCACGTAGTCGACGCCCAGGCGTTTCAGGCTCTGATCGAGGCTGGCGAGCAGATATTTGCGCGATCCGCCTGAGCCGTATGGCCCGGCCCACATGTCGTAACCCGCCTTGGTGGAGATAACCAGCTCGTCGCGATACGCGGCAAAGTCCTCCCGCAGCAGACGGCCAAAATTCTCTTCCGCGCTGCCTGCTGGCGGGCCGTAGTTGTTGGCAAGGTCGAAATGGGTAATGCCGAGGTCAAAGGCTTTACGCAGCAGCGCCCGCTGGGCATCAAGAGGCTGAATATGGCCGAAGCTATGCCACAGGCCAAGCGACAGCGCGGGCAGGCGAAGGCCGCTTTTGCCACAGTGGCGGTACTGCATGTTCTCGTAGCGGTCAGGGGCAGGGTACCAGGACATGATGTCTCCTTTTCTTATCGATGAATTTTTGAAACGGCGTTTTCATTCTGTCCTTATCAAAACACAAATCCCGGGGAGAAGCGATGGCAGAACTCCCTGCCAGCAATTTTCCCCGGGATGCGTCAGACGTTGAGTCCCGCACTGCCCGGTACACGCAGGTCACCGGGCAATCAGACGACAATCAGAAGCTATAGCTCATCCCCGCCTGTACGCTGGCATCGTTATCCACATCGCCAGTACCGACATAGACGCCGGTAGTCAGGGTGAAGTTATGGGCGATGGTGGCGTTGATACCTGCCCCAAAGATGCCCATGGTGTTGTTGTGACCGGAGGTGTTGTGATAATCCGCCGCCTGAATGTCGGTGTCATCGCTGAACTCTTTCTGGAAGCGCGCGTCGATCCACGGCATCACCTTCACGTTCTTGTTCAAATCGCGAAGGGTGGTGGTGAGCCTCACGCCCGCACCGCCGTTCCAGGAAGAGACCTGGCTGTCGGCAAAGGTGACTTCGCTGTCAGAGAAGCCGTTCGCTTTGGTCTGATCCCAGCCAAGAGTGGCGTAGGGTTGCAGCAGCGTTTCGCCTGGCAGCAACACGTTCACCCCGGTGCGGGCCTGCGCCAGATACAGACTGCCATCGGTGGAGCCGTGCAGCGCTTCCGTCATACCGCTGGTATCGCCCGTCACGTTGTTGGCAGACAGCGAGTAACGCATATCGCCGTAGCTGAAGCTGCCGTCAGCAAACAGACCCCAGGTTCGGCCGTTCAGCGCCTGCTGCCAGCCGCCATACAGGCTGTAGTAGTTACCGTAAACGCTGTCTTTGAAGCTATCCGCGCCGTCGCTGGTGTCCTGCACGCGGCTGCGCGTCCACGCCAGCGCGATACCGCCGGTGACGCTGTCGCCGTTGTCCAGATGCGCCGTCCAGTCTACGCCGCCCTGCGCACCCTGAGTGATGCTTTTGTAGTCGACGTCGTTGCTAAAATTACCGTTCTGATAAAGGAAATCGCCCCAGACCTGCGCACCGTCCTGCTGTTCTCCCAGCAGGTTTGCCAGATGCACCTGGTTCATGTGGTTGCTGATGTCATCCGCTACCTGATGCCCGGCCTGTTCCGCTGCATCCAGGCCGGCTACCAGCCCCTGAACGTCGCTCGCAAGGTTGCCCTTCTGGCTGTTAAATTCAATATTCCAGCTCTGGCTATTATCTGCAGTCAGCTGAGCCTGAGGCGCGCTGTCGGCCGCAACAATATTCAGACTGTTGTTGTAGTTATACGCGCCGCTACGGTTCTCCACGGTCTGGTCGCCGTTGGTAAACGTGGCTGCTGCATAATTCTGCGGCGCACTGCTGCCCGACGTGGTGAAGGTCCCCAGGACTATTCCCTGCTGATTTTGCGCTGACGGCGTAATGCTGTTCACCACCACGGCGTTATTTGCGCCGGTAATATTACCGAAATTCACGTAGCTGTCGGTGCTCATGGTAACCAGCGCATTGCTGCCGGTGGTGTTGGCAATCAGGGTTGAACCGTTTTGCAAACTCCAGCTGGTTGCATCGTTAATTTTATCAATGGCAATGCTGTTATCGCTGGTGGTATTTACCGTTTCAAACTGGCTTATTTGTCCGGATATAGAACTGCCCGCATCCATTGACAGGGTATCGCTGCCGTCACCACCGTTAACATTGCCATTGACATGTGAATCATTGGTCAGCACGACCGTATCATCACCTGCACCCGTTGTAATATCACCGTTGACGGTCGCGTTGTTCTGCAGCGTAATTGTGCTATTGCCCGTACTCTGGCTGGTATTTATCTCGCCATTCACGGTGCTGTTATCCACCAGAACGGAATTTGCGGCGTTACCATCGACGGTCACATTGCCATTTACCACGCTGTTATTGGTCAATGAAATCAGCGTGGTGCCGTTTTCGTTAAAGGCCCCAATGTCGCCGGTGACCGTACTGTTATCCAGCGCCAGCGAATCAGCCTTCGTTCCGTACATCGCGATGGCGACATCGCCAAAGGCATCCAGGTTGATGTCGCTGAATGGCTTGTATTCGCTCAGTTTTACCGCCAGCGTGTCGATGTTCTGCGCGATTTCGCTCTGCGAGGCATCCACGGAAGCGTTTGTCAGCGTAATATTGGTATCAGATTTATCGCTACCCGCGTAAATACCGCCTTTATCCATCGTGCTGTTGCTGATGGCAATATTTTGTGCACCGGCTCCCGCACTGAGAATACTGCCGTGCAGCATGCTGCCGTCCTCAACGTTGACGGTGTGGTAACCTTTATCCATGGGGTCGAGATAAATGGCGGAACCCATCATATAGGCTTTCTTGCCCTCGTAGCTTCCGGCGTCATTTTCGCCATTCAGCGTGGCGTCATCGATGGTCACCGTCGTATTGGTGGTTGCACCGGTATTGCCCACTTCGATCATATCGACGGTGGCGCCGTTATTCACCGTAATATTAGCCGTCCCCCCGTTGCTGCCCTGAATATAATGGCCGGACATGTCGGTACCAGAAACGGTTAATGACTGGGTATCCCCTGATTCACGGCTTCCATCCATAAAGATATTATTTGCGGTGGTGTCGGCCATAATGGCATTAGTCACGCCGGGATCTTCATAAAAACTATTATCTACATATTTCGTTAAGCCGCAGGTCTGCGATGTCACGCCCGGCTGGCAGGGCGTAGCGGGTGTTACGTTAGCCTGGGCGCCAAATGACGTTAAAGCCACTAATACACATTGCGAAAGCAATGTACGATTCATTAATTTGCGCATTTGAAGTTCTCTGGATGAGTCGAAAATTGTCCGGCTCTTTTTAAATGAATTTATTTAAAATAAGAACTTCCTCAGCAGGTAAGGATGTAATGAAATCTAAAAAAATATCCTGCACAATAATTAGCGTTTAAATAATTAAATATGATTAATAAATTTAATTTAATTCATGAGCTAAATGCTTTGGAATGATTTGCATACAAATTAAAGGGTTTCTTGACCGGTCGTGCGGTTCTTTGACCGGCTCATTCATCAGGGTATTCATCCTTTCGGGTTGTGAGGTTAATTAACTGTTTGTCTGTTTTACATTTCGACGGCTGCTGAAATATGAAAACATGTATTGAGCAGTAAGATTTTCCCCGCAGTGATTATCCTTTTCCGGCGAACGGCAGGGTAGCGAAGATTTTTATAAAATTACGCGCGAAATAGTATAACTTCGTCAGTTTCTGCCGATAACGAGGGTAAGACTCGCCTCTGGGCGAATTCACCCTCACGGCAAGGAAGACTTATGAATATGCTCCGTAATTTCACGATCCGTTTCGTCATGCTGGCGATTCTCGGGATCTTTTGTTTAATGTGGGCGGGTGTTGGGCTGTACAGCTCCTGGTCTCTGTCTCGCGTTTCAGATGGCAACGAGGTGGACCGCCAGCTGGTCAAGCAGATGACGGTGCTCAGCCAGGGCAACGATCAGTATTTCCGCTTTGTGACCCGTCTGAGCCGCGCAATGGAAGTCAAAGCCGCAGGCGGCACGCCGGATCTGGCCTCTGCCCAGCAGGCGCTGGATAACATGGGCAAGAAGCTGGCAGAGATGAAAGCGATCTCCCCAGGCCCAATGGACCCCCAGGTCTCTTCCCGGGTGATCGGTGCCTGGCAGGCGCTGCTCGAACAGGGCGTGACGCCGCAAATGCAGCAGGCGAAACTGGGCGCGCTGGACGGCTATCGTCAGCAGGCTAATAACGTCACGCCAACGCTGAGCCGCGCGTTCGGCGCGGCGGCTGAAGAGTTCAACAATGCTGCCGCGAAGTCGCTCGACAGCACCCGCGTGGTGGTGGACGGCCTGACCAGCATGACCCGTACGGTGATTATCGTCGCCACGATCGTCGGTCTGCTGATCCTGCTCTTCACCGACCGTTACCTGGTCGCGATGCTGGTCAAACCGCTGGACCGCATTCGCCAGCAGTTCCGCCAGATTGCTCAGGGCGATCTCAGCCAGCCCATTGAGCCGTTCGGCCGCAACTGCGTGGGACAGCTGGTGCCGCTGCTGAGCGCCATGCAGGACAGCCTGCGCGAGGCGGTCAGCACGATCCGCTCCGGCAGTGAAAATATCTGGCGCGGGGCGACGGAGATTTCCAGCGGTAACAACGATCTCTCCTCCCGTACCGAGGAGCAGGCGGCGGCACTGGAAGAGACGGCAGCCAGCATGGAACAGCTGACCGCTACGGTGAAACTGAACGCGGAGAGCGCCCGCCAGGCAAGCCAGCTGGCCGATGTGGCCTCAACCACCGCCAGCCGCGGCGGTTCGCTGGTGGAAGAGGTGGTAAGCACCATGAGCGGTATTTCGGAAAGCTCGAAGAAAATTGCTGAAATCACCAACGTCATTAACAGCATTGCCTTCCAGACCAATATTCTGGCACTTAACGCGGCGGTTGAAGCCGCGCGCGCGGGTGAACAGGGCCGAGGCTTCGCCGTCGTCGCAGGCGAAGTTCGCAACCTGGCAAGCCGCAGCGCCAACGCGGCGAAAGAGATTGAAGGGCTGATTACCGACTCCGTGTCCCGCGTCGAGCAGGGTGCAAAGCTGGTAAGCGACACGGGTACGACCATGGATGCGATTTTGCGGGACGTGACGGAAGTGACGACCATTATGAAGCAAATCGCCTCTGCCTCTGAGGAGCAGAGTAAGGGCATTTCGCAGGTCGGTATCGCCATTACCCAGATGGACGGCGTCACCCAGCAAAACGCCTCGCTGGTGGAGGAGGTTTCCGCGGCGGCTTCGGCGCTGGAGCGTCAGACCGAAGATCTTCAGCGCTCGGTGCAGAAGTTCCGCCTGACGGCATAACGCAACGTGATAAGGCCGCCTTGAGCGGCCTTACATTATTAACGCCTTCCCCATTCCGCGTGCTCTGAAACTGCTATTCTTTTGCTAACGCCTGACGTTCTGGACTCTCTTCTACGAGGTGTTGCTATGAACAGATCGTTATCTTTTATCCCTGTCCTTTCTCTCATTTTTCTGACGCTTTTCTCGGTTTCCACCAGCGCGACCCAGCAGGCGCAGGCGCGGCGCGTGGCGCGTGATGTCAGGCAGGAAACCCGCGACGCGTCACGGCAGGTGAAACAGACCTGCGTGGCGAACAATAACCAGAGTAATCACGACTGCCGCCAGGATAAACGTCAGATGAAACAGGCCGGGCGGCAAAAAGCGCGGGATATAAAGTATTAACATAACAGGCGAGGCGGCATGCGAACATGTTTCTTGCCGCCTTTTTAAAAAGCGTAAGTCAATATATTTCAAAAATTAAAATATTCGCTTGTGACAATATATTTGGCATTTTCTGCACATTCCAGAACATGAAAATTAATATTGTCTTAAGAATTCGCCGACATAATGAATTATCTTCTTGAAGCCGGAAATAATTCAATTTATGAAAAACCGTATTATTTTATTAGCAGCCCTGGCAGGTTTTGCCGTGGTCAATACAGCGATGGCCCAGAGCGTCACGGTCGATGTCCCCACCGGGTATAAGGTCGTGATTGTTCCGCAGTCAGCCACGGTTCCTGAGGCGGTAAGCGTTGCGCCTGCACCTGTACAAACAACGTATGCCGCCCCTGCTCCGGTCTATCATCCGCGTGCACGCCATGTGGCGAGCGTGGCGGAAGGAATGGTGATTGAGCATCAGTATGACGATCACCATTGATGTATTGCCCGGGTCGCATATCCGGGCCTATTTTGGAGTGGCTCTCACGCTGTTGTGTTTAATCCTGCTGTTGCAATTCGGGATATTGGGTATCCCGTTGCAGATGCCACTTCGGCGATACGCTTAAATGAGGGATTACCGTTTGGTGAAAGTGATTTGTAGAGTGATTCGCGAGAAATGCCTGCGCGTTTTGCAATGACAGTCATCCCGCCGGAGGCTTCTATAACATGTCGTAAAGCCAGGATGAATGCCTCATAGCCTCCGGGCTCGTCAATTTCAATGAAAGCCTGATGAAGATATACGGGCGCGAAATCCGGAGAATCTTTCAGGAGTTGTACCATTGCGTCATCATGGAGTACTGATTTAGCCATTGCGATTTCCTTTTATATCCTGCGCTTGTAGTCGTTGAGGTACTCAACGGCTCTTTCAATATCTGCACTTTGCTTTTTTTCGTTCCAGTCAGTAGCACCAGACTCACTGCGCCATCTGCCGGATCGGAGACTTCGCTGAAATAGACACGGTAACCCGGCCCCTGGTTAATTCTGAGCTCTGAAACGCTCTCTCTGCATGGTTTACAATCACCATAGTTACCCGTTGACATTCTGGCGACACGCGTGGCAATCATGGTTTTTGCTATGGGATCTTTCACACTTCTTAGATATGCATCAAAAGGGTCATACCCGTCAGCTGTGATGTAGTGTTTAACCTTAGCCATTATTGTAGCCTGTAGTTTACAATAAGCAAATGCATTGTAATCTTCAGGCTACGACTGGCAATTGTTAACATCGCTGCGACAGAGGGGAAATGCTATTTCGGAAAGCGGCTCGCAAAAATGCGAGATTGGGTGCGGGGTTATTACTGAACAGCCATGAGGCCGGGCACGCGCTGCGACGCCCGGCGAAGTTTATCAGTGCGTCGCTTCACCAATCAGCGCGCCCGTTCCCGCGCCAACGGCTGCACCTTTCAGCACGCTCTTGCCGGTAACCGCCGCGGCACCTGCGCCCACGGCAGCCCCTACGGCGCCGCCTTTACGCGCGGCTTTACCTTTGTCGCCGTTTTTGAACATGGCACCCGTGCCTGCGCCAACAACGGCACCGCCAACGGTGGATTTCAGATCTTTGCCCGTGGCCGCGCCAATGGCAGCGCCTGCTACCGCGCCAGCGGCGGTTTTATCGATGGCCATTCCCGAGGTGGAAAAAATGAGGGCGCTGATAACCAGCGTTGTTTTAATCAGTTTCATAACAGATCCTTTGTGACTGCTGTCGGTTGATACGTCGCTTCTCACTCTGAGGTGAGAAAAACGCACAGATAGTGCCAGCAATACCGGCTCAACCTTTAGGCCAATCATGCCCTGCGAAAGGATCTCGGTTGCCGGGCGGCGATCCGCCCGGCAGAACATTACGCCTGACGCTTATCTTCCGTATTGGTCTCGAAGTCGCTCGCCGCGTGGCGTTCGTGGAGCTGCTCGTTCAGCTCGCCGCTGGTGCGGTTAACGATGCGTCCGCGCTTAACGGCATGGCGATTCGCCACGTCTTTCGCCCAGCGCTGCACGTTGGTGTACTTTTCTGCGTCGAGGAACTCAGCGGCGTTATACACGCTGCCCAGCGCCACGCAGCCGAACCATGGCCAGATGGCGATATCCGCAATGGTGTACTCCTCACCCGCCACGTAGCGACCGCGCGCCAGCTGTTTATCCAGCACGTCGAACAGGCGTTTAGCTTCCATGGTGAAGCGGTCAATCGCGTACTCAATTTTCACCGGGGCATAGTTATAGAAGTGGCCAAAGCCGCCGCCGAGGAACGGCGCCGCGCCCTGCAGCCAGAACAGCCAGTTCAGCGTCTCGGTGCGTCCCGCCGGATCTTTCGGCAGGAAGTGGCCGAATTTCTCCGCCAGATAGAGCAGGATATTGCCGGATTCAAAGACGCGCGTTGGCGGGTTCGTGGAGTGGTCACGCAGCGCTGGGATTTTCGAGTTCGGGTTCACCTCCACGAAGCCGCTGGAGAACTGGTCGCCCTCGCCGATGCGGATCAACCACGCGTCGTACTCCGCGCCCGTCACGCCCAGCGCCAGCAGCTCTTCGAGCATGATCGTCACTTTCTGGCCGTTCGGTGTGCCCAGCGAGTAGAGCTGCAGCGGGTGAGAGCCGACAGGAAGATCTTTCTCATGGGTCGCGCCGGAAATGGGGCGGTTGATGTTGGCGAACGCGCCGCCGTTGTTCTTTTTCCATTCCCACACTTTGGGTGGCTGATACGTGTTGTCTGACATGTTGGCCTGCCTTTTGAGTGATGTGTTGAGGCAGTGTAGCAGGAGATTTGTGAAGCGTTTAACGTTGTGAGCGCAAGCAATTAACCGCTATTCCTTCTGCTGCTTATATATATCAAATACGGCATAAGCTTAATCGAAAATCGCATTTTCATAATTAATGCGTAAACGGATAAAGCTGCATATGATGCTTCAACATAAATAAAAGATGCAGTCATAAACACTTTATAAGGCAAGGAGTTAGTGAGATGCGCAAGCTTCTGTTATCGGCAGTGGTTGTTTCGCTCGCGTTAGGCCTGGCGGGCTGTGATGATGCGAAAAATAAAGAGACAAATACGCCCTCAGCGGCAAAAAGCGATGCGCCAAAAGCGGGCGGTTCGCTGATTATCGGTATTACCTCCGGCGACCCGTTAGCTGTAAATCCGCTCTACGCCAGCGACCGTACCACGTTGACGATCATGCAGGCGCTCTATGCCCCGCTCTATAGCTTCAATAACGGTAAGATCGAATGGGGCCTGGCGGAAAGCCTGACGCCCTCCGCCGACAACCTGAGCTACACCCTGACGTTAAAACCCAACCTGAAATGGCAGGACGGCCAGCCGCTGACGGCGGACGACGTGGTCTTCACCTTCAATAAGCTGCTGGATGCCAAACAGCACAGCTTCTTCCGCAGCATGTTCACCTACGGCGATAAGCCGGTACAGGTAAGCAAGGTTGACGACCGCACCGTTAAGTTCACCTTACCGCAGGTCAGCGCGGCCTTTACCGGCACGCTGGTACAGATCTACCCGATCCCGCAGCACGTGTTCGCCGGCGAAGGCGACCTGGAAAAGAGCAGCAAAAACGATGCACCGGTCGGCTCCGGGCCGTTCAAATTTAAAGAGTACCGCGCCGGACAATATTATGCCCTGACCCGTTTTGACGATTACTGGAACGGCAAAGCGAAGCTAGATTCGGTGACCTACCGTTTCGCCAAAGACAGTAACGCCGCCAACCTTGCGCTGCAAAACGGTGAAATCAACCTCAAGATGGTTGACCCGCAGGATGTGAACCGCCTGAAAAATACCGGTAAGTTTGACTTCGTGGTCTATCCGGAAGGCCGTCTGGCCTATATGACGTTCAACCAGAACGTGCCGGTAATGAAGAGCAAAGAATTGCGTCAGGCCATTGCGTACGCCATCAACAAAGACGAGCTGACCCAGACCGCCTTTACCTCGCTGGACTACGCCAAACCGGCGACGTCCTTCCTGACGCCCGATACGCTTTACAAGACGGATGACGTCGAGCAATACACATTCGACCTGCAAAAAGCTAAAGAGCGGCTTAAAGCGTCCGGCGCGCCGGACAACCTCAAGCTGCGCCTGGCGTATGTGAATACCAACAAAACCCAGGAGAGCATGGCGCTCTACATTCAGCAGGCGCTGAAGGGCATTGGGGTGAACGTGGAGCTGATGCCGCTGGACTCCAACGCCATGTCCCAGCGCAGCCTCGATATGAACAACACCGCGTGGGAGCTGAACCTGGGCGGCTACATCATGGGCTCAGAGCCGGACGGCTACAAATCGCTGTTCATGAGCAACGAAGCCTATAACTACGCGCACTACAAAAATCCGCAGTTTGATGCCCTGTGGGATAAAGGCGCCGTGGAAACCGACGCCGCAAAACGTGCCGATATCTACAAGCAAATTCAGCAGACCGTGGCGAACGACATGACGTACTACCCGATCGCCTATACCAATGCGACCGTCGCGGTAGACAAGCGTTTCGGCGGCACCCAGGAAGCGGAGCCGAAACCGGTCTATCTGTTCCAGGATCTGTCAAAAATCTATCAGAAATAAGCGATTGCCCCGGCCGTCGGGTCGGGGCCTTGGTAAGGGCATGTCGTGAACACACTCCTCACGCGTCGGCTGCTGCAGCTGCTGCCGATGCTGTTCTTCATTTCGCTGGTGGCGTTTTTGCTGGTCAAGCTCGCGCCCGGCGATCCGGTGGCGGCGTACATCACGCCGCGCATGGCTCCGGAAGATATCGAACGTATTCGCCAGAGTCTGGGGCTGGATAAGCCGCTGGTCACGCAGTACGTCCTGTGGCTGAAGAACGTCCTGCAGGGCGATCTCGGCTATTCGCTGATCTACCACCGGCCGGTGCTGGAGATGATCGGCGAACGCATTCCGGCCACCCTGGGGCTGATGGGCGCGTCGCTGCTGCTGGCGATCGTGCTGGCCATACCGCTGGGCCTGCTGGCGGGGGCATTTAAGCACCGCTGGCTGGATCACCTGCTGAACCTGTTCGCCTATATCGGCATCTCGGTGCCGATTTTCTGGTTCGGCATCTTGCTCATTACGGTCTTTGCCGTGCAGCTTAACTGGTTCCCCAGCATGGGGATGCGCACCATCGGCATGGAGGATAATACGCTGGACGTGCTGCGCCACGGCGTGCTGCCGTGTATTGCCCTCACGTTCTACAACCTCTCCAGCTACGTGCGCTACATCCGCTCCAACACCATCTCGCAGCTCTCGGCCGACTACGTGCAGACCCAGCTGGCTTACGGCGCCACGCGTTCCAGCATTCTGTTCCGCCACGTGCTGAAAAACGTGCTGCTGCCGGTGATCACCCTGTTTGGGCTGTCGTTCGGTGAGCTGATTGTGGGGGCCTACGTGACGGAAAGCGTCTTCTCCTGGCCGGGGATGGGGCTGCTCGGGATCCAGTCGATCGCCTCGCTGGACTACCCGCTGATCATGGCGATCGTCATGCTCTCGTCGATGATGCTGATCGTCGGTAACCTGATCGCCGATCTGCTTTATCGCTTCGCCGATCCCCGCATTCGTACGCTGAGGTAACCCGCATGAGCAGACGCTGGAAGCAGGTTCGTCACCAGCTGCGCCGCAATCGTCCGGCGCAGTTCTCCCTGTTTGTGCTTTTTATATTTGTTATCGCCGCGCTCTGTGCGGGCTTGAGTCCGTACGATCCGGATCGGATGGCGCTTGGCGCACGCACGCTGCCGCCGGATTCTGCGCACTGGTTTGGCACCGACGAGTACGGGCGCGACTACTTCACCCGCGCGCTGTATGGCGGGCAGATCTCCCTGATGGTCGGTTTTCTCGCCATGCTCTTTTCCACTCTTATCGGCACGGTGGTGGGAACGGTGAGCGGCTACTTTGGCGGCTGGCTGGACAACCTGATGATGCGCGCCGTGGATATCCTGATGGCCATTCCGGCCTTCTTCCTGCTGCTGGTGGTGAATGCGTACCTCAAGCCGGGCGTGGATAACATCATTCTGATCATCAGCCTGCTGACGTGGATGAACATGTCGCGGCTGGTGCGCGCAGAAACCCTGTCGGTGAAAGAGCGCGAGTATGTGCTTTATGCCCGCGCGTCGGGGGAGCACCCGCTGCGCATTATCGTTCGCCACATTATTCCCGGCGTGTTGCCGACCATTATCGTGGCCGCCACGCTCAATATCGCCTCGGCCATTCTGATGGAGTCGACGCTCAGCTTCTTAGGGCTGGGCGTACAGGCACCGGCGGCGTCGTGGGGAAGCATGCTCAACAACGCCCAGTCTTATATTGGCGAAGCGTCGTGGCTGGCGATGTTCCCCGGCATTCTTATCCTGCTGACGGTGTTCAGCTTTAACGTGCTGGGCGATGTGTTCCGTACCGCCTTTGAGCCAGGAGCGAATCGCGATGAGTAGCTTATTAGCGCTTGAGAACCTGCAAACCACCTTCCGCACCCGCGAGGGCGAGGTTCACGCGGTGCGCGGCGTGAGCTTTCAGGTTCAGCCGGGGGAGCTTGTCGGCATCGTCGGCGAGTCGGGCTGCGGGAAAAGCGTCACCTGTAAGTCGATCATTCAGCTTCTGGGGAGCAACGGACGGATAACCGGCGGCAGCGTTCGCTTCCAGAATGACGATCTGGCGCAGAAAACCCCTGCGCAGATGCGCGCCATTCGCGGCAACGAGATCGCGATGATTTTCCAGGATCCGATGACCGCCCTGAACCCGGTGCTGACCATCGGTAAACAGATGGCAGAGATCCTGATGCGCAATAAAGGGCTCACCAAAAGAGCGGCCAAAGCGGCGGCGATCGCCATGCTGGAACAGGTGGGGATTGCCGAGGCGGAACGCCGATACGACCAGTATCCCCACGAGTTCAGCGGCGGGATGCGCCAGCGGGTGATGATCGCCATTGCGCTCTCCTGCAACCCGAAGCTGCTTATTGCCGATGAGCCGACCACCGCGCTGGACGTTACCATTCAGGCGCAGATCCTGCGTCTGCTGAAAAGCCTGCAACAGCAGACCCAAACCGCGATTCTGCTGATCACCCACGATCTCGGCGTGGTGGCGCAGGTCTGCAGCCGCGTGGTGGTGATGTACGGCGGGCTGGTGATGGAGGAGGGGAGCGTGGAGGATATTTTTTATCGCCCTGCACATCCTTATACCCAGGGGCTGCTGGCCTCGCTGCCGCGCCCGGATGAGGTCAACCAACGTTTATCGCCCATTGAGGGCGCGCCGCCTGGCCTGCTTAACCCGCCGCCGGGCTGTCCGTTCGCCGAACGCTGCCCGAAACGCATGCCCCAGTGTGAACGGCAGCCCGCTTTTTACGCCATGGGTGAAGGCCATCGCGCCGCCTGCTGGCTATGGGCCGATAAGGAGATTCAGGCATGAGTGAACAACAGGCCCCTTTAGTAAGCGTGCGCGATCTGCGCAAACACTATGCGCTTAACGGCGGTCTGCTGCGTAAAGGCGCGGCGGTGAAGGCGGTTGATGGCGTGAGCTTTGATATCCAGCCCGGCGAGACGTTTGGCCTGGTGGGCGAGTCCGGCTGCGGGAAATCCACCCTCGGGCGCGCCATTCTGCGCCTTTTCGATATCACCGCGGGCGAGATCCACTTTGCCGGACAGGCGATTGCCCATGCTCGCGAAAGAGAGCTCAAGCCGCTGCGTAAGCGGATGCAGGCGATTTTTCAGGATCCTTACTCCTCGCTCAACCCCGGCATGACGGTGCGGCAGCTGGTGGCCGAGCCGATGCAGATCCACGGCTACAGCCGTGAAGAACAGCGCGAACGGACGGAAACGCTGCTCTACAAAGTGGGGCTGAAGCAGGAGCACCTTGAGCGGTTCCCGCATGAGTTCAGCGGCGGGCAGCGCCAGCGCATCAGTATTGCCCGCGCGTTGTCCGTGCGTCCTGAATTTGTGCTGTGCGATGAGCCGCTCTCGGCGCTGGACGTCTCGGTGCAGGCGCAGGTGGTGAATATTCTGCAGGACCTGCAGCAGGAGCTGGGGCTGACCTATCTGTTCATCGCCCACGATCTCTCGATGGTGCGTCATATCTCCAGCCGCATTGGGGTGATGTACCTCGGTAAGCTGGTGGAGGTGGCCCCGGCGAATGAGCTGTATCAGCGTCCGGCGCACCCTTATACCCGCGCGCTGCTGGCGGCGGTTCCCCAGCCCGACCCGCGGATTCGCAACCTCGAAGACGCCACCCTGCGCGGCGAAATGCCCGGCCCTACGTCCGCGCTGCCGGGCTGTAAGTTCTGCAGCCGCTGCCCGCACGCCATGCCGGTTTGCCAGACGCAGGAGCCAGCGATGCAGGAGATCGCGCCAGGGCATTTCGCGGCGTGCTGGCTGTTTAAGATGTGAGCCTTAAACGTGTCGGGTGGCGCTTCGCTTACCCGACCTACAGGGTTTTGTGTTTTGTCGGCCGGGTAAGGCGAATTATTTACCACGCAGGTGTATGATAAACGCTCCTCTGTCAGGTTAATTACAACGTGCAGACGACGACAACCCATAAAAATTGCCGCCTGCCTGTTTTAGGTTGGATACATGCGTAAAGGAACGTTAAGCAGTGATGCGCCATTCGGGACATTGTTAGGCTATGCGCCCGGTGGCGTGGCGATTTACTCTTCAAATTACGGCAGTCTGGACCCGCGAAACTATCCGGAAGATGCGGATTTCCGCAGCTACATCGGCAACGAATACATGGGCCACAAGTGGCAGTGCGTTGAGTTTGCCCGCCGTTTCCTGTTCCTCAACTATGGCTTCGTGTTTACCGACGTCGGTATGGCGTGGGAAATTTTCTCTCTGCGCTTTTTGCGTCAGGTGGTGAACGATAACATTCTGCCCCTTCAGGCGTTTGCCAACGGCTCAAAACGCGCGCCGCGCGCCGGGGCGCTGCTGATCTGGCAAAAGGGCGGCGAGTTTCACGAGACCGGCCACGTGGCGGTGATCACCCAGCTTCTGGACGATAAGGTGCGTATCGCCGAGCAGAACGTGATTCACTCCCCACTGCCGCTCGGGCAGCAGTGGACGCGCGAGCTGCGCCTGAGCGTGGAGAACGGGTGTTACATCCTCCACGACACCTTCAGCGACACGGAAATTCTCGGCTGGATGATCCAGACCGACGACACAGAACATAGCATTCCGCAGCCGGAAATCGACGGCGAACTGCTGAAAATCAGCGGCGCGCGGCTGAAAAACACACGTCAGTTCGACGGGAAATGGCTCAACGAAAATGACGCGCTGCAGCAGGCGTATATTCGCGCCAACGGTCACGTGATCAACAAAGATCCCTGCCAGTACTTCACCATTACCGAAAGCGCCGAACAGGAGCTGATCAAAGCCACCAACGAGCTGCACCTGATGTACCTGCACGCCACGGACAAGGTGCTGAAAGACGACAGCCTGCTGGCGCTTTTCGACATCCCGAAAATCCTCTGGCCGCGCCTGCGCCTCTCCTGGCAGTGGCGTCGTCACCATATGATCACCGGTCGTATGGATTTCTGCATGGATGAGCGCGGCATCAAGGTCTACGAGTACAATGCCGACTCCGCCTCCTGCCATACCGAGGGCGGGCTGATTCTCGAAGAGTGGGTGAAAAATGGCTATCGCGGCAACGGGCATAACCCGGCAGAAGGCCTGCTGGAAGAGCTGACCGGCGCCTGGAAGCACAGCCACGCCCGGCCGTTCGTCCACATCATGCAGGACAACGATGTCGAAGAGGACTATCACGCGCTCTTTATTCAGCGTTCGCTGATGCAGGCCGGGTTCGAGACCAAAATCCTCCACGGGCTGGGGGCGCTGAGCTGGGATGCCGCCGGACAGCTGATTGACGACGAGGGTCGCCACGTCAACTGCGTGTGGAAAACCTGGGCGTGGGAGACGGCGATAGAGCAGATCCGCGAGGTCAGCGAAACCGAATACGCCGCCGTGCCGATCCGCACCGGACATCCTGAAGGCGAAGTGCGCCTGATTGACGTCCTGCTGCGCCCGGAGGTGCTGGTCTTTGAACCGCTGTGGACCGTTATTCCCGGCAACAAGGCGATTCTCCCGGTGCTGTGGCAACTGTTCCCGAATCACCGTTACCTGCTCGACACCGATTTTGAGGTCAACGATCTGCTGAAGCAGACCGGATACGCCGTTAAGCCGATTGCCGGACGCTGCGGCAGCAATATCGACCTGATTAGCGCCCAGGACGAACTGCTGGATAAATCCAGCGGCAAGTTTGTTGACCGCAAAAACATCTACCAGCAGCTGTGGTGCCTGCCGAAGGTCGACGGCAAGTACATACAGGTCTGTACCTTTACCGTGGGCGGGAACTACGGTGGGACCTGCCTGCGCGGCGATGACTCGCTGGTGGTGAAGAAAGAGAGCGATATTGAGCCGCTGATCGTGGTTAAAGATAAGTAGCTCTTACCCGCAATAAAAAAGCCCCCGCAGGGCATCCTGCGGGGGCTTTTCGTTACTGTTCTTCCTCTTCCTGCCCGTTGATCTTCAGATCGATGATGCGGCCAATCTGGTCATGATAGACCGTCAGCAGGTTGTACTGGCTCATCTCAGAGATGATCTGCGGTGAGACATTAAAGCTGCGGGCCAGCTCCTCCTGGGGAAAATAGCCCGGCTGACGCCGCCTCGCGTGGGCCCGACGGCGATTGTACTGATACCACAAAATCAGCAGCCAGCCGTTGAGCGCGGCGAACAGCAGGTAGAGCAACACCGTATTAAAGGACGCAATAATCACGCTCCAGCGGTGGTCGCTCTCCTCGGTGAGCTGCATCCAGAGCCGGGCATACAGGAAAAACAGAAAGCCTCCCCACGCCACCAGCGTTAACGCGGCATCGAAAAGACGTGGCAACAGCCGATGTTCGGTCAGAATTAAGGTATTTTCGTTCATTGAAGGCTTCCTTTTCCCCGGTCCGGACTGATCCAGCGCGCGCGGGCGCGCTGGCGTTTAAGCATGACTTTTGGAAACGCGACGAGGGTGGTGAACAGGCCGATCATCCAGTACACCATCGGGAACCAGATCACCCAGAAAAGCGAGCTGGTCACCTTCCGTTCATAGCGCCGCTCGATGAACAGGCTGACCAGGAACTGCAACAAGCACATCACGCCCAGCAGCAGCCCGGTAAACGCCGGTGGAAAGAGGCTCTCCACGGTCAGCCTGGCGGGAATCGGCGTGATATGGCTGAGGATAAATAACAGCACCGTCATGGCGTACGCGAAGGCCCACAGCGTTGACAGGGCATACTCAAGAAACAGGGGCCACATGCGGTGATGCTCCCAGCGCACAATCCTGCGAAGGTTGACTAGGAACACCTCCGCACCGCCCTGGGCCCAGCGCAGACGCTGTTTCCACAGGCCCTTCAGCGTCTCCGGCATCAGGATCCAGCACAGCGCCCGCGGCTCGAAAAAGATATCCCAGTGGCGCAGTTGGAGCTTCCAGCTGATGTCGATGTCTTCGGTGATCATGTCCGGACTCCAGTACCCGACGTCCGCCAGCGCCTGTCGGCGAAAGGCGGCGATGACGCCCGAGACGGTAAAGACCCGGCCATAGATCCGCTGCGTCCGCTTGATGAGCCCGATAATCGATGAGAACTCGCCCACCTGAATGCGACCGATCAGCGTGGAGCGCGTGCGGATACGCGGATTCCCGGTGACCGCACCGACGTGGGGATACTGAATCAGCGGGGCCACCAGATACGCTGCCGTATCGCGGTCGAGCAGGGCGTCGCCGTCAATGCAGACCAGCAGATCGCCCCGGGCCGCCGCTGCCCCGGCTTTGAGCGCCAGCGCTTTCCCCTGGTTTTCCGCGAGATTAATTACCCGCAGGCGCGGATGTTCCTGCGCCAGCGCCTGCAGCACCTGCGCGGTTTTGTCAGACGAGCCGTCGTTGATGGCGATAACTTCGATATTTTCATACCGCTGATCCAGCGCGGCGCTGATGGTCTCCCGGGCATTCCTTCCCTCGTTGAAGCAGGGGATAAGAATGGAGATGAGCGGCTCACCGGCGAGCGTCGGGGCGGGCGTCTCTTTCTCCCACGACCAGTGGCGTTCAAGCTGAAACCAGAAATAGAGGCCGCCGGTTATCCAGAGCACCGACATGAACAGCGGCCAGAAGAACACAAAATCCAGAATCAGCTCGCCGGTAAAGAGGGCGGCCACGCCTAACGGCAACCCGAATACCAGACATAAAATGGAAAAGGCGATAATGCGATCAGTCATTGTCAGGGTACCAGTACGAAGAAAATACAGGCCTGATGCGTGAGATATCAGGTTGGTTGTTGATGAAGTCGTCGGGGTAGTAGCCGTAGTTTTTGACGCCGTTCAGCTGGAGCACGCGCATCCACTGTGCCAGCTGGCTGTCGGAAACGGCGCGCTGCGGTTTCCCATCCCAGTCCCGGGCCTGCAGCTCGAAAATGGTTTTATCGAGCGCGCCGGGACGCGCGGCGACCGCGTTAACCAGACGCGTCAGCCAGGCATCGCTCTCGTCTGCCGGGATGGACTCCATCAGCGGCATAGCCATCGGCACCGTCCAGTCATACTCCGCCAGAAAGTCGTCAAGATTCTGCGCGAACCACGCTTCGCTTTCGGGCTGCAGAATGGGCAAGGCGAACATGTTGCGCGCGGTTTTTATCTGCGGGCCACGGATATGCTTCACCGCGAGGCTCAGGGCGTGGGTAAACCCGATAAGCGTCTGGCTTTTCTGACGTGTTGTGCTCTGAGGGCCATCGTCCACGTCCGTCAGCACCGCATCGTCATGGAACAAGATCCCGTTGAAGCTGGCATAGCGGGCCAGATCTTCATAGATGTCCGTCACCTGCTGGCGCACCTGCGGGTCCCACGGGGAGAGCCGGATATAGGGATCGGTGGCTTCGCGCAGCTGGCCTGACGAGCGGTCCCGACGCTGCACGCGCGGCAGGGCAGGATCGAGATCGAACGAGAGCACCGGCATCCACGCGAAGACTTTTACGCCCGCGCGGGTTTGCAGCTGCCAGGAGACAAAATTAAACAGGTCGGCCCGGACCGGCAGCTGGCGGTTGGGAAAATAGAGCGCCTTGATCCTGCCGTCGCCCTGCGGGTCGGCAAACGCCTGCAGGAAAACATGGCTGATTTTCATGTCGTAGACCCGCTGGATCAGCCTGTTGATATTTTGCGTCTGCTGGGCTGGATTGGGATCGTAAACGTAGTCGAGGTCGACGTGCATGACGCGCACGGGTTCGCGCTCCTGAACCTGGCTGACCGTACTGGCAAACGCCTTGAGCGAGGGATTGCCGGCGATCAGCAGACGGGGGATGTTGCCCAGCTCCTGCACGTTCCCCAGCCCGTCCTCAAGGGTAAAGGCCAGCTGATAACCCTGCTGTCTGGCGATGGCGAGCGACGTGCCGTTGGCGGCACCGTAGGGCCAGACCCAGGCGCGCGGCGCCTTGCCCGTCACCTGCGTGATTTTTTCAGTCACTTTGTGAACGTCATCGCCGATCCGCTGGCTGAACTGCCGATCGGTTTCATAGCGGCCCGTCGCTTTATCGTAAAAGCGGTTGGCGATGGCGGGTTCGCGGCTGCCCTGCGGGTTGGCAACAATGCCGTAATGCGAGGCCCAGGTGTGCGACCCGATCTCAATCAGCGGAGACCGGCTGAGCTCGCGCACCATATCCCACGTCGCGAAACGATCGCGGGGCGTCATCAGGCCGCCGAAGTTAACTTTTTGATTTTCCGGCGTATCCACCCAGTTGCCCACCGGCGCCCAGAGCGCAGGGACGTTCCACGCCTGAAGCAGTGGCCAGACGCGGGTGTAAAAGCTGCTGTAGCCGTCGTCAAAGCTGAGCAGAACGGCTTTGGGCGGCAGCGTTTTTTTTCCGTCATGGGCATCCAGAATGTCCTGCACGCTGATGACGTGATAACCGTTGTGCAGCAGCCAGCTTATCTGCTCGTTTAGCGCGCTGGTGCGCACGGAGAGGTAGCGCTGATCGGCGGCATCGTCTTCGACGTCGTGGTAGGCCAGCACCAGAAACTGGTTCTGCGGCCAGGGTTTGCTCGCCTCCAGCTGCGGCCGATCTTTGGGCGCAATAAACGAAAATGCCTGCGCGCAGACATTTGCGCTGAGGCAGAGCCAGCCGATGAGTATCAGGCTCGCGGAAAAACGTGTGTTCATTATCATCATCCTTAAAAGCGTAAAGTCGCATCAAACGTGACGGAGAGGTTGCTCTCGCGTTTGCCGTCGTAAGGGCGCTTGTCCCAGTTCAGCATCACGCCGGTATCCATGACGTTGTTCCACTGAACGCGTTGTCCGTAACCCAGCAGAGCGATGGCACCAGCGGACTGATTTTTCTGCCAGTAGCGGCCGCCTCCCGCCACGAACTGCTGGCTCCAGAGGGTGTCGTAATGGCGATACATCTCATGGTCAACGGCCAGGGCGGCCGTCACGGAGAGATCCCGCGCCGGGTTGTAATAGAGGGTGTCCCGCAGGCTGTTTTTGCTGGCGGCGATCCCCGGTTCGAGATCCAGCGTCAGGGACGAGGTCTGCCAGAGACGCTCCTTGCCCGTGAGGGTGTATTCCTGTCGGCGGTTATGATCCGAGAAGCGGCTGAGGGCGGCGCTGAACTGATACTCACGGCGCTCGTTTTGATACCAGCGCACCCCGCCTTCCCCCCGGTTGGCGCTGATCCCGTTGCGTAACGCCCGCAGGGGCGTGTTGCGCGACAGGCGCTCAAGGCTGCCGCTGACCTGCCAGCTATCGGTGAGGCTGTACGTCGTTGAGAGGCGAGCGCCCGGCTTGTTCGCGCCGTGATAGCGGTTGCTTGAGAGCTCGGCTTCGAGCTGGAGATCGCGTGGCCGCCATTCGATGCCGCCCAACAGGTGACGGCTGGAGCCTTTGCCTTCATCGAAATTGCCCTCTGCATAGCGGGTGCCGGCAAACAGCCGCCAGTTATCCACTACGGGCGGGCCATAGAGCGTGGCGTCCCAGTTGAGATCGTGCGTCCCGCTGACGGGGTTATCGGAGTGCAAACCCTTGCTCGCGTTGAGGCGCAGCTCGGACATATGGTGGACGGTGCGGAGCCTGTCCAGACGCCTTGCGCTGCGATCGCGCGGCGCGCGGGCAATGACGTCGTCGGCCAGTAAATCCATCTGCCGCCACTCCTGCAGATCCATGGCGACGTAAGCCTGCTGCTGCTCAAGTTCCAGATTCGAGGGCTCCAGCGCCTCCGCCATTTTCAGCGTTTGCTCGGCCGCGCGCGGCAGGCCTCGCGCCTGAAATAGGGTGGCGTAGTCAATCTGCAATCCCTGATTGCCCGGCGCGGTTGTCGCCAGACGTCGCGCCAGCTTTTCGGCTTCCGGCAGGGCATTCGTCGCCAGCAAATAGTTAAAACGGAGCGACTGGCCGGTAAGCCACCGATCGTTCGGCTGAGGAGTAGGGGAGCCGAAATCGTAACGGGTCCAGGGAACGTTGCGGGTGTGGCGCTCTGCATACCGGCGGGCGGACGGATACTCTCCCGTATCCAGCCAGGCGTAGAAAAGCGCGTGCTCCTCGTCCTGCGGATCGGATGCGTACTGCGGATAGCGTTGCAGAAGCGCGAAGGCGGCGGCAGCGTTTTTCTCCTGCAGATATGCGGAGATCACCCAGCCGATTGCCCAGCCCGGCACCGGATGCCGGGCTGCCGTCAGATCCTGATATTCGCTGATGACCCGCGGGTAATCGGCATGGGCATACAGCGCGCCGAGCCGGTCGATACGCGCAAGCACGACGTCTTCCGCGGCCTGCGGCTCGCTCTGCCAGCGAGACAGCAGCGCGTCGTAACGATTCAGCGCGGATTGCGCAAGCTGCAGGCGCTCCTTTTCTGTTCTGCCCGGCACATCTGCAAGGCGAACGCTTTCGGCGGCGGCATTCAGCTCAAGACGACGACGCTCCGCGGGGGCTAGCGCCACCTTTTGTGAAAGCAGGAGCGCGGGGGTATTGACCCGGTTATCCGTTAGCGCGTCGACCCGCTCGCGGAGAAGCGCGTGATTTTCTGGCGCGACATACAGCGCGCGCGTGTCGGCTAAAAGCCGATCCCAGCTTTTTCCCTGGCGTAGCCAGACGTATGCCAGCGTCTGAAGATGCGCCTGCGAGGGGGCCTCCGCCACCAGCCGTCGGGCCTCCTGAAGGGCAAGCGTATCTTTACGGGCATCGGCCAGGGTTTTGATATAGCCGATACGATAATCGTCGTTATCCGGCGCAAGGCTGCGCGCTTCTTTCCAGAGCGCCAGAGCGGGCTCCCACGCTTTCTGATTTCGTCTGGCCTGCGCGACAGCCGCAACGCCGCGGGCGGGCAGCGGCATATAAATGCTGTAGCGCTGCCAGACCTGAATAACCTCGTCATCATGGCCTGCCCAGGCCGCCACCTGTAACCAGTCCGCAACGTGCTCAGGCGTCAGGGCATGCTGCTGCTGATAGCGCTGAAGATAATCGAGAAACGACGTGTAATTACCGTTACGCGCCTGTTGAATCTGTTGCTCATAAACGGATTCCGTCGCCTGAACCAGAACAGGAAAGAGTAATAACAGAAACAATAATGTTGGGGTGCGATAAAAGAATAATGTACTGAAGCGAAGCGATCTTTCCATATCTATTTGCCATTTGTTTATCATGAATCCATTGCATAACACGGCTGCCTTTTAACTCTGCGTTAAAGGCCATAAATGAGAACATTAAATCTGAATGCAGTAACGTTATGGGGTACTTACTTAAAGGTAATTATGGCGCCTCATCTTAGTGGACTGGATGGGAGGTAATGTACACCCGATATGTTGCCCGATAAATATGCTGAAAAGCGGCTGTGTCGTTTTGAGATAATTCTGTAATGAGCAGTTTTTTGTGTTTGTTTTGAATTGAGCGATTAATTACAACTAATTGAAATATAATGATTTTATTTTTATTGTGACAGTTTTGTATATATTTTTAATGACGCTTGTCAGCCTCAATTAAAGTACTTTCTGGTGCATGTTTGGGAAGTTTCATGACAAAAATTCTTAATGTTTAGAGAAGTGACTTTTCTGCGATTGTTTTTTATTTATAATTAAAGACAGACATTGAATGATAGTCTACAGGAAGTCTTACTCATCAATGTGTGTATTGAGGGATGTCTAAAGCCAGAATACATCTATCGTTAATATAACAGCGCTATAAAACGAAGGCGGTCTTCTTTTCGCAGGATCGTTCTTGCTTTAATCTAAAAGGGATGGTTAGTGGCAACTTCAATAGTGTTAGTGACTCAGGACCGCTACCTTGTCAGGGGGATGCGGATATTTTTTCCGGATATTATCCTGCTCGATTCGATTGACAGAAACATATTTGATAACGGTGCAGATGAATATTCTGTATTGATTGATAGTCGTGCGCCGCTCCGTCTATATGATTATCTGATACGCCATCCGGCCAGAACGAAAAAAACGATCTGCTGCGTTATGCTTGATATGCGCCATCGCGAGGAGAATCTGCTCAGTATGAAGCTGTTTATGAACACGTCGCTGACGGCGCCGGACATGGCCTCGCTGTTTAACCTGGTGCTCAATATGAAGGGCCGTCGCCTGACCACGAAGTGGCTGCTGAATTTACGGCTGAGCACGCATGAAACGATCATGTTGCGGTTGCTGAGAGCAGGGATGTCAATGGAGGAGATTGCAGGCGAGCTGAATACGTCGGTGAAAAGTCTCTATCGCAAACGAATGGCGCTCTCGGAACGGCTGGGGGCGGAGAACTTCAACGAGGCGTGTTTGTTTATCTTCAAAAACAAACTGCTGGGCGCAGGTGGGAACGATCCCTAGGTTGGGGAGAGAACAAAAGCATAATTGTGGGCGGTATTCAGAGGTTTGAGAACGCTGGATGAGGACAACTTCCTGGCCTTGGGTTTGGATTTACTCTGGCTCAAAACGACACAAGGACGTTGTCATGGACACGATTGAAGAGTCTGGTCACCGCCACTGTAAGATATCTTCAACTATTTGATATAAATATAAATTTGACAAATATCGTCAGGTAGCGATTTATCCGTCAAATTCAGTTAAACTTCGTCACATGTTTCAGTGAGTTATGGGACGGTTAGTAGAATGACCAGCGAAGAAGCACTTTTAAAATCAGGTTTTAGTAAACGAGATCTTCAAAAGCTTAAAAACAATATCGAGAATTACGGTGGTTCGTTTGATAGCGTAACTCATGATCTGGCCAATCGTTTTAAGGCAATGAAGTGGATAACTATTATTGCCTTTATCATACTGGCTTTAACTCTTTTACTTGCATCCAGGGATACAAGTCTGACACTTGCGCTCACGTTATTGATTGTACTACCTTTTATCTGGTATATAACGCCAGCAAAACTTGGCTACAAATCCTGGCGTTACCGTAAAATGCTGACTAATTCTGAGACGGGTCGCTGACGGACAACAGATCAAAAATAATCTTAGCTTTCACGCCGTAACCCGCTATTTTCATTGTAAGCTGCGGGCGGCTCAATGTGCTCACCTTTCGGTAATAGTCTGTGGGTAGATAACGAAACAGTCGCCAGGTACCAGGTCGCCGTAACAAGCCAAAAATGGTATACGCATTAGCGGCCAGTGAGATTGATTTGTAGACACCTAAACCATTCTCACGACTAAAGCCCATAAACTCAGCTGTAGACATCGCGGCATTCGCGACCAGCCCTTCACTGGTAGTGTTGTTCGTTGCGTAGCGAGCCACTTCTTTACTGATGCTGTTTGCCCCGTCAGTAACCAGAATCGCACCAGCAAGAACTCCGAGAGGGGTCATCGTGCCAATCAGTGTAAATCCTGCGGCTATTTCAGCACCGGCCAGGACAACACTAACTGCCGAGATAACATACCCAACAATTTTGTTATTCTCTCGGATGAACTCGACTTTCGCGTAAAGCTTCGCTGCCTTCGTTCGTAATAAACGAGCTTGTTCCAGGAGGTTATAGTTTTCTTCTCGAAGTATTTTAACGCAGTCCATGCATTCTTTATCTGATTTAGCCTGACGAGCTAGCGTAAACTGTTGTTCTATGAGGTCCCGAATTTCCTGAATGAACTTCATTCGAGTCAGACCATCGCTGAGATGAAAAGCCGACAGAGTGTTGGCTGTATTTACCAGTTTCCTGGCTTCCATATTCACCATCGTTTCCGCCCAGGCTTTATTTCTTCCACCTGATTGCATCATGTTAAGCAATGCTGCATCCATTGTAATTCCTCTCAATTGCTTTACCGGCGTCTGTTTAGACTGATAAACGGCTCCCTCTGACTGCCATGCGTGCCAACGCATGCACAATATAGTAGCAATGTGGTTACGGGGTCTGAAGCAGAAGTCGCTTTTTGCAGCTACACACCTCGGCCTACTAGACGGCTTTCACCGGGCATCACCGGAAGTATCAGGCCAGATTTTTGCTCAATGGCATCAATGAGAAGCCCGTTCTCGCTTGAGTGGCCGCTGTAGTAGGGAAAGGGCAACACCAGCGGAAAGCCAGGCGTTTTTGTCGGGAATTTCACCATCAATCAGGCCGGATGTGCAGCATGACTGGACGTTTTCGGAGGCCCTGGGCAATCCGGCATGTGTCCACTGTATAGTAGGTGCCGTTTCGGTCTTTGGTAGGCTTTATCATAATGCCCATTTTGTACCACCGGGAAGCGGGGCCGGAGGAAAGATAAGAGGGGTAACTACTGATAAACCAACAAGTTGTTGACTCAGAAAGCAAAAACCCGCCACGAGGGCGGGTTCTTTAAATAGTGGTGCCGGACTCGGAATCGTAGTTTGTGTTAACAATATGAAATAAATGTAGAATAATCATAATCACCTTAAGTATACCAACCAATGTACCATCAGTTTATAAGTGTGATTGCAAATAAAGTCAATTATATTCAATTGGTTATGACAACATACCCTGCCAAATCTTACTGAACAATCTTCAAGTCTGGACTGATTGTTCAGCTGCTTTTCCCTGCTCTATTCAATAGATTACCGTCACCAAATCCGATATGTTTACTCATAACATATCAAAGCGATAAGTAAAGCCAGAAGGATAGATGCCACATGACCAAAGCGGAGATCGCCAGCGCTGTTAATGAATGGTTCAACATTGAAAATTACAGCGTCCTGCAAAATTTGACAGTAGAACAACTTTTTCAAGAGATTGAAAACAGGATTGTCGCTTACCGCATGGGGCAAAACAGTGGGGAGTTGCCTCCTGAAAGCCGTCGCAGGCATCAGAACTATTACGAAGAACTGATTGAAGGTAAGGTCGTGTTTGGTGATGTTTTCGGGGGGCCAGAAAAAAGACTGTCTTCCAGCTATGCCATCAAGCCTGTAACACACCAAGGGCTATGGGAGGTGGCGGGTTATGTTGCGGCTTTCGATAAATACGTTAACCCGGAAGGAAAGCCCCTACCTCATATGGAAGTCTCGCACTACCTGAAGGAAGCCGAGGTAAACAACGAAGGGCTGATGCTGGTTCAAATTAATCTGGCAGAAACATCACCCGAAGAAATCATCAATCACCTGAAAGTCATGGTTCCTGAGTGGAAACAGCAGCTACAGGCTCCTGAGCCTCCAGCCAGAGATTTTCGCTTTGGGGTCAGCAACCTTAAAAAAATACTCGATTACAACATTATCCCCATCATGGACCTGCTGTACTGGGCGCAGGATGAAGAGGTCAGGATTGGTATGCCACAACTGACCAGCTTTTTATACCCTGATGAGTTTAAAGACGGTATCCGTGATGTAGATAAGGTGAAGTCAACAGATCATCCTCTGGCAGTTAAGTATCTGACAAACCTTGCTCACTATCGCTCTTTTGTCGATTTTACATATAGATACGACGACAGAAGACACTGGAATATTCAGGATCTAATCAGAGCGGAACTTGGTAAGGATGAGCAATCCGATCAGGACTGATCTTCCAAAAGGCGGTGTTTTGCGCAATGTAAATATCGCCTATATTCACTAAGGCTGAACATACTCTATTTTTCCCATTCCAAAAATCTGCGTAAAAAACTTATCCCTGAACGTCCCTCCTAAATCACAAGAAAAATCCATACAATTATCACATCGAACAACACACCATAAAACAAAATATCATAGGTATTACGTAAAAAATAATGGAGATAAATATGATTCAAACCAATAAAGAAAAACACCCGAAACTTATCCGGTTGCCGGAAGTAATAAGAAAAACTGGATTTGGCAGGACATGGATTTATGAGCTTATAAAGGCTGGAAGATTTCCAAAGCAAGTAAAGATAAGTGAAAGGTCTATTGCCTTTATCGAAAGTGAGATTGATGAGTGGATTGAAAAAATGATTGCGAAATCTCGCTGCGTATCTGAATGCAAACATTTTAAACAAAAGGGGAATATATGAAAAGTAAAAACGTACTGCCTTGTGTGGTGACTGTTACGAATGATGAGACAGAAGTATTTATGGAAATGGCAATAAATAACTTTAGAAAACATCTTCAGGTCATGATTGATTGTATGGGGAATGATTATGAGCGCTATTTTAAAAACAGACGTTATGTTGAAGAAGTGATTGCTAAAGTGATTGAGCGAACAAAACAAGAGTTTGCTGAATCAATGAAAGATAATAAAGGGGAAGAATATTATCTGTTCTTGGATGAGGTGAGAAGGAATCTGAGAGTTATTTATTCTGCGTATCGTACTAACTATTAATGAGAGAGGTGAATATGAACGAAAAATGTTTAGGCTGGAATGAAATACCAGTAAAAATAACCGCGAGTAATCCTGAGACAGCAAACTTTACTACTGATGTTATAAATACCTATAACGAGTTAATACATTACTTATATTACAATCTAAGGGAGGATGCTTTTCTGAAAAAAATGAAGGATGGATTTTACAGGGAGATATTCATAATGGATATTATTAATCTCACGTTACAGGAATGGTTTGAAAGTCCTGAAGAGATAAAGATTAAACGCATATCAGTCCCGGAGGTTAAAACTATACTAAGTAACTATCATGAGTTTTTGATTAAATGTTTTAGTGGGGATGGTTACGTTCTTTATTACAAAAGAATAGAAATCAGCGCAAATAAACAGCGTGTAATATAAATCAAGAGGTAGAGAAATGAGTGAAAAACTGATAAAAGAATCCCGGAAGGTTTTCATGCATATGGCAAGTTTATTCTATGAAATGAAAATAAATACGCTTAAGGAAATTCGTCCCGATGAAGTTGATGTGTTAATGGAAGATGATGCATTCATGGAAGGCATTTATAAAGAGAGCATTAAAAATGCAGGTGCTACTTTTAAAAAAGCAGCCAGAGCTGAGTATTATGAGCAAGGGCATTCAGTAAAAATGGTTGATAAGGAGGTGGTATTAATAACACTGCGTGTTAACCATAAAAGAAGATGAGCATATAAGTTTCAAAAATATAGCCCTGTTTAGCCCCACATATGGGGCTGGAAATAATAAACCAATAAATATCATTTTAAAATGTGGAGTCATTATGTCTAAAAATATTGAAATTAAAAATACATCGACTGAGCTGTTTTATGATCTGGCGAAGCGTTCTTTCGAAGCAAGTTGGAAAACAATGCAGGGTATGTGTAGTGACAGCATTTCGCACCTTGTTGATGACGCTGATTTTATGAGCGCATTTATACGGCTCACTATTAATCATATTTGTCATAACTTTGAGAAGTTTACTACACAAGAAGGAAATCAAGGAAAACTTTCAGAGGTCAACTTTGAAGAGGTTGCAGAACGGCTTGTGCGTAATGCTTGGGTGTTTTGTTAATACTAACTGTTTTTTTATTAAATACTAAAAATCAAAAAAGAGGATATAGATGAAGAAAGATAATCTGAGTAAAAAAGATGAAACAATGATATTCGCCATTTCAGCAACGCTAATGTTGTATGTGGACAGGATATACAGCATGGCAAGTGTAAACAAAGATGATGCAGTGATTTATGTAAATGATGAAGATGTTGTTGAGTTTGCACTACGAATCCACATGAAGGAAGTATTAACTGAGTTTGAGTATTACAAGGCTGCTTATGGTACAGGAAAGGAAAAGTATGAATATATAAATATAACAGAGCTATTAAAAAGGGTGATGTTTTTTCATGATTTATATGTCAAGGATATGTTGATAAGAAATATAGAGTCGGGACGATCTTTTGATGATTATAGTGTGTTGGACTGGGATATGGACATAAACAGATAATATCAGTAATGTTATTCAGAGGGATACATGAGCATATCTAAAAAGTGTTACCGGAATGGATTCCGGTAATACGTAATCTGACAATATGAGGTGAAACTAGTTTCTGATGAAGTGACCTATTAGCGAATAAGCAAGTAAATGTTTGGAACACACTTAAAAGTTAATAGCTAGTTGATAAGATATTTTTTAGTATTAAAAACCACTTGCATCAGAATTTATGAAACCTATTTTCGATTTTTAACTTAGTTGACATATCAATGAACAATGTTATATGTAAATAATAAAGTCTGATAAAAAATAAATGAGGTTCATATAAAAAGGCTTACTCTTTTTAGTAGAAGACTGAAGGGCGCTTGTGAGAGGTTTTCAATTAGTAACTATATAAGAAAGGAGGTTTCAATGAAAAAAAGAACAGTAAGATTCTTGTCATCACTCAAAGATAATAAATTATATCGATACTTTGATGAACACTTTAACGTTATTACATGCATTAGTGTCATATTTGTCATTGTATGGAACATCTACTTTTATGCTTAAAACCTCCCTTGAGGGAGGTAGACTATTATTTAATAGTGTTATACTGAACATCACTGACTGGGTTTTTACTCTTGGAATAATCTACTACAGAAATACCAACCAGAATAAAGTAAATGACTCCAGCAACAATAAGAAAGAAAACTAGTGGTTTTTTGAGAGCATCATTTTCACCTTTTCTGTTCGGGTGCTTTTTGTTCCAACCCCATAGGATTAAATTTACTACTATGAAAAACAGAAAAAAAATTGCAGATTTTGGGTGATCTGAATAGATTATATCGAATAGGTCAGTCATATCTTTCTCATATTCGTATCGTAAGAATTAAAGTGAAAAGCATAGCCGACAATATTACATTGGCGGCTTTTAATAAAAAATGTAATGAGATTAAATCTGGAAATCTTCCAGTGTTTTACCTGCTTCAATAGCAGCCACTATTGCTTTCGGAGTACGGCCCTGACCAGTCCAAGTCTGCTCATTACCGTTATCATCTGTATATTTATACTTAGCAGGGCGTGGAGTGCGTGTCGATTTGGTTTTAGGCTTAGTGGAACCTACCGCTGAAAGTAGCTCCGCAGGATCGATACCATCTTCTAACAGTTTCCGGCGGAAGGCTTCAAGCTTAGCCTGACGTTGTTCTTGTTCCTTGAGTACTGCATGTTCTTCCTCACGGCGCTCATCCACGATAACAGAGAGTTTTTCCAGCATCTCTTCCAGCGTTTCCAGATCAGTTTCACGAGCCTGTGCGCGAAGTATACGAATATTGTTCAGTACCTTTAATGCTTCACTCATACTATGCCATCCTGTGTTTGAAATGGGGGATCGAAATGGTGTGCAGTATTGTCTGATGATCGATTTAAAACACACCAACATATTAATAATATAGTAAATATTAGCATTAGAGCAATCTATTAGAACCATTTCAAACGAAAAGCAGAGGATCGATTTATAGGGCCATTTTTCGTCGTAGTTGACTTGATGGTTCGAACTCTGACGAAATGTTAGAAAGTTGCTCAAGACTCTGTTCAACAGAACGTTGGAACTCAAGAGCAGCTTCTGTACGCTGTTTGATGACAAGAGCGAAGAGTTCATCAGGTGTTTTTTCTATTAGAGTTTTTCTGTAGAGCATGGATTCCTGAACCTTCTCAAGGCTCTTGGATGCAATAGCTGATGCATGGCTGATAGGATTAAGTTCTTCAATAAATTTTCCGAGCAGTGATTTTTTCTTTCGGTCTAATCTAAAGAGATCAGTGTGCGCAGATTTAAACTGTTTTGCTTCAATTAAGGGGGAGCCATTGGTTCTTAATCTGCGATATTCATCTCTGTATTCAGACATCGTTGGATATTGTTTTAATGCTTTGATGGTGTTCAGATACTGAATTAAATCATCATTGTCTAATTTTACTTTCCTCATATATACCTCGTAAAAAAATAGTGGGTATATTTATATTACGTGATATGGTGTAAGTGTCAAATTGGCATGACTATGTAATCATTACTTGGTTTTATACTGTTTAAAAATAAGCTCACCTGTGTCTGTATAAATTTCTACTTTTTCTACTCTCCCATCGATGCCTTTTATCGAAAAACGAATTAATCTTTCATTTTGATATTTGTCAAATAATTCTGGTCGTTCAGTAAAATATCTTGATTTTGTGGCGCGGTCTTTCAGATAGTCGCAGCTTGAACAAATCTGCTTTTTGAAATCCTTCTCAGATAAGCCACTTTCTTTTATTTTTGAAGAGATAAAAGCTTTTAAAGGTCGTTCATATTCCTCTCTTTCTTTTTCTTTGCGTATTTGTTCATCTTTTTTGCGCTGTTCCTCAATACGATGAAGTCGGCCTTGTTCTTCCTGCGCTCGAATTATATCCTCGCGGATCACTCGACTGATGATTGAAGCTGGCACAACACTGACACCTTTAGACCACCCCTGATAAGGATTATGGGTTTGTATATTTCGGACTGTAGCAGATATTCTGTCTATATCCAGTTCTTTGTCAAAGGAAACAACGCGTTGTCCGTTTTTCTTTGATATGAACTTAGCTGTGTTTACCGGGGATTCCAGCCCCTTTAATCTGAAGGTAGCGACGGTACAGTTGCGGCTATTATAATATAACGCCTGTTTCTTATCTCCGATGTAGCATTCAAGATAAGAGAAAAGTTTAAACTCCTGAATGCCAAATGTTTCCTCAAGCATGGTCATTTGTTCAGCTAATATATTCAGGATATCACTTTTAGAGAGTTTTTCGTGAACTTTAATCTCAAGAGAACCGGGTAGTTTTTTCATTGTTATCTCCTTGTAGTTGTTATTGTATCAGGATACTTTCTGCCTATGATATTATACGTCAACAGAGTTTCTCCTTGCTTCCTCGTTTTCCTTTGTTCTTTTATATACCTTTCGTGGTTTATCGATATGAATGCTGTTATTAGTATTAGGAACAGCATTATTCTTTCTCTTCTTACTGAAAACGAATGCGTCAGTATATATTTCTTTAACCTCTGTTTCTAATGTCAGTTTTCTTCTTTCTTCCTGTGAATATTTCGTATATTCATCTGGATACTGTTCTATTTCAGCGCAAAGATTGCGAGCGTTGCTTAGCTGTTCTTTACGTTTCTTATCCAGTTGATGACTCATCCCTTTTGCAAATATATTAGAGTTGATATAGAGGTGACCATGATGCTCGACGAGTATTCCTTTCTGTCTGAGTTTTTTGAAAATGTTAGACATATTACCGGAAGCGATATTCAATGCTTTGCACAGTGATGATTGTGAAAGGTTAATCAGATTTCCAAACTCCATATATTCCAAGATGTAGGTTAATACGCGGAATTCATTCTTAGAAATATCAAGATCAGAAAAAACTCGAAAGTTGGAAGTAAAAGCAAATACATAAGGTTGGGAAAATGAGATTGCTTTATTATCCTCAGAAGAAATAACTGTAGTTGATCTTATTTCTTTGTTTTGTAGCAAGCGTCTTGCGATATCTATCTTTTGCTCGGTTGTTAATGATTCAAATAAGTGTAATAGATCAGAATCGTTTGTATTCATATTATTCTCTCTTTTTATTTTTGTTATATGTATTCTAATACTATGCAAAAAAATGAAAGTCAATAGTAGAACTATAAATAAAATAGAAAATATATTTTTATGATGTAGTTATTTGTTAAATAATCTATGTTTAAACATAGATGTTGCTATGTTTAAACATAGGACGGATCTATGTTTAAACATAGGAGTTTGCTATGTTTAAACATAGGAAAAAAAGTTGCGAAGCGGTGATTTTATTGGGCTGGGAGAGTGCTTATAATTAAATAATTAGTAAGAAGTTAAGAGAGTCCAGTTTTTCTTTTTTGTTATTTCGGCTGGTTTTCTGCATGGTTTATTTGTGCCTTACAACAAAGACACCTACTATACTGCTTATTTTATTTATCTTATAATATTATTACAGCGAAGTGATTGTTTTCTACAATCACAAACCGCTGCTTTTATTATATGAACTTAATTAATTATTCTTTCACTTAATCTGGCGTCTTCGACGCGATCTTTTTTTGGATAAATCCATCATTAACAGGGATGAACCCTGTTCAGCAATGTGATTGTTTCGGACAATCACTCAGTGCTGCTTTTGGGGATATAGCTTTCCTATGCGTTTAAGAGCAAATACTATATTTTTAGTGCTAATACTGTTATGAAATATAGGATCAAAAATATTTAATCATGAATAAAAGAATAGATGTTGATCCTTTTGGCTTTTCCCTCAGACATTGCACATACCATTGTTAAAACGTTAAATATTTTTTACAGCGTTAGGGCGTAGCCGTGCGTCAGCACATGAGCTTTAGCTCATAAGAGATATATCTTTTCAAAAGAATAAGAAAAAAAGGTAAAACGTTTATTAAATGAGTTAAATTTGATTTTTACCGATTCGATATGGTATTAAATAATAAAAAAGAAGGAAAATAAAGAATGAACAACATTAAGGTTATTACGCTCTTTCATACAAATAAAAAAATACCATTTATGACTTGTATTGTTAAAGATGTTGAAGAGAATGAACAAGTAATAAAACTCACTTTGCAAAATGGTGATAATATTCATATCAAAGATTATGACTATTTCTTCTTATCAGAATCAGCACATGAGTGTGATCAGGAACGAATGATTAATACATATAGAAGATTGATTTCTGAACTGAGCCAAGTTAGCGAAGAAACAATAGAGTCCTTAGTTCCGAAGATATCGAATAATATGAAAAGCAATTTCCCGGCAAGCGGTGTGAGTGCTTTGGAAGATGATTGAAAAATCTGAATGGTAGCAACCATTCCATATGAAACAGCATATTAAAACATGCGTTGCATACAGGTTTTTGCAACACCATATCGGAAGATAGCTACGTTACCTGAGATCTAACAATCCCTGTCTGCGTAATGGTCGACAGGGTATTACCTGTTCTGACCTATACCTTTCTATCTCCATCCATGTGCAAACAGCTACTGACATGGCTCTTCGTGCACATTACACCACTTATTGATCGATATAAAAGATCAATAAATTGCTTTTGATAGGTTTAAGCTATTGAATGGGTGTCAATTGAACGGTGTTTTAATTGTTTATATCGATCGATTGTGTATATATGATAGCCTTGAGCTATCAAATGATTTGAATTCGATCGATACAAACGATATGACGAACAGAAAAATAAATTGAATCCTATCAATTGATTAATGCTTTTTTTCAGCCCAGAGAGACCAACCTATGGGTAGGGCTGTCTTTGACATAAAGTTTCAACACATTGGGGATAGATATGAAATTACGGATAGTGATGCCACTGGTACTGTCTGCTGCCGCACTAATAGGATGCCAGCAGCTCAACGATGGCGTAAATACAGTTAATGGCGCAATCAGTTCTTCGTTGTCTTCAGTAGGTAAAGCGCTGGGGGGAACTGCCACCACTCAAAGCCTTGGCCCGGTATCATCTGTATCTGGGCTTGGTGCTGTTTGCAAAGACTATGAAGAAAATGCAATGGCAGCAGAAAAGAAATGGACAGGCAAAAGGATCGCTATCACCAATGCCACTGTTCTGGAAGTTACGAAGGGAAGAAGTGCCAGCGACATGATGACGGGAATGCCCAAATCAGCCCCTAACTATTATCTGCTCTTTAAAACAACCGATACCAGCTACTGCGGCGGGATGGTCTGGCTGGATTACTACTCTGGTATTGATGATACCGTTCTTACTTATAAGAAAGGCCAGAAAGTCAGCGTCACCGGAACTGTAAACAATTTCGAAGTCCGTGGATTCGCTACCGTCAACAATGCCGATATGCCAGTTCATCTGGTTGTTCTGAAAAACGGCACTATCAGTCACAAAAAGGGATAAGAACCATGCGTAAATTTTTAGCCATTGCGGGCCTTACCGTGTTGTTATCAGGCTGCGGTGAAAAAGGTGATTTTGAGAAAGCTATCAATGCGAAGATTTCACATTCAAAGCTGTGCTACTCCTTGCAGGATAATGACATTGTGTTCAATAAGGGCTTCCCCATCCGGGTCAACCATGGCTACCGTTCAGCGGGGTATAGTGCCAGTGATGAAATATTGAAAGGTCTGGCTAATCAGGGGCTGCTTGATGTTTCTCAACAAGCTAATGGTTTCAGTAGTGTCGATGTTCTGGAAGTAACAGACAAAGGCCAAGCGGTTGAGTTTTGGGATCGTAAAGATGGTGCCTGTGTTGGTCATCGTGCGGTTGCTGAGATAAAGGAATGGACTGAACCGGGAAACGGTAATCAGAAAGTTGTTCGCGTGTCTTATACATGGAAGTTGGCGGATGTTCCTTCATGGGTAGACAAAAAAGTGTTCTCAAGTGTCAAGGGTATGAATGAACCTGAAGAGAGCATGATTAATCTTGTTCAAACCAGCAATGGCTGGAAAGCGCTCTAAGGGGTCTATCATGGAAAACAATACAATCCAGTGTCCGTTTTGCCTGAAAGAGAGCCAGCGCGGTGTGCATGTTTGTACTGGCTGCATGGCGACGGTTCTGTATGGAACCTTCCCCGGCTGGTATGCTTTCATTGTTATAGTTTTGACCTTCGGCCTGTCTATACTGATCGGAATGTCTACAGGTATGGCGGGAGCTACTATCAGTCTGCCAATAATTTTTGCTGTAGCTTTTATAGCTGGTAAGGCGATCTTCGCTGATAATATTATGTTCAGGCGGAGAATGTAATTAGAAAAATTACTCAAAAGCCAAATTTACTCCCAACCTACGAGGCTGGGAGTAAATTATCAAATAATGATGCTATAAATATGGATAACGTGAAGATTGCTCGATAAATTCTTTATAAAATTCGAA
The DNA here is from genome assembly GCF_000493175.1 of Enterobacter sp. MGH 16. NCBI lineage: Bacteria > Pseudomonadati > Pseudomonadota > Gammaproteobacteria > Enterobacterales > Enterobacteriaceae > Enterobacter > Enterobacter sp. MGH 16. Next base: position 3,149,464 of record NZ_KI535695.1, on the reverse strand, counting down.
CTCATCGTCCTGAGCGATTGGGGTAGGGTCTGTATTAGCCATTTTACGAATATAAATACTCCCATCATATTTAATTGGATCTTTACCACGGATTATCTTTAAGATTAAAACATCTTTGTCATAATATTTGCAAAGTAGGATATTTCGTAATATTAATCTTTTTGTTGTGTCATTTATTGGTTCCCTTTCAATTAGTTGCTTTATTTTTTGTTGATACCTGTCAATGTTCGTTATATTCGCATCAGCTTCGTGGTTTATTCCTGTTATATAAAACTCACCACATTTTCTAGCTTTGGATTTATACTTCTCGCAATATTTTTCTGCATCACGATGATTATCAGCAACACCTACAACTATATAATTTTCTCCCGCATGAGAATTTGCCATGGCGGTTAATGTTTTTACGACTTTAGAAAGTAAAGCGGAATTAAAATCATTGGATTCGTTGAGCGGGTAAAAACCAATCTTAAAATCATAGCAAACATTTTCTGTTCGGGATTGATTTAAAATATTTTCAAGGTTCTCTACCCAAGATTGTGATAGTGGATCCATTCCCTCTCTAGCAATAAACTGTGGTGAGAGCACACCTGATACAGCCCTTATCATTCTTGTCCTGTCAGCAGATGTCCATTTTCTATTATTGCTTAATCCTGACATACACTCACTGGCTAAGCCTTTCATTAATTTTGATAGTGATTTATAGTTCTGTATTTTTTTATTCTGCTTAAACATCTTTTCATAAAAAGCAAGGAAAACTACCTGAAAAGAATCTGAAACACCTACAGGCTTGCTCTTATATAGATGCTTGGAGTAAATGCAAGGGAATTCGTTTATTGTTTTCTTTATCTCATCATATACAAAGCAAAACTGTTTATATAGGGTATCTATTCCGTGCTTAGCTATTGAATCATTAGCTTTTACATTGGTAGGGGCACCTTCAAGATATGCATCATTCAGGAAATTTGATGCGGTTTGACTTTTACCTCCTAGTAAAATAGACAGTAGAATGTGCGCAACCAATTCTTCATCACGTGACGCTAAAACATTGGCTGTAGTGACAATATGATTTTTATTCCAAAAAGTATCGCTGATTTTTATACCGTAATCAGATTCGTTTTTTGTTAAACTGATTGCTCTCATTTTCCCCAATTCAACAATATCTGTATGTGATACATCACCTCTTATATATATAGAGCATTTCCGGACTAACTGGGAGAAGTCACAAGTTTTGCCTGCTTGTCTTACTTCCTGTGTTGATAATCTTACGCCGCCAGTATTTATTCTTCTGAATGTTTCATCTACATGCTCATTTGATGTATATGAAGATGTTGATATTGGTAATAAATAATTAAGCAATGCTTTACAGGAGTCAAACTCGAGTTTAGGTTCGTTTTGAATTAATTCTTTGTTAATTAATAGTTGGTTAGTTTCTGCAACAACTGATAGATCAAAATACTTCCCATCGACACTAAATTTCCCATCAATAAAAGAAGTAATTGCTTCTAACCGTTGCATGCCGTCAAGTATTTCAAAACATGAACCTTTTTCTTTGTGCTGAAACACTACACCCAAAAATAAAGGAACGGGATATTGTTTAATCAATGAGTCTATAAATCTTTGCTTCTCTGGTAAAGACCATACTAATTTACGTTGATATCTCCTATTAACAATGTATTTTCCTTTTCGGTATTCGGAATATACGCTCTGTATAGGTTCGCCACGGATGTTAAGATGATTTTGCATTGTATCCCTTCCACTTGTGATAAAATCAAAAAATCATATTGGTGGTTATAATAATTCAACACGAAAAAATTGACAAGTACTATAACGATGAAAAAATATTCATGCTTTAATTTGTATAACCGCCTAAATTAGAACCTTTGCTAAAAAATTAGATGACGATTTATCACAAAAAAACATTATAAATTTAAAAGTTAATGAGGTTATCTTAGTAAAGATGATGTGCTTTGGTCAGTGAAATTAAGTTATAAAGATAGTTTCACTTATATCAGAGGTAATTCACTACCTTAAAATATAAGCAATAACTTCATGGCTAAATAGCTTTGAATTATATTGCCAGAATGCTGAAGGAGTTCCTCTATAATACTATACTTACACGGCCCTGAGTGAAAGATAAATGTAAGAAGGTATTTGGGATAATACAAACATGAGACAATTAACTAATGTGTTCATGTTCTATCACGATATCTTGATGGTTTTAACTTTGTTGCATGCATATTTCTGTCATTCGAAATCATAGGCATATTGTCCAGAGCGTTATCCGCTTTTTCGGCTTTAGTTAAGCGGCTTGGAAAACGGTTGATCTCATCCGGTGTTGGTTTATAGTTATCTTGGTTAAACTTGGCTTTTTTCTCATATTCAGCGCGAGGAATAGAACGGCCTAATACCTCATCAAAGACATAGTTTTCAGCAATACGTTTATCATGTTCTTCACTGATAAGATCAATTTGGGATTTGTTTGCTTTAGCCCATACAAACTTCTGCTTGAAAAAATCAATTACAAGAGTTGTGAAGCGTTTAAAAATATTATCCTGACGTGGAATAGCCTGTTTTCTCTTAACACGTTCAGGGGCGCTTCTGGATGCCCTGTTTAGGGCTTGAGAGGAGGATGTTTTCAGAATAGTATTTTTTCCAGAATCAGTAATCCTGACCAATGGTTTCTTACCAGCAACAACCTTACTGACTTTGGATTTATCACGATAGGATTTAACACCTCGCATACGAGTATGAGGAGGTGGTGCTACAAGTACAGGTCTTTGCGTTTCATTGGCAGAAGAGTTGGAGCTTGTTTTTGGTAATACAATCTCTTCTGGTTCAGCAAGATGTGTAATCGTAAAGTTTCTGACATCAACAACAATTTCAAGATCAAGCTTACTGAATGTTTTGTAGACTTCAACGGCTTCTTGCTTGGCAGCATCACGAACAGCCTGTTCTGCGGCTCTTTGCTCTTGAGCAGCTTTACTACGCCATTTAGCGCTGTGGATACGTTTCATTGCAGGGCGGTTTGTTTCAGCGGCTTTAGCAAGCCATAGCGCTTGTTCTTCATTGTCCAGAGCAGCCGCCGCTTTTTCTAATGCCTCTTCATGCTGGGCCTGAAGGGAACGATGGTCAATACGTTCTGATGAACCTGCGGCTTCGAGATAGCTGTTAGCCATAGATGCCCATGACTCACGCCACAACACAGACATTTTTCTGTCGTTCCAGCTTCTTTCTTTTTTACCAAAACCTTCCGGGCCTATGGCTTTTAACGTCAACATAACGTGAGCATGAGGATTATCACTATCGAGATCGTGGAAAGCGATATCGGCAATCATGCCTTTATCAACGAAATTTTTCTGACAATACTCAAGGACAAGTTTTTTCTTGTCATCATTATTTAACTCGGCAGGAATGGAAACATCGAAATAACGAGCTGTTTGTCCGTTGCTCTGACGCTCAACTCTTTCAACTTCATTCCACAATGCTGTAGAGTCTTTTACAATATGTTGAGGAGCATTAACGGGTGCTAATATGAAATGTCCGTATAAATCGGTACGACGGCTATAATCATACGTATCGCCTGTTCTTTCATCTGTTATCCTTGTACGAGCATGATAAGCAGCCTTCGCAACGGAAGATTTGCCCTCACTTCGTTTCACAATTTTAAAATCAAGATGAAAAATAGCCATACAATAAAAAGAACCTCAATATAATCTTAAATAACAAACCAAAATATAAATCTCCAATGCGACTATGCTGGTTTTAGTTTTTCGCAAGAAAAACTCTGGTGTTGACGTTGACCTTGTTTCCGAAGGAAACGGTGTTAGCCTGCGGCAGGCAACCGTCGGTAGACCCCACACACTGCGTAGCAGTGTATAGGTGGGCATTGCTTTATTTTTATATCTCCTAAAGGAGCTAAAAATAACGACAATGTAAAAAGTTTTCTTACTCTTAATTAATAACACTAGTTTTAGTATCTGTTAATTTAAAAGGGTAGGAATCGGATAAACGGTTGAGGTAGGACAATAATTGGGTTTTGGTGTTTAGAAAGCGCCCGTAAGGGCAAATGGAGTTCTTTTCTCTCCCGCCGTAAGGCGGGAAAGAGGAGTTGAGATAAAATAGTAAAAATAACAGATGCTTTTATGTGTTGCACATTTCACAGATTAAAATCAAAAAACAGAATCAAAAGATAACAGATGAAATTGTTTTCATTGATTTAATAAAATAAGTAACGGGGAGAGTATTAGGTATTAAATGTTAGTGGTTGCACTCGTTTGTGTTGCATGATTTTATTTTTAGCTTACTGACATTTCATTTTTTAAACCAAAATGCTTTTTTTTCGGGATAAATCCCATCATTAACAGGCAAGCCATTTCAGCAGCTGATTGTTTACAACAATCATACAGCGCAGCTCATAGGGCTTTCTATGATTTGAGTTTTCTGATACTTTTATTTTTCCTCTATAATTCAAAGTGAGATGATCAATGAGAGTAAAACCTATACTGGTAGCTTTACTGGGTTTTTTGCTTCTACCAGCACATGCAGCAGAACTTCCCTCCAAAGTTCAGGGTGTGGAAGTTGGTGAGCTAACTTGTGCCTGTGAAATGAGTCAAGAATCTAAACTCATTACAGGCGAAAAGTTGTTAAATAAGGTATCAATGGCTTGTCATATCGATAATAAACAAGCTATCAAAATGGTTAAAATGTTGTCATTGGTTCCCGAAGCAAAAAATGTAGCTTATAATTGTTATGATATCGAAAGAGACTATAACAATTTAGATAAATCTTTGAGATAACTTTTTGAAGTTCCTCTATTGATATTCGTCTAGTATTTGATACTAGTAAGTGAGTAATCAATAGAGGATATCCAAGTATGCAAACAAGATTTTTTTTAATTATCATTTTAATGTTTTCAAGTCATATATATGCTTCACCAAAGCCAATAGAAGCTGAACAACTAAATAGTAGAGCGCTTATGGCAGAGGCTGAATACAATTTACTACCGCTATCACTTGTTTTTGTTGATGGTAAATACAACAAAATCTATGTTGATGAGAAATACGACCAATATTCTCCGATATTTCAAGAAAATCGAATCGACTATTTCTTTGCCTTAAAGAGAAACGGCAGATTGGAAGAGGATATAAAGAAAGGTAAAGACTACATAGCAAGTAACTCTTGCGAGGAAAATCAAAGCTCGTGTATTTATATTATGAAAAGAATAACAGACATGAATAAACTTGCTATAATGGTTAACAATGGCTATTCAAAGAGTGAGATAAAAAAAGCATTATTCAACCAGAAAGAACTAAATTACAATAAAAATCTTCTAATGAATAAGTATATTGAAAAATATAAAGCAATCATGAATGAAAAAGGCATAGAGTGATGCTCAGCAATATACTACTGAGCATTTTTTAGTGTTATCTACTCAACATGGATGTTGTATATGGTCTTTTCTTTTGGAAGAGGCTCCCAAGGTTGAGCATACTGAAGTTCGATTTGCGATAAACCTGAAGAAACAGCAATAAAATGCATTATCGTTTTACCACCACAACCCAAAAGTTTTTTACTCTGGCAAGTTGAATCTTCATCATACTGACTGCCAACATATGCAACATTATCGGGAAGTTTTCGTAAAATCCATGAATATCCAGTCGTTGGATTAGATTTAAGCTCAATTTTGAATTGAGAACCTGTTTTCACATTAATTTTATTAGAGTGGTTATCTGCGGCATTTGCGGAACAAGCAAAAGCGGAAAGAGCCATTAAAGAAAATATTGGTAATAACTTCATATTAAACCTCTTATGTCGAAAAATAATTATATATCTTATTCAGATATCCAACAAAGTCAAAGCAGGACTATTGCTAAATTGTATGATTTTGTTAATTAGTAATTAATGGAACAGAATTAGGAGGGAGCAACTATGATAAAAAGAGGGTTTTCATTGCTGGAGTTAGTATTGGTTCTTGGTATTGGCTCAGCTATAACATTTATGAAGTTTCAAGAAATGAAGTCCGTACAAGATCAGATTCTAGCCCGTATAGTGGGAGAACAGATCAGGAAAATAGGAAATGCTGTTAATGCGTATGTGAGTATTCGATATGATAAGATTTCGACCATGGAAAATGCTGCGGGTACGGGAGCCGATCCGGGACCAAGAGATTGTGCAAATGATATATGTGAAATATCTTATAAGACGCTAATTAATGAAGGGCTTCTTTTTCCGTTTAAAACCAAGCCGTGAGGCTTGGTTTTAGGTATATCGATTAGGTGTTATCTTTGATCGTTGCTGTTGTTCCATTTGTTTTAACGGAAGCGATACCTACATCGCGGGATTGCTTAGATGCGTACATCTGGCTGGTGCCGATTACCTGATGATTGGCCGCTTTTAGGTTAAAATAAAACTTTCCATTAGATGAATCTTTCAGTTCGTATCGTTCATTAAGCTTGCAGTTTGCCTGAACCGATGCGATGCCATTTTCTGCAGCACTTTTGGATGTGTAAAGTTCACTGGTCAGGATGACTTCTCCATTACCAGCTTTGAGAACAAATTTATACTGACTATTGACGCTTTTATCTAATTCGAACCAACCAGCCATATTAACTCCTTTAAAAGGTTTTTATTACACTGATATTGATCAAAGATTATAACTCTGGAAGCCAGAACTGGAGAGTCAAAACGTTTGTTTCTCCCACCCTCACATTATAGAGGCAAAGCTCTACCATTTTTCCTTCAATATTCATCAGTGGATACAATGTGTTTAGCGTGGTCCCTAAACTATTATTCCAGTTGCAAAGAGTCATTTTCGAGCTATTTTCACCATCAGGTGAAAAAAAGACCGTTTGCTTTTCTACTGAGTCATTGTATTCAACATTGAGTGTTAAGGTTTTTACTTCTGCCAGTTTCGGGAATTTTTCAGGTGTTAAGCTTACCGAAACAGATAAAGTTTCAGTTGATGGGATAATGTAAGTTCCTTCACCAAGAAGTGTACGGCCTCCAAGGCGTGCTGTGATAGTCATAGTTCTTACCTGTTAGTCATGTAAAAGAAATGAATTGCAGCTTATACTTTAAGTCTCAATGTTGATTTCGCTTCACTTTCCCATCTTTGAGGATAAATGTAATTTCTCCATCCCAGAACTCTGCGATGAATACCTGTTCTCTTTCTATTCCAGATTCTTTGAGTAGGTTATCGAGCCACTCTTCGTCTTTCTCAATCCCGCTGAGTTCTGAAAGGCGTGCTCTTCCATCTTTCATAAGAATTATTGACGGCATTTTACCGCCTTCGCAAACCACAGACAGAGAACCACTTGGCTCTATTTGTGCGTAGCGTATTTCCTGAAATGAATGTACGCCCTGAGAGTGGAGTTGAGACGCGACATTGATGATATCTATTTTATTTCGACGCCTGAGTATATTTTCCATCAAAAACTTTCCGTCTTTAATGATCGGGATTGGCTCACCAATGGTAAATGACCTGAAAAACCAGACGTGTTTACTTACCCAATTGAGTAAAGAAATAAGAGCAACACCAATAAACAATGTAATGATGTATTGATGCATAGGTATAGCATCACTATATATAACACCACCTATAATCCCGCCAAGAACAAAGTTCCCAATGAAGTCAACTGGAGTCATTTGTGAAAGCTGGGTTTTGCCAGAAAAGTTCAGATGAGATATGACAACAACAAACCCGATAACAAACTTTAGCAGAACAATCCCGTAATATTCCATGTTTAAGTCCTTGCCTTTGTAAGAGGGGCATAGCCTATGCCCCTTTTTATAACTTTAGCTTTTAACTTTGTTGTAGATGTATAGAACAACGATAGCGCCAATTACTGCCACGACGAAGCTACCAAAGTTGAACCCATCAACCTTACCGAATCCGAAGAACGTGCTAATGTAGCCTCCTACAACAGCACCGACGATCCCCAGAATAATGGTGACGATAATCCCTACGTTTTCTTTACCCGGCATAATCCATTTTGCGATGATACCAGCGATGAGGCCGAAGATAATCCAAGATAAAATACCCATATTGGCTCCTGTAATTACTGTTTATTTTCAGTTGGGGTAGAATCAGCTTGTGCTGGGGTATTATCCTTTTTCATGCTGTCTTTGATTTCTTGGGTCTTAGCTGCAGCATCAGTTGCCAGCTCGTTAGCACCGGAGATGGCTTGTGCCTTAATCTGTTCAGCCTTCTCTACTACTTGATCGCTTTTTTGTTTAGCATCGGCTTTAACTTCATCTCCTTTCGCTTTAGCCTGATCAGCTAAAGATTGTGCTTTAGCGTCAGCTTCTGCTTTGATGGATTTTGCCTTTTCAGTGAGTTGATCTGCTTGCTTATTGGCTTCCTGCTTAACAGCATCAATATGCTTATCCGCTTCGTCTTTAATGGATGAAGCTTTGTCAGCAGCAGCATCTTTAATCTGGCTGGCGGCTTCCTTAGCTTGATTAAGGTTGCTATCCACTTTCTTATCCGCGTCATCACAACCAGCGATGAGAAGGGTTATTGCTGCAGCCAAAATCGTTTTGTTCCATAACTTCATAGAGAATCCCTCTTTTATTCGTTTTTGGTATAAAAGTAACAGTTCTTTGTAGAGCACGTTCACGGTTGCCAGTGTTCGCAACATTATTTTTATTTTATCAAATATAATGACATATTGTGTCAGGTCAAGAAGATACCCGCTTTCATTTGAAATGGTTCTTATCTTCAAGAAAAACGATAGTTAAGTAATAGTAATTTAATCAATAAGTTGGCAGTTAGTCATGGTTACTAAACAGGAGATTTTTATGGGCAATTTATTTACGCGTATCTTATTTGGAGCAAGATGGATAATGGCTCCGGTATATCTGGGACTATCTGCCAGTCTGATAGTTTTAGCCTATAAATTCTTTGTAGAGTTGTATGAGATAGTGTTGAATGTAGCCCATTACAACAATGAAGAAATAATACTTAGCCTCCTATCACTTATCGACTTCGTTCTGATCGGGGGATTGCTTGTTATGGTGATTTTTTCCGGCTATGAAAACTTTGTCTCACGGTTGAATGTAAAAGGGGCAGATAATGAGTTGTCATGGATAGGCAAGATGGATGTGGAATCTCTAAAAAATAAGGTTTTCTTTTCAGTAGTTTCAATATCTACTATCCATTTATTGGGTGTTTTTATGGAGTCAAAGAATATTCCTAATGATAAAATAATCATGTATATGGGGCTTCAACTTTGCTTCGTTATCACTGCCCTGTTAATGCAGGTATTAGAGAAGCTGTCTAAAAAGTAATTAGCAAAACATTCGGGTGAGCTAGCTTACCCGAATACTATTTATCAGAAACACTCAAATTTTATCTTTCAACAACCTTGTCTCAATCTTTCAGATGTTTAATATAACTAGACAATATAAAATATCTTTCTTCCATTACCTTTACTTAATCATAAAACGAGTTAATTTATGAATTAACGAATTAAATAATATAAAAGGGGTTTGTAGTGGAAAAAGAAGATAATGTATTCATGAAAAATAAAGAAGGTAAAAAGCTTAGAACAGAAAAAACAATTAAACAAAAAATAGCCTCAGCACAGATGCGTTTGAATCGTCTCAAGACCAAAGAGAAATCTTTATCCAAGAGCGCTGAGACACGCCTGAAGATCATCCTTGGTGCTGAAGTAGCTAAAGCTGTTGGCTTTAAAGTAGAAGATGTCGATAAGGAGTTTGTATTGGGGGTGTTATTACAAGCTTCAAATATCAATGCGGAGGCTAAAGCAAGAATTAAATTGCGAGGGAAAAGATTTCTTGAGGATATGGTGGGTAGGCAGGAATAAGTTTCTGGTCACTATTTTTTATAAATTTAAGCGAGGTTAATATGTATTTATCATTTTTCGAAATAGGTTTGTTAGGGGTTAGCCTTATGGGGCTAACCGCAATATTGAATCATCTGTGGACAAGAGATGAAGTTGATGGACTAAAAGAGAAACTAAAAAAACTTCAGAATGATAATCCCGACAATAAAACCGGAAAAAAAGAATAAATTTCTTTGTGGCTTTGTTAAGTCATTTCCTTTTTTGAAATAACTTATGACTTTGTTTTGAGTAGATGATTTAACAATCCAGTTCATAAGGATGATGTAAGTGAATAAACTCAAAACGAATAATAATAGAAATGTTAATCCTGAAATTTTTAAATAATCGGGAAGCAAACACCATCGAACAATAAAGATCAGTAAAAAGAAAATCAAGAAGGAAATCCAAGTTGCTAAATTGTTTTTCATGCTCACCTTGAGATACAATGTTAACTGAGAATTAATACTATAGCACAAAATACCCTAACGGATAAGAATTATAGAACTTCCCGTTTAAGTATCTGGTAGTTGTCGTCAATCCAGAAAATCAAGTCGAAATCGATGCCGATATTTACTTGCGATGCGGTGCCTCAGGTGCGCGTTTCTATTAATTTACAGTTTTAAATACCAAGAACAGAAACCTATAAACCGAAAATAACATAAGCACAAAATCGCCTGAGTCGCCTTAAGACAAAAGAAAATTCTTTATCCAAGGTTGCTTAAGTAGCTAAAACTGTGGACTGTAAAGTAGAAGAGGTGGTTAAATACTTAATATTATGACTGGTATTACAGTCATCGAAAATTATCATTGCAGATAAGCAAGATTAAACTAACGCATAAATTTATGCGTTAGTTTGACATGTATCATCTTATGATTTATTTAAATGGTAGGTATTTTATCCTATGTTGATGTTCCGAGCGCCCTAATAAGCTGTGAGCCGATCGATCCAGAGTGAATAGGATAGAAATATAAATGCTATTATCTATCTCTGGCTCTTTTATAGGAAACAGCAAAGGGGAAAGGAGAGTCAACTAATAGCAGCCTATAAAAATGCTCTCTGGTTGTTTTATACCATGTTTTGACATTCAGATATATACCATGAGATATAAAAAGATAAGATATTAGGAACTTGGTTTGATCTTATAACTATGGAGGAATAAATTTATTGTGATTGGTGATAGCAAATATATATTTAATAAATATTAAAATATATTTGACAATCTACATCTAATGTTGTACTTAATAAGGGTTCCTTGAGAACATTCACTTCATGAAGTGTCTGATTGCCCCATATATGGGGAGTAGTTTACAGCCCAATGGGCTGATTTATTTGCCCCAAGTGTGGGGATATGTATTCTCTCCAATGGAGAGTTCCCTTTAAGGGAAAAGGAAAGGGCCTTAAGGCCCTTTTCCATTTTATATACTGCTTAACACATCATTTATGGTTGTAGAGAGCATATATCTCGCAGGATTAAGCTTCTGATCTTTGAGTGAGATAAAATGAGCATTGCCACAAGTAATTTTCGCATCTTCTTCATTACCAAGACCAATGTGTTTACTTTTTGTCTCTACAACAAAGTAAATATGTTCTTCACCATTGTCTTCAATAACTAAGGCCCAGTCAGGATTGTAGGTTCCCAGTGGCGTCGGGATTTTAAACCAACCGGGAAGCTTCACATAAAGCTTAACTTCATCCTGTTCTTCGAGTTCCTGAGCGAAACGGCTTTCGACTTCAGAATCTTTAGGAACATATTCGTAAACTGACTTAGACGAGGTTTCAAAAAGATTACGGGCATATCCTGTTAGCTCTTTATCCATAAAGAGACTTTGCGCATACACCTCTCCTTTTAGTGGATAATATTTAATACCATCAACAATTGACAGGCGTTTGCAGTAGTTGATTCGGCCTATAGCTTCACTGATAAACTGCTGTGGATTTTTAGCAAAATCAGCGAGTCTTCCACTCTCTTTCAGGATGGTGCTTAAACTGCGTCTTGTCAGTCCGGTTTTTTCCTGTAGAACACCAAGAATATCTGGCAGTGGCTGCTCTGCAACATCTATTACAGCGCTTGTTGTCCCATTAGACTGAGCTTTGACATCAAGGCCAGATTGACTTTGTTTGATTGTTGCTTTGCTGAAACTGACCATTGCTTTTGCTACAGGCTGCATTTCAGAAAGTGATTTCGTACAGGATTTAATCAATTCTTCTTCATCAAATGCTAGTCGGTACAGCGTTTTTTGACAAATGCGCTGCCATAACGCTTTGAATTCTGGGCTGTTTAAGACTTCTTTCCGATATTTGATTGTTTTACGCTCATCAGCATTGTTTATATTGAGTCGCCCTGCTGATTTACGCAGGATAGTTTCAATTTGTTCCTGTAGTGAGGCATACTTCTCACTAACAACAAAAGTGTTTTCGAATAATACTTCTTTCAGGGCTTTGGTGATTTTTCCCGATTTTTCAAGATAACCTTCAGTTTGTAGTTCAGACCAAATCTCATGTGAACCGGTGATACCTAAACCTTGCGGGGAATCAGAGAAGATCAGATGTGCAAACGCATCTTTTTCGATGATACCAAAACGGATGCCTGTTTCGTTCTCAATTTCGCTCTGTAGTCGTTCGGCATAGGCTTCATAGTTTTCACTGGCAACGACAGTCAGAATGTTAATGCTGTCATCACGAACACGTTCACCCTCTTGGTTAACACACAGGCGAAGACCACGCCCTAATGTTTGACGACGTTCTCGTTCACTTCCCATCTCTCGAAGGCTACAGATCTGGAATACATTGGGGTTATCCCAGCCTTCTTTTAAAGCAGAGTGTGAAAAAATAAACCTCACCGGATTCGAGAAACTCAAAAGCTTCTCTTTATTTTTCATGATGAGGTTATAACCGCGTTCCGCATTTTCGCGGCCTGCATTATTGCTTTCGGTTGTTTCAGCCCATCCACCTTTTTTATCAATGGAAAAATAACCATCATGAACGTCTTTAGCATGTTCTGGATGAGAAGGGAGCAAATCTTTATATGCGGGGCTTTTGATCGCTTTTAGATATTCTTCTTCAAAGATACGAGCATATTCACCCGGTTCACGAAGTCCTTCTTCATTAGTCTGGCGATAGAAATCAACCTTATCAATGAAGAACAGGGTGAGAACCTTGATTTGCTGAGAATTCAGGCGAAGTTCTTTATCAAGATGTTCACGAATTGTACGCCTAATCATATGACGCTGGATGAGCATCGGGTCAATATCACCCACGACATCACCTACTTTCATATAATATGTATTAGAAGGCGTTTCCAGTGTAAGATAACCTTCCTTGCCTGTTCTGATTTCGCTTATCCTGTATCCCTGATAAATATCACGCCCCGTTTCGTCATCAAGTGTCGTACCGTCATACACGGTAATCTCTGACCGATTCACGATCCCTTTTTTATCGGCTAAATCAACAATAACAGTCGCGTTAATGTTATTTTTCTTACTGTTAATACTGACCAATTTTACATAGGGGCTATTGCTTGCATTCTGGACTTCAAGCCCGGCAACTTCGATCTGTTTGACCAGTTTTTGATTATAGGCATCAATGGCATCGAGGCGATACACCATATGATGTTTATGCACATGTGTCGCTGAATAGCGTATGGTGAACATTGGGTGCATAGCATCAAGTGCGGTTTTACCTGCACCATTTAAGCCACCATCCACACTTTGCGGTTCGTCGACAATAATAATTGGACGTGTAGCACGTATCAGATCGATTGGTTTATCCATATCGTCAACGGTCGTTTTTTCACTGGGCTGATAGAGCTTATTAACGTCTTTTTTGTTAATCGCACCAACTGTCATTACCATGATCTGCATAACAGAGCTGGTTGCAAAATTTCGCACATCCGCAGGTTTTGACGAGTCATACAGATAGTATTGGTATGGAACTCCCGCATAAAGGCTTTTGAAATGTTCTTCAGTAATTTGTAGTGTTTTATAAACGCCTTCCTTGATGGCAACGGAAGGAACTACGATGATAAATTTGCTCATGCCATATCGTTTATTCAACTCAAGCATGGTGCGAAGATAAACATACGTCTTACCTGTCCCTGTTTCCATCTCGACAGTAAAGTCATGGCTGTCTAGCACTGGTGAAGGTGGAAGCTGATTCTTCAACTGAACATTGTTTAAGTTTTTCAGCAGAACATCATCTTCGGGTATCTGTGGGTTTATAGGCATTGAACCTGTTGCGCCTTCAAATGAGAGTGCACCCTGTGCTGGGGCCAGCACAGTCATTTCGCTTTCCCATTTCTCTTGCCCTTCAAACAAATCACAGACCGAAGTTATGGCGTTTTGCTGATAGGTAAGGTCAGATTCAAAATGTAGTTTCATCTCATTCCTTACAGGCTGTGCAGGTTAGTCAGGCCATGCTGTTCCAGAATGGCGCAAAGATTTGTTTTAGCAACGTTATTTTCAAATGCGTCATCAAGGAAATAGCAGACAGTATCTTTGCCAGCCTTTAAACTCTTATGCCAGTCGATGATCCCCTTGGTCAGTTTTTCTACTGAAGATGCAGGGATTTGTTTAGCAAAGCAGGTAAACAATTTGCCACCGTCAACGCAAGAAACGGTTAATCCATCAAACTGACGGGTTTCAATGTTTACACTCAGGTCAATGCCACGCTTAAGCATCAACTCTGTAAGCAAATCTTCTTCACTACGGCCATCAAGGATTGGGCTTACATAAGCGTCAATCTGTTCTGAGATGGTTTCTGCTGTGGCTTCCCACGGACGGATATTAGATGTATCGAGTTTGAAAACACGAAAACCAACATCTCCTTTCCATTCTGGATTGTCTTCACGAACTTTTTTACCTGCACGACGCAGGCGCTCTTTGGTCAGTTCAGCTATTGTTTTAGGTTTTAGTATCGAATCGCAAAAATCAGCAGCTACTTTCTGATCTCTATTTTCTTCAGATAAAACCTCAGGAAGTTGTACTAAAATAAATTTACGATTTCCATTATCTTCCGTGTTTTTCTCAATTACCGCGTGTCCAGTAGTTCCTGAACCTGAAAAAAAATCTAGAACTATATCATTGGATTCATTGTTGGTTGCTATTGATAGCATTTTATTAATTAATTTTTTAGGTTTTGGTGTGTCAAAAACAACCTTATCAAAAAGTGCTTTTATTTCACTGCCTCCCTCATCAGTAGTTCCGGCATCTTTATAACTCCATAAATCAATCGGCACTAAACCATCTGTCTGTTCAGATAAAAATAATTTCAATCTTGGGTACTGTGCAGTACCATCTTTACCCCACCACAACCTTTTTTCATCAACATGTTTCAAATGTTCATTTATACTATACTTCCAAGCATGAGTTGGATGCGTGACTTGTTCGCCATTTAATGGTCTGGTTATTTCATAGGCTAAATTTGGACGCTGTTCCTTGGTTGCGGGGTTTATGTATGAAGATGTCGTCCAGTCCCCCCTGATGTCATTGTCTGGATTGCTATAATTAGAGTCTGATTTTTCATTTCTTGCTTCTTTAACATACTCTAATGCATCAGATTTCCTATAGCATAAGATCGAGTCTTTTAATGAATAAAATCTTTTGGCATTATTACTACGAGTATATCTTTTTTCCCATGCGATACATGCAAGGAAGTTTTCCTCGCCAAATATTTCATCGCATATTTTTTTTAAATTTGCTTGTTCACTATCATCTATTGATATGAAAATAACCCCATCTTCTTTCAACAAGTTTCTAGCAAGCTTTAATCGTGGGTAAATCATATTTAACCAGTCTGTATGATAACGCCCACTGGTTTCTGCATTTGTACTTACCCGGACACCTTCTTCTGTTTGTCCTGTGATTTCAAGATAATTTTTCATATTATCTTGGAAGTTATCAGGATAAACAAAATCTTTCCCGGTGTTGTAAGGAGGATCAATATATATAAGCTTAACTTTTCCAGTGTAGCTTTTTTGAAGAAGCTTTAACACTTCAAGGTTATCACCCTCGATCATGAGGTTCTTGGTGTTATCCCAATCAACGCTTTCATCTTTACATGGGCGTAAGGTGCCACGGGAAGGGGTAAGAGCAAGCTGACGAGCCTGACGCTTACCATGCCAGTTCAGGCCATAGCGTTCTTCTTTTTCGTCTACATTTTCACCCAAAAGCTGTTTTAAAACGTTAAAATCAATGCCGTTTTCATTAAATGCTTCAGGAAACAAAGAGTTAAGTTTGCTGATATTATCTTCAGTTATATTCATTGATTGTAGTTCTGTCATATCAGAAGTTATTTTTTTCATAAAAAGTATCCGTCATGAGGTCACGGGAAATCGGTGCCTGAAATTGGTAAACATTCTACGGTATCAAGTCATAGCCATCAACCAATGATGGCTATTCATTCATATTTAAAACAAAGAGTTATATACTGTTATGTGATGGGTTATCAAGCGGTTAGCCTTGGATTTCAAACTCAAAACGATCACCTGTGGGCAAACTCAAATGGCCTTACCATATCGTTAAGATTGGCATCAAGATAGTCAGCCCACCACTGTAGCATTAGCCTACGCTCATCGAGATGTTCAGCAAGATGGATGTAAGCGGCGCGAACATGGTTACGCTCCTGATGGCTCATCTGACGCTCAACAGCATCTTTTGACCATAAGCCGGATTCGATTAAGGCACTACAGGCCATAGAGCGGAAACCATGTCCACAAACTTCTGTTTTGGTGTCATAGCCCATTTTACGAAGCGCGTTGTTGATAGTGTTTTCACTCATGGGTTTATAAGCATAGTGATCACCAATGAAGATGATTTCCTGATCTCCACTGAGCTTCTGAATTTCTCTCAAGGTGGCTAAAGCCTGCTTGCTTAATGGAACAAGGTGAGGGGTTTTCATCTTAGAGCCACGGCTGGAGTGTTTCACCCCTTGAAGTTCGTCACGTTCTGCAGGTATCGTCCAGAGCGCATTCTTGAAATCAATTTCAGACCAACGGGCAAAACGCATCTCACTTGAACGAACAAAAGTCAGTAAAGTGAGTCGAACAGCAAGGCGGGTGAGCAGTCTTCCTCTGTAGCTCTCAATGCGGCTCAGAAGCTCTGTAATGCGTTCAAATGGAAGAGCCGGGCGATGGACTCGTTTTGCTGTCGCAATGGCACCTGCTAAGTCCTGTGCAGGATTACTATCGATAATACTGTTATGAACAGCATATCGCATGATAGCGGTGATACGTTGCTGGAGACGAGCAGCAATCTCAAGATGCCCGGACTTTTCAGCCGCCTTAATAGGTTGGAGTAGGTCACGGGTTTTGAGGTCGGTAATATTTCGTTTACCAATAACAGGGAACACATGATTGATAAGGCTGTTCATTACCCTTTCAGCATGTGTTTCTGACCATTTGATGTTGCTTGCATGCCAGTCTCTGGCAACGGACTCAAAAGCAAGAGCGCCGCTTTGCTCTACCTTTTCAGATTTTTTCTTTTCAGAGGGGTCGATACCAGCAGCAATTAATCTTCTGGCATCATCTCTACGGTTACGGGCATCAGCAAGAGAGACAGCAGGGTAGACCCCAAGAGCCAGTAGCTTTTGTTTTCCTGCAAAGCGGTATTGTAGACGCCAGTATTTGGAGCCATTAGGATGAATAAGAAGATGCATGCCGTTGCCGTCAGTGAGCTTTACAGGCTTGTCGGCGGGCTTGGCATTTCTTACCTTGACATCAGTGAGAGCCATCGTTTACCCCTCCCTGTGATGGTACAAAATGTATCGAACTAACAATACCAACAGATATACCATCAAGGCAATGTGGATGTTGATGAATGTTAGTGAACGTCAGCGAGGGGGATAAAGTAGATAGTTTGTTGACTTTAAAACAAAAAACGGACGTCAGTGGACGTCCGTGTATGAATAAGTGGTGCCCGGACTCGGAATCGAACCAAGGACACGGGGATTTTCAATCCCCTGCTCTACCGACTGAGCTATCCGGGCAACGGGGCGCATTAAACCCGATCTGCCCGGTGGCGTCAACGAAAAATGTTGTTTTCGTTACGGACTGCGCAATCTCTCACCATTTCGCCGCATCCTTAAGCGAAAAAGTGCGTCCAGAGCGCGGAGAGCGGCATGGCGAGCAGCAGCGCGGGCAGCATGTTCACCACGGCAAACATCTTGATCCCACAGATGCGCAGCCCTGTTGCCAGCAGCAGCAGGCCGCCGACGGCGGTAAAGTCTGCCATCATCGCCGGCGTAGTGAGCGGGAGAATTAACGTGGCGCAGGTAGCCAGTGCCAGCTGGATAAGCAGCATCGGCACGCAAATCGCCGCGACGGCAATGCCGAGCGTGGTGGCAAAAATAGTGGCGGTGAAGAAATCCAGAAACGCTTTTGCAATTAAAATGCTCGGGTCGCCCGTCATCCCTTCCTGCATCGAACCGAAAATCCCGGTGCCGCTGGCGCAAAACAGAATAATGATGGCGACGTAGTTCTGAATAAACGTCTCGTGCGTGCCGTGCTTCGCCTTGCCCGGTCGGGCTATCAGGTTTTTGGCTTTGCCTACCGCATTATTGATGCCTTTTTCCAGATAGCAAAACTCGCCAATCAGCGCGCCGAGCAGGGTGGCCAACACCATCACCGGCAGGTTGGCGCATTTGACCACTAACAGAATACCGATCCCTAACGAGGCCAGGCCGAATATCGAGGGCATGGATGAGCGGATACGCTCCGGCAGCCGCTGGCTCAGCACTGCGCCGAGTACGCCGCCCAGCAATACGGCTCCTGCGTTGATAAATGGCCCGATAACCACGCTTAACTCCTGTTATTTAATCATTGATATTGCATTATTATGGCACGTCAGCGCTGCGCGGGCCTTAGCTTTGGGTGATATACGTGCATACTGATTCCTTCTTGCACCTCAAAATAAAAGGTGACATTATTGCGCGAATTTTCTCCTCCCTGTCTCACCGTTCGGTGAGGGTAATTGCGCTTATGAAAACCATGAAAATCGCCGTCAGCCGCGAGCTGCTCTCAACGGTGTCTACGCATCGCGAAAAGGTGACGCTGGACAGCACGGATTTCACCGATGTGGCAGCGGTCGTCATGACGACGACAGAGAGTCGCAGCGGCATCCTTGCCTTGCTGAAACGCACGGGCTTTCATTTACCGGTGTTTATTTTCTCTCAGGAGCCAACGGAGGTGCCTGACGGCGCCACCGCGGTCATCTCGGGTAAAGCTCAGGAGTTTCTGGAACTGGAGACTGCTGCCAGCCGTTACGAAGAGAACCTGCTGCCGCCGTTTTTCGACACCCTGAGTCAGTATGTGGAGATGGGCAACAGCACTTTCGCCTGTCCGGGCCACCAGCACGGCGCGTTTTTCAAAAAGCATCCGGCAGGGCGGCAGTTCTATGATTTCTTTGGTGAGAACGTGTTCCGCGCGGACATGTGCAATGCCGACGTGAAGCTGGGCGATCTGCTGATCCACGAAGGGTCCGCCAAGCATGCGCAAAAGTTTGCGGCGAAAGTCTTCAACGCGGATAAAACCTACTTCGTGCTGAACGGCACGTCGGCGGCCAACAAGGTGGTGACCAACGCGCTGCTCACTCGTGGCGATCTGGTGCTGTTCGACCGCAACAACCATAAATCTAACCACCACGGGGCGCTGATCCAGGCGGGCGCCACGCCGGTGTACCTTGAGGCCGCACGTAACCCGTTTGGCTTTATCGGCGGGATTGACGACCACTGCTTTGACGACGCGTATCTGCGGGACCTGATCCGCGAGGCGGCGCCGGAGAAAGCCGACGAGCCGCGTCCCTTCCGCCTGGCGATCATTCAGCTTGGCACCTACGACGGGACGATCTACAACGCCCGTCAGGTGATCGACAAGATCGGCCATCTGTGCGACTACATTCTCTTTGACTCCGCCTGGGTAGGCTACGAGCAGTTTATTCCGATGATGGCGGAAACGTCCCCGCTCTTGCTGGAACTGAACGAGAACGATCCGGGCATCTTTGTGACCCAGTCGGTGCACAAACAGCAGGCCGGGTTCTCGCAAACGTCGCAGATCCATAAAAAGGATAACCATATCCGCGGCCAGGCGCGTTTCTGCCCGCACAAGCGGCTGAACAACGCCTTTATGCTGCATGCCTCCACCAGCCCGTTTTACCCGCTGTTCGCGGCGCTGGATGTCAATGCGAAAATCCACGAAGGGGAAAGCGGGCGCAGGCTGTGGGCCGAGTGTGTGGAGCTGGGCATTGAGGCGCGCAAGGCCATCATTGCCAACTGCCATATGATCAAGCCGTTTATCCCACCGGTGGTGGCGGGGCGGCCGTGGCAGGATCATCCGACGCACGCCATTGCCAGCGAGCTGCGCTTCTTCAGCTTCGAGCCGGGGGCCAAATGGCACGGATTTGAGGGCTATGCGAGCGAGCAGTACTTTGTTGACCCGTGCAAGCTGCTGCTGACCACGCCGGGCATTGATGCCGAAACCGGGGAGTACACCGATTTCGGGATCCCGGCGACGATTCTGGCGCACTACCTGCGTGAAAACGGCATCGTGCCGGAAAAATGCGACCTTAACTCGATCCTGTTCCTGCTGACGCCTGCCGAAAGCAGCGACAAGCTGGCTCAGCTGGTGGCAATGCTGGGGCAGTTTGAACAGCATATTGAAGACGACACCCCGCTGGCCGACGTGCTGCCGACGATCTTCCAGAAATACCCGGTGCGCTACCGGGATTATACCCTTCGCCAACTGTGTCAGGAGATGCACGATCTCTACGTCAGCTTCGACGTGAAGGATTTGCAGAAGGCGATGTTCCGCAAGAAGAGCCTGCCTGAGGTGGTGATGAACCCGCAGGATGCCAATCAGGCGTATATTCGCGGGAATGTGGAGCTGGTTCGCATACGGGATGCCGAAGGGCGGATTGCTGCCGAAGGGGCGCTGCCCTATCCGCCGGGCGTGCTGTGCGTGGTGCCGGGTGAAGTCTGGGGCGGGGCGGTACAGCGTTACTTCCTGGCGCTGGAGGAGGGCATCAACCTGCTGCCGGGCTTTTCGCCGGAGCTGCAGGGCGTGTACAGCGAGAAGGATGCCGACGGGATTAAGCGGCTGTATGGATATGTGTTGAAGTAGACTCTCCCCCGAACGTAGGCCGGGTAAGCGTCAGCGCCACCCGGCGATTTGCCCGGTGGCGCAAGCTTACCGGGCCTACAATATCGCTTCAGGCTTCTGCGCGGCGGTACATCCTCCTTGGATGCCCAATCTTGCCGTACAGCATCTCCACCGTCAGAAAACCCGCCTCCACGCAGTGCTCCAGATAGCGACGGGTGGTGGTTTTACTCAATCCCGTCTCGCTCACCACCTCATCCACGGTAAAGCTGTGCGTTGCCTTGTCGTTAAACAGCGACTGCACCCGCGCCAGGGTATTTTCCTCAATGCCCTTGCTGCCGTTGTCCTGGCGGTAATTTTTCGCCTGAAGCTGATACAGCGAATCCACGTTCTGCTGGTCGACAATCTTCCAGACCCTCTGCTGTTCGGCAAACTGCACGAAGCGCTCCAGCGACTGGCTGAGCCGCTTCCAGGAGACGGGTTTGAGGATGTAGTCGAACGCGCCGTTGCGGATGGCCTGGCTGCAGGTGTCCATATCGCTGGCGGCGGTAATAAAAATCACCGAGCAGTTGGCGCGGGCCAGCATGGGGTTATTGATCAGCGAGATCCCTTTGCCGTCCGGCAGATAGTTATCCAGCAGCACCAGCTGCGGCTGTTTGTTTGCAAGCTCTGCCTGGGCCGCAGCCAGCGACGAGGCAATGCCCACCAGCCTCAGACGCGGATGTTTGCCTATCAGCTCCGCGTGCAGTTGCGCCAGCTCGTTCTCGTCTTCAACAATCAGTACGTCGATAAGTTCATGTTGCATAGTCGGTGTCTTCCAGTTGCCGGGCGGTTCCCGTGGCCGGGATAAACAGGGAGAAAATGGCGCCGCGCGGGATATTATCGGCAACTTCTATCGCGCCGCCAGCCTGTGTGACGTAGCTTTCGATCAGATACAGACCAATCCCATGATCGCCGCGCGTTTTGGTGGTGATGCCGCGCTCAAAGATCCGCTCACGGATCTCCGGCTTGATGCCTACGCCCTGGTCGGCGACTTCAATAATCAGCTCCTGGTCGCTGAGCTTTATCAGCACCTCCACCGGCGCGTGGGGAAGCGGCGACCGCTGCGTCGCTTCGATAGCGTTATCCAGCAGGTTGCCAATAATCGAAATCAGCTCTTGTTCCCCCAACGGCAGGAACGGCCTGTCCAGCCGACAGGCCGGGTCGAAACTCAGCTCGACCCCTTTCTCCCGCGCGCGGGCGGCTTTCCCCAGCAGCAGGCCGCACAGGGTCGGGGAGCTGAAGCGCGAAGAGATAAAGTCCAGCAGCTCCTGAGCGTGTTCAGACTGCGCCTGAATGTAGCCAATCGCCTCCTCATAGCGGCCCATATGCAGCAGACCGGAGAGGGTGGTCATCCGGTTTAACTGCTCATGGCGCATGATGCGAAGGTTATCGACGTAGCGTTTGACCTGGCTGAGCTGGGCGCTCAGCGAGTCGATCTCGTTGCGATCGCGGAAGGTGATCACCCAGCCCTGCAGCGACCCCTCAAGCATGATGTGGACCCGGCTGGCAATCACCGTGAGATCGTTAAAACGGCAAATCTCATCATGGGTATCTTTCGCCAGCATCGTCTGCGTGTCGAAGAACGGGACCGGATCGATCACCTGGCTTATCAGCTGCCCGCGCAGCTCGCGGGCCGGCTGGCTCAGCCCCAGCAGCTTGCGCGCCGCCTGGTTGATGACTTCAATCCGCCTTTGATCGTCAATGGCAATGACGCCTTCATAAATAGACTCCATCAACGCCTTCTGCTGGCGCACCAGCAGGCCGATCTCGCGCGGCTCGAGGGAGAAGATCTGCTTCTTAATACTGCGGGTAAAGAACCAGGAGAAGATAAAGAGAGCAATCAGCAGCAGCACCGCGGCAATCAGGATATTGACCACTTTACTGACGGTAATGGTGTCCAGGTAGCTGGTGAGATAGCCGACCGAAACAATGCCGACCACCTGTCCGGCAGCGTTGAAGATGGGGGCCTTACTGCGCAGCGAAATACCCAACCCGCCTTTGCGGATGGTGGTGGTGCTTTTACCCTGCAATACGGCTTCGTTGTCACCGCCTACCAGCGTGGTGCCCACTCTGTCGGCGAAGACGGAGTGAAAAAGATGCTGGCCCTTATTATCACCAATCACAATAAAGCTGGCGTCACTGTGCGCAGAAATCTTCTGCATAAAATCATGGATGGCGATGATATTCTTTTGTTCAACTTCATGTCGCAATGTTGGAATAAGCGCAATCTCTTCAGCCTGTATTTTGGCGCGCGTGCTCATTTCCTGATAAAGCTGTTTCCCGACATCGGCATAATAATATCCGCCCAGTAACGCAAAAAGCACTGAGAAAAAGGCAACCAGCGAAATAAACAGCTTTATCTGGAAAGAGACTTTCATAACTCTCACGCAAGGTAGCGACAAAGAACGCCAATATATCATCTTTTTTCGCGCGGACGTCCGCTTTGCCGAAAACTTGTGATCCCTTGCACAGCGGGCGTTGTAAAAGCATCATCCCAAAGACGGGTGGCCTCTGGCTGCACGAATAAATGTTATTTGTTTGTTCAATTCAGAAAAGAAACCATAAAAACCACGGCCATAAATAAGGCGTAAATCACATTAAATAAAAGAAACCATTAAAACCATAGCTGCCATTAAAACTTCGCTTTTAATATGCCATTCCTCACATAAAGTAAGCCTTTGTGACTCTAAGCTGAACGCACAAAATAACCAAGGGGCTTATTATGAGCACAACTGACGATTCTTTCTCTGTTACCCACGACCCGATTGAAATTCAGCGGCCTTCGCTCAAAGAGCGCTGGTGGCATATTATGGATACCTGGAAAATCGGGATTATTCCTCTGCCGCTGTTCGTTCTGGCGGGCGCGCTGATCGCCATTGATTGCCTGGGCGGAAAACTGCCGAGCGATATCGTGGTGATGGTGGCGACGCTGGCCTTCTTCGGCTTTGCCTGCGGTGAGTTTGGCAAACGCCTGCCGATTGTCGGCAAGCTCGGTGCGGCGGCGATTTGCGCCACCTTTATCCCTTCCGCGCTGGTCTATTACGGCCTGCTGCCGGACGTGGTGGTCGAGTCCACCACTAAGTTCTACAAATCCACCAACATTCTCTACCTCTATATCTGCTGCATTATTGTCGGCAGCATCATGAGCATGAACCGCACGGTGCTGATTCAGGGCTTCCTGCGCATCTTCTTCCCGATGCTGTGCGGCGAAATCGTCGGCATGCTGGTGGGGATGGGCGTCGGCCTGGCGCTGGGTCTTGAGCCATTCCAGATCTTCTTCTTTATCATCCTGCCGATCATGGCGGGCGGCGTCGGGGAAGGGGCAATCCCGCTTTCCATCGGCTATGCCACCCTGCTGCATATGGACCAGGGCGTGGCGCTCGGACGCGTGCTGCCGATGGTCATGCTCGGCGGTCTGACTGCCATCATTATCTCCGGGTGCCTGAACCAGCTGGGCAAGCGTTATCCACACCTGACCGGTGAAGGTCAGCTGATGCCTAACCGCGCCAATGCCGATGCCACCGTCTCTCAGCCCGCGTTCTCCGGCAAAGCGGACGTGACCACCATCGCCTCCGGCGCGCTGCTGGCGGTGCTGCTCTACATGCTGGGCATGCTCGGCCACAAGCTGATTGGCCTGCCTGCGCCGGTCGGCATGCTGTTTATGGCGGTGCTGGTGAAGCTCTGCAACGGCGCCTCTCCGCGCCTGCTGGAAGGCTCGCAGGTGGTGTACAAGTTCTTCCAGACCTCTGTGACCTACCCGATTCTCTTTGCCGTTGGCGTGGCCATCACCCCATGGCATGAACTGGTGGCCGCCTTCACGCTGACCAACCTGCTGGTGATTATCAGCACCGTCTCCGCGCTGGTGGCGACCGGGTTCTTCGTCGGCAAAAAGATTGGCATGCACCCGATTGATGTCGCCATCGTCTCCTGCTGCCAGAGCGGCCAGGGCGGTACCGGCGACGTGGCGATCCTGACCGCAGGCAACCGCATGAGCCTGATGCCGTTCGCCCAGATTGCTACCCGTATCGGCGGGGCGATTAACGTCTCCATCTCACTGCTGATTCTGGGCAACTTCCTCGTTTAAGTTTTCAGGAAAGAACAATGAAACTCGCAAGCTTTTTATACCAGGGAAAACGCAGCTACGGCATCGTCCAGGCCGACGGCGTGATTGATTTAGGTCGCCGTCTGGGCGACCGCTACAGCGACCTTAAAGCGCTGCTGCAGGGCAACGGGCTGGCGCAGGCCACCCGCTACCTGAACGATGCCGTGGACGTGCCGATGAGCGCCATCACCTTCTTACCGGTGATTGAGCAGCCGGAAAAAATCCTCTGCGTGGGCATGAACTACGCCGACAAGCGCAAGGAGTTTGACCAGCACAACCCGGCCCCGACGCTGTTTGTCCGCTTCCCCGACTCACAGACCGGCCACAACGAGCCGGTGCTGAAGCCGCGCCACTCCAGCGAATTCGACTACGAAGGCGAGCTGGCGGTGATCATCGGTAAAGGCGGGGAGAACATCAGCCGCGACGACGCCCTGCGCCACGTGGCCGGCTACAGCTGCTACATGGACGGCTCCGCCCGCGACTGGCAGCACACCTGGTTTACCGCCGGTAAAAACTGGCGCAAAACCGGCGCGTTTGGCCCGTGGATGGCGACGGCGGACGAGATCCCGGATCCGCACCAACTGGCAATCCGCACCTGGCTGAACGGCCGCATGGTGCAGGAAGACAACACCAGCAGCATGATCCACAAGGTGGCGGAGCTGATCGAATACATCAGCACCTTCACCCGCTTGAGTCCTGGCGATGTGATCATCACCGGATCCCCTGGCGGGGTGGGTAAAAAGCGCAATCCGCCGCTGTTTATGAAAGAGGGGGATCGCATTGAGGTGGAGATCGAGCATATCGGTCATCTCAGCAACGTGATCGTGGAAGCGCCTGTCGTCGGGCTTGCGGCAGCACATTAAGTAAGGCGGCAGCATGCATTCGCAACCCATCGATTTTCGCCACACGCTGGTGGCGAAACACCCGGAACGCTTGAGTCAGATCCGTTATCTGCTGGCAGACAGCGGCCTTGGCCTGGACAACGACATCACGCTGTTCGTCGAAGCCTGGTCCGGCCCGCAGCTGGTGGGGTGCGCAGGGCTTGCCGCCAACGTTATCAAGTGCGTGGCGGTCAACGAGCAGCTTCGTGGCGAGAACCTCAGCGCGCGGCTGCTGGCGGAGGTGCAAAATGCGGCGCTGGAGCGCGGCCATTTTCACCTCTTCCTCTGCACCCGGCCGTGCAACCGGGAGCGCTTTGCCCGCAGCGGCTTCTGGCCGATTGCCCAGAGCGGGAACAACGCCGTGCTGATGGAGAACACCCCGCAGGGGATCGCGCGCTACTGCCGTTCTCTGCGCGCGAGCCGCAAATGTGGAGAGAAGATTGGCGCCATCGTGATGAACGCCAACCCGTTTACCCTCGGCCACCGCCATCTGGTGGAGCAGGCGGCGCAGCGGTGCGATGCCCTGCATCTGTTCGTGGTGCGTGAAGACGCATCGTTCTTCCCGTTCAGCGCGCGTCTGGAGATGGTGCGCGCGGGGGTGGCGCATCTGCCGAACGTGGTGGTGCATGAAGGCTCGCAGTACATCATCTCCCGCGCCACGTTTCCGGCCTACTTCCTGAAGGAGACCGGCAAAGTGCAGCAGGCGTGGAGCGAGATCGACGTGCTGATCTTCAGGGACTTCATCGCCCCGGCGCTCGGCATCACGCACCGCTTCATCGGCTCGGAGCCGTTCTGCGACATCACCCGCCAGTACAACCAGACGCTGCACGACCTGCTGGCCTCGCATATTGAGGTGGTGGAAATGCCGCGCATCAAGGCCACCGGTAACGCCATATCGGCGTCCGAAGTGCGCCGATTACTGAAGACACAGCAGTTTTCCCGGATCCGGGAGATTGTCCCGGACTCCACCTTCGCGCACCTCGAAACGCATTACCGTGCGAGTGCCGAAGTCGCTTAACTACCAGGAATTTATCATGAAAATTGTAAGGGAGGCGCTGGCCGGAACGCAGGAGTCCAGCGACCTGATGGTGAAAATTGCTCCCGCTCACGGCGAGCTGGAGATCGTCATCCACAGCGAAGTGATTAAGCAGTTTGGCGAACAAATTCGCCAGGTGGTCAACGACACATTGCGCGCCATGAACGTGCACCAGGGATTAATCATTATTGAAGACAAAGGGGCGCTGGACTGTGTGATCCGCGCCCGCCTGCAAAGCGCGCTGCTGCGTGCCGCCGATGAACAGGCCATCAACTGGGGGGCGCTGAAATGAGCAAACTCCGCCGCAGCATGCTGTTCCTGCCGGGCGCCAACGCCGCCATGCTCTCCACCGCCTTTATCTACCGTCCCGACTCCATCATGTTTGACCTTGAGGACGCCGTTGCCCTGCGCGAGAAGGATACGGCGCGCATGCTGGTGTTCCACGCGCTGCAGCACCCGATGTATCAGGATATCGAAACCGTGGTGCGCATTAACCCGCTGAGCACGCCGTTTGGCCTGCTGGATCTGGAAGCCGCCGTGCGGGCAGGCGTGGATGTGATTCGTCTGCCGAAAACCGATACCCCGGACGACATCTATGAGCTGGAGGGTCACCTCGAGCGCATCGAGCAGGCGTGCGGCCGCGAGATCGGCTCCACCCGCGTGATGGCGGCGATTGAGTCGGCCATTGGCGTCATCAACGCCGTGGCGATTGCCCGCAGCTCTCCGCGCCTCATCGGCATTGCGCTGGCCGCCTTTGACTACGTGATGGATATGCAGACCGAGCGCGGCGACGGCACCGAGCTGTTCTACGCCCGCTGCGCCGTGCTGCACGCCGCCCGCGCGGCGGGTATCGACGCCTTCGACGTGGTGTGGTCAGACGTTAACGACGAGGCCGGGTTCCTGCGCGAGGTCGATCTGATCCGCAAGATGGGCTTCAACGGCAAATCGCTGATTAACCCGCGCCAGATTGACCTGCTGCACAACGCCTACGCCCCGACGCAGGAAGAGGTGGATCACGCCAGAAGGGTGATTGAGGCGGCAGAAGAGGGCGAGCGTAACGGCCTGGGCGTGGTGTCGCTCAACGGCAAAATGGTGGATGCACCGATTATTAACCACGCGCAGGTGGTGCTGGAGCGCGCGGCGGCCTCCGGCGTGCGTCGGTAAGGATAAGACAATGAATCAGACTGAACTTCTTCACGTGAATTTTCCCCATCTGAGGGACTTAAAACCGTTTGATACCGCCCACAGCGCCACGCCGTGGCTGGCGGACAGCGATGCGAAGCACAGCCGCAAGCTGTGTGCCTCCATTGAAGAGGCGGTTAAACGCTGCGGCCTGCAGGACGGGATGACCATCTCCTTCCACCACGCGTTTCGCGAAGGCGACCGGGTGATTAACACCGTCGTGGCGCTGCTGGCGCGGATGGGCTTCAAAAACCTGACGCTGGCCTCCAGCTCGCTGATGACCTGCAACGACGCGCTGATCGAGCATATCGAAAGCGGCGTCATCACCCGGATTTACACCTCCGGCATGCGCGGCAGGCTGGCAGACGCCATCTCCCACGGGCTGATGGACGAGCCGGTGCAAATTCACTCCCACGGCGGGCGCGTGAAGCTGCTCCAGGACGGTGAGCTGAATATCGACGTGGCGTTTCTCGGCGTGCCGTGCAGCGATGCGTTTGGCAACGCCAACGGGACGCACGGAAAATCGTGCTGCGGTTCCCTGGGCTACGCCATGGTGGACGCGCATTTTGCCCACAAGGTTGTGCTGCTGACTGAAGAACTGGTGCCGTTCCCCAATATGCCCGCCAGCCTGGTGCAGGACCAGGTGGACTACATCGTGCAGGTTGAGAGCGTGGGCGACCCGGCGAAAATCAGCGTCGGCGCGGCGCGCGTCACCAGCAACCCGCGCGAGCTGATGATCGCCCGCTATGCGGCGGACGTGATCGAGCATTCCGGCTACTTCAAACCGGGCTTCTCGATGCAGACCGGCTCCGGCGCGGCGGCCACGGCCTGCACCCGCTTTATGGAAGAGAAGATGGAGCGCAGCGGCGTGAAGGCGCGCTTTGCGCTCGGCGGCATCACCGGCAGCCTGGTGGATCTGCACGAGAAGGGGCTCATCGAAAAGCTGCTCGATACCCAGTGCTTTGACGGTCAGGCGGCGGCCTCGCTGGCGCGCAACCCGAACCACGTGGAGATCTCCACCAACGTTTACGCCAACCCCGGCAGCAAGGCGGCAAGCTGCGACCAGCTCGACGTGGTGATCCTCAGCGCCCTGGAAATCGACGTCGAGTTCAACGTCAACGTCATCACCGGATCCGACGGCGTGATGCGCGGCGCGTCCGGCGGGCACTGCGACGTGGCCGCCGCGGCGAACCTGACCATCGTCGTTGCCCCTCTGCTGCGCAGCCGCATTCCGACGGTCGTGAAGCGGGTTACCACGCGCCTCACGCCGGGCGAAAGCATCGACGTGCTGGTTACCGATCACGGCATCGCGGTCAACCCGGCGCGCCCGGAAATCCGCGAGCGGCTGCTGGAAGCCGGGCTGAAGGTTGTGGATATCAACGCGCTGTACGAGCGGGCGATCTCCCTGACCGGCGTCCCGAAACCGATTGAGTTTACCGACAAAATCGTCGGGGTGATCCGCTACCGCGACGGCAGCGTGATCGACACCGTGCGACAGGTGAAGGAGGACGTATGACTTTAGCGACACCCGTGCGGGCGGGTGTCAGCCTTGACGAACTGCTGGCGGCGAAAGAGCGCCGCGCAGCGCGCCAGGCTGACATGCTTGAGCACTATCAACAACCGGTGATTTCCCTCACGCTGGTCACTCCAGGGGAGATCAAGGACAGCCTGCGCTACCGCAATACCATGGGCGTGGCGCTGCAGATGTGCGACCAGCTGCTGTGGGAAAACCGCTGGCAGGTGCTGGACCGTCAGGTGCTGTGGCTCCCGACCGGACCTGAAGCCCTTTGGTGCGTGGCCCATCCGGCGGTGGAAATCAAAGCGCACTGTGCGGATCTGGAGCAGACGCACCCGCTCGGCAGGCTGTGGGATCTGGACGTGATTTGCCCTCAGCACGGCCACGTCGGGCGTCAGTCGCTGGGGGGGAATCTCAGGCGCTGCCTGATCTGCGACGCGCCCGCCCACGCCTGTTCCCGTTCGCGCAATCACCCCATTGAGCAGGTGGTTTCCCGCGTGGAGAAGACGATCGATGACTGGTTTGCTCGCGACTAAACCGCGCCCGGCTGACGTGCCCGCGCTTGCCGAGGCGGCGCTGTGGCAGGAGCTGGAGCTGACGCCCAAGCCGGGGCTGGTGGACAGGCTCAACAACGGTTCCCATCGCGATATGGACCACGCGCTGTTTGTCCGCAGCATTGCGGCGATTACGCCGTGGTTTTCGCGCTTTGCCGAGCTGGGCAGCGCGCATGCGGATAAACCGGCTGGGGAACAGCTACGACTTCTCCGCCCGATGGGGCTGGCCTGCGAGCAGGCGATGTATGCTGCGACGAACGGAGTAAACACCCACAAGGGCGGCATTTTTGCCCTGGGGTTACTGTGCTTCGCCGCCGGGCGTGTGAAAAATGTCTCCGCAGAGAGCCTCTGCTGTGAGGTGAGTAACATCTGCCGCGGGCTGGTGTCGCGGGAGCTGGCCGCACGCAGCGGACAGGCGACGGCGGGCGAGCGGCAGTTTAAGCAGTACGGCTTAACCGGCGCGCGCGGTGAGGCGGAGAGCGGCTTTGCGACGGTGCGTCAGGCTTTGGATTCGTGGAACGGACAGTCGCTTCACGGCCTGCTGTTGCGCCTGATGGCCGTCAATCAGGACAGTAATCTCGTGTCGCGCGGCGGCATGGAAGGGCTGCGCTACGTTCAGGGCTACGCGCGGGAACTGCTGGATAACGGCTGGGACCGCGAGGCGTTGAGCAGAATGGATAACGCACTGATTGAACGGAACCTGAGCCCGGGCGGCAGCGCGGATTTGCTGTCGGTGGGGTGGGTGCTTTCTGCAATAAAATAGCCGGGTGGCGGCTTCGCCTTACCCGGCCTACGGTCTGGTTTTGTAGGCCCGGTAAGCGCAGCGCCACCGGGCACAACAATCAATGCGCGATTGGCTGCGCACCGTGCGGTTCACGCACGTGCTTGTACTTGAACAGCGCGATGAACGCGAAGAACAGCACCAGCGAGTACGCCGCGAAGATCAGCCACACCGGCTGCCAGTTGGTGATGCCGTTAGTGGTGTACATCTCAACCACTTTACCGCTCACCACGCCGCCCAGAATACAGCCGAAGCCGTTGGTCATCATCAGGAACATACCCTGCGCGCTGGCGCGGATTTCAGGTTTAACCTCTTTTTCCACAAACACCGAGCCGGAGATGTTGAAGAAGTCGAAGGCGCAGCCGTAAACAATCATCGACAGCACCAGCAGCACGGTGCCGAACGGGCTTGGGTCGCCGTAGGCGAACAGACCGAAGCGCAGCATCCACGCCGCGATACTGATCAGCATGACGTTCTTGATGCCGTAGCGGCTCAGGAAGAACGGGATGGTCAGGATGAACAGCGTCTCAGAGATCTGAGAGATGGACATCATTACCGACGCATGCTCAACGATAAAGCTGCCGGAGAACAGCGGGTTGTTATCGAAGCTGTGCAGGAAGGTGTTGCCGAACATGTTGGTGATCTGCAGCTCCGCGCCCAGCAGCATGGAGAAGATGAAGAAGATCGCCATGCGTTTGTTTTTGAACAGCGCGAAGGCATCCAGGCCGAGCATGGTGCTCCAGCTCTGGTTTTTCTGCTGGTTAGACACCGGAATGGTTGGCAGCGTCAGGGTGAAGATCGCCAGCAATACGGAGAGTGCCGCACCGATATAGAGCTGCATATGGCTCAGTTCGAAGCCCGCGAAGCTTACGCCCCACATCGCCATGATAAAGCCGATGGTGCCCCAGATACGGATTGGCGGGAAATCGGTGACGATATCCATATCCGCGGACTTCAGGCGGTAGTAGGAGATGGTGTTGATCAGCCCAAGCGTTGGCATATAGGCCAGCGAGTTAAGCAGGATCACCATGAACATCGCCCCCGGCGTGGTCACCTGGGCTGCCATAAACAGCGTCCCCGCGCCCACCAGGTGGCAAAGCATGTACAGCCATTTGGCGCTTAACCATTTATCCGCCACGATCCCCAGCAGCGTTGGCATGAAGACAGCCGCAATACCGAGCGAGCTGTAGACGGCACCGATTGACGCACCATCGAACTTGAGCGTCACAAACATATAGGAGCCGAGTGTAGTCAGCCAGCTACCCCACAGGCAGAACTGCAGAAACGACAATATTTTAAGCTGCAGCTTAAGGTTCATGTTACTTTCCTCACAAGTGAGCGGGAGATATGTTGTTATAGAAACATTCAGGGTTGTTATTTGATGCAATTCTATCAGTTGGCAACGATATGTTTTGTTACCTCCCGCAAAAAAATGCAATCCACATTAATTTGCAGTTTGGATTGTGATGCAAATAACATTTTCGTATGGGTGGGGGGAAGCAGAACACCTTCTCCTTGCAGGAGAAGGTGTGCGGATCACCGGCGACGGTAGTTCTTCTGCGCCGTATTCACCTTATACAGATAACGACGGGATTCCGCGGACGGGTGGCGGGTGGTCAGGGTGGCGTAGACATCCCCCGGCGCCATGCTGTTGATGATGTTTGCGGCCTGCACTTTGTCATTTGAGAAGACGCGCAGCACGCTGCCCGCGCCGCCGTTATAGGCGGTGATCACCGCATAGCGACGCGACGTCGGGTTGTCGATGCCGCCGAGGTAGACATTGTTCAGCATCGCCAGATAGGCCGTGCCGGTATCAATGTTGCTCTGCGGGTCGAACAGATAGCTGCGGCTCGGCGTGCCGGATTTGCCCTGCGCGCGGAACACGTCTTTACCGGCGCTGTGCTGCACCACCTGCATCAGCCCCAGGGCGTCGGAACGGCTTACCGCATACGGGTTAAACGAGGATTCGGTCTGCATAATCGCCAGGATCAGCGACTCATCCACGCCGTACTTGCGTGAGGCCTGACGCACCATGCCTAAGTACTTATGCGCACGCTTGTCGAGGTGGTTCGGGACGAGGTTGATGGTGACGCTGTAGATAATCTTCAGACCGTTAGAGCGGCTCTTCAGGCGCGTTTGCAGCAGGTAGTCGGCAAATTTCGTGGCGCGACCTTCCCAGCGGATCGGCTGGCCGGTCTGATCGACGACCTGACCGTACAGGAACGGCTCTTTCGAGATGGTGATATCGTCGGCATCGGAGTAGAGATCGATTGAGCCCGGATCGTCACCCATCAGCAGGGTTTTGATAATGGCCTGACGGAGTCGAGCCGCAGGGTCTGTGCCTGCGATGGTCTCAATCGTGATCGTCCCCTCATCAAAGTTGATGTGGCTACGGGTCAGATAGGCGTCGGTGTACTTAACGTAGTCCTTAGGTCCGGCAATAAGAACTTCGTTAAATCCCCATATGTTCTCGATGTTGTGGGCAAACTGCCCCATCAAAATGTCAAAACCGTTGGTGTCCTTGATCCAGGCCTCGTTGTAATCATCGCCTTTTTTTGACGAACACGAGACCAGCAACGGCGCAACAAGGGCTAGCGCTAAAAGTTTTTTCATCATTCCGGGAGTGCGTGTTGTGTTTGCCTGGTCGTTGCTGTTGCCCGGCGGCGCTATGCTTGCACGGGCCTACGGTTTTGTAGGCCGGGTAAGCGTAGCGTCAACCGGCAACAGCCGCTCGATATTATTTTTCCGGTGGCGTATAGCCTTCGATGTGTACGTCTTTACCTTCGAACAGGAAGCTCACCATCTCCTGCTCCAGCAGCTTGCGGTGTTCCGGGTTCATCATGCTGAGTTTCTTCTCGTTGATCAGCATGGTCTGCTTTTTCTGCCACTGTCCCCAGGCTTCTTTGGAGATTTCATTGTAGATGCGTTTACCCAGCTCGCCCGGATAAAGCTGGAAATCCTGGCCCTCAGCGTCACGCTGCAGGAAAGTACAAAAAATCGTTCTGGCCATACTCATTCCTCTTTTTCTTGTCGATGCTAAACCATTGCACCGGCACGTAATTGCTGTAACAGGCGCTCCACGGGAGCCGCCAGTCCGACTGATGGCGGTTGCGCTAAGTTATACCAGAGAGCGGTGCCTTCATCCATGCACGAGGCGAAGGAGGACACGGGAAGCCACATCGGCACAATATCCAGATGGAAATGGCTGAAGGTGTGGCGAAACGCGGTCTGCTGCGTCAGGTTATCGGCAGCAATCCCGCGCTGTTTAAGCCATTCACGCAGCAAGTCTTCATCTTCAAACTGTGGGAAGCAGTATAGACCACCCCACAGACCGCTCGGCGGACGCTGGGCGAGGAAGACCTCATCGCCGTGCTGCATCAGCAGCATATAGCCGGTGCGCTCCGGAAGCGTCTGTTTGGGTTTCTTGCCCGGATACTGCGCCCAGGAATGGTTGGCATACGCCACGCAGAGGTTATTTACCGGGCAGAGTTCGCATTTGGGTTTTGAGCGCGTGCAGACCATGGCGCCGAGATCCATCATCGCCTGGTTGAAACGCTCGACGCCGTTGGCTGGGGTAACCGCTTCACTGATTTCCCAAAGGCGTTTTTCAACATCCTTCTTCCCCGGCCAGCCGTCAACGGCATAGCAGCGTGCCAGCACGCGCTTCACATTGCCGTCGAGGATCGGGAAATGCTTGCCTAAAGACAGGGAGAGAATAGCGCCTGCGGTCGAACGCCCGACGCCGGGTAAGTCCGCCACCTCGTCGAAAGTTTCCGGGAATTTACCGTTGTGGCGCGTCGCGACCTGCTGTGCGGCCTTGTGCAAGTTGCGCGCGCGGGCGTAATAGCCCAGCCCGGTCCACAGGTGCAGCACCTCGTCAAGCGGGGCGTTCGCCAGATCGGTGACCGTCGGGAAGCGCGCCATAAAACGCTCGAAGTAAGGGATCACCGTGGCGACCTGCGTTTGTT
Source organism: Enterobacter sp. MGH 16 (assembly GCF_000493175.1). Lineage (NCBI taxonomy): Bacteria > Pseudomonadati > Pseudomonadota > Gammaproteobacteria > Enterobacterales > Enterobacteriaceae > Enterobacter > Enterobacter sp. MGH 16. Next base: position 3,114,473 of record NZ_KI535695.1, on the reverse strand, counting down.
GCAACATCACCTCGGAGAGCCATACTTTGTACGGCGTTTTTTCAATTTGCCAGGGCAGGGTTTTACGCCCGTATTTGTCGTACCAGTCCAGCACCTGGGCTGAAAATTGAGAGGCTTGCATGGTCATCGATTCGCATAATCAGGGACGCAGATTGCAGCACAGCGTCAATCTGCTGTAAACCGGATCTTTCCCATGCTTGCATAGAAGCCTTAACTTTGGATAATGCCCGTTTCCCGAACATTCTCACAAGCAGACAACTCTTTTATGAAAAACGACGTCATTTCACCGGAATTTGATGAAAACGGTCGCCCGCTGCGCCGTATTCGCAGCTTTGTCCGTCGTCAGGGCCGCCTGACAAAAGGTCAGCAACACGCGCTGGACAACTACTGGCCGGTGATGGGCGTTGAGTTCAGCGAGCAGCCTCTGGATTTTGCCGAGCTGTTTGGCCGCGACGCGCCGGTCACGCTGGAAATTGGCTTCGGTATGGGCGCCTCGCTGGTGACCATGGCGAAAGCGCGCCCGGAGCAGAACTTCCTCGGTATCGAAGTCCACTCCCCGGGCGTCGGTGCGTGTCTGGCAACGGCCCATGAAGAGGGCGTTGAGAACCTGCGCGTGATGTGTCACGACGCGGTGGAAGTGCTGCACAAAATGATTCCTGACAATTCTTTAACCATGGTTCAGCTCTTTTTCCCTGACCCGTGGCACAAAGCGCGTCATAATAAACGCCGTATCGTTCAGGCGCCGTTTGCCGAGCTGGTTAAAAGCAAGCTGAAGCTGGGCGGTGTCTTCCATATGGCAACCGACTGGGAACCGTATGCGGAACATATGCTGGAAGTGATGTCGTCGCTCGACGGTTATAAAAACCAGTCTGCGAATAACGACTATGTACCGCGTCCGGAATCGCGTCCGGTAACGAAATTTGAACAGCGTGGCCATCGTCTTGGTCACGGTGTATGGGACTTAATGTTCGAGAGGGTGAAATAATGGCAAAGAATCGTAGCCGTCGTCTGCGTAAAAAGATGCACATCGAAGAATTCCAGGAAGTGGGCTTCTCCGTTGCGTGGCGTTTCCCGGAAGGCACCAGCGTTGAGCAGATCGATCAGGACGTGGATGCGTTCATCAACGAGGTGATCGAGCCAAACAAACTGGCCTTCGACGGTAGCGGCTATCTGGCCTGGGAAGGTCTGATCTGCACCCAGGAAGTGGGTAAATGCACCGAAGAACATCAGGCCCTGGTCCGTAAATGGCTTGAAGATCACAAGCTCGAAGATGTCCGCGTCAGCGAACTTTTCGACGTTTGGTGGGACTAATAAAGCAGTCAAGGGCCAGCATTAGCTGGCCCGTTTTGTCTGAGGGAGTGTTTAAGATGCGCAAAACGTTGCTGGCTGTTGCTTTGATGGCAACCGGATTCACCGCCCATGCGGATTATCAATGTAGCGTCACCCCGCGTGATGACGTGGTGTTAAGCCCGCAAACCGTGCAGGTCAAAGGCGAGAACGGCAATCTGGTGATTACGCCAGAAGGGAACGTCACCTATAACGGCAAACAGTACAACCTGACTGCCGCACAGCGCGAGCAGGCGAAAGACTACCAGTCCGAATTGCGTACCGCGCTGCCGTGGATTAATGAAGGTGCCCTGACGCGCGTCGAAAAGAGCCGCGTGGCGCTGGATAAGATCATCACCAAAGAGGTGGGTGAGAGCAGTAACATGCGCACCCGCCTGACGAAGCTGGACAAGCAGCTTAAAGAACAGATGAACCGCATTATCGAGACGCGCTCCGACGGCCTGACGTTCCACTACAAGGCGATCGATCAGGTCCGTGCCGACGGGCAGCAGCTGGTGAACCAGGCGATGGGCGGCATCCTGCAGGACAGCATCAACGAGATGGGCGCCAAAGCGGTGCTGAAAGGCGGCGGTAACCCGCTGCAGGGCGTGCTGGGCAGTCTGGGCGGCCTGCAAACCTCCATTCAGAACGAGTGGAAAAACCAGGAAGATGATTTCCAGCAGTTCGGCAAAGACGTGTGTAAGCGCGTGGTGTCGCTGGAAGATAGCCGGAAGGCGCTGGTGGGGACGCTGAAGTAATTAATTTTCCCCCTCACCCTAACCCTCTCCCCAAAGGGGCTAGGGGATGGTTTGCTCCCTCTCCCTTTCAGGGAGAGGGCCGGGGTGAGGGTTGTAGCATTTGCAGTGTCTCAAGGATCTTTTCTAATACCGCCTCTTCGTTATCCCAGAGTTCGTTGTTCCAGAAACGAATGACATACCAATCTTTCTCATTAAGCCAGCACGTTCTTTGACGATCGTATTCCTGATTTTCATCATGTTGCCCGCCATCCAGCTCAACGGCCAGACGAGCCGCGCAGCAGGCGAAATCCAGAATGTAGTGGCCTACAGGATGCTGTCGCCGAAATTTATAATTTCCGAAACGGCGACTGCGCAGTAAATACCAAAGCCGTCTTTCTTCTTTTGTCAGCTCGCGTCTGAGCTGTTTTGCATAAGAACGAATTTTTTCCATCCCCACACTCTGCCAGCCTTTCCCTCAGCCGGCAGAACGGGATGCAAAATTCTGAATCAGCCTTCAGATTCTTCGGCGAGGAACAACTCGAGAAGGGAGTTTAAGAACAGTTTGCCGTGCTCGGTGATCTGCCAGTATTCCTCACATTCCCTGAGATACCCCTGCGCCAGCGCCTCATCTATTTGTGGGCGAATCACGGCTTCCGGCAACCCGGTATAAAGGGCAAACTCTTTACGCGGCGCGGCTTCCAGCAGACGGAAGCGGTTCATAAAGAACTCAAACGGCTTATCCGCCGCCTCGACGTCGTGCTGACGCTCCAGGTAGCGGCCTTCCATATACCCGCGAGGGTGGCGGGTTTTGGCAGTACGCAGAATACGCCCGTCCGGGAAGGTCACCTTGCCGTGTGCGCCGCAGCCGATGCCCAGATAGTCGCCAAAGCGCCAGTAGTTCAGGTTGTGCTGACACTGGTAGCCCGGCTTTGCATATGCCGACGTTTCGTACTGCTGATAGCCCGCAGCGGTTAACAGCTGGTGACCCTGCTCGAAGATATCCCACAGCGCGTCGTCATCCGGCAGCACCGGCGGACGCGAGCCAAACAGGGTGTTGGGCTCGATGGTGAGCTGATACCACGACAGATGAGGGGGATTCAGCGCAATGGCCTGGCGCAAATCGTCCAGCGCCTCTTCCAGAGACTGATCCGGCAGGCCGTGCATCAGATCGAGATTAAAGCTGCGAAGATTAAGACCGGTCGCCAGGTTTGCCGCGCGCTTCGCCTCTTCCGGGCCGTGAATACGCCCCAGGCGCTTCAGCTTCGGCTCGCTAAAGCTCTGCACGCCGATGGAGATGCGGTTCACGCCCGCGCGCTGATAGTCGACAAAACGGTCGGCCTCAACGGTGCCGGGGTTGGCTTCCATCGTAATTTCAGCATCCGCTGCCAGGTTCAGGCGCGCACGCACGCCGTCCAGCAGCGTTTGCATCGCCGGGCCTGACAGCAGGCTCGGCGTACCGCCACCAATGAAAATGGTCTTAACTTCACGTCCCTGTGCGTAAGGTACATCGACATCCAGGTCGGCCAGCAGATGCGCAACGTAGTCATCGTGCGGCACTTCGCCCTTAAGCGCGTGCGAGTTGAAATCGCAGTACGGGCATTTTTGCACGCACCACGGGATGTGAATATAAAGACTCAGAGGCGGCAAATTAGCCATTACGCAGTGCTTCCAGTAACAGTTTCAGCGCGCGTCCGCGGTGGGATATCGCGCTTTTTTCTTCGCGGGTCAGTTCCGCAGCGGTTTTGCCCTCGGAAGGGACAAAGAAAATCGGGTCATAGCCAAAGCCGCCTTTGCCAGCTGCTTCACGGGTAATCACGCCCGGCCAGCTGCCGTGGCAGACGATCGGCGTAGGGTCTTCCGCGTGACGCAGATAGACCAGCACGCAGTGGAACTGCGCGGTGCGCTGTTCGTCCGGGACGTCTTTCAGGGCGACAAGCAGCTTTTCCAGATTCTGCTGGTCGGTAGCGTCAACGCCGGAATAGCGGGCAGAGTAGATCCCCGGCGCGCCGCCGAGAAAATCGACCGCCAGACCGGAGTCGTCAGCGATTGCGGGCAGGCCCGTAATCTGTGCGGCATGGCGTGCTTTCAGGATCGCGTTTTCGATAAACGTCAGCCCCGTCTCGTCGGCGGAATCCACGCCGAGCTCGGTCTGGGCGACCACATCCAGCCCAAAATCATGTAATAGCGAGGCCAGCTCGCGCACTTTACCGGCATTACCGGTCGCGAGAACAACTTTCTGCATGGTTTAGTCCTGTTCTGTCAAAGCCGCGACTTCCGTCGGGATAGATTGCGGGTTGAGGATTTTTACCTGTTTATGCCGCCCCAGTTCGCCTTTTTCAATGATGACCTGGCTTTTAGCCACGCGAAACTGTTTTGCCAGATATTTGGTCAGATGCGCGTTCGCCTGGCCGTCAACGGGCGGGGCAGTGATGGCGACTTTTAACTCGTCGCCATGCAGTCCAACAATACCGTCACGGCTGGCTTTCGGCTGAATATACAGCCGTAAAACCAGCCCGTCAGCGCAGGTGCTTACGGCACTCATAGCGCCATCCACAGCCCCGGCAGCAGCATATCGCCCGTGGACTGCAGCAGTTCAGCGACCCCCATGTTGATCACATAGAGCAGCAGAACCAGGATCATCGGCGAAAAATCGATGCCGCCCATAGACGGAAGCAGGTTACGGATCGGGCGCAGCAGCGGCTCGGTCAGCTGAATCAAGGCGTACTCCACCGGGCTACGGCCCTGGCTCACCCAGCTCATGATCGCCATGACCAGCAGCACCCAGAAGATCAGCAGACCGATGGTTTTGATCAAAATCAGGACGGCGACAATCCAGATGATCGGCTGGAAGGTGAAGACCATAAACAGCACAATCGCTTTGATAACGCTCAGAATAAACGCCACCAGCAGAGACGAACTGTCGATGGGCCCCATGGCCGGGATAATACGGCGCAGCGGTCCGACAACAGGCTGCGTGATTTTCACGACAAACTGCGAGAACGGATTGTAAAAATCACAGCGGGCCCACTGCATCCAGACGCGCAGCAAAAGCGCCATCGTATACAGCTCAATGACCGTTGAGAGCAGGAAAGTCAACGTCTTCATGGCGTTCCTCAGGTTTCCTTATTATTTTGAGTAGTCGCGCGCACCGAAAATTGCCGTGCCGATGCGCACCATCGTGCTGCCTGCCGCAATGGCGGCTTCCATATCATCCGACATGCCCAGAGAAAGCGTGTCTACCGTGTTATAGCGCGCTTTAAGCGCCTCAAATGCTACAGCCATTTGCTGTGCCACGGCAAACTGCCTTTCATAACTTGACTCAGGCGCCGGGATTGCCATCAAACCACGCAGGCTTAAGCGCGGCAGTTCGGCCACCTCGGCTGCCAGCGCATCCAGCTCGCTCAGCGCAATACCGGACTTGCTGTTTTCATCGCTGATGTTGATTTGAATCAGCACGTTAAGCGCTGGCATCTCTGCCGGACGCTGGTCGTTCAGGCGTGTCGCAATGCGCAGACGGTCAACGGTATGGCACCAGTCGAAGTGCTCCGCCACCAGACGGCTTTTGTTCGACTGCAGTGGGCCGATAAAGTGCCACTGCAGATCCGTCTTCCCCTGTTCCTGGAAGTAGCGAATTTTATCCACGCCTTCCTGGACGTAGTTTTCACCAAACGCCCGCTGGCCTGCGTCAATGGCTTCTGCGATGGCGCTCGCAGGCTTGGTTTTGCTGACTGCAAGCAGCGTAATTTCTTCTGAAGCCCGGCCGCAACGCGTTGCGGCGGCTGAGATTTTGTCCCGGACCTGTGCCAGGTTATGCGCAATGTCGTTCATTTTCCGAGGAGTAGTCTATGGATGTGGAAGAAATTGTGGCCCTTAGTGTAAAGCATAACGTCTCCGATCTACACCTGTGCAGTGATTCGCCACCTCGCTGGCGCAGAACGGGCCGCCTTGAACCGGCACCGTTTCCTTCTCCGGACCTCGGGGAGTTGTTAAAAGCGTGGCTCAACGATGAGCAGCAGGGGATATGGTGGGCCAACGGGCAGGTGGATTTTGCCGCGACGGTGGCGGGAGGCCAGCGCCTGCGCGGCAGTGCCTTTAAGCAGATGCGCGGAGTCTCTGTGACGCTGCGGCTGTTGCCGCGTACCTGTCCGCAGCTCGCTTCGCTGGGCGCGCCGAGGGCAATCCCGGAACTGTTAACCAATGCGTCCGGGTTGATTCTGGTGACGGGGGCGACCGGCAGCGGCAAATCCACGACGCTGGCGGCGATGGTCGATTTTCTCAACCACCATACTGACGGCCATATTCTCACGCTCGAAGATCCGGTGGAGTTTATCTATCAGAGCGAGCGTTGCCTGATCCAGCAGCGGGAGATCGGCCAGCACAGCCCGTCATTTGCCGATGCGCTGCGCAGTGCCTTACGCCAAGATCCGGACGTGATTTTACTGGGAGAGTTGCGCGACAGCGAAACGATCCGCCTGGCGCTAACGGCAGCGGAGACCGGGCATCTGGTGCTGGCGACGCTGCATACGCGCGGGGCATCGCAGGCGATTGAGCGGCTGGTCGATACGTTCCCGGCGCAGGAGAAAGATCCGGTGCGTAACCAGCTGGCCGGCAGCCTGCGGGCGGTGCTGGCGCAGAAGCTGGTTCCTGACTTACAGGACGGGCGCGTCGCGCTGTATGAGCTGCTGGTGAATACCGCGGCGGCGGCAAATCTGATACGAGAAGGAAAAACGTGGCAGCTGCCCGGCATGATTCAAACCGGACAGCAGGCAGGCATGCAGAACTTTGACCAAAGCCTGGCGGAGAGACGGGCGCAGGGGCGGCTCTAGGCCCCTGTGCTTAAAAGCCCTGCTCGAAATAGCTTTCGAGGATGATGACGGCAGAAGCGGAGTCCACGCTGCCTTTGTTCAGCGCCCGGAAGCCGCCGTGCTCAAACAGACCCGCACGCGCTTCGACGGTGCTGAGACGCTCGTCGTGCAGCTTCACGGAGACACCAAAGCGACCATGGATTTTATTGGCGAACTTACGCGCCCGGGCGGTCAGCGGCTGTTCGGTACCGTCCATGTTGAGCGGTAATCCGACAATCACGTCATCCGGCTGCCACTCTTTGAGCAGACGCTCAATGAGATTCCAGTCCGGCGTACCGTCGTTGGCCTTCAGGGCGGTAAGCGGACGCGCGGTACCGGTGATGCGCTGCCCCACGGCGACGCCAATGCTTTTGGTGCCAAAATCGAAGGCCAGAAGCGTTCCGCTCATCAGGCGTGCCCCGCTACGCCAGGCATGGTCAGGATATCAATGCCAATCAACTTCGCCGCGTCGCGCCAGCGATCGGCAATCGGCGTTTTAAACAGGATATTCATGTCCGCAGGGGCGGTGAGCCAGGCGTTATCGAGGATCTCCTGCTCTAGCTGGCCTTTTTCCCACGACGAATAGCCCAGCGCCACCAGCACTTCAGAAGGCTGCTCTGCGGTGCCCAGCGTTTCGAGCACGTCACGCGAGGTGGTGATGACGGTGTTATCCGAAATGCGAATACTGGAAGAGAACACCGGCGGCGTATGCAGGATAAAGCCGCGATCTTCTGCAAGAGGTCCACCCAGCATCACGGGCTTATCAAGCCGGATCTCCGGCAGTCGCGCTTCAGCCGGGATTTTCAGCTTGTCCAGAATCCCTTCAACCTGAAGATTTTCCAGCGGTTTATTAATGATAATACCCATCGCACCGTCTTCATTGTATTCACAAATATAAACCACGGCGCGGCGAAAAATCGGGTCCTGGAGAGCAGGCATGGCAATAAGAAAGTGATGCTGTAAATTCATTGTCAGAGGTACTGTTTCCTGGTTTAAAAAGCGACAGCGACCAGTATGCGGAGAAACCCGGACGCTGTCACTCATTGGTGGGTTATTTCTGCAGGCGTTTTTCGATGGCGTCCATCAGCATTCCGGTGATCGAGACCGGGAATTCCGCTTCAATTTCACGAATGCAGGTCGGGCTGGTGACGTTCACTTCGGTCAGACGATCGCCGATGATATCCAGTCCGACGAAGATCAGGCCTTTGGCTTTCAGCGTCGGGCCTACGCGGCGGGCAATTTCCCAGTCGCTTTCGGTCAACGGACGCGGTTCACCGCGACCGCCGGCCGCCAGGTTACCACGGGTTTCGCCACCCTGCGGGATACGCGCCAGGCAGTAAGGGACCGGTTCGCCATCCACCACCAGCACGCGTTTGTCGCCGTCCTTGATTGCCGGAATATAGTTCTGTGCCATGCAGTAACGGGTGCCCAGTTCGGTCAGGGTTTCGGCAATCACGCCAATGTTCGGGTCGCCTTCTTTCACGCGGAAAATCGACGCGCCGCCCATCCCGTCCAGCGGCTTCATGATGATGTCGCCGTGCTTCTGCCAGAATGCCTTCAACTGCGCCTTGCTGCGGGTCACCAGGGTTTCCGGCGTCAGGTCAGAGAACCAGGCGGTGTAGAGCTTCTCGTTACAGTCGCGCAGGCTCTGCGGCTTGTTGACGATCAGCGTTCCCTTCTCTTCTGCACGTTCAAGGATATAGGTGCAGTAAATGTACTCGGTGTCGAATGGCGGATCTTTACGCATCAGAATGACGTTGAGATCGGCCAGGGCAATGTCCTGCTCTGTGCCAAATTCATACCATTTGTCGTAGTTCTGCTCGACGTTAACGATGCGGGTGCGGGCGCGGGCTTCACCGTTGATCAGGTAAAGATCGTTCATCTCCATATAGTGGAGTTCATAGCCGCGACGCTGCGCTTCCAGCAGCATGGCGAAGCTGGAATCTTTCTTGATGTTGATGTTTGCGATGGGGTCCATCACGATGCCGAGCTTGATCATCTTTCTCTCCAATTATGCGTCAACCCAGATCGCCAAACCGTACCTGTAGCGCGGTAATGGCCGTGAGTGCCGTTGTCTCAGTGCGCAGAACGCGAGGTCCCAACAGAATATCAGTAAACTGGTAACGTGCCGTCATCGCAATTTCGTCCGCCGACAGGCCGCCTTCAGGGCCAATCAGCAGGCGAACGCGCTCAACGGGCAGCGGCAGCGTATTGATGCTGGCGCTGGCGCGCGGATGAAGATTGAGCTTCAGCCCACTGTCCTCTTCTGCACACCACTCCTCCAGATCCATCGCCGGGCGGATCTCCGGAATACGGTTGCGGCCACTCTGTTCGCAAGCCGCGATGGCAATTTTCTGCCACTGCTGGATCTTTTTGTTCAGACGTTCCGCATCCAGTTTAACGCCACAGCGCTCAGAAAAAAGTGGCGTAATGAGGCTTACACCCAGTTCAATGGATTTCTGAATCGTGAACTCCATTTTCTCGCCGCGCGACATCACCTGGCCCAGATGGATATGCAGCGGTGATTCCCGGTCATCCACTTCACCACGCAGGACGTTCACGTGTACGCTTTTTTTATCCGCCCGCGTGATTTCCGCGTCGAAAACCTGGTTAGAGCCGTCGAACAATTGTATTGCCTGGCCGGTGCCCATGCGCAGCACGCGGCCAACGTGGTTGGCGGCGTCATCAGACAGGGCGATTTCACGGCCTGCGGTAATCAGTTCAGGATGGTAAATGCGGGGAATGCGCATAGTCAGAAATTCCATGTGTCATGCGATATAAGCGAATTGCCGTAGTGTAGGTTAGCTCTTTTGCGCCTGGCAAGCCCGCTGGACGTAAGGGTTGTGATTCCCCTGGACTCTGGCGATACGCTCGTCGCGCTGGCATTCCCACTCCGTCACCGGGTACTGCTTGTCCCAGGCGTTGAACAACTGGGTCTGCTGGCGGGAGAGGTTGAGATCGTAACGGTCGCGCATATAGAAATAGGTGCGGGCAATGCTGCCGCGCGCGCGGGCAGGGGGCTCGGCGACTTTCTCTTTAAAATCAATCTTCATACCGCACTGGCCGTACTGACCTTCGCCACCGTTCCACTGGCTGTACATGAAGTTGCCGCGATCGCCGTTCACTTCGCCCACCGCGGGCTGCAGGTTATGCATGTCGCTTTCCATCTGGCGGTAAACCGGATCTTTGGCGCAGTTTTTACGTCCGCCATCCTGCCAGCACTGGCGCTGGTGGCCAAACTGCCATGCCGGAACGACATGTTCCCATTCAATACGGCTGGCGCGGTTTTCGTTTTTACGCACCTTGTAGCCGCAGGACTCAAGGTCAACGACCCCTTTTTTACCCTGCCAGTTAATTTTACAGCCGCAGTAGAAATCGCCCGGTACGTCAGCGTTGACCTTTACACCGGCCGCTTTGGCCTGAGAGAAACTGTTGATACCGTCGGCCAGGGCGTGGCCTGAGAGCGCCGTCGTCAGAAAGGCGACCGCGAGAGAAAAATTACGGGACATCTTACACTCCGTGTCAAAACGAGCCCGCAACGTAACGAATGTTGTTCCTGTATGCAATCAGTCAGATCAGGAAAGTTCCTGAACGTTCAGATAATTATTCCGCCACCAGCGGCTCGCCGCATTTCACGCAGCGGTAGGTTGCCTCGCCGCGCACCACGCGATTATGGCGGCGGACGGTAAGCTGGTGCTGCTGACACTGACAGCGGTAGGGGAAGGTATTGCGGCGCACCGATTCCAGCTCGAACTGATGGGTTCTGCGCGCCGGAACGCCGAGCACCGCTTCCATCATCCACTTCCACTCCTTGCCGTGGGGGGCTACGCGTCCGAAGTGTTTCCACACCAGCAGGTGCGCCAGCTCGTGCGGCACCACCTCATCAATAAACGCCTGCTGGTTTTCCATCATCAGAACCGGGTTCAGGCGGATCTCATAGGATTCCAGCCAGGCGGTACCGGCCGAGGTGCCACGCTGCTGGTAGACGAGTTTAGGTTCAGGGTAATTGCGACCAAGCTTCAGGTTCGCCTGCGCGAGTTTTTCCCGCAGGCTGCGCATAACGGCTTGCTGAATGGCGATGGGGAGACGGGGAGCTTTCATAGGGGCAGAGCATAAAGCGGGAAGCGGGGAGGCGCAAGAGGCGCCTCCCGTAAGAGGATCAGTCGTGGGCGCCGATTTCGCGCAGCGGGCGACCTTTCATCAGGTTACGTTCAATATGTTCCAGCGAAACGTGTTTGGTTTCCGGAACCAGCCAGATAGTCAGCACAATAAAGAAGATGTTCAGACCGGCGTAGACCCAGAAGGTATTGGCATTACCCAGAGTGTTGAGCATGGTCAGGAACGTTGCGCCGACGATCATGTTGGCAATCCAGTTCGTTGCGGTAGAGCAGGTGATACCAAAATCACGCCCTTTCAGCGGCTGGATCTCAGAACACAGCACCCAGATCAGCGGACCGGCGCTCATGGCAAACCCGACGATAAACATCAGCAGCATGCCTACCGCAAAGTACTGGGCGGTTGGGGAGTGAATGCCCACATGCATCATGGTACCGAGGACGCCCATACCGGCCGCCATCACCAGGAAGCCCAGCGTCAGGGTTGGCTTACGTCCCCAGCGGTCCACCAGACCGATGGCGATAAAGGTCGCCAGCACGTTGGTCAGACCCACGATGACGGTCCCCCACATCTGCTCGGTGGTGTTGGTGTAACCCGCCAGCTCAAAGATTTTGGGCGCGTAGTACATGATGACGTTCATCCCCGTGAACTGCTGCATCACCTGCAGCAGTACGCCGAGGAACACCGCCCGGCGGAAGTTGCTGTTCTCTTTAAACAGCGCCCAGCCGGACTGTTTGACCTTCAGGCTTTCGCGGATCTCTTCCAGCTCGTTTTTCGCTTCCGCGCTGGTATCGCGCAGGCGCATCAGCACGCGTTCGGCATCGTGGAAGCGACGTTTTGCAGCAAACCAGCGCGGGCTGTCCGGCAGGAAGAAGACGCCAATCAGCAGCAGAACCGCAGGGATGATGATCACGCCGAGCATCCAGCGCCATGCGCCGCTGTAGCTAAACGCGGTATCGGAAAGATATGCACCGAGAATACCGATGGTGATCATCAGCTGGTACATCGAAATCATACTGCCGCGGATTTTCTCCGGCGCGATTTCCGACAGATACAGTGGGGCGGTATAGGACGCCACGCCCACGGCCAGACCGAGCAGCACGCGGGAAACCAGCAGGACCTCAACGTTAGGTGCAGCAGCGGAGAAGAGTGAGCCGGCCACGAACAGGATCGCGCCAATCATCAGGCTCTTTTTACGTCCGAGTTTGAAGGAGAGCCAGCCGCTGCCGACGGCCCCAACGGCCGCACCGAACATCATGGAGCTGACCACCCATTCCTGGGTGTGAGCGCTAATCTGGAACTCGTCAGTGATGAAAGGTAATGCACCGGCAATCACGCCGATATCCAGGCCAAAAAGTAATCCTGCCAGGGCGGCGAGGAAACAGACGAAGAATGTCATCGCCTTATTGGACGTACGCCCCTGTTTTTTATTGTCAGGCATTATGCCCTCCAGTTGGGTTATCAGTTTTATTGATGGTAAGGGTAGGTGAGCGACCCGTAAAAATATGTGAGATTAATCACATAGGTGTAATCGGTTACACTCGTGTGCAACCGTAAATAAAATTAAAGCTTTGAAAATATAGAGGTAAATGAAGTGAGGCGCATCGCGAAAGGAGATATTTCAGACTTAACTGAAAGGGAATGTAACAGCAGAAGAATGGCGATCATGCAAAGAGAATATTCTGAAAGCGGAGGGGTACCGGTGCGGTGTAATCGGTTCCAAAGGGTACACCTTTCAGCCGGGTGGCGGCTGCGCCTTACCCGGCCTACAAATGCCCAAAACTCGTAGGCCCGTGCAAGCGAAGCGCCGCCGGGCAAGGATGATCGCACAAATGCAAAAGGCCAGCCCGAAGGCTGGCCTTTTAAAAGCGATGTCAGTCGATTACTTCAGACCGGCAGCTTCACGCAGCAGGGCGGCTTTGTCGGTTTTTTCCCATGGGAAATGTTCACGACCAAAGTGACCGTATGCAGCGGTTTCTTTGTAGATTGGGTGCAGCAGATCCAGCATCTGAATCAGGCCGTATGGGCGCAGGTCGAAGAACTCGCGCACCAGCAGGGTCAGCTGTTCTGAAGGCACTTTCTCAGTACCAAAGGTTTCCACCATGATGGAGGTGGGTTCAGCCACGCCGATGGCGTAGGAAACCTGAATCTCACAGCGGTCAGCCAGGCCGGCAGCAACGATGTTTTTCGCCACATAACGTGCCGCGTACGCTGCAGAACGGTCCACTTTTGATGGATCTTTACCGGAGAATGCACCGCCACCGTGACGCGCCATGCCGCCGTAGGTATCAACGATGATTTTACGACCGGTCAGGCCGCAGTCACCCATTGGGCCGCCGATAACAAAGCGTCCGGTCGGGTTGATGAAGAATTTGGTGGCGCTGCTCAGCCATTCGGTTGGCAGAACCGGCTTGATGATCTCTTCCATCACTGCTTCCTGCAGGGATTTCTGATCGATATCTTCGGCATGCTGGGTAGACAGAACCACCGCGTCAATACCGACAATTTTACCGTCGTCGTACTGGAAGGTGACCTGGCTCTTCGCATCCGGGCGCAGCCACGGCAGGGTGCCGTTTTTACGCACTTCAGCCTGACGCTGCACCAGACGGTGTGCGTAGGTGACCGGCGCTGGCATCAGCACGTCGGTTTCGTTGGTTGCATAGCCGAACATCAGGCCCTGGTCGCCCGCGCCCTGTTCCAGCGGATCGGCACGGTCAACGCCCTGGTTGATGTCTGGAGACTGTTTGCCAATTGCGCTCAGTACCGCGCAGGAGTTGGCATCAAAGCCCATATCAGAATGCACATAACCGATCTCACGCACCGTGTTACGGGTGATCTCTTCGATATCAACCCATGCGCTGGTGGTGATCTCACCGCCAACCAGAACCATGCCGGTTTTGACATAGGTTTCACACGCGACGCGTGCTTTTGGATCCTGCGCGAGGATCGCATCCAGCACCGCATCGGAGATTTGGTCAGCAATTTTATCAGGATGTCCTTCTGATACGGACTCGGACGTAAACAGGTGTTTTGCCATGTTTTATTTCACCTAAGAGGAATTTGGTTAGCTCAAGCTGCTGTGTGGAATAGCCAAAGGAGATAATTCTACCAAGGCCTGCAGGTTTTTGACACTGGCAGTATGAGTGTTAATCAGTATAGATGGATTAACATCTGGATGGCTATTTTAGGTCACTTCTTCACCCGATTTCCAGTTTTTTTTGACTCATCTCTCACTCAGTTGAAATTGCTGCTGGCAAAAATTCCTGACGGTGCTGGCAACACGCGCATTTTTGTTTTGCTTTTTAGCCCCCTTCTCGGTATAAAACGCGGCGCGCGGCTCATATAAAATAAGCGCTCGATGAACTCATCGTGTCGCCACTTCCAGCCGGGTAAAGCAGTGAACTTTTAGCTTTGGCTTGGGGTCCGTTTCAGCAGAGGCGGCCGTGGAGGTGATACGAGATAATGAACCATCGTTTTCCGCTAATTCAGCGCAGCCGTTCTGGCGCGCATTTGATTCCCGCAACCCGCATTTCTAGTCTGCAAACCTGCCGATGTTATACCCATCTCGGCGCTTCTCAGGATTCCAGGGCCGGTCACGCTTTGTGAAAACTGAACAAGGGCGCTCTTGTTAATACAAGAGTTTTCTCGTGGTTTCGCCGAACCTTGTCATACAGAGTTCGGATACGTGTTTTACAATGATATGAATAAGAAACCGGTCGCACGGTCTGGATTTCAGCATACTCTGCTGGGAAACGGAGCCGTTTATGGGTTGTTATCGCCGTATAACGCTGCGATAGTAGTCAACTGTTTTACACTTAATACAAAGAGTTGAGGTTCGCTATGTCTGACGACATGTCTTCTTTTTCGCCTTCGTCAGCGGGCGAACAGGGTGTACTACGTTCTATGCAGGAGGTTGCGATGAGCTCCGAGGAAGCCAGCAAGATGCTGCGCACTTACAATATTGCCTGGTGGGGCAATAACTACTACGACGTCAACGAACTGGGCCACATCAGCGTCTGCCCGGATCCGGACGTCCCTGAAGCGCGCGTGGATCTCGCCAAACTGGTGAAAGCCCGTGAGGCTCAGGGCCAGCGTTTGCCTGCACTGTTCTGCTTCCCGCAGATCCTGCAACATCGCCTGCGTTCGATTAACGCCGCGTTCAAACGCGCGCGTGAATCCTACGGCTATAAAGGCGACTACTTCCTGGTTTACCCGATCAAGGTAAACCAGCACCGCCGCGTGATTGAATCGCTGATCCACTCCGGCGAGCCGCTGGGGCTGGAGGCAGGTTCCAAAGCCGAACTGATGGCCGTGCTGGCGCATGCGGGGATGACCCGTTCAGTGATCGTCTGTAACGGCTATAAAGACCGTGAATACATTCGTCTGGCGCTGATTGGCGAGAAGATGGGCCACAAGGTCTATCTGGTTATCGAGAAGATGACTGAAATCGCCATCGTGCTGGAAGAGGCCGAGCGTCTGAACGTGGTGCCGCGCCTTGGCGTGCGTGCGCGTCTGGCGTCACAGGGTTCCGGAAAATGGCAGTCCTCCGGCGGTGAAAAATCCAAGTTCGGCCTGGCGGCCAACCAGGTGCTGCAGCTGGTAGAAATTCTGCGCGAGCGTGGCCGTCTGGACAGCATTCAGCTGCTGCACTTCCACCTCGGCTCGCAGATGGCCAACATTCGCGATATCGCCACCGGCGTGCGTGAATCGGCGCGTTTCTACGTTGAGCTGCACAAGCTTGGCGTGAATATTCAGTGCTTCGACGTGGGCGGCGGCCTGGGCGTGGACTATGAAGGGACCCGCTCACAATCTGATTGTTCCGTGAACTACGGCCTGAACGAATACGCGAACAACATCATCTGGGCGATCGGCGACGCCTGTGAAGAGAACGGCCTGCCGCACCCGACGGTGATTACCGAATCCGGTCGCGCGGTGACCGCGCACCATACGGTGCTGGTCTCTAACATTATCGGCGTTGAGCGCAGCGAAACCACCGAAGCGACGCCGCCGGCAGACGATGCCCCGCGTTCCCTGCAAAGCATGTGGGAAACCTGGCAGGAGATGCACGAGCCGGGCACGCGCCGTTCCCTGCGCGAATGGCTGCACGACAGCCAGATGGATCTGCACGACATTCACGTCGGCTACTCTTCAGGCACCTTCAGCCTGCAGGAGCGCGCGTGGGCAGAGCAGCTCTATCTGAATATGTGCCATGAAGTGCAGAAGCAGCTCGACCCGAGCAACCGCGCCCACCGTCCGATAATCGACGAGTTGCAGGAGCGTATGGCGGATAAGATTTACGTCAACTTCTCGCTGTTCCAGTCGATGCCGGATGCCTGGGGTATCGATCAGCTGTTCCCGGTTCTGCCGCTGGAAGGATTGAATCACGCCCCGGAGCGTCGCGCGGTGCTGCTGGACATCACCTGCGACTCTGACGGCGCTATCGACCACTACGTGGACGGCGACGGTATCGCCACGACGATGCCAATGCCGGAATACGACCCGGAGAACCCGCCAATGCTGGGCTTCTTTATGGTCGGCGCGTATCAGGAGATCCTCGGCAACATGCACAACCTGTTCGGCGATACCGAGGCGGTTGACGTGTTTGTCTTCCCTGACGGCAGCGTGGAAGTTGAGCTGTCTGACGAAGGGGATACCGTGGCGGACATGCTGGAATACGTTCAGCTGGATCCGAAAACCCTGCTCACGCAGTTCCGCGACCAGGTGAAAAACACCGGGCTGGACGATGCGCTGCAGCAGCAGTTCCTGGAAGAGTTTGAAGCGGGTCTGTACGGATATACGTATCTGGAAGACGAATAACGTTCGAAAGGGGCGTTAAAAAAGGGTCTGACGAAAGTCAGACCCTTTTGTTTTAGCTGTACTGCTCGTCGGTGAAGGTAATGGTTACCGGAGCATAGATATCAATCGGTCGATCGATTTGCAACGCCTTCCACTGTGGACGCGCGTTCATCGCACCTTTGCTCATGTCGCCATTCCACTTCTTGTGTTCTGGCGTTTTCGGCATGTCCATCCCGGTCTGACCGGTGGACGACCCCGGAGAAAGCTTAACGTCATTCCCTTTGGTGTTGCTGGATGGCGCAACGCCGTTGGTCATGTCGCCATTCCACTGCTTGTGTTCCGGCGTTTTCGGCATATCCATCCCGGTCTGACCGGTGGACGAACCCGGCGAGAGCTTGACGTCATCGCCTTTGGTGTTGCTGGATGGCGCAACGCCGTTGGTCATGTCGCCATTCCACTTCCTGTGGTCCGGTGTTTTCGGCATGTCTTTACCGGTTTTACCCGTTGCAGAGCCCGGAGAGAGCACCGGATAGTTAGTTTCCGGTACGGCCCATTTCTTCACTGGCGTAACCGTTGTGGCTTCTGGTTTCGCTTTTGGCGTAACCGTTGTGGCTTCTGGTTTCGCTTTTGGTGTAACCGTTGCGGCCTCTGGTTTCGCTTTTGGCGTCAGCGGCTGGGACGTTGACGGCGCAACGTTTGGCACGGCTTCACTGCGTGCGGTTTCAGACGCGACGGCCTCCTTATGGACCACCGAAGAGGCGGACGTGGAGGTCGTTGTCGCCGTCGTTTTCTCAATCGTCATATGCTGAGAATCAGACGTTGTACGCGTCGTGGTTGTCGTCTGCTGCTGCGTTGAGCCTGGCTTAGTCGGCGTACACTTCTGAGGGCAGCCGCCATCGTCCGTATGGCCGTCATCCGGCTTCGCTGGAGTATCGCTGTCTGCGTCAGCGCCGCTTTTCTTCTTCTTACGAATCCCCGGATCGGCAAGCGTGTAGGAAATGTTATTTCCTGCTTCTTTCTCATCACGCGTGACAACCGACATTTCATCTTTATGGGTATTGAGATCGCCATTCACTGCCGCACTGGTGGTGTCACCCACGGCGATAGTGGATTTCTGCGTTTCGTTGTAGTGAATTTCATCCACGGTGTCGACGTAGATGTTACCGGAAGGCACTACGCCATTGCTCAGGCCAATGCCGCCACCGCCGTACAGACCATCCTGCTCAACGTGGTCTTCCAGCGTTTTCGCATTGATATCACCCGCAACGTTCACCGATCCGGTGCCATCCTGAGATACCAGATTAGCCCCGGTCATATTGAGGTCGCCTCCGGTTTTCACATTCAGCTCGCCGCTGGTATTGATACCGGATTGCTTCGCTGTTTTAGACGAATCGTAACTTTCAGAGCCGCCGCCCCCGTTGACGGACGCGTTCGGGATGATGCCCGCTGCCGAGACGGAGATGCCCACAGAAGCGCCCCAGTTACCGCGGCTGCTTTCGGTGTGCTCGGTATTCTGCACGGAGGTGATATTCATATCGCCTGCAACGTTAACATCCGCTTTTTCTGCATCGATGTTAGCGCCCTTCATGTTCATATCACCGCCAGCGTTCACTGTCACCGTGTTGCCGTTGATAGTACTGTTCTTATACGACGTAGAGTTACCCGAGCCGTGTTCCGTACTGCCGTTGTAATCGACTGAAATACCGCCGCTTGCGCCGGTTATATCCACTCCCACGCCTGCGGTAAGGCCGCCTTTGTGTTTTTCGGTTTCATTGGTGTAAGAGGTCGTTGATTTCGCTGCGTTAATGTCCACATTACCACCCGCATTGATCTCCGTATTCTGCGAGTTCACGTTCACGCCGTTGAGCGTGGTATCGTTGGTCGAATTAATGCTGACGTTTTTAGCATTAATATTGGTGGTATTCTCCGCCGTTGCGGTGCGCGTTTCTTTCGTTTTTGTCGTGTTCCCGCCGAAAGTGACGGAGCCGCCAGCAAGATCGTTTAGCATGATGTTGGACACATCGCCCAGCACTTCCGCCGTGGTGGTTCCGCTGTTAATCGACTGGCCTTGCTGCGATTTATCAATGAGATTCCCGGTTTTGTCGATCGCATCAACTACCGCACTGTGGGCCTCACCTGAAACACCGACAAAGCGGTCTTTATGTGTGACGGTGGTTTTGGTTTCATCCTCGTATTTGGTGCTTGCGACATCCTTCGCGTTAATGCTGAGCTTATCTCCGGCGGAGAGGTCAGCGCCGCCAATATCCGCCGTTTTTCCTGCATTTACGGAACCGGAATCGGTAAAATTAATGGACGCGTTGGTGTTCTGCTTGCTCTGGGTCGACACGGTATCGGTTGTGTCTTCCATACCCACCTTGAAACCGGCAGTATCGGTGATCGGTGCGCGGCCCGGTTTGGCACCAATCGCGGAGGTTTCAGAATTACCGCCTGCGCTGGTGTAGTCGCCAGAGGTGGTATTTTTTGTGGTGCCGTCGTTTTTGCCGTAGGAAGCCGAGGCGGATTTACCGGCGCCGCTGATGCCGGCCTCAGCAACAAACTGGCGAGACTGTGTGGTGTGTTCCTCAGCGGACACGTTTTCAGACGTCTTTATCTCAACGTTTTCTGCCGCGTTGATGGAGCCGCTTTTCGCGTCAATGCTGCCGCCTTCGATGACCACATTCTTGCTGGCATCAATCTGCACATTGCCGCCAGCCTTGACGGTTGCGCCGATAGCTTCGCCGGTCACCGTTTTGGTGTCGGTGGTGGTATAGCTGGACAGACCGTTGATCTCGGTATTGATGGTACGGTTAGAATCAATCTGATGCAGGTCGTTGAAGGTGACGTCACCTTCGCTCGCCTTCATATTCACGTCCTGGCCTGCCGTAATATCAGCCGCGTTGGAAGTGATGGTTTTCGCCTGCATGTTGATACTGCCGCCTGCGGTGACGCCATCATCGTGCGCATGAATCTTCTGCTTGCCGTCTTCGCCGTGTCCGACAGATGCGGTCAGGGTGATGTCGCCCTTTTCAGCCTTCATGTCAATGTCGCCACCGGCGTTCACTGCCGCGCCGTTTGAGGCAATGCTGCCATTTTCCGACGTCATTGAGACGTTACCGCCCGCCGAGATGCCAGCATCTGTCGCATTGCTGATGTTGTTAATATCCCCTTTGGATTTCAGCGTGACGTCACCCTTAGAGGAGAGGGTACCGTTCACGTTGTTAATGGCGGTGGCATCAACTGAAAGGCTATTTCCGGCTGCAATGGACGCTGTGCCTTTACTGATATCACCGTTAGCCAGCTGGCTAAGGGTTTCAGGGCAAAGGTAGACCACCGGCACCAGCACTTCCGTCCCTTTGATGTTCTGGCTCACGAACCAGACGATATCCTGGGTTAGCCCATTGCGCTGCTCTTCGCTCAGAGGCTGCCCCACCACCAGATTTAGATCGCTGTTTTTCGCCGCAATACCGGCGTTATCCATCAGGTTTTGTACCAGCGCATCGCCTTCAAGACCGTCTCGTATCGCAAACATGCTGCCTACGGAGCGGCTGATCTCTCGACGAATCAGTTCGGAGATAAAGTAGTTATCGCCAATGACGTTAACGGTTTCGGTGGTAGTGTAATCCACCTTGTCGAAATAGTAGTCAGAGCCGCTGTACTTGCTCTGATCGATCATTTCCGGGCGCGTTTCGAAAATCGGAATGATGTGGTTGGCCGGGCCGCTGTATTCGGTACCGTTTTTCGCCGCCTCAGAGGCTTTTTTGAATTCGTCAGTGACTTCAAACATGCCCGGCAGAGAGACCAAATCCTTGATGGTCGGCGGTGGGCTGATCCCCATGGCCAGTTCATTCAGCTTTTTGGTATTGATGGCAACATCATAGCCCGCGACGGCGGTGTCGATGGTGTAGTCACCCACGTCGATATTCTCAATTTTGGCGTTTTCTTTGATTGTGCCAGCGTTAGCCAGGCCGTTATCCAGCGTGCCGCCATTGTGCGTAAAGTTACGACCCGCCGTGATTTCACCTTTTTCTGAAGGCACGAAGTAGATCATATTCGTCTTCAGAGGGGTAATGCTGGTGTCATTGCTTACCAGGTTATGCCATGCCGTGTTCAGGGTCGCGTAATCTTGCGAATTCCACGTTTCACCAAACACTTTGCTCATGACGTAGTTGAGCTGGGTTGAGTCATTCGCGGCGTCGAGAAGCGATTTATAGCTACGCTCTCTGTTTGGATCCTGGGTACCGCTTTTGGTTGCAGGTGCGCCGTCACCAAAGATGAAATCAAGGTATTGATAGAGCGAGTTGAAGGTCAGCGTCGTGTAGTGCTCTGCTGCCACCTTCCAGTAGTCGGTCAGTACTATCGGTTGCTCAAGGATGAGATTCAGATAGTCATACATGGATTCGGAGGTATAGGTTGGCGAGTTCAGCAGATTACCCGTGATGGTGATATCACGTCCCGCCTGGATCAGGCCGCCGTTATTTTTAACCTCTTTTTCGTCGAAAATGCCGCGCTGGTTAATATTAATATCTTTCCCGGCGCTGATTTCGCCGAGCTTACTCATAGCGATATCTGACGCCAGAACCGGGATGTGCAGAACCGTGGTAATCCTGACCTGCGTCATCACATTATCAATACCGGCCCATTGACCCACGGCATCCTGCGTTTGGGTTTGCGAAATGGTGCCACCCGTATAGGTGCTCTGGTTTTCCAGAGAGGCCGCATCAATATTGATGTTCTGTTCGGAGCGAATGATCCCGGCGGAGTTGATAATCGTTTTCGCGATGAGCGACATGTCACCCATGCTCAGCACGTTACCGTTATAGTCGTTAACAAAGGCACCGTCGTGGGCATTAATATCCATCTTCCCTGACGACCAGAGCAGGCTGTTGCTGTTGTTCATTACCTCATTAGCGTTGATGCGTAAATCACCCCCCGTGACCACAGACTTGCTGTTGATCACCTTACCGTCTGCCTGGAGCGTCAGGTTGCCGATGGCTTCCATCATGGTGTTGTTGAACAGCGTACCTTCCGTGCTGAGCGTCATATCATGACCTGCACGAATACTGCGGTTATTGTCATTCAGCGCGATGGAGTCTTTTACCTTGAGCAATAAATCATGACCCGCTTCGAGGATGCCATTGATGTTATTGAATGAACCGGTATGGATGTTGAGGTCGTTTCTGGCAGAGGTCGTGCCGGAATCATGATTATTCAGCTGCGAGGCATTAATCGTGATGTTATTCCCGGCGATCAGGGCATTTTTTTCGTTGCTAATCGTCCCGCCCGCTACGTTAAGGTTCGTATTGTTGGCACCCGATAGTACCGCTGCATTGGCGTTGATCAGATTATTAGCGACATTAACTGACAGATCGCTCTGCGTCGACACAATCACCGCCTGTTCGGTGTTAAGCATGTTTTGCGCATTGATCGTAATGTCGCCGCCCGCCACGAGAGTGGACACCGACTGCTGCCCGTCCTCTGCGGTGAGGCTGCCAATGTTGCTCAACGTGTTGGCGACAATCTCCAGCGGGCCGTTTACAGCCTGAATGACACCGGCCGTGCGGTTGGTCAGAACGCCGATGGCGTTCAGCACCGTCTGCATATTGGCGGAGATGACCGCGCCGTCGCTGTTGATGAGCGACTCAACGTCTTCAATCGTCAGGTTACGCAGTGCAGCTAAAACATGCCCTTCACCTGTGTTGGCCAGGTTTTTGACGTTGCGAATAATCAGATCCAGACCTGCCTGAACCACACCGTCGTTTTTCAGCTCCTCAACGGCATCGATCGCGATATTGCCATTGCCGATAATCACCGAGCGGTTGTTTAACGTCTTCACGCCGCTGATATTCAGATTGCCCTCAGAGGCAATCACTGCATCACTGCTGTTATTAAGCGTCGTGGTCGTCGCGATCGAGAGCGCATTATCCGATTTAATCATCGATGCGCCGCTGTTATTAAGGGTACCTACGTTTCTCAGCGTGGTATTTCCAGCACCGAATAGCGTTGCACCTTCAGTGTTATTGAGGGTGTTCACATCGGACAGTGACAGCGTGCCGTCAGAAATCACAAAACTGCCGGTGTTATTCAGCGTGTTGAGATGGGTAAGTTGCAGCGTCTTGCTGGCATACAGCGTGGCGGCGTTAAGGTTATCGACGGTGCTGACGCGATCGAGCGTCAGGCTACCGGCCTGAATGGTTGAGGCGTCGTTAAGCAACGATGTCGCTGTAACGGAGAGGTTTTCTCTTGCCGCGATCAGCGCGTCATGGGTGTTAGAGAGGGTGGAAATTCCGCTGGCATTGATATTATCGCCCTGGATCAGCCCATCGTCATTGTGTACTGCCAGCGCGCCGTCACCCTTTATGGTGAGGTTCTTCCCGGCAATAATGCTGCCTTTTTGACTATTCTGTAGCTCTTTTTTGACATCAAGCTGCATGTCAGTGGTCGCACTCAGCGTGCCGGCCTGGTTTTTCAGATTCGCGGTTGCGATGGTCAGTTTCTCGCTGGCACTGATGGTGCCGCTGTTACTGACGTTTGCACTGGCTTTACGGGTCTGGGTGGAGACATTACGTCCTGCAATACGTCCGGTATTGCTGAGCGTGTCGCCGCCGGATGCCAGCGTCACGTCATGCTTGTTGCTGGCAATGGTGCCGTCGTTGACGATGTTGCCGTCGGCATCAATGAAGATCAGCGCATCGTTACCGCTCAGGGTGCCGCTGTTTGAAACCTCACCGTTGACCTTAATGCGCATCTCACCGCTATTAGCGCCAATATGACCACTGTTGTTCAGGGCGCTGGCGGTCATAACCAGGTTTTTATCCGCGTAGAGGCGGCCTGCGTTGTCGAGATGGCCGACAGACAGCGTCTGGGCGTTGCTGGCATACAGGATGCCATTGTTCTTCATTGAACCTGATGCAATCCAGATATCCCCTGTGGCGCTGACGGAACCCTTGTTTTCAAACGCACCGGTCAGGTTGAACTGCAGCGTCCCTTTCTTCGCGAGAATAACGCCTTCATTGTTAGTCATGCTGCCCGCGGTGATGTTGACATTACCACTGTTGCTGACGATCTCCGCATCGGAGACGAGGGTGCTGAAGGGCACCTGCTGGCCATTCTGGATGACGACAAAATCGCCATTTTTTAACGTCACGACGCCACCGGAAATGACAGCGCCGTTAGCATCCAGCGCTTTTAGTTTTCCGGAAAGGGTGTACTGCCCGGCAACATTAATCTGAATGGCGGGTACCGCTGTTGTGGCACTGTTTTGCGCAATGATAGCAGCCGTATTTTGCAGCAGGGTTGAGGCATCAATTCGGATCGTGCCGTTACGGGAGATAACGTCGTTATTCACCGTCATGCCAGAGAGCGCATGCAGGATAATATTATTTTGCGCTTCTGTACTTCCGGTGCCGCTGCTGTTTTTGTTCAGGGCAATATTGTTGCCGCTGACAGTGACATTTTTATCGCTGCGTAAACCTGTCAGCGTCACGTCGCCGTTCGCACTGATCTCAATGTCACCCGTGGCAATAATACTGCCCTCATGACGGACGCCTGCGCCGGATTCGGTGCTGATAAGTTGAATTTTACCACCGTACATTGACCCCATCGCCCGACCGTCAATCGCGACATCCGGCGTATGGCCGTCACCCGTGGCGCGAGTCGTGTGCTGGCGGCTGGAGAGATCGTAATCGTTCTGCCCGGCAACTACCTTAACGTCCGCCTGGCCGGCAATTTCACCTTCCAGTTTTGCACTTCGGCTGACAATGTCGAAGTAGCTTAGCCCTTCGGTAGAAATGCCTTGTCCTGTGAGAGACACGGTGCCTTTTTCAACAGCTAGTTTATAGTTGCCGTCCTCTTTCATCTGCACCTTACCGGTACTCAGCGTCAGGCTGTTGGCATTAATGGTGGTGGCGCCGTTAACGCTAATACCGTTTTGGTTAGCAACGATCACGTCCGCTTTTCTGCCGAAGACTTCCATCGTCCCGTTAATATAGGACGCCTGGGCTCCCGTCACTTCACTGATAATTGCTTTTGCTTCATGCTCAAGCTGGGCGTTTTTAACCGTGTAACCCCCGATCTTAGACACACCATCCTGCATGCTGTTGTTAAAAATAAGGCCATTTTTATCAACGTTAAACTGGTCGAATTTATTATGCGAGACGCCTTTCGCATTCGGATCGGTGATATTCACGACTGGCGTGCCGTTAGCCGCCTGACCCATTGTTGGCCCTTTACTCTGGCTGGCATCCGGCACCGTTGCGGCTTCGGCATTAGCTGCGAGAATACCCGCTATTGAAATAAAAAGTGGGCAAAGGTGTTTATGCAAATTCCCTGCGGTTAGCTTCGTTTTTGAGGTTTTATTATTGCTCATAAAAATTCCTTAAATTAGAACGTTACTTCCATCTTGTAATAAACGACCGTGTTATCGACGGTATTCTCTTCCAGTGAATCTGGTTTTTTTATAGGCCAGCCCGCGAGGACATACGTTGAAAAATGGCTACCGGTAGCTTTAATCCCGACAGAGCCACCCATCATGAATTGGCTATCACATACGTTGACGCCTTTAGGGCAATTATCTTTGGCAAAGCCCAGGTCATAACCTACATAGGGAATAAGCTGATAGATACCGCCGACGCCAACATCGAATGGAAACTGCAGGGTATTGGCGATCCAGCCGCCGCTATCAACCAGCAGGCTATCGTCCTTGAAGCCGCGTACGGTGAATTCATCGCCCAGCGTTAATTTTGCATCGCTAACCAGTACGTTCGGGGTGTACTGGAACCCTGCGTTGAGTTCATACACGCCACCTAAACGGCCAGACTGAAAAAGCGGACGCGTCCAGCTGGCAATGCCGTTGTACTTGACGTAATCAAGGTCAAACCCTTTAAGGTCGGCATCGTTTTTCCAGGCGGAACCAAACCAGGGAACCGCTGCCGTCACGCCCACATCGCCATAGAACCAGCCGTTCATCAGAGCGCCGACCCAGGTAGCGCCCGACGAAATCGAGGTATAGGTTTTAGAGCTGACGTCTATACGCTGGTTTTCAATGCTGTTGTTGCTATTACGTCTTTCAACTTTTGCCCACCAGCTGGTTTTACCCGTGGCGTTACGGCCGAGCATGCGGCTGACACGCAGAGAAGCACGGTCAGAATCTCCGTCAGAAGCGTAGCTGGCGTTATTGCCGGCAAGCGTTTTGTCGTAGCTGGATTTGTAATAAAGCGCGTCAAACGACCAATAACCCAGTGGGATGCTGTAACTCGTTGACCACGAATCCTGATTATCCTGGTTATTCTTCAGGTTATTCCATGAATAATAAACGTTGAAAATATCATTGATGCCGGCAATGTTTTTAGCGGTTACGCTGCCATAATACTGCTGCCAGCCGTCAGCCTTAAAGCCAGAGTTGTTAAGACCCGCGGTGACCGAAAGAGGGAATGCAGGCACGTGCAGCAGATTAAGATCGGAATAGCTGTTTATAACAGACGGTTGAATTTCAATATTGTCGTTAGGGTAAACGCGCAGCAGGTTTTCGACCATTTGATCGACATCCTGCATGTTCAGAATCTTGTCTTTCGCAAAAGGATAGGCAGTGAACATGCGCGTGCGTTCACGGAAGGACGGCGCTTGCCCGTTAACCTTAAGATCGTGTATTTTTCCCCACATCACCCGCAGAGAGAGTGTGCCCGTTTTGATATTACCGGGCTCAACACCAATCAGCGTCGTGGCATAACCACGAGAAATATAAAAATCGGTCAGTTCTTTGGCCAGTTCAAATATTTCTGTTCGACCGAGCATTTTGCCCTCATAGCGATCGATAATCGCCTGACGCTGCGGTGAGTTGTCAAACTGCGTATCATCAAGGATGACAATATGATTGACCTGAAATTTCCAGTTCGAGTCGCTGCTGGCCAGGGTTTCATCTCCGGCTTCGCGCATTTTTTTTTGTTGCTGGATTAACTGCTCGGTCCGCTTGGCTTCTTCTATTAATGCCTGGCTGGTTTGTCTTTCGAGACGATCCAGTTCCTGTTTATTTTGCTGACCAGGGAGTGCCGCCGTAGCGTGAGCCACAGGAATGAACGGCACTAATAAAAGTGCATATTTTGAAAAACGCTGAAGCACGAATCTCTCCTTGATAATTATCTTAAAGCCATGGTGTATTGAATTGCGCCGACCACCCTGCCAGCACTTAATGAGTTTTCGCGATTAACCTCGGCAGGAACGAATATCTGGGCCTGATAGTTTTTAGTTAAGCGGGATGAAACCTGGAAAGGGTATTCTTTTCCAAGAACAAGGGCCGATGAGACATACGGGCTGGATTTTTCGTAAACCATAATCGCGAAATTTTTCGCGTAGCCTTCGCCGGTCTCGACGCCCAAAAGACCGTTCATTGATGCGAATTTGGTATTGATCAGGGAAGAGAAAGTTAAGCCAACTTGTGCCTGTTCCGGGCATGTGATGGTAATAGAAAAGTCCTTTTTATCACCTTGATAATTTAGCGTATTCTGGAATGAGGCAATACTGTAGGTCCCCAAATCGACGTTGGTCGACGAGGGATAAATGGAACATGAACGCGTATTTACTTTAATTGGCGCTGAGAAATTGATAGTAAGAATACGAAGCGCATCCTCTGGCGTGAGCAAAGGTTTGACTTTTACGTTAACCATTTCGCCGGCAGGGATCTCGGATTCTCCCTGATTAATATTACCTGTCTGCACGAACTCTACCAATACGGTGCTGTTGTCGATAGAACAGCTCGGGCTGCAGGTCACCGGAGAGCCGGAGTTACCCGGCACCCAGGTGTTCCCTGCGTTGGCTGGCCATTTCATCCGAATACCGATACCCGGAATTTCGGTTGTATAGACTTTATCTACCGAGGAAGAGAGATAATTTCGGCTGTAAGCGGTGTGCCACTGCGTTTGCGTTGATTCATCACAGATATATTTGATGTTAGGTGCAGAATACGTTTTCGACCATAAGACCGTTCCAGTGGAGCCTTTATCCGCAGGGTTTAACGTAATGTCGTCTGTAATATTTAAAACCTTTTCCACGCCTTCGAGTCTGCACGCTGAGGCTTTTGCTTCAAGGGTAAACATCCATAAAACGGATAATAAAACGAGATAAAGCAGAGTAGTAATGTATTTATTCATTTTCTGTTAAAGGCCTTTGCAGAGAATATCTATTGCATTAAAGGAGGCGGCTTTATTCATGTTGCGGGTGTTTCTGTTATCAGAAAGGTGATTGACTTCTGCTGAGCACGCGTTCATCACCTTATTACTATTCCATTTAATAACGATCGGCTTGCCAGGTTCAGGTAAGGTCAGCATTGCCAGGCCACCCTGTCCGACCATACCGAGCGTGGTATTGCTACCATCGGTAATGGATGCGCCGAAGGGGATCTTTTGCCCGGAGGCATGTGTGAAGCGCACAAAGGTCTGTTGCTTCTGCTGTGTTTCCATTTTGATATGCACGGCGGCACCGGCGGTTGGCACAATGCTCTTACGCGTATCCTCTACATCGACACTCATTGATGTACCTTTTGGATCAATGAAGACATCGTTGTATCTGTAAGGCGTCAGATAGCCGACAATCCCGTAGCCGTTATCTTTAATGACCGCATTTGAATCAGGGTAAACTCTTGCCCCTTCAGCGCCTTTGGCCTCTATCACGCCAATGGTGTCGCCTAACGTTGGGGTCAAATTGATACCGCCACGGTGCACAACCACGCCACCGTTCATGTTCAGACCGCCCATGAAGCTATGGAGGGACTGGCTGAACGCGACGCCGCCGGAAGCGCTATCGCCCACATAAGACAGGTTGGTACCGAAGTTGGTTTCTGGCCTGCTGGACTCGCTGAAGTAGCCGCTAAAGCCATACTGCGATCGCTCGCCGGCCGAGCCGCTGAGCGAGGTGCGGATGGTGGCCTCATCACTGTTGTAGCTAAAGTTTGCTCCCAGGCGAGCCTGTTTTTCATAACGATGGCCGAGCGGCATAGATACGCTCAGGTAGATCGTATCGTCGTGACCACCGTCTTCATTGTTGGTTCGGCCAAGCGAAATGCCCCAGGTCGACGAGCCAAACCGGTTGTTGTATCCCAGCGCGTAGTTGGATTTTTCCGTGCGGCCCAGTTCATCGTTCCAGATGTTGCCGATGAAACCACTGACGTAGAAACTTCCCCAACCCGCAGGCAGCATCTGGTTGATGTTTGCTTCCAGGCGTTCACGATAGCGTTCGGGTAAATATCGGTCGTTACCATGCTCCAGCGCCTGCTTCACGCTGACGGCATCCGACAGCGAGTAGTAATTTTTACTGGAGTAGCGGTAACCCACCAGGCTGAAATTTGTCCCGGTTTCGGAAAGATTTTTAGCAAGGCTGATACGCAGGGACATGTCACACAGTGAGCCGCAGTCATCGTTCCCGGTGCTGGAGTTAAAGTTCGTATAAGAGCGGGTAACGTCCAGGCCTAATGCCCCCAGCGGGGTATTGATAGCCACACCACCCAGCAGGGCGTTGTAATCGCCATCAAACGCGGTTTGAGCGCCTACGTAACCGGTCAGATTATTAAGCAAACCGTACTGAAGCGTGCCTTCCGTCATCCACGGATCATCGGCAAGAAATGTGTTGCGGATTTCACCCGAGGTGACCGAATAGCGAAAATAGCCTTCGCGCAGCAGCTGCGGAACGCTGGAGTAGGGGACGGTAAAGGAATTGATGGTGCCATCGGTCTCTTTGACGGTGACTTCCAGATCGCCGTTGTAGCCCGTTGCATAGAGATCGCTGATGGCAAACTCGCCTGGGGGAACCACTTTTTCATAGAGGGTACTGCCGGACTGCTTGATGGTGACCGTCGCGTTGCTGTTGGCAAAACCACGAACGACAGGCGCATAGCTGCGCACGGAATCCGGCAGCATGCGATCGTCGGTGGCGAGTCTGACGCCGCGAATAGCCGTTGTATCAAACATCTCCCCGCTGGTGTTGAGATCGCCCAGCACCACTTCAGATTGCCAGGCCGCAATTCCCCGGCTGGCAAATGCCTGCAGATGATCGACCCCTTCATCCTCAATATCATTGCCGAGGTTCAGGGTGTCATAGGTTACAAAACGCCACGCACCGAGCGTCATAGCGGTTTGCAGGTTACCAAAGAGATAGTTGCTGGTTTCACCTAACTCACGGTTGCGCGTGCTTGAACCACTCAGCGCGTAGGAGGCCATGAGGGTAGGTTCACCGTCATCCCATAGTTCAGGGCTGATATAACCCTCTGGTGTATTGAGCAGCATCGCCTGCGGAACGGTGACATCCAGGCGCTCATCATCCTGGTTGTAGGTGACGGTCGCGCCGGGGATAAGCGTTTCGAGGATCAGGCAGCGGCCCGTCTTCCAGTTTTCCGGCAGTTTGCTGGTATCGACATCAAAGCGGATAATCATTTCCGGCGTCATGCAGGCATTTACGCCCTGCGTATTGTTTGCCGGAATAAATGAAATGGGCCAGGTTCCTAATTTCCGCAAGTTGCTAAATACTTCCAGTTTGTAATCACCTGGCTGGATTTTATCTACCCCGTCGAACTGGCTAAGGTCTAATCCACTGTCATAGAAATTCATAAAGCCGCGAGAAAAGTTTACCGCTTTTTTTTCTGTTTCTGCGTTAACCTGGCCTGAAATGCACAATGCCAGAATCATTATCTGGCCAAGGGTACTTTTCGCTTTTTTGAGAAGCCTGTATTTATTATGGCGTGCGGACATTTGACCTTCCGAAAGGTAGAACGTATAAAAAGTTAAAAGTTATAGGTGCGCTTAATATATGCGCCTAAATCAGTGATATAATTGTATTTAAATATGCCGCGTCCACTCACTGCGCTCACCTGCGGAAAGTGATAAACCAGCGTTCCATAAGGGACAATCATGTCACCGGGGATCTCAATGTCTTTATTGTCGGCATTCGTTAGCCACACGCTCGTCATGCTCACGTGGAAAGGCGAATTATTGGTTCCCACCACGTCGTAGCCCTTTGCCACTTTACGCAGTTCCCACTTCAGATCGTCGCCCGCCTGCATGGGATTGCCTTTCAGGCCCGCAGGGCGATAGAAAAATTTGATCATCGTGCGGAACGCCATTTTTATCTGATTCCGATCCGCCTCTTCCGGCAGTTCAGGTGGAATATCCAGTACGTTTAGCCAGAGCAGGGTTTCGCGATCTTTCGGGTATTTTCCTGCGGCTTCCTCTGTCTGGAATATACGGAAAACTTTCCCTTTCTGACCGTTAACGCGCGCAGCGGGAGGGTTGATAAAGAACGGAAGATTCTCCTTCTCCGTCCCATCGGTTTTGTCGGTGCTGGAAAGCCAGACCTGCACCAGCTCCGGGTTTTTACTGAGGTTATTCACGCGAACGGTTTGTTCACTCTCGTTTGCATTGAATGCCACACGAGTTGTTAAAATTTGTATAGTGGCGTTGGCGCAGGGGAACCACGTCAATGTCACCATTAACATTACTTTGAGAATATTACTGACCATCAGGCTCAACGTTCCTAAATGTGGCAGGGAAAGCAGTGGGATCACTCCCACTGCTCAAAGGTCTTACTGGTACTTAATGGAATAAATGACGTCAGTGGTGACTTTACCGGCCGTTGCCGCACCGCCGGTGGCAACGTACTGCGCCCAGTAGTCGAAGCGAGCGGTATTACCCGAAATGACCGCTGTTTTCGGGTTATTGTTTGCGGTGTTCAGATCCAAAACAGCTTTGCTGGAATCTAACAGACCGATTTCAACTTTATCGGCACCACCCGTGGTAACGGTGTTTTTCAGGTTACCGGTCGCGGTGTTGATATTGGTGCTCTGTGCCAGTTCGAAGAAGACGCTGGCGACTTTGTTGTTGGTGCAATTTGAGCCGCTCAGTTTAATGAAGAATGGCGTGTCTCCCGCGCGCTGACCCGCAGTGGCCAGCGCGGTGGTGCTGACGCTTGGCAGATGCACGGTGAAATCAGGAGAGGTGGATTCACCCTGTGCGTCACCGCCTGTAATAATACAGGTGGCGTCACTGATCGTTCCGTCAAAGGTAATTGTGCCATCTTCTGCCGCTGCTGCAGAACCCGCTCCCGCCAGAATGGTAAAAAGACCAATTTTTAAATATTTGTTCATAGATAATTCCATTTAGACATAAATTTTAATAAAGCGGCGGGATTGTAGGGAGTAAAAAAAGAGAAAACCACAGGATGAAACTAAATAAATTCCGAATTGAGACTGTCTCATGCTGTTTATGTATGTATGAATATGGTATGAGGTGTTTTTTTCTTTGAATTACAAGGGCGAAATAGATGGTGGGATGAATTAAATATTCACTTGGAAAATATATGGATTGTAAAGATTATAATATTTTTATGGCTATGATTTTATTTGATGAATAGGATGGGTTGTCTATATATGTTGTATTTATGAGTCGCTTGAATTTAATGGATTCAGGCGCTATTCTTAGCGCCATACAGCATTACGATATGAAACGATCCCTTCCTCGTCGGGCTTAACGACGCGGAAGGGATTTTTTTTCACCTTTAGCAACGATCGTCTATCTATGATACGAGGACAGGACATGAGCACTTTAGGTCATCAGTACGATAACTCTCTGGTATCTAACGCGTTTGGTTTTTTACGCCTTCCGATGAACTTCCAGCCGTACGACAGTGATGCGGACTGGGTGATCACCGGCGTGCCGTTCGACATGGCAACGTCAGGCCGTGCGGGTGGGCGTCATGGCCCGGCGGCGATCCGTCAGGTTTCCACTAACCTGGCCTGGGAGCACAACCGCTTCCCGTGGAACTTCGACATGCGCGAGCGTCTGAACGTGGTGGACTGCGGTGACCTGGTGTACGCCTTTGGCGACGCGCGTGAGATGAGCGAAAAGCTGCAGGCCCACGCCGAGAAGCTGCTGGCTGCCGGCAAGCGCATGCTCTCCTTCGGCGGCGACCACTTCGTGACCCTGCCGCTGCTGCGCGCCCACGCGAAGCACTTTGGTAAAATGGCGCTGGTGCACTTCGATGCCCACACCGACACCTACGCCAACGGCTGTGAGTTTGACCACGGCACCATGTTCTTCACCGCGCCGAATGAAGGTCTGATCGACCCGAACCACTCCGTGCAGATCGGTATTCGCACTGAATTCGACAAAGACAACGGCTTCACCGTGCTGGATGCGGGTCAGGTTAACGATCGCGGTGTTGATGACATCCTCGCGCAGGTGAAGCAGATCGTGGGTGATATGCCTGTGTATCTGACCTTCGACATCGACTGCCTGGATCCGGCATTTGCGCCGGGTACCGGTACGCCGGTGATCGGCGGCCTGACCTCAGACCGTGCCATCAAGCTGGTGCGCGGCCTGAAGGATCTCAACATTGTCGGGATGGACGTGGTGGAAGTGGCGCCTGCGTATGACCAGTCCGAGATCACTGCGCTGGCCGCAGCGACCCTGGCACTGGAAATGCTCTACATCCAGGCAGCCAAAAAAGGCGAATAAGCCTCTTCTGGTGTAAAAAAAACCTCTCCCTGGAGAGGTTTTTTATTGCCTTTAAAAGACGTTAAACGGGTATTCCACGTAAGCGCGGATCTCATCCCCACCCACGTTATAATCGCTGGCGTTGCTGGAGACGCGCAGTACGGAATAGCGCAGTTTCAGTTTCAGATCCTTCGCCGGACCATCCTGCACCTGGTACTGGATCTGATTAAACCACTCGTGCTCTTTGCCGTTGCTGGTTTCTGCGGTTTTGATGTTGTCCCCGCGCACGTAGGCGGTGGTCCAGCTCAGACCCGGCAGGCCAAGGCCACCAAAGTCCAGACCGTAGGATGCCTGCCAGGAACGTTCATCTTCGCCGTTAAAATCAGACCAGTAGGAGTTTGCCAGCCAGATGGTGTTACCGCCATCACCCACGCCGCCCTGGTCGCGGTAGCCGCCGTAGTTGTAGCCGGTGCTGCCGCTGCTCTGCTGGTACGCCACTTTGAACGTGTGAATATCCCAGATGTAGCTCGCCGCCAGGCTCCAGATAGCGTTGCTGCGGCCCGTGTCGAGGCTGTCCGCATAACTCTGGTCCAGACGGGAGTTATAACCGTTGAAGTCGAGCACCAGCTGCTGCCCGGTGCTGAACGGCTGTTTGAAGTTCAGGCCCAGATATTGCTTGTTCATCACCTCTTCATTGTGAGAGGCGTAAAGCGCGCCGCTGAACTGGTCGTTGAACTGGTAGCTCGCGCCGCCGAAGGAGAGGCTCTTCAGCCCGCTGTCGTGGCGGTCGTCACTTTTACGCTGCTCGTCCGTGAAATAACCGGCATTGATTTCCAGACCATCGATCTCTTTTGAGGTCAGCATGGTGCCGGTATAGCTTTCAAACAGCAGGCGGGAGCTGTCGGCATTCACGATAGGCAATTCTGGTCGCTGATTCCCGTAGCTCAGTACGGTATTCGAGATGCGCATTTTGGCGGTTGCGCCAAACTTTGCCAGATCGGATTTTGCCCGGCCGTCGTCTTCCTGCTTAAAGAAGTCGATGCCGCCCGCGCCGCTCTTGCCGCGGCCGCCATCCAGGCGCACGCCGTATTGAGCAATACCGTCCACACCAAAGCCAACCGGTCCTTCAGTATAGCCGGATGCAAACGTGGCGATGATCCCCTGACCCCATTCGGCTTTGTCCTGCTGGCCCTGATGATAATCACGGCTGATATACGCATTGCGTAAAAACAGGTCCAGATGGCTGTCGTCAATAAAACCCTGGCTGTCGGATTGCTGACTTGCAGCGGCAGGTAATGCGGCAAATAAACTTAAAGCAATTAATGATAATTCTTTTTTCACGGAGGGAACGTCTCTGTCTGGATATATTAATTGAATAACTGCAGGGGGGATAATTACCGGAAAAAGTGACCTTTGCAATAATTATGTGACCAGGTGTTTCGATGTGACAGGGCAGATTTTGCGGGGCTTCCAGGGGTGTTATCGATACGTGCTGTTAAGTTAACAATTCATGCGAAATAAAAAGGAGGCAAAACTGCCTCCTTCTGAAATTATTTAATTCCGTCTGCGGCCATACGGTCGCGAATATGCTGTGCGCGTTCTTCTGAGGCAGGGTGATCGTCAAACATGGAGCTTTGACGTCCCGCTTCCAGCTTGGCCAGTTTTTCGAAGCTGGTGGCTAAACCGGATGGATTAATGCCGCGTTTGCGCAACAGATCGTAGGAGTAGTCATCCGCTTCGGACTCCTGGCGCTGGGAGAACTGAGAGTTCACCAGCTTTTCACCTACGTCGCCCAGCTGTGACTGCGACAGGCTGCCAACGATACCGCCTGCAGAGGCTGCCGCTGCGCGGATGGCATTGGTGCCCAGGGCTACCTGCATCCCTTTCTTCACGTGGCCCAGGGCAACGTGGCCCATTTCATGGCCGATAACCGCTTCCACTTCGTTGTCGGTCATCATGTCCATCAGCCCGCTGTAAACGCGGATACAGCCGTTTGCCATCGCGAAGGCGTTGACGTCTTTCGCCATGTACACCTTGTAGTTCACCGGCTGGCCGTTGATGTTATCGCCCAGCGCGGAAGCAATCTTATTCAGACGCTGCGTGTAGGTACTGTCAGACGGCGCAAGGGTGGCTTTTCCGTCCATATCTTTACAGGCCTGGTCGCTCAGCGCTTTTACCTGCGCATCGCTCAGGGAATAGGCCTGAAAGGCCTCTGCGCCTGACGTCATCAGACCGTTAGAGTCCATATTCTGACAGCCGCTCAGCAGGAGCGTTGTACCCAGGGCCAGCACTATTGCACGCATTTTCATGAGGTTGCTTCCGTACTCGTTAATCTGAATAAAATCCGAAAAGTGCACCGTCAGCGAAGCCGGTGTCGGGCTAAGTATAAGGAATATCTACAGGGCCGGGCGAGCAGATTGCGCAACATGCGAGCATGATCCAGAGATTTCTTAACAAGCAAAAGAATGCTCCATGTACATGACTTGCGGCTTGGGTTACATTGTTGGCACTTTTTTCCGGCGTAGCCCAAAACGCGCTGTCGTCAAGGGCATGGCCTTTAACAGTCCGATCTGGAGTTAAAATGTCCTCACGTAAAGAGCTTGCTAATGCTATTCGTGCGCTGAGCATGGACGCAGTACAGAAAGCCAAATCCGGCCACCCAGGGGCCCCTATGGGTATGGCTGATATCGCCGAAGTTCTGTGGCGCGATTTCCTGAACCACAACCCGCAGAACCCATCATGGGCTGACCGCGACCGTTTCGTGCTGTCCAACGGCCACGGCTCTATGCTGATCTATAGCCTGCTGCACCTCACCGGCTACGATCTGCCTATCGAAGAGCTGAAAAACTTCCGTCAGCTGCACTCCAAAACTCCAGGTCACCCGGAAGTGGGCTACACCGCTGGCGTAGAAACCACCACCGGCCCGCTGGGTCAGGGTATTGCAAACGCTGTGGGTATGGCGATTGCTGAGAAGACCCTGGCGGCGCAGTTCAACCGTCCTGGCCACGACATCGTTGACCACTTCACCTACGCGTTCATGGGCGATGGCTGCATGATGGAAGGCATTTCTCACGAAGTGTGCTCCCTGGCAGGTACCCTGAAGCTGGGTAAACTGGTTGCGTTCTATGACGACAACGGTATCTCCATCGACGGTCACGTTGAGGGCTGGTTCACTGACGACACCGCTGCACGTTTCGAAGCCTACGGCTGGCACGTTGTGCGTGGCGTTGATGGCCACGATGCTGACTCGATTAAACGTGCAGTAGAAGAAGCGCGCGCAGTGAAGGACAAACCGTCCCTGTTGATGTGCAAAACCATCATCGGCTTCGGTTCTCCGAACAAAGCGGGTACGCACGACTCCCACGGCGCGCCGCTGGGCGACGCGGAAATCGCACTGACCCGCGAAGCGCTGGGCTGGAAATACCCTGCATTCGAAATCCCATCTGAGATCTATGTTCAGTGGGATGCAAAAGAAGTAGGCCAGGCAAAAGAAGCGGCATGGAACGAGAAGTTCGCTGCTTACGCGAAAGCCTTCCCACAGGAAGCGGCTGAATTCACCCGTCGTATGAAAGGTGACATGCCGTCTGACTTCGACGCGAAAGCGAACGAATTCATCGCTAAGCTGCAGGCGAACCCGTCTAAAATCGCGAGCCGTAAAGCGTCTCAGAATGCCATTGAAGCGTTCGGTCCTCTGCTGCCTGAATTCCTCGGCGGCTCCGCTGACCTGGCACCATCTAACCTGACCCTGTGGTCCGGTTCTAAGCCAATCAACGAAGACACTGCCGGTAACTACATCCATTACGGTGTACGTGAATTCGGTATGACTGCGATTGCCAACGGTATCTCCCTGCACGGTGGTTTCCTGCCGTACACCTCTACCTTCCTGATGTTCGTTGAATATGCGCGTAACGCCGTGCGTATGGCGGCGCTGATGAAACAGCGTCAGGTGATGGTCTATACCCACGACTCCATCGGTCTGGGCGAAGACGGCCCAACTCACCAGCCGGTAGAGCAGGTGGCTTCCCTGCGCGTGACCCCGAACATGAGCACATGGCGTCCATGTGACCAGGTGGAATCCGCGGTGGCGTGGAAATACGGCGTTGAGCGTCAGGACGGTCCTACCGCGCTGATCCTCTCCCGTCAGAACCTGGCGCAGCAGGAACGTACCCCAGAGCAGCTGGCGAATATCGCGCGCGGCGGTTATGTGCTGAAAGATTGCGCGGGCCAGCCAGAGCTGATCTTCATCGCTACCGGTTCTGAAGTTGAACTGGCTGTTGCCGCATGGGAAAAACTGACTGCCGAAGGCGTGAAGGCGCGCGTGGTTTCCATGCCGTCTACCGACGCGTTCGACAAGCAGGATGCTGCTTACCGTGAATCCGTACTGCCTAAAGCGGTTTCCGCGCGTGTGGCAGTGGAAGCGGGTATCGCTGACTACTGGTTCAAATACGTGGGCCTGAACGGCGCTATCGTCGGTATGACCACCTTCGGTGAATCTGCTCCGGCAGAACTGCTGTTCGAAGAGTTCGGCTTCACCGTTGAGAACGTTGTCGCGAAGGCGAAAGAACTGCTGTAATCGCCGTTTTGCCCGGTGGCGCTTATGCTTACCGGGCCTACAAATGGCTCGAAAGTAGGCCGGGTAAGCGCTAGCGCGCCACCCGGCTTTTTTGTAAGCAGCATTATTCCACCTAAAATGTGACGCAAGTCATATAGCTCGCTTATTCATCTGGACAGACATTCCTTTTATTCCCCGATTCGCTTATTCTTGCTGAAGCGTTTCAGTCGATTAAATGTTCGACAAATGACCAATCAATCGCAGTTTGTGACAGCAAGGATTCCCCTTCGGGCGTAGCTGGATTACTCTTTCAGCCACCTCAAACTCAGGGATTGCTTTGCAGGAGATCTATGACCGTACGCGTAGCGATTAACGGCTTCGGTCGCATCGGGCGTAATGTGATTCGTGCTTTGTATGAATCCGGACGTCGGGCGGAAATGACCGTGGTGGCAATCAATGAACTGGCGGATGCTGCGGGCATGGCGCATTTGTTGAAGTATGACACCAGCCACGGACGCTTTGCCTGGGATGTGCGCCAGGAAAGAGATCAGCTTTTTGTGGGTGATGACGCTATTCGTGTGCTGCATGAGAACAGCATCTCCGGGCTACCCTGGCGTGAACTGGGTGTGGATGTCGTGCTTGACTGTACCGGTGTGTATGGCAATCGCGAACATGGCGAAGCGCATCTCTCTGCTGGTGCGAAAAAAGTCCTGTTTTCTCATCCCGGCAGTAACGACCTCGACGCGACCGTCGTGTTTGGCGTCAACCAGCATGAGCTGCAAGCCGAACACCGCATTGTTTCCAACGCCTCCTGTACCACCAACTGCATTATTCCGGTCATCAAACTGTTAGACGATGCGTATGGCATTGAGTCCGGCACCGTGACCACGATTCACTCCGCCATGCACGATCAACAGGTCATTGACGCTTACCACCCGGATTTACGGCGCACGCGTGCAGCGAGCCAGTCAATCATTCCGGTGGATACAAAGCTGGCTGCTGGGATTACCCGAATTTTTCCGCAGTTCAACGATCGTTTTGAGGCGATTGCCGTGCGCGTCCCGACGATCAACGTCACCGCGATCGACCTTAGCGTGACGGTGAAAAAACCGGTAAAAGCGTGTGAAGTCAACCTGTTGCTGCAAAAAGCGGCACAGGGGGCATTTCATGGTATAGTTGACTATACGGAATTACCGTTGGTCTCAGTAGATTTTAACCACGACCCGCACAGCGCCATCGTCGATGGCACGCAAACGAGGGTCAGTGGCGCACACCTTATCAAGACGCTGGTCTGGTGTGATAACGAATGGGGCTTTGCTAACCGAATGCTCGACACCACGTTAGCAATGGCTGCTCAAGGTTTCAGGTAAGGCGCATCGTGCGTCTGCAAAACTTTAAGAATCAACGAGAGGATTCACCATGTCTGTAATTAAGATGACCGATCTGGATCTGGCTGGTAAACGCGTTTTCATCCGTGCCGATCTGAACGTACCGGTTAAAGATGGCAAAGTGACCAGCGACGCGCGTATCCGTGCATCTCTGCCAACCATCGAGCTGGCTCTGAAGCAGGGCGCGAAAGTGATGGTCACCTCCCACCTGGGTCGTCCAACTGAAGGCGAGTACAACGAAGAGTTCTCTCTGCTGCCAGTGGTTAATTACCTGAAAGACAAACTGTCCAACCCGGTTCGCCTGGTGAAAGATTACCTGGACGGCGTTGACGTTGCAGCCGGTGAGCTGGTTGTGCTGGAAAACGTTCGCTTCAACAAAGGCGAGAAGAAAGACGACGAAACCCTGTCCAAAAAATACGCTGCACTGTGCGACGTATTCGTGATGGATGCATTCGGTACGGCTCACCGTGCTCAGGCGTCTACCCATGGTATCGGTAAATTCGCAGACGTAGCGTGTGCCGGTCCTCTGCTGGCTGACGAACTGGAAGCGCTGGGTAAAGCACTGAAAGAGCCTGCTCGTCCGATGGTCGCTATCGTTGGTGGTTCTAAAGTTTCTACCAAACTGACCGTTCTGGATTCTCTGTCTAAAATCGCTGACCAGCTGATCGTTGGCGGTGGTATCGCGAACACCTTCGTTGCCGCTCAGGGCCACAACGTCGGTAAATCCCTGTACGAAGCAGACCTGGTTGACGAAGCCAAACGCCTGCTGGGTACCTGTGATATCCCGGTTCCAACTGACGTTCGCGTCGCGACTGAGTTCTCCGAAACCGCAACCGCGACCCTGAAATCTGTAAACGACATCAAAGACGAAGAGCAGATTCTGGACCTGGGCGACGTTTCTGCACAGAAACTGGCTGAAATCCTCAAAAACGCAAAAACTATCCTGTGGAACGGTCCTGTTGGCGTGTTCGAATTCCCGAACTTCCGCAAAGGGACTGAAATCGTGGCTAACGCAATCGCAGACAGCGAAGCGTTCTCTATCGCAGGCGGTGGTGACACCCTGGCAGCAATCGACCTGTTCGGTATCGCTGACAAGATCTCCTACATCTCCACTGGTGGCGGCGCATTCCTCGAATTCGTGGAAGGCAAAGTACTGCCAGCAGTAGCAATGCTCGAAGAGCGCGCTAAGAAGTAAGCCATTCAAGGGCAGGGAAACCTGCCCAATTTTCAGCGCGCTTTTAAGAGCTCGCACCTTTTCTAACGGCCGAAGATACAGGACTAAGCAACATGTCTAAAATTTTTGATTTCGTAAAACCTGGCGTTATCACTGGTGATGACGTACAGAAAGTGTTCCAGGTAGCTAAAGAAAACAACTTCGCTCTGCCAGCAGTTAACTGCGTGGGTACCGACTCCATCAACGCCGTACTGGAAACTGCTGCTAAAGTTAAAGCACCGGTTATCGTTCAGTTCTCTAACGGCGGCGCTGCGTTCATCGCAGGTAAAGGCGTGAAAACTGACATTCCTCAGGGTGCTGCAATCCTGGGCGCTATCTCTGGTGCGCACCACGTTCACCAGATGGCTGAACACTACGGTGTTCCAGTTATCCTGCATACTGACCACTGCGCGAAGAAACTGCTGCCGTGGATCGACGGTCTGCTGGACGCGGGTGAAAAACACTTCGCGGCAACCGGTAAACCACTGTTCTCTTCTCACATGATCGACCTGTCTGAAGAGTCACTGCACGAAAACATCGAAATCTGCTCTAAGTACCTGGCGCGCATGGCCAAAATGGACATGACCCTGGAAATCGAACTGGGTTGCACCGGCGGTGAAGAAGACGGTGTGGACAACAGCCACATGGACGCTTCTGCACTGTACACCCAGCCAGAAGACGTTGATTACGCTTACACCGAGCTGAGCAAAATCAGCCCACGCTTCACCATTGCAGCGTCCTTCGGTAACGTACACGGCGTTTACAAACCAGGTAACGTGGTTCTGACCCCAACCATCCTGCGTGATTCTCAGGAATACGTTTCCAAGAAACACAACCTGCCGCACAACAGCCTGAACTTCGTCTTCCACGGCGGTTCCGGTTCTTCTGCTCAGGAAATCAAAGACTCCGTAAGCTACGGCGTCGTGAAAATGAACATCGACACCGACACCCAGTGGGCAACCTGGGACGGTATCCTGCAGTACTACAAAGCGAACGAAGCTTACCTTCAGGGCCAACTGGGCAACCCGAAAGGCGAAGACCAGCCGAACAAGAAATACTACGATCCACGCGTATGGCTGCGCGCAGCGCAGACGTCCATGGTGACCCGTCTGGAGCAGGCTTTCAAAGAACTGAACGCGATCGACGTTCTGTAATTTGAGCTGCTAACAGCATCAGAAGGCCCGCAAATGCGGGCCTTTTTTTATGCTTTTTCAATACCCTGCCAGCCCTGTTTTTGTGATCTGTTTGGCAAAGCCGGTGCTTTTTGTTTACCCTTTACTGACCTGCCTGTCTCCATGGGGGATGGATTTTGTGTTTTGGTTTAACAAAAGGAAGAATAAATGGAACAACTCGATGTTGTAGACAGCATCAATAACGCCGGTAACTGGCTGGTGCGCAACCAGGCCCTGCTGCTGAGCTATGCCGTGAACATCGTCGCGGCGATTGCCATCATCATCGTCGGGATGATCGTGGCGCGTATTGTCTCGAATACGGTTAACCGCGTAATGCTGGCCCGTCACATTGACGCCACGGTGGCAGACTTCCTCTCCGCACTGGTGCGCTACGGCATTATCGCCTTCACGCTGATTGCCGCGCTGGGCCGTGTGGGGGTGCAAACCGCCTCCGTCATTGCCGTTCTCGGTGCCGCCGGTCTGGCCATTGGTCTGGCACTGCAGGGCTCGCTTTCAAACCTGGCGGCAGGCGTGCTGCTGGTGACCTTCCGTCCGTTCCGCTCCGGCGAATACGTTGACCTTGGCGGCATTGCCGGAACCGTGCTGCAGGTGCAGATTTTCTCAACGACTATGCGTACCGTCGATGGCCGCATCGTGGTCGTGCCGAACGGGAAAATT
Source organism: Enterobacter sp. MGH 16 (assembly GCF_000493175.1). Lineage (NCBI taxonomy): Bacteria > Pseudomonadati > Pseudomonadota > Gammaproteobacteria > Enterobacterales > Enterobacteriaceae > Enterobacter > Enterobacter sp. MGH 16. The sequence continues at coordinate 3,072,182 of NZ_KI535695.1, read as the reverse complement.
ATCGCGGGCAACATCATCAACTTCTCCCGTGAGCCGGTGCGTCGTAACGAACTGATTATCAGCGTGGCATACGACTCCGACATCGATCAGGTGAAGTCGCTGATTACCAACATCATTGCTTCTGACGATCGCATTCTGAAAGACAAAGAGCAGACGGTTCGCCTGAATGAACTCGGCGCTTCCTCCATTAACTTTGTGGTGCGTATCTGGAGCAAAAGCAGCGATCTGCAAAACGTATACTGGGACGTGCTGGAACGCATTAAGCGCGACTTCGACGCCAACGGCATCAGTTTCCCGTATCCGCAGATGGACGTGAATCTTAAACGCGAGAAAGCCGCCGAGTAATCCCCCGACGTTGTAGGCCCGGTAAGCGCTAGCGCCACCGGGCTTTACCTTCATAAGCTCCGCTAATACCCAATTAATATTATCCATTTCATCTAATGTAGTTCGCGCAGTATAGTCAGCTTCCAGAACAACACTGCGAGAAAATCATCATGCTATCTTATTATTTTCAAGGGCTTGCCTTAGGTGCGGCTATGATCCTTCCCCTCGGCCCGCAAAATGCGTTCGTGATGAATCAGGGCATCCGCCGCCAGTACCATCTGATGATTGCCCTGCTGTGCGCGGTAAGCGATTTGCTGCTGATCTGTGCCGGGATTTTTGGCGGCAGCGCGCTGCTGATGCAGTCTCCGTGGCTGCTGGCGCTGGTCACCTGGGGCGGCGTGGCGTTTCTGCTCTGGTACGGATTCGGCGCGCTGAAAACGGCGATGAGCAGCAACCTCGAACTGGCGAGCGCGGAGGTCATGAAGCAGGGGCGCTGGAAGATTATCGTCACCATGCTGGCGGTGACCTGGCTTAACCCGCATGTGTATCTCGACACCTTCGTCGTGCTGGGCAGCCTGGGCGGTCAACTGGACGTTGAGCCGAAACGCTGGTTTGCGCTCGGTACGGTCAGCGCCTCTTTCCTGTGGTTCTTCGGTCTCGCCATTCTGGCGGCATGGCTGGCGCCCCGCCTGCGTACGGCCAAAGCCCAGCGCATCATTAATACCCTGGTCGGCCTGGTGATGTGGTTTATCGCTTTCCAGCTGGCGAAAGAGGGGATTCATCATGTCCAGGAATTGTTCAACTAATCCTTGTCTTATGGACAACTGAATAAGACCCGCTAAGCTTGCTGGCATGCGCCCTGTTATTGGGGCACTCTTCGCAACATGGAGGAATGACAGTGAAGTTCAAAGTGATGGCCCTGGCGGCATTAGTGAGTTTCGGTGCGGTGTCGGTGCAGGCAAGCGAATTGCCGGATGGCCCGCACATCGTCACGTCAGGCACCGCAAGCGTGGACGCGGTACCCGATGTTGCAACCCTGGCAATTGAGGTGAATGTGGCGGCGAAAGATGCAGCGACGGCCAAGAAGCAGGCTGACGATCGCGTTGCGCAATACCTCTCTTTCCTCGAGCAGAACGGTGTCGGTAAAAAAGATATCAACTCTGCGAACCTGCGTACTCAACCCGATTATGACTACCAGAATGGCAAAAGCATCCTGAAAGGCTACCGTGCGGTGCGTACCGTTGAAGTGACCGTGCGTCAGCTGGATAAGCTTAACTCGCTGCTGGATGGTGCGCTGAAGGCGGGCCTGAACGAGATCCGTTCCGTGTCGCTGGGCGTTGCGCAACCGGAGAAATACAAAGACGAAGCGCGTAAAGCGGCGATTGATGATGCCATTCACCAGGCGGAACAGCTGGCTTCTGGCTTTAAGAGCAAGCTCGGTCCGGTTTACAGCGTGCGTTACCACGTCTCTAACTACCAGCCAAGCCCGATGGTTCGTATGATGAAGGCTGACGCAGCGCCGGTATCCGCTCAGGAAACTTACGAGCAGCCGACGATCCAGTTCGACGATCAGGTGGATGTGGTGTTCCAGCTTGAACCTGTTGCAGCACAGCCGAAACCGGCTCAGTAATCTGTAGGCCGGGTAAGGCGTGGCCGCCACCCGGCTTTTCTTTTTAATCCTGTCTCAATACCTTATGCCCGTACGCCAGCAGCGCGTCAGTGACGTTGCGCATCATGCGGCTTTCCGGCGCAAAACGGTGCCAGTAGAGCATCCGACGCTGATACAGCCCCGGCGTTAAGTCAATCAGCTCACCGCTTTTCAACTCTTTCTCAATCTGCAGGTGCGGGATCATGCAGCAGGTGGTGCCCTGGCGCGCAAGTTGCACGAAGGCTTCTGACGAGTTCACGATATGGCACGGCACGCTGCCCGGCGGCAGGTCGAAGTTTTGCTGCAGGAACGCCTGATGCATATCGTCCAGATGGTCGAAGGCCACGGCAGGGGCTTTCAGCAGCGCCGCGCGGGTGACGCCGTTGGGGAAGTAGCGTTCCGCAAAGGCTTTTGAACCCACAAACAGGTAGTCCAGGGCGCCTAACTGATCGACAAGGCAGCTTGGCAGCGCCTGAGGCTGAATACTGACCGCCCCAACCACTTCACCGCGACGCAGGCGTTCCTGGGTGCGGGTTTCGTCTTCAACCTGCAAATTCAGACGGATAGGGGAGTCCGCGAGGACCGGCGCCAGGGCCGGCAGCAGCCAGGTTGCCAGACTGTCGGCGTTGACCGCCAGAGAGAGCAGCAGCGGCGTAGAGCCCGTTTGTTCGTCACCCAGCCACTCGTCTTCCAGCAGTTCAACCTGACGCAGCAGAGCGAGGAGCTTTTGCCCTTGCTCTGTTGGACGTGGCGGCACGGTACGCACCAGCAGCGGCTGGCCGAACATGTTTTCAAGCTGTTTGATACGCTGAGAGACGGCGGACTGCGTGATGCAAAGCTTTTGCGCCGCGCGCTCAAAGCCTCGTTCACGAATAACTGCATCAAGTGCCTGTAGTGTTCTGTAGTCCGGACGTTTCATTGCTCTGGCTGGCTCCTTAATTTTGCTTATTCTGCACTATGACACAATTTTCCCTTTGTGGCAGACGAATTCCATTCGACGTGTTCTATAATGCGCCCTGAGTTTTCACACCACAGGCAAAACGATCATGACGCAGGATGAACTGAAAAAAGCAGTAGGATGGGCCGCTCTCCAGTACGTACAGCCGGGTACCATTGTCGGTGTCGGTACAGGATCAACCGCGGCACACTTTATCGATGCGCTGGGCACGATGAAGGGGCAGATCGAGGGCGCGGTTTCCAGCTCTGATGCTTCCACGGAAAAGCTGAAAAGCCTCGGCATTACCGTTTTCGATCTTAACGAAGTGGATCGTCTGGGGATTTACGTTGATGGTGCGGATGAAATCAACGGCCACATGCAGATGATCAAAGGCGGCGGCGCGGCGCTGACCCGTGAAAAAATCATCGCCTCCGTTGCGGACAAGTTTATCTGCATCGCCGACGCCTCCAAGCAGGTGGACATTCTGGGGAATTTCCCGCTGCCGGTTGAAGTGATCCCGATGGCCCGCAGCGCGGTTGCCCGTCAGCTGGTCAAGCTGGGCGGTCGTCCGGAATATCGTCAGGGCGTAGTGACCGACAACGGCAACGTGATCCTCGACGTTCACGGTCTGGAAATTCTTGACGCGATTGCGCTGGAAAACGCCATCAACGGCATTCCAGGCGTAGTGACCGTAGGGCTATTCGCCAACCGTGGCGCGGATGTGGCGCTGATCGGCACCGCTGACGGCGTGAAAACCATCGTAAAATGATCTGACGGGGGGAGTCCTCCCCCCGCTAAAAAATTTTTGAAACGCTAAATTCGGTGACTTGTGTCACGTTTTTATGCCTCTTTTGCCGATCCTTCCGCGTTTGTAAATTTCCATAGCATTTTCCTCTGCCATTTTGCGCTGTATGACTTTCCTTCAGCGTACTGACGCAAACGTTCATATTGCTGCAATAGTTTTTTTTGATATGTTGGCTACAGCGGATTTATATCCAGCACAACATCAGTTCAGACAAAAACAGGGTCGGGTAAATGGCAAAGGTATCACTGGAGAAAGACAAGATTAAATTCCTGCTGGTCGAGGGCGTGCATCAAAAAGCAATCGATAGCCTTCGTGCGGCAGGTTACACCAACATCGAATTTCACAAAGGCGCGCTTGATACCGAAGAGCTGAAAGCGTCCATCCGTGATGCCCACTTCATTGGCCTGCGATCCCGTACTCACCTGACTGAAGATGTGATTGCCGCGGCGGAAAAGCTGGTGGCTATCGGCTGCTTCTGCATCGGTACCAACCAGGTTGACCTGAATGCTGCTGCGAAACGCGGTATTCCTGTCTTCAACGCCCCGTTCTCTAACACCCGTTCCGTGGCGGAGCTGGTGATTGGCGAACTGCTGCTGCTCCTGCGCGGCATTCCGGAGGCTAACGCTAAAGCACACCGCGGCGTCTGGAACAAACTGGCTGCGGGCTCCTACGAAGCCCGTGGGAAAAAACTGGGTATCATCGGCTATGGCCACATCGGTACCCAACTGGGGATTCTGGCGGAATCTCTCGGTATGCATGTCTATTTTTACGATATCGAAAGCAAGCTGCCGCTGGGCAATGCCACCCAGGTTCAACACCTGTCTGACCTGCTGAACATGAGTGACGTGGTAAGCCTGCACGTGCCGGAAAACGCGTCCACCAAAAACATGATGGGCGCAGAAGAGCTGGCGTTGATGAAGCCGGGCTCACTGCTGATTAACGCCGCGCGCGGCACGGTGGTCGATATCCCTGCGCTGTGCGATGCGCTGAAGCGTAAGCATCTGGCAGGGGCGGCCATCGACGTTTTCCCAACGGAGCCCGCCACCAACAGCGATCCGTTCACCTCTCCGCTGTGCGAGTTCGACAACGTGATCCTGACGCCGCACATCGGCGGGTCTACGCAGGAAGCGCAGGAGAATATCGGTCTGGAAGTGGCGGGGAAACTGAGCAAATACTCCGACAACGGTTCTACGCTCTCTGCGGTGAACTTCCCGGAAGTGTCTCTGCCGCTGCACGGCGGTCGTCGTCTGCTGCACATCCACGAAAACCGTCCAGGCGTGCTCACCGCAATCAACCAGATCTTTGCCGAGCAGGGCGTCAACATTGCCGCGCAGTATCTGCAGACCAACTCGCAGATGGGCTATGTGGTCATTGATATCGAAGCGGATGACGATGTGGCCGAGAAAGCGCTGCTGAGCATGAAGGCCATTCCGGGGACGATTCGCGCGCGTCTGCTTTACTGATGGTGCGGTCTGTGGTGTCGGGGGGCGCTGACGCTTACCCGACCTACAATGTTTGAGGATTTATGTAGGCCGGGTAAGGCGCAGCCGCCACCCGGCTTTATCCTACCAGACCCAGATTTTGCTGGGCGTCACCACCGCCGGTAACGGCACATCCCATTTCTCCACCGGCAACGCCTCCACGCCCTGGCAATCATGCGCGTAGCCTACCGGCTGCAACCCATACTGCTGCCAGTTTTGTAGCGTTCTGTCGTAAAAACCACCGCCCATTCCCAGGCGCTGTCCCTGCTCATCAAACGCCACCAGCGGCGTAATCAGCACATCCAGCTGTGACAGCGGCAGCACGTCGCGCACATCGAGTTTCGGCTCGGTGATTTTCAGACGATTCACCACCAGCTCGCTGTGCGGGTGATAGTGCAAAAAAAGCAGATTGCCTTCGCTGAACGGGTGCAGCACCGGCAGGTATACCTTCTTCCCGGCGCGCCAGAGTTGCTCTATCAGCGGTTGGGTGTCCAACTCGCCGTCAAACGACAGAAACAGGGCAACCGTGCGCGCCATCACGACAGGGGGATACGCCATCATACGGGCGGAGGCCTGCTGGGCAAAATGCGCTTGCTGTTCTGGGGTTAACGCACGACGGCGTTGACGAATGAGCTGACGAATGTCCTGGCGTGAAGCTGAAACTTCAGGGGATTGAGTCATGGTAGTCGGTAGAAGAAAAGAGAGGGAATCTCCGAGATGCCGCCGCAGGCTGTAACCCTTGAACCCTTGGTTCAAGGTGAATGTGTCGTCATAGTTTTAAGGCTTCTCGGACGAACCGAGCATGCTCACCAACCATGGAGCGCCACATTCTTGTGGTATGAAATATCGGCTCAGGGGACTGGCCCGCTTGCGAACATCTCAGAGAAATTTTGCCTTCACAGTTACTCTACCATAGTCAACTGAGAAGTGTTATTCAAACTTGGGTCCCGGTCTTTCGGGATTGCGACCTTGATCAAGCAATGCTTGTTCTATGGTCTGCTGGAGCATTTTTATGCGCTGCTCCATGCTTGCCGCGTAGTCGCGGGTCTTCGCTTTTTCCTGAGTCAGTTCATAGCTGATGTTCAACGCGGCGATGAAAACCAGCTGCTCAGTATTTGTGACTCTAGTGCGTTCTTTTAGATCTTGCAACCGCTGATTCAAATCGTCCGCAGCCTGATTCAAAGCATCCCTTTGTTCAGGCGGACAATTCACTCGCAGTGAACGGCCAAAAATCTGGAGATCGACGGGTTGTGCAGACATGCCACCTTCCTGCTGATTGACTGCGCTGCCTTCGCTTACTGCCCCGGGGGCTGCGAAGGGGCGACACTATAGCTACCCTGATGTGAAGATACAAGCCCTTTTCTGGTATCACCAGGGTCCAAAGTGGTAGCATATCATGAAACTTCCCCCCAATGATGACGAATGCGCATGTCTATACAGAACGAAATGCCTGGTTACAAGGATTTAAACCAGTTACTGAACCAGCAGGGAGTCGGTTTAACCCCTGCCGAAATGCACGGTCTGATCAGTGGCATGCTGTGCGGCGGAAACAGCGACAGCTCCTGGCAGCCGCTGATCCACGACCTCACGAATGAAGGGCTGGCGTTTGGTCACGAGCTGGCGGAAGCGCTGCGTAAAATGCACGCCGCCATCAGCGATTCGCTGGAAGACGATGGCTTCCTTTTTCAGCTTTATCTGCCTGACGGCGACGACGTCAGCGTGTTCGATCGCGCCGATGCGCTGGCCGGCTGGGTAAACCACTATCTGCTGGGGCTGGGCGTCACGCAGCCTAAACTGGATAAAGTGACCGGCGAAGCGGGTGAGGCGATCGACGACCTGCGCAACATTGCCCAGCTTGGCTACGATGAAGACGAAGACCAGGAAGAGCTGGAAATGTCTCTCGAAGAGATCATCGAGTACGTGCGCGTGGCGGCACTGCTGTGCCACGACAACTTTACGCGCTCACAGCCGACCGCACCGGAAGTTCGTAAGCCAACCTTACATTAAGAAAAATAACGCACAGGAGGGTGTCATGGTTATCTCGAGTCAAGAGTATTCGCGCCGCCGTCAGGCGCTGCTGGCGAAAATGCAGCCGGGCAGCGCCGCGCTAATTTTTGCTGCGCCTGAAGTGACGCGCAGCGCCGACAGCGAATATCCCTATCGCCAGAGCAGCGATTTCTGGTACTTCACCGGCTTTAACGAGCCGGAAGCGGTGCTGGTGCTGATTAAAAGCAATGACACCCACAACCACAGCGTGATTTTCAACCGCGTGCGCGACCTGACGGCCGAAATCTGGTTTGGCCGCCGCCTGGGCCAGGAGGCCGCGCCGGCGAAGCTGGGCGTTGACCGGGCGCTGGCGTTTAGCGAAATCAACCAGCAGCTCTACCAGCTGCTTAACGGCCTCGACGTGCTCTATCACGCGCAGGGCGAATATGCCTACGCCGATGAGATTGTCTTCACCGCGCTGGATAAGCTGCGCAAAGGCTCGCGCCAGAACCTGTCCGCACCGGCCACGCTGACGGACTGGCGTCCGGTGGTGCATGAGATGCGCCTGTTCAAGTCTGAGGAAGAGCTAAATGTGATGCGCCGCGCGGGCGAAATCAGCGCGCTGGCACACACCCGCGCCATGGAGAAATGCCGTCCCGGGATGTTCGAATACCAGCTGGAAGGCGAAATTCACCACGAATTTAACCGCCACGGCGCGCGCTATCCCTCCTACAACACCATTGTCGGCGGCGGGGAAAACGGCTGCATTCTGCACTACACCGAAAACGAAAGTGCGCTGCGCGACGGCGATCTGGTGCTGATTGACGCCGGTTGCGAATATCAGGGCTATGCGGGGGACATCACCCGTACCTTCCCGGTGAACGGTAAATTCTCGCCGGCACAGCGCGCGATTTACGACATTGTTCTCGAATCCCTTGAGACAGCGCTCAAACTGTATCGTCCGGGGACTTCCATGCAGGAAGTGACCGGCGAAGTGGTGCGCATCATGATTACCGGTCTGGTCAGGCTCGGGATCCTGAAAGGAGATGTCGACACCCTGATTGCTGAAAATGCGCACCGACCGTATTTCATGCACGGCCTGAGCCACTGGCTGGGGCTGGACGTGCATGACGTTGGCGCATACGGCGCCGACCGTTCGCGCGTGCTGGAGCCGGGCATGGTGTTAACCGTGGAGCCGGGTCTCTACATCGCGCCGGATGCCGACGTGCCAGAAGAATACCGCGGGATTGGCATTCGTATTGAAGACGACATCGTGATCACCGAAACCGGTAACGAAAACCTGACCGCCAGCGTCGTGAAAAACGCTGACGATATCGAGGCGCTGATGGCAGCGGCACGCGCATGAGCGTGATTATCGTGGGCGGCGGCATGACCGGGGCCACGCTGGCGCTGGCCATTTCGCATATGACGCAGGGCCAGCTTCCGGTGCACCTGGTAGAAGCCGTTGCGCCAGAGGCGTCGAACCACCCCGGTTTTGATGCCCGCGCCATTGCGCTGGCGGAGGGCACCTGCCAGCAGCTTTCCCGCATTGGGATCTGGCAGGCGATTGCCGACCGTGCTACGGCGATCGGGACCGTTCACGTCAGCGATCGCGGCCATGCTGGCTTTGTCACGCTGGACGCGCAGGATTATCGGATTGATGCCCTGGGTCAGGTTGTTGAGCTGCACGACGTCGGATTACGTCTGTTCCGCCTGCTCCAGGACGCGCCGGGCGTCACGCTGCATTGTCCCGCGCGCGTGGCCAGCGTGAGCCGGAGTGACGCGTCGGTCAGCGTGACCCTGGAAAGCGGCACCGTCCTTGAAGGCCAGCTTCTGGTCGCTGCGGACGGTTCGCGCTCGTCGCTCGGCACCCAGTGTGGCGTGGAGTGGCGCCAGCAGCCTTACGGGCAGGTGGCGGTCATTGCGAACGTCGCTACCGCAGCTGACCACAACGGCAGGGCCTTTGAGCGCTTTACGCAGCATGGCCCGCTGGCGATGCTGCCGATGTCGGACGGGCGCTGTTCCCTGGTCTGGTGCCATCCGCAGGATAAGGCTGAAGAGGTGAAGGCCTGGTCTGACGAACGTTTTTGTACCGAGCTGCAGAAAGCTTTTGGCTGGCGGCTGGGGCGTATTACCCATGCCGGCAAGCGGACGGTCTACCCGCTTTCGCTTACTACGGCGTCTCAGTCCATCTCCCATCGTCTGGCGCTCGTCGGTAATGCCGCGCAGACGCTGCACCCTATCGCGGGGCAAGGTTTCAACCTTGGCTTACGCGATGTCATGAGCCTGGCCGAATCTCTGGCGCAGGCGTGGGGCGAGCAAAAAGACTGTGGGGCCTATTCGGTGCTGAGTCATTACCAGAAGCGCCGACAGGCGGATAAAGAGGCCACCATCGGTGTGACCGATGGTCTGGTTCATCTTTTTGCCAATCGCTGGGCACCGCTGGTTGCGGGTCGCAACCTTGGGCTGATGGCGATGGAATTATTCATTCCGGCACGTGACGTGCTGGCGCAGCGGACCCTGGGTTGGGTCGCGCGTTAAGGAGTTATCACCGTGCAAAATGTTGATGTCGCCATCGTTGGCGGCGGAATGGTTGGACTGGCATTGGCCTGCGGATTACAGGGCAGCGGCCTGCGCGTGGCGGTGCTGGAGCAAAAGCAGCCTCAGCCCATTGCACCGGATGCGCCGCCGGAACTCCGCGTCTCGGCGATCAATGCGGCCAGCGAAAAGCTGCTGACGCACCTTGGCGTCTGGGCAGATATTGTGGCGCACCGCGCCAGCTGCTATCACGGCATGGAAGTGTGGGATAAAGACAGCTTTGGTCATATTGCTTTTGACGATGAAAGCATGGGCTATAGCCATCTGGGGCACATCGTTGAAAACGCGGTGATCCACCACGCGCTCTGGCAGAAAGCACAGCAGTGCAGCGACGTGACGCTGATTGCGCCTGCGCAGATTCAGCAGGTGGCGTGGGGCGAAAACGAGGCGTTTATCACCCTGCAGAGTGGCGACATGCTGACCGCGCGTCTGGTGGTCGGTGCTGACGGTGCCAACTCCTGGCTGCGTAATAAAGCCGATATCCCGCTGACGTACTGGGATTACCGCCATCATGCTCTGGTCGCGACGATCCGTACCGAAGAGCCGCACGGCGGCGTGGCGCGCCAGATTTTCCACAACGATGGCATACTGGCGTTCCTGCCGCTTGCCGATCCGCACCTGTGCTCAATTGTCTGGTCCCTGGTGCCGGAAAAAGCCCAGCAGATGCATGAGGCGACGCCGGAGGCCTTTAACCAGGCGCTGTGCGTGGCCTTTGATAACCGCCTTGGCCTGTGCACGCTTGAAAGCGAGCGCCAGGTGTTCCCGTTAACCGGCCGCTACGCGCGCCAGTTTGCGGCGCACCGTCTGGCGCTGGTGGGGGATGCGGCGCATACCATTCATCCGCTGGCCGGGCAGGGCGTCAACCTTGGCTTTATGGACGCGGCGGAACTGGTAGAAGAGCTGCGTCGCCTGCATCGTGAAGGCAAAGATATCGGCCAGCATCTCTACCTGCGTCGCTACGAGCGCAGCCGCAAGCACAGCGCGGCGATGATGCTGGCGGGCATGCAGGGCTTCCGCGAGCTGTTTGCCGGGTCAAATCCGGCGAAGAAATTGCTGCGCGACATCGGCCTTAAGCTTGCTGACACTCTTCCGGGTGTTAAACCCCAACTCCTCCGTCAGGCGATGGGTCTGAACGACCTCCCGGACTGGCTGCGTTAATGTAGACCCCTGTCACACTTTCTTTTCCCGGCCTCTGCGCCGGGGAAATTCCCTCGTTTGAAATATTCTAATTTCACGTCATTTTTCGCATTAGATAATCTAATGTCGTGTTTTTCTCGTTACAGAAATTCGGCCCGTTTTTCCGCACGAAATATCACCATGTGCTAAATCCTGTTAGATCATTGTGAATTTTGTGCGGGGTTAATCGCATTTTTCCAGTGGATAACTCTGTAGGCTTTTCAGCGTTTTTTGGTCATAAGCTAATGTGATGACCTGTTTTGCCTTATGGTTAACCGCCGTTTTCGGTGGTAAGTTCAGGTAAAAGAGAACGTTTGCGTCGGTGCCCGAACGCGGGGCCGATACCGGGTTTCACGGTGTATTTTTCAACGAGGACAAGATGGCTCAACAGACTCCTTTGTACGAACAACACGTGTTGTGCGGCGCCCGAATGGTGGACTTCCACGGCTGGATGATGCCGCTGCACTACGGCTCGCAGATTGATGAGCACCACGCGGTGCGCACCGATGCCGGTATGTTCGACGTGTCCCACATGACGATTGTCGATCTGCGCGGTAGCCGCACCCGGGAGTTTTTGCGTTATCTGCTGGCAAACGACGTCGCCAAACTGAAGACGCCGGGTAAAGCGCTCTATACCGGCATGCTGAATGCCTCGGGCGGCGTGATTGATGACCTTATCGTCTACTACTTCACCGAAGATTTCTTCCGCCTCGTTGTAAACTCCGCCACCCGCGAAAAAGACCTCTCCTGGATCACCCAACACGCCGAACCGTATGCCATCGACATCACCGTCCGTGATGACCTGTCGCTGATCGCCGTGCAGGGGCCTAACGCGCAGGCGAAAGCCGCGTCTCTGTTCAACGATGAGCAACGTAAAGCCACCGAAGGCATGAAGCCGTTCTTCGGCGTGCAGGCGGGGGATCTGTTTATCGCCACCACCGGCTACACCGGTGAAGCGGGCTACGAAATTGCGATGCCGAACGAAAAGGCCGCTGATTTCTGGCGTGCGCTGGTGGAGGCGGGCGTGAAGCCTGCGGGCCTGGGCGCGCGCGATACGCTGCGTCTGGAAGCGGGCATGAACCTCTACGGTCAGGAGATGGACGAAGGCGTCTCTCCGCTGGCCGCCAACATGGGCTGGACCATCGCGTGGGAACCGGCTGACCGTGACTTTATTGGCCGTGAAGCGCTGGAGATGCAGCGCGAGAAGGGCACTGAACAGCTGGTTGGCCTGGTGATGAAGGAAAAAGGCGTACTGCGCGGCGAGCTGCCTGTACGTTTTACCGATGCTGACGGCAATCCTCGCGAAGGCGTGATCACCAGCGGAACCTTCTCACCGACGCTGGGCTACAGTATTGCACTGGCACGCGTGCCGGCGGGCATTGGCGAAACGGCGGTGGTGCAAATCCGCAACCGCGAAATGCCGGTCAACGTGACCAAACCGATTTTTGTTCGCGCCGGTAAGCCGGTCGCCTAACTATTTTTATCAGGAGAACTTCAATGAGCAATGTGCCAGCAGAACTGAAATACAGCAAAGAACACGAGTGGCTGCGTAAAGAGGCGGACGGCACTTACACCGTCGGGATCACCGAGCACGCGCAGGAGCTGCTGGGCGACATGGTGTTTGTTGACCTGCCTGACGTGGGCACGACCGTGAGCGCGGGCGACGACTGCGCCGTGGCGGAGTCCGTAAAAGCGGCATCAGACATCTACGCACCGGTAAGCGGTGAGATTGTTGCAGTCAACGACGCGCTGAGCGACTCCCCGGAGCTGGTCAACAGCGAGCCTTATGAAGGCGGCTGGATCTTCAAGATCAAAGCCAGCGACGAATCCCAGGTTGCCGCGCTGCTGGATGCGACCGCATACGAAGCACTACTGGAAGACGAATAACGTTGTGCCGGATGGCGCTGCGCTTATCCGGCCTGGAGATCAACGTAGGCCCGGTAAGCGTTAGCGCCACCGGGCAACAGCGTTACAGATAACTACGATTCACTGCACGTTTCAGGAACCATCGCTCATGACACAGACTTTAAGCCAGCTTGAAAACCGTGGCGCCTTCATTGAACGTCACATTGGGCCGGATGCTCAGCAACAGCAGGAGATGCTGAAGACGGTTGGCGCGGATTCATTAAACGCACTGATCGGCCAGATTGTGCCAAAAGACATCCAGCTAGCCACGCCGCCTCAGGTGGGGGAAGCCACCACGGAGTTCGCCGCGCTGGCGGAGCTGAAGGCTATCGCCGGCCTGAACAAGCGCTATAAGTCTTACATTGGCATGGGCTACACCAACGTGCAGTTGCCGCCGGTGATCCTGCGCAACATGCTGGAAAACCCGGGCTGGTACACCGCCTATACGCCGTATCAGCCAGAAGTGTCCCAGGGTCGCCTGGAAGCGCTGCTGAACTTCCAGCAGGTAACGCTGGATCTGACCGGTATGGATATCGCCTCCGCGTCTCTGCTCGATGAAGCGACCGCCGCCGCCGAAGCGATGGCGATGGCGAAGCGCGTGAGCAAGCTGAAAAATGCCAACCGCTTCTTCGTGGCGGCGGACGTGCATCCGCAGACGCTGGACGTGGTGCGCACACGTGCGGAAACCTTCGGCTTTGACGTGATCGTCGATGACGCTGACAAAGTGCTGGATCACCAGGACGTCTTCGGCGTGCTGCTGCAGCAGGTGGGCACCACCGGTGAAGTTCACGACTACGGCGCGCTGATTGCCGAGCTGAAATCCCGCAAGGTGGTTGTGAGCGTTGCCGCCGATTTTATGGCGCTGGTGCTGCTGACGGCGCCGGGCAAACAGGGCGCGGATATCGTATTCGGCTCTGCGCAGCGCTTCGGCGTACCGATGGGCTACGGCGGCCCGCACGCGGCGTTCTTCGGCGCGAAAGATGAATTCAAACGTTCCATGCCTGGCCGTATTATCGGCGTCTCCAAAGACGCTGCCGGTAATACCGCGCTGCGCATGGCGATGCAGACCCGCGAGCAGCATATCCGCCGCGAGAAAGCGAACTCTAACATCTGTACCTCACAGGTGCTGCTGGCTAACATCGCCAGCCTGTACGCCGTGTTCCACGGCCCGGCAGGCCTGAAACGCATTGCCAGCCGCATTCACCGCCTGGCCGATATCCTGGCCTGCGGACTGCAGCAAAAAGGTTTTAAGCTGCGCCATGCCCACTACTTCGATACCCTGTGCGTGGACGTGGCGGACAAAGCCGCCGTGCTGGCGCGTGCGGACGCGGCAAAGATCAACCTGCGCAGCGACATCCACAACGCCGTCGGCATTACGCTGGATGAAAGCACCACCCGCGACGATATCCTGAACCTGTTCAGCGTGCTGCTGGGTGACGCGCACGGTCTGGACATTGACGCACTCGACAAAGAAGTTGCGCTCGACAGCCGCTCCATTCAGGACAGCATGCTGCGTAACGACGCCATCCTGACGCACCCGGTCTTCAATCGCTACCACAGCGAGACCGAGATGATGCGTTACATGCACTCTCTGGAGCGCAAGGATCTGGCGCTGAACCAGGCGATGATCCCGCTGGGATCCTGCACCATGAAGCTGAACGCCGCAGCAGAGATGATCCCGATCACCTGGCCTGAATTCTCCGAGCTGCACCCGTTCTGCCCGCCGGAGCAGGCGGAAGGTTATCACGTGATGATTAACCAGCTTTCCGACTGGCTGGTGAAGCTGACCGGTTACGACGCGCTCTGCATGCAGCCGAACTCCGGCGCGCAGGGTGAATATGCGGGCCTGCTGGCAATCCGTCACTATCACGAAAGCCGCAACGAAGGCCATCGCGATATCTGCCTGATCCCAAGCTCCGCCCACGGCACCAACCCGGCTTCAGCCCAGATGGCGGGCATGGAAGTCGTGGTGGTCGCGTGCGATAAGAACGGCAACATCGACCTGGCTGACCTGCGCGCGAAAGCCGAACAGGCGGGCGACAAGCTCTCCTGCATCATGGTGACCTATCCGTCCACCCACGGCGTGTACGAAGAGACCATCCGTGAAGTGTGCGAAGTGGTGCACCAGTTCGGCGGTCAGGTATACCTCGATGGCGCGAACATGAACGCGCAGGTGGGCATTACCTCTCCGGGCTTTATCGGCGCGGACGTGTCGCACCTTAACCTGCACAAAACCTTCTGCATCCCGCACGGCGGTGGCGGCCCGGGCATGGGCCCAATCGGCGTGAAAGCGCACCTGGCACCGTTTGTCCCAGGCCACAGCGTTGTGCAGATCGAAGGCATGCTGACCCGTCAGGGCGCGGTCTCTGCGGCACCGTTCGGTAGCGCCTCTATCCTGCCAATCAGCTGGATGTACATCCGCATGATGGGCGCGGAAGGGCTGAAGCAGGCGAGCCAGGTGGCCATTCTGAACGCCAACTACATTGCGACGCGCCTGAAGTCTGCCTACCCGGTGCTCTATACCGGCCGCGACGGTCGCGTGGCGCACGAGTGCATCCTCGATATTCGTCCGCTGAAAGAGCAGACCGGCATTAGCGAGCTGGACATTGCCAAACGCCTGATCGACTACGGCTTCCACGCGCCTACCATGTCGTTCCCGGTTGCGGGCACGCTGATGGTGGAGCCAACGGAGTCCGAAAGTAAAGCCGAGCTGGACCGCTTTATCGACGCGATGCTGGCCATCCGCATGGAAATTGACCGCGTGCAGGACGGCGAGTGGACGCTGGAAGATAACCCGCTGGTCAACGCTCCGCACACCCAGCACGAGCTGGTGGCCGAGTGGAACCACGGCTATTCCCGCGAGCTGGCCGTCTTCCCGGCAGGCGTGGCGAACAAATACTGGCCGACCGTGAAGCGTCTTGATGATGTCTACGGCGACCGTAACCTGTTCTGCTCCTGCGTGCCGATGAGCGAATACCAGTAACATTGCTGATGTAGTAACGTAGGCCGGGTAAGGCGAAGCCGCCACCCGGCTTTTTTATTGGGAGAAGAAAATGGGCATTGCACTTGTGACCGGCGCCAGCCGGGGCATTGGGAAGGCCACTGCGCTGCAGCTGGCCCGCGAAGGCTACACCGTGGCGGTGAACTATCATCACAACATTAAGGCCGCAACGGATGTGATCAACCAGATTGTTGAGGCGGGCGGTAAAGCCTTTGCCGTTCGGGCAGACATCAGTGATGAAGCTCAGGTGCTGGCGATGTTTGAAAGCCTCGATCGTGAAGGCGAGCCGCTGAGCGCGCTGGTCAATAATGCGGGGATTCTGTTTGAGCAATCCACCATTGAGAATCTCTCCGCTGAGCGTATTAACCGCGTCCTGGCGACCAACGTTACGGGCTACTTCCTCTGCTGCCGGGAAGCGGTAAAACGCATGTCCTTCAAACATGGCGGCAAGGGCGGGGCGATAGTGAATGTCTCTTCCGCGGCGTCCCGCCTGGGCGCACCGGGTGAATATGTGGATTACGCCGCGTCCAAGGGGGCGGTGGATTCGCTGACAACGGGGCTGTCGCTGGAGGTGGCGGCGCAGGGCATTCGCGTCAACTGCGTCCGTCCGGGCCTGATCTATACCGATATTCATGCTTCCGGCGGAGAACCGGGGCGAGTGGATCGCGTGAAAGCGTTGCTGCCGATGCAGCGCGGCGGCCAGCCGGAAGAGGTCGCCCAGGCGATTGTCTGGCTGCTGAGCGAAAAGGCGTCGTACGTGACGGGGAGTTTTATCGAGTTAGCGGGCGGGAAATAAGCCGGGTGGCGGCCCTGCCTCCTATTCGTGTAGGCCCGGTAAGCGCAGTGCCACCGGGCAAAAAATCACAGCGCCTCGCCGTTGCTGGCAATCACGCCTTTATACCACTCGAAGCTCTTCTTGCGGGAACGCGACATGTCGCCCGTGCCATCGTCGTGCTTGTTCACGTAGATAAAGCCGTAGCGCTTGCTGTACTGGCCGGTGGTGAACGACACGCAGTCGATACAGCCCCATGGCGTATAGCCCATCAGATCGACGCCATCGTGGGTGACGGCTTTGATCATCTCCTCCACGTGGGCACGCAGGTAGTCGATGCGATAGTCATCGTTGATGCTGCCGTCTTCTTCCACCTTGTCGTAGGCACCGAAGCCGTTTTCAACGATAAACAGCGGCTTCTGGTAACGCTCGTACAGTTCGCACAGAGAATAGCGCAGGCCCACCGGGTCAATCTGCCAGCCCCAGTCGGACGCCTTCACGTGCGGGTTCGGCACGCTGCCTTCGAAACCGGAAATGGCATCGCCGGTGCCGCCTTCCGCCTTCACCGCGTTGGTCATGTAGTAGCTGAAGCCCAGGTAGTCGCAGGTGCCTTCGCGCAGGATCTGCTCGTCACCCGCTTCCATTTTGATGGAGAAGCCACGACGCTCCCATTCGTTCAGCACGTAGGACGGGTAGTAGCCGCGCAGCTGGACGTCGGTAAAGACGTAGCGCTCGCGCATCGATTCCTGGGCGAACATCACGTCTTCCGGTTTGCAGGAGAACGGATAGAGCGCCACCATCGCCAGCATGCAGCCGACTTTCATCTCCGGGTTGATGCGGCGCGCGGCTTTCACCGCCAGGGCGCTGGCCACAAACTGGTGGTGCAGGACCTGGTACATGGTCTCTTCCGGATTTTCATGTTCCGTATAGACCACGCCCGAGCAGCAGTAGCCGAACAGCGGGGCGCGCCAGTTGCGCTGGTTGTTGATTTCGTTGAAGGTCATCCAGTATTTGACCTTGTTTTTGTAGCGCTCAAAGACCACTTCCGCGAAGCGCACAAAGAAATCGACCACTTTACGGTTGGTCCAGCTGCCGTACTCCTTCACTAGGTGCAGCGGCATTTCGAAGTGGGAGAGGGTGATCACCGGTTCGATGTTGTATTTCAGCAGCTCATCGAACATGTCGTCGTAAAACTTCAGCCCTTCTTCGTTTGGCTGCGTTTCGTCACCGTTCGGGAAGATACGCGTCCAGGCAATGGAGGTGCGGAAACACTTGAAGCCCATCTCGGCAAACAGCTTGATGTCTTCCTTGTAATGGCCGTGGAAATCAATCGCTTCATGGTTGGGATAGTATTTTCCCGGCACCACGTCCTGCGTGATTTCGCGGGGCACGCCGTGTGCGCCGCCGGTTAATACGTCGCAAATGCTTGGCCCTTTGCCGCCTTTGTTCCAGCCGCCTTCAACCTGGTGAGCGGCAACCGCGCCACCCCATAAAAAATCTTTTGGTAAGGTCAATTTTTTCATCGCTGCTATTCTCAATAAATGGCTTATTGGCATCGAGTCTAGCAAAGCGAAATTAAATGTCACGATATAACAAATTGGGCATAATGTGATTTGTCACATCAAAAAAACAGGATGTTTTATTCTGCAAGTTTCTTCGCCAGCTTACGGCCGAGAGATTCCAGAATATAGATGACGGGAATTTGCGTGGTGATATCGTAGACGCCTGCAATACGCGTCTGGGGAACGTGCCAGGAGAGATTAAAGTCCGCCAGTTTTGCGAGACGCGAGTGCTCGTGGCTGGTAATGGAGAGCACCTTGCAGTGATGCAGGCTAAACTGGCTGGCGAAGCGCAGGATCTCCTCGGTCTCACCCGAGACGGAGAGCACAATCGCCAGCGCATTTTTCGCCATGTCATTGGTGACCGGGAAATAAGGGTCATCAATATGGTTACTGAATTTTCCGATATTAGAAAAGAAACGTGCGCCATATTTTGCCAGCGAGCCTGATGTCCCTGCGCCGACAAATATAATGCGTTCCGACGATAAAATAATATCGACCGCACTATCTAATAACGCGTCGAACTCTTCATTATTTACGCTTTTAAAGAAGCTGATTATTTCGCTGGCACCGAAATTCGCCTGCTGGGGCTCGTTTTGTTCAAGATAAAGCTTAAAGCGAACGCGAAACTCCGAGTAGCCTTCGCAGTTAAGCTTGCGGCAAAAGCGCAGGATAGTGGTCGTCGAGACACCCGCCGCATCCGCCAGCTCGCGGATGGTCATGTACATGACTTTGTCACGGTTTTTAATGACATAGTTGTAGACCATCATCTCCAGGTTATTGAGACTGGCAATGGCGGAGTGGGTGAACATACTCACAGTGGCATAACTCTTATTCAGACCTCATGTATCCATCATAACATGCGGCCAGACGGCAGGATCCATTTTTATGCTCTTGATTCTTAATGGTTAAATTTTAACGTGAACAAATGTTAGGTGAAAAATTCATTTATACCTATGATTTTTAGGTATAAATCCTGAAGTGAAATTATTTTAGCTAACAGGTGTTCACTGGAATCATTCTCAGTTAGCATAGTGATGCGATGAATAATCATCTTTTGTTTTCCCGGAGTTTTGTATGGTGAGTAGACCATTAATCGCACAGGGATATTCGCTGGCTGAGGAAATAGCCAACAGCATCAGCCACGGCATTGGCCTGGTGTTTGGGATTGTCGGTTTAGTGTTATTGCTGGTGCAGGCGGTAGACGCCAATGCCAGCGCGATGGCGATTACCAGCTACAGCCTCTATGGCGGGAGCATGATCCTGCTGTTTCTGGCCTCGACGCTGTATCACGCGATCCCGCATCAGCGGGCCAAGATGTGGCTCAAGAAATTTGACCACTGCGCTATCTATCTTCTCATTGCAGGTACCTATACGCCGTTTCTGCTGGTGGGGCTCAACTCACCGCTGTCGCGCGGGCTGATGATCGTTATCTGGAGTCTGGCGCTGCTCGGGATCCTGTTTAAGCTCACCATCGCGCACCGGTTTAAGGTGCTGTCGCTGGTCACCTATCTGACCATGGGCTGGCTGTCGCTGATCGTGGTGTACCAGCTGGCAATCAAACTGTCGATAGGGGGCGTAACGCTTCTGGCCTTAGGCGGCGTGGTGTATTCGCTCGGCGTCATTTTCTACGTCTGCAAGCGCATTCCGTACAACCATGCTATCTGGCACGGTTTTGTGCTGGGCGGCAGCGTGTGCCACTTTTTGGCGATTTATTTGTATGTGGGGCAGGTGTAGTTTTTCGTCGGGTGGCGGCTTCGCTTTACCCGACCTACGGGATAAGTAGGCCCGGTAAGCGCAGCGCCACCGGGCGATACAGCATCACTCTTCCAGTGAATACGGCAGCGGCTCGATGCTCAGCGTGTTCACATCGTCACGCACGCGGAACACGCTGTCAGCTTCCATGTCGTTGTTCATAACGGCCTGCACCAGAAGACGTCCATCATCCAGCTGTACGGCGGCTAATACGGTGCCGGTTCGGCGCCAGTTTTCACCCATCTTCAGCTCTAAATCTTCACCCGCTTCAGGGACGCGGCTGGCATGTCCCGCCAGCGTCCACAGCGCGCGTTTGTTTGCCCCGCGGAATTTTGCTCGTGCGACCATCTCCTGGCCGGTGTAGCAGCCTTTTTTAAAGCTGATGCCGCCCAGCGCCTGTAAGTTCGTTGCCTGAGGAATAAACTGCGCGCTGTTTGCAGCGTCAATGATCGGCAGACCCGCTTCGATGTTCAGCGCCAGCCACTGCTGGCTGTTGTTGAGCTGCGCTTCGCCGCGCAGCGCTTCGGTCACGCGTTCGGCAGTTGCCGCATCCGTGACTAACAGGAAACGCTCCGCCGGGTGTTCAAACCACAGGATTGAGGTGGCGCCTTCGCTGACGAGCTGCTTTTCGGCATCCGGCAGTTCGCTGAACAGGTTTTTCAGCGCCGCACGCGCCTGGAAGCCGGCCACACCCAGCAGGACATGTTCGTCGTCTGCGGCAATGGTGACTTTGGAAAAGACCGCGTATTTTTTCAGCTCTTTGAGCTGGGCGTCTCGCAGGCTGCGGCGCTCAATAAAGGCAAAGCCGTCCTGACGGCGGAACAGACGCAGGTTGCTCCACATTTTGCCTTTTGGGTCGCAATGGGCGGCCAGCAGGTGCTGGTGTTCGGTCATCTGGCTGACGTCGGCGGTCACCTGGCCCTGCAGATATTTTTCGGCGTCGGCACCGGTGAGCGTTGCCAGCGCCCAGTCATCAAGAGAAATAAGCGTCAGCGGCAGACGCGCAGAGGCGGCGGGCTGGCGAGGAGAAAATGGTGTAAAGGCCATAACGATATCCTGAATTGCTTAACGCTTTGATAATGCCTAATGGTAAAAGAGCCTGCAGGCAATGCAAGCGCTTTCAACAGGCCATTTGTGCCATAAACCGGTTCTGCGTAGCGCCACGCAAAATAGTGTAATCCGCTGTGTTTGTAGGGATTATTCTGGAAGCCTGCTTGTTGATCGCAATATTCCAGTAATGAAACGGTCAAAAACACGTTACACTAGCTGGTGTCCCCGTAGAGAAATAAAGAACACCGAATGGGGTACCGACTGTGCCAAACGTAATGCAGGAAACTGAACATGGATATTAACAACAAGGCCCGTATTCACTGGGCGTGCCGTCGCGGCATGCGTGAACTTGATATTTCCATCATGCCTTTCTTCGAATATGAGTATGACACCTTAAGCGACGACGATAAGCGTCTGTTTGTTCGCTTGCTTGAGTCTGACGATCCGGATTTATTCAACTGGCTGATGAACCACGGCAAACCCGCCGACACCGAGTTGCAACGGATGGTGCAATTAATTCAAACACGGAATCGGGAACGTGGTCCTGTGGCAATCTGATCTTCGCGTCTCGTGGCGCTCGCAGTGGATGTCTTTATTGCTCCACGGCCTGGTTGCGGCCTTTGTGTTACTGATGCCGTGGCCGCTGAGCTATACGCCGCTGTGGCTGCTGCTACTTTCGTTTGTCGTTTTTGACAGCGTACGCAGCCAGCGTCGCATTAATGCCCGTCAGGGAGAGATTAAATTACTGATGGATTCCCGCCTGCGCTGGCAGGGTAAAGAGTGGGATATTCTCGGTATGCCCTGGATGCTCAACTGCGGCATGATGTTACGGTTACGCAAGGTGGACGGCGGGCGGTGCCAGCATCTTTGGCTGGCGGCTGACAGTATGGATGCTGCCGAATGGCGAGACCTGCGCCGGATGCTGTTGCAGCAGACGACGCAGGGGTAGCGCGCGTTAGCTAAACTTTTCTGCCATTTCGCCCAGAATCTGCTCGCACCAGGTTTGCAGACGTTCATCGCTAAGATCGTACTGGTTGGTTTCATCCAGCGCGAGCCCAACAAACAGCTCGCCGTCGGCAATAATCGGTTTTTTACTGGTGAACTCGTAACCTTCGGTTGGCCAGTAGCCGATGAACGACACCCCTTTCGGCGCGAGCTTGTCGTGCAGCATGCCGAGTGCGTCCAGGAACCATTCCCCGTAACCCAGCTGATCTCCCATGCCGTACATGGCAATGATCTTGCCGTCGAGATTGACTGAGTCGAGTTGATCCCAGATGGCTTCCCAGTCTTCCTGTATCTCACCAAAATCCCAGGTTGGGATGCCCAGGATCAGTACATCGTACTGTTCCATCAGCGCGACCGCGTCATCTTTCAGGTTATGCAACGTCACCAGTTCCGGGCCAATGATGTCGCGAATTTTCTCTGCCGCCATTTCGGTGTAGCAGGTGCTGGAACCATAGAACAGACCAATATTCATCGCGTAACTATCTCAATTCATGCTTTGACTTTGCGCGTAGTGTACCAGAAACCGGTCACAATCAGGCATAATGGCCTGACTGCAGAATCAAAGGGGCTGATGTGGAAAAGGATCTCGCACTCGTTGAACAGTTTCTCGACGCGCTGTGGCTGGAAAAAAATCTGGCCGAGAATACGCTCAGCGCCTACCGGCGCGATATTACCATGCTGGTGGAGTGGCTGGCCCGTCGGCAGCTCTCGCTGGCGAGCGCGCAAAGCGACGACCTGCAGGCGCTGCTCGGTGAACGTGTAGAAGGGGGCTACAAAGCCACCAGCTCTGCGCGCTTGCTCAGCGCCATGCGTCGGCTGTTCCAGCATCTCTACCGTGAGAAGATCCGCGAAGACGATCCCAGCGCGCTGCTGGCATCCCCTAAGCTCCCGCAGCGGCTGCCGAAAGATCTCAGCGAAGCACAAGTTGAGAGATTATTACAGTCACCGGCTGTTGACCTGCCGCTGGAGTTACGCGATAAAGCGATGCTTGAGCTATTGTATGCTACCGGCCTGCGCGTTTCGGAGCTGGTTGGCCTGACGATGAGCGACATCAGCCTGCGTCAGGGCGTGGTGCGCGTCATCGGTAAAGGAAACAAGGAAAGGCTGGTTCCGCTGGGCGAAGAGGCGGTTTACTGGCTGGAAACGTATCTGGAGCACGGTCGCCCGTGGCTGCTCAACGGCGCGTCTATCGACGTTCTATTTCCGAGCCAGCGCGCGCAGCAGATGACGCGGCAAACGTTCTGGCATCGCATCAAGCATTACGCCACACTGGCCGGTATCGACAGTGAAAAGCTATCGCCGCACGTATTGCGTCATGCCTTCGCGACGCATCTGCTCAACCACGGCGCGGATTTACGCGTGGTGCAGATGCTGCTGGGACATAGCGATCTTTCCACGACGCAAATTTACACCCATGTCGCGACGGAACGCCTGCGGCAGCTACACCAACAGCACCACCCTCGTGCGTGAGTGCCGACGAATTGTAACAGGATCAACTATGAAAAAGAGTTTCGCGCTGTTCACCCTGCTGGCAGCCTCATTCACCGGTTTCGCCCATGCTGACGACGCCGCTATCAAACAGTCGCTCGCTAAGCTTGGCGTCACCGGCAGCGATATTCAGCCAGCACCGGTCGCCGGGATGAAAACGGTACTGACCAACAGCGGCGTGCTGTACGTCACCGAAGACGGCAAACACATTATTCAGGGGCCAATGTACGACGTGAGCGGCGCGCAGCCGGTCAACGTGACCAACCAGCTGCTGATGAAAAACCTGAACGCGCTCGAAAAAGAGATGATCGTCTATAAGGCGGCGCAGGAAAAACACGTTATTACCGTCTTCACCGATATCACCTGCGGCTACTGCCACAAGCTGCATGAAGAGATGAAAGACTACAACGCGCTGGGTATTACCGTGCGTTACCTGGCCTTCCCGCGCGCGGGCGTGCAGAGCCAGCCGGAGCAGGACATGAAGGCCATCTGGTGTGCAAAAGACCGCAACAAAGCGTTTGACGACGCGATGAACGGCAAAGGCGTTAAGCCGGCCTCCTGCGACATTGATATCGCTAACCACTACGCGCTGGGCGTGCAGTTTGGCGTGAGCGGTACGCCAGCGATTGTCCTGAGCAACGGGTACGTCGTTCCGGGCTATC
This sequence comes from Enterobacter sp. MGH 16, assembly GCF_000493175.1. Lineage (NCBI taxonomy): Bacteria > Pseudomonadati > Pseudomonadota > Gammaproteobacteria > Enterobacterales > Enterobacteriaceae > Enterobacter > Enterobacter sp. MGH 16. Next base: position 3,048,030 of record NZ_KI535695.1, on the reverse strand, counting down.
AGGGACCAAAAGAGATGAAAGAGTTCCTCGACGCGCACCAGAAACAGGTTAGTGGTAAATAATCCGCGTGAAAGCCCCGATAAAATTGCGCCGCCGCGAGGCGGTTGAACCGATTGATTTGCCGGACGATCTCCCGCCGCTGCTGAAGCGCCTCTACGCCAGCCGCGGCGTGCGTCGTGCTGAGGATCTTGAACGCAGCGTAAAAGGGATGCTGCCCTGGCAGCAGCTGAACGGCATCGAAAAAGCCACTGAAATGCTCTACAACGCCCTGCGTGAGAACACGCGTATTGTGGTAGTAGGGGATTTCGACGCCGACGGCGCAACAAGCACCGCGCTGAGCGTGCTCAGCCTGCGCGCGCTGGGCTGCGATAACGTCACGTATCTGGTGCCGAACCGTGTTGAAGACGGCTACGGACTCAGCCCGGAAGTGGTCGATCAGGCCCACGCCCGCGGTGCGCAGATGATCATGACCGTCGATAACGGGATCTCTTCCCATGCGGGGGTCGATCATGCCCACGCGCTGGGGATCCCGGTGCTGGTTACCGATCACCATCTCCCCGGTGAAACGCTGCCTGCCGCCGACGCGATTATTAACCCCAACCTGCGCGACTGTGATTTTCCGTCGAAATCCCTCGCGGGCGTAGGCGTGGCGTTTTATCTGATGCTGGCGCTGCGTACCCTGTTACGCGACAAGGGCTGGTTCGAATCCCGCGGTATTGCCGTACCGAACCTGGCCGAATATCTCGATCTGGTGGCGCTGGGTACCGTCGCGGACGTGGTCCCGCTCGATACCAATAATCGTATTTTGACCTGGCAGGGCTTAAGCCGTATCCGGGCAGGCAAGTGCCGTCCGGGGATCAAGGCGCTGCTGGAAATCGCCAACCGCGACCCGCTCAAGCTGGCGGCAAGCGATTTGGGCTTTGCCCTCGGTCCACGCCTGAACGCGGCCGGAAGACTGGACGATATGTCCGTTGGCGTCGCGCTGCTGCTGTGCGACAACCTCGGTGAGGCGCGCGTGCTGGCCAACGAGCTGGACGCCCTGAACCAGACACGTAAAGAGATTGAGCAGGGAATGCAGGCCGAAGCGCTGACCCTGTGCGAAAAACTGGAGCGCAGCGGCGACACGCTGCCGGGCGGCCTGGCAATGTACCATCCCGAGTGGCATCAGGGCGTGGTCGGCATTCTGGCGTCGCGCATTAAAGAGCGCTTCCACCGCCCGGTGATCGCCTTCGCCCCCGCGGGCGACGGCACGCTGAAAGGCTCAGGCCGCTCGATTCAGGGTCTGCACATGCGCGACGCGCTGGAGCGTCTCGATACGCTGTATCCGGGCCTGATGATCAAGTTCGGCGGCCATGCGATGGCGGCAGGCCTGTCGCTGGAAGAGGCGAAATTCGACGAGTTTCAGCGCTTGTTCGGCGAGCTGGTCACCGACTGGATTGACCCGGCCCTGCTGCAGGGGGAAGTGGTGTCCGATGGCGAGCTTTCACCGCTTGAGATGACGATGGACGTGGCGCAAATGCTCCGCGATGCCGGTCCATGGGGGCAGATGTTCCCGGAGCCGCTGTTCGACGGCCGTTTCCGCCTGCTGCAGCAGCGCATCGTCGGCGAGCGTCATCTGAAGGTGATGGTTGAACCGGTCGGCGGCGGCCCGCTGCTGGACGGCATTGCCTTTAACGTTGACACGGCGGTATGGCCGGACAACGGCGTGCGCGAGGTCGAGCTGGCGTACAAACTGGACATCAACGAGTTTCGCGGTAACCGCACCCTTCAGATCATCATCGACAATATCTGGCCAATTTAGCGGCAGTAATCTCTATAAAAAAGGGCGTGGATTCGGTACAATCCCGCTCTTATCACCGCATTTTGACAAGTCCATAAAAGAAAACAGACCATGTTTGAAATTAATCCGGTAAAAAACCGTATTCAGGACCTCACGGAGCGCTCTGACGTTCTTAGGGGGTATCTTTGACTACGATGCCAAGAAAGAGCGTCTTGAAGAAGTAAACGCCGAGCTGGAACAGCCGGACGTCTGGAACGAACCTGAACGCGCACAGGCGCTGGGTAAAGAGCGTTCCTCTCTCGAAGCTATCGTAGATACGCTGGATCAAATGGCCCAGGGGCTGGAAGATGTTTCCGGTTTGCTGGAGCTGGCCGTCGAAGCCGACGACGAAGAGACCTTTAACGAAGCCGTAGCAGAACTCGACGTGCTGGAAGAGAAGCTGGCGCAGCTTGAATTCCGTCGCATGTTCTCCGGCGAATACGACAGCGCTGACTGCTATCTCGATATTCAGGCAGGTTCCGGCGGTACCGAAGCGCAGGACTGGGCCAGCATGCTGATGCGCATGTACCTGCGCTGGGCCGAAGCGCGCGGTTTCAAAACCGAAATTATCGAAGAGTCTGAAGGTGAAGTGGCCGGTATTAAATCCGTCACCATCAAGATCATCGGTGATTACGCCTACGGCTGGCTGCGTACCGAAACGGGCGTTCACCGCCTGGTGCGTAAGAGCCCGTTCGACTCCGGCGGCCGTCGTCATACCTCCTTCAGCTCCGCGTTTGTTTACCCGGAAGTTGATGAAGATATTGATATCGAAATTAACCCGGCGGACCTGCGTATCGACGTTTACCGCGCATCCGGCGCGGGCGGCCAGCACGTTAACCGTACGGAATCTGCGGTGCGTATTACCCACATTCCAACCGGGCTGGTCACGCAATGCCAGAACGACCGTTCCCAGCATAAGAACAAAGACCAGGCCATGAAGCAGATGAAAGCGAAGCTTTATGAGCTGGAGATGCAGAAGAAAAATGCTGAGAAACAGGCGATGGAAGACAACAAGTCTGACATCGGCTGGGGCAGCCAGATCCGTTCTTACGTCCTTGATGACTCCCGCATCAAAGACCTGCGTACCGGGGTTGAAACCCGCAACACGCAGGCGGTGCTGGACGGCAGCCTGGACCAATTTATCGAAGCAAGTTTGAAAGCAGGGTTATGAGGAACCAACATGTCTGAACAACAAGCACAGGGCGCTGACGCGGTAGTCGATCTTAACAACGAACTGAAAACCCGCCGCGAGAAGCTGGCAGCGCTGCGCGAGCAGGGCGTGCCGTTCCCGAACGATTTTCGTCGTGACCACACCTCAGACCAACTGCACGCTGACTTCGACGCGAAAGAGAACGAAGAGCTGGAAGCGCTGAACGTTGAAGTGGCCGTTGCGGGCCGCATGATGACCCGTCGTATCATGGGTAAAGCCTCCTTCGTGACCCTGCAGGACGTTGGCGGCCGCATTCAGCTGTACGTGTCCCGTGACGATCTGCCGGAAGGCATCTACAACGAGCAGTTCAAGAAGTGGGACCTGGGCGATATTCTGGGCGCGAAAGGTAAACTGTTCAAAACCAAAACCGGTGAACTGTCTATCCACTGCACTGAGCTGCGTCTGCTGACCAAAGCCCTGCGCCCGCTGCCGGACAAATTCCACGGCCTGCAGGATCAGGAAGCGCGCTACCGTCAGCGCTACCTGGATCTCATCTCTAACGATGAATCCCGCAAGACCTTCAAAATTCGCTCCCAGATCATGGCCGGTATCCGCCAGTTCATGGTGAACCGCGACTTTATGGAAGTGGAAACCCCAATGATGCAGGTGATCCCGGGCGGCGCGTCTGCGCGTCCGTTCATCACCCATCACAACGCCCTGGACCTGGACATGTACCTGCGTATCGCGCCGGAACTGTACCTGAAGCGTCTGGTGGTTGGTGGTTTTGACCGCGTGTTCGAAATCAACCGTAACTTCCGTAACGAAGGGATCTCCGTTCGTCATAACCCAGAGTTCACCATGATGGAACTCTATATGGCGTACGCGGATTACAAAGATCTGATCGAGCTGACCGAATCCCTGTTCCGTACGCTGGCGCAGGATATTCTGGGCACCACGCAGGTCCCTTACGGTGAAGAAGTCTTCGACTTCGGCAAGCCGTTCGAAAAACTGACCATGCGCGAAGCGATCAAGAAGTACCGTCCGGAAACCAACATGGCCGATCTGGATAACTTCGATTCTGCGAAAGCGATCGCCGAAAGCATCGGTATCAAGGTTGAGAAGAGCTGGGGTCTGGGCCGTATCGTGACCGAGATCTTCGAAGAAGTGGCCGAAGCGCACCTGATTCAGCCTACCTTCATCACCGAGTACCCGGCTGAAGTCTCTCCGCTGGCGCGTCGTAATGACCAGAACCCTGAAATCACTGACCGCTTCGAATTCTTCATCGGCGGCCGTGAAATCGGCAACGGCTTTAGCGAGCTGAACGATGCGGAAGACCAGGCTCAGCGCTTCCAGGATCAGGTTGACGCGAAGGCGGCAGGCGACGACGAAGCGATGTTCTTCGACGAAGACTACGTGACCGCGCTGGAGCACGGTCTGCCACCAACGGCGGGTCTGGGAATTGGTATCGACCGTATGGTGATGCTGTTCACCAACAGCCACACCATCCGCGACGTGATCCTGTTCCCGGCGATGCGCCCGGTCAAGTAAGACGTTAAGATGTAAAAAAAGCCCCGAAAGGGGCTTTTTTATTGCGCCGCGAAGGCTATGAGTTTTTCGCGGGCGGTCGTCGCTTCCATGACCATCCACGGGCTAAAGGCCCAGGGCGTCGCGTCCAGCGCGCGGAATAGCGCGTCCAGCTCAACCCACTGATAGTCCATCACTTCATCTTCGTTTATCGTCACGTCATTGGTGATGCGGGCGGCGAATACCGGGCAAATTTCGTTTTCCACGATCCCGGACGGGTCGGTTTCCCGATAGCGAAATTCAGGGGCGACGGCGGTGATATCGGTCAGTTCTGCGCCCACTTCGAAGCGGCAGCGGCGGATTATCGCCTGGACTGTCTCTTCACCCGACTGCGGGTGGCCGCACACGGAGTTGGTCCAGACGCCGGGCCAGGCTTTTTTGCTTAAGGCGCGTCGGGTGATCAGACATTCGCCTTTTGCGTTAAAAAGCCAGGAAGAGAACGCCAGATGCAGCGGGGTATGTAACGTGTGCGCGGCATATTTTTCCTGAGTGCCAATCACCATTCCCTGGTCGTTTACCAAAATAACGTGTTCTTGAATACTCATTGATGCTCCAGTGCCAAATTGCCGAGTGGTTCAGCACCATCAGCCGAAGCATTATACTGCATTCTTATACGAACGGTTTGGCTCGTAGAGCGGAAAAGGGCATGACCCCTGTTCGTTTTGGCTGTTATCATAGTGCGCCATTCACGCTGACCGAGGATCTGTTTTGTTTGCAGGAAGCCTGACGAGAAAACCCCTTACCGCTATTTTTTGCCTGACGCTGACGCTATTACTGGCGGGCTGTTCAGGGAGCAAATCTTCGGATACGGGAAGCTATTCCGGTTCGGTCTACACCGTCAAACGCGGGGACACTCTGTACCGGATTTCGCGCGCAACGGGGACCAGCGTGAAGGATCTGGCGCGTCTGAATAACCTTTCTCCGCCCTACACCATCGAGGTGGGGCAGCAGCTGAAGGTTAGCGGCGGATCGTCCTCCGGTAAAAAATCCTCTTCGAAAGGCAAAACCGCCAAAGTGACGCCGTCCTATCAGGTGCCACAATCGTCATGGCCGCCGGTTGGACAGCGCTGCTGGATTTGGCCTGCCAGCGGTAAAGTGGTCGCCCCTTACTCACTCTCTGAAGGTGGCAACAAGGGTATTGATATCGCCGCTGCGCGCGGTACGCCGGTTTATGCCTCCGGGGCCGGGAAGGTGGTTTACGTGGGTAACCAGCTGCGCGGCTACGGTAACCTGATCATGATTAAGCATGGCGAAGACTACATCACGGCCTATGCGCACAACGACACGATGCTGGTCAACAACGGGCAGAACGTCAAAGCAGGGCAGAAGATTGCCACCATGGGCAGTACCGGTACGGATTCAGTGAAGCTGCATTTCCAGATCCGCTATAAGGCGACGGCCATCGATCCGCAGCGCTATCTTCCTGCGCCCGGCAGCAAACCGAAGTGCTAAGTGATTATTTAATCGCCGGTTAGTTGTGAAGAGGCTTGTATGAAGGTGCGTAAGGTCTATAATGCCTTACGCACCTCAAAGCGGGCGTAGTTCAATGGTAGAACGAGAGCTTCCCAAGCTCTATACGAGGGTTCGATTCCCTTCGCCCGCTCCATGACACTTCTTGAAGTTCAATAAGTTACTGAATCCTTTGGGATATGGCTTAATGCCTCCTTACAGCGTTACTTACTGTAACCCACTGTGTAACCCTCTCAGGGCATACAGACATATGATTCAGCTATCAAGTAGTCACAAATTCCCAACCGTCTCCTATCTCTACCAGCGTAACGGCGTCTACTATTTCCGTCTTCGGGTCAGGCAACCAAACAATGATAGAATGACCTCAGTATCACTACGGACTAAGGACAGACGTACCGCTATGGCTCACTCTCGGCACATCAAGGCAGCACTCAAGGCAATACATGCAGACAACCCTAACGCAACCTATGAGGAAATGAGAGAGCACCTCAAGGACATCGCTGAATGGGAACTATCGGCGGGCCGCTCTGACCTCTTCGAGCCTGACATGAGGGAAACATATAGCGGGCTTTATTCAGAACTCGGTGGGAACCTTGTTGATGCACTAGCCTGTGAACCCCTTAGCATTGACCAGCATCGTTACATTCACGAGGCTTTGGGAGTGCTTAAGGCCTGTATGAAGCGTATCGATGCGGGAGACAGTAAGCCACTCATAGATTATATCGATGGTTTTAGTTGTATTGATTGGCAAGATGACCAAGCCTCTGTGTCCTTATCTGTTAGTGCTCCAGAAGCAAAACCAGAAGTCACGCCCAGCGTCACCGTAGCGAGCCTCTTTGAGCAATACGAAGCGGAGAACGCTCAGAACTGGAAGCCAGCCACCTTAAGAGAAAACAAAGCGTCCCACGCAGCGTTAATCGAAATATTCGACTATCTGGGTCTCAATGCTGAAGCCAGTAGAGCAGACATGCTCAGAGTTCGTGATGTGCTCCAGCAGTTACCTAGGAACCGTAAGCAGCGCTTTAAGGATGCCCCACTTGCTGACCTGTTGAGCCGTGAAGATAAGACAGATTGTCTGGATGTCGTTACCATCAACAACAAGTATCTTATTAAGATGGCGGCTGTCTTTAAGTGGGCTATGCGCAATGACTTGATTAAAAAGAACATGACTGAAGGTCTGGAGCTTAAGGTCCCTCAGCGTAAAGCCTCAGAGGCCCGTAACGCCTTCTCTACGGAGCAGGTGGGGCAATTACTGGTCGCCGCTAAGGCATACTCTCAGAAGACCTCTGGTAAGCCCTATCACTATTACGTTACAGCTTTGGCTGCTATCACTGGGGCAAGGCTTAATGAGGTGGCTCAGCTTCAGGTCAAAGACATTAGGACCACTGAGTCTGGAGTTGTCTATATCCATATCAATGAAGACGATAACAGCCTGCAGGGTAAGAGCATCAAGAACGCTCACAGTGATCGCTGTGTGCCTTTGGTCGATGGTGCCTATGGTTTTGTATTGGCTGACTTTATGGCGCTTGTAGAGACCCGTAGAGGCTCTGGTGGTGATGACGCTATGGTATTTGATGGTTTGCGCTTAATGAAGAACGGTTACGGTGAGCAGGTGAGTAAATGGTTTAACCGTACGCTGTTACCCAAGGTTCTTACTGATCGTGAAGGCTTAGCGTTTCACTCGTTTAGACACACAGTTGCGACTCAATTAAAACAACATGGTGTTGAATTAGCGTATGCTCAGGCGATTATGGGGCATAGCTCAGGGTCTATTACCTATGACCGCTACGCTAAAGAGGTTGAGGTGGATAGGCTGGTTAGTGTGATGGTAGGTATTTATAAGGAGGTAAAATAAATGGCAGTTCCGTATGAACCAGCGGAGTTCAAGAAAGAAGCTTTTAACTGTCCGTACTGTCAGGCGTATGCTAAGCAAAAGTGGGACCAATTATATCCTTACTATGATGAAATGGCTTTCCCTATGCACGTGTCACAATGTGAGCGCTGTGAGGAGTACTCATATTGGTTTGAGGAGTCCCTCCTAATTCCTGCATCTGCGAATGTTGAAATGCCGAACCCAGATATGCCGGAGGACTGTAAGTCCGACTACATGGAGGCTAGAAGCATCGTCAATCTGTCTCCTAAAGGGGCCGCAGCGCTTCTCCGTCTGTGTCTTCAGAAGTTAATGGTCCACTTAGGCGAGCCGGGGAGCAACATTAACACTGACATAAAGTCTCTCGTGGAGAAAGGATTACCTCCTCGCATTCAACAAGCAGCAGACATCTGTCGTATCGTAGGGAATCAGGCGGTCCATCCTGGAGAGATTAACCTTGATGATGACCCACAGTTAACGCATGGCCTCTTTAAGCTGTTGAATATCATTGTCGATGACCGAATCACAAGACCAAAAGAAATCGAGGCGATGTTCCAGAGTATGCCTGAGGGGCCTAGACAGGGTATCGAAAAGCGAGACAAAAAGAGTGCTTAGGTATTAACGACTCACTATAGGGAGAGAGAAGACAAAAAGTTTTCTCTCTATGACAATTAACCGTAACTTATCGCATCCTTTCAGGGGCGGGATGGCCAATTACAGACACCAAGCGTTTATTTAAAGTGAATGCTTCCTGCGTGCTCTGGGTCAGTCGATAAGTGAATAGCCAATGATAGAAATCATATTTAATATGGTCTGCAGGGGCTAAACTTAAAGTGTTACTTAAAGACCTTAAAGTTATATTACTTGTTTACACAAGATAATAATAAGAGCTTAAAGGCTAACTTTAAGAGCACTTAGAGTTATCCCCTTTCATTAATCTTGTCATTGATGACTCTTGTAATAATCAGCAGTGTTACCATTAGACACTATTCATCTCAACCTCACAGATATTCTAAATGTTCATCCTCTGCCTCCTGGTCTTGAGGGCTCTAAGTTGGTCAGTAGGGGCGTTTCAGAGTACCTCAGTAGTCTGCAATACATTGCCCACAACTTGGTTTGAGCATAAAATATCCATACAATTTAAAGTGGGTATTGTGCATGGAATACGTGGCTTTTGGTGATGAGAGTGGTACGACAGGGAGTGACCGCTGTTATGGCATTGGTTTGCTGTGTGTGCGTAAAGACACTCTGCATATCTTCAATAATCGAGTCCAGAAGCTGAAGGACAAGTACGGCATTATTGGTGAGTTGAAATGGTCGAAGATAAAGAACAGTGCAGGGCAGGCAAATATCTGCATTGAGCTGCTGGCAATGGTGCTAAAAAACTCATGTTGTTTCCATTCGATTATTGTTGTGAAGAATATGTACAACAACTGGCAGACGGACAGGGAGCTGGCTTTTTACCAAACGTACACATTGCTCGTTAAAAACGTTGCGAAGCAGATTAAGAACGAAGTAGAGGTCATAATTGATCAGAAGATTGATAAGTACAAAAAGAACGATGAGGTGACAGGCATTGTTGCTAACAACATGCTGGCTAGGGCAGGAATGAATAAGCTGGTTAAGTCTGTGACGATGCACGATTCCAAGCATCATCTTGGATTACAGGTTGTAGACATTCTGACCGGGGCTGTTAACTCTGGATACTTGAAGTACCTCAATCCACGATTGGAGCTGTCAGTGGCTAAAGAGCTGGCCTTTGAACGAATGGCAGCTTTGCTTGGCTGGGATGTGTTTCATTATGATACGTTCCCGAATAAGGATTTTAATATATGGCACTTCCCGCAAGAGATGCGAGCTATGCCTGGCTCCAGAAGTATCCGTCCCGATTACAGTGTTCCGCTTGTTCAGCGGCAAGAGTTAGTCTAGCACCGACTTGAGGTGTGTTCATATCGCAGGCAGAAAAGGATTGTACTACCCGACTTCAAAAATTGATTATGCGTTGCTCTCCCTCGTTTGAAAGACTCGTGTGTCAATCGTGATAGATACCAGCGATCAATTTCAGTTCACCGATCGAGACAAACGATCAGCAGTATGCCCGCATCCGGGTTATCCTTTAGACTCCGCTTTATGGTTATTTAAAGGAATATCAACATGTTGAAAGGTATCGGGTCATTTGTTGGGATGGCTTTATTATTACTGGCTGCTGGTTGCATGGCTGGTTACATTTATGGTGGGGTGCAGTGGTCAACATATCGGACGCTTGCTAGAGCAGTGAGCGCCTTTTGGTGGGCCTCCGGGGTTTTGTTCTTGTTGGGTATCGTGTACCGCATTGTCTTCAATAGATTATCGTCGGTTTGTGGTGTTCTCTTTACTGCCGCAATCACCATTGCTTTGGTGCTAACTGGTCTTCACTTTGCGGTCGGTGGGGGCTGGTGGCGCTAGCAGATGGTTCTTGTGCTTAAAATTCCTCACAAAAATCTCCGCAGGTATCTAATATATAAAGTTTAACGACTTCCCCCCTGTAGCCCTCTCAAAGTTGTACCACTGAGCAGTGGGGGCTGCCATCTCTTGAAGTTTAAACATTAGGGCATTACAGCACTTCTCAGCTTGGTTCTATTCCTCCGAGGGGAACATTACGTTCATTCAGCCTTGACCAGAGATCACTCAATGTGTAACCATTACTGTAACCAAAAGGATTCATGATTCTTTATGAAACAAATGGTTAGTGAGTGACTGTCTTCGATGCTTCGATTCCCTTCGCCCGCTCCAGAATTCCCCTAACGTATTCATTCCACTATCTTTTTCTAAACCATACGTGACGGCGCTCGTGATCCTCCTACAAAGGGGTCATACAGCCGATGGCGCAGCGTGATAATCTATATCGACGTCCAAGTGGTATTTATGTTCTGCGGATCACCGTTCCGGTTCGTTATCGCGCCCTGATAGGGCAGCGTGAAATTCATGCATCTATCAAGGCGTCATCGACGCGCGGCGCAGACATAAATCGTAAGATGTGCCAAACGCACCAGGAAGCTATGTGGCGCTTTTTTTATTAAGGGTAGTATTTTCATAGTGCCAAATTTTGAGGCGCTTAAAATGCGTCTGGTGAATCCATATAACCTACGATTGCACCCGCAGCCCTTCCACGTTTTTAGTTGGTAGATTCATCACTGTTTTAATGCTGGTCTCTATGCTGCCAACGATGTTTTCGCGTGGACCGCTGTGCCAGTCATCGCTTGCGTAAAAAGCATTGAGAGCCGCAGCCATTTTTCAGCGCTGTCAAAGGTGCGAATGAGGTAGTAGCAATCCGGGTCATGAAGCGAGTTGCCAAACGAAACAACATCGATCCCATGGCGGCGGTATAAAGTGTCTGCTGAACTGACCGATAAACTAGTTACACGGATTGTTACGACCTGACATTGTAACCTTTCATGCATGTTGCTCGGGTCAATAAAACACATCTTACTGGGTTCGCTTGATCAGGATTTTTTGCCATGAATAAAAAGTTTATTTTTTTGTTGCTGTCCATTATCTCCTCTCCAGGTTTCGCCGTTAGCATACCTGACCCGGTTCCTTCAGATGCTTGCCATTTTCTTTCAGGAATGCCATTCATTAAAACTCCGTCAACCTATAAACCATATGCTGAAGGCAGCGAAGACTATACGTGCGGAACACCCTATTTTGAGATAGAAACGCCGAATAGTAGCGACACTATGAACAATAACATCGCTTACTACGTATCAGGTAATCAGGACAAAACAAAGAAATTGATGCTCATCCTTAATATGAATAATCAAGAGCCAAATGCCATCAAAATTGCCCGAGGTTATTTTATAAACGGTTCATTTGAAATAATGAAAAAGATGTTTCCTCATTCTCCCGGAAAAATTGCCGACATTGTTGGTTTACTCAGTGATGGGAAAGAAGGTGAATGGAGCGTCGATGGGTGGAAAGTATCTTCAGTAAAAAAAGTCTGGCCTACTGGTAGAGGTTATGAACTTCGTTTCATCGTGACATTTGGCTGATTGTATAGGTGATGACATGCGCATTTAACCCGCCAGGAAGCTCTCTGGCGAGTTTTTTAAAGAAGGTAGTGGAAATCATGGCGCGGAATTTGCGGCGCTCTCATAGAGTTGCTAGCGTAGCCAAGTGAAACAGGTTGCTTTCGAATGCAATAAAAATGCCGTGTGATAACTTGTCATAACTATCATTATGCGGCCACACATAATCCCAGATATAAAAGCTCAAAAACTTATCCGGTAAGTTTTTGAGCTGATGGCTGTTACCAGTCTTTTGCAGCAGAGCTACTTTCAGTCACGATCTCGCGTTTGTATTGTTCCACAATATCATTCAACGCTTTTTTAGCTTTTGCTTGTCCACCAACAGTCATATTTGGCGAATCTATGGCAGGGAGCGCAATCCCGCTGGTTACATGGGCTGGACGATAAATGTGGATATCATCAAAGGTGATGCGAGCTTTATCATCCTTTGTGTCGATTTTCATAGTGAATTTATATCGAACATCTTCATTAGCTAAGCAATCATTAAAACCGTCACATGGGTATTGAACATTCCCCTTGCCAACAATCGAACCTTCTTCTTTATCGGCATATTGGATTACGCTGTTAGAATCAGTGAAGGCCTTTGCAACCCAAATTTTGGAACTACTGTAAAGTACATCCTTTTTAACCCCGGGAACGTTAACAACACTGACTATACTACCCAGCGGTTGTTTAGCTGCTTCCATATCTGGTGAGGTTACACAACCTGTCAACACAGTAATACTGGATACAACCAAACTGGCTAAAACAGTTTTCATCATTACTTTTTTCATTCGATTTGTCCTTATCGCATTTTTATTAAGTGCAGGATGTAAATATGGTGCGGAATGAAGTTGGTTTCTCAAAACCGCAGGACAGGTCTCGCTTTTCTATTATCAGCCGTAGTGGATATAGGCAAAAACAGCGACAGCAACGAGCGCGCCAAAACGTAATAACCCTTCACGATGCTTGGTTAACCATTTCCGCTCGTAACGCAACGGCGTGTAGAAAGGTGTTACCCATTTAAGAAACTCTGCATTGAGGTTGTCCAAAGACTCTTTGGGCTCTTTAAGATTGCTGCCGACAATGTATTGGCGTCTTATCAAATCGACACGGCAGTTACCGATGTGTTCCCTTTCAGTTGTAAGCTCCGATTCATCAACGAAATCAAAGGACTCTACGAGAACTTGGTGTGCTGCCTGCAGATCTTTATGGGTGACAAAAGCATCACAGGTGATCAGGTCGCCTTGAGAGGTGAATGTCTGGAGATCAATCCCGTGAGTTGCTTGCAAATTATCGATTAGTTGTTGTCTGATGACTCTATCAAATGGTCGGATGTATCCCCATTTTGGATCGATATCTCGGCCACACTCCTCATAGCTGAAAAACTCGCCTTCTATGGAATTGCCACGCCAATCAAAGCGCACATAACTATCCGGTTGGGCTTGGTAATAACTGGATACGGGCATACATCACCTTGAAAATTGAATGCTTTCGATTCCGCTGGCATGTTGTGTTGATGCCAGATGCAAAATTATATGCTTAAGTCAATTGATTAAGTTGTTATTAAGTTGGCTTATATTGTTGTTCAGTTGTTGTAATTGATAATTGTTTTGTGTCGCTTGCATATTGGCATCGAAGGCCGCTTGTTGCTGTATTTGCATCTGTTGTTGCTGGGCTAAGGTATTTGAAAGGTTCTGCATTCCGGCGGCAAAGCGAGCTTGTGCTAATTGATTCTCTTGGGCATCTTGTTGAGCCTGAAGTGCTCCCAGATTGCTCATCGTGCCGCATTCAGGTCCGGTAATACCTATTGTATGATTTGCATCCCTTTTCTTTCCTTCAGCTACAGCAGCGTAAAAACGTTCAGAATTACCTGTGGCGTAAGCATAGCCAGCAGCCCGACAAAGCTCATTCGAAGTCAAAAGGGATACATCTCCTTTTGGAGAACGGTCGACGTGTTTTACACATCCTGTAAGCATAACGCTAACAGAAAACATTATTACCAAGCGTGTGTTCATATCACCCTTTAAGCTGTTTTTAGTCATGAGAAAAAATACCATTAAGAATATTCTTACTCTGCCATGTCAAAAATGCAATCATGACTGACTGTTAAGTATAAGGAATGCCTTGCCGTCGCGGAAATTTTCGGACGCTATGCCTGCAAGAGTCGCTTCCAAATCTAGGAGATCCACTTTCTCTCGCCCAGCTTATCCGGCTGCATTTATACCGCGAACATGAAGAAGGTAAAAAACGTTCCGTTCGTGTTTGATTGAAGGGAACAGCAAACGACAAACACCGATAGCTAAGGTGTGTAAGCTGATAGTTGAGTTGTTATATATACAGTTATTAAGAGAACTGTATCCAGACCAGCAGGAATGCGGCTTCTTTCCTGCTGATTGTCACTTTTTTTTGGAATAACGAAATGGGCGGAGGCTTAAACGTGGAGGCGACGTAAAGCACCCTTGACGGCGTTTTGCAGATCGCTAACAACCGCCAGATGCGAGCTTTCTTTCCGCAGGCGCTTGTCACCGTTGACCATCATCCAGCTACGTTTATCCCTTCGTCCTATGTTATTGAAAGAATGCAATCCGCGCTCGGCTGTTGCGTCGTTCACCTTACGAACTGCGTTGATAGCGGTCAACCGGAACAAATCACCGTCAGCCATCATTTCAGGCTCAAGTGGTTTGCGAAATTTGAACAGGTGAGCGAGGGTTTCAAATCGAAAGCGCTGCATGTCGTTAAGGCGGTGAAGAGAGTAGTGAGTGAGCGCAGCACCTTTTAACGTGACTTCAACACGAGCGCGTTGCTTTTTTACAGGTAGTTTCTGACCGTCGTCAGTGCATTTGTGATAGACCTGCCACGAGATTTTGTCCCACTTGTTACCCGTTCTCAGGTTCCATTCAGGATTGATTCGAGCACCGGGAACATCAAGGAAAACATTTCGCCTAGCTACGGGATTGAATTGTAGGACTTTACTTCCCGTGCTGAACAGGGCGCTTTGAAGTCGATAGGTCATCGCACTTGTAGCGGTAATCGACCGAGCTTTGTGCCTGAAATCGCAGAAGACTTCGACCCCCACAATTTGCGGATCATATGCAAATGGGAAACGTTTTTGCAATTGTTCGAGCACTGCTTCCAGCTTCCCGCCATGGTTTGCCAGTAGATCACGGAAGCGAATCCGAAAAACATCGTTAGTGCTGCTTATCATGGGTTTAACCCACGTTTTGACGTTGTTACCGGGACGGGGTTCGCATGATGACAACTTTGAGATACGTATGCCGCAGGGTTCAACCCAAAGTTTTAATCCTGTGATTTTAAGTAATTCTTCCTGAACGTAGCGATGCTGGGTCAGTCTGGATAAGCTGATCTTTAAGTCCAGCCAGTCAATCCCGGCTGAGACTTTAAAGAATTTGCGGTCTGCTTCGGCAGCTTTGCATTCTCGACTTTTCATAGTGCGACCTTATTGAACGGAACTTCAAACCGGCATCAGGGTAATTCGAACTGAGCAGATTTGAGAACATTTCGAGCACGGTAGCACAACGAGTTTACGATAAAAACCTTACTTATCAATCTACTGCGTTCATATTCTGAACGCAGTAGTCGTTGTTAACTTAAGGGTATGAGAACACTGTCATTTTTCATATACAGAGGGTGTCTCGGTTCACCTGTGGCGTTTAAGACGAAGCACATTGTGCTTGCTGGCAATAGCTGACGGACGGCTGTTGAGCGCTTAAGGTGTCTACCTTCGTTTCCCCATGCAGCAACGATAAGGCCTGCTCCGTCGATAAGCTGCAATAAGTGTCTGTCGTTGTCGGCTCCAATAGGGTCGGCTGCTTTCATCATCTCAAAGCGGTCGGTGTGAACGAACGCGAACAGGTTGGCCATGTATACGCCACCATAGCCCCAGTTTTTGGCAAACGATATGCAACGGCTCAATGTTTGATCATCGTTCTCAGCGTCCGCATATGACGGATTCAGCCCGATGAAAAGCGTATATGGTTTTGAATCATCCCAGACTCTTGATAAAGAGTAACGATACTTACCACACGGTGAAAAAATAGCGTCTTTGATCATTTCAATTGTCCTTTGGATGTGATGGTTTCATCCTAACAGGTTTCTGCTGGATTTAAGCGCCAACAAACGACCGTTTTCCGGCATCTCTGTTGAGGTGACTTCCAGACTGTGGAGAAATTAGCCTTGGCAATTGTTGGCAGGCGTCCTATTGTTGACACCGATTTCTAGCAGGGGCCGGATGAGGAGATGACTATGGCGATTTTTGGCTACGGGCGTGTTTCGACATCGCAGCAAGATACTGAGAACCAGCGTTTGGAACTTGAGCAAGCTGGATGGACTTTCGACTTTTGGTTTACTGATGTTGTTAGCGGGAAGGTTCCTGCGGTGCAACGCAAAGCGTTTTCTGAAATGCTCAGCAAAATCCGCGATGGTGAAACGTTGGTAGTTGCAAAACTAGACCGTCTGGGGCGTGATGCGATTGACGTTCTGCAAACTGTCAGAAAGTTGGCTGACCGAAATATCAAGGTTATTGTCCACCAGCTTGGCACGACTGATCTCACCTCCGCTGCGGGTAAGCTTCTGCTGTCAATGCTGGCAGCGGTTGCAGAGATGGAGCGTGACTTGCTCATTGAGCGCACTCAGGCGGGGCTGTCACGAGCAAAAGCCGAAGGCAAGAAATTGGGCAGACCTTCTAAAATCGCACCAGAAGCCCGTATGGCGATTATAGAGAAAAAGAATAGCGGAGCCAGTGTCAGTGCGTTAGCGCGTGAATACGGCGTTTCCAGGGCCACTATAGCTGCAATACTTGATTAAGGCTCATCTGCATCTCAGGCTCGAGCTGGCATTTTGGGTAGCGGTATGTATTTCTTTTAACCGTCAGGAGTGGTCTAAAAGAGGTTATGTTATATAGCTAATTCACATAGTTGATCGCCGTCCATTCAGGATTATGTATGATTGGTGTGCCATCAGATAGGCATCCAAGACCGAAGTAACATTGAGTTTGGTTTAAGGTGATTATTAATAATTGTTACCAACTTCTCTGAAGATTAGTATTGTTTCTATTCCTTACTTGCGGAGATTAAAAAAGTGCATTATCTCTACATCGATACCTGTGTTTGGCTAACTATAGCAAAGTCAAAGAACCAGCATGCACTACTTGAAGCATTTAACCAATTATTGGATAGTAACAACGCTGCTATTGTAATCCCAACCTTGGTGAAGGAAGAATTCCTTCGAAATAAGGACAGGGTTATTGAGGCTACTAAGCAGCAAATTGGTTCGGAATTTCATAAAGTCAAAAAAATAATTGGGGCTTATGGAGGTAATGGTAAGGACCAAGCGCTAGCTGTATTAAATGATGTTGGAAGTCGCTTGCCTATTTTAAGCGAAGTTACAGGGCATACAGCGGAGATGATTGAATCTCTGATGGATAAATGTATAAGTCTTGAGGCTAGTGATTCCGTTCGGTTAAAAGCCGTGGCAAGGGCATTGGATAAGAGAGCCCCTTTTCATCGCTCGAAAAACAGCGTTGCTGATTCAATATTAATTGAGTTGTTTTACGACTTTATGAAAGATAAAAATGGCGTCTTCCATTTTGTTACGGAAAACTATACGAATTTCAGCTCATTAACTGATAGGCGAAATCCACATCCGGATTTTGGTGAAATATTTTCTGATAATGTCCATTATCATTTAGATATTGCGGAGGCTATAAATAGTATAGAACCTGAGCTTTTAAGTGTGCTTGAAGAAGAAAATAATTGGTTTGATGATGACACAAGAAGCTTAACAGACATACTAACTGCGATTAATGAGTATTGTGAAAAAGCATGGTATAACCGGCATAAATACAGGGAGTATAAAATTGAAATAGATGATATTTCTATAATACCTAAAGGAGATGCACGCCATGGTAATAATGTTATTCATGAAGATATCTGGGAAAGGGCAAAGTTGGCAGCTGAGAAAGTCGAAGAACAATATGAAGACACTGGCCCTTGGGATGATTTTGAATGGGGAATGATCAATGGCAAGTTATCTGCCTTAAGATGGGTGCTTGGAGATGAATGGGATATGTTGCATACCTAGTGATAATTAATCCTGTTCACGGTTATGGATTACATCCTGCTGCTTTGAATATCCGCCTGTTTTTGAAGCTCTGGTTATGATTTATAAGTATTCAATATTGTGGCTTTTACCGGTCAGCTTTCTAGTTCTAAACTGACCGGAGTAATTAGGAATGATGTATCAAAAGCTGGAACCTTTACATGAGATGAAAACGCTTTCTTGAAACTATAATATACTCAAATGCCAGATAGCTTCCGCATAACGTAGTTACATCTGCCTGTCTCCTGCTGTGGGTTTGATAAAAAGATGCAGTATGCGATCAGAAGTTGTTTATACAGTTAGTGTAAACAAAGGCCGCTGAAACCTGAGCATCTTGTTTCGGGTGTTCATATACGTAGTCAACGAAGGTCTTATAGAGCATGATCATTTGAGGAGTGACTTCGGACTTACCGTTCATATTATCAAGTCGCTGATAATATTCACCTTTGCTCATTCCTCCGTTTCGGCCTTCGGTTACGTTTGCAGTAAATTGAGCCATACCCATGCACATTTGATCTTTATGGTTATTTGTTTTATCCGGGTGGATAGCACCTTCTAACACTTTATCACCGCTGATGGCATGTTGTGCCCACATTGAATTGTTGGCGATAAACTTTTTGGAGCCGGTCGCAATACCGTATTCGATGCGAATGCCATTATCGTGATAGCTACCGTCAGCATCTTTAGTCGCTAGCTTTAGAGATATGCGGCAACCGGGGAGCGTTTTGTGTTCTTGCACCGAGACAATAATGGTGTCCGTATCGCAATCAGCAAAGCTGTATTCGGGGTTAACGTAAGTGTTAGTTTTGATTAACAGCCCGGTAAGACCGTTTTTATAGCCTTTTGCCGGTAGAGTTTTAAAGGCGTTACGGTCGCCATTCTTAATCGCTTCCCGAAAGTGATCCATACCGATGCGCGTCGCCAGTTGATCGATGCTTTCTGCTGCATAAGATGCAGATGACGCAGCGATTAACATAATGGTCAGCACAGACTTGGCTGAAAAACCGGGCTTACTAAGCCGTGTTTTTGACATGTTGTTATCCCTCAGAATCCACCCCAGCGGTGATTTTAACCGCATGATAACGCATTGACTCAAAATGTCACTATTGGTGCGTGGCTCTTTAGTGGACATCTGCGCAAATTCAGAGCATGAACATGACCCTGAGAAAACTGTTTGGACAACGAGTAAAAGAGTTGCGCATTGCCACCGGAATGAGTCAGGAAGCCTTTGCCGATCGGTGTGGGTTTGCTCGTAGCTATATGAGCCGCATTGAACGCGGCGGTTCTAATGCGTCTTTGGATGCGATTGAGGTGCTGGCTAATGCTCTCAGTGTTGAGCCGTGGCAGTTGTTAGCGTCTGACTCATCTGAAGATAATGATCCTGAACTGTTGGTTCCATACGCAGCCGATGGTTCCTGTTTTCACCCCGGTTTGGCGAGCACCCGTGATGGTTCGTTTGGCGTAGGTGATAAAGCGGCTCAGAAGCGTTTTGGCACGTTTTCTGAAGCTCTTGAGTATCTCCGTAGCATGGAGACAGCAAAATGGCGTAGGCCCAATGCCAGTGGCAACTGGGGTATTGTTTCGGCAGTGCGGTGGGGCAAACTGAGAAAGTGAAGTAAGTGTAAGTTTATAAATTCTGGATGCTGTATTAATGAACAGTCTTCTTTGGTAAAAGATGAGACACCTATGAATCAGTCTTACTCTTCTATAAGAGTCGACAAAACATCAAAATCCAGGTGCGTTACGTAGGCGTTACAGTGGCATTTCACTTCGGCAATGGAGAGTGTTTTTGAAAAATAATCATTTAACATCATATGATTGGCTAAATGCGCTGAATAATCTTGAATTGCTGTCACTTCATTCCGAAATTTTAACGCAGTTGCGTTCTAGAGGTGTCATTCGCACCAAGAATAATCCTGTTGGTGACTATGCTGAATGGCTGGTTTCTAATGCACTGGGTATGACTCTTCTCAGTAATTCGTCGGCGGGTGCTGATGCCATTGATGCTGATGGCAAGAAAGTGCAGATCAAAGCGAGGAGAGTCACGCCGGATAATCCTTCCCGGCAACTCAGTGCATTGCGTAACTATGAAGCTGCCGATTTTGATTATTTGATAGCCGTTATTTTCGATGAAACTTACAACATTCTTGATGCCTACAAAATCCCACATGAAGTAATACGAGATTACGCTCGGCATAGTGACCACGTTAACGCACATATCGTTAACCTCAAGGGCGCGATTCTTACTGATCCCCGAGTTAGTTCCATCAAAGAAGAATTGATTGTCAGGAGTTCGGCTTCAGTCAATGAAGCGGCTATGCAAACCCTTCCACCCGAACCTATGGAAGAGTTATCGAATCAACCAGATAAGATAACGAGTAGTGTTACCCTGGTCACCCTCCTTAAGGCTATCGGGATGGAGTGCTTCGTAAACTACTACCATCATTTTGCCGATTCAAATTTATCAAGCGCTTATATCATTGAGCAAATGCACTCACGTGAGGGTTATACAGAGAAAAGTTGCCGGAGCCGTCTCAGTAAAGCGCGAAAAGTGATCAGGGATGGTTTAAGTATTGAGGCTTTGGTATTGATCGCTGACTCTGAGCGAATACAAGATTCTGTCAGAAGTGACGCGCTAAAACTTATCAGCGTTCTGGAGTGAAGCGGTTTGTAAATCGTTGTAGTTCCTCCTACAAAACCCTCCTACAATGCACAAAGTTTTTGTTAATAAATCCATGGGATTACGAGATCTTTGGAGCGGGGGTGTTTTCCCTTCGCCCGCTCCAGAATTTCCACTTGTAAACAAGTCTTTGAAGCCTTCTCTAATAGGAACTTAAATAGTTACCTATTTTTTGTTGCCTATGGGTTCTACCATTTTGATCCGCCCTTGGTAACTGTCACGCTAAGTTACATGGTGAGATGACAGTATAACTCAGCGTTGGCGGCAGTAGCATCCTCACACCGCGATAGCAAAACGTGAAGATAAAGCCCATCCAGGCATCGTTATGCCATCAACAGATTGATCACGCATTAAAGCCCGATGTGCGGCCTTATGAGGCACGTAAACAGGTGTATAGTGGTAAACGTACCTGCACACGATATGCAGGCTCTGCCAGCGCTTCGCTCACGCTCCTGACGGTACACGAGCACCCTGATAAGGTGTGATCCCTCTGACAATCTGATGAAGTCGCTACGCTCCGCTTGTTGCTGCATCATCAACGGGGCTTTATGTCTTCTATTGTCCTAAATCTGTTAGTTGCGCGTTTTATGCTCCCTGGATACCCTGATATAAATCATACAAGGAGGACAGTTTATGAGCGCACAGGCAGAGGAAGGAAAATTACGCCGGATGACATTAGGCGAGATTGCAATGGCTCGTAGGGTGTTCGGTGATTCGATAGTTTATAGCCGTGTCTGGATTCATTGCGACAGTTATTTACCATTCGGACTACAAAAACAAAACTACGCGATGACTCCAAACGGAGAGTTATGGTACAGAAAGTCGATGTACAGAGAAGACTTTTCCGCAAACTCGGTTTTCATCGAAGATAAATATGTTTTCATCCATGAGCTGGGGCATGTCTGGCAACACCAACACGGGCAATGGGTGAGAATGCGGGGAGCTTTTAGCTGGGCTGCTGAATATACCTACAGGCTGGATAAAGAAAAACTCACTGATTACTCTCTTGAACAGCAAGCCTCTATTTTAGCTGATTACTGGTTACTGCTGGTTTATGGGGTCAGTCAGTGGTCTTACTATCAGAGACCAGGGCGCATGGGGATGTACAGGGGCGTAGATTTGTTGCAGGATGTCCCTTCGCTTTACCAGAAAATCTTAACAGGGAAGGGGCGTTAAACATGAAGAACAAAATGTTGCTGGGTGTTGTATTCATCTTAACGGGATGCCCTGGGCCGGGTGATCGAATGGTAGATCGTGAATCTACAACGGCATTAATCAAAGATAATCAAGTTTGTGTGGTGTCACCACTGGAGCCACAGGAACGGATCACTGCTATCCAAATCAACAGTGATAATAGCGACTCTCTTCACAAGATTTTTGATGACAAGCCCGTGTATGTTCAAAAGGGCGGGTGTCTTCCTGTGTTCGGATTTAAATTTGCACCTGGAGAGCGGTATAACTTCGCGTATGACGTCCAATCAGGTAAATCAGAATCGCATTTAGTCACTGCTGAATTTTCTTATCCCAAAGAATAAGGGGGCAAACCGCCCCTGAATCACCACGGGTTTAACAGAGACCTCAAAGTCATTTATAGATTTACTCCGCCCCGGCAGACGATTCTGCCCTATCTAAAAAATGAGGATCTTTGGTACGCTGTTCCTGTTTTCTAACGTATAAAGGCCGCATCCCGCAGCCTTTTCCTCTTAAATTCACCCTTTCGGGAACACCCAAACATGCTTCTCCGGCAGCGAAAGATGGCAGTGCTGCGGATCCCGAACCTCATGCCCATACGCACGAATGACAAAATCATCCCCCACCGTGCGGAACAGGTATTCCCAGCGGTCGCCGAGATACATGCTGGTAAGCAGCGGCAGCTCAAGCTGATTTTCCCCTGGCCCCTCGACTACCGCCACGCGCTCGACGCGGATCACCGCCGTGGCTTCATCACCGCTCTGCACCCCTTCACCGGCCTGACCCCACAGCACCCAGCCTTTGCCTTCGATACGCGCTCTGCCTTCGCGCACTTCGGTGACCTTGCCGTGCAGGCGGTTGTTGCTGCCCATAAACTCGGCGGTAAACAGCGTTTTCGGCGAGCCGTACATCTCCTGCGGCGTGCCCTGTTGCTCAATTTTGCCGTTGTTGAGCAGCAGGATGCGGTCGGATATGGACATCGCTTCGTTCTGGTCGTGCGTCACCATCAGTGCCGATAGCCCGAGCTTGATAATCAGCTCGCGCAGGAACACGCGGGCCTCTTCGCGCAGCTTGGCGTCGAGGTTAGAGAGCGGTTCGTCCAGCAAAATCACCGGCGGGTTGTACACCAGCGCCCGGCCGATCGCCACGCGCTGCTGCTGTCCACCGGAGAGCTGGTGCGGGTGACGTTTGCCAAGATGGCCCAGACCCAGCTGGTCCAGCACGTCCTGCACGCGCTGCTGGGTCTCTTTGGCCGGGACTTTGCGCAGCTTGAGCGGATAGGCCACGTTCTCAAACACGGTTTTGTGCGGCCACAGGGCATAGGACTGGAATACCAGCCCCAGGTTACGCTCTTCCGCCGGGACCTCGCTGCGCGGCGTGCCGTCGTAAACCTTATTGTTGCCAATCACAATCGAGCCCTGAGTCGGCTTTTCCAGACCCGCGACGGCACGCAGCAGGGTGGTTTTGCCGCTGCCGGAGGGGCCTAACAGGGAGACCACTTCGCCGCGCTTCAGGTTCATGGAGACACCTTTTAAAACAGGATTGTCGCCGTAGGTTAAGTGCAGATCGTCAACCGCTAATTCAATCATGTATTTTCACTCCGAAACGAAGGGCAATGCCCAGACCTACCACGACTAGCAGGATGTTAATGAAAGAGAGCGCCGCCACGATATCAATGGCGCCTGCGGCCCAGAGGGAAACCAGCATCGAGCCGATGGTCTCCGTGCCGGGTGAAAGCAGGTACACACCCGTTGAGTATTCGCGTTCAAAGATCAGGAACATTAGCAGCCACGAACCGATCAGGCCGTAGCGGGAGAGCGGGATGGTGACGTGGCGGGTGATCTGCCCGCGCGTCGCCCCGGTGCTGCGCGCCGCCTCTTCAAGCTCCGGCCCTACCTGCAGCAGCGTGGAAGAGATAAGCCTCAGCCCGTAAGCCATCCACACCACGGTATAGGCCAGCCAGACGCTGAAAATGGTGCTGCGCAGCGAGCGTAGCCAGACGATGACGTTTTCACGCATCCAGTCGGTCCAGGCAAACCCGGAAAGCCAGCCGGATTTCAGCGAGTTATCCAGCCACATCGGCAGGAACAGGAACACCCACAGGAAGGCCAGACCCGCCAGCAGGCCAGGCACGGCGCGCGGCACCAGCACGCTGTAGTCCAGGAAACGCGTGGTGTTATCCGGCTTGCGGTGCATGGCAATGCCGACAAACAGGTAGCACACCACGGCCAGCGCGCCGCCAATGACGCCAATCGCCATGGAGTTAACGATGGCGCGCAGCAGGTTGGGCTGCGCCCAGATGGTGCGGAAGGTGTTCAGAGAAAGCTCGTCCCACAGCGAAACGCCCACGCCCCAGTTGGAGATAAACGCGCGCAGCACCACGCCGAGCAATGGAACGCCAATGGTGACGGTGAGCCAGAAGGCAATCACCGCGCCAGCCACCCAGCGCCATTTACCCAGCGGCAGCGCGCGGGCCTGCGAGGCCTTGCCCTTCATGGTGACGAAACGGTTGGCGGTGCGCATCAGGCGACGCTGGAGCATCACCAGCGGGATGGTGATGCAGATCAGCACCACGGCAACCGCCGCCATCAGGTTATAGGATGGGGTACCCATCTTGTTCGTCAGCTTATAGAGATAGGTCGCCAGCACCATGTTGCCTTCCGGGTCGCCGAGGACCAGCATCAGGCCGAACACTTCCAGCCCGAGGAAGAACAGCAGCACGGTGGCGTACAGAATAGACGGGCGCACCATCGGCAGGCTGACGGAGGTCATCACCTGCCAGGGCGACGCGCCCGCGGTGCGCGCGGCTTCTTCCACGTCGGAGCCCACGCTGCGCAGCGCTGACGAGATATACAGATAGGCGTGCGGGACGTGCGTCAGGCCGGCAATGACCACAATGCTCGACATGTCGTAGATGTTCCAAGGCACAAAGCCAATCAGCGCCTCAGCCCACTGGGAGAGAAAGCCCACCGGACCGGCGGCCACCACGTAGCCGAAGCCC
The DNA here is from genome assembly GCF_000493175.1 of Enterobacter sp. MGH 16. Lineage (NCBI taxonomy): Bacteria > Pseudomonadati > Pseudomonadota > Gammaproteobacteria > Enterobacterales > Enterobacteriaceae > Enterobacter > Enterobacter sp. MGH 16. The sequence goes on along the minus strand of NZ_KI535695.1, from coordinate 3,023,102 downwards.
AGCACCATCGGTGAAACGAAAATCGGGACCAGGATCAGCGGCTCAATCAGCCGGCGACCGGGCAGGTCGGTACGCACCATCAGAAACGCCAGCACGCCGCCCAGCGGGATAGAGATAAAGACCAGCCCGAAAGCCAGAATAAAACCGCTTTTCAGGGCCTTATAAAAATCGGGGTCGGTGAAAATAAAATCAAATGATTCAAAGCTCCACTCTTTTGACGGCGAAAAGAACGGCGCGGACAGGAAGCTCTGGATCACGATAAACGACAGCGGCGTGTAGATAACCAGGGCGGTTATCAGCACGACGATGCCTCGCGGCAGGCTTTGCCACTTTCTGCGTAATGTATTCATGGGGTATCCCTGGTGTTGCAGCCCAGAAAAACGAACTCAGTCGATAAGGGAGCGCGGCGGCCAGCGCCGCGCTCAGACGCTTATTTACCGGCGGCGGTACGCCACTCTTTGATGTACTCCAGGCGTTTTTTCGGCTGCAGGTATTCCAGCAGCGTTTCATCAACCGGGATCGGCTTCAGCGCGTTGCCGAGGATTTTGGTCAGGCCGTCGATATCATTTTTCCCTTCGATATCGTTACGAATGGAGGGAATGTCCGCCTGGTTGGCCAGAATGCTTTGCCCTTGTTCAGAGAGCACGTAGTCCAGCCACAGCTTCGCGGCATTGCTGTTTTGCGATTGCTGGCTGATGAACGACACGCGCGACAGCACCAGGGTGTAATCCTTCGGATAGGAGATGCCGAGTGACGGATCGTTCTTCGCACGCGCTTCCGCGTAGGAACCGAGGATGTTGAAGCCGATCAGGTTTTCACCGGAGGAGACGCGCTCCATCATGGTGCCGGTAGACGACTGCACCGACAGGCCTCCTTTGGCGACGTCGGCCAGGGTCTTAAAGTAGTTCGGATCGGCGTTGTGATCCTGCACCGAGAGCATAAAGCCCAGACCCGATTTTTCGATGTCGTAGGTGGTGACTTTGTTCTTGAATTTGTCCGTCTGGCTGGCAATCAGCTTCGCCAGCGCGGCGTGAGAATCCGGCACGTCACCGGCCGGGATCAGGCGCTTGTTGTAGATAAAGACCACCGGCTCATAGGTGGTGCCGTAGGCCTTATCTTTCCAGACCGCCCATTTCGGCAGCTGGCTTTGCTCCGGAGATTTGTACTCCATGGCGTAGTCGGTGGCGAGCTTCAGGCCCGTGTCCATCGAGGAGCTCCAGACCACGTCGCCGCTCACGCCGCCGGAAGCCTGTTCGCTGATGAAACGGTTGTACAGCTCGGTGCTGTTCATGTCGTTGTATTCGACTTTAATACCCGGGTAGGTTTTTTCGAAGCCCTGGATCAGCGGCCCGGCAGCTTTGATGTCGGTAGTGGAATAGATGACAACCTTGCCCTCTTTCGTGGCGGCATCAACCACTTTTTGATACTCAGCAGGATAACCCTGCGGCAGGGCAGACAGTGCAGAAGCAGAGAACAGTACGGTAGCGGTAAGCAGAGAAATTCGGAACGTGTTCGACATTATAGTTAACCTTTTAGTTACATTTGAGGAACTAATTGTCAACATAGCGTAAAGCGCGCCTCCGACAATAGGGAGGCGAGGGCAATGATTCCGAAGTGTGATTGTCGCCGTCGTTTCAGCAATTAACACCATAAAATCCGCGAACGTTAGCCAACGAACGGTTGCGGATTACGGTTTATCGGGGGCTTTGCGGTATAACCGGCGAGGATGACCAATATTGCCGTACAGCATTTCAACGCTGATTAACCCGCTCTCCACGCAGTATTCGAGGTAGCGACGCCCCGTGGTTTTGCTGATCCCCACGTTTTCCACCACCTCTTCAACCGACATCGCGCTGTCGGGATGCTCGGCGAACAGGCGTTTTATCCGCTCCAGCGTCTGGGGTTCAATGCCCTTTGTGGACGGCGTTACGGAGGCTTCCGCGGCAGGCAGATGAAACAGGCGATCCAGCGCATGCTGGTCGACCACCTTCACCTGCTGTACGGTGTGGATGAAGCGCATAAAACGCTCCAGCGAGGCGTGCAGGCGCTGGAAAAAGACGGGCTTGATGAGGTAGTCAAACGCGCCGCTGCGCATGGCGTGGCTGCAGGTTTGCATATCGCTGGCGGCGGTGATGAAGATCACCGAGCATTCGTAGCTTTTCAGCAGCGGGTTATCGATGAGCTCCACGCCTTTACCGTCCGGGAGATAGTTGTCCAGCAGGATAAGCCGCGGCTGATGCTGACGAATCAGGCGGCATGCCTGCTCAATCGACGCGGCGATGCCCACCACGCGCAAATGAAAATTCTGCTCGATATACTCGCGATGCAGCTCCGCCAGGTGCGGCTCATCTTCAACGATCACAACATCAAGTGCTCGGGTCATGCTTTTGCCCATTCGGAATAAACACAGAAAAAATAGTCCCTTGTGGCGTGTTGTCGGCAATCTCAATGCTGCCGCCAGCCTTGTCGATATATCCTGCCACCAGATACAGGCCAATACCGTGCTCGGTACCCACAATGTCGTTTTCACGTTCCGGCTTGCTGCTGAATCCCTGGCGGAAAATATGCGGCTTCATCGCATCCTCCACCCCGCAGCCCCGGTCGGCCACCTCGATCAGCAGCTCCTGGTTTCGGTCAGAAATGTAGAGTTCCACCGGCGCGGGGACCGGAGCCTTAAGGGTCGCGTCCACCGCGTTATCCAGCAGGTTACCAATAATGGACATCAGCTCCGTTTCGTTGAGCGTGGCGGGCATGCGGGTGAGCTGGCAGGCGGGATCAAACAGCAGTTCGATCCCTTTTTCGCGCGCGCTGACGTATTTTCCGAGCAGCAGCCCGCACAGCGCGGGAGAGGAAAAACGGGCGGAGACAAAGTCCAGCACGCGCTGCGCGCCTTCGGACTGCACCTGAATGTAGCGAATCGCCTCGTCATAGTGTTTCATCTGCAGCAAGCCCACCAGCGTGGCGGTCCAGTTCAGCTGCTCGTGGCGCATAATGCGCAGGTTATCCGCATAGCGCTTGATCTGACTGAGCTGGCTGCTGAGGGTGTTGATGTCATTTTTGTCGCGAAAGCTGTAGACCCAGCCGCTTTCAACGCCGGGTTCGACCTCAATCGCGACGCGGTTGACGATCACCTCCCGCTGGTTCAGCACCGCAATCTGGTCGTGGCTACCGCTGCTCACCGAGGCGTAGCGCTGGGATAAAAAGCCCGGCGACGTCTGCAGAACGTCTTCCAGCGGTTTGCCGATAAGCGCTTTCTCACTTTGCCGGATATCCAGCATCTCTCGTGCGGCGCGGTTAATTAAAATCAGCTGCTTCTCATCATTGACGGCAAATACCCCTTCATACATGGCTTCTAATAGCGCGCGCTGCTGCAAAACCAGCTGAGCGATATCTTTCGGCTCCAGTCGGAACATCTGTTTTTTGAGATTGCGGGTAAACAGCCAGGAGAACATAAACAGCAGCAGCAGAAGCCCCGCGCCGTACAGCCCGGACTGCCAGAGTATGCGGGCATTAATATTGGCAATATAGGAGGTCAGATAGCCGACCGAGACAATACCAATCACCTGGTGCTGCGCGTTAAAGATCGGCGCTTTGCTGCGCAGTGAAACCCCAATCCCGCCCTGGCGCACGGAAATAATGGTTTTGCCCTGTAATACTTCCGCATTATCCCCGCCGATCATCGGTAAATTTATGCGTTCCGGGGATTCCGAATGATAGAGGTGCTGTTCCTCGGTATCGCCAATCACAATGTAGCTGGCATCGCTTTGGGCGCGCAGCGGCTGAATTAACCGGGCTATCCCCGGAATATCTCTGGCCGCGACCATGGCCGCCAGACCCGGCATCAGCGCGATCTGGCTGGCCTGCACCCGGGCGCGCTGGCCGAGATCGTGATGGAGCTGCCGGTCAATAAAATGAAACAGGATCGTTCCCAGCAGAACTAACAGCAGGCAGGAGAAGCACACCAGCGCTAAAAACAGCTTTACCTGAAATGAGAGTCTGCGTTTCATTCAACCTGCGGATGTTATGTAAAAGTGACATTTGCCGAGCCTGACATGGGCAAATAGCGGACGCAATCTGGCAAGAAAAGAGTTGTGACCTGGCTTTTCGTTTTCGGCGTTATAGCCATCAGGATCCCGTAAGGCTATGCTTCATTCAGCACGATAATAATTACAGAGGCAATGTCATGGATAAAGAGCTACTGGATGCGGGTTACCGGGCCTATACCGGCGAGAAAATTGACGTCTACTTCAACACCGGGATCTGCAAACACTCCGGTAACTGCGTGCGTGGGAGCGCAAAGCTGTTTAATCTGAAACGTAAACCGTGGATTATTCCCGATGAAGTGGACGTTGAAACGGTTGTCCGCGTGATTGATACCTGCCCGAGCGGTGCGCTGAAGTATCGCCAAAAATAAGCGAGGAACCATGGATATTCTGGAAGGCCATAACAAGTTTTACGTGAATGATGCGAACGGCAACCAGGTGGCGGAGATTGTCTTCGTGCCAACCGGCGAGCACCTGAGCATTATCGAGCACACCGATGTGGATGAGAGCCTGAAAGGGCAGGGCGTCGGTAAACAGCTGGTGGCGAAAGTGGTGGAGAAGATGCGCGGTGAGAATCGCAAAATTATCCCGCTGTGCCCGTTCGCGAAACATGAATTTGATAAAACGCGGGAATATGACGATATTCGGGCGTAAATAACACCGGCGATGGCCGGTGTTTTTTCAGACTGCTGACAACGTGCGATTTGTGAGTTTCGCCCGGCGGCGCTACGCTTGCACGGGTCTACAATGAATTGTGCAATTAATTGATATCTTTGTGAAATGTAGGCCGGGTAAGCGCAGCGCCACCCGGCAAAAAAGACAGTTATCTCACCTGCTCAAACAGCAGTACCAGCGCTATCAGCACCATCAACCCTCCCGATGCCCTGCTCACCAGACGGGCCGCCTGTGGCCGGGTCGCCAGCACCGCTTTCGAACCATACCCCACCAGCAGATAGACCAGGGTACAGGTAATAAGGTGCATCATCCCAAGCGCGGACATCTGCATCGCTATCGACCAGCTTCCGGTTGGGTCTGTAAACTGCGGAAGCAGGGCCAGGAACAGCAAAAAAACCTTCGGGTTAAGGCCGCTAATGCAGAGTCCTTTCACCGCCCACTGCGTCCAGTTACCCGCATGCTGGGTGGCCTTCTCCGGTGCGGCCGGGTGACGCAATAACGTTATGCCAAGCCACAGGAGATACAGGGCTCCCGCCACGGTGAGCCCGGCTAACGCCAGCGGATGTTGAGCAATCAATACCCCCACGCCTGCCACCACAATCAATGTGGCTAGCAGATGCCCGGACATCAGCCCCATCACCGCCGGGACCACGCGGCGTCCATTAATTCCGGCGCTAATAGCGTAGGCCCAGTCGGCCCCCGGGGTCATGATGAGCAGAAACGAAACCACCCAAAAGCCGGCCACAATACTCATTTCCATCGTCCTGAAATACTCCCGCAGTGCGTTATACGTTGCGAAAAAGAATATCGCTAACACTGCGAAATAGGCTTTCAATGTTATGCTCATAACACGGTGAAAATGAGAAAATCTTCCACATGGATAGCATCGATAGAAAAATTCTTGCTGAGCTGCAGTCTGACGGCCGCCTGTCGCTTACCGAACTGGCTGAGCGGGTGAATCTGAGCCTCTCGCCGTGCCATCGTCGCGTGCGGGCGCTGGAGCAAAGCGGGGCCATAACGGGATACCGTGCCAGCCTCGACCCCGCCAAAATGGGGTTTAACTTCCTGGCGATAGTGTTCGCGACGCTGAAAGAGGGTGACCGCAAGGCGGTCAGCGCGTTTGAAGAGGCGGTGGAGGAGATCCCGCAGATTGTGCTGGCTCAGCGCCTGTTTGGCGATCCTGATTATCTGATGCACGTCGTGACCCGCGACCTTTCCGCTTTCCAGAAGCTCTACGACGAGAAGCTCTCCGCTATGCCCGGCGTGCAGCATCTTCGCTCAACGCTTGTCATGAAAACGGTGGTGCAGGACAGGCCTTTTCCGCTGTAAGCAGGAGGCCGGGGTTGAATGGCCTGCCCGGCAGCGCGCCGGGCAGGAAAGGGAATTAGCCGACAAACATCACCGACACGCACAGCACCCCGACGATCAGCGTCAGCAGGTTGCCAATGGAACGGTACGGTTTCAGGGAGGGGATCAGATACGTCGACAGCGTCGGCATGATAAACAGGATCATGGCGATAAGCGGGCCGCTGATGGCGTAAATCATCGAAATGGCGTTCGGGTTAATGCAGCAGACGGCAAAGGTGATTAACGACACCCCCATGATGGATATCGCGCGGTTAAAGGCGCGGCTCTTTTTCACGCCCACCTGGTTCAGCGACGACTTCACGATCTCCGTCGCCCCTTCAATCACCCCAAAATAGGTGCCGAGAAACGATTTCGACATCGCAATAATCGCCACGACAATCCCGGAAATGCCGAGCCACGCCGGTGAAGAGGGCATCATCGACAGCGCAGACAGGATTGTCACCCCTTCCTCTTTGGCGGCCACAATATACGACGGTGGAATAGAAAGCAGGCAGCTGAAGACAAAGAACAGCACGCTCAGGCAGATAATCAGGTATGCCACCTTCATGATTTTCTTGCATTTAGCCATGGCCTCGTCCCCGAACTTCTCGCGGCGGTCAACGGCAAACGTCGAGATAATCGGCGTGTGGCTGAACGCAAACACCATCACCGGAATCGAAATCCAGACCTGGTGCAGCGTATGGCGATCGACGGCCATCTGGCTGGTCAGCAGCGAGGGTTGCCAGCTGCCGATCAGGTAGAGCGAGACAAACAGGAAATAGGCGATCAGCGGAAACACCAGGAAGCCCATCACTTTTATCGTGATATGCCGTCCCATCAGGAAGATCAGATTCAGGACCAGCACCACGCCCAGGCTAACCAGCACGCGAACGGTGGTGTCTACCGTCAGGTGTTTTGCCAGCTGCTCGGTTAACGAGTTGGTGATGGCCACCGCATAAATCTGCACCACCACAAAGAAGGCGATGAAATAGAGCGTGGTGATCAGGTTGCCGATCTTCCTGCCGTAATAGTGCGAAACGGCGCCGGTGATCCCTTCGTTGCCTTTTGTTTTCGACGACAGGATAAATTGCGCCAGCGCTTTGTGCGGCCAGTAGGTTAAGGGGTAGGCCACGAGGGCGGTAATAAACAGGACGATTGCGCCTGCGGAGCCCAGCTGAATGGGCAGGAAGAGCGTTCCTGCGCCCACGGCCGTGCCGTAGAGAGCGAAACTCCAGAGAGTCTCATCTTTTGACCAAATTTTCGACATTAGAGCAACGTATCAACTATCAAACCATCAGAATGGCGTGCAATTTACCATAGTTATGCCTTAAGAGCGCAGTTGCTTCGAAGACGTCGGGCCGGAACGGGCGTCCGGCCAGAGGCGGTTCAGCCTGCCAGGGCGCGTCGTTGCTGGCGGCGCTTAAGAAATTTCTCACGCAGATTATCGTACGCCCAGTTATAGAACATGGTGTACGGCAGGAAGAACAGGAAGAAACCTATTTCCAGTGTGAATGCCTGCAGCAGGGTGACGCCCAGCACGGCGGCGACAATCGACACGCCAATCACAATAAAGCCGCATTCGAACCCCAGCGCATGCAGCGCACGCACTTTTGCCGTACGTTTGACGCGCTGAACAGGCCAGAAACGGTCGAAGCCGACGTTATAAATAATGTTCCACAGCATGGCGGTGGTGGCCAAAATAATGGTCAACCCACCCATTTCCACCACGGAACGCTGCATAAGCCACGCCGCGGTAGGGGCGAGGATCGCCGTCGCAATCCCTTCAAAACAGACAGCATGAAAGATCCGCTCCGGCAGTTTACGTTGGAGTGCATCCTGATGTTGCATAGCGATAGACCTCGTTAATTCGCCAGTATGGGCGTTGATGTGGCCTATTTTTATCGCTAAAGCTGATATATTAAAGATAGTATCCATCGTAAAAGTAGATAGGTTATGCGCTATTCACCCGAAGCCCTGACCGCGTTTGTCGAGACCGTTGCAGCAGGCTCTTTCTCTGCGGCCGCACGCCGGCTGCGTAAAAGCCAGTCGACGGTCAGCACGTCCATTGCCAACCTTGAAGCCGATCTGGGATTTGAGCTGTTTGACCGTTCGGCCCGCCAGCCGGTGTTAACGGCCCAGGGGGAACAGGTGCTGGGCTACGTGCAGGCTATTCTCGCCGCCAGCACGCGGCTGGATGAGCTGGCGGTGTCGCTCACGGCGCAAACGGAGGCGCGTCTGACGTTTGTCCTTTCCGATACCCTCAACCCGGACGTGCTGGAAGAGATGATGAAGCAGTTTGATGCGCGCTTTCCCCATACGGAATTCGAATGTCTGATTGGCGAAGAGGAGGACGTGATCGATCTGCTGCAAAAGGAGCGCGCGCAGATTGGCCTCACCGAAGCGCGAGACGGTTATCCTACGGATATTGGCGCCATCCGGCTGCCGATGCAGACCCGCATGGCGATCTATGTCGCGACCACGCATCCGCTGGCCGGGCAGGATGACGTTCAGCGTGACGAGCTGCACGGCTGGCGAGAGCTGCGGCTGAGCACCTATCTTGAGCGTGAGGCGGAGATCGCGCGCGGGCCCGTCTGGTCAGCCCCGAATTACCTGTTACTCTTGAGTATGGCGGTACAGGGATTTGGCTGGTGCGTCTTGCCGTGCGCGCTGGTGGAGGAATTTGCCGCCGCGAAATCCCTGGTACAGCTCAATGTTCCCGGCTGGCCGCGGGCGATCGGCATCGATCTGCTGTGGAATAAACGATCCCCTCCCGGCGTTGCCGGAAGCTGGCTGCGGCAGTATCTGCAGGATGCACGCTGATCCTTGTGATTAAACTCACTATTTTTAAACAATTAAGATAATTGCCAGTAACAATCCTCTACTATCGTCATGTCATTTAACACAGAGGTCGTGATGAAAGATGTCGTAATAGTGGGTGCGTTGCGTACAGCTATCGGCTGTTTTCAGGGAGCGCTCGCGCGTCACTCGGCGGTTGACCTGGGCAGTGTGGTGGTGAAAGCGCTGGTAGAACGTAGCGGGATCGCAGCACAGGAAGTTGATGAGGTGATTCTGGGACAGGTCCTCACGGCCGGTGCCGGGCAAAACCCTGCGCGACAGGCGGCGCTGAAGGGCGGACTGCCCAATACCGTCTCCGCTATCACTATCAACGACGTCTGTGGTTCAGGATTAAAAGCGCTGCATCTCGCGACGCAGGCCATTCAGTGTGGTGAGGCGGACGTGATCATTGCGGGCGGGCAGGAGAATATGAGCCGCGCGCCGCACGTCCTGACCGACAGCCGTACCGGCGCGCAGCTGGGCAACAGCCAGCTGCTCGACAGCCTGGTGCATGACGGGCTGTGGGATGCCTTCAACGATTATCATATGGGCGTAACGGCGGAAAACCTGGCGCGCGAGTACGGCATCAGCCGTGAGGTCCAGGATGCCTATGCGTTAAGCTCGCAGCAAAAAGCGCGTGCGGCGATTGATTCCGGCCGTTTTCGGGACGAAATTGTCCCGGTCAGCACGCAGCGTCAGGGGGGCGAGGTTATCGTTGTGGATACCGATGAACAGCCGCGCACCGACGCCAGCGCTGAAGGGCTGGCGAGGCTGAATCCTGCGTTTGAAATGCAGGGCTCGGTCACGGCGGGAAATGCCTCTTCCATTAACGACGGCGCCGCGGCCGTGATGATGATGAGCGAAAGCAAAGCCCTTGAACTCGATCTCCCCGTGCTGGCCCGCATTAAGGCATTCGCCAGCGTGGGCGTGGATCCTGCGTTAATGGGGATCGCGCCGGTCTATGCGACCCGTCGCTGTCTGGAGCGTGCGGGGTGGCAGCTTTCTGATGTGGATCTGATCGAAGTGAACGAAGCCTATGCCGCGCAGGCGATCTCCGTCGGAAAAATGCTGGAGTGGGATCCGCTGCGGGTCAACGTAAACGGTGGGGCGATCGCACTGGGGCACCCGATCGGGGCGTCCGGCTGCCGGATCCTGGTTTCGCTGGTCCACGAAATGAAGAAGCGCAACGCCCGCAAAGGGATTGCCACGCTCTGTATAGGCGGCGGACAAGGGGTGGCGCTGGCCATTGAACGCTAATTTTTCCTCATTAAAAAAAGACCTCCTCCGGGAGGTTTTTTTTATCGTGATCTTTATCTCCCGACGGTTTTAGCGTGATCCGGGCATCAATTCCGCGATAAACAAAAATAAAAATGAAACGTTGTTTTAAATATAATTGAAAAGCCCACTTTATGCCGATAGTATGTGCTCATCATGTAAAACGGAACGCTGTTTCGTTTTACTTCCCGCCTTCGGGCATGACCACATCTGGAGGTTACCGTGGACGTCAGAGAAAGCATCCACAGCGCGCACGCCAAAACGCTGGATACGCAGGGGCTGCGCAAGGCATTTTTAGTCGAGCAGATATTCGAGGCTGACAGGTACACCATGGTTTACAGCCATATCGACCGCATTATTGTGGGCGGCATTATGCCCGTCACGAAAACCGTCTCCGTGGGCGGCGAGGTCGGTAAACAGCTGGGCGTGAATTATTTCCTCGAACGTCGCGAGCTGGGGGTGATTAACATCGGCGGGCCGGGCACCATCACCGTAGACGGACGGTGCTATGAGATTGGCCATCGCGAGGCGCTGTACGTGGGTAAAGGGGCGAAAGACGTGGTCTTTGCCAGCATCGACGCCAGCAGGCCTGCGAAATTCTACTATAACTGCGCGCCGGCCCACGCCACCTGTCCAACCAAAAAGGTGACCCCGGCAGACGTCGCGCCCGTGACGCTGGGCGACAACCTCACCAGCAACCGCCGCACCATCAATAAATACTTCGTGCCGGACGTGCTGGAGACCTGCCAGCTCAGCATGGGGTTGACCGAACTTGCGCCGGGCAACCTGTGGAATACCATGCCGTGCCATACCCACGAGCGCCGCATGGAAGTCTACTTCTACTTCAACATGGATGAGGACGCCTGCGTGTTCCACATGATGGGACAGCCGCAGGAAACGCGCCATATCGTGATGCATAACGAGCAGGCGGTGATTTCGCCGAGCTGGTCTATTCATTCCGGCGTAGGGACAAAAGCCTACACCTTTATCTGGGGAATGGTGGGTGAAAACCAGGTCTTTGATGATATGGACCATGTTGCGGTCAGCGATCTGCGCTAGTCGCGGGCAGTGACGCATAAACCTGCCTGTGAGTGACAGGCTCTGAAAGAGTAAGGAATAAACATGATTCTGGATGCATTCTCTCTGCAGGGGAAAGTGGCGGTGGTTTCCGGGTGTGACACCGGGCTGGGTCAGGGGATGGCGTTAGGCCTGGCGGAAGCGGGCTGCGATATCGTCGGAATTAATATCGTTGAACCGACGGAAACCCTCGAGCGCGTGACGGCCCTGGGCCGCCGCTTCCTGAGCCTGACCGCCGACCTGCGTAAAATCGATGCCATTCCTGAACTGCTGGATCGCGCGGTGGCGGAATTCGGTCACATCGACATTCTGGTCAACAACGCCGGGCTGATTCGCCGTGAAGATGCGATCAATTTCAGCGAGCGCGACTGGGACGACGTGATGGATCTGAACATCAAGAGCGTATTTTTCATGTCCCAGGCGGCGGCAAAGCACTTTATTGCGCAGGGGAACGGCGGCAAGATCGTGAATATTGCCTCCATGCTCTCGTTCCAGGGGGGTATCCGCGTGCCGTCTTACACCGCCTCCAAAAGCGCCGTGATGGGCGTGACCCGCCTGCTGGCAAACGAGTGGGCGAAACACAACATCAATGTGAATGCGATTGCGCCGGGTTACATGGCGACCAACAACACGCAGCAGCTGCGTGCGGACGAGCAGCGTAGCGCGGAAATCCTCGACCGCATTCCGGCGGGGCGCTGGGGGCTTCCGGGCGATCTGATGGGGCCGGTGGTCTTTCTGGCCTCGTCGGCATCGGACTATATCAACGGCTACACCGTAGCGGTCGATGGCGGCTGGCTGGCGCGATAGCCCGCATCGGGTCTGGACCTCTGCTTTTGGGCAGAGGTTTTTTTTGCTTAAAAAATGTCAAAATCCATATGGATAAACACGGAAAATCCATACTAAAAAGTCATGAACGACAGCCATCACACTTTTAATCTTTAAAAATTAGATGATTAGTAAAAGCATGTGATTATTCAGCGTTAGTTGAAATTGTAATGTCCATCACAGAACGCTATGTCGCAGCGAAATAATCCATATCTTCACCTTTTCCCGCCTGACACTTTTTCTCGCTATCTCGTAATTTCACTTAACGAATTTCACTGTTCAGGCAGGAAAATATGACATCTATAAATGACTCTACCCTAATGCCCGCTGCGCTGCGTGATACTCGCCGCATGAACCAGTTTGTCTCTATTGCCGCCGCCGTGGCGGGCCTGTTATTTGGACTGGATATTGGCGTCATTGCCGGTGCATTGCCCTTTATTACCGATCACTTTACCCTGAGCAGCCGCCTGCAGGAGTGGGTGGTGAGCAGCATGATGCTCGGCGCGGCCATTGGCGCGCTGTTCAACGGTTGGCTCTCGTTTCGCCTGGGGCGCAAATACAGCCTGATGGCCGGGGCGATTCTTTTTGTCGCCGGCTCCATTGGCTCCGCCTTTGCCGCAAACGTTGAGGTTCTGCTGCTTTCCCGCGTGCTGCTGGGCGTGGCGGTGGGGATTGCCTCCTACACGGCGCCGCTTTATCTCTCCGAAATGGCGAGCGAGAACGTGCGCGGGAAGATGATCAGCATGTATCAGCTGATGGTCACGCTGGGTATCGTGCTGGCGTTTCTGTCTGACACCTACTTCAGCTACAGCGGCAACTGGCGCGCAATGCTTGGCGTGCTGGCGCTGCCAGCGGTGGTGCTGATTGTTTTAGTGATTTTCCTGCCGAACAGCCCGCGCTGGCTGGCACAAAAAGGGCGCCACGTGGAGGCGGAAGAGGTGCTGCGCATGCTGCGCGATACCTCTGAAAAAGCCCGCGAGGAGCTGAACGAGATCCGCGAAAGCCTGAAGCTCAAGCAGGGGGGCTGGGCGCTGTTTAAAATCAACCGCAACGTGCGCCGGGCGGTCTTCCTCGGCATGCTGCTGCAGGCGATGCAGCAGTTCACCGGCATGAACATCATCATGTACTACGCGCCGCGCATTTTCAAAATGGCGGGGTTCACCACCACCGAACAGCAGATGATCGCCACCCTGGTGGTCGGGCTGACCTTCATGTTTGCCACCTTTATTGCCGTATTCACCGTGGACAAGGCGGGCCGCAAACCGGCGCTGAAAATTGGCTTCAGCGTGATGGCGCTCGGCACGCTGATCCTCGGCTACTGCCTGATGCAGTTTGATAACGGCACGGCTTCCAGCGGACTCTCCTGGCTTTCTGTCGGGATGACCATGATGTGTATCGCAGGTTACGCGATGAGCGCCGCGCCGGTGGTGTGGATCCTATGCTCCGAAATTCAGCCGCTCAAATGCCGCGACTTTGGCATCACCTGTTCCACGACCACCAACTGGGTATCGAACATGATCATCGGCGCGACCTTCCTGACGCTGCTGGACGCGATTGGTGCAGCGGGAACGTTCTGGCTCTATACGGTGCTGAACGTGGCATTTATTGGCGTCACGTTCTGGCTGATTCCAGAAACCAAAGGCGTGACGCTGGAACACATCGAGCGCAAGCTGATGGCCGGGGAGAAGCTGCGGAATATTGGCGTGTGATCGGATTGCCTGTCTACGTATTCCAGCGTATGCAGGAGATAACCGATTTTTGTTTAACAAGGCGCTGAACAGAGCGCCTTTTTTTATTGGCACCGGTTGTGTTAAAAGAAGAAATCAACGAAAAGGAGGGATGATGAAAACGATCGGCCTGTTAGGTGGAATGAGCTGGGAATCGACAATCCCTTATTATCGCCTGATTAACGAAGGGGTAAAACAGCGTCTGGGTGGTCTGCACTCCGCAAGCCTGCTGCTGCACAGCGTGGATTTTCATGAAATCGAAGCCTGCCAGTCGAGCGGCGAGTGGGATAAAGCCGGGGCGATCCTGGCCCAGGCGGCGCTGGGGCTAGAGCGGGCTGGGGCCGAGGGGATATTGCTTTGTACCAATACCATGCACAAGGTGGCATCGCATATTGAGAACCGCTGCTCGCTGCCGTTCCTGCATATCGCTGACGCGACCGGGCGTGCAATTGCGGCATCAAGGATGCGCCGCGTAGCGCTGCTGGGCACGCGCTACACCATGGAGCAGGATTTCTATCGCGGGCGTTTGCGCAGCGCGTTTGGGATCGAAAGCCTGATCCCTGAAGAAGAAGACCGGGTGCGCATCAATCAGATTATCTTTGACGAGCTCTGTCTCGGCACCTTCAGCGAAACCTCCCGCGCCTTCTACGTCAGCGTCATCGAAAAACTCGCGCAGCAGGGGGCTGAAGGGGTGATCTTCGGCTGCACGGAGATCGGTTTGCTGGTACCCGTTGAGCGAAGCCCTCTTCCGGTATTTGATACCACCGCTATTCATGCTGCGGATGCCGTGGCGTTTATGTTGTCATAATGGGTCCTGCAGGTCAGGTAAGCGAAGCGCCACCTGACGCGCGTGCTCCATGACGTGTTCGGTGAAAGCGTCCACCAGCGCGGAAGCCGGACGGTGTAGCGGACGGATCAGGCTCACGGTGAACGGGACGGACACGCTAAAGCGGCGGATGACGATCCCGCTTCCGGCATAATCCAGCGCCGTGAGCGGATTCACCACCGCGACGCCGACGCCGGCACGCACCATCGCGCAAATCGAGGCCGCGCTGTGCGTTTCCACCGCCATTCGCCGTTTGACCTGATGCTCTGCAAACAGGGTATCCAGCAGCTGTCTGTAACTGTCGGTCTGCGACAGGCTGATGTAGTTTTCCCCGTGGAAATCCTCCGGCGTGAGCACCGCCTTACCGGCAAGCCGATGCCCGGCGGGCAGAACGCACACTTCATCTAACGAGAGCAGCTCCGTGCGCGCCGTGCCCGCTGGGGTGGTGAGGGTTTCGGTTAGCCCTAAATCATGGCGCTGAGCCGAAAGCCACTCTTCAAGCAGGGGAGATTCCTGCGGCACGATGGTGAGGCTGACCTCCGGGTAGCGGGCCAGAAAGGGCTGGAGCAGCATCGGCAAAAAGGATTGCGAAAAGACGGGCAGGCAGACGATCGACAGCTCGCCCTGGCGAAACTCGCGCAGGCTTTCCGCGGCACTTACTATTCTGTCCAGCCCGTACCAGGAGCGCTGAACTTCCTCGAACAGGCGTAATCCTTGTACCGTCGGGTGAAGCCGGCCCCGGGTGCGTTCGAACAGCTTCAGCCCCAGCACTTTCTCGAAGCGCGCCAGCTCGCGGCTCACCGTCGGCTGCGAGGTGTGCAGCATCTGTGCGGCTTCGGTGAGATTACCGGTGGTCATCACGGCGTGAAAAATCTCGATATGGCGTAAATTGACGGCGGGCATAGGGCACCTGAAAGCAGAGAACTGTCCATATCATTTTTGCATAGACTCGCGATAAAACGATATTTTTTATTCTCCTTGCGCTGTGGCGTAATCATCAAAACGCATTTATCCGGAGAAGACCATGCCACGCCCGCTGAACCAGACTGATACCGATTTGAACGCCGAAAACCTGCTGCGCCTGCCTGCCGAGTTTGGCTGTCCGGTGTGGGTCTACGACGCGCAGATCGTCCGCGAGAAGATCGCCGCCCTGCATCAGTTCGACGTGGTGCGTTTTGCCCAGAAGGCCTGCTCCAATATTCATATTCTGCGCCTGATGCGTGAGCAGGGCGTGAAGGTTGACTCCGTTTCACTCGGCGAAATTGAGCGCGCGCTGGTATCCGGATACGATCCGAAAGCCGACAGCGACGCGATCGTCTTTACTGCCGATGTGATCGACGATGCGACGCTGGCGCGTGTTCACGAACTGCAGATCCCGGTAAATGCCGGTTCTGTGGATATGCTCGAGCAGCTCGGTCAGGTTTCTCCCGGCCACCGCGTCTGGCTGCGCGTGAACCCGGGCTTTGGTCATGGCCACAGCCAAAAAACCAATACCGGCGGCGAAAACAGCAAGCACGGGATCTGGTATGCCGACATGCCTGCCGCGCTGGAGGTGTTACAGCGCTACAACCTGAAGCTGGTGGGCATTCATATGCACATTGGCTCTGGGGTGGATTACGGCCACCTGGAACAGGTGTGCGGCGCGATGGTGCGTCAGGTTGTCGACTTCGGTCAGGATCTGGAGGCGATCTCTGCGGGCGGTGGTCTCTCCATTCCTTATCGCGAAGGGGAAGAGGCGATCGATACCGATCACTATTACGGTTTGTGGAGCGCCGCGCGCGATCAAATTGCCGCGCATCTGGGCCACGCGGTGAAGCTGGAAATTGAGCCGGGTCGTTTCCTGGTGGCGGAAGCCGGCGTGCTGGTTTCTCAGGTGCGCAGCGTGAAAGAGATGGGGTCTCGCCACTTCGTCTTGATTGATGCAGGCTTTAACGACCTGATGCGTCCGTCCATGTACGGTAGCTATCACCACATTACCGCCCTGGCTGCCGACGGCCGCGATTTAACGCAGGCGCCGCGCGTTGAGACGGTCGTTGCGGGGCCGCTGTGCGAATCGGGTGACGTGTTTACCCAGCAGGAGGGCGGCAAAGTGGAAACCCGCGCGCTGCCAGAGGTCAAACCGGGTGATTATCTTGTGCTGCATGATACCGGTGCCTACGGGGCGTCTATGTCCTCTAACTACAATAGCCGCCCGCTGCTGCCGGAAGTGCTGTTTGATAATGGCAAGGCGCGGCTGATACGCCGTCGCCAGACCATTCAGGAACTGCTGGCTTTAGAACTCATCTGATGAAAGTACGGCCCCGTTGTGACCGAATCGCGTAACACCAGCGTGCCGGTAAACGGCGGGATGGCATCGACCGGCTGGTTTCTTGCCAGCCGGATCGCCTGATCGATGGCGGTGACAATCATATTGTCGATGGGCAGATAAACCGACGAGAGCGCAGGCTCCAGCCATTTCGCGCTTGGGGCATCATCAAAGCCGAACAGGGAGATATCCTGCGGGATTTTCAGCCCCGCCTGGTGCAACGCTTTGGACGCCCCCAGCGCCATATCGTCGTTACAGGCAAACAGGGCGCTAAACGGTACTCCGTCGGCAATCAATTCCTTGCAAAGCTCGTATCCCCGCGTCATTCCTGCATCGCCGTACTTTATCCGGCGCTCGTCCAGACGGATACCGTGCTTTTCCAGCGCCTTGCGATAGCCCATCAGCCGCGCTTTACCCGTGGGAGTGTGGATCGGGACGGTGATACAGGCGATCTCCCGATGGCCCTGGCCGATCAGGTAATCCACGGCCTTGAATGCGGCATCCTGCTGTTCGAAGAACACGCAGCGATCCGGCGCCTGGCTCACTTCACGGTTAATGACCACCAGCGGCGTTTTCACGGTGTTCATCAGTTTGACGATCGCTTTTTCGCTCATGTAGCGCGTGTAAAGCACGATGGCATCGCACTGGCGATCGGCCAGCATCTGCACCGCCTGCTCTTCCTGTTCCGGCGCGTCGTGACCGTCGGTGACGATCAGCTGTTTCCCGTGAGTTTCGGTCTGCCGCGACGCCTGCTGGAGAAGGCGGCCAAAATAAAAGCCGTCAAAGGTCGAGACGACCAGACCAATGCTGTTGCTGGTCTGGTTAGCCAGCGAGCGCGCGAGAAAGTTCGGGCGATAGCCCAGCTCTTCCATCGCAGCAAACACCTGCTGACGCGTACTCTCTTTTACCTGACCTGTGCCGTTCAGCACGCGCGATACCGTGGCCTTCGACACGCCCGCGCGCAGTGATACATCCAGCATTGTTGCCATTCTATATTCCTGCTTCCACGTAACGATCTGCAGTTTACCACAGAGCTTATGCCGTATAAGCGATGCGGGAAGCGCAAAAACTCTGCCACGATCACGCTTTTTGGTAACGATTCGTCCGGCCAGCCTGAAGTCAAACTCAATAGCCTGACTCTGGTAAGATAATCACCGAACCGGGCTGGAGCATCAGGCCAGTAAATACATGAGAAAATGCAGGTGAAACATGAATAAGGCTGTCATCCTCCCGCTTTACAAGGCGCCACACTTCGCAGAGCAGGTTACCGACTGGATCTGGCAGGCCTTTGGCGAAGGGCTTCCTCGGGAATTTTTCCACAGCATTGTTGAGCACAGCCAGACGCCTGGGGCATTACCGTTGACGTTCATTGCCGTTGACGGCGAACAGCTTCTTGGCACGGTGGGACTCTGGCGCTGCGATTTGATCACCCGTCAGGATCTCTGTCCGTGGCTGGCGGCGCTCTACGTAGACGACGCGGCGCGAGGCAAGGGGCTTGCGGGAGAACTTCAGCGGCATGTTATCGCTTACGCCGCGCAGTCCGGGTATGAGGAGCTCCATCTCTGGTCTGCCTGCCGCGACTTCTACGAACGTTACGGCTGGCAGTATATCGGTGATGGGCTGGAATACCCCAACACGCGGGTGCACCTCTACCGTTATTCGCTTTGCGCTTCTGCAGGCGACGCAACGGAGTGACGACGGACCAGCGTCGGGCTAAACAGATGGGTAATTTCCGGCGGCTGGCGCTGTTCAGCCAGCGCTAGCGCCAGCTCGGCGGCCTGCGTTGCCATGGTGATGATTGGGTAGCGCACGGTGGTCAGACGCGGGCGAACGTAGCGGGAGACCAGCACGTCGTCGAAGCCAATCAGCGAAATTTCTGCCGGTACCTCAATTCCGTTGTCATTCAACACCCCCATTGCCCCTGCGGCCATAGAGTCGTTATAGCTGGCAACCGCCGTGAAATTCCGTCCGCGGCCCAGCAGTTCGGTCATGGCCTGTTCACCGCCGCTCTCGTCCGGTTCGCCGTAGGCCACCAGACGGTCATTACACGGCAGCCCGTTTTCACGCAGGGCATCGTAGTAGCCCTGCAGACGGTCTTCCGCATCAGAAATGGGGTGATTGGAACAGAGATAGCCAATCCGGGTATGGCCCTGCTGAATCAGGTGCCGCGTGGCAAGCCAGGCGCCGTAGCGGTCGTCGAGGGCCACACAGCGTTTCTCAAAGCCGGGAATGATACGGTTGATAATCACCATTCCGGGCATCTGCTTCATCAGGTGAATCAGTTCGGCATCCGGGATCATTTTAGCGTGAACCACCAGCGCCGCGCAGCGGTGGCGGATCAGCTGTTCAATGGCCTGGCGTTCCTTTTGTTCGTTATGATAGCCATTGCCGATCAGCAAAAAATTGCCTGTCTGATAGGAAACCTGTTCAACCGCTTTCACCATGGCGCCGAAAAAGGGATCAGAAACATCGCCCACCACCAGACCAATCGTTTCTGTGGACTGCTGGGCGAGCGCGCGAGCGTTGGCATTGGGATGATAATTCAGGGATTCCATGGCGCTTTGTACCGCCTGACGTGATGCGTCACTGGCCTTTGGTG
The DNA here is from genome assembly GCF_000493175.1 of Enterobacter sp. MGH 16. Taxonomy (NCBI): domain Bacteria; kingdom Pseudomonadati; phylum Pseudomonadota; class Gammaproteobacteria; order Enterobacterales; family Enterobacteriaceae; genus Enterobacter; species Enterobacter sp. MGH 16. The sequence goes on along the minus strand of NZ_KI535695.1, from coordinate 3,003,568 downwards.
AATCATTAATCACGCGCGAGACGGTTGCCACCGACACGCCAGCCAGACGGGCCACATCCTTTATTGTCGCCATTCATTACCTTCTTATTGGGGGTAAGCGTTTACACACCAAATAGTGTTGCGGAAAAGCGGCGTGCATTCAAGGGGAGCGGATTTCCGCTCTCCACAAACGTGACGCAGCACACCCCTGGCGGTGTAATCGTTACACGCCCAGTCATGTCTGAAAAATGTGAATCTGAACCTTTAGTTACACTTTGCCTCAGGCTGTTGCGATTGTCCGATAGCAAGGGCGTTAAAGAGGTTGATACAGTTGAGATCCCAGAGGTATTGATTGGTGAGAATTCTTAGTACGGTTTCGTACTCATCTCTTGCACCAACCTGCGCGGATGCGCAGGTTTTTTTTCGCCTCCACTTTTGCTGTCGCTCCCTTATCACTTCTCGTGTAATCTGCCACCATTTACTAATAACCCTCCACACTGGCTGGCAAAGGGAGTTGAGATGCTATTTGGGTTCTTCCGTACGCTTTTCCGTATTCTTTTTCGCATCCGCATCACTGGCGACACCCGGGCGCTTAGCGGCGAACGCGTTTTGATCACACCAAACCATGTTTCCTTTATAGACGGCATCCTGCTGGCGCTGTTTTTGCCCGTGCGTCCGGTGTTTGCGGTGTATACCTCCATCAGCCAGCAGTGGTACATGCGCTGGCTCTCGCCGCTGATTGATTTTGTGCCGCTCGACCCGACAAAGCCGATGATGATTAAGCATCTGGTACGTCTGGTCGAGCAGGGGCGCCCGGTGGTCATTTTCCCTGAAGGACGGATCTCCGTGACCGGTTCGCTGATGAAAATCTACGACGGCGCGGGGTTTGTTGCGGCGAAGTCAAAAGCGACCGTGGTGCCGCTGCGTATTGAAGGCGCGGAGCTGACCCATTTCAGCCGTCTGAAGGGGCTGGTGAAGCAGCGTCTGTTCCCCAAAATCACGCTGCATATCCTGCCGCCAACGTCATTACCGATGCCCGACGCGCCGCGTGCCCGCGATCGCCGTAAAATCGCCGGGGAAATGCTGCATCAGATTATGATGGAAGCGCGTATGGCCGTGCGCCCGCGCGAAACGCTGTACGAATCCCTGCTTTCCGCGCAGTACCGCTATGGCGCGAAGAAAAACTGCATCGAAGACATCAACTTTACTCCGGATACCTATCGCAAGCTGCTGACCAAAACCCTGTTTGTGGGCCGTATTCTGGAGAAGTACAGCAAAAAGGGCGAAAAGATAGGCCTGATGCTGCCTAACGCGGGCATCAGCGCGGCGGTGATTTTCGGTGCGGTTTCCCGGGGCCGTATTCCGGCGATGATGAACTACACGGCGGGCGTGAAGGGGCTGACCAGCGCGATAACCGCTGCGCAAATCAATACTGTATTCACCTCCCGCCAGTTCCTGGACAAAGGCAAGCTCTGGCATCTTCCCGAGCAGCTCACTCAGGTGCGCTGGGTCTTCCTGGAAGATCTGAAAGCGGACGTGACCACCGGCGACAAGCTGTGGATTTTTGCGCATCTGCTGATGCCGCGTCTGGCCCAGGTCAAACAGCAGCCGGAAGATGACGCGATTATCCTCTTCACGTCGGGATCGGAGGGCAACCCGAAAGGCGTCGTCCACAGCCACAAGAGCATTCTGGCGAACGTCGAGCAGATTAAAAGCATCGCCGACTTTACCGCGAACGACCGCTTTATGTCGGCGCTGCCGCTGTTCCACTCCTTTGGCCTGACGGTGGGGCTGTTTACGCCGCTGCTGACCGGCGCTGAAGTATTCCTTTACCCAAGCCCGCTGCATTACCGCATCGTGCCGGAGCTGGTGTATGACCGTAACTGTACCGTTCTGTTCGGAACCTCTACCTTCCTGGGGAACTATGCGCGTTTCGCCAATCCGTATGACTTCTATCGCGTGCGGTACGTGGTGGCTGGCGCAGAAAAACTGCAGGAGAGCACGCGTCAGATCTGGCAGGACAAGTTTGGTCTGCGCATTCTCGAAGGCTATGGCGTGACCGAGTGTGCGCCCGTGGTCTCGATTAACGTGCCGATGGCGGCGAAACCGGGAACGGTTGGCCGCATTCTGCCGGGGATGGACGCGCGTCTGCTGGCGGTGCCGGGCATAGAGGACGGTGGCCGCCTGCAGCTGAAAGGGCCAAACGTGATGAACGGGTATCTGCGCGTGGAAAATCCGGGCGTGCTGGAAGCGCCGACGGCGGAGAACGTCAACGGCGAGGTTGAAACCGGCTGGTACGACACCGGCGATATCGTCCGCTTTGATGAACAAGGCTTTGTACAGATCCAGGGACGCGCAAAACGCTTCGCCAAAATTGCCGGTGAAATGGTCTCTCTGGAAATGGTTGAGCAACTGGCGACGGCCGTGTCTGCCGAGAAGATGCACGCTACCGTCGTGAAGAGCGATGCCAGCAAAGGTGAGGCGCTGGTACTGTTTACGACCGACAGTGAGCTTAAGCGCGACAGATTACTGAGCTATGCACGCGAACACGGTATTCCTGAACTGGCCGTGCCGCGCGATATTCGCTACCTGAAACAGCTCCCGGTGCTGGGCAGCGGGAAGCCCGATTTCGTGACCCTGAAAGGCATGGTTGAAGAGGCGGAACAGCAAAATGCGTGAGTCAGTACACACTAACACATCCCTCAGGTCGAAAGGCATGATGGCCGTCATCGCCGCGCAGTTTCTCTCTGCGTTCGGTGATAACGCGCTGCTGTTTGCCACGCTGGCGCTGCTGAAAGCCGAGTTTTACCCCGACTGGAGTCAGCCGATCCTGCAGATGGTGTTTGTGGGCGCTTACATTATTTTTGCTCCATTTGTGGGACAGGTGGCGGACAGCTTCCCGAAAGGCCGGGTGATGATGTTTGCCAACGGCCTCAAGCTGCTGGGGGCGGCCAGCATTTGCTTTGGCTTCAATCCGTTTATTGGCTATACGCTGGTGGGCATTGGGGCCGCCGCCTACTCGCCGGCGAAGTACGGCATCCTCGGCGAGTTGACCACCGGGGATAAGCTGGTGAAAGCCAACGGCCTGATGGAATCGTCAACCATTGCCGCTATTCTGCTCGGATCCGTCGCGGGCGGCGTGCTGGCCGACTGGCATGTGCTGGCGGCACTGGGCGTGTGTGCGGTGGTGTATGGCGGGGCGGTCGTGGCGAACCTGTTTATTCCGAAGCTGCCGGTGGCTCGCCCGGGCCAGTCCTGGCGCGTTAAACCAATGACCGGCAGCTTCTTTACTGCCTGCCGCGTGCTGTGGCGTAACGGTGAAACGCGTTTCTCCCTGATGGGGACCAGTATGTTCTGGGGCGCGGGCGTTACGCTGCGCTTCCTGCTGGTGCTGTGGGTGCCCGTGGCGCTGGGGATTACTGACAACGCGACGCCGACCTATCTTAATGCGATGGTGGCCATCGGCATTGTTGTGGGGGCAGGCGCGGCGGCGAAGCTGGTGACGCTCGAGACGGTAGCACGCTGCATGCCCGCCGGGATCCTGATTGGCGTTGTGGTGCTGATTTTCTCGCTGCAGCATGCGTTATTGCCTGCCTATGTCCTCCTGATCCTGATTGGTATTCTGGGGGGCTTCTTCGTGGTGCCGCTGAACGCGTTGCTGCAGGAGCGTGGCAAGCAGACCGTCGGGGCGGGGAATGCCATCGCCGTACAAAACCTGGGTGAAAACCTGGCGATGCTGTTAATGCTGGGACTCTACTCGCTGGCGGTAAAAGTGGGTGTGCCGGTGGTGGGGATTGGCGTCGGGTTTGGCGGGCTGTTTGCGATTGCGATTGCGGGCTTGTGGATGTGGCAACGTCGCCGTTGATATATAGCCGGGTGGCGGCTTCGCCTTACCCGGCCTGGGTTTGAGCACCTGCAGGCCCGGTAAGCGTAGCGCCACCGGGCAAAAGTATCAGGCTACGGTGCTGGATAAGTATAAACCTGATGCACCGCTTCAATCTCCGCTAACACCTCTTCACTCAGGTTCAGATGGAAACTCTCAATATTGGTTTTCAGCTGTTCCATCGTGGTTGCGCCCAGCAGGGTACTGGCAACAAACGGCTGACGACGCACGAAGGCCAGCGCCATCTGCGCAGGGTCAAGACCGTGACGCTTCGCGATATCCACATAGGCGGCAACGGCTTTCTGCGTCTGCTCGCCGCTGTAGCGGGTAAAGCGGCTAAAGAGGGTATTACGCGCACCGGCCGGTTTCGCACCGTTCAGGTATTTCCCCGTCAGCGTGCCGAAGCCGAGACAGGAGTAGGCGAGCAGTTCCACTTCTTCATACTGCGTCACTTCGGCCAGACCCACTTCATAGCTGCGGTTAAGCAGGCTGTAAGGGTTCTGGATAGTCACGATACGCGGCAGATCGTGCTTATCCGCCAGGTGCAGATAGCGCATGACCCCAAAGGCCGTTTCGTTAGACACGCCAATGTAGCGGATTTTTCCCGCACGCTGGCATTCGGTCAGCGCTTCCAGCGTTTCCAGCAGCGTCACGGTGGGGGCGCTCTCATTCCAGCTGTAGCCGAGCTTACCAAAGCAGTTGGTTGGCCGCTGCGGCCAGTGCACCTGGTAGAGGTCGAGATAGTCGGTTTGCAGACGCTTGAGGCTGGCGTCCAGTGCAGCGCGGATATTTTTGCGATCGAGGATCTGATTCGGGCGGATCCCGGTATCGTTGTTGCGCGCGGGGCCACTGACTTTGGAGGCAATCACCAGCTTTTCACGGTTGCCGCGTTTTGCCAGCCAGTTACCGACGTAGGTTTCGGTAAGTCCCTGCGTCTCAGGACGTGGCGGTACAGGGTACATCTCTGCGACATCAATCAGGTTAATGCCCTGGCTGACGGCGTAATCGAGTTGTGCATGGGCATCGGCTTCGCTGTTTTGTTCACCAAATGTCATCGTGCCCAACCCCAGTTGGCTAATTTCCAGAGCGCTGTGGGGGATACGGTGATAATGCATAGCCGGCTTCCTCAATAGACTTATAGACCGCGTCAGGCCGTGCCCGACAAAGGAATATAAACATGGCAGAGGGGAAGCAAAAGGGGAAGAAAAAAATCAAAAAGGCCAGCAAGCGACTGACCTCTCTCTGTTTATCGCTCGATAATTTGCGAGACTTCGTCGCGATTGATCTGCATTTTATTGCCTTCCTGGTCGCGGTAGCTGACCAGACCGGTATCATCGTCGACTTCGGGTTTGCCGTCGGTCAGGATCATTCGACCATCTTTTGTCGCCATGACGTAATCGCTGCTACAGCCCGATACAGCAAACGCTAAACCGACTGCTGACACTAACACTGCCCATTTTTTCATCGTTATCGTCCTCATCTGGCTTGTATCAAATCATCATCTAGTATTAACCCGATATGGCGACTTGAGGAAGCGGTAAAATCTTAAAAAGCAGTCGATTATGTTCGAGAGCTCTCAAAATAAGTAAAAAACTATGTTTTCAACAGGAAATGACGTGCGAGTAGTGCACCGGTGAAATTCTTTTTGAGATAAAAACCGCGCGGCAACGTCAGGATAGGCTCGCCCTGCGCGCCGATTGCCTCGGTAAGTGCTTTACTGTTGGCCGCTTTCGGACGCAGCTGTAATACTTCTCCGTGTCGGGCGGTGATACGCTCTACCTGCCCAAGCACAATCATGTCCATTAGCTCCTCCCAGTCCAGACGCAGCTGATGCTCCTCATCCTCGTCAGGGCTCCAGAGCAGCGGCGCGCCGACGCGTCGGTCGGCCAGGGGGATCTGACGCTCACCCTCAACCGGTACCCACAATACGCGCTTCAGCTTGTGGCGAACGTGGCTGGTTTCCCAGGTTACGCCGGTATTGCCGGTTAATGGCGCAACGCAGACGAAGGTGGTCTCAAGCGGCTTGCCCTGGCGGTCTACTGGGATGGTTTTTAACTCCACGCCAAGGGCTGCAAAATCCTGCTCGGGTTTGCTCCCTGCGCTGGCACCCAGCCACAGCTCCAGCAGCATACCGATCCAGCCTTTATCCCGCTTCAGATCCTTTGGGATCGGAAGCCCGGCCATTGCCGCCAGCTCGCCAAGCGAAAAGCCAGCCAGACGCTGTGCCTGCAGTAGCAACTGGCTCTCGCTGGACGGTGGTGAGAGCAAGGGTGTAAGCGGGTGCATGACGGTAACCTTTTGATTAAAAAATAAACGAAGAAATTGTCCCCTGTGGATAGAGTTTAACTATTTCTGTACCAATATGACATCTCTATGATTTATAGGATTTTTTATTGGTCTGGAATCGTTCCGCCTGGGTGAGAAAACCGGTTGTTCAAATCTGGTCACTGACAATGAACAGGATCTTACACCATGTTATCCACAGAAAAATGGGATAACTGGGCATAACCCTGACTACTGTTTCCATTTACAGCCTTGACGTGCGATGAAAATCGAATTTTCAAACAAATTGTGACTAACTTATTGGCACAATCTGTGGATAAAACCGACGCTGTTCGATCTTTCATCAGTGCGACGATCCCTGATGTGACGATCGTCACGCTAATCAGTTTTTTGTTTATGTAAATACTCATAACACTATGAAAACAATCATATTAATGCGGTGGGGTATAAAAGGGTCTTTCGCGGCGCTTGAGGTTGTTCATCGGTAATCAGACACTTCTTCACAACTATATCCACAGAAAAGGTGAATAAAATTCCCTTTACTGTCTCATATCTGTTTATAACTCCGCACATATTTGTGAGTTATTCAATTGTTATTAGGTTGCAGGCCTGTAAGAGAGTGGTTTACCGCCTCCCTGTAGTGTGAAACAATCATTCATATATAAGGTTTAGTTTGGGGTAGTCCGGTGATTGATGACGATGGCTACCGCCCAAACGTAGGAATAGTAATTTGTAATCGTCAGGGCCAGGTGATGTGGGCCCGTCGATATGGTCAGCACTCCTGGCAGTTCCCGCAAGGCGGGATCAATCCTGGAGAGTCCCCAGAACAAGCGATGTACCGGGAGCTTTTTGAAGAGGTCGGTTTGAGCCGAAAAGATGTTCGCATCCTGGCTTCGACCCGCAACTGGTTGCGTTACAAGTTACCGAAACGTTTGGTGCGTTGGGACACAAAGCCGGTTTGTATCGGCCAGAAACAGAAGTGGTTTCTGTTGCAGTTGGTGGGCAACGATTCAGACATCAATATGCAAACCAGCAGTACGCCGGAGTTCGATGGCTGGCGCTGGGTGAGCTATTGGTATCCTGTTCGTCAGGTCGTGTCATTTAAGCGCGATGTTTACCGTAGGGTGATGAAAGAGTTTGCAAGTGTGGTGATGCAGCTTCAGGAGATCCCGCCTAAGCCGCAGAGCGCACCTGCCTGGCGACGTAAAAGAGGTTAAGCTACGCAAATCATGCTCACCCGCTTGCGAGAAATAGTCGAGAAGGTGGCCAGCGCGCCGCGTCTGAACGAGGCGCTGAATATTCTGGTCACCGACATCTGTCTTGCGATGGAGACCGAGGTCTGTTCGGTGTATCTGGCCGACCACGATCGGCGCTGCTATTACCTGATGGCGACCCGTGGTTTGAAAAAACCGCGTGGACGCACCGTAACGCTCGCATTTGATGAGGGTATCGTGGGTCTGGTTGGGCGACTGGCTGAACCCATTAACCTTGCTGACGCGCAAAAACACCCCAGCTTTAAATACATTCCTTCCGTAAAAGAAGAGCGCTTCCGCGCTTTCCTTGGCGTGCCGATTATCCAGCGTCGCCAGCTGCTCGGCGTGCTGGTTGTCCAGCAGCGTGAGCTACGTCAGTACGACGAAAGCGAGGAGTCATTCCTCGTCACGCTGGCCACGCAGATGGCGGCGATCCTCTCCCAGTCTCAGCTTGCCGCGCTCTTTGGCCAGTATCGCCATACGCGCATTCGTGCCCTTCCGGCCTCGCCAGGCGTGGCGATTGCTGAAGGCTGGATGGATGCCACGCTGCCGCTCATGGAGCAGGTTTATGAAGCCTCAACGCTTGATGAAGCGCTGGAGCGCGAGCGTCTTACCGCCGCGCTGGAAGAGGCCGCGAATGAATTTCGTCGCTACAGCAAGCGCTTTGCCGCAGGCGCGCAAAAAGAGACGGCGGCCATCTTTGACCTCTATTCGCACCTGCTTTCCGATGCGCGCCTGCGCCGCGAGCTTTTTGCGGAAGTGGATAAAGGCTCGGTCGCGGAGTGGGCGGTTAAGAAGGTCATCGAAAAATTTGCCGATCAATTTGCGGCACTGACCGACGGTTACCTGAAAGAGCGCGCAGGCGATCTGCGCGCCCTGGGGCAGCGCCTGCTGTTCCATCTTGATGACACCATTCAGGGGCCTAACGCCTGGCCAAAACGGTTTGTTCTGGTCGCCGACGAACTCTCGGCAACGACGCTGGCTGAACTGCCGCAGGACAGGCTGGCCGGTGTGGTGGTGCGCGATGGTGCCGCCAACTCGCACGCCGCCATTATGGTGCGCGCGCTGGGTATCCCTACCGTTATGGGGGCGGACATTCAGCCGTCGGTACTTCATCGCCGTACGCTGGTGGTCGACGGCTATCGCGGTGAGCTGCTGGTCGATCCTGAGCCGGTTCTGCTCCAGGAATACCAGCGTCTTATCAGCGAAGAGAATGAATTAAGCAAGCTGGCGGAAGATGACGTTAACCTGCCCGCCCAGCTTAAGAGCGGTGAGCGGATCAAAGTCATGCTCAACGCCGGTTTAAGCCCTGAGCATGAAGAAAAGCTTGGCAGTCGCATCGACGGCATTGGCCTGTACCGCACCGAAATCCCGTTCATGCTGCAGAGCGGCTTTCCCTCTGAAGAGGAGCAGGTGGCGCAGTATCAGGGCATGCTGCAAATGTTTAACGACAAACCTGTCACCCTGCGAACCCTGGACGTCGGGGCGGATAAACAGCTGCCCTATATGCCGATCAGCGAAGAAAACCCGTGCCTGGGCTGGCGTGGGATCCGCATTACGCTCGACCAGCCTGAGATCTTCCTGATCCAGGTGCGCGCGATGCTCCGCGCCAACGCGGCGACGGGCAATCTCAGCATCCTGCTGCCGATGGTCACCAGCATCGATGAGATCGACGAAGCGCGTCGGTTGATCGAACGTGCAGGCCGTGAAGTGGAAGAGATGATCGGTTATGCGATTCCGAAACCGCGGATCGGCGTCATGCTTGAAGTGCCGTCTATGGTCTTTATGCTGCCGCAGCTGGCGAACCGGGTTGATTTTATCTCTGTCGGCACGAACGACCTGACGCAATATATTCTGGCCGTCGACCGTAACAACACCCGCGTCGCCAGTATCTACGATAGCCTGCATCCGGCGATCATTCGCGCCTTAGCGATGATTGCCCGTGAAGCGGAGCAGTACGGCATTGATTTACGCCTGTGCGGTGAAATGGCCGGGGACTCCATGTGCGTTGCGATCCTGATTGGTCTGGGGTACCGCCATCTGTCGATGAACGGTCGCGCTGTTGCCCGCGTGAAGTATCTGTTGCGGCATATTGACATCAATGATGCCCGCGAGCTGGCAGAGCGTAGCCTTGAGGCGCAGCTGGCTGCTGAGGTTCGCCACCAGGTCGCGGCGTTTATGGAACGACGCGGTATGGGCGGTCTGATCCGCGGCGGCCGCTAAAGCCTTTCTCCCTCTCCCTGTGGGAGAGGGCATCAGCGCGCATAAAACCCTATACACATCTTTTACATCTCGGGCGCATCCTCCGCGCCCGCCTTGTGCTATGATTCGCAACTTTGGAGCCTCTGCTTACGGCAGAATCGCATTTCTACCGCTGTCCACTTTCAGCGGAATAACAACATCTTGTGGTGACAGATGAACAGTGGTTATCTGCATTTTCCGGAATTTGATCCGGTCATTTTCTCAATAGGACCTGTTTCGCTTCACTGGTACGGTCTGATGTACCTGGTGGGCTTCATTTTTGCCATGTGGCTCGCGGGCCGTCGCGCCAGCCGTCCTGGCAGCGGCTGGACTAAAAACGAAGTTGAAAACCTGCTCTATGCGGGCTTCCTCGGCGTGTTCCTGGGTGGCCGAATTGGGTATGTGCTGTTCTATAACTTCCCGGTCTTCCTGAACGATCCCCTCTATCTGTTCCGCGTCTGGGACGGCGGCATGTCCTTCCACGGCGGCCTGATTGGGGTGATTCTGGTGATGGTGATTTTTGCCAAACGCACCAAACGCAACTTCTTCCAGGTGTCAGATTTCATCGCACCGCTGATCCCGTTTGGTCTCGGCGCTGGCCGTCTGGGCAACTTTATCAACGGTGAGCTGTGGGGGCGTGTCGACCCGAGCGTTTCCTTTACCATGCTGTTCCCGGGCTCGCGCGCGGAAGACATGGCGCTGTTGCCGTCGCATCCTGAGTGGCAGTCCATTTTCGATACCTACGGCGTGCTGCCGCGCCATATGTCCCAGCTGTACGAGCTGGCGCTGGAAGGCGTGGTGCTGTTTATCATCCTCAACCTGTTTATCCGCAAGCCACGTCCGATGGGGGCTGTTTCCGGGCTGTTCCTGATTGGCTATGGCGCGTTCCGCATCATCGTCGAATTCTTCCGCCAGCCTGACGCCCAGTTTACCGGCGAGTGGGTACAGTACATCAGCATGGGGCAGATCCTCTCCATTCCGATGATCGTCGCGGGTGCCATTATGATGATTTGGGCGTATCGTCGTCGTCCACAGCAACAACTTTCCTGAGGAACCATGAAACAGTATCTTGAATTGATGAAAAAAGTGCTCGATGAGGGCACGCCGAAAAATGACCGCACCGGTACCGGTACGCTCTCCATTTTTGGCCACCAGATGCGCTTCAACCTGCAGGAAGGCTTCCCGCTGGTGACGACAAAGCGCTGCCACCTGCGCTCGATCATTCATGAACTGCTCTGGTTCCTGCAAGGCGATACTAACGTTGCGTATCTGCACGAAAATAACGTTTCCATCTGGGACGAATGGGCAGACGAGAACGGCAACCTGGGCCCCGTTTACGGCAAGCAGTGGCGCGCATGGCCAACGCCTGATGGCCGCCATATTGACCAGATCACCACCGTGATGAACCAGCTGAAAAACGATCCGGACTCGCGCCGCATCATCGTTTCCGCCTGGAACGTTGGCGAACTGGATAAAATGGCGCTGGCGCCGTGCCACGCGTTCTTCCAGTTCTATGTCGCTGACGGCAAGCTCTCCTGCCAGCTCTACCAGCGCTCCTGTGACGTGTTCCTCGGCCTGCCGTTTAACATTGCCAGCTATGCACTGTTAGTTCATATGATGGCGCAGCAGTGCGACCTGGAAGTGGGTGATTTCGTCTGGACCGGTGGGGATACCCATCTCTACAGCAACCATATGGAACAGACGCATCTCCAGCTTACCCGCGAACCGCGTGCGCTGCCGAAGCTGATTATCAAACGCAAACCGGCATCCATCTTCGACTACCGCTTTGAAGATTTCGAGATTGAGGGCTACGACCCCCATCCGGGCATCAAAGCGCCTGTCGCTATCTGATGCGGTAAAGCCTGACACAACCGGTGCTGTTTAGCGCCGGTTTTTTTTTCGCCTTTCTCCCGTTTCCCGAAGCGCTATCCAGAAGGCGTGCAACGCGCTGCAACCCTCCCAATTCTGCGGATGACGCCTCGCAAAACGATAATCCGATGCTCGTCATGTTCACGGCGCTTCGCCACACTCCCGGTATGAAAAAAGAGAACGGTTTTACGCTTATCGAAACGCTGGTCGCCGTTTCGCTTGTCGTCATCCTCAGCGCCTCAGGCCTGTACGGCTGGGACTGCTGGCAACGGCAGCAGCGGCTGTGGCAAACCGCCAGTCAGGTGCGAGATTACCTGCTGTTTCTGCGCAACCATGCCAACCGCCACAACAGCGACCACCAAATTATCCTTCAGCGGGTGGGCGATCGGGACTGTCTGGTGAGCTCTGCCGTGCAGGTCTGTGAGAAGGACAGTCCCTTTGTGCTACTCCCCCTCTGGCCTGAGGTCGCGATCGGCGAGGTCACGCCGTCGCTGGGGTTCTATGGATTACGGGATACGGCATGGGCAGGGCGGATACGCGTTCAAAGTCGTGCCGGAGACTGGCTGATTATCGTTTCAGACGGAGGGCGCATCAGGATGTGTAAGGTCTCCGAGGGAGGACAATGTCGATGAGACAGGGCGGCTTTTCGCTTACCGAAGTGCTGATTGCTACGGCCATCAGCAGCCTGTTATTGATAAGCGCATCGCGCTTTTTGCCCGGATTGCAGCGGGCGGTATTACTGCAATCTGCCCAGCGAGAGCTGGAAGAAGAGGTCTGGCAACGCCTGTTCGCCCTCGGCAAACAGCTTCAGCGTGCAGGGTACTGCGCGGGAAATTGCCAGGGACAGGCGCTGACAATCGGCAGGCAGGGGCGCTGCATCATTGCGCGGTGGGATGCCAACAGTAACGGCTACTGGGATAGCAGCGCGTCAGAAAATGACAGCACCGGTTTTCGTCTGGAATCGGGGGCGCTGGAAACCCTGCGTGGCGCGACGTCGTGTGAAGGAAAAGGGTGGGAAAAGCTCACGGACCCGGACAGGCTTGCGATAGCACACTTTGTGGTGAGGAGAGTCGAACATGCCGGTTTTGCGCCAGAGCTGAATATCGAACTGGCCGCGAGGCGTAAAGATGAAAAAGGGGAACCCTGGCAGGCGTTGTATACGGTCACGGGGTACAACCTGTGAATCGTCAACGCGGCATATCTTCGCTGGCGCTGGTTCTGCTTTTACTGGTGCTTGGTACTTTGATCCTGACGGGCCTCAATCAGCAGCTCACAACGTTCAGTGCGCTCGTCGGCGGTGAGAACCGCTCGCTTCAGCAGCAGGCGACGGTGCAGTCCGCGCTTGAGTGGGGGCGCGTTCAGCGCTGGGCGTCAGCGCCACCAGTCCAGTGCAAAACGACATCGGCATGGCGGGTGTGTTTGCGTCAGCTGAGCGAGGCGCGGGTACTACTGATAGCCGGCGGCAACGACCTGCTGCTCTGGCGCAGGGGAGAGATCGTCGACGGGATAGTGCGCTTTTCGCCTCACGGCTGGAGCGATTTTTGCCCCCTTAAGGAGAGTGCGTTATGTCAGCTGCCGTGAGCAGAGAAAAAGGGTTTAGCATGGTTGAGGTCCTGCTGGCGATGATGCTGCTGGTGGTGGTCGTGACGGCACTGTCGGGGTATCACCGGGCGCTGGCGGCGCGGTTCACCGTGTTTAATCAGTATCGCCAGCTCTGGCACCATGCCTGGAACCAGTCTCAGCTCTCAACAAATGTTCTCCCGGCAGGCTGGCAGGCCAGTCGGGGGCAGACAACGCTCGAAGGATGTGTCAGCATCACGGTTACACTTATTTCTTCTCTGGGTCGGCGCGGTGAGTTAACGCGTCTGCATTGCCCGGTTAGCCAGTAGTCGGGAGCGTCTATGTTAAGGGTCTACCACTCAAATCGTCTGGATGTGCTGGAAGCACTGATGGAGTTTATCGTTGAGCGCGAGCGGCTTGACGATCCTTTTGAGCCTGAAATGGTGCTGGTGCAGAGCACCGGTATGGCGCAGTGGCTGCAAATGTCGCTTTCCCGCAAATTTGGTATTGCCGCGAATATTGATTTTCCGCTGCCTGCGAGCTTCATCTGGGAGATGTTTGTCCGCGTGTTGCCGGATATCCCGGAGCAGAGCGCCTTCAACAAGCAGGCCATGAGCTGGAAGCTGATGGCGCTGCTGCCGGAAATGCTGCAGCACGATGAATTTGCCATGCTGCGCCACTACCTCAATGACGATACCGACAAGCGCAAGCTGTTCCAGCTGGCGTCGCGCACTGCCGATCTCTACGACCAATACCTTGTTTACCGCTCCGACTGGTTAATTCGTTGGGAAGCGGGCGAGTTGGTTGAAGGCCTGCCGGAGGCGCAAATATGGCAGGCCCCGCTGTGGAAAGCGCTTGTGGAGCATACCGAGAGACTGGGCCAGCCTAAGTGGCACCGTGCCAATCTCTACGATCGGTTTATCTCGATACTTGAAAATGCGTCGGAACGCCCGGCCCGACTGCCGTCACGCGTTTTTATCTGCGGGATATCCGCATTACCCCCTGTCTATCTGAAGGCGCTGAATGCGCTGGGTAAACATATTGATATTCATATTTTGTTTACCAACCCTTGCCGACAGTATTGGGGGGATATTCTCGACGAACGCTGGCTTGCACGGCTGGTAACTCGCCAAAGAAAGCGCCTTTTTGAAGAACGATCCATCCCGCTGTTTAAAGACGGCTCGACGGCCGGGCAGCTTTTCGATGAAGACGGTATCCAGAACCTGCCCAATCCGCTGCTTGCCTCGTGGGGGAAGCTGGGGCGTGACTACATTCACATGCTTTCAGACATCACTTCCTCAGGTGAAGGTGATGTGGATGCCTTTGTTGAGATCGCCCCGGACTGCCTGCTGCATAATATTCAGTTAGATATTCTGGATCTTGAAAACCGCGCCGTCATGGGCGTGACGGCGAACGAGTTCGAACGCAGCGACAATAAGCGAAAACTGGATCCTGACGATCGCAGCGTCACGATCCACGTTTGCCACAGCCCGCAGCGTGAGGTCGAAGTGCTTCACGACCAGCTGCTGGCGATGCTGCAGGAAGATCCCGACCTGACGCCACGCGATATCGTGGTGATGGTGGCGGATATCGACACCTACAGTCCCTTTATTCAGGCCGTCTTTGGCAGCGCGACGGGGGAACGGTACCTGCCTTACGCGATATCTGACCGTCGTGCCCGCCAGTCGCATCCGGTATTGCAGGCGTTTATCACTCTGCTTTCACTGCCGGAGAGCCGGTTTATCTCCGAAGATGTCCTGGCGTTGCTGGATGTTCCCGTGCTGGCCGCACGCTTCAACATTAATGAAGAGGGTCTGCGCTACCTTCGTCAGTGGGTGAATGAGTCTGGCGTGCGCTGGGGGATCGATGACGATAACGTTCAGGAGTTCGAGCTTCCCGCAACCGGACAGCACACCTGGCGATTTGGCCTGACGCGTATGCTGTTGGGCTACGCCATGGAAAGCAGCCAGGGCGAGTGGAATGAGGTGCTGCCTTATGATGAGTCCAGCGGGTTGATTGCTGAACTGGTAGGGCATTTAGCATCGCTATTAATGCAGCTTAATCGCTGGCGATATGCGCTGTTGCAGCCGCGTCCACTTGAAGAATGGCTCCCGGTCTGCAGGGCGTTACTCAATGATTTCTTCCTGCCGGACAATGACACCGAAGCGGCGATGGCGCTCATTGAAACCCAGTGGCAGGCTATCATCGACGAAGGCGTGAATTCCCACTACCACGAGGCCATCCCGCTGTCGCTGTTGCGTGATGAGCTGACGCAGCGGCTTGACCAGGAGCGAATCAGCCAGCGTTTCCTGGCGGGGCCTGTCAATATCTGCACCCTGATGCCCATGCGTTCTATCCCGTTCAGGGTGGTCTGCCTGCTTGGCATGAACGACGGTGTGTATCCGCGCGCGCTGCCGCCGCTGGGGTTCGACTTGATGAGCGCAAACCCAAAACGGGGCGATCGTAGCCGCCGGGATGATGACCGCTACCTCTTCCTTGAAGCGCTCATTTCTGCTCAGAGCAAGCTCTATATCAGCTATATCGGCCGTTCTATTCAGGACAACAGCGAGCGTTTCCCCTCCGTACTGGTGCAGGAGCTGGTGGACTATATCGGCCAGAGCCACTACCTGCCGGGAGATGAAGAGCGCAACTGTGATGAAAGCGAGCAGAGGGTGAAAGCCCATATCACCTGTTTCCACAGCCGCATGCCGTTTGACCCGGTGAACTATATTGCCGGCGAGCGCCAGAGCTATGCCCATGAGTGGTTACCGGCGGCGAAAAAAGAGGGGAATGCGCATACTGATTTCATTCAGGAACTTGACCCGCGCCCCATCGACACCCTGACCTTCGAGCAGCTTCAGCGGTTTTGGGCACATCCGGTGCGCGCCTTCTTCCAGCAGCGACTGCAGGTCAACTTCCGCTCTGAAGAGAGTGAAATTCCTGATGCAGAACCGTTTACGCTGGAAGGTCTGGAGCGCTACCAGTTAAACCTGCAGCTGCTGAATGCGCTGGTTGAAGAGGAAGATGCGGACAAACTTTACCGTCGCTACCGTGCTGCGGGTCAGCTGCCCTACGGAGCGTTCGGGGAGATCGTCTGGGAGGCGCAGTGCCAGGAGATGACCGCTCTGGCAGAGCGCGTAAGAGCGTGCCGACAGCCGGGGAAAAGTATTGAAATTGATCTCAACTGCAACGGGGTACAGCTCACGGGCTGGTTAACCCAGGTACAGCCGGATGGGCTGCTGCGCTGGCGGCCCTCAATGCTAAGCGTTTCGCAAGGATTGCAACTCTGGCTGGAACATCTTGTCTACAGTGCGGGTGGGCATAAAGGCGAAAGCCGCATTTTCGTGCGCAAAGAGGGCGAATGGCGCTTCCCGCCGATGGAGGCCGAGCAGGCGTTAGGTTATCTGTCTTTGTACATTGAAGGCTACCGTCAGGGAATGAACAAACCGCTCCTGTTACTACCGGAAAGTGGCGGCGCCTGGATAAAAGCCTGTTATGACGCGCAGAATGATGCGATGTTAACGGATGAGGCTTCGCTCCAGAAAGCGCGCAGTAAGTTTATGCAGGCCTATGAAGGAAACATGATGGTGCGGGGTGAAGGTGAGGATGTCTGGTATCAGCGTTTGTGGCGAGCGCTCGAGCCAGAATACTTTGAGGCGATCACGGAAGAGGCGCAGCGCTACCTGTTGCCGTTGTTTAGATTTAATCAGTCCTGAGTGCTGTATAAAAATTGCGCAGATAAAGGTGTTCATTTATGATGCACTTCTTATCACGGACTGATGTACCCAAAGAAAGAGATGTTGGCGTGTCCAGCACGCAGTTTGTTAATGATGTAGCCGTGATAAAGAGGTCGTAATGCCAGGCAGCACCTTGTTTAAAGCGTTTGTTTTGTTTATTGCCCTTTGGGCGCCCGTCACTCACGCAGACTCCGGTTGGCAACCCGTTCAGGAAACTATCCGTAAGAGCGAAAAAGATACCCGTCAATATCAGGCTATTCGCCTTGATAACGGGATGACCGTGCTGCTGGTTTCCGACCCGCAGGCGGTGAAATCCCTGTCGGCATTAGTGGTGCCGGTTGGGTCGCTGGAAGATCCTGACGCTCATCCTGGGCTTGCACACTATCTGGAACATATGACGCTGATGGGGTCAAAAAAATACCCGCAGCCAGATAGCCTGTCCGAATTTCTGAAGATGCATGGCGGCAGCCACAATGCCAGTACGGCACCGTACCGCACGGCCTTTTATCTCGAAGTCGAAAATGATGCGCTGGAAGGGGCTGTCGATCGCCTTGCCGATTCCATCGCCGCGCCGTTGCTGGATAAAAAATACGCCGATCGTGAACGTAATGCGGTGAATGCCGAGCTGACCATGGCCCGCACGCGAGACGGTATGCGCATGGCGCAGGTCAGCGCCGAAACCATCAACCCTGCGCACCCGGGTTCGCGCTTCTCCGGTGGTAACCTGGAAACCTTGAGCGACAAACCGAACAGCCCGGTGCTGGATGCCCTGCACGCGTTTCGCGATAAATACTACTCCGCCAACCTGATGAAAGCGGTCATCTACAGCAATAAACCGTTGCCGGAGCTGGCAGCCATGGCGGCCAAAACCTTTGGCCGGGTGCCGAATAAAAATATCGACCTGCCGCAAATAACCGTTCCGGTGGTCACTGACGCGCAAAAAGGCATCGTGATCCACTACGTTCCTGCCATGCCGCGCAAAGTGCTGCGCGTGGAATTCCGCATTGATAACAACACGGCACAGTTCCGCAGTAAAACCGATGAGCTGGTCACCTATCTGATTGGTAACCGTAGCCCGGGTACGCTGTCTGACTGGCTGCAAAAGCAGGGGCTGGCGGAAGGCATTCGCGCCGACTCCGATCCGGTTGTGAACGGCAATAGCGGCGTGCTGGCGATCTCCGCCACCCTGACTGACAAAGGACAGGCCAACCGTGATGAAGTCGTAGCGGCTATCTTTAGCTACCTCTCCTTACTGCGTGAGAAAGGCGTCGATAAGCGCTATTTTGATGAACTCGCGCACGTGCTGGATCTCGATTTCCGCTACCCGTCCATCACCCGCGACATGGATTATGTGGAGTGGCTGGCGGACACCATGATCCGCGTGCCGGTGGAACATACCCTCGACGCGGTAAATATTGCCGACCAGTATGATGCCGGGGCGGTAAAAGCCCGCCTGGCGATGATGACGCCGGAGAATGCCCGCATCTGGTACATCAGCCCGAACGAACCGCATAACAAGACGGCGTACTTTGTCGATGCCCCTTATCAGGTGGATAAAATCAGCGCCCAGACCTTCGCCGACTGGCAGAAGAAGGCCGGGGAGATTGCGTTGAAGCTGCCGGAGCTGAACCCCTATATTCCGGATGACTTCTCGCTGATCAAAACGACGAAAGATTACCCGCATCCGGAACTCATCATTGATGAGCCCACGCTGCGCGTCGTGTACACCCCAAGCCGCTATTTCGCCAGCGAGCCAAAGGCCGATGTCAGCGTGGTGCTGCGTAACCCGAAAGCCATGAACAGCGCCAAAAATCAGGTGATGTTCGCGCTCAATGACTATCTCGCCGGTATCGCGCTCGATCAGCTCAGCAACCAGGCCGCCGTGGGCGGGATCAGCTTCTCCACCAACGCCAATAACGGTTTGATGCTTAATGCAAACGGCTATACCCAGCGCTTGCCTCAGCTGTTCCAGGCCCTGCTGGAGGGCTACTTCAGCTACACGCCGACGGAAGAGCAGCTTGAGCAGGCTAAATCCTGGTATGCCCAGATGATGGATTCTGCCGAGAAGGGCAAGGCTTACGATCTGGCGCTTATGCCGGCGCAAATGCTGTCGCAGGTTCCTTATTTCCAGCGTGAGGATCGCCGCGCGCTGCTGCCTTCCATCTCCTTAAAAGACGTGCTGGCGTACCGCGATGCGCTGAAAACCAACACGCGTCCGGAGTTCCTGATCGTTGGCAACATGAGTGAGGAGCAGGCCAAAACCCTGGCGGAGAATGTTCGCACTCAGCTCGCCTCTAAAGGCGACGAGTGGTGCCGCAACCAGGACGTGCTGGTTGAGAAAAAGCAGAATGTAATCTTTGAAAAAGCGGGTAACAGCACGGATTCCGCGCTGGCCGCGGTCTTTGTGCCAACGGGCTACGATGAATTCGCCAGTTCAGCGCAGAGCGCCGTGCTGGGACAGATTATTCAGCCGTGGTTCTATAACCAGTTACGCACAGAGGAGCAGCTTGGCTACGCGGTGTTTGCCTTCTCCATGAACGTCGGTCGTCAGTGGGGGCTGGGGTTCCTGCTGCAAAGCAGCGATAAACAACCGGCGTATCTCTGGCAGCGTTACCAGGCTTTCTTCCCGCAGGTGGAAGCAAAACTGCGTGCCATGAAGCCGGAAGAGTTTGCCCAGATCCAGCAGGCCGTCATCGCGCAGGTGATGCAGCCGCCGCAGACGCTGGGTGAAGAAGCCTCGCAGCTGAGCAAAGATTTCGATCGCGGTAATCTGAAATTTGATTCGCGTGATAAAGTAGTGGCCGAGATAAAACAGCTGACGCCGCAGAAGGTTGCCGACTTCTTCCATCAGGCGGTCATTAAGCCGCAGGGAATCACCATCCTGTCCCAGGTTTCCGGTAGCCAGAACGGGAAAACGGAATACGTGAATCCGAAAGGCTGGAAAGTCTGGAAGAGCGTCAGCGCGCTGCAGCAATCTATGCCCTGGAGTAAGAAAGAATGACCGATACCGCTGAGTCCCTTGATCCCTTACGTTTACCTCTGCAGGGTGAACGATTGATTGAAGCCTCAGCGGGAACGGGAAAAACCTTCACCATTGCCGCCCTCTATCTGCGCCTGCTGTTAGGCCTTGGCGGCAACGCCGCTTTTCCACGTCCTTTGAGCGTGGAAGAGCTGCTGGTGGTCACCTTCACCGAGGCCGCTACCGCGGAGCTGCGGGGCCGTATTCGTACCAATATCCACGAGCTGCGCATCGCCTGTCTGCGTCAGAGCACGGATAACCCCCTCTACGCCAGCCTTCTGGAAGAGATTGCCGATAAGCAGCAGGCAGCCCAGTGGCTGCTGCTCGCTGAACGGCAGATGGACGAAGCGTCCGTCTTTACCATTCACGGTTTTTGCCAGCGCATGCTGAGCCTGAACGCGTTCGAGTCCGGTATGCTGTTCGAACAGCAGCTTATTGAAGATGAATCCGTGCTTCGCTATCAGGCCTGCGCGGATTTCTGGCGTCGCCACTGCTACCCCTTACAGCGCGATATTGCCGAAGCGGTACACGCGCTCTGGAAAGGCCCGGAAGCGCTGCTGCGCGCGATCGATCGTTATCTGCAGGGGGAAGCGCCGGTCATCAAATCCCCGCCGCCGGCAGATGAAACCCTGGCCACGCGGCATGAAAAAATCATCGCGAAAATTGCGGACATCAAGCAAAAATGGATGGCGTCAGTCGGCGAGATTGACGCCATCATCGAAAATTCCGGCATCGATCGTCGCAAGTTCAACCGTGGCAATCAGGGAAAATGGATCGACAAGGTCAGCGCCTGGGCGCAGGAAGAGACGCGGGGCTACCAGCTCCCGGACGCGCTGGAGAAATTCTCCCAACGTTTCCTGGCTGAGCGGACAAAAGCCGACGGCATTGTACCTGAGCATCCCCTGTTTGTGGCGATTGAAACCCTGCTGGCGGAGCCCCTTACGCTCAACGATCTGATGATCGCTCGCGCCATGACGGAAATTCGTGAAGCCGTGGCGAGCGAAAAGCGCCGCCGTGGCGAGCTGGGGTTCGACGATATGCTGAGCCGCCTGGATGCGGCGCTGTGCAGTGAAAATGGCGAAGCGCTTGCCGCCGCGATTCGCACCCGCTTCCCGGTGGCGATGATAGACGAATTCCAGGACACCGACCCTCAGCAGTACCGCATTTTCCGCCGTATCTGGCGCCAGCAGCCCGACACCGCGCTGCTGTTAATCGGCGATCCGAAACAGGCCATCTACGCCTTCCGCGGTGCGGATATTTTCACCTATATGAAGGCCCGCAGCGAGGTTGATGCGCACTACACGCTCGATACCAACTGGCGCTCCTCTCCCGGCATGGTGGAAAGCGTCAACGCGCTGTTTAGCCGCATGGATACGGCGTTTATGTTCCGTGAGATCCCGTTTCAGCCGGTAAAATTTGCCCCGAAAAATGCCTCGTTGCGCTTCGAGTTTAACGGCGTGACGCAGCCTGCCATGAACTTCTGGCTGCTGGATGGGGAAGGCTGCGGCGTTGCCGACTATCAAAATGCCATGGCCCAGCACTGTGCTGCGCAAATCCGTGACTGGCTCAGTGCGGGAGCGCGAGGCGAGGCGCTGCTGTGGAAGGGGGATAACCCCACCCCGGTAAAGGCATCGGATATTACGGTGCTGGTGCGCAGCCGTCAGGAGGCCGCATTAATCCGCGACGCCCTGACGTTACTGAATATCCCCTCCGTCTACCTCTCGAACCGTGACAGCGTCTTTGAAACGCTGGAGGCGCAGGAGATGTTATGGCTGCTGCAGGCCGTGCTGGCCCCGGAGCGGGAAAGTACATTGCGCAGCGCATTAGCCAGCGCGATGCTCGGACTGAACGCGCGCGATATTGATGCGCTCAACAATGACGAAGCCGCGTGGGATGCGGTGGTGGAAGAGTTTGTCCACTACCGGGAAAGATGGCAGAAGCGCGGGGTGATGGCGATGGTGCGCGAGCTCATGGCTCAGCGCCACATTGCCGAGAATATGCTGGCTACCGCAGGTGGCGAGCGGCGTTTGACCGATATTTTACACATCAGCGAACTCTTGCAGGAGGCGGGTACGCAGCTGGAGAGCGAGCACGCCCTGGTGCGCTGGCTGGCGCAGCAGATTGCCGATCCGAACACCAATTCATCCAGCCAGCAGATGCGCCTCGAGAGTGATAAACATCTGGTGCAGATCGTCACCATCCACAAGTCGAAAGGCCTGGAATATCCGCTGGTCTGGCTGCCGTTTATCGCCAATTACCGCGTGCAGGATCAGGCTTTTTACCACGATCGCGAGTCGTTCGAGGCGGTGCTCGATCTCAGCAACGCGGAGTCCAGCGTTGAGCTGGCAGAGGCCGAACGTCTGGCGGAAGATTTGCGCCTGCTCTACGTGGCGCTGACCCGCTCGGTATGGCACTGCAGCCTGGGCGTTGCGCCGCTGTTCCGTCGTCGGGGCGAAAAGAGCGGAGAGAGCGATTTTCATCTGAGCGCGCTGGGGCGGCTTATTCAGCAGGGTGAACCCAAAGACGCGGCGGGCCTGCGCCAGTGCATCGAATCGCTTTGTACTGAGCATGTTGCCCTGTATATTCCATCGCTGCCCGACAACAGCCGCTGGCACATGCCGGAGCCGCACGAGTCAGATCTCCATGCCCGTCAGGTGGTACGTACGATTGCCGACGACTGGCGCGTGACCAGCTACTCTGGCTTACAGCAGCACGGGCAGAGTATTGCGCAGGATCTGATGCCAAAACTGGACGTGGATGCCGCAGGCGCCGGTAGCGTACCCGCTGAGCCGGTGCTGACGCCGCACCAGTTCCCGCGCGGCGCCTCGCCGGGCACGTTTTTACACAGCCTGTTTGAAGAGCTGGATTTTACCCAGCCGGTTTCCGAAGAGTGGGTGCTGAAGATGCTACAGAGCGGTGGTTACGACGCGCAATGGCAGCCGGTTCTTACTGAATGGATCCGCGCGGTTCTGCACGCCCCGCTCACGGCCCAGGGGATCTCGCTTAGCCAGTTGACCACCAAAGATAAGCAGGTGGAGATGGAGTTTTACCTCCCCATCGCCAGCCCGCTCAGGGCCGAGGTGCTTGATGCGTTGATCCGCGAGTACGATCCGCTGTCCGCCGGGTGCCCGCCGCTGAACTTCCGCCAGGTGCAAGGAATGCTAAAAGGCTTTATCGACCTTGTTTTCCGCCACGACGGGCGCTACTACCTGCTGGATTACAAATCGAACTGGCTGGGTGAAAACAGCGAAGCCTATACCCAACAGGCGATGGCGTCGGCTATGCAACTGCATCGCTACGATCTGCAGTACCAGCTTTATACCCTGGCGCTGCACCGTTACCTGCGCCATCGTATTGCCGATTACCGTTACGACGCGCATTTTGGTGGCGTGATTTACCTGTTCCTGCGCGGCGTGGATGCCAACGACCCGCGTTCCGGCGTCTTTAGCACGCGTCCGGCTGCGGAACTGATTGAAAAAATGGATAACCTGTTTGCCGCAGGCACGGAGGAGATGGCATGACGATGCAGGCGCTACTGCTGGACGCGGTTGAACAACGATTACTTCGCCACCTGGACGTGCAGTTTGCCATGATGGTGGCAGGCGAGGAGCCTGCCGTCATGCTTGCCGCCGCGATTCTGAGCAAAGACGCGGGGGAGGGGCACGTATGCCTGCCGCTGTCGCGTCTGGCGGTGGATGAGAAAATGCCCCCGGCTTTACAGGCGTGTTTCGCGCTGCTGGGTGACGCACTGGACTGGCAGGCGATACTACGCGGTTCGCCTGCCGTGAGCGGAGCCGATACCGGGACGCCAATGATTCTGGTCGGCGAGCGTTTGTATCTTAACCGGCTGTGGCGTAACGAACTGACGGTGGCGCGCTTCTTCAGCGAGACCAACGCCCCGCTTCCCTGCGATGAAACGCAGCTCCGGCAAACGCTGGATGCGCTGTTTTCCTCTGACGAGGCGACAGACTGGCAGAAAGTGGCGGCAGCCGTGGCCTTAACGCGTCGGATCTCGGTGATTTCAGGCGGACCGGGCACCGGGAAAACGACCACCGTGGCAAAACTGCTTGCCGCGCTGATTCAGCTCTCGGGTGAGCAAAAGTGCCGTATTCGCCTGGCGGCTCCCACCGGTAAAGCGGCGGCGCGTCTGACGGAGTCGTTAGGCGGCGCGCTGCAAAAGCTGCCGCTTACCGGGGAGCAGCTGGCGCTTTTCCCCAACGAAGCCAGCACGCTACACCGTTTGCTTGGCGCTCAGCCTGGCAGCCAGCGTTTGCGCTACCATGCCGGTAATCCCCTGCACCTGGATGTGCTGGTGGTGGATGAGGCGTCGATGATTGACCTGACGATGATGTCGCGTTTGATTGATGCCCTACCGCCGCACGCGCGCGTTATTTTCCTGGGCGATCGCGACCAGCTTGCCTCCGTGGAGGCGGGGGCTGTGCTGGGCGATATCTGCACCTATGCCAGCCTGGGATATACCGCAGAACGCGCTCAGGAGCTAGCCCGTCTCACCGGATGCTCGCTTACCTCTGAAAACCATTCGCTTGCAGGGGCGCTGCGCGACAGCCTGTGTCTGCTGCAGAAAAGCTACCGCTTCGGCAGCGATTCCGGTATCGGCCAGCTTGCGGCGGCCGTGAACCGGGGCGACCGGCGCACAACCACTGCGGTGTTTGACGGCACCTTTACGGATATTGAGAAAAAATCGCTGCAGACCGGGGAAGAGTATCAGGCGATGCTGGATGAGGCCCTGCAGGGGTATCAGCACTTTCTGACGGGCGTACAACAGCAGCGTTCGCCGGAGCAGGTCATTGCCGCATTTGGTGAATATCAGCTGCTCTGTGCGCTGAGGGAAGGTCCCTTTGGTGTCCGGGGCCTGAACGACAGGCTGGAACAGCTGCTGGTGCAAAAGCGTAAAATAAACCGCACCCCGCACTCGCGCTGGTATGAAGGGCGGCCGGTGATGATTTCCCGCAACGACAGCGCGCTGGGGTTGTTTAACGGGGATATCGGGATTGCGCTCGACTGCGGCCAGGGGCTGCGCGTCTGGTTCCAGATGCCGGACGGGAGCGTGAAGTCTTTCCAGCCCAGCCGTTTGCCCGAGCATGAAACCGCCTGGGCGATGACGGTGCATAAGTCCCAGGGCTCCGAGTTTAACCACGCGGCGCTGATCCTGCCCACGCAGCTTTCCCCCGTCATTACCCGCGAGCTGATCTATACCGCCATTACGCGCGCGCGTCAGCGCCTGTCGCTGTATACCGATGAACGCGTGCTGGTGCAGGCGATTGCCACCCGCACGGAACGCCGAAGCGGGCTGGGCGCGATATTTGAGTCCCTCTGAATGAAAGCCCTCGCCGCACGGTGAGGGCGTCGTATCATCCCAGGTCCGCCATCAGCACTTTTGAACGGCGCTGATAGTTGTACATCTCTTTCTTCGTTTCCGGCAGAGAATCGATATCCACCGGCGTGAAACCGCGCTCCTGGAACCAGTGAATGCTGCGCGTCGTCAGGACGAACAGCTTGCTCAGCCCCATCTGGCGCGCCTGTGCCGCCACGCGCTCAAGCAGCATTTCACCGCGTGAAGAGCTGCGGTAATCAGGATGCACCGCCACGCAGGCCATTTCACCGATCTTCTCTTCCGGGAACGGATAGAGCGCGGCGCAGGCAATCGTCAGGTTATCGCGCTGAATAATGGTGAATTTGTCGATCTCCATCTCCAGCTGCTCGCGTGAACGACGCACCAGAATGCCCTGCTGTTCCAGCGGGCGGATCAGCTCCAGAATGCCGCCGATGTCGTTAATGGTGGCGCGGCGGATCTGCTCCGCACTCTCCATGACAATCTGCGTACCAATACCGTCGCGGGAGAACAGCTCCTGCAGCAGGGCGCCGTCTTCCTGATAGCTGATCAGGTGGCTACGGCGCACGCCGCTGCGGCAGGCCTTCACGGCGCCACGCAGGAAGCGGACCGTGCCGGAGTGGTAATCGCCTTCGGCTTCCAGCGCCTCCACGCGGGCCTGGGCTTCATTCGGGAAGAGTTCCGGCACGATCGTTCCTTCATCATTCACGACGCCCTGGGAGGAGCAGAACCCAATCATTTTTTCCGCCTTCAGCTTGATCGCCAGCTGCGTGGCGATCTCTTCTGAGGTCAGGTTAAAGCTTTCGCCGGTCACGGAAACGGCGACCGGGCCCATCAGCACGATGGCGCCGCTGTCCAGCTGGCGGTGTATGGCTTCTTCATCAATACGACGAATGCGGCCGCTGTGGCAGTAATCCACGCCATCGTCCACGCCGAGCGGCTGGGCAATGATGAAGTTGCCGCTCACGACGTTGATATGCGCGCCCTGCAGCGGCGTGTTGTTCAGGCTCATGGACAGGCGAGCGGTGATATCCAGCTGCAGCAGACCTGCCGCCTGCTTCACCAGCTCAAGGGTTTTGGCATCCGTGACGCGGGTATGCTTGTGGTAAATCGGCTCGTGGTGGTGAGCGGCCAGGTTAGCGTCGATCTGCGGGCGCGCGCCATAGACCACCACCAGGCGGATCCCCAGGCTGTGCAGCAGGCCAATGTCATTGACGATGCTGGAAAAATTTTCATGCTCAATGGCTTCGCCGCCAAGCATGATGACAAACGTTTTTCCCCGATGGGCGTTGATATAGGGAACAGAATGGCGGAATCCCTGGACCAGTTCGGTTCTACGTTCCTTCACCATGGCACAACCCTTAATGAATGTTTATTCGTAATTTCTGTATTTTTATTCGATTGTGGCCGCGTGTGCAAGCGCAAATTTTCCGCGACCCACAGAAAATGATAAGTAATCCGTGCGTTAGCGTATGATTGTTTACCCTTTTATAGATGACAGTTTATGCGTCATTCGTTAAAGTTTTCGGTCAATCTGGACATTTTGTATATCAGTCAGTGTTCTTGCTCGGGAGAAGCATGTCGGGATCCAATTCAGCAATAAGCCGCCGCCGTTTGTTAAAAGGGGCCGGGGCAATGTGGTTGCTTAGCGTCAGTCAGGTCGGTCTTGCCGCCACCAGTCAGGTCGTGGCGGTGCGCGTCTGGCCATCGTCGACCTATACGCGCGTGACGGTCGAATCCAATCGCGTGCTGAAATATAAGCAATTTGCCCTCAGCAACCCGGAACGTGTGGTGGTGGATCTCGAAGGCGTTAACCTTAACTCCGTGCTGAAAGGGATGGCGGCGCAGATCCGCGGCGACGATCCGTTTATTAAATCGGCGCGCGTCGGGCAGTTCGATCCGCAAACCGTGCGCATGGTGTTTGAACTGAAGCAGAACGTGAAGCCGCAGCTGTTTGCCCTGGCGCCTGTCGCGACGTTCAAAGAGCGCCTGGTGATGGATCTCTACCCGGCCAATGCGACGGATATTCAGGATCCGCTTCTTGCCCTGCTGGAAGATTACAACAAAGGCGATCTGCAGCGTCAGGTTCCGCCGGCGCAAAGCGGTCCGCAGCCGGGGAAAGCAGGGCGCGATCGTCCGATTGTGATCATGCTCGATCCAGGCCACGGCGGCGAAGACTCCGGTGCGGTGGGGAAATACCGCACGCGTGAAAAAGACGTGGTTCTGCAAATTGCCCGTCGTCTGAAGGCGCTGATTGATAAAGAAGGCAATATGCGCGCCTATATGACGCGTAATGAAGACGTCTTTATTCCGCTGAAGGTCAGGGTGGCGAAAGCACAGAAGCAGCGCGCAGATTTGTTCGTCTCGATCCATGCGGATGCGTTTACCAGCCGTCAGCCAAGCGGCTCGTCGGTGTTTGCGCTCTCAACCAAAGGCGCGACCAGTACCGCAGCAAGATACCTGGCGGATACCCAGAACGCCTCGGACCTGATCGGTGGCGTGAGCAAAAGCGGCGACCGCTACGTCGACCACACCATGTTCGACATGGTGCAGTCGCTGACCATTAACGACAGCCTGAAGTTTGGTAAAGCGGTGCTGGGCAAGCTGGGCAACATCAATAAGCTGCACAAGAACAGCGTTGAACAGGCCGGATTTGCGGTACTCAAGGCGCCGGATATCCCGTCCATCCTGGTTGAAACCGCGTTTATCAGTAACGTGGAAGAGGAGCGTAAGCTCAAGACGGCAAAATTCCAGCAGGAAGTGGCGGAGTCGATTCTGGCAGGGATTCGTGCGTATTTCTCTGACGGGGCGACGCTGGCGCGGCGCGGGTAGATCTTTTGGCCGGGTAAACGCCCGGCAAATTCACAAACGACAGATACAAAAAAACACCCTTAAGGGTGTTTATTGTTTTAGAAGTGTTGGTTGCGGGGGCCGGATTTGAACCGACGACCTTCGGGTTATGAGCCCGACGAGCTACCAGGCTGCTCCACCCCGCGTCCGTCTTTCTACTCTCGCAGAAACTTACTTCTTCAAATTTGATTGGTTGCGGGGGCCGGATTTGAACCGACGACCTTCGGGTTATGAGCCCGACGAGCTACCAGGCTGCTCCACCCCGCGTCCGTCTTTCTACAGTCGTAGAAGATACTTCATCAAATTTTAATTGGTTGCGGGGGCCGGATTTGAACCGACGACCTTCGGGTTATGAGCCCGACGAGCTACCAGGCTGCTCCACCCCGCGTCCGTCTTTCTACAGTCGTAGAAGATACTTCATCAAATTTTAATTGGTTGCGGGGGCCGGATTTGAACCGACGACCTTCGGGTTATGAGCCCGACGAGCTACCAGGCTGCTCCACCCCGCGTCCGTGGATGCGCACTATACTCGGATAGACTTGTGATGCAACCCCTTTTTCACATTTATCATGATTTTGTATGCAAATTGAACGACATGGCGCGGTTTGGACTATTTTTTGCGCAAAATTTGCCAAAGGGCATGCGATCGCATTTCATTAGCCCTGGCGGTTTGTTATCTTCATCACGCGGAAATGGGCAACTTAAAGACGAGACAGAATGAAAGGACGTTGGGCGAAGTATCTGATGGCGGGCGCAATGGTAGCGATTCTTGCGGCCTGTTCTTCCAAACCGACCGATCGCGGTCAGCAGTATAAAGACGGGAAATTATCCCAGCCTTTCTCTTTAGTTAATCAGCCTGATGCGGTCGGCGCACCGATCAATGCCGGTGATTTCTCCGAGCAGGTCTACCAGATCCGCAACGCGTCACCGCGTCTGTACAGCGCACAGAACAACGTTTATAGCGCGGTACAGGACTGGCTGCGGGCGGGCGGCGATACGCGCAACATGCGTCAGTTTGGTATCGACGCCTGGCAGATGGAAGGGGCCGATAACTACGGCAACGTCCAGTTCACCGGCTATTACACCCCGGTTATTCAGGCACGACACACGCGTCAGGGCGAGTTCCAGTACCCTATCTACCGCATGCCGCCAAAACGCGGCCGTCTGCCGTCGCGCGCTGAGATCTACGCCGGTGCGCTGAGCGAAAACTACGTTCTTGCTTACAGCAACTCCCTGATGGACAACTTCATCATGGACGTTCAGGGCAGCGGCTATATTGATTTTGGCGACGGCTCGCCGCTTAACTTCTTTAGCTATTCCGGTAAAAACGGCCACGCCTATCGCAGTATTGGCAAGGTGCTGATCGACCGCGGCGAAGTGAAGAAAGAAGACATGTCGATGCAGGCGATCCGCGAGTGGGGCGAAAAGCACAGCGAAGCCGAGGTGCGTGAGCTGCTGGAGCAGAACCCGTCGTTCGTCTTCTTTAAACCGCAAAACTTCGCGCCGGTGAAAGGGGCGAGCGCGGTACCGCTGATTGGCCGTGCGTCGGTGGCATCGGATCGTTCGATTATTCCTGCGGGCACCACGCTGCTGGCTGAGGTCCCGTTACTGGACAACAACGGCAAGTTCAACGGCCAGTATGAGCTGCGTCTGATGGTGGCGCTGGACGTTGGCGGCGCGATCAAAGGGCAGCACTTCGATATCTATCAGGGCATTGGCCCGGATGCAGGCCACCGCGCAGGCTGGTATAACCACTACGGACGCGTGTGGGTGCTGAAGGCGGCACCGGGTGCCGGAAACGTATTCAGCGGCTGATTGTGGTATTCTGAGCGCAATACGGATTACTGTTCAGGGTGAGGAGAACCTCACCCTTTTTACATCTGAGGTGTTATGTCTGTGGTAATCAGCGATGCCTGGCGCCAGCGTTTTGGCGGCACGGCACGTCTCTATGGTGAAAAAGCCCTGCAGCTGTTTGCGGATGCGCACGTCTGCGTCGTGGGCATTGGTGGTGTGGGGTCGTGGGCCGCAGAAGCGCTGGCGAGAACCGGTATTGGCGCAATCACGCTGATTGATATGGATGACGTGTGCGTCACCAACACCAACCGTCAAATCCACGCCCTGCGTGATAGCATCGGCCTGGCAAAATCTGAGGTCATGGCGGAACGTATCCGCCTGATTAACCCGGAATGTCGGGTCACGGTGATTGATGATTTTGTGACGGCTGATAACGTCGCTGAATACATGAGCAAAGGCTACAGCTATGTGATTGACGCCATCGACAGCGTGCGTCCAAAAGCGGCGCTGATCGCCTACTGTCGTCGTTACAAGGTTCCCCTGGTGACGACCGGCGGCGCGGGCGGGCAAATCGACCCTACGCAGATCCAGGTGGCCGATCTGGCGAAAACCATTCAGGATCCACTGGCCGCCAAGCTGCGTGAACGCCTGAAGAGCGACTTCAACGTGGTGAAGAACAGCAAGGGCAAGCTGGGCGTAGACTGCGTGTTCTCGACCGAAGCGCTGGTCTACCCGCAGGCCGATGGTTCCGTGTGTGCGATGAAAAGCACGGCGGAAGGGCCAAAGAGAATGGATTGCGCCTCAGGCTTTGGCGCGGCCACCATGGTGACCGCTTCCTTCGGCTTTGTGGCGGTGTCTCACGCCCTGAAGAAGATGATGGCGAAGGCGGAACGTCAGGCCTGAGCCTGACGTGCGGCGTCCAGTACTGCGTCGTTGAGCGCGATCAACCCCTGACCGCGCGAGGCGCTGAGCTGTGCGCGCAGCCCCAGCTCATCAAATAACGCCAGCGGCGAATGCGCCAGCAGTTCCGCCGCACTTTTCCCTTCCACTGCCGTCAACAATACGGCCAGCAGGCCCCGGACGATGCGGCCTTCGCTGTCGCCGAAGAAGTGCAGCTTCTCGCCGGACACGCTTACGCCCAGCCAGACGCGGTTTTCACAGCCAGCGATCTCTTTCGCCTGCGCCTTGAGATCGTCAGAGAGGGTCGGTAATTGCTTACCAAGAAGAATCAGCTGGCGATATTTATCTTCCCACTGTGAAAGCGGGGCAAAGGTCTGTTTTAACGTCTCTTCAGTGATGACGGTGCCAAACGGATGTCCGGCTAAAGCAGCGTGAGTCATTAATCCACCAGTATTTCAAGCGCGCGGTCAACGGCAGCGACCAGCGCGTCAACATCGCTTTGTGTGTTATAGGGCGCGAACGAGGCGCGCAGTGTGCCGCTCACGCCGAGCGCCGCCAGCAGCGGCTGCGCGCAGTGCTGCCCGGCGCGCAGGGCGATGCCATACCCCGCCAGCAGCGTCACCATGTCGCTGTGATGCACGCCCGTAAAATCAAAGGCGAGCAGGCTTGAGTCCTGAACGCGGAACGAGCGGAAACCCGGGCGCTTTTTCAGTTCTTCCTCTGCCAGCGTCGCCAGTCCCCGGCTCCAGCTTTCAGCCTGCACAACGTCTGTTTCTGCCAGCCACTCCAGCGCCGCGCTTAGGCCAATCACACCCGCCACGTTCGGCGTACCGGCCTCCAGGCGATAGGGAACATCCTGCGTTTTGAAGCCATCGAACGACACTTCGGTGATCATTTTGCCGCCACCCAGCCACGGCGTCATTTTTGACAGCAGTTCTGGCTTGCCGTACAACGCCCCAATACCGGTTGGCCCGTAGAGCTTATGTCCTGAGAAGGCATAGAAGTCGATATCCAGCGCCTTCACGTCGGCGGGGAAATGCACCACGCCCTGCGCACCGTCGACCATCACCACCATCCCGTTGGCATGCGCGATGCGAATCGCCTGAGCCAGGTCCGGGCAACCACCGGTGACGTTAGACATCTGTCCAAGCGCCAGAATGCGGCTGCGGGGGGTAATCAACTCGGGGAGACGGGCCACATCGGGCAGAAGGTCTGCGCCCAGCGGAAGCTTCACCACGCGTGCACCCGTTTGTTCGGCCACCATCAGCCACGGCACCAGGTTGGCGTGATGTTCCGCCTCGCTGACGACGATCTCATCGCCCGGCTGAAGCAGCGGGCGCGCGTAGCACTGGGCCACCATATTGATGGCCTCGGTGGTGCCGCGCGTCCAGACGATATTTTTCCCGCTTTCGGCATTGATCAGGTGCGCCACGCGATCGCGTGCGGCTTCGTAGCGCGCGGTTAATCGCTGCGCCTCGGCAAACTGGCTGCGATGCACGTTCCCGGCGCTCAGGCTGTAAAACTGCTGCGTGGCGTCAATGACCGCCTGTGGCTTAAGGGCGGTGGCGGCACTGTCCAGATAAATACCGGCATCGGCCAGCGCCGGAAACTGTGCGCGGAACTGCGCAGGACTGAAAGCGTTCATGGGATTCCTCATTTCAATATCACGATCGTCGCGCAATTTCCGTGGCAGGGCAAGGAGGTTGATATCTATCAGAATTGTCTGCTTATCCTCATGACCCCAAAAAAGCAGGTTATGCTAAATAGTGTTAGGCGGATGTTTTAGCCTGTTATAAATCGAGGTTTGAATAGCATTAATTGCTAAAGGAGAATAATCATGAATAAGACAGCTGCAATCATCTCTGCCTGTGCGTTTACTTTTGCCCTGAGCGCCTGTTCCGGTAACAACTACGTGATGCACACCAACGATGGTCGTTCCATCGTTTCGGAAGGGAAACCGACAACCGATAACGATACCGGGATGATTTCGTACAAAGATGCTAACGGGAACAAGCAGCAGATCAACCGCACGGACGTGAAAGAGATGAAAGAGATCGAGCATTAACCGATCGCAGGCGAAAAAAAAGCACCGCAAGTTGGCGGTGCTACATTAATCACTATGGACAGACAGGGTAAATGTACAGGAAGTGAAAAATTGGTAGCGTTGCTACCGTGGTCTGAATCGCAGACCAATTGCAAACACAACAACACAACATCACAACCGTAAGCCAAAAGCCCTTCAGAACACGCATTCCGAAAAAAGCTCTTCGTTCCGGCTCAGGAAGTGCCGCCACTATAGGTATTTGCTGGTAGTTCCTCAACGGACAAATTATAATGGCTCAGATAAAAAAAACTAATAGGTTAAACGTTGTTTCCTATTTGTTAAATTCCTTTAACATCTAAGCCATATAACCATGTCAAAGCGATTGCCCCCCCTCAACGCATTACGTGTTTTTGATGCAGCAGCACGTCACCTGAGCTTCACCCGCGCAGCCGATGAGCTTTTTGTGACACAGGCCGCAGTAAGTCACCAAATCAAGTCTCTGGAGGATTTTCTGGGCCTTAAGCTGTTTCGTCGACGCAACCGCTCGTTGCTGTTGACCGAAGAGGGGCAGAGCTATTTTCAGGATATTAAAGAGATTTTTTCGCAGCTTACTGAAGCCACGCGTAAGCTACAGGCCCGCAGTGCAAAAGGTGCTCTGACTGTCAGTTTATTGCCCAGTTTTGCCATTCAGTGGCTGGTGCCAAGACTCTCAAGCTTTAACTCAGCTTATCCGGGGATAGACGTTCGAATCCAGGCCGTGGATCGTCAGGAAGACAAGCTGGCCGATGACGTGGACGTCGCGATTTTTTATGGGCGCGGTAACTGGCCGGGCTTGCGTGTTGAGAAATTATACGCAGAATATCTCCTGCCGGTCTGTTCCCCTCTGCTGTTAACGGGCGACAAAGCGCTGAAGTCTCCCGCTGACCTGGCGCAGCATACGCTTTTGCATGATGCCTCTCGACGCGACTGGCAAACTTATACCCGTCAATTAGGTCTTACACATATAAACGTGCAGCAGGGACCCATCTTTAGCCACAGTGCGATGGTGTTACAGGCTGCCATTCACGGGCAGGGCGTGGCGTTGGCGAACAACGTCATGGCGCAGTCCGAAATAGAGGCAGGTCGCCTGGTCTGCCCTTTTAATGATGTACTGGTCAGCAAGAATGCGTTTTATCTGGTTTGTCATGACAGTCAGGCAGAACTGGGTAAAATAGCCGCCTTCCGGCAGTGGATACTGGCGAAGGCGGCAAGCGAGCAAGAAAAATTCCGCTTCAGGTATGAACAATAACGTTTGTGTGCCGGGCACGCATCAATTCAGGACTTAAACATGACCAGCCGATTCATGCTGATTTTTGCCGCGGTGAGTGGCTTTATTTTTGTTGCACTGGGCGCCTTTGGCGCACATGTCTTAAGCAAGTCGTTGGGCGCTGTAGAGATGGGCTGGATCCAGACCGGCCTTGAATATCAGGCGTTCCATACGCTGGCAATCTTTGGGCTGGCGGTGGCGATGCAGCGCCGTATCAGCATCTGGTTTTACTGGAGCAGCGTCTTTCTGGCGCTGGGTACGGTGCTTTTCAGCGGCAGCCTTTACTGTCTGGCACTTTCGCATTTACGCCTGTGGGCGTTTGTTACACCTGTCGGTGGCGTCAGCTTCCTGGCGGGTTGGGTATTAATGTTTATCGGAGCTATCCGTCTGAAACGCAAGGGCGTTGTTCATGAATAAGGTTGTTTTATATTGTCGCCCGGGGTTTGAGAAAGAGTGCGCCGCGGAAATTACCGATAAAGCGGCGAAGCGCGAAATCTTCGGCTTTGCCCGCGTAAAAGAAAACGCGGGCTATGTGGTATTCGAATGCTATCAGCCTGAAGATGCGGATAAGCTGGCGCGCGAGCTGCCGTTCAGCTCGCTGATTTTTGCGCGCCAGATGTTTGTCGCGGGTGAGCTGCTCAAAGACCTTCCCCCTGAAGACCGCATCACGCCAATCGTGGGCATGCTGCAGGGCGTGGTGGAGAAGGGCGGCGATCTGCGCGTTGAAGTGGCGGATACCAACGAAAGTAAAGAGTTGATGAAGTTCTGCCGTAAGTTCACCGTTCCGCTGCGCGCGGCGCTGCGTGAGGCGGGCGTGCTGACGAACTACGAAACGCCGAAGCGTCCGGTGGTGCATATCTTCTTTATTGCACCGGGCTGCTGCTATACGGGCTATTCGTACACCACCAACAA
This sequence comes from Enterobacter sp. MGH 16, assembly GCF_000493175.1. Lineage (NCBI taxonomy): Bacteria > Pseudomonadati > Pseudomonadota > Gammaproteobacteria > Enterobacterales > Enterobacteriaceae > Enterobacter > Enterobacter sp. MGH 16. The sequence goes on along the minus strand of NZ_KI535695.1, from coordinate 2,968,585 downwards.
CTCTCCTTTCTTTATGGGCATTCCGCGTTTGCGCTTCCCGGCCGATGCGCCAAGCCGTTCTACGCTGAAGCTGGAAGAGGCGTTCCACGTCTTTATCCCGGCGGATGAGTGGGATGAGCGTCTGGCAAACGGCATGTACGCTGTCGATCTCGGCGCGTGCCCGGGCGGCTGGACCTATCAGCTGGTGAAACGCAACATGTGGGTATCGTCCGTTGATAACGGCCCAATGGCGCAAAGCCTGATGGACACCGGACAGGTCACCTGGCTGCGTGAAGACGGTTTCCGCTATCGCCCGAACCGCAACAACATCTCATGGATGGTGTGCGACATGGTTGAGAAACCGGCGAAAGTGGCCGCGCTGATGGCCTCCTGGCTGGTGAACGGCTGGTGTCGCGAGACCATTTTCAACCTCAAGCTGCCGATGAAAAAGCGCTATGAGGAGGTGTCGCAGAACCTGGCCTACATTCAGGAGCAACTGGACGAACACGGGATTAACGTGGAGATCCAGGCGCGTCAGCTGTATCACGACCGCGAAGAGGTGACGGTGCATATTCGTCGCTGGTGGGCGGCCGTAGGCGGGCGTCGCGACGAGCGCTAATACGTGCTTTGTTTTGCCCGGTGGCGCTGCGCTTACCGGGCCTACAAAAACCCTGTAGTCGTTTTAACGTTCTAAGCGCAACTGCTGTAAATTCCCGTCCAGCTGTAAATCTGTCTGTAGCGTTGCGATTTCCCGGCAGATAAACGCCATCTCTTTATGCGCCTCCAGCTTCTTGCGCCATTTTTCGGGCACCTCGTCCAGACGGGCGTAAATGCCCTCCAGACGCTGAAAATCGGTCAGCAACTGCGCGGCGCTCTTCGGCCCAATACCGGCCACGCCCGGAACTTTAGAGCTGCTGATGCCTGCCAGGCCCCAGTAATCCGGCAGTTGCTCAGGCGATACGCCAAACTCGCTGGCGATGAACGGCGCGTCCAGCCAGCGTTTTTGAAAATAGTCGCGAATGCGAATAGTCGGGGAGAGCAGCTGGCAGTAGCCTTTATCCGTTGAAACGATCGTGGCCTGATGCCCGGCACTCGCCACCTTTACGGCCAGGGTGGCCGCGAGATCGTCGGCTTCATTTCCCTGTGCGCCCCAGCAGGGGACGCCCCGCTGTTCAAATGCGGCGCGCAGCATGGGTAATTCGGCGTGAAGATCGTCCGGCATCGGTGCGCGTCCGGCTTTGTAGTCGGGCAGACGCTGTTGCCGCCAGCCCGTGTTGCGGGCTTCGTCATCAAAAACCGCGACCGCGTGGGTGGGCTCGCTGTGGCGGATAAGCTGTTCCAGCGCGTGCAGGCAGGTGTCTTTACAGGGCGTCCCCTGTACCGCATGGATACGGCGAATCAGGTTAAGTGCATCGACGATAAGTAAATGAACGGCCACAGATAATCTCCCTTCTATCTAATGCGTGAAGGGTAACACTGTCAGCAGCGTGAAACTATGAATGGTGGGGAAAACAGGAAGAAGCCTCGCAAAACGAGGCTTCCTGAGAGGCTTAATCGCAGGTTACGATCTTCATCGCCAGGCCACCGCGAGAGGTTTCGCGGTATTTGGCGTTCATATCTTTACCGGTTTCGTACATGGTCTCGATAACCTTATCGAGACAGACGCGCGGTTCGCTGGTGCGGCGCAGCGCCATACGCGCCGCGTTTACCGCCTTCACGGAGGCAATCGCGTTACGCTCGATGCACGGAACCTGTACCTGGCCGGCAACCGGATCGCAGGTCAGCCCCAGGTTATGTTCCATGCCGATTTCCGCAGCGATGCACACCTGCGCCGGGCTTGCGCCCAACAGCTCCGCCAGACCTGCCGCCGCCATGGAGCACGCCACGCCGACTTCACCCTGACAGCCCACTTCCGCACCGGAAATGGAGGCGTTCATCTTATACAGCGAACCAATCGCACTGGCCACCAGCAGGTAGCGTGCCAGCGAGTTCGCGTTCACTTCACGGATAAATTTGTCGTAGTACGCCAGTACGGCCGGAACGATGCCGCAGGCACCGTTGGTTGGCGCGGTGACCACACGGCCCCCTGCGGCGTTTTCTTCGTTTACCGCCAGGGCGAACATGTTGATCCAGTCCACCACGGCCATTGGGTCCGTAGTCGTTTTGTCGGTGCTCACCAGCATACGGCGCAGCGCTGCCGCACGACGCGGTACGCGAAGCTTGCCCGGCAGAACGCCTTCGGTGGTGATCCCGCGCTCAATACCGCCGCGCATCACTTCCCAGACGTTAGCGAAGTGCTGTTCCAGCTCCTCTTTGCTGTGCAGCGCCAGCTCGTTCTTCATCATCAGACCGGAGAGGGAAAGGCCCGTCTCCTGGCAGTGGCGCTGGAGGTCTGCCGCCGTTTTGTACGGATACGGCACCTCGACAGAAGAGGTACTGGTTTGACCAAAGTGGTCTTCGTCGACGATAAAACCGCCGCCGATAGAGTAGTAAGTCTGGCTGTATACCGCTTTGTCGCCGTCCAGCGCGGTAATGCGCATGCCGTTTTCGTGTAGCGACAGGTTGTCCGCATGGAAATTCATGCAGTGGTCAACCGGGAATTCAACCTCATGCTCGCCGTTCGCCAGCAGCAGGCGCCCGTGGGTGTTCACGTCCTGGATAAAGCCAGGGATCGCATCAATATCAACGGTATCCGGCAGGTTTCCCGCCAGGCCCATGATAATGGCGATATCGGTGTGGTGGCCTTTCCCGGTCAGGGAAAGTGAGCCGTATACATCGACAACCACGCGGGTGATGTCGTGCAGGATGCCGCGTGCAATCAAGTCATCCGTGAACTGCTTACCGGCTTTCATCGGTCCGACGGTGTGAGAGCTGGAAGGACCAATACCGATTTTGAAGATATCGAATACGCTAATCATGATGCGTCCATTGCTTTCAGTCAGAGAGGAGGGTGTGCGCCGTCCGGGGACGGCGCGGGTGAGAATCAGAACATGGTGTACAGGGAGTAGAAGATCGCAGAGATAGCGATAAGCCCCATGATAACCACAAAGACGTTGCTGACATGACCGCTGTACTTACGCATAGCCGGGACTTTCTGAATCGCGTACATCGGCATCAGGAACAGAATCATCGCGATGACCGGGCCGCCCAGGGTTTCAATCATGCCCAGGATGCTTGGGTTCAGCGTCGCTACCGCCCAGGTGGTGAGCAGCATGAACAGTGCAGTGATTTTGTTCAGCTTGTTGATTTCAATGCTCTTGCCTTTACCGCGCAGAGATTTAATCACCATACCGTTGAAGCCTTCACGTGCGCCGAGGTAGTGGCCCAGGAAGGATTTGGTGATGGCGATCATCGCGATGATCGGTGCCATCCACGCAATCAGCGGTGCGTTAAAGTGGTTCGCCAGGTAAGACAGAATTGAGATGTTCTGCTCTTTCGCTGCCGCCAGGTCCGCCGGGGAGAGGCTCAGTACGCAGCTGAAGACGAAGAACATAACGGTCAGCACCATCATGATGTGAGCGCGTGCCAGGATGCTGGAGCACTTCTTCTCTGCGCCATTACCGTACTCTTCACGTTTCGCCACGGCGAAAGAGGAGATGATTGGGGAGTGGTTGAAGGAGAAGACCATTACCGGGATCGCCAGCCACAGGGTCATCAGCAGGCCGTTACCGGTCGCAGACGCGCTGCTCAGGGACAGGGTTTCCAGCGCTGCGCCGTTCCACTGTGGGATCAGGTAGCAGGCCAGCAGCATCAGTGCGGCCACAAACGGGAACACCAGCACGCTCATCGCTTTCACAATCATCTGCTCACCGAAGCGCACGATGGTCATCATGCCGACAATCAGGATCAGAGACAGGATGGCACGCGGTGGCGGCGTCATGTGCAGCTGGTGCAGCATGAAGCTTTCAACGGTGTTGGTGATCGCCACGCTGTAAACCAGCAGGATAGGGTAAATCGCAAAGAAGTAGAGCAGGGTAATCAGTTTACCTGCGCCCACGCCGAAATGCTCTTCAACCACTTCAGTGATGTCTTCGCCCGGGTTTTTACCGGACAGCACGAAGCGGGTCAGACCGCGGTGTGCAAAGAAGGTCATCGGGAAAGCAATGATAGCCATAATGATCAGCGGAATCAGACCGCCGACGCCTGCGTTGATAGGAAGGAACAGTACACCAGCGCCGATTGCCGTGCCGTAAAGGCCAAGCATCCACATGGTATCCGTTTTGCGCCAACCACTTCGGGATTCAATCGAAGCAACGGTGCTGGTTTGAGTGGTTTCCATCTGTATCTCCTGGAGGAAGCAAATTGTCAGGTTTTTAGTCAAATCCGATGAAAAAGTGCCTGACGGTAATATGAAATTCGTTCAGTGACGGTTTTTTAATAATTTTCGCCCGTAACTATTGGCGGGCGGAAAGATACATTCTCGTTATGAATCTATCAGTGATCGCGATCCCAAATGCAATAATCCACTTATGATGTGGGCATCTTTAGACCATTTATCTGTTAAAAAAACATCAAAGAGAATTTACGCGCGCGAAGGCTACCACCAACGACATGTGCGCTGAAAGACTGGCCCTTGATATAGGTGTCTTTCGCTGTAAAGAAATGGGTTTTTAGTATTTTCTGGCAGGTAATTTGGATTAAGGCTGATAATTTACGGTTGAAAAATACAGGTAATCGTTTGCGTTTGTGGCGATTTTGTAAAAGATATTAGTGATGCCTATGAATTACATCAGGAATAAAAAAAGCCGGGACGCGCAACAGGGCGACCCGGCTTTGATGAGATATCGCTAAGCGTTAGGTGCAGATTTCGTAGCAAGGAATATAGGCAGAGCCCGGCAGCTTCATGCGGTGCTGGGCGACAAAGCCCTGCAGCATGTCATCCATACGGCGCATCATCTCCGGATCGCCGTGGATCTTGTACGGACCGTACTGCTCAATGGCGCGTATACCGACCTCTTTGACGTTGCCCGCCACAATCCCGGAGAAGGCGCGACGCAGATCGGCGGCCAGGACTTCCACCGGCTGATCCGGGTAAAGTTTCAGGTTCGCCATGTTCTCGTGTGAAGGCTCGAACGGAATCTGCAGATCCGGTGCAATGCGGATTGACCAGTTAAAGCTGTAGGCATCCCCGGTATCGCGACGGTTCTCCTTCACCAGCGGCATCGCTTTTTTCATCTGGCGCGCCACTTCCGCAGCATCGTCGATGATGATGCGATAGTGACGACGCGCGGCTTCACCCAGCGTGTGTACGATAAACTCGTCCAGCACGCGGAAGTAGTCGGCGCTCTCTTTTGGCCCGGTCAGGATCAGCGGCAGGACCTGATCTTTGTTGGCCGGGTTCATCAGAATACCCAGCAGATAGAGCAGCTCTTCCGCTGTCCCCACGCCGCCCGGGAAGATGATGATGCCGTGGGCGATACGAACAAACGCTTCAAGACGTTTTTCGATATCCGGCATGATAATCAGCTCGTTAACCAGCGGGTTAGGTGGCTCAGCGGCGATGATGGACGGCTCGGTCATGCCGATAAACCGTCCCTCTTTGTAGCGCTGCTGCGCGTGACCCACTGCGGCACCTTTCATTGGCGCTTCCATCGCACCCGGACCACATCCGGTACAGATATTCAGCTCGCGCAGGCCAAGCTGGGTGCCCACCCGACGCGCATAAAGGTATTCGGTTTCGTTAATGGAGTGACCGCCCCAGCAGACGACCATGTTCGGCGCTTCACCCACGTGCAGGGCACGGGCGTTGCGCAAAATAGAGAACACCAGGTTGGTGATATGGACCGAGCTTTCCAGGTCGAGATGCTGGAAACGGCCTGCGTTGTGGATCTGCCCGTTAACAAACAGGATGTCACGCAGCACGGCAAACAGGTTAGCCTGAAGTGAACGGATGATGCGTCCGTCGACAAACGCCTCTTCCGGCGGGTTGATGACTTCAAGCTTCACGCCGCGCTCGCGGCGCAGCACGTTGATATCAAAGCTTTCGAAGCGGGACAGCAGTTCTTTACTGTTATCTGTCAGGCTTCCGGAGTTCAGAACGGCAAGTGAACAGTTACGAAACAGTTGATAAAGATCGCTGCTGGCCGTGCGTTTAAGCATGTCCACTTCCAGCTGCGACAACATATCCATTGAGCCAAGCGGGCTAATATGTGTAATCAAGTGAGCTCCTTACGGGACGATTATCGTCTTTCCCTGTTGATTACAATAGCCCTGCCGCGTGACGTTTCACAACCTAAAGCGCGGAAGATACCGCGCATATTGTGAAAATATTTATATTACTGACGCACCAGCCGGCCCGTCGCCGGCACAAAATCGGTATTGGTGCGCCACGGGTTGATGTCCAGGCCGCCGCGGCGGGTGTAGCGCGCGTAAACGCTCAATTTTTCTGGCTGGCAGAAGCGTTGGATATCGCTAAAGATGCGCTCCACGCACTGCTCGTGGAATTCATTGTGATGGCGGAACGACACCAGGTAGCGTAGCAATTTTTCCCGGTCGATTTTTGGCCCGCGATACTGGATCTGCACCGAACCCCAGTCCGGCTGATGCGTGATCAGGCAGTTGGATTTCAGCAGATGGCTGACCAGCGTCTCTTCGACCACCTTGCCGCTCGCCGCGTTTTCGAGGTAGTCCGCGCTGAATTCATAATTCTCCACCTCGATATCCTGATCGTCGATGCAGGTCCCGTTGAAGTGGGCGATCGGCTGGCCTTCCAGCTCGTGCAGACGATACAGTGAAACGCTCACCGTTCCCTGCGCGCAGGCGCTTAGATCACGTTCCAGGGTGCGCTGAACGTCGTCCCAGCTGTTGAATTTGGTCTGGTTAAAGCTGTTGAGATAGAGCTTAAAGCTTTTCGACTCGACGAGATTCACGCTGGCGTAGTCCAGCTCAACGTGACCCACCGCCACCTGCGGCAGGCCGCGCGCGTTGAGCCACGAGAGTTCGTACAGCGTCCAGATATCGCCACCCACGAACGGCAGCGCGTCCGCGTGCAGTCCCAGAGGGTCGCGGTTCAGGCTACGCGGCACGCCCTGCAGCAGGCTTGCATCGTAGGTATCGCGGTAATTGGTCGATTTACCCAGCGTTAAGCCGGTTAACGCCTGATGATTTTCGTAAGACATGTTTCATAGCCACTTTACAGGTACACTTATGGCCTGAGTTTATCCTGTCTGACAAGAAGAGAGAAATCGGTGGACATCGAAACTGCAAATGCCCTCACTACCTTCACGACCCGCTACTGCGACGCATGGCATGAAAAGCAGGGCACGTGGCCGCAAAGTGCTGATTTATATGGCGTCCCTTCGCCGTGCATTATCTCTTCGCTTGAGGATTACGTGATCTGGCAGCCGAAGCCGAATAACGGCGAGCAGAATGTAAATGCGGTTGAACGGGCAATGGACATTGTGGTACAACCAGCGGTTCATGCGTTTTATGCCACGCAGTTTGCAGGGGATATGCCCGCGCGCTTTGCGGACATGACGCTGACGCTGTTGCAGACCTGGAGCGAAGACGATCTGCAGCGTGTTCAGGAAAACCTGATCGGTCATCTGGTCACGCAAAAACGCCTTAAGCTTTCTCCGACGCTCTTTATTGCCACGCTGGACAGCGAGCTGGACGTTATCTCCGTCTGTAACCTGTCAGGCGAAGTGATTAAAGAGACTATCGGTACCCGAAATCGCGAGACTCTCGCCCCTTCTCTTGCGGATTTCCTCACCCGACTTGAGCCCCTTCTGTAATCCATGCTGCTACAGCGCGTGTGAGAGATCTCTTACAAGGTTTGTGAGAGATCGCTGGAACATTCAGTATTACCTCATTAAATTCAGATTAATATCACTCTATTTTTCAACGAATTAGTTGTTCCTCCTATTATTTTTAGGGAGTCCCCGCGTCTTACAACGCTGGCTGAGTGGGTTGTAAGACGAAGCGGAATAGCGGATTCTATCTCCGTCGACAGGAAGCCGACACGAGAAACGAACATCAGGATGATGGCGTTTCTCACACAGGACTCGTCAGGATGGCGCAGCAGGAAGGCTTCTGGATGAAGCGAAGTGGATAACGCAGGATGCGTAAGGGACACCTCCAGGAAGGAGAACGAGAGCCGGTCAGGATGGTCGGTGGGTCAGGAAGGCCAGGACGTTTCAGGATGAAACAAACACGTCAGGAAGATGTGTGCAGGATGCGAAAGGTAGACGGATGACCAGGCCTTCGGGCTTCAGGAAAAGTTGTCACGGATGAGCAGGGAGCACGAATTGTAGCTGGAATGCTGCGGAACGAACCGGGAGCACTGTTTTTACAGTGCTCCCTTTTTTTATTTCTGCCTTTCGCAATGCTATGCTGCGCGCCGTTCACATTTTCAGTTGAGGTTACTATGACGCAACACGATAGCGTTCGTGCTCAGTTGCACGCCATCGAAGCCCTTTTGCGCCAACATCAGCTGTGGCAGGAGACCGCGCCGCAGCCAGAAGCGTTCACCAGCACCCAGCCTTTCTGCCTGGATACGCTGGCGCCTTTCGAGTGGCTGCAGTGGGTGTTAATTCCGCGCATGCACGCCCTGCTTGAGGGGGGGCACCCCTTGCCGCAGGCGTTTGCTGTCTCTCCCTATTATGAAATGGCGCTCGAAGCGACCCACCCTGCGCGCGACGTCATGCTGGTCGAACTGGAAAAGCTGGATGCCCTGTTTGCCGGTGAAGATGCATGACGCTGGAAATCCTCTATCAGGACGAGTGGCTGGTGGCGGTGAATAAACCGTCAGGCTGGCTGGTGCACCGCAGCTGGCTGGATCGCGACGAGAAAGTGGTGGTGATGCAGACCGTTCGTGACCAGATTGGTCAGCATGTGTTTACCGCCCATCGCCTCGACAGGCCGACCTCCGGCGTGCTGTTGATGGGGCTTTCCAGCGAAGCTGGCCGTCTGCTGGCGCAGCAGTTCGAACAGCACCAGATCCAGAAGCGCTACCACGCGATCGTGCGTGGCTGGCTGACCGAGTCCGCCACCCTGGACTACCCGCTGGTGGAGGAGCTGGACAAAATCGGCGATAAATTTGCCCGGGATGACAAAGGCCCGCAGCCGGCCGTGACGGATTATCGCGGCATGGCAACCACGGAAATGCCGGTGGCCACCAGCAAATTTCCGACCACACGCTACAGCCTGGTCGAGCTTCTGCCGAAAACCGGGCGCAAGCACCAGCTGCGACGCCATCTGGCGCATCTGCGCCACCCGATTATTGGCGACAGCAAACACGGTGATTTGCGCCAGAACCGCAGCGCGGCCGAACACTTTGGCTGCCATCGTCTGATGTTACACGCAAGCGAGCTGAGCCTGACGCACCCGTTTACCGGCGAGCCGCTGACTCTCCGCGCGGGGCTGGACGACGTCTGGATGCAGGCGCTGTCACAGTTTGGCTGGCTGGGACAACTCCCCGAAAATGAAAGGGTTGAGTTTGTATCGGGCAACGTTCAGGATGAAGAGTAAGCGCATTCACTATGGGAAAATAGCATGGCTGAAGTAGGCATTTTTGTCGGCACAATGTACGGCAACTCGCTGCTGGTTGCGGAAGAGGCGGAGGCGATTCTGGCAAGCCAGGGCCATAAAGCCACGGTCTATGAAGACCCGGAGCTGGCGGACTGGGAAAAGTATAAAGATAAATACATTCTGGTGGTGACCTCCACCACCGGGCAGGGCGATCTGCCGGACAGCATCGTGCCGCTGTTTCAGGGCATTAAAGACCAGCTTGGCTATCAGCCAGATGTTCACTACGGCATCATCGCGCTCGGCGATAGCTCTTACGCTAACTTCTGCGGCGGCGGCAAGCAGTTCGATGCGCTGTTGCAGGAGCAGAGCGCCCAGCGCGTCGGCGAGATGCTGCTGATTGATGCGGGTGAGCACCCGGAGCCAGAAAGCGAATCAAACCCGTGGGTGGAGAACTGGGCCTCACTTCTCAAATAACACTCTGCCCGGCGGCGCTTCGCTTGCGCGGGCCTGCGGGTTTTCCAGGCCGGGTCAGGCGTAGCTGCCACCCGGCATCACACCCCGCACCAAACGCCATTTCCGTGAACCACCTTCCACTCCTCTGGGCTTATGCCCTAAACAACCTCCCTCACGCCCTTTAATACTGTGTTTTTGCACGGTGAGGTGAAGAGGCACTCCTTCATATACTTTTTCGGTCACGATAAAACGGCTTCAGGCCGTACCAAAACGACAAAAACCAATCTCATTCTGCTTACCCTACCGGTGCTGTACAGAATGAACCAGGCGAAAGCTATGTTTCAGGAGTGCAACAATGAGTTCATTAAGCCACGCAGCGAGCAGCGCTGAAAAGCGCACCAATGCTCGCTACTGGATAGTGGTGATGCTGTTTATCGTCACGTCCTTTAACTATGGTGACCGCGCCACGCTGTCGATTGCCGGCTCGGAAATGGCAAAAGATATCGGCCTTGATCCCGTGGGCATGGGTTACGTTTTCTCCGCCTTCTCGTGGGCCTACGTCATCGGGCAAATTCCTGGCGGCTGGCTGCTCGACCGCTTTGGCTCGAAACGGGTCTACTTTTGGTCCATCTTTATCTGGTCTGCCTTTACCCTACTGCAGGGCTTCGTCGATATCTTCAGCGGCTTCGGCATTATCGTCGCGCTCTTCACGCTGCGCTTCCTGGTGGGCTTAGCGGAAGCGCCTTCCTTCCCGGGCAACAGCCGCATTGTGGCGGCCTGGTTCCCGGCGCAGGAGAGGGGAACGGCGGTGGCGATTTTCAACTCCGCACAGTACTTCGCGACGGTGATCTTTGCGCCCATTATGGGCTGGCTAACCCATGAGGTGGGCTGGTCGCACGTGTTCTTCTTTATGGGCGGACTCGGGATCGTCATTAGCTTTATCTGGCTGAAAGTGATCCACGAACCCAACCTGCACCCTGGCGTAAACAAAAAAGAGCTGGAGTACATCGCTGAAGGCGGCGCGCTGATCAACATGGATCAGAAATCCTCGACGGCGAAAGTGCCGTTCAGCCAGAAATGGGCGCAGATCAGGCAGCTTGTCGGCTCGCGCATGATGATCGGGATCTATCTGGGCCAGTACTGTATCAACGCCTTGACCTACTTTTTCATCACCTGGTTCCCGGTGTACCTCGTGCAGGCACGCGGCATGTCGATTCTGAAAGCGGGGTTTGTTGCCTCGGTCCCGGCCATCTGTGGCTTCGTGGGGGGCGTGCTCGGCGGGGTGATTTCCGACTGGCTGATGCGCCGCACGGGTTCACTGAACATCGCGCGTAAAACGCCCATCGTGCTCGGCATGCTGCTCTCCATGACCATGGTGTTCTGTAACTACGTCAATGCCGAGTGGATGATTATCGGCTTTATGGCGATGGCCTTCTTCGGCAAAGGCATTGGCGCGCTGGGCTGGGCGGTAATGGCGGATACGGCCCCGAAAGAGATCAGCGGCCTGAGCGGCGGTCTGTTCAACATGTTCGGCAACATCTCCGGGATTGTGACGCCCATCGCTATCGGCTACATCGTCGGTACCACCGGCTCGTTCAACGGTGCGCTAATCTACGTGGGTGTGCATGCGCTGGTGGCGGTCCTGAGTTACCTGGTGCTGGTGGGGGATATCAAACGCGTCGAACTTAAACCTGTTGCGGAGCGTGGCTGATGACAACGCAATTGAGCCCAACCGTCACCGAGATGAAGGTCATTCCGGTGGCCGGACAGGACAGCATGCTGCTCAATATTGGCGGCGCCCATAACGCCTGGTTTACCCGTAATATCGTCGTGCTAAAAGACAGCGCAGGGAATACCGGCGTGGGCGAGGCCCCTGGCGGAGAGGTGATTTACCAGACGCTGGTCGATGCCATTCCGCTGGTGGTGGGGCAGGAGATTGCCCGTCTGAACAGGGTGGTTCAGCGGGTGCATAAGGGCAACCAGTCGGCAGACTTTGAGACGTTCGGTAACGGTGCCTGGACGTTTGAACTGCGCGTCAATGCGGTCGCCGCACTAGAAGCGGCTCTGCTTGATTTACTGGGTAAGGCGCTCAATGTCCCGGTCTGCGAACTGCTGGGGCCCGGCAAACAGCGCGATGCGGTCACCGTGCTGGGCTATCTGTTCTACATTGGCGATCGCAATAAAACCGATCTCCCCTATCTGGCTCGCTCCAGGGGCGAACACGACTGGTATCAGTTGCGCCACCAGGAAGCGCTCTCCAGCGACGCGGTGGTGCGGCTGGCCGAGGCGGCGCAGGATCGCTACGGTTTTAAGGATTTCAAGCTGAAGGGCGGCGTGCTGCCCGGCGAGCAGGAGATTGAAACGGTCCGGGCGCTGAAAAAACGCTTTGCGGATGCTCGGATCACCGTTGACCCAAACGGTGCATGGCTGCTGGATGAAGCGATTAGCCTGTGCAAAGGGCTGGGGGATGTCCTGACCTATGCGGAAGACCCCTGCGGCGCGGAACAGGGCTTCTCGGGCCGCGAAGTGATGACCGAGTTCCGTCGGGCCACCGGGCTGCCGGTGGCGACCAATATGATCGCCACGAACTGGCGCGAAATGGGCCATGCGGTGATGCTCAACGCCGTCGACATACCGCTGGCGGACCCGCACTTCTGGACGCTCTCAGGCGCGGTCCGCGTGGCGCAGCTGTGCGATGAGTGGGGGCTCACCTGGGGCTGTCATTCGAACAATCACTTTGATATTTCGCTGGCGATGTTTACCCACGTTGGCGCGGCGGCGCCGGGTAACCCGACCGCCATCGACACGCACTGGATTTGGCAGGAAGGCGAAGCCCGCCTGACGAAAAATCCGCTGGAAATCATCAATGGCAAGATTGCCGTACCGGATGTGCCGGGCCTGGGCGTGGAGCTGGACTGGGATCGGATCCATAAAGCCCATGAGGCGTATAAAAAATTGCCGGGCGGCGCGCGTAACGATGCGGGCCCGATGCAGTACCTTATTCCCGGCTGGACATTTGACCGTAAGCGCCCTGTTTTCGGACGTCACTGATAAAAGGATTACACGATGAGTACTTTTACGACCCCTGTCGTCACCGCCATGCAGATCGTTCCGGTTGCGGGCCATGACAGCATGCTGATGAATCTGAGCGGCGCGCACGCGCCGTTCTTTACCCGCAACATTGTCATTATCAAAGACAATGCCGGCCATACCGGCGTGGGTGAAATTCCGGGCGGGGAGAAGATCCGCAAAACGCTGGAGGACGCCATTCCGCTGGTGGTGGGCAAAACGCTGGGTGAGTACAAAAATGTCCTCAACACCGTGCGTAACACCTTTGCCGATCGCGATGCCGGGGGCCGGGGTCTGCAGACCTTCGATTTGCGCACCACTATCCACGTGGTGACCGGCATTGAAGCCGCGATGCTGGATCTGCTGGGCCAGCATCTGGGCGTTAACGTTGCGTCGCTGCTGGGCGAGGGGCAGCAGCGTAGCGAAGTGGAAATGCTGGGCTATCTGTTCTTTGTCGGCGACCGCAAGCTGACGCCACTGCCGTATCAGAGCCAGCCGGATGAACAATGCGACTGGTACCGGCTTCGCCACGACGAGGCAATGACCCCGGATGCGGTGGTGCGCCTGGCGGAAGCGGCATACGAAAAATATGGCTTCAACGATTTCAAACTGAAGGGCGGCGTGCTGGCCGGGGAAGAAGAGGCGGAAGCCGTCACCGCGCTGGCAAAACGTTTCCCGCAGGCGCGTGTGACGCTCGATCCGAACGGGGCCTGGTCTCTCAATGAAGCGATTGCGATCGGCAAGCAGCTGAAAGGTGTGCTGGCCTACGCGGAGGACCCGTGCGGGGCTGAGCAAGGCTTCTCTGGCCGTGAAGTGATGGCGGAATTCCGTCGCGCTACGGGGCTGCCGACCGCGACCAATATGATTGCGACCGACTGGCGTCAGATGGGACACACCTTATCCCTCCAGTCAGTCGATATTCCGCTGGCTGACCCGCACTTCTGGACGATGCAGGGGTCGGTTCGCGTGGCGCAGATGTGCCATGAGTTTGGCCTGACCTGGGGTTCGCACTCCAACAACCACTTCGATATCTCGCTGGCGATGTTCACGCACGTCGCCGCCGCTGCGCCGGGCACGATCACTGCTATCGACACCCACTGGATCTGGCAGGAAGGTAATCAGCGTCTCACTAAGCAGCCGTTTGAGATCAAAGGTGGCATGGTGCAGGTGCCTTCCACGCCGGGGCTGGGGGTTGAGCTGGATATGGATCAGGTCATGAAGGCCCATGAGCTGTATCAGAAACACGGTCTGGGCGCGCGCGACGATGCGATGGCGATGCAGTATCTCATCCCTGACTGGACATTCGACAATAAACGCCCGTGCATGGTACGATAAACGCATTGGGACCGCTCCCATGAGCGGTCTTTTACGTGGTGTATGCTTAACGTAACGACTATGCGTAAGGATGGCTTATGAAAATTGTTATCGCACCGGACTCGTATAAGGAAAGTTTGAGTGCGCTTGAGGTTGCGACAGCGATAGAACGTGGTTTTCGCGAGATCTTTCCCGAGGCGGTTTACGTGAAGCTGCCGGTCGCGGACGGTGGCGAAGGGACGGTTGAGGCGATGATCGCGGCAACGCAGGGAAGCATTGTGCATGTTCCGGTGACCGGCCCGCTGGGCGAGCGCGTGGAGGGGTTCTATGGCTTGTCCGGAGATAAGCAGAGCGCCTTTATTGAAATGGCGGCGGCAAGCGGCCTGGAGCGGGTGGCGCCTTCGCAGCGTAATCCGCTGAAAACCACCTCCTGGGGCACGGGCGAACTGATTCGTCACGCGCTGGATGTGGGCGTTAAGCATATTATTATTGGCATTGGCGGCAGCGCTACCAACGACGGCGGCGCAGGGATGGTGCAGGCGCTGGGGGCGAAGCTGCTGGACGACAATGAACAGCCTCTTGGGCAGGGCGGGGGCGAGCTGGGAAAACTCGCGCGTATCGACCTGAGCGGGCTGGACAAGCGTCTGGCGGAATGCCGGATTGAGGTGGCCTGCGATGTAACCAATCCGCTTACCGGGAACGATGGCGCGTCAGCCGTATTCGGCCCGCAGAAGGGCGCCACACCCGAGATGATCGTCACCCTGGACAACGCGCTTGCGCACTATGCAAGCGTGATTGCCCGGGACCTGGATATCGACGTGCTGAACCTTGCTGGCGGCGGCGCGGCGGGGGGCATGGGCGCGGCGCTCTACGCCTTTTGCGGCGCGCAGCTGCGCCAGGGCATTGAGATCGTGACCGATGCGCTACACCTGTCCGACCAGGTGGCCGATGCGGATCTGGTGATCACGGGGGAAGGCCGCATTGACAGCCAGACGATCCACGGCAAAGTCCCGGTGGGGGTGGCAAAGGTGGCAAAACGCTTTAACAAACCCGTTATTGGCATTGCAGGCAGCCTGACGGCGGACGTTGGCGTGGTACACGATCACGGCATTGATGCCGTGTTTAGCGTGATCTACACCATCTGCACGCTGGAAGACGCGCTGGAAAATGCCGGCGAGAACGTCAGGATGGCCGCAAGGAATATCGCGGCGGTGCTGAAAGTGGGGCAGGCATTTTAGCTGTGATTGCCGGGTGGCGGCTTCGCCTTACCCGGCCTACGTTAGTGCACCTGTAGGCCCGGCAAGCGTAGCGCCACCGGGCTTTTACCTCAGCTCCCCAACACCTTCATCGCTTCGCGCGTCACGTTATCCATTTCATCCAGCAGCTCCAGGAACTCCGGTTCAAGCTCCGATTCCGGCGTGCCCGCACGCAGCTGCTGCTCCAGCAACTGACAGAGGTTTTTCAGCCGCGGTACGCCGCTGTACCCGCAGCTGCCGTGCAGCTTGTGGATTGCGTCCAGCAGATCTTCCGGGTTTTCACCCACCAGCTGCTCTTCCACCTTGTTGCGAATTTCTGGCAGAAACGCGACCAGCATTTGCAGCATGTCGCGGGCCAAATCGGGTTTACCTGCCGCCTGGCGCAGCGCGAGCTGCCAGTCAAAGGTGGCGTTCTGATTAACGCTTATCTCAGCCTGCTCGCTGGAAACCGTGTACGTTCCGCCAATATGACCCGGCTTATAGCGCAACAGCAGGCTATGAAGTTTCTCTTCATCGATGGGCTTCGCCAGGTAATCATTCATCCCGGCGCTCAGCAGCTTCTCCTTCTGGCCCGCCATCGCGTGCGCGGTGACAGCAATAACCGGCGTTTGCTGCTGATGCGGCAGCTGGTGGATCAGCTCGCACGCCCGGATGCCGTCCATGCCCGGCATCTGAATATCCATCAGGATTAAATCGAACTGCATCTGCTTAGCCTGTTCAACCGCCTGCGCGCCGCTGGTGCACAGCTCCACATGCTGAACCTGGTCCTCAAGCAATGCGCCAATGAGCTTCAGGTTGGCCGGATTATCATCCACCGCCATCACGCTCATCGGCAATTTTTGCTCATCGTTAATCAGCGGAAGGGCATGCTGGCTAAGACGGCAATATTCCGTGAGGGCTGGCAGCAAACGGGTTGCGGTCAGTGGTTTCAAAAGGCACGCGGCCGCGCCGTCGTTTTTCAGTTCTTCCGCGTTGAGCTGCCCATGGCACGGCAGAGCCAGCAGCAGGTAGTCGGTCATCGACGCGGCTTTCGCCAGGCGCTCCTGCTGCATGGTCAACTCGCCGGTGAAGGTGACCGGAATGCCCATCAGCAGAATATCGTAATGCTCTACGGCAAGCGCCGAGAAGGTGGGGCTGTAGACCACCTCCAGCGGCGTGGTGCTTAAGATGTCGAGCGTACACTGCGCCGCCGCAGCGTTAGGTTCAACGTAGGCCAGACGCTTGCCTTTCAGGCAGTCCGTCACCGGGCCATCGGTCAGCACGTTCGGATTAAGGTCCAGATTAATGTGGAACCAGAAGGTTGAACCGCGGTTTGGCTGGCTGTGGAATGAGATATCGCCGCCCATCTCGTTCACCAGACGCTGGGTGATCACCAGCCCCAGACCGGTACCGCCATGACGGCGGGAGATGCTGGCGTCCGCCTGACGGAACGCCTGGAACAGACGCGACTGGTCGCGCTCCGGAATACCGATGCCGGTATCGCGGATCTGGACTTCAATCTGGACCTTATTGCTGCTGATCGAGCGTTTCTCTACCAGGATGTCGATATTACCGCTTTCGGTGAACTTAATGGCATTCCCGACAAGGTTGGTTATGACCTGCTGCAGGCGCAGCGGATCGCCAATAACGTTATCCGGCACGTCGTTTTTAATGTTAAGCGTCAGCTCCAGGCCTTTGTCGTGCGATGAGTGCGCGAGCAGCGTCACCACCTCATCCAGCGTGCTGCGCAGCGGGAAGGGGATACTCTCGAGGATCAGCTTGCCCGCCTCCAGCTTGGAGAAGTCCAGCACGTCGTTAATGATCGCCAGCAGGTTGTTGGCCGAGCGTTCAATGGTGTGCAGGTGATCCCGCTGAGTGGGGTTGAGCTCGCTTTTCAGGGTCAGACGGGTAAAGCCGATCACGCCATTGAGCGGCGTGCGCAGCTCGTGCGACATATTGGCAAGGAATTCCGATTTAATACGCGCCGCTTCCTGAGCGCGCTTTTTCGCCAGATCCAGCTCAACGTTCTGGATCTCCATCTGCTCCAGCGTTTCGCGCAGGTCGGACGTCGCCTGGTCAACGTTGTGCTGCATCTCTTCGTGATACGCCGCCAGCGACATCGCCATCGAGTTGATGCCGTTTTTCAGCATATCCAGCTCGCCCAGCATAAACCCTTCCACACGGCTGTCGAGCTGTCCCCGGCGGATGCGGTCAACCGTGTTAACCATGTTGCGGATGGGACCCGTCACGTCGCGCATCAGGCGCCAGCCGAAGATCAGCGCAATGCCGATGCAGAACAGCATCATCACGCCGGAAATGAAGATCTCTTTGTACTGCTGTAGCCGGACCGACTTGAGATCCAGCTCCAGCGCCACATATCCCAGCATATTATTGCTGGATTTGGCGTCGGACTGCGCAGACTCATCGGGGGAATAGCTTTCCGACACGATCGGCGTGCGCAGGATCATGATATCGCCGCGCCGCAATACGGTGAGGTGGCGCGGGAACGGCGTACCGTCAGGGATCTTCAGTGCTGCCGGATCGAGATGAAAGTTTGAGGTCACAAACAGGCGGTTATGTTCGTCGTAAACGGAAATGGCGCGTACGATGTCCGAGTGGCGGCGGTGGAGTACGCTGATTAACTGCCCAATGGATTCGCGGTTTTGCAGGTTCATGCCGTACTCGCTGGAGACGGCAAGCGGTTCGATAATGCTGGCGCCTGCATCTTCCAGCTGTCGCTGCAAATCGTTATAGCGGTGCACCACAAAGAAGATACTCAGCAGCAAACCGATGAGAACGGTGGGGGCGAGGATCAAAATCATCATGCGCGCGCGCAGGCTGTAGTTGGTCATGGCGTTCCGTTATGGGACAATTAAGATAATTATGGTTATGTGAGAAAAATCTCGGCGATGGCGCAATTCTACTCTGCAAAGCGACGCGTGACGACGCGTCAAATCATCACTGTTGAGGCCACGGACCTCGATCCGTTTGGCCAGGGAGTGGCACGCCACAATGGTAAGGCTCTGTTTATAACAGGTTTACTGCCAGCAGAACGAGCAGAAATTACGCTGACGGAAGATAAACGCCAGTTTGCGCGCGGGCAGGTTAAGCGTCGCCTCAGCGATAGCCCGGAGCGTGTGGCACCCCGCTGCCCCCATTTTGGCGTGTGCGGCGGCTGCCAGCAACAGCATGCGAGCACAGAATTACAGCAAAAAAGCAAAAGCCGCGCGCTGGCGCGTCTGCTCAAACATGACGTTAACGAAATTGTTGCCGATGAGCCCTGGGGCTATCGTCGTCGCGCGCGCCTGAGCCTCAGCTATCAGCCAAAAACGGAGCGGCTGGAGATGGGGTTTCGCAAGGCCGGCTCCAGCGACATCGTTGACGTGAAGCGGTGCCCCATTTTGGTGCCCCATCTTGAGGCATTGCTTCCGGAAGTGCGCATCTGCCTCTCCGGGCTGGACGGCGTACGCCATCTTGGGCACGTCGAACTGGTCATGGCAAACAATGGCCCGCTGATGGTGCTGCGCCATACCGCGCCGTTGTCGAAGAAAGATCGCGAAAAACTGGAACGCTTTTCGCATTCCCACGACCTGGCGCTTTTCCTTGCACCACAAAGCGAGATACTTGAACAGGTTACCGGTGAGGCGCCCTGGTATGCGTCAAACGGGCTACGCTTAACGTTCAGCCCGCGGGATTTCATTCAGGTCAATGATGGCGTTAACCAGCAGATGGTGGCGAAAGCGCTGGCGTGGCTGGACGTTCAGAAAAGCGACCGGGTGCTCGATCTGTTCTGCGGAATGGGCAACTTCACGCTGCCGCTGGCGCAAGAAGCGGCCAGCGTCGTCGGTGTGGAAGGCGTTGAGGCGCTGGTGGCGAAAGGGCAGGAGAACGCGCGGCAGAACGGCTTGCAAAATGTGACATTCTTTCATCAAAATCTTGAGGACGATGTCACCCAACAGCCGTGGGCAAAGCAGGGCTTCGATAAAATTTTGCTCGACCCGGCGCGTGCCGGTGCCCCGGGCGTGATGGCACATATTATTAAACTCGCGCCAAAGCGTGTGGTCTATGTTTCCTGTAACCCGGCAACGCTTGCCCGGGACAGCGAGGCACTGCTCAGCGCGGGTTACCAGATTCAGCGTCTGGCAATGCTGGACATGTTCCCGCACACTGGGCATCTGGAATCGATGGTGTTGTTCGAGCACATCTAATTTGTTTGGCTTGTCGACTTCGACAGGCCCTGGTCCCTAAAGGAGAGGACAATGGTTGCGGTAAGAAGTGCACATCTCAATAAAGCTGGGGAGTTTGACCCACAAAAATGGATCGCAAGTCTGGGAATTTCCAGCCAGCAGTCGTGTGAACGCTTAACCGAAACCTGGGCCTATTGTCTGCGCACCACGCAGGGGCATCCCGACGCCGATCTTCTCCTGTGGCGAGGCGTGGAGATGGTTGAAATCCTGTCCATGCTGAACATGGACATCGAAACGCTGCAGGCCGCGCTGCTCTTCCCCCTCGCGGATGCGGACGTGGTCAGCGAAGACGTGCTGCGCGACAGCGTCGGAAAATCCGTCGTCGCGCTGATCCACGGCGTGCGCGATATGGCAGCCATTCGTCAGCTCAAAGCCGCGCATACGGATTCCGTCTCCTCAGAGCAGGTCGATAACGTTCGCCGGATGCTGCTGGCCATGGTGGATGATTTCCGCTGCGTGGTCATCAAGCTGGCCGAGCGTATTGCCCATCTGCGAGAGGTGAAGGATGCGCCGGAAGACGAGCGCGTGCTGGCTGCCAAAGAGTGTACAAACATCTATGCGCCGCTGGCGAACCGGCTGGGGATTGGTCAGCTGAAGTGGGAGCTGGAAGATTACTGCTTCCGCTATCTGCACCCGGCGGAATACAAACGGATTGCCAAACTCCTGCACGAGCGCCGCATCGACCGCGAGCATTATATCGAGGAATTTGTCGGCGGCCTGCGCCAGGCGATGAAAGAAGAGAACGTGCGCGCTGAAGTCTACGGTCGACCAAAGCACATCTACAGCATCTGGCGCAAAATGCAGAAGAAACACCTCGCCTTTGACGAGCTGTTTGACGTGCGCGCCGTGCGTATCGTGGCGGAGCGTCTGCAGGACTGCTACGCCGCGCTGGGGATAGTGCACACGCACTTCCGCCATCTGCCCGATGAGTTTGACGACTATGTCGCCAACCCCAAACCGAACGGCTATCAGTCAATCCATACCGTGGTGCTTGGCCCTGGCGGTAAAACGGTCGAGATTCAGATCCGCACCAAACAGATGCACGAGGACGCCGAGCTGGGCGTTGCAGCGCACTGGAAATACAAAGAAGGCACGTCCGGCGGGGCGCGTTCAGGCCACGAAGACCGCATTGCCTGGCTGCGTAAGCTGATTGCGTGGCAGGAAGAGATGGCCGATTCCGGCGAGATGCTCGACGAAGTGCGCAGCCAGGTCTTTGACGATCGCGTCTACGTCTTTACCCCGAAAGGGGACGTTGTCGACCTGCCGGCCGGCTCTACGCCGCTCGATTTTGCCTACCACATCCATAGCGATGTGGGGCACCGCTGCATCGGGGCGAAAATTGGCGGGCGTATCGTACCGTTCACCTATCAGCTGCAGATGGGCGACCAGATTGAAATCATTACCCAGAAGCAGCCGAACCCGAGCCGGGACTGGCTTAACCCGAACCTGGGGTATGTCACCACCAGCCGCGGGCGCTCGAAGATTCACGCCTGGTTCCGCAAACAGGATCGAGACAAGAATATCCTTGCCGGCCGCCAGATCCTTGACGACGAGCTGGAGCATATCGGGATCAGCCTGAAAGAGGCGGAGAAATTCCTGCTGCCGCGCTACAACTTCAACGAGCTTGATGAGCTGTTAGCGGCGATTGGCGGCGGTGATATTCGTCTGAATCAGATGGTGAACTTCCTGCAGGCGCAGTTCAATAAGCCAAGCGCGGAAGAGCAGGACGCGGCGGCGCTGAAGCAGCTGCAGCAGAAAACCTACGCGCCGCAGCAGCGCAGCAAAGACAACGGCCGCGTGGTGGTCGAAGGTGTCGGTAACCTGATGCACCACATTGCCCGCTGCTGTCAGCCAATCCCAGGCGACGATATCGTTGGCTTTATCACCCAGGGGCGCGGAATTTCGATTCACCGTTCCGACTGCGACCAGCTTGCCGAGCTGCAGTCCCATGCGCCGGAGCGCATCGTGGAAGCGGTCTGGGGCGAGAGCTACTCCGCCGGCTACTCGCTGGTGGTGCGCGTCACTGCCAACGACCGCAGCGGCCTGCTGCGCGACATCACGACCATTCTCGCCAACGAGAAGGTCAACGTGCTGGGCGTCGCCAGCCGCAGCGATACCCGCGAGCAGCTTGCCACCATCGATATGACCATCGAAATCTATAACCTGCAGGTGCTGGGCCGCGTGCTCGGCAAGCTGAACCAGGTGCCGGATGTGATTGACGCGCGTCGTCTGCACGGCGGCTAAACATCCTCTTCCGTAGGCCGGGTAAGGCAACGCCGCCACCCGGCATTTTTTCATCAGGACAGTATTATGACTCAAATCGACCGCCTGCTCGGCATCATGAAACGCCTGCGCGACCCGGAAAACGGCTGCCCGTGGGACAAAGAGCAGACTTTCGCCACCATCGCCCCGTACACCCTTGAAGAGACCTACGAGGTGCTGGACGCGATTTCCCGTGAAGATTTTGACGACCTGCGCGGCGAGCTGGGCGATCTGCTTTTCCAGGTTGTGTTCTACGCGCAGATGGCGCAGGAAGAGGGGCGCTTTAACTTTGACGATATCTGCGCTGCCATCAGCGACAAGCTTGAGCGCCGTCATCCCCATATTTTCGGTGACGCTACCGCAGGGACCAGCAGCGAAGTCCTGGCCCGCTGGGAGCAGATCAAAAGCGCCGAGCGGGCAGAAAAATCCCAGCACTCCGCGCTGGACGACATTCCGCTGAGCCTGCCCGCGCTGATGCGCGCGCACAAAATCCAGAAACGCTGCTCCGCCGTGGGGTTTGACTGGACCTCACTCGGCCCGGTGCTGGATAAAGTGCACGAAGAGATTGACGAGGTCATGCACGAAGCGCAGCAGGCGGTGGTGGATGAAGCAAAGCTTGAGGAAGAGATGGGCGATCTGCTGTTTGCGACCGTCAACCTTTCTCGCCACCTGGGTGTAAAAGCGGAAACGGCGCTGCAAAAAGCCAACCTGAAATTCGAGCGCCGCTTTCGCGAAGTGGAGCGGATTGTCGCCTCGCGAGGCCTGGAAATGAGCGGTATTGACCTCGACGCGATGGAAGAAGTCTGGCAGGAAGTAAAGCGCCAGGAATCTGATCTCTAACGAAATTTTGCGATCAAGCGCAATTTGTGTGATTTTTTAAATGACAAGCGCTTGATTTGCGTCAAAAACATTTACCCAAAAGGGGCTATTTTCTCACTCCTTATGTTTGTCATGGCCTGGAATGGAGACGGAGAATGAAAGTTTGTGGCGCTCGCCGTGTTCGGGTATACTACTTTCCCGTCCTGGTTATTCCATCGTTTCACCCTAACTTCTCAGGTTCAGCATGACAACGAACTATATTTTTGTGACCGGCGGGGTCGTATCCTCTCTGGGTAAAGGCATTGCCGCAGCCTCCCTCGCAGCCATTCTTGAAGCCCGTGGCCTCAATGTGACCATGATGAAACTGGATCCGTACATCAACGTCGATCCTGGCACCATGAGCCCAACCCAACACGGGGAAGTGTTCGTTACTGAAGACGGCGCTGAAACCGATCTGGATCTTGGCCACTACGAGCGTTTCATTCGTACCAAAATGACCCGTCGTAATAACTTTACGACTGGCCGCATCTACTCTGACGTTCTGCGTAAAGAGCGCCGTGGTGACTATCTGGGCGCGACCGTGCAGGTTATCCCACACATCACTAACGCCATCAAAGAGCGTGTCCTTGCCGGTGGCGAAGGGCATGACGTTGTGCTGGTTGAAATCGGCGGTACCGTGGGTGATATCGAATCCCTGCCGTTCCTCGAAGCGATTCGTCAGCTGGCGGTAGACATTGGTCGTGAACACGCGCTGTTCATGCACCTGACGCTGGTGCCTTACATGGCGGCGGCAGGTGAAGTGAAAACCAAACCGACCCAGCACTCTGTTAAAGAGCTGCTCTCTATCGGTATTCAGCCTGACATCCTGGTTTGCCGTTCCGATCGCGCCATTCCGGCGAACGAACGTGCGAAAATTGCATTGTTCTGTAACGTGCCTGAAAAAGCCGTTATTTCAATGAAAGATGTCGATTCCATTTATAAAATCCCGGGCCTGTTGAAATCACAGGGTCTCGACGATTATATTTGTAAACGATTCAGCTTGAACTGTCCGGAAGCAAACCTGTCTGAATGGGAACAGGTTATTTACGAAGAAGCCAACCCGGCAGGCGAAGTGACTATCGGTATGGTCGGCAAGTACATTGAGCTGCCGGATGCCTATAAGTCCGTGATCGAAGCGCTGAAACACGGTGGTCTGAAGAACCGTGTCTCCGTGAACATCAAGCTGATTGATTCGCAGGATGTTGAAACGCGTGGCGTTGAAATCCTGAAAGATCTGGATGCTATCCTTATCCCTGGCGGCTTCGGCTACCGTGGTGTAGAAGGCAAGATCGCCACCGCGCGTTATGCGCGTGAAAACAATATTCCATACCTCGGCATCTGTCTGGGTATGCAGGTTGCGCTGATCGAATTTGCGCGCAACGTAGCGGGAATGGAAAACGCGAACTCTACGGAATTTGTGCCAGACTGTAAGTACCCTGTTGTGGCGCTTATCACTGAATGGCGTGATGAAGACGGTAACGTCGAAGTCCGTACCGAGAAGAGCGATCTGGGTGGCACTATGCGTCTCGGCGCACAGGCCTGCCAGCTGACTGACGATAGCGTGGTTCGCAAGCTGTACGGCGAGCCGGTCATCACCGAGCGCCATCGTCACCGCTATGAAGTCAACAACATGCTGTTGAAACAAATTGAAGCTGCGGGTCTGCGTGTTGCGGGCCGCTCCGGGGATGATCAGTTAGTCGAGATCATCGAAGTGCCAAACCATCCGTGGTTTGTCGCCTGCCAGTTCCACCCGGAATTTACTTCAACGCCACGTGACGGGCATCCGCTGTTTGCAGGCTTCGTGAAGGCCGCCAGCGACTACCAGAAGCGTCAGGCGAAGTAAAAAAAGTTAGAACGGCAACGCGTACCTTTGGTACGCGTTGTTTGTCTGGAGTTTTAGTTTAACTTGTACTGAGGAAAATCTAATGTCCAAAATCGTTAAAGTCATCGGTCGTGAAATCATCGACTCCCGTGGTAACCCGACCGTTGAAGCCGAAGTTCATCTGGAAGGTGGTTTCGTCGGTATGGCAGCTGCTCCATCAGGTGCTTCTACCGGTTCCCGCGAAGCGCTGGAACTGCGTGATGGCGACAAATCCCGTTTCATGGGCAAAGGCGTACTGAAAGCGGTTGGCGCTGTTAACGGTCCTATTGCTCAGGCTATCGTTGGCAAAGATGCCAAAGATCAGGCTGGCATCGACAAGATCATGATCGATCTGGACGGTACTGAAAACAAATCTAACTTCGGTGCGAACGCAATCCTGGCCGTTTCCCTGGCGAACGCCAAAGCGGCTGCGGCGGCTAAAGGTATGCCACTGTTCGAGCACATCGCTGAACTGAACGGCACCCCAGGCAAATACTCCATGCCTGTACCAATGATGAACATCATCAACGGTGGTGAGCACGCAGACAACAACGTTGATATTCAGGAATTCATGATTCAGCCAGTTGGCGCGAAATCCCTGAAAGAAGCAGTACGTATGGGTTCTGAAGTGTTCCACAACCTGGCTAAAGTTCTGAAAGCTAAAGGTATGAACACAGCTGTGGGTGACGAAGGTGGCTATGCGCCAAACCTGGGTTCTAACGCAGAAGCACTGGCTGTTATCGCAGAAGCGGTAAAAGCAGCGGGCTACGAGCTGGGCAAAGACATCACCCTGGCGATGGACTGTGCAGCATCAGAATTCTACAAAGACGGTAAATACGTTCTGGCTGGCGAAGGCAACAAAGCGTTCACCTCCGAAGAGTTCACTCACTTCCTGGAAGACCTGACCAAACAGTACCCAATCGTGTCTATCGAAGACGGTCTGGACGAGTCTGACTGGGCTGGCTTCGCATACCAGACTAAAGTACTGGGCGACAAAATCCAGCTGGTGGGTGACGACCTGTTCGTAACCAACACCAAGATCCTGAAAGAAGGTATCGAGAAAGGCATCGTTAACTCCATCCTGATCAAATTCAACCAGATCGGTTCCCTGACCGAAACGCTGGCTGCGATCAAAATGGCGAAAGACGCTGGCTACACCGCGGTTATCTCTCACCGTTCTGGCGAAACTGAAGACGCGACCATTGCTGACCTGGCTGTGGGTACCGCTGCTGGCCAGATCAAAACGGGTTCTATGAGCCGTTCTGACCGTGTTGCTAAATACAACCAGCTGATTCGTATCGAAGAAGCGCTGGGCGAAAAAGCACCATACAACGGTCGTAAAGAGATCAAAGGCCAGGCATAATCGCTTAAGCCTTAACATGAAAATGCCAGTCGAATGACTGGCATTTTTTTTGGCTATTTAAAATCGACCGCCATTTGCTCTGGAATGGTCAGCCCCCGGGTGGTTTGCACGCAGCGGGCAATATAATCCGTAAACCGGGGTGGCTTCGGCATCCCCATGCTCAGCAGCTTATCGTTGCTGAATCGCACGTTAAGCGTGGCAAACGCACCGTATAACCGCATGGCTCTCAGCATCAGACGTTCGTTGCACGGGCCAAAAATCGTTTTCAGTTCACGGCGCATTCTGACCAGCGTTTCGTAGCTGACCTGCGCGTACTTATCGCCGACGGGTGCTTTCTCCAGCGCCTGCGCCATCGCATTATCAATATCCGCAAAGCGAACGCTGTTCTCTTCTCCGGCCGAAATGTGTACCACTTCCCCCGGACGCGCGTTGCTGTTGAGCAGCATTAACAGCGCGTCGGCACAATAATCCACCGGGACAACGTCGATCCGGTCCTCCATCGAGCACATAAACTTCTGCAGCATCAGGCCCATGCTGAAGACCCAGAAAATACTGCTCGAGGGCGTGCAGCCGTGGCGGGTATGGCCGACAACGATGGATGGACGGGCGATGAGCAGCGGCAGGTTCGGACATTCCTGGCGCATCAGCTGTTCGATGGTTGACTTCGAAAACGTGTATTCCACCAGGTGTTCAGCATTCTCTCTGAATTCGGCGCTTTCGGCGACCAAGGAATCCTGCTCCGGCGTACATGACATTGCCGTGCCCACGTGGAGGAAGCGTTGTAGCGTTGAAACCTGCTCCATGCGGCGCGCCAGTGCCAGCGTTCCTTCCACGTTGACCTTCCAGATGAGCGGGTTGTTACCAAATGAGGCAACAGCTGCACAGTTCACGACATGCGTGACCTGGTCCAGACGCGGATCGTTCAGGAAGGCTTCAGGCTGGCTGAGATCGCCAATGAGGATATTGTCCACGCTCAGAGTGGCCAGTTTGTCCTCAGGAACGTTGAACTTGCGCATGTTCTCCAGCACGCGCTCCAGCCCGCTCTGCGGATCGCTGGCACGCGCGAGCAAAAGCAGTTTTACGGATTGATCGCTGGTCAGAATTTTTTCCAGTACTGCACCGCCCAGAAACCCCGTCACGCCTGTAATCATTAACATCTTCATTAATACCGTCTCATTATGATTGATGAGGCGGATTGTAGGCGTGCAAAAGTAAACGGCATTTAAATAATAAAACGCCGAAATCGACAGCATCTTAAGCTTATTTTAAGGAAAGGAATTCAGGTGGAGATATTGGACATTACAGGCAGGGTGAAAATTCAATTTATTAAAATGAATATTTCAATATTATGATTTTAAAGTCCTTTTTGTGGCGCTCATCGGATGGTGAACTTAATTCGAAATGTAATAAATATAATACTTTGTTACACCAAACATTTACCGGATAAATGATTTAAACACCACTTAACTTAAATCAGGCGACATTAAGCGCAGGCTATTTTATTTAGCCTGCGAAGGGTTTTTAGAGTAACAGAGGAAGCGTGGCGCTGGCCGTTTGCTGGCTAACGTCGCCGTAACGGCCATCCAGCGCAATCATGGACGTGGTCAGCAGTTCGACCAGCAGCATGACCCCAACTTTGGCATTGAGCGCGCCCGCGCTAAGCGGCCCCTCTGGCTTGGCGGCCACCAGCTGCATGTCGCTCAGGGACGCCAGCGGGCTACGAGGCGTATTGCTGAGTGCCAGAACCTTAGCGCCGCGCTTGCGGGCAAGCTTCACCACGTGGAGTAGATCTCGCGTTGAGCCGGAACTGGAGATTGCCACCACCAGCGTCTCTTCCGAAAGCGTTGTCGCATTCATGGCCGCGCGGTGCATATCGCTAAACAGCTGTGCAGGTTTGCCCAGCCGCAACAGCTTGTAGTGCAGATACTCCCCGAGGATCGCGCTGGCCGCAACGCCATAAATCTGCACCGACTGCGCCTGATGCAGCGCCAACGCGGCCTTTTCAAGCAGCGTGCGGTCAAGGAGCCGGGCGGTGTCCTGCAAAGCCTGCACCGACTCATCCACGACGTTATCAATCTCATCCCCCGCCTGACGCGCGGGCTGCCCCTGCTGAATATCCAGCGCAAGCGCCATTTTAAATTCGTTATAGCCCTTGCAGCCCAGCGTGCGGCAAAGACGCGTCACGCTGGCCTCGCTGGTGTGGCTCTCGCGCGCCAGTTCGGTGATCGTCAGGTAGAGCACCCGGGCAGGATCGCTGAGAACAAACTCACCGAGTTTTTGTTGTGTTGGGCTGTACCCGGAAGCCTCCTGGCGTAGCTTCAGCAGCAGGTTTTCATGGTCTGACATGCTCGATCCTTAATGCGTTTCTCTGCGACTAGTGTGGCGGAAAGCGGGGGAAGGATGCCAGTCATTTCGAAAAAGTATGATCGTCGTCCTGGTTTTTGATGATAATTTTCACCGTTTAAAATTAATATGGTAAAAATTTTCATCTATTAATGGGGGGATGAAAAAATGATGCAAATATTCAGTGGGGCTTCTTCAGGGGGATGGTTTGAAAAAGCGCAGCGCTTTGGCAAATCCTTTATGTTGCCGATTGCCGTGCTGCCTGCGGCAGGTCTGCTGCTGGGGATAGGCGGCGCGCTATCCAATCCCAACACGCTGGCGGCCTATCCGTTTTTAGACGTGAGCTGGCTGCAGGCCATTTTCACCATCATGAGCAGCGCAGGATCAATCGTATTTGCGAACCTCT
Source organism: Enterobacter sp. MGH 16 (assembly GCF_000493175.1). NCBI lineage: Bacteria > Pseudomonadati > Pseudomonadota > Gammaproteobacteria > Enterobacterales > Enterobacteriaceae > Enterobacter > Enterobacter sp. MGH 16. Next base: position 2,939,727 of record NZ_KI535695.1, on the reverse strand, counting down.
CGGTGCTGTTTGCGGTTGGGGTCGCCGTCGGGCTGGCAAAAAGCGATAAGGGCACGGCGGGGCTGGCGGCGCTTCTCGCGTTTCTGGTGATGAATGCCACCATCAACGCGCTGCTGATCCTCACCGGCAAACTGGCGCATGAGAACCCGGGTGCGGTGGGGCAGGGCATGACGCTGGGTATTCAGACGCTGGAAACCGGCGTCTTTGGCGGCGTGGTGATTGGGCTGGTAACCTGCGCGCTCCATCATCGGTTTAACAAGATTGCACTTCCGCAGTTCCTGGGCTTTTTTGGCGGCTCGCGCTTTGTTCCTATCATCAGCTCGCTGGCGGCGATACTCGTCGGTGCGCTCATGACCGTGGTCTGGCCGCATTTCCAGAAGCTGATTTTTGGTCTCGGCGGGCTGGTGGATGCGACCGGCTATCTGGGCACTTTGCTGTACGGCTTCATTTTACGCATGCTGGGTCCGTTCGGTCTGCACCACATCTTCTATCTGCCTTTCTGGACCACGGCGCTTGGCGGGAGTGAAATCGTCAACGGCCATCTGGTTGAGGGCACACAGCGGATCTTCTTCGCTCAGCTGGCTGACCCGAACACGCAACATTTCTATGAGGGCACGTCACGCTTCATGTCCGGGCGCTTTATTACGATGATGTTTGGCCTGCTCGGGGCGTGCCTGGCGATGTACCACACGGCAAAACCCGAGAACAAAAAACGCGTTGCCGGGCTGCTGCTTTCTGCGGCGTTAACCTCGTTCCTGACCGGGATTACCGAGCCTATCGAATTCTCGTTCCTGTTTATTGCGCCGGTGCTCTACGTCATCCATGCGCTGTTTGACGGGCTGGCATTCATGCTCGCGCACATGCTGCATATCACCATCGGGCAAACCTTCTCCGGCGGTTTCATCGACTTTGTGCTGTTCGGCATTTTGCAGGGAGAAGCCAAAACCAACTGGATGTTCGTTCCGCTGGTCGGCGTACCGTGGTTCTTCCTTTACTACTTTACCTTCCGCTATCTGATTAATCGCTTTGATTTCGCGACGCCAGGTCGGGAAAAGGAGGCGATGGCTGATGAGGTCAGTCTGCCGCAAAACGAACGCGCAGCCGCGGTGATCGCCGGATTAGGCGGAAAAGAGAATCTGGACGAGGTGGACTGCTGCGCCACGCGTCTTCGCGTCACGGTTAAAGACGGCAGCAAAGTGAATGAGTCGGCACTGAAAGCCACCGGGGCGCGCGGCGTTATCGTGCGCGGCAACGGCGTTCAGGTCATTTATGGCCCGCACGTCACGATTATCAAAAACGAAGTGGAAGAGATCTTATCGTAATGAAAACTGTACTGGATACCCTGAAGGGAAAACTGGTCGTCTCCTGTCAGGCGCTGGAAAATGAACCGCTGCACAGCCCGTTTATTATGTCGCGCATGGCGCTGGCTGCGGCACAGGGCGGGGCTGCCGCCATTCGCGCGAACAGCGTGGTGGATATCGAGGCCATCAGGCAGCAGGTGTCTTTGCCGGTCATCGGCATCATCAAACGGGATTATCCCGAAAGCGAGGTGTTTATCACCGCGACAATGAAAGAAGTGGATGAGCTCATGAGCGTCTCGCCGGACATCATTGCGCTTGATGCGACGGCGCGGTCACGTCCCGGCGGAGAATCTCTGGAAACGCTGGTCTCGCGCATCCGCGCACGTTATCCCGCGGTGCTGCTGATGGCGGATATCTCCTCCGTGGAGGAAGCCGTGACGGCGCAGGCGCTGGGCTTCGACTGCGTCGGCACCACGCTTTACGGCTACACGGCGGAAACGGCGGGCCATTCACTTCCGGAAAACGACTGCACCTTCCTGAAGGCGGTGCTGGCCGCCGTGACGGTGCCCGTGGTTGCCGAAGGCAACGTGGATACCCCCGAGCGTGCGGCCAGGTGTCTGGCGCTGGGCGCGCATACGGTGGTGGTCGGCGGCGCGATCACCCGTCCCCAGCAAATCACGGAGCGGTTTATGGCGGCGATTGACGCGCAAAGCACCGATGGAGCATGACCATCCGGCGGGGATCTGCGATACTTATCGTTTATCCCCTTTACTGAGATGACTATGCAGTACCCGATTAACGAGATGTTCCAGACCCTGCAAGGCGAGGGTTACTTTACCGGCGTTCCCGCTATTTTCATTCGTTTACAGGGATGCCCGGTTGGCTGTGCCTGGTGTGATACCAAACATACGTGGGATAAGCTCGCAGATCGGGAAGTGTCGCTGTTTAGCATTCTGGCGAAAACCAAAGAGAGCGATAAGTGGGGCGCGGGCAGTGCCGAAGATCTGCTCGCCATCATTGGTCGTCAGGGCTGGACGGCGCGTCACGTGGTGATCACCGGCGGTGAACCCTGCATCCACGATCTGACGCCGCTGACCGAGCTGCTCGAAAAGAACGGCTACAGCTGCCAGATTGAGACCAGCGGCACCCATGAAGTGCGCTGTTCACACTCTACCTGGGTGACGGTATCGCCAAAAGTGAATATGCGCGGCGGGTATGACGTGCTGTCTCAGGCGCTGGAGCGCGCGGATGAGATTAAGCACCCGGTAGGACGCGTGCGTGATATCGAAGCGCTGGATGAACTGCTGGCCACGCTGACGGACGAAAAGCAGCGGGTCATTGCCCTGCAGCCTATCAGCCAGAAAGACGATGCAACGCGCCTGTGCATTGAAACCTGTATTGCGCGCAACTGGCGCCTGTCGATGCAGACGCACAAGTATCTGAATATCGCCTGAAAAAAAGCCCGGTGGCGCGAGCGCTTACCGGGCCTGGGTTTCGAGGCGATTGTAGGCCGGGTAAGGCGAAGCCGCCACCCGGCAAGCATCACTCGCCGCGATACACGCAGCCTGCCGTACAGGTCTCTTTGATCATCACCGCGCTCAGCAGCGGTACCCGCGGTTTCATCTGATCCCAAATCCATTTTGCCAGCACCTCGCTGGTCGGGTTTTCAAGGCCCGGGATCTCATTCAGGTAGTAGTGATCCAGACGATCGTAGGTCGGCTTAAACGCCGCCTTCAGCTCGGCAAAATCCATGATCCAACCGGTATGCGGATCAACTTCACCGGTGATCTCAAGACGCACCATGAACGAATGCCCGTGCAGACGGCCACATTTATGCCCTTCAGGGACATGCGGAAGGTGGTGGGCGGCTTCGAAGGTGAAATCTTTAAACAGTGTGGTGGACATGATCGCTCTCAGTAATGCGGAAAAAACCGCCGCATAGTACCGGAAAGCACAATTTTTAGCATTAACTAAAACGGCTCTGAGCGGCAACCGCCTCGTATATGGGGTGTTTATCGCTATTTCTTCTTATATTTCAAATAATTATTTAATCGGTTTTATCGCTAAGCATGACAACCAAAACAGGTTAGTCCATTTGGTTATTTATTATTTCCATCCCTTCTTTAATTGTTATTATCCTCGCCGTTAACCTTATCTTCAGTTTGGATTTATTCGCTTAAAGTCCGCTTGGCTACTGGAACATAACGACGCATGACAACACAGGCCCCACCTTCAAACTTGCTTCCCCTGAACCCGGAGCAGCTGGCGCGCCTTCAGGCTGCCACCTCTGATTTTTCTCCCACTCAGCTTGCCTGGGTCTCCGGTTATTTCTGGGGAATGCTTAATCAGCAGCCTGGCGCTGTGGCGGGTGCACCGGCCACGGCCGTAGAAATTCCGGCCATTACCCTGATTTCCGCCTCGCAGACGGGTAACGCCCGCCGCGTGGCCGAAGCGCTGCGTGACGACCTGCTGGCCGCCAGGCTGAACGTGAACCTGGTCAACGCCGGGGATTATAAATTTAAGCAAATCGCGTCAGAAAAACTGCTGGTGGTGGTGGCTTCTACGCAGGGTGAAGGTGAACCCGCTGAAGAAGCGGTGGCGCTGCATAAGTTCCTGTTCTCGAAAAAAGCGCCGAAGCTGGATGGCACGGCGTTTGCCGTCTTTGGCCTGGGCGATACCTCCTATGAATTCTTCTGCCAGTCCGGCAAAGACTTCGACAGCAGGCTGGCGGAGCTGGGCGCAGAGCGCCTGCTGGACCGCGTTGACGCGGATGTTGAATACCAGACCGCCGCCGCTGAATGGCGTGCCCGCATCGTCGACGTGCTAAAAGCGCGCGTGCCGAAAGAGACGTCAGCCCAGGCCGCGTTCACCGCGACGGGTGCTGTTAACGACATCCACACCAGCCCGTACACCAAAGAGGCGCCGCTGGCGGCGAGCCTGTCGGTGAACCAGAAAATTACCGGCCGCGATTCCGAGAAAGACGTTCGCCATATCGAAATCGATCTCGGCGACTCGGGCCTGCGCTATCAGCCTGGCGATGCGCTGGGCGTCTGGTATCAGAACGATCCGGCGCTGGTGAAAGAGCTGGTTGAGCTGCTGTGGCTGAAAGGCGACGAGCCCGTCACCGTTGACGGCAAAACGCAGCCGCTTTCTGAAGCGTTGCAGTGGCATTTTGAGCTGACGGTGAACACCCCGAATATCGTCGAAAATTATGCCACCTTAACGCGCAGCGAATCCCTGCTGCCGCTGGTGGGCGACAAGGCGAAGCTGCAGCATTACGCCGCGACGACGCCAATTGTCGATATGGTGCGCTTCTCTCCGGCTCAGCTGGATGCCGATGCGCTGATCGGCCTGCTGCGTCCGCTGACCCCACGCCTGTACTCCATTGCCTCGTCTCAGGCCGAGGTGGAGAGCGAAGTGCATATCACCGTCGGCGTGGTGCGCTACGACATCGAAGGTCGCGCCCGTACGGGTGGGGCATCGGGCTTCCTGGCAGACCGCGTGGAAGAAGAGGGCGAAGTGCGCGTCTTTATCGAGCACAACGACAACTTCCGCCTGCCTGCAAACCCGGAAACGCCGGTCATCATGATTGGCCCGGGCACCGGCATTGCGCCGTTCCGCGCCTTCATGCAGCAGCGTGCGGCGGATGGCGCACCGGGTAAAAACTGGCTGTTCTTCGGCAACCCGCACTTTACGGAAGATTTCCTCTACCAGGTGGAGTGGCAGCGCTATGTGAAAGAAGGCGTACTGACCCGCATCGATCTGGCCTGGTCTCGCGACCAGAAAGAAAAAGTATACGTACAAGACAAACTGCGCGAACAGGGCGCAGAGCTGTGGCGCTGGATCAATGACGGTGCCCACATTTATGTCTGCGGCGACGCCAATCGCATGGCGAAAGACGTTGAGCAGACTTTGCTGGAAGTGATTGCCGAATTCGGCGGTATGGATGCCGAAGCGGCGGATGAATTTTTAAGTGAGCTGCGCGTTGAGCGCCGTTATCAGCGAGATGTCTACTAATGAGCGAAAAACATCCAGGGCCACTGGTGGTCGAAGGTAAACTGACAGACGCCGAGCGCATGAAGCTGGAAAGCAACTATCTGCGTGGCACCATTGCTGAAGATCTGAATGACGGTCTCACCGGCGGTTTCAAAGGCGACAACTTCCTGCTGATCCGTTTCCACGGCATGTATCAGCAGGACGACCGCGACATCCGCGCCGAGCGTGCAGAGCAGAAGCTGGAGCCGCGTCACGCGATGCTGCTGCGCTGCCGTCTGCCGGGCGGGGTGATTACCACCAAACAGTGGCAGGCGATCGACAAGTTTGCCGGTGAAAACACGATCTACGGCAGCATCCGTCTGACTAACCGTCAGACCTTCCAGTTCCACGGCATTCTGAAGAAGAACGTCAAGCCGGTGCACCAGATGCTGCACTCCGTTGGGCTGGACGCGCTGGCGACCGCCAACGACATGAACCGTAACGTGCTCTGCACCTCGAACCCGTATGAGTCCGAGCTGCATGCCGAAGCGTACGAGTGGGCGAAGAAGATCTCCGAGCACCTGCTGCCGCGCACGCGCGCCTATGCGGAGATCTGGCTCGATCAGGAAAAAGTCGCGACCACCGATGAAGAGCCGATCCTCGGCCAGACCTACCTGCCGCGTAAGTTTAAAACCACGGTAGTGATCCCGCCGCAGAACGATATCGACCTGCACGCCAACGACATGAACTTCGTGGCGATTGCCGAAAACGGCAAGCTGGTGGGCTTTAACCTGCTGGTGGGCGGCGGCCTGTCCATTGAGCACGGTAACAAGAAAACCTACGCCCGTACCGCCAGCGAGTTCGGCTTCCTGCCGCTGGAGCATACGCTGGCCGTGGCGGAAGCGGTGGTGACGACCCAGCGCGACTGGGGTAACCGTACCGACCGTAAAAACGCGAAAACCAAATATACCCTGGAGCGCGTGGGCGTGGAGACGTTCAAAGCGGAAGTGGAGCGTCGCGCGGGCATCAAGTTTGAGCCGATCCGCCCTTACGAATTCACCGGTCGCGGCGATCGCATTGGCTGGGTGAAGGGTATCGATAATAAATGGCACCTGACGCTGTTTATCGAAAACGGCCGTATTCTGGATTATCCGGGGCGTCCGCTGAAAACCGGTCTGCTGGAAATTGCGAAGATCCATAAGGGCGAGTTCCGCATTACCGCTAACCAGAACCTGATCATTGCCGGCGTGCCGGAAAGCCAAAAGGCGAAGATCGAGAAGCTGGCGCGCGAACATGGGTTAATGGATGCGGTCAAACCGCAGCGTGAAAACTCAATGGCCTGCGTGTCGTTCCCGACCTGTCCGCTGGCGATGGCGGAAGCGGAACGTTTCCTGCCGTCATTCACTGACAAGGTAGAAGCGATTCTGGAAAAACACGGCATTCCGGACGAGCATATTGTTATGCGCGTGACGGGCTGCCCGAACGGCTGCGGTCGCGCGATGCTGGCCGAACTGGGGCTGGTGGGGAAAGCGCCGGGGCGCTACAACCTGCACCTGGGCGGTAACCGTATCGGCACGCGCATTCCGCGTATGTTCCGCGAGAACATCACCGAGCCGGAAATTCTTGATTCCATCGACGAGCTTGTCGGGCGCTGGGCGAAAGAGCGCGAAGCGGGTGAAGGCTTCGGCGACTTTACGGTGCGTGCGGGCATCATTCGCCCGGTGCTCGATCCCGCCAGGGATTTCTGGGAGTAACCACGAGAGGTAACTATGTCCGAACTCGATCTAAACGCCCTTAATGACCTGCCAAAAGTCGAACGCATTCTGGCGCTGGCAGAAACCAATGCCCACCTTGAAAAGCTGGACGCCGAAGGGCGCGTGGCGTGGGCCCTGGAAAACCTGCCGGGAGAGTATGTGCTCTCGTCGAGCTTTGGTATTCAGGCGGCGGTCAGCCTGCATCTGGTGAATCAGATCCGTCCGGACATTCCGGTGATCCTCACCGATACCGGCTACCTGTTCCCGGAGACCTACCAGTTTATTGACGAGCTGACGGACAAGCTCAGGCTGAACCTCAAAGTTTACCGCGCGACGGAAAGCGCGGCCTGGCAGGAGGCGCGCTACGGCAAGCTGTGGGAGCAGGGCGTTGAGGGCATTGAGAAATACAATGAGATCAACAAGGTCGAGCCGATGAACCGGGCGCTGAAAGAGCTTAATGCCCAGACGTGGTTCGCGGGCCTGCGCCGCGAGCAGTCCGGCAGCCGGGCAACCTTACCGGTGCTGGCGGTGCAGCGCGGGGTGTTTAAAGTGCTGCCGATTATCGACTGGGATAACCGGACGGTGTACCAGTACCTGCAAAAGCACGGGCTGAAATACCATCCGCTGTGGGACCAGGGCTATCTGTCGGTGGGCGATACCCACACCACGCGTAAGTGGGAACCGGGCATGGCGGAAGAAGAGACGCGATTCTTCGGGCTGAAGCGCGAGTGCGGGTTGCACGAAGGGTGATAACCTTTTTGCCCGGTGGCGCTGCGCTTACCGGGCCTACTAAGGCTCGTTCCCTATGTAGGCCCGGTAAGGCGTAGCCGCCACCGGGCTTAACGGCCTCAGGCTTTCCCCGCTTTCGCCAGCTCCTTCACCAGCGGTAGCATCACCTTCACCACATCACGACTGCGGTGTTCAATCCGCTGCGGCAGCGCGCGATCGATGTGCTGCTGATTGTCCAGCATCACGTTGTGCCAGCTCGTCCCGTCCGGGAAGGCCTTCGATTTAGCCCGCTGCTGGTAGCCATCTTTTTTGCCCAGCGCCCAGTTTGTCGCTTCCACGTACAGCACCGGAATGCCCGCCTTATCGAACACTTCCCCGTCGTTGCAGCAGCCTGTGCCTCGCGGATAATCCGGGTTACCGCCGGGATTGCTGGTGGCATAAACACCATGGCTGCGGGCTATCGCCAGCGCCCGGTCGCGCGTCAGTTTCCGCACGGTACCCGGCGTACTCTGCCCACTGTTGAAATAGAGCTTATCGCCGACGATCAGGTTGTCGAGGTTAATCACCAGCAGCGTATTTTTCTTCTCCTCAGCGCTCATACGCTTAAGGAGATTCTCAGCGCCGAGTTTGCCCTCTTCCTCACCGCTGGTGGCAACAAAACGAATGCCATATTGGGTGGGAATATCTTTCATCCGCTCGGCCAGTTCGAGCATCACGCCCAGGCCTGCGGCATTATCGTCCATGCCCTGCAGCGTCAGCCCGCCAAGATTGTTATCCGTATCGGCGTCACTCATCGGGGCGTAGGTATCAAGGTGCGCCATAATGATAATTTGCTCTTTTGCGCTGCCTTCGTGGGCCGCAATCACCGTACTGCCGGTCACGTTATGCCAGTTTTTCGTTTTATTGCGTGAGGTATAGACGTAGCGGCTGTGAAACGATCGGATATCGCTCTGGTAACCCATGTCGGCAAACTGCTGGCGAAGATAGTCCGCGGAGAGCATTTCCGCAGGCGATCCGGTCATGCGGCCAGGGAAAACGGTGGCAATATGCCGCGCCTGCATAGTGGCGATTTCACCATAAGGTTGGTTTTTTGCCTGGGCAGGAAGAATAAAGCAAACGCCGAGCGCCAGGGCAGCAATACGATGGCGCGTTGCGGAAAACATAGTGAGTCCTTAAAAACAGAGCAAAATAATAACCCGCCTAGTATGAAACTGTGATCGTCCATACACAATTTGAATCGTTCTTAAATGCCCGAAATTTCGCGCGTTAAGCACTTTTTGGTATTAGCTTTTTCACAGCGTTATTCCATTGAGTAACTACTCATTCCAATTCGTAATTTCATTCGGTCTAAGCCGCCCCCTATAGTCCCTCTATTCCTCGTTGTTAGTGAGTTGTTGCCTGTGGACTATCTGCCCTTATTTGCTGCGATTAAAGAGAAACCGGTGCTGGTGGTTGGTACGGGTGAAATCGCCGATCGCAAAATCGCGTTTCTGCAGCGCGCAGGGGCCCAGGTGAAAGTCGTTGAAGAGGCGGATTTCGACGAGTCACAAATCGACAGCGTTGTGCTGGTGATTGCGGCGACCGAAGATCGCGACCTTAACCGGCGGATCTCCGACGCCGCTCAGGCCCGTTACCGCCTGGTGAACGTGGTGGACGACCAGCCTTTATGCTCGTTTATTTTCCCGTCGATTGTTGACCGCTCGCCGCTGCTGGTGGCGATCTCCTCCGGCGGTACCGCACCGGTGCTGGCGCGCGTGCTGCGGGAAAAAATCGAAGCGCTGCTGCCGACCAGCCTCGGGCGGATGGCTGAGAAAGCCAGTTACTGGCGCAACCATCTGAAAACCCGCCTGACCAGCGTGACGGAGCGCCGTCGCTTCTGGGAACGCGTGTTTCGCGGCCGCTTTGCCAGCCTGATGCATGCCGGTAATGAGACAGCGGCGCAGAAAATCCTCGAGGACGAACTGGATAACCCCGGCAGTACGGGCGGGGAGATCATTCTGGTGGGCGCGGGGCCGGGCGATGCCGGGCTACTGACGCTGCGCGGCCTGCAGGTGCTGCAGGATGCGGACGTGGTGTTCTACGACCACCTGGTCACCGACGGCGTGCGCGAGCTGATCCGTCGCGACGCGGAGCAAATCTGCGTCGGCAAACGGGCGGGCGAACACTCGGTGCCGCAGCACGACACCAACCAGATGCTAATTGACGCCGCGAAAGCGGGCAAAACCGTGGTGCGCCTGAAGGGGGGCGATCCGTTCATTTTCGGTCGCGGCGGCGAAGAGCTGCAGGCGGCAGCCGAAGCGGGCGTTCCGTTCCAGGTGGTGCCCGGCATCACGGCGGCTTCTGCGGTAACGGCCTACGCCGGTATCCCGTTGACCCACCGCGATTACGCCCAGAGCGTCACCTTTGTGACCGGCCACTACAAGGCGGACAGCACGCCGTTCGACTGGTCGCATCTCGCCCAGAGCCGCCAGACGCTGGCGATATACATGGGCACGATGAAGGCGGCGGACATCAGCGAACAGCTTATTCAGCACGGTCGCGAGGCGACGACCCCCGTCGCCGTCATTTCTCGCGGCACGCGCGTCGATCAGCATGTTGCTGTCGGCACACTTCAAGACCTTGCAACCCTGGCGAAAGACGCCCCGATGCCTGCCCTGATCGTGGTGGGGGAAGTGGTGCAGCTGCACAGCACGCTCGCCTGGTTTCAGCACACAACCGATACAGAAGGCTTTGGTTCTTCTGTTGTAAATTTGGCTTAAGGAACGGTTATGGACCAAAAACGTCTTACACACCTGCGGCAGCTCGAAGCGGAAAGTATCCATATTATCCGCGAAGTGGCCGCCGAGTTTTCTAACCCGGTGATGATGTACTCCATCGGTAAAGATTCCAGCGTCATGCTGCATCTGGCGCGTAAAGCGTTTTATCCGGGCACGCTGCCGTTCCCGCTGCTGCACGTGGACACCGGCTGGAAATTCCGCGAGATGTACGAGTTCCGCGATCGTACCGCGAAAGCCTACGGCTGCGAGCTGCTGGTGCATAAAAATCCGGAAGGGGTGGCGATGGGTATTAACCCGTTCGTGCACGGCAGCGCCAAACACACCGATATCATGAAAACCGAAGGGCTGAAGCAGGCGCTGAACAAATACGGTTTTGATGCGGCCTTCGGCGGCGCGCGTCGTGACGAAGAGAAATCCCGCGCCAAAGAGCGTATCTACTCCTTCCGCGACCGCTTCCACCGCTGGGACCCCAAAAACCAGCGTCCGGAGCTGTGGCACAACTACAACGGTCAGATCAACAAAGGCGAAAGCATCCGCGTCTTCCCGCTCTCCAACTGGACCGAGCTGGATATCTGGCAGTACATCTATCTGGAAAACATCGAGATCGTTCCGCTGTACCTGGCCGCCGAGCGCCCGGTGCTGGAGCGCGACGGCATGCTGATGATGATCGATGACGATCGCATCGACCTGCAGCCGGGCGAAGTGATCAAAAAACAGATGGTCCGTTTCCGCACCCTCGGCTGCTGGCCGCTGACCGGCGCGGTGGAGTCCAGTGCGCAGACGCTGCCGGAGATCATCGAAGAGATGCTGGTGTCGACCACCAGCGAGCGACAGGGGCGCGTGATTGACCGCGACCAGGCAGGCTCCATGGAGCTGAAGAAACGTCAGGGTTATTTCTAAGGAGCCGCCATGAACACCACTATTGCTCAACAAATTGCCAAAGAAGGCGGTGTGGAAGCGTATCTGCATGCGCAACAACACAAAAGCCTGCTGCGTTTTCTGACCTGCGGCAGCGTGGATGACGGGAAAAGCACCCTGATTGGCCGCCTGCTGCACGATACGCGCCAGATTTACGAAGATCAGCTCTCCTCCCTGCATAATGACAGTAAGCGTCACGGTACCCAGGGTGAAAAGCTGGATCTGGCGCTGCTGGTGGATGGCCTGCAGGCGGAGCGCGAGCAGGGCATCACCATCGATGTGGCCTACCGCTATTTCTCTACCGAGAAGCGCAAATTTATTATCGCCGACACCCCGGGGCACGAACAGTACACCCGCAATATGGCGACCGGCGCGTCGACCTGCGACCTGGCGATCCTGCTGATCGACGCGCGTAAAGGCGTGCTGGATCAGACCCGTCGCCACAGCTTTATCTCCACGCTGCTGGGGATCAAACACCTGGTGGTGGCGGTCAACAAGATGGATCTGGTGAACTTCAGCGAAGAGAAGTTCGAGGAGATCCGCCAGAGCTATCTGACCTTTGCCGAACAGCTGCCGGGCAACCTGGATATCCGCTTTGTGCCGCTCTCGGCGCTGGAAGGGGATAACGTCGCCTCCCAGAGCGCGAACATGCCGTGGTACAGCGGCCCGACGCTGCTGGAAGTGCTGGAAACGGTTGAAATCCAGCGCGTGGTCGACACCCAGCCGATGCGCTTCCCGGTGCAGTACGTCAACCGTCCAAACCTCGACTTCCGCGGTTTCTCCGGCACCCTTGCGTCAGGCTCCGTGAAGGTCGGTCAGCGCGTCAAGGTGCTGCCATCCGGCGTGGAATCGACCATCGCCCGTATCGTCACCTTCGACGGTGACCTGCAGGACGCAGGCGCCGGTGAAGCGGTTACGCTGGTGCTGAAAGACGAGATTGATATCAGCCGGGGCGATCTGCTGGTGGATGCCCAGGAAACGCTGGCCGCCGTGCAGGGGGCTTCCGTGGATGTGGTGTGGATGGCGGAGCAACCGCTGACGCCGGGCCAGAGCTACGACATCAAAATCGCCGGCAAGAAGACCCGCGCCCGCGTGGACGGTATTCAGTTCCAGGTGGACATCAACAACCTGACCCAGCGCGAGGTCACCGAGCTGCCGCTGAACGGTATTGGTCTGGTCGATCTGACCTTTGACGAACCGCTGGTGCTGGATCCGTATCAGCAAAATCCGGTGACGGGCGGGCTTATCTTTATTGACCGCCTGACGAACGTCACCGTCGGCGCGGGGATGGTCCGTGAGCCAAACGAACAGGCGTCCGCGGCTTCAGAATTCAGCGCCTTTGAGCTGGAACTGAACGCGCTGGTGCGTAAGCACTTCCCGCACTGGGGCGCGCGCGATCTGCTGGGAGGCAAGTAATGGCTGCCCATGATGAGAACGTCGTCTGGCATCCTCATCCGGTCACCGTCGCCCAGCGCGAACAGCTCCACGGTCACCGTGGAGTTGTGCTGTGGTTTACCGGGCTGTCCGGCTCGGGTAAATCGACGGTGGCGGGCGCGCTGGAAGAGGCATTGCATCAGCAGGGCGTAAGCACGTACCTGCTGGATGGCGACAACGTGCGCCATGGCCTGTGCAGCGATTTAGGGTTCAGCGACGACGACCGCAAAGAGAACATCCGCCGGGTCGGGGAGGTTGCCAGCCTGATGGCCGACGCCGGGCTGGTGGTGCTGACCGCATTTATCTCTCCACACCGCGCCGAGCGCCAGATGGTGCGCGAACGGGTCGGACAGGATCGCTTTATCGAAGTGTTTGTGGATACGCCGCTGGAGGTTTGCGAAGCGCGCGACCCGAAAGGGTTGTACAAAAAAGCGCGTGCCGGAGAATTGCGCAACTTCACCGGCATTGACGCGGTATACGAAGCGCCTGAATCGCCAGAAATTCACCTGGAGGGTCAACAATTGGTAACAAATTTAGTAAGCCAATTATTAGACCTGCTCAGACGGGACGATATTATCAGATCCTGAGACGGTATCGTTCGGGAGCTGTCTTCCCGAACGACGAGTCACGGTCACAGGACTAGCTATGCGCAACAGTGAACATTACATCACCACCACCGGGTCGGAGCCGCTTGCGACCGACGACGAAACGACCTGGTCATTTCCTGGGGCCATCATTGGCTTCGTCTCATGGTTGCTGGCGCTGGGTATCCCGTTTCTTATCTACGGCGGAAACACGCTGTTCTTCTTTCTCTACACCTGGCCTTTCTTTCTGGCGCTGATGCCCGTGGCGGTTGTCGTCGGCATTGCGCTGCACTCGCTGCTCAACGGCAAGCTCCTGTACAGTACCGTGGTCACGATTGTGACGGTGGTGCTGATGTTTGGTCTGTTATTTTTGTGGCTCATGGGCTAACTTCAGCCATAATTCAAACCGTAACCAACTGTGTAACGATATTGAGCAGGACGATTCTGCGGAAAAAATGTGGTACATTTGCCCGCGATGTTGCGGCATCTCTGTTACCCCGGCGTAGTGCTCTGGGGAAGTCTTGGGATGATGATGCCGTTTTTCAGGGGGCAGGATGGGTAAACTAACGCTGCTGTTGCTGGCTTTGCTAATCTGGCTGCAATATTCGCTGTGGTTCGGTAAGAACGGACTGCACGACTATAGCCGGGTGAGCGATGACGTCGCGGCTCAGCAGGCAACAAACGCCAAACTTAAGGCGCGAAACGATCAACTCTTCGCTGAAATTGATGACCTCAATGGCGGGCAAGAGGCGATTGAGGAACGCGCACGCAATGAACTCAGTATGACTAAGCCGGGCGAAACCTTTTATCGTCTGGTTCCGGATGCGTCTAAACGCAATCAGGGCTCAGCACAAAACAATCGATAATCAGGCCCAGGATTACGACATGGCAGTAACTTTTTCGGACGTATGCGCCGTGGTGCCGGCCGCAGGTTTTGGCCGGCGCATGCAGACAGAATGTCCCAAGCAATACCTCTCTATTGGCGATAAAACGATCCTCGAGCACGCCGTGGCGGCGCTGCTGGCGCACCCGCGGGTGACGCGGGCGATCATCGCTATCAGCCCCGGCGATGAGCGCTTCGCGCAGCTCCCGCTGGCAAATCATCCACAGATTACCGTTGTCGATGGCGGTGCCGAGCGCGCCGATTCCGTGCTGGCAGGCATTCAGGCGGCCGGTAACGCGCCGTGGGTGCTGGTCCATGACGCGGCGCGTCCGTGCCTGCATCAGGACGATCTCGCTCGCCTGCTGGCATTGAGCGAAACCAGCAAAGTGGGCGGCATTCTGGCCGCTCCCGTGCGCGACACCATGAAGCGTGCCGAGCCGGGCAAACGGGCTATCGCCCACACCGTCGATCGCGTCGATCTTTGGCACGCGCTGACGCCGCAATTTTTCCCCCGCGAACTGCTCCACGATTGCTTAACGCGCGCGCTTAACGAAGGTGCGACCATCACGGACGAAGCCTCTGCGCTGGAGTACTGCGGTTTCCACCCTGAGCTTGTTGAAGGACGTGCTGATAATATTAAAGTGACGCGTCCGGAAGATTTACAGCTCGCGGAATTTTATCTTACCCGTTCGACCCATCAGGAGAAGGCATAATGCGAATTGGACACGGTTTTGATGTACACGCCTTTGGCGGCGAAGGCCCAATTATCATTGGCGGCGTGCGCATTCCTTATGAAAAAGGGCTGCTGGCGCATTCTGATGGCGACGTGGCGCTGCATGCGCTGACCGACGCGCTGCTGGGCGCGGCCGCACTGGGTGATATCGGCAAGCTGTTCCCGGACACCGATCCGGCGTTTAAAGGGGCGGACAGCCGTGAACTGCTGCGCGAAGCGTGGCGCCGCATCCAGGCGAAAGGCTATACCCTTGGCAACGTCGACGTGACGATTATCGCCCAGGCCCCAAAAATGCTGCCGCACATTCCGCAGATGCGCGTATTTATTGCAGAAGATCTGGGCTGCCACATGGACGACGTGAACGTGAAAGCGACGACGACCGAGAAGCTGGGCTTTACCGGTCGTGGCGAAGGGATTGCCTGTGAAGCCGTGGCGCTGCTGGTGAAGGCGAGCAAATGACAGAATTCGACAACCTGACATACCTGCACGGTAAGCCGCAGGGGAACGGGGTGCTGAAAGCCAGCCCGGAAGATTTCCTCGTGGTGGAGGATCTGGGCTTTGAGCCGGATGGCGAAGGCGAACATATCCTGGTGCGTATTCTGAAAAATGGCTGCAATACCCGCTTTGTGGCCGACGCGCTGGCAAAATTCCTCAAAATTCATGCCCGCGAGGTGAGCTTTGCCGGGCAGAAAGATAAACACGCCGTCACGGAACAGTGGCTCTGCGCGCGCGTTCCCGGCAATGCGATGCCTGATTTAAGCAAATTTGAGCTTGAGGGCTGTAAGGTACTGGAATATGCCCGCCACAAGCGCAAACTGCGTCTGGGCGCGTTAAAAGGCAACGCGTTTACGCTGGTGCTGCGCGAAGTGACTGACCGTGAAGACGTTGAAAAACGCCTGAATGCCATCAGCGACCGCGGCGTACCGAACTACTTTGGCGCGCAGCGCTTTGGCATCGGCGGCAGCAACCTGCAGGGCGCACTGCGCTGGGCGCAAAGCGACGCGCCGGTGCGTGACAGGAATAAACGCAGTTTTTGGTTGTCGGCGGCCCGCAGTGCGTTGTTTAATCAGATTGTGAGCGAAAGGCTGAAAAAACCGGACGCGAATCAAGTTGTTGTTGGCGATGCGCTACAATTAGCGGGACGCGGAAGCTGGTTTGTGGCAACGGCCGAAGAGATGGCCGATGTCCAGTCGCGCGTGGACGCAAAAGGGCTGCTGATCACCGCCGCGTTGCCCGGTACGGGCGACTGGGGAACCCAGGGGGAGGCCCTGGCCGCCGAGCAGTCAGCCGTGGCGGATGCGCCAGAATTGCAGTCCTTGCTGGTGCGGGAAAAAGTCGACGCGGCACGCCGCGCGATGCTGCTCTATCCGCAGCAGTTAAGCTGGAACTGGTGGGATGACGTGACCGTCGAGTTACGCTTCTGGCTGCCGGCAGGCAGCTTTGCCACCAGTGTTGTCAGGGAACTTATCAACACCTCGGGTGATTATGCGAATATTGCTGAGTAACGATGACGGGATCCACGCGCCAGGCATTCAGACCCTGGCGAAACACCTCCGTGAGTTTGCGGATGTGCAGGTTGTGGCGCCCGATCGTAACCGCAGTGGAGCGTCTAACTCGCTGACGCTGGAGTCGTCGCTTCGCACCTTTACCTTTGAAAATGGCGATATTGCCGTACAGATGGGCACGCCGACCGACTGTGTTTTTCTGGGCGTGAACGCGCTGATGCGGCCGCGTCCGGATATCGTCGTCTCCGGCATTAACGCCGGGCCTAACCTCGGCGATGACGTGATTTACTCCGGCACCGTGGCGGCCGCAATGGAAGGCCGCCATCTGGGATTCCCGGCGCTGGCGGTCTCGTTGAACGGCTACACGCACTACGACACCGCCGCCGCGGTGACCTGTTCGATCCTGCGGGCGCTCGGCCGCGAGCCGTTGCGTACCGGACGCATCCTCAACATTAACGTGCCGGATCTTCCTCTCGATGAAATTAAAGGCATCCGCGTCACCCGTTGCGGGAGTCGACATCCTGCCGATCAGGTGATCCCGCAGCAGGATCCGCGCGGCAACACGCTTTACTGGATCGGCCCTCCCGGCGATAAGTGCGATGCGGGTCCGGATACCGACTTTGCCGCCGTGGAGGAAGGCTATGTTTCGGTTACCCCGCTGCACGTAGATTTAACCGCGTATAGCGCGCATGATGTGGTGTCGGGCTGGCTGGAACGCGCAGGAGTGAACGCGCAATGGTAAACAAACGTGTACAAACTCTTCTGGAACAACTACGCGCGCAGGGGATCCGCGACGAGCACGTGCTCGAAGCGCTCGCCCTGGTTCCGCGTGAGAAATTTGTAGACGAGGCGTTTGAACACAAAGCGTGGGAAAACGTGGCGCTGCCCATCGGGCAGGGCCAGACGATTTCGCAGCCTTACATGGTGGCTCGCATGACGGAGCTGCTGGAGCTGACGCCCGATTCCCGCGTGCTGGAGATTGGCACCGGGTCGGGGTATCAGACCGCGATCCTGGCGCATCTCGTTCATCACGTATGCTCCGTTGAGCGGATTAAAGGTTTACAGTGGCAGGCGCGTCGTCGCCTGAAACAACTTGATTTACATAATGTTTCGACACGACACGGTGATGGATGGCAGGGTTGGAAGGCTCGTGCCCCGTTTGACGCGATCATCGTGACGGCGGCCCCGCCAGAAATTCCAGCAGCCCTGTTGTCGCAGCTGGATGAGGGGGGCATTCTGGTTCTGCCTGTCGGGGACGAGCAGCAGTTGTTGAAGCGCGTTCGTCGGCGCGGCGGCGAGTTTATTATCGACACCGTGGAAGCCGTGCGCTTTGTGCCTCTGGTGAAGGGGGAGTTGGCCTGAGACTCGGAATTATCCAGGGTTATTAAGGCAAATTCAGCGTATGGTGTGGCGCGAAAGATTCGTGCCATCACGGTAAATTTTAAGTCACTGGTAGTTAACACATTCCTGGGGGATAAATGAGCGCGGGAAGCCCTAAATTCACCATCAGCCGTGTTGCGGCATTATCACTGGTTTCGCTCTGGCTGGCAGGCTGTACAAGTTCTAACAACGCGCCTGCGCCCGTCAGTTCCGTCGGCGGAAACAGCGGCTCCGGTAACACGTCCAGCGGAATGTTAATCACGCCGCCACCTAAAATGGGGACGGCTGCGCCGCAGCAAACACCACAAATTCAGCCTGTGCAACATCCTGTTACACAGCCAATGCAGGTTCAGCCAGTTGAACAGCCTGTTCAGACCCAAAACGGCCGCATAGTCTATAACCGTCAGTATGGGAACATTCCGAAAGGCAGCTACACCGGTGGCAGCACCTATACCGTGAAACGCGGCGATACGCTGTTCTACATTGCGTGGATCACCGGGAACGATTTCCGTGACCTCGCGCAGCGCAACAACGTCCAGGCCCCATATGGTCTGGAAGTCGGGCAAACGCTCCAGGTGGGCAACGCGACGGGTACGCCGCTTACGCCTGGCAACACGGTTTCAGCGGCCGATGTGACGGCTCAAAATAACAGCGTTAAGCCTGCACAAAAATCCACCACGGTGGTTGCTTCACAACCTGTAATTACGTATTCTGAGGATTCAGGTGATCAGACTGCTAACAAAATGTTGCCGAATAATAAAGGGACTGCGACTGCTGTCACAGCACCGGTTACGGCACCTGTGGTTAGCTCTACTGAACCGACTGCCAGCAGTATGACCTCCAGTTCGCCGATTTCTGCATGGCGCTGGCCGACTGACGGCAAGGTTATCGAGAACTTCTCTTCTTCCGAAGGGGGAAATAAAGGGATCGATATCGCAGGGAGTAAAGGACAGGCTATCATCGCGACCGCAGATGGACGCGTTGTGTATGCCGGTAACGCTCTGCGCGGTTACGGTAATCTTATCATCATCAAACACAACGATGATTACCTGAGTGCCTACGCCCATAACGACACAATGCTGGTCCGGGAACAACAAGAAGTTAAGGCGGGGCAAAAAATCGCTACCATGGGTAGCACCGGAACCAGTTCTACACGCTTGCATTTTGAAATTCGTTACAAGGGGAAATCCGTAAACCCGCTGCAGTACTTGCCGCAGCGATAATTTGACGGGGCATGCCAGCCAGGGTGTCTCGTTCAGGGATCACGGGTAGGAGCCACCTTATGAGTCAGAATACGCTGAAAGTTCATGATTTAAATGAAGACGCGGAATTTGATGAGAACGGAGTAGAGGCTTTTGACGAAAAAGCCTTAGTAGAAGAGGAACCCAGTGATAACGATTTGGCTGAAGAAGAGCTGTTATCGCAGGGCGCCACACAGCGTGTACTGGACGCGACTCAGCTTTACCTTGGGGAGATTGGTTACTCCCCACTGCTAACGGCCGAAGAAGAAGTCTATTTCGCACGTCGTGCTTTGCGTGGTGATGTGGCCTCGCGTCGTCGCATGATTGAAAGTAACCTGCGACTGGTCGTGAAAATTGCCCGCCGTTACGGCAATCGTGGTCTGGCTCTGCTGGATCTGATTGAAGAGGGCAACTTAGGTCTCATCCGCGCAGTTGAGAAGTTTGACCCGGAACGCGGGTTCCGTTTCTCAACCTACGCGACCTGGTGGATTCGTCAGACCATCGAACGGGCTATTATGAACCAGACCCGTACGATTCGCCTGCCGATTCACATCGTCAAAGAGTTGAACGTCTATCTGCGTACCGCGCGCGAGTTGTCCCATAAGCTGGACCACGAGCCAAGCGCAGAAGAAATTGCCGAGCAACTCGATAAACCGGTTGATGACGTAAGCCGTATGCTGCGTCTCAACGAGCGCATTACCTCCGTTGACACCCCGCTGGGTGGCGACTCCGAAAAAGCGCTGCTGGACATCCTGGCCGATGAAAAAGATAACGGTCCGGAAGACACCACGCAGGACGATGACATGAAACAGAGCATCGTCAAATGGCTGTTCGAACTGAACGCCAAACAGCGTGAAGTGCTGGCGCGTCGTTTCGGTTTACTGGGGTATGAAGCTGCGACACTGGAAGACGTCGGCCGCGAAATTGGCCTGACCCGTGAACGTGTTCGTCAGATTCAGGTTGAAGGTCTGCGCCGCCTGCGTGAAATCCTGCAGGGGCAAGGTCTGAATATCGAAGCGCTGTTCCGCGAATAAGCAACCTTTCGTCAAAAAAGGCCCGTCGTGAGACGGGCCTTTTTCTTTTGTGTTACGGCTGCGTCGCCGTCTCGTGCAGCAGACGCCAGGTTATTTTGTCACCTTCCTGATTAAGCACCGCGGTTGACCAGCGCACGTTAACGGGCAGGTCTGGCCGGGTTTGCGTCTCCCGGTAGTGAAGCACTGCACCCCGTTCGCCGCTCTGGATCGTGGTTAATTCGTCAATGACGATTTTCAGCCCGGGACGGCTTCCGCGCTGTTTTTCCAGAAAACTGGCCAGGCCGTTATAGTCGACCTGCACACCGCCCGGCGGGATCATCAGAAAATCGCGCTGGAAACGGGCGAGCAGCGCGTCGGCCTCGCCTTCACCTTTGCCTAACCATGCTTCAAGCGCAATGTGGAGGTCGATAATGTCGTGTTCGAAAGGCGTCATGAATTCTCCTGTCGCAGCGGGTTTAGCACCTGCGTATTGTTAAGACGAAAAACGTACGGTACAGGCAGCAAGGTCATGCCTGCGGCAAAAATAAACATCCCGTGCCAGGCGGCGTGTGGCGTCAGCCACGCCTGCGCCAGGTTCAGCACCTGCGCCAGCAGCAGGGCACCGGCAAAAAAGCTCAATTGACGATTGAGATTCCACAGCGCGCTGGCATCCGGCATCTCGTCCCGGCGCGTTGTCAGAAACGCGCTGCTCTGAGCCGTGCTGCTGCACAGGCTTCCCCCGGCGCCCATCAGGGCAAACGCGACGGCAGGCAACAGCGTAGCCGAACTGACGTCAATCAAAAGCAGAATGCCCGTCGCCTGCAGCAGGCAGCCGATGACGATCAGGGGGCGGGGGCCGATACGGTTAAAATAACGTCCCGTTGCCGTGATGGCGATAAACGATGCCACAGACCACGGCAGCATGAGCATGCCCGTAGCGGCTGGGCTCATGTTCGCCACGTTCTGAAGATAAAACATGCCCGTGACGTTCACCCCAATAAATACGCCAGGAACGCAGATATAGACAAGCATGGAAAAACGCAAAAGCGGGTCCGCGAGCAAGGTCAGGTTTAGCAGTCTGGCCGCGTTCATCGCAGGCATTTCGTGTTTAAGCCACAGGCAGGCCAGAACAAAGGTCACGATAGCGACCGGTAGCGTGGCGAAAAAGATCCATCGCCAGCTTAGCGTCTGTACCAGCAGTCCCCCGATAGCCGGGGAGCAGGCCGGGGCAAGCAGCGCGACCAGCATCACCGCCGAGGAGAGTCTGGCACGCTCGTGAGGCTTATACTGTTGCCAGGTCAGCGCCTGTCCAACGGGGATCAGTAAGCCTCCTCCCACGCCCTGAAGCACTCGCCAGGCGATCAGACTTTCAAGCGTTGCAGACAGGCCCGCCGCTGCGGAGGCTGCGCTGAACAGAAAAAGCGAAAGCAGGATGACGCGCTTTGGTCCGATGCGGCGCGAGAGCAGGCTGCTGAACGGGATCGCCAGCGTCAGGCCGGCAATGTAGCCGTTACTGACCCAGGCAAGGGCAGAAGGCGTGGTGTTAAAGGCGTGAGCCATCGCCGGAAAGGCGACGCTGGCAATAAACATGTTGATCAAATCAAGAAAAAAGCCCAGCAGATAGACAACGGCAACTTGGCTGCGATACGTCATGGTGGATCCTCCGGTGAGGTGGCGTATCGTATCGGCTCGGGCATCACGGATAAACCTGACAAAGCGCGATATACTGTCAAAAATATTTTGACAGTAAAGGGCGAGATGATGATTAACCTGCAGCGGACGCAGATGTTTATCGCGGTGGCCGACACCGGCAGTTTTACGGCCGCCGCCGAGGCGATGGGGCTGACAAAAGCGGTGGTTAGCTTCAATATCCGCCAGCTTGAAGATGAGCTGGGCGTTACGCTGCTGCTGCGCTCCACCCGCCGCCTGACGCTAACCGAGGCGGGCGTGCTTTTTCATCAGCGCAGCGTGGCGCTTCTGAAGGAGGCCGAACGGCTGCAGGATGATGTCCGTGCGAACCATGCGGGACTCACCGGTGAACTGCGGATCACGACCACGCCTGAATATGGCGCCCGGGTCGTGGTGCCGCTGCTGGCCAGGTTTAGCCAGCAACACACGGATCTTCGCGTCCGA
Organism: Enterobacter sp. MGH 16; assembly: GCF_000493175.1. NCBI lineage: Bacteria > Pseudomonadati > Pseudomonadota > Gammaproteobacteria > Enterobacterales > Enterobacteriaceae > Enterobacter > Enterobacter sp. MGH 16. The sequence continues at coordinate 2,917,367 of NZ_KI535695.1, read as the reverse complement.
CATGTTTCGTCGTCACTGCACGCAGACCTTATCTCGGAGCGCTTTGACGTGGCCATCCGGCTGGGTACGCTTGTTGATTCGCGCAACCACGCCGCACTGATTTCTCACTTTTCTATTCTCCCCGTCGCGACGCCCGAGTGGCTTGCGAGAAACCCGATCGAATCGCTTGCACAGCTGGCGCAGGCCGACTGGATTATCCACGAGCGCTTAGCCTCGCCGCTGCGCTGGCAGGTGAAAGATGCCCGCGGTGCGCCTGACGTGCTGGAGATAAAAAAGGCGCCGCGTTTGTTTGCCGACAGCGCTCAGGCCCTTATGGCTTTTGCGCTCGCAGGCGGTGGGGTGGCGTTACTGCCGGAATGGCTGGTGCGCGATGCGCTTGATGCGGGAACGCTGGTGACGATTTTACCGGAGTATACCTTTGCGCGGCAGGGGATCTATGCGGTCTATCCTGATGCCCGGCATGTGCCCGCAAAAGTGCGCACCTTTATCGATTTTATGCGCACCAGCGTGAGTTAATCGTGCATCATCTTTTTGATGAGCGCAGAGAACTGCTCCCGCTCGGCCTTGTTAAGGCGTCCTAAAAAGGCCTCATCAACCTCATTGCCTACCGGCTTACAGTCTGCAAGCAGGGCCTCACCTTCTGGCGTGAGGAAGACAAAGCGACGGCGCTTATCCGCAGGGTCGTGCTCGCGTTTGACCAGCCCGCGCGCCTCCATGCGGCTCAGCATTTCCGCCAGGGTCGCTTTCGTGCTGACCGCGACTTCAGTCAATGCCACCTGTTCAATGCCCGGATGCTCGGCAATTGAGCGCATCACCGCATACTGCGGCTTGGTCAGTTCCGGCAGGGCATGTTGCCACTTCGCGGTATGCTGTTGAAAAAGCTGACGTAACAGGTGGAACGCCTCTTGTCTTAGTTCCATGAACACTCCGACAGAAAAAATCACCCCCTATGATAGCCGCTAAAGTCCAGGATGATAATGCGGCATTTTTTAGCATTTTGTGTGATCGTGTACGAACGATCTTGTCAGAAAAACAATCCGGGAGTAGTTTACCTACAATGTTCGTACACGAACAAATTGATTGAGGTGATGAATGAGATTGATCGTGGGAATGACGGGGGCGACGGGTGCTCCGCTGGGCGTGGCGCTGCTGCAGGCGCTGCGGGAAATGCCGGAAGTAGAGACGCATCTGGTGATGTCGAAGTGGGCAAAAACCACCATTGAGCTGGAAACGCCTTACACCGCCCAGGACGTTGCTGCCCTGGCTGACGTCGTCCACAGCCCGGCTGACCAGGCCGCCACCATCTCCTCCGGCTCGTTTCGTACCGACGGCATGATCGTCATTCCCTGCAGCATGAAAACGCTGGCCGGGATCCGCGCGGGCTATGCCGAAGGGCTGGTGGGCCGTGCGGCGGATGTGGTGCTGAAAGAGGGGCGTAAGCTGGTACTGGTGCCCCGTGAAACGCCGCTCAGCACCATTCATCTGGAGAACATGCTGGCGCTCTCCCGCATGGGCGTGGCGATGGTGCCGCCCATGCCTGCGTACTACAACCACCCGCAAACCGCCGATGACATTACCCAGCATATTGTGACCCGCGTGCTCGACCAGTTTGGCCTGGAGCATAAAAAGGCGCGTCGCTGGAACGGGTTGCGGGAGGCGAAACATTTTTCACAGGAGAATAAAGATGGCATTTGATGATCTGAGAAGCTTCCTGCAGGCGCTCGATGAGCAAGGGCAACTGCTGAAAATTGAGGAAGAGGTAAACGCCGAGCCGGATCTGGCGGCGGCAGCCAACGCGACCGGCCGCATCGGTGACGGCGCGCCCGCGCTGTGGTTCGACAATATTCGCGGCTTTACCGATGCCCGCGTGGTGATGAACACCATCGGCTCCTGGCAAAATCACGCTATTTCGATGGGGCTGCCTGCGAACACGCCGGTGAAAAAGCAGATCGACGAGTTTATTCGCCGCTGGGATAAATTCCCGATTGCGCCAGAGCGCCGCGCCAACCCGGCCTGGGCGCAGAATACGGTGGACGGTGAAGACATTAACCTGTTCGACATCCTGCCGCTGTTCCGCCTGAACGACGGGGACGGTGGTTTTTATCTCGACAAAGCGTGCGTTGTCTCGCGCGATCCGCTCGACCCGGATAACTTCGGCAAGCAGAACGTTGGCATCTACCGCATGGAAGTGAAGGGCAAGCGCAAGCTCGGCCTGCAGCCGGTGCCGATGCACGATATCGCTCTGCATCTGCACAAAGCGGAAGAGCGCGGCGAAGACCTGCCGATTGCGATTACGCTGGGCAACGACCCGATCATCACCCTGATGGGCGCGACGCCGCTGAAATACGATCAGTCGGAATATGAAATGGCCGGTGCGCTCCGTGAAAGCCCGTACCCGATTGCCACCGCGCCGCTGACCGGCTTTGATGTGCCGTGGGGTTCTGAAGTGATCCTGGAAGGGGTGATTGAAGGCCGTAAGCGCGAAATTGAAGGGCCGTTCGGCGAGTTTACCGGCCACTACTCCGGTGGCCGTAACATGACGGTTGTGCGTATCGACAAAGTTTCTTACCGCACCAAACCGATTTTCGAATCCCTTTACCTCGGCATGCCGTGGACCGAGATTGATTATCTGATGGGGCCAGCCACCTGCGTGCCGCTCTACCAGCAGCTGAAAGCGGAGTTCCCGGAAGTGCAGGCGGTAAACGCGATGTACACCCACGGTCTGCTGGCGATCATCTCCACCAAAAAGCGTTACGGCGGCTTCGCCCGCGCGGTTGGCTTGCGCGCCATGACCACGCCGCACGGCCTGGGCTACGTGAAGATGGTGATCATGGTGGATGAGGATGTCGACCCGTTCAACCTCCCGCAGGTGATGTGGGCGCTGTCATCGAAGGTCAACCCGGCAGGCGATCTGGTGCAACTGCCGAACATGTCGGTGCTTGAACTCGATCCGGGATCCAGCCCGGCGGGCATTACCGACAAACTGATTATTGATGCGACCACGCCTGTCGCACCGGACACCCGGGGCCACTATAGCCAGCCGGTTCAGGATCTGCCTGAAACCAAAGCCTGGGCTGAAAAACTGACCGCGATGCTGGCTGCACGCCAATAAGGAGGAAAAGATGATTTGTCCACGTTGTGCCGATGAGCATATTGAAGTGATGGCGACGTCACCGGTGAAAGGGGTCTGGACCGTTTACCAGTGCCAGCATTGTCTGTATACCTGGCGCGATACCGAACCGCTGCGTCGTACCAGCCGCGAGCACTACCCGGAAGCGTTCCGCATGACGCAGAAGGATATTGACGAGGCGCCGCAGGTGCCGACAATCCCGCCGCTGCTCTAAAAAAAAGCCCGGTGGCGCTGCGCTTACCGGGCGATAATATTGTGCGGTCTGTTTTGCCGGGTGGCGGCTTCGCCTTACCCGGCCTACAAAACTCGTAGGCCCGGTAAGCGCAGCGCCACCGGGCAAAGACCGCAGAAAACTAAACCAGACTCTTCAACCGATAAATCCACTCCAGCGCCTGACGCGGCGTCAGGGAATCAGGATCGAGATTCTCCAGCGCTTCCACTGCAGGCGATGTCTCTTCCGCTGGCACCAGCAGCGACATCTGCGTACCATCGATCTGCGTCGCCGCCGCATTCGGTGACAGGCTTTCCAGCTCACGCAGTTTCTGACGCGCGCGCTTGATCACCTCTTTCGGTACACCGGCCAGCGCCGCAACGGCCAGACCATAGCTCTTGCTTGCCGCGCCATCCTGCACCGTGTGCATAAAGGCGATGGTGTCGCCGTGCTCCAGCGCATCAAGGTGGACGTTAGCCACGCCTTCCATTTTCTCCGGCAACTGCGTCAGCTCGAAGTAGTGGGTGGCGAACAGCGTCATGGCCTTGATTTTATTCGCGAGGCTTTCCGCACAGGCCCAGGCCAGCGACAGGCCATCGTAGGTTGACGTTCCGCGTCCGACTTCGTCCATCAGCACCAGGCTGTGCTCCGTCGCGTTATGCAGAATGTTAGCCGTTTCGGTCATTTCGACCATGAAGGTTGAGCGACCGCTCGCCAGATCGTCCGCAGCCCCGACGCGGGTAAAAATACGGTCGATGGGGCCAATCTCCACGTTTTGCGCCGGGACGTAGCTGCCGATATACGCGAGCAGCGCAATCAGCGCCGTTTGACGCATATAGGTACTCTTACCGCCCATGTTCGGACCGGTAATGATCAGCATTCTTCGCTGCGGCGACAGGCTCAGCGGGTTGGCGATGAACGGTTCGTTCAGCACCCGCTCGACCACCGGGTGACGGCCTTCAGTGATGCGAATGCCGGGCTTGTCGGTAAAGGTCGGGCAGGTGTAGTTCAGTGTTTCCGCGCGTTCGGCCAGGTTCACCAGCACGTCCAGTTCCGCCAGCGCGCTGGCGCTCAGCTGCAGGTCGGCCAGGTGCGGCATCAGCATGTCAAACAGCTCTTCATAGAGCTGTTTTTCCAGCGCCAACGCTTTGCCTTTCGAGGTGAGAACTTTGTCCTCGTACTCTTTCAGCTCGGGAATGATGTAGCGTTCAGCGTTTTTCAACGTCTGGCGGCGCACGTAGTGAATCGGCGCCAGATGGCTCTGCCCGCGGCTGATTTGAATGTAGTAACCGTGAACCGCGTTATACCCCACCTTCAGGGTGTCGAGCCCAAGACGCTCGCGCTCGCGGATCTCCAGCTTATCAAGGTAGTCCGTCGCGCCGTCGGCCAGCGCGCGCCATTCGTCCAGCTCCTCGTTGTAGCCCGGGGCAATCACGCCGCCATCGCGCACGAGAACCGGAGGCGCATCAATAATGGCGCGTTCAAGCAGCTCGCGGAGTTCGGTAAATTCGCCCATGGTTTCGCGGAGTTTCTGTACCGGCGCGCTGTCAACGTCGCTCAGCTGCGCACGCAGTTCCGGCAGCTGCTGGAAAGCATGACGCATCCGCGCAAGATCGCGCGGTCGCGCCGTGCGCAGCGCCAGACGGGCCAGGATACGTTCCAGATCGCCCACCTGACGCAGGACCGGCTGCAGCTCGGTATAGCGATCCTGCAGGGCGGCAATCGTCTGCTGACGGCAAACCAGCGTAGCGGTATCGCGAATCGGCATATGCAGCCAGCGTTTCAGCATACGGCTGCCCATTGGCGTTACCGTATTGTCGAGGACCGACGCGAGCGTATTTTCTACGCCGCCCGCCAGGTTCTGGGTGATCTCCAGGTTACGGCGCGTGGCGGCATCCATGATGATGCTGTCCTGCTGGCGCTCCATGGTGATAGAGCGGATATGCGGCAGGGCGGTGCGCTGGGTATCTTTTACGTACTGCAGGAGGCAACCTGCCGCACACAGCCCGCGCGGGGCATTTTCAACGCCAAAGCCAATCAGATCGCGGGTGCCAAACTGCAGATTCAGCTGCTGGCGCGCGGTATCAATTTCGAATTCCCACAGCGGACGGCGGCGCAACCCGCGACGGCCTTCAATCAGCGACATTTCGGCGAAATCTTCGGCGTAGAGCAGTTCTGCCGGGTTGGTGCGCTGCAGTTCGGCTGCCATTGTTTCTCGGTCAGCCGGTTCACTCAGACGAAAACGCCCGGAGCTGATGTCCAGCGTCGCGTAGCCAAAGCCTTTGCCGTCCTGCCACAGCGCGGCCAGCAGGTTATCCTGGCGCTCCTGAAGCAGGGCTTCATCACTGATGGTGCCCGGCGTGACGATGCGCACGACCTTGCGTTCCACCGGACCTTTTGAGGTCGCGGGGTCGCCGATCTGTTCGCAGATGGCGACAGACTCACCCTGATTCACCAGTTTCGCCAGGTAGTTTTCTACCGCGTGGTGGGGTATACCGGCCATTGGAATGGGTTCACCAGCCGATGCGCCACGTTTGGTCAGCGAGATGTCGAGCAGCTGCGATGCGCGTTTGGCATCGTCATAAAACAGCTCGTAAAAATCGCCCATACGATAGAACAGCAGGATTTCCGGATGCTGTGCCTTCAGCTTCAGATACTGCTGCATCATCGGCGTATGTGCGTCGAAATTGTCGAGTGTGCTCATGGAGTTATGATGTCCATTTCTTTGAATATAAACCGTTTTGAGCGGCTCAGTGGCCGTTTGTTCCTTCTATTGTCGCATGAAAAAAAGGTACGGCGCAGAAAAATGTCGCCGCTTTACGAGGCATCTTCCGACATGAGCTCAATGACGATTTTTCCATGCTCCACACCCACTCGCACCCGGGAGTGGGTGGTAAACCCTGCCTTTTCAAGCCAGTCACCTTTTAAGCTCAGCGCCGCATGCACGCTGTAGCGCTTCGGTATCTTGGTATTGCGGTCTTCATGGCGCTTTCTGAAATATCCCACTGTTAAATGGCGATAGGGTTTGTTGATAGCGAGTTCTTGCATAGGGTCTCCCGACAACACGGATAAAAGTCATTACTGATGCCTGTATAAAATACCAGTGATGGTTGGGCCTTGCAGGGCTAAAACTGGAATCAGGCTTCAGAAAACGACATGCAATAACTGAAATCCCGCATTGAAAGGTGTATTATTTTTGCACTTTATTGTTCGGTAAGTCGCTATGTCCGGTAAACGAATTTCACGCGAAAAAGAGACCATCGCGAAAATGATCGCGCTGTATCAGAAGCAGTGTCCTCAGGCCTCTGTGGAAGAGGGGCACTATCAGGCGCTAAATGCCTATGCCGATAAGCGTCTGGATAAATGCGTTTTCGGGGAGGAAAAGCCCGCCTGTAAACAGTGTCCGGTCCACTGCTACCAGCCTGCAAAACGCGAAGAGATGAAGCAGATTATGCGCTGGGCAGGCCCGCGAATGCTCTGGCGTCACCCCATTCTGACCGTCCGCCATCTGATGGATGACCGTCGTCCCGTACCGGAACTGCCGGAAAAGTATCGTCCGAAAAAGTGACCGGTTCAGCTTCTGAGCGGGCGGCAAATCACGTTAAGGGCCAGCGCGCTGCAGAGCGGGAAGAGGGCCAGCAGCAGCCAGGGGAGCATCGCCTGCGTTGAGGGCACCAGCGCGCGATCCAGCAGGCTGCCAAACAGCAAATTCCCGGCCAGTACCGCAATGCCTCCGGCGGTGGCGAGTGCGCCGTAGTGCGCCCCCAGCGTGGACTCCTCGGCAAACCGGGGGACCAGGTCCTTAGCCGAGGGTACCAGCAGCATCTGTCCCAGCGTCAACAGCGTCACGAAACAGACCGACGGCAGCAGGCGCAGCCAGCCTTCAGGCGGTGCCGTCGGCGCAAACATTGCCACGCTTGCAAAGGCGGCGGAGAGGAATAAAAAGCCCACCGGCAGGATCCTCACCGCGCCCACGCGCCGGGCGAATCGCGCCAGCGGCAGCTGTAAAGCAACAATCAGTACAGAGGCCAGCATAAAAAGCGGGCCGAGATCTTTCTCGTTACCGCCGGAGCGCTGGATCTCTACTGGCAGCGCCAGATAGAGCTGGTTATAGCTTAAAAGCCACGAGCTATAGGCAATGATAAAGGCGACAAAGCGGGGCTGGCGAAAGGTCGTCCACCAGGGAACGAGTTTTAGCGTCCGCGCAGCGTGGCGTGACGCGGGTAGGCAAAAGTAGAGAACCACCAGCGCAACGAGAAAGACGCCAGCGCCCGCCAGCGCCACCTGGCGAAAGCCCAGGCCGGTGAGCAGGGCGCCGGCAACCGGGCCCAGTACCGCACCGAGTTCCCCGCAGACCGCAAAGAGCGCGAACCACTCCGCCCGGCTTCGTTTACCTTTCGCCTCGCTATTCGTGCCTGCTTTCGCCAGCAATGCCTCAATAGAAGGAGAAAACAGCGCGCCGCCCACCCCCGTCAGGCACGCGCCCAGAATAATCGGCCACAGCGATTCACCAAGCGCCAGCAGCAGATACCCCGTGACGCGAATAATGCACCCGCTCAGGATAACGATTTTCGCGCCAAACCGGTCCGAGAGCGCGCCGCCGACGATAAACATCCCCTGCTGAGAGAACGTGCGCAGGCCGAGGATCAGCCCGATCAGCCCGCCGGAGAGCAGCATATCGTCGCGCAGGAATATCGCCAGGAAGGGGACAACGGCGTAAAAGCCGATGTTAAAAACAAACTGGCTACCCAGTAAAACGGGCGGCCAGAGCGTGGTGGCAGGGCGAAGGGGCATCGTTGGTCACTCGCCCCTAAACGATAAAGTGAATGTGTTTTTTGCCATGGAACGGCGAGATCTCGATTTTGGTTTTGACCCGGAAGACGTCCCAGAGCAACGACTCGGACAGGATGTCCTGCGGTGTCCCTGTCGCCACAATTTGCCCTTTCTGCATCACAATCAGCGAGTCGCAGAACATCGAGGCGTGGTTGAGATCGTGGATAGCGACAATGCTGGTGACCGGTAATTCGCTGATCAACTGCATCAGCTGCATCTGATGATGAATGTCCAGGTGGTTTGTTGGTTCATCCAGCAGGATTTCCGTCGGGGTCTGGGCCAGCGCGCGGGCAATTTGGACGCGCTGGCGCTCACCGCCGGAGAGGCTCAGCCACCCCTGGTCGCTTTTATCCAGCATATCCACGCGCTGCAGAGCGGCGGTGACGGTTTCGTCATCGTGCGTGCTCCAGTTGGAAAAGGCGGAGTGGTGCGGAATCCGCCCGAGTTTGACCACGTCGCGCACGCGCATGTTGGCGTCAGTCATGCCGTGCTGCTCCACGAAGGCGACCCGGCGGGCCAGCTGCTTTTTGGCAATACGAGAGATGTCCTGGCCGTCCAGCGTCACACAGCCCGCATCCGGGCGACGCAGCCCCGCGAGGATACGTAAAAGAGACGATTTACCGCAGCCGTTAGGGCCAAGCAGTCCTACCGTTTCGCCCCGGGAAACCTTCAGCGAGACGTCATTAACGATGACTTTTTTGCCGACCTTCCAGGTAATATTTTCAGCGCGGATGCTCATCACTTATTCCTTGAGCGGTAGATAATCACGGCAAAGAACGGAACGCCAACCAGCGCGGTGACCACGCCGACGGGCAGGCTTTGCGGCGCAATCAGCATGCGCGAGGCAATGTCTGCCAGCACCATCAGGATCGCGCCTGCCAGCGCGCTGGCAATCAGCAGCGTGCGGTGCAGCGGCCCGAACAGGAAACGCATGACGTGCGGCACCACCAGCCCGACAAAGCCGATTGACCCCGCCATGCTGACGATGGTCGCGGTGATCAGCGCGGTGGTGGTAAAGAGCGCCAGGCGCACCCAGGGGACAGCAATGCCCAGCGACGCTGCGGCGTCATCACCGAACGTAAAGGCATCCAGCGCCCGGGAATAGTAGAGGCACACGGCTAACCCAATCAGCACCACGACCAGTGCCAGCTGGAATTCAGGCCAGCGTACGCCGCTGAAGCTGCCCAGCAGCCAGAACATCACGTCGCGCGCCTGCTGGGCACTGGCGGAGGTGCTAATGGTGTAGGCGGTAATGGCGTTAAAAAGCTGCGAGGCGGCGACGCCTGCCAGAATCGTACGTTCATTCCCGCCGCGCGCCCCGTTCGTCAGAAACGCGACAAACGCAAATGCGGCGAACGCCCCGGCGAAGGCACCGGCAGAAAGGGAGACCGCACCGGTGCCGATCCCCAATACGACAACAGAAACCGCCCCGGTCGACGCGCCCGCGGACACGCCGAGCACGTAGGGTTCCGCCAGCGCGTTCTTCAGCAGGCTCTGCAATACGGCCCCGCAGATGGCCAGCCCCGCGCCGCAGCAGGCCGCCACCAGCGCGCGGCTCAGGCGAAAGTCCCAGATGACGCTTTCATAGATGCGAGTGAGCGGAACCTCGGTGAGCCCCATTTTATTGCTGATGGCGTAAAACACGTTATCCAGCGGGATGGACAGCTCGCCGACGCTGACGCTCAGCGCGATAACCAGAAATAGCAGGACAAAGGCGAGCAAACACGAGGTCGTCAGAACCAGGCTCTGCCTGGCCTGAAGGACAGCGGTGGTCATCAGTGCAGCCCCAGTTTTCTGAGCTGTTCGCCAACCTGCTCAGCCCCGTAAATCGTGCGAATTGTCGGGTTCATGGCCTGACCGTCCATCACCACGATATGGCCTTTTTTCACCGCGTCCAGCTGGCTGACGGCCGGATCGCTTTTCAGGAATTTGATTTTCTCTTCCGCGTTATCCAGCGCCCAGCGGTTGCGATCCAGGCTCGAGACCACAATCACATCCGGATTGGCGGCAATAATGCTTTCCCAGCCCACGGTTGGCCATTCGGTCTCGGAGGTGATGGCGTTATGTCCGCCCATCAGGCTGGCGATAAACCCGGAGGGGCTATTTTTACCGCCTACGTAGGCGTCCGCAGAGGGGGATGAGCTGGAGAACCAGAAGACAAACGATAGGTCTTTTTTGTTCTTGCCGAATTCCTTACGCAAGTCGGCCTCACGTTTTTTGAAATCGGCAATCACGGCCTGACCGCGGTCTTCAACGTTAAAGATTTTGGCGAAATCCTCAATCTCCTGATAGAGATACGTCATATCCCACAGTTTCTGGCGGCTGCCGTACATATCGCCGGTGGCTTTTTTGGTCGCACACATGCCCGGGGACACGTAGCTGTTCACGCCCAGGGTCATCAGATCGTCGCGTTTTGCGACCTTGCTTTCTGGCCCCAGCAGCAGCGGTGACTGCGCGGGGACAAAGTCGGGATTTTGCGCAAGCACGGATTCAAGGGTAGGGATTTCGACCGTCAGGGTTTTGATTTTTGCGTTCTGGTCCGCCAGCTGCGGCAGCACTTTCGTCGGCCAGAAGGCGCTGGCCTTCACCTTATCTTCCAGCCCCAGCAGGAGCAGAATTTCGACGGTATTCTGACCCAGAGCCACGACGCGTTCCGGCGCTTTGGTGAATGTCTCTTTATAGCCACAGTTTTCAATCGTCAGAGGATATGTGGTTGCCAGAGCAGAACTGACCGACGCAACCGCCAGGCCTAACGCGCAGATGACCTTCTTCATGAAACGCTACCCTTGATTAATATTATTATTGATGCAAATGAAACTCATTATTAAGGCGGAATTTTATACAGAGGAAACGATTTTGTGTCAATGAGGGACAATTGCGCAGGGTAACGAAAGGCGGTGCCAGAAAAACACCGCCGGATTGGGGGCTTAAACCAGGCTCTCTTTATCGATCCCGAGACGCTTCATGCGCGACAGCAGGGTAGTGCGTTTTAACCCTAAACGCTGGGCGGCACCTTTTGGCCCGGCGACCACGCCGTTGGTCTCTTTGAGTACGCGCATAATGAGCTGATATTCATCTTCTCCCTCTTTCGCCGTCTCGGCGGCGGGTACGGTCACGTCAGGCAGCGTCACTTCAGGCAGGGAGAGCTGCAGCACATTGCCGCGCGTCAGCAGCACCGCACGCTCGATGACGTTTTCCAGCTCGCGCACGTTGCCGGGCCACTCCATCGATGAAAGGGTACGTAACGTCTCGGCAGGAATGCTGTCGATATTTCGACCCATCCGACGCGCGATCTTGGCGGTAAACGCTTTGACCAGCAAGGGAATATCTTCCGGGCGCTCGCGCAGCGGCGGCAGGAAGATCGGGAAGACGTTCAGGCGATAGTAGAGATCGCTGCGAAACTCGCGGTCGGCAACCATTTTTTTCAGGTCGCGGTTGGTGGCGGCAATCAGCCGCACGTCAGTCTGGATAAGCTTGTTGCTGCCAAGACGTTCAAACTCCTGCTCCTGCAGGACGCGCAGCAGTTTCGGCTGTAGCTCCAGCGGCATATCGCCCACTTCGTCGAGAAACAGCGAGCTCTTGTCCGCCAGCTCAAAACGGCCCAGCCGCTGGCTGCTGGCCCCGGTGAATGCACCGCGCTCGTGGCCGAACAGGTCGCTTTCCAGCAGGCCTGCAGGCATCGCCGCGCAGTTCATCTTCACCATCCGACGGCTGTTGCGGTTGCTCAGGTTGTGGATGGCGCGGGCAATCAGCTCTTTACCCGTACCGGTTTCGCCAAGGATCAGCACCGTGCTGTCGCTTTGCGCCACCATCTCAACCTGCTTGAGCACGCTGTACATGGCGTCGCTGCGCCCGATGATTTCACCAAACTCGCTGTCCACGTTGTTGAGCTGTTCGGTCAGGGCCAGGTTCTCATCCACCAGCCGCTCTTTCAGGCGGTGGATCTCCTGATAGGCGAGGGCGTTATCCAGCGCGATGGAGATACGCTCGGCGATCTGGCGCAGCAGCTTCAGGTTGGCGGTGGTAAACACGGCTTCATCACACTGCGCCAGCTTCAGCACCCCCAGCATGGTGTTGCCGGACATCAGGGGAAGCAGGCACAGGGTCTGAATCTTGTTGCCCCAGGTGTTAAACAGCATCCGCTCGTACGGAGCCACCGGGTCCTGCTCGCTCAGGTTGAGCAGCAGGATCTCTTTGCTTTTAAATACCCGCTCAGACAGGGTGCCCGCTTCGTCCACTTCGCTCTGCTCGTGCGCCGGGTTGGCTTCATCCAGATAATGCGTGGAGTAGATGTTCAGCTTGCCCTTGCGATGGCCGCGCAGCGCGATGCTGATGGCATCGATTTTGAAATAGTGGTGGATCTCTTTCGACACTTCGCTGACCAGCTCGTCCATATCAAGGCGCGACAGCACGGCGTTGGTGATGGCGACCAGAATGCGGAAGTTGTCGCGCTCGCGGCTCAGCAGGTCGTAATCCACGTTATTGGTCACGCGGCTTTGGATCTGCTCCGCGACGACGGCCACAATCTGGGTAAAGGTGTGCAGACGCTCGTATTCCGCCTCGCTCCAGGGCTGGTCGGTCGTGCGAATAAACTCGCAGCCACCAAAAATATGTCCCTCCGCCGCGAGCGGCAGCATGCTGTAGTGGCCGAACGGCTGGTAGAGATTGCTCTCCGCGAGCCGCGGCCACGCCATCCGAAACTCCTCAAAGTTGCAGTGCAGCGCTTCCGGACGGGAGAGAATACGGCGCACCGGGCCATGCGCGAGATACGTTTCGTCTTCGTACTCAAACGTTTTGCCATTATCGCGCGTTGAGTAGTAGCTCGCGCGGTGCGTTCCGCTATGCCACAGTACAATCGCCGCGCTGTCGGCCAGCGCTGATTGCCTGACCAGCCGCGTCAGGGCATCGCTCAGCGCGCCGAGATCGGGCTGCTGTAAAAGTGTACGCGTGATATCAAACAGGCCCTGCTGTCCAAGATCGCTCATCGGTGTATACGGCATTATTGCTTTCCAATAGAAACTGGCAAAAAAGAGACATTCAGTGCTGACCGCTTATGGCGCGGCTCTAGCAAATTCGGGGTAAGGGTTCCGCGTGCGGCAGGTCCAGCGTGCGCTTCACGCCGTAAAGTCCGGTCAGGCGCACCCCCTTGCGCTCAACCACTTCGCCGATGATGGCGGCCTCTTTCCCTAATGGATGCGCGCGCAGCTCTGCAAGAACGGCTTCCGCCGCCGCGCGTTCCACGCCGATCACCAGCTTGCCTTCGTTAGCAAAGTTCAGTGGGTCAAGTCCCAATAGTTCGCACAGCCCGCGCACGGCAGCTTTTACAGGCAGGCCACGCTCGGTCAGTTCAATTCCGCACCCGCTGCTTGCGGCGAATTCGTGAACCACCGCATTCACCCCGCCGCGGGTGGCATCGCGCAAGGCCTTAACGCCGGGAATAGCACACAGCGTCTGAATCAGCGGGGTGAGCACCGCGCAGTCGCTGCGCAGTTCACCGTCCAGCCCTAAGCCTTCGCGCAGGTTAAGGATAGTCGCTCCGTGGCAGCCCAGCGTGCCGGTTACCAGCAGCACGTCGCCCGCGCTAAGCCGCTGTGCGCCCCAGTGAATGTTGGCGGGGATAGCCCCCATTCCGGCGGTGTTGATAAACAGCTTATCGGCCGCACCGCGCTGGACCACTTTGGTGTCCCCGGTGACGATAGCGATACCCGCCTCGCGCGCGGTGTGTGCCATGCTGTTCACCACCGCCGAGAGCGTCTCCATCGGCAGACCCTCTTCAAGGATGAATCCGCAGGAGAGGTAGCGGGGAATGGCGCCGCTGACGGCCACGTCGTTGGCCGTGCCGCAGACGGCGAGCTTGCCGATATCGCCGCCGGGAAAGAACAGCGGATCGATGACGTAGCTGTCGGTGGAGAAGGCCAGCCGGTCGCCCTGGGCGGTGAGGGTGGCGAGGTCAATGCGCGCCTGGTCTTCCTGCTCGGCGAGCCAGGGGTTGTTAAAGGCCTCCATGAACAGCCGGTTAATCAACTGCTGCATCGCCTGTCCACCGCTTCCGTGCGCCATTTCCACCGTGTTCATGCTTCACACTCCTGGTTGCGATATTGATACCACGCGGCGCATGCCCCTTCGGAGGAGACCATCAGCGCGCCAAACGCCGTTTGCGGGTTACAGGTTTTGCCAAATAACGGGCACTGATGCGGTTTGCATTTGCCGGTGAGCACCTCGCCACAGCGGGCCCGGGGATCGTCGCAAACCTGCTGCGGCTGCGGGCGGAAATGCGCTTCGGCGTCGAACGCGCGATAGGCTGGCGTCAGGCGCACGCCGGATTCGGCAATCAGCCCCAGTCCTCGCCACTCGCTGTCGCCTTCGACGCTGAACACCTCCGCAATGGCACGCTGAGCCCGTTCATTGCCGGCATCCGGCACCACGCGGCGGTACTGGTTTTCGACCGCGCTCAGGGCCGCTATTTTCTGCTCAACCAGCATGGTGACACCTTGCAGTAGATCAAGTGGTTCGAAACCAGCCACCACTAACGGACGATTGTACTGTTCAGCGATAAAACCGTAGGCGTCTGTGCCAATCACCATGCTGACGTGGCCCGGTGCCAGAAAGGCGTCAATGCCGTTGCCTGGCGCTTCCAGCAGGCTGCGCAGGGTAGGGATAAGCGTAATGTGCTGGCAGAAGAAGAAAAAGTTATCGACGCCGCGCGCTTTCGCCTGCTGCAGCGTGATGGCCGTCGCGGGCATGGTGGTTTCAAACCCCAGGCCAAAAAATACCACCTTGCGCGCGGGGTTATCCGCTGCCAGCGTCAGGGCATCCATCGGCGAATAGACGATCCGGATGTCGGCCCCGCGCGCTTTCGCCTGCAGCAGCGAGCCGTTTTTCCCGGGCACGCGCATCGCGTCGCCAAAGGTGCAGAATATGACGTCGGGCCGGCTGGCAATCTCGATACAGCTGTCGATGCGTCCCATTGGCAGCACGCAGACCGGGCAGCCGGGGCCGTGGATAAACTCAATGTTCTCCGGCAGCAGCTGGTCGAGGCCAAATTTAAAGATCGCGTGCGTGTGCCCGCCGCACACCTCCATGATCCGCAGCGGCTTTTCTTTGGTGTAGTCCAGCCGCGCCGCGCGCGTTTTGAGGTGTCCGATAAGCTGCAGCACCTGCTCCGGCGCGCGGTATTCATCAACGTAACGCATGATTACCGCTCCTCGCCGTACAGCAGCGCGCCGACGTCCGGCTCCACGTCGAACATGTTTTGCAACGCATCCAGCGTGTCGCGGGCTTCCGCTTCGTTAATCACGCTCATGGCAAACCCCACGTGTACCAGCACCCACTGGCCGAGACGCGACGCGCCCGTTTCATCGGTGCTGCCCACCAGCGTCAGGTCGACGTCGCGCAGGATGCCGCAGACCTCGACTTTGGCCTGATTACCGTTGAGGGAATGGATTTGTCCCGGTACGCCTATGCACATCGTTCGTTCTCCAGCCAGCGTAACCAGCCGTCCATGCCGTCGCCGCGCGTGGCGGAGACCAGCAGGATCTCAATCTCCGGGTTCACCTCGCGGGCATACGCCAGGCACTTATCCACGTCGAAATTCAGGTACGGCAGCAGGTCGACTTTGTTCAGCAGCATCAGGGATGCCGCGGCGAACATATGCGGGTACTTCAGCGGCTTGTCTTCGCCTTCGGTCACCGAAAGCACCGCCACCTTGTGTCGTTCACCCAGATCGAAGCTCGCCGGGCAGACGAGGTTGCCGACGTTTTCAATAAACAGGATGCCGTTATCCGCCAGCGGCAGGCGCGGGGCGGCGTCGGCAATCATCTGCGCATCCAGGTGGCAGCCTTTGCCGGTGTTAACCTGAATTGCCGGGGTGCCGGTTTCGCGGATGCGCGCCGCGTCGTTTACCGTTTGCTGGTCGCCCTCGATCACCGCGCAGGAGACGCGCCCGTTGAGGCGTTTGAGCGTTTCGGTCAGCAGCGTGGTTTTACCGGAACCGGGGCTGGAGACCAGGTTCAGCGCCAGCTGTGTGCGGGTGGCAAAGCGGGCGCGGTTGCGGGCGGCGAGCTGGTTATTTTTGTCCAGCACGTTGATTTCCACCTCCAGCATCTGGCGTTGGCTCATGCCCGGCGCGTGGATGCCCGCTTCGCCGTGGCCGTAATGCAGGTCGCCCGCATCGGAGCGTTGCGGCGCAAAGGTAATGCCGGTCAGGGCTGCCGCAGGGCGCGGGGCAGGGGAAAAGGGCGCGGAGCGAAACGCGGAGTGGGGGCGGTGTTCATCCCCTTCTATATACAGGTTGCCTTCGGCGCAACCGCAGGTACTACACATACTTTACTCCTTCTCGATTTCGAGGCGTTGGATCTGCATGCCGTCATCCGCCACGATGCGCAGACCGCCGCTCTGACACTGCGGGCAGCGCTGTACCTTCGATGACAGCAGGGTGACGTACTGCTGACACTGCTCGCACCAGCACTCCGCCTGCTGCTCTTCAATATGCAGTTCGCAGCCTTCCGCCAGCGTGCCGCGGCAGACCAGCTCAAAACAGAAGGTCAGGGCGCTGGTCTCGACGCAGGAAAACGCTCCGACCTTCAGCCAGACGCCGGTGACGCGCTTCGCGTGGTTTTGCACTGCATGCTGTTCGATAAGTTCCAGAGCCCGCTGGCAGAGGGTGATTTCGTGCATGACGCCTCCTCAATGAATTGCCCCGGTAATGCAATAACAGTGCCAGCTTGATTTTTGTTAAGGCGTGACGATGTCAACGCTGTCGAAATGACACGTCGACACCGCGGTGATGACAGCAGTTTTTCAGTTTAATCCCTTTAAAATCAGCAAAATAAAAACTGGCATGGAATCTGCTTAACAGCCGCTATCTCCATTAAACGGATACCTTCTATGACTATTTGGGAAATCAGCGAAAAAGCAGATTACATCGCGCAGCGTCATCAACAGTTACAGGATCAGTGGCACCTTTACTGCAACTCGCTGGTTCAGGGCATTACGTTGTCGAAAGCGCGTCTTCACCACGCGATGAGCTGCGCGGCGCAGGGGGATATGCGCTTTGTCCTCTTCGGCCATTTCACCATCAACGTCACCCTGGCGGATAACTTCAACAGCCACACCATTGAGTACTACCTCGAGACAAAAGATGGTGAAAAACAGTGTATTGCGAAGGCGCAGCTGATGGCTGACGGCATGGTGGACGGCCACGTCAGCAACCGCGATCGCCAGCAGGTACTGGAGCACTATCTGGAAAAAATCGCCCCGGTTTATAACGGCCTGTACACCGCCGTTGAACACGATCTCCCGGTCAACCTGAAGCAGCTGATGGACGGAAATACCTCAGCGAACGTGGCCTGACCCCCCGTGTGTCGAGAAGTGTCGACAAGACAGTTTTTCGTCAAAAATGACTATCACCAGAGGATAACCCGGTGAACCGTTTTGTAATTGCTGACTCGACGGTCTGTATTGGCTGTCGAACCTGTGAGGCGGCGTGTTCGGAAACGCATCGCCTTCATGGGCTACAGTCCATGCCGCGCCTGCACGTCATGCGTAATGAAAAAGAGTCTTCCCCGCAGCTCTGCCATCACTGTGAAGATGCCCCCTGCGCGGGTGTCTGTCCCGTGAACGCCATCACCCGCGTGGATGGCGCAGTCCAGCTGAACGAAAGTCTGTGCGTAAGCTGCAAGCTGTGCGGCATTGCCTGCCCGTTCGGTGCGATTGAATTCTCCGGCAGCCGCCCGCTGCATATTCCGGCCAATGCCAACTCGCCTAAAGCCCCGCCCGCGCCTCCGGCGCCTGCACGCGTCAGCACGCTGCTGGACTGGGTGCCCGGCATCCGCGCCGTGGCGGTGAAGTGCGACCTGTGCAGCTTCGATGACCAGGGCCCGGCCTGCGTGCGCACCTGTCCAACCAAAGCGCTGATTCTGGTGAACATTCGCGACATCGCCCGCACCAGCAAGCGCAAGCGCGAGCTGACCATTAATACCGACGTCGGCGATCTTTCGCTTCTGCAGGCGCTCAACGAGGGGGTGAAATGAACGCGATTACGATGATTACCAGCGCCGTGGCGTACTTTGCCGCCGCCGCCGTGCTGGCGTGGCTTCTGTCATTCCATAAAACCCTGAGCGGCTGGATCGCCGGGATCGGCGGGGCGGTCGGCAGCCTGATGACGCTGGCGGCGGGTGGGGTTGTCCTGCTCGGCGGGCAGTCCGCAGAGGCCGTGATGCCGCTGATTCGCCACACCGTTGCGATTACGCCGCTGAACGCCATCTGGCTGGTGACCTTTGGCCTGTGCGGGCTGTTTATCAGCCTGTTCAATATCGACTGGCACCGCCATCCGCACGCCAAAGCCAACGGCCTGCTGGTGAACCTGCTGATGGCGACGGCGGTCTGCACCGTGATCGCCAGCAACCTCGGCGCGCTGGTGGTGATGGCGGAGATCATGGCGCTGTGCGGCGTGTTCCTGACCGGCTGCAGCGCCTCCGGGAAAGTGTGGTTTGCGCTGGGACGCCTCGGGACGCTGCTGCTGGCGCTGGCCTGCTGGCGGGTGTGGCAGCGTTTCGGCACGCTGGAGTTCGCTGCGCTTAACGGGCATCCGCTGGGCAATGACGTCTGGCTGCTGGGCGTGATCGGCTTTGGCCTGCTGGCCGGGATTATCCCGCTGCACGGCTGGGTGCCGCAGGCGCATGCGAATGCCTCCGCGCCCGCTGCCGCGCTGTTTTCTGTGGTGGTGATGAAGGTCGGTCTGTTCGGGATTCTGGCGATTACGCTGACCGGCGGCCAGCCGCCGCTGTGGTGGGGCGTGGTGCTGCTGATTGCAGGCATGATCACCGCCTTTATCGGCGGCCTGTACGCGCTGATGGAGCACAATATCCAGCGTCTTCTGGCGTACCACACGCTGGAGAATATCGGCATCATCCTGCTCGGCATGGGCGCGGGCGTGACCGGGCTGGCGCTTAATCAACCGGCGCTGATTGCCGCCGGCTTTATCGGCGGTCTGTATCACCTCGTTAACCACAGCCTGTTTAAAAGCACCCTGTTCCTCGGCGCGGGCAGCGTCTGGTTCCGCACCGGTCATCGGGATATTGAAAAGCTGGGAGGGATTGGCAAAAAAATGCCGGTGATTTCGCTGGCGATGCTGGTCGGGCTGATGGCGATGGCCGCGCTGCCGCCGCTGAACGGCTTTGCCGGGGAGTGGGTGATCTATCAGTCCTTCTTCGCCCTCGGTCAGAGCGAGGCGTTTATCGCCCGCCTGCTGGGGCCGCTGCTGGCGGTCGGGCTGGCGATTACCGGGGCGCTGGCCGTGATGTGCATGGCGAAAGTCTATGGCGTGACCTTCCTTGGCGCGCCGCGTACGCGTGAGGCTGAGAACGCCTGCTGCGCACCGGTACTGATGGGCGTAAGCGTGGTCGCGCTGGCGCTGTGCTGCATCGCGGGCGGGGTTGCCGCGCCTTGGCTGCTGCCGCTGCTGGGCCACGCCATTCCGCTGCCGCTTGAGACGGCGCATACCGTCGTTTCCCAGCCGATGATTGCACTGCTGCTGATTGCCGCGCCGCTGCTGCCGTTCGTGCTGATGCTGTTCTTCAAACGCGACCGGCTCACCTCCCGCTCGCGCGGTGCCGCGTGGGCCTGCGGTTATGAACACGAACAGTCGATGGTCATCACCGCCCACGGTTTTGCTATGCCGGTGAAAGAGAACTTCGCCGCCGTGCTGAAGCTGCGCCACTGGCTGAACCCGGTGGGCTGGGTACCCGGCTGGCAGAACGCTGCCGCGCCCGCGCTGTTCCGCCGTCTGGCGTTGATCGAGCTGGCGGTGCTGGTAGTGATTGTGATTTCACGAGGAGCCTGACATGAGTCTGTTACTGGCAATTCTTCAGGCGCTGGTGCTGTTCGCCGCCGCGCCGCTGCTGTCGGGCATCACGCGCGTGGCGCGTGCCCGGATGCACAACCGTCGCGGGCCTGGCGTACTGCAGGAGTACCGCGATCTCTTCAAGCTGCTTTCTCGCCAGAGCGTGGCCCCGGATGCCGCAGGCTGGGTCT
The DNA here is from genome assembly GCF_000493175.1 of Enterobacter sp. MGH 16. Classification (NCBI taxonomy): domain Bacteria; kingdom Pseudomonadati; phylum Pseudomonadota; class Gammaproteobacteria; order Enterobacterales; family Enterobacteriaceae; genus Enterobacter; species Enterobacter sp. MGH 16. The sequence continues at coordinate 2,897,160 of NZ_KI535695.1, read as the reverse complement.
TCCGCCTGACGCCGTTCGTGATGGTGGGCGTGATGCTCACCGTCGCCACCGCGCTGCCGGTGGTGACGGTGGCTTCGCCCCTGCCCGTGCTTGGCGATCTGATTACGCTTATCTACCTCTTCGCCATCGCCCGCTTCTTCTTTGCGATTGCGGGCCTGGACACCGGTAGCCCGTTTACCGGCATCGGTGCCAGCCGCGAGGCGATGCTCGGCGTGCTGGTTGAGCCGATCCTGCTGCTGGGGCTGTGGGTCGCCGCGCAGGTTGCGGGTTCCACGCACATCAGCTTTATCACCGACACCGTTTACCACTGGCCAGTTGCCCGCTCCCTTCCGCTGGTGCTGGCGCTGTGCGCCTGCGCGTTCGCCACGTTTATCGAGATGGGCAAGCTGCCGTTCGATCTGGCCGAAGCCGAGCAGGAGCTGCAGGAAGGGCCGCTCACCGAATACAGCGGCTACGGCTTTGCGGTGCTGAAGTGGGGCATCAGCCTCAAACAGCTGGTGGTGCTGCAGATGTTTGTCGGCGTCTTCTTCCCGTGGGGGCAGATGACGCACTTCTCCGCGGGCGGTCTGCTGCTGGCCGTCGTGGTTGCCGCCCTCAAGCTGCTGGTCGGCGTGCTGGTCATTGCCCTGTTCGAAAACAGCATGGCGCGCCTGCGTTTTGTGGAAACGTCCCGCATCACCTGGGCCGGGTTTGGTTTTGCATTTTTAGCGTTCGTCTCCTTGCTGGTGGCGTGATTAAAGAGAGTATTTATGTCTGAAGAAAAGAAAGGTCAGCAGTATCTCGCCGCGTTGCATCAGGCTTTCCCGGGCGTGGTGCTGGAGGAGTCCTGGCAAACCAAAGACCAGATCACCGTCACCATTAAGGTGAACTATCTGCCGGAAGTGGTGGAGTTTCTCTACTACCAGCAGGGCGGCTGGCTGTCGGTGCTGTTCGGTAACGACGAGCGCCAGCTGTGCGGCAGTTACGCGGTGTATTACGTGATGTCGATGGAGCAGGGCGAGAAGTGCTGGATCACCGTGCGCGTCGAGGTCGACCCGAATAAACCGGAATACCCGTCCGTCACGCCGCGCGTGCCCGCTGCCGTCTGGGGCGAGCGTGAAGTGCGCGACATGTATGGCCTGGTGCCGGTTGGCCTGCCGGATGAGCGCCGTCTGGTGCTGCCGGACGACTGGCCGGACGAACTCTATCCGCTGCGCAAAGACAGCATGGACTACCGCCAGCGTCCGGCGCCGACTACCGACAGCGAAACCTACGAGTTCATCAACGAGCTGGGCAGCAAGAAGAATAACGTGGTGCCGATCGGCCCGCTGCACGTCACCTCTGACGAGCCGGGCCACTTCCGCCTGTTCGTTGACGGTGAAAACATTATCGACGCCGACTACCGCCTGTTCTACGTCCACCGCGGCATGGAGAAGCTGGCGGAGACCCGCATGGGCTACAACGAAGTGACGTTTCTTTCTGACCGCGTGTGCGGCATCTGCGGCTTCGCCCACAGCACCGCCTACACCACCTCGGTAGAGAACGGCATGGGGATCGTGGTGCCGGAACGCGCGCAGATGATCCGCGCCATCCTGCTGGAGGTGGAGCGCCTGCACTCGCACCTGCTGAACCTCGGCCTGGCCTGCCACTTCGTCGGCTTTGACTCCGGGTTTATGCAGTTCTTCCGCGTGCGCGAAGCGTCGATGAAGATGGCGGAGATCCTCACCGGGGCGCGCAAAACCTACGGTCTGAACCTGATCGGCGGGATCCGCCGCGACCTGCTGAAAAACGACATGATCCAGACCCGCCAGCTGGCGCAGCAGATGCGCCGCGACGTGCAGGAGCTGGTGGATATGCTGCTCAGCACGCCCAACATCGAGCAGCGCACCGTGGGCATCGGCCGTCTTGACCCGGAAATCGCCCGCGACTTCAGCAACGTCGGCCCGATGGTGCGCGCCAGCGGCCACGCCCGCGACACCCGTGCCGATCACCCGTTCGTCGGCTATGGCCTGCTGCCGATGACCGTGCACAGCGAGCAGGGCTGCGACGTCATTTCCCGCCTGAAGGTGCGCATCAACGAGGTGTTCACCGCGCTGAACATGATCGACTTCGGTCTGGACAACCTGCCGGGCGGCCTGCTGATGGTGGAAGGCTTCACCTACATTCCAAACCGCTTTGCCCTCGGCTTTGCCGAAGCGCCGCGCGGGGACGACATCCACTGGAGCATGACCGGCGACAACCAGAAGCTCTACCGCTGGCGCTGCCGAGCGGCGACCTACGCCAACTGGCCAACCCTGCGCTATATGCTGCGCGGCAACACGGTCTCCGACGCGCCGCTGATCATCGGCAGCCTCGACCCGTGCTACTCCTGCACCGACCGCATGACCGTCGTGGACGTGCGCAAGAAGAAAAGCCAGGTGGTGCCGTACAAAGAGCTTGAGCGCTACAGCATCGAGCGTAAGAACTCGCCGCTGAAATAAGGACTCGCCATGTTTACCTTTATCAAAAAAGTGATCAAAACCGGCACGCAGACCAGCCGCTATCCGCTGGAGCCGATGCCGGTCGACAAAAACTTTCGCGGCAAGCCGGAGCACAACCCGCAGCAGTGCATCGGCTGCGCGGCCTGCGTCAACGCCTGCCCGTCGAACGCCCTGACGGTGGAAACGGATCTCAAAACCGGCGAGCTGGCCTGGCAGTTTAACCTTGGACGCTGCATCTTCTGCGGCCGCTGTGAGGAGGTCTGCCCGACGGTCGCCATTCGCCTGTCGCAGGAGTACGAGCTGGCGGTGTGGAAGAAAGAGGATTTCCTGCAGCAGTCGCGCTTTGACCTGTGCCACTGCCGCGTCTGCCAGCGCCCGTTCGCCGTGCAAAAAGAGATCGACTACGCCATTGCGCTGCTGCAGCACAACGGCGACGCGCGCGCGGAACACCACCGCGAAAGCTTCGAAACCTGCCCGGCGTGCAAGCGTCAGAAATGCCTGCTGCCGTCCGACCGCATTGATATCACCCGCCACATGAGAGAGGCCAGCTGATGGAAAACCTACTGGGCCCGCGCGACGCAAACGGCATTCCGGTGCCGATGACGGTGGACGAATCCATCGCCAGCATGAAGGCGTCGCTGCTGAAAAAAATCAAACGCTCGGCCTACGTCTACCGCGTGGACTGCGGCGGCTGCAACGGCTGCGAGATTGAGATCTTCGCTACGCTGTCGCCGCTGTTTGACGCCGAGCGCTTCGGCATCAAGGTGGTGCCGTCCCCGCGTCATGCGGACATCCTGCTGTTCACCGGGGCCGTCACCCGCGCCATGCGCTCGCCCGCGCTGCGCGCCTGGCAGTCCGCGCCGGACCCGAAAATTTGCATCTCGTACGGCGCCTGCGGCAACAGCGGCGGCATCTTCCATGACCTCTACTGCGTCTGGGGCGGCACCGACAAAATCGTGCCGGTGGACGTCTACATCCCGGGCTGCCCGCCGACGCCCGCCGCCACGCTGTACGGCTTCGCGATGGCGCTCGGCCTGCTGGAGCAGAAAATCCACGCGCGCGAGCCGGGCGAACTCGACAACCAGCCGGCCGCCATTCTGCACCCGGACATGGTGCAGCCGCTGCGGGTGAAGGTTGACCGCACGGCGCGCAGGCTGGCGGGGTACCGCTACGGCCGTCAGATTGCCGATGATTATCTGCGCCTGCTGAGCCAGGGTGACCACCAGGTCGCACGCTGGCTGGAGGCGGAAAACGATCCGCGCCTCAATGAGATTGTGGCGAACCTGAACAGCATCGTCGACGAGGCGCGTATCCGATGAGTGAAACGGTGGTGTTCAGCCAGCTGAGCCGTAAGTTTATTGATGAGAACGATGCCACGCCGGATGCGGCGCAGCAGGTGGTCTATTACAGCCTGGCGATTGGGCATCACCTCGGGGTGATTGACTGCCTGGAGGCCGCGCTGAGCTGTCCGTGGCCGGAATACCTGGCGTGGATTGCCACGCTGGAGGAGGGCAGCGCGGCGCGGCGCAAAATGGAAGGCGTGCCGAAGTACGGCGAGATCGTGATCGATGTGAACCACATTGCCATGCTCGCCAACGCCTTTGACGCGGCGCTCGGCAGACAAACCCCGGAGCAGCAGGCGTGGAGCAAAACGCTGCTCGGCATGCTGCATGATATTCATCAGGAGAGCGCCATCTACCTGATGGTGAGGAGATTACGTGACTGACGTTTTACTGTGTGTCGGCAACAGCATGATGGGCGACGACGGCGCGGGTCCGCTGCTGGCGGAGATGTGTGCCGCGAACCCGCAGGGCGACTGGGTGGTGATTGACGGCGGCAGCGCGCCGGAAAACGACGTGGTGGCCATCCGCGAGCTGCGCCCGGACAGGCTGTTAATCGTCGATGCCACCGATATGTGGCTCAACCCCGGCGAGATCCGCCTGATTGACCCGGACGATATCGCCGAGATGTTTATGATGACCACCCACAATATGCCGCTGAACTACCTCGTGGATCAGATCAAAGGTGACGTGGGCGAGGTGCTGTTTTTGGGCATTCAGCCGGACATTGTCGGATTTTATTACCCGATGACGCCGCCGGTGAAAGAGGCGGTGGACGTGGTGTATTCACGGCTAGCGGGATGGGTTGGGAACGGAGGGTTTTCTCAGCTCTGAGCAGCGCCCGGTGGCGCTACGCTTACCGGGCCTACGGTTTTGTAGGCCGGGTAAGGCGAAGCCGCCACCCGGCAAAACAGGCTACGCCAGATCCGCTCCGTTACTCGCAATCACCTTCTTATACCATCCGAACGATTTCTTGCGTTTCCGTTCCAGCGTGCCGTTCCCGGCGTCGTCGCGGTCGACGTACACAAACCCGTAGCGCTTGCTCATCTCCCCGGTTGAGGCCGAGACAAGGTCAATGCAGCCCCAGGTGGTGTAGCCCATCAGCGGCACGCCGTCCTCAATCGCGTCGCCCATTGCGCGGATATGCTCGCGCAGGTAGCTGATGCGGTAGTCGTCGTTAATCTCGCCGTTTTCATCAACGACGTCCTTCGCGCCGAGGCCGTTTTCCACCAGGAACAGCGGCTTCTGGTAGCGGTCGTACATCATGTTCATGGTGATGCGCAGCCCGAGCGGGTCGATGCCCCAGCCCCATTCGCTCACCTGAATGTGCGGGTTGCGCAGGGACTTCACGATGTTCGCCGCGCTGGTGTTGCCCGCGTTCATGTCCGCCGAGGCGCAGCGCGAGGCGTAGTAGCTAAACGACACAAAGTCGACGGTATTTTTCAGCAGTTCGTCATCGCCCGGATCTTTCACAATCACGACACCTTTCTCGCGGAACACGCGGGCAGAGTAGGCCGGGTAGCGGCCGCGCGCCTGCACGTCGATAAAGAACAGGTTCTCGCGGTCTTTCTCCAGCGCCATCCACACGTCTTCCGGCTTGCAGGAGTAGGGGTAGAAGTTACCGCCCGCCAGCATGCAGCCGACCTGGTTTTCCGGGTTTACCTCGTGGGCAATTTTGGTCGCCAGCGCGCTCGCCACCAGCTCGTGGTGCGCGGCCTGGTATTTCACCTGGTCTTCGTTTTCGCCTTCCTCAAACACCAGTCCCGCGCCGGAAAACGGGCTGTGCAGCATGATGTTGATTTCGTTGAAGGTCAGCCAGTATTTCACCAACCCGTTAAATTCTTCGAAGCAGGTGCGGGCGTAGCGGGCGAAGAAATCGACCATCTTGCGGTTGCGCCAGGAGCCGTACTCCGTCACCAGGTGCATCGGCACGTCAAAGTGGCAGAGGGTCACCAGCGGCTCGATGTTGTACTTTTTGCACTCCTCGAACACCGCGCGGTAAAAGGCAATGCCCTCTTTGTTCGGCAGCGGCTCGTCGCCGTTCGGATAGAGGCGGCTCCAGGCGATCGAGGTGCGGAACACCGTAAAGCCCATCTCCGCCATCAGGGCGATGTCCTCTTTATAGCGATGGTAAAAATCAATCGCCTCGTGGCTCGGGTAGAACTCGTCGTCACGCAGCGAGAAACGCTTTTCCTTACCGAGCTTCACCGCCAGGCGATTCGCGCCGTGGGGGATCATATCGACCGTCGTCAGCCCTTTTCCGCCTTCACGGTAAGCCCCTTCGCTCTGGTTGGCGGCAAGCGCGCCGCCCCATAAAAATCCTTGTGGAAAAACAGACATTCTTACCTCGCTTTCAATTTATGCTTTTGCTGCGTTGTTCTGTACCGGTGCGGTCTGCAGGGCGCGCGCTTTTTCAGCCTCGTCTTCGACCGGAATATCCTCAAAGCCCAGTATCAGGGTCAGAATAAACGACAGCACCACTGCCAGACCCATCACGCCAAACACCCAGACGATGGTCATCGGGTTGGCCGGGTCGAAGAACTGCACGCTGGTAAACAGCCCCGGTGCCGCCATCGAGTGGCTGGCAAGACCCGCGATACCGGCCACCGCGCCGCAGATAAAGCCGCTGATCAGGCTGGCAATCAGCGGGCGTTTCAGACGGATCGCGACGCCGTACAGGGCCGGTTCAGAGATCCCCGCCATGATGGCGGAGGCCGCCGCCGCCAGCGCCGTCTGGCGCAGCTCCGGGTTTTTCGTTTTCCACGCCACCGCCAGCGACGAACCGCCGAGCGACAGGTTGGCACCAATTTCCGACGGCATCACCATCCCTTCCTTGCCCGTTTCGGCAATGGTCTGAATGATGGTCGGCGTAAAGACGCGGTGCATCCCGGTCATCACCAGCAGCGGCCACAATGCGCCCATGATCGCCACGGAGAGCCAGCCCAGGTAGCCGTGAATGGTGTAGACCAGCGCGGAGATGGCGCTACCGATCCAGATCCCCAGCGGGCCAATCAGCACGATGGCGAGCGGGGCGGCAATCAGCACGATCAGCATCGGCTTGAGGAAGTTTTTCGTCACCGCCGGGGTGATGCGATCCACCCAGCGTTCGATGTACGACAGGCACCAGGTCATCACCAGCGCGGGGATGACGGTGTAGGTGTATTTCACCGCTGTCACCGGGATAAAGGCGAACTCAACGTGCTCGCCCTGCGCGGCTTTCGCCATCAGCTCGATAAAGCTCGGGTGCACCAGCACGCCCGCAATGGCTATCGCCAGCGACATGTTGGTTTTGAATTTCACCGCCGCCGAGGCCGCCACCATCAGCGGCAGGAAGAAGAACGCGCCGTCGCCGATGACGGTCAAAATGGTGAGCGTCGGTGCGCCTTTGGGCAGCACGCCGGTCATCTCGAGGATCATCGCCAGCAGCTTGACCATCGAGCCGCCGATGATCGCCGGGATCAGCGGGGACATGGTGCCGATCAGCGCGTCGAGGATCCCGGCGCCAATGCGGCGTAACGTCAGCTTTTGCGGGCCTTCCGGCACCGCGGGCTGCAGGTCAGCGGGCAGCAGGCTTACCACCTCGCGGTACGCCTGAGAGACGGTATTGCCAATAATCACCTGGCACTGGTTGTCGTTACGCACCACGCCGAGCACGCCGCTGATGCTTTTCAGGCGCGCGGCGTCGGTGAGGGTTTCGTCTTTCAGAACGAAACGCAGTCGCGTCATGCAGTGGGTGACGGCGACGATGTTCTCTTTGCCGCCCAGCGCGCTGATAACGTCGTTCGCCAGCGCAGCGTAATTTTTGGCCATCGGATGTGATCCTGTTATCGTTGTGTGAAATGTAGGAAACCGGTTCCACATAATCATTATGAGTTTTTATGAATGAAACAAGATCGCTTTTTGACCATTTTTTAGTTTCGTGATGAATGTCGCAATGAGGTGCCGAAAGCGTGATGTCGCCGCTGCGACAATTTTTCTGCAGTGCAGTACACTGCCCGCATGAGTTTCGGATGGAAAAAAACATGACCACGATGCTGGAAGTGGCGAAGCGGGCAGGCGTTTCGAAAGCGACGGTGTCCCGGGTGCTGTCGGGTAATGGCTACGTCAGCCAGGAGACCAAAGACCGGGTGTTTCAGGCCATTGAAGAGAGCGGCTATCGCCCAAATTTGCTGGCGCGCAACCTGGCGACCAAACGCACCCAGACGCTGGGCCTGGTGGTGACGAACACCCTTTATCACGGCGTCTACTTTAGCGAACTGCTGTTTCACGCCGCGCGCATGACCGAAGAGAAAGGGCGACAGCTGATCCTCGCGGACGGCAAGCACAGCGCCGATGAGGAGCGCGAGGCGATCCAGTATCTGCTGGATATGCGCTGCGACGCGGTGATCATCTATCCGCGTTTTCTGAGCGTGGATGAGATGGATGCGATCGTCGAGAAGTGCGAGCAGCCCATTATGGTGCTCAACCGCCGCCTGCGGAAAAACAGCAGCCACAGCGTCTGGTCCGATCATAAAGCCTCCAGCCAGGACGCGGTGTCACAGCTGATTGCGAAAGGGCATCGGGAGATCGCCTTTATCACCGGCTCGATGGATTCCCCCACCGGGGTCGAGCGTCTCTCCGGCTACAAGGACGCACTGGCGCAGCACGGTATTCCGCTGCGCGAGGGGCTGATTGCGCAGGGGAAGTGGAACCCCGCCAGCGGCGCGGCGGCGGTGTCCGACCTGCTTGCTCGCGGCGAACGCTTTACGGCGCTGGTGGCGAGCAATGACGATATGGCCATCGGTGCCCTGAAGCAGCTGCGCGACAGCGGCGTGGCCACGCCGGACGCGGTGTCGGTGATCGGTTTCGACGATGTGGCCATCGCGCCCTACATCGTGCCGTCGCTCTCCAGCGTACGCATTCCGGTAACGGAGATGATTCAGGAGACCATCAGCCGCCTGATCTTCATGCTCGACGGCGGCGAGTTTAAATATCAGCAAACCTTCTCCGGCGAGCTTGTCCTGCGCGACTCGGTTATTGACGGCCCACACCGCTGATGTCGACAGCTGTCATCGTCATAAGTGACGATGACAGCGCCGCTGCGATTTTTAAAGTTCTATAAAATCAATGTGTTAATTGTTGGCACGGTTTATGAATATCTCCGCGCATAACTGTAATGCTGGAGAAGCAGATGAACCGTTTTATTATGGCCGATGCCAGTAAGTGTATTGGTTGCCGTACCTGTGAAGTGGCGTGCGTGGTTTCCCATCAGGCGGAGCAGGACTGCGCGTCGCTTACCCCTGACACCTTCCTGCCGCGCATCCACGTCATCAAAGGCGTGAATATCTCCACCGCCGCCATCTGTCGCCAGTGCGAAGACGCACCGTGCGCGAACGTCTGCCCGAACGGGGCGATTAAACGCGAGAAAGGCTTTGTGCACGTGATGCAGGAGCGCTGCATTGGCTGCAAAACCTGCGTGGTTGCCTGCCCGTATGGCGCGATGGAGGTGGTGGTCCGTCCGGTGGTGCGCAACAGCGGCATGGGGCTGAGCGTGCGGGCGGAGAAAGCCGAAGCCAACAAGTGCGACCTGTGCTACCACCGTGAGGCCGGCCCGGCCTGTATGGAAGCCTGCCCGACGCACGCGCTGGTCTGCGTGGATCGCGACAAGCTTGAGCAGATGAGCGCCGAAAAGCGCCGTCGCGCGGCGTTCGACACCTCGTCATCACTGCTGTTCTGAACCGTATGAGCAGCAACGGCGTTCAGCTGCGGGTGCGCGGCAAGGTGCAGGGCGTGGGATTTCGTCCCTTCGTCTGGCAGCTGGCGCAGGCGCTTCAGCTGACCGGTGACGTCTGCAATGACGGAGAGGGCGTGCTGGTGCGCCTCGCGGGTAATGGGGGGGCCTTTACCGCGAGGCTGCATCAGGACTGCCCGCCGCTGGCACGCATTGATCGCGTGGAAACGCAGCCGTTTACCTGGGCGCACGTGCCGGAGGACTTTACCATCCGCCACAGCGGGGCCGGGACGATGGACACCCAGATTGTCCCCGATGCCGCGACCTGCCCGGCGTGTCTGGCTGAGATGTGCGACCCACGCGAACGCCGCTATCGCTATCCGTTTATCAACTGCACCCACTGCGGGCCGCGGTTTACCATTATCCGCGCGATGCCCTATGACCGTCCGGCCACGGCAATGGCGCCGTTCCCGCTCTGCGAGCCGTGTGAAGCCGAGTACCGCAATCCTGCCGACCGCCGTTTTCACGCCCAGCCGGTCGCCTGCCCGGACTGCGGACCCGCGCTGGCGTGGCGTGCGGGCGACATGACCGCTGACAGCGAGGCTGCGCTGCGCGCGGCGGTAGCGATGCTGAAAAGCGGCGGTATTGTTGCGGTTAAAGGGCTGGGCAGCTTTCACCTCGTCTGCGATGCGCGTAACCCGCAGGCGGTCGCGACGCTTCGGTCACGCAAGCAGCGCCCGTCGAAGCCGCTGGCGGTAATGATCCCGCATGCGGATGACCTGCCGGAGACGGTTCAGGCACTGCTGCGCTCACCCGCCGCACCCATTGTGCTCACGCCAAAAGCCTGGCTGCCCGCGCTCCCGGAAGGTATCGCGCCCGGTCTGGATTCCGTGGGCATCATGCTTCCTGCGAACCCGCTGCAGCATCTTCTGATGATGGACTGTCAGCGCCCGCTGGTGATGACCTCCGGCAACCTCAGCGGCAGACCGCCTGCCGTCACCAACCGCCAGGCGCTGGATGAGCTCAGCGACATCGCGGACGGCTTCCTGCTGCATAACCGCGATATCCTGCAGCGGATGGACGATTCGGTGATGGATCGGGACGGTGCGATGCTGCGCCGCGCGCGCGGTTTTGTGCCGGATGCCGTCACGCTGCCTGCCGGGTTCGACAATATTCCCGCCATGCTGTGCACCGGGGCGGAGATGAAAAACACCTTCTGCCTGGTGCGTGGGAACCAGGCGGTGCTGAGCCAGCATTTTGGCGATCTCGGTGACGAGGGTGTGGAAGCGCAGTGGCGTTCCGCGCTGTCGGTGATGCAGGACATTTACGCCTTTCAGCCGACGCGCGTGGTGTGCGATGCCCATCCGGGGTATCGCGCTCGCCAGTGGGCGCAGGCGCAGGCGTTGCCCCTTGAAGAGGTACACCACCATCACGCTCACGCGGCGGCGTGCCTGGCCGAAAACGGCTGGCCGCGCGATGGCGGAGACGTTATCGCCCTGACGTTGGACGGGATCGGCATGGGGGAAAACGGCGCGCTGTGGGGTGGAGAGTGCCTGCGGGTCAGCTATCTCGACTATGCGCATCTGGGTGGCCTGCCTGCCGTTGCGCTGCCGGGTGGCGATCTGGCGGCGCGGCAGCCGTGGCGCAATCTGCTCGCCCACTGCCTGGCGTTTGTGCCCGACTGGCAGCAACATCCGGAAACCCATGCGGTTCAGCGCCAGAACTGGCCGCTGCTGGCGACGGCGATCCAGCGCGGCCTCAACGCGCCGCAGGCCTCGTCCTGCGGTCGCCTGTTTGATGCAGTCGCCTGCGCGCTGGGTATCGAAACCCAATCCTGGGAAGGTGAAGCCGCCTGCCGGCTGGAAGCCCTGGCATCGCAGTGCGCGGGTGTCGACCATCCGGTGACGCTGATAGTGGATAACCTCGCGCTTTTCTGGCAGCAGTGGCTGAGCTGGCAGGCGGAGCCCTGCGCGCGCGCCTGGGCGTTTCACGACGCGCTGGCAAAAGGGCTGGCGCAGCTCGCCGCGTTTCACGCCCGGCGCCTGTCGCTGTCGACAATCTGCCTCAGCGGCGGGGTATTGCACAACCGTCTGCTGTGCGCGCGTCTGCGTCATTATCTTTCTGACTTTACGCTTCTTTTTCCTTCGCGCCTGCCCGCAGGTGACGGAGCGATCTCCTTCGGGCAGGCGGTGGTCGCCGCAGCCCGGTCATGTTTACAAAGGACTTAAAATGTTACGACTGTTACGCAATGAACCTCGCGCCGCGCTCCTGCTGCTGGCTCTGGTAATGGCAAACCTGCTGGCCTGGGGATGGGCATGGCACACCTTTAGCGGCAGCACGGCGCTGATGGCGGCAAGCCTGCTGGCGTGGTGCTACGGACTGCGTCATGCGGTGGACGCTGACCACATTGCCGCCATTGATACCGTGACGCGTAAGATGATGCAGCAGGGCAAACGCCCGTCCGGCGTGGGGGCGTGGTTCTCGCTGGGCCACTCCACCATCGTGGTGCTGGCCTCCATTGCCATCGCCGCTACCGCCACGGCGTTTCAGAAGAACATGGCGTGGTTCCACGAAACCGGCAGCCTGATTGGTACCGCCGTTTCCGCGACCTTCCTGCTGGCGATGGCGCTGGTGAATATGGTGATCCTGCGCGGCGTCTGGCGCAATTTTCAGGCGCTAAAACGCGGCAGGCCCGTGCAGGACGACATCACGCTACCGGCTCAGGGCGGGGTGATGAACTGGCTGTTTGGCAAGACCTTCCGCCTCGTCAATAAAAGCTGGCAGATGTACCTGGTCGGTTTCCTGTTTGGTCTCGGCTTTGATACGGCCACCGAGATCGGCGTGCTGGGGATCTCTGCCGCCAGCGCGTCCAGCGGAATGTCGGTGTGGTCAATCATGATCTTCCCGGCACTCTTCGCCAGCGGCATGGCGCTGGTGGATACCCTCGACAACCTGCTGATGGTGGGTGCCTACGGCTGGGCGTTTAACAAACCGCAGCGCAAGCTTTACTACAACATGACCATCACCGGCACCTCCGTGGTGGTGGCGCTGTTTATCGGCGGGCTGGAAGCGCTGGGTCTGCTGATGGATAAATTTGCCCTCAGCGGCGGCCTCTGGGATCTGATTGGCGCGGTAAACGACAATCTGGGCAACGCCGGGTTTGTCGTCGTGGGTCTGTTTGTCGCCTGCTGGCTGATCTCCATGGCGAATTACCGCTGGCGCGGCTACGACGCGCTGGTGGTACGTTCCTGAACGACCCAGTCCGGTGGCGCTCCGCTTGCACGGGTCTGCATGTAGGCCGGGTAAGCGGAGCGCCACCCGGCAACAGGAGGGTTAAGCAGGGAGCGATTTCAGCAGGGCGAAGGCCTCCTTCATCCTGTCCTCACTGACGACAAAGGCGCGCATCTGACCGTCGGTATCGGTGCCGCGCGCCACCATGCCCTGCGGCGAAAGGGCAATCTGCCAGTCCAGATCCTGACGCTGCGTTTCACCTGCGAGATGCAGCGGCAATTCCGGCGTTTTCACTTTGACCAGCATGGCGGGTAATTTCACCGGGGCGTTGCCGCCGAGCAGGTTTTTCGCCAGGCACATGGCGCTTAACTGAATCGGTTGCAGGAACGGCAGCACCTGGCCGTTAATTTCCGCGCAGTCGCCCAGGGCATACATGTCCGGCTGGGTGGTTTGCAGATAGCAGTCTACCTTCACGCCGCGGTTGATTTCGGCGCCTGCGCGGTGCGCCAGCGCCGTTTCCGGGCGCAGCCCCGTCGCCGCAATCACCACATCCACCTCCACGCTGCGGCTGCGGTCGAGCGTCGCACGTATGCCGCTGCCGGTTTTGCTCAGGCTCTGCAGCTGCGATTTCAGCAGCAGATGCACGCCCATGTCGGTCAGACGATGCTGTAAGCGACTGCTCACTTCCGCGGGCATCAGCGCTGACAGAATGCTCGCCGCGTGGTCGACCAGGGTGACGGATTTACCCGCACGGCAGAAATCCATCGCCAGCTCGGTGCCGATCAGCCCGCCGCCGACAATCATCACCCGCGTGGCGTCGCGAAGCTCCGTTTCGCTGGCCTGATACGCCTGCTGGCTGTTGAGCGTGACCATCAGCTCGCGGCCCTCAACCGGCGGCACAAACGCGGAGGCACCCGTGGCCAGCACCAGCTTGTCGTACTGCCAGGTTTTATCTTTCGCTTTCACCAGATGGGCGTTGGCGTCGATATCGGTGACCCAGGTGTACGGAAACAGACGCAGGTTAAACTGTTCTGCGAACGCCCCCGCCGTCTGGCGGGTGAGATCGTCTGCGCGCTGGTTCTGGCTAATGACGTGGCTTAAATCAGGCTTGTTGTACTCGTCCATGCTGTCGGCGGCGATCAGCGTCAGCGGCACGTTAGCGTCCTGCTTGCGGATATTTTTCACCAGCTGGCGGGCGGCAAAGCCCGAGCCGATAATGACGATGCCGTGGCTCATTTTGCCTCCGTTGCCAGTTCATCAAAGACGTCTTTCCCGAGGGAACATTCCGGGCAGAGGAAGGTGTCCGGCACCTCGCTCCACGGCGTGCCCGGCGCGACATCCTGCAGCGGCTCGCCCCGTTCCGGGTCGTAAATCCACTGGCACACGCTGCACTGCATGCAAGGACCGAGGTCGGCAGCGGCGGCTTCAGCTACGGCTTCCGGCGCAACCGCCGCGGCGGGGGCGGTTTCCGGCAGCGGTGCGAGCGCCCACTGACGGGCGATGTCGCGGCCGTGCTGGCGGCAGATTTCCAGGGCGTCGATATCCGGCCGCCATTTCGCTTTCAGGCTCATCGACATCTCAAACCCTGCATCCTGTAAACGGGTGGAAAGGCGGTCGACCGCACCGCCGCTCCAGCCGTGGGAGCCAAAGGCGCTGGCGCGCTTGTTGCGAAAACGCAGGCCGGTCATCTCTTCGACCAGACCGGCAATCTTCGGCATCATCACGTTGTTCATGGTGGACGTACCCACCAGCACCCCTTTTGAGCGGAAAACGTTGGTGAGGATCTCGTTTTTATCGCTGCGCGCCACGTTGAAGATTTTCACCGCCACGTTCGGGTCCACTTCGTTGATGCCCTGGGCAATGGCGTCCGCCATCATGCGGGTGTTGTTGGACATGGTGTCGTAGAAGATCGTGATGCGATCTTCCTGATAATCCGCCGCCCACTTCAGGTACAGCTCCACGATCTGGGTGGGGTTTTCACGCCACACCACGCCGTGGGAGGTGGCAATCATCTCCACCGGCAGGTTAAAGCCGAGGATCTCGGTGATTTTAGGCGTCACCAGACGGCTGAACGGAGTCAGGATATTTGCGTAGTACCGCTGGCACTGTTCGAACAGCTCGGTCTGATCCACCTCGTCATTGAACAGGCGTTCGTCGCAGTAGTGCTGGCCGAAGGCGTCGTTGCTGAACAGCACCGCGTCGCCGGTCATGTAGGTCATCATGCTGTCCGGCCAGTGCAGCATGGGCGTTTCCACGAAGATCAGCTGCTTGCCGTTGCCGATATCCAGCGCGTCGCCCGTTTTCACGGTGTGGAAGTTCCACTCCGGATGGTGGTGGTGACCGTTGATCGAGTCGATGGCGTTGGTGGTACAGTAAATCGGGGTGTCCGGAATATACGACATCAGCTCGGTCAGGGCCCCGGCGTGATCCTCCTCCGCGTGGTTGACGATGATGTAGTCGATGGCGTTCAGATCGATTTCGCTGCGCAGGTTCTGCACGAACTCGCGGCTGAACTTGTGATCGACGGTATCGATCAGCACATTTTTACCTTCACGAATGAGATAGCTGTTGTAGCTGCTGCCGCGCAGCGTTTTATATTCCGTCCCGTGGAAATCGCGCACTTCCCAGTCACGTTGACCCACCCAATGAATGTTATTTTTAACCAGAATAGACATAGCAAACCTCAGCGTAATATCGCGTTTTTCAAATAGGATGGTTTGCTTATATCAAGCCGCGTGCCAACTTTTAATATATTGATTTTTATAGGTTAATACTTTGATAATCCGAAGTGGGTAGTCATTATGACTATTAAAAACAGTGTCACTATGACAACATGCATTGTCAAAATGACAGTGAGGCAGAGATGAGCTTTTCCGTAGACGTGCTGGCGAAAATCGCCATTGAACTGCAAACCGGTATTGGTCATCAGGACCGCTTCCAGCGGCTGATCTCCACGCTGCGCCACGTGCTGGCGTGCGACGCCTCGGCGCTGCTGCGCTACGAGGGGCGGCAGTTTATTCCCCTGGCCATCGACGGCCTGGCGAAGGACGTGCTCGGGCGGCGCTTTACCCTTGAAGGCCATCCGCGTCTGGAGACCATCGCCCGCGCGGGTGACGTGGTGCGTTTCCCGGCGGACAGCGATCTGCCCGACCCGTACGACGGGCTGATTCCAGGCCAGGAGAGCCTGAAGGTGCACGCCTGTATTGGCTTGCCGCTGTTTGCCGGGCAGAATCTGATTGGCGCGTTAACCCTCGACGGCTTGTCGCCGGACCAGTTCGATACCTTCAGCGATGAGGAGCTTCGCCTGATTGCCGCCCTGGCCGCCGGGGCGCTGAACAATGCGCTGCTGATTGAACAGCTGGAGAGTCAGAATATTTCTCCCGGCAGCCCGGCGGCGTTTGAGCAGGTGACGCACACGGAGATGATTGGCCTCTCTCCGGGCATGGCGCAGCTCAAAAAAGAGATTGAGATTGTTGCCGCCTCCGATTTGAACGTGCTGATCTTCGGGGAGACCGGCACCGGTAAGGAGCTGGTGGCGAAGTCGATTCACGAAGCGTCGCCGCGCGCGGTCAATCCGCTGGTGTACCTCAACTGCGCCGCGCTGCCGGAAAGCGTGGCGGAAAGCGAATTGTTTGGCCACGTCAAAGGGGCGTTTACCGGCGCCATCAGCAACCGCAGCGGCAAGTTCGAAATGGCCGATAACGGCACGCTGTTTCTGGATGAAATTGGCGAGCTCTCTCTGTCGCTCCAGGCCAAACTTCTGCGCGTATTGCAGTACGGCGATATCCAGCGCGTGGGGGATGACCGCAGCTTGAGAGTGGATGTGCGCGTGCTGGCGGCGACCAACCGCGACCTGCGTGAAGCGGTGCTTGCCGGAAACTTCCGCGCTGACCTGTTCCACCGCCTGAGCGTGTTTCCGCTTACCGTGCCGCCGCTGCGCGAGCGCGGGGACGACGTGGTGCTGCTGGCGGGCTATTTCTGCGAGCAGTGCCGTCTCAGGATGGGGCTTTCCCGCGTGGTGTTAAGCCCGGGGGCGAGGGCGCATCTGCTGAGCTACGGCTGGCCGGGCAACGTGCGCGAGCTGGAACACGCGATTCACCGCGCGGTGGTGCTGGCGCGAGCGACGCGTTCGGGTGATGAAGTGGTTATACATGCCCGGCATTTTGCGCAGCATGATGAAATTGCGTCTATTGCGCAGGCTGTACCAGAGAGAGCGCATGAAAATCTGCGTGACGCGACAGAGGCGTTTCAGCGTCAGATGATTACCCGCGCGCTGGAGCAGAACAACCGCAACTGGGCGGCGTGCGCCCGGGCGCTGGAGATGGACGTCGCCAACCTGCACCGGCTGGCGAAGCGTCTCGGGCTGAAGGGTTAGATAATCCCGGCCTGATAGAAATCCTGCAGGTTGATGGCACCGCACAGCCTGCCGGTGTCATCCACCACCGGTGCGGCGGTGATTTTGCGCTTCATCAGCACCTCTTTGGCTTCAATGGCGCGGCTCTCGGCGTTCAGCGTCAGCCCGCCCTGGGTCATGGCGTCCGACACGTCTGTTTCCAGCTTACCGCCGCCCACCAGCCAGCGGCGCAGGTCGCCGTCGGTGAACACGCCTTTGACGTATCCGTCGTCATCGCACACCGCCACCAGCCCCAGACCGGTACGGCTCAGCTCCAGCATCGCGTCCATGACGCTGGTATTGAGTTTGACCTGTGGAATCGCATCTTCTGTGCGCATCAGGTGGTGGACCTTGTTGAGCAGGCGCGCCCCGAGCGCACCCGCCGGATGCGAGCGGGCGAAATCTTCTTCGTTAAACCCGCGCGCCTGCATTACCGCCATCGCCAGCGCGTCGCCCATCATCAGGGTATTCACGGTGCTGGAAGTGGGGGCGAGGTGCATCGGACAGGCTTCACGCTCAACGGAAATATCCAGCGTTGCCTTGGCGGCCAGCGCCAGGGGCGAGCGGGATTTCCCGGTCATCGCCAGCAGGGCGACCGATTTTTCCTGCAGGCGTGGAATAATGAGATCCAGCTCTTTCGCCGAACCGGAGTAGGAGATAAACAGCATCACGTCGCGGCTTTCAATCATTCCCAGATCGCCGTGCAGCGCTTCGGCAGGGTGCACGAAGAAGGCCGGGGTGCCGGTGCTGGCCAGCGTCGCGGCAATCTTTTTGCCGATATGGCCGGATTTACCGATGCCCGCCACGATCACTTTGCCTTCGCAGTGGATAATGGTGTTGGCCGCGCGGACAAAATCCTCGCCCAGACGTTCCGGCAGGCGGCTGGCTTCCTGCAGCTCCAGCATCAGCGTCTGGCGGCCCGTTTCTAACAGAAAATCACTCATCTCTCTCTCCGGTTACGATCACGTCGATGCCTTTCTCTTCCAGCGCTTTTTTGAACGCCGGGTCGATACCCGCGTCGGTAATCAGCTTATCAACGCTTTCAAGGCTACAGACAATGTTGGGGCTTTTGCGGCCAAACTTCGACGAGTCCGCCATCAGAATCACTTCCCGCGCGGCGTTGCACATGGCTTTACTGACGCTGAACACCTCGTTAAACGTCGTGACGCCCGCGTTCAGGTCGATGCCGTCGGTACCCATAAACAGTTTATCGAAGCTGAAGTGGTCGAAGGCGTTCTCCGCCAGCTGCCCGTGGAACGACGCGGATTTTTTACGGAAGGTGCCGCCGGGCATCAGGATGGTCTGCTCGCAGTCGTTCTCCGACAGGGCGTTGACGATGTGCAGGCTGTTGGTCATCACCGTGATGTTGTTAAAGCGGCTGAGCAGGGGGATCATCTGCAGGACGGTACTGCCTGCATCCAGAATGATCGAGTCGCCATCGTGGATAAATTTTACGGCGGCTTCGGCAATCAGCGCTTTCTGGTGGGTATTGATCAGCGTTTTGTGGTCGATAGGCGGGTCCGCTTCGTCTTTATTGAGCACCACGCCGCCGTAGGTTCGAATGACGGCGCCAGAGTTTTCGAGCAATACGAGGTCCTTGCGTATCGTCGTGCCGGTGGTGTCAAAGTAGTGGGCCAGATCCTCTACCGAGCATTTTCCCTGCTTTTGCAGATGCTCGAGAATGGCCGCCTGCCGCTGACGAGGTTTCATAGGCGCTTCGTTCCTTAGGTTGCGAAATGATAATTTCGCAAGTCTATATCTTTCACAACGAAATTATCCATGTTTCAGATTAAGCGCTAATGATAGTGCATTCTGACAAAGTGGATCATGGGGAAAGATCACATCGGGCTGCAATTCCTGCAGCGAAATGCCGTTGATTGCCTGGATTTTCACCGGACGGGCAAAGACGGTCATGCCGCGCATGATGAGGGAATCGCAGACCTTATTGTTTTCATCCAGCGCAACAGCGACGACGACCCGCGGCTTGAAACGTCCACCGGAACGCCCGACGCCCACGCGGCCTTTCTGGCACAGGGCGTCAAACGCGCGGTTAAACCGATGGATTTGCCAGCCGCCAAACGCCATCTGGCAGAGCCAGGCGAGGGCGGCGACGGTGATGAGTGCGGTGACCATATCGGCTCCTTTAATTGCCGGGTGGCGGCTGCGCCTTACCTGGCCTACGGGGATTGTAGCCCCGGTAAGCGCAGCGCCACCGGGGAATGAACTCAGAACATCACCTGCCCACCGGTGACGTTAATCGACTGTCCGGTGCAGTACGAGGCTTTCGGGCTGGCGTAAAACAGCAGCATGTTCAGCACGTCCTGATAGTCGCACCCGCGCTTGAGCGGCACTTTATCGATGTAGTACTGCTCCACTTCTTCCGCTTTAATACCGAGCTTGGTGGCGTACTGCGGCAGCAGGGACTGGAACATCGGCGATTTCAGCAGATTGCCCAGCATCAGCGAGTGGACGGTAATGCCGTATTCGGCCAGATCCAGCGCCAGAGACTGCGTCAGCCCCACGCCGCCAAACTTCGCCGCGCTGTAGCCGGAGTTGTGCTTGCTGCCCACTTTCCCCGATTTTGAGTTGATCTGAATGATGCGCCCCTGAATGCCGTCGCGGATCATCAGACGGGAAAACTCGCGGGCGCAGAGGAAATAGCCCACCAGATTGACCTGCAGCGAGCGGTCAAAATCCCCCAGCTCGAAGTCGCTGATAAAGGCCGCTTTCGCAATGCCGGCGCTGTAAACCAGCAGGTCGGTACGCCCAAAAATGTCGTCCACGCCGCGGGCGAGCGCCATCACGCTCTGCTCGCTGGTGGCGTCGGCGCCAAACCCGTACGCCATTCCTTCGCCAAACTCGGTGTTGATGGTGTCCGCCACGCGGGCGGCCTTTTCACTCTGAATATCCACTACCGCCACGCGGTAACCCTCAGCGGCAAGCCCACGGCAGAGGAACTCGCCTAAGGTTTGTCCCCCACCAATGACAACGGCAACCTGACTCATGTCTATCTCCTTAATTACGCAACAAATTTTAACGTGCAGCCTGGGGTGACAGCCTGCGGAACCGGGCCCGCTACGTGAACCGTGCCGGGATATTCCGCCTGCGGCTGGCCGTCGAAACGCAGGGTGATGTGGCCCAGCTCGCGCAGGTTTTGTTCAGCGACGTCGCCGACGGCGGTCACGGCATAGCGCGCCTCGCCCAGCTCCAGCTGGCTCCCGGCCTTTAGCTCACCGTTCAGCTCGCCGTGGCAGTGGATGAAGCAAAACTCTTCGATATCCGCAGGCGCCCCTTCGCGAAAGGTGATCAGCATCTGGTCGCTCAGCGCATCCGCCGCGCTCTGGCCGATGCGGGTAATGGTGGTCTGGTAAATCACGGTCATGGCAGGAACCTCTTATTGATAAATAAAGCCGGAGACAAACCAGGCAATCAGCACCGTCGGCGCGCCCGTCAGGAAGCGGCTGACCAGCACGGACGGCACGCCCACGCGCACGGTGTCCTGGCGTGCTTCCGCCAGCGACAGCCCCACGGGAATAAAGTCGCACGCTGCCTGGGCGTTAATGGCAAACAGGGCGGGCAGGGCGAGGTGCGGGGGAATGTTCCCCAGACCAATCTGCACGCCAATCAGCACGCCGATGACCTGAGCAATCACCGCGCCCGGGCCGAGGAACGGCGACAGCAGCGGGAAGGAGCAGATCAGCGCCAGCGTCACCAGCCCAAGCGGGTGGCTGGCGAGCGGGGCGAGGCCATGGGCAATCCAGTCGCCCAGGCCGGAGGCCATGATGATGCCGATCAGCGCCGAGACGAACGCCATAAACGGCAGGATGGTCTTCAGCACCGTGTCGATGGTGTCGCGCCCGGACTGGAACAGCACCGCCACGGCGGAACCCATTCCCATCCCGACCTTTGCCAGCAGGCCGTCGCTCTGCTCGGTAATTTTCTTGCTGGTGTCGTACTCGCGCGGGGCCGCTTTTTGCGGCGCAGACGTCCCCTTCACCAGGGAGATGTTGTCTTCCTTCACGCCTGAGACATAAATGTCTTCGAGGATGTACTGCGCCAGCGGGCCGGATTTCCCGGTGGAGTGAATATTTACCGTCGGAATGCGGCGCTTCGGATAGATGCCGCAGCGCAGCGTGCCGCCGCAGTCGATCACCGCCACGCCAATTTCCGCTTCTGGCGGTTCGCCTTCCTTGAAGCCATCGACCGCTTCCCAGCCCGTCAGCTCGCGCAGCCTGTCGACGATCGCCGGGCGGGTACCCGCGGTGATGTAAACAATCTTTTTGCCTTCGGTGGCGTCGAACTCCAGCGGGCCGCCCCAGCCGCCCGTGCCTTTCTCAATGCGGATCCGGTTCATGCTGTGGCTCCTGAAAGATGGACTTTCTGTTCAAGCTGGATGCCCATTTTTTTCTCGAAAATAGCGGTGGTGAGGTCGGTCACCCAGCCGCGGAAGAAGTTGGTCACCAGACCTACCAGCAGGTAGCTCACCGCCAGCGGGCCGAGCGGCAGGCCAAGCGTGGTAAGGCCGCTGGCGATCCCGAGATAAACGAACAGCTCGCCGGGGTTGATGTGCGGGAACAGGCCGTTCATGGAATGGCAGCTGTAGGAGGCGGCGGCGTAATAGCTCGGCTTGTACTTCTCTGGCATAAAGCGGCCGAGGCTTAAGGTCATCGGGTTGCAGAACACGAAGGTGCCGATAAAGGGCAGTATCAGGTAGCGGGACAGCGGGTTTCCGGCGCAGCGCTGGGCGAAGCGCTCAATGCGCTGCTGGCCGATAAAGTTAATCAGCGCGTTCATGATCACCAGCAGGCTGATCAGCAGGGGCAGGATCCCGGTCACCATGCCGGTGAACACTTCTCCGCCTTTCTGAAACAGCCCGATGAACCACTCGGCGCCGTGGGTGATGGTTTCTATCATTCTTCTCTCCTGTAGGGCGTTTGTTTTTGTCTATCTGTGGCTAATAATAATCACTTTGAAAGGTTTTAAAGTGTTAGTTAGATCTCGCAATGAAAGAAAAATGGATTATTTTGAAAGATAATTGACGTGGTGAATGATTTTCGGGGGAAAAAAGCATGGATTTGCGTTGGGGAGGTGCGTACCGCTTCCTTGAGGTGTTGCGGATGCTTTACCATACTGGGTTCTTATCGAACCCGTTAAATGGATGTCTCATGTTCAAGCGTCGTTATGCAGCGCTGTTGCCTGCGCTTATTCTGCTGTCTGCCTGTAGTAGCAAACCTAAGACCGAAGCCGTTCAGCAAACGGCGGGCGCGCCTTCCGGAGGATTCCTGCTGGAGCCGCAGCACAATATGATGCAGATGGGCGGCGACTTCGCGAATAACCCGGCGGCCGAGCAGTTCATCGATAAAATGGTGAGCAAGCACGGCTTTGACAGACAGCAGCTGCACGAAATTTTGTCTCAGGCCAAGCGTCTGGACTACGTGCTGCGCCTGATGGACAGACAGGCGCCGACGGCCCAGGTGCCGAGCGGGCCAAACGGGGCGTGGCTGCGCTATCGCAAACAGTTCATTACCCCGGACAACGTGCAAAACGGCGTGGCGTTCTGGAATCAGTATGAAGATGCGCTTAACCGAGCGTGGCAGGTGTACGGCGTGCCGCCTGAAATTATCGTCGGAATTATCGGCGTGGAAACCCGCTGGGGCCGCGTGATGGGCAAAACCCGCATTCTGGATGCGCTGGCGACGCTCTCCTTTAACTATCCGCGCCGCGCGGAGTATTTCTCTTCCGAGCTGGAAACCTTCCTGCTGATGGCGCGCAACGAACAGGACGATCCGCTCGATCTGAAAGGGTCGTTTGCCGGCGCGATGGGCTACGGCCAGTTTATGCCGTCCTCCTATAAACAGTATGCCGTCGACTTTAACGGCGATGGCCATATCAACCTGTGGGATCCGGTGGATGCCATCGGCAGCGTGGCGAACTACTTCAAAGCGCACGGCTGGGTGCCGGGTGGCCAGGTGGCGGTGCAGGCGAACGGTCAGGCGCCGGGGCTGGAAAACGGCTTCAAAACCAACTACAGCATTTCGCAGCTGTCCGCGGCAGGCCTAACGCCAACGCAGCCGCTGGGCAATGCACAGCAGGCGAGTCTGCTGCGTCTCGATGTCGGAACGGGCTATCAGTACTGGTACGGGCTGCCGAACTTCTACACCATCACCCGCTATAACCACAGCACCCACTATGCGATGGCCGTATGGCAGCTGGGGCTGGCGGTATCGCAGGCCCGCGTGCCGGCGGCGTCACCGTTTAGTCAGTAAGTTACCCCGACGGGTAGGCCGGGTAAGGCAACGCCGCCACCCGGCATGGCTGCGCGCACGGTGCGGCCTGTTGCCCTCTCCCACGGGAGAGGGCGTTTTGCAGAAACATTTCGCCACACTCCCTTTTCAACCCTGCCATTTACATCCTAACCACCTTTCATTATTGTTATGTTATAACATTTAAATTGGTGCCGAGATGTCAACGTCCCTTTTCTCTCTTTCTGCGCCGGTTCGGCTTTTGCTGGCGCTGGTGCTTATCGTCTTTCTCGGCCTGGCCGTGCGCTGGGCGGTGGCATTGCCATGATCGTGATGAATGAACTGGTTGCGGGTTACGACCACCAGCCCGTCACGCGCGCGCTTTCGGGCGTCATTGAACGCGGCAGCATGACCGCCATTGTTGGGGCCAACGGCTGCGGCAAATCCACACTGCTGAAAACGCTCGCCGGTTTTATCCCACCCGTAAGCGGCGGTTTTCGCTGGCAGGGGAAGCGACCGGTGATTGGCTGGCTGGCACAGCGTCACGCGCTGGAGGCGCAGTTTCCGCTGACCGTGCGCGATGTCGTCAGCATGGGCTGCTGGCCGGGCATTTCGCTGCTTTCCGGGTTTCGTCGCGAAACGCGGTTGCGTATTGCCAGCGCGCTTGAGCGGGTCGGGCTGGCATCCATGGCGTTATCCACCATCGATGAGCTCTCCGGCGGCCAGTTCCAGCGCATGCTGTTTGCCCGCGTCCTGGTACAGCAGGCGCCGCTGGTGATGCTGGACGAGCCCTTTACCGGCATCGATGAAGCCACCTGTAACGTGCTGATGGATGTGATGCTGGAGATGTATATGCAGGGGCAAACGCTGCTCGCGGTACTGCACGACAGCGAGCGCGTGTCGCGCCACTTCCCGCAGACGTTGCGGCTGGATGCTGATGTGCCTCAGTGGAAAACCGAGCGGGTGAGGGTGGCATGATCTGGCACACATTCTTCCAGCCGTTCATCGAGTACGGCTTTATGCGCCGCGCGCTGGTGGTTTGCCTGGCGCTTTCTATCAGCACCACCGCGCTCGGCGTATTCCTCCAGCTGCGCCGGATGAGCCTGATGGGCGATGCCCTTTCTCACGCTATTTTGCCGGGCGTCGCCGTGGGATACCTGCTCAGCGGCCTGTCGCTGCTGGCAATGAGTATCGGCGGTTTTGTCGCGGGCATTACCGTGGCGCTGCTGGCCGGTCTGGTCAGCCGACGCACGCCGCTTAAGGAAGATGCCAGCTTTGCCGGGTTTTATCTTGGCTCACTGGCGCTGGGGGTCACGCTGGTATCGCTTCGTGGGTCGAATGTCGATCTGCTGCATCTGCTGTTTGGCTCCATCCTCGCCGTGGACAACGACGCCGCGCTGTTTGTCACGGGCGTGTGCATGTTCACTCTTATCGTGCTGGCAATGTTTTATCGCGGCCTGGTTACCGAAGCGTTTGACACCGCCTGGCTACAGGTGAACGCCCGCTGGCTGCCCGGCCTGCTGCACGGACTGTTTCTGGCGCTGCTGGTTCTTAACCTGGTGGCCGGTTTTCAGGTGCTCGGCACGCTGATGGCCGTCGGTCTGATGATGCTGCCAGCCGTGGCGGCACGCTGCTGGGTACGCACGCTACCGGCGTTACTCCTGATGGCGGGCATCAGCGGTATTGTCTGCGCATGGCTGGGGTTGAGCCTCTCCTGGGCGATGAGTCTCCCGGCTGGGCCATCCATTGTGCTCACCGCCAGCGCGCAGTTCTTTATTTCCATTTTATTGGGTACGCGAAGCAGGCTCGCTGGCAGTCTGCGGGCGTATTTTTAACGCAAGGGGAAACGATGAAACGTACAGGACTAGTAGTGGCAGTGGCGCTCGCGCTGGGGATGATGTCGCAGGGCGTGATGGCGAAAACGCTGAATGTGGTCACCAGCTTCTCGATACTGGGGGATATCACCCAGGAGGTGGGCGGCGATCATGTGAAGGTGACGACGCTGGTGGGGCCGGACGGCGATCCGCATACCTTCGAACCGTCGCCGAAGGACAGCGCGGCGCTGAGCAAGGCCGATGTGGTGGTGGTGAACGGTCTGGGGCTGGAGGGCTGGCTTGACCGCCTGGTGAAAGCCTCCGGGTTCAAAGGGCAACTGGTCATCGCCTCAACAGGCGTGAAAACGCACACGCTTGAGGAAGATGGAAAGACCGTGACCGATCCGCACGCGTGGAACAGCGCGGCGAACGGGGCGTTATATGCACAAAATATTCTGAACGGGCTGGTGAAAGCCGATCCGCAGGACAAAGCCGCGCTGGAAGCCTCCGGTAAACCCTATATCACGCAGCTCAACCAGCTGGATAGCTGGGCCAAAATGCGCTTTAGCCAGATCCCGCAGGCGAAGCGCAAGGTGCTGACCAGCCATGACGCCTTCGGCTATTTCAGCCGCGCTTATGGCGTAACCTTCATGGCACCTCAAGGACTCTCTTCAGAGAGCGAGGCCAGCGCGGCGCAGGTTGCTGAGATCATCAATCAGATCAAAGCCGACGGCGTAAAAACCTGGTTTATGGAAAACCAGCTCGATCCGCGTCTGGTGAAGCAGATTGCCTCGGCGACGGGCGCGCAGCCAGGGGGAGAACTTTACCCGGAGGCCTTGTCGGCAAAAGGCGGCGTGGCAGACACCTACGTCAAGGCGTTCCGCCACAATGTGAATACCCTCGCCGACAGCATGAAATAACCTCTTCCACGGCCGGTGCGTTTGCACCGGCTTTTTTCTGAAGCCCCCTCGTAAAACCTGAAGCGCATCCCCACATCTGACGAGAAAGTGCTATCTTGTGCAGCACGTTTTTCTGATGCCTGGAGCGAGAATGACTGACCATGAATTGATGCAGCTTAGCGAGATCGTTGGCCTGGCGCTTAAGCAGCGTGGGGCGACAATGACCACCGCGGAATCCTGCACCGGCGGCTGGGTGGCGAAAGTGATTACCGATATTGCCGGCAGTTCCGCCTGGTTTGAACGCGGTTTTGTGACCTACAGTAACGAAGCTAAGGCACAAATGATTGGCGTACGTGAAGCCACGCTGGAACAGCATGGCGCGGTCAGTGAACCGGTGGTCATTGAAATGGCCATTGGCGCGCTCAAGGCGGCGCGGGCAGATTACGCGATTTCCATTAGCGGCATCGCGGGGCCGGACGGCGGCAGCGACGTGAAGCCTGTTGGCACCGTCTGGTTTGGGTTTGCCACGTCTAAAGGGGAAGGGATCACCCGCCGGGAGTGCTTCAGCGGCGATCGCGAAAGCGTGCGCCGTCAGGCAACGGAATATGCGTTAAAAACGCTCTGGCAACAATTTCTACAAAACACTTGATACTGTATGACCATACAGTATAATTGCACCAACAGAACAGAAATCCACGGTGAAGCACAGTCGCTTCTCCCGGCATGACAGGAGTAATAATGGCTATCGACGAAAACAAACAGAAAGCGTTGGCGGCAGCACTGGGCCAGATCGAAAAGCAATTCGGTAAAGGCTCCATCATGCGCCTGGGTGAAGACCGTACCATGGATGTGGAAACGATCTCCACCGGTTCGCTTTCTCTGGATATCGCGCTGGGCGCGGGCGGCCTGCCAATGGGCCGTATCGTAGAGATCTACGGGCCAGAATCCTCCGGTAAAACTACCCTGACGCTGCAGGTGATTGCTGCGGCACAGCGCGAAGGTAAAACCTGTGCGTTCATCGATGCCGAGCACGCGCTGGATCCTGTTTATGCGCGTAAGCTGGGCGTGGACATCGACAACCTGCTGTGTTCTCAGCCGGACACCGGTGAGCAGGCCCTGGAAATTTGTGACGCGCTGGCGCGCTCCGGTGCGGTTGACGTTATCGTTGTTGACTCCGTTGCCGCACTGACGCCAAAAGCGGAAATCGAAGGTGAAATCGGCGACTCTCACATGGGCCTCGCGGCACGTATGATGAGCCAGGCGATGCGTAAGCTGGCCGGTAACCTGAAGCAGTCCAACACGCTGCTGATCTTCATCAACCAGATCCGTATGAAAATTGGTGTGATGTTCGGTAACCCGGAAACCACAACCGGTGGTAACGCCCTGAAATTCTACGCGTCTGTCCGTCTGGATATCCGCCGTATCGGTGCGGTGAAAGAGGGTGAAAACGTCGTCGGTAGCGAAACCCGCGTGAAGGTGGTGAAGAACAAAATCGCTGCACCGTTCAAACAGGCTGAGTTCCAGATCCTCTACGGTGAAGGGATCAACTTCTACGGTGAACTGGTTGACCTGGGCGTGAAAGAGAAGCTGATTGAAAAAGCGGGCGCCTGGTACAGCTACAACGGTGACAAGATTGGTCAGGGTAAAGCGAATGCTATCTCCTGGCTGAAAGAGAACCCGGCTGCGGCGAAAGAGATTGAGAAGAAGGTGCGCGAGCTTCTGCTGAACAACCAGGACTCCAAACCTGATTTCGTAGTCGATGCTGCGGATGCTGAAGAAACCAACGAAGACTTTTAAGTCTCTCGTGTAAAGATGAAGGGCTGCTGATGCGGCCCTTTTTGCATTTCTGATTCTACAGGTTTTTTATGAGTGAACCGACATCACGCCGACCCGCCTACGCGCGCTTGCTGGATCGTGCGGTGCGCATCCTGGCCGTGCGTGACCACAGTGAGCAGGAGCTGCGGCGGAAGCTGTCGGCTCCGGTGATGAGTAAAAACGGGCCGGAAGAGATTGATGCCACGGCGGAAGACTACGACCGCGTGGTGGCCTGGTGCTATGAGCATCATTACCTGGACGACGATCGCTTTGCTTCCCGCTTTCTCGCCAGCCGCGGCCGCAAGGGCTACGGCCCTGCGCGCATCCGGCAGGAGCTGAACCAGAAAGGGGTGGCCCGGGAGTCCATCGAAAAAGCGATGCGCGAGTGCGACATTGACTGGTGCGAGCTGGCAAAAGAGCAGGCCATTCGTAAGTACGGCGAACCGCTGCCGCGTGAATTTTCAGAAAAAGTCAAAATCCAGCGCTTTTTGCTCTACCGCGGCTTTCTGATGGAAGATATTCAGGATATCTGGCGTAATTTTGCCGATTGAACGCATGCGGGATTTTACTTCCCACTAAAGAAAACTTATCTTATTCCCACTTTTTCCAGTAGCTGGTCTGTCCAACGGTTCACCGATACAGGCTGGCTACGACATTTCGTTAGCTTGATTTCAGGATAATTATGAGCAAGAGCACCGCTGAGATCCGTCAGGCGTTTCTCGATTTTTTCCATAGTAAGGGACACCAGGTTGTTGCCAGCAGCTCCCTGGTACCGAACAACGATCCGACTCTGCTGTTTACCAACGCCGGGATGAACCAGTTCAAGGATGTGTTCCTTGGTCTCGACAAGCGTAATTATTCCCGCGCCACAACCTCACAGCGTTGCGTGCGTGCGGGCGGTAAACACAACGACCTGGAAAACGTCGGTTACACCGCGCGTCACCACACCTTCTTCGAAATGCTGGGTAACTTCAGCTTCGGCGACTACTTCAAACACGATGCCATCCAGTATGCGTGGGAACTGCTGACCGGTGAAAACTGGTTCAACCTGCCGAAAGAGCGTCTGTGGGTTACCGTCTATGAAACCGATGACGAAGCCTACGAAATCTGGGAAAAAGAGGTCGGTATCCCGCGCGAGCGTATTATTCGCATCGGTGATAACAAAGGCGCGCCATACGCGTCTGACAACTTCTGGCAGATGGGTGACACCGGTCCTTGCGGTCCGTGCACCGAGATCTTCTACGATCACGGCGACCACATCTGGGGTGGCCCTCCAGGCAGCCCGGAAGAAGACGGCGATCGCTACATTGAGATCTGGAATATCGTCTTCATGCAGTTCAACCGTCAGGCCGACGGTACCATGGAGCCGCTGCCGAAGCCTTCCGTTGATACCGGTATGGGTCTGGAGCGTATTGCCGCGGTACTGCAGCACGTTAACTCCAACTATGAGATTGACCTGTTCAGCACTCTGATCAAAGCCGTTGCCGAAGTCACCGGCGCGACCGACCTGAATAATAAATCGCTGCGCGTTATCGCAGACCACATTCGTTCCTGCGCGTTCCTGATTGCCGACGGCGTTATCCCGTCGAATGAAAACCGTGGCTATGTGCTGCGTCGTATCATTCGTCGTGCTATTCGTCACGGCAACATGCTGGGCGCGAAGGACACCTTCTTCTATAAACTCGTTGGGCCACTGATTGGCGTGATGGGGTCAGCGGGTGACGAGCTGAAACGCCAGCAGGCGCAGGTTGAGCAGGTTCTGAAAACCGAAGAAGAGCAGTTTGCCCGTACGCTGGAGCGCGGTCTGGCGCTGCTGGACGAAGAGCTGGCGAAGCTTAAGGGCGACACCCTGGACGGCGAAACCGCTTTCCGCCTGTACGACACCTACGGCTTCCCGGTTGACCTGACGGCGGACGTTTGCCGCGAGCGTAACATTAAAGTTGACGAAGCGGGCTTCGAAGCCGCGATGGAAGAGCAGCGCCGTCGTGCGCGCGAGTCCAGCGGTTTCGGTGCAGACTACAACGCGATGATCCGCGTTGACAGCGCGTCTGAATTCAAAGGCTATGAGGCGCTGGAACTGACCGGCAAAGTGACCGCTCTGTTTGTTGACGGTAAAGCCGTAGACAGCATCAGCGCGGGCCAGGAAGCCGTAGTCATTCTGGACAAAACGCCGTTCTACGCCGAATCCGGCGGCCAGGTTGGCGATAAAGGCGAGCTGAAAGGCAATGGCTTTAGCTTCAGCGTGACCGACACCCAGAAATACGGTCAGGCGATTGGCCACCAGGGCAAACTGGTTTCCGGTTCTCTGAAAGTGGGCGAGGGCGTCCAGGCTAACGTTGATGAAGCTCGCCGCGCGCGCATTCGTCTGAACCACTCGGCAACCCACCTGATGCACGCTGCCCTGCGCGACGTACTCGGTACCCACGTTGCACAGAAAGGTTCTCTGGTTAACGACAAAGTGCTGCGCTTCGACTTCTCGCATTTTGAAGCGATGAAGCCGTCTGAAATCCGCGCGGTGGAAGATCTGGTGAACGCGCAGATCCGTCGTAACCTGCCAATCGAGACCCACATCATGGATCTCGAAGACGCGAAGAAAAAAGGTGCGATGGCGCTGTTTGGCGAGAAATACGACGAACGTGTTCGCGTGCTGAGCATGGGCGACTTCTCTACCGAACTGTGCGGCGGTACACACGCCTCGCGCACCGGTGACATCGGCCTGTTCCGCATCGTTTCCGAGTCGGGTACGGCGGCAGGCGTGCGTCGTATTGAAGCGGTGACTGGTGAAGGCGCGATTGCCAGCCTGCATGCGCAGAGCGATCAGCTGCACGACATCGCGCAGCTTCTGAAAGGCGATAGCCAGAACCTGGGCGAGAAAGTGCGCGTTGCGCTGGATCGTACTCGCCAGCTGGAAAAAGAGCTGCAGCAGCTGAAAGAGCAGGCTGCGGCGCAGGAGAGTGCAAACCTCTCCAGCAAGGCTGTAGACATTAAGGGCGTCAAACTGCTGGTCAGCGATCTGGCGGGCGTTGAGCCTAAGATGCTGCGTACTATGGTCGACGATCTCAAGAACCAGCTTGGTTCTACCGTTATCGTGCTGGCGACAGTGGCAGAAGGTAAGGTTTCTCTGATTGCGGGCGTCTCTAAGGATGTGACTGACCGCGTAAAAGCAGGGGAACTGATTGGTATGGTCGCTCAGCAGGTGGGCGGCAAGGGTGGCGGTCGTCCGGACATGGCGCAAGCCGGTGGTACGGATGCGGCGGCACTTCCTGCGGCATTAGCCAGCGTTGAAAGCTGGGTAAGCGCGAAACTGTAATAACTACAAAGCACAAGCTGACGCCATAGCGGTAACGTTATGGCGTCTTGTTCACTGTGCTATCGATAACGATAAAGTCAGGTTGAGTTTGTGTATATCGGCTAAACTTACGTTTAACAGAATGTGATGCCGTGACTGCTTACACTTTACGTGTTTGTCATCGCTTACTTTTTGGCGTTATATGATGGATAATGCCGGGATACAAGAGACCCGACTCTTTTAATCTTTCAAGGAGCAAAGAATGCTGATTCTGACTCGTCGAGTTGGTGAGACCCTCATGATTGGGGATGAGGTCACCGTGACAGTTTTAGGGGTAAAGGGTAACCAGGTACGTATTGGTGTTAACGCTCCTAAAGAAGTATCTGTCCACCGTGAAGAGATCTACCAGCGTATCCAGGCTGAAAAATCCCAGCAGTCCAGTTACTGATATTGTCGCGTCTCGCTGTCGGGCGAGACGCAACCCTCCCGCTATTTTTCCTGCTCAAAGTTACCGTTTAATTTCAATCGCTCTCTTTTTGACCACTCCGCTACCCTTATCTCGTCCCAACACTGTTCTTTCCGCATCAGTTTTCTGCGAAGATGCCTGCAAAATCCGCTTATAAAACACCCTCTTTGCGGATTTTACATGCGAATTGCGTGTGATTTGTGCAAACGATAAAAGCTTTTGGAAAATTGTTTGACTTATAAGTCCCAGAAAGTAATATATGCGCCACGCAGCGACGAGAAGCTCTTGACGAGTTGCTCGAAGCACTCGAAAGAGGCGTTGTGTGGTGAGGTGGCCGAGAGGCTGAAGGCGCTCCCCTGCTAAGGGAGTATGCGGTCAAAAGCTGCATCCGGGGTTCGAATCCCCGCCTCACCGCCATTTTGCATCCGTAGCTCAGCTGGATAGAGTACTCGGCTACGAACCGAGCGGTCGGAGGTTCGAATCCTCCCGGATGCACCATCTATTACTTCATATTGCTTTAGAAGTGATATGAACATCGAGCAGTACAGTAGTAAATCCCGATGCATCCGTAGCTCAGCTGGATAGAGTACTCGGCTACGAACCGAGCGGTCGGAGGTTCGAATCCTCCCGGATGCACCATTACTGTTTCTAAAAGCATTTCCCGATGCATCCGTAGCTCAGCTGGATAGAGTACTCGGCTACGAACCGAGCGGTCGGAGGTTCGAATCCTCCCGGATGCACCATTACTGTTTCTAAAAGCATTTCCCGATGCATCCGTAGCTCAGCTGGATAGAGTACTCGGCTACGAACCGAGCGGTCGGAGGTTCGAATCCTCCCGGATGCACCATTTACTATTTCTGAAAGCAGTACCCTGATGCATCCGTAGCTCAGCTGGATAGAGTACTCGGCTACGAACCGAGCGGTCGGAGGTTCGAATCCTCCCGGATGCACCATCTTCTCCTTCTTTGTTTATTCCTTCGACGTTCCGTCAGCAATCACTCTCTCTGTCAGCGACAAAAACCACCATTTACGATAAAGTAATGCTTTGTTAATCGGTTAGCGAGAGCACGATGTACGCACAGTATGACGGTTTGATCTTCGATATGGATGGTACCCTCCTGGACACCGAACCCACGCATCGTCAAGCCTGGACCGACGTCCTGGGCCGCTACGGCATGCGTTTCGACCTTCAGGCGATGATCGCCCTCAACGGCTCCCCCACCTGGCGTATTGCGCAGGCCGTGATTGAACTGAATCAGGCCGATCTCGACCCGCACCTGCTCGCGCGCGAAAAAACCGATGCGGTAAAAGCCATGCTTTTAGATACGGTACGTCCGTTACCACTGATTGATGTGGTAAAAGAGTGGCACGGGCGTCGCCCGATGTCGGTGGGGACGGGCAGCGAAAGCGCGATTGCAGAAGCCTTGCTCAATCATCTTGGCCTGCGCCACTATTTTTCTGCCGTGGTCGCCGCCGATCATGTTAAACGTCACAAGCCCGCACCGGACACCTTCCTGCTTTGCGCAGAATTAATGGGCGTCCCGGCGGCAAAGTGCGTCGTGTTTGAAGATGCCGATTTTGGGATCCAGGCCGCGCGTGATGCCGGAATGGATGCGGTGGATGTACGCTTACTGTGAGTGACGCGCTGTCACTTGCCTCATTATTCGCCAGCAGTTTTCTCAGCGCCACGCTGTTACCGGGCAATTCGGAAGTGGTGCTGGTGGCGATGCTGTTGTCCGGCGTGAGTCAGCCCTGGCTGCTTGTAGTAATAGCAACAATGGGTAATAGCCTTGGAGGGCTGACTAACGTTATTCTTGGGCGTTTCTTTCCGCTGCGTGAAAAATCGCGCTGGCAGGAAAAGGCAGTCGGCTGGCTAAAACGCTATGGCGCTGCCACGCTGTTATTAAGCTGGATGCCTGTAATAGGCGATTTACTGTGTCTGCTGGCGGGATGGATGCGCATCTCCTGGGGACCGGTGCTCTTTTTTTTGTGCCTTGGCAAGGCGTTGCGCTATGTTCTCGTGGCGTGGGCAACACTACAGGGTATGACGTGGTGGCACTAATTGGTGGAATGAATACGCGACCTTCAATCGTCAACCATTACAATTATGCTGAGTAACATTACTTTGACAGGCGGGAGGTCAATTTGATCCCGGACGTATCTCAGGCGCTGGCCTGGCTGGAAAACCACCCTCAGGCATTGAAGGGTATTCAGCGTGGTCTTGAGCGTGAAACGCTGCGCGTTAACGCGGACGGCAGTTTAGCGACGACGGGTCACCCGAAGGCGTTAGGCTCGGCGCTGACACATAAATGGATCACAACCGATTTCGCTGAAGCGCTGCTGGAGTTCATCACCCCAGTAGAGGGTGATATTGATCATATGCTGACGATTATGCGCGATATCCATCGCTACACCGCGCGCACTCTCGGCGATGAGCGTATGTGGCCCCTCAGCATGCCGTGCTATATCGAGCAGGGGCAGGAGATTGAGCTGGCACAGTACGGCACGTCAAATATCGGCAGGCTGAAAACGCTCTACCGTGAGGGGCTGAAGAACCGCTACGGCGCGCTGATGCAGACCATCTCTGGCGTGCACTACAACTTCTCGCTGCCAATGGCGTTCTGGCAGGCGAAATGCGGTGAAACGGATAAAGACGCGATCTCTGAAGGCTACTTCCGCCTGATCCGCAACTACTACCGTTTCGGCTGGGTGATCCCGTATCTGTTCGGCGCGTCGCCGGCTATTTGCTCATCCTTCCTGCAGGGAAAACCGACGACGCTGCCGTTCGAGAAGACCGACTGCGGAATGTACTATCTTCCGTACGCCACCTCTCTGCGTCTGAGCGATCTCGGCTATACCAATAAATCGCAAAGCAATCTCGGTATTACGTTTAACGAATTGCACGAATATGTGGCAGGATTGAAGCGGGCGATCAAAACCCCGTCGGAAGAGTACGAAAAAATCGGCCTCGAAAAAGACGGTAAGCGTCTGCAGATCAACAGCAATGTCCTGCAGATTGAAAACGAGCTGTATGCGCCAATTCGTCCTAAGCGCGTGACGCGCAGCGGCGAAACCCCGTCGGATGCGCTGCAGCGCGGCGGGATCGAATACATTGAAGTGCGCTCGCTGGATATCAACCCGTTCTCACCGATTGGCGTTGATGAACAGCAGATTCGCTTCCTGGATCTGTTTATGGTCTGGTGCGTGCTGGCGGATGCGCCGGAAATGAGTTCAGACGAACTGCTCTGCACCCGTACAAACTGGAACCGCGTGATTCTGGAAGGGCGTAAACCGGGCCTGACGCTGGGTATCGGCTGCGAAACGGCACAGTTCCCGCTGACGAAAGTCGGCAAAGATCTGTTCCGTGACCTGAAGCGTGTTGCCCGGACGATGGACACCATCGACGGCGGCGACGCGTATCAACAGATTTGCGACCAGCTGGTGGCGTGCTTTGATAACCCGGAACTGACGTTCTCAGCGCGCATTCTGCGTTCTATGATTGATCAGGGCATTGGTGGTACGGGGCGCTCACTCTCGGCGGAGTACCGTGAAATGCTGATCCAGGAGCCGTTAGAAATCCTGAGCGAATCAGATTTTGTCGCGGAACGCGAAGCGTCCGTTGTGCGTCAGAAAGAGGTTGAAGCGGCGGATACCGAGTCGTTTGAGGCGTTTCTGGCGAAGCAGGCTTAAGCAGAAAAGAAAAAGGCCACATCGCTGTGGCCAAAATATACATCTCTGAATTCAGGGATGATGATAACAAATGCGCGTCTTTCATATACTCAGACGCGCATTCTGTAGAAGAGTTCAGTTTATTTTAAAAAAAATCACTATCGGAGGTGACGTATGCCGTTATTAGATAGCTTTACTGTCGACCATACCCGTATGGAAGCACCTGCAGTCCGCGTGGCGAAGACCATGCACACCCCGCACGGCGACACGATCACCGTCTTCGATCTGCGTTTCTGCGTGCCAAACAAAGAAGTGATGCCGGAGAAAGGCATTCATACGCTGGAGCACCTGTTCGCTGGCTTCATGCGTGACCACCTGAACGGCAACGGCGTTGAGATCATCGATATCTCTCCGATGGGCTGCCGTACCGGTTTCTACATGAGCCTGATTGGTCAGCCTGAAGAGAAACGTGTTGCAGATGCCTGGAAAGCGGCCATGGAAGACGTGCTGAAGGTGAAAGAGCAGAACCAGATCCCTGAGCTGAACGTTTACCAGTGCGGCACCTACCAGATGCACTCTCTGGAAGAAGCGCAGGAGATCGCGCGCCACATCATCGAACGCGACGTTCGCGTGAACAGCAACGAAGAGCTGGCCCTGCCGAAAGAAAAACTGCAGGAACTGCACATCTAGTATTGTGCCTGTGGATGCCCGGTGGCGCTTCGCTTACCGGGCCTACATTGTGTTGGTGCCTCCTTTGACCACAACCTTAACCTTCTCATTTACCCACCGACCCCTCGTTCCGTTTGCCCATGATTACGTTCATGGTGACAGCGAACCCTGGCACAAGCACGACTGCGCGCAGCTGCTGCACACCCTGAGCGGCGTGGTAAGGGTGGATACCGCATCGGGCTGTTGGGTTGTGCCTCCCGGTCGCGGCGTCTGGCTGCCTGCGGGCACGCAGCATTCCCTGCGCATTACCGGCAACGTTGCGGCGCGAACGCTGTTTATCGATCCGCTGGCGCGGGCCGATCTTCCCGCCACCTGCCAGATCGTGCAGATCGCGCCGCTGCTGCGCGAGCTGATCCTCGTCTCCCTTGCGTTGCCTGAATCGTACTCACCCGGAAGCCGGGATGAACGCGTCTATGAACTGATTCTCGATGAAATCCGCACTATGCCGGTGCTGCCGTTTCACCTGCCGGAGCCGGAAAGCGAGGCGCTACGTCGCCTGTGCCTGCAAATCCGACAAAACCCGGGGGAAAGCTGGAGCAGCGCGCAGGTTGCGAGCATGATGAACATGAGCGAGCGCACGCTGAACCGTCATTTTCAACAGCAGACGGGTTTAAGCTACGGCGAGTGGTTGAGAAGGGCGCGTCTGCTGGAAGCCTTAGTGCGGCTGGCGCAGGGCCAGCCGGTATTGCGCGTGGCGCTGGATCTGGGGTATGGGAGCCACAGCGCCTTTACGGCAATGTTCCGTCGGGTGATGGGCGTCTCCCCCAGCGATTACTTTAAGAACGACTGACGGCGTTAAAGAGCGCCTGAAGCGACGCGCGCGCCACGTCGCTATCAATGCCCACGCCCCAGCGGCTGCTGCCGTCCTGGAACAGGCAGCGAATGTACGCCACCGAGCGGCTGTCGCTGCGTTCGCCTAACGTATGCTCGTGATAATCCTTAATCACGAACGGGGCGTTGACCCAGCGGCTCAGGCCGTGAGCGGCGGCGGAGAGCAGACCGTTGCCGTGACCTTCCAGCTGGCGCGTTCCTCCCTGTGTGGCGACGCAGGCCGTCAAACGCAGCTGGCCGTCCTGCTGGCTGTCGCTGCGGTAGGATTGCAGCGCATAATGCGGCGTGGCCACCAGACCGTAGCGGGTGCGAAACAGCTGCCACAGCGCATTTTGCGTCATCTCTTTTCCGTGACGGTCGGTTTCCTGCTGCACGTGCTGGCTGAAATCCTGCTGCAGGGCGCGGGGCAGTTTCAGACCATGATTCTGTTCGATCAGCCACGCGCTGCCGCTTTTCCCTGACTGGCTGTTCACGCGGATCACCGCTTCGTAGGTGCAGCCGATATCCTGGGGATCGACGGGCAGGTAAGGCATCTCCCAGCGATCGCCAGGCCTGCGGGCATCAAAGCCTTTTTTGATTGCGTCCTGGTGCGAGCCGGAGAAGGCGGTATAGGCCAGCCGTCCTGCCCACGGATGGCGCGGGTGCACCGGCAGCTGATTGCAGGTTTCCACCACTTCCACCACCCGGTTCATATCGCTAAAGTCCAGAGTCGGGCTGATACCCTGGCTGTAGAGGTTCATCGCCAGCGTCACCAGGCAGACGTTGCCCGTGCGCTCGCCGTTACCGAACAGACAGCCCTCCACGCGGTCAGCCCCCGCCATTACGGCCAGCTCCGCGCAGGCGACGCCGGTACCGCGGTCGTTATGCGGATGCACGCTGATGCAGACATCGCGGCGGCGGCTGAAGTGGCGACAGAAGTACTCGATCTGGTCGGCATAGACGTTCGGCGTGCTCACTTCGACGGTGGCGGGTAAGTTGATCACCATCGGGCGTTCGTCGCAAGGCTGCCAGATCTCCGCCACGGCTTCACAAATCTCCAGCGCAAATTCCGGCTCGGTAAAGCAGAAGGTTTCCGGAGAGTATTCGTACTGCCAGCGGGTTTCAGGGTTCTCTTCACAAAGCTGGCGGATAAGCCGCGTGGCGCGGGTGGCCAGCTCAACGATTTGCGCTTTCTCCATGCCGAATACCAGGCGGCGGAACAGCGGAGCGGTGGCGTTATACAGATGCACGGTCGCCTGCTTCGCGCCGCGCAGGGATTCAAAAGTGCGATGGATGAGATCTTCCCGTGCCTGAGTGAGCACCTGAATCGTCACGTCATCCGGGATGCGGTTCTCTTCAATCAGCTGGCGAACGAAATTGAAATCCGTCTGCGAGGCGGAAGGAAAGGCAACTTCAATCTCTTTAAACCCGCAGCTTAACAGCAGGTCCCAGAACTGCAGCTTGCGCGTGCTGTCCATCGGTTCGGCCAGAGCCTGGTTTCCGTCGCGCAGGTCGGTCGAGAGCCAGCGCGGCGCGCGGGTGATGCGTTGCTCCGGCCAGCGACGGTCGGGCAGGGAAAGGGTGGGAAAGGGTTGGTACTTGTCGGCGGGTGTGTTCAGCATGATGCGCTCCTGTTGTCTTTTCACTATCGTGAATCGATTTCAGGCGCGCTGCTTTATCGGCACTGACAATGGCTGTCGCGTTCTGGACACGGTGGCAATGGTTGCCCGGTGGCGCTGCGCTTACCGGGCCTACGGATGTGTCAGTTATCGTAGGCCGGGTAAGGCGTAGCCGCCACCCGGCAACCCGCGCACAAACTAGTGCGCGCCGCCACCGCCACCACCGGCACCAAACGGCGGTCTGGCAAACCACACCAGCCCCAGCAGGACGATAAAGATCCCTGCCGATATCCAGAAAATTTCGTTGGCCGAGATAATCAGTCCCTGGTTGGTGATCTGCTGGGCAATCCAGCCGGACGCCTGCTGCTCCGTCATCCCCATTCCCTGCAGCTGACTGTACATCTGCTGTGCGTTAGGGTTGAACGGGTTCACCGCTTCGGTCAGCTGCGCGTGGTGCATTGATTCGCGGTTTGTCCACAGGGTGGTGGTGATCGACGTCCCGATAGAGCCCGCCAGCGTACGGGTGAAGTTCGACAGGCTCGACGCGGCCGCCAGACGCTCGGGCGGCAGGCCAGAGAGCGTGATGGTGGTCAGCGGCATAAAGAAGCACGCCACCGCAAAGCCCTGAATGAACTGCGGCCACGCCGAGGCGCCAAAGTCCATTCCCGGCTCAAAGGTATACGCACGCCAGTAGAAGCACACCGCGTACATGATGAAGCTGAACGTCACCAGCCGACGCATGTCGAGCTTATGGGCGAAGCGGCCAATAATCGGCGACAGCAGGACCGGGATCACCCCGACAGGTGCCGACGCCAGACCCGCCCAGGTGGCGGTATAGCCATACACCTCCTGCAACAGCTGCGGCAGCAGAACAATCGCGCCGAAGTAGAGCATATAGGCGAGGCTGATACACAGGCAGCCGATGGTGAAGTTTCGCGACTTAAAGAGCGAGAGATCGACGATCGGGTTGTCGTCCGTCAGCTCCCAGACGATCAGGAAGCTTATCGACACCACCGCGACAATGGTCAGGATGATGATCTCCTGCGAGTTGAACCAGTCGAGCTCTTTACCGCGGTCGAGCATGATCTGCAGACTGCCGATACCCAGGATCAGCAGCGCCAGCCCGATGCTGTCGATACGGCGCTGTTCGGTGCGCGTCTCTCGTCCCCGCAGCGACTGCAGCGTCATCAATACCACGACGGCGCCAATCGGTACGTTGATGAAGAAGATCCAGCCCCAGTGGTAGTTATCGCTGATGTACCCGCCCAGAATCGGTCCGCAGATAGGCGCGACGATAACGGTCATCGACCAGAGTGCCAGCGCGACGGAACGTTTTGCGGGAGGGTAGTTGCTCAGCAGCAAACTCTGGGAGAGCGGGATCAGCGGCCCCGCGACAATCCCCTGAATGACGCGGAAGAAAATCAGCATCGTCAGGCTGCTGGACATGCCGCACGCCCACGAGGCCAGAACAAACGCCACCGTGGACCAGAGGAACAGCTTCACCTCACCGACGCGCTTTGCCAGCCAGCCGGTGATCGGAATGGAGATGGCGTTTGCCACCCCAAACGAGGTAATGACCCAGGTCCCCTGGCTCAGCGACGAGCCAAGGTTACCGGCGATGGTCGGGATCGCCACGTTTGCGATGGTGGAGTCCAGCACCTGCATGAATGTCGCCAGCGACAGCGCGATGGTCATAATGACCAGCTGCGCGCCTTCCAGCGGTTTTTGCGGCTTTTGCTGTTGCATAACGCTCACCTTCGGATTAACCGGCGTTTGCCTTCACGATGTCATCGATCAGCTTGTTGACCGGATCGAGGCTAATTTCACGGGCGTTACTTTCATAAACCGGGCTGCTACGCACCTGGCTTGCCAGGATCTGACCGTCGCGGTTGGCGGTGTCAACCGTCACCAGCGTGGAGAGGCCGATACGCAGCGGGTGATCCGCCAGCTGTTTGGCATCCAGTTCGATACGCACGGGCAGACGCTGTACGACTTTGATCCAGTTACCGGTGGCGTTCTGCGCAGGCAGCAGGGAGAAGGCGCTGCCGGTCCCCATATCCAGACCCACCACTTTGCCGGTGTACTTCACGTCATCGCCATAGATGTCGCTGACAACCGTCGCGGTCTGGCCGATACGCATATGCGCAAGCTGCGTCTCTTTAAAGTTGGCATCGACCCACAGGTTGTCTGCCGGCACGACCGCCATCAGCGGCGTGGTTGGGCTGATCTGCGCCCCTGGCTGGACGGAACGACGGGAGACATAGCCGGTCATTGGGCTGACGATTTTAGTACGCTGCAGGGCAAGCCACGCGTTGCGGACTTCAGTCGCTGCCTGCTGAACGGCAGGCTGGTTTTCCAGGCTGGTGCCCAGCACCATCGCCTGGTTGGCGTTGTACTGCTGAATGGCCACGTCCAGCTGTGCCTGAGCGCTGGCGACGGCGTCGCGGGCGTGCTGCAGCTCTTCACGGCCAATCAGGTTGGCGGTGCCGAGCGGCACGCGGCGGTTCAGATCGCTCTGCGCCTGCGCGAGTGCGGTTTTCTGCACGTCGATGTTGGCCTGCAGCTGCTTGCTGTTGATCATCAGCTGGCGGGTCTGACGAACGCTGGAGGCCAGCGCGGTCTGCGCTTTTTCAAACGCCTGCTGGGCGTCGGTTGGATCGAGCGTCACCAGCACATCGCCTTTTTGCACAAAGTCGGTATTGTCAGCCCAGACTTTCGTCACGCTGCCCGACACCTGCGCCATAATTTGTACCTGGTTCCCTGCCACGTACGCGTCGTCAGTCTCTTCAGCATGACGCAGTACTAAAAACCAATAGATCCCATATGCCACGGCAATAATGATAAAGAGCAAGGTCAACAGAAGAAGGGCGCTCTTACGTTTGCCTTTCTTGTTGGCCGGTTGCTGCGGGGTAGTGCTCTCCGCATTTGCGCTCATTGTTGTTCTCCACGATCTTCTTATTTTCACATCGGCTGAGCCGACCTGTTGTCAGAAAGGCCAGCAGTGTGACGTGCTGGCCTGTCGGTTTTCTTATAAATCTGGATTGTTGAGCGTGTCGTCGCGTTAGCGCAGCGCCTCAAGAACGGCGCCTTCTTCATCCATCTGGTCCAGACGGGTGAGCAGCTTGCGAGTGATGTGCTCAAGCTGGTCGCGCTCGGCGGTGCTGAGAGCGGACCAGAGTTTGTGCAGGCAATTGTGCTGAGGTGGCAGCACCTCGCGCAGGAATTCGTGACCTTTATCGGTCAGTTGCAGATGCAGGCAGCGGCGATCGTTATCGCTTTCACGGCGCTCAATCCAGCCGCGCTTTTCCAGCTCATCGGCAATTCGGGTGGCGTTTGTGCGGGAGGAGCCCAGCGCGCAGCTCAGCTCAGAAGGCTGAATGCTGTGGTTTTCCTGAGACTCCAGCGTGATCAACGCCATAAACAATGTCTCGTTAATCCCTTGAGCTTTCAGCATTTTATTGCGGTTTTCCAGTAGCTTACCCTGCATGTGCATGCACAGGCGAGTCAGCAGGATTTCCTGATACGGGAAGTCCTCATGGCGACTGGCGCGGAATTTAAGCATTTGTTCAATGGGCGTAAACGAACTATCCATTTGGGCATAACCTCATTAATTACAGCCGATATAGTAACGATAGTGACAAATAATGTAAATGAATTATTTGTGCGGTTATATCCGACAAATTAATGTCACCATCAGAAAGCGCCGGGTAAGTCCGTGACCCGGTGAGCACAGAAAGCGTAGGGGATGAACCCGCTGAAGAGAGGATGTGAGGACGGGGGTCTGAACTATTCATGCCGATTGTAAATATGTCACCCACATTAAAATTTCTGGGATAAATGATTACGTTTACATTAACAGAGTGAGGGGCCCCTTTACACCCTAAGAGGCCCAAAGCAATGTAAAACTTAGTGAATTGCATCCTGGCGATGGTACCCGCGCCACCATACAAGCAGGTTAATCGTGGCGACGATGGCGCCAATTGCACATACCCCTGACCAGCCAGCATGCTGCCACGCCGAGGCGGAAATGAGCGAGCCCGCCGCGCCGCCAATAAAGTAGCTGGTCATGTACCCGGCCGTCAGGCGGTTACGCGCCTCCGGCTTCACGCGATAGATGACGGTCTGATTGGTAATGTGAACGCCCTGCACGGTGAGATCGAGTACCAGGATACCGACGATCAGCGCCAGCACCGAGACGTGCCCATACCAGATTGCCGCCCAGGAGAGCAGAAGTAACACCAGCCCCGCGGAGGTTGTCAGATGGGATTTGCCCTTGTCGGCCAGCCCGCCTGCGGGGCGCGCGCCCAGTGCGCCTGCGGCACCGGCCAGGCCGAACAGGCCAATCACCCCTTCGGAATAATTAAACGGCGGCGCGGCCAGCAGAAACGCCATCGACGTCCAGAGAATGCTGAAGTTGGCGAAGGTGAAGCAGCCCAGCAGGGCGCGGGTGCGCAGAAGTTTATCCTGGGTAAACAGGCTGAAAACGGAGGCCAGCAGCTGCGGGTAATTCAGGTGATTTTCCTGCTTCACTTTTGGCAGCCCGCGCCACAGCGCCAGCGCCATGACGACCATCAATACGCTCGCCACCCAGTATACGGTGCGCCAGCCGCCGAGGCTTGCCAGCAGCCCGGCGACGGTACGCGCCAGCAAAATCCCCAGCAGCAGGCCGCTCATGATGGTGCCCACCACCTTGCCACGTTTTTCCGGTGAGGCGAGGGTCGCGGCGAGCGGCACCAGGATTTGCGCCACCACGGAGAACAGCCCCGTCAGCGCGGTACCGATAATCATCATCGTCAGCGACTGGCTGCTGGCGGTGATCAGCATCCCGCCGGCGGCCAGAAGCGTCATGGAGACGATCAGCA
Source organism: Enterobacter sp. MGH 16 (assembly GCF_000493175.1). Classification (NCBI taxonomy): domain Bacteria; kingdom Pseudomonadati; phylum Pseudomonadota; class Gammaproteobacteria; order Enterobacterales; family Enterobacteriaceae; genus Enterobacter; species Enterobacter sp. MGH 16. The sequence goes on along the minus strand of NZ_KI535695.1, from coordinate 2,853,813 downwards.
TCCGGCGTTCAAACATATCGCCAAGCGGCACCAGGAACAGCAGCCCGGCGGCATAGCCGAGCTGGGCGGCGGTGACGATAAAGCCTGCGGAACTGGCGGAGAGATTGAACGCGCGGGCGATGGTGTCGAGAAGAGGTTGTGCGTAGTAGTTACTGGCGACCGCCAGACCCGTTGCCACGGACATTAAAAGGATGAGTGCGGGGCTAAGCCCTTGAGTGGTTTTTGTCATTAGTTTCAGGAATCGTTAGTGAAGTGATTATTTTTCCGGAAACCATAATAGCCAATGATTGTGAATGTGGGGGGATTGTTACGTGCTGGATTGTGCGGTTTAGGTCGGGTGCGGTCTGATCCCCTCACCCCGGCCCTCTCCCAGTGTGTACGATCCGGGGAGAGGGTTAGGGTGAGGGAAAAGGTTTTATTTCTGCGCCGCCAGCGCCGCTTTCACCCAGCCGTCAAACTGCTGCTGGTGGGCCTTGATCCAGCCGTCGACGTGGCCTTTAACATCCGCCTCAGACGATTTGCCCGCGTGCATCATCGCGTTCTGGGCGTTGATGTCCGCCAGCGGCAGCTTCATCACCGAGAACAGCTTCGCCGCCGCCGGGTTTTTCTCCGCCCAGGCTTTGTTCGCCACGATATGCATGGTGTTCACCGGGAAGCCGTAGTTCATGCCGTTCGGCAGTTTGGTGTCGATATCTTTCTGCTCGCCCGGCAGGGAGGAGAACGGCACCTGCAGCCACACCACGTCTTTACCCGGCTTCAGCACGTCGCTCACCCAGTACGGCGTCCAGGTGTAGTAGATCACCGGTTTACCCTCTTTGAAGCGGGCAATGGTGTCGGCCATCATCGCTGAATAGTTGCCGTGGCTCACGTCGACCGTTTTCGCCAGATCGAACGCCTTGTTCTGGTGGTTAATCACCGCTTCGCAGCCCCAGCCCGGCGAGCAGCCCATCATGTCGGCCTTGCCGTCACCGTTGGTGTCAAACAGTCTGGCGATCTTCGGATCCTTCAGCTGTTCGATGTTGGTGATGTGGTACTGGTCGGCGGTTTTCTTGTCGATCAGGTACCCCTGCGCCGCGCCGGTGACAAAGGTGCCTTCACGGTAGAATTTCTTGTCGCCACCGGCGGCGGCATACATGTCGTCATGCAGCGGCTGCCAGTTTACGGCGGTAAAGGTGGCGTCACCGGAGGCAATCGAGGTGTAGCCCACGTTGTAATCCACTTCGCTCGGCGTGTTAACCGTATAGCCCAGTTTTTCCAGCGCCCGGCTGACCAGCAGGGTCTGGAAGCTCTCTTCCGAAATAGTGCTCTGCACCGGCTGCACGGTAATGCCTTTGCCCGGCAGGTCAGCTGCGAACGTGCTGGTGGAGACAAGGGTGGCAAACGCTGTGGCAAAAAGTACGTTATGTCGCATCGTTGTTCCTTATTTTCTAAAGGGGCGGGTGAGTAACCCAACAGGGCCGGTGGAATACCAGCGACGGTTGCCGCGACTGCGTGAATCGCGACCGACGGCCTGGGTCAGGCGGTCAAGAATAATGGCGAGGATCACAATCCCGACGCCGCCGACGGTAGCCAGCCCCATGTCGAGACGGCCAATGCCGCGCAGCACCATCTGACCGAGACCGCCAACGGCGATCATCGAGGCAATCACCACCATCGAAAGGGCCAGCATCAGCGTCTGGTTAACGCCCGCCATGATGGTCGGCATCGCCAGCGGGAGCTGAACCTTAAACAGCATCTGGCGCGGGCTGGCACCGAACGAGCGTGACGCTTCGATCAGGTCCGCAGGCACCTGATTGATCCCGAGAATGGTCAGACGAATAATCGGCGGCAGGGCAAAGATAATGGTGACCACCACGCCCGGCACGTTGCCGATGCCGAACAGCATCACAATCGGCACCAGATAGACGAACGCCGGAGTGGTCTGCATCGCATCCAGCAGCGGGCGAATTATCTTCGCGGCCCGCGGGCTGCGCGCCAGCCAGATCCCCATCGGCAGGCCGATGACGATGCAGAAGAGCAGGGCGGTCAGCACCAGCGCCAGGGTGATCATCGCCTGCGACCAGGCCCCAATCGCGCCGATGGCAATCAGCGAAATCAGCGTGGCGACACCCATCCCGGCGCTGCCAAACTGCCAGGCGATCAGGGAGAACAGGATAATCGCCACCGGTGCCGGCATGCCCAGCATCAGCTGCTGGAAGCCGTTCAGGATGTAATCCACCGGGATGCGGATCCCCTGGAAAACCGGGCGGAAGTGCGTGACCACCCAGTCGATCCCCTCCGTGACCCAGCTGTCCAGCGGGATCAGCGTCTTGTGGAACGGATCCATAATATTGAAGTGCTCTGGCGCAGGCGCGGGTGCGCTGTTCAGCCAGTCCGCCGCACCGCCACCGTCGGCGGGTGCTGGCGTGGAACCCCACGCGTCGGCGGATTGCGCAGCGTTGTCCGCCGCTTCAGTGGTGCCCCACGGGTTAGTTTGATCAGCCATTATTTGCCCCCTCGCGATCTAAAGCCTGCAGCAGCATCCGTTTGGAGATGATGCCGACGTACTGTTGTTCCTCACCCACGACCGGTACGGCGCAAGGCGCCTGCCCCACGTGAGAGAGCAACTCGCTGAGCGGCGTTTCGGCGTCCACGGCAAGCGGAGCGTCAATTAACGCCGCATCGATGCCCTGGTTTTCGCTGAGCGCGGTTTTCAGAGAATCGATGGAGACAACACCGACAAATTTATTGCCGCGTTCAACCAGATAACCATATTCACGGTCTTCGTCCTGCAGCAGCTTCAGCGCGGAGCGCGGGCCGAAGCCAGGCGTTTTACGGATAATGCCGTTTGGCGTTCGACGGGCAATATCTTTGGCGCTAAAGACCTGGCTAATATCCACGCCGCGGAAGAAGGTGCGCACATAATCATTTGCCGGATTATTGAGAATTTCATCCGGCGTGCCGACCTGCACCACTTCACCATTTTGCATAATGGCAATACGGTCGCCAATACGCATGGCTTCATCCAAATCGTGGGAAATAAAGACAATGGTCCGCTGATGTTTCGCCTGTAATTTTACCAGCTCATCCTGCATCTCGGTGCGAATTAACGGATCGAGGGCAGAGAAGGCTTCGTCCATTAATAAAATGTCTGGATTAATGGCTAATGCGCGGGCTAATCCCACGCGCTGACGCATGCCGCCGGAAAGTTCATCCGGGTACGCATGCGCATAATTTTCCAGCCCAACCTGACGCAGGGCGTCAAGGGCTTTTTCCTGACGTTCCTGCGCGGGTGTGCCGGCTAATTCCATGCCGAAAGCGGTATTATCCAGCACCGTCATATGTGGCATCAGCGCGAATGACTGGAATACCATCGCAATCTTCTTTCTGCGCACCTCGCGAAGCTCGGCGTCTGATATTCTGGCGATATCCACGCCGTCAATCAGCACCTGTCCGCGGGTGGGTTCAATCAGGCGATTGAGAAGGCGAACCATAGTGGATTTACCCGAACCGGATAATCCCATGATGACAAAAATCTCGCCTTCTTCAATGGCCAGACTGGCGTCTTTAACGCCAAGCGATAGCCCGGTTTTTTCCAGAATTTGCTCTTTCGAAAGGCCTTTCTCAATATATTTGAATGCGCGCTGAGGATGCTCGCCAAATACTTTATAAAGATTTTTCACTTCTAATTTAATTGCCATGCAATAGAGAGTGTCCTGTTATTTGTTTATGTCGATATGATTACCATGGTAAATTGTTAACGGGCATAACCCTAACATACTGAGAATCTGAGACAACCCTGGGTTTGCTTATGGCGTAAATTTTCAGGGAGGCGAAACGGCTGAATTTCCCATGAGTAAAGGGCTGAGCGGGATTTGAATTTTTCTCAATTTTTTGCTGCGGCATCGGGGAATTTCGCCTGAATCGGGTGATTCAGGCGAATAGGGCACGGAAATGACAGTGTAGTTGCTTTGTAAATATTGGAGAGGAAATTGTTGGGTTTATATTAAATTAACGAACGTTAACGTTCATTAAAAATCCCAGTCCTCATCCTCGGTTTCCACCGCTTTGCCCATCACGTACGACGAACCCGACCCGGAGAAGAAATCGTGGTTTTCGTCGGCGTTGGGCGACAGCGCGGAGAGAATCGCCGGGTTAACCTCCGCCAGTTCCGGCGGGAACAGCGCGTCGTAGCCGAGATTCATCAGCGCCTTGTTGGCGTTGTAGCAGAGGAAGGCTTTCACGTCCTCCTCCCAGCCGGTGCCGGCGTACAGTTCCTCGGTATAGCTCAGCTCGTTGTCGTACAGATCCATCAGCAAATCGAGCGCAAACCCTTTAAGCTCCTCGCGCTCCGCGTCGCTGACCTTTTCCAGCCCTTTCTGATATTTATAGCCGATGTAATACCCGTGCACCGCTTCATCCCGGATGATGAGGCGAATCAAATCGGCGGTGTTGGTGAGCTTGCCGCGGCTTGACCAGTACATGGGCAGCCAGAAGCCAGAATAGAAGAGGAATGATTCCAGAAACACGCTGGCGATCTTCTTCTTCAGCGGCTCGTCGGCCCGATAATACGTCAGCACCAGCTCCGCCTTTCTTTGTAACGACTCGCTCGCTTCGCTCCAGGCGTAGGCCGCGTCCACGTCTTTGGTCTGGCACAGCGTGGAGAAAATCGAGCTGTAGGAGCGGGCGTGCACCGCCTCCATAAAGCTGATGTTCGACATCACCGCCTCTTCGTGCGGCGTCAGCGCGTCACCCATCAGAGCCGGTGCGCCAACGGTATTCTGAATGGTGTCCAGCAGCGTCAGGCCGGTAAAGACGCGGATCGTTAGCTGCTGCTCGGTGTGGCTCAGGGTTTGCCAGGCCGGAATATCGTTGGAGAGCGGGACCTTTTCCGGCAGCCAGAAGTTGCTGGTCAGGCGGTTCCACACTTCCAGATCTTTCTCGTCCTGGATCTTGTTCCAGTTAACGGCGCTCACGCGTGACAGTTTCATCCTTTCTCCTTACAGCGCGCAGGACACGCAGCCTTCGATTTCGGTGCCTTCCAGCGCAAGCTGGCGCAGGCGAATGTAGTAGAGCGTCTTGATACCTTTCTTCCACGCGTAGATCTGCGCTTTGTTGATGTCCCGCGTGGTGGCGGTATCCGGGAAGAACAGCGTCAGCGACAGCCCCTGATCCACGTGTTTCGTCGCCTCGGCGTAGGTATCGATGATTTTTTCCGGGCCAATCTCGTATGCGTCCTGATACAGCGCCAGGTTCTCGTTGATCATAAACGGGGCAGGGTAGTAAACGCGTCCGGTTTTGCCTTCTTTGCGAATTTCAATCTTCGACACGATCGGGTGAATGCTCGACGTGGCGTGGTTGATGTAGGAGATAGAGCCGGTTGGCGGCACCGCCTGCAGGTTCTGGTTGTAGATGCCGTAGCGCATCACGTCATCACGCAGCTGCTGCCACATCTCGCGCGTCGGCAGAACGATCCCGGCGCGGGCAAACAGCTCCCTTACTCGCGCCGTTTTCGGCTGCCAGTCGCCTTCCAGATACTGGCTGAAATACTCTCCGCTGGCGTAGCGCGACTGTTCAAAGCCCGCGAAACGCTGGTTGCGCTCGCGCGCCAGCATCATCGAGGTATGCAGCGCGTGCCAGGTGACGGTGTAAAAATAGAGGTTGGTGAAGTCCAGCCCTTCCGGGCTGCCGTAGGCGATGCCTTCCCGCGCCAGGTAGCCGTGCAGGTTCATCTGCCCGAGGCCAATGGCGTGCGACGCGGCGTTGCCCGCCTCGATGGACGGCACGCTGCGGATGTGGCTCATGTCCGACACCGCCGTCAGCCCGCGAATGGCGGTTTCTATCGTGCGGCCAAAGTCGGGGGAATCCATGGTGTGGGCGATATTCAGCGACCCGAGGTTGCAGGAGATGTCTTTGCCGATCTCCGCGTAGTCCAGATTCTCGTCATAGCGGGAGGCGCTGTTGACCTGCAAAATCTCCGAGCACAGGTTGCTCATGTTGATGCGTCCGGCAATCGGGTTTGCGCGGTTCACCGTGTCCTCGTACATGATGTACGGATAGCCGGACTCAAACTGAATTTCGGCAAGCGTCTGGAAGAAATCGCGGGCGTTGATGGTTTTTTTGCGGATGCGATCGTCTGCCAGCAGCTCGTCGTACAGCTCGCTTATCGCCACGTCGCCAAAGGCTTTGCCGTAAATCCGCTCGACGTCATACGGCGAGAAGAGCGCCATGTCGGCATTCTCTTTAGCCAGCTTAAAGGTGATATCCGGGATCACCACGCCCAGCGACAGGGTTTTTATGCGGATTTTTTCGTCGGCGTTTTCGCGCTTGGTATCGAGGAAACGCAGAATGTCGGGGTGGTGCGCGTGCAGATAAACCGCGCCCGCGCCCTGACGCGCGCCAAGCTGGTTGGCGTAGGAGAAGGCATCTTCCAGCATCTTCATGACCGGGATCACGCCGGAGGACTGGTTTTCGATGCGCTTAATCGGCGCGCCCGCTTCACGCAGGTTCGAGAGCATAAACGCCACGCCGCCGCCGCGTTTGGAGAGCTGCAGCGCCGAGTTCACCGCGCGGCCTATCGACTCCATATTATCTTCAATGCGCAGCAGGAAGCAGGAGACCAGTTCACCGCGCTGGGCTTTGCCGCAGTTGAGAAAGGTCGGCGTGGCGGGCTGGAAGCGGCCGGAGAGGATCTCGTCGGTGAGCTGTTGCGCCAGCGCTTCATCGCCCTGCGCCAGGGTCAGCGCGACCATCACCACGCGATCTTCAAAGCTTTCTAAGTAGCGCTTACCGTCGAAGGTCTTCAGGGTGTAGCTGGTGTAGAACTTCCACGCGCCAAGGAACGTCTGGAAACGAAAGCCGCTGGCGTGGGCGCGTTCAAACAGCTTCACGACGAAGGCGCGTGCGTAGCGGGTGAGGACGCGTGCGTCGTAGTAACCTTCGTTAACCAGGTGGTCGAGACGTTCATCCTGGCTCGCGAAGGTCACGCTGTTGGGCCGCACGTGGGCGGCAAAAAAGGCGTCCACCGCCTCACGGTCTTTATCAAACTGAATGCGTCCCTCCCGGTCATAGAGGTTAAGCATCGCGTTTAATGCGTGGTAATCCGGCGTCGCCTGTATTACCCGTTCTGCGGTTGTCGTTGCCAAAATTCGTTCACTCCTTTACGCACGTTTTCGACGTCCTGCTGCGTCCCCATCAGCTCAAAGCGATAGAGATACGGCACGCCGCATTTTTGAGAGATGACATCTCCGGCGCGGCCAAAGGCATCGCCGAAATTGCGATTGCCCGCCGCGATCACGCCTCGGATTAGCCCGCGGTTATGCGGATCGTTCAGAAAGCGGATCACCTGGCGAGGCACAGCGCCCGCCGTACCGCCGCCGCCGTAGCTGGGCACCACCAGAATGTACGGTTCTCCTACCCGGATGCGCTCCCGCTCGTTAAGGGGAATGCGCACCGCAGGCAGCCCGACGCGCTCAATAAAACGGAGCGTGTTTTCCGAGCTGCTGGAGAAGAAGACCAGCCGAATCATGCCCGTGCGGCCTGCGCGGCGATGCGGTTGATCATGTCCGGACGGAAGCCAGACCAGCTGGTCTCCCCGGCCACCACCACCGGAAGCTGACGGAAACCCTGCGCGCGAAGGGTATCGGCGGCCTCGGGCTGCTGGTCAATATTCACCATCTCAAACGCCACGCCGCGGCTTTCCATCGCCCGTTTGGTCGCGTGGCACTGAACACAATCGTTACGAGTGTAAATAATAATGCTCATGATTCGTATTTCCATTTAAAATGAGAGAGCGGCGCGAATCATCGCGTCAGGTTGTGTGTATCTTGCTAAAAGGAATACTAGATGTAGTTGTCTTAAGTTTCAACCATACAAGATATGGGAAATTTAGATTGATGATGCCCTGATGATGAGCACAGCGGGGCAGGGGGTGTTGTACGGGTTTTTCAGGCTTGCGGGCATTAAAAAGCCCCGGCGCCAGCGGCGACCGGGGCTAATGGCTCGCGCTTACTTACGCAGGCTAAGCAGAGCGCCGACGAAGATCCCGACTGCCGCTACCGTGCCGAGCGTGCAGAGCGGTTTTTCGCGCACGAAGGTCGTTGCGCAGCTGACGGCATCGCAGGCAGCCTGTGTGGTACGCGTGCGGCCATTTAGGCGTGCGCGGGTTTCACGGAGCAGAGACTGAGCCTTACGTTTTGCGGCATCCGCTTCGTCCTTCGCGTCACTTCCCCAGGATTTCAGCACCTCTTCCAGCGTGTCTGCTAATTGGCTGACATCATTACGAATATCCTGAGCGTCGTCGTTAATATCGTTTCGGTTCGGTCTGTTAAACATACGATCCTCCGTAATTTTGTGTTCCCGTTCAGTTTAGTTCAGAAATTTAATATCTGAAGCGCATCACGCGATATCCGCCAGTTTATGGACTATTCTGAAAGCCCTGCTAATGCTGAATACTGTAAGGTTGCCGGGCAGGAAAAGATAACGAGGAAAAGATATGTATTTACGACCTGACGAGGTGGCACGCGTTCTTGAAAAAGAGGGATTCACCATGGATGAGGTGACGCCAAAAGCGTATGGATATCGCCGTGGCGAGAATTATGTTTACGTTAATCGTGAAGCAAGAATGGGACGTACCGCTCTCATTATTCACCCGACGCTGAAAGACAGAAGTCTGTCATTTGCTGAGCCTGCCTCGGATATTAAAACCTGCGATCATTATCAGCAATTTCCGCTCTATTTAGGCGGAGAGACGCATGAGCATTATGGTATTCCGCATGGTTTCAGCTCGCGTATGGCGCTGGAACGGTTTTTGAAGGGACTGTTTGGCGACGTACAGTAAATTTGCGACTGGCCTGCGCCAGTCGCTTCACATCACGCTTTAGCCTGGCTGTACTGGCTGACCTTAAACAGGCGGCGACAGTAGTCGAGGAAATAGCCATATACCGCCCCCATCAGCATTGAAATCACAATATTCGAACTGACCGCCGCCGCGATCTGGTGCCAGTCCGCGCCCACCGTCAGCAGAATGGCCACGTAAACCGGCGACTGGAACGTCACATAGGCCAGAACGTCTGCCAGATTTTTCACCCAGCCTGCGGGGCTGACACGCCGCGCGAAGCGCATGACGGCATCGCGGTATAAACCGTAAGGCCAGGCAATAATAATATTGACCGGAATCGCCACCAGACGAGAAGAAAGTGACTGCTCGAAGGACATTCCGGAGAGGAATATTTCGATCAGCATGTTCACAACGGAACAGTAAACAACCATCGCGAAAGTATCCGCCACAGCATGGCGAAGGCGTGATTGCGGTGAGAACATGTCTGAACTCCTTGAGAAGAACACAAAAGAAACGATTTTCCCGAAGCGGTTAGTGCTTTAGGTTGGTTTGTTTGACGTGTATAGCGTATATCTCTACGTTTGAAGTAACAACTAGTGATTAATTTTTATTTAATCGCGTTTTGTCCACAAAATTCTCTAAAATTGATGGTTTTTTGTTCGCTTCGTTATAATCTGTCTCGTGCGATGATTTTTGGTTTTAAATCATTGGCTTAACTATCTTGATGTTGAAAGGTGAGTCAGTGCTTTTGTGGGGAGCGAAGAATGCTGAAATTTTGATTAAGGTTGACCCTTTATATTGCAGTGATGATTGAATCCCTGCGTATCGCTCAGACGTTATAAGATAATATTAACGGCGACAGTAAACATATTTACGCTATTGACTGGCCAGCCTGCGGGTAGATATTTCAGCGGAAATGAATTATTCTGTCGGTGATTTATCTATTTACCCTAAACAAAAGGTTTTCAAATAATATGTCTTTGACGTTACAGAATCTTAATAATATCCGAACTCTGCGCGCCATGGCACGCGAATTATCCCTGGACGTTCTTGAGGAAATGCTGGAAAAAGTCAGGGTCGTTGCTGAAGAGAAACGTAGTGAGCTGGCGGAATTAGAGCAGCAGAGAGCCGAGCAGCAGGAGAAAATTAATGCTCTGCTGGAGCGGATGAAAGCCGATGGTATTTCACCGACCGATCTGCTGGGCTCTGAACTGGCGCAGACGGGTAAATCCACGAAAAAGCGTAAGCCGCGTGAAGCGAAATACCGCTTTATTGACCAGAACGGTGAAGAGAAAACGTGGACCGGCCAGGGCCGTACGCCGAAGCCTATTGCCAGCGCGCTGGCAGAGGGGAAATCACTGGATGATTTTCTGATCTAATGCGTGAACCGGGCGGAACATACCGCCCGGCACTCTTTTCAGCAGACGCCGAAATCACCGTCTTCGGTATACGGCGCCAGCTCGGCGGCTTTCAGGGTATATTTCTCGCCTTGTTCATTGCTGGCCTGTACCGCCACCACGCTTTCACCGTTCACTTCGAGCACTTTCAGCTTCGGGCCGCCTTTACGCGGTTGTACATAATCACCGACAGAAAACATATTACCTCCTCATCGTTTTAGCGATCTTCACCTTAGCCCACGTATGACACCGGGTACAGCGTATTTCACCGATTACTGCTTATGAGGTACGCCGGTTCCAGGGCATCACCTTCAGCAGCCGCGCCATGCCGCAAAAACCGGTTACACCGGCGAACAGCAGCCCGGCCCCCACGAAGCCGCTGAGCAGGAAAAAGCCGTCTGAGACGCTATAGCCCAGCACTACGCCGCAGAGAATGAGCAGCCCGGCAGCGATTTGCACCTGACGCATCAGCGGCAGCGGCTGGGTTTTGTCTTCGACTGTCTGCAGACCCGCCTGCTTCCAGCCCTGAATGCCTCCTTCGACCACAAATGCCTGAGCGGGGGCGGCCGCCTGCGCAAGGCGATCGGCATTGCCTGAGGTGCGGGCGCCAGACTGGCAGTGAAAAATCACCGTTTCGCCCGCCTGCGTTTTAAGTCCGCCGGGTAAGGTATTCAGCGGCACGGACTGCGCGGCGGGAATATGCTCGCGGGCGTACTCGTCGGCATCACGAATATCAATCAGTTTTGCGCCATCGGCGATGCGGGCATTGGCCTCGCGCGGCGAAAGAAGGGGAAGTGACATGGCGGCTCCTTACGGGCAATAAAGGGTTTTCAGGGTGCTGATGAGCTGATGCACCGCGTCGTTTTTAATGAAATAGAGAATGCGCTGCGCCTCGCGGGTGCTGGCGATCAGGCCTTCCTCACGCATGCGCGCCAGATGCTGCGACGTGGCGGAAGGACTCAGGCCCGTCGCGCGGGCCAGCTCCCCCGCGCTGGTGCCGGGGGCGCCGCACAGCGTGCAGAGGATCAGCAGCCGACGCGGGTTGCTCATCGCTTTTAAAAGCGTTGCGGCCTGCTCTGCGCTGGCCTGAAGCTGTTCGAGTTCAGTCATAGTACTTTAGCGTTTACTTAATTAAGGCAATGCTAAAGTAATTGTGCGCCTTACGCCAGCGTAAAAAGCGTAAAAGAGGGTAAACGCGGAGCAGGGATCTGGCGCAGACAGGTAAACTGGCTATGCTTAGAAAGGGTTCTCTCTATTATTTTCAATGGATTAGCTTGCACGGGGTTTTAATATGGGTTTTTGGCGTATTGTTTTTACCATCCTGCTACCGCCGCTGGGCGTGCTGTTGGGCAAAGGGCTTGGCTGGGCGTTTATCATCAACATTCTTCTGACGCTGCTGGGCTACTTCCCCGGCCTCATACACGCGTTTTGGGTACAGAGCAAAAGCTAAGCGCGCCACAGTAAATCGCTATAGATATCGGTCAGCACCCCCGCTGGACCAAACTGCTGTTTGATCCAGCGCGTGACCTGGCCTGTCGCGGCATGCTGCGTGGCGAGCAGCATGCGCGAATCCTGACGCGGGTTATTGATACGCCGCGTCACCAGCAGCCCATCTTCCACCGCGTCCCGCGCCATATACTCCGGTAAAAAACCTATCCCTTCGCCCAGGATCTGACACTGGCATTTGGTATTAAAGTCCGGCACCAGAATCGCCTCCTGACCGTGCAGCAGCCAGCCCACCTTCTTGTTAATGGTGTGTGCGGTATCTTCCACCATGATGTTGGGATACAGGCGCAGCTGGCTCTCCGCTATCGGTTCCGGAACGAACGCCAGCGGATGCGCCGGCGCAATGGCAAACACCCAGCGGATGGCGCCGATCTCGGTGTAGTCAATTCCGCCGCCGTCGAGCAGCGTGTCCGGCGCGCCAATGGCGATATTGGCCTGGTTGTTGATGATCGAATCCCACACGCCGTTATAGACCTCCGTGGTGACGGTGATCTGGCAGGTAGGAAACTGCTTTTTCAGCACCTGGAGCAGCCGCGCGGTATGGCGCGGCGTATATAACAGCTGGTTGATACAGATGCGCACCCGCGCCTCGATGCCCTGTGAAATGGTATCAATCCCGCGCTTGATGGCGTGGAAGTCGTTAAGCAGGTCGGTGGCTTTGCGGTAAAAGTAGAACCCGGACTCGGTCAGCTCAATGCTGCGCGTGTTACGCACAAACAGCACCACGTCCAGCCCGGTTTCCATCCGCTTGATGGTGTAACTGATGGCCGAGGTGGTGACCCCCAGCTCGGCAGCCGCCTTGCTGAAGCTGCCGAAGCGTGCGGCGGTGGTAAAGGCCAGCAGGTTCTCTTCGGTAAAGATGGAATTCATATCACAGCTTCCTCAGTCATCAGTTTTGAACATATTTTAACAACGCCTTTACAACACATTTGAAGCCGATCACAGTTCTGACTCTTTACGCAGAGCCCCGTCATGCAAGGCTTTTTCAACCATAAGAATAATGCAGCCTGAGGCGCTAAAAAGCGGTTAAACATAAGAAAAAGGTTGCACGGACGCACGTTTTATCCCGACTGTTAAATTTATCTCAACAATGAATTCACTGTCGATGAATCATTTTTAAGCGGATTCTTTTATGACCAGGCTGTTGCTATTCTCGGGTCAAGAGCAATAAAACATCGGGAGTCTGAATATGTCTGCAACTGAACTGGTTACGGAATTTCTGCTGGCGGCAGAAGAGGGAAATAGCGATGCGCTAAAAGCCTGTCTGGAAAAAGGCGTGGATATTAACGCCACTAACCGCCAGAAAAGAACCGCCGTTACGATTGCCAGCCTGAAAAAACACTATTCCTGCGTGGCGTTATTAATTGCCGCCGGGGCAGATATTGATAAACAGGACCAGACCTGTTTTAACCCCTTCCTGATCAGCTGCCTGACGAACGATTTAACCCTCCTGCGGCTGGTATTACCCGCGAATCCGGATCTCGACCGCCTTACCCGCTTCGGCGGCGTGGGCATTACCCCTGCCAGTGAAAAAGGGCACGTGGAGATCGTGCGCGAGCTGCTGGAAAAAACCGACATTAACGTTAACCACACCAACTTTGTCGGCTGGACGCCGCTGCTGGAAGCCATCGTGTTAAACGACGGCGGTGCGAAACAGCAAGAGATTGTGAAGCTGCTGCTGGATCACGGCGCGAACCCGCACATGACCGACAAATACGGCAAAACCCCGCTCGAACTGGCGCGGGAGAAAGGCTTCACTGAGATTGCCGACCTGCTGCTGGCGGCGGGCGCGTAACACGACCGGTCAGCCCGTTCCGGCTGGCCGCTAATTTAAAAAAGCATTTTTACCGACGTGCATTTTGCACGACGGCGGCCTCCTTTTATCCGTAAACAGGTGCAAATAATGCCAACGAAAATCGTGATTAAAAAGAATACGTATTATGACTCCGTGTCATTAATGTCCGTTTCCACCAAAGCCAATAAATTGCCGGGCGTCGAGCAGGCCTTTGTCGCCATGGCGACGGAGATGAATAAGGGCGTATTAAAAAACCTCGGGCTGTTAACGCCGGAATTAAATGAGGCGAAAAACGGCGACCTGATGATCGTCATTAAAGGCGACGCGGCAAATGATGAAACCCTGGCGGCCATCGAAGCGCTGTTTACGCGTAAAGAGCCCGCGGGCTCCCATGAAGCGCGCTACGCGACGATTGCCAGCGCCAAAAAACATCGCCCGGAGAGCAACCTCGCGGTGATTTCCGTCAACGGCACCTTCGCTGCCCGCGAAGCGCGCCAGGCGCTGGAACACGATCTCAACGTGATGCTCTTCTCCGATAACGTGTCGCTCGACGACGAGCTGGCGCTGAAGCAGCTGGCGCACCAGAAAGGGCTGCTGATGATGGGGCCGGACTGCGGCACCGCCATTATCAACGGCGCGGGATTGTGCTTCGCCAACGCGGTGCGTCGCGGGCCGATTGGCATCGTCGGCGCGTCCGGCACCGGCAGCCAGGAGCTAAGCGTGCGCATCCATGAATTCGGCGGTGGCGTGTCGCAGCTGATTGGCACCGGCGGGCGCGATCTTAGCGCGAAGATCGGCGGCCTGATGATGCTCGACGCCATCGACATGCTGGAAGCCGACGAGGGCACAGAGGTGATTGCGCTGATCTCCAAGCCGCCGGCGCCAGCCGTGGCAGAGAAGGTGCTGGCCCGCGCCAAAGCCTGCCGCAAGCCGGTGGTTGTTTGCTTCCTCGGGCGCAATGAACCGCCCGCCGATGAGGACGGACTGCAGTTTGCGCGCGGCACCAAAGAGGCGGCGCTCAAGGCCGTTCTGCTTACCGGCATCAAAAAAGAGTCCCTCGATCTGCACCCGCTCAACTGGCCATTGATCGAAGAGGTGCGCGCCCGCCTGACCCCGCAGCAGAAGTACATTCGCGGCCTGTTCTGCGGCGGCACCCTGTGCGACGAGGCGATGTTTGCGGCGCTTGCGAAATTCGACGACGTCTACAGCAACATCCAGCCGGATCCGGCTAAGCGCCTGAGCGACATAAGCGTCAGTAAAGCCCATACCTTCCTCGACTTTGGCGACGATGAGTTCACCAACGGCAAGCCGCACCCGATGATCGACCCGACCAACCGCATCAGCCGCCTGCTGCAGGAGGCGCGCGATCCGGAAGTGGGCGTCATCGTGATGGACTTCGTGCTGGGCTTCGGCGCGCATGAGGATCCTGTAGGGGTGATGATCGAGGCGATCAAAGAGGCGCAGGCCATCGCGAAGGCCGATAACCGTCCGCTTGAGATCCTCGGCTACGTGCTCGGCACCGACCAGGATCCGCAGTCGCTGGCGCAGCAGTGCCAGCGGCTGACCGACGCAGGCGTCATCTGGGCCAGCAGCAGCACCAATACCGGATTACTGGCACGCGAATTTGTCTGCAAAGGGGAGAACGTATAATGACCACCTTATTCAACCAGCCGCTGAACGTCATTAACATCGGCATTGCGATGTTCAGCGACGATCTTAAAAAGCAGCACGTACCCGTGACCCAGCTCGACTGGACGCCGCCGGGGCAGGGCAATATGCAGGTGGTGGAAGCGCTCGACCAGCTGGCGAAAAAACCGCTGGCGGAGAAGATCGCCGCCGCTAACCAAATCGCCCTTGAGCGCATTATTCAGTCCCATCCGGTGCTGGTGGGGTATGACCAGGCGATTAACGTTGTGCCGGGGATGACCCACACCACCATTCTGCACGCCGGTCCGCCTGTTACCTGGGAAAACATGTGCGGCGCGATGAAGGGCGCGGTCACCGGTGCGCTGGTGTTTGAAGGTCTGGCGAAAGATCTGGACGACGCGGCACGGCTTGCCGCCTCCGGGGAGATCGCCTTCTCGCCGTGCCACGAGCATGACTGCGTGGGCTCCATGGCGGGCGTCACCTCTGCGTCGATGTTTATGCACATCGTGGAGAACAAAACCTACGGCAACCGCGCGTTCACCAACCTCAGCGAGCAGATGGCGAAGATCCTGCGCATGGGTGCCAACGATCAGAGCGTCATCGATCGCCTGAACTGGATGCGCGACGTGCTCGGCCCGATGCTGCGCGACGCCATGAACATTATCGGCGAAATCGACCTGCGCCTGATGCTGGCCCAGGCGCTGCACATGGGCGACGAGTGCCACAACCGCAACAATGCGGGCACCACGCTGCTGATCCAGGCGCTGACCCCGGGGCTGATCCAGGCGGGCTATCCGGTTGAGCAGCAGCGCGAGGTGTTCGAGTTTGTCGCCAGCAGCGACTACTTCTCCGGCCCGACGTGGATGGCGATGTGTAAAGCCGCGCTGGACGCTGCCCACGGCATTGAATACAGCACCGTCGTGACCACCATGGCGCGCAACGGCTACGAGTTCGGCCTGCGCGTCTCCGGCCTGCCGGGGCAGTGGTTCACCGGCCCGGCGCAGCAGGTGATTGGCCCGATGTTCGCGGGCTATAAGCCGGAGGATTCCGGGCTGGACATCGGCGACAGCGCGATCACCGAAACCTACGGCATCGGCGGCTTTGCGATGGCGACGGCACCGGCAATCGTGGCGCTGGTGGGCGGCACGGTGGAGGAAGCCATCGACTTCTCCCGTCAGATGCGCGAAATCACCCTTGGCGAAAACCCGAACGTCACCATTCCGCTGCTCTCCTTTATGGGGATCCCGACCGCCATCGACATCACGAAGGTCGCGGGCAGCGGCATTCTGCCGGTCATCAATACCGCCATTGCCCACAAAGACGCGGGCATCGGCATGATAGGGGCGGGCATCGTTCACCCGCCGTTTAGCTGTTTTGAAAAGGCGCTGTTGACCTTCCGCGATCGCTACTTTTTATAAGGCATGCATCCATGAAAAACATGAAACTGGAGTGGAAAAGAGGTGACTGGGCGGCGTATTTCGGGTTGATGACCAACAACCTGACCAATCTGCTGACCATGATGGGGTTGCTCATTTTTGTCGTCGGCATCCCGAAGGAGATTGTTTATGGACGCATTGCGCCAGCCTTCGGGCTGGCGGTATTGGCCGCGAGTATTTGCTATGCGTGGTTCGGCATGCAGATGGCGCGCCAGACCGGGCGTACGGACGTCACCGCGCTGCCGTCCGGCCCCAGCGCGCCGTCAATTTTTACCGTGACCTTCCTGGTGCTGATGCCGGTCTATCAGCAAACGGGCGATGCGGAGTTCGCGATTCAGATTGGCCTGGTGTGGTGCTTCGTGGAGGCGATGATCCTGGCGGGCGGTTCGTTCCTCGGTGAAACCATCCGCAAAATGATCCCGCGCACCGTGCTGCTGTCGTGCCTCTCCGGCCTGGGCCTGCTGCTGCTGGCGATGAACCCGATGCTGCAGGCGTTCGAAGCGCCCACCGTGTCGTTTATCGTGCTGCTGCTGATCTTTATTAACTGGTTCGGTAAAAAGCCGATTTTCGCCAAAATCCCGACCGGTCTGCTGTTGCTGATTGCCGGTACGGCCCTGGCGTGGATCTCCGGCCTGCAG
Organism: Enterobacter sp. MGH 16; assembly: GCF_000493175.1. NCBI lineage: Bacteria > Pseudomonadati > Pseudomonadota > Gammaproteobacteria > Enterobacterales > Enterobacteriaceae > Enterobacter > Enterobacter sp. MGH 16. The sequence continues at coordinate 2,836,576 of NZ_KI535695.1, read as the reverse complement.
AGCCCGGAAGCGATCAAAGCCTCCATGTCATCGTTCGGCTTTAACCCGCCGCAGGTGCATGTGGAGGGCTTCCTGCAGGGCTTGCCGCATGCGCTGCCGTATCTGGCCTCTGCCGTGCCGCTGGGGCTGGCGAACTACATCTTTGACCTGGAGAACATCGAAAGTGCCCATGCGGCGGGGGATGAATACCCGACGCGTAAAGTCATGCTGGCAAACGGTCTGGCGTCGATGCTCGGCTGCCTGATGGGGAACCCGTTCCCGGTGACGGTTTATGTCGGCCACCCGGGCTGGAAAGCGATGGGCGCGAGCATCGGCTACACGCTGGCTTCCGGCGTGACCATGTTCATCGTGCCGCTGTTCGGGCTGGGAGCCTTTATGCTCGCCATCATCCCGATGACCGCCATCGTACCGATTCTGGTGTTTATCGGCGTGGTCACCGCCAACCAGGTGGTGAGGGAGACGCCGAAAGTGGAAGTGCCGGTGATCTTCATCTGCCTGTTCCCGTGGATCGCCAACTGGGCGCTGACCATGATGAACAGCGTGATGGGGGCGGCGGGCACCAATGCCGCCAAAATCGGTACCGACGTGCTGCACAGCAAAGGGATCTACTACGAAGGACTCGTCCATCTGGGGAACGGGGCACCGCTCGCCAGTATGCTCTGGGGCTGTATCGCCATTTTCGCCATCATCAATAAACCGCTGCGCGGCGCCGTGGCTGCCGCGGGCGGGGCACTGCTGGCGCTGTTCGGGGTGATCCACGCGCCGGTGGTGGGCTTTGCCGAAGGCAGTTCGCTGATGTTCGTCACCGCGTATCTGATGATGGGCGGCATGTTTGTGGTGAAGCATTTTCTCGACAGCCGGGAAGTGACGAGCGCTGCGTCGGGTACTGTTGCGAAGGAGCACGTATGAAAGAGCTTATGGTCGTTGCCATCGGCGGCAACAGCATTATCAAAGACAACGCCAGCCAGTCGATTGAACATCAGGCGCAGGCGGTTAAAGCGGTGGCAGAGTCGGTGCTCGAAATGCTGGCCTCCGACTATGACATCGTGCTCACCCACGGAAACGGTCCGCAGGTGGGGCTGGATCTGCGCCGCGCCGAAATCGCCCACGAGCGGGAAGGGCTCCCGCTGACGCCGCTGGCAAACTGCGTGGCGGACACCCAGGGCGGCATCGGCTACCTCATCCAGCAGGCGCTGAACAACCGCCTGGCCGCACGCGGGGAGCAAAAAGCGGTCACGGTCGTCACGCAGGTGGAGGTGGATAAAAACGATCCGGGTTTCACGCACCCCACGAAGCCGATCGGCGCGTTCTTCAGCGAGGCGCAGCGCGACGAGCTGCAGCGCGCGCACCCGGACTGGCACTTTGTTGAGGATTCGGGCCGGGGATATCGTCGCGTGGTGGCCTCCCCGAAGCCGCTGCGCATTGTCGAGGCCGATGCGATCAAGACCCTGACGCAAAAAGGCTTTGTGGTGATTGGCGCGGGCGGCGGCGGTATTCCGGTGGTGCGCACTGAGCAGGGCGATTACCAGAGCGTCGACGCGGTGATCGATAAAGATCTCTCCACCGCGCTGCTGGCGCGCGAGATCCGCGCCGACGTGCTGGTGATCACCACCGGGGTCGAAAAAGTGTGCATCAACTTCGGCAAGCCGAACCAGCAGGCGCTGGACGCGGTGAGCGTGGCGCAGATGACGCGTTACAAAGACGAGGGCCATTTCCCGGCGGGCAGCATGCTGCCCAAAATCGTCGCCTCGCTGGCGTTTTTACACCACGGCGGCAAGCGCGTGATTATCACCTCGCCGGACTGCCTGCCCGCCGCGCTGCGCGGAGAAACCGGTACCCATATTGTGACTGAAGGAAGATAAGATGAGTGAAAATAAAAGCCGCCGTGAATTCATCAGCCAGAGCGGCAAAATGGTGACCGCCTGCGCGCTGTTTGGCGCGACCGGTTCCGTCGCGTATGCTGCCGACTCCGCAAAACCAACCTGCGAGACGGGTAAACCGATGACCATCACCGCGAAACATTACTATCTGGACAACGTGCTGCTCGAAGCCGGGTTTAATTTTGACGGCAGCGTGGCGACGAGCACCCGCACCGAGCTGAAAACGCTGGAGATCAAAGACGGGAAAATTGTCGCCCTGCGCGATAACGGCAGCCACGCCGACGCGACCCTGCCGCACTACGACGCGGGTAAAAAGCTGATGCTTCCGGCGATGCGCGACATGCACATTCACCTGGATAAAACCTTCTACGGCGGCCCGTGGCGCTCCCTCAACCGCCCGGCGGGCACCACCATTCAGGATATGATCCGCCTGGAACAGAAGCTGCTGCCTGAGCTCCAACCCTACACCCAGGAGCGTGCGGAAAAGCTGATCGACCTGATCCAGTCGAAAGGCTCCACCCTCGCCCGCAGCCACTGCAATATCGAGCCGGTTTCCGGCCTGAAGAATCTCGAAAACCTGCAGGCGGTGCTGGCGCGCCGCAAGCCCGGATTTGACTGCGAGATCGTGGCGTTTCCGCAGCACGGGCTGCTGCTGTCGAATTCCGAAAAGCTGATGCGCGAAGCGATGCAGGCCGGGGCGCACTACGTGGGCGGGCTGGACCCGACCAACGTCGACGGGGCGATGGAGAAATCTCTCGATCTGATGTTCCAGATTGCGCTGGACTACGACAAAGGGGTGGACATTCACCTGCACGAAACCAGCCCGGCGGGCGTGGCGGCGGTGAATTACATGGTCGAAACGGTGGAGAAAACCCCGCAACTGAAGGGCAAGCTGACCATCAGCCACGCCTTCGCGCTGGCGACGCTCAACGAGCAACAGGTGGATGAGATTGCTACCCGCATGGCGGCGCAGCAGGTGACTATCGCCTCCACCGTGCCGATTGGCACCCTGCATATGCCGCTGAAGCAGCTGCGCGATAAAGGCGTGTTTGTGATGACCGGCACCGACAGCGTAATCGACCACTGGTCGCCGTACGGTCTGGGGGACATGCTGGAAAAAGCGAATCTCTACGCCCAGCTCTACATCCGCCCGAACGAACAGACGCTCTCCCGCGCGCTGGGAATTGCGACCGGCGACGTGCTGCCGCTGAACGACAAAGGTGAACGCGTGTGGCCGAAAGCGCAGGACGACGCCAGCTTTGTGCTGGTGGACGCCTCCTGTTCCGCCGAAGCCGTGGCGCGCATCTCCCCGCGCACCGCGACGTTCCATAAGGGCAATCTGGTCTGGGGTACGGTGGGCTAAAAGCGAGCCGGGTGGCGGCTTCGCCTTACCCGGCCTACTGAAACCCTCAAATCGTAGGCCGGGTAAGCGCAGCGCCACCCGGCAATGTTTTATACTGGCAGTCACATTATTAAAGAGGGATCTGCCATGGCACAAAACATCTACGACAACCCGGCGTTTTTCGAAGGCTACGCCCAGCTTCCGCGCTCGGTGCAGGGGCTGGACGGTGCGCCGGAGTGGCCCGCGCTTAAGGCCATGCTGCCGGATTTAACCGGTAAATCGGTTGTCGATCTCGGCTGCGGCTACGGCTGGTTCTGCCGCGCGGCGCGCGAACTGGGCGCCTCTGAGGTCACGGGCGTTGATATCTCCGAAAAGATGCTCGCCCGCGCAGCGGAGCTTACGGCGGATCCACAGATTCACTATCAGCGCAGCGATCTGGACGCTCTCAAGCTCGACGAAAGCAGCCTCGACCTCGTCTACAGCTCGCTGGCGCTGCACTACCTTCCGGAACTGGACACGTTATTCGCCAGGGTTCAGCGCGCGCTCAAGCCCGGCGGCAGGCTGGTCTTTTCCATGGAGCACCCGATTTACACCTGCGCCTCGCGTCAGGGCTGGCTGACCGATGATAACGGCGAGCGGTTCTGGGGCGTGAATCATTATCAGGACGAAGGCCAGCGCGTCAGCAACTGGCTGGCGGACGGGGTGATCAAATACCACCGCACGCTGGGCACCACGCTTAACGCGCTGATCAAGGCCGGATTAACGATAAGCAACGTCAACGAATGGGGGCCAACGCAGGCGCAGATTGACGCCTGGCCCGCGCTGGCCGAAGAGGCGGAGCGCCCGATGCTGGTGCTGATCGCCGCCCGCAAGGCTCAGTAGCCGACCTTGTACACCCGCCCGGTCTGCACGCCTTCCACGCTGCGACGATAGGCTTGCGCCACCGTGGCGGCAGGCACGCTTTCGAAGCCCGGGAAGAAGCCATCGTACGTGTCGACCGATTCAGTGAGCACCGTTGGGCTGATCAGGTTGATGCGGATCCCGCGCGGCAGTTCGCAGGCTGCGGCGCGAACAAACCCTTCCAGCGCGGCATTCACCGTGGTGGCATTTACCCCCTGCGCAATCGGCTCGTGCGCCACGATCCCGCTTATCAACGTAATCGAGCCGCCTTCGTTCAGGTAGTGCTGGCCGGTCAGCGCCAGACGCACCTGCCCGAGCAGCTTATCCTGCAGGCCCTGGTTGAAGTCACTGTCCTTCATGGTCGCGAGCGGGCCGAAGTAGAGGCCGCCGCTGGCGGACACAATGGCATCCACCGGGCCGATTTTCTCAAACAGCGCCTGAACGCTCGCCTGCGAGGTGATATCTACCTGCTCGTCGCCCTGCGTGCGGCCCACGCGGATGACCTCGTGGCGACGACTCAGCTCATCCTTTACCGCACGACCGACCGTACCGCTGGCACCAATAATGACGATTTTCATAGCCGACTCCTTATGTTGTGAGCCTTCATTCTTTAATAAATTAAAAGTCGGATAAACTGGGCTAAAGTTAGAAGATTGCTAACCAGAGGTTTGGAATATGGATAAGCTTCGCAGCATGGAGACGTTTATTGCCGTGGTGGAAAGCGGCAGCTTCACCGGCGCGGCGGCGCGGCTGGAGATGTCGGCGGTGATGGTGGGCAAATACGTTGCGCTGCTGGAAGCACAGCTGGGCACCCGACTGCTGGAGCGTAACACGCGCCGTCAGAGCCTGACGGATGCCGGACGCGTTTATTTTGAAGAAGCCCGACGGGTTCTGGAGCAGGTGTCGATTGCCGAAAGCGCGGTTGAACGGCTGCGTGCCACGCCCGCAGGAACCCTGCGCGTCACGGCGCCTACGTCGTTTGGCGGCTGCGCGATCGCCCCGCTGACGGCATCCTTTTTGCAGCGCTACCCGGAGGTACGCATCGAGCTGGATCTGACTAACCGGATGGTCGATCTGGTGGAAGAGGGCGTCGATCTGGCCATTCGCATTGGCGACATTCGTAATGACGATCTGGTGGCGAAATACCTGTGCCCCTACAACATGGTGATCTGTGCCGCGCCGGACTATTTAGCGCAACACGGCACGCCGCAAACGCCAGACGATCTGGTGGATCACCTCTGTCTTTCGCACACGGTGTGGACCGCGCGCAACGAGTGGCGGCTGCCGGGCGTGGAAGGGGAGGTGCGCTGGAAGCGCGATGCCGTTTTACGATGCAATGACGGCTATGGCTTACGCATGGCGGCGCGCGCGGGGGCGGGGCTGTTGCTGCAGCCGGAGGTGCTGGTGGCGGAAGAGCTGGCAAGCGGCAGGCTGGTTCGGGTGCTGGAGCCGTTCACGCCCGCGCCGAGGCCGGTGCATTTACTGTGGCGTCAGGATTTGCGGCCGCTGCCTAAGCTGACGGAATTTATTGCCCATATTCTGCTAAGATTGGGCACAATATAAAAAAAGAAGGTAATCAAAGAATGTCTGCAAACAAACTCGCCCGCAGCGCGCAGGGCCTGCAATCCTCTGCCATCCGTGAATTATTAAAACATAGCAAAATGGCGGGCGTGATTTCGCTGGGTGGGGGTATCCCAAACCCGGACCTGTTCGATCGCGAAGGGCTGAAAATTGCCTCTGATGCCGTCTTATCGCAGCATTTTGGGGAAGCATTCCAGTATGGCCTGACGGAAGGCGTGCCGGGGCTGCGCGAAGAAATTAAACGCATCTGCGAGGGGCGCGGCATCACCTGTAAGGCCGATGATGTCGTCATTACCTCCGGCTCTCAACAATCTCTGGACGTGCTGGCGCGCGCGTTAATTAATCCGGGCGATACGGTTGTCGTTGAGCGTCCAACCTATCTTGCTGCGCTGCAGGTCTTTGGCCTGGCGCAGGCCAACTTTGAATCCGTCGGCACCGACGGTGACGGCATGAAGGTCGATGAACTTGAGGCGTTGGTGGCAAAGAAAACCATCAAAGCGGTCTATATCGTTCCAACCTTTGGTAACCCAGGTGGCGTTACGCTGTCTGAGGCGCGCCGTAAACAGCTGGTGGCACTCTCGAAGCGCTATGACTTCGTGATTATCGAAGACGATCCGTACAGCGAAATTAACTATACCGATGACCTCTTCCGCCCGTTAATTGCCCATGCCAAAGATATCGGCAACGAAGAGAACGTGGTGTATACCTCCACCTTCTCTAAAATCCTCGCGCCGGGTACCCGCGTGGGCTGGGTGGTGGTACCGGAGTGGCTGAAGCGCGCGGTGGTGAACCTTAAGCAAACCACCGATCTGCACACCAGCACGCTGTCGCAGCTGATGACATATGAGTACCTGAAGACCGGCCGTCTGGCCGATCAGATTAAAACGATCCGCGAGGCCTATCGCCAGAAATACCGGACGTTCGCCACGGAGCTGGAAGCCGAGCTGGGCGACGTGATGTCGTTCCACAAGCCGAAGGGCGGCATGTTCCTGTGGGCGAAAATGAACAACGGCATGAACACTACCCGCTGGCTGGAAAAAACCTTAAGCAACGGCGTGGTCTTTGTGCCGGGCGAATTTTTCTACTGCAACGAGCCGGACCAGACAACGCTGCGCATGTCATTCGTCACCCCAACGGATGAGCAGCTGATAGAAGCGGTTCGACGCCTGAAAAAATCGCTGTAAAAGACCTGCGCATAACGGTGGTTTTGCCGTTATGCGCAATACGCGTTCAGGGCGGCACGGGCCGCAATCGTCCATGGAGAACTCCATGTTTGAATTTCTGATCGGTGTTGTGAAGCACACGCCCGTCTGGGTGTGGGTGCTGTTTATCTTCCTTATCTCCCGCGGCCTTAAAGCCCGACGGCCCGCCACCGTGACGCTGGAGCGGCTTGCCATTATTCCGGGCATCTTTCTTATCTGGGATATTTACGATCTGATAGTCTATCGCACGCTGACTCCCGGGACTGTTGCATTGTGGACGGCGGGGATCCTTGCCGGTGCCGCGCTGGGGTATGTCCTGATGAAGCAGGCTGTGATTACCCGCGCAGAGGCGCCGCGCAGCCTTTACCGCCAGGCCGACTACACCGCGCTGCCGTTTATGATGCTGGCGTTCGGGGTGAAGTATGTGCTGGGCGTGATGAGCGCGGTCTCTCCCCAGACGATGCAGCAGCCCGCCATGAGCGCGCTGGCGATCGTCTCCGGCGGCATGTTTGCCGGCGTCTTTATCGGGAAATTTGCGCGCTATGTTGGAGTGTATGTCGCCAGGGTTCCGGTCTGATGCCCTCACCCCAACCCTCTCCCGCAGGGAGAGGGAGAAAACCATGTAGGCCGGGTAAGGCGCAGCCGCCACCCGGCGATTGACTACCGCTCCCTCAGCGCCTCTTTCGCCCGGTTAAACGGCTTAATCAGATAATCCAGCACCGTTTTCTCGCCGGTCTTAATGTCTACCGTGGCAATCATCCCCGGCACAATCGAGAAATGCCTGCCCGCCTTATTGACCAGGTAATCCTGGCTGGTGCGGATAAACACCCGGTAATAAAACACCTCCGGCTTGGCCTCATCCTGAATGGTGTCCGGGGAAATGGTCTCGACCACGCCGTGCAGCCCGCCGTAAATGGCGTAGTCGTAGGCGGTGATTTTGACCAGCGCCTCCTGGTTCGGGTGGATAAAAGCGATATCACGCGGCGAGAGGCGGGTTTCGATCAGCAGGTGATCGTCCACTGGCACAATCTCCATTAGCTCGCCGTTGGGCGGGATCACCCCGCCGATGGTGGTGACCTTGATGTTTTTGACGATCCCGCGCACCGGAGATTTAACCGTCAGGCGGGTGACGGAATCCTGGCGGCCCTTGAGGATCGCCGACACCATATCCACTTCCGCATTGGCTTTGGAGAGCGCCTCGCGGGCCTGGACGTAATACTGCGAACGCACGTCGGTGAGCTTCAGCTCCAGATCGCTTTTCTGCCGCTGCAGGCGCAGCACCTCCACGTGGCTGGCGGCCCCGGTTTTCACCAGCCGCTGGGTAATGGCCAGCTCTTTGTTGGCGAGATCTAACGCGGCGCGCAGCTCCCGCTGGGTATCCTCCAGCTGCGCGCGGCGCGAGTTGTAGAGCCGCGTTTCGTCGGCAATCAGATCCGGCCATTTCGCCAGCGACGGCGGGAATTTCAGCGGCAGATCGTTCACCTCGGCGTACAGACGGGCGCTGGAGGCCAGCGAAGCGCGGTAGCGCGCCGCGCTTTCGCCGACGTTTGACTCGGAACGGGTAGGGTCAAGCCGCGCCAGCACCTGGCCGGCCTGCACCTGATCGCCCTCGTGGACGTTCAGCTCGGTGAGGATCCCGCCGTCGAGAGACTGTAAAACCTGCTCGCGCGAGCTGGGGATCACTTTCCCCGATCCGGTTGACACCTCATCCAGCACGCCAAACCACGCCCAGACGCCCAGCACCACAAACATCAGCAGCGAGAAGATCACGATCCGGCGCGCGCCGGTGTAGCCGCTTTCGGAGTCGAGGGCGTTATCCAGATCGTCCATTGCCGCCACGTCACGCTGACTGATTTTCATTTTTCCACTCCCGTCCGGTTGCTGCCTGCTGCTGTTGCTGCTGCATACGGCTGTTGCTCAGCGCCTGGGCTTTTGGCGCGTCCATCACCAGCATGCCCTCTTTCAACACGACCACGCGCTCCACCAGCTCCAGCACCGGTACGCGATGGGTGGCGACGATCAGGGTGCGGTGTCCGAGCCAGTCGCCCAGCCGCTGGATAAATTCCCGCTCGGTATGCTCGTCCAGCGAGGCGGTGGGTTCATCCATCAGCACGATATTCGGATCGCGCAGCAGCATTCGCGCCAGCAGAATCGACTGGCGCTGCCCGCCGGAGAGTCCCACGCCGTTTTCCATGATCGGGTAGTCCAGCCCCTTGGGCAGCTTCTGCACGAAGCCCGCCGCGCCGGTCAGTTCCAGCGCCTCGAAGATCTCTTCGTCGGTGGCGCGCGGCATGCCGAGGGTGATGTTCTCGCGCAGGGTGCCGTAAAAGAGCCGCGCGTTCTGGGTCATAAAGCCGACGTTGCGCCGCACGTCCGCCACGTCGAGATGCGGCAGGCTGAAGCCGTCGAGCCGCAGCTCGCCCGCCGCCAGATCCATCCCGCCCGCCATCGCCTGCAGCAGGGTCGATTTGCCCGCGCCGTTGCGCCCGAGGATCGCCACTTTCTCACCCGGCCCGATCTCGAGGCGGTTAATGCGCAGCGCCATGCGCGGATCGTCCGGCTGATAGCGGAACTGCGCCTGCTCGAAGAGGTAGTGGCCGCGCAGCACGTCCTGGCGGATCGGCGTCTCCTCGCGCTGGTTTTCGGTGGGAAGCTGCATGATGCTGTCCAGCCCCTCTTTTGCCGCTTTAACCTGCTGCCAGCGGGCCAGCACGCCGCACAGCGTCGCCATCGGGGCGATCATGCGGGAGGCCAGCATCGAGGCGGCGACCACCGAGCCGGTGGTCAGGGTGCCGTCGATCACCATCGGCGCGCCGACCACAATCACGGCGGCGTAAACCAGGCTCTGGATGGTCATCCCCCAGCTGATCAGGTTCTGCGTCAACTCGCGGGTGCGCAGGCCGGATTCGGCGGTGATCTGGATATAGCTGTTCCACTGCTGCAAAAAGCGGTTTTCCGCCTGCATCAGCTTGATGTCCTCCAGCCCCTGCACGCTCTCCACCAGCACCGCGTTGCGCAGGGTCGATTCATGGGCCGACTGCTTTGCCAGCTCCGCCAGCTTTTTCTGCAGCAGCAGGCCGGGCAGAACCATGATCACCGCCGCGACCGGGGCGATCCACGCCAGCTGTGGGGCGATGATCGCCAGCACCACCACGAACAGGAGAAAGAAGGGCAGGTCGACAATCGTCGAGATGGTGGACGAGGTGACCATCTCGCGGATCTGCTCCAGCTCGCGCAGCTGTGAGATAAAGCTCCCGGTGGATCGGGGAATCGCGCTGTTGCGCAGCCGCAGCGCGTGGCCGAAGACGCGATCCGAGACGCGCATATCCGAGCGCTTGCCCAGCAGATCCATAATGTGCCCGCGCGCCACGCGCAGCACGAAGCCAAACAGGGTGGCGATCAGCACCCCGATGGTCAGGACGTACAGCGTCGGGTAGGACTGGGCGGGGATCACCCGGTCATACACCTGCATGGAAAAGACGATCCCGGAAAGCGACAGCACGTTGATAAACAGCGCGGCGAGCATCACCCAGCTGTAGGGGCGGAGATCGCGCATCACCAGCCGGTAGAGCCAGTCCGGGCGATATTTTGAGATATAAGCATCCACGCGGCTGTCCTTCAGCGCGGCGAGAGGACGCAGGGCAATGACGTGGCGGATGGCGGGCAGCATGGCCGTCATCGACAGCCGGTTGGTGTAGGTCTGGTCGTCGAAGAAGCTGACTTCCAGCGTATCGTCGCCGTCGAAGTGCTCGATCGCCCCGACCCGGCCGTCATTCAGCGCCACCACCACCGGCAGACGCCAGCTGTTGATTGACTGCTGGTCAGCGGTGAGCAGCTGAAACGACAGCCCCGCCTCACGCGCCAGCTGGGTGAGGGCGGGCACCATCGGTTTGCCTTTCAGCCACGGTGCGCCTGCGATCAGCGCGCCGGGCGAGCAAGCGACGCGGTAGCGGGTGGCGATAAAGCCAAAGGCCTGCGCCCACTGGGCCAGGGCCGCATCCGTCATGTTTTCACCTTGCGGGATATCACGCTGCTTCATGGCTGGATCTCCACGGTCTGGATGGTGCGGTTATCAAGGTCGAACGCATGACGCAATTGCCCGGTGTTATACAGGCAGTTGAGCTGCAGCTGGTGCAGCTGACCAACGGTCTGCTGCTGGGTGAAGCGCGCCTGATAAACCTCTTGTTCGGCGTTGAGCACGTCGAGCAGGGGGCGCGAGCCGAGGTCCAGATACTGCTGCTGGTACAGTTCGCGGGTGCGGGCGCTGAGCGCCTCCTGGCGACCCTGAATTTGCAGCGTGCTTTGCAGGCTCATCACCTGGCTGCGGGCTTCCAGCAGTTTCTGGCGAACGTCAAGGCGCGTGCGCTGAATGGTGGACTGTGCCGCCTCCACCGCATGTCCGGCGGCGTTACGCCGGGCGGTGAGGCCGCCGCCCTGATAGAGCGGCATCTGCACTTTCACCCAGGCGGAATACTGGGTGCGATCCCGCGTGTCGCTGCCCGCGTAGCGATCGTTCATGTAGTGGCGCACCTCCGGCTCCAGCGAGACGGTGGGCGTCATCTGCGCGTCGGCGTAGTCGAGGTTAGCCTGGGCGACGTTAGCCTGCGCCCAGGCGGCGAGTACCGCGGGAACCAGGCGGTCGTCCGGCTCGGCGACATCGCAGCTGCGGGCCAGCTTTTGCGGAAAGTCGTTGCTGATCGCGTTCAGGCTGTTCCAGCCGAGAAAGCTCATCAGCGTCGCGCGGGCGCTGTCCAGGCTGGCCTGGTATTGCATCAGCTGGGCGCGCGCGCCTTCGATACGGGCATCGGTCTGTACCACGTCAGAGAGCGACGTAGCCCCCTCGTCGTTACGCTGGCGGGTCAGCGTGCCAATGGAGGAGAGGGCGTCAAGCTGCTCTTTGGCGGTGTCGACCATCTGCTGCCAGGTTTGCACCTGTACCATGGCGACGGCGGTATCGTGGGCGATGGTGTCGATACTCACCAGCACGTTAGCCTGCTGCTGGGCCACGCCGGCGCTTTCGGCGCGCACCTGGCTGGCCACCTTGCCGAAGTCGTAGAGCATTTGTGAGAGGGAAAGCACCAGCGACGGCGTAAAGCCGTTCTGGTCGCCGTCGTGGGAATACCCGTTGTCCACGCCGGCATTTATCTGCGGATAGTATTTTGACTTCGCGACGTCCACCTCTTCGCTCTGCTGGTAGAGTTTGCCCACGGCTTCGCTGATGGCCGGATGCCAGGTGACGGCACGGTTGACGGCCTCGCCAAGCTGTAATGAGCCGGGCGCGGCGTTGCCAGCCACCGGGGCCACGCGACCGTTGAGCGAGGGGAGTTCCTGCGTTTCGCGAAGCTGTCCGGTATTGATGGTTGCCGCCGGATTTGCGCAGAAAGCGGGCACAGATATCAGGCAGCACGAGAGCCACCAGTAAGGCATCTTCATTCCCATGTCATGTCCCTAATAAAAAAGTACAGCTTTATTATTAATGCCCGGGCGCTGTGCGCCCGGGTCATCTGTTGCAGGTGCTATCAGGTAATGATGTGTTGCTGGTTAACGAGCTCGTCGTACGTGGTCTGAACGTTATCAAGCGTAACGAGTGCAGTATTAGTGTAGGTGGACCCTGCACCATCACGGTCGATGGAGATCACAGTGTTGCTACCGCTTTGTGTGACATGGATATAATTCCCCAACGAGGCGGTATTACCGTCCCAGCCCACCAGCAGATCGCCAATGTCGATCTTGTCTCCCTGCGCCAGCGAGAACCCGGTCCAGTGATCGCCTCCGGCGCTGCTGACGTTACCCGCCGTGGCATTCCCCACCGTACTGTTCAGCACCTGGTAAATCAGCGTATCGCCGTAGGCCGTACCGGTGATGGCGTCGTTATGTTCCGAGCTGATGAACTGCGGCGCCATATTGATGGTCAGCGTAGCGGTATCCGTTCTTCCGGCAGAGTCGGTCAGGGTGTAGTTGAAGGTCTCCTTCGAGGTCATGGTTGAGAGCGATACCCCGCTGTTGAGGGTATAGGTGTAATGGCCGTCTGCGCCGATCGCCAGGATGCCGTAATGGCCGGTGATGTTCACCGTTGCGCTGCCGGTATACGGATCCAGCGTGGTGGTTACGCCGTTGTAGCCGGTCACGCTCAGACGGGTATCCACCGAGTGGAGCTGATCCAGCACGCCGCCAGAGTCGGTGCCGTCAAAGATATTGCCGTTGACGGTGTGGCTGCCGGTGACGTCGAAATTACTCAGCGAGTAGGTGGTGCCGTTTACGCTTGGCGTGATGGTGATGGTCCCGACGCTGAGCCCCGGTACGCTACCGGTAAAGCTCAGCGTATAGGTCCCGGCGTTGAGATCCAGCCCGGTCAGCGGGACGTCGATACTGCCGCCCAGCAGCGAGGCGCCGCTGAAGGAGCCGCTGCGGATCGCGCCGTTGGCATCGCTAATCGTCCAGTTCACCGTCAGCCCGCCCAGCGCCAGCAGCGAGGCCACGCTAAAGTGCAGCGACGCGTTGTGCAGCGCGGTGTTCGGGTCGACCACGAAGGTTCCGCTGCCGCTGCCCTGGGTTGATGAGAACAGGGCCGTCGTCCAGCTGGCGACGCCCACGGTCGTATCCGAGTAGACCGACGTGTGGTGCACCGAGGTAAGGTCCATCGTGGCGCTGACATCGTTGACCGCATTCATTGCCTGCGCGGTTGGGGTGATGTTGAGCGATGCCGTATCCTTCGAGCCGTCAGGCGCGGTAACGGTGTAGACGAACGTATCCGGCGTGCTGATATGGTCCGCGCCCACGCCGCTCCTCAGGGTGTAGGTGTACTGACCGGACGCATTGATGGTCAGCGTGCCGTATTCCCCCTGAATGGTGGTGGTGCCGCTGCTGTTGACCGTCACGCCGTTCACTTCGGTAACCAGCGTGCCCGCTGGAACCGGGTCATTCGCCAGCACGTCGCCGGTGGTCGTTTCGCTGATACTCGCCACGCTGTAGACATGGTCCTGCAGGACGCTCAGCGTGTAGGTCGTCAGGGCGGTGATCCCGGACGCGGTATTCAGCAGGAACAGGTACTCCCCGGCAGGCAGGTTCAGCGTAAGCTGCGGTGACGTGCCCCCCAGCAGCGGCGCGCGCAGCCAGCCCGACTCGACGCGAACCTGCTCGAAGGTCTGGGTCGCATTGTTGAACTTATAGACGTACAGATCGAACACCGATGCCAGCGCCACGCCGCCCACGGAGGCCTGGATGGTCATGGTGCGGGTCGTCCCTTCCTCCACGTTGTAAATAATCGGGTTGGTCAGGTCGTCCAGCAGGTTAAGCCCCAGCGTGCTGCCGAGATTAATGCCCACCAGGGTAAAACCGTTCTGAGACGAGGCGCCGTTATTCACCTCACTCACGGTGGTGTCAAAGGTCAGCGAGGCCGTGTCGTCCACTGCCACAATGCCGTTGATGACCGTACCGGCACCCAGAGACAGCACCAGGTTTGCCGACGCGCTGACGCCGTTATGGGTGATGGTGTAGGTGAAGCTCTCCGCCCGGCCAACGACCGCGGCGCTGGTGTCGGTCAGGTTGTAGGTATAGCTGCCGTCGCGGTTGATGGTCAGCGTACCGTATTTGCCCTGGATCACCGTGCCGTCGGCGTTCACGCTGGTGGTCACGCCCTGCGCGTTAGTGACCGTGGAGATAGTGGTGCCGGCCGGCGCGTTGTCGCTGCCGGCGGTCGGGTCCGTATCGAGGATCACGTTGCCGTTGAGGCTGGTATCGCCCGTGACCGTACCCGGACCGGTCTCTTTCACCGCCACGTCGAGGCTGGTGTAGGAACCTGTCGCCAGCAGGTTGGTGTTGTAGCTCAGCACGCGGTAGTTGCCGTCGGCCAGCCCGGTCAGGTTCAGCGAGACGCCGGTGGCGCCGAGGGTCAGGAGATCGGCAAACTGCGGCTGGCCGGTATCCACCACGGTTGTCCAGACACCGTTGACGTAGTGCTGCACCACCAGCTCAAGGGTATTGAGCAGAGAGAGCACCGCCCCCGTAGCGTTGGCGTTTACCACGATGTCCGCGCTGCCGCCGTTGCCCACCGTGAAGTTCACCTGCGCGGTGTCATTACCGATCAGCGTCAGGACGTTGCCCACGGCGCCGACCAGCAGGAAGCCGTAGTCGCTGTACTGGCTGTTGGTCACGGTCGCCGTGGTGCTGAGGTTCAACTCCTCAACGTTATTGCTGGCGGAGAGCGGCACCACCGGCGCAAGGGCAGAGCCCGGCAGGGAGGTGTTGCCTGCGACGTCGGTCGCGGTGATCTGCAGCGTCTGACCTTCGATCTGTTTGTTAATGAAGGTGTAGCTGTAGGTGCCGTTGCTGCCCGCAATGGCGGTCACCGTTGAACCGTCCGCAAGGCGGATAGTGACGGTGCTGCCCGCCTCCGCGCTCCCGGTCAGGATGCTACCGTCGGCGTTGAAGGTGCCGGTCGGCGCCGTTGGCGCGGTCGTATCGACGATAATCGTCGTCACGGCTGACGCCACGCTGGTGTTGCCCGCCGCATCGGTGGCCGTAGCGGTGAAGTTATGCGTGCCCTGCGTCAACGTGGTGGTGGTTTGTGGCAGGGTCCAGTTGCCGCTGCCATCGGCGGTGACCGTGCCCACCAGCGTGATGCCGTCGTAGATCCGGACCGTGGCATTCGCTTCGGCGGTTCCGCTCAGCGTTGGACGGGTGTCGTTAGTCGGGTTCGTACCGGTCACGGGCCCGGTGACGCTGCCGACATCATCAATGACCGAACTGATGACCGGCGCGGCTGGCGGAAGGGTATCGACGTTAATGACATATCCGGCGGTGGGGGCGCTGGCGTTGCCCACCGCATCGGTGGCGGTGAAGGTCAACGTGTGCGCGCCGTTGCTCAGCGCCGGAGAAGGCGTAAAGCTCCACGCGCCGCCGGTCGCCGTCACGCTGCCGATCTGTACGCCGTTATCAAAGATTTTCACCGTGGCTCCCGCTTCCGCCGTACCGCTGAGGGTCGGCTGCGCGTCGTTGGTGAACCCACCGTTGGCAACCGGCGTCGCCGCATTGCCCACGTCATCCAGAATGCTGGTCAGCACCGGCAGCGCAGGCGGCGTGGTGTCGACGGTGAGGCTGAAGCTGGTGGACGACACGCTGGTATTGCCTGCCGCATCCGTGGCCTGCGCGGTAAAGCTGTGCGGGCCACTCGCCAGCGTGGTGGTGAGCAAGATACTCCAGCTGCCGCTGCCGTCCGCGGTGCCCGTGCCGACCAGAGTGGTGCCCTCATAGATCTTCACGGTGGCAAACGGTTCGCTGGTTCCAACAAGCCGAGGTACGGTGTCGTCGGTTGTCTGCCCGGACGTGAGCGGGCCGGTGATGCTGCCCACGTCGTCGATTGCCTGGCTGATAACCGGCGCGTTCGGTGCCGCGGTATCAACAATCAGGGTAAAGCCCGGCGAGGTCGGGCTGACGTTGCCCGCTGCATCGGTGACCGTGGCGGTCCAGGTATGGCTGCCGTTGCCCAGCGGCGCTGATGGCGTAAAGCTCCATGCGCCGGTGCCGTCCGCCTGCACGGTGCCGACCGGCTGTCCGTTTTCATACACGGTAACCGTGGCGTTGGCGGTCGCGGTGCCGTTCAGCGTCGGCGTAGTGTCGTCGGTGCTCTGCCCGGAAGAGAGCGGGGTTTGAATACTGCCCACGTTGTCACCCGCGGTCGAGATGACCGGCGCTAACGGCACGCCCGTATCGACCGTCAGGTTAAACGGTGCCGTTGTGGCGCCGGTGTTGCCTGCCGCATCGGTCGCGTTAAAGGTGATGGCGTGTGGACCTTCGGCCAGATCGCTGCCCGGGGTGAAGCTCCAGTTGCCCTGGGCATTGACCACCGCCGTGCCAATTTCGTTGCCATCAACGAGCACGTGCACGGTAGAACCCACTTCGCCCGTGCCGCTGAAGGTCGGACGCGCGTCGTTGGTGCTGTTGCCCGACGTGAGCGTTCCGGTGACCGGACCGATATCATCAACCACGCTGGTCACCACCGGCACGCCGGGGGCTGCGGTATCAATGGTAAAAGCGAAGACCGATGAGTTCGCCGAGGCGTTGCCTGCAGTATCCGTTGCATACGCGCGCAGGGCGTAGCTGCCGTCGCCCAGCGGCGCGGTCGGCGTAAAGGACCAGTTCCCGCTTCCGTCAACGGTCGTTGTACCAATCTGCGTGCCGTTATTCATGATGTGAATAGTGCTGCCCGCCAGCCCGGTGCCGCTGATGGTTGGGGTGCTGTCGTTGGTCACCTGGCCGCTGGTGAGGTTACCCTGGACGCCGCCAGAGACGTCGTCGTTCACATTATCCAGCGTTGGAACCGTCGGTGCAGTCAGGTCAATCTCCACGCTCCAGGGGGCGGAGACCGCGCTGAGGTTGCCCTGCGGATCGGTCGCCCGGACGGTGAAGCTGTGCGAGCCTTCGCCGAGGGCGGTATCAGGAGTAAACGTCCAGGTACCCGTGTTGTCAGCCGTGACCACGGCAATCTGGGTGCCGCCGTCGAAAATAGTCACCACGCTGTTTGCGTCCGCTGTCCCTGTAAGGGTTGGCGTGGCGTCGTTGGTGAGCTCGCCGCTGACCACCGTGGTGGCGGCATTGCCCACATTATCCGTGACGTTGGTGATGACCGGCGTGGCGGAAACGGAATCCACCACGACGGTGAAGCCCGCCGAAGGACCGCTCTGGTTCCCCGCCGGATCGGTCTCGCGGATGGTCAGGACGTGATTGCCCTCTGCCAGGACAGGCGTGGTGTAGCTCCAGGTGCCGGTATTGCCGATTACCACACTGTCCAGCAGCACGCCGTTGTTGTAGATGGAGATGGTATCGCCCACCGCGCCGGTGCCGGTGAGGGTCGGCTGGTTGTCGTTGGTGGTCTGGCCGCTGGTCAGCGGGCCGGTGCCCGGGCCGACGTCATCGATCACCGCGCCGATAGTTGGCGTGCCCGGTGCGGTGAGGTCGATGGTGACGCTGGCCGCCGGAGAGCGGCCGCTGGTCTGGCCGTTAAGGGTCGCAGTCACCTCAAAGGTGTGCAGCCCCTCGCCAAGCGCGGCTGGGGTATAGCTCCAGTTGCCGCTGCCGTCGGCGGTGACCGTCGTCAATGGCGTCGCGCTACCGTCCAGGTAGATAGCGATCTGGCTCCCCGCCTGAGCCGTACCGGTGAGGGTTGGGGTGGTGTCGTTGGTCGTTTTGCCTTTCACGTCGCCAATGATTGGGTCGACGTCATCGTTGATCGCCGTGATGACGGGTACATCAGGAAGATTCGGCTCCGTGCCGGTGACGGTGTAATTCGCAACGGGACTTTCATGCCCGGCAGCATCTGTCGCGGTCACGGTCAGGGTCGCGCCATCCTGCTGAGCGGGGCTGACAGCGATGGAGAAGTTACCGCCGGTGGCAACCCCGGTACCAATGACGTTGCCATTACTGTCTTTCACCGTGATGAGGCTTCCTGCTTCGGCACTACCGGTTAGTGGCGTACCTTCTGGTGCCAGGTTCAGATTGTCAGGGGCGTCCGGGGTGAGGGTGTCCACCGTCACGTTCAGCGGGGCTGAACTTCCTGAAGCGTTACCCGCAGGATCGGTAGCGGAGACAGTGAAGGTATGCGGACCCTCTGAGAGCGTTGTGCCTGCGGTCCAGCTCCAGCTGCCGTCCGGCTGGATCGTGACCGGCACCCCTGACGGGATACCGTCGACGGAGACAATCACGGTGGTGCCGGGTTCGCTTGTCCCGGTAAGGGTCGGCGTGCCGTCGCGGGTGTAGAGCACGTTGTTGGTGAGCTGGCTGTCTGAGACGGCACTGATCTGCGGGATCCCTGGCGCAACGGTATCGAGCGTGACGGTAAAGACCGAACTCGGCGCGCTGACGTTGCCCGCTGTGTCCACGCCCGCCACGGTAATGTTCAGCGGACCGTCCGTTTGCGCTGGAAGCGTCAGGCTCCATTCTCCGTTCACCACCACGACACGGCCCAGCTCGACGCCGTTGTTGTAGACGATCACCGTCTCACCGTTAACGCCGGTTCCGCCCACTGTCGGCGTGGTATCTGTGATAAAGCCACCATCAGGCGCGCCGCCCACTGCACTAATCACCGGTGTATCCGGCGCCTGGGTATCCACGATGATCGTAATCGCTGACGACGGGTCAGAGACGTTGCCCGCTTCATCGGTGGCGGTGGCGGTATAGGCGTGGCTGCCCTCGGCAATGTCGCTGCCAGGACGCCAGCTCCAGTTGCCGTTGCTGTCTACCGTGACGGTGCCCACAACGGTCGGTGTACCGTTAACGGTGTCAGTGATGTTGATAACGTCGTTCGGCGTACCGGTGCCGCTCAGCACCGGGCGCGGATCGTTGGTGGTGCCGCCATTGGGGACGGGACCGGTGATCTGGGTGACGCTGTCGGTGACGATCGGTGCCGCAGGCGTAGCCGGCGCCTCGGTATCAATGGTGATAGTGACCGGCTGAGAGGGGGCGCTTTCGTTGCCCGTGCCGTCCATGTTGGTGACGGTCAGAGTGATGTCATAGGTTCCGTTAGGTAGCGGGGTGGCTGGTGTCCATGTCCAGTTGCCGTTATTGTCCACGAGCACATCATCAAGTTTGACGCCGCCGTTGTAGATCGTCACGGTATCACCAGGATTGCCGGTACCGCTCAGGGTCGGCGTGGTGTCGCGGGTGGTTTCGCCCGGATTCAGCGGCGTTGTTGTGCCGTCAGGATTGACGGTAATGGCCGGGATATCCGGCGTGGCAGGCGCAACGGTATCCACCGTCAGTTCAAATGGCGTTGAGATGGTGGTATTGCCCGCGGCGTCCGTGGCGTGCACCGTCAGGGAATGCGGACCGTCGGTGAGCGGGGTCACGGGCGTGAAGCTCCAGCCGCCGCTGCCGTTGAGGATGGCGGTGCCAAGCAGAGTCGTGCCGTCATATACGGTGATCACCGTGTCTGCCGGGGCGGTGCCCTGCAGCAGGGGGCGAGTGTCATCCGTGGTATCGCCGCTGTTGAGCGAACCCAGTACGCCGCCGACGTCGTCGATCACGGTGGCGATGGTGGCCGCCGCTGGCGCAGTGATATCGACGTTCAGGGTGAAGTCGTCTGACGGCTGGCTGGTGTTACCCGCCGCGTCGGTGGCGACGACGCTAAAGGTATGAGGACCTTCGTCAAGCGGCGTGGGAAGGGTATAGGTCCAGGTGCCGCTGCCGTCGATCGGGATCGTAATAAGATTGGCACCATCCAGGCGAATGGTAACGGTTGAGCCCGGTTCAGCCGTGCCGCTGAGCGTTGGCGTGGTGTCGTTGGTGCTGTCGCCAGAATTGAGGGCGCCGAGGCGATCCGGCACATCATCCAGCACCTGGGTAATGACCGGCGCCGCAGGCGCGACGCTGTCAACCGTCAGGGTCCAGGTGTTGGAGACGGGGCCGGGGTTGCCTGCCGCATCGGTCGCGACGGCGGTCAGAGCGTGGGGGCCTTCACCGATTGGGGAGGAAGGGGTAAAGCTCCATACGCCGAGGCCATTGGCAACGGTTGTACCGATTTCAACACCGTCCACGCGCAGGCTGATCGTCGCGTTTGCTTCAGCGGTACCGCTGAGCGTCGGGGTGGCGTCGTTGGTGGTCCCGTTCACGTCGATCGCGCCGGTCTGCCCTGGGATATCGTTTACAACCTGTAAAATCACCGGGGCGCCAGGTGCCGTCCCGTCAACGTTAATTGTCCACGTGTTTGATATCCCGCTCGGGTTACCGGCGGGATCCGTCGCCTTCGCGGTCAGCACCCAGGTGCCGTCGGTCAGCGGTGTGGGCGGCGTAAAGCTCCACTGGCCGGCGGAGGGAACAACCACCGTACCGAGGGCATCGCTGCCGTTATAAATCGTGATGGTCGAACCTGCCTCGCCCGTGCCGTTCACGGTCGGTGCCCGGTCGTTGGTCAGCCCATTCTGGGCCACGGGGCCGGTGGTGGCCTGCACGTCATCAATCACCGACAGGATGACCGGGGTCTGCGGCGGGGTAATGTCCGGTGCCGCCGCGGAGGTGGTCGGACTGGTGTTGCCCGCCGTGTCGGTGGCGTCAGCGGACAGGATTTCGCCGTTGATCCTCGGCGGGCTCAGCGTCAGGCTGAAGTTCCCCTGGCTATCAACAACCACTGTGCCAAGGGTGAAATCGCCTTCACGGATGGTCACCGTGCTGCCTGCTTCTCCAATGCCGCTGATGGTGCCGCCATCATTCGACACCACGAGGTTTCCTGGGGCTGACGGCGGCGTGGTGTCCACGGTAAAGATGATAGGCTCAGAGGCCGTACTCTGGTTTCCGGCGGCATCGGTTTCAGTGACGGTGATCGAGTGCGTTCCGTCCGGGAGCGGGCCCCCTGGGGTAACGCTCCATGTACCGTTAGGCAGCACCGTCGTTGTGCCAATCGCCACGCCGTTATCGTAAATGGTGATGGTTCCACCGGGTTCGCCCGTTCCCGCCAGGATCGGCTGCGAGGCATCGGTAGGCACGCCCGACGTGATTGTTCCTCGAATAAGGCCCGTATCGTCGAGCAGCACAATCGCGGTGGGCGCTGTCGGAGGGGTGAGATCGACGGTGAGGATGAATACCGGTGAGGCTGGCCCGGTGTTGCCGGCGGCGTCGGTTGCCCGTACGGTAATCTGGTGGGTGCTTTCATTCAGGTCGATGGACGGGGTGAATGTCCATGTGCCATTGCTGGCGACGACCGCGGTGCCAATGGCTATTCCGCCGTCATAAATCGTCACGGTGGAGCCCGCTTCGGCAGTGCCGGAGAGCTGCGGCCGCCGATCGTTGGTGCTGCCGCCGTTGGTCACCGTCCCCGTCTGAGGGGCGATATCGTCGATTACGCTGCCAATCGTGGGTGCATCGGGTGCGGTGAGATCCGGTGCGGTGATGCTTGAACCCTGGCTGATATTCCCGGCGTTATCCGTTGCGGTGGCGGTTACCTGCTCGCCGTTGGTCAACGGTGTCCCGAGGGAGACGCTAAAGTTGCCGTCGCTGCCCGTTTTTCCTGTGCCAATGACGTTGCCGTTCGCGTCTTTCAGCGTGATGGTACTGCCGGGTTCGGCGGAACCGGTGACGGTTTTACCGTCTGAGGAGAACTTAAGGCCGGAAGGTGCATTTGGTGCAGTCGTATCCGGATCGGCCGAATTGTTACTGCTGCCACCGCCGCCGCCACCGCCGCTACTTGCCGCGGCCGCGATGCCCCCTGCAGCGGCAATACCACCCAGGGCCCATGGCCAGATGGCGGCGCCACCGGCGTCACTTCCTGACGCCGCAAGCAGCACGTCCGTGGACGCGATAGATTCGTACGTGGCGGCCCCGGTCGGATCTTCAATCCACCATAATGCGCCGTTGCTGTCCTGCAGAACCAGCTGACTCACGCCCTGCGCGTCCGTCACATAGAAGTTTTTAAGGGTGATCACCTCGCCGGAGTGCAGTGTCACCAGCAGGTCGTTACCGCTTCGCGCGAAGTGTGAGACGCTCGCTCGCTCGACGTGAAGCTCAACGACAGAGGAATGGTTCAGCGTAACCTGTGTGCCTTCCAGGGTCGTTTCTACGCCAGTAAGTTTTGAAATAACAGAGATTTGGCTCATTTTGTTATTACTCCAGCAGAAGTGTCATGAACGGCGAGCAAGACGAGCCATCTCTGCTGAAGGTAAAGGGCGCCCCCGGCGCAGCTGCTGTTATAAAACAGCGCTCACCGTAGATTTCAGCGCGCACGATGCCCGCCATGCGTCAGAGTGGCAACATCAGAGCGAATCTAATGACTTATGAAAAAACCGTTTAATGGGTGTTTTGTATTTTATAAAACCCTGTAATTAATAGAGGAATTGGTTTCTGGAATATAAAAATGATATAGACAGAAAATGAGGGTTGTGCAAATTAAGCTTTGGTAAATAAAGATGGAAACAATGAGTGGGGCATTAATGGATTGCTATTTTTTATAATTGTTGTTTTTTATGTGGTTGTTTTTAGTGTCTTTTTATTTTCTTTTGTGGTGCTGTTATTTAACGTTTACGACCCGGTATGATAATTGGTAGGGAGCATTTTAAATATCATGTCAAACGTTATTATTTAAGCGCGCTTAATGTGTGTTTAAGTTAGGGTAACGTTTTTGATGTAAGATATATTATGTCACTTAGGTAATGAAATATATTCTTGTACGGGGTTAAAACTCTGCTAATGGGCGCAAGGAATAATAACGAGAAAACAAAAAATAACCTGGTTTATTACCTTTACAACTGAAGTGCAGGCAGGGTTTTAGGACAGAAAAAAATTCACCGAAGAATGAATAAAAATCCTCACCCGGACGTTTACTGACGTCACTCCCCACTCACCCTGGAGTTTTATATGCGCACAACCTCGTTTCGTTTGATCCCGGTGCTGATTTTTTCTTTGCTGTCCCCGCTGGCGCTGGCCATGGGCAATAATAGTACCGAGAGCAAAACGCCTGATTGCCCTTCCGGACAGGTGTATGACAGCGCCACGCAGAAATGCGTGCCGGACAAGAGCAGCAGCCTCAGCGACCAGGACAAAACCAACTATGCGTACCATCTCGCGAAGAAAGGCGAGTACCAGGCGGCGCTGAACCTGCTGGATTCGCTGAAAAATGGCAACACGGCTGAAGCGTGGAACTATCGCGGGTTCGCCACGCGCAAACTGGGCCGAACGGACGAAGGGATTGGTTATTACCAGCGTGCGCTGGCTATCGCCCCGGATTACGCCAAAGCCCGGGAGTATCTCGGTGAAGCGTGGATGGTGAAAGGACGTCCCGACCTCGCGAAAGAACAGCTGAAGGTCATTGCCGGTATCTGTGGCCAGTCCTGCGAGGAGTACCGTGACCTGCAGGCCGCCATCAATGGACACCCGGAATCCTGATCTTCTCGTGGAGGGAAAACCCATCGCAACCCGTGAGGTTCGTCAACAGCTTGCCGCACACCTGCCGCGCCTCTGGCGCTATGGGCTGGTGCTGTCGCGAAACAGGGATATCGCCGAAGAGCTGGTTCAGTCCACCTGCGTGCGTGCGCTTGAAAGAAGCAGCCAGTATACGCCGGGCACGCGCATCGACAGGTGGCTGTTCGCGATCCTGCACTCCATCTGGATCTCTGAACTTCGGGCACGACACGTTCGCCAGGGGCAGGGATTTGTCCCCAGCGACGAGCTGCTGGCGCCCGACACCCGCGAACAGGATGAGACGCGCCTGCATTACCTGAAGGTGATGCAGCGCGTTAATGCGCTGCCCGAAGCCCAGCGCAACGCGGTATTTTTGGTTTATGTCGAAGGCTTTACCTACCAGGAGGCGGCGGAGACTCTGGCGGTGCCGATCGGTACCGTGATGAGCCGACTGGCGACGGCGCGGGCTCGGCTTGCCAAATCCGCTGACGCACTGCCTCCGGTAAAGGAGAAACGCTCTTGAACGCGCACCGTTTTGCACCGCCCTATAACGACGACGCCATTGTGGCCTGGATAGATGGCGAGATGTGCCGCGCCGACGCGCAGTTATTTGAAGAACAGTTAAAATGTGACGAGCGCCTCGCCGGGCGAACCGACGAACTGATGAAAAGCAGTCAGGATTACGCCGGGGCGTTTGCCTCCCTGCTGGATGATGCGCCTCTTGAGAGGATGCAGGCGCGTCTCGCGGCACTTCCCGACCCGCAGGTCTCGACGGCGGCTGGCGTCAGCCGACGGGCGCTGATCGCCGCCTCGGCCAGCTTTTTGCTGGTGGGTTCCGGGCTGGGGTATCTGCTGCATCCCTCAGCTGCGCCTGCGGATGAGAACGCCCATATCCGCGACCTCGAAGCGCAATATATGTCCCTGTACAGCGTTGAGACGCTGCTGGATATGGACAGCGCAACGCCGGTTCTGCAGCGCGGGCTGGAACGGGCCGCGCAGGACATCGGCATGACGCTAAACCTGTCGCAGCTTACCCTGCAGGGGGCTGAGCTTAAAATGGTGCGCATGCTGCGCTATGAAACGACGTCTATCGCGCAGATAGCCTGGATCAACGCCGACTACGGCCCGATGGCCCTCTGTATTTCGCCTGTTGATGAGAAGACGACGGTCTCGCTCCAACAGGAGCAGCGGCACAGCATGAACCTGGCGTGGTGGCAGGAGGCGGGCTATCAGTTTGTCCTGATTGGCCGCAACCCGCCGTCTCACCTGCGGGGAAACGCTGAGCGGCTGCAGCGCGTGATCTCAGGATGACGGCACCTTGTTAGTCTGTATCGCAATGGCGATGGCAATACGATCGTCTACGACCAGGGCAAACTTATCCATCCCGTAGGACGCGCGTGATATCGCGGTGGTGGCATCCAGCGTGAGGGCCTGCGCATGCGGGTCTTTCACCACCGCCTCCAGGATCACCGGCCGGGCAATGTTTCGAACGGTCAACGTGCCGAACACCCTGAACCGTCCGGCGCCCTGGTCGACCACGCGAGAGCTGATGAACTCGATGGTCGGGTAGTGCTCCGCATCAAAAAACATGTCGCTTTTTAATTGCCAGGTGAGCAGCGTGTTTGAGGCCACCAGGGTGGCCACGGGAATGGTGACGTGGATGTGATCGTCAACGTCGTTATCCGGATTGAGCGTTACGGCACCCGTCACGCCGCTGAACGTCGCCCAGGAGAGGATGCCGCCGAAGGCATGCCACGAGAGCCGAATGGCGGTGTTTTCGGTGTCGATAAGGTAGCTTTTCGGGGCAGCATGCAGGGAAGGGCATAACAGCAGAACGGTCAGAAAGGCCAAAAGGCGATACATAGTGGTTTCTCCGATAAGTGCGCACTGCGTAAACGCCTGAGGTGCTAATTATATTCGAAGAAATAAAAAAGGCCGCAATCGCGACCTTTTCGTGAGTATAACGACTTACTCAGTGACTTTCTTTTCCAGCTCGCTGGCACCTTCTTTGGTTTTATTCCAGCCTTTCTCCGCGCCTTCTTTGGTGGCATCCCACCCTTTCTCGGTGCCTTCTTTGGTTTTATGCCAGGCTTTCTGGGAATCTTCGCTGACCTTGCTGCCAAAGCTTTCGCTTTTACCTTCCGCAGCATGCTTCTGTTTCAGCTTCAGCTCTTCACCTTTGTTCTGCTCTTCGTGCAGTTTTTGCTTCGCCTCGTTGGCGTTTGCGTTCGCCGCCGCGACGGTATCGTCAGTTGCATGTGTGGTCGCAGCAAATACTGGGGAAGCCAGCAGAACGGCAGATAATGCGATAATTGTTTTTTTCATAATATCCTCATTTAACGTTATCGGTTATGAGCGTGATTCAGCATGGCACAGGCGAAACGGGATGGCTTTAGGAAAAAACTGTAATGAGATCAACATGCCCCGAGGAGGGGTATTTCGCCTGAGGATTATCCAAAGGATAAAACGCCTATTTCCGCGAGGGCGGCGAGGGTCAGGAGAATGAATATTATGACGGTTATGGGTCTGTACATGATGGGGTTCCTTCCGGGGTGAGCGGCTATTCCGTAGCGCTGGGTGGTGTGGGTAATTTTGCACAGGAGGGAGGGAGAGGGTGTTGATATTTGTCAATGTCAGGGGATTAACAATATCAACGACTGGCCCGTTGGTCGGTTTTTTTTGCAAAGATCACGGTATACTGGCTCTGATTAGAAGGATAGGAATGTCATGGCGATAACAGAAGAAGCGTTGCTTAGGTCGGGTTTCACAAAAGAAGAGCTGCAAAAGCTTAAACGTTATGTGGATACTCAGCATTCGACGCTGGATATTTTGCTTCCTGCGCTTTCAAATCGGTTTAAAGTGACAATCATTCTTTCCGTCGTACTTACGGTTCTGTTCATCGTGGGGGTATGCTTTGCTTCCCGAGAAAATATCATCTCCTCAGGCATTGCTGTAGTGTTTATCTTGGGTATCTTCTGTTGGATGACTCCCCTCAAATTAACGTATAAAGCCTGGCGTTTTAAGCAGGATTATTATCAATAGACAGCAAGTCAAAAACAATTTTTGCGTTTATGCCATATCCAATGATTTTAATGGTGAGTTTTGGCCGACTCATAGAGTCCATATAATCTCATAAGGACTGCTTTGTTGCCTTTACTGGTACGACTATGTTAGTCAGATATCCGAGTAATCGACGATGGTCAGAAATTTCTCCGAATTTACAGGGCAATATAACGCATCGGGAGAACCTTCTTAGGACATTATTGTTCCTGCAAAAAATATCTGGCCTGCCTGTTCACTGCGCGATACCCTGTAATGCTTTGTCTTTTTTGTGAACAGGAAAAAGTATGCTTAGTACGTTACCCGATTTACACAGAAGTTTTGCAGAGCAACTTAAGCTTAAATTTCAGGCTGATTCGCGGATTCACTCCCTTCTCGCTGGCGGCTCGCTTGTTCATGGCGGGTTCGATCAATACTCCGATCTTGATTTTGTCGTTGTGGTAGACCCTCTCTACTATGACGAAATCATGGCTCAGCGTATTGTGTTCGCCGGAACACTGGGTCACCTGCTCCATGCTTTCACCGGGGAACATGTGGGAGAGCCTCGTCTGCTTAGCCATGCTGAAAGCCGGAGCCCGGGCCTGAAAGGTTTTGGTCTGTTCCGCCCCCCATGTTCAGACGACGTTTGCTAAAAAATGGTCGTCTGAATTTCGGTTGTGAGGTTCTTCCTGAGTGCTTAGATTCATTTTCAATCTATCGAGAGGATATGAATATGAACTTTGCAGAACGCCACTATCAGCATGAGCCTCTTCTTATCGCCAACGTCTGGGATGCCGCCAGTGCTGTCGCAGCGCAAAAAGCAGGCTACCAGGTTCTTGGAACGTCCAGTGCAGCTATAGCGTCCACACTGGGATATGACGACGGGCAGGGAGTGCCGTTTGATGAGTTGTTTTATATGGTCACCCGGATCCGGGCTGCCAGCAGCCTGCCATTGAGCGTTGACATGGAAGCAGGGTATGGTGATTCAGCCGAAGAGATAGCAGACAATCTGCGGCGCCTTGCTCAGACAGGCGTCGCAGGCGTTAACCTCGAAGACAGCCGAGTCATAAACGGGGTTCGTCAGCTTGACGATGCCTCTGATTTTTCCCGTAACCTGAGAACAGTATGCGATACGCTGAGAAGCGAAAATTACAGCCTGTTTCTGAACATCCGGACTAACACGTACCTGCTCGGGCATGAAGACGCGTTGCAGGAGACGATATTACGGGGTCAACGCTACAAAGCTGCAGGTGCTGACGGCCTTTTTGTTCCCTGCCTGACGTCAGAGAAAGACATCAGCCTCATTGCAGAGGCAACGGGATTGCCTTTGAATGTCATGTGCATGCCCGATCTTCCGTCATTCGACAGGCTGAAACGGGCAGGGGTAAGCCGCATTTCAATGGGCAATTTTGTTCATTCAGCGATGCAGTCAACGCTGACTGATGTCATGCATGCGATCCGATCTCGTCAGACGTTTGAAGGACTTTTTGGCGATGAAAATAACCGATAAAAATCTGTGTGATATCTGGTATCAGGCATTACTTGAACGTGCTTCAGACTACACTGGCGTGTTTTTTGTTGGCGTCAAAACCACGGGCGTTTTCTGCATTTCGGTATGCCGGGCGCGAAAGCCCAAGCGCGAAAATGTCGAATTTTATAAAGATGCCAAATCTGCCCTGGCGGACGGCTTTCGTCCCTGTAAAGTCTGCAGACCTGCGGAAAATGCGCACAGCGCGCCATTATTCGTTGAGCAGGCGCTTGCGCTTGTCAGGCGCGATATCAAATCCCGTGTAGCAGACGCGGAGCTTCGTCAGCATGGCATCAGCCCGGAGCGGGTAAGGCGCTGGTTCCTGCAACATCACGGCATTACTTTTCAGGCTTTCCAGCGAATGCAGCGGGTGAACGTTGCCCTGCAGGAGCTAAAAAGTGGACGACCGGCGACTGACGTTGCGCTGGACAATGGCTATGAATCGCTTAGCGGCTTTGGTTATACCTACAAGCGGCTTACTGGCGCAGCGCCGACTCAGGCAACCCAGGTGATAGTCATTCACCGGTTTACCACGACGCTTGGTCCGATGTTTGTCTGCGCGACAGAGTGGGGAGTCTGTCTGCTGGAGTTTACCGATCGCCGGATGTTAGAAACAGAATTCCGCGATATTCAGCGTTTATTTAACGCCAGAATCGTCACCGGCGAAAACAGCCATACCCGGCAGACAGTAAAAGAGATCGGCGAGTATTTTGCCGGAACGCGCCGACAGTTTGATCTGGCTTTAGATGATCCGGGCAGTGATTTTCAACAATCCGTCTGGCATGCGTTGCGTGCTGTTCCCTATGGACAGACCTCACACTATCAGGCCATTGCACTACGGCTTAATAAGCCAAATGCTGTGCGCGCCGTCGCTGCCGCTAACGGTGCCAACCGGATTGCGATTGTCATCCCCTGTCACAGGATAATTGGAAAAGATGGGGCGATGACAGGTTACGGAGGGGGGATTTCACGCAAAGAATGGCTCATTGAGCATGAGAGAAATAATGTTTAATGGCGTGATGTTTCTGTGTCGCCGGGAAAATTTACGGACTTCGCGGGACATGTTGAGGGTACAAAAAAGCCCGCAGTGCTTGCGCCGTGCGGGCTTTCAGGACTTCATCAGACGACTCTGGTGATCGCCGATGGAGAATTTTGGTGGAGCTGGCGGGAGTTGAACTCGCGTCCGAAATGTATTTAACTCATTGAAAATAAACAATTCTGTCACTGTGACAGACATCAAGTGCATTTTACGTGCATATTGAGGTCTGTCTAACGTCCTGATTCTGTCCAACATTTTGAAATATATCCCCCGCTACAGCGCGGCTGAAATCGCGGTTTTACCGTCATATTCAGCCAGGTATTTACCGTAGTTGCGGAATATCATTTCCGGCCCTTTGTGGCCCATCTGTCCGGCAAGCCAGAAGAGGTTAACGCCCTGGCTAATATGCTTGGTGGCGAATGTGTGCCGCGTCTGGTACGGGTTACGGTAGCGCACGCCAGCTTTTTTCAGGGTCGGCACCCATGCTTTTTTACGGATAGCGTCGGCGTTCGCCCAGGGTTCTCCCGTTTTCGGATCGCTGAATATGAACTCACTTTTCATAAAGGTGTATTTCTTCTGCGCCTGCAGGGCCGCCAGCGCCTCACTGTTCAGCTCCACCTTACGGGTACCGGCTTTTGTCTTGGTGCCTTTAAGTACCCCTACGACACTGGCTGCCTGAACGTGGGCTGTGTTCGCGATGGTGTCAAGATCAGGCCAGCGCAGCGCGCACAGTTCGGAGCTCCGCAGACCGGTATTGAAAGCAAAGCGGAACAGGTTTTCCCATTCCGGGTACCTGCAGTTCTGGTAAATGGCGAGGGTCTCCGCTGGCGTGAACGGGTCAACCTCGTAATCATCGGCGCTCGGACTGCTGTCGATCACGTGGTACCGGCTGGCGCTGACGAGGGTTACCGGGTTAATGGTCAGCAGGCCATCCGTAACAGCTTCATCGATGGCGCTGCGCAGAAACGAAAGGTTATTCCTGGTCGTTTTCAGCTTTGTTTTCCGGCTGGCTATCCAGTTTTTAAGGACCGCTGGCGTCAGTTCTGACACGTGGAGTTTATGCAGAGCTGACAGTGCCGACAGGCATTTTTCATAACCATTTATAGTCGACGGGGACAGGTTGCGGTTCTGGCAGATTTTCAGGTACTCGTCCAGGTAGGACTTTATGTTTTTGGTTTTCTTCACCACCCCGAACAGCTCCAGCTTTTTGGAGTTGGGGAAATATTTCGCATATTCAAAGGTGCCACTGACGATCTGGTTCTGTATCTCCCCGAGCAGACGCTCGGCGTACTTCACACCGCGCGCGTTTGCTTCCATTTTGGAGAGGGGCTCCCGGCACAGAACCCCTTTGTATGTGAAAGTGATAACCAGAGTGTCGCCAGTTTTATGCTGGCGGATGGTTACTCCTCTTGGGAGAGATAATGATCCTTGTTCTTTCTTGCCCACTTTGAAACCTCCGTTAAGTCAATCCAGCGTTCTTTAACGCCATCGACTTTTAATACATGTACTCCCTCCTTCCATAACCCCCTTTGTATCCGTTTGTTAACGGCTTCTACCGTTTCCCCCGCGTCCCTGCAGTACGTAGAAAGGGGTACACAGTCAAGACTCATGGCTGACCTCCCGCCCGAAAGCCTGGGCATTTTCCAGTTCATTAGCTGCGTAAATCAGGGCGTTGTGATGTGAGCGAAAACCACCATCGAGTTCGCGAGCAGCTCTGTCGCGCAAGATGTCGATTGCAGCCTGATGGTCGTTCTGGCAATCGGCGGACTTTTCCGCCGAACTGGCTGGCAGTTCCTCCAGTACCATCAACATGTTTTCAGGGTCGATCGGGATGGTGGCGAGCCCCAGCTTTTTGGCCTCCGCTGCTAAACGGGTCCAGCGTTCAATAATTTCAGTGGTACCTTTTTTCATGGCATGCCTCAGAAACCTATCAAAAATTTATACTCAATCAGCGCGCCGAACACGACGGCCACCAGCAACAGGCCAAACAGCACAGAGAGGAGGAAATACTTCATCGTGACGCCTCCCGAAAAACAGATCTGTATGCACGCAGCATGTCCCGGGACTTGCCGGATAAAACAGTTCTCATGAAGAACATTCCGCTACGGGTTGCTACGATGCCGGGGGTATTTAGCAGCGTGACATCTACCACTCGGTTATGTTTACGGAACTCAAACAGAGTGCTTGTGATAACGATGTTCGCCACGGCGCCATAGTCCTGATGTTGAATTTTCATTTTCTGTCCTTCAGTTTGCTGTATCGTTCATGGCTCATTACTTCCCAGTTCTGGCCGCCGTCTCGGGATAGCAGCCGCCAGCGGCGATTAACCCTCAGGCTCAGGTTTCCCGAGCCGTGCATACGGCAGGGATGAATCCGCCTGGCTCTGAACTGGCGGAGTACATGGACCGCCTGCTGGTGTACCCACTCAGGAATTCGTATCGCTGTCAGGGCCATTGTCCTTCTCTCCTGCTGGTGGGGTGATCGTGTAACCGGCTTGCTCAGCCATCCATAAAAAAGTCTCCAGCGATGCTGTAACCTCGCCGTTCTGAACCGGGCGCGCGTGGATAACTTTCCCGTTCTCGATTGTCAGCACGATATTTACTGGTTCGTGTGTGATAATTGGTGTCTGATCACTCATGGCTTGTCTCCGCAGTGACTGATTTTTGTTTCTTGGCAAACTCGACCAGCTCAGCAATGAGATCGTCGATTAATGCCTTTCCGCTTTCTGTCAGGAACTCACCGCTGCCATTCACATCCACGGCGTTGCTGTAAATTCCTCTGATGGCTTTTACGCCGTCGACATTCCCGTATTCACTGAGAGCCAGCTTTTCGAATCGTCTCAACAGACCATCAAGCAGTATTTCTGTTAATTCGACGGTGTTTATTCCCCCCTTAGACATATTAATAATGATGCAGGTGCTTCCGGTTTTACGCTGGTGGCGTAATAACGCAGCCTTTAAAATTCGTCGGCGATATGTCTCGATTAATTTATCCATTGCGCTGTTTCTCCTCCAAGTTCATAACTATTTCCTCTTCTTTTTCGGTCCAGTCATGAATATCAGCGGCTAGGTCATAAACAAGAGCGCAAATCGTTTTAAGTTGGAAGTGGTCGAGCTTGTCGTGATATTCAAATAATGTTTGCGATAGACCCGCCAGTTGCTCAGCTTTGATATTCACACTCTGAATATCT
The DNA here is from genome assembly GCF_000493175.1 of Enterobacter sp. MGH 16. Lineage (NCBI taxonomy): Bacteria > Pseudomonadati > Pseudomonadota > Gammaproteobacteria > Enterobacterales > Enterobacteriaceae > Enterobacter > Enterobacter sp. MGH 16. The sequence goes on along the minus strand of NZ_KI535695.1, from coordinate 2,803,994 downwards.
TGTCTTTTTAATACGATCATAATTACCGTCCATATGCTTTTTTAAGATAAAGACGAGCGATTACCTCGTAACCGCAGGCCGCATAAAGGCATGCTGTTCTATATGCCGCTATGTCTTTGATGAAAGTCATACGAAGCGCCTCACAGCCAAAGAAGCGACTACCCGACCGTGAATTTTGATTTCTTTCTGTTCATCTGTGTTAAGGGTGAAAGTTTCGTAATGATGGTTATCAGAGATGATTTTTAATGAGCCATCAGCTAATGGCTCGATTCTCTTAATGAAAAGGCATGGGCGACCAAAAGCATCCATTGTGTAAACATAAATGCCAGAGGTAAGCGCACGGCCACCGCAATCAACGAAAGCCACTACCTCACAGGGTTCGATGGTTGGTTGCATTGAGTCACCTTCCATCCTGCAGCTCTGAACGCGGTTACCAAAGTCATTAATGTTGTCAGAACCGAACAGCATTTGAGGCGTTTTAATTGGCTGATTAATTGCGACGGAATTTTGCATTTTTATTTCCTCAGGGTGAGTTTGTCCCCACCAAGAAAGGCGTTAATTAAATAGTGTTAATTAATTTTAAATTTTGTCGGCTTGCTTGCAGATGGTTTCTTGCAAGTCGTCTAATTTTTCATAAACGATAGTAAGCGTACCGATAGTCGATAATTCCTGAGGCATGCAATCCATAGCGTTAGATAAAGCCATTCTGCAATTTCCAATATCCGCAGCCCATGAGTTAAGTTGATTTGACGTTATTACGCTGGTTGGCTCGGTAAATTCACCGCACTGTTCGTTTCCTGAAATGAGCCACAGAACGTCAGAATGAAGAACGTTCGCCAATTGGATTAACTGGTCAGCGAATGGAACAGTTTTTCCGGTTTCCCAGTTGTTAATGGTTTTGGTTGTTAAACCAAGATGATCAGCCAAATAATCCTGAGAAAGTCGAAGCGAAGATCTTCTATTTAATATCCTTTTGCCGATTGTTTTGGCTATTGTGATTTGATTGCTCATTTTGTGCACTCCATCGTGTGGCTGAGATTTAAATTTATCTCAATGATAAAATTTGGTAAAGTGTAATTTTATCAAAAATGGTGGGCTGAGCATTATGCTGTTGATAAATATTGATAAATAAATTTGCAGGGTGATAAAAAAACCGCCTTAGACGGCGGTTTAGATGGAATTCATTGGGTGGATATTTAACCCAGTCGGGTGTAAGACATCTGCCATTTACCCACGACAAAACCTTGTATGCGGAAGAGCTCCTCGTCTTCTTTGGTGACTTCCCATTTGTCATAAGAAGTATTGTCACTAATGACTATAAGCCTATCTTTCAACAGTTGTAGGCGTTTGATATGGAGATTATCACCATAGACAAACGCGTAAATCCCATCACTTACGAAACGTTTAACTGTGACGTCAAGAACAACAAGTTCTCCTGGAGAGATGCTTCCTAACATACTGTCACCCATAGCTGTTGCTATCTTGAGTGATGATGCCTGCCGCCCTCCAAACATTCTTTTTGCTTCTTCTGGATCAAGTTCAATCGAACGAATTATTTCAGGATAGTCAGAGTTCAATCTACCCCCTCCACAACTAAATTCTGTGTCTAAAACTTCTATAATGTATTTTTGATCAGTGCTGTGATTATGATCAGTGTAGACACTGTTTTCGCTATGAAGTGTAAATTTTTCACTTGGCATATCCATTGATTTGCTTAGAAATGGTGAGTCTGGACCGGGTCCCCATTGTTGGGAATCCATCCACCCGTGATCAAGCTTCAGAGTGCTTTCAATCCGCCGTGCCATGACGTCACCAATATTTCTTGTTTCTCTGTCACTAGTTAGCTGACTCAGTTGTGATGGAGGGATGCCAATCTCCTCCGCGAAACTGGCTTTACCAGCCCTCGGTTTGCGTAAGAGATAATCGTTTAGTAATGCCTGCAAGTTGCGGCGTCTGATTTCTTTAATGTCCATTCAACCATCCTCTCATTTTTTATCATCTTGATAAATGCTAATTTTGATAAATTAACTTGCTTGTTATTTATCGTAAAGATAAACTTTGATAAAAAAGGAGCGAGTATGAAAAATCAACTTCTCACTTGGCGTAAATCTTCCTCTACCGATGAGTGGAACGATCTTGCCTGCAAGGCTGGTACTTCACCTGGTTACTTAAATCTCATCGCGTATGGATATCGTAATGCTTCACCTCGATTGGCTCTAGCGATTGAGACGGCCTCTAAGTCTTTTCCAGAAAAGCCAATTATAGCCAAAGAGCAGTTAGTTTTCAGATGCAGCGATAGCTAAATGAACGGTGGTTTTGAGGTGATGCCCTCTGACTTCAGTCAGGCGGATGCTGAGTGGATTAAGCAGCAGTTACTTAGCCTGACACCAACTGCACGACAAAAAGCTATCCAGCGTTATGCAGCTGTGTATCAGGAGACGTTCGAAGCTGAACCCGTTTCCTACCGCAAGGAGAACCAGGCAAGGCATGAAGCAAACACAAGGCTTCGCCTGTTTGTGAGAAATCAGGGCAGAGCTTTACAGGGGTATACCGCCGAACCTCCCCTGGCTGTAACGCAATCGCGCTCCTCATTGTTTCGGGTTTAAAGGTACCCGAACAGAAGCAGGCTTAAAGGTGCCTGTTCAGGTTGGCAACCAACTGACCCAACTCCTCATATGTACTAGGGAAGTAGTACGTTTTTATGGGGAAGAGGGAAAGGGGGGTAAGGGGGGATTGGGTGTAGGGGCAGGAATAGGGTCTTTTCCAACAGGAGAGATCCATTGGTTAAGTAGATCTCTGTCTTAAGGGCGAAATTAAAAAAACGCCTGTATCAGCAAGGTAGTACAAAGCGAGCAGTCGCTGAGAAACGAAAAATGGTTCTTCCTGGAAGAGTGATTTTTCAGGGGAGCTGAATCAGAAGGGAGGCTGGCAGCCTTTGGGGAGGCCACCAGCCATGTGAGGGGGAATCCATGAAAACCACATCACAAAATTATTATCTCATCAGCACGGGAGCTGCACAATGGAGCTGACGATCACGCCGAATTTTGCACAGGAACGAGCGCTAAACATGTTGCGCCGTGACTGGAAGGCAAACGACACCTTCATGGTGTACTCGCCAACCGGTAGCGGTAAAACGGGTTTGGCCGCCTTCATCGTTGCCGGGTTTGTCAGCCGTGGTATGCGCGTCCTGTTCTGTGCACCGTACACTATCCTGATCGGTCAGACGGCTAATCGGTTCGTGGAGTATGGATTACCGGGGGATGAAATCGGTTATATCTGGGCTGATCACCCGAACTACGATCCGGACCGGAAAATTCAGATTGCCAGCGCCGACACGCTTATTCGTCGTGTTTTTCCTGAAAATATCGATCTGCTGATTATCGACGAAGCACACCTGCGTAAAAAACGCATCCTGAAGGATATCGACCGTCTACGCGGCAAAGGCGTAAAGGTGATTGGCCTGTCGGGTACTCCGTTTTCCCCGTTCCTGGGCAAATACTATGACCGACTGATTAAGCCGACCACCATCGGCGAGTTAATCCAGCGTGGCGATCTGAGTAAATACGAATTTTACGCGCCAACTAAGCCGGATCTGAAGGGTGTTAAAACCAAAGCATCGCTTGAGTACGGCAGCGATTACAACGAAACGCAGCTGGCTGAAATCATGTGCGGCTCTACGCTGGTGGGCGACATCGTACAGAACTGGCTGGAGAATGGCCGGGATCTGCCTACCATCGCTTTCTGCGTCAACGTAGCCCACGCCAATTATCTGACAATCCAGTTTAACCTGGCGGGTGTTAATGCTGAGGTCATGACCGCCGACACTCCAGTGGATGAGCGCCAGACCATCATTCACCGCTTTGAAACCGGTGCAACGAAAATCATCGTTAGTGTGGGCGTTCTGGTGGCCGGCTTCGATAGTGACGTTCGTTGCATCATCTACGCCAGGCCAACAAAAAGCGAAATTCGCTGGTTGCAGGCGCTCGGGCGTGGCCTGCGCACCGCACCGGGTAAAGAGTCCTGCCTCATCTTCGATCACAGCGGCACCGTACACCGTTTGGGTTATCCGGATTCAATCGAGTACGACGATCTTCCCGGTAAGTCTGACGGCATGGAGGAAAGCGCGCGCCGCGCAGCTGAGGAACGGGCCGAAAAGCTGCCACACGAATGCTCTCAATGCCATTACATGAAGCCAGCTGGCGTCTATGTATGCCCGAAATGTGGGCATAAGCCGCTGGGCGGTGAGGACGTCGATACCGACACCGGCCGCAAACTCAAAAAGCTGGGTAAAAACCAGCATCAGCCCACTAAGGCAGAGAAACAGGCCTGGTGGAGTCAGATCAAATTCTATCAGCGCCAGCGCGTATCGCAGGGGAAAAAGCCCATCAGCGATGGCTGGTGCGCAAACACCTTTCGCGAACGGTTTGACGAGTGGCCTAACGGGTTGAGCGATTTCCCGATGGAGATCACGCCGACCGTCTCTAATTTCATCCGGCACAAATTGATTGCGTATGCGAAAGGGCAGGAGAAGGCAAAGCGCCTGCAGGAGGCATCAGGAACGGCAGCTCCATCATCAGTACAGCAAGCACAGAAAGCGATTAGCGATATCAAACAGCAGTTAGGAAAACGAGCATGAAGACGGCAGAAGCGGCAAAAGGTCAATGGGCAATGATTTTTGAGCACTTCGGGTTACCTCCCATTAATGCCAGAAATCACTTTAAAGGCGAATGTCCGGTATGTGGTGCGCGGGGAAAGCTGCGTATTGATGACCGGGACGGCCGGGGAACATGGATCTGTACCTGCGGCAGCGGTACGGGAATGGACTTGGTTACCAAAACCCAGGGCAAACCATTTAACGAGATTTGCCGCGAAATCGATGCTCTGATCGGCAATACGTTCCGCCGTGAGAATATCCCCAAAACAAGCAGCGCAGGCAGCATGCGTAAAAGAGTGCTCAGTAAGTTCTCTAAGTTGGCCCCATTGAGAGGGACCTCTGGCGCAGCTTATCTCAACGCACGCGGGATTTATCAGCTTCCTGCTGATGCCATTCGTTTCAATGATCACCAACGACACAACGGAAGGGTATTTCAGTCTCTCTATGCATTAGCAACCGACGACAAAGGCGAACTTTGCTATAGGCATCTGACCTTACTGGATGGCGCGAAAAAGGCTGACATTGGAGACAGCGTGAAGCGCCAGAAATCTCTTCAGGACGAAAGCTATCTGGATCATGCCCGTTCCGTCGCTATTCGCATGTTCCCGGTAGCGACGACCCTCGGAATTGCAGAGGGTATCGAAACGGCTCTTTCCTGCAAGCAGCTGTACAACGTTAACACCTGGGCCACCATGACCAGCGGATTCATGAAGAAATTCCGTGTTCCTGCAGGTGTGAAAAATTTGATTATTTTCGCAGATCGAGACGTAAACAGCGCCACCGGATTGGCTGCGGCCACGGAATGCGCCCATGCCAACTTACTGGCAAAAAATGACCTGGAAAAAATCAGCATCTACTACCCGGATCACGGGGATTTTAACGACATGCTCATGAACGGCGATCAGGTTCGTGAGGTGGTTTTCTTCAAGAAAAAGGCGGCTGCGTAATGCGTACTGATAACAACGAACATAAAGCACTATTCACCATCCCGACGGCAGCTCACAGCTCCGCCCTCTCAAACATCAAGCCTCTGCCCGAGCAACGGAGAATCACCGGGCATAAGCAGACTGATGCTTATCTTTGGGTGCTGGAGGTTATCCGTCTGAACGAACCCGCACATCTGGACGCAGCCGAAGCCGCGCTGGAGAAAATTGAAATCACCCCAAAAGAGGCCGAGAAACGTTATGCGGGTTATCTGTTGGCGAATGGTGGCGATCCTTTCCAGGTTGCCTTCGGTACAATCGGTATGGGTAACCCGGCACAGGCAATCAAGAACGCCCGGGAGAATATCAAAAAAGCAGCATCAGTCAGGGCTACTTTCGGCAGCTATGAGGCAGCGCTCGAAGATGTTGAAGCTGAGAGAGTAATCAAGTCTTCCCCGAAATTTATCGACGATCACCGTTGGGGATGGACTCCGGCCGAGAAGAAAGCTGGCAGCATTAACGGCAGCCGTATGTATGAAATTGATGATCAGCGTCGGGCATTTGTTGATGGATATCGCGATGTGTTGCCTGAGCCTTTTACGCTGTCCGATGTTGTTCGTGAATTTATTTACTGGGACTGGCTCTATAGCGTTCGCCACACTTCAAGCCAGGAGCTGGGCGATGAATTTGGTTACTCAGAGCATCACGAATCCGTATATGACCGCGAGCGCTACCTTGAAAAATTGCTGGCAACCATCAAACCCGTGACGCGAGCTGAAGCTATCGAGGTATGTCGCTGGTTCCTTGAAAGTGAAAAGGGCCAATACATGGAGAACCACGGCGCCGCGGTGATTCTTAACCTGGTAGGGGAGTGTGAAGAATGAAACTGGAGGCATCACTAAAACACTTTAGCCCTCAGGGAATGCACATCAGCGACGACGTGAAAGGAACCTCTCCGGATCGTATCACCGGCACTGATGTTATGGCGGCCATTGGTACCACCAGCAGCCGAGCGCGGTTTGGTCTGGCTGCCTTCTTTGGTAAGACCGGGATCAGCAAAAGCGATGAGCAACTGGCTGTACAGGCTCTGTCGCGTCATGCAATGGAATCAGCGCCCAAGAATGTACGTAAAACAGCAGCAGGAGAATTCGGCTGGTGTATGCTGGTGCTCGCACAATTCGCCTTTGCCGAATACTCCCGTTCAGCGGAAACCAGCGTGACGTGTCACAGCTGCGGCGGCAGCGGATTAACCTCTCAGTATGAGGATGTGATCAAACATCCGGGAGTCTTCAACTCTGACGGAATGGAAATCGTACCGCCGAAAATCAAGCACGAACTGGTCAAGCGTAAATGCACGGCATGTAACGGCAAAGGTGAGCTGCTGGCCCGATGCCGTTGCGGCGGCAAAGGTGAGGTGCTCGACCGCAAAGCCACAAGCGAGCGCGGCGCGCCGGTGTTCAAAACCTGTGAGCGCTGCAGCGGAAACGGATTTTCTGGGGTGCCGTCTACTGCAGCCTATAAAGCGATACTGAAGCGAGTCCCGGATCTGCACGTCAGAACGTGGACCCGTAACTGGAAACCGTTTCTGGAGGGGCTTGTCGACGTCTGCTACAGAGAAGAACAAAAAGCAGACTCGGCGTTTCAGGACGCAACGAGCTTTCGTGATGATGTGAACAAAATTTAGCATATTAGCCACATTAAGCTTGATTTTGTCCGAACTTGTCGTGTATGCTTCAAATCGTAGGTTATTGCGCCTGCACGAAATCAAACCCGCCTCCGAGCGGGTTTTTTTATGCCTAAATTTGGTCGCCGCGAATGAATACATTCATCATTTGTGCATCCGGCCCGTCTCTCAATAAATCAGATTGCGAACTGATCTCCGGATCGGGGCTGCCGGTTATAGCTGTTAACTCCACCTGGCGAGCCGTGCCTGATTGTGAATACATTTACGCGGGTGATCTGCGCTGGTGGGATGCAAACATCGATGTTCTGCCGTCCTCCGCCTCTCGCTGGACCTGTAATTACCGGGCTCATAAACGCTATGGGCTAAATCTGTTTGATACAGATACCCGGTGGGCCTTCAACTCCGGGCAGCGCTCGATTCTGTTTGCTGCCAGCCAGGGGGCGAAAAACATCATCCTGTTAGGGTTTGACTGCTCCATTAATGGCGGTAGTCACTGGCATGGTGATCACGTCGGGCTGGATAATCCTACAGCAGAGAGTGTTACGCGATGGCGCGGTGAGTTTACCAATACCGCCAGTGCGCTGGCCGGTAAGGTGAATATTATCAACAGTAGTCGCCAGACAGAGCTTAAGTGCTTCCGGCGTCTCAGCCTCGAAGAGGCTCTATCAAATGCTCTGCCGTAAGTTTTCCGTAAAATTTAACTTCTTTTTTTAACACACAACACCCCGGACCCGGAGGTGTGGAATGCACAGAACTATGCCTGACAAAATCGCATCGATAGCGGGGTACTGTACATCCGGCGGCCTCATTTGCTGGGGTGGCATAGCTAAATGGATACATGACCTTGACTGGAACCTTGTCGCAGTCGTCGGCGGCTTCGTTATTGGCTTGCTGACTTTCTTCGTTAACTTTTACTTCAAACGCCGCCAGACAAAAGCCTATGAGGCAGCGCTGGCGCGTGGCTATGTAACCCCTCCACCGCAGGACAACTAATCATGGCATCAACTAAAAGCAAGCTCAGCGCTGCCATGCTTGGGCTATTGGCTGCCGGTGCCACTGCGTCGGTGCTAATGAGTCAGTTTCAGGATGAAAAAGAAGGCACCAGCCTGGTTGCTTATCCTGATGCTGGTGGCGTGTGGACGATTTGTGGCGGTGTGACTCGCGTTGACGGCAAACCCGTGGTTAAGGGCATGCAGTTGACTCGCCAGCAGTGCGACAAAATCGACAAGGCAGAGCAGGCGAAAGCTTTGGCCTGGGTGGAAAAAAACGTTCGAGTTCCGCTGACCGAGCCACAAAAAGTCGGCATAGCGTCTTTCTGCCCGTGGAACATCGGCCCCGGAAAATGCCTGCCGTCAACGTTCTGGAGAAAGCTCAATGCTGGTGATCGGTCCGGTGCATGCGCAGAGATAAAACGCTGGACCTATGACGGCGGTCGCGATTGTCGTATCCGCTCGAACAATTGTTACGGGCAGGTTCTACGCCGTGACCAGGAGTCCGAGCTATCGTGCTGGGGGCTTGATAAATGACCCTGAAAACCTGGTTGCTTCTGGGTGTTGAGTTGCTGCTGTCAGGAATCATTATTTTTGTGCTGCTGGGGCAGTTTAGCGAACAACGTGGCAGGGCAGAAAAAGCAGAGCAAGAGGTAGATGGCCAGCGGCAGGTGATAGCCACTCAAGCTTTTAACATTAATCGTTTCAATCAGATTGCCGACTACACCAACCGGAACAATTCACTGATTGATGCCAGCGCCGATAACACGGTTATCGAATACCGGGAGATCCTCCGCCGTGAAAAAACCTGTGATCTGCTTGTTCCTGCTGATGTCGCTGGTGGGCTGCTCGAATACACGCACCGTCTACGTGCCAGCGCAATGCACACCGATTCCGGGGGCGCTGACGCAGCCGGTGATAGCGCCACTACCACCAGCGCGCTGACGTATTGTCAGGCTGTTCTCTGGATCAAGCCGCTGCTGGCCGCTATCGAAAAAGCAAATAACCAGCTGGCTGGGATACGTGAAATAGAGAAAACCAGAGCCTCGCAATAGCGGGGCTTTTTTCTGCGCCTCGTACGCGCATTTCAGAGAGTCTTTCAGTAGTGAGCCTGAGGAGCATCGTTAAAGGTGGCGACCTCTCTCGGGCGGTGCTCCTGTACGACAGGCTCACACCTTAAAGGAAACGCAATGAAGAAATTTTTCACTGATGCAGCAACAAAAATAACTTTTTACGCGCTGCTCGCCGCTTTGCTTTTTGCTGTTACTACAGGTGCCGGTTCTTTATTGAGAGTAGTTGCCGCCGCCTATTGGGTGATCGTATTGCTTGGCGCGGTAGTTGGTTTGTTAGCTCTCATTATTACGTTTGGTGTTGAGTATTCAAAGGATGATAAGTCCCGGCGGGAGGGTATTGAATACCTTGAACGCTTTGCTAAGCGCAAGAACGCAATAGCGAGAGTTTGGGGATGGTTCTGCCTGGTGCTGGGGGCTTCCATGCTTGCATACGGTGGGTGGGTGTTTACAGCGGTAGCCTACGTAATAGCGTCATTGTTTGTGCGCCTGTGCTGTTCGCTTGCTCGTGATAAGGTCGAGAAACTAACCGAAAAAGAGGTGGCTTGATGGCTCGCTTAAATGTCGAAGTAATCCCGCCGAGTAATGAGCAAATAAACCAGGTGATTGAAGAAATAAGCCGGAAATACGCACGTAAGCCACTTACTCCTCAGATCGAAGGCGAGCTCCAGCGTGAAGCCGTTCGACTGGTGCGCCGGTTTACAAAAACGAAAGTAACGCTGGTCCGATAAATTCATTACAAAAGCCATTCACCGAGTGGCTTTGATAATGTTTTTTGAGTGAGGATTGTTCAGTATGGCTTCGATAAAAGAATCCACTGATGCCAATGGACAATCAAAATATTACGTCCACTGGAAGGATGAAAAATCTGGTCATGGGCGCCGCCGCATCTTTAAGAATATTGATGATGCCGCACATCTTTTCTGGCAAAAACAGAATATCGAGCTGGATTGTCGAACCGCCAGCTGGACCGGAATAGACCATTCCTGGACTTTCCGAAAGTTAATTCTGTTTTATCTGGGGTATCAGGCCGGCAAGCTGGAAAAAAATATCATACGGCTGTCGTCATATACGAAATGCCGTCACGATCTTCTCGCTGTAGACGGGCCGATACTGGAAAAAAATATTCTCCATATCAGCCATCGCGATATCGTTGATTCGGTTCGCACCGGCTGCCATCGCTGGATTCGTTCGGCTTTCTTCCTGCTGGTGGAAAAGCGGCTCATCACTTTTAACCCTGTTGACCGTCCCGCGCGCCGGAAGCGTCGACCCATCACCATACCGCCATCATCATCGGTCAGAGAGCTACTGAATAACGCGCCAGTTCGTGAGCGTATTGCGTGCTGGCTCGGTATTTGTGGCCTGCGCATCGGTGAGGCTCTGGCTGTTACTTATAACGACGTGTCAGTCGACTGGATCGACATCCGGGGACATGTTGTTGATGGCGTTATACACGAGGGGCTGAAAAGAGGCGTGGAGCGCCGGGTACGGATGCCGCGTGAGCTTTTCGCGTTGCTGGATAAAAGTAAACTCGGTACCTCTGAGCCTCTTATCTGCAACCAGTTTACCGGCGCATGCCTCGCTACCAGCTACGGCACTCAGGGGGTTCTCGTCAGAACCCTGAACGACTATGGCATTAAGCGATTCCATCATCTTCGCCACTTTGCTGTATCTCGCCTGGCAAACAAAGGCGTCGACATTCTGAAGGTTTCCCGACTTATAGGGCATTCGAACATCAAAACCACAATGGACGTTTACGGTCACCTTTTCGGTGAAGTGGTGGAGATGGATTTGGACGACTGAGTTATCCACATAGTGGAAATATTAGGGCGATCCACTATCTCCCCATTCTGCGCGGCCTCCGGGCATCAAATCGCAGTTTTCCCGAAAAAAAGGATATGCCGCATTTTTACCCCCTCTGATATGCCGCACTTGGCACCAGAGAGGACGCGGCCTGCACGCCAGAATTTACCGCGTGATACGCCGCACCCGGATCGGAGAAATTGGATTTTGAACAAAAAATAATCACATTGACTTAGGCGGAAGTATGGCTCCTAAAAAAAGCTTCAGAAAAGCCTACGTCGGTATCGTTATGGACATGGCATTAGCCCGTAGCAAAATCAGCAATCGGATGGTTGCTCAGCGCTTAGGTGTGGACGAGACGACGATCCGTCGCTGGCGTAAAGAGAATATAGAGTTTGAGCGCGCTTTCACTGAGGCTCGCGAAGCTCTCAGAGAGAAAATAAACCGCGTTGCCGGTAAGAGCCTGGACGTTCGCAAGCGGAAGGTTGTCACCACATCGCCGGATGGTGTGAAAACCACGATCGAAGATGTGCTGCCCACGCATAACGATATTGCTGTTTTCTCAAAGGTGCTCGGTCTTGGTACCAGCGTCTATAGCGAGGAAGAACGTCAGCGTGATGTGCTTCGCGAGGTGATGAAACACAAGGTGGCCGGGAATTACTCTGCGCTGGAGGCGGCGCAGCTGCTTGAGGCAGAGGGAGTAAAAGTTCCGGCAACCCTGCTTATGGAGCTGGAAGCACCGAAAATTTTCGAATCGTTCACCAATATGGACGAGGCAGCCAAAGCCGACGCGGCGAACCTGTCTCCGCATGAGGCCGCAGATATCTACAAAAAACTCATGGGCTGAAAATTGCAAAAACAGGCGTTTCGAACCAAAAAAACGCTATGCACTTTTTGACCCGTTTTATGCACGTTTTATTCATCCCGATTTGACCACTTTTCTGTTCAAAACAGAGGCTTCACCGCGTTTGCGTGATGGGTGCTGTTGCGCCAGTGCGGGTAACGACCATTATGTTAAATCGGGGCGTTTTTGAGGAATTTTTCTGTGCCGATCCCGTTCCCCTTTGACTTCCGCAAACCGGACTATACCGCCGTGTTTGAGTGGAGAATGGAGAGGCTGGAGCGGATCAGGAAAGCGCCTGAAATGCTTCCGGCACTCCGTGAGTTTTACCGCACTAACCCGGCTCAGTTCATCATCGACTGGGGTATGACGACGGACCCGCGTAACCTCGATTATGGCCTGCCTGCCACCATCCCGTTTTTGCTGTTCCCCCGCCAGGAGGAATGGATTCACTGGATCATGGACAGGCGCGCCAGTCTTGAGCATGGACTGACAGAAAAAAGCCGAGAAATGGGGCTGAGCTGGACCTCTATCGGTCTGGCCTGTTCGCTTTGCCTGTTCAACAAAGAAATGGTGATCGGGTTCGGTTCCCGTAAAGAGGAATATGTCGACAGTACCGGCGACCCGAAAGCACTGTTCTGGAAAGCGCGTAAGTTTGTCGAGCTGCTGCCGGTTGAGTTTCGCGGTTCATGGAGTGACAAAAAACATGCCCCTTACATGCGCGTGGAGTTCCCGGAAACGGGCGCGGTAATTAAGGGAGAGGCTGGCGATAACATTGGCCGTGGTGACCGTACCACGCTTTATTTCGTGGATGAGTCGGCATTCCTCAAACGGCCATTACTCATCGACGCTGCGCTCTCTCAGACGACCCGCTGCCGTATAGACCTCTCTTCGGTCAACGGCATGAATAACCCGTTTGCTAAAAAGCGCCACAGCGGAAATATCCCGGTGTTTACGTTCCACTGGCGCAGCGACCCTCGCAAGGATGATGAGTGGTACCGCAACGAATGTCTGAAAATTGATGATCCGATTATCGTTGCTCAGGAACTGGACCTGAACTACAGCGCATCCACAGAGGGGATTCTCATTCCTTCTGAATGGGTGCAGGCTGCCGTCGACGCGCATATCAAACTGGGTATTCAGCCCAGCGGCCAGCGCCTCGGCGCAATGGATATCGCGGATGAAGGGAAAGACAAAAACGGCTTTTCTTGCCGCTATGGCTTCCTTCTGCAGAACGTTCACGAATGGTCTGGCATTGGCAGCGACATCTACGCTTCTGTCGTTAAATCGTTTGGGTACTGTGACGATTACGGTCTGGATGAGTTCCGTTTCGATGAGGACGGTCTGGGCGCCGGTGCGCGTGGCGATGCTCGCGTGATAAACGAGCTCAGGCAGGCTGAAGGCCGGGGAACAATCACAGCTACGCCTTTCCGTGGTAGCGGTAGCGTATTCGATCCGGAAGATGAAGCCGTTCCTGGTGATAACGGTAAAGCGGCGCGCCTGAATAAAGACTTCTTCGCGAACGCAAAAGCACAGAGCTGGTGGCATCTCCGCAAGCTGTTTCGGAACACCTTCCGCGCGCTGAACGGGATGGACTACAACCCCGACGAAATCATTTCGATAAGCAGCGAGATAGAAAATATTGACCGCCTGCTGATGGAGCTTTCACAGCCTACATGGTCGAAAAACGCCGTGGGTAAAATCCTCGTGGATAAACAGCCGGAAGGCACAAAATCGCCGAACCTCGCTGACGCCGTGATGATTAACTACGCGCCGATGGATTCCTCTCTTGATAATTGGGCCAAACTGGCCGGAGCGTGACATGTCCCGTAAGAAACGCCAGAACGACGCACAAAAGCCCGTTGCGACAGCTGACGGGTACAACAATTTCACGGCCAAACTTGGCAGCGACACCAGAAACATACAGACGGGCGGAATGTACATGCCCGGGTACATCAGCCGTAACAGGGTGATGCTGGAGTTTGCGTATCGTTCATCGTTCCTCGTTGGTGCCGGTGTGGATGCTATGGCCGATGATATGACCCGTAAGGGGATTAACATCAGCTCAAAGCTGAAACCTGGACAAAAGGGCAAGCTCGAAACCTTCTGGGATGAGCTCGCTATATGGGATGGGCTCAACGATAACCTCAAATGGTCACGATTGTATGGTGGCGCGGTGCTGGTGGTCCTGCTTGAAGGGCAGGATATGTCCTCCCAGCTTAAACTGGATCGCATCAAAGAGGGGCAATTTAAGGGCGTGATGAGCCTTGACCGCTGGATGGTTAACCCGAGTTATTACGATCTCGTTACCGATTACGGTCCCGATTTTGGGAAACCGAAATATTACAAGGTAATCACGAACCAGCAGGGGATTCCCCCCTGGAAGATCCACCATAGCCGCGTTATCCGCATGGAGGGCGATACGCTTCCTTTCCAGCAGGCCCAGACGGAAAACGGCTGGGGGATGTCTGTCGTGGAGCGTATTTTCGAGCGTATCGAGGCGTTTGATACTGCGACCGTCGGCACCACACAACTGATCCACAAAGCGCATCTGCGGACCTACAGCATTGAAGACCTGCGCAAGATTCTTGCTACCGGAGGCGACCTTGAAAAGGCGCTGATGAAGCACCTGGACATGATACGTCAGTTCCAGACCATCGAAGGCATGACCATCATGGATGGTAAGGATAAGTTCGAAACCCACAGCTATACGTTTGCGGGTATCGCTGATGTCCTTCTGCGCTTTGCTGAGCAGGTTTCCGGCGCGACGGGAATTCCTCTCGTCCGTCTGTTCGGGCAGTCCCCTGCAGGTTTCAACACCGGCGACGGCGATCTGGAAAACTACTACAGCCGGGTTAACTCGCTGCAGGAGAGACGCTTACGCCGACATATCCGCTGGCTGCTCGATATCTCCTGGCGCTCTCTGTTCGGTGAACCACTGCCTGACGATTTTACATTCGAGTTTAACAAGCTCTGGGAGATGTCAGACGTGGACCGTGCAGCGATGGCGAACAATGTGGTTACCGCACTCGGTACCGCCGTTCGTGAGCTCGGAATGACGCCTGCAGCAGCGCTTAACGACCTCAGGAACATTTCTGATGTGATTGGGATCGGTGGTTCTATCACTGATGAGGACATAGAAGATGCGAAGGCCCAGTGGCAGGAGGATGAACCTGAAACCATCCCTCCGCCGTCGTTCGGAGATCCAGTATCGAAAAAGCCTGTTGGCGATAGCAAACCAGATAGGGCAGATCGTCGATGGTACCTACGATGGTTCACAGGCCAGCGCTGACAGCATTTCGAAAACGCTGGTGGACTATTCCGAGGTAATCAGCGACTGGGCAGAGCAGGTCGGGCGAAGGATGTTTGCCCAGGTCGAGCAGGAGGAATGGAATCAGTGGAAATCGGTATCAGAGGAAATCGGCGCTGGCCTGCGCGATGTGGTGGGTAATACCCCCGTCGGGCAGGTGGCGCAGGATATCGTGTACCGCCAGATTCAGCTGATGAAGTCCCTGCCGCTGGAAGCAGCCGATCGCGTGATGGACATACAAAAGCGCGCAATGCAGGCGGTTATCACTGGTGAACGTCCGGACGAACTCTACGAGATGATCATGGCCTCCGGTGACGTGACCGCCAGCAGGGCGCAACTGATTGCCCGTACAGAGATTGGACGAGCTACCGGCGCGCTGACGCAGGCCAGAGCCCTTTCGGTTGGCTCAGAGGGCTACTGGTGGCGTATCGAGGGGGCCGGAACGCGCGATTCTCACCGCAAGATGAAAGATAAATTTGTGCGCTGGGATAACCCGCCGACGCTGGACGGTATGACCGGACACGCCGGATGTTTGCCAAACTGCAAATGCTGGCCTGAAGTACAGATTCCTGCACCGAGAAAATGAAAAATACGGCTTTGAGCATTCATTTCATGCGAACTGCAATACCCGCGAAATGTTATGAAAATGTTGTATTCGAAAAGACCGATTTTCAGCCCAGTTAATCGCTACTTTTACGGCTTTAAGGGGACATTTTAATCGAGTCCATTTTCGTCGGTGCGGGTAAGAACCCTTATGTTAAATAGCCCGTTATTTCGAACATTTTTCCCATCTCACAAGGTCGCCTCCGGGCGGCCTTTTTGTTGCCCGTAATCGAGCAGGTAACCCATGAAATATTTCTTCACTACACGCCTGGGCGAAACGCGCTATCTACAGGCGGACGGATCGCTGCTGTGTAAAGACGTGCCGATCGCACGCACAGGGACGCAGGTCTATTTACCTGAGGAAATCGACCTCGAACCGGACGGCACCGGCACGGTGACAGTCTGGCGAACAGAAGACGAGGTGTTTTCGCCGGAGACAATGGCGAGCTTTGAGGGCGTAGCCGTCACGCTGGGGCATCCAGAGGACAGCCTGGGCAACATCGTTTTCGTGAACCCTTCTAACTTCGCAGAGCTGGCACACGGACACATTCAGAACGTCCGGCGCGGCACCGGCGATAAATCGGATCTGCTAATTGCTGACGTGCTGATTAAACGCCAGGAAGCAATCGACGCGGTGAATTCTGGCCTGACCGATGTCAGCTGTGGCTATGACGCGCAGTACAAGCAGCTGGCACCCGGCAAAGGCAAGCAATACCAAATCACAGGTAACCACCTCGCTGTCGGCATCGACCGGGGGCGTGCTGGTGGCCGCTGTGCAATCGGGGATTCCATCCCATCAACAACAAAGGAGAAGCCTGTAATGTCATGGCTTAAAAAACTGGCTCAGGCCATTAAGACGAAAGATGAGGATGCACTGGCAAAACTCATCGACGAAGCGCCGGATATGCCGTCTGATGGCATGCCTTCAATCCCCGGTTCCTCTATCACCATCAACATTCCTTCACAGGCCACAGCCTTACCTGAAGGCAATCGCACCACTACGGACGAAGGCGATCCGAACAAAGACAAAACCGGCACCGGCGATGAAGAAATTCCGGCCTGGGCGAAAGCGTTGCTGGCTCGTCTGGAAAAGCTGGAGGGTAAAACCACCGACGGCGATCCGGACCCGGGCAATATGACCACTGATGAAGACGAGGAAGAAAACCGCAAAGTGACGGGTGATGCCGCCTTTAAGCGCAACCTGATCGCCGATGCGGAAATTATCTGCCCTGGCTTCCAGCCTGCTGGTGATAAGAGTCTGAAGCGTCAGGTGCTGAGTCATGCAATGCGCACTGGCGACAGCCTGAAATCGTTCGGAGTGGATGATTTCTACAAAGCGCCAAAGGCTACGGTCGACGCGGTATTTACTGCCGCTGTGGCGCTGCATAAGGCGAAAAATCAGCTGACCCCGCTAAACAACATTACCCGCACCACGGACAGCGGAATCAGCACTAAGCACCTTTCCCCGGCAGAACTGAACAAGGTCAACGCCGAATTCTGGGCAAAAAACAAATAAGGTAAATCATCATGGCAGGTACTGCATATTTAACGCGCATGCCCCTGGGCATTGCCGGGGGCGTTACCCGTCCTCGTGATCTCACCATCGAGCCGGTTAGCCTGGACCACACGAAGCAGTTCGCGTCCTACGGGCTGGTTGGTAAATACGTGAACGATAAATTCGTTCCGCTGGAATCTGGCGACACCATCAGCAAAGTGAAAGGGATTCTGGTTCGACCGTTCCCGATTACCTCTGCTCTGGACCTTGCTTACATCGGTGTGACGGCTAATCAGGTTGGTGACAACCTGAAACGCGGTTACATCTGCGTAATAGCTACAGCAGGCAACGCGGCGACCGCGAAAAAAGGCGATCCGGTTTACGTTCGCGTGGCTGGTGGCACCACTCAAAGCCCGGTTGGCTCCTTTGTGCTGTCTCCGGACTCTACCGCATCAAATACACCTCAGCTGCCAAATGCAGAGGTCATGGGGCCGGGTGAAGCCGACGGCCGTATTGAAATCGCTTATAACATCTGAGGGAATAAGTAATGTTTACAATTGACAGAGCGACCATCGACTCCACCGGCGCGTTTCTCGTCGGCGAACTGGAGCGCATGGATCAGACGCTGAACATGCCTTTAGTGTCCTACAAATGGTCACGCGACATGCCGCTGCGCAGCGACATTTCTATCGCTGATGAAGTGTCATCCTTCACTAATACCGATTTCGTGGGCGTTGGTGGTCCAAACCCTAACGGTAAAAACTGGATCGGCAAAAAAGCTACTGCCATTCCTGGTATCGAACTCGATATTCAGCCTACCCGTAACAACCTCACCTTGTGGGGGCAGGAAATCAGCTGGACGGTGCCGGAACTGGCTTCTGCCCAGAAACTGGGCCGTCCGGTTGATGTCCAGAAATACGAAGGCATGAAACTGAAGTGGAACATGGACACCGACGAACAGGTTTATATCGGTGATAACGAGCTCGGCGTTGCTGGCCTGCTGAACCTGCCGGATGTTACTCCTGTTGCTGCAGCTGCAGCGTGGACCGCAACCACCGATCCGGATGTGATTGTTCAGGATATCAACCTGGTACTGTCTGATGGCTGGGTTCGTTCTGGTTATGCGGTCTGCCCGGCGAAAATCGGTCTGGCTCCGGAGCTGTTCGGCCTGCTGGCGAGCAAAAAGGTTTCCTCTGCAGGGAATATCTCCGTGCTGGAATACGTGAAGATTAACACCATCGCGTTTCAGGAAAACGGCACACCACTGGAGATCGTCTCCATGAAGTGGGCCTCCAAGCGTGGCGCTGGTGGCGCGCATCGTATCGTTGCTTATACCCAGGACGAAAAATACGTTCGCTTCCCTATGGTTCCTCTGCTGAACACGCCGCTGGAGTATCGCGGCCTGCAGCAGCTGACCACTTACTACGGCAAGCTGGGCCAGGTGGAAACCCCGTATTCCAATACGATCTCTTACCTGGACGTTCCGGCGTCTTAACCTGAAACAGGCGGGGAAACCCGCCTTTTTTTATGGAGCAAAAAACATGAAATACGTTGTTTCCGGTGGCGCTACTCTCAGCTTTTCCGACGGTTCTAAATTTGAGCTGTCTCAGGGCATCCACGACAGTTCCTCTTTCCCGAAAGAAGTGAAGGACCACTGGGCTTTTAAAGCCTATGCGCGCCCGATTGACGAAGCCGACCTGGCGCACGAGCAGAGCAATGAAGACCTTTCCGCGAGCCTTGTTCTCCTGGCAGAAGAAAATAACACCCTGAAAGCGCAGCTGGCTGAGCATGAAAAAACCATCACCGCGCTGGGGAATGAAAACACAGACCTGAAAGCGCAGCTGGCAGCCGCTCAGGCACCAGCAGGCGGTAAACCTGCCGACAGCACGGACAAAACCGATAACACCGCCGGGGACGCGAAAAATGCCAAAAAACAGCAGGCTTCCGACTAACGAGCAGTTCCGCACCGACTTTCCCGAGTTCGCCGATAAAACCCGCTACCCTGACCCCTCAGTGAATTTCTATCTGGGGCAGGCCGATTCACTCCTGAATCAGGACGTACAGGGCGATCAGTTCGTCTACCTGGCCGAGCTATTCACAGCTCACTATACGGAGCTGCGCGGCCGCACGCTGGCCGCCGCTACCGCTGGTGGTGTGAACAGCAACGGCGCTGCAGGTGTAGTGTCCTCTAAGTCCGTGGATAAGGTTTCAGTGAGCTATGACGTGTCCGGGGTAATCAATCCGGATGCCGGTTTCTGGAACAGCACCGCCTACGGGCGCGAGTTCTACTGGTGGTGGTCGATGTTCGGTGCTGGTGGCAGGCAGCTGCTATGAAAAGCGGGTTAACGGTTCGTGCTGATAACGCCGTGGCTGTTCTGGAATCCCTCCGCCAGCTATCCGGAATGGATGTGCTGGTAGGAATACCTGAGGACAAGGCAGGGCGTGAGGATGGCTCTCCGATTAATAACGCGGAACTGGGCTATCTCCACTCGACGGGGGCAACGGTGGAAATCGACGGTACGACAGTCACGCTTCCCCCACGTCCTTTTCTGGATATGGGGATCGAGGATTCAAAACCCCGAACCACTGCACACCTCAAGGCAGCGGCAACCGCCGCGCTGGAGGGGCAGACTGAAGCAGCAGTGCGTGAGCTGGAGAGCGCCGGACAGATTGCCCGTGACGCTGCAAAAGCCGTTATCGGTGCTGGTGACCGATTGCACCCACTTTCTGAGAAAACCCTCGAACGCAGAAGGGCCGAGGGCATTCCCGGCGAAAAGCCGCTTTATGCCCACGGATACCTGTTGCGCTCAATTAACTACGTCGTGAGGAAAAAATAATGCCTCTTCTCGATGTGAGCGATGTTCTTCTCGATCCCGACTTCATGGACACCAGTCTGGTGTGTCACCGGCAGGTTCAGACGGTGGATGAGGACAATTTCACGAAAAACACAGCTCAGGATATCCCATTCTCTGGCGTGGTGACGGTTGACCGTTCTCTGGAAGCCAGGCGAATGGCGGCAGGCCAGAACATCAGCGGTGCGATCCTCATCGTGACGCAGTTCAGATTAACCCAGGGCCAGCCCGGTTCAGACAGCGCCCCGCGACTTGATGCCGATATCGTGAGCTATAACGGGCGTGCTTACCGGGTGACATTTGTCGATCCGTACACCAGTTACGGCGCCGGATTCGTCCAGGCGCATTGTGAGCTGGTGGACTTTAACGGAGGGACGCCAGTTGAGTAACGACAGCACCGCGCGCGGTTATCTGACGCCTGTCGGGGATAGCCCCCAGTATGACGAGGCGCTGGAGCGTGAAATCAGCCGGTGGATTCGTGGCGTTTCTGGCTTGCCGGCCGCGCTTGTTTTCCCCCGATGGACTGACCCGCAGCCGCAGATCCCCAACAACGGGGTGACGTGGTGCGCCTTCGGTATCACTACCGTTCCCCAGCCGTTAAGCCAATCCGATGTTCAGGTTTCGGAAGAACAGTCCGAGCAATGGACATGGGAACAGGTAACGGTGATTTGCTGCTTCTATGGCCCTCTGGGGGCCAACACTGCATCAACTTTCCGCGCGGGGATATTTGTCGAGCAAAACAACGCCGAACTGAATCGCTCGGGGCTTTCGCTGGTGGAGGCCGGGACTATCTACAACCTGCCAGAGCTCATTAATAACCAGTGGGTGAGGCGCTACGACCTCACCATCACGTTGTCCCGCAAAAACATTCGTACCTACAACGTCCGGACGCTACAAGATGCGCCCGTCTCATTTTTCGGAGACTAAATTATGCCGCAGGGATTACCTGTATCTAACGTCGTTAATGTCGACGTGATCATTGGGCCGCGTGCGGCTACTGGTCGAAACTTTGGTTCGCTGCTCATTCTCGGGAGTTCTACGGTTATCCCGGTTTCTGAGCGTATTCGCCTCTACTCATCCCCTGAAGATATCGGCTCTGATTTCGGCGTGGATAGCCCGGAATATGAAGCCGCGACCGTATATTTCTCGCAATCGCCGAAACCGCAGCAGGTGTATGTCGGTCGCTGGGCTAAAACGCTGGTATCGGCTGAAAGCGGTTCGACGGAAACGCTACTGCAGGCGGTGAACGCCGTTCTGAATTACACGAACTGGTACGGCCTGGCCGTGGCTGACGATGAAGATATCGACGATGCCGACTGGCTGAGCGTGGCCGCTGCGATTGAGGCCTCCAGTCTCAGCCGAATTCTGGCGATTACCACTGCAGAGCCTGAGACGGTAAACGCGACCTCCACTACCGACCTAGCTTATAAGCTGAAGGCGGCAAAATACGCTCGCACGTTTGTGCAGTATTCCACCAGCAGCAAGTACGCCGCGCTGTCTGCGTTTGGCCGCGCGTTTACTGTGAATTTCAACGGCAGCAACACCACCATTACCCTGAAATTCAAGCAGGAGCCGGGGATCACCTATGAAACCCTGACCACCAATCAGGCGGCGGCGCTGGATGCCAAAAACTGCAACGTATTTGTGTACTACCAGAACGATACGGCCATCCTGCAGCAGGGCGTCATGTCCAGCGGTGATTTCTTCGACGAACGCCACGGGCTCGACTGGCTGCAGAACTACGTTCAGACCAACTTGTACAACCTGCTCTACACCAGCACAACCAAAGTCCCACAGACCGATGCTGGCGTTACGCGTCTGCTTTCCAATGTTGAGCAGTCGATGGATCAGTCCGTCACGAACGGGCTGGTGGCTGCTGGCGTATGGAACGGTGGCCCGATTGGGCAGCTGGATTCCGGCGACACGCTGACAAAAGGCTATTACGTCTACGCGCAGCCGATTTCCGAGCAGGCGCAGGCTGACCGTGAAGCACGTAAGGCACCTGTTATTCAGGTGGCCTGTAAGCTGGCGGGTGCGGTTCATTTCGCTGATGTGCAGATCAACGTCGTTCGCTAAGGAGAACATGAATGGCTACTTATTCTTTTATGGACGTCACGGCGTCCCTCTCCGGCCCGACCGGCGAGATTGATCTGGGCTACGGTTCCGCCAGTTCAGAGGAGGGGATCACCGTTGCAATGGGCGGCCCCAAAAATACCATGACCATCGGCGCTGACGGCGAAGTGATGCACAGCCTGCACGCGGATAAAAGCGGCACGGTAACCGTCAACCTGCTGAAGACCTCGCCGACAAACAAAAAGCTGTCGCTGGCGTACAACGCGCAGAGTCAGTCCTCAGGTACCTGGGGAAACAACGTCATTGTGATCCGCAACAAGGTGAGCGGAGACATCATCACGGCGCGCAGCGTGGCGTTCCAGAAACAGCCGGATAACGCCAACGCTAAAGCCGGTAATACGATGCCCTGGGTGTTTGACTGCGGCAAAATCGACCAGGTTCTCGGAGAGTTTTAACAGATGGAATGCTCAATCAAAGGCCACGATTACCGCGTGGCAAAACTCAGCGTTTTTGACCAGCTGAAAGTGACCCGCAAACTGCTGCCGGTGCTGGCGGGCATGATGTCAGATTTCGGGAGCATTCGCTCCCTTCTGCCTGCTGATGGCAAAATCGACACCGTGAAATTCGATCAGTTGAAACCGGTGTTTGAAACCCTGCTCCCGCGCATCGCTGAGGAACTGTCTTCCCTGACTGAAGAAGATACCAACGCGATTATTCATCCGTGCCTGGCCGTGGTATCACGCAAGCACATGGACGGATGGACGCCGGTATTCAACAGCGGTCAGCTGATGTTCGATGATATCGACCTGCTGACCATGCTGCAGCTGGTGGCGCGGGTGGTCGCCGATTCGCTGGGAAATTTTTTGCCCGTGAGCCCTACCAGCGCGACGCTGGGCCAGCCTCAGGGTTAACCCTCAACAGCCTGCCTGACGGGCTGTCTTATCTCCTTGACCCGGTTGACGCCGGGTTAATCCCTTATTACGCGCTGAAGGATGGATCGGTCGATCTGTGTGATATCGCGCTGATGAATGACCACCTGGCCGTTAAGGCAGACAACCAGCGCCGTATTGAGAAATGGAGAGAGGATAATGAACGCTGAGACTATTAAAGATTTCCTCGTCTCGCTCGGTTTTGATATCGACGAAGCGGGTGCGTCAAAATTCGACTCAGTTCTCGCCGGTACGACCGCAAACGCTATCAAAATGGGGCTGGCCGTCGAAGGTGCCGCGCTTACCGTGGTGGCCTTCACGGCTAAGATCGCCTCGGGGCTGGATAATCTCTACTGGGCGTCACAGCGCACCGGCGCGACGGTTCAGGGGATTCAGTCTATTGGCTATGCTGTTTCGCAGGTAGGCGGCAGCGTAGACGCGGCGCGCTCCTCACTGGAAAGCCTCTCCCGGTTTGTTCGTAACAATCCCGGCGCGGAAGGCTTCCTGAATCGCTTGGGCGTACAGACCCGTGACGCCAGCGGCAACATGCGCGATATGGCCGCTATCTTTACGGGTGTCGGCCAGAAGCTCAGCAGCATGCCGTATTACCGGGCTAACCAGTATGCGCAGATGCTGGGCATTGACGAAAATACCCTGATGGCGATGCGTCGGGGTGTGGGCGGTTTCTCCGGGCAGTACAGCGCAATGGCGAAAGCTATCGGCTTCAATGCTGACGAGGCGGCCAGAAGCTCCAACAAATTCATGACCTCCCTGCGCGAGTTCGGCGCGATGGCAGGCATGGCCCGTGACAAAATCGGCTCTAATCTTGCTGGTGGTCTGGCGGGTTCGCTGGACACGCTGCGCCGACACATCCTGGATAACTTCCCGCGCATCGAGCAGACCCTGACGAAAGCCATAAAAGGCATTCTGGCGCTCGGGGACATTATCGGGCGGCTGTTCTTCAGGCTTATTGAGGGGACATCCAGCCTTATCACCTGGTGGCAATCGCTGGATAAGCAAACGCGGGAGCTCATCTCGTTGTTCGGCGCGCTGACGATTGCGCTGCGCATTCTGAACAGTACGTTCTGGATGTCGCCGATTGGCCTAATTACCGCGCTGGCGGCGGGGATTGCCCTTCTGTGGGAGGACTATCAGACCTGGAAGGAAGGCGGGGACAGCCTGATTGACTGGGGCAAGTGGAAGCCGGAAGTCGACGCCGCGATGAAGATGGTTCGTGACCTTAAAACGACCGTTAACGACCTGGCGAAAGCGCTGGCGAAGCTGCTCAATATTGACCCCAAATCATGGTCCCTGAAGTGGGATTTCAGCAACTTTATCGACCAGATGGGCGAGTTCAGCAAAATGCTGAATATGATCGCCGACCTACTCAACGCCATTAAAGATGGCCGCTGGGCTGATGCCGCCAGTATCGGCAAACAGATGCTTAATCAGGGCAGCGAAAATCCGTCAGCGATGCCGATGGTAACAGACAGCGCCAACGGTACCGCCGACTGGATTAAAGAGCACTGGGGATTCGATCCTCGCAGCGTGGGCCGAACGGTTCGCGGCTGGTTTGGTGATGATGAGCCAGATCAGATTGGACAGGCTGCAAAGCGAGGTGAACGGAACAATAATCCCGGAAACCTGAATTTTGCTGGTCAGGCGGGGGCTGAACTTGAGCGCCCCGGCGGCAGGTTTGCCCGATTCGAAACCGCCTTCGATGGTTTGCGCGCTCTTTCGCGCCAGCTCGTGCTGTATGCAGGAAGAGGGATTAACAGCGTAGAGAAAATTATCTCCACCTGGGCGCCCGCTTCCGACAATAACAATACAGCAGCCTATATACAGGCGGTTTCCCAACGTCTGGGAGTAAACCCGCAGGCCGCTTTAAATATTAACGACCCACAAACGATGTCGGCATTAATGAGCAGCATTATTCACCATGAGAATGGGCGAAACATCTATTCGAAGGAGTTAATCGGGAAGGCTGCCGTCGCGGGAATTGGCGGGGCGAACGTGAACCAGAAAAACACCTACCACATTTACGGTGGTGGTGACCCGCGTTCTGTCGGTACCGAGGTCGAGCGTCGACAGCAGTCGGCAAACGCCCAGGTTATGCGCGGTAATCAAACGAAGGTGGGCTAATGGATATTCTCTCTACGCTCTTTCAGCAGCAGAGCCGAAAAATAGGGATGATTGTCCCCAGCGTGGTTGTTTCTGAGAAGCATACCGACACGCTGGAGATAACAGAGCACCCTGTCGAGGTCGGGGCCGCCATCGCCGACCATGCCTACAAAAAACCGTCTGAAGTGGTGATGGAGGTCGGTTTCGCTGGTGGCGGATCGTTGCTGGATTTTGCCAGTAACCTGACGGCTACCAGCCTGCTTGGTCTAAGTCCCCAGCAGACGTATCAGGAGATACTCGACCTGCAGGCGAGCCGTATTCCTTTCGACGTGGTGACCGGCAAACGGCTGTATAGCAACATGCTGATCCGCGCGCTGGAAGTGACGACAGACAAGACAACCGAAAACGTCCTGTCTGCCGTTCTCACCCTGAGGGAGGTTCTTATCTCGCAGACGCAGCAGATCACCGTCGCGGATAAAACCAACATGAAGGACGGGGCCAGCACGTCGGCGGTACTGAATACCGGCAACAAAACCACAAAGCCGCCAAATCCCTCGCTGCTGAAAAGCATCACGGGTAACGCGGCGTCATTACTGGGGCTCGGCTAATGGCAATTCAGGAAATCCCGCTGACAGCGGATAACCAGCAATTCAGCATCATCCTGGCAGGTACCACCTGGCGGATTAGCATCACCTGGCGCGATCTGTACTGGATTTTGGACCTGCAGAACGACAGGGGGGAGCCGGTAATCTCCGGTATTCCTCTTGTAACGGGGGCTGACCTGCTGGCGCAGTACGGCTATATGGGGCTCGGCTTTAAGCTGGTGGTGGTCTGTGACGACAGCACACAGGATTATCCGACGAAAACCGACCTGGGCGGCCGCAGTCATTTACTGGTATCAACGGAGTAAGCATGTCACAGAACTGGATGAGACATTTCGAGCTGCAGCTCGTGGACGAGAACGGGCAGGGTATCGAGCTCAGCGATTTTAAAGTGACCTTTACGATCGACTGGTTCAACATCAGCAGCGCGTCACGGGTTGGAACGTTCAAAATTTACAACCTGTCAGCTGATACGGTGAACCGCATCACCGGGCAGGAGTTTTCTAAGGTGCGGCTGATTGCCGGTTACGACGGAATTGCGCCGGAGGTGTCGGCAAGCGATGTCGGGACCGTGCGCGAAGTCGACGCGGCGGACGTGGGCCAGAGTGATGGCCGGAACTACGGGCTGATTTTCAGCGGCGAAATACGCTACTCGGTCACCGGTAAAGACAGCCCCATTGATTCCTACGTCCTGATTCAGGCAGCCGATACGGATCTGGCTTTTGCTACCAGCATAACCTCGCAGACGCTGGCCGCCGGTTACACGGTTGCAGACGTGAACCGCGCGCTGATGAAAGACTTCGAGGCCAAAGGCGCGACAGAAGGCCTGACGCCTGAAATGCCTGCTACCGTATTCCCCCGGGGTCGGGTGCTGTTCGGCATGACACGGCATCTTATGGACAACGTGGCCGGACAATGTGGCGCAACATGGCAATTCGTGGACGGCCAGCGGCAGATGGTGGCGAATAACGAGTATGTTCACGACGCGATTGTGCTAAACAGCGCTACCGGGCTTATCGGTATGCCACAGCAGACCATCGGCAACGGCGTAAACGTCCGCGCGCTGATTAACCCGAATATCCGGGTTAACGGGCTTATTCAGCTGGATCAGGCTTCCGTGTATCGCACCGCGCTGTCGAACAATGATATCGCTATGGCTGGTGGGCAGATCACCGACCAGAACACGGACGGAAATATCACGCTCAGCGGCACCACGGCGCAGCCTGCCAGCATCGCAACGGATGGCGTTTATATTGTGCGCGGGATTATGTACACTGGCGATACAAGGGGCCAGGCGTGGTACATGGATATGATGTGCGAAGCGCGTGGCGCGGCGGATTTACTCTCGTCCTCGGCGCAGCAAAGGATTTATTCATGAAGCGTATGAAGTTAGTTCTGACAATTTCGTTATTGTTCTCCTGCTCAGCGGCTTTTGCTGATTTGCAATGCGGCGGATATCGACTTCATGCGGCTGATAACGGTTGGACGAAAATCAACGGTGAACAGGTAACATCTCAGAAGATTAAGTTTCTTGGCAAGAAAGATGACTGGGACAACGTTAAAACCGACATGGGCCTGATGCCTTCCCGTGATGGTAACAATTACGGCTTTGAGTTTGTGAAGCGTAACGGAAAAGCTTTCCTGAATGTCCAACTGCTGCAGAACAGCATGGACGCGCCGAAAATCATCGGATCTTTCCCGTGTAAAAAGGTTGCTGGTTGAAGGTTGACGGGCCTCTATGCTACGTACGATTCAGTCATGGCGAAGTGGTCAACCATCTACTAATTATTGGCGAGGCATGTTGAAGGAGGTTATCATGATAAAAGGAATTTATGGAGATAGCCGTGGTTAAGACTGACGCTCAAAAATCTAAAGACATCGATATTTCCAATCGAATCGCGTCTTTTGTGAAACCATATTTGCTGATAGACGAGCAAGTATCTTCATTCGTTGTTAAAAGAGCTTTAGAGCAATCCCTTGAAATTAAAAGTGAATCAATAAAATACTCGACGCAATCATTGATTTATTTCAGCTGCTTTGACATTGCCAATGGTGTGGAGTTAGCTGAGAAATCTATTGATCTAGACCCCAACGATTCTGTTAGCTGGAACCACTACATGCTTGGAATGTTCTGGCGCTTAGGACCACAGGAAGCGCTAGATGTCGTCAGGAGAGCTCGTAGACATATAGTTAGTTGGGAGATGATGCGTAACGGCTTATTTTATGCAATTCAAACTGCCGACTACTCTGCTTTAAAAAATTTATATTTTGAGCTAAAGAAAGCTGAAAAGTTGGATGAGTTAGTGGATGCAAGGCGAGACAAGCGAGAGAGGCGAGCTTTGGATAGAGCACTTGATTACGCAAAACTTGCTGAAGAGCACAATAAAATTGAAGCTATTCGAACACTTTCTGCTCTGATGATGGAACAACTCGATTGGCAGCAAAAGCAGCATGCATCCCCACGGCTTTTGGATGTTACTGACGAAGATGGGCAGTCTTTACTATTAGAAATTTATGTTTTGGATTCTGATTCTAAGAAGTGCTCAGACATGAATATCAAGCTGATTTCTCAACGAGCTTCATTAGGCATGATTGATTGGGCTTTGGGTGGCCTGTTTGTTAGTAGCGACAAGGAAGACGTGCTGAATGCCTGTAAATCCTAATGATTTCTTAGATATAGCGATTGATTACACTGCATCTGGAGATGAAATTCAGCTACGAAATGCGGTAAGCAGAGCATACTATGCTGGATATCTTCATGTGTTAGACAGGGTTAATGCTGCAGGTATTTTGCTTGTAGGAAGTCCTTCAGGCATGCATGAGAAACTAATACACACCTTTAACTCAAATGGTTGCGCAAAATTGAACGGTGGGATGAAACCACCTAAGCAATATGAAATTGCTGGTTTATTGAAATTAACTAAGCAGCTTCGGGCAAAGGCAGATTACTCGTTGGATTCGACTATCACACAAGACGATAAAGATGCTGCTATAAGCAATGCTAAAGAACTGATGAAGTTAGTACCGTAATAAAATTAAATCTATCGAACCCGCCACCCGGCGGGTTTTTTGCTTTCTGGAGCCTACAAAATGGCAGTATCTGACCAGACCCGCAGCGGCGACCTTGCCGAAACATTCAAATCTGAGCGGGACACAACAAAGAACCAGATCCGCGTCGCTTTGCCTGGCATCGTCCAGTCATTCGATACTGACGCGGTGACGGCGGTTGTGCAGCCTGCTATCCGTTCGGTTGAAACGGATAACGAAGGGAATCGCATTACCAAAAATTACCCGCTTCTGGTGGATGTGCCGGTGGTATTTCCGCGCGGCGGGGGATGCACGCTGACGTTCCCTGTTAAAGCCGGCGATGAATGCCTGGTGATTTTCGCCGATCGCTGCATCGATTTCTGGTGGCAGAACGGCGGGGTGCAGGAGCCTGTCGACGACCGGGTGCATGATTTATCGGATGCGTTCTGTATCGTCGGGCCGCAGTCTCAGGCGCAGAAAATCAGCGGAATCAGCACGGGGGCCGCTCAGTTGCGCAGCGACGACGGAAGCACGTTCTTTGAGCTCAACCCCACTACGCAGAAAATTAAAATCGTAGCGCCTGGCGGTCTGGATGTAGTTACCCCGCAGGCCGACTTCTCGGCGAAAGTTACCATTCACGGGCTCCTGTCCTGGCTGGGTGGAATGGTGGGTTCTGTTGCTTCTGGCGTTGCATCCAAAATCACCGGCGCTGTCGAGTTTATCGGTACCGTTAAAGCTAACGGCAAGACAATCGATGATACGCACACTCACGGCGGCGTGCAGCACGGCACCAGCAACACAGACGGGGTGAACTGATGCGATACAGACGTGAAGATGCCGACGGTGATTACACCTTTGGCAGCGGCGATGATACTTGGCTGATTAACTCACCTGAGGCCGTGGCGCAGGCCGTGAAAACGCGCTTCGAATTGTGGTATGGGCAATGGTTTCTCGACACTACAGAGGGGACACCGTGGATTCAGTCCGTACTCGGTAAGCAGAAGCCGGAAACATACAACCTGGCGATCCGTAAGCGCATCCTCGAGACGCGGGGTGTTAAATCCATCCTCTCTTTCAATACGACAGTGAATACTACGACGCGCCGCGTCCAGTTCTTCGCTGAAATCGACACCATCTACGGAACAACGACAGTAACCAGCGAGGCATAAATGGCCCTCAATTTGGACACACTCGGCTTATCGGCAACGGTAACCGCTGAGGGGATCAGTGCGCCTGATTACCAGACGATACTCGATACCCTGACGAGCTATTTCCAGCAGATTTATGGCAGTGACGCTTATCTGGAGACGGACAGCAAAGACGGCCAGATGGTGGCGCTGGTGGCGCTGGCTATTCACGATGCCAACAACACGGCCATCTCCGTTTATAACTGCTTCTCACCTGCAACAAGTTACGGGGCCGCGCTGACCAGTAACGTAAAAATTAACGGTATCGCGCGCCGGGGGGAGACGAACTCTACCGTAGATCTAGTTCTGGCCGGAACTCCCGGGACATCCATCACAAACGGTACCGTGAAAGACACGAATAACGTGATCTGGCGGCTTCCTGCCTCAGTGACGATCGGTGTCGGCGGTACCGTGACGGTAACTGCAACCTGCTCAAACAGCGGAGCGGTTGCGGCGCTGGCCGGGACGATCACCACTATCAACACACCTACCCGTGGCTGGGCTTCAGTAACCAACCCGGCGGCGGCCACCGTAGGCGCACCGGCGGAAACCGACGCAGAGCTGCGCATCAGGCAGGGGCAAAGCGTAGCGCTGCCATCCCTCACACCGTTTGAAGGTGTCGACGGTGCAATCGCTAACGTTGCAGGCGTGACGCGTCACAAGCTCTACGAGAATGATACTGGTGCAACCGACAGCAACGGGCTGCCGCCTCATTCCATTTCCGCCATAGTTGATGGAGGTGATGTTACCGAGATAGCCCAAACAATCCGGGGTAACAAAGGGCAGGGAACGGCAACTTACGGGACAACCTCTGTCACGGTACCGGACACCTACGGCAACCCACACGTGATCAGCTTCTCGCGGTCTACTGATGTCCCGATTTACGGGCATATTACCCTGAAAGCCTTCACGGGCTACACGTCGCAAATTGGCGTACAGATTCAGCAGGCCGTCGCGGATTACATCAACGGGCTGACGATCGGCGACGATGTGCTGCTGAGCAGGATTTACTCTCCGGCTAACCTCGGCGTAGTGAGTGGTGGCAATGCACGCTACTACGACATACAGGAGCTGCTGATTGGCAAATCAGCCGGTAGCGTCGCGGCGGCAAACATCATTATCGCCTACGACGAATCCGCGTCGTGTAAACCCGAAAACATTGTTCTAACGGTGACGTCATGAGCAAGTACACGGACTTAATCACCAACTATCACGCCACGAAGCCGAAATTTTTTGATCACGTCGACCTGAGCACGCGGCCACTGATTGATATCACTACCGCCACCCGGGGACTGGTAACCGCTTTCGACATTGATACGGCCGTCGGCGTCCAGCTCGATACGCTCGGCCTCTGGATTGGTCGCAGTCGCATAGTAAGCCAGCCGATAAGCGGCGTTTATTTCAGCCTGGACACTGACGGGCTCGGGTTCGATCAGGGGATATGGCAAGGCCCGTATGACCCCGATTCAGGCTACACCACGTTGAGCGATGAAACTTATCGCATCGTTCTTAAAGCGAAAATCGCTATCAACAACTGGGACGGCCGGAATGATTCGCTGCCTCCCATCCTCGACGCTGCAACTGAAGGTTCTGGCCTGAAGATGCAAATCGTAGACAACCAGGACATGACGATCTCGGTCTGGGTTTTTCCAGAGACTGATATTTCTGACGTGTCTCTAGAACTAATCGCAGCAATTCGCCAGGGCTACCTGACGGTGAAAGCTGCTGGCGTATGGGGAGGAAGCATAGAAACCCCGGCGGTAGAGACTCCGTCAGAAGGTAACCGATTTTTCGGTTTTGACATAGAAAACGAATACATCGCCGGATTTGATGAAGGCGCATGGGGGAAATTACTCTGATGGCTATAAACGATTTTAAACCTTTTGCTACAGGCGCTGGCGCCAACGTTACACCACAGGCTGAATGGGAAGCTCTTGCCGCTCTCTCAGGGGGCTTTCAGGCTGGCGTAGCCAAAAGCTCGCAAATGAACAAAGCATTTCGTCAGGCCAGCTTTATCGCCGCTGCGCTGGCGCAGTACACCGCCAACAAAAGCGGGCTGGATGTGCTTGATGATGGGGATGTTGCAGGATTTATCTCGAAGATGTCCACCGCGTTCGGTAAGGACTTCCAGGCGCTTGACGCCACACTGACTGCACTTGCCGGCCTCGCTACAGGGGTAAATAAGCTTCCGTATTTCACTGGGACAGATAGTGCAGCACAAACTGACCTCACGCAGATCGGTCGGGACGTCATCGGTCAGACAACCGTGGCGAACCTTCTCACATACCTTGGTTTGGGGGAGGCGGCAAAACGTGGTGTCGGTACTGGCAATAATCAGCTGCCTGATATGTCCAGCTTTGCAGCGTCGTTGTCGGGTAATGGCTGGCAAAAGCTGCCCAGCGGTCTGATTATTCAGTGGGCACAAGTTCTATCAAACTCTGGGGGATTTGCTCCCTGGACATACCCGATTGCATTCCCTAATGCCTGCCTGCAAGCCTATGCAAGCGCATTTGTGGGGGTAACAGCCAATAACTTTACATTAACAATGATTGGTAATCCGGGTACTACAGCAGTGACAACTGCCTGCTACGTTAATGGCGTGCAGTCCAGCACTGCCGGTCAGGTTGGGGTTCGTTATATGGCAATAGGATACTGAAATGAAGAACTATTTATGGTCGCCATCTAAAAACGCATTCATCCCAGAAAGAATGGTTGAAGACTACCGCAATGCTGGCTGGGATATTGATGAGTTAATACCCGTTGCAGACTCTGTTTTTGCGGAATATTCAGCAATGCCTCCAGATGGAAAGATAAGGGGGATTTCTGCCGACAGATTGCCTGAGTGGACAGATGCTCCCCAACTGACAACCGAAGAACAGATCGCTCTTGCAGAACGGAAGAGACAAACTCTTCTCGCAAAGGCAAATGAGGTAACCGCCGACTGGCGCACGGAATTGTCCCTGGGCATTATTGACGATGACGACAAAGCAAAGTTAACGGCCTGGATGATGTACATCAAAGCAGTGAAGGCAGTCGATATCTCCAATGCGCCAATTTTCATTTGGCCTACTAAGCCAGCAATTTAAAACAAGTTGTCCTGCAGTAGTAATAGTTTGAGGTCTGCAATCTATCACAGACCTCAACGCTAGGTATATATTATTGATATGTTGTGATGGGTTTCTCTTTTGCTTTTATTTTAATTGTTACCTGTACTAACCACACGACTGAAATTGCTGCGAGGATGAATGCAACAAGATCAAACGCTATATTCATACCAAAGAGATGCTTGTCTAAATCTCGATAGCCCTCGCCTAAAAATGCAACGTACATTTGTGATACACCAAATGATGATAAAAAGAAAAATATTCCAGCTCGGCTATTCCTGAAGGAGGTGAGTGAAATGAGCATTACTATTAAAAGTATGGTGAACTTGCTCTTTTCAAAGAGTTTATCCTTTGCTTCAGTAATTGATGATAAAGGCCATTCATTATTAACAATTAACTTAAGGTTTTTAAATACATGGAAATAATTCTCTGTTAATTGCGTTTTAATTCCATCATCATATGGAACTTTATAGATAAATGATGGGTTTTCTTTTATCCAATTCAAAACTTCCTTGAAGCCATAGCTGGTATTTCTGTCGAAACATTTCATTCCTATATCCGTTCGCTCAGCTCCGTCTTTTTTACTGAATTTATTGCCCCAAGCATCAATGCCAATGCAATCAGTATCCACACTATCTGGGATAGTCAGATCGTTGCTTTTAGCAAATACATAAACACCAAAGAAATTAGCATGATATTTGTTAAATGATGTTGCTGAGCTCGAACCCAAAACACAAATTATAGATAGTATAAGAGAGAACATGCAACATAGTGATTTTATTGCAATTCGTTGGCGATTGAATATAGCATACATGGAGAAAACAATTAAAGGCGCATAGAAAAACTGACTTTTTGATGTAGCTATTATAACCATGGCTATGGTTGTAATTATCAATGCTTTATTGTCATTTCTAAATGCATATGAGCATATTAACGGGAGGCAGATTAAAAGAACTTGCTCTTGATAGAAAGAATTGAAAAAAGCAACATTTGATGAAGAGTAAAGGAAGATTGATGTGAGAATAAACAGTGCTGTATAAATAACCCCCTTTTTTTTTGTGAAATTAGAGAAAAGTAAGTATAAGGAGAATATGTAAGCAACTTTCAGCAATGTCCCAAAAACATGAATATCGAATTTATCAGTGAATAAAGATACTATCCCTGCGTAAGCATAAAGAATGTAACTGTACGAACTTTTATAATCGTATGAAGAAATCGGATCGAATGAGTCCTTGAGTTTATATGTGAAAGATATGTTCTTCGAAAAAGCTTTTACACCTTCCATAAAAGGTAAAACTACACGGTCAAAGTCTCCGGTATTTATTAAATAAGTATTCCATGACAAGTGACATACCACAAATGCTAAACATGCCACAATTAAGTAATTTATTTTATTTGTCACTTATATCACCTGTTAAGAAATTATGAGGCATTACTACTCTCCCTATATTAATTATTGCAAACTAATTAATTGTATTGAGTATAGCAAGTTTTATTATATCTAGTTTATATTTTATACATTTAACAAGTTTTTATTTTATAAAAAACGCTTAAAATATTTAAAATCCTGAATAAACCATATCGCTATCATAGCTATCTCCATGATCAACAATGTAGGACTCTGCAGACTCCTACCTGATACGAGAGTTATAAAAGAGATGAGAGCTGCCAATCGTACAAAAAAATCTACCATAATTCTTACCGAAAAGTTGTATGACTTACGTTGGCTTATACTACCATCTCAAACAAGAACGATACAGAGGATGTTTAAAAACAACTAAATGGAGGAAAGTACACCATTTTTTAAGGTTTATTTGTTCCTTTTCAATAAATGATGCGATAAATATGTTCAAAATTAATCAGTCAGGAACCAACCACATATCGGACTCTTCAAACATTTCCTCCAGCATGCGATTCAACTTCTCCCGATCGCTTTTGCTGGCATCACTATTCAAGCCATTCGCCTGCATTGGCTTCACCCTCACTTCAGCATCAGGGAAAATCTGGTGCACCCGCTTCGTCAGCTCGGCCAGAATGATCCCTCTGGCCCCTTCGAGCCCCTCAACATTACGCTTGTCATAAACCAGTTCAACGAACATAAAAGCCTCCGGAAAACCACTGTGGTTGTATACAGTATTTTTACTGTAAAAATAAACAGTGTCAAGGCGAGCGCAGCGCGAGGAAGAGAAGTGTTTTTGTTACTCTTAGTTACAAATAGAAAAACCCCAGACCGTGAGATCTGGGGTTCTGTTAAAGTGCACGTGCATTTCACGTGCATTTTTTTGTCTTATCTCGGTCTGCGCTCTGTCTGGTCAGAGTCCATAAGTGGCTGTTTTTATTGCCGCTGCCCGGTTGCAGTCCTATCAAAAGTGGTGGAGCTGGCGGGAGTTGAACCCGCGTCCGAAATTTCTACATCCTCGGTACTACATGCTTAGTTTGTCTTTACATTCGCACGCCAGCTGCGGACAGACACGCCACTAACGAACTAGCCTGATTAGTTTTAACGCTTCAACCCCAGGCAGGGCTTCCACGCGATCTCTTTTGGGTTTGACCTCTCTTTGATCCCCGTCTTAAGAGCGGAAGCTAGGGAGAGAGGGCTCAGAGCAGGTTATTAAGCTGCTAAAGCGTAGTTTTCGTCGTTTGCGACTATTTTTTTGCGGCTTTTAACGAGGCAAACCGCCCCTCGGCATGCACCTTGGGTTTCGCAAATCCCGTCGAATCCAGAATCAGCCCCAATAGTGTTGAACTGAGTATACCAGATTTCACTTCCTGGATACCAGCCCGGAACGCTAACTTATTGAATAGTACAATAAGTGTGCAGAATCAACGTCCTGCGTTTTTCATAATGCGCGCTTTGTCCAGCTGCCACTCGCGCTCTTTCAGGTCAGTACGTTTGTCGTGCTGTTTTTTACCCTTCGCGACGCCAACTTTTACTTTGCACCAGGCGTTTTTCCAGTACAGCGACAGGGCGACCACGGTGAAACCTTCGCGGTTGATGCGTCCGTAGAGGGATTCCAGCTCACGTTTGTTCAGCAGCAATTTGCGCGTGCGCGTAGGGTCACACACATAGTGTGAAGAGGCGACGGTCAGCGGCGTAAAGTTCGCGCCGAACAGGAAGGCTTCGCCATCTTTCAGGATCACGTAGCTATCGCCAATGTTGGCTTTCCCGGCGCGCAGCGATTTTACTTCCCAGCCCTGCAACGCAAGGCCAGCTTCGAATTCTTCTTCAATGAAATACTCGTGGCGAGCACGCTTGTTGAGCGCAATGGTCGCCGAGCCTGGTTTATGTGCTTTTTTCTTCGTCATAAGTGTCGTAAAGCCGTCGGTAATCTGATTTCAAAAAGTCACCTCATTGCGTCCTGTGAGGTCTAACGCGCTATCTTAGCACGAGATGAGGCTTAGCGTTTTTTTAACAGGTGATAAATGTTATTATTTGTCCGTTGTGTGACCATGGGAAATGCTATGCCTCAGATTAGCCGTACTGCGCTTGTGCCTTACAGCGCGGAACAAATGTATCAGTTAGTGAACGATGTTCAGTCTTATCCAGAATTTATTCCGGGATGCACCGGGAGCCGCGTTCTGGAATCCGGCCCGACGCAGATGACCGCGGCGGTGGATGTCTCCAAAGCGGGGATCAGCAAGACGTTCACCACCCGTAATACGCTGACGAGCAATCAGAGTATTTTGATGCATCTGGTGGATGGTCCGTTTAAGACCCTGATGGGGGGCTGGAAGTTTACGCCGCTGAGCGCTGACGCCTGCCGCATTGAGTTCCATCTGGACTTCGAGTTTACCAATAAGCTGATTGAGCTGGCGTTTGGCCGCATCTTTAAAGAGCTGGCATCGAATATGGTTCAGGCGTTCACCACCCGCGCCAAAGAGGTTTACAGTGTCGCATAAGATTGCTGTAGAAGTGGTTTATGCGTTGCCGGAGAAGCAGTATCTGCAGCGCGTGACGCTGGAGGAGGGGGCGACCGTTGAGGCGGCCATCCGTGCTTCCGGCATCCTCGAACTTCGCAGCGATATCGACCTGGCGAAGAACAAGGTCGGGATTTATAGCCGTCCGGTGAAGCTTGGCGATGTGCTGAAAGAGGGCGACCGGG
The DNA here is from genome assembly GCF_000493175.1 of Enterobacter sp. MGH 16. Taxonomy (NCBI): domain Bacteria; kingdom Pseudomonadati; phylum Pseudomonadota; class Gammaproteobacteria; order Enterobacterales; family Enterobacteriaceae; genus Enterobacter; species Enterobacter sp. MGH 16. Next base: position 2,766,624 of record NZ_KI535695.1, on the reverse strand, counting down.
TGGAGATTTATCGTCCGCTGATTGCCGACCCGAAAGAGCTGCGTCGTCAGCGCGCGGAGAAGGCCAGCAAGTAGCGCTTTCTTCTCCGATGGCGCTGCGCTTACCGGGGCTACGATTCTTCGTAAGAACTCAGATACAAAAAAGGTGCTCAATGAGCACCTTTTTGCATTTCTGACACCGGATTATTTAGTCAGGGCAGGCTTGTTGTCGATGTTGGTCAACACACCGGCGCTGCTGAAGGTCAGCGTCAGGGTCTGCTGGGTCGCATCTTCATGGCCCGGCTTCTGACGGAATACATAGAACCAGGTGTTAGTGCCGAACGGATCGGACATCATCGGGGTTCCCAGTGCATAAGCGACCTGCTGTTGTGTCATCCCCACGCGGATTTTGGACACATCGTTAGGGGTAAGGTAGTTCCCCTGGTTGATGTCAGGACGGTAAACCACTTTCTCCAGAGTGGAACAGCCTGCGGTCAACATCAGAAGAACCGCTGCGGCAGCGGTCAGCATTTTACAACGCATAGTGATTTGATTCCTTTTCGGGCCCGAGCAGAACGCGGCTCATATGTAATATGCCGATGATAATAGACCTTGCCCCACTTTGAAACCGGTCTGGCGGCGTTTTTGTTGTTCTGTATGACCCTGAGATCCCGAAAAAGTTTATGCCGCCAGCAGTTCTTTCGCGTTCGCGAGCGTGTTACGCGTGACTTCGCTGCCGCCGAGCAGGCGTGCCAGCTCCTGCAGACGCGCACGTTTATCCAGCGGCTTCATGTGCGTTTCGGTCATTTCGCCGTCGGTTTCTTTGCTGACAATAAAGTGATGATGACCGCAGCCCGCGACCTGTGGCAGGTGGGTGACACACATCACCTGCGTGGATTCGCCGAGCTGGCGCAGCAGTTTACCCACCACCGCCGCCGTCGGGCCGCTGATGCCGACATCCACTTCATCGAAAATCAGCGCTGGGGTGTCCATTTTACGCGCGGTGATCACCTGAATCGCCAGCGCAATACGCGACAGTTCACCGCCTGAGGCCACTTTGGAGATCGCCTGCAGCGGCTGCCCCGGGTTGGTGGTGACGCGGAATTCGATGCGATCCGCACCTTCCGCCGTCAGGTGGTTCTCTTCAAAGCGAACGTCAATGGTGAAGACGCCGTGCGGCATCGCCAGCGTGTGCATGCTGTCGGTAATGTGCTGGCTTAACTCCTGAGCATAGTGCTGACGAATTTCATGCAGCTTTTGCGCTGTCGCCAGCGCCTGTTCATGGTGCAGGCTCACCGCCAGAGAGAGGGTCTCCTGCGAGTCAGCCTGATCGTCAAGCTGCTGCTGCTCGTCCAGCAGAGACTGATAGTAGCCCGGCAGCTCTTCCGGCGTAACGTGGTGCTTGCGCGCCAGCGAGATCTGACGGGAGATACGCTGCTCCAGCTCAAAAAGACGGTTCGGGTCGAGATCCAGACGCTCACAGTAGTGGCGAAGTTCGTCACCGGCTTCAGAGATCTGAATGGCCGCCTCTTCCAGCATATCCAGGACGCCAGACAGTTTGCTGTCCATGCCGACCAGTTCGGTAAGCAGCTGACGGACGTTATAAAGCTGGCTCTGCAGGTTCACGTCTTCGCCATCCGCCAGCAGGTTGAGCGCATTCTGGCTGGTTGAGAGCAAGTGACCGCTGTTCGCCAGGCGCTTGTACTCTTCGTCGATTTGCTCAAACTCACCCGGCTGCGGGTTGAATTCGTTCAGCTCTTTAAGCTGGTATTCCAGCAGCTCCGCACGGGCGGCGCGCTCCTGGCTTTGCTGCTGGTGCTGGGCAAGTTCACGGCAGCTCTGATGCCACTGGCGATAGTGCTCTGCCATAAGCTGAGTAAGCGCGTATTCACCCGCATAGCCATCCAGCAGCGCTTTCTGCTGTTCGGGTTTAACGAGTTGCTGATGCGCGTGCTGACCGTGGATCTGGATAAGCAACTGGCCGAGTTCACGGAGCTGGGAGAGCGGGACCGCCGTGCCGTTGATAAAGCCGCGTGAGCGACCGTCGCTGCTAATAACGCGGCGAAGTAAACACTCACGTCCATCTTCAAGCTGATTCTGCTCCAGCCAGCGCTGGGCGGCAGGGGTGTCTTTCAGGGAGAAACGGGCGCACAGGTCGGCACGGTTTGCGCCCATGCGCACCATGTCGCCCTCAGCGCGGCCGCCAAGGCACAAGCCGAGGGCATCAATGGCAATGGATTTACCCGCACCGGTTTCCCCGGTGATCGCCGTCATGCCGCTGTGGAAATCGATCTCAAGCTCACGAACAATGGCAAAGTTGCTGATGGTCAGTTGTGCCAGCATAATTGTTTTCCTGTATGAAAAACCATAACTGTGTTTTCATACAGTATAAACTGGTTTTATATACAGTAAAGTCCTGGATGCAAAATCAGAACAATTTTTTTGACCAGCCAAGCTTCGAGCTTAATGTGTTGAAATAGCTGTAATCTTTTGGATGTATCAAATTCAGGTGGTAATCACACCGGCGAATAAGCACATCTTCACCTTCCTGGATAGGCAGCGCTATCTGGCTGTCGCAGCTGATCTCCAGGTCGTTACGGCGGTGCGAGAAGCGCAGACGGATCGTGCTGTCGCCGTTGATCACCAGCGGGCGGGCGGAGAGCGTGTGCGGGAACATCGGCACCAGGGTAATGGCATCCAATGAGGGCGTCAGGATCGGGCCGCCGGCAGAAAGCGAGTAGGCGGTTGAGCCGGTCGGGGTGGAGATAATCAGCCCGTCAGAACGCTGGGAGAAGGCAAAGATCTCGTCGATATAGACTTCGAACTCGATCATGTGCGCCACTTTGCCAGGGTGAAGGACAACCTCGTTAATGGCGGTGCTGATGCGTTTCTGGCAGTCCTGCTGGCACACCTGCGCTTCCAGTAAAAAGCGTTTTTCACTGATATAGTGGCCTTCCAGCACGTCGGCCAGCTGCTGCTGCGCATTGTCCGGGTCGAGGTCGGTTAAAAAACCGAGATTGCCACGGTTGATGCCGATGACCTTGATGTCATAACGCGCCAGCGTGCGGGCCGCGCCGAGCATGTTGCCGTCGCCGCCCACCACCACGGCGAGATCGGCCTGTTGGCCAATTTCCGCCAGCGTGCCGGTTTTGACGCTCTTCAGCTGCAGTTCCTGGGCAATCTGCTGCTCGACCATCACTTCATAGCCTTTGCTACACAACCAGCGATACAACATTTCATGTGTCGTTAGTGCGGTAGGGTGACGCGGATGCCCGACGATCCCAATACACCTGAAATGATTATTCATTTTCTGGAGGTCCTTGTGCCTGATGAATGATGACAATCTGTCTTGTTCCCTTGAATCCCGGAAACTGATCCCCATAATAAGCGAAGTTAGCGAGATGAATGCAGAAAAACGCGGAGAAATTCATGAGTAGTAAAGAACAGAAAACGCCTGAGGGGCAAGCCCCTGAAGAAATTATCACGGAACAGCACGATGAAGTTGAGGCTGTAGAGCCAGACGCATCTGCTGAGCAGGTGGACCCGCGCGATGAAAAAATTGCGAATCTGGAAGCCCAGCTGGTAGAAGCACAGAATCGCGAACGCGACAGTGTTCTGCGCATCAAGGCGGAAATGGAAAACCTGCGTCGTCGTACCGAGCAGGACGTTGAGAAGGCGCACAAGTTCGCGCTGGAGAAATTCGTCAACGAACTGCTGCCGGTGATCGATAGCCTCGATCGTGCGCTGGAAGTGGCTGACAAAGCGAATCCGGACAACGCGGCGATGATCGAAGGTATCGAACTGACGCTGAAATCCATGCTCGACGTGGTGCGTAAGTTTGGCGTGGAAGTGATTGCCGATACCGACGTTCCGCTGGATCCAAACGTTCACCAGGCCATTGCGATGGTTGAATCTGAAGAGATTGAAGCCGGTAAAGTGCTGGGCGTGATGCAGAAAGGCTATACCCTGAACGGCCGTACCATCCGCGCGGCGATGGTGACCGTGGCGAAAGCGAAAGCGTAATTCGCTATCCGTAGTGCCGGGTAGCGGCGTTCGCCTTACCCGGCCTACAACCTTACTCCGCGATACTTTCGCGCAGGGGTTTAACGGGCAGGACTTTCACCTGCTTGATCATATTGTCCTGCACGTCCAGGATATCAATATCGTACTGCTCAATGCGCACCCGCGTGCCCGCGGCCGGGATCTCTTCCAACGCTTCCAGAATCATCCCGTTAATGGTGCGAGCCTCATCTTCCGGCAAATGCCAGTTAAAGGCTTTGTTGAGTTCACGAATGTTCGCGCTTCCGTCAATCAGCACCGATCCGTCGTTTTGCGGGGTGACCTCTTCCGCGAGGGAAGGCGACATTGAGGTGGTAAAGTCCCCGACAATCTCTTCCAGAATATCTTCGACCGTCACCAGCCCCTGGATATCGCCGTACTCATTGACCACCAGGCCGACCTTCTTCTTGTTGCGCTGGAATTTCACCAGCTGCGTGCTGAGCGGCGTTCCTTCCGGCACGTAATAAATTTCGTCGGCGGCGCGCAGCATCACCTCTTTGGTGAACTCTTTTTTCTCGGTCATCAGACGATAGGCTTCGCGCACGCGCAGCATGCTGATGGCGTCATCCAGCGAGTCGCGATAGAGCACGATGCGCCCGTGCGGGGAGTGCGTCAGCTGGCGGACGATGGCTTTCCAGTCGTCGTTGATGTCGATACCGACGATTTCGTTACGCGGCACCATGATGTCGTTCACGCTCACCTTTTCCAGATCGAGCACCGACAGGAGCATGTCCTGATTGCGCCGTGAGATCTGCGAGCGGGATTCATTCACGATAGTGCGCAGCTCCTCTTTGCTGAGCGCGCTGCTGATGGTGACGTCGGCTTTGATTCCCACCATCCGCATCAGGACGCGCGTCACCATGTTCAGCAGCCAGACCAGCGGCATCATCAGGATCTGCAGCGGTGCCAGCAGGAAGCTGCTCGGATAGGCGACCTTTTCAGGGTAAAGCGCGGCGATGGTTTTTGGCAGCACTTCGGCAAACACCAGCACCACGAACGTCAGTACGCCGGTGGCAATTGCGACCCCGGCGTTGCCGTACAGGCGCATCCCGACGATGGTGCCGAGCGCAGAGGCCAGAATGTTGACGAGGTTGTTGCCGATGAGCACCAGGCTAATCAGGCGATCCGGCTTGCGGAGCAGTTTTTCAACGCGACGGGCGGCGCGGTTACCCTGTTTAGCACGATGACGTAACCGGTAGCGGTTCAGGGTCATCATGCCGGTTTCCGAGCCGGAGAAATAGGCGGAGATGACCACCATGACGATCAGGATAACGATCAGCGTGGTGGTTGAGATGTGTTCCAGGGGGAACTCCTTTGTTTCTTAGCCAGCAAATTGCTGTATGAAGCGGCTGCCAAAATAGGCAAGGGTGAGAATGCCCGCACCCGCGACGTTGAACCAGACCACGCGACGACCGCGCCAGCCTTCATGATAATGGCCCCATAACAGGACAATATAGACAAACCACGCGATGATGGAGAGCACCGCTTTATCGATATTCTCCACGCTGAACAGGTTCTTCATGTAAAACAGCCCGGTGCAGAGCGTGAGCGTCAGCAGCACCACGCCCACCTGGGTGATGTGGAACATCTTACGCTCAATCACCATCAGCGGCGGCATTTCATGGTTAAACGCCAGCTTTTTGTTTTTCAGCTGGTAGTCAATCCAGGCGAGCTGCATGGCATAAAGCGCGGCGATGATCAGCGTCGCGTAGGCAAAGAGCGACAGGCCGATATGCACCAGCATCCCCGGTGTCGCCTCCAGATGCGTAATGAACTCATTAGGCATAAAGGTGGCGAGGGCCAGATTGATCAGCGCGAAGGTGTAGACAATCGGCAGCAGCAGCCAGCCGCGATTTTTAGACGCGACGATGGTCATTACCGTACAGATCATCAGGCTGACCAGCGAGCCGACGTTCAGCACGCTCAGGTTTTGCACGCTGCCGTCGCCGGGGATAATGCGTGATTCCAGCGCAAAGGCGTGGCTAATCAGTGCGATCACCGCCGAAAGAATAGCCATGCGCCGCCAGCCGCTGTTTTTTTGCAGCAGTCCGGGAATAATCAGCGCGAGGCTGACAGAGTAGGCAACAAGGGCGATCAGTGCGAAAACAGGCATATAGGCATCGACAGTTGTCTTAATAAGAAAGAGAAGCAGTATAACGTTACGTGACGCCTGCTCCAACCGTTGCATAACAACAAAGGCGCCTTCATGTTATACTCCGGCAAAATTCTGTGTATGTGTCGCTCATGGCGGCCCAACGTTTCTACTCAGGCGAGAGACAATGTTTGATAATTTAACCGATCGTTTGTCGCGCACGCTGCGCAACATCAGCGGCCGCGGACGCCTTACTGAAGACAACATCAAGGAAACGCTGCGCGAAGTGCGCATGGCGCTGCTGGAAGCAGACGTGGCGTTGCCGGTTGTTCGTGATTTTATCAACCGCGTGAAAGAGAAGGCGGTTGGTCATGAAGTTAACAAGAGCCTGACCCCGGGTCAGGAGTTCGTCAAAATCGTTCGTAACGAACTGGTTTCGGCGATGGGCGAAGAGAACCAGGTGCTTAACCTGGCCGCTCAGCCACCGGCCGTGGTGCTGATGGCGGGCCTGCAGGGTGCGGGTAAAACCACCAGCGTCGGTAAGCTGGGTAAATTCCTGCGCGAAAAGCACAAGAAGAAAGTGCTGGTGGTCTCTGCGGACGTCTATCGCCCGGCGGCGATCAAGCAGCTGGAAACCCTGGCAGAGCAGGTTGGCGTGGATTTCTTCCCGTCCGACGTGGCGCAGAAGCCTGTCGACATCGTTAACGCCGCGCTGAAAGAGGCGAAGCTGAAATTCTACGACGTGCTGCTGGTGGATACCGCCGGTCGTCTGCACGTTGATGAAGCGATGATGGACGAGATCAAGCAGGTGCATGCCTCTATCAACCCGGTAGAGACCCTGTTTGTCGTCGACGCCATGACCGGTCAGGATGCGGCGAATACCGCGAAAGCGTTTAACGAAGCGCTGCCGTTAACCGGCGTGGTGCTGACTAAAGTGGACGGTGACGCCCGCGGCGGTGCGGCGCTTTCTATTCGTCATATCACCGGTAAGCCGATCAAATTCCTCGGCGTGGGCGAAAAAACTGAAGCGCTGGAGCCGTTCCACCCGGATCGTATTGCCTCCCGTATCCTCGGCATGGGCGACGTGCTGTCGCTGATCGAAGATATCGAGAGCAAGGTTGACCGCGCGCAGGCCGAGAAGCTGGCCAGCAAGCTGAAAAAAGGGGACGGTTTCGATCTCACCGACTTCCTTGAGCAGCTGCGTCAGATGAAAAACATGGGCGGCATGGCCAGCCTGATGGGCAAACTGCCGGGCATGGGCCAGATCCCAGACAACGTGAAAGCGCAGATGGATGACAAGGTGCTGGTGCGTATGGAGGCGATCATCAACTCGATGACGCTGAAAGAGCGCGCTAACCCGGACATCATCAAAGGTTCCCGTAAACGCCGTATCGCAGCCGGTTGCGGCATGCAGGTGCAGGACGTTAACCGCCTTCTGAAACAGTTCGACGACATGCAGCGCATGATGAAGAAAATGAAGAAAGGCGGCATGGCGAAGATGATGCGCGGCATGAAAGGGATGATGCCTCCCGGTTTTCCAGGGCGTTAATCGCTTTTGAGATTGCTTTTTGCCCGAAAATGAGTAAAATTTTCGGGCTTTTAATATGACACCCGGGCTCCGTTCCTCGATGGGGCCCGGTTGTTTTATTCACACAAGAGGATGTTATGGTAACTATTCGTTTAGCACGTCACGGCGCTAAAAAGCGTCCGTTCTACCAGGTTGTTGTGACTGACAGCCGTAATGCACGCAACGGTCGCTTCATCGAGCGCGTTGGTTTCTTCAACCCACTGGCCGCTGGCGCAGAAGAAGAAACTCGTCTGGATCTGGATCGTATCGCTCACTGGGTTGGCCAGGGCGCTACTGTTTCCGATCGCGTTGCTACGCTGATCAAAGCAGCAAACAAAGCAGCTTAATCTGTCACGGTGGTCATGATGAGCAATAAAGCACCTGTTGAACCGATCGTATTGGGAAAAATGGGTTCTTGCTACGGTATCCGTGGTTGGCTCAGAGTGTTTTCCTCCACTGAAGACGCTGATAGCATTTTTAATTACCAGCCCTGGTTTATCCAGAAAGGCGGTAAGTGGGAAGAGGTCGAGCTGGAAAGCTGGCGTCACCACAATCAGGACATCATCATCAAGCTGAAAGGCGTTGACGATCGTGATGCCGCGAATGCGCTGACTAATTGTGAAATTGTCGTGGATTCGTCGCAGTTGCCACAGCTGGAAGAGGGCGACTACTACTGGAAAGACCTTATGGGTTGCCAGGTAGTCACTACTGAAGGCTACAGCCTGGGGAAAGTCATCGATATGATGGAAACCGGGTCAAATGACGTTCTCGTCATTAAGGCAAACCTGAAAGATGCATTTGGCATCAAGGAGCGGTTGGTCCCGTTCCTCGATGGACAGGTTATCAAGAAAGTCGATCTCACTACTCAAACCATTGAAGTAGATTGGGATCCTGGTTTTTAAATTCTCCGGATAAACGGTAAAAGACGGCGCTATGTGGATTGGCATAATTAGCCTGTTTCCTGAAATGTTCCGCGCGATTACCGATTACGGGGTAACTGGCCGGGCAGTAAAGAATGGCCTGCTGAGCATCCAGAGCTGGAGTCCGCGTGACTTTACTCATGACCGGCACCGTACCGTGGACGATCGTCCTTACGGCGGCGGACCGGGGATGCTAATGATGGTGCAACCCTTACGGGACGCCATTCACACAGCAAAAGCCGCGGCAGGTGAAGGCGCAAAGGTGATTTATCTGTCACCTCAGGGACGCAAGCTTGATCAAGCGGGCGTCAGCGAACTGGCGACGAATCAAAAGCTGATTCTGGTCTGTGGTCGCTACGAAGGGATAGATGAGCGCGTAATTCAAACCGAGATTGACGAAGAATGGTCTATCGGCGATTACGTTCTCAGCGGTGGTGAGTTACCCGCAATGACGCTGATTGACTCCGTCGCCCGGTTCATTCCGGGAGTACTGGGCCATGAAGCTTCGGCAACGGAAGATTCCTTTGCCGATGGGTTGCTGGACTGTCCACACTATACCCGTCCTGAAGTGTTAGAAGGGATGGAAGTCCCGGCAGTGTTACTGTCAGGAAACCATGCCGAGATACGTCGCTGGCGTTTGAAGCAGTCGCTGGGCCGAACCTGGCTTAGAAGACCTGAACTTCTGGAAAACCTGGCTCTGACTGAAGAGCAAGCAAAGTTGCTGGCCGAGTTCAAAACTGAACACGCGCAACAGCAGCATGAACATGATGGGAATGCGTAATACGCTCCCGAATATCAGTTTACCCAGGATAAGAGATTAAATTATGAGCAACATTATTAAGCAACTTGAACAAGAGCAGATGAAGCAGGACGTACCTTCCTTCCGTCCAGGTGACACCGTGGAAGTGAAAGTATGGGTTGTTGAAGGTTCCAAAAAACGTCTGCAGGCATTCGAGGGCGTGGTTATCGCTATTCGTAACCGCGGTCTGCACTCTGCATTCACTGTTCGTAAAATTTCCAACGGCGAAGGCGTTGAGCGTGTCTTCCAGACTCACTCTCCGGTAGTTGACAGCATTGCTGTTAAACGTCGTGGTGCTGTACGTAAAGCTAAACTGTACTACCTGCGTGAGCGTACTGGTAAGTCTGCTCGTATTAAAGAGCGTCTGAACTAAGATTCGCTTAAGCGACATCCTGTTAGAAAGGGCTGGCCGAAAGGCTGGCCCTTTTTTATCCCATCGCACCTCTCGCGTTAACCCTTTCGTCATAAATCATTTACAATGCTTGCCTCTTGAATGGAGGGGAAGTGGATAACATACTGCATCAGCATAGTTGGAAACGCGCAGCGGCATTAACCGCGCTGTTCGCGATCCTGCTGATCGTGGTAGCACCCCTTATCTCCGTCTCATTGCAGAAAGATCCCATGAGCGCCATGCCGGGCATGCATCATGAGATGAGCATGATGTCGATGGACGAGCATCACGGCGATATGCCACACACGATGCCCGTCGACCATGCGGAAGCGTGCGGCTACTGCGTGCTGTTAGCGCATGTCCCTGGCGTGATGCTGGCGCTCATCGTCCTGCTCAGCGTGGTGCTGCAGAGGCTTCGCGTTAAGCCGCCGCGTCAGGCGGTCAAGCACTGGCACTTCTTCCCCTGGCTTTACCCTGATACCCGCGCGCCGCCGCGGCAGTCTGCTTTTTCCCTTTAAAAATATCGATAACTTTTTGCCTTAAAAAGGAAAAGTATGACTACCTGCACCTCGCGCGCGGCATGGGGAAACCTGCTGCGTCGCCTTCATTTCTACGTTGGGCTGTTTGTCGGCCCGTTTATCTTCTTCGCCGCGCTAACCGGGACGCTGTATGTGGCGACCCCACAGCTGGAAAACGCACTCTACCGGCACGCGCTCCACACGGATTCTATAGGCGAGCCACTGCCTCTGGCGGAACAAATCGCCCTGGCGGAAAAAACCGTTGGATCAGATTTACGTTTGCACGCCGTTCGTCCGGGCCTGGTTGAGGGCGAAACCACCCGCGTGATGTTCGCTGACCCGAAACTTGGGCCATCGGAGAACCGGGCTATCTTTATCGATCCGGTAAGCCTGACGGTGCTGGGAGATCTGACGGTATACGGCACCAGCGGGATTTTACCCTTGCGCCAGACCATTGATTACCTGCATACGTCCCTGATGCTGGGCGACATTGGGCGCCTTTACAGCGAGCTTGCGGCCTCGTGGATGTGGGTCGCCGCGCTGGGCGGTATTGCCCTGTGGTGTTATACCCGGCCCAAACGGCGGGTCAACAATCGCTTCCAGAACCGGCGTCGGGTGCACGTGACGCTGGGCTGGAGCCTGCTGGGTGGTATGCTGCTGTTCTCCGCAACCGGCCTGACCTGGTCCCAGTGGGCTGGCGGGAACGTGGATAAGCTGCGGGCAGAGATGAACTGGCTCACCCCGCAGGTGAACACGACGCTATCCGGCCAACATGAGGTCGGGGATGAACATGCCGAACACCGCGGTCATCACGGTGGAATGGTGATGCCCGATATGGCGATGGATTTGACGCAGTTTGACGGCGTGTTAAGCGCGGCGCGTAACGCGGGTATTGATGCCAGCAAGCTGGAGATCCGCCCGGCGAAAACGATGGATCGCGCCTGGACCGTGACGGAAATCGATCGCAGCTGGCCAACTCAGGTGGACGCCGTGGCGGTTGATCCTCATACGATGCAGGTACTGGACAGGACCCGATTCGAGGATTTTCCGCTAATGGCAAAACTGACCCGCTGGGGCGTGGATTTCCATATGGGGATCTTATTCGGCCTCGCAAATCAGCTGCTGCTGGTTGCGTTCGGCCTCGCCCTTTGCGTGCTCATTATCTGGGGATACCGGATGTGGTGGATGCGTCGTCCGGCGCAATCGGCTGTGAGTCCGGTACAGACGCTTTGCCAGAGCTGGCTTGCCTTGTCAGTGTGGGGAAGAGGCGTTACGGTGTTAATCAGCGTACTGTTGGGGCTGGCCCTGCCGGTCATGGGCGTGAGTCTGGCGCTGTTTGTTCTGGTGGACTGGCTGCGCTGGCGAGCGGCAACCAGGGTGACGCTCGCCGAATCCTCCGCTAAATAGCCTTATGGCGTGCTGATTACCACTGCGACGCGGCGGTTTTCAGCGCGCCCTTGTGAGGTACTGTTGCTCGCAACCGGGTATTTTTGACCTAATCCCCGCGTGGTGAGATTGCTGCGCGGGATGTTTGCCCCCTTCGCCCAGGCATCGGCCACGGCGTTGGCGCGTTTTAACGAGAGCGCTTCGTTGTAGCTCTCTTCCCCGTAGTTATCCGTGTGACCGTCCATTCGCGCGTGGGTCAGGCCGGTTTCCGCCAGGCGAGAGGCCATGGACTGGATCTGCGTTTCACTCTCCGATCGCAGCCTGGCGTCATTTTTATCAAACAGGATGGTGTCCGACATCCCAAGCGACCAGTCACCGTTCAGTTCGTTAAAACCGTAAGACTTCATCGCCGCAATTTGCTCAGGAGTGAATTTGCCTTCCGGCGGCGACTGGCAGCCTGCCAGAACCAGTGAGGCCAGTACTAAGGGCGCGAAGTAACGTTTTAACATAGTGTATCCTTTCTAACTTATTGTTTTCGTACGCTGGTTTTTAACCTGGTACATGTTGCGGTCAGCCCTCTCCAGTAATGCTTCCACGGAAGTATTTTCCCACGCCAGAGCAAAGCCAATGCTGAGTGACATCGATGCTTTTTGTCCGTTATGAAGATCAAACGGACGAATAAACTGCTGCGAAAGTGCAGCACAAATATGTTGAACCTCAAGCTCAGAGTGCACGCCGTACAGCACCATGGCAAATTCGTCACCGCCAAGGCGGTAGGACTGATGACGTTTGTCGCCAAACTCCATCATTCTGCTGGCGACTTCGATCAGCACGCAGTCTCCTGCCGCGTGTCCCCAGGTGTCGTTAATAAACTTAAAATTATCACCGTCGAGGAAGAGCAGGGCCGAGTTTGTTCTGGCTGAAGGGTCATTCATTAATGCCGCAATGCTGTTACGAAACGCCGCGCGGTTGGCAAGACCGGTAAGCGGGTCGTGCATGGCGGTCCGCAACAGCTGGGCATTTTTCGCCTGAAGCTTCAGCTGCCACTCTTCCATTTCATCCAGAAGACTATTGAAGTCTTCGCCAAACTGGTGAAATTCTTCGATACGGCCGTCTTTCACCCGGCGGGAGAAATTTCGGTTCGTGCGCACGTCATGCACGACGTCGGTAATGTTCTGCAGCGCCGTGACCATTCCACGATGCAAAGACTGGGTAATGACGAGCGCGACCACGGCGGCAAAGAGAATGCAGCCGGTCAGTACGGCAAACGACGTCCAGATGAAATGGCTGATCAAACTGTCGCGTGCGGTAAGGCGGATTTCGCCGATCGTTAAGCCGTTATGCATGATGGGCTGCGCAACCGGTACGGGGAAAAGCCAGCGGCTGACCAGCGCGCCCAGCGTGTCGTTGTTATCCTCCGGGTTCCAGGACCAGTAGGCGAACCGCTTTTTATGCGCATTAATCACCTCCGCTGCGGCAAACTGCCCCTGTTTGCCCAGGGCGGCAAGCGTTTCGTTGGCCGCCAGCGAGTCGTTGAAAACCAGCGAGGCTTCCAGGCTGTGGCTCATCGTGGCCCCGGTTAATTCAAGGTTCTTTTGCGCGTATTGTTTTAACGTCACAACGGAAGCAAAACAGAGCAACAGCCATATTAACGTCATCGTGATAATGACGCTTATCATGCTGTTTCGCCTCAACGTTCTTTTAAACGTCGGTCGTGGCGTTGAAGTGAAATCTTTATCCATGCTGCTTATTCCGTGCCAGCATTAATACATCCGGATTGACTCTTACGCCACTGCGCGTCAATGCATCCAGGTTGACGGAGAACCGGACCTGGCCACGATCGATCATCAGGCAAAAGGCACTGCCAATTACACATTCCGGATTTTGCTCTGAGATTAATAGCAATGCTCTGCCCTGATATTGGCTTATTAATTCAAGTTGTTTTGCCGGTGATTCAGACCCGAAATAAATCGCATCGCACGTCGCGGCCAGGGCTTCCCGATCGTTATGTACAATAGCGGGAGTATAGGGTAACTCGTTGTGCCCTTCGTCGCCGCTAAGCGCGTGCGTATAGTGAGAAGTGGCATAGATGCAGAGTTTAGGTTGCCCGGATAGTGACGGCCATCGCGTATAGCTCACAATGCCTGAGACTATCGAGCGTACCGATTTATCCGTTTCCGTGAGCGTGCCTGCCGTCGCTGGGCCCACCATAATGAACAGCATTAACACCAGAGTGAGTCGGAAAAAAGAGATCAAGAATAAATTTCTCACCAGAATCCGCCACATCGCTCCGGAAATAGATGTCCTTAAGAGTTGCGGGCAGAATACCATTGTTTATCAGAGCCGTCATTATGTCAGAAATAGCCTCAGGTCAACCTAAGCTAAATCCTACTGTTGTTTATTTTCCGGTGATTAAAAACAGACTTAATTGAGTCTGCTGGAGCGCATACTTTCATCCATCCCTTTTTGCCATGACGCACGCAGTTTTGCCGCGTTTTCAGCAGTATCGCAACTGGCAGGGAAAGATTTGCCCGCTAATCCCCAGGCGTGAATAAACCCTTCTTCGCAGACTCTCTTCTGACCATCGGCATAGCCGCGAAGATATTCACTACGATCAACGTGGGTGTCGTTAAAACTATCGGCCAGGGTCTGGTTATCTTTAACCGGCAGGCCATTCATGGCGTCTTCTTTACCGGCATCAAACCAGGATGGACTGGTCCAGTCGGGCTGGAAGGTATAAGGATTGATCTGGCAGCCCGTTAAAAACAGCGACAACAGCGTGAGAGCAATTGAACGCATAGCCATTCTCCTTTTTACTTCAGCATAGCCTGGCTTAAGAAAGTATGTCTGTAATTTAAACTTTACGTTTTTGACGGCTGATTTTTGCAATAAATTGGCTACTGTAAAGTAATGTGTACGTATTTTGGATTGAAATGTTTACTTTTTATGGTATCGTGGTTTCACCTCATTGAGGAAAACAACTATCGCAAACGAGCTTTACAGGATCGCCATCATGCAAAAAGACGCGCTGAACAACGTACATATCACTGACGAACAGGTTTTAATTACTCCGGATCAGCTGAAAGCAGAATTTCCGCTGAGCGTCGCGCAGGAGGCTCAGATTGAGCACTCGCGCCAGACCATTTCTGACATCATCGCCGGCCGCGATCCGCGCCTGCTGGTGGTGTGTGGTCCTTGCTCTATTCACGATCCTGAAACCGCCATTGAGTACGCTCGTCGATTTAAAGCATTAGCGGAGGAGGTCAGCGATAGCCTCTACCTGGTGATGCGCGTCTATTTTGAGAAGCCACGTACTACCGTTGGCTGGAAAGGGTTGATTAACGATCCGCACATGGATGGCTCGTTTGATGTGGAAGCAGGCTTGAAGATTGCGCGTCGCCTGCTGGTGGAGCTGGTCAGCATGGGCCTGCCGCTGGCAACCGAAGCGCTGGATCCGAACAGCCCGCAATACCTTGGCGATCTGTTCAGCTGGTCCGCGATTGGCGCGCGTACCACGGAATCGCAAACCCACCGCGAGATGGCGTCTGGCCTGTCGATGCCGGTTGGTTTTAAAAACGGTACCGATGGCAGCCTGGCGACGGCGATCAACGCCATGCGCGCGGCTGCCATGCCGCACCGTTTCGTCGGTATCAACCAGGCGGGCCAGGTCTGCCTCCTGCAAACGCAGGGTAACCCGGACGGGCACGTGATCCTGCGCGGCGGGAAAGCCCCGAACTACAGTCCGGCGGACGTGGCGCAGTGTGAAAAAGAGATGGAGCAGGCGGGACTGCGCCCGGCACTGATGGTAGATTGCAGTCATGGTAATTCGAATAAAGATTACCGTCGTCAGCCTGCGGTTGCGGAATCCGTGGTCGCCCAGATCAAAGATGGCAACCGTTCTATTATCGGTCTAATGATTGAGAGCAATATTCATGAAGGCAATCAATCATCTGAACAACCGCGCAGTGCCATGAAGCACGGCGTCTCCGTGACGGATGCCTGCATCAGCTGGGAAACCACCGATGCACTGCTGCGTGAGATCCATAAAGATTTAAGCGGCCAGCTGGCGACGCGTCTGGCTTAAGAGGGTAGTTATGGTTGCTGAATTGACCGCACTGCGCGATCAAATTGATGAAGTGGATAAGGCGCTGCTGGATCTGCTGGCGCGCCGCATGGCGCTGGTTGCCGAAGTCGGTGAGGTGAAAAGCAAATACGGCCTGCCGATTTACGTCCCGGAGCGCGAAGCCTCAATGCTGGCCTCTCGTCGCAAAGAGGCGCAGGCGCTGGGCGTTTCGCCGGATTTGATTGAGGATGTTCTGCGTCGCGTGATGCGGGAATCCTATTCCAGTGAAAACGACAAGGGGTTCAAAACCCTTTGCCCGACCCTGCGGCCGGTGGTGATTGTCGGCGGGGCAGGACAGATGGGGCGTCTGTTTGAAAAAATGCTGACGCTTTCTGGCTATCAGGTGCGCATTCTGGAAAAAGAGGACTGGGCGCAGGCGCCGGAGCTCATGAAAGATGCCGGGATGGTTATCGTCAGCGTGCCGATCCACGTGACGGAGCAGATCGTCGGGAAGCTTCCTCCTTTACCGAAAGACTGTATCCTGGTCGATCTGGCCTCCGTCAAAAATGGTCCGCTGCAGGCAATGCTGGCTGCGCATACCGGGCCGGTGCTGGGTTTGCACCCGATGTTTGGTCCGGACAGCGGCAGCCTGGCTAAGCAGGTGGTGGTTTACTGCGACGGTCGTCAGCCGGAAGCCTATCAGTGGTTCCTGGAACAGATTCAGGTATGGGGCGCGCGACTGCACCGCATCAGCGCGGTTGAGCACGACCAGAACATGGCGTTCATTCAGGCGCTGCGCCACTTTGCGACGTTTGCCTACGGCCTGCATCTGGCGGAAGAGAACGTGCAGCTTGAACAGCTGCTGGCGCTCTCTTCACCTATCTATCGTCTGGAGCTGGCGATGGTTGGGCGTCTGTTCGCGCAGGATCCGCAGCTGTACGCGGACATTATTATGTCCTCCGAAAACAACCTGGCACTGATCAAGCGCTACTATCAGCGCTTTGGAGAAGCCATTACGCTGCTTGAGCACGGAGACAAGCAGGCGTTTATCGACAGCTTCCGCAAGGTCGAGCACTGGTTTGGCGATTATGCGCAGCGTTTCCAGAATGAGAGCCGGACGTTGTTGCGCCAGGCAAATGACAGTCGCCAGTAATGCGATGATGTATATACTGAAAGCCAGCAATGCTGGCTTTTTCATTTTGGGGAACTGTCATGGCTGAACCGCAGCTGCTGTTGAATTATACCGGGCATTTGCCTGAATGCCCGACGTGGAGCGCCGAAGAGCAGGCGCTCTACTGGGCCGATATTCTGGAAGGCGAGATCCACCGCTACCATCTGCCGACGGCGGAACACACCGTACTCTCTTTCCACGAGGAGGTGGGGTGTTTCGCGCTGCGTGAGCAGGGTGGTTTTATCGTTGCGATGCGAACGGGTATCTGGCTGACCGATAAACACGGCCTGCTGCGCCGCAAGGTGTGTGATAACCCCTCTAACCCGCAGCTGGCGCGCTTTAACGATGGAGGCACCGACCATCTGGGCCGGTTCTATGCGGGCACGTTCTGGGGGCCGGGAGATTACAACGGCGCCCTGCTGATGCGCATCGACAACGACCTGACGCCGAAGGTGATCCAGTGCGATATCCACGGGCATAACGGCCTGGCGTTTAGCCCGGACAAGCAGTGGATGTTTACCTCAGATACGCCAAACGGTGTGATCTATCGTACGTCGCTTGATGAGCAGGGCGAACCGGGTAAGCGAGAAGTGTTTCGTCAGTTTAAAGAGGGCGAGGGGATACCGGACGGCGCGGCGATGGATGTGGAAGGCTGCTACTGGAGCGCGCTGTTTGACGGCTGGCGCATCGCGCGTTTTTCACCGCAAGGGGAGCAGCTGGAAGAGTACCGCATGCCGGTACGTTGCCCGACGATGGTTTGCTTTGGCGGCGATGATATGAAAACGCTGTTTATTACCACCACGCGGGAGAATATGGAGGCGGAGGAGGTGGCGAAATATCCGCTCTCCGGCGCCATCTTCACCCTGCCGGTGAGCGTGGCAGGGATGAAGAAAAGCCGTTTTATCGAACGTTAGATCGGATCGACCGGGACGACGTTTTCGCTCGGGTAGCAGCCCAGCACCTTCATGGAACGCGTGATCTCGCCCAGCTCGCGCAGGGCTTTCTGCATGGAAGCAGACTCCAGGTTGGCCTGGATATCGAGGTAGAACATCTCTTCCCACGGGTTACCATGGATTGGGCGCGATTCCAGCCGGGTCATGATCAGGTTGTGATTACGCAGTACCAGCAGAGCTTCAACCAGCGCACCGGCCTGTTGGCCGGTGGCCATCAGCAGCGTGGTCTTGGCCGGTACCTGGTCAGACACATTGATTGCCTTGCGGGCCAGCACCACGAAGCGGGTAATATTTTGCGTCTGGTTCGCCAGGTTGCGTTCCAGCACCTGTAAACCATACAGCGCGCCGCCCGCTTCGCTGCCCAGCGCCGCAACGTTGGGGGAGTTCGCCTGGGCGACTTTTTCCATCGCCGCCGAG
The DNA here is from genome assembly GCF_000493175.1 of Enterobacter sp. MGH 16. Lineage (NCBI taxonomy): Bacteria > Pseudomonadati > Pseudomonadota > Gammaproteobacteria > Enterobacterales > Enterobacteriaceae > Enterobacter > Enterobacter sp. MGH 16. The sequence continues at coordinate 2,748,310 of NZ_KI535695.1, read as the reverse complement.
GTGCTTTCGGTGTACTCAATTTTCCAGTTCGGATAGCGGTTCAGGAACTGGCTGCACTGCTGGAACGGCTGCGGGTGGCTGTAGACCGTTTCGATCGTGTTCAGGTCCGTTGAACCGGAGACCAGCACGCAGTGATCGATAGGGATCGTCAGCTCGCCGACCAGCGACAGGCTGGTGTGCTGCAGCAAATCGTAGACGTCGTTGATGGCGCCGGAGCTGGTGTTTTCAATCGGCACCACGGCGTAATCCGCCTGGCCGGTCTCGACCTGGTTAAAAATGTCGGCAAACTTCGCGCAGCCGCTTTCAATAAATTCTTCGAAATGGCGAGCGGCATACTGACGTGCGGCCAGGTGAGAATAGGAGCCCTTTGGCCCGAGGAAAGCGATACGCGCAGAGTGCGGATTGGTTTTATTGAGATGCTGCTGGAGTAGCGCTTGCTGGGTCAGAACGGAGTCTTCGATGATGAGCTGGAACAGCCGGGTGATGTAGTGGGCATCGAGATGATGCGCTTTGCCGAGCTGAATGAGACGTTCCAGCAGATCCCGCTCGCGGTCGATATCACGGACCGGACGATGGGAGTCCAGCTTGGCTTTACCCACTTCAACGGCAAGGGCGCGGCGTTCGGCCAGCAGCGCCAGCAGTTTCTCATCCAGCGCGCTGATTTTTACGCGCAGATCCAGTAACGGGTTTTCCGGTGTCATAGTGTTGCCTGTCTCATCTTATCGTTATCAATAAAAAAGGCCCCCCGGTGTGGGAGGCCTTGTTGTTCGTCTTCGCATTCTTTATCACACGACGAAACGCCTCCCGTTCAGGGGAAGGTAAAAAAGAATGCGAAGAAGAACGGCTTGAGTTTCATAAAGTCATCCTGTGAGTGATACCGTTAAAGTACCCGTACTGTTTTCACCCTGTCAATAAAAAACAAAAAACGCGCCCGAAGGCGCGTTGGCGGTACACTCAATTTAAAGGATTACTCTTCTTCAACTTCTTCCGCGAAGCTGGCGTCTTTCACCGACGTTGTGGCGCGACGGGCTTCACCTTTGTGTTGCACTTTATTGAGCTGCCGTTCCAGCTTGTTGATCAAATCGTTAATTGCGGTGTACATATCCTCATGTTTTGCGCTGGCGACCAGATGGCCGTTTGGAGTATTGATAGTTGCGTCAGCGATGAAACCCTGCGGCTCCTTGGACAGGATGATATGTGGATTAATCAAATGTGTTTGCCATTTATCCAGTTTGGCGAGACGGTCTGCGACGTGCTGGCGAATTGCCGGAGTAATTTCCATTTGTTTACTGGTAATGTTCATTGTCATAAATTTTACCTCTTGTCTTTCCGTCTTGGTGATTCCAGCATACCCGACCTAATGTCAAAATGTGTGATTTAGATCACGTTATTTTGTTGGTTTTTGTCAGGGAATCTTTTTTGTGAGGCAGGGCAGGAAGAGGTGAGATTTACCTTGTAGAAGGCAAAAATTGAGGCCATAGTTGACTGGATGTGTTGAGGCTAACGCGCTTCAGCGACGCTCAGAAACGAATAAAAAAACGGCAGCCTTCGGGCTGCCGTTTTGCATTGAGGCAAAATCAGGTGTTGCTGCTGTTCGCGGCGATGATTTTCGCCACTTTTTCAGCCTGAGCGGTCATCTGCATCTGACGGTAAGCATTTTCCATCAGCTTCAGGCCGTCGCGCGTAGCCTGAGTATCCGGGTAATCACGCAGCATACCTTCTACGCGGTTAACCACGGCAACCCATGCGCCACGGCGGGTATAGTAGTCCGCCACGGAGTATTCATATTTCGCCAGACGATCTTTCAGGAACACCAGACGCTTGGTGGCGTCGGTCACGTACTGGCTGTTTGGATAGCCGCGCACCAGTTTAGAGAAGTCATTGAAGGCGTCACGCGCATGCTGCGGGTCACGGTCGGAACGATCCACACCGAAGAAGCCCTGCAGCGCACTGTCATCCAGCGCCATGTTGGTGAGCCCGCGCATGTACATCACATAGTCGATGTTAGGATGAGTCGGGTTCAGACGCATGAAACGATCGATGGTTGCCTGAGCCAGCGGCAGATCGGCATTTTTATAGTATGCGTAGATGAGATCTAACTGTACCTGCTGCGAATACGGACCAAATGGATAGCGATTATCCAACGCTTCCAGTTGCGTTATCGCCTGTTTCCAGTTACCGTCCTGCAACTTTTGTTGTGCAGTCGCATAGATTTCATTCGGCGGATTGTCAGGGACCTGTTCATTTGAACCGGAGCAGCCCACCAAAGCCAGGCTCAACGTGGCCGCTGCCACCAGATATTTCATGCGCGTCATGACGTTTTGACTTTCCTCAAATGTTTGTCCGGGAGAAACTCTGTTCCTGCTCCCGATTAAGACCAGCTACAATAGCACACTATATTAAACGGCAAAGCCGTAAAACCCAACGTTAAACGAAGAAGCAGTTTATGGCACAACGAGTAGAACTCACCGCAACAGTCTCCGAAAATCAGCTCGGTCAACGCTTAGATCAGGCTTTGGCCGAATTGTTCCCTGATTATTCGCGTTCACGCATAAAAGAATGGATCCTTGACCAGCGCGTGATGGTAAACGGCAAGATCTGGGACAAACCAAAAGAGAAAGTGTTAGGTGGGGAAGCTGTCGCCATCAATGCTGAAATCGAAGAGGAAATCCGCTTCGAGCCGCAGGATATCCCACTGGACATCGTCTATGAAGATGATGACATTCTGGTGATCAACAAGCCGCGCGACCTGGTTGTTCATCCGGGCGCGGGAAACCCTGACGGTACGGTACTTAACGCACTTCTCCATTACTATCCGCCGATCGCGGATGTTCCGCGCGCGGGCATCGTGCACCGTCTGGATAAAGACACTACCGGTCTGATGGTGGTGGCGAAGACCGTTCCTGCTCAGACCCGTCTGGTGGAGTCGCTGCAGCTGCGCGAAATCACCCGTGAATATGAAGCGGTAGCCATTGGACATATGACTTCTGGCGGGACGGTGGAAGAGCCCATTAGCCGTCACCCGACCAAGCGTACCCATATGTCGGTGCATCCGATGGGTAAACCGGCGGTGACGCATTACCGCATTATGGAGCACTTCCGTATTCATACGCGCCTGCGTCTGCGTCTGGAGACCGGACGTACTCACCAGATCCGCGTGCATATGGCCCACATTACCCATCCGCTGGTGGGGGATCAGGTCTACGGTGGTCGTCCGCGTCCGCCTAAAGGCGCGTCGGATGAGTTCATCAGCGTATTGCGTAAATTCGATCGTCAGGCGCTGCACGCGACCATGCTGCGTCTTTATCACCCTATCACCGGTATTCAGATGGAGTGGCATGCGCCTATCCCGCAGGATATGGTGGACCTTATTGACGCCATGCGTGCTGATTTCGAAGAACATAAGGATCAAGTGGACTGGTTATGACCAAACTGATTGTCCCGGAGTGGCCATTGCCTGCCGGCGTGGCTGCCTGCAGTTCAACCCGCACTGGCGGTGTGAGCCAGGGCGCGTGGGCGTCGTTGAACCTCGGCGCACACTGTGGCGATAACCTGGAACACGTGGAAGAGAACCGCAGGCGTCTGTTTGCAGCGGGGAACCTGCCGTCGAAACCGGTCTGGCTGGAACAGGTTCATGGCAAGGCGGTGCTGAAGTTGACGGGAGAGCCCTATGCTTCCAAACGCGCTGATGCCTCTTACAGCAATACGCCGGGAACCGTTTGTGCCGTAATGACCGCCGATTGTCTGCCAGTGCTGTTCTGCAACCGTGCAGGCACCGAGGTGGCTGCAGCGCACGCGGGCTGGCGTGGACTGTGTGAAGGCGTGCTGGAAGAAACCGTCGCCTGCTTTAAGGATGAGCCCGCCAATATTATGGCCTGGCTTGGCCCGGCCATTGGCCCTCGCGCTTTTGAAGTGGGGCCGGAAGTTCGCGAAGCCTTTATGGAAAAAGATCCGCAAGCGGTGGACGCCTTCCTGCCTTCGGGGGATAAATATCTGGCCGATATTTACCAGCTCGCCCGCCAGCGCCTGAACCGCGTCGGCGTGACGCAGATCTTCGGCGGCGATCGCTGCACCTTCACCGAAAAGGGTGATTTTTTCTCTTATCGTCGCGACAAGACGACGGGCCGTATGGCAAGTTTCATTTGGCTGATATAACCTAAAGAATCAAGACGATCCGGCACGTGCCGTTTTCTTTTCACATAATTCAGGTCATTAACCTTGAATAATTGAGGGATGACCTCATTTAATCTCCAGTAGCAAATTTGACCTGTTATGGGAGGAGTTATGCGTCTGGATCGTCTTACTAATAAATTCCAGCTTGCTCTCGCCGATGCCCAGTCCCTCGCACTGGGGCACGACAACCAATTTATCGAACCTCTTCATCTAATGAGCGCCTTGCTGAATCAGGAAGGGGGATCGGTACGTCCGTTATTAACGTCCGCTGGCATTAATGCTGGCCAGTTACGCACCGCTATCGATCAGGCGCTGAGCCGTTTACCGCAGGTCGAAGGGACCGGCGGCGACGTTCAGCCGTCGCAGGATCTGGTGCGCGTCCTGAACCTTTGCGACAAGCTGGCGCAAAAACGTGGGGACAATTTTATTTCGTCAGAGCTGTTTGTTCTGGCGGCGCTTGAATCACGCGGTACCTTGACCGACCTGCTGAAATCCGCCGGTGCGACCACCGCCAATGTGACTCAGGCGATTGAGAACATGCGCGGAGGTGAAAGCGTGAACGATCAGGGAGCCGAAGACCAACGTCAGGCTTTGAAGAAATTTACGGTCGATCTGACCGAGCGTGCTGAACAGGGCAAACTTGACCCGGTGATCGGCCGTGATGAAGAAATCCGCCGTACCATTCAGGTACTGCAACGTCGTACCAAGAACAACCCGGTACTGATAGGTGAACCGGGTGTCGGTAAAACCGCCATCGTTGAAGGGCTGGCGCAGCGTATTGTGAACGGTGAAGTGCCGGAAGGCCTGAAGGGCCGCCGCGTACTGGCGCTGGACATGGGCGCGCTGGTGGCCGGTGCGAAATACCGCGGCGAGTTCGAAGAGCGTCTGAAAGGCGTGCTTAACGATCTGGCGAAGCAGGAAGGCAACGTTATCCTGTTTATCGACGAGCTGCACACCATGGTCGGTGCCGGTAAGGCAGACGGCGCAATGGATGCCGGGAACATGCTGAAACCTGCGCTGGCGCGCGGTGAACTTCACTGCGTCGGTGCCACTACACTGGATGAGTACCGTCAGTACATTGAGAAAGATGCTGCGCTGGAACGTCGTTTCCAGAAAGTGTTTGTTGCCGAGCCAAGCGTTGAAGATACCATCGCGATCCTGCGTGGTCTGAAAGAGCGCTATGAACTGCACCACCATGTGCAGATCACTGACCCGGCCATCGTTGCGGCGGCGACGCTTTCGCATCGTTATATTGCTGACCGTCAGCTGCCGGATAAAGCCATCGACCTGATTGATGAAGCGGCGTCGAGCATTCGTATGCAGATTGACTCGAAGCCGGAAGAGCTGGACCGACTCGACCGACGCATCATTCAGCTCAAGCTGGAACAGCAGGCGCTGAAGAAAGAGTCTGATGAAGCCAGTAAGAAACGTCTCGATATGCTCAATGAAGAACTGGACGATAAAGAGCGCCAGTATTCTGAGCTGGAAGAAGAGTGGAAAGCCGAGAAAGCCTCCCTTTCCGGTACGCAGACCATCAAAGCTGAACTCGAACAGGCAAAAATTGCCATTGAGCAGGCGCGACGCGTGGGCGACCTGGCGCGAATGTCAGAGCTGCAGTACGGCAAAATTCCTGAGCTGGAAAAACAGCTTGAGATAGCGACGCAGTCAGAAGGTAAAACGATGCGTCTGTTGCGTAATAAAGTGACGGATGCCGAGATTGCGGAAGTCCTGGCGCGCTGGACCGGTATTCCGGTGGCGCGCATGCTGGAAGGCGAGCGTGAAAAACTGCTGCGCATGGAGAACGATCTCCACAATCGTGTGATTGGTCAAAATGAAGCGGTTGAAGCGGTATCGAATGCTATTCGTCGTAGCCGTGCAGGGCTGTCCGATCCGAACCGTCCGATTGGTTCATTCCTGTTCCTGGGGCCGACGGGTGTCGGTAAAACCGAGCTGTGTAAAGCGCTGGCTAACTTTATGTTCGACAGCGACGATGCGATGGTGCGTATCGACATGTCCGAGTTTATGGAGAAACACTCCGTCTCGCGTCTGGTCGGGGCGCCTCCTGGATATGTGGGTTATGAAGAAGGTGGGTACCTGACAGAAGCGGTGCGTCGTCGTCCTTATTCCGTCATCCTGCTGGATGAGGTGGAAAAAGCGCATCCGGATGTGTTCAACATCCTGCTTCAGGTGCTGGACGATGGTCGTCTGACCGACGGGCAGGGGAGAACGGTCGACTTCCGTAATACGGTTGTCATTATGACGTCGAACCTGGGTTCCGATTTGATTCAGGAACGTTTCGGTGAACTGGACTACAGTCACATGAAGGAGCTGGTGCTGGGTGTGGTGAGCCATAACTTCCGTCCGGAGTTCATCAACCGTATTGATGAAGTGGTGGTATTCCATCCTCTGGGTGAGAAACACATCGCGTCGATTGCGCAGATTCAGCTGCAGCGTCTGTACAAACGTCTGGAAGAGCGTGGATACGAAATTCACATCTCCGACGATGCGCTGAAACTGCTGAGTAAGAATGGTTACGATCCGGTGTACGGTGCGCGTCCATTGAAACGTGCTATCCAGCAGCAGATCGAAAACCCGCTGGCGCAGCAGATCCTCTCCGGGGAACTGGTTCCTGGTAAAATTATCCGTCTGGAAGCCAACGACGATCGCATTGTGGCAGTGCAGTAAGTCACAAAACGCAAAAACGAGCCGCTTGCGGCTCGTTTTTGTTTAAAAACCAGGCGAAAATTGAGGTCTGGAGTGAGGTTTGCCTGGAAAGTGAGCAGTCAGTAAATAATTTTCACTTTATCCTTGCAGGTTCGGAATTACTCCCTATAATGCGCCTCCACTGACACGGAACAACGGCACACACGCCGCCGGGTCAGCAGAGAATAGTGAAAATAAACGCTTGACTCTGAAGCGGGAAAGCGTAATATGCACACCCCGCGCCGCAGCGAAAACGAAGCGGCACTGCTCTTTAACAATTTATCAGACAATCTGTGTGGGCACTCAAAGTGACATGGATTCTTAACGTCGCAAGACGAAAAATGAATACCAAGTCTCTGAGTGAACATGCGTAATTCATTACGAAGTTTAATTCACGAGCATCAAACTTAAATTGAAGAGTTTGATCATGGCTCAGATTGAACGCTGGCGGCAGGCCTAACACATGCAAGTCGAGCGGCAGCGGAAAGTAGCTTGCTACTTTGCCGGCGAGCGGCGGACGGGTGAGTAATGTCTGGGAAACTGCCTGATGGAGGGGGATAACTACTGGAAACGGTAGCTAATACCGCATAACGTCGCAAGACCAAAGAGGGGGACCTTCGGGCCTCTTGCCATCAGATGTGCCCAGATGGGATTAGCTAGTAGGTGGGGTAACGGCTCACCTAGGCGACGATCCCTAGCTGGTCTGAGAGGATGACCAGCCACACTGGAACTGAGACACGGTCCAGACTCCTACGGGAGGCAGCAGTGGGGAATATTGCACAATGGGCGCAAGCCTGATGCAGCCATGCCGCGTGTATGAAGAAGGCCTTCGGGTTGTAAAGTACTTTCAGCGGGGAGGAAGGCGTTGAGGTTAATAACCTCAGCGATTGACGTTACCCGCAGAAGAAGCACCGGCTAACTCCGTGCCAGCAGCCGCGGTAATACGGAGGGTGCAAGCGTTAATCGGAATTACTGGGCGTAAAGCGCACGCAGGCGGTCTGTCAAGTCGGATGTGAAATCCCCGGGCTCAACCTGGGAACTGCATTCGAAACTGGCAGGCTAGAGTCTTGTAGAGGGGGGTAGAATTCCAGGTGTAGCGGTGAAATGCGTAGAGATCTGGAGGAATACCGGTGGCGAAGGCGGCCCCCTGGACAAAGACTGACGCTCAGGTGCGAAAGCGTGGGGAGCAAACAGGATTAGATACCCTGGTAGTCCACGCCGTAAACGATGTCGACTTGGAGGTTGTGCCCTTGAGGCGTGGCTTCCGGAGCTAACGCGTTAAGTCGACCGCCTGGGGAGTACGGCCGCAAGGTTAAAACTCAAATGAATTGACGGGGGCCCGCACAAGCGGTGGAGCATGTGGTTTAATTCGATGCAACGCGAAGAACCTTACCTACTCTTGACATCCAGAGAACTTTCCAGAGATGGATTGGTGCCTTCGGGAACTCTGAGACAGGTGCTGCATGGCTGTCGTCAGCTCGTGTTGTGAAATGTTGGGTTAAGTCCCGCAACGAGCGCAACCCTTATCCTTTGTTGCCAGCGGTTAGGCCGGGAACTCAAAGGAGACTGCCAGTGATAAACTGGAGGAAGGTGGGGATGACGTCAAGTCATCATGGCCCTTACGAGTAGGGCTACACACGTGCTACAATGGCGCATACAAAGAGAAGCGACCTCGCGAGAGCAAGCGGACCTCATAAAGTGCGTCGTAGTCCGGATTGGAGTCTGCAACTCGACTCCATGAAGTCGGAATCGCTAGTAATCGTAGATCAGAATGCTACGGTGAATACGTTCCCGGGCCTTGTACACACCGCCCGTCACACCATGGGAGTGGGTTGCAAAAGAAGTAGGTAGCTTAACCTTCGGGAGGGCGCTTACCACTTTGTGATTCATGACTGGGGTGAAGTCGTAACAAGGTAACCGTAGGGGAACCTGCGGTTGGATCACCTCCTTACCTTAAAGAACCTGCCTTTGCAGTGCTCACACAGATTGTCTGATGAAAAGTAAATAGCAAGGCGTCTTGCGATTGAGACTTCAGTGTCCCCTTCGTCTAGAGGCCCAGGACACCGCCCTTTCACGGCGGTAACAGGGGTTCGAATCCCCTAGGGGACGCCACTTGCTGGTTCGTGAGTGAAAGTCACCTGCCGTCATATCTCAAAACTGACTTGCGAGTCATGTTTGAGATATTTGCTCTTTAAAAATCTGGATCAAGCTGAAAATTGAAACGACACATCTTAATGGTGTGTTCGAGTCTCTCAAATTTTCGCAATCAGAAGTGAAACATCTTCGGGTTGTGAGGTTAAGCGACTAAGCGTACACGGTGGATGCCCTGGCAGTCAGAGGCGATGAAGGACGTGCTAATCTGCGAAAAGCGCCGGCGAGGTGATATGAACCTTTGACCCGGCGATGTCCGAATGGGGAAACCCAGTGTGTTCCGACACACTATCGTTAACTGAATACATAGGTTAACGAGGCGAACCGGGGGAACTGAAACATCTAAGTACCCCGAGGAAAAGAAATCAACCGAGATTCCCCCAGTAGCGGCGAGCGAACGGGGAGCAGCCCAGAGTCTGAATCAGCTTGTGTGTTAGTGGAAGCGTCTGGAAAGTCGCACGGTACAGGGTGACAGTCCCGTACACGAAAGCACACAGGTTGTGAACTCGAAGAGTAGGGCGGGACACGTGGTATCCTGTCTGAATATGGGGGGACCATCCTCCAAGGCTAAATACTCCTGACTGACCGATAGTGAACCAGTACCGTGAGGGAAAGGCGAAAAGAACCCCGGCGAGGGGAGTGAAATAGAACCTGAAACCGTGTACGTACAAGCAGTGGGAGCACCTTCGTGGTGTGACTGCGTACCTTTTGTATAATGGGTCAGCGACTTATATTCTGTAGCAAGGTTAACCGTATAGGGGAGCCGAAGGGAAACCGAGTCTTAACTGGGCGTTAAGTTGCAGGGTATAGACCCGAAACCCGGTGATCTAGCCATGGGCAGGTTGAAGGTTGGGTAACACTAACTGGAGGACCGAACCGACTAATGTTGAAAAATTAGCGGATGACTTGTGGCTGGGGGTGAAAGGCCAATCAAACCGGGAGATAGCTGGTTCTCCCCGAAAGCTATTTAGGTAGCGCCTCGTGAACTCATCTTCGGGGGTAGAGCACTGTTTCGGCTAGGGGGCCATCCCGGCTTACCAACCCGATGCAAACTACGAATACCGAAGAATGTTATCACGGGAGACACACGGCGGGTGCTAACGTCCGTCGTGAAGAGGGAAACAACCCAGACCGCCAGCTAAGGTCCCAAAGTCATGGTTAAGTGGGAAACGATGTGGGAAGGCACAGACAGCCAGGATGTTGGCTTAGAAGCAGCCATCATTTAAAGAAAGCGTAATAGCTCACTGGTCGAGTCGGCCTGCGCGGAAGATGTAACGGGGCTAAACCATGCACCGAAGCTGCGGCAGCGACGCTTATGCGTTGTTGGGTAGGGGAGCGTTCTGTAAGCCGTTGAAGGTGGCCTGTGAGGGTTGCTGGAGGTATCAGAAGTGCGAATGCTGACATAAGTAACGATAAAGCGGGTGAAAAGCCCGCTCGCCGGAAGACCAAGGGTTCCTGTCCAACGTTAATCGGGGCAGGGTGAGTCGACCCCTAAGGCGAGGCCGAAAGGCGTAGTCGATGGGAAACAGGTTAATATTCCTGTACTTGGTGTTACTGCGAAGGGGGGACGGAGAAGGCTATGTTAGCCGGGCGACGGTTGTCCCGGTTTAAGCATGTAGGCGGAGGTTCCAGGTAAATCCGGTACCTTTTAACGCTGAGGTGTGATGACGAGGCACTACGGTGCTGAAGTAACAAATGCCCTGCTTCCAGGAAAAGCCTCTAAGCATCAGGTAACATCAAATCGTACCCCAAACCGACACAGGTGGTCAGGTAGAGAATACCAAGGCGCTTGAGAGAACTCGGGTGAAGGAACTAGGCAAAATGGTGCCGTAACTTCGGGAGAAGGCACGCTGATATGTAGGTGAAGCCCCTGCGGGTGGAGCTGAAATCAGTCGAAGATACCAGCTGGCTGCAACTGTTTATTAAAAACACAGCACTGTGCAAACACGAAAGTGGACGTATACGGTGTGACGCCTGCCCGGTGCCGGAAGGTTAATTGATGGGGTTAGCGGCAACGCGAAGCTCTTGATCGAAGCCCCGGTAAACGGCGGCCGTAACTATAACGGTCCTAAGGTAGCGAAATTCCTTGTCGGGTAAGTTCCGACCTGCACGAATGGCGTAATGATGGCCAGGCTGTCTCCACCCGAGACTCAGTGAAATTGAACTCGCTGTGAAGATGCAGTGTACCCGCGGCAAGACGGAAAGACCCCGTGAACCTTTACTATAGCTTGACACTGAACACTGGTCCTTGATGTGTAGGATAGGTGGGAGGCTTTGAAGTGTGGACGCCAGTCTGCATGGAGCCGTCCTTGAAATACCACCCTTTAATGGCTGGTGTTCTAACGTAGACCCGTAATCCGGGTTGCGGACAGTGTCTGGTGGGTAGTTTGACTGGGGCGGTCTCCTCCCAAAGAGTAACGGAGGAGCACGAAGGTTAGCTAATCCTGGTCGGACATCAGGAGGTTAGTGCAATGGCATAAGCTAGCTTGACTGCGAGAGTGACGGCTCGAGCAGGTGCGAAAGCAGGTCATAGTGATCCGGTGGTTCTGAATGGAAGGGCCATCGCTCAACGGATAAAAGGTACTCCGGGGATAACAGGCTGATACCGCCCAAGAGTTCATATCGACGGCGGTGTTTGGCACCTCGATGTCGGCTCATCACATCCTGGGGCTGAAGTAGGTCCCAAGGGTATGGCTGTTCGCCATTTAAAGTGGTACGCGAGCTGGGTTTAGAACGTCGTGAGACAGTTCGGTCCCTATCTGCCGTGGGCGCTGGAGAATTGAGGGGGGCTGCTCCTAGTACGAGAGGACCGGAGTGGACGCATCACTGGTGTTCGGGTTGTCATGCCAATGGCACTGCCCGGTAGCTAAATGCGGAAAAGATAAGTGCTGAAAGCATCTAAGCACGAAACTTGCCCCGAGATGAGTTCTCCCTGAGACTTTAAGTCTCCTGAAGGAACGTTGAAGACGACGACGTTGATAGGTCGGGTGTGTAAGCGCAGCGATGCGTTGAGCTAACCGATACTAATGAACCGTGAGGCTTAACCTTACAACGCCGAAGGTGTTTTGGCGAAGAGACAGATTTTCAGCCTGATACAGATTAACAGAATTTGCCTGGCGGCTTTAGCGCGGTGGTCCCACCTGACCCCATGCCGAACTCAGAAGTGAAACGCCGTAGCGCCGATGGTAGTGTGGGGTCTCCCCATGTGAGAGTAGGGAACTGCCAGGCATCAAACAAGAAAAACCCCGTACCGAAAGGTGCGGGGTTTTTTGCTTTTATCTCCATCCTGGCCTTTCTCTTAATCCCTTATCCTGCTAATGGAATGTGTGATCCCTGTCGCAATGTTATTTATAACAAAATTATAACATTTCATTTACGAGGTTATTGAGCCTTCTGGCTCAATACGCCGCAGTTTATGGCAGGAGCATAATCACAATGACAGAAAGCATGACATCACACGGGACGCTGGCTCACAGTGATACCCGAAGAAGGGTATGGGCAATCGTCAGCGCCTCTTCAGGGAATCTGGTTGAATGGTTCGACTTTTACGTCTACTCATTCTGTTCACTCTACTTCGCACATATTTTCTTCCCATCCGGCAACACCACTACACAGCTGCTACAAACGGCTGGGGTTTTTGCCGCAGGATTTTTAATGCGACCCATCGGGGGCTGGCTGTTCGGCCGTATTGCGGATCGTCGAGGGCGTAAGGCCTCGATGCTGATCTCGGTGTGTATGATGTGCTTTGGCTCGCTGGTGATCGCCTGCTTACCGGGATATGAATCGATTGGCACCTGGGCACCGGCGCTGCTTTTGCTGGCCCGCTTATTTCAGGGATTATCGGTGGGCGGTGAATACGGTACAAGTGCGACCTACATGAGCGAAATTGCACTGGAAGGCCGTAAAGGTTTTTACGCCTCATTCCAGTACGTCACGCTGATTGGCGGTCAACTGCTGGCCATTCTTGTGGTGGTGATCCTGCAGCAGATTTTGACGGACGAACAACTACATGCCTGGGGATGGCGAATTCCTTTCGCAATGGGGGCAGTACTGGCGATTGTCGCACTTTGGCTACGCCGTCAGTTAGATGAAACCTCTCAGAAAGAGGTCCGGATGCTGAAGGAGGCGGGAACATTCAAAGGGTTATGGCGTAACCGCAAAGCTTTCCTGATGGTGCTGGGCTTCACTGCGGGCGGCTCTCTCAGTTTTTATACTTTCACCACCTATATGCAAAAGTACCTGGTGAATACCACCGGCATGCACGCAAACGTCGCCAGTGTGGTCATGACCGCGGCGCTGTTTGTCTTTATGCTCATACAGCCGATCGTCGGAGCGCTCTCGGACAAAATTGGCCGACGTACCTCAATGCTCATTTTTGGCGGATTATCGGCATTATGTACCGTTCCCATTCTGACAGCGCTTCAGCATGTCTCTTCACCGTATGCCGCCTTTGCGCTGGTGATGGTGGCGATGGTGATTGTCAGTTTCTATACCTCCATCAGTGGAATATTGAAAGCCGAGATGTTCCCGGCGCAGGTCCGTGCGTTAGGGGTAGGGCTCTCTTATGCGGTAGCCAACGCGGTGTTTGGCGGATCGGCGGAGTACGTCGCGCTGTCGCTTAAATCATGGGGAAGCGAAACGACATTCTTCTGGTACGTAACGGGAATGGGGGCACTGGCGTTTGTTGTCTCCCTGATGCTGCATCGCAAAGGGAAAGGCATTCGACTTTAATAGCGCGCCATCTGCCATACGGCATAGCCGGTCGTTGCGCCGGCGACATCCCAGGCGAAATCTTTCCAGCTCCAGCCGCTCCCTGCGGGGCGGCTATCCCACAGTTCTTTTGATGCCCCAAGACCTACTGAGAACATTAACCCGATCGCCGCGCTACGATCCCGGCTGTATCCCTGGTGCTGGGCATATTCATTACCGGCTGCGGACAACATCGCGGAAGCGAGGAAATGCTGTGCTTTGTCCTGTCCGGACCAGCTATCGTTAGCCATATGGCTACAGCCACTCAGGAAGAGCACACTCAGTACCAGAGGAATACGCATCAACGGGCTCCATAAAAAAGCCCTGCGGGTGACAGGGCCTGGATATTACAGAATACGGCTGATAAGTCGGTCGATACGGATACGACGTAAGCGGCGAATAAGCTTGCGAACTTTTACCGGATAATCGGCAATGCTCTGCAGTTCGCGGTAGTGATTCACGACGGTCGTATGGGTGCGAATCAGCTCCAGCTCGCGTTCACGTTGGGCGGCTAACTCATGCTGCGGGTCATGAATCAGGATAGCGTTTTCCAGATCCAGTCGCCATGCGCGCGGGTTCAGGTTGTTACCTGTCAGCAGCATCCACTCATCGTCGACCCACATGCCTTTGAGATGGTAACTATTGTCTTCATCTTTCCAGAGACGCACAACCAGCTGGTCAGTGTTGACGTAATACTGTAAGCGGCTCAGGAAACGACGCAGGTTAATCTCATAGAGATAAGGCAGCGCACCAATGATTTTGAACGGCTGATCTTCGGGAATGAAGAAGTCATTTGCCGTTTTATCACCCACGATGATTTCCACTTTTTTACCCTCGCGCAGCAGCTGAATGATATTACGCACCAGCACGGCAGGAAGATTGAAGTATGGCGTGCAGATAGTCAGTTTCTGCTCCGCACACGGCATCAGATGGAAGATCGTTTTGTTCAGCAGGCTTGATTTGCCGAGCCCTACCAGCGGGGTAACGGATAACTCTTCGTTGTTCGCATCGCCCTGGAAATGATAGACCGCATCGCGCAGCTCCTGGCGGAAGGCGCGAACATCGTTTTTGATCTCCGGGCTTTTAGGGCGCTCGGGATCGTCAAGACGATTAACACCACGGCCATGAACCAGATTTTTATCAACCCAGTTGAACATGATATCGGCCATCTGCGGATTACGGATCAGATGGTAGCGGTCATAGCGATATTTATCGAGCTGATGAAGGTAGACATCATTAAGGCTGGCACCGCTGTAAAGCACGCTGTCATCAATGATGAACCCCTTGAAATGAAGAACGCCGAGCGCTTCACGGGTATTCACCGGGACGCCATAAACAGGCACGTCAACGCCAGGATTTTCCTGCGCCGTGCGGCAATACCAGTCAGCATTGGTGTTTGATGCGGCAGCGCCAATACGGCCACGCTGGGCGCGATGCCAGTCTACCAGCACGCGAACATCCAGTTCCGGACGCTGACGTTTGGCTTCATAGAGCGCGTTCAGGATCGCGCGCCCGCCTTCATCCTGTTCAAGATACAGTGCCACAATGCAAATGCGTCGCGTGGCGCTGGCTATCTTTTCCAGAAGCGTCTCCCGAAAATGAGCGGGAGCGTAAAAGAACTCTACATCATCAACTGACTGAGAAATCTTCGGTAGTTGAGCAAGGTGTTGTTGATGTTTATTACGCTTAAATTTTGACAACATCACAGTGCGTTTCTTCTCTGTTCATTGAAGGGTTGTCTGTACTATGCAAACAACATAAGCGGACAATGATACCACCAGTCCCGTCCAAAGTGGGTAACATTTCCAGTAGCTTACTCGCGTTTGTCTGCTGATGTCAGACTGAGGGATAAGGCAACAATACCTTCGTCCAGCTGAATATCAACGTCAAACCCAAGTTTTCGCGCCAGGGTCACCATACCGCGATTGTTAGGCATAGTAATGCCATTAAGGCGTAACAATCCGTGATCTCGCGTATAACTGATGAGTTTTTCCAGCAGTCGTCTTCCCAGGCCCAGACCTTTAAGATCGGAGCGCACCAGCACGGCAAACTCCGCATCGACGTTATCCGGGTCAGAAATCGCACGCGTGACGCCGAGGATCTCATCACCCTTATCGGCGCGACGAACGGCAACAAACGCCATTTCTCGATCGTAGTCGATCTGGGTCATATTGGCTAAATCATCGTGGGTAAATTCGTTGATTTCGCTAAAATAGCGATAATAAAGATCCTCTTTCGTGACCTGAGAGATAAAGGCCCGCAGCTGGGGCTCATCTTCCGGCAGAATAGGGCGGAACAGGGCGCGTTCCCCATTTTTCATCTCAACCCACTCCTCCAGCTGCAGGGGATACGGGCGGATCGCCAGACGGCTCTCGCTGTCTCCTTCGAATGGCGCGATATCCAGGGTCACGTCCAGCGCCGTAAACTCATTGCCGGAGGCGAGCAGCGGATGAATGTCCAGCCGCTGGATCTCGGCACAATCCACAATCAGGTTAGAGACCTGTACCAGGAACTGACTTAGCCCGGCAATATCAAGCGGACGTAGCGCGCTCCGGCCGCGGATCTTTTTGCTTTTAATCGCCTGGATGATCAGATAACGCGCCAGGTTCATGTTCAGCGGCGGTAACGCCACCACGGCCTGCTCCTCCGGGCGCCACTCCACGCCGCCTTCACCCAGCATGATGAGCGGGCCGAAAACGGGATCGTGTTCGACCACCACGCGTAACTCCTGAGCGCCTGCGCGGTTAGCCATGCTTTGCACCAGCAAGCCGTGGATCCTTGCCTGCGGCCAGGCCATTTTGACCCGATCGAAGATGGCATCGGCTGCTTGCTGCACCTCTGCCGCCGTCCGCAGGTAGAGCATCACCCCCTGAACGTCAGACTTATGCGGAATATCCGGGGAGCGCAGCTTCAGGGCAACCGGATAGCCAATCTGCTCGGCAATATGCACGGCCTCAGCGCTGTCGCTGGCGATCCAGGTCGGCAGGGTCTGCATCCCGTAGCTGCCCAGAATGGGCTGGACCTCATGCGTATCCAGCGACGTCGCACCTTCTTCAATCGCCTGCTGCAACAGCCGGTGAACGTCAACGGTATTGGCCGTCAAATTCCCGGGCAACGCCGGCGTCTCGCGGAGCTGTTTCTGGTTGCGGCGATATTCCACCATATGCATAAACGCGGTTATGGTGCCTTCCGGCGTGCGGTAGGTTGGCAGTCCGGCTTCGCTGAACAGGCGTCGCGCCTCCTGCGAAGAAAACTCACCGCACCAGTTGGTGAGCAGGGTGACATATTTGCCTCGCGGATGGTTGCGCACGGCCTCAATGAGCGCGCGCGCGCTTTCGCTGCCCGGCGCGACCGCGCTGGGGGAGTGGATAATCATCAGCGCGTCGAAATCCTGGCTATCCAGCAAAATGGAAATGGCCTTGATATAGCGCTCGCTGCTGGCATCATCGCGTAAATCAAGAGGATTGCCGGGCGTCACGCTGGTCGGAAGCGCATCTTTCAGGCGCTGCAGCGTCTCTTCACTCAGCGTGGCCAGCTTGCCGAAGCGCCGCCACAGCTCATCCAGCGCGAGTGCGGCAGGAGCGGCGCCGTTACTGACAATCATTAACTTCTCGCCGCGCAACGGGCGCATATGGCTTAACGTCTCAACGGCGGAAAAAAGCTCGTGCGTATCCTGTACCCGCAGCAAACCCGCGCGCTGAATAGCGGCGTCCCAGGCGGGATCCATGCCGGAATGCGACTGCAGCAGACGCTGAGCCGCAGGGCTGCGCCCGCTTTTGATTACCAGGATCGGCTTATTGCGCGACGCGCTTCGCGACGCCGAGACAAAACGACGCGCGTCGCTGAGGTGCTCAAGATAAAGCAGGATCGCACTGGTTTTACCGTCGCGCGCCAGAAAATCCAGCAGCTCATCAACGTCGATATCCAGACTGTCGCCGAGAGCAATGAAGTAGGAGAATCCCATTTCACGCTGCTGCGCCCAGTCGAGGATGGTGTTCGATACCGCAGCCGACTGCGAGATAAACGCGAGCTTGCCTTTGCGGATCGGAACCGGAGAGAAGCTGGCATTTAAGCCCTGCCAGGGGGCGAGCAGGCCGAGACTGTTTGGTCCAAGAATGCGCATTTGATAGCGACTGGCGCAGGCCAGAAGCTCGGCTTTCTGTTCAGGCGGAGACGAGAGAATAATGCAGGTTTTACAGCCTTTCTTGCCGAGCGATTCCAGCAGCTCCGGATTCCGTTTCGCGTTTGTACACAGTACGGCCAGATCCGGTACGAAAGGCAGGCTCTGTACATCAGGCCATGCAAGCACTCCCTGAACCGCCTTATACGCTGGCGTGACGGGCATGACGGGGCCATTAAATCCCCCGGCCAGCAGGTTGCGCATCATCAGATAGCCAGCACGATCCGGTTTCATTGATGCGCCGATGACGGCAATGGATTTAGGACGAAGTAGCGCTTCTAACCCTCGCTGGCTCATGCAGGCCTCCTGTGAATGCAAGCGACCTGATGATTTTAAACGCTTTCCGTCTCGGCTGCTGTGACGCTGCCCTTATGAACGGTTTTTCCTGCCAGATAGCGTTCCCGGAAACAGGAGAAATGGTTGCCCAGGGCGCCAGCCGCAGCGGTATCACCCGCCAGATCCAGAAGCGCAATGGCCACTTCGGCGGTGCAGTATTGCCCGTCAGCATGCGCTTCACGCAGGCGGTAGGCGGAGACGCGGGACAGATCGACAGAAATCACCGGCAGTGCGTCGAGATAAGGGCTTTTGCGAAACATTTTTCGCGCTTCGGTCCAGGTGCCGTCCAGCATAATAAACAACGGCGGTTTACCGGATGGCGGCGTCGAAAGCACCTGGCGATCGACACCTGCATATGACGCGGGGAAAACGACCATCGGCTGATAGTCCGGGCTTGCCACTAAGTCGAGCAGGGCCTGAGGGGGCTCCGTGCGGGACCACTGAAACGCCGCGGTATCCGGCAGAATATCGGCAATCAGGCGACCAGTATTGCTGGGCTTCATCGGCTCGGTATCAAACATGACCAGACAAAAACGGCTCTGTGCCGAACTTGGGGTCAGCGTCTCGCACAGGCAAACCTTCAGCGGCAGCAGGCAACGCTGACAGCGGCGAATACGGTTTCCGCGCGCGAGGAACGGACGGGTGGCGCGCGCAAGGCGTTCGGCGCGTAATTGAAGAACAGCGTTATCAGTCATGGGCGAAATGCAGGAAAAACCCTATTTTCGCAGAGGCGGGAACGGGGCACAAGATGTGCCCCGTGAATGTTACAGTGATTCGTTAAGCCAGCTATCAAACGGGGCTTTAGGCACCGCACCGTTGAGCATGTCGACCACTTCACCCTTTTTGAAAATCATAATCGTCGGGATGCTGCGAATGCGAAAACGGGCGCTCAGTTCAGGTTCAGCTTCAGTATTGACCTTAACGAAACGTATTTTCCCGCTGCGTTCTTCGGCCACGTCTTCGAAGATCGGCGCGAAGCTTCGGCATGGGCCGCACCAGGGCGCCCAGAAATCCACTACGACAGGCAGATCGTCCTTGAGGAGTTTGTCCAGCGTAGCACCCGTCGCGTTAATGACATCGCCATCAAACAATTCATGGCCACAACGTCCGCATTTCGCACCATCTTCAATCCGATCGTCCGGAATGCGGTTAAGAGCCTGACAGTTGGCACATACGGTATTCATAACTAACCTCTGATAGAGCCGTGGGACAGCGGCAAGACGCCGATAATGTTTCTAATATGTTACATATTATCAATGAGCCTGTTTGAAACAACAATGCGTTTTATTCAATGAGAACAATAGTCACAGGCTTTTGTACGAAATTATGGCTATGCGCTGGCACATCGGGTAATCTGCGCGCTTCGCGCAGCGCTGGTGGAGAAAAGCATGAACGACGAAATGAAAAACAAAAGCGGCAAGGTCAAAGTGATGTATGTCCGCAGTGATGATGACTCTGATAAACGCACCCAAAATCCGCGTACCGGAAAAGGTGGCGGGCGTCCGGCGTCTTCTCGTGCAGACGGTGGCCGTCGCCCCGCCCGCGATGACAGAAACAACCGCGGTGATGACCGCAAACGTGATGACCGCAAGCGTGACGATCGCAAACGCGATGACCGTCCGCGGGATGACTTCTCACGTGATAACGCCTCCCCGTGGCGCACCGTTTCTCGTGCCCCTGGCGACGAAACGCCAGAAAAGGCCGATCACGGCGGTATCAGCGGTAAAAGCTTTATCGACCCGGAAGTGCTGCGCCGTCAGCGTGCGGAAGAGACCCGCGTGTATGGCGAGAACGCCTGCCAGGCGCTGTTCCAGAGCCGTCCTGAATGTATCGTCCGCGCCTGGTTTATTCAGAGCGTAACCCCGCGCTTTAAAGAAGCGCTGCGCTGGATGGCGGCAAACCGCAAAGCCTACCACGTGGTTGATGATGCCGAGCTGACCAAAGCATCCGGTACCGAGCACCACGGCGGCGTCTGCTTCCTGATCAAAAAACGTAACGGCACCACCGTGCAGCAGTGGGTCAGCCAGGCGGATGCCGATGACTGCGTGCTGGCGCTGGAAGATGTGGGCAACCCGCATAACCTGGGTGCGATGATGCGTAGCTGCGCGCACTTTGGCGTGAAAGGCGTACTGTTGCAGGATGCCGCGCTGCTGGAATCCGGTGCCGCGATCCGTACTGCGGAAGGCGGAGCCGAGCACGTACAGCCGATCACCGGCGACAGCGTGCTGGATGCCCTTGAGCAGTTCCGTAAAGCGGGTTATTCCATCGTGACTACCTCGAGCCATGCCGGTACGCCGCTGTTTAAAGCGACGCTGCCACGCAAGATGGTGCTGGTGCTGGGTCAGGAACGCGATGGTCTGTCTGATGCAGCGCTCTCCAGTGCGGATCTGAGCGTCTCAATCGATGGGACAGGCAATGTGGAAAGTCTGAACGTATCCGTTGCAACCGGCGTACTGCTGGCCGAATGGTGGCGTCAGAATAAGGCATAAGCCTCTTCATGTGCCGGGCCTGACCCGGCACATTCAAATACTACTCGCTCTCTGCCGGTAACACAGGCATCCAGTCAATTGGCGTTTCGCCACGTTTTTCCAGCCATTCGTTCGCCAGAACAAAATGATTACTGCCAAAGAAACCGCGATGTGCAGACAGCGGTGACGGGTGCGGCGCTTTCAACACGTGATGACGCTGGCGGTCAATAATCGCCCCTTTCTTCTGCGCGTGCGATCCCCACAGTAAAAACACGACCCCTTCACGGTGTTCGTTGATCAGGCTGATGACTTTATCGGTGAACGTCTCCCAGCCCAGGCTGGCATGCGAGTGCGCCTGGCCGGCCCGCACGGTGAGTACCGTGTTCAATAACAGCACGCCCTGGCGCGCCCAGCTTTCCAGGTAGCCGTGGTTTGGTCGGGTAAACCCGGGCACGGTTCCTTCAAGCTCTTTATACATATTGAGCAGAGAAGGGGGGATCGCCACGCCCGGACGTACGGAAAACGCCAGCCCATGCGCCTGGCCCGGACCGTGATAGGGATCCTGGCCCAGAATGACCACTTTCACATCGCTCAGTTCGGTGTAGCGAAAGGCGTTGAACACATCTTTCTGCGGCGGGTAAATCGTCTGTCCGGACTGACGCTCAGCCGCAACGGTGTTGAGCGTATTGATAAAATAGGGCTGCTGCTTTTCTTCTGCCAGCACGTCATGCCAGGTTAAAGGTGTCGTCATCTCGCTCTCCTGCGAATCTCAATCTCTGACTAGCTTACCTGCTAAAGCCCGGTGAGCAAAATTCCACGCCGAAATGTGCGCTAAGTCGCTAAATTTATGTTGAAAATGTGCAGGTTAAATTGAATTGGTAAGGTCGTGAAATTGATCTAAAGCAATAAATTCAAACCACACTCTTTATGTGGTTGGTGTTTTTGTTGATTTAAATCAATAAATCACCGGGGTGTGAATGATATATATACACACAAGAAACAATGGTTTTACCAATTGGCCGCGAGAGGCCGACATCAGTTAATGTAGCCTAGGGAGGCAACACATGATTACAGGTATCCAGATTACTAAAGCTGCAAATGACGATCTGCTCAACTCTTTCTGGCTGCTGGACAGCGAGAAAAACGAAGCGCGCTGTGTCGTCGCGAAAGCGGGTTTTGCTGAAGATGAAATCGTGCCGGTGAGCAAACTGGGCGAAATCGAATACCGTGAAATTCCAATGGAAGTGAAGCCAGAAGTGCGCGTGGAAGGTGGTCAGCACCTGAACGTAAACGTACTGCGCCGCGAAACGCTGATGGACGCGGTTGAGCATCCAGAAAAATACCCGCAGCTGACCATTCGCGTGTCTGGTTATGCGGTACGCTTCAACTCTCTGACCCCAGAACAGCAGCGCGACGTTATCGCGCGTACCTTTACTGAAAGCCTGTAAGGCTTCAGCTACGGGGGGAATAAAAAAGCCGGGGATTTCCCCGGCTTTTTTTACTCTTCCGTTTTTGTCTCTGGCGCGGCAGAGCTTGGCTTACGGCGCTTACCAATATTTTTGGTGTCGCGGTGACGCTGCTTCACGCGCGGTTTCTCTTTTTCTTTCTCTTTTCTCTCAGCACGTTTCGCGAGCGCTTTCTTGGACGGTTTACCCGTCATTTTTTCACTCGGCGCACGTGTGGTTGGGCGCAAGCCATCAATAACCCGCGCTTTCAGCGGCTCGTCAACATAGCGGCCAATTTTCTGCAGCAGCAGGTAGTCATGCGCTTCGACCAGTGAAATCGCAATACCTTTGCGGCCCGCGCGGCCGGTACGGCCAATACGGTGCAGATAGGTATCGCCGCTGCGCGGCATATCGAAGTTAATGACGTGGCTGACGTCAGGGATGTCGATCCCACGAGCGGCAACGTCTGTGGCAACCAGCACGTTAACGCGACCGTCGGTCAGGCGCTTAATGCCTTCAGTACGCTTGATCTGCGCCATCTCGCCTTCAAGATAGCAGTTGTTGATCCCGGCGTTACGCAGCATTTCTGCCAGCTCGTGCACGCGCTCGCGCTTACGGACAAACACGATTGTGCGCAGCGCATCTTCCTGCTTCAGCAGGTGTTTCAGCAATTCGACCTTGTGCTCAAGGTTGTCCGCGCGGTAGTACCACTGGTGGATCTTCTTACGCTCACGGGTGGACGGCGTCGCCGACACTTCTACCGGATCTTCCAGCAGACGCTCTGCGAAGTCTTTAATCGCTTCCCCTTCAAGGGTGGCAGAGAACAGCATGGTCTGGTTACGCCAGCGCGTTTCCCCGGCAATGTGCTCGATATCCTGTGCGAAGCCCATGTCCAGCATACGGTCGGCTTCGTCGAGGATCAGCGTTTCAACCGCGCGGCAGTCGAAGTTCTCTTCTTTAATGTACTGCAGCAGGCGGCCTGTCGTCGCAACGACGATGTCCTGGTTTTCGCTGAACACTTCGGCGTGGTTCATATACGCAACGCCGCCGGTGATGGTAGCGATATCCAGATGGGTATTTGCCGCGAGTTCACGCGCGTGATCGGCCACCTGCATGGCCAGTTCGCGCGTCGGCGTCAGGATTAAAATACGAGGCGGGCCAGATTTTTTACGTGGAAAGTCGAGCAGATGCTGCAACACAGGCAGCAAATAGGCTGCAGTCTTCCCCGTACCGGTTGGCGCAGAACCGAGCACATCGCGGCCCTCAAGCGCAGGCGGAATGGCCGCTGCCTGAATGGCGGTCGGGCGTGTGAAGCCTTTGCTCTCAAGTGCATTGAGCAGGCTTTCATCGAGTTCAAGTTCGGAAAAAGTCGTTACAGTCATGTTCTACCTCTGTGTGGGGCGCTGATTATAGACGTTACGGCTGTAATCTTCATCTGTTTGTATGGATATCGCTTTTCGGCCACTTCGCTTTCCCCTATGCTACTCCAGTTTCACTTAGAAGGTTGCCCCGACATGTCTCAACTCAAAGCGCAACTGCGCCGCGATGGTTTTACGTTTAAACAATTTTTTGTCGCTCACGATCGCTGTGCCATGAAGGTCGGTACAGACGGTATTTTACTGGGAGCGTGGGCGCCTGTCGCAGGGGTTAAGCGTATTCTTGATATCGGTACCGGCAGCGGGCTGGTGGCATTGATGCTGGCGCAGCGCACGGAAGAGCATGTCACCATTGATGCCGTCGAACTGGACGCGCAGGCGGCAGAGCAGGCGAGTGACAATATGGCCGAATCGCCCTGGGCAGCCCGCATGAAAGTGGAATGTGCGGATGTGCTCGCCTGGGCGCCTGAACAAACCGCGCGTTACGATTTAATCGTCAGCAACCCTCCCTACTACGAGCCCGGCGTTGAGTGCGGGACACCCGAGCGCGAACAGGCGCGTTATACCGGTTCCCTCGATCATAAAGCGCTGCTCACCAGTGCGGCCGAACTCATCTCCGAAGAAGGATTTTTCTGCGTGGTCCTGCCAGAGAGTACCGGCAACACGTTCATCGGTATCGCGCAGGAGATTGGCTGGACGTTGCGTCTGCGTACCGATATTTCGGATACCGAAGGCCGACTGCCGCACCGCGTGCTGCTGGCGCTCTCGCCGAAAGAGGGGGAATGCTTTAACGATCGAATGGTGATCCGTGGGCCAGACCAGCGTTATTCCGAAGATTACACTGCCCTGACCCAGGCGTTCTATCTGTTTATGTAAAGCTGCGGGGCGAGGATCGACGGGCCGGATTCAGCAAGCTGATCCGGGTAGTCCAGGGTATAGTGCAACCCGCGGCTCTCTTTACGCATCATCGCGCAGCGAACGATTAGCTCGGCAACCTGCACCAGGTTGCGCAGCTCCAGCAGATTATTCGATACGCGGAAATTGGCATAATACTCGTCAATTTCCTGCTGCAGCATAGTGATGCGGCGCAACGCGCGTTCAAGACGTTTCGTGGTGCGCACAATCCCGACGTAATCCCACATGAACAACCGTAGCTCATGCCAGTTATGCTGGATCACGACCAGTTCGTCCGGATTTTCCACGCGGCTTTCATCCCAGGCAGGCAGGCGCTCTGTTTCGCGGGCGTAGGGCATGCGTTTCGTGATGTCTTCTGCGGCAGACCAGCCGTAGACCAGGCACTCCAGCAGCGAGTTAGAGGCCATACGGTTCGCGCCGTGAAGTCCGGTATAGCTGACCTCACCAATAGCATAAAGACCATCCACATCGGTACGCCCATGATCGTCAACCATCACCCCACCGCAGGTGTAGTGGGCGGCTGGCACAATGGGTACCGGATCGCGGGTTAAATCGATGCCAAGGTTGAGCAGTTTTTCGTAAATCATTGGGAAGTGCTGACGAATAAACTCTGCTGGCTTGTGGCTGATATCAAGATACATGCAGTCCACGCCAAGACGCTTCATTTCATGGTCGATGGCGCGGGCAACGATATCGCGCGGGGCCAGTTCGCCCCGGGCGTCAAAGTCCGGCATAAAGCGGGTGCCGTCAGGGCGTTTCAGATAGGCGCCTTCGCCGCGCAGGGCTTCCGTCAGCAGGAAGTTGCGCGCCTGAGGATGGAACAGGGCGGTTGGATGAAACTGATTGAACTCAAGGTTCGCCACCCGGCAGCCGGCGCGCCAGGCCATCGCGATACCGTCTCCGGAGGCAATGTCCGGGTTCGTGGTGTACTGATACACTTTAGAGGCGCCGCCCGTAGCCAGCACCACAGCCTTCGCCTGGCAGGTTTCCACCTTCTCTTTATTGCGGTTCCACACCCAGGCGCCCACCACGCGACGCGTGCCCGGCAGGCCAATCTTGTCGGAGATAATCAGATCAACGGCGTTACTTCGTTCAAGCACCCGAATATTAGGATGGCTCAGCGCCTTGCCGACCAGCGTGGTCTCCACTTCTTTTCCGGTGGCATCCGCTGCGTGCAGGATGCGGCGGTGGCTATGACCGCCTTCGCGCGTCAGGTGGTAGCTCTCTTCACCGTTGGGTTGAACCTGCGTATCGAATAAGACGCCCTGGTCGATGAGCCACTGCACGCAATGGCGGGCATTGCTGGCGACAAACTCTGCGGCGTGCGCATCCACGATCCCGGCCCCGGCAATCAGCGTATCGTCGACGTGGGAGGCAATGCTGTCTGTCTCATCAAACACCGCGGCAATCCCGCCCTGGGCATAAAACGTGGAACCCTCGCTTATCGGCCCTTTACTCAGAACGATAACGTTTTGATGCTCCGCCAGGCGTAGCGCCAGAGAGAGACCGGCAGCACCGCTGCCGATGATCAGTACATCACAATGGAGTTCAGGTGTTGTGTTCATGATTGTTGTTTAATTTACTAAACAGTGTTGACTCAGAATAGCACCTGAATGCGATTTATCGCACGTTTTTTTTAACGGGTGTTGCAATGGCTAAACGCGTAAGCGGAGGTAAACGGAGGTTAAATGAGTGAAATTATTTTGCGAAGCAGATCGTTAGCGTCAGATTTTGTGATGAAATAAAGACTGGGTTGCGTTACTCTTCTGGCGGGAAAAAGATGTTTCTTGTCAGAAAGTGGTGCGTATCGTGAACAGACTTATAATGAGAGAAAATGAACAGTCTGCGGCGCGATGAACAAAAACAAAGGCGTTACGGAACTTATTGAAGATCAGACACTCTAATTCGGTGCTTGCTCAAAGTGCGGTATTTTTAGAGTGGCGTTTCGATAACGCGTGGAATTTAGGTTTGGGGAGACATTACCTCGGATGAGCGAGCAGTTAACGGACCAGGTCCTGGTTGAACGGGTCCAGAAGGGAGATCAGAAAGCCTTTAACTTACTGGTGGTGCGCTACCAGCATAAGGTGGCGAGCCTGGTTTCCCGCTATGTACCGTCAGGTGATGTGCCTGATGTGGTGCAAGAGTCTTTTATTAAGGCCTATCGCGCGCTGGATTCGTTCCGGGGAGATAGTGCTTTTTATACCTGGCTATACCGTATTGCGGTCAATACGGCAAAGAATTATCTGGTCGCTCAGGGTCGTCGTCCGCCTTCTAGTGATGTGGACGCAATCGACGCCGAAAACTTCGAAAGTGGCGGCGCATTGAAAGAAATTTCGAACCCTGAGAACTTAATGTTGTCAGAAGAACTGAGACAAATCGTTTTTCGCACGATCGAGTCGCTCCCGGAAGATTTACGCATGGCAATTACGTTACGGGAGCTGGATGGTCTGAGCTATGAAGAGATAGCCGCTATCATGGATTGTCCGGTCGGCACGGTACGTTCACGAATTTTCCGTGCGCGAGAAGCTATTGATAATAAAGTTCAACCGCTTATCAGGCGTTGACGATAGCGGGATACTGGAAAAGGTATTAGGCATGCAGAAAGAAAAACTTTCCGCTTTAATGGATGGTGAAACGGTGGATAGTGAGCTGCTCAACGAGCTGTCTCATTCTCCCGAAATGCAAGAGACCTGGGAGAGTTACCATCTCATCCGTGACACCCTTCGCGGTGACACCGGCGAGGTTCTCCATTTCGATATCTCAGCCCGCGTCATGGCGGCGATTGAGAATGAGCCTGTTCATCAGACCACTCCGCTGATTCCTGAAGCTCAACCCGCACCTCACCAGTGGCAGAAAATGCCATTCTGGCAAAAGGTGCGTCCGTGGGCCAGCCAGCTTACCCAAATGGGTGTGGCTGCATGCGTATCGCTTGCAGTTATCGTTGGCGTCCAGCACTATAATACTCAGTCTGAAACTAATCAGCAGCCAGAAGCGCCAGTGTTTAACACACTGCCGATGATGGGCAAAGCCAGCCCGGTAAGCCTGGGCGTACCGGCTGATGCTTCCGCCAGCGGCGGCCAGCAACAGCAGGTTCAGGAGCAGCGCCGTCGCATTAATGCGATGTTGCAGGATTACGAGTTGCAGCGTCGTCTGCACTCTGAACAGCTTCAGTTTGAGCAGGCGCAGACACAGCAAGCTGCTGTGCAGGTGCCCGGAAACCAAACTTTAGGAACGCAATCGCAGTAATGAAGCAACTTTGGTTCGCCATGTCTCTGATGGCGGGTAGCCTGTTCTTCTCTGCCAACGCCTCGGCTGATGTATCATCCGGGGCGTTGTTGCAGCAAATGAATCTGGCCAGCCAGTCACTCAATTACGAGTTGGCATTTATCAGCATCAATAAGCAGGGCGTCGAGTCGTTACGCTATCGCCATGCCCGTCTTGATAATCAGCCGCTCGCCCAGCTTTTACAGATGGATGGCCCGCGTCGGGAAGTTGTCCAGCGTGGTAACGAAATCAGCTATTTCGAACCCGGCCTGGAGCCTTTCACGCTGAATGGTGACTATATCGTTGATTCCCTGCCGTCACTCATTTACACCGACTTCAAACGGCTTGCCCCTTACTACGATTTTATTTCGGTAGGGCGTACGCGTATTGCGGACAGACTGTGTGAGGTGATCCGCGTTGTCGCCCGGGATGGAACGCGCTACAGCTATATTGTCTGGATTGACGCGGAAACCAAACTCCCCATGCGTGTAGACCTGCTTGACCGTGACGGTGAAACGCTGGAACAGTTCCGCGTTATCTCCTTTAGCGTGAATAACCAGGTTGGCAACAGCATGCAGAATCTGGCTAAGGCCAGCCTGCCGCCGCTGCTTTCCGTTCCGGCAGGCGATTCCGTTAATTTCAACTGGGTACCTGCCTGGATCCCGCAAGGATTTAGCGAAGTGTCCAGCAGCCGTCGCCAGCTGCCAACGATTGAAACGCCGGTGGAATCACGCCTCTATTCCGATGGTTTGTTCAGCTTCTCGGTGAATATCAATCGCGCAACGGCAAACAGCACTGAACAAATTCTGCGTACCGGGCGCCGTACGGTGAGCACAACGGTACGCGATAATGCAGAGATCACCATTGTGGGGGAACTTCCTCCGCAAACGGCGAAGCGCATCTCCGACAGCATTAAATTCAGGGCCGCACAATGATCAAAGAATGGGCGACGGTAGTCTCGTGGCAAAACGGCATTGCGCTGGTGAGCTGCGATGTAAAAGCCTCATGCAATAGCTGCGCATCCCGAGCCGGTTGCGGCAGCCGCGTGCTGAATAAGCTCGGGCCGCAAACCTCACACACGATTTCTGTGCCGAGCGAACAGCCGCTGATGGCCGGGCAGAAAGTTGAACTCGGCATCGCGGAAGGCAGTCTGCTCAGCTCCGCCATGCTGGTCTATCTCTCTCCGCTGCTCGGGCTGTTTATCATGGGCGGCGTTTTCCAGATGCTGTTTGGCACCGACGGTGCCGCCATGTGCGGTGCCGCATTAGGTGGTCTGGGGGGATTCTGGCTTGCCAAAGGCCTCTCCCCGACGCTTGCCGCGCGCGAGGAGTGGCAGCCTGTCATTCTCAGCGTTGGGCTGGCGCCAGACCAGCTTCGCGTTGAGACGCTCTCTTCTGAGGCCCGGTGATTCATCGGGCTTTGTCATTTTTACGTCTTAAAACAGAAAACGTCCTTTCTTCACGCTATACCTGGCGCTAAGTCCATTTCCAGGTAGCGGAGATGTAGTGTAGAATGCTGCGTTTTCGCACTGAAAAACGTCAGGCTAAGAACAGCGGCCTCCAGGAATTCGTAAGGCATAATTATTTAACTATATGAAGAACATACGTAACTTTTCGATCATTGCTCACATTGACCACGGTAAGTCGACGCTGTCTGACCGTATTATCCAGATTTGCGGTGGCCTGTCTGATCGTGAAATGGAAGCCCAGGTTCTGGACTCCATGGACCTGGAACGCGAACGCGGTATCACCATCAAGGCGCAGAGCGTCACGCTGGATTACAAGGCGGCTGATGGCGAAACCTATCAGCTGAACTTTATCGACACCCCAGGCCACGTTGACTTCTCCTATGAGGTTTCACGCTCGCTCGCGGCCTGTGAAGGCGCGCTGCTGGTAGTCGATGCCGGGCAGGGCGTAGAAGCCCAGACCCTGGCAAACTGCTACACCGCGATGGAAATGGATCTCGAAGTTGTGCCGGTTCTGAACAAGATTGACCTGCCAGCCGCCGATCCTGAGCGCGTCGCGGAAGAGATTGAAGATATTGTCGGTATTGACGCGACCGATGCCGTGCGCTGCTCTGCGAAAACCGGCGTCGGCGTGACCGACGTGCTGGAACGTCTGGTACGTGATATTCCGGCCCCGGAAGGCGATCCGGATGCCCCGCTGCAGGCGCTGATTATCGACTCCTGGTTCGATAACTATCTGGGCGTTGTCTCCCTGGTGCGTATTAAAAACGGCACCATGCGCAAAGGCGACAAAATCAAGGTTATGAGTACCGGACAGGTCTATAACGCCGACCGTCTGGGTATCTTCACGCCAAAACAGGTTGACCGTACCGAGCTGACATGCGGCGAGGTAGGCTGGCTGGTGTGCGCCATCAAAGACATCCTCGGTGCGCCGGTGGGCGATACCCTGACAGGTGCGCGTAACCCGGCAGAAAAAGCGCTGCCAGGCTTTAAAAAGGTGAAACCGCAGGTTTACGCGGGCCTGTTCCCGGTCAGCTCTGACGACTACGAAAACTTCCGTGATGCGCTTGGCAAGCTTAGCCTGAACGATGCCTCCCTGTTCTACGAGCCAGAAAGCTCAACGGCGCTGGGCTTCGGCTTCCGCTGCGGCTTCCTCGGCCTGCTGCACATGGAGATCATTCAGGAACGTCTGGAGCGTGAATACGATCTGGACCTCATCACCACCGCGCCGACGGTAGTGTATGAAGTTGAAACCACCTCGAAAGAAGTGATCTACGTCGACAGCCCGTCCAAGCTGCCGCCGCTGAACAATATTCACGAGCTGCGTGAGCCTATTGCCGAATGTCACATGCTGCTGCCGCAGGAATTCCTCGGTAACGTCATTACGCTGTGTATTGAGAAGCGCGGCGTGCAGACCAACATGGTTTACCACGGTAACCAGGTCGCACTGACCTACGAAATCCCGATGGCGGAAGTGGTACTCGACTTCTTCGACCGTCTGAAGTCCACCTCCCGTGGCTATGCGTCACTGGATTACAACTTCAAACGCTTCCAGGCCTCCAACATGGTGCGTGTGGACGTGCTGATCAACGGCGAGCGTGTGGATGCGCTGGCGCTGATCACCCACAACGACAATGCGCCATACCGTGGCCGCGAGCTGGTTGAGAAGATGAAAGATCTGATCCCGCGTCAGCAGTTCGATATCGCGATTCAGGCGGCCATTGGCAACCACATTATCGCGCGTTCTACCGTGAAACAGCTGCGTAAAAACGTTCTGGCGAAGTGCTATGGCGGTGACGTCAGCCGTAAGAAAAAGCTGCTGCAGAAGCAGAAAGAAGGTAAGAAGCGTATGAAGCAGGTCGGTAACGTCGAGCTGCCGCAGGAAGCATTCCTTGCCATCCTTCATGTTGGTAAAGACGGCAAATAACCCTAAGGAGTTGGCATGGCGAACATGTTTGCCCTGATCCTGGTCATTGCTACCCTGGTGACAGGTCTGCTGTGGTGTCTGGATAAGTTTATCTTCGCCCCAAAACGTCGTGAACGTCAGGCTGCCGCACAGGCAGCCACTGGCGATGGTATTGACGCGAAAACCCTGAAGAAGGTCGGTCCGAAACCGGGCTGGCTGGAAACGGGCGCCTCGGTGTTTCCGGTGCTGGCGATTGTGCTGGTGGTACGTTCGTTTATTTACGAACCGTTCCAGATCCCATCAGGTTCAATGATGCCAACGCTGCTGATTGGTGATTTTATTCTGGTAGAGAAGTTTGCCTACGGCATTAAAGATCCGATCTACCAGAAAACGCTGATCGAGACCGGTCATCCGAAACGTGGCGACATCGTGGTGTTCAAATATCCGGAAGATCCGCGCCTGGACTACATCAAGCGCGCGGTAGGTCTGCCGGGTGACAAAGTGACTTACGATCCGGTTGCGAAAGAAGTCACCGTTCAGCCAGGCTGCAGCTCCGGTACTGCATGTGAAAACGCGCTACCAATCACTTACTCGAACGTTGAGCCAAGTGACTTTGTGCAGACCTTTGCCCGTCACAACGCCGGCGAAGCGAGCAGCGGATTCTTCCAGGTACCGAAAGGCGAAACCAAAGATAACGGTATTCGTCTGGTTGAGCGCAAAGAGACGCTGGGTGACGTGACGCACCGTATCCTCACCGTGCCAATCGCGCAGGATCAAGTGGGTATGTACTATCGTCAGCCGGGCCAGCAGCTGGCAAGCTGGATTGTACCGCCGGGCCATTACTTCATGATGGGTGACAACCGCGATAATTCTGCGGACAGCCGTTACTGGGGCTTTGTGCCGGAAGCGAATCTGGTGGGTAAAGCGACCGCGATCTGGATGAGTTTTGAGAAGCAGGAAGGCGAATGGCCGACCGGCGTACGCCTGAATCGTATTGGCGAAATCCATTAATTCTCACTAAATGAACGTGTAGCCGCTAATTAACGCGGCTACACGAATTATTTCACCGATAAATCTCTTCGAACTAACGACATCCCCTGTCGTTGTGTATAGAATATTCCCCCGAAGTTTAAGGTTGGCCCTGCAAGGGTGCCACGGCACACGAAACCGCGTTGGTTTTCTCAGGTCGGTTTCGTGTGCTGCATTTTTGACGCATTCATTTATTGGTATCGCATGAACCCCATCGTAATTAATCGGCTTCAACGGAAGCTGGGCTACACTTTTCATCATCAGGAGTTGTTGCAACAGGCATTAACCCACCGCAGTGCCAGCAGCAAACATAATGAGCGTCTCGAGTTTTTAGGCGACTCTATTTTAAGTTTCGTGATTGCGAATGCGCTTTATCATCGTTTCCCGCGCGTGGATGAAGGTGATATGAGCCGCATGCGTGCCACGCTGGTTCGGGGAAATACCCTTGCGGAAATCGCGCGCGAATTTGAGCTGGGCGAATGTCTGCGTCTTGGGCCGGGTGAACTGAAAAGCGGCGGCTTCCGTCGTGAATCTATTCTTGCCGATACGGTCGAAGCATTAATTGGTGGTGTGTTCCTGGACAGCGATATCCAGACCGTCGAAAAGCTGATCCTGAACTGGTATCAGACCCGTCTGGACGAAATCAGCCCGGGCGATAAACAAAAAGATCCCAAAACGCGTCTGCAGGAATATTTGCAGGGCCGTCATCTGCCGCTGCCATCTTATCTGGTGGTGCAGGTTCGTGGCGAAGCGCACGATCAGGAATTTACCATCCATTGCCAGGTCAGTGGCCTGAGTGAACCGGTGGTGGGCACAGGTTCAAGCCGTCGTAAGGCTGAACAGGCTGCCGCCGAACAGGCGTTAAAAATGCTGGAGCTGGAATGAGCGAAGAAAAGACCTATTGCGGATTTATTGCCATCGTCGGACGTCCGAACGTCGGCAAATCCACCCTGTTGAATAATCTGCTTGGGCAGAAGATTTCTATCACCTCGCGTAAGGCACAGACCACGCGTCACCGCATCGTCGGTATCCATACTGAAGGCGCGTATCAGGCGATCTACGTCGATACACCGGGCCTGCACATGGAAGAGAAGCGTGCCATCAACCGTCTGATGAACAAGGCGGCGAGCAGCTCGATTGGCGACGTGGAGCTGGTGATTTTCGTTGTGGAAGGCACCCGCTGGACGCCGGACGACGAGATGGTGCTGAACAAGCTGCGCGACGGCAAAACGCCGGTCATCCTCGCCGTTAACAAAGTGGACAACGTGCAGGAAAAGGCCGATCTGCTGCCGCATCTGCAGTGGCTCGGTAGCCAGATGAACTTCCTCGACATCGTTCCGCTGTCTGCGGAGACGGGTCTGAACGTGGATACCATCGCGGGCATCGTGCGCAAACATCTGCCGGAAGCGATTCATCACTTCCCGGAAGAGTACATCACCGATCGCTCTCAGCGCTTTATGGCGTCTGAAATTATCCGTGAAAAGCTGATGCGTTTCCTGGGCGCTGAACTGCCGTACTCTGTGACGGTGGAGATCGAGCGTTTCCAGAGCAACGAGCGCGGCGGCTACGACATCAACGGCCTGATCCTCGTTGAGCGTGAAGGGCAGAAGAAGATGGTGATCGGCAATAAAGGCGCCAAGATCAAAACCATCGGCATCGAAGCCCGAAAGGACATGCAGGAGATGTTCGAAGCGCCGGTTCACCTTGAACTGTGGGTGAAAGTGAAATCTGGCTGGGCCGATGATGAGCGTGCTCTGCGCAGCCTCGGTTACGGCGAAGACCAGTAACACAAGACGACGAGCATATGGATGGATGGCAGCGCGCCTTTGTCCTGCATAGTCGTCCCTGGAGCGAAACCAGCCTGATGCTGGACGTCTTCACGGAAGAGTCGGGCCGCGTGCGCCTTGTTGCAAAAGGCGCACGTTCCAAACGTTCTAACCTGAAAGGTGCCTTACAGCCTTTCACGCCGTTGCTGGTCCGCTTTGGTGGGCGAGGGGAAGTCAAAACCCTGCGCGGCGCCGAAGCCGTCTCCCTGGCGCTTCCTCTCTCCGGCATCACGCTCTACAGCGGTCTGTATGTCAATGAACTCATCTCACGCGTTCTTGAACATGAGACCCGCTTCTCTGAACTTTTCTTTGATTATCTGCACTGTATCCAGGCGCTGGCTGGCGCAACCGGTACGCCCGAGCCTGCGCTGCGGCGTTTTGAGCTGGCGCTGCTGGGCCATCTTGGGTACGGGGTCGATTTTCTGCACTGTGCGGGCAGCGGTGACGAAGTGGAAGACACCATGACCTACCGCTACCGCGAAGAAAAAGGCTTCATTGCCAGCGTCGTGATTGACAACAGCACCTTTACCGGGCGTCAGCTCCGGGCGCTGTATGAGCGCGAGTTTCCCGATCAGGATACCCTGCGCGCAGCAAAACGCTTTACCCGGATTGCCCTCAAGCCGTATCTTGGCGGCAAGCCCTTAAAGAGCCGCGAATTATTCAGGCAGTTTGTGCCGAAACGTTAACGTTTTTCCCCCTCACCCCAGCCCTCTCCCGGAGGGAGAGGGGGAGGGAAATGAACCAAAATACCGAGGATTGTCATGGCTGAATTACTGTTAGGCGTCAACATCGATCACATCGCCACGCTGCGTAATGCGCGCGGCACGGCGTATCCCGATCCGGTTCAGGCGGCGTTTATCGCTGAACAGGCTGGCGCCGACGGCATTACCGTTCACCTGCGTGAAGACCGTCGCCACATCACTGACCGCGACGTTCGCATTCTGCGTCAGACGCTGGACACCCGTATGAATCTGGAGATGGCGGTCACCGAAGAGATGCTGGCGATTGCCTGTGAGACCCAGCCGCACTTCTGCTGTCTGGTGCCGGAAAAACGCCAGGAAGTCACGACCGAAGGCGGTCTGGACGTGGCCGGCCAGCTCGACAAAATGCGCGATGCCTGCAAGCGCCTGGCTGATGCCGGTATCCTGGTTTCGCTGTTTATTGACGCCGACTTCACCCAGATTAAAGCGGCAGCCGACGTGGGCGCGCCGTATATCGAAATTCACACCGGCTGCTATGCCGATGCCAAAAACGATGCCGAGCAGGCGAAAGAGCTGGAGCGTATTGCTAAAGCGGCCACCTACGCGGCGAGCCTGGGTCTGAAGGTCAATGCCGGTCACGGCCTGACCTACCATAACGTGAAGGCCATTGCCGCCATCCCGGAAATGCACGAGCTGAACATCGGTCACGCGATCGTTGGCCGCGCGGTGATGAGCGGCCTGAAAGAGGCGGTCGCGGAAATGAAACGCCTGATGCTGGAAGCGCGTCAGTAATGGCCATTCTGGGCTTAGGCACCGATATCGTGGAAATAGCCCGTATTGAAGCGGTTATCGCCCGCAGCGGCGATCGCCTCGCAAGGCGCGTGCTGAGCGATAACGAATGGGCCATCTGGGAAGCGCATCAGCAGCCGGTGCGTTTTCTGGCGAAGCGTTTTGCGGTAAAAGAGGCGGCCGCCAAAGCCTTCGGGACCGGCATTCGTAACGGTCTGGCGTTCAACCAGTTTGAAGTGTTTAACGATGAGCTGGGTAAGCCAAGCCTGCGCTTATGGGGCGAGGCGCAAAAGCTGGCAGAGAAGCTCGGCGTGAATCACGTCCACGTGACGATCGCGGATGAGCGTCACTATGCTAGCGCAACGGTGATCATCGAAAGTTAAAGTTTGTCCGCGTGGTGCATCAGGACAAACTTATCCCACAGCTGCTCTTCGCTCTCGACGTGTGCCGGATCCTTCAGGATGGTATTGGGGATCGGGCACACTTTCTGACAGGTCGGCGTCTCATAGTGGCCGATGCATTCGGTGCAGCGGTCGCTGTTAATCTCATAAATGCTGTCGCCCATCGAAATGGCCTGGTTCGGGCATTCGGGCTCGCACATATCGCAATTAATGCATTTTTTGGTAATTAACAGCGCCATCAGGAAATTCTCAGAAACAACACAAACTGGGCGGGCATTATACGCGTCAAACCAGTTTCTTTACCAGTTCTTCGCTGTGGCGAATGCGCTCGGGCGCACGCTCCAGATCCTGCTGCACCAGTGCCATAAACAGCAGGTCCGTCAGCATCATTTGTGCGCTGGTGGACGAGATAGCCGCGCTGCGAGTGGCCTGTTCCTCGGCAATGGTATATAAACAGCGCGTGGCCCGCTGCTGTAGGGCATTCGGCGTAAAACCGGTGATCGCCAGAATTTTACCGCCGACGCGCAGGACTTCGTCGGTGGCCATGTTGATCTCACGGCGCTCGCCGGAATAGGAGATCGCCAGCAGCAGATCGTCAGGATCCATCGCCTGTACGGTCGCCAGCAGGGCGTGCATATCCTGCTCGACGATGGCGTTAAGGCCAATTTTTGTCAGCTTCCAGCCAAAGTTACGCGCCACAAGTCCGGACGCGCCGATGCCGGTCAGAACGATCCGCCGCGCGCCGCGCAGCATCGCCACGCTCTCCAGCAGCTTCTCTTCCGTATTCACATCGAGCGTCGCATGCATGGCCGCCACGTTCTCTTTGATCAGCTTTTCGCCGACCAGCCGCATCGGATCGTCTCCGCGGATCTGATTATGCACCGGCATGGACTGCGGGTTAGGGTTACTGACCAGCGCTTCACTGATCGCCAGCTTGAGGGCAGGGAATCCCTTAAAGCCAATCTTCTGCGCAAATTTCACCACGCTGGACTGGCTCACCCCGGCTTCACTCGCCAGCTGCTGCGAGCTGAGATGGCGCGCGTGGTCGGGTTGAGAAAGCAGAAAATCCGCCAGCTTCTTGTCGCTTTGGGCAAAGCCTGCGTAGCGCTGGCGAATGCGAATTAAACAGTTCATACGGTCTCCTGGCGAAAATGTGATTATCTGCGCAAATACGGATTTTGCTCGCCTGAATGAATTTTATATTCCATTATAGTGTGATTATTATGAATTAAAAATTCTTGAGGTACAAAAATGAATCTTGGCTCACTTGTTTCTGAAACACGTAACCCGCAAACCATGGATCTGGATGCGCTCTCCACCCTGGAGCTGGTTAACCGCTTTAATCAACAGGATACGCTGGTCGCGCAGGCAGTGAAAGAGACATTACCAGAGGTGGCGAAAGCGGTCGATGCGGCTGCGGAAGCCCTCAAGGCCGGTGGACGCATTATTTACATGGGGGCGGGGACCAGCGGGCGTTTAGGGGTCCTGGACGCGTCAGAATGTCCGCCAACCTTTGGGGTCCCGCATGGTCTGGTAGTTGGGCTGATCGCCGGTGGCCCCGGTGCGCTGCTGAAAGCCGTTGAAGGGGCGGAAGACAACAAACAACTGGGCGAGGATGACCTGAAGGATCTTAATCTGACCGCGAAGGATCTGGTGGTCGGGCTGGCGGCATCCGGGCGTACGCCGTACGTGATTGGCGGGCTGGAATACGCCAACCAGACCGGCTGCACGACGGTCGCCATCTCCTGCAACCCCGGCTCACCGATTGCGCAGGCGGCCGCTATTGCCATCTCGCCAGTTGTCGGGCCGGAAGCGCTCACCGGCTCCACGCGCCTGAAATCCGGGACCGCGCAAAAGCTGGTGCTCAATATGATCTCCACCGGCGCGATGGTGAAGTTCGGCAAGGTGTATCAGAACCTGATGGTGGATATGCAGGCCACCAACGTCAAGCTGGTGGACAGAGCCTGCCGCATGGTGATGGAGGCGACGGGCGCAGGCCGCGAAGAGGCGGAAGCGGTACTCAAAGAGACCGATAACGATGTTAAACCGGCCATTTTGATGATCTTAAGCGGGCTGGATGCGGCGGCCGCAAGAGCCAAACTCGATGCGCATAACGGTTTCTTACGGGCGGCATTAGAACACTAACAGAGGCGTGTATGGACAAAACAGCAGCGCTCGCCAGCGGTATCCTGCAGGGGATTGGTGGGGAACAAAATATTCAGCGTCTCGAAAACTGCATGACGCGCGTGCGCGTCGAGGTGCATGACGACGACCAGCTTGACGTGCCGCGTCTGAAGCAGCTTTCCGGCGTCAGCGGCTACGTGAAGCAGGGGCAGCAGCACCAGCTGATCGTCGGCCCAGGGAAAGCGGCGCAGGTTGTCGATGCCATGCGCGCGCTGATGGGCGTGAGTGCGAGCGTATCGATTGACGAGGCTGAGCGCACCAAAGCCCAGGCAAAGGCGAAATACAAAGCCCCGATGAGCGACGCGCTGCGACAGCTGGCAAATGTCTTTATTCCGCTGATCCCGGCGTTTATTGCCTCAGGCCTGATCACCGGGATCATCAATATCCTCAAGCGGCCGGATATTGTGGGGGACTTTGCCACGCAGTATCCGAACCTGCTGGGGATTCTCGGGATCTTCGGCAGCGCGGTGTTCGCCATCATGAACATTCTGGTCGGGGTGAATACCGCGAAGGTGTTTGGCGGATCGCTGGCGATGGGCGGGGTGATGGCGGGCATCTTGTCCAGCCCGCAGCTGGCGCAGATTACGCTGTTTGGTGAGGCGCTTCAGCCGGGCCGCGGCGGGGTGATCGCGGTGCTGCTGGTGGTCATCCTGATGTGCTGGATCGAGAAACGGCTGCGCGCGGTTCTGCCCGGCTCGATTGAGCTTATCCTCAACCCGCTGCTGACCACGCTGATTACCGGTAGCGTAGCGATTGTGGCCCTCCAGCCGTTAGGCGGGTGGATCTCTGAGGCGATTGCCCACGGTGCGTCGCTGGCGATTGACCGCGGCGGCCTGTTAGTGGGCGCGGTGCTGTCGGGTACTTTTCTGCCGCTGGTGCTGACCGGCCTGCATCAGGGGCTGGTTCCAATCCACGTCGAGCTGGTGCAGGCGCACGGCTATAACGCGCTGCTGCCTATCCTGTCGATGGCGGGTGTAGGGCAGGTCGGCGCGGCAATTGCGGTACTGATGAAAACCCGCAACGCGCGTCTGAAAAAAATGATTAAAGGCGCACTCCCGGTCGGACTGCTCGGCATTGGCGAGCCGCTGATTTTCGGTGTTACGCTGCCGCTGGGTAAACCGTTCCTCGCGGCCTGTCTGGGCGGCGCGGTAGGCGGGGCGCTGATCAGCTACTGGAAAGTTGCCACCGTCATCACCTTTGGTCTCTCGGGGTTACCGCTGGCATTAACCATCGTGACCGGAAAAGTGGTGCTCTATCTGTTAGGCTATTTAGTAGCGGTGATCGCCGGGTTCCTGTTTACCTGGCTGTTAGGTTTCAACGACCCAGAGGAGTAAGGTTTGGCAAATCACGGGCGTCGCGTTGTCTTTTTCGACCTGGATGGCACGCTGCATCAGCAGGATATGTTTGGTACGTTTATGCGTTACCTGCTGCGGCGTCAGCCTCTGAATGCGCTGCTCGTGCTACCGCTCTTACCGGTTATTGGGATCGCGCTGCTGGTGAAGGGCCGTGCGGCGCGATGGCCAATGAGCCTGCTGCTGTGGGGATGTACGTTTGGGCACAGCGAAGCGCGCCTCAAACAGCTCGAGCAGGATTTTGCGCAGTGGTTCCGCGGCCACGTTGCCGCGTTCCCGGTGGTGCAGGCGCGCCTGACCGGCTATCTCGACGCGAACGATGCCGACATCTGGCTGATTACCGGCTCCCCGCAGACGCTGGTGGAGCAGGTCTACTTTGATACCCCCTGGCTACCGCGCGTGAATCTTATCGCCACGCAAATTGCCCGCGGCTACGGCGGTTGGGTGCTGACGATGCGCTGCCTGGGGCATGAAAAAGTGGTCCAGCTGGAAAAACGTATCGGCACGCCACTGCGCCTGTACAGCGGCTACAGCGACAGCAAGCAGGACAACCCGCTGCTCTATTTTTGCCAGCACCGCTGGCGCGTCACGCCATCAGGTGAACTTCAGCAACTCGAATAGTCTTATCCATAAGGGGTGTGTATAATGCCGCCCGCTTTTCGACTGGAGTATCAACCGTTGTCCAACCCTGAATTCTCACATGAATACTGGATGCGCCACGCGCTAACGCTCGCTCAGCGTGCCTGGGACGAGGGCGAAGTGCCCGTGGGCGCCGTGCTGGTCCACAATAACCAGGTGATTGGTGAAGGGTGGAACCGTCCCATTGGCCGCCACGATCCGACGGCGCACGCCGAAATCATGGCGCTTCGTCAGGGCGGTCTGGTGCTGCAAAACTATCGCCTGCTTGATACCACGCTGTATGTGACGCTGGAGCCGTGCGTAATGTGCTCCGGGGCGATGGTGCACAGCCGGATCGGGACTCTGGTCTTCGGTGCGCGGGATGAAAAAACCGGTGCGGCCGGTTCACTGATGGACGTGCTGGGTCACCCGGGGATGAACCACCAGGTGAAGACTATCGGCGGGGTGCTTGCACCAGAGTGTTCGGGGCTATTAAGCGATTTCTTTCGAATGCGCCGTCAGCAGAAAAAGCAGCAAAAGGCAGAATTGAAGCCGACGGACGGTTAAGCTCGTCCGGCGCCACGACAGGGTAACTTTGGGCCAGCCGTTTGGCCTCTGTCGCCTCTTTCTCTTTCTCCAGCAGATACCCGACCAGGCTAATCTGATATTTACGGATATTTTCCACGTAAGCGTAGGCTTCATGCCCGCGCGCGTAGCCGTACGTCAGCTTGTTATACCATGGCTTCTGGCTCAGCAGCGGCAGCCGCTGTTTTACGTCTGACCAGCTGTCCGGGTTGCCTTTCGTTTTGGCCGTCAGCGCTCGCGCATCCAGCATATGCGCATAGCCCATATTGTAGGCCGCCAGCGCGAACCAGATCCGCTCCTCTTCCGGTACCGTTTCCGGGACTTTGGCCATCATATCCTGCAGGTAGCGCGCGCCGCCGCTGATGCTCTGTTCCGCATCGGTACGGTCATTGACGCCCAGGCTCAGCGCGGTATTTTTGGTTAACATCATCAAACCACGTACGCCAGTCGGAGACGTGGCCTGGGTATCCCAGTGGGATTCCTGATAAGAAATAGCCGCCAGCAGTTTCCAGTCAATTTCCTGGGCGTATTTTTCGAACAGCGGCTGCAGGTCCGGCAGGACGCTGTCTACCGCACGCAGGAAGCTGCGGGTGTCAACGTAGTCAAAGTCATCACCATGCCCGAGGTACTTCTCTTCCAGGCGCGCCAGCGTACCGTCTTCATTCATGGTGTTGAAGAAATCGAGCATCGCGGCAGAGAGGGTCTGATCGTCGTCGAGCTGAGTAAACCAGGTCACAGGCTGCTCGTCGGTGACGTCCAGCGCCACGGCGATTTCAGGATGCACGCGCTGGAACAGGCTGATCGCGACCGAATCGGCGATGGTGTAGGGGACTTTCTGATCTTTTACCTGCTCCAGCAGCTCCGTTGTGCCGAGTTTCGCATCCACCGTCCAGCTCAGGTCCGGATATTTCTTCTCCTTGAGCTCGCGCAGATCGTCAATCACCACGTGACCGGGGGCAATCGTCAGCTGCCGATCGTTAATCGACGCCAGCGAGCGCGGTCGCAGGCTCCCGACGCGGTAAACCAGCTGCTGCGAAACGGAGTAGTAGGTCGGGCCTGGCTGATAGTTTTTGCTGCGCTCGCTGTTATACACCAGCCCGGCGGCCAGCATATCGGCATCGTCGTTATCGAGGTCGTCAAACAG
Source organism: Enterobacter sp. MGH 16 (assembly GCF_000493175.1). Classification (NCBI taxonomy): domain Bacteria; kingdom Pseudomonadati; phylum Pseudomonadota; class Gammaproteobacteria; order Enterobacterales; family Enterobacteriaceae; genus Enterobacter; species Enterobacter sp. MGH 16. Next base: position 2,706,550 of record NZ_KI535695.1, on the reverse strand, counting down.
CTGGTTGATATTCTGGCGGACGGTGATTTTCAGCTTTACGCCAAGGTAATCGGCGAACTGCTGTGCCAGTTCATAATCCAGACCAATGATTTTGCCGTTGATGTCGCTGTAAATCAGCGGAGAGTTGAGGGTACTGACGCGCAATTCCCCCCGCTCCTGAATGGCGGCGATACGGTTTTCGGCTTTGCCGATCCAGGGGATGGAAGGCCAGAGGGCCACTGCCAACAGCAACGTTACAATGCCGATGAGCAGATAATTAATCTTTAATTTTTTCAATTAGTTAATTCTCTGCGACGCCGGTTGCCTCAGTCTGCTGTAGCCATGTTAACAATAAGGTTTGCCATTGAATGAGCGGCATTTTGCGTAAACTTGCGCCACTTGGCAACCAATTAGAGAGACAGGTCACATCTATTGTTAAATCTCTTTGCCAATTTTATTTCGACGCAAACGGTTTCGTCGGCGCTCAGGATTCTCTATAATGACGCCCGTTTTCCCCCCTTGCGCACACTGAAAGCGCCCCGGCGCTTCGAAGACGAGAGACTTATGATGGAAATTCTGCGTGGTTCGCCTGCACTGTCTGCCTTCCGTATTACCAAACTGCTGGCACGTTTTCAGGCGGCCGACCTTCCGGTAAGCAATATTTACGCTGAGTATGTCCATTTTGCTGACCTGAATGCCCCCCTGAATGCAGAGGAGCGCGTACAGCTGGAACGCCTGCTCAAGTATGGCCCAAGCCTCAGCAGCCATACGCCAACCGGCAAACTGATCCTTGCGACGCCGCGTCCGGGCACCATCTCCCCCTGGTCTTCCAAAGCCACCGACATCGCCCACAACTGTGGCCTGAGCCAGATTAACCGTCTGGAGCGCGGCGTAGCGTACTACGTGGAAGCCTCTACCCTGAGCGACGCGCAGTGGGAGGCGGTTGCGGCTGAACTGCACGACCGCATGATGGAGAGCGTATTTGCCTCTCTTGATGACGCGCAGAAGCTTTTCTCCCACCATCAGCCTGCGCCGGTACAGAGCGTGGACCTGCTGGGGCAGGGCCGTCAGGCACTGATTGACGCCAACCTGCGTCTCGGCCTGGCGCTGGCAGAAGACGAAATCGACTACCTGCAGGATGCGTTCGTTAAGCTCAACCGTAACCCGAACGACATTGAACTCTACATGTTCGCGCAGGCGAACTCGGAGCACTGCCGCCACAAGATTTTCAATGCCGACTGGATTATTGACGGCGAACAGCAGCCAAAGTCGCTGTTCAAAATGATCAAAAACACCATGGAGCAAACGCCTGACCACGTGCTGTCTGCCTATAAAGACAACGCCGCGGTGATGGAAGGTTCTGAGGTGGGCCGCTTCTTCGCCGATCGCGAAGCAGGGCGCTATGACTTCCATCAGGAGCCCGCGCATATCCTGATGAAGGTTGAAACCCACAACCACCCGACGGCGATCTCCCCGTGGCCGGGTGCGGCGACCGGCTCCGGCGGTGAAATCCGTGACGAAGGGGCGACCGGTCGTGGTGCAAAACCAAAAGCGGGTCTGGTCGGTTTCTCCGTCTCCAACCTGCGTATCCCGGGCTTTGAACAGCCGTGGGAAGAAGATTTCGGCAAGCCAGAGCGCATTGTGACCGCGCTGGATATCATGACCGAAGGCCCGCTGGGCGGCGCGGCGTTTAACAACGAATTTGGTCGTCCGGCGCTGAACGGTTACTTCCGTACCTATGAAGAGAAAGTGGACAGCCACAACGGCGAAGAGCTGCGCGGCTACCACAAACCGATCATGCTGGCGGGCGGGATCGGCAACATCCGTGCCGATCACGTGCAGAAAGGCGAGATCGTCGTCGGCGCGAAGCTGATCGTGCTCGGCGGCCCGGCAATGAACATCGGTCTGGGCGGCGGTGCGGCCTCGTCTATGGCCTCCGGCCAGTCTGATGCGGATCTCGACTTCGCGTCCGTGCAGCGTGACAACCCGGAGATGGAGCGTCGCTGTCAGGAAGTGATCGACCGCTGCTGGCAGCTGGGCGATGCTAACCCGATCCTCTTTATCCACGACGTGGGCGCGGGCGGTCTGTCCAACGCCATGCCGGAGCTGGTGAGCGACGGCGGCCGCGGTGGTCGTTTCAACCTGCGCGACATCCTGAGCGATGAGCCTGGCATGAGCCCGCTGGAAATCTGGTGTAACGAATCCCAGGAGCGCTACGTGCTGGCCGTTGCGGCGGATCAGCTGCCGCTGTTTGACGAGCTGTGCCGCCGCGAGCGCGCGCCGTATGCCGTCATCGGTGAAGCGACCGAAGAGCAGCACCTGACTCTGAGCGACACCCATTTCGACAACCAGCCGATCGATCTGCCGCTCGACGTCCTGCTCGGAAAAACGCCGAAGATGACCCGCGACGTGCAGACCCGTAAGGCGGCGGGCAAAGCGCTGGATCGTCAGGGCATCACCGTGGCAGAAGCCGTTAACCGCGTGCTGCACCTGCCTGCTGTGGCAGAGAAAACCTTCCTGGTGACCATCGGCGACCGTACCGTGACCGGTATGGTATCCCGCGACCAGATGGTCGGCCCGTGGCAGATCCCGGTGGCGAACTGCGCCGTGACCACCGCGAGCCTCGACAGCTACTACGGCGAAGCGATGGCGCTGGGTGAACGCACCCCGGTCGCGCTGCTGGACTTCGCGGCCTCTGCCCGTCTGGCCGTTGGTGAAGCGCTGACCAACATCGCCGCGACGCAGATTGGCGATATCAAACGTATTAAGCTCTCCGCAAACTGGATGGCCGCTGCCGGTCACCCAGGCGAAGACGCGGGCCTGTATGAAGCCGTGAAGGCGGTGGGTGAGGAGCTGTGTCCTGCCCTCGGCCTGACCATTCCGGTGGGCAAAGACTCCATGTCGATGAAAACCCGCTGGCAGGAAGGCAACGAGCAGCGCGAGATGACCTCTCCGCTGTCGCTGGTGATCACCGCGTTTGCCCGCGTGGAAGATGTGCGTCACACCGTTACGCCGCAGCTGGTGACCGAAGATAACGCCCTGCTGCTGATTGACCTGGGTAAAGGCCACAACGCGCTGGGCGCTACCGCGCTGGCGCAGGTTTACCGTCAGCTCGGCGATAAGCCAGCCGACGTGCGCGACGTAGCGCAGCTGAAAGGCTTCTACGACGCCATCCAGGCGCTGGTGGCGCAGCGTAAGCTGCTGGCCTACCACGACCGTTCCGACGGCGGCCTGCTGGTGACCCTGGCAGAGATGGCCTTCACCGGCCACTGTGGCGTGGAAGCGAACATTGCGACGCTTGGCGAAGACCGTCTGGCGGCGCTGTTCAACGAAGAGCTGGGCGCCGTGATTCAGGTGCGTGCGGCGGATCGCGATGCGGTTGAAGCGATTCTGGCGCAGCATGGCCTGGCTGACTGCGTACACTATCTGGGTAAAGCCGTTCAGGGCGACCGCTTCGTCATTGAAGCTGACGGTCACGCCGTGTTCAGCGAAAGCCGCACCACGCTGCGCATGTGGTGGGCGGAAACCACCTGGCAGATGCAGCGCCTGCGTGATAACCCGGAATGTGCCGATCAGGAGCACAACGCGAAGGCCAATGATCAGGATCCAGGCCTGAACGTGAAGCTCTCCTTCGACATCAACGAAGACATCGCCGCGCCGTACATTGCGACCGGTGCGCGTCCGAAAGTGGCGGTGCTGCGCGAGCAGGGCGTTAACTCCCACGTTGAGATGGCGGCTGCCTTCCACCGCGCGGGCTTTGACGCTATCGACGTCCACATGAGCGATCTGCTGGCCGGACGTACCGGTCTGGAAGATTTCCAGGCGCTGGTGGCGTGCGGCGGCTTCTCCTACGGCGACGTGCTGGGCGCGGGCGAAGGCTGGGCGAAGTCCATTCTGTTCAACAGCCGCGTGCGCGACGAGTTCGAAACCTTCTTCCACCGTCCGCAGACGCTGGCGCTGGGCGTGTGTAACGGCTGCCAGATGATGTCTAACCTGCGCGAGCTGATCCCGGGCAGCGAAGCCTGGCCGCGCTTTGTGCGTAACCAGTCAGACCGCTTTGAGGCGCGCTTCAGCCTGGTGGAAGTGACCCAGAGCCCGTCTCTGCTGCTGCAGGGTATGGTCGGTTCACAGATGCCAATCGCCGTTTCCCACGGTGAAGGTCAGGTAGAGGTGCGTGATGCTGCGCATCTGGCTCAGCTGGAGAGCAAAGGTCTGGTAGCGCTGCGCTTTGTCGATAACTTCGGCAAGGTAACAGAAACCTATCCGGCTAACCCGAACGGTTCCGTCAACGGTATTACGGCGGTGACCAGCGAAAGCGGTCGTGCCACCATCATGATGCCGCATCCGGAACGCGTGTTCCGCACCGTGAGCAACTCCTGGCACCCGGAAAACTGGGGCGAGGACAGCCCGTGGATGCGCATCTTCCGCAACGCCCGTAAGCAGCTGGGTTAAGTTTCAGCATCCTGACTGTAGGCCCGGTAGGCGCGAGCGCCACCGGGCTTTTTTGTCTCTGTCGCAAAATCGCGACAACCCTCTGGTTTGGGTGTCTCCAAAAGGAGACATTTAACCTATTGATTTATATACTGTAGAAAAGGTTCCCGTTAAGGTGTTGCTGAACAGCGACACTTAGCCTGGAAATCATTCAACCGATAATTAACCGGTTAAACGGGTAAAAATCATATATTTCAATGTGTTAATATTTTGTTTTGCATTTTGGCATGGGTGTTGCATAATATTAACCAGTGGCTCATTCACCTTCTTATGTCAGCCCCTTCGGGACGTGCTACATAAACTTCGAATGACGCACAAAAAGGTGCCTGCCGTCCAACTACTGATCATAGCGATGCTTTATCAGGCCAGGGCGAAACGTCGAGTTAGGCACCGCCTCATTCCATGACAAAGCCGGGTTTTTACCCGGCTTTGTTGTATCTGAAGGGCAGACTCAGTTACGCTCTGCGTATATCCCCATTAAGAGAGTAATGCGTTGAAACGCTGGCCCGTTTTTCCCCGTTCCCTGCGACAGCTCGTGATGATGGCCTTCCTGCTGATCCTGCTGCCGTTGCTGATCCTTGCCTGGCAGGCCTGGCAAAGCCTGAACGCGTTGAGTGCCCAGGCGGCACTGACGAACCGCACGACGCTTATTGACGCAAGACGCAGTGAAGCCATGACCAACGCCGCGCTTGAGATGGAGCGTAGCTATCGTCAGTACTGCGTGCTTGACGATCGCACGCTGGAAAAGGTGTACCAGAGTCAGCGCAAGCGCTACAGCGAAATGCTGGACGCCCACGCCGGCGTATTGCCTGACGACAAGCTGTATCAGGCGTTACGTCAGGATCTGAACGATCTTGCGCAGCTGCAGTGCCACAACAGTGGACCCGATACCGCCGCCGCCGCGCGCCTGGAAGCCTTCGCCAACGCCAATACCGAGATGGTGCAGTCAACCCGCACGGTAATTTTCTCTCGTGGCCAGCAGCTTCAGCAGGAGATTGCCGAGCGCGGCCAGTTCTTCGGCTGGCAGGCGCTGGTGCTGTTCCTCGTGAGCCTCGGGCTGGTGCTGCTCTTTACCCGCATGATCATCGGCCCGGTGAAGGGTATCCAGCGGATGATCAACCGCCTGGGGGAGGGGAAATCGCTCGGGGATACGGTCGCTTTTAAAGGTCCCCGCGAATTGCGTTCCGTCGGTCAGCGTATCATCTGGCTGTCCGAGCGCCTGGCGTGGCTTGAATCACAGCGTCATCAGTTCCTGCGCCATATCTCCCATGAGCTTAAAACGCCGCTGGCCAGCATGCGCGAAGGGACGGAGCTGCTGGCGGACGAAGTGGCTGGGCCGCTTACGCCCGAACAGAAAGAAATTGTCGAGATCCTGGATAACAGCAGTCGCAATCTGCAGAAGCTGATTGAGCAGCTGCTGGATTACAACCGCAAGCTGGCTGACGGAGCGGTCGTACTGGAAAACGTCGACATTGAACCGCTGGTGGATATGGTGATCTCCGCCCATAGCCTGCCAGCAAGAGCTAAAATGATGCATACCGGTGTAGAGCTGAATGCGCCGACCTGTCTCGCTGAACCCATGCTGCTAATGAGCGTGCTGGATAATCTTTATTCCAATGCGGTGCACTATGGTACTGAATCCGGTAACATTTATATCCGAAGCTATACGAAGGGTTCCCGGGTGTTTATAGACGTCGCTAACACCGGCACCCCGATCCCCGATGACGAAAAAACCATGATCTTCGAGCCCTTTTTCCAGGGGAGTCATCAGCGTAAAGGTGCGGTGAAAGGCAGTGGTCTGGGCTTAAGCATCGCCCGGGACTGCATACGACGCATGCAGGGTGAGCTTAACATCGCCACGGACGAACGTTCGGATGTTTGCTTCCGTATTGAACTGCCCCTGAGCCGGAAAAATCAATAAAATGAATCTATGTCTGGTGAGTATGTCACACGTCTTTTCCCGCGCCGTACGCGCGGTGTTTTCCCGCAGCACGTTTCGCCTGAGCCTGCCCTGTGTATTTCTGGCAGGGTGTGTTTCCCATGTGCCGCAAAGTGCGATTAGCGATAAACAAGAAGATAAATGGCCCGATAACCAGCTGGCTGATTTCCTCTCAACCCGCTGTGACGACATCTGGAACCTCTCAGGCCATGACGTCGAAAGTAACCCGCTGTTCTGGCTGCGCGGGATAGATTGCGCCCAGCGTCTGGCGCCGGTCGACGCCCGCGCGAAAGCGGCGATGCTGGATGATGATACCTGGCAGGACGCGTTCAAGCGTGGGATTTTACTCGCAGATGCGAAAATCACCCCCGTCGAACGCCGCGCCAACGTGACCCGGCTGGACACCTTTGTCGTCAATCTTCCGGTACAGATTCGCCCGGTATACCAGCTCTGGCGCGAGGGGCAGACGCTACAGCTTCAGCTTTCTGAAGAGCGCTCCCGCTACAGCAAGCTGCAACAGTCAACCGATAGCGAGCTGGATACGCTGCGCCAACAGCAGCAACATTTACGTACGCAGCTGGATACCACGACGCGTAAGCTGGAGAACCTGACCGATATCGAAAGACAGCTCTCGTCGCGTAAATATCAGCCGGGGAGTTCTTCCGCTGCGCCGGACAGCGATACGCCGAAACAAGAGGATGTGAAGCATGACGAGCCGTAAACCAGCCCATCTCTTACTGGTGGATGACGATCCCGGTCTGTTAAAGCTGCTGGGGATGCGTCTGGTGAGTGAAGGCTACAGCGTCGTGACCGCGGAAAGCGGGCTGGAGGGGCTGAAAATTCTCAGCCGCGAGAAAATCGATCTGGTGATAAGCGACCTGCGGATGGATGAAATGGACGGCCTGCAGCTGTTTGCGGAGATCCAGAAGCAGCAGCCGGGGATGCCCGTGATTATCCTGACCGCGCACGGGTCGATCCCGGATGCGGTTGCCGCGACGCAGCAGGGGGTGTTCAGCTTCCTGACCAAGCCGGTGGACAAAGACGCACTGTATAAGGCTATCGACAGCGCGCTGGAACATGCCGCTCCGGCGGGGGATGAAGCCTGGCGGGAATCTATCGTCACGCGCAGCCCCGTGATGCTGCGCCTGCTGGAACAGGCGAGGATGGTGGCGCAGTCGGACGTCAGCGTGCTCATCAACGGCCAGAGCGGAACCGGGAAAGAGATCCTCGCGCAGGCAATTCATAACGCCAGCCCGCGCAGCAAGAACGCCTTTATTGCGATTAACTGCGGCGCGCTCCCGGAGCAGCTGCTTGAATCCGAACTGTTTGGCCATGCCCGCGGCGCATTCACCGGTGCGGTAAGCAGCCGTGAAGGGTTGTTCCAGGCGGCGGAAGGCGGCACGCTGTTCCTGGACGAGATTGGCGACATGCCCGCGCCGCTGCAGGTCAAGCTGCTGCGCGTGCTGCAGGAGCGCAAAGTGCGCCCGCTGGGCAGCAACCGCGATATCGATATTAACGTGCGAATTATCTCCGCTACCCACCGCGATCTGCCAAAAGTGATGGCCCGCAACGAGTTCCGCGAAGATCTCTACTACCGCCTGAACGTGGTCAACCTGAAGATCCCGGCGCTGGCCGAACGTGCGGAAGACATCCCGCTGCTGGCGAACCATCTTTTGCGCCAGGCGGCCGATCGCCATAAACCGTTCGTGCGCGCGTTTTCCACCGATGCGATGAAGCGGCTGATGGCCGCAAGCTGGCCGGGTAACGTCCGTCAGCTGGTAAACGTGATTGAGCAGTGCGTGGCGCTGACCTCCTCACCGGTCATCAGCGACGCGCTGGTGGAGCAGGCGCTGGAAGGGGAAAACACGGCCTTGCCGACGTTTGCCGAAGCGCGTAACCAGTTCGAGCTGAACTATCTGCGCAAGCTATTGCAGATCACCAAAGGCAACGTGACCCACGCGGCGCGCATGGCCGGACGCAACCGCACCGAGTTTTACAAGCTGCTCTCGCGCCACGAGCTGGAAGCGAACGATTTTAAAGAGTAGTACCGCAAAATTTGCCTGAATATGGTACTGTGAGCAATCGATTACGAGGCAGCTTACAGGCAAGAGTTTAAGGACCCACCATGAAAAAGATTGATGCGATTATTAAACCTTTCAAACTGGATGATGTGCGTGAAGCGCTGGCGGAAGTTGGCATCACCGGGATGACTGTGACGGAAGTGAAAGGTTTTGGTCGTCAGAAAGGCCACACCGAGCTTTACCGTGGCGCAGAGTACATGGTCGACTTTCTGCCGAAAGTGAAAATTGAAATCGTGGTCAGCGACGATATCGTCGACACCTGTGTGGACACCATTATCCGCACGGCGCAGACCGGCAAGATTGGCGATGGTAAAATCTTCGTCTTTGACGTGGCGCGCGTGATCCGTATCCGTACCGGCGAAGAAGACGACGCGGCGATTTAACGTTCTTGCCGGGTGGCGCTGCGCTTACCCGGCCTACAAAACTCTTCGTAGGCCCGCGCAAGCGAAGCGCCGCCGGGCGATTACAGCACCTTATGCGGGCCGAAGCACTCGTAATGAATGCTGTCTTTGTTCACACCCAGCCCCACCAGCTGCTTCGCGGCATACTGCATAAACGCCACCGGCCCGCAGACGTAGAACTGCATGTCCGGCGCGCTAAACGCCCCTTCCATCTGGCTTAAATTCATCAGACCTTCGCTGTCAAACCGTGCGGCTACGCGGTCTGCTTCCGTCGGCAGACGATACCAGGTGTGCGCGGTGAAACGCGGCAGGGAGGCTCCGAGCGTTTTAACCTCATCCGCAAAGGCGTGCACGTCGCCGTTTTCGGCGGCATGGAACCAGTTAACCTGCGCACCGTGGTGTGATTTTGCCAGCGTATCGAGCATCGCCAGCATCGGCGTCTGGCCGACGCCCGCAGAGATCAGCGTCACCGGGGTATTCGCTTCAACGGCCATGAAGAAGTCGCCCGCTGGCGCGGCCAGATGGACCACGTCGCCCACGTTAGCTTCGTTGTGCAGCCAGCTGGAAACCTGACCGCCGTCCTCACGCTTCACCGCAATGCGGTAGGCTTTGCCGTTTGGCTTGCGGGTAAGAGAATACTGGCGGATCTCCTGATGCGGGAAACCTTCAGGCTTCAGCCACACGCCCAGATACTGTCCTGGCTGGTAATCGGCCACCGGCTTACCGTCCACCGGCTCAAACTCGAAGCTGGTGATTAACGCGCTGCGCGGGGTTTTCTTAACGATGCGGAACGCGCGGGTGCCTTCCCAGCCGCCGTTCTTGCTGGCGTTTTCGCTGTAAATCTGTGCTTCACGGTTGATAAACACGTTTGCCAGCACCCCGTAGGCTTTACCCCACGCGTCCAGCACCTCCTGACCCGGGCTGAACATTTCGTCCAGCGTCGCCAGCAGGTGAGTGCCGACGATGTTGTACTGCTCGGGTTGGATCTGGAAGCTGGTATGTTTCTGCGCGATTTTTTCCACCGCGGGCAGCAGCGCAGCCAGGTTTTCAATATTGCTGGCGTAAGCCGCGATGGCGTTGAACAGCGCTTCACGCTGATCGCCGTTACGCTGGTTGCTCATGTTGAAAATCTCTTTGAGCTCCGGGTTGTGCGTGAACATGCGATCGTAGAAATGGGCGGTGAGTTTAGGGCCGGTTTCCACCAGCAGGGGAATAGTGGCTTTTACGATAGCGATGGTTTGAGCGTCGAGCATGAGCGCGTCCTTCTGATGTTATTTAAATGATGTATTTTAAATGCATCTTATAAAAAATACCCCTGCGTTGTAAATGGTTCTTTGCAAGATGAAAAATATGCATCACAAACCTGAAAAGAAATCCGCTGGAAAGGGCGAGCGCTTTATTCCTCAAACCCTTGCGTGGCGGGTAGGAAAACGTTTGCGTAAAATCGTTTGTCAAGACCTGTTATCACAGAACTAATCAGTTATACTGTTGCCCGTCGTCCAACAGGACTGCCTTTTCAGGCCAAAATTTACTTGTTAGCTGAGTCAGGAGATGCGGATGTTAAAGCGTGAAATGAACATTGCCGATTATGATGCCGAACTGTGGCAGGCTATGGAGCAGGAAAAAGTACGTCAGGAAGAGCACATCGAACTGATCGCCTCCGAAAACTACACCAGCCCGCGCGTGATGCAGGCGCAGGGTTCTCAGCTGACCAACAAATACGCTGAAGGTTACCCGGGCAAACGCTATTACGGCGGTTGCGAGTACGTTGATATCGTTGAGCAGCTGGCTATCGATCGTGCGAAAGAACTTTTTGGCGCTGACTATGCAAACGTCCAGCCGCACTCTGGCTCTCAGGCTAACTTCGCGGTCTACACCGCGCTGCTGCAGCCGGGCGATACCGTTCTGGGTATGAACCTGGCGCAGGGCGGCCACCTGACTCACGGCTCCCCGGTTAACTTCTCCGGCAAACTGTACAACATCATCCCTTACGGTATTGATGAGTCCGGTAAAATTGACTACGAAGACATGGCGAAGCAGGCTAAAGAGCACAAACCGAAGATGATCATCGGTGGCTTCTCTGCTTACTCCGGTATCGTTGACTGGGCAAAAATGCGCGAAATCGCAGACAGCATCGGTGCTTACCTGTTCGTTGACATGGCGCACGTAGCGGGCCTGATTGCCGCAGGCGTTTACCCTAACCCGGTTCCACACGCTCACGTTGTGACCACCACTACCCACAAAACTCTGGCGGGTCCACGCGGTGGCCTGATCCTGGCGAAGGGGGGTGACGAAGAGCTGTACAAAAAACTGAACTCCGCGGTGTTCCCAAGCGCGCAGGGCGGCCCGCTGATGCACGTTATCGCGGCAAAAGCGGTCGCGCTGAAAGAAGCGATGGAGCCAGAATTCAAGGTTTATCAGCAGCAGGTTGCTAAGAACGCCAAAGCGATGGTGGAAGTGTTCCTGAACCGTGGCTACAAAGTGGTATCCGGCGGGACTGAAAACCACCTGTTCCTGCTGGATCTGGTTGATAAGAACCTGACCGGTAAAGAAGCTGACGCTGCCCTGGGCCGCGCCAACATCACCGTGAACAAAAACAGCGTGCCAAACGATCCGAAGAGCCCGTTCGTGACCTCCGGTATCCGTATCGGTTCTCCGGCCGTAACCCGCCGCGGCTTTAAAGAAGCGGAAGTAAAAGAGCTGGCGGGCTGGATGTGTGACGTTCTGGACAACATCAATGACGAAGCGGTTATCGAGCGCGTCAAAGGTAAAGTTCTGGATATCTGCGCACGCTTCCCGGTATACGCATAATTTCTCTGCCCTGCAGAAATAAAAAAGGCCGCGCATGCGGCCTTTTTTTATGGCTTAACGCCGGTCCAGGGAGATGGCGCCAGGCCCGACAATCGCCAGCAAAATAAAGGCGCCAGCAATACTGACGTTTTTGTAGAAGTTAATCATATTCGGTACGACTGCATCACCGGTCATATCCCAGTAGTGATGCCCAATCACCGCCGTTCCGAGGGTGTAGAACACAAACAGTACCGCGAGAGGGCGGGTGAAAAAGCCCAGTACGATCAGGATCGCAGCAGGCACTTCCATCACCACCGCAATAATGGCCGCCAGCATGGGCATCGGCGTACCCAGCGAGGTCATATACTGTACGGTACCGCTAAACCCCGTCAGTTTCGGGTAACCAAAGATAATAAACAGCACGACAAGCGCGATGCGGCCAATGAGCAGCAGCAGATGATGCGACTGACCAAAATCGAGATAACGTAGTGAGTTCATGGCAGAAATACCTCTGCAAGTGGAGTAATTTAAACGTAATACACATTTTCATTCCCTGCCATAAGCCAGACGACTGCACAAGATGTTAATTTTTCGTTAATTTATAGCAGGCTATCTACTTGCTTAATTTTTATATTCTCGCCAGACTATGGCCTCGATTTCGGGAGGGATTCATGGTCTTGCATTCCACGCGCTGGCTGGCGCTCAGTTATTTCACCTATTTCTTTAGCTACGGCATTTTTCTGCCTTTCTGGAGCGTCTGGCTTAAGGGTATCGGCCTGACGCCTGAGACCATCGGCGTCCTGCTGGGGGCCGGGCTGGTGGCGCGTTTCCTCGGCAGCCTGCTGATCGCCCCGCGCGTCAGCGATCCCTCCTTATTGATCAAGGCCGTACGCATTCTGGCTCTGCTGACCCTGGTCTTTGTGACCTGCTTCTGGGTCAGCCACCAGTTTGCCTGGCTGATGGTGGTGATGGTCGGCTTTAACCTGTTCTTCTCACCGCTGGTGCCGCTGACGGATGCCCTGGCGAACACCTGGCAGAAACAGATCACCATGGACTACGGTCGCGTGCGCCTGTGGGGCTCTATCGCCTTTGTGATTGGCTCGGCGCTGGTGGGCAAACTGGTCAGCCTTTACGATTACCGCGCCATTCTTGCCCTGCTGAGTATCGGTATTGCCTCGATGCTGCTGGGCATGCTTCTGCGACCGTCGGTGATGCCGCAAGGGGAAAGTCGCCATCAGGAGAGCGCGGGCTGGCCCGCATGGCGGAGCCTGGTCGCACAGAGCTGGCGTTTTCTGGCGTGCGTATGCCTCCTTCAGGGGGCACATGCGGCGTACTATGGTTTCAGCGCCATCTACTGGCAAGGCGCAGGATATTCCGCTTCCGCCGTGGGCTATCTGTGGTCGCTGGGCGTGGTGGCCGAAGTCATTATCTTTGCCCTGAGCAAAAAACTGTTCCGTCGCTTTGGCGCGCGTGACCTGCTGCTGCTTTCCGCCGTGTGCGGCGTGGCGCGCTGGGGGATTATGGGCTGGACGACCGATCTGCCGTGGCTGATTGTGGCGCAAATTCTTCACTGCGGCACCTTTACCGTGTGCCATCTGGCGGCCATGCGCTATATCGCAGCGCGCGAGGGCGGGGACGTGATTCGCCTGCAGGCCGTCTATTCGGCAGTGGCAATGGGGGGCAGTATCGCGATCATGACGGTGTTTGCGGGGTTCCTCTATCAGCATCTGGGGCACGGCGTCTTCTGGGTGATGGCGCTCGTCGCCTTGCCCGCCATTGTTGTTCGACCTAAAGTGGCCGCCCGCGCGTCGCTATGATTCCAGCATGGCGCGAATATGTTCTTGCTGCTGCGCGTTCAGTGTCTCAACGGCATGGATCAGCGGCGGCGAGAACAGCGGCAGGGCCGTCGGGTAGGGGGTGATAACCAGCGCGGCTTCGCGCGGCGCCCCCTCTTTCTGGAAAGCCTGCAGCGTCAGGTAGCGAATGTTGAGCGGCAGCAGCGTCAGCTCGCGAAGCTGCTGTTCGATCTGTTCCTCACTGGCTTTATCGTCTCCCGTCAGCAGGATCACCTGTTTTTCATGCAGATCGGTCTCCTGCATCAGCCAGGCGCCGAAAATTACCGCCACGAGGCTCATCTCTTCGTCGGAAAAACGAAGCCCAAACTCCGCCTCCAGCTCAAACAGCGCCTCTTTCGTGGTGCGTAACAGCCGGGGATAAAGGCGGTGGATCTCCTCCGGCAGGCTGTTGTCGATGCCGATCTCAAACAGCGAACGGTCCAGCGCCTGAGCCAGATGGATATAAAGCTGATCGGTCAGCCCCTGCTCATCGCTGAAGTTCATTCCGGTCTGCGAGCGAAAACGGGCCACCATGCGCACGATGGCCCGGCGTAGACGCTGATCCTGCTGGTGCTTATCAAGAACCGGATCGGGCGTGCGGAGCATCATAAACAGCAGCGCCAGAAACAGCTGTTCATCCACGTGCGCGCCCTGCGGCACGCGCCGCTTCCAGTGGCGGACAATCTCCTGCGCCGTAAAATACTCTCCCCGCGACTGGGTCCAGCTGCGCTGGGCATGCGAAAACTGCGGCGTATTCCCGAGCTGGTGCTGAATAAGACAATATTGCAGATAGAGCTGTAAAAACTGCACATCGCGGCATTCAAACTGGCGCTGCAGCTTGCGTGAGCAGAAGCCGATCAGCGCCCGCAGGTTCGCATCGTCGTAAAGCGGGCGCGCGATGCCGTGTTGTTTAAGCGCGGTTTTTAATGCGGGGGTAAACTGGTGCGAGACAAACTGCGGGCAGAGCCGCAGCGCCCGGCGCAGCCAGTGCAGCAGGCATAAACGCTGATTCAGGGCTGTGCCTTCAATCCGGTAGCAGCCGTCGTGGTGCGCAACGATATCCAGCCGGTGATAGCGCTGGATTTCATCGCGCGTCTCGGCTATATCTTGCCGTGCCATCGCGTCGTCCACGCCGTTGGCAGCGATTATGCTCTGTGCGGTGACGGCAGCATCGGGCAGGTAAAGCATCAAAAGCACCTGGCAGCGGCGCTGCGAACTGGAAAGCACAGATGGAATTTCAAGCGTCGTCATCATCTGTCGGGTATCCAGTGTGAATGTTTGATAAGAATAGCTAAAGGATGAGCGCTGAAAAGCGCGCCGGCAGGCCTTTCACTCAGGATTGCAGGGGAACATCACAGAATTTTTGACGTGAGGAATTGATGCAAACAGTTAAACAAAGTGCGATGGCGTTATTTTTGGCGGTTATCACCTTCACCGCCAGCGCCCACCCTCACAGTTTTATTGGCCTCCAGACCGAGCTGGTCACCGACGGCACGCAGCTGAGCGGCCTGAAAATGCGCTGGACGATGGATGAAATCACCTCGGCTGACCTGCTCTATGATGCGGGAAACGCGAAGCCCGGCGACGACATCTGGAAAAAGCTGGCAGCGGAAGTAATGGCCAACGTGCTCGGCCAGCACTACTTCACCGAATTCTGGCATAACGGACAAAAGGTCAAATTTCAGAACCGTCCAACGGAATACGGGATGACGCGTGACGGGCATCAGGCGGTGCTGACGTTCGTGCTTCCGCTGGCGCATCCTCAGCCGCTGGCCGGGCAAACGTACCGCTTTTCCACTTTTGACCCTACTTACTATGTCGACATGCGCTATGACAAAGACAGCGACGTACGGCTGCCGGACGCGCTGCAAAAAAGCTGCAAAATTGGCGTGCACACCCCGAAACCCAGCGAAGAGACGCTGAACTTTGCGATCTCGCTGGATAAAGCAGATGCCCCGCCTGAGGACATGGAGCTGGGTAAACAGTTCGCGCAGGAGGTGACGTTACAATGTCAGTGATCTCCTCTCCCATCCGCAAGCCGCGTCGCTGGCTTCACCTCTGGCCGCTGGCGCTCTTTTTGCTGTTCGCGGTTTGCGGGGCGCTGTGGCTGTGGCAGGCCTGGCCGCAGGTGATGATGAAAAGCATTATCTGGCAGCGTGAAGTCAACCAGCAGATGAGCGGACTGCTGAAGGCGGTGGCCGAGAACCCGGCCAAAGCGGGCGGCTCGCTGCTGGCGTTCAGTTTTGTCTATGGCGTTCTGCACGCGCTGGGGCCGGGGCACGGCAAAATCGTCATCACCACCTGGCTTGCCACCCATCCGTCTAAGCTGAAATCGAGCATCGGCCTGACGCTGGCCTCTTCGCTGCTTCAGGGCGGCGTGGCGATTGCGCTGGTTGTTGTTGTGCTTTCGCTATTACAGCTTCCGGCGCGCCAGCTGCACATGAGCAGCTTCTGGCTGGAGAAGGGCAGCTATGCGCTGGTGGGCGTGCTGGGGCTGATCCTCTGCTGGCGGGCGCTGAAAAAACTGCGCGCGCTGCTGAAAAAGCCCACATTCAAATCCTTTACGCCGCACCACGTTCATGATGAACACTGCGGCTGCGGTCATCAGCATCTGCCCACGCAGGAACAATTACAGAACGGCGACGACTGGCGCGCCCGGCTGATGATTATTCTCTCGATGGGGATGCGCCCGTGCTCGGGTGCCATTATGGTGCTGCTGTTCAGTAAGATAATAGGTGTCTTTGGCTGGGGAATGCTCTCGGCGGTGGCGATGGCGGCAGGAACCTCTCTCACCATTTCGTCTTTAGCGCTGCTGGTTCACAGCTTCCGTCAGCTGGCGGTCAAACTCAGCGGCAGTAAAACGCCGGTGCTGTGGCGACAGATAGGGTGGACAACGCTTGCGCTGGCGGGGGGAGTGATTCTGCTGGTGGCAGCGGTGACGATGTGGATGAGCGCGGTGCCGGTGGGAAGGGGATTGCGGCCTTTCTAGCGTGCTGAGGGATTTTGTAGGCCCGGTAAGCGTAGCGCCACCGGGCTTAACAAACTGGATTAACGCTTCAGCGCATCGCTCAGTTCATCACGCATGTTTGCCAGCATGGCTTTAACAACGCGTGGGTTACCCGCAACGATGTTGCCGGTAGACATATAGTTATGGCCGCCGGTGAAGTCACACACAATGGCGCCTGCTTCACGCGCGATCAGTTCGCCCGCTGCAAAATCCCATGGCTTCAGTGAGAGTTCGAAGTAACCGTCAACGCGGCCGGTGGCAACGTAGGCCAGATCCAGCGCAGCAGAACCGGTGCGACGGAAGTCCGCGCATTCGGTGAACAGTTTGCCGAGGATATTCATATAGGTGGTCGCGTGCTGTTTCGCCTTGAACGGGAAACCGGTCGCCAGGATGGTGCCGTCAAGATCGCGTGCGTTGCTGCAGCGCAGACGGTAGCCGTTCAGCTGCGCGCCCTGACCGCGGGTCGCGGTGAACAGTTCGTTACGCATTGGATCGTACACAACGGCGACTTCAGTACGGCCTTTAATGCGTACGGCGATAGACACAGAGAAGTGTGGCAGGCGTTTGACGAAGTTGGTGGTGCCATCCAGTGGATCGATAACCCATTGAACATCCTGATCGGTACCTTCATGTTCACCGCTTTCTTCGGTGATGATGGTGTGCTGTGGGTAAGATTTGCGGATCGTTTCGATAATAATCGCTTCTGCGGCTTTATCGACGTTCGTCACGAAATCATTGCTGCCTTTCTGGCTGGTTTCTACGGAGTCTGGCGTTTCGTAGTGTTTGGCAATTACATTACCCGCCTTGCGCGCTGCGCGCACGGCGATGGTCAGCATCGGATGCATCGGTCTCTCTCACTGGATGTTAAAGAACAGGAAAATCGGCGCAGAGTATAGCAGCGGGATCGGATTATGTCTCCCGTTTATGATAATATGCCCGAATATTCTTCAGACACTGAATCCAGACATTAAAAATTATGCTGCAAAACATTCGAATCGTGCTGGTCGAAACATCGCACACCGGCAACATGGGCTCCGTTGCCCGCGCTATGAAAACCATGGGCTTAACGAACCTGTGGCTGGTTAACCCGCTGGTGAAGCCAGACTCGCAGGCCATCGCCCTGGCGGCCGGAGCCAGCGACGTGATCGGCAACGCCCAGATCGTCGATACCCTTGACGAAGCGCTGGCCGGCTGCAGCCTCGTTGTCGGTACCAGCGCGCGTTCGCGCACGCTGCCGTGGCCAATGCTCGATCCGCGTGAATGCGGCCTGAAAAGTGTCTCTGAGGCTGAACAAGCACCGGTTGCGCTGGTGTTCGGCCGCGAGCGCGTTGGCCTGACCAACGACGAGCTGCAGAAGTGTCATTATCACGTGGCGATTGCGGCAAACCCGGAGTACAGCTCGCTGAACCTGGCGATGGCGGTGCAGGTTATCGCTTATGAAGTGCGTATGGCGTGGCTCGCAACGCAGGAAAAAGAGGTTGAGCCTAAAGAAGAGACGGCTTACCCGCTGGTGGACGACCTTGAGCGTTTCTACGGTCACCTGGAGCAGACGCTGCTCTCGACCGGTTTCATCCGCGAAGGCCACCCGGGTCAGGTGATGAACAAGCTGCGCCGTCTGTTCACCCGCGCGCGTCCGGAAAGCCAGGAGCTGAACATCCTGCGCGGGATCCTGGCGTCGATTGAGCAGAAAAATAAAGAGTAGTGTCGTCTGTTCGCCGGGTGGCGCTTCGCTTATCCGGCCTACAAAACCGCAGGTCGGGTAAGCGAAGCGCCACCCGACAAAAAAACGGCACAGAAGGTTAAATACCTGACTAAAACAGTCAAGTAAATAGTTGACCATTTTAGTCAGGAATGTCAGACTTGGCCCTGCTATGCAATACCCCATTTTACAATAAAAAACCCCGGGCAGGGGCGAGTTTGAGGTTAAGTAAGACATGAGACTGACATCTAAAGGGCGTTATGCCGTGACCGCGATGCTGGACGTTGCGCTCAACTCCGAAGCGGGCCCGGTTCCGTTGGCTGATATTTCTGAACGACAGGGGATCTCCCTCTCTTATCTGGAACAGCTGTTCTCCAGACTGCGTAAAAATGGACTGGTTTCCAGCGTTCGTGGCCCAGGCGGCGGTTATCTGCTGGGTAAAGACGCGGGCAGTATTGCAGTTGGCGAAGTGATCAGCGCCGTTGACGAATCCGTTGACGCGACCCGTTGCCAGGGTAAAGGCGGCTGCCAGGGCGGCGATAAATGCCTGACCCACGCGCTGTGGCGCGATCTGAGCGACCGTCTGACCGGCTTCCTGAACAACATCACCCTCGGTGAGCTGGTGAATAACCAGGAAGTTCTGGATGTTTCGGGCCGTCAGCACAGCCATGATTCCCAACGCAGCACCCGCGCGCAGGACGCTATCGACGTCAAATTACGCGCGTAATAAAACGATAAGTATTTCAGAATCAGGCCGGGGCGTAGACTCGCCCCGTGTACTCGGTCGTACATCCAGCCGGTTGCCTGATTCCTTGCATTGAAGCGATGTACGGAGTTTAAAGAGCAATGAAATTACCGATTTATCTCGATTACTCCGCAACCACGCCGGTGGACCCGCGTGTTGCCGAGAAAATGATGCAGTGTCTGACCCTGGACGGAAACTTTGGTAACCCAGCTTCCCGTTCACACCGTTTTGGCTGGCATGCTGAAGAGGCGGTTGATATCGCCCGTAATCAGATTGCTGACCTGGTGGGTGCCGACCCGCGTGAGATTGTTTTCACCTCCGGTGCGACCGAATCCGACAACCTGGCGATCAAAGGTGCAGCCAACTTTTATCAGAAAAAAGGCAAGCACATTATCACCAGCAAAACCGAACACAAAGCCGTGCTGGACACCTGCCGCCAGCTGGAGCGTGAAGGGTACGAAGTCACCTATCTGGCGCCACAGAGCAACGGCATCATCGATCTGAAAGAGCTCGAAGCGGCCATGCGTGATGACACCATTCTGGTCTCCATCATGCACGTCAACAACGAAATCGGCGTGGTACAAGACATCGCGACCATCGGCGAAATGTGCCGCGCGCGCGGTATCATCTACCACGTGGACGCGACCCAGAGCGTGGGCAAACTGCCTATCGACCTGAGCCAGCTGAAAGTTGACCTGATGTCCTTCTCCGGCCACAAAATCTATGGCCCGAAAGGCATCGGCGCGCTGTACGTTCGTCGTAAACCGCGTATCCGCATCGAAGCACAGATGCACGGCGGTGGTCACGAGCGCGGCATGCGTTCCGGTACGCTGCCTGTTCACCAGATCGTGGGCATGGGCGAAGCCTACCGCATTGCAAAAGAAGAGATGGAAACCGAGATGGCACGCCTGCGCACGCTGCGTAACCGTCTGTGGGACGGCGTGAAAGATATGGAAGAAGTGTATCTGAACGGCGATCTCGAGCAGGGCGCACCGAACATCCTCAACGTCAGCTTCAACTATGTTGAAGGCGAGTCGTTGATCATGGCGCTGAAAGACCTGGCGGTTTCTTCCGGTTCTGCCTGTACGTCTGCAAGCCTTGAGCCATCCTACGTGCTGCGCGCGCTGGGTATGACTGACGAGCTGGCACACAGCTCTATCCGTTTCTCTTTAGGTCGTTTCACTACCGAAGAAGAGATTGACTACACCATCAAGCTGGTTCGCAACTCCATTGGCCGTCTGCGCGACCTTTCTCCACTGTGGGAAATGTTCAAGCAGGGCGTGGATCTGAACAGCATTGAATGGTCACATCACTAATCGGTACATAAGGAGAATTCAATCATGGCATACAGCGAAAAAGTCATCGATCATTACGAAAACCCGCGCAACGTTGGCTCTTTTGACAACAGCGACGAATCTGTTGGTAGCGGCATGGTCGGTGCGCCAGCGTGTGGCGACGTGATGAAGTTGCAGATTAAAGTCAACAATGAAGGTATCATTGAAGACGCGCGCTTCAAGACCTACGGCTGCGGTTCTGCTATCGCGTCCAGCTCCCTCGTCACCGAATGGGTGAAGGGCAAGTCTCTGGACGAAGCACAGGCAATCAAGAACACGGATATTGCTGAAGAACTCGAACTGCCACCGGTGAAAATTCACTGCTCAATTCTGGCAGAAGACGCGATCAAAGCCGCCATTGCGGATTACAAAAGCAAACGTGAAGCAAAATAATTGAGGTTTGAGTATGTCGATTACCCTTAGCGACAGCGCTGCCGCGCGAGTAAGCTCTTTTCTGGCGAACCGTGGTAAAGGCTTTGGCCTGCGACTGGGCGTACGTACCTCCGGCTGTTCTGGTATGGCTTACGTACTGGAGTTTGTTGACGAGCCGGCGTCTGACGACATCGTGTTTGAAGACAAGGGCGTGAAGGTGGTGGTCGATGGCAAAAGCCTGCAATTCCTCAACGGCACTCAGCTGGACTTCGTCAAAGAAGGGCTGAACGAAGGGTTCAAATTTACGAACCCGAACGTCAAAGACGAGTGTGGTTGCGGCGAAAGCTTCCACGTTTAACCGCGCGTCATCCGAAACCCCACCGTGGCGTTACCCGCTACGCGTGGGGTTTGTTCTAACAGGCTACCCCTGAGATTGTTATGGATTACTTCACTCTCTTCGGACTACCCGCTCAATACCCGATCGATCTTCAGGCGCTGACGATCCGTTTTCAGGATCTGCAGCGTCAGTACCATCCGGACAAATTCGCGAGCGGTACTCAGGCAGAGCAGCTGGCTGCGGTGTCGCAATCCGCGACCATCAACCAGGCCTGGCAGACGTTGCGCCATCCGCTGGCGCGCGCTGAGTATCTGCTCTCGCTCCACGGTTTTGATCTGGCGAGCGAACAGCACACCGTGCGCGACACGGCGTTTCTGATGGAGCAGCTGGAGCTGCGCGAAGAGCTGGATGAGATTGAACAGGCCAAAGACGAAGCGCGTCTGGAAAGCTTCATCACGCGCGTGAAGGGCATGTTCGATACCCGCCATCAGCAGATGGTGGAGCAACTGAACAACGAGACCTGGAACGTGGCGGCAGAAACTGTGCGCAAACTCCGTTTTCTCGATAAACTGCGAAGCAGTGCTGAACAACTCGAAGAAAAGCTGCTCGATTTTTAATTTCGGAAGCAATTATGGCCTTATTACAAATTAGTGAGCCTGGCTTAAGTGCCGCACCGCACCAGCGTCGTCTGGCGGTGGGTATCGATCTGGGCACCACCAATTCCCTCGTGGCGACCGTGCGCAGCGGCCAGGCGGAAACGCTGGCTGACGAGCAGGGCCGCCATCTGCTGCCTTCCGTGGTCCACTACCAGCAGCAGGGTCGCGCGGTCGGCTATGACGCTCGCGCTAACGCCGCGCGCGATCCGGCGAATACCATCAGCTCCGTCAAGCGCATGATGGGCCGCTCGCTGGCCGATATTCAGACCCGCTACCCGCATCTGCCGTATCAGCTGCAGGCCAGTGAAAACGGCCTGCCGATGATTGCGACCGCGGCCGGTCTGCTGAACCCGATTCGTGTTTCTGCTGACATCCTCAAAGCGCTGGCGGAGCGTGCTACGGCGACGCTCGGCGGCGATCTGGACGGCGTGGTGATCACCGTTCCCGCTTACTTTGATGATGCACAGCGTCAGGGCACCAAAGACGCCGCGCGTCTGGCGGGCCTGCACGTGCTGCGTCTGCTGAACGAACCGACGGCGGCGGCGATTGCCTACGGCCTCGATTCTGGTCAGGAAGGGGTGATCGCGGTTTACGATCTCGGCGGCGGGACGTTTGATATCTCTATCCTGCGCCTGAGCCGCGGGGTATTTGAAGTGCTGGCGACCGGCGGGGATTCCGCGCTGGGCGGCGATGACTTCGACCATCTGCTGGCGGACTACATCCGCGAGCAGGCGGGCATCAGCGATCGCAGCGATGCGCGCATACAGCGTGAACTGCTGGATGCGGCCATCGACGCCAAAATCGCCCTGAGCGATGCGCAGACGGTTACCGTCAATGTTGCGGGCTGGCAGGGTGAGATCTCTCGCGATCAGTTCAGCGATCTGATTGCCCCGCTGGTGAAACGCACCTTACTGGCCTGCCGTCGCGCATTGAAAGATGCCGGCGTTGAGGCTAGCGAAGTGCTGGAAGTGGTCATGGTGGGCGGTTCGACCCGCGTGCCGCTGGTGCGCGAGCGCGTGGGCGAATTCTTTGGCCGCACGCCGCTGACCTCCATCGACCCGGACAAAGTGGTTGCCGTCGGCGCCGCGATTCAGGCCGATATTCTGGTTGGCAACAAGCCGGACAGCGAAATGCTGCTGCTGGACGTCATCCCGCTGTCGCTGGGCTTAGAAACCATGGGCGGCCTGGTGGAGAAAGTGATCCCGCGTAACACCACCATTCCGGTGGCGCGCGCGCAGGAGTTCACCACCTTTAAAGACGGCCAGACCGCGATGTCCATCCACGTGATGCAGGGCGAACGCGAGCTGGTGCAGGACTGCCGTTCTCTGGCCCGCTTTGCGCTGCGCGGAATCCCGGCGCTGCCGGCGGGCGGGGCGCATATTCGCGTCACCTTCCAGGTGGACGCCGACGGTCTGCTGAGCGTCACGGCGATGGAAAAATCGACCGGTGTCGAGTCGTCTATTCAGGTTAAGCCGTCCTACGGCCTGACCGATGGCGAAATCGCCTCCATGATTCAGGACTCAATGAGCTACGCCGAGCAGGATGTGAAGGCGCGTATGCTGGCTGAACAAAAAGTTGAAGCCGCCCGCGTGCTGGAGAGCCTGAACGGCGCGCTCGCTGCCGATGCCGCGCTGTTAAGCGCCGCTGAGCGCCAGGTGATTGACGACGCTGCCGCGCGCTTAAGCGCTGTCGCAGTAGGCGATGACGCTGACGCAATAGAAGAAGCCATTAAAAACGTTGATAAACAAACCCAGGACTTCGCTGCTCGCCGCATGGACAAATCTGTCCGCGTCGCGCTGAAAGGCCAGTCCGTGGACGAGGTTTAATATGCCAAAGATTGTAATTTTGCCTCATGCGGACCTCTGTCCGGATGGCGCTGTTCTGGAAGCGAAGACCGGTGAAACCATTCTCGATGTAGCCCTGCGTGCAGGTATCGAAGTGGAACACGCCTGTGAAAAATCCTGTGCCTGCACCACCTGCCACTGCATCGTGCGTGAAGGTTTTGACTCTCTTGCCGAGAGCACCGAAGACGAAGACGACATGCTGGATAAAGCATGGGGTCTGGAGCCAGACAGCCGCTTAAGCTGCCAGGCAGCGGTGACCGATGAAGATCTGGTCGTGGAGTTCCCACGCTACACCATCAACCACGCACGCGAGCATTAATATGGGACTGAAGTGGACAGACAGCCGTGAAATCGGCGAAGCGCTCTACGACGCGAATCCGGATCTCGATCCGAAGACCGTACGATTCACCGATATGCATCAGTGGATCTGCGATTTAGAGGATTTCGACGACGATCCAAACGCATCCAATGAAAAAATTCTGGAGGCGATTCTGTTAGTCTGGTTAGATGAAGCAGAATAAATAACAAAACGGGCTGCCTTCAGGCGGCCCGTTTGCTAGTTGCTAATAAGGAAAAATAAAATGACCGAAGCGATGAAGATTACGCTCTCGAATCAGCCTGCCGACGCGCGCTGGGGCGAGAAAGCCACCTACAGCATTAATAACGACGGTATTACCCTGCACCTGACGGGCAATGATGATTTGGGTCTGATCCAACGCGCCGCGCGTAAAATTGACGGTCTGGGCATTAAGCATGTCTCGCTGGAAGGCGAAGGGTGGGACACCGACCGCAGCTGGGCGTTCTGGGCGGGCTATAAAGGGCCGAAAGGCACCCGCAAAATTGAGTGGGCGAACCTCGACGAAGCCGATCAGAAAGAGCTGGAAAGCCGCCTGCAAATTATCGACTGGGTACGCGACACCATCAACGCCCCGGCGGAAGAATTAGGCCCTGAGCAACTGGCGCAGCGCGCCGTTGATCTCCTGTGCGGCGTGGCGGGCGATAAGATGTCCTACCGCATCACCAAGGGTGAAGACCTGCGCGAGCAGAACTACATGGGTATCCACACCGTGGGTCGCGGCTCCGAGCGTCCACCGGTGCTGCTGGCGCTGGATTACAACCCAACCGGCGATAAAGACGCCCCTGTCTTTGCCTGCCTGGTGGGTAAAGGCATTACCTTCGACACCGGCGGCTACAGCCTGAAGCAAAGCGCGTTCATGGACTCCATGAAGTCCGACATGGGCGGCGCGGCCACCATCACCGGCGCGCTGGCCTTTGCCATCACCCGCGGTCTGAAAAAGCGCGTGAAGCTGTACCTGTGCTGCGCGGACAACATGGTCAGCGGCAACGCCTTCAAACTGGGCGACATCATTCGCTACCGTAACGGCAAAAACGTTGAGGTGATGAACACTGACGCCGAAGGCCGTCTGGTGCTGGCCGATGGCCTGATCGACGCATCTGCCCAGAAGCCTGAGCTGATCATCGACATGGCGACTCTGACCGGTGCGGCGAAAACCGCGCTGGGTAACGACTACCACGCGCTGTTCAGCTTTGACGACAAGCTGGCCGCACGCCTGCTGGCCAGCGCCGCGGCGGAAAACGAACCGTTCTGGCGTCTGCCGCTGGCCGAGTTCCACCGTAGCCAGCTGCCGTCTAACTTTGCCGAGCTGAACAACACCGCCAGCGCGGCGTACCCGGCGGGTGCAAGCACCGCAGCAGGGTTCCTGTCTCACTTTGTTGAGAACTACCACGAGGGCTGGCTGCACATTGACTGCTCCGCAACCTACCGTAAAGCGGCGGTTGAGCAGTGGTCCGCAGGCGCGACCGGTCTGGGCGTGCGTACCGTGGCGAACCTGCTGACGGCTGAGTAATCTTTTTTGCCGGGTGGCGCTACGCTTACCCGGCCTACAAAACCCGTAGGCCCGTGCAAGCGTAGCGCCGCCGGGCAAGTGTGAAGTAGCCAAACTATGTCAGATACCAAAAACGAATTAGAAACCCTGCTGGAGCAGGCGGCGACCGAGCCCGCCCACCGTCCGGCCTTTTTCCGCACGCTGCTGGAATCCACCGTCTGGGTGCCGGGCACTGCGGCTGAAGGTGAACAGGTCGTAGAAGACAGCGCGCTGGATCTGCTGCACTGGGAGAAAGACGACGGCACGTCGGTGATCCCGTTCTTCACCTCGCTGGAAGCGCTGCAGAAAGCGGTAGAAGATGAACAGGCGTTCGTGGTGATGCCGGTGCGTACCCTGTTTGAAATGACGCTCGGCCAGACGCTGTTCCTGAACGCGAAGCTGCCGACCGGGAAAGAGTTTACGCCACGTGAAATCAGCCACCTGATTGGCGAAGAGGGCAACCCGCTCAGCACGCAGGAAGTGCTGGAAGGGGGCGAAACGCTGCTGCTCTCTGAAGTGGCCGAGCCACCCGCGCAGATGATTGATTCCCTGACGACGCTGTTCAAAACGCTCAAGCCCGTCAGGCGCGCGTTTCTCTGCTCCATCAAAGAGCGCGCGGACGAAAAGCCGGTGCTGTTGATCGGTATTGAAGCCGATGGCGATTTCGACGAGATCGTTCAGGCAGCGGGAAGCGTGGCGACCGACACGCTACCGGGCGATGAACCAATTGATATCTGCCAGGTGAAAAACGGTGAGAAGGGCATTAGCCACTTTATTACCGAGCACATTACGCCGTTCTATGAGCGTCGCTGGGGCGGCTTCCTGCGCGATCTCAAAACTAACCGCATCATCTGATGACAGCGGGGTGAATATCACCCCGTTGCTTCCAGCAGCAGTAAATCCATCAGCAGCACCAGATTCGACTCAAACGACGTCACCCCTGCGGCTTCGGCGGCAAAGTGCACCGCTTCGTCATAGAGCGCAAAGTGCACGTCGGCCATCTCCGCCAGCGTGTTGGCCGAGGCGCGGGTAAACGCGACGATCGTCATGCCGACGTTTTTGGCTATCCGCGCTTTATCCAGCACCTGCTCCGTTTCGCCGCTGCGCGAGACGGCAATAAACACCTGATAGCGGGCGGCATTGCTGAGAAAAATGTTCCGGCTGTCGCCCGGTCCGGAGATAAACGCCGTTTTGCCCATTACCTGTAGCTTCTTGGTCAGGTACTCCGCAAACAGATAAGAAAACCCGGCCCCGTAGAGAAAGAAACTCTCTTTCTGGCGCAGCAGGTCGGAAAACTGCTGGCGTTTGTCCTGGGTAACCCACTGAAAGGTGTGCTGATAGTTGGCGATAAACTGGTTAAACAGCACCGGGAGTTCAGGACGCGACTGCGCCTGAGCGGCAATATGCGGCGTGTCGGAGAGCAGCTGCTTGCAGTGCCAGATGAATTCGCTAAAGCCGCTGAACCCCAGCTTCTGGCACAGCCGCATGATGGTGGCGGTAGAAACGAACGTCGCCTGCGCCAGCTCGCGAACCGTGATGTTGCCCACCAGCAGCGGATGCTCCGTGAGGTGGGCGAGGACGCGATACTCCGCGCGGGTCAATGACGCCCCGCGCGTTAACAGCGTGGCCAGGCGGTTATCCATTATTTCGCGGGTTCAACCGGCAGGTCGTCACGCGCGCCCCATTCGCTCCAGGCGCCGTCGTAGAGCGTGACGTCGCTTACGCCGAGCGTGGCGAGCGCCAGAATGACCACGCAGGCCGTTACGCCGGAACCGCAGCTGGCGATAATCGGACGATGCAAATCCACGCCCTGACGTTCAAAAATGGCGCGCAGCTCGTCGGTGGTTTTCAGCTCGCCCTCAAACACCAGGTCGCCCCACGGCACGTTCAGCGCGCCCGGAATATGTCCACGCTTCAGCCCCGGACGCGGTTCATCCGCTTCGGCATTAAAGCGCGGAGCAGGACGGGCATCGACGATTTGCGCCGTTTTTTCATGGCTCACGACCAGCACGTCGGTCAGGCGTTTTACCACGTGGGCGTCAAAGGTCGCATCGAATTCGCCTTCCGGCAGCGTGACGTCACCCTGCTGAAGCGGCAGCTCGTCACGTTTCCAGCCCGCGAGGCCGCCCGCCAGAATCGAGACTTTTTCCACGCCGAAGTTTTTCAGCATCCACCACGCGCGCGGCGCGGAAAAGAGGTTACCTTCATCATAGACAACGAGGTGTTTGTCTTTGCTGACGCCCAGCTCGCGCATCGCCACGGAAAACGCTTCCGGGCGCGGCAGCATGTGCGGCAGGGGAGAGGTGTGATCGGAGAGGGCTTCGATATCAAAAAATACCGCACCCGGCAGATGCCCTGCGCGGTATTCACCGGGCACGTCACGATGCTCTTGCCCCGGCGGGGCCATACGCGCGTCGATAATCTGAACTTCCGGATCGCCGCCGTGCTCAATCAGCCAGTCGGCAGCGACAAAATATGAGGTGGACATGGGTTGCCTCCATTCTTTTCCGTAAAAAAGGATTGTCGGTGTTTTTTCTGACACCGACAAGCAAACCACGTTCAACTCGCGAGCAAGCCCCTATTTTTTCACCGGTTCGCCGTCCTGCCAGGCTTTTTGCAGCGCTGGCCAGTAGTCGCGGTTGGCTTCAATCATCTCATCCAGAATCGCTTTTGCATGTTCCATGGTCGGCACGGTGCGGTTCAGGGTAAATGCCTGCAACGCTTTTTCATAGCTGCCTTCGATTGTCGCCTCTACCAGCAGCTGTTCAGACGCGAGCTGCTGTTGCAAAAGGGTCTGATGGAACAGCGGCACCTGGCCGACGCGAATCGGTTCCGGGCCTTCGGCGGTGATATAAGCGGGAACTTCCACCACCGCATCGTACGGCAGGTTGGTAATCGCCCCGCGGTTTTCCACCATCACCAGATGGCGGCTTCGCAGGTTGAACGCCAGCGAACAGGCGACGTCAACGATAAATTCACCGTGGACGCCCACGTGGAAGGCATCCGGTAAAATTCCGGTGCGTTGATATTCTTCGGCGGCGGCGAACAGCTTTTTCTCGCGCCCGTTCATCACTTCGTTGGCGCGGGTATAGTCCGGGTTCTGATGCGCCACAATCTGGTTCGGCATCAGGTAATACTGCAGATACGGGTTCGGCAGATACTCGGGGAAGTTGTCCATGATCGGCTTGATATTGCGCCAGGTTTTCACCCACGACGGATCCGAGTGCTGAGGGTCGGTTTTAGCCGCATCTTCCGTCAGCAGGCCAAACTTCGCGATATGCTTACGCAGCGCCGGGAGCTTGTCTTCGCCGTCCACCAGCACGCGGGTAAACCAGCCGAAGTGGTTCAGGCCGAAGTAGTCCACTTCCAGTTTATGACGATCCACGCCCAGAATGGCGCCCATATTGCGCATCGCGGCAACCGGCATATCGCAGATGTTCAGCACCCTTGCGTTCGGGCGCAGGCGGCGCACGCCTTCCGCGACGATCGCCGCCGGGTTGGAGTAGTTCACGATCCAGGCTTTCTCATGCGCGTAGCGATCGACCAGATCGATAAGCTCCACCATCGGCAGGATCGTGCGCAGGCCGTAAGCCAGCCCGCCGGGGCCGCAGGTTTCCTGGCCCACCACGCCGTGACGCAGCGGGATCTTCTCATCCTGCTCACGCATTTTGTACTGGCCGACGCGCATCTGGGCGAAGACAAAATGCGCGCCGCTAAAGGCCACTTCCGGGTCGCTGGTGACGGTAAATGTGATGCGCTGACTGTGGTCGCGAATGACCTTCTCGACGACCGGCGCAATGGTGTTCTGACGCGCTTCGTCGATATCGTAAAGGCGAATTTCGGCCAGCGGGAAATCCTGCAGGCGCACCATCAGGCTTTTCACAATGCCCGGCGTGTAGGTGCTGCCGCCGCCGGCAATCGACAGAATGAATGGGGGTGTTAACATCTTTAGCTCCTTTCAGAGAAACGTCTCAACGGCTTCTCGCATTTTTTTGACATGCAGCCCGTAGACCACCTGAACGTTGTTACCTTGTTTGATAATCCCTTTCGCGCCAGTCGCCTTCAGGCGCGGCTCGTCGATAATGGCGACGTCCTTTACCGTGACGCGCAAGCGGGTGTAGCAGTTGTCCACCACTTCAATATTTTCCCGACCGCCCAGCCCCACCACGATGGACTCGCCCAGACCGTCGTTATTGCCCTTCGCCTGGTACTCCTGCTTGCTGTAGAGGCGCGTCTCCTGGTCCTCATCTTCACGGCCCGGCGTTTTCATGTTGAAGCGCAGGATCAGGAAGCGGAATACCACAAAGTAGAGGGCGAACATGATCAGCCCGACAACGATGTACATCGGCCAGTTGGACTTGGCCGTGCCGAGCGGCAGGTTGTAAAGGATGAAGTCGATAATCCCGTTGGCGCCGATGGCGTGAACGCCCAGCAGCGAGAACAGCATCATGCCGATGCCGGTCAGCACCGCGTGCACCACGAACAGCAGCGGGGCGACAAACAGGAAGGAAAACTCAATCGGCTCGGTCACGCCGACCAGCAGCGAAGTCAGTGCCGCCGGGATCAGAATCGCTTTCGCCGCCGCTTTACGCTCTGGCCTGGCGGTCATATACATCGCCAGCGCCGCGGCAGGCAGGCCAAACATTTTGCTGATGCCGCGGGCGTCCCACACCACGGTGCTGCTGAGCTGCTTCACGTCCGGGCAGGCCATCTCGGCAAAGTAGATATTGCGCGCGCCCTGATAGGTTGCGCCGCATACCTCCTGCGTGCCGCCCAGCTCGGTATAGAGGAACGGCGTATAAACCAGATGGTGCAGGCCGGTGGGGACCAGAATGCGTTCCAGGAAACCGTAGATGGCCACGCCAAACGGCCCGGAACCTTTGATGGCCAGCGCCAGGGCGCTGATGCCGTGCTGGGCAAAGGGCCAAAGCTCACTCATCACCACGCCGAGCAGCATGGAGACGGGGAGCATGACGATGGCGACAAAACAGTGGCCGGAGTAAATCGCCATCGCGCCGTTAAACTGTACGCCGGAGTATTTGTTGTACAGATAGCCGGAAAGCGCTCCGGTCAGTATCCCGGCAAAGACCCCCATCTCCAGCACCTGCACGCCCAGTACCATCGTCTGTCCGGCCGCTTTCATCTGCGCCGCTGGCGCCAGCGCGCCCTGCAGCTGCAGCGTGACGTTCATGGCGTTGATGAATACGACAAAGGTGACCAGACCAATCAGCGCGGCATAGCCTTTATCGCGCGTTGCCAGGCCAATCGGCATACCGACGGCAAACACCAGCGCCAGGTTAACCAGCACCGACACGGCAGATTTTGCGATCAACTGACCAAGATGCTGAATCAGCGGATGACCGAGAAACGGCAGGTACTCGGCGAGATTACCGTTACCCAGCACGTTACCAAAGGCGATAAACAGACCGACGATCGGTAAGATAAGCACCGGTCCGTACAATGATTTTCCGAAATTTTGTAGGGCGTTCACGGCTCGTTTCATGGCTTTCTCTCTTTTTGAACCGCGCACTCGGGGTGCGTCATGGTCATAAAACTAGCAGTCTTCAGATGTGTTTATCCAGCTATCTTCTTGTTTTAAAAACAAATGACGTGAAAGGTAACATATGACGTTATGCGCTGTGATCGCGGTTCCATCCCGGCGTAGCGGCGTGATGTCATTCTGCGAGGCGCTTTCCAGATTCTAAAATTGGACTTTTTGAATTAATGAAACTTGCGGATAATACTTATCCGGACGACGACCAACAGGCCCCCTCTGGGCCAGGGACAAAGGATGAAACCGTTTCGCTTAGCCGCGCTCTCTCTTGCGCTGCTTACCACGTTTACGCTTGTCGGCTGTGATAACAGTGACGATAAACCTCAGGCTGCGGCTCCCGCGGCATCCACCGCATCCACACCAAAAGCCGCGGAAAAGCCAAATGCTGAAACGCTGGCTAAGCTAGCCGCCCAGAGTCAGGGAAAAGCGCTGACCCTGCTGGATGCTTCTGAAGTTCAGCTCGACGGTGCCGCCACGCTGGTGCTGACATTCTCGGTTCCGCTGAATCCCGATCAGGATTTCGCGAAAACCGTGCATGTCGTGGACAAAAAAAGCGGCAAAGTTGACGGGGCGTGGGAACTTGCGCCTAACCTGAAAGAGCTTCGCCTGCGTCATCTGGAGCCCAACCGCAACCTGGTCGTCACCGTTGAACGGGGCCTGCAGGCGCTGAATAAGGCGACGTTCGGCATTGATTATGAAAAAGCCCTCATCACCCGGGACGTCGAGCCTACTGTCGGGTTTGCCAGCCGCGGCTCGCTGCTGCCGGGCAAGGTGGTGGAAGGGTTGCCGGTGATGGCGCTTAACGTCAACAACGTGGACGTGAACTTCTACCGCGTGAAGCCGGAATCGCTGGCCTCTTTTGTCAGCCAGTGGGAATACCGCAACTCCCTCACCAACTGGGAATCCGACAACCTGCTAAAGATGGCGGAGCTGGTTTACACCGGTCGCTTCGATCTTAATCCGGCGCGCAACACGCGCGAAAAATTGTTGTTGCCCCTGAAGGATATTAAACCGCTCCAGCAGTCTGGGGTTTACATCGCGGTCATGAACCAGGCCGGGCACTATAACTACAGCAACGCCGCGACGCTCTTTACCTTAAGCGATATTGGCCTGTCCGCTCACCGTTATCATAATCGCCTGGACATCTTCACCCAGAGTCTGGAGAACGGTGCGGCGCAGTCCGGGGTTACCGTTACCCTGCTGAATGACAAAGGGCAGACCCTTGCCGAAGCGAAAAGCGACGGCGATGGCCACGCAAAGCTTGAGACCGACAAAGAGGCTGCCCTGATTCTGGCGAGTAAAGACGGCCAGACCACGCTGCTTGACCTCAAGCTACCGGCTCTTGATCTGGCGGAGTTTGATATTGCCGGGAGCCCGGGCTACAGCAAGCAATTCTTCATGTTTGGCCCACGCGATCTCTATCGCCCGGGCGAAACGGTGATCCTCAACGGCCTGCTGCGCGACAGTGACGGTAAACCGCTTCCCGATCAGCCCGTGAAGCTTGACGTGCTGCGCCCTGACGGTCAGGTGGCTCGCTCGATCGTTGTTCAGCCTGAAAACGGTCTCTACCGATTCAACTACCCGCTGGACAGCGGGGCGCAGACCGGCATGTGGCATATCCGCGCCAACACGGGCGATAACCTGCAGCGCCTGTGGGACTTCCACGTCGAAGACTTCATGCCAGAGCGCATGGCGCTCAACCTGAGCGGACAAAAAACGCCGGTTTCACCGCAGGATAACGTCGACTTTAACGTGGTCGGCTATTACCTGTATGGCGCACCGGCCAACGGTAACTCTCTGCAGGGCCAGCTCTTCCTGCGTCCGCTGCGTGACGCGGTGGCCGCGCTGCCGGGCTTCCAGTTTGGTGATATCGCCGAAGAGAACCTGAGCCGCAGCCTGGATGAAGTTCAGCTTACGCTGGACGAGCAGGGGCGTGGGCAGGTTTCTACCGAAAGCCAGTGGAAAGAGGTGCACTCTCCGCTGCAGCTGATCCTGCAGGCCAGCCTGCTGGAGTCGGGCGGTCGTCCGGTAACGCGTCGCGCTGAGCAGGCTATCTGGCCGGCGGCTGAGCTGCCGGGTATTCGCCCTCAGTTCGCCAGTAAAGCCGTTTACGACTACCGCACCGATACGACCGTCAACCAGCCGATTGTTGATGAGAACGGCAACGCCAGTTTCGACATCGTGTATGCCGATGCCAGCGGCGCGAAAAAGGCCGTTTCCGGGTTACAGGTTCGTCTGATTCGCGAGCGTCGGGACTACTTCTGGAACTGGTCTGAGAGCGAAGGCTGGCAGTCTCAGTTCGATCAGAAAGACCTGGTCGAAGGCGAGCAGGAGCTGACGCTTAAGGCCGATGAAACGGGTAAAGTTACCTTCCCGGTAGAGTGGGGCTCTTATCGTCTGGAAGTCAAAGCGCCTGATGAAATGGTCAGCAGCGTGCGCTTCTGGGCAGGCTACAGCTGGCAGGATAACAGCGATGGCACTGGGGCCGCGCGCCCTGACCGCGTGACGCTGAAACTGGATAAGCCAGCCTATCAGCCGGGCGACACCATCCAACTGCACATCGCCGCGCCGGCCGCAGGCAAGGGCTATGCGATGATCGAATCCAGCGAAGGGCCGCTGTGGTGGAAAGAGATCGACGTGCCGGCAAACGGTCTCGATCTCTCCATTCCGGTGGATAAAGCGTGGAAACGTCACGATCTTTACCTCAGCACGCTGGTGGTGCGTCCGGGCGATAAATCCAAATCCGCCACGCCGAAACGTGCGGTCGGTCTGCTGCATCTGCCGATGGGCGATGAAAATCGCCGCCTGAATATTGCGCTCGATAACCCGCAGAAAATGCGTCCAAACCAGACGCTCTCGGTGAAGGTGAAAGCCAGCGTGAAAGAGGGGGCCGTGCCGCAGAAGGTGAACGTGCTGGTCTCGGCGGTGGACAGCGGCGTGCTGAACATTACCGATTACGTCACGCCGGATCCGTGGCAGGCTTTCTTTGGCCAGAAGCGTTACGGCGCGGATATCTACGATATATACGGCCAGGTCATTGAAGGGCAGGGTCGTCTGGCCGCGCTGCGCTTCGGTGGCGATGGGGATGAACTGAAGCGCGGCGGCAAACCGCCGGTGAACCACGTCACCATCATTGCCCAGCAGGCACAGCCGGTTACGCTGGATGCCAACGGGGAAGGCACGATTACGCTGCCAATTGGTGATTTCAACGGCGAGCTGCGTCTGATGGCGCAGGCCTGGACGGAAGACGATTTTGGCAGCAGCGAAAGCAAGGTTGTGGTGGCCGCGCCGGTTATTACCGAGCTCAACACGCCGCGCTTCCTGGCAAGTGGAGACACCTCACGCCTGACGCTGGATCTCACCAACCTGACCGACCAGCCGCAAACGCTGAACGTTGCCCTGACCGCGACAGGCAAACTGTCGCTGGAAGGTGAGCAGCCGCAGCCGGTGCAGCTGCCTCCGGGGGCGCGGACCACCCTGTTTATTCCGGTGCGTGCGCTGGAGGGGTATGGTGACGGAGAGGTAACAGCACAGGTTACCGGCCTGCAGCTTCCGGGCGAGACCTTTGCACCACAGCAGAAGAGCTGGAAAATCGGCGTGCGTCCGGCATTCCCGGCACAGACGGTGAATACCGGTGCCATGCTCAACCCTGGCGAGTCCTGGACCGCACCGGCGCAGCACAGTAACGGTTTCTCTTCTGCCACCCTGCAGGGGCAACTGCTGCTGAGCGGCAAACCACCGCTCAACCTGGCGCGCTATATTCGCGAACTGCAGGCCTATCCGTATGGCTGTCTGGAGCAGACCACCAGCGGCCTGTTCCCGTCGCTCTACACTAACGCGGCGCAGCTGACGGCGCTTGGCATCAAAGGTGATACGGACGATAAACGCCGTGCCGCCATTGATATCGGTATTTCCCGTCTGCTGCAGATGCAGCGTGAAGACGGCGGGTTCGCGCTGTGGGATAAAAACGGTCCGGAAGAGTACTGGCTGACGGCCTACGTGACTGACTTTCTGGTGCGGGCGGGCGAGCAGGGCTACAGCGTGCCTGCCGATGCGGTGAATAACGCCAATAGCCGGTTGCTGCGCTATCTGCAGGATCCGGGCATGATGTCCATTCGCTACAGCGACGATACTCAGGCCAGTA
Organism: Enterobacter sp. MGH 16; assembly: GCF_000493175.1. Classification (NCBI taxonomy): domain Bacteria; kingdom Pseudomonadati; phylum Pseudomonadota; class Gammaproteobacteria; order Enterobacterales; family Enterobacteriaceae; genus Enterobacter; species Enterobacter sp. MGH 16. The sequence continues at coordinate 2,671,456 of NZ_KI535695.1, read as the reverse complement.
AATTTGCCGTTCAGGCCTATGCCGCCCTGGTGCTGGCTCGTCAGCAAAAAGCGCCGCTGGGCGCGCTGCGTGAAATCTGGGATCGTCACGCTCAGGCGGCGTCCGGCCTGCCGCTGATGCAGCTGGGCATGGCGCTCAGGCTGATGGGCGATGCCCCGCGCAGCCAGCAGGCGCTGGATCTGGCGCTCAAAACGCCGCGCAACGACAGCAAAACCTGGATGGCCGATTACGGCAGCCAGCTTCGCGATAACGCGCTGATGCTCTCCCTGCTGGAGGAGTACAAACTGCTGCCGGATGCGCAAAATACGCTGCTGAATGCCCTGTCTGAACAGGCCTTCAGCCAGCGCTGGTTGTCCACTCAGGAGAGCAACGCGCTGTTCCTGGCCGGACGTTCGCTGCAAACTCTGTCCGGTGCATGGCAGGCGAAAACCTCCCTGTCAGATTCCGCATCAGGTGGCGATAAAGCGCAGGTACAAAACGTGAGCGGCGACCAGCTTGGCGCGCTGCAGGTCACCAATACCGGAACGACACCGCTCTGGGTACGTTTGGACAGCACCGGCTATCCGGAATATGCCCCTCAGCCGAGCGCGAACGTGTTGCAGGTCGAACGTCATATCCTGGCAACCGACGGCAGTACGAAATCACTCTCTTCGCTGAAGAGCGGCGAGCTGGTGCTGGTGTGGCTGGAAGTTAAAGCCAGCCAGAACGTGCCGGACGCGCTGGTGGTAGATCTCCTGCCTGCGGGGCTGGAGCTGGAAAACCAGAACCTGGCAAGCAGCAGCGCCAGCCTGCAGGACAGCGGCAGTGAGGTGCAGAACCTGCTCAGCCAGATGCAGCAGGCGGACATTCAGCATATGGAATTCCGCGACGACCGCTTTGTGGCCGCCGTGCCGGTAAATGAAGGTCAGCCGGTCACGCTGGTTTATCTGGCGCGCGCCGTGACGCCGGGAACCTACCAGGTCCCGGTGCCGATGGTGGAGTCTATGTACGTTCCGCAGTGGCGGGCAACGGGGGCGGCCAGCGGCCCGCTGATTGTTGTTCCGTAATATGCGAATGGCACGTCTGACACGCTCCCGCTGGCTGTGGCTGGCGGGAGCGCTTCTCATTTTAGGGGGGCTGATTTTCGTCGCCGATCGCCTGTGGCCGTTGCCGCTGAAAGAGGTTAACCCTGCCCGGGTGGTGGTGGATGAGAAGGGCACGCCGCTCTGGCGTTTTGCCGATAGCGACGGGATCTGGCGCTATCCGGTGACGATCGAAGAGGTCTCTCCCCGTTATCTTGAGGCGCTGATCCAGTACGAAGATCGCTGGTTCTGGGATCACCCCGGCGTAAACCCGCTCTCTGTCCTGCGCGCCGCCTGGCAGGATCTCAGTTCCGGGAAAGTCATCTCTGGCGGAAGCACGCTCACCATGCAGGTCGCGCGACTGCTGGACCCGCATCCGCGCACCTTTGGCGGCAAAATTCGCCAGCTCTGGCGTGCCATGCAGCTGGAGTGGCATCTTTCCAAACGCGAAATCCTGACGCTCTATCTCAATCGCGCCCCTTTTGGCGGTACGCTGCAGGGCGTGGGAGCGGCAAGCTGGACGTATCTGGGCAAGCCGCCGTCGCAGCTCAGCTATTCCGACGCGGCGCTGCTGGCGGTGCTGCCGCAGGCACCGAGTCGTTTACGCCCGGACCGCTGGCCTGAACGGGCCGAAGCGGCGCGCAATAAAGTGCTCGACCGCATGGCGACGCAGGGCGTCTGGTCCGCAAAGCAGGTCAAAGAGTCCCGTGAGGAATCAGTATGGCTGGCGCCCCGGCAGATGCCGCAGCTGGCGCCGCTCTTTGCACGCATGATGCTCGGCAAAAGTCGCGACACGAAAATTGTCACCACGCTGGATGCCGGACTGCAGCGGCAGTTGGAAGAGCTGGCGATGAACTGGAAATCGCGTCTGCCGGCCCGCAGCTCGCTGGCGATGATCGTGGTCGATCATACCGATATGAAAGTACGCGGTTGGGTTGGTTCGGTGGATATCAACGATGACACGCGTTTTAGCCATGTGGATATGGTGAATGCGATCCGATCCCCAGGATCGGTCTTAAAACCCTTTATCTACGGCATGGCGCTGGATGATGGCCTGATCCATCCCGCCTCGCTGCTTCAGGATGTGCCAAGAAAAACCGGTGATTATCGTCCCGGGAATTTTGACAGCGGGTTCCATGGACCGGTCAGCATGAGTGAAGCGCTGGTCCGCTCCCTCAACCTGCCGGCCGTTCAGGTGCTGGAAGCCTACGGACCAAAACGATTTGCCGGGATGCTAAGCAACGCAGGCTTGCCGCTGATCCTGCCTGCGGGGGCACAGCCGAATTTGTCTCTGATCCTCGGCGGGGCGGGCGCGCGGCTGGCAGATATCACTGCGGCCTATAGCGCCTTTGCCCGACACGGTAAGGCGGGAAGGCTGCGGTTACAGCCGGGCGATCCGCTGACTGAACGCCCGCTGTTATCGCCAGGCTCGGCGTGGATTATTCGCCGTATTCTTGCCAATGAAGCGCAGCCGCTGCCGGATAATGCGCTGCCACAGATTGCGCCGCTGGCGTGGAAAACCGGCACCAGCTACGGGTACCGTGATGCCTGGGCCATCGGTCTGAATGCCCGTTATGTGATAGGCATCTGGACCGGACGACCGGACGGCACGCCCGTGGCGGGACAGTTTGGGTTTGCCAGCGCGGTTCCGCTGTTAAACCAGGTCAATAATCTGCTTCAGTCACGTTCAACGGTAGACGAAGCCCGCCTGCCGCGCGATCCGCGTCCGGAGAGCGTCGGGCGGGGCGTGATCTGCTGGCCGGGCGGCCAGTCGCTACCGGAAGGCAGTGAAAACTGTCGACGTCGCCTGTCGACCTGGCTGCTGGAAGGGAGTGAACCGCCCACGCTGCTTCTCCCTGAACAGGAGGGCATACGCGGCATTCGTTTCCCGGTCTGGCTGGATAAAACCGGCAAACGCGTGGCCGCAGATTGCCCGGATGCTACTGAAAAAGTCCTGGATGTCTGGCCGCTGCCGCTGGAGCCGTGGCTGCCCGCTGCGGAAAAAAGAGCGGCGCGTCTCCCGGCAGCATCAACAGTTTGCCCGCCTCTGGATAACAGCAATATCGCGCCGCTTATGCTGTCAGGGGTCAGAGAGGGGGCCGTCATCAAGCGTCTTCCGGGTGAGACAACTATAACGCTTTCTCTCTCAACCAGCGGTGGAGAAGGGCAGCGATGGTGGTTTTTAAATGGCGAGCCTTTAGAGGGACATGAATATAAATATTCGCTGAAATTATATTTGCCGGGTGAATATCAATTAATGGTAATGGATGAAACTGGCCAAATAGCGACGGTGAATTTCGAAATGGCTTATTAAAATAATCCAGAAGGGTTAGCTTGATAATTATCAATGTTCGGTTCTGCAAAAAAACGAGAATGCGTTTTTATTTGAAGGAACGAGCAATGAAAAAAAATAAGAAACTGAGAGAGAGTCTTAATCCCGCTCTCTCCCGGCGTCACTTTATTCAGGCCGGGTCCGCGCTTGCCGCTCTGCCGTTTGTGGTAAAAGGCGGAAAAGCGCAGGCGGCGACAATGCCTGCGGCAGAGAACGAACCCGAAGAAAAAGTCATTCAAACCTGCAGCACCTTTGACTGTGGCGGGAAATGCGATATTCGGGCGCACGTCAGCGACGGCGTGGTCACACGCATCTCTACGCGTCCGGATAATGAACTGGATCCTCAAATGCCGGTGATGCGCGCCTGCGTTCGTGGACGCGCGTATCGGAAATTTGTTTATCATCCCGATCGGCTTAAATATCCAATGAAACGCGTGGGTAAACGTGGCGAAGGAAAATTCGAACGTATTACCTGGGATGAAGCCACAACGCTTATTGCGAATCAATTAAAAACCATTACGCAAAAATACGGTGCTGCTTCGCGCTATGTGCATGTTGGCACCGCAGTTTCGGGAGGAACGTTCTCCGGCGATAAAATGGTTCGTCGTCTGCTTAATTTAACGGGTGGCTATCTCGAAAGCTATCACTCGGTCAGTATGGGCAACACCGCAGCGGCAACGCCCTATACCTACGGTACCGCCGCCAGCGGCAGCTCGCTGGACACGCTGCTGGACACCAAGCTGGTCATCCTCTGGGGACATAACCCGACGGAAACGATTTTTGGTCACAGCAACTACTTCTTCCAGAAGATGAAGCAAAACGGCACCCGCTTCATCGTTGTCGATCCGCGCTATTCAGATACGGTGTCCTCCCTTGCCGACCAGTGGATCCCGCTGCTGCCAACAACCGATAACGCCCTGATGGACGCCATGATGTACGTGATCGTCATGGAGAACTTGCACGATCGCGACTTTATTCTGCGCTATACCCTGGGCTTTGATGAAGACGCTATGCCGGAAGGCGTTCCGGCCAATGAATCCCTGATGGCTTACCTGAGCGGCGCAAAAGATGGCGTCGCAAAAACGCCCGAGTGGGCAGAGAGGATCACCCACGTGCCTGCGCAAACCATTCGCCAGCTGGCGCGCGATTATGCCACGACGAAGCCTGCCGCGCTGATCCAGGGCTGGGGACCGCAGCGCCATAACTGCGGCGAGCGCACCGCGCGCGGCTCGACGTTACTGGCCACGCTAACGGGTAACGTTGGGGTGAAAGGCGGCTGGGCGGCTGGCTATGGCGGCTGTGCTAACCGTAAATTTGCCGCAGGCCCGGAGATGCCGGATAACCCGGTGAAAGCCAAAATATCGGTGATGAACTGGGTGCAGGCCGCCGACGATGCCTCTCAGGTAACGGCGGAAGTCGGCCTGAAGGATGCCGAAAAGCTGGACAGCAATATCCGCATCCTCTTCTCGCTGGCGGGCAATTATCTGGCTAACCAGAACCCGGATCTTCATCAGGCAACCCGCGTGCTGGAAGACGAGTCGAAAATCCAGTTTATCGTCGCGAGCGATCTGTTTATGACGCCGAGCGCCCGATACGCCGATCTTCTCCTGCCGGAAACCAGCTTTATGGAACGCTGGAATATCGGCGAAACCTGGGGTACTGCAAGCTATCTGATCCTGTCGGAAAAGCTGATTGAGCCTGAATTTGAGCGCCGTTCAGACTACGACTGGCTGCGGGAGGTCGCTGCTAAGCTTGGTGTCGAACCGGCATTCAGCGAAGGGCGTGACGAAAAGGCGTGGATTGAGCACATCTGGGAGCAGACAAAGCTGTCGATGCCGGAGGAAAACCTGCCAGACTTCGCGACGCTGCAAAAGACGCGTCAGCATCTCTTCAAAAGCGCGCCGTTTGTCGCCTTTGAAGACAACATTCGCGACCCGCAAAATCATCCGTTCCCGACGCCGTCCGGAAAAATTGAGATCTTCTCGAAGCGTCTGTACGACATGCAGCACCCGGAGATTCCGGCGCTGTCGCACTACGTGCCTGCCCATGAAGGGCCGGAAGACGAACTGGCGAAAACCTTCCCGCTGCAGCTGATCACCTGGAAAGGGAAAAACCGCGCCAACTCTACCCAGTACGCCAACCCGTGGCTGATTGAGGCGCAGCAGCAAAAGCTGTGGATTAACCCTCAGGACGCGCAGAAGCGCGGCATTGCGCAGGAAGATACCGTGCGTATCCATAACGCACGCGGCATTTGTGAGATCCCGGCGGAGGTTACGCCGCGCATCATTCCTGGGGTGGTAGCCATGCAGGCAGGTGCCTGGTGGCAGCCGGATGAGAAGGGCATTGATAAAGGCGGCTGCGCGAATGTGCTCAGTTCGGCTCGTATTACCGCGCTTGCGAAAGGGAATTCACATCAAACCATGCTGGTGGAGGTGGCAAAAGCATGAGTCAGTTTAAACACTACGCGCCGGTGAGCGACAAACAGCTGGGCTTTTATATCGACTCTTCACGCTGCTCAGGGTGTAAAGCCTGCCAGGTGGCATGCAAAGATAAAAACAACCTTGAGGTCGGACGTCGTTTCCGTCGCGTGTACGAAGTCAACGGCGGGAATTTCATCCCCACCGGGCAGGGCGGCGTCAGCAACAATGTGTTTGCCTACACGCTCTCTATTTCCTGTAACCACTGTGCAGACCCCATCTGCACTAAAAACTGTCCGACCACGGCGATGCACAAGCGTCCGGGAGACGGCATTGTGCGCGTTGATACAGATAAGTGCGTCGGCTGCGGCTACTGTGCGTGGTCATGCCCTTACGGCGCGCCACAGCTCAACGAGCAGACCGGGCAGATGTCAAAATGCGATTTCTGTGTGGATCTCCAGGCGAAGGGGGAGCAGCCCGTCTGTGTGGCAACCTGTCCACTCGAAGCGATTAAATTCGGGCCGATTGATGAACTGCGGGCGAAGTATGGTGCGGTCTGTGACGTGAAAGGCTTGCCTGATTCTTCCATCACAAAACCGAATCTGGTGATCAAAGCGCATCAGGGTGCAGAGAAAGAGGGCAAACGCCATGCATGAGTTACCGCTGCTGATTTTTACACTGTTCCTGCAGGGCTCGGTAGGCGTGACGCTCTGGCTGGCGTTCGGGGGGGCGCATGCTTCGCAGCGTAGCGCGCTTCTGCCTTCTGCCGGGGCGTTTGTGCTCGCAAGCCTAGGATTGCTCGCCTCGGCGCTGCACATGGGCTATCCGCTCAATGCTCTCAACGCGCTGCGCCATGTCTCCAGCTCCTGGCTGAGCCGTGAGATTATCTTTGCCAGCCTTTACCTGGCGGCGCTGGGGCTCGCGACGCTGCTGATGTTCGCCAAAAAGCCAGGCTGGAAGCTGCTTCTGGCGGCGGCGGGCCTTGTCGGGCTGGTGGATGTGTTCTGCATGGCGCAGATCTACATGCATGCGTCCGTGGTGACGTGGCAGCATATCAACACGCTGGTGCTGTTTATCGGCTCGGTGGGCATTATTGGTTCAGCCTGCATGGCGGTTGGGATGCGTTCCCGGGCTACTCTGCGTGCGGCGGTGGTCATTATCACGCTGCTGGTGCTTGTGCGTCTGGTGATGCAGCCCGTCTGGCTGGCCGACATCTCGGCTATGGACAACACCGTGGTGACGTTCCCTCATGCGCCGTTACAGATGCTGCAACAACTGCGCACCGTGCATCTGCTGAGCTGGTGTGTGTCTGTCGTGGGTATGCTGTGCTTTGCTGCAGGCGGGTTAAAAGCGGCGCGAGGCACGATGCTGCTGGGCAGCGCCTTGCTGATTGCGGGTGAGCTGATGCTGCGCTTCGTTTTCTTCAGTATTGGCTGATGGGCAGATTAACGTTTGGCCCGGCGATGGACGTGACGCATGCGTGCGTCCGTCGCCGTTTTCGCCATGCTTCCTGTTGTGCCTGCGCTGACGTTTGTCCCGTGCAGGCTTTTTCTTTTACGGACGCAGATATCTCGGTTGATGAGAACCGCTGTATTGAATGCGGTGACTGCCTGTTTGTTTGCCCCACTGAGGCCATCACCGGCATCACGCCGCGAAAACGCTTTTTGTGTGGCGATACGCTTGTCGGGCCTTTTACTGAACGTGCGCCGGATGTGAATGAACTGCTGCTCTGGCATGCACAGCACCATGTTCGTTTTATCAGTATCGACGTGGAGCAGTATCCTGACTGGCTGCTGGCGATTGCCCGGCTTAATCTTGTGCTTCGTCGACGCGGTGAAGCGGCATGGGCGTTTAAACTTTTACCCGTCAACGAGGTTAATATCGCCCGCCGTGCGCTGATGCACGTTCCCCGTGAGGATGTCCGGACCTGTAGCGTCGTGCCCGGTCAGCGTGAACTGCGCAGAGCGTTTTCTGGGGTTAGTGAGGCAGAGATAGATCTCGACGCCGGAAAGTGCGTATTGTGCGGCGCGTGCTGGCGGAGTTGTACGGAAAACGCGATTCGGTTTGAGAACGCTGAACTGATCGTCGAAACCGGACGTTGTACCGGTTGCTGCGGCTGCGAAGCGGTATGCCAGCATGCGGCGATAAAAGTGACGCAAACAGAAGGAACGGCGAAAAACGTGGCCATACTGGCATATGAAGCCGTTTGCCTGACGTGCCACCGTCATTTCTGGTCATTTACGCCTGATGAAAAGCAGTGTCCGCTCTGTTTTCACCATCAACACGATATGCGAAACCCGGACTGTTGCTAATCTTCGTCTCATTTTAAAAAAATGTTATGCAGAACCATAGGCAATAGCGCTATAGCTCTTTATAATCCGCGCCACACCATACTCAGGTATGCAAAACAACAGAACATTGACAGAGGTTATCATGGCTATTGAACGTACTTTTTCCATCATCAAACCAAACGCGGTGGCAAAAAACGTTATTGGCAGCATCTTCGCTCGCTTTGAATCTGCAGGGTTCAAAATTGTTGGTACCAAAATGCTGCACCTGACCGTTGAGCAGGCGCGCGGCTTTTACGCTGAGCACGAAGGTCGCCCATTCTTTGACGGCCTGGTTGAGTTCATGACCTCCGGTCCAATCGTGGTATCCGTACTGGAAGGCGAAAACGCCGTACAGCGTCACCGCGACCTGCTGGGCGCAACCAACCCGGACAACGCGCTGGCAGGTACTCTGCGCGCTGACTACGCTGACAGCTTCACCGAGAACGGTACCCACGGTTCTGACTCTGTTGAATCTGCTGCACGCGAAATCGCTTTCTTCTTCGCAGAAGGCGAAGTGTGTCCACGTACCCGTTAATTTAACGGTTTCGTTTACACATTATTTTCGTAAATGCCGCGTCCAGACGTGGCATCCCTGCGCCAGACTTTGTACAATGCAACGCCCCGGACGAGCAGACCGCTTTCCGGGGCGTTTCTATTCAACCCTCCATGGGCCATAACGTGTAACAACGAGGCCGGTAAATATTATGTCTGAATTAGTGAATACCTCCGAAGTCGCCATTCCTGCGGTTCCCAATAAAAATGGAAAAATCAACCTGCTGGATCTGAACCGTCAGCAGATGCGCGAGTTCTTCAAAGAGATGGGCGAAAAGCCGTTTCGTGCCGATCAGGTCATGAAGTGGATGTACCATTACTGCAGCGACAATTTTGATGACATGACTGACATCAACAAGGTCCTGCGCAATAAGCTCAAAGAAGTGGCTGAAATCCGCGCCCCGGAAGTAGTGGAAGAGCAGCGCTCCGCGGATGGCACCATCAAATGGGCGATTGCGGTGGGCGATCAGCGCGTTGAAACCGTCTACATTCCGGAAGAAGACCGCGCGACGCTGTGTGTCTCCTCCCAGGTTGGCTGTGCGCTGGAGTGCAAATTCTGCTCAACCGCGCAGCAAGGCTTTAACCGTAACCTGCGTGTTTCAGAAATTATCGGCCAGGTCTGGCGTGCTGCGAAAATCGTAGGCGCGGCAAAAGTGACCGGCACTCGCCCAATCACCAACGTGGTGATGATGGGGATGGGTGAACCGCTGCTGAACCTGACCAACGTCGTTCCGGCGATGGAAATCATGCTGGATGACTTCGGGTTTGGTCTGTCCAAGCGTCGCGTCACGCTGTCGACCTCAGGCGTTGTGCCTGCGCTGGACAAGCTCGGCGATATGATTGACGTCGCGCTGGCGATCTCCCTGCACGCGCCAAACGATGAAATTCGTGACGAAATTGTGCCAATCAACAAAAAGTACAATATCGAAACCTTCCTCGCTGCCGTACGTCGCTATCTGGAGAAATCCAACGCCAACCAGGGTCGCGTCACTATCGAGTACGTGATGCTGGACCACGTCAACGACGGTACCGAACATGCGCATCAGCTGGCTGAACTGCTGAAAGATACGCCATGTAAAATCAACCTGATCCCGTGGAACCCGTTCCCGGGCGCGCCGTATGGCCGTAGCTCGAACAGCCGTATCGACCGTTTCTCCAAGGTGCTGATGGAGTATGGTTTCACCACCATCGTGCGTAAAACGCGTGGTGATGATATTGATGCCGCATGTGGACAGCTGGCTGGTGATGTTATTGACCGTACCAAGCGTACCCTGCGTAAACGCATGCAGGGCGAGACGATCGCGGTTAAAGCTGTTTGATTATTATGCACTCACGGCGCATTATCTGCGCCGTGAGACATAACCTTACTGAATAATCAGTCAGATTCGTGAAGACTGATCAATAATTACGGTGCGTTTCATCCGACTTTCGGGCAGTATGTAACGACGTAACAACAGTTTAGCCGTACGGGCAGGGCTGTACTGTCATCTCCGGGCTGACAGTCTTATACTCTGTGTTCAAGGTTAACTGACCAGAAGTTTCGCGGTGCGGGTGGCATTGTGACTCACCGGCGCCTGAACCCTTTTTTTCACGTACCAGTAGTTGTAGCGAATGAATACTGAAGCCACTCACGACCAACATGAAGCACTCTCCACTGGCGTTCGTCTTCGCAACGCCCGTGAACAACTCGGACTCAGCCAGCAAGCCGTCGCAGAACGCTTGTGCCTGAAGGTTTCCACGGTTCGCGATATTGAAGAAGATAAGGCACCCGCCGATCTGGCTTCAACGTTCTTGCGCGGTTATATCCGCTCTTACGCAAAACTGGTGCACATCCCCGAAAACGAATTACTGCCAATGATGGAGAAGCAGGCGCCGGTCCGTGCAGCAAAAGTTGCGCCGATGCAGACCTTCTCCCTGGGGAAACGTCGTAAAAAACGTGATGGCTGGCTGATGAGCTTTACCTGGCTGGTGCTGTTTGTGGTGGTCGGTCTGACCGGTGCGTGGTGGTGGCAAAACCACAAGGCGCAGCAGGAAGAGATCACCACTATGGCCGATCAATCCTCCGCCGAACTCAACCAGGCCGGAACGGATAACGCCCAGAGCGTGCCGCTGAATACCGACGGTGCAGCGACTTCCAGCGAGCCACAGACCGCAGCGCCAGATGCGACAGCGACCAATGCTGCGCAGGCTCCGGCAGCAACGGCTAACACCGCTGCGCCTCAGGCTCAGGATCAAAACGCGGTGGTTGCCCCTTCTCAGGCGAATGTTGATACTGCGGCGAACGCGCCTGCGGCTACTCAGCCTGCAGACAATACCGCAGCGTCTCTGCCAACCAGCCCGGCGGGTACGGCGACACCCGCAGCCGACCCTAACGCGCTGGTAATGAACTTCAGTGCCGACTGCTGGCTGGAAGTGACTGACGCGACAGGTAAAAAACTGTTCAGCGGCCTGCAGCGCAAAGATGGCACGTTAAACCTAACGGGCCAGGCGCCTTATAAACTTAAAATCGGCGCTCCGGCAGCGGTACAGATCCAGTATCAAGGAAAACCTGTCGACCTGAGCCGCTTTATCAGAACTAACCAGGTTGCACGTCTTACCGTTAATGCCGAACAATCAGCAGCACAGTAACAGACGGGCAACGCGGGAGATTTTTCATGCATAACCAGGCTCCGATTCAACGTAGAAAATCGAAACGGATTTACGTTGGGAATGTGCCAATCGGCGATGGGGCACCTATCGCCGTTCAGTCGATGACCAATACGCGCACCACCGATGTGGAAGCGACGGTCAATCAAATCAAAGCATTAGAACGTGTCGGCGCGGATATTGTTCGCGTCTCCGTCCCGACCATGGATGCGGCTGAGGCGTTCAAACTGATCAAACAGCAGGTCAGCGTTCCGCTTGTGGCTGATATTCACTTCGACTACCGCATCGCACTGAAAGTGGCCGAGTACGGCGTCGATTGCCTGCGTATTAACCCGGGCAACATCGGTAACGAAGAGCGTATCCGCATGGTCGTGGACTGCGCCCGCGATAAAAATATTCCTATCCGTATCGGCGTTAACGCCGGTTCCCTGGAAAAAGATCTGCAGGAAAAATACGGTGAGCCTACGCCGCAGGCGCTGCTCGAATCCGCGATGCGTCACGTCGATCATCTCGATCGCCTTAACTTCGATCAGTTCAAAGTCAGCGTAAAAGCGTCCGACGTGTTCCTGGCCGTAGAATCTTATCGCCTGCTGGCAAAGCAGATCGATCAGCCTCTGCACCTCGGGATTACCGAAGCGGGCGGCCTGCGTAGCGGCTCGGTAAAATCCGCGATCGGTCTGGGGCTGCTGCTCTCTGAAGGGATCGGTGACACCCTGCGCGTCTCGCTGGCGGCGGATCCTGTCGAAGAGATCAAGGTCGGCTTCGATATTCTGAAATCACTGCGTATTCGCGCGCGTGGGATCAACTTCATTGCCTGCCCAACCTGTTCACGTCAGGAGTTCGATGTGATCGGTACGGTGAATGCCCTGGAGCAACGTCTGGAAGACATTATCACCCCGATGGACGTCTCCATCATCGGCTGCGTGGTGAACGGTCCGGGTGAAGCCCTGGTGTCAACCCTGGGCGTGACCGGCGGTAACAAGAAAAGTGGTCTCTATGAAGATGGCGTTCGAAAAGATCGTCTGGATAATAGCGACATGATCGACCAGCTTGAAGCCCGCATCCGCGCCAAAGCCGCCATGATGGACGAGACACAGCGTATCAACGTTCAGCAGGTTGAAAAATAACGTGATGGGAAGCCGTGAGCTTCCCATGTATGATTGAACCCATTCTTTGGGTTTTTTTTGTATATAGAAAGAGAATAAACGTGGCAAAAAACATTCAAGCCATCCGCGGCATGAACGATTATCTGCCTGGCGAAACCGCCATCTGGCAGCGCATTGAAGGCACGCTGAAGCAGGTGCTCGGCAGCTACGGTTACAGCGAAATTCGTTTGCCGATTGTAGAGCAGACCCCGTTATTCAAACGCGCGATCGGTGAAGTGACCGACGTGGTTGAAAAAGAGATGTACACCTTTGAGGACCGCAACGGCGACAGCCTGACCCTGCGTCCGGAAGGGACGGCGGGCTGCGTACGCGCCGGCATCGAACATGGTCTTCTGTACAATCAGGAGCAGCGTCTGTGGTATATCGGCCCGATGTTCCGCCACGAACGTCCGCAGAAAGGGCGTTATCGCCAGTTCAATCAGCTGGGTGTGGAAGTCTTTGGCCTGCAGGGCCCGGACATCGACGCTGAACTGATTATGCTGACCGCCCGCTGGTGGCGTGCGCTCGGTATCGCCGAGCACGTTTCCCTCGAGCTGAACTCTATCGGTTCTCTCGAAGCGCGTGCGAACTACCGCGATGCGCTGGTGGCGTTCCTGGAACAGCATAAAGAGAAACTGGACGAAGACTGCAAACGTCGCATGTACAGCAACCCGCTGCGCGTTCTGGATTCCAAAAACGCCGATGTTCAGGCACTGCTGAACGATGCGCCTGCGCTGGGTGATTACCTGGATGAAGAATCTCGCGAACACTTCGCGGGCTTGTGCAAGCTGCTTGAAGCGGCTGGCATCGCCTACACCGTAAACCAGCGCCTGGTGCGCGGTCTGGACTACTACAACCGTACCGTGTTTGAGTGGGTGACCACCAGCCTCGGCTCTCAGGGCACCGTGTGCGCGGGCGGCCGTTACGACGGTCTGGTTGAGCAACTTGGCGGTCGCGCTGCGCCTGCGGTTGGCTTCGCGATGGGTCTTGAGCGACTTGTTTTGCTGGTTCAGGCAGTTAATCCGGAATTTAAAGCAGATTCCGTTGTCGATATATACCTGGTGGCCTCAGGCGCGGAAACGCAGTCTGCGGCAATGCAGCTTGCCGAACGCGTGCGCGATGCGCTGCCGGGCGTTAAGCTGATGACCAACCATGGCGGCGGCAACTTCAAAAAACAGTTTGCTCGTGCCGATAAGTGGGGCGCAAGTATCGCACTGGTGCTGGGGGAGTCCGAAGTGGCCAACGGCGAAGTGGTGGTGAAAGACCTGCGCTCTGGTGAGCAGACAACGGTAACGCAGGACGGCGTTGCGGCGCACTTGCGCACTCTATTGGGCTAAGGAGAAGGACTGCGTGGAAATTTACGAGAACGAACACGATCAGGTCGACGCGATTAAACGCTTCTTTGCTGAAAACGGCAAAGCGCTGGTTGTTGGGGTTATTTTAGGTGTCGGTGCGCTGGTAGGCTGGCGTTACTGGAACAATCATCAGGCGGATTCCGCGCGCGGCGCGTCCCTGTCCTATGAAAATACCGTGAGCGCAATTCGTGCCGATCAGCCGCAAACGCTGACGGCGGCAGAAAAATTTGCGGCTGACAACAAAAACACCTACGGTGCACTGGCTGCGCTGGAAGTGGCTCAGCAGTACGTTGATAAGAACGAACTGGATAAAGCCGTTGCTCAGCTGTCTCAGGGCCTTGCTGCCGCCAGTGATGAAAATCTGAAAGCGGTGATCAATCTGCGCCTGGCACGTATTCAGGTTCAGCAGAAAAAAGCTGACGATGCGCTGAAAACGCTCGATACCATCAAAGGCGAAGGTTTTGCTGCCATCGTTGCCGATCTGCGCGGTGAAGCACTACTGAGCAAAGGTGACAAAGCGGGCGCGCGTAAAGCGTGGCAAGCTGGCGTAGAGAGCAATGCCTCACCTGCGCTGAGCGAAATGATGCAGATGAAAATAAATAATTTGTCCGTCTGAGAGGGACCCGATGCAATTGCGTAAATTACTTCTGCCAGGACTGCTTTCTGTTACGTTATTGAGTGGTTGTTCACTGTTCAGTGGCGAAGAAGACGTTGTGAAAATGTCCCCACTGCCGACGGTTGAAAACCAGTTTACCCCATCCACCGCGTGGGATGTCTCCGTGGGCAATGGGATTGGTGATTTCTATTCCAACCTTCATCCTGCGTATGCAGACAGCGTTGTCTATGCGGCCGATCGCAAAGGTACCGTGAAAGCGGTGAACGCGGATGACGGAAAAGAAGTGTGGTCCGTTAACCTGGCGGAAAAAGACGGCTGGTTCTCCCGTAAGCCTGCACTGCTGTCTGGCGGCCTGACCGTTGCCGGTGGCCACGTCTACGTGGGCAGCGAAAAAGCGCAGGTGTATGCCCTGAACAGCAGCGACGGTTCCATTGCCTGGCAAACGACCGTGGCGGGGGAATCCCTCTCTCGTCCGGTGGTGAGCGATGGCCTGGTGCTGATTCATACCAGCAACGGCCAGCTGCAGGCGCTGAACGAAGCGGACGGCCTGGTGAAATGGACCGTTAACCTGGATATGCCTGCGCTCTCTCTGCGTGGCGAATCTGCCCCGGCTACCGCATTTGGTGCTGCCATTGTCGGCGGCGACAACGGTCGCGTAAGCGCCGTGCTGATGCAGCAGGGCCAGATGATCTGGCAGCAGCGTATCTCTCAGGCCACTGGCTCAACGGAAATTGACCGTCTGAGCGACGTGGACACAACGCCGGTCATCGTTAACGGTGTGGTTTACGCGCTGGCCTACAACGGCAACCTGACCGCGCTGGATCTGCGCAGCGGCCAGATCATGTGGAAACGTGAGCTGGGCTCGGTGAATGATTTCATCGTTGAAGGTAACCGTATCTATATGGTTGACCAGAACGACCGTCTGCTGGCCCTGAGCACCGAAGGCGGCGTGACGCTGTGGACGCAAAGCGACCTGCTGCACCGTCTGCTGACTGCGCCAGCGCTGTACAACGGTAGCCTGGTTGTGGGCGACAGCGAAGGGTATATGCACTGGATCGATCCGGATAACGGCCGCTTTGTTGCACAGCAAAAAGTCGACAGCTCCGGTTTCCTGACCGACCCGGTCGTGGCCGACGGCAAACTGCTGATTCAGGCAAAAGACGGCACGCTGTACGCGATCACGCGTTAATTACCCGGCGGTTGTAGTATACTAAACGGCTCCTGTTCACTCAGGAGCCGTTTTGACATTTTTAAAAACGCCGCGAAAGCGACGTTATTTTGAATTTTATGAGGCTTCAAACATGGTACCTGTGGTCGCGCTTGTCGGGCGCCCTAACGTTGGAAAATCCACTCTTTTTAACCGTTTAACACGCACCCGTGATGCGCTGGTTGCGGATTTCCCGGGGCTGACGCGTGACCGTAAGTACGGTCGTGCAGAGGTGGAAGGACGCGAGTTCATCTGTATTGATACCGGTGGTATTGACGGCACAGAAGACGGCGTGGAAACCCGCATGGCGGAACAGTCGCTGCTGGCGATTGAAGAAGCGGACGTGGTGCTGTTCATGGTGGACGCGCGCGCTGGCCTGATGCCTGCGGACTCCGCTATCGCAAAACACCTGCGTTCGCGTGAAAAACCGACCTTCCTGGTGGCGAACAAAACCGACGGCATCGATGCCGATCAGGCCATCGCAGATTTCTGGTCACTGGGTCTGGGTGAGATCTACCCTATCGCGGCATCGCATGGCCGTGGCGTCACCAGCCTGCTGGAAACCGTTCTGCTGCCGTGGGTTGACGAAGTGAACCCGCCGGAAGAGGTGGACGAAGACGCGGAATACTGGGCGCAGTTCGAAGACGGAGAAGCGGGCGAAGAAGAAGAGCCTGAAGACGACTTCAACCCGCAGGATCTGCCGATCAAGCTGGCCATCGTAGGTCGTCCAAACGTAGGTAAGTCTACACTTACTAACCGTATTCTGGGTGAAGAGCGCGTGGTCGTTTACGATATGCCGGGAACCACCCGCGACAGTATCTACATCCCGATGCAGCGCGATGAGCGTGAGTATGTCCTCATCGACACCGCCGGGGTGCGTAAGCGCGGGAAAATCACCGATGTGGTGGAAAAATTCTCCGTTATCAAAACCCTGCAGGCGATTGAAGATGCCAACGTTGTGCTGCTGGTTATCGACGCACGCGAAGGGATCTCCGATCAGGACCTCTCTCTGCTCGGCTTTATCCTCAATAGTGGGCGCTCACTGGTTATCGTGGTCAACAAATGGGATGGCCTGAGCAATGAAGTGCGTGAGCAGGTGAAAGAGACCCTCGACTTCCGTCTGGGCTTTATCGACTTTGCTCGCGTACACTTCATCTCTGCGCTGCACGGCAGCGGCGTGGGTAACCTGTTCGAATCCGTGCGCGAAGCGTACGACAGCTCCACCCGTCGTCAGAGCACCGCCATGCTGACCCGGATCATGAATATGGCTGCGGAAGACCATCAGCCGCCGCTGGTGCGCGGCCGTCGCGTGAAGCTGAAATACGCCCACGCCGGTGGTTATAACCCGCCAATCGTGGTGATCCACGGCAACCAGGTGAAAGACCTGCCGGATTCCTACAAGCGCTATCTGATGAACTACTTCCGTAAGTCGCTGGACGTGATGGGCACGCCTATCCGTATCCAGTT
Source organism: Enterobacter sp. MGH 16 (assembly GCF_000493175.1). NCBI lineage: Bacteria > Pseudomonadati > Pseudomonadota > Gammaproteobacteria > Enterobacterales > Enterobacteriaceae > Enterobacter > Enterobacter sp. MGH 16. Next base: position 2,654,328 of record NZ_KI535695.1, on the reverse strand, counting down.
CAAGGAAGGGGAAAACCCGTTCGCCAACAAGCGCAACACCCTGACGCCGAACCAGATGCGCAAGCGTAAGCGTCTGATTAAGCACATTAAGAAAAGCAAATAAGCTTTGCTGAACGCACGAAAGCCCGCGACTATCGCGGGCTTTTTTTTGCCCATTCATACCGCCGGTTTTCTCTGTGTGAAGTCAATCACTATTCACTTTTAACCAAGTTTAAATCTAAGAAAGTAGACAATCGTCGAATTTTCATCTTAAAGTCCAGGGTCCGGTACTAGACAAAACTAGCGCCTGGTTATCAAATGGTTAACCAACTTTTCGCCGCATGTAAAAAATCGGCCAGATACGTAACTGGCCGGCGTACATGCTGGTGTTTACAAGCACGACGACATACCTTTCGGGAGAATTATGCAATCCTCTGTTAATCAAAAAGAAAGCCGAACGTTCTTCGGCCACCCGTATCCGCTCGGTTCGCTGTTCTTCACCGAGATGTGGGAGCGTTTCTCGTTTTACGGCATTCGTCCGTTACTGATCCTGTTTATGGCTGCCACCGTCTATGACGGCGGGATGGGCCTGGCGCGTGAAAACGCCTCGGCGATTGTCGGTATCTTTGCCGGCACCATGTACCTGGCCGCGCTGCCGGGCGGCTGGCTGGCGGATAACTGGCTCGGCCAGCAGAGAGCCGTCTGGTACGGTTCGATCCTGATTGCGCTCGGTCACCTGTCGATTGCGCTCTCGGCCATCATGGGCAATAACCTGTTCTTTATCGGCCTGATGTTCATCGTGCTCGGCTCCGGGCTGTTTAAGACCTGTATCTCGGTAATGGTCGGTACCCTGTATAAAAAAGGCGACGCGCGCCGTGACGGCGGTTTCTCGCTGTTCTATATGGGCATCAACATGGGCTCGTTCATTGCCCCGCTGATTTCCGGCTGGCTGATCAAAACCCACGGCTGGCACTGGGGCTTTGGTATTGGCGGTATCGGGATGCTGGTGGCGCTGATTATCTTCCGCGTGTTTGCCGTTCCGGCAATGAAACGCTATGACGGCGAAGTCGGCCTCGACTCCACCTGGAACAGCCCGGTGGTGAAGCGTAACGGCGTGGGCGCCTGGCTGCTGGCGCTGGCGGCAGGTGTGGCAACGATCGTGACGCTGATTGCGCAGGGTGTGATTGTGATTAACCCGGTCGCGGTAGCCAGCGTGCTGGTCTACGTGATTGCGGCATCCGTTGCCCTCTACTTTATTTATCTGTTTGTTTTTGCAGGACTGAACCGCAAAGAGCGCGCCAGACTGCTGGTCTGCTTTATTCTGCTGATCTCCGCGGCGTTCTTCTGGTCCGCGTTCGAGCAGAAGCCAACCTCGTTCAACCTGTTTGCCAACGACTACACTAACCGCATGATCGGCGATTTCGAAATCCCGGCGGTGTGGTTCCAGTCAATCAACGCCCTGTTCATCATCCTGCTGGCACCGGTGTTCAGCTGGGCGTGGCCGAAGCTGGCGAGCATGAACATTCGTCCGAGCAGCATCACCAAGTTTGTTATCGGTATCCTGTGTGCCGCAGCGGGCTTTGGCCTGATGATGCTGGCGGCACAGAACGTGCTGAGCAGCGGTGGGGCGGGCGTATCGCCGTTCTGGCTGGTGGGCAGTATCCTGATGCTGACGCTCGGCGAGCTGTGTCTCAGCCCGATTGGCCTGGCGACCATGACGCTGCTGGCGCCGGAGAGAATGCGCGGCCAGATGATGGGGCTGTGGTTCTGTGCGAGCGCGCTGGGTAACCTGGCGGCGGGTCTGATTGGCGGCCACGTGAAGGCCGACCAGCTGGATATGCTGCCGGATCTCTTTGCGCGCTGCTCCGTCGCGCTGCTGATTTGTGCCGCGGTACTGATCGTCCTCATTGTTCCGGTACGCCGCATGCTGGAAAATGCGCAGACTAAACCGGCTGCTAACGCCTCTTAAACCTCGGGCTTGCCGGGGCGGCGTTATGCCCCGGCATCGATTCCCTGAGGTGAAACTATGCAGTTAGGATTTGTCGGTCTTGGTGCGGTCGTGGAAACCGCGTATCTGCCCGCGTTACGTCGCCTTTTTGGTCACACTGTTCATTGTTTTGGATTTGATGTTCTCCCCACCAGGCAGCCTGAAGGCGTCACGCGCTGCGCTTCGCTTACGGAACTTCTCGCCGTACCGCTTGATACTCTCTTTATTACCACCGCATCGCTGCAACACCTCGAGGTGCTGGAACAGGCCATAGCCTCGGCCGTTCCGCTGATTGTGATTGAAAAACCGATCGTCGCCACGCTTCCCCAAATCGAAAAGCTCAACGCGCTTCTGGCAAACCCCGACGCTGCTTCCCGCGTGCTGGCGCTCGATCACTGGATGGCGCGCATCGAAACGGTAAAGCGGTCGCTGGTTGGCAGCGTCTCTGACATCGTCAAAATAGACGGCTTTTTGCAGGAGCCGAGCGGAGTTAACGCCGCAGGAGAACCCATCGCGCTTAACTTTGCCACCGGCGAGCCGGACACCCGAACGCTTCGCCACCCGGACGGCGTGATTCTGGATATCGGTACGCACGTGCTGGCGATGCTGCGCGAAACGGTGCGTTATCTGGGCGGAAGTGATGATATGACCCTGCAGGTCGTCACGGCTAAAGATCGCCTGGGCCGCGCTATCGCAAAAGGCGACATGTCCACGGCGGAGGGCGAGGCGCATATTCAGGGCCGCATCAGCGGCGTGCCGGTGGATATCTGGCTGAACAAATACGCGGGACCCGCGGGCGGGCAAAAAGGATTACGGCTCTGTTTGCGCGACGGGCGCATCATCAGCCACGACCGGCGCGGCGCGGAGGATGTGCTTGAGCTGATTGAGGGTAAGGATATTCAGCGCTGGCATATTCCCGGGACACTCTACGAGCACTGTCTTGCCGGGCATATTCTGGGCGCCAGCAGTCTTTTTGAACGGGATCCGCACGAGGTGAGCCGCACGACGCGCCGCAGGATAGCGGAAGTGGAACTGCTGCTGGCGTTACAGCAACAGCTGCGTGGCCCGCACTGAACGCGACGTGGTAAAATGATCGCAGACCAGAATGCTTTTAAGGAGTCACCATGACGATTACCTGCCCGGATTGCAAGGCACCGCTTGAGCCCCTGAACGGGATGGCACACTGCGAGAGCTGTAATAAGGATATTGCGCTTGAAGCCCGCTGCCCGGAGTGCCATCAGCCACTCCAGGTCTTAAAAGCCTGCGGGGCGGTGGACTACTTCTGCCAGAACGGCCACGGTCTTATCTCTAAAAAACGCGTGGAGTTTGTTCGGACCGAAGGTTAATCACACACGCAGCCTTCGCCTTTCTTCCACAGCTCGACCAGCGACTCGGGAGCTTCCTGCTCCGGCACCAGCACGATGATATCGGCGTAGTGCGCCTGATTTTGCCCGGTCCAGATAATCTGGATGCGGAAATAGCGCTGGTCGCCGCTGCCGGGTGACGAGGCCTGTCCCGGCGGCTGACCGCGCGGAAAGGCCTGCTCCAGGATGCTGACCAGGCGCTGGCGCTGGGCCTCATTGAGCGAGGAGAGCGCGATGGTGCGCTGGCCGCTCAGCTTGGGAATATAAGCGACGCCGCCTTCCCGGGCCAGCTCAACCACGGCGTCATCCGTCAGTTCCGGAACCTGCATTTACAACACTCCCACCTGTTCCCAGGCTTGTTTTATGGCCGCCCCAACGTCGCCGCCGGAGCGTTTCTCTCCGTGCGCGATCGTCAGTTTTGCGAAGGCCTCAAAATCCGCATCCTGAGCCAGATTGCGATCGCAAACCGTGTCGTACCAGGCATAACCCGCTTTTTCCCAGGCGTAGCCGCCAATCGCCGTCGCGGCCAGATAAAATGCCCGGTTGGGGATGCCGGAGTTTAGATGCACGCCGCCGTTATCCTCACGCGTTTTGATGAAATCCTTCATGTGTGCAGGCTGCGGGTCTTTGCCGAGCAGCGGATCGTTGTAGGCGGTGCCCGGTTCAGACATCGAGCGCAGCCCTTTGCCGTTGATGCCTTTTGCCAGCAGCCCTTCACCAATCAGCCAGTCTGCTTTATCGGCGGTTTGCTTCAGACGGTACTGCTTCACCAGTGAGCCAAACACGTCCGACAGCGACTCGTTCAGCGCGCCGGACTGCTCAAAGTAGATAAGCCCGGCTTCGGTCTCGGTCACGCCGTGGCTCAGCTCATGCGCCACGACGTCTATGGCGATGGTAAAGCGGTTAAATATTTCCCCGTCGCCGTCGCCAAATACCATCTGCTGACCGTTCCAGAAGGCGTTCTGATATTCCCGACCGTAGTGAACGGTGCCGGTTAAAATAAGCCCTTTGTTATCGAGCGAATCGCGCTGATATTCCTTCCAGAAGAAATCATGGGTAATACCCAAATACTCGTACGCTTCGTCTACCGCCACATCGCCGTTCGACGGCTGACCTTCATAACGCACCTGCGTACCAGGTAGCTCCTGGGTCTGCTTCGCGTCGTAGATATCTCGCTCCAGCTGTCCGGCTTTATTCACGTGCGGCGCGGCGGGTTTGCCCGGCATATGGGCCATCAGCGTCTGGACGTGGGTTAAGGTCTGGCGGGCACAGCGCTGCTGCGGTTCGGAACCGCTTTCGATAATACGACGAAGAATATACGGGGGAATAACGCTATGAAGATGGGGCATGCTGCTCTCCTTATTAAAAAAGGGAATAGCAGCAGTATAGTAAGTGACCGGCGAAGAATTATCCGGTTTTACGCTGACGCGTCTTTTTCACCGGTTTAATTGATTTCACTTCGCTTTCTACCCAGCCGTCTGACAGACGCGTCGTCAGCACATCGCCGGTATTCACCTGTTTAGTTTGCTTCAGCACCTTGCCGTCCGTTGCCGTCGTCACGCTATAGCCGCGCGCCAGCGTGGAGAGGGGGCTGACCGCTTCAAGGTGGGTCACCGCATTGCCAAAGCGTTCCCGGGTCGTGCTCAGTCGCGCGCGGAGAGTTTCCGCCAGACGGTACTCAAGCTGCTGAATCCGCGTTTGCGCACGATAAATTTTCGGCTGCGGATTCTGCTGGTTCAGACGCTGCGTCACGCGCTGCTGGCGCGACACCGCGCGCTTGATCTGCATGTCCACCGCCACGTTCATGCGCTGGCGCAGGCGCTCCAGCACGGTCTGCTGACGCGCCAGGCGCAGCTGCGGGTGCTGCTGCTGTAGACGGTGATGAAGCTGGGTAAAGCGCCGGGTCCGGTTGGCGAGGTAGTAGTCCATCGCCATCTCAAGGCGCTGCTGGCCGCTCTGGATCTGACGCAGCAGCTCCAGCTGGTTGCGGCTGACCACCTCTGCCGCCGCGGACGGCGTCGGCGCGCGGAGATCCGCGACAAAATCGGCGATCGTCACGTCCGTTTCGTGGCCGACGGCGCTCACCACGGGGATAAGGCTGGCAAAGATTGCCCGCGCCACGCGCTCGTCGTTAAAGCTCCACAAGTCTTCCAGCGAGCCGCCGCCGCGTCCGACGATTAAGACGTCGCACTCCTGACGCGCGTTCGCCAGCGCTATGGCGCGCACAATCTGCCCCGGCGCATCGTCACCCTGCACGGCGGTCGGGTAGATAATGACGGGCAGGGAAGGGTCGCGACGCTTCAGAACGTGCAAAATATCGTGCAGTGCCGCACCGGTTTTCGAGGTGATGACCCCCACGCAGTGGGCAGGCGAGGGCAGCGGCTTTTTGAACTGCTGGTCGAAAAGTCCCTCTTCCGAGAGCTTAGCCTTTAACTGTTCGTACTTCTGCTGCAGCAGACCTTCGCCCGCAGGCTGCATGCTCTCGACGATAATCTGATAATCACCGCGCGGCTCATAGAGGGTGATATTGGCGCGCACCAGAACCTGCTGGCCGTGCTGTGGACGGAACGTCACGCGGCGGTTGCTGTTGCGGAACATCGCACAGCGCACCTGGGCGGTATCGTCTTTTAGCGTAAAGTACCAGTGGCCGGAGGAGGGCTGCGTGAAGTTAGAGATCTCACCGCTGATCCAGACCTGCCCCATTTCCTGCTCAAGCAGCAAACGCACCGTCTGATTCAGGCGGCTGACGGTATAAATTGAGGGGGATTGAGAGGATAACATGTGAGCGGGATCAAATTCTAAATCAGCAAGTTATTCAGTCGATAGTAACCTGCTGAGAGGCAATCGCAAGCTTTTTTATAAAAAAGTGTAGATGCAATCGGTTACGCTCTGTATAATGCCACGGCAATATTTAACCACCCAGGTCAGAGATATTGCCCATGCTACGTATCGCTAAAGAAGCACTGACGTTTGACGACGTCCTCCTCGTTCCCGCTCATTCCACCGTTCTGCCGAATACTGCCGATCTCAGCACGCAGTTGACGAAAACCATTCGCCTGAACATTCCTATGCTCTCTGCGGCAATGGACACCGTGACTGAAGCGCGCCTGGCAATTGCCCTGGCACAGGAAGGTGGCATTGGCTTTATTCACAAAAACATGTCTATCGAACGTCAGGCGGAAGAAGTTCGCCGCGTGAAGAAACATGAATCCGGCATCGTGTCCGATCCACAGACCGTTCTGCCAACCACCACCCTGCACGAAGTGAAAGCCCTGACCGAGCGTAACGGCTTCGCCGGTTACCCGGTGGTGACCGAAGAGAACGAGCTTGTCGGTATTATTACCGGTCGTGACGTGCGTTTCGTGACTGACCTGAACCAGCCTGTCAGCGTGTACATGACGCCAAAAGAGCGTCTGGTTACCGTTCGCGAAGGTGAAACCCGCGACGTGGTGCTGGCAAAAATGCACGAAAAACGCGTTGAAAAAGCGCTGGTTGTTGACAGCAACTTCCACCTGCGCGGCATGATCACCGTTAAAGATTTCCAGAAAGCAGAACGTAAGCCTAACGCCTGTAAAGACGAGCATGGCCGTCTGCGCGTAGGCGCTGCGGTAGGCGCAGGTGCCGGTAACGAAGAGCGCGTTGACGCGCTGGTTGCCGCGGGCGTTGACGTCCTGCTGATTGACTCCTCTCACGGCCACTCCGAAGGCGTGCTGCAGCGTATCCGTGATACCCGTGCCAAATACCCTGACCTGCAGATCATCGGCGGTAACGTAGCCACTGGCGCAGGCGCTCGCGCGCTTGCTGACGCTGGCTGCAGCGCGGTGAAAGTGGGTATCGGTCCTGGCTCTATCTGTACCACGCGTATCGTGACCGGCGTGGGCGTTCCGCAGATCACCGCGGTGTCTGACGCGGTTGAAGCGCTGGAAGGCACCGGTATTCCGGTTATCGCTGACGGCGGTATCCGCTTCTCTGGCGACATCGCGAAAGCGATCGCTGCGGGCGCAGCGGCGGTGATGGTGGGCTCTATGCTGGCCGGTACCGAAGAATCCCCGGGTGAAATCGAACTCTACCAGGGCCGTTCTTACAAATCCTACCGCGGCATGGGCTCCCTGGGCGCGATGTCCAAAGGTTCCTCTGACCGTTACTTCCAGACCGACAATGCTGCTGACAAACTGGTGCCGGAAGGTATCGAAGGTCGCGTTGCCTATAAAGGCCGTCTGAAAGAGATCATCCACCAGCAGATGGGCGGCCTGCGCTCCTGTATGGGTCTGACCGGCTGTGGTACCATTGACCTGCTGCGTACTAAAGCGGAATTCGTACGCATCAGCGGTGCGGGTATCCAGGAGAGCCACGTTCACGACGTGACGATCACCAAAGAGTCCCCGAACTACCGTCTGGGCTCCTGATTAATTTCCGCGCCCGGCTTCTGCCGGGCGCTCTGTTTTTGTTTCACTTGCCTCGGAATTAGCGTCAATGACGGAAAACATTCATAAACATCGCATTCTCATCCTGGACTTTGGTTCTCAGTACACTCAACTGGTGGCGCGTCGCGTGCGTGAACTGGGCGTTTACTGTGAACTGTGGGCGTGGGATGTCACGGAAGCACAGATTCGCGAATTCAATCCAAGCGGCATCATCCTGTCCGGCGGCCCGGAAAGCACGACCGAAGAGAACAGCCCGCGCGCGCCGCAGTACGTATTCGAAGCTGGCGTGCCGGTATTCGGCGTTTGCTACGGTATGCAGACCATGGCAATGCAGCTGGGCGGCCACGTAGAAGGCTCCAGCGAGCGCGAGTTCGGCTATGCGCAGGTTGAAGTGGTTAACGACAGCGCGCTGGTGCGCGGTATCGAAGACTCCCTGACCGCAGACGGCAAACCGCTGCTGGACGTGTGGATGAGCCACGGCGACAAAGTCACCGCTATCCCGTCTGACTTCGTGACCGTTGCCAGCACCGAGAGCTGCCCGTTTGCCATCATGGCGAACGAAGAAAAACGCTTCTACGGCGTGCAGTTCCACCCGGAAGTGACCCACACCCGTCAGGGTATGCGCATGCTGGAGCGCTTCGTGCGCGACATCTGCCAGTGTGAAGCCCTGTGGACCCCGGCTAAAATCATCGACGACGCTGTTGAGCGTATCCGCCAGCAGGTTGGCGATGACAAAGTGATCCTCGGCCTCTCCGGCGGCGTGGACTCCTCCGTGACCGCGATGCTGCTGCACCGCGCCATCGGTAAAAACCTGACCTGCGTCTTCGTGGACAACGGCCTGCTTCGTCTGAACGAAGCCCATCAGGTTATGGACATGTTCGGCGACCACTTCGGTCTGAACATCGTTCACGTGGAAGGCGAGCAGCGCTTCCTGGACGCGCTGAAAGGCGAGAACGATCCGGAAGCGAAACGTAAGATCATCGGCCGCGTGTTCGTTGAAGTGTTCGACGAAGAAGCGCTGAAGCTGGACGACGTGAAGTGGCTGGCGCAGGGTACCATCTACCCTGACGTGATTGAATCTGCGGCCTCCGCAACCGGTAAAGCACACGTCATCAAATCTCACCACAACGTGGGCGGCCTGCCGAAAGAGATGAAGATGGGCCTGGTTGAGCCACTGCGCGAGCTGTTCAAAGACGAAGTGCGTAAGATCGGTCTGGAACTGGGTCTGCCGTACGACATGCTCTACCGTCACCCGTTCCCGGGCCCGGGTCTGGGCGTGCGCGTGCTGGGCGAAGTGAAGAAAGAGTACTGCGACCTGCTGCGTCGCGCGGACGCGATCTTCATCGAAGAGCTGCACAAAGCTGACCTGTACAACAAGGTAAGCCAGGCGTTCACCGTGTTCCTGCCGGTTCGCTCCGTTGGCGTGATGGGCGATGGCCGTAAGTACGACTGGGTTGTTTCCCTGCGTGCGGTGGAAACCATCGACTTCATGACCGCGCACTGGGCGCACCTGCCGTATGACTTCCTGGGCCGCGTGTCTAACCGCATTATCAACGAAGTGAACGGCATTTCCCGCGTGGTGTATGACATCAGCGGTAAGCCACCGGCTACGATTGAGTGGGAATGATTTCCCAACCGGATACGTCTGGTACTAACAGGTTCTAAATTATCTCTAAGCCCGCGGATTGCGGGCTTTTTTTGGGCCATGGCTGGCAATACCATGTCAGGTGAGTGCCAGGAGCGGGCGCAACGTAAGGCTATCCATTAAATCCTTATTCGATGCGTTCCACATTTGGATGACGGTCGGTTGCGGATTCATGGAAAATGTCACCCAGCCAGCCGGCAATCTCGTCTTCAGTCATATCGTCAGGAATAGCGATGTCATAGAGTCGAGAAAACTTTCTCTCCGTCAGGTCAGCACGAAATACCAGCCACCGATCATGCTTACGTTGAACGCCAATATGCCGTCCAAAAACGTTATATATCAGCATATGCAATCTCCGATCATGCTAGTGAGTTCCTGTATCTATGATACATACGTCAGATCAGGCCAGAGTGTAAATTGTACAAAGATGAAAGGTCAGCGTTCGCATCTCGCTCACAGTGGACATCATGCTTCTTTATCTGCTCTGTGCCAAAAGGGGACGTTGATAACCAAATTTAAGTATCACCTAGGGCTTATATGAGAATGGTCTTGATACAGCGTCCAGTAAAACTCGAACGCTTCATCAAAATGTCTTAGAGTCGGAGAATATTCTACTTATGCCCACATCGATTTGTCGGGGGATTATCTTACCACTCAAAGAACCGGAAAACCGATACCTGAAAAACTCTAACTAAGTGGGCAATTTTTGTTGACCCTTACAACGCTCTCTCTTGTACAACTTAGTTTATGGCATGACAGACGCGACTGATTTATCAGGTTAACCCATTAGACATGACAAACTTTTGATACTTCCCGTGGATTATTCGATTCAGGAACGGTAGTATAGTTATATTAAGGTGATACAAACAGTGAATTTCAATACTGTAGTTGAAATGAGTAAAACGCTTAGCATTAAGTTGAGAAAAAAATGAAACTACTTAATAAAAAGTATTACAATCTCGAACCAAACTTTGAGTACCTTAAGGACTCATTTATTTTAGGGCTAGCTTGGAAAAAAACGGATCGTTTTATAAGAACTCATAATTGGTATGCAGATCTTTTAGAGCTAGACAAGTGTGCATTTGATATTAGTGATGAGGTTACTAGTTGGTCAAGTGAGGCCGTAAATAGAAAACTGTCTAAAAGTGATATTGAATTAATACCAGCTCCAAAAGGAGCAAGCTGGTTCTTTAATAAAGGGAAGTGGACTACTAATAAAGATGATAGAAAACTAAGACCTTTAGCTAATATATCTATTAAGGAACAGTCTTTTGCAACAGCAATAACCATGTGTCTTGCTGATGCGATAGAAACGAGACAGAAAGACTGCTCATTGCGTAATCATGACTATGCTGAGCATGTAAATAAAAAGGTTGTTAGTTACGGAAATAGGCTTGTCTGTGATTGGGACAATGAAAAGGCGAGATTTCGTTGGGGCGGCAGCGAGTATTATAGGAAATTTTCCTCAGATTATCGAAACTTTCTACAAAGACCTGTCTATATAGGTAGGGAAACTGTAAATAAAATTAGTGAAATTGATGATGTTTATATTATCAGTTTGGATCTGAAAAATTTTTTCGGTTCTATAAAAATAAGCACACTGTTAGAAAAACTTAAGAAAATATCTTCTGAGCATTATGGTCATAATATTATAAATGAGAATGAGTTTTGGGATTTTGCGAGTCAGATTTTAAATTGGAAGTGGCCTGAAAACTCTTTATCTTTACTTAAAGATTTGGATGTTGAAGAAGAAAATGTTGGGCTCCCACAAGGTTTAGCATCTGCCGGAGCTTTGGCTAATGCATATCTGATTGAGTTTGACGAATCTTTAACTTCTAACCTCCGTACTAAGATAGACGGTAGCCAAATTATACTGCATGATTATTGTCGATACGTCGATGATATTAGGATGGTAATTTCTGGAGAAGCATTGACAAATGAGGAAATTAAGAAATCCATTCATGAGTTAGTTCAGAGGATCCTCGATGAAACGCTAGATCAAGATGAGTCAGATAACGAACCATATTTAAAAATTAATGATAAAAAAACTTATATATTGGGACTCTCAGATATTGATAACGGAAGTAGCCTTACAAATCGAATCAATGAAATCCAGAATGAAGTAGGAACTTCGAGTATTCCAGAGCGTAATGGATTAGATAATAACATACCGGCGCTTCAACAGTTATTATTGACTGAGCAAGATAATTTTTTAGATGATGCAGAAGGTTTATTTTCTGGATTTAACAATGATAAGTCGATTAAATTAGAATCTTTACGTAGATTTTCTGCCCATAGGCTGGAAACAAGTTTGGCTAATAAAAGCAAACTAATCTCACCTGCAGAAAGAAAGCAGTTTGATAATGAATCTGCGTTGATTGCAAAAAAATTATTAAAAACCTGGTTAAAAGATCCATCAATTATGGTTATTTTCCGCAAAGCGATAACTATAAACCCTAATCTAGATGCTTATAAAACAATTCTTGAAATTATATTCCTAAGAATACAACGTAATCGTGAAAAATGCGATAGATATATAATGTTGTATCTTCTCTCCGATATATTTCGTAGCGTTGTTGATATCTATAGAAAACTTTCCCCAGAGTGTACCTCTGATTATCAGAAATTGATGAGTGAAGTTACATCATTTGCCCATAAACTTCTTTCTTGTAGAACCGTTATTCCAAACTACGCATATCAGCAAGCACTATTTTATCTTGCAGTGATCAATAAGCCATTTATTGCTAGTAAAAAATCTTCTTCTGATCTTTCAAAGCTTCAACATGTCTTAATTAAACGACATTTAGAGTCGTTGAGTAGTAGTGATGGATACCTATTTGAATTATCTGCTCAAATTAGTAAAGACTACCAAGCAAATGTTGCTTTTTTACTTTCTCATACAAATACTAGTGAAGTAGTAGACTCAATCGTCGAGAAATTTGCTTACCGTGGTGGTGAGTTTTGGAATAGCATTTGGAAAGAGTTTGTTAGGACGCAAGATAAAGTTAGGATCAACAAATTTAGATGGGCCATACCAAAAAATGAGGCGAAACCAAATGGTTCGGACCACTATCTTTCATCAGTGATAAGTTTTAAGGAAAATCCATTTAAATACGAACATGCGCTTCTCAAGCTAGGTATAGCATTAGTTAATCTTTTAGAAGATACAGAGAAAAACGTATGGCAATCTGATGGAAAGCAGTATTCCCCACATGAAATAAAAGTAAAGTTAGAAAGCCATTCAACATCATGGGCTGAATTATGGCGCCAAAATTCTATTATTTCGTGTTCAATTGATAAAATAGCTCAAGATCCTCGCTATGAAAGCCCTAAATGGTTGGTGAATTGTCAACAAGCCAAAAATGATGAAAAAAAAATATATTGGGTTTGCAGTGTACTAAGAAGTGCTGCTTTAGGTAATGTAGATTACACACAGCGAAATGATTTAAAGCCTGATAGAGTAGAGTATGATGGGATCCACTCTCAGTTTTACAAGCGACGTATGGGAATGTTACATACACCAGAGTCAATTGTTGGCTCATATGCAACTATAACTGATTGGTTTGCAAGCTTTCTTCAGCATGGATTGCAATGGCCAGGCTTTTCATCTTCATATATAAATCAAGAAGATATATTGTCAATTACCAGCCTTGGTGAGTTTAAAAAATGCTTGTTGGAAAGGTTAGGCTACCTGAACACGCAAATATGCACTTCATCGAGTGTTCCGACCTTACCTACTGTTGTCAGCAGACCTGAATTGGCATCTAACTATTTTAGAATTGTTACAGTTCAGCAATTATTTCCGAAGGATAAGCATTTTCACCCTTCTGACGTAACACTTGATAATCCAGAGGTGCGTTGGAAACACAGAGAACACCTTGCGCAAATTTGTAAACTAACAGAGCAGACTTTAGATGCAAAACTTAAAACTGAGTCTAGGGATCATACAAGTACCGCTGATCTGATTGTCTTTTCTGAATTGGCTGTTCACCCGGAAGATGAAGATATAGTAAGAGCACTTGCATTTAGAACCAGATCCATTATTTTTTGCGGTTTTGTCTTCTGTGAACAAGATGGTCAAATAGTTAACAAAGCTCGCTGGATTATTCCAGATTCGTCCGAATCGGGGACTCAATGGCGTGTTCGTGATCAAGGGAAATTTCATATGACCAGTGGTGAAATGGCTCTGGGTGTTCATGGATATAGACCATCTCAACATATTATTTCTATTGAGGGTCACACTGAAGGACCATTTAAATTAACTGGTGCGATTTTGTACGATGCAACAGATATAAAGCTTGCTGCGGACCTGAGAGATTTGACTGATATGTTTGTCATTGCAGCGTACAATAAAGATGTAGATACGTTTGACAATATGGCTTCAGCTCTACAATGGCATATGTATCAGCATGTTGTTATTACGAATACTGGAGAATATGGTGGCTCAACAATGCAAGCCCCGTACAAAGAGAAACATCACAGACTGATTTCTCATGCTCATGGAACTGGTCAAATAGCAATTAGTACTGCTGATATAGATTTAGCAGCATTTAGACGAAAGATTAAAGAATATAAAAAAACCAAAACCCAGCCTGCTGGATTTAATCGAAAACATTAAGGATTCATATGGATATATTAGTTAAGTTAGCTACGATTGCTTCTCCATTAGTAAGTGCTGGGGTAGCTATTTGGGCAATTTTAGTTGCCAAATCAACTATCAATGAAAACAAAGAAATTGCTAAGAAAACCATTGCAGATACGGCCTACCAGGCATATTTGCAGCTAGCGATGGAGAACCCTCAATTTTCGAAAGGTTATAGTGCGGATTGTCGACAAGAGCGAGACCCTATGTATGACCAATATGTTTGGTACGTAGCCAGAATGATATTCTGTTTTGAGAAAATTATTGAGGTTGAAGGAAACTTAAAAGATAGCTCTTGGACGAATACGCTGGAAAAACATTTGAAGTTTCATTCTGAACATTTTAAGAAAACAAAAGTTGTTGAAGAGATACTCTATATTTCCCCAATTTTGGATCTTATAAAATGTGCGACTAACTAAGAATCTATTCTAAAAGAGTGTATTCCACACAAGAAGCCCACTGGAAACTGTAACCTCCCAAGATAGTTTTGGGGGGCTCTCCGTGGGCGGTAAGTGTCAAGATCGTTGTCAACCGGTGGGGCTGTAAACCATTTTGTGGGGCGGGTTTATATTGCGAGATAAATTTGGCATCGCGGCTTTAACTTCCGCTCTTCGCTCAGAGCGGACCTAACCCGCCCCACAAACCCACTCCGTATACAGCATATTAGTTCAGCTCTTTAAAATCGCATGACTCACCGGGATAGGGCCCTTACAATTGCCTACGAGCTGAACTTTCGACGACGTTTCGGTCGACAAAAAGCCATACGGGGCGTTCCCTGCTGAAGCTTAAAACCCTCCAGGGTTTTTCACCCTCATGATGGTACCACCGCGCCCGGCGTAAAGCCGACACTCATTAACCAACGGAGATTATCATCTTGAACAAATCAATACTCGCATGCTCTGTGGCCGCGCTGCTGGCCGTGTCCGCCATGTCCGCCCAGGCCAGGACCCCCGCCAGGCTCAAGTCGCCAGTATCGGGCGTGCTCTGCGACCGATATGTATGCGCCAATGACAAGGGATTATCCCGCGCGTTGACAGAGACCTATCTCGGTAAGAAGGCTGCTGCAAACGAGGTGTTCACGTCGAGCAATGTCGATCTGACTGAATTCACCTTTGCCAACGGTATTTTCTGCGATGTGAAGGAGCGACTGTGCCGTGAAGATCGCTATTATGGCGCGAACGGACAGCGCTCCGGGGCGGTGTCTAAAAAGTACACAACGCTGCTCTTTGGCGAATAATGGTGATGAAAAGAGACCACAGTGAAAGGCTACGTTATAGAGATATAAATTATATTTTGTAGTGTATATTATAAATGCTGATCGGGTTGTCAAAATTAAATTTCTTGTTATTGGTTATGTTGCGGAATATTACTCTGTCACTACGCTTTAGCTGAGCGTAACAGTGAAGCGGTCTGGTTACGTGAATTCCCATTCACTACCATGAGCGAATAAAGGAATGAAAAACCGCATAATGATTGTCGGCGGCGGCACGGGAGGAACCATTGTTGCCAATCTGCTGGCCAGGAAATTACGACGTGAAATTGCTGCCGGTCAGGTAGAGCTGGTACTGATTTCCGAATCACCGGTGCACTACTACAAACCCGCCTTTATGTATGTCGCCTTTAACCTCTTCCATCACCATGAACTGGCCCGGCCTGAACGGCAATTACTGAGTCCGGAAATTCAATTTATTACCGACAGGATTGAATCTTTCGATTTTAAGCAGCGTCGACTGTACGGGGCCAGTAAGCGACATTACGACTGGGATCTGCTGGTTATTGCCACTGGCTGCACACCTTTTACACAAAAAATCCCTGGCCTTGCCGACGCGGGCGATCATTTTTATCAATACGCGGCTGCCAGACAATTAGCGCATAAGCTCGCCACCCTCAAAAAGGGGCGAATATTTATTACTGTCTCTTTCCCTGAAACACCGAATGTTCCCCACCAGTGCGGCATTGCCCCCATTGAAACCACGCTGATGGTTGATGACTATTTGCGTCAGCGTGGCGTACGTAATCAGGTTGAGATTGTTTATACCTATCCGACCGTCGCGCAGTTGCTGCGAAACTGCCTGTTCCTGCAACGTCCGGTGGGGGAGGCGCTGGGCGATATTTTTGCCGCCAAAGGAATACAGCATCAGCGTGGTTTTACCTTAAGCCATGTCGATCCTGACAGCAAAATTGCCTATTCCGCCGAGGGCGATTCACAGAATTTCGACATCCTGATGGCAACGCCGCCCATCAGGGCAGTAGAAGCGGTGCGTAACACCGGGCTCAGTGAGGTTCAGAACGGTGAAGGCTGGCTGCCGACGGATCACCAGACGCTGGGCGTCTACGGTTTAGAAGGGGTATATGTGATCGGCGATACCGTTGACCTGCCGATCAGTAAAGCGGGAGGGTCGTGCCACAACCAGGCGCCCGTCATTGCTGACAACATTGTGGCGGAGCTCTACGGCAGACCGCCCGGAAGCGGTAACCATTATGATGGACGGGTTCAGGCCGTCGCGCAGATGGGACTCTGGGCCGGCATGCCGTTGGTATATGACTATCGCAATGACGTGACCCCCATGCCGGCGACAAAACTCGGCGGCATGCTGCGAAACGGTTTTAACCGTGGACTGTATTGGGGCGTCGTGAGGGGGATGTTCTGATGAGTGACCAGGAACAGTTACTAAAAAGCCTTGCCCCGCTTATGGCGGGCAATCGCCTGAATAATCTGGTTGATCTGCTTGCCGTCGTCGCAGACCTGCTGGAAATGGCCGATAACGCGATGGTCGAAAAACTGGCTGGCGTTTTTGACGATGTCGTGACCGTCGGCTGGGAAGGGGGAACCGCGCTACGCATGGCGTGGGGGGAGCAGGTTAACCGGGAAGGGGATATCTCGCTTCGGCAGGTGTTCACTCTGCTCAACGACCCTGATACCCGCCGCGGCATCATGCTTTTGCTGCGCGTGTTACAGATTACGGGGCAGCGTCTAAATGCCCTCGCTTCGGTCAGCTATCCTGAGTGTCCTGAGATCGAAAACCGCTAAGATCGGGCGGATGTTCACCGGAAACGGCGATTATGCCGGGTAGCGGGTTTATGTTACCCGGCCTGTTGAGCGGTACCGTGGGCTATTTATCCCCACCACCCAACCGATACGCCAGCGCCACCACCAGCGACTGCACCAGGCACAGCGTCGCCGACTGAGACCGAAACGCGTCCACCTGCGCCTCTTTCACCACAAAGCAGAGATCGCTGAACGTCGCCAGCGGGCTGATCTGGCTGTCCGTAATCACAATCTGCCGCGCGCCAACGCTGGCGGCGGTTTCGCTGACCATCACCGTCTCTTCCGCGTACGGCGAGAAGCTGATCGACACCACAATGTCGCGCGCCTTAATGCGGCTGATCTGCTCGCGCAGCATCCCGCCCATGCCGTCAAGCAGGATAGGGCGGCACTCCAGATGGCTCAGGGCATAGGTAAGGTATGCGGCGACGCTAAAGGATCGACGCAGTCCGGCGATGTAGATGGTGTCGGCGTCGGCCAGCAGCTGTACCGCGCGCTCCAGCATCTCCGGCTCGGCGCGGGCGGCCAGCTGCTGCAGCGCCTGCGCGTTTGAACGGGCAAACTCCTGCAGGATATCGAGCGGCGTTTCCGGCACGGCCTCGCTCTCCATCTCGCGGAACAGTCGGGCGCGGTCGCTGTAGCTGGCGGTCTCCTCCACCAGGTTCATGCGAAACAGCTGTTTCATTTCGTTGAAGCCGGTGAAGTCAAAGGCGTTGGCAAAGCGGATCAGCGTCGAGGGCGGCACGTCGGCGCGCTCGGCAATAACGGCAACCGTATCAAACGCCACGCTGTTGGTATTGTCCAGCACGTAGCGGGAGACCTGCTGCAGCCTCTTGCTCAGGCTATCGTAGCGATCGCGGATTTGCTGCTGCAGTTCGTTCAGGCTGGTTGCTGTCGTCATGTTATCCCCCAAATACAGTCATATGATTCTAAACGCAAAACCGCGTCTTTTAAATGTCGGCCATCCATCTGGCAGCAAAAATGAAACAGAAGATTCAGTCATTTCCTCGCCCGAGAACCCTTAATAGCGCACGCGGCGTCAGTGGTGCTGGCTGTTAACATAAAAATCCATCCTTGATCACAATAATCATCATTTATTTTATTTCAACTTAAAATGGAATATTTGTTTCATATATAGTGTTCAGTACACAGTGTTCAGGTCAAGTCACGTATCAACAGCGAGAGGTTAAGGATGGAGACGGTAGCGAATTTTATTCACGGCGAATGTGTCACCGGTTCAGGCCAGCGCGTTCAGGCGATCTTCAACCCGGCCAGCGGCGAGCAGATCCGCCAGGTGGTGATGAGTACGGCACAGGAAACGGAGCAGGCGATTGCCGCCGCGCAGCAGGCGTTTCCGGCGTGGGCGCGTCATGCTCCGCTTAAGCGCGCGCGCGTCATGTTCCGCTTCAAGGCGCTGCTGGAAGAGAATATGGAACGTCTGGCCCGTCTTATCAGCGAAGAGCACGGCAAGGTCTTCTCCGACGCGGTGGGCGAGCTGACCCGCGGCCTGGAAGTGGTGGAGTTTGCCTGCGGTATTCCGCATCTGCAAAAGGGCGAACACTCGGCGAACGTCGGGACCGGCGTCGACAGCCACTCGCTGATGCAGCCGCTCGGCGTCTGCGCCGGGATCACGCCGTTTAACTTCCCGGCGATGGTGCCGATGTGGATGTTCCCGATTGCGCTGGCGACCGGGAATACCTTCGTGCTGAAACCGTCGGAAAAAGACCCTTCTCTGGCGCTCGCGCTGGCGCAGCTGCTGAAAGAGGCCGGCCTGCCGGACGGCGTCTTCAACGTGGTGCAGGGCGATAAAGAGTCCGTTGACGTGCTCCTGACCGACCCGCGCGTGCAGGCGGTGAGCTTTGTCGGCTCCACGCCGATTGCCGAATACATTTACCAGACCGCCTCCGCCCACGGGAAACGCTGTCAGGCACTGGGCGGCGCGAAAAACCACTGCATTTTAATGCCGGATGCCGACATGGAGATGGCGACCAACGCCATCATGGGCGCGGCCTACGGCGCGGCGGGCGAGCGCTGCATGGCGCTCTCGGTGGTGCTGGCGGTGGGGGATAACACCGCCGATGACCTCTGCACCCGGCTGGAAAAACAGATTGCTGCGCTGCGCGTCGGGCCGGGCCTGGACCAGTCGCCGGAAAACGAAATGGGGCCGCTCATCTCCTCCGCGCACCGCAGCAAGGTACTGGGCTACATCGACAGCGGCGAGTCGCAGGGGGCAAAACTTCGCGTGGACGGTCGCGGCTTCAGCGTGAAGGGGCACGAACAGGGCTACTTCGTTGGGCCGACGCTGTTCGATAACGTCACCCCGGAGATGACCATCTATAAAGAAGAAATTTTCGGCCCGGTGCTTTCTGTGGTGCGCGTAGCAGATTACGCCAGCGCGGTGGACCTGATTAACCGCCATGAATATGGTAATGGCTCGGCAATCTTCACCCGCGACGGCGGCTGCGCGCGCCGCTTCTGCGAAGAGGTGCAGGCAGGTATGGTGGGCGTCAACGTGCCGATCCCGGTGCCGATGGCGTTCCACAGCTTCGGCGGCTGGAAGCGTTCCATCTTCGGCGCGCTCAACGTCCACGGCAACGACGGCGTGCGCTTCTACACCCGAATGAAAACCATCACCGCGCGCTGGCCGGAAATGCAGCAGGAGACAGGCGCTGCGTTCTCCATGCCGACGCTGGGCTGACAGGAGATTTTATGCAAACCGAACGTATGACCATGGCCCAGGCGCTGGTCCGGTTCCTGAATCAACAGTACGTCAGCGTTGACGGCAACGAAACGCCCTTCGTGGAGGGTGTGGCAACGATCTTTGGGCACGGCAACGTGCTGGGCATCGGCCAGGCGCTGGAGCAGGATCCGGGCCATCTGCAGGTGATGCAGGGCTGCAACGAGCAGGGCATTGCCCATATGGCGACGGGATTCGCCAAACAGCACCGCCGTCAGCGCATCTTTGCCGTCACCTCCTCCGTCGGGCCGGGCGCCGCCAATATGGTCACGGCCGCGGCAACCGCTACGGCGAACCGCATCCCGCTGCTGCTGCTTCCGGGCGATATCTACGCCAGCCGCCAGCCGGACCCGGTGCTGCAGCAGATCGAGCAGTATCACGATCTCAGCATTAGCACCAACGACTGCTTCCGTCCGGTCTCCCGCTACTGGGACCGCATTAACCGCCCGGAGCAACTCATGAGCGCGATGCTCAGCGCGATGCGAACGCTTACTGACCCGGCAGATACCGGTGCGGTGACGATTTGCCTCCCGCAGGACGTGCAGGGGGAAGCGTGGGATTACCCGCTGAGCTTCTTCGCGCGTCGTGTGCACCACATCGAGCGCCGTCCGCCCGATCCGCAGCGTCTGGCGCAGGCGCGGGCGCTGATTGCCCGCAAGCGTCGCCCGCTGGTGGTGTGCGGCGGCGGCGTGCGCTATTCCGGCGCGCATGAGGCGTTTCGCGACTTTGTCGAGACGCTGCAGCTGCCGTTTGCCGAAACCCAGGCCGGAAAGGGGGCGCTGGTAAGTGACCACCCACTTAACCTCGGTGGCGTAGGGGTGACGGGGGGGATGGCGGCCAACCAGCTCGCGCCGCAGGCTGACCTGGTGATCGGCATCGGCACGCGCCTGACCGACTTTACCACCGGCTCCAAGGCGCTCTTTTCCCATCCGGACGTGGAATTCCTGCTGCTGAACGTGGCCGAGTTTGACGCCCTGAAGCTGGACGCCACGGCGCTGATTGCCGACGCTCAAACCGGGCTCGAGGCATTGACCCACGCGCTTGGTGATTACCGCAGCGGCTGGGGAGAGGCGATCGCTGAGGCGAAATCCGCCTGGCGCGACGAGTGCCGTCGCCTGTGGGATCGCCAGTGGCGTCCTGACGACGCGCCCGAAGTGGCGGGGCACCTGGACGCGCAGCTGGCGGAATACGGCGAGGCGCTCAATACCCGCCTGACCCAGACGCGGGTGCTGGGGCTGATCAACCAGCATGTGGAAGATAACGCCATCGTGGTGGGGGCGGCCGGTTCGCTGCCGGGGGATTTACAGCGCCTCTGGCAGGTCAAAACGCCGGACAGCTATCACCTGGAGTACGGCTACTCCTGCATGGGCTACGAGATTGCGGCAGCCATCGGCGCGAAGCTCGCCCGACCCGAGCAGCCGGTATACGCCATGGTGGGGGATGGCTCCTACATGATGCTCCACTCCGAGCTGCAAACCGCCGTTCAGGAGGGCATTAAGGTCACCGTTCTGCTGTTTGATAACGCCAGCTTCGGCTGCATTAACAACCTGCAGATGGGGCACGGCATGGGCAGCTTTGGCACGGAAAACCGCCATCGCAACCCGGAAACCGGACGGCTTGACGGGCCGCTGGTGAAGGTCGATTTTGCGCAAAATGCGGAAAGCTACGGCTGCCGCGCGTGGCGGGTAAACGATGAGCAAAGCCTGCTGGCGGCGCTGGAGGCGGCCCGCGTCCATCCTGGCCCGACGCTGCTGGACATCAAGGTGCTGCCGAAGACCATGACCCACGACTACGCCTCCTGGTGGCGAACCGGCGATGCGCAGGTGGCGGAATCGTCTGCCGTGCGTGAGGCCGCGGAGCAAACGCAGTCGCAGGTGAAAAAAGCCCGTCAGTATTGAGTTTTCCCGAAGTAACGAAATTTTCATTTCATTTTTGTTTTCCCCTCATCCTAACCCTCTCCCTCAGGGAGAGGGGACGGCTCGGTGTAGTTTTTTTACTCCCTCTCCCTGAGGGAGGGGGCCGGGGTGAGGGGAGTTGCCGCACGTTCACCTGTGTTGTGAGATTGATAACAAAATTTATCTCATTCATCTCAAAAGTGTTAACCCGCACTCAAAAACATAATTTTCACTATTTATAAAAATGAAATAAATGTTTTATTTATAGGGTCGTTAGTTCACAGCATTCACCAACACCGGGAGCCGTTATGTTTAACATTGCTTTACTGGGCGCTGGCCGAATTGGCCAGGTACATGCAGCTAACATCGCCAGCCACGGCGCGACCACGCTCTGGTCCGTGGTTGACCCGAATCAGGAATTTGCCACCCGCCTCGCCACGCAGTATCAGGCCCGCCAGCAGAGCCTGGATGAAGCGATGACCGACCCTAACGTTCACGCCGTGCTGATCGCCTCCGCCACCGATACCCACGCGGACCTGATTGAAATGGCCGCCCGCCACGGCAAGGCCATCTTCTGCGAAAAGCCGGTACACCTCGACCTCGCCCGCGTGCGCGACTGCCTGAAGGTGGTCAAAGAGTACGACGTGCCTCTGTTCATCGGCTTTAACCGCCGCTTTGACCCGCAGTTCCGCCGCGTGAAAACCGACGCGCAGGCCGGGCGCATCGGCAAGCCGGAATCGCTGCTCATCATCTCCCGCGATCCGTCTCCGCCGCCCGCGGAGTACGTGCGCGTCTCCGGCGGCATGTTCCGCGATATGACCATTCATGACTTTGACATGGCGCGCTTCATCATGGGCGAAGAGCCGGTGTCGGTGTATGCCCAGGGCAGCAACCTGGTCGATCCGGCGATTGGCGAGGCGGGGGACATCGATACCGCGTTTATCGTTCTGAAATATGCCTCCGGCGCGATGGCGACCATCGTTAACAGCCGCCGTTCATCTTACGGCTACGACCAGCGCCTGGAGCTGCACGGCTCCGAAGGGCTGCTTTGCGCGGGCAACATTCTGGAAAACCAGGTGCAGCACTACGGCAAACAGGGCTGCACCAGCGCGCTGCCGGAACACTTCTTCCTGCAGCGCTACAAATCCGCTTACGCCGCGGAATGGGAACACTTTGTTGCGGTCCTGCGCGGCGAAGCGGTGCCTGACTGCAGCGGCGATGATGGTGAACGTGCGCTGTACCTCGCGGATAAAGCGCTGGAGTCGCTTCGCAGCCAGCGCGAGATCGTCCTCTAAACACAACCACCCTACACAGAGAGACATAATAATGAAAAAACTGATCGTAGCCGCCCTCATCGCCATGACGTCCGGGGCCGCCCTCGCCGAAAACGAGCAAATTGTGTTCAGTACGCCAAACCTGGCCATGCCGTTTGAAGTTCACATGCAGCGCACGGCGGTAAAAGCCGCAAAAGAGATGGGCGTGAAGCTTCAGGTGCTGGACGGGCAGGGCAGTTCACCGAAGCAGGTGGCTGACCTGGAAAACGCCATCACCCGCGGGGCGCAGGGCTTTATCGTCTCCCCGAACGACGTGAACGCGGTCTCCAGCGCGGTGGATGAAATTCAGGATGCGAAGCTGCCGGTGGTCACCCTTGACCGCTCCGTCGACAGCCAGAAAAAAGTGCCGCACTTTGGCGCCAATAACTACAAGGGCGGTCAGGCGATTGGCGATTTTGTGAAAACCAAATTCCCCGACGGGGCGGAAATCATTCTGCTGACCGGCCAGCCGGGCTCCTCCTCCAACATCGAACGCACCAAAGGGATCCGCGACAGCCTGAAGGCGGGTGGCGATAAGTACAAGATCGTCGCCGATCAGACCGGCAACTGGATGCGTTCTGAAGGGATGCGCATCGTGGAAAGCGTGCTGCCATCGCTGCCGAAACGCCCGCAGGTGATCCTCTCCGCCAACGACGATATGGCGCTGGGGGCGATCGAAGCCCTGCAGAGCCAGGGCGTGAAGCCGGGCGAAATTCTGGTCACCGGCTTTGACGCGGTACCGGAAGCGCTGGCCCGCGTGCGCGACGGCTGGCTGGCGGTAACGGCGGACCAGCGTCCGGGCTTTGCGGTGCAGACGGCGATGAGCCAGCTGGTGGCCAACGTGCGCGAGAAGAAGGCCATCACCGGGGCCGACTACCCGCCGACGCTGATCACCAAAGAGAACCTGCAGCAGGCTGAGCGTATCGGTGAGGCCGGTAACTGATTTATCCGCAGCCGTCGCTGGCGCGGCGGCTCACTCTAAAGGAGGAGCAGACCGATGTCGCAACCCTTACTGAAAGTGACCGACCTGGCAAAAAGCTTTTCCGGCGTCTGGGCGCTAAGCAGCGCCCAGCTGACCGTCGGCGCGGGCGAGATCCACGCCCTGCTGGGGGAGAACGGGGCGGGTAAATCCACGCTGCTGAAGGCGCTCGCGGGGGCGCAGCCGCAAACCCGCGGGGAGATCTGGTTCAACGGCGAAACGCTGCCGGTGGACGACTCCCCGGTGGAGCGCCAGAACAAGGGCATTATCACCATCTATCAGGAATTCAACCTGCTGCCCAACATGACCGTCGCGGAAAACATGTTTCTCGGGCGCGAGCCGCGTAAACGTAACCTGATCGTCGACGAAAAGGCGGTAAACCAGGAGGCGCAGGTTATTCTCGACTATCTGCAGCTGAACGTTGCGCCGACCACCCCGGTCGCCCGCCTGAGCGTTGCCCAGCAGCAGATGGTGGAGATCGCCCGGGCGCTGACCCTCAACGCCAGGCTCATCATTATGGACGAACCCTCCGCCGCGCTGAGCGACAGCGAGGTCGAAAGCCTGCACCGCGTGGTGCGCGAGCTTAAAAACCGTGGCGTGAGCATTATCTATGTCACCCACCGCCTGCATGAGGTTTTCCAGCTCTGCGACCGCTTCACCGTTTTCCAGGACGGCCGTTTCACCGGCACCGGCGCGGTGGCAGAGACCAACGTCGAACAGCTGATCCGCCTGATGGTCGGTCGCGACGTGGCCTTTAATCGCCGTCCCGCCAGCGAAACGCATCATGAGGACAAACCCGTCCGCCTGGCGGTGAAGGGGCTGAGCCGCGAAAAGCCGCCGCTGGATCCGCACGGCATCGCCCTGCACGACATCAGCTTCCACGTCCACGCCGGGGAGGTCTTAGGCATTGCCGGACTGGTGGGCGCCGGGCGCACCGAGGTGGCCCGCTGCCTCTTTGGCGCAGACGCGTTTACCTCGGGCAGCTTTGAGCTGGACGGCGTGCCCTACCAGCCGCGCGACCCGCTCTATGCCCTTGACCAGGGCGTGGCGCTGGTGCCGGAAGATCGTAAAAAAGAGGGGGCAGTGCTGGGGTTGTCGATTCGCGACAACCTGTCGCTCTCCTGCCTCTCCTCGCTGCTGCAGTGGCGCTGGTTCGTGAATACCCGCAAAGAGGACGATCTGATCGAGTCCTACCGCAAGGCGCTGCAGATCAAAATGGTCAACAGCGCGCAGGAAGTGCGCAAGCTCTCCGGCGGTAACCAGCAAAAAGTGATCCTCGCGCGCTGCATGGCGCTCAACCCGCGGGTGCTGATCGTCGACGAGCCGACGCGAGGCATCGACGTGGGGACCAAATCAGAAGTGCACCAGGTGCTGTTTGACATGGCGAAAAAGGGCGTGGCGGTGATCGTGATCTCCTCCGATCTGCCTGAAGTGATGGCGGTGTCAGACCGGATCATCACCCTCAGCGAAGGGCGAGTGACCGGCGAGATCCACGGTGACGACGCTAACGAAGAACGGCTGATGACGATGATGGCCATCAACCACAACGCCCTGAACGCGGCATAACGGAGTTTCTCATGACGCAGATGATTTCTAAAACGCAGGCCCCGGTCAAACGCGCCGGACGCATCGATCCCATCGCCTTCTTCGAGCGCTTCGGGGTGCTGATTTTCATGATCCTGCTGCTGATCTTCTTCCAGTCGCAGAACAGCAACTTTTTCTCTGAACGCAATATTTTCAACATCCTGACCGAAGTCTCCATCTACGGGATCATGGCCGTGGGGATGACCTTCGTCATCCTGACCGCCGGGATTGACCTCTCCGTGGGCTCCATTCTGGCGGTGTGCGCCATGACCGCGGCGTACGTGATTAAGGGCGACAACTTCACCACCGTCGACCCGAACGCCTGGGGCGGCATGAGCTGGCTGATTGGGCTGGGGATTTGTCTGGCGATGGGCACGGCGATTGGCTTCCTGCACGGTCTGGGCGTGACCCGCCTGCGCCTGCCGCCGTTCATCGTCACCCTCGGCGGGATGACCATCTGGCGCGGCCTGACGCTGGTGATCAACGACGGCGCGCCGATCGCCGGTTTCGATCAGGGCTACCGCTGGTGGGGGCGCGGGGAGCTGCTCGGCATCTCCATTCCGATCTGGATCTTCGCCATCGTCGCCCTCGGCGGCTATCTGGCGCTGCATAAAACCCGCTGGGGGCGCTTCGTTTACGCCATCGGCGGCAACCCGGAGGCGGCGCGCCTGGCGGGGGTCAACGTCAAGCGCGTGCTGGTCAGCGTCTACGTGCTGATTGGCTGCCTGGCGGGGCTGGCGGGCTTCATTCTGAGCGCGCGTCTGGGGAGCGCCGAGGCTGTGGCCGGGATCTCCTTTGAGCTGCGCGTCATCGCCTCGGTGGTGATTGGCGGCACCTCGCTGATGGGCGGCTACGGGCGCATCGGCGGCACCATTATCGGCTCCATCATCATGGGTATTCTGATTAACGGCCTGGTGCTGATGAACGTCTCGGCCTACTACCAGCAGATTATCACCGGGTTAATTATCGTTCTGGCGGTGGCGTTCGACACCTACGCCAAGAGCCGTCGCGGCGCACTGTGAGGATAGTGATGAAAGAGGTTCGTATTGGATTGATTGGCACCGGGTATATCGGCAAGGCGCACGCTATCGCCTATGCCCAAGCCCCGACGGTGTTCAACCTGCGGGGCAGGCTGGTGCGCGAGATGGTAGCGGAAGTCACGCCGGAGCTGGCGGCAGCACGCGCGCAGGCGTTTGGCTTCAACCGCTCCACCGGCGACTGGCGGGCGCTGGTGGCCGACCCGGCGATTGACGTGGTGGATATTTGCTCACCCAACCACCTGCACAAAGAGATGGCGCTGGAGGCGATCCGCCACGGTAAGCACGTCTACTCGGAGAAGCCGCTGGCGCTGAACGCCCATGACGCGCGCGAGATGGTCGACGCCGCGAAGCGGGCCGGGGTGAAAACGCTGGTGGGGTTCAACTACATGAAGAACCCGACGGCGCAGCTGGCGAAGGAGATTATTGCCCGCGGCGAGATTGGCGAAGTGATCCACTTCTACGGCACCCACAACGAAGACTATATGGCCGACCCGCTCTCGCCCATTCACTGGCACTGCTTCAAAGAGACCGCCGGGCTGGGGGCGCTGGGTGACCTCGCGGCGCATATCGTCAACATGGCCCAGTACCTGGTCGGGGAGATTGAGCAGGTCTGCGGCGACCTGAAGATTGTGGTCCCGGCACGTCCGGCAAAGGCCGGATCGTCAGAGATGATTGCCGTCGAAAATGAGGACCAGGCCCACGCGATGGTGCGCTTCGCGGGCGGGGCGCAGGGCGTGATTGAAACCTCCCGCGTCGCCTGCGGCCGCAAGATGGGGCTGTCGTACGTCATCACCGGGACCAAAGGCGCCATCAGCTTCACCCAGGAGCGCATGGCGGAGCTGAAGCTCTATCTGCATGACGATCCGGTAAACCGTCAGGGGTTTCGCACCCTGCTCGTCGGCCCGTCACACCCGGATTACGCCGCGTTCTGCATGGGCGCAGGCCATGGGATTGGCTTTAACGATCAAAAAACGGTGGAGGTGCGCGACCTGGTGGACGGGATTGCCGCCGACGCGCCGATGTGGCCGGACTTCGAAGAGGGCTGGAAGGTGTCGCGCGTGCTGGACGCGATCGCGCTCTCGCACCGGGAAGGCCGCTGGCTGAACGTGAATGACATTGTCTGATGAGGTATCAACGTGGAAAAGCAGTTTGATGTGATATGCATGGGCCGCGTGGCGGTAGACCTCTACAGTCAGCAGATTGGTGCCCGTCTGGAGGATGTGTCGAGCTTTGCCAAATACCTCGGCGGCTCGTCCGGCAACGTGGCGTACGGCACCGCGCGCCAGGGGCTGCGCTCGTCGATGCTGGCGCGCGTCGGCGATGAACATATGGGCCGCTTCCTGCGCGAAGAGCTCAGCCAGGTGGGCTGCGATACCAGCCATCTGATTACCGATAAAGACCGCCTCACGGCGCTGGTGCTACTCGGCATTAAAGACCGGGACACCTTTCCTCTGATTTTTTATCGAGATAACTGCGCGGATATGGCCATTACGGCCAGCGATGTGGACGAAAGCTACATTGCCTCCGCACGGTGTCTTGCCATCACCGGGACTCACCTTTCTCATCCTCAGACCCGCGAGGCGGTGCTGACGGCGCTGGGCTATGCCCGCCGTCACGGCGTGCGCACGGTGCTGGACATCGACTACCGTCCGGTGCTGTGGGGGCTGACCTCCTTAGGCGACGGCGAAACGCGCTTTATCGCCGCGGATAAGGTCACCCGCGAGCTGCAGGAGGTGCTGCACCTCTTCGACGTTATTGTCGGCACCGAGGAGGAGTTTCACATTGCGGGCGGCAGCACGGAGACCCTGCAGGCGCTGGGGCAGGTGCGTGCCGTGAGTGACGCAACGCTGGTCTGCAAGCGCGGCGCCCTCGGCTGCTCGGTCTATACCGACGCCATTCCACCCCGGCTTGACGACGGCCTGACGGTGACCGGCGTGCGCGTGGAGGTGCTGAACGTTCTCGGCGCGGGGGACGCGTTTATGTCCGGCCTGCTGCGCGGCTACCTGAACGACGAGGGCTGGGAGCAGGCGTGCCGCTATGCCAACGCCTGCGGCGCGCTGGTGGTCTCGCGCCACGGCTGCGCCCCGGCGATGCCGAGCAAAATCGAGCTGGATGACTATCTCTCCCGCGCTGCGGATGTGCCGCGCCCGGATCTCGACCCGCGTCTGAACCACCTCCACCGGGTGACCACCCGCCGCCGCGAGTGGCCGGAGCTGTGCGTGATGGCCTTCGATCACCGCAGCCAGCTTGAGGATATGGCGCTGCAGTGCGGCGCGTCGATCGGGCGCATTCCGGCGCTGAAGCAGCTGATCCTGCAGGCCAGCCGTGAGGCGGCGAGCCGTGCCGGGCTGGAGGGCAAAGCCGGCCTGCTGTGCGACGGCACCTTTGGTCAGGACGCGCTGAACGCCATCACCGGCGAGGGGTGGTGGATTGGTCGCCCCATTGAGCTGCCTGGCTCGCGTCCGCTGGAGATGGAGCACGGCAACATCGGCACCCAGCTCATCAGCTGGCCGCAGGAGCACGTGGTGAAGTGCCTGGTCTTTTTCCATCCGGAAGATGCCCACGGCCTGCGCCTGGAGCAGGAGCAGAAAATCGCCGAGGTGTACCACGCCTGCTGCCGGTCCGGGCACGAGCTGCTGCTGGAGGTGATCCTGCCTGCGACCATGCCGCGCAGCGACGAGCTCTACCTGCGCGCCATCTCCCGCTTCTACAACCTCGGCATTTACCCGGACTGGTGGAAGCTGCCGCCGCTTTCCGCCGAGGGCTGGACGGCACTGAGCGAGATTATCGAACGCCGGGACCCGCACTGCCGCGGGGTGGTGATCCTCGGCCTGGATGCCCCTGCAGAACAGCTGCGCGCCGACTTCAGGGCCGCAGCGGGGCAGACGGTAGTAAAAGGCTTCGCCGTAGGGCGCACGCTGTTCGGCGATGCCTCCCGCGCGTGGCTGAAGCACGATATTGACGATGCGCAGCTGGTGGCGCGCATCCGGGACAACTACCTGCAGCTTATCGCCTGGTGGCGCGAGCGCGGACACGCATAATGGAGACGACAATGAGTGTACAACTGGGCATTAACCCGCTGACGTGGACGAACGACGATCTGCCTTCTCTGGGCGCAGAGACGTCGCTGGAGACCTGCCTGAGCGAAGGGAAAGAGGCCGGTTTTGCAGGGTTTGAACTGGGCAATAAATTCCCGCGCGAAGCGCGGCTGCTTGGCCCCATCCTGCAGCGCCATGACCTGCAGCTGGTCTCCGGCTGGTACTCCGGCCGACTGCTGGAGCGCAGCGTGGAGGAGGAGATCGCCGCCGTGCAGTCCCACCTGACGCTGCTGCGCGAGCTGGGGGCGAAGGTGCTGGTGTTTGCGGAAGTGAGCGGCTGCATTCACGGCGAGCAGCAGACGCCGGTGCATCTGCGTCCGCGTTTCCCACAGGCACGCTGGAAGGAGTATGGCGAGAAGCTCACGGAATTTGCCCGCTACACCCAGCAGCAGGGGGTGCAGATTGCCTATCACCACCATATGGGGACGGTGATTGAGTCCGCTGACGACGTGGACAACCTGATGACCCATACCGGCGAAGAGGTTGGACTGCTGCTGGACACCGGTCACCTGACCTTTGCCGGGGCCGATCCGCTGGCGGTGGCGCAGCGCTGGGCGTCGCGTATCAACCACGTTCACTGCAAAGACGTGCGTGCCGACGTGCTGGCGGACGTGAAAAACCGTAAAACCAGCTTCCTTGATGCGGTACTGAGCGGCGTGTTTACGGTGCCGGGCGACGGCAGCGTGGATTACCCGCCGATTATGCGGCTGCTGAAGGCGCAGGACTATCACGGCTGGCTGGTGGTGGAGGCGGAGCAGGACCCGGTGGTTGCCCATCCGCTGACCTATGCCCGTCTGGGGTATAACAACCTGAGCCGCCTGGCGCGCGACGCCGGGCTTATTTGAGGAGGTGACATGTCACGTCTGTTATCACGCTGGCAACAGCCAAACGCGGAGGGGCGGACCCAGTCCGTCACGCCGGAACGCGCAGGGTGGGGATACGTCGGCTTTGAGGCGTATGAGCTGCAGGAGGGGCAGACGCTGACGCTGCCCGCCGTTCGCGAAGAGCGCTGTCTGGTGCTGGTCGCCGGGCGCGCCTCCATCAGCACGCCTTCCGCGCAGTTTAACGACATCGGCGAGCGGATGAGCCCGTTCGAGCGCATCAAGCCGTGGGCGGTGTACGTTACCCCGCAGGAGACGGTGCAGGTGAAGGCGCTGACGAGGCTCGAGCTGGCGGTCTGCGCCGCCCCCGGCAAGGGCACGTATCCGACGCGGCTGATTGCGCCGCAGGATATCGACGCTGAAGCGCGCGGCAAGGGCCATAACCAGCGCTACGTGCACAACATTCTGCCGGAAGATAAGCCCGCCGACAGCCTGCTGGTGGTGGAAGTCTGGACTAACGAGGGCTGCACCAGCTCGTACCCGAGCCACAAGCACGACGCGGATAACCCGCCCCGGGAGACTTACCTGGAGGAGACCTACTACCATCGCCTCAACCCGGAGCAGGGGTTCTGCATGCAGCGGGTTTACACCGACGACAGAGCGCTGGATGAGTGCATGGCGGTCTACAACCGTGACGTGGTCATGGTGCCGAAGGGATACCACCCGGTGGCGACGATGGCCGGGTATGACAGCTACTACCTCAACGTGATGGCCGGGCCGGTGCGCAAGTGGATGTTCACCTGGGAAGAGGACCACGCGTGGATTAATCGGGATTATCCCGCGGATGGCGGGCGCTGAGGCTGTTTTTTGCCGGGTGGCGCTGCGCTTACCCGGCCTACAATTCGCAAAAAATTACTTTGCTTCAATCGCCTGCTCAATCGTCCGGGCGATAGCCTCCGGCTGGCTCACCATCGACACGTGGCTCGCGGAGACCTCGGTGGTTTTCGCATGGATCGTCTTCGCCATCGCACGTTCAAGATCGGGGTTGATCATTCGGTCATTTTTGCTGACCACAAACCAGCTCGGCTTATCATGCCACGCCGCGTGGGTCACCTTTTCACCAAACGCATCGGCCTTAATTGGCCCCTGCGTGGCCGCGATTGCAGTTTGTTCCTCGGGCTTCACGTCCGGCGCGAAATCCTTCCTGACGGCGTCCGTCGGCAGGTATAAATAGCCGTCCGCCGTTTTGGCAATGCCCCCGCTGCCCGGCGGTGCAGGGTAGCTTCCTGCCAGGTCCGCCGTCGACTGGCCGGCATCCGGCGCGAACGCCGCCACATACACCAGCGATTTCACCCGCGCATCGTTGCCCGCTTCGCTAATCACGGTGCCGCCCCAGGAGTGACCCACCAGCACGACATCCCCCTGCGCGCGGGCGATGGCCCGCTTTGTGGCCGCAACGTCATCGTTAAGCGACGTGAGCGGCAGCTGGACGGCAATGACCTCTGCGTGCTGTTTATGCAACAGGGTAATCACCTTATTCCAGCTGCTGCCGTCGGCAAACGCGCCGTGCACCAGCACGACGCTGGTTTTGCTCTGTGCAAAGGCACTGGCGGAAAGCGCCAGCAGGCCTGCCGTGACTACAGACAGTGCTTTCATCTTCAGACTCCTTAAAAATGGTGGACCGCCGCATGAGGCGGTACGGTGAATTCGATGGTTTTGTGGTCGAGCGGCTTGTGCGTCGGGTCGGCCAGAATAATCGTCAACTTGTGTTTACCGGCGGGGAGTCCCACCAGAATTACCGGCTCTCCGCTGGCGTCAGCCCAGTGCCACGGCGCGTCATCCACCACCACGTGAATGTGCCCGATGCGCGGGGTGACCTTGAGCGCTTCAGGTCCGAATACCGGCTCGATGCGCAGGTTTTCGGCACGGTACTGGATAAACACCGCGCCTTTACTCAGCGGCCCGGAAAGCGGCGGATCGACGATCAGTTTTGCCGGCGGTTGCGGCTGCGCCAGCGGGGCAACGGCGGCGGGGCCGTTAACGTCCGCGGCGCTCAGGTTGTCCAGCGGCGTGGCCTGGGCATGTGTTACAGAGGCCAGGACGAGCAGGGGTAAAATTGCGTAACGACGAATCATGGTTCTCTCCTCATCGGTTCTGAATGACAACAGGGAAAGAAAACCATTTTTATGTATCGGAGATATTTGCCGGAGGGGGCGTTTTGTACCCGTTTGTCAGCGCGTCGCGCGGGATACAGTGCGATACAGTTTGCCTCCCGGGACGGCGCACGATCGCTATCGCCAGCCCGGCAATCACCAGCGTTAACCCCGTCGACACTCCCATTGCACCCGCGATCCCCAGCATTTTGTTCAGCCACGCATAGGCAAACGGTGCGGCTGCGGCCATCAGCTGGCCCGGGATAAGCAGCATGCCCGTGCGGCGGGCATAGCTTTCCGCGCTAAACAGCTCCAGTGGCAGCGTGGCTTTTACTATGGTGACCAGCCCGTTGATGGCGCCGTAGCCCAGCACAAACCCGGCCGCGCACCAGACAAACAGGGCGCTGCTTATTCCCACAAGAAAACACAGCGGCATGGCAAGAGCGGTAAAAAGCGTAAGTTTGAAGGGGGTTAAGCGGCCACCTGCCAGCACCTCCAGCGATCGCGCGCCCGTCTGGCCGATCCCCCACAGCATGCCGATGGCGACCGGCAGGCCAAAGTGGGCAATAAACTCCGGCAGATGGGTGGAGGTGCCGTTAGAGACAAAGGTGATAAGGGCGATGAAGGCCGCATAAAGCCAGGCGTTACGCCGCTCGTTGCGCAGGGGCGGCGCGATGGCCTTCGTGTTTTCCGTCAGCCGCTGCCGGGGAAGCGTGCGGATCAGCACTGCGCTCAGCAGGCCAAGCAGGGCATAAATGCGTAACGCGTCCTGCCAGCTCATGATGTGAAGCAGACCATCGCCCAGCGGCCAGAAGACGGCGGAGGCCAGCCCGCCTGCCAGCGTGACGCGTGAGATCGTTCTTCGCGCCTGCTGCCCGTAGAGGTTGACCAGCGCGGCGAACAGCGCATCGTACAGCGACAGGCGCATCCCAGTGCCGGCGACAATCCAGGCGCTGTACCAGCCATAAAGCGTCCGGGTATACGCCATTTCTGCGCAGCTTGCGGCGATCAGCAGCGTTCCGATCATCACCACTTTTTGACCGCCAAAGCGTGCCAGCAGGCGGGCGACAAAAGGAGATACCGCCGCCATCACCAGCATCGCCAGCGTCAGGCCGAGGTAAATCTGCGGTGACGACCATCCCCGGTCGGCTGAAATGGCCCGCGCAAAGGTGCCGGGCATATAAAACGAAATCCCCCAGTTGATGAGTTGATTACACCCGGCGGTGAGGGCGAGGCGACGAGGAAGGGCAGAGGTTTCCATGAGTTTTCATTCCGTTATGCAGTTGTCCTGAGCATAACGGGCGCGGTATTGTGCTGGCAGGGCTGCAACCTTATGCGCGGTATAAGAGAAACTTTGAATGACGACGCTTAATTTGGGCTATCTCGCCACCTTCCGCCTGGTTCACCAGCGCGGCAGCTTTTCAGCGGCAGCGGACGTTCTGGGCCTCTCCCAGCCCGCCGTCAGCCTGCAAATACGCCAGCTGGAGCAGTTTCTGCAAACGCGGCTGGTGGAGCGTACCGGGCGAGGGATTAAGGCGACGGCTGCCGGAGAAACCTTGCTGGCGCACGGGGAGCGTATTCAGCAGGTGGTGGATGACGCCATCCGGGCCGTGAATGCGTTTAGCCACGACGTGAGCGGCACCATTACCCTTGGCACGGGGGCGACGGCCTGCATTCATCTTCTGCCGCCGCTGCTGGAGCAGCTACGCCGCGACTATCCGCTCCTGAGCGTGGGAGTCACGACGGGCAACACCCTCGACATCGTCAGGGCCATTGAAGAGAACCGTCTCGATATGGGGCTGGTGACCCTGCCGGTCAGCGGCAGAGCGCTGGACGTCATGCCGGTGATGGACGAAGAGTTTGTCTTTATCGCCTCAAGGGAGCAGCAGGACGCTTTCAGGGAGTTAACCCCGGAGGCGCTCCATGCCCAGCCGCTGATCGCCTTTGAGACAGGCAGCGGGACCCGGGCGCTGATCGATGGCTGGTTTGCCGCCCATGGGGTAGCGATGGCGCCGGTGATGCAGCTTGGCAGCATCGAGGCGATCAAACGCATGGTTCGCGCGGGGCTGGGCTACAGCATCGTGCCGAGAATGGCGGTAGAACAGGATGCCGATCGCGAGGGGCTATGCGTGATGTCGCTGACGCCCATGCTGCAGCGGCAGCTGGCGGTGGTGATGCGGCAGGATAAAATCCTCAGCAAAGGGATCGCGGCCCTTATTCGGCTCGTACAACATCCTTTGGGGGGTTAGCGGTCAGCGGTGTCGACGGTCAGGCTGGATTGCTGTGATTGGGTTTTGTCCTGATGGTGGTACCAGGCGCCAATCGAAGAGTAAACGAAGCGGCCAAAGAAAAACAGGAAACTGATAAGCAGTATGATGCGGGTCATTCGGGTGTTAAATCGATGTCGTTTGCGCATACGCGTGACCTGACTCACTCTGTTTTTCCTGGATAAGCCCGCCCGGGCGATAAGGATATTAAGGCACAGCGGGAAGATGGGGTCAATTCTGTGATGTGTAAATAACCGTCAACGTTTGCATTAACTATTGTTATTGAAATTAATAATTGCATTTACCATATTGATAATATGAAGAAAATTATTTCACAAAATTCTTCTGCAAGGCTTATTTGCGTGAAATAGTTTGATTTAAGTCAACGGATTCCCGGCTCTGATATTTAAAATCCCTCCTCCACACTGTTCACTCTGCACGTCGCGGGGTGGCGCCAGGTCAGGTTGGATGCCTGTCTTTATTTTCCCTCTGGAGAAAAAGGGGTTTAACCGGGCATCTATGAAGATTTTCGCTTTTCTGAAAAACAATAAATACCGTTGGTGGGCATTGCCGCTACTATTACCGGTGGTTTTGCTTCCCGTGCTGAGCGTGGCAAATACGTTCACGCAGCTGGGGGACGGTATCGCGGCGCTTTATTATTTACCGCTCTCCTTTTTGCTCTCACTGATGATGTTCTTTGGCCTGGAAGCCCTTCCCGGGATCGTGTTGTCGCTGTTTATCCGCTATTACCCGTCGGTCGGGATGTTCGAAACGGTTGCCGGGGTGCTCCATTTTATTGTCCCTTTAGTCCTCAGCTGGGGCGGCTACCGGGTGTTTGCGCCCAGACGCAATATGACGGCGTACGGCGACATCCGGCTGATGGCGCAGCGCATCTTCTGGCAGGTTATCTGCCCCGCGACGCTGTTTCTGGTGCTGTTTCAGTTTGCGGTGTATCTGGGCGTGTATGAGAGTCGCCAGAGCCTCGCGGGGTTGAACCCTCTTAACATTCGTACGCTCATTAACTACCAGGCGCTGCTGGTCAGCGGGCTGACGGGCGTGCCGTTGAGCTATTTGCTAATCCGCCTGATCCGTCATCCGCGGTATATCAAAAGTCTTCTCTCGCAGATCCGTTTCCAGATAGATAAAAAGGTGACGGCCGCGGAGTTTTTGCTGTGGGCGATTGCGCTTGGCGGGCTGCTGTCGCTGCTGCTGCTCCCGATAAATGAAAACAGCTCCATCTTCACCACTAACTATACCCTGTCGCTGCTGATGCCGGTGATGCTCTGGGGCGCGATGCGTTTTGGCTATAAGCTGATTTCGCTGATCTGGACCCCGATACTGCTGGTGTCCATTCACTATTTTTACCGCTATATCCCAGTGAACGCGGGGTACGATATTCAGCTGGCGATCACCTCTTCCAGTTACCTGGTCTTTTCGTTTGTGGTGATTTATATGTCGATGCTGGCGACCCGCCAGCGCGCGGTGAACAAACATGCCCGCAGGCTGGCACTGCTCGATCCGGTTGTCCATATGCCTAACCTGCGGGCGCTGTCGCGCGATCTGGCGAAGAATCCGTGGTCGGCGCTCTGCCTGCTGCGCATTCCGGAGCTGGAAATTCTGGGCCGAAATTACGGCGTGCAGCTGCGTATTCAGTACAAACAGCAGCTGGCGCAGTGGGTTAACGCTACGCTCCAGCCCAATGAGCAGGTGTATCACCTCACCGGATATGACATGGCGGTGCGGCTCAACGCGGAATCGCACCAGCAGCGGATTGACGCCCTGGACGAGCATATCAAGCAGTTCCGCTTTGTCTGGGACGGCATGCCGCTGCAGCCGCAGGTTGGCGTAAGCTACTGCTATGTCCGGTCCCCGGTTAACCATCTTTATCTGGTGCTGGGGGAACTGGCGGTGGTGGCCGATCTGTCACTCTCCTCTAATCACCCGGAAAATCTTCAGCAGCGCGGTGCCGTCCATTTGCAGCGCAGCCTGAAGGATAAAGTCGCGATGATGAGCCGCCTGCAGAAGGCGCTCGACAACGACGAATTCATCCTGCTAGTTCAACCCGTTCGCGGCCTGCGTGGCGATTGCTATCACGAAGTCCTGCTGCGGATGCCGGATACCAATGGGATACTGATCTCCCCCGATCAGTTCCTGCCCGTCGCGCAGGAGTTTGGTTTGTCCTCCCGGGTGGATCTGTGGGTGCTTGAGCATACGCTGCGCTTCCTGGCCGCGCATCGGGAAAGACTGCCCGGCCAGCGCTTTGCTATTAACCTGGCGCCTTCAACAGTGTGTCGGGTGCAGTTCCCGCTTGAGGTGAGCCGCGTGCTGGCGAAATACGCTATTGAGCCGTGGCAGCTGATCTTTGAAGTGACGGAGTGCAGCAACTTCTGCAACGCGGAGCAGGCGCTGCATATCCTCAGTCAGCTGCAGAAAATGGGGGTACGCATTGCGATTGATGATTTTGGTACCGGCTATGCAAGCTATGCGCGGCTAAAAAGCGTGGACGCAGATATTCTTAAAATCGACGGCGACTTCATCCGCAATATCGTCATCAACAGCCTGGATTATCAGATTGTGGCGTCTATCTGCCATCTGGCGCGCATGAAGAAGATGCTGGTGGTGGCGGAATATGTCGAGACCGAAGAGATACGTAGCGCGGTTCACGCGCTAGGTATTGATTATGTGCAGGGCTATCTGATTGGCAGACCGGCACCGCTTGAGTCACTGCTGGAAACAGAGGCGTCCTGCGCGGACGCCTGAACCGTTACGCGGCGACGTCGGCGCTCTCTTCCTCGATTTTGAGCAGCCAGCCGGTGACCGCTTCCCAGTACTGCTGCTCCTTTTCCAGGTCCAGCAGGACCAGCGCGTTCTGGCTGAACCAGTCGTGCGGGAAGCTCAACGTCCAGTGATGGTCGTCGGTTTTCAGCTTCAGCGTGGGCGGCGTGGTGGTCGCCTGACGCTGGTTATTGAGCAGCACGCCCAGACGCAGCAGCTGAATGAGCGGCAGGAACTGCTTTTTCTTAAACAGCGTGAAGCGCGGCAGGTCGTCGAGCTTGATGGCTTTGCGGTGATAGCGCACCAGGGTCGCCATCATAGTTTGCTGCTCCTGGTTGAAGCCAGGCAGATCGCTGTTTTGCAAAATATAGGCCGAATGGCGGTGCATCCCGCTATGGTTGATATTCAGACCCACCTCGTGCAGCATCGCGGCCCATTTCAGCAGCGCGGCAAGCTGCGGGTGCGCCAGCTTCGGATTCTGCTCTTCCCACTGTTCATACATCTGCACCGTGGTGTCCAGCACGCGCTTCGCCTGCTCGCGGTCGATGTTGTACTGGTTGGCCAGGCTTTGCGCGGTGCGGCTGCGAATATCCTGATGGCGGAAGCGGCCTTCCATTTCGTACAGCACGCCTTCGCGCAGCGCGCCGTCGGACAGGCGCAGCTCTTTAATGGCCAGCGCATCAAACACGCCGCAGAGAATGGCCAGCCCCGGCACGAAGACCGCCTTACGCTCGTCGGAAAGCCCCGGCAGGCTTAAGGCGTCAAAACTTTTATGCTTCAGCACTTCGTCGGTCAGCAGCGTCAGGCGTTCGGGCGTGATGAACCCGTCTTTTTCACCCATTGCCAGCAGCACTTCATGCGCCGCCTTGATGGTGCCCGACGCGCCCAGCGCCACGTTCCAGCCCTGAATACGGTACTGCCAGGCCAGGTTTTCCAGCTTCTGGACAGCCGCCATACGTGCACGCTGGAAGTTCTCGCGGGTGATGGTGCCGCCCGGGAAATACATCTGCGCGAAGCTGACGCAGCCCATACGGCGGCTTTCCACCAGGCGAGGCTCAAAGTCTTCGCCGATCACAAGCTCCGTAGAACCGCCGCCGATGTCGATCACCAGCTTGCGCCCTTTTTCCGGCTGGGTGTGCTCGACGCCCATGAAGATCAGACGCGCTTCCTCGTTACCGGAGATGATCTCAATCGGGTAGGGGATCACCTTTTCGGCCCGCTTGAGAAACTCTGGCGCGTTCAGCGCCTGGCGCAGGGTGTGGGTGCCCACGATGCATACGCTGGAGGGCGAGAAGCCCTGCAGGCGTTCAGCAAACAGCGACAGGCAGTTTAACCCGCGCTCCATCGCCTCTTCGCTGAGCATGCTGCGTTCATCAAGGCCATCCGCCAGGTGTACGCGCTGCTTCAGACGACCGATGATCTGCAGCGCGCCATCCACCTCACGGGCGATGACCATGTGGAAACTGTTAGAGCCAAGATCGACCGCGGCGAATTCCTGCGGGCGTGGGGTCTTATCATTTATCGGCATAGGTTAATCGGGTTGCTCGAGTGATTTGATATAGTCGTAAATCGCCAGTTGCGACCGCACTTTACGGCGGTTGCCGCGCGGTACATAGCGGTTACTGAGTTCTTTGTCGATATAGCGCGCCTTCACCGTATCGCTGAACAGGATCTCGATAATGTCGAGAATACGCTGTTTCAGACGCGGATCCAGCAGCGGGGTTGCGACTTCAATTCGGTAGTCAATATTGCGCGTCATCCAGTCTGCCGAAGAGAGATAGACCTGTTTGTCGCCTGCATTATCGAAAATATAGACCCGATCGTGTTCCAGGTAACGGTCAACAATGCTGATCACCCGAATATTGTCGCTGATGCCTTCCAGTTCCGGGATCAGCGAGCACATGCCGCGGATCAGCAGGTTAACCGGTACGCCGGAGCTGGACGCGGCGTACAGCCTGTCCACCAGTCCTTTGTCGACCAGATTGTTCAGCTTCAGCGTGATGCCGGACGACAGCCCTTTCTGGGCATTGGCAATCTCTTTATCAATCATATCGTACAGCAGACGGCGCGAGTTCTGCGGCGAAACCAGCAGATAGTCGAAGCTGACAGGGCGGTACGGGTTCTCAATGAAGTTAAAGACCCGGCGTACCTCGTTGGTGATGCGCGCATCGGCGGTCAGCAGCGAGTAGTCGGTAT
Source organism: Enterobacter sp. MGH 16 (assembly GCF_000493175.1). NCBI lineage: Bacteria > Pseudomonadati > Pseudomonadota > Gammaproteobacteria > Enterobacterales > Enterobacteriaceae > Enterobacter > Enterobacter sp. MGH 16. The sequence goes on along the minus strand of NZ_KI535695.1, from coordinate 2,614,383 downwards.
AAATCCGCGCCGTTTTCTCGTTAAAGTTCCCGGTACCGATGTGGGCATAGCGCACCACGTCGTCGCCCTCTTTACGGGAGATCAGGAACAGCTTGGCGTGAATTTTCAGACCCGGCGCGGAGAAGATCACGTGCACGCCCGCTTCCGTCAGACGGCGCGCCCAGTGAATGTTCGCCTCTTCGTCGAAGCGCGCCTGCAGCTCAACCACCACGGTCACTTTTTTGCCGTTGTGCGCGGCGTGGATCATCGCATCGATGATGCGGGAATCTTTAGCCACGCGGTAGATGTTGATTTTGATCGCCAGCACGCTCGGGTCGAACGAGGCCTGACGCAGCAGCTCCAGCACGTGTTCAAACGTGTGATACGGATAGTAGAGCAGAACATCGCGCTCGCGAATGGCGTCGAACCCGTTGCGGAATTTATCAAACCACAGATGGCGCAGGCGCGGCAGCGGCTTGTTCACCAGATTGGTCTTGCCGACGTTCGGGAAGCCAATAAAGTCTTTAAAGTTGTGGTAACGGCCGCCCGGCACGATGGAGTCATAGCGCGAAATGGTCAGCTTCTCGCGCAGCATTTCTACCATGGCGTCCGGCATATCGCGCTGATAAACAAAGCGCACCGGCTCGGCCGTCAGGCGTTGTTTCAGGCTGGAGGACATTAGCTCCATCAGGCTGGCCTCCATCTCGTGCACCAGGTCATATTCGGCGTCACGGGTCATCTTCATCGAGTAGGCGTTTAACGCATCGTAATCGAAGAAGCCTTTGAAAATGTCGTCGAGACAGTAGCGCAGGATGTTATCCAGCAGGATCATCGGCTTGCGTCTGCGCGGGGTTTCCGGCGGCAGGTTCACGAAGCGCGGGACCTTGTCGGACGGGATCTCCAGCAGCGCGTAGCGAATGGATTCACCGCGAATAATTTCTACGGCCAGATAGGTGTAGTCATCTTTCAGGAACTGCACCAGATCGGTTTCGCGGTTGATGAGAATCGGGGTAATGTGCTGGCGCAGGTACTGTTTAAAATAGTGGCGCAGCCAGTTTTGTTGGTTAACGGAAAGCTGACGTTCGTTAATCAGGAAGATTTGATTGCGCGCCATCTCCAGCAGCAGTTCGTTATACAGGCCGTCAAATTCCTGATCGGCTTTCAACACGCGGGACTGGATTTTGCCCAGCAGATGCCGCGAGTGAGAGTTTAAGCCCTGTTCTTCACTGATGATGATCCGTCTTTTCAGCTCGGCAAAGCGAACCTTGTAGAACTCATCCAGGTTGTTGGAATAGATGCCCAAAAAACGCATGCGTTCGATCAGCGGGTTACTTTTGTCAGCCGCTTCCTGGAGTACACGTTCGTTAAATGCTAACCAGCTTAGCTCTTTCTCGATATATAACTTTTCCTGACCCATTACAGCTCACACTCCAGTTCAATCACAGGACGTGGTAAATCCGTCTCGTCCTTATTATGGCGAGCATTTCCACGATATGTCCAACAGTGCCAGAAAAGTATGACAGTTATTTTTTTTGTTGGGGAATTTAGAAGGTTGGAGAAGGGAATATCGGGTAATGCAAGGTAGATGTCGGGTAAGCGCGGCGCCACCCGACATAACAAACTACTCTTCCGCCGCATGGCCCTGCGGGGGTAACTTCACGCCATCCAGCCAGGCAGCGCCGTCGCGCATTTCGAGGCGCCCGTCGACAAACCAGCTTACCACCAGCGGGTAAATGGCGTGTTCCTGGGTCTGCACGCGTTCGGTCACATCTTCTTCGCTGTCGCCGGCAAAGACCGGGACTTTGGCCTGCAGGATCACCGGACCGCCGTCCAGCTCGTCGGTCACGAAATGCACGGAGGTGCCGTGCTCCTCATCGCCGTTTTCCAGAACCTGACGATGGGTGTGCAGGCCGGGATATTTCGGCAGAAGAGAAGGGTGAATATTCAGCAGACGTCCGGCGTAGTGCGCAACAAAAGCCGGGCTCAGAATGCGCATATAGCCCGCCAGCACCACGACGTCCGGTGCGTAGGCATCAATCTCCTGAACCAGCTCGCGGTCAAAGGCTTCACGCCCGGCGAACTGGCTGGCTTCCAGCGCGTGCGCGGGAATGTTCGCTTCCCGCGCGCGCTCAAGGCCGAACGCGTCGGCCTTGTTGCTGAATACTGCCCGAATGGTGCCGTTGATTTTCTTCTGTTTGCAGGCGTCTATGATGGCCTGCAAATTGCTTCCGTTGCCGGAAATGAGCACCACGATGTTTTTCATTCAATGACCACACGCTGTTCGGAATCGGAGGCTTTAATCGTACCGATTTTCCACGCGTTTTCACCTTTTTCGGTCAGCAGTTTAACCGCTTTATCCGCTTCGCTTGCCGGCAGGGCGATAACCATGCCCACGCCGCAGTTAAAGGTGCGGTACATTTCGTGAGAGCTCACGTTGCCTGCGGTCTGCAGCCAGTTAAACACGGCTGGCCACTGCCATGAGGATTCGTCGATTACGGCCTGGGTGTTATCCGGCAGCACGCGCGGGATGTTCTCCCAGAAGCCGCCGCCGGTCAGGTGGGCGATAGCGTGCACGTCAACGTTCTCAATCAGTTCCAGCACGTTTTTCACGTAGATGCGGGTCGGTGCCAGCAGATGGTCTGCCAGCGGTTTACCGTCAAGCTCGGTGGTCAGCGGGTCGCAGCCGCTCACTTCGAGGATTTTACGCACCAGGGAGTAGCCGTTGGAGTGTGGGCCGCTGGAGGCCAGCGCGATCAGCACATCGCCATCCGCCACTTTGCTGCCGTCGATAATTTCTGATTTTTCTACTACGCCGACGCAGAAGCCCGCGACGTCATAATCTTCGCCGTGATACATACCCGGCATTTCAGCGGTTTCGCCGCCGACCAGCGCACAGCCGGACTGCAGACAGCCTTCGGCGATACCGTTAATGACGCTGGCCGCGGTATCCACGTCCAGTTTGCCGGTCGCGTAGTAATCGAGGAAGAACAGCGGCTCTGCGCCCTGAACCACCAGGTCATTCACACACATCGCGACCAGATCGATACCGATCGTGTCGTGACGTTTTAAATCCATCGCCAGGCGCAGCTTGGTGCCTACACCGTCAGTACCCGAGACCAGAACAGGTTCACGATATTTTTGCGGCAGCGCGCACAGTGCGCCGAATCCACCCAGACCACCCATCACTTCCGGGCGGCGGGTTTTTTTCACCACACCTTTGATTCGGTCAACCAGCGCATTACCTGCGTCAATATCAACACCGGCATCTTTGTAGCTGAGAGAAGTTTTGTTGGTCACGGCTCAAGTCCCCACGCGATTGCATAGCTAGTAAGAAAAATCGGCGCAATTCTAACAGTCCAGGCAAACGTTTGCGAGCCTATTCTCGGTGCGGGGATCTTTTTTTCTCTCTGGCTTATGCAGGGCGACAAACTTGACTCTGTTCACGAAAATGAAACCGGTTTCGGCGTTCTGCTTGCAACGGCTATCCCCTTTGCTCATCATCGAAATGAAACCGGTTTCTGTAATTGTTTTTGCAGAAAATAACGCAGAATGAGGGAAAGCAAATGTCAGGATTTAAAGCAGATTTTCTGTGGGGGGGGGCCGTTGCGGCGCATCAGCTTGAGGGCGGCTGGAAAGAGGGCGGCAAGGGCGTTAGCGTTGCCGATGTGATGACGGCGGGTGCGCACGGCGTACCGCGCGAAATCACCAACGGCGTGCTTGAGGGGAAAAATTACCCTAACCATGAAGCCATCGATTTCTACCACCGCTATAAAGAAGACATCAAACTCTTTGCCGAGATGGGGTTCAAATGCTTCCGTACCTCCATCGCCTGGACGCGTATCTTCCCGAAAGGTGACGAGCTTGAGCCGAACGAGGCCGGTCTGAAATTCTATGACGATCTGTTCGACGAGTGCCTGAAGTACGGCATCGAACCGGTGATTACGCTTTCCCACTTCGAGATGCCTTTCCACCTGGTCACGGAATACGGCGGCTGGCGCAACCGTAAGCTGATCGACTTCTTCGTTCGTTTTGCGAAAGTGGTTTTCCAGCGCTATCAGCATAAAGTGAAGTACTGGATGACCTTTAACGAGATCAACAACCAGGCCAACTTCCATGAAGATTTTGCGCCGTTTACCAACTCCGGGCTGAAGTACGCGCCGGGTGAAGATCGTGAGCCGGTGATGTTCCAGGCCGCGCACTATGAACTGGTGGCCAGCGCCCTGGCGGTGAAGGCGGGGCGCGAGATTAACCCGTCCCTGCAGATTGGCTGCATGATTGCCATGTGCCCCATCTACCCGCTGACCTGCGCGCCGGACGACATGATGATGGCGATGAACGCCATGCACCGCCGCTACTGGTTCACCGACGTCCATGTGCGCGGTAAGTATCCGCAGCATCTGCTCAACTACTTTGAACGTCGCGGCTTCGCGCTGGATATCACCGAAGAAGATAAAGTCGCGCTGACGCAGGGCTGCGTGGATTACATCGGGTTTAGCTATTATATGTCCTTCGCCACCAAGGCGACGGCGGACAACCCGCAGCTGGACTATGACGAGAGCAAGAGCCTGGTTTCTAACCCGTACGTGCAGAAATCCGACTGGGGCTGGCAGATTGACCCGGTGGGGCTGCGCTACTCCCTCAACTGGTTCTGGGATCACTACCAGCTGCCGCTGTTTATCGTTGAAAACGGCTTTGGCGCAATCGACGTGCAGGAGAGCGACGGCACCGTGAACGACCAGTACCGCATTGACTACCTGGCCGCCCACATCCGCGAGATGAAAAAAGCGGTGGTGGAAGATGGCGTAGACCTGATGGGTTACACCCCGTGGGGCTGCATCGACCTCGTATCTGCCGGTACCGGTGAAATGAAAAAACGCTACGGCTTTATCTTTGTCGATAAAGACAATGAAGGCAACGGCACGCTGAACCGCAGTAAGAAAAAGTCGTTCGACTGGTATAAGCAGGTGATTGCGAGCAACGGCGAGCAGCTATAATTGCCCGGTGGCGCTGCGCTTACCGGGCCTACGGGACGTGTAGGCCGGGTAAGCGTTAGCGCCACCCGGCAGAACCCGCACCCAAGCCGGAGTCTCGCCTCCGGTTTTTTTGTCTCTAAATCACTTTGCTTGATATACGTCAAGCAACATGGGTATGGCGCAATCCGAAAAAAGCGGTATAATCCCGCGATTTTTTTGCGGATGCCATTCAGAGGAGAAAGAGAATGAAGATTGTGGAAGTGAAACACCCACTCGTTAAACACAAGTTGGGCCTGATGCGTGAGCATGACATCAGCACGAAGCGTTTTCGCGAACTGGCCTCTGAAGTCGGCAGCCTGCTGACTTACGAAGCGACCTCCGATCTGGAGACAGAAAAAGTCACCATCGAAGGCTGGAACGGCCCGGTGCAGGTTGAGCAGATCAAAGGTAAGAAAATTACCGTTGTGCCAATCCTGCGTGCCGGTCTCGGCATGATGGAAGGCGTGCTGGAGCATGTGCCAAGCGCGCGCATCAGCGTGGTGGGGATCTACCGTAACGAAGAAACCCTCGAGCCGGTTCCTTACTTCCAGAAGCTGGTGTCCAACATCGACGAGCGTATGGCGCTGGTAGTTGACCCAATGCTGGCGACCGGCGGTTCAATGATCGCTACCATCGACCTGCTGAAAAAAGCGGGCTGCAGCAGCATTAAAGTGCTGGTGCTGGTTGCGGCACCGGAAGGGATCGCGGCACTGGAAAAAGCGCACCCGGACGTTGAGCTGTATACCGCCTCTATCGACCAGGGCCTGAACGAGCACGGGTACATCATCCCGGGGCTCGGCGATGCCGGCGATAAGATCTTTGGTACGAAATAATCGAATAACGATAAATAAGCCGACTTTGATAGTCGGCTTTTTTTTGAATAAAACACCAACAACGATACTACTCAGAGGAAAACACTATGACGCGCCGTGCTATCGGGGTGAGTGAAAGACCGCCGCTTTTACAGACTATCCCGCTTAGTTTGCAGCACCTGTTCGCCATGTTTGGCGCAACCGTGCTGGTGCCAATCCTGTTCCACATTAACCCGGCAACCGTGCTGCTGTTCAACGGCATTGGTACGCTGCTGTACCTCTTTATCTGTAAAGGCAAAATCCCGGCGTATCTCGGGTCGAGCTTCGCCTTTATCTCTCCGGTGTTATTGTTGCTGCCGCTGGGCTATGAGGTCGCGCTGGGCGGCTTTATCATGTGTGGCGTGCTGTTCTGCCTGGTCTCCTTCATCGTGAAGAAAGCCGGTACCGGCTGGCTGGACGTGATGTTCCCCCCTGCGGCGATGGGCGCCATCGTGGCCGTCATCGGTCTTGAGCTGGCGGGCGTGGCGGCGAATATGGCCGGCCTGCTGCCAGCAGACGGCCAGTCACCGGATTCCAAAACCATTATCATCTCGCTGGTGACCCTGGGCGTAACGGTCTTTGGTTCCGTGCTGTTCCGCGGCTTTATGGCGATTATCCCGATCCTGATCGGCGTGCTGGCGGGCTATGCGCTCTCCTTTATGATGGGCGTGGTGGATACCACCCCGATTGCGCAGGCGCACTGGTTCGCGCTGCCTACCTTCTATACGCCGCGCTTCGAATGGTTTGCGATTTTCACCATTCTGCCTGCGGCGCTGGTGGTGATTGCAGAGCACGTCGGCCACCTGGTGGTGACGGCAAACATTGTCAAACGTGACCTGATCCGCGACCCGGGCCTGCACCGTTCCATGTTTGCGAACGGTTTCTCCACCATCATCTCCGGTTTCTTTGGATCTACGCCAAACACCACCTACGGTGAAAATATCGGCGTGATGGCGATTACCCGCGTCTACAGTACCTGGGTTATCGGCGGCGCGGCGATCATCGCCATTCTGCTCTCCTGCGTCGGCAAGCTGGCGGCAGCGATTCAGATCATCCCGGTGCCGGTGATGGGCGGCGTGTCTCTGCTGCTGTACGGGGTCATCGGTGCCTCCGGTATTCGCGTGCTGATTGAATCCAAAGTGGATTACAGCAAAGCGCAGAACCTGATCCTGACGTCGGTGATCCTGATTATCGGCGTGAGCGGCGCGAAGGTGCACATCGGGGCGGCCGAGCTGAAAGGCATGGCGCTGGCGACCATCGTCGGCGTGGGCCTGAGCCTCATTTTCAAGCTGATCTCCGTGATCCGCCCGGAAGAGGTGGTGCTGGACGCTGACGAAAGCGAAAAAGCGTCACAGTGATCCTTTAACCGGGCGGACGATCCGCCCGGTTCTCTCCTTGCAGGTTCCGTGTTAAACTCCATGCCGATTTTATGTCAGATCTGGTTGAGGTACTTCTGAACGGACCGGCACAGCTCTCTCTGCCACTCTATCTCCCTGACGACGAAACGTTTGCAAGTTTCTGGCCGGGTGATAACCCCTCTTTACTGGCTGCACTGCAAAACGTGCTGCGTCAGGAACACAGCGGATACATCTATATCTGGTCACGCGAAGGTGCGGGGCGCAGCCATCTGCTGCATGCCGCCTGTGCGGAGCTTTCTGCGCGCGGTGATGCGGTAGGCTACGTGCCGCTGGATAAACGAACCTGGTTTGTCCCTGACGTGCTGGAGGGGATGGAACATCTCTCCCTGGTCTGCATCGATAACATCGAATGCGTGGCGGGGGATGAGCCGTGGGAAATGGCGATCTTTAACCTCTACAACCGCATTCTGGAATCGGGCAAAACCCGGCTGCTGATCACTGGCGATCGCCCACCTCGACAGCTGAATCTGGGCCTGCCGGATCTGGCGTCTCGCCTGGATTGGGGACAAATCTACAAGCTCCAGCCGCTGTCGGATGAAGATAAGCTTCAGGCGCTACAGCTGCGTGCAAAGCAGCGTGGGTTTGAGCTGCCGGAAGACGTGGGCCGTTTCCTGCTGAAGCGGCTGGACCGCGAAATGCGCACGCTGTTCGACACGCTGGATCAGCTCGATCGCGCCTCGATTACCGCCCAGCGCAAGCTGACCATTCCGTTTGTGAAAGATATTCTGAAGCTATAGTTGTGCCGGGTGGCGGCTGCGCCTTACCCGGCCTACATATGGCACCCGTAGGCCCGGTAAGCGCAGCGCCACCGGGCGAAACCATCAGAGGATCTCGAGCACGTCTTCCGGCGGGCGTCCAATGCGCACCTGGCCGTTCGCCACCACAATCGGGCGCTCAATCAGCTTTGGATTTTCAACCATCGCCTGTATCAGCCGCTCCTCGGAGAGACGGTCGTCATTCAGGTTAAGCGATGTATACAGATCTTCTTTCTTGCGCATCAGATCCCGTGCACTGCCCATGCCCAGCATATGCAGCAGCTGGCGGAGGGTTTGCGCGTCCGGTGGGGTGTCGAGGTACAGCACCACCTCCGGCTCCACGCCGTTAGACTTCAACAGGCTCAGGGTATCGCGGCTCTTGGAGCAGCGCGGGTTGTGATAAATTTTTACGGCGTCTGTCATGACGTGAATTCTCCTTGATTACATCTTCTCGTACGGCTTGAAGCGCTGCTGCAGGCCGCGAAGCTGATCGATACGCGCGTCGTATCGGGCCTGCTGGAGGCTGCCGAGTTTGACCTGCGAGCTGGCGCTGCTGAGCGCGGAAATGGCCTGATCGAGGCGGCCCACCAGGGCAAAGCCTTCGGCACGCGCCGCGAGCTCCTGGTCGCGGTTGCCAAGCTGGGCTTCCGCCTGAGCGAGCAGATCCCAGCCGTTTTGATCGTCTTTATTGTTAAAGGTGTAACGGTTCAGGATGGTCGCCGCTTCACCCGGCTGGCCGCCCTGCAGGTAAGCGTTCGCCAGGTTAAGCTGCAGCACCGGGTTGGTGCGGACGTCTTTCGCCCCTTTCAGGCGGTTAATCGCATCGGCAGGCTTCTTCTGCCCCAGATCGATATCCGTCGACAGATCGAGGTACCACGGGTTGTTCGGGTCGGCAGCCAGAAGCGGTTGCAGCGCTTTACGCGCCTCGTCGTATTTGCTGGCTTCCATCGCCTGGAGCGCCTGACCATACTGCGCGGCGTTTTTCTCACGCACGTTGCCTTTCGCCAGGGCATCCAGCAGGTCGCTGGTGAGCTGGTTACGCCCGGAATTGTACATCCCCAGCGTTCTCACTTTCGCCATGTAGAAATCCTGCGAAGACTGGACCACGACCGGGCGCATCTGGTTGGCACGGTTACGCGCGTCCGACAGACGGCTTTCAGGCAGCGGGTGCGTGAGCAAAATTTCCGGTGGGCGGGAAGAATAACGCGCCTGATCGAGCAGTTTTTCGAGGAAGCTCGGCATGGCCTGCGGGTCAAAGCCTGAGCGCTGTAACACCTGGATGCCGATACGGTCCGCTTCCTGCTCGTTTTGTTGGGTAAAGCTGATCATCCCCTGGCGCGTCCCGGCCAGCGTACCGGTCAGCGCCGCCATCCCGGCCTGCGGGCTGGCCATCGCCAGCAGAATGGAACCCAGTGCGCCCACCCAGGTGAGGGGAGCGTTACGTTTCTGGTCTTCCATCGCACGTGCCAGGTGCCGCTGGGTGACGTGCGAAATTTCGTGCGCCATGACCGAGGCCAGCTGGCTTTCGTTGTCCGAATAACGGAATAACGCCGAATGCAGCACCACGTTACCGCCAAAGAAGGCGAAGGCGTTGATTTCGTCATTATTGATTAAATAAAAATGGAAGGGGGTTTTTACCGAGTCGGCGTGCGCCACCAGACGCATTCCCAGCCCGTTTATGTACTGTACCAGCAAAGGGTCGTTAATCAGCGGGGCGCTGCCGCGCAGCTGGCGGACATAGTAGTCGCCCATTTGCATCTCTTGCCCAATAGAGAGCGTGCTTCCTGCCGTGGTGCCCATGTCCGGCAATGTATCGGACGAGTCAGCAAAAGCGGGCAACACCTGACCGACCGTCACCGCGGCAATCAGTGTTGCAACCAGTGTTTTTCTCAACTGCCTGAACATAACCACTGTCCTGTATGTTAGATGTGCTAGTTTGACCGATGAACCGGCATATCGTTCATCTCTGCTGCCCTGGGAGTGTAGCCGTGTTGTAGCATGAAGAAAATCCCATTCATCAGGCTTTTGCGGATTGCGATCGGGATACAAAAAGCGAAAGTCTTTTTTGTGACAGTTAGATACAATTCACCGTCTCACTCCCGCCATTCGATTCAGGGAAGGGTTGTATGCTCGAAATGTTAATGCAGTGGTACCGGCGTCGCTTCAGCGACCCGGAAGCCATTGCTTTGTTGGTTATTCTGGTCGCCGGGTTCGGTATCCTGTTCTTCTTCAGCGGCCTGCTCGCCCCTCTGCTGGTAGCGATTGTGCTGGCGTACCTGCTGGAGTGGCCAACGGCGCGCCTGGAGAATATTGGGTGTTCCCGCCGCTGGGCGACCAGCATCGTGCTGGTGCTGTTTGTCGGCATTCTCCTGCTGATGGCCTTTGTGGTGATGCCGGTAGCCTGGCAACAGGGAATTAACCTGATCCGCGATATGCCCGGCATGCTGAATAAGCTTTCTGATTTCGCCGCCACGCTGCCGCGCCGTTATCCTGCGCTGATGGATGCCGGGATTATCGACGCGATGGCCGAAAATATGCGCGCCCGCATCATGACGATGGGCGATTCGGTGGTGAAGTACTCTCTGGCGTCCCTGGTCGGACTGCTGACGCTGGCGGTCTACCTCGTGCTGGTGCCGCTGATGGTCTTCTTCCTGGTGAAAGATAAAGACCAGATGCTCAACGCCGTACGCCGTATTCTGCCGCGCAACCGCGGGCTGGCGGGGCAGGTCTGGGAAGAGATGAACCAGCAGATCACCAACTACATACGCGGCAAGGTGCTGGAGATGATTGTGGTGGGGGTCGCCACCTGGATTGGCTTCCTGATTTTCGGCCTCAACTACTCGCTGCTGCTGGCCGTGCTGGTCGGATTTTCGGTTTTGATCCCCTACATCGGCGCGTTTGTGGTGACCATTCCGGTGGTTGGCGTGGCGTTGTTCCAGTTTGGGATGGGTACCGAGTTCTGGAGCTGCTTCGCGGTATATCTGATTATTCAGGGGCTGGACGGTAACCTGCTTGTACCGGTGCTGTTCTCCGAAGCGGTGAACCTGCATCCGCTGGTGATTATCTTATCGGTGGTGATTTTCGGCGGGCTGTGGGGATTCTGGGGCGTGTTCTTCGCCATTCCGCTGGCGACGCTGATTAAAGCGGTCGTCCACGCGTGGCCGGATGTGCCGGCTGTGGAGGAGAAGTAAATTTTGCCGGGTGGCGCTGCGCTTACCCGGCCTATTTATCCTTGTAGGTCGGGTAAGGCGAAGCCGCCACCCGACACTCACTTTCAGGCACTTTCTTTCAGCCAGTTCAACACCACGTCGTGGTGGTTGCTGGTTTTGAAGTCGTCAAACACGTGTTCAACTTTACCGTCGGCGTCAATCAGGAAGCTGATGCGGTGAATACCGTCGTAGGTTTTACCCATAAACGTCTTCTCGCCCCAGACGCCGAACTGCTCGCATACTTGATGATCTTCGTCAGAAAGCAGCGTGAAGTTCAGCAGCTCTTTTTCAGCAAATCGTGACAGCTTTTCTGGTTTATCGGTGCTGATACCCAGCACTTCCACGCCGACTTTTTTCAACTCATCCATGTTATCGCGTAAGCCGCAGGCCTGTACGGTGCAGCCGGGGGTCATGGCTTTCGGGTAGAAATAGACCAGAACACGCTGTCCCTGGAAGTCGGTCAAATTTACTTGCTCGCCGTCTTGATCCGGTAAGCTAAATTTCGGTGCGATGTCACCGGCTTTCAGTGGATTCATTACTCAACTCCATCCTGTTCGTGCTGCGAATAATTGACGACGCTTATACTGCCCTGCGCGTTTAATTCTGTACAGAGGGCTTTGAACGCTTGCTCGATATTTGACGCATCCTGTGACGCAGGACTGTGCGCGGTAATTTGAATAAAGAGCGTGGGAACCGTGCTTGCGTCGCCCGGCTGTGTGCGGGAAACGAGCTCGGCGATGTTCATCTGATGGCTGTCAAACAGCGCGGTGAAGCGCTCAATCAGATGCGGAGAATCAGGCACTTCAACCTGCACCCAGACGGTAGAAGGCATAGCCGGACGCGGTCTCGCGGTGGTGCGCTTCATGACGATCAGCAAATCCAGCTCGGCACCTTTCAGCGGCAGGGTCGATTCAATCAACGTGATGGCGTTCCATGTCCCTGAAAGCAACATAATGAATGTGAACTCTTCGCCGAGCATGGCCAAACGGCTGTCTTCAATATTACAGCCGCAACTGCTTACGTGGCGGGTGATGGTGTTCACGATACCCGGCCTGTCGGCACCCAGCGCAGTGATAACCAGGTAATGTTGTGATGAGGTTGTCAAACCTGTTCTTCCTTTGCATGGTTAAGTCTTCCTAAGGAAAGCATAAAAAAAACATGCATACAACCGCCTGAGGGCCTCAGGTCGCTTGCTTTTATTACAGTTCCAAACGTACCATTGAGACTCTTGTTCGCACAGAGGATGGCTCATGTTCACGGGAAGTATTGTCGCGCTTGTAACACCGATGGATGAAAAAGGTAACGTCTGCCGGTCTAGCATGAAGAAGCTGATTGATTACCATGTCGCCAATGGAACCTCGGCGATCGTTTCGGTAGGGACTACCGGTGAATCTGCAACGCTGAGCCACGACGAGCACGGCGATGTGGTTATGCTGACCCTGGAACTGGCTGACGGACGTATTCCGGTCATCGCGGGCACAGGCGCGAATGCCACCGCAGAAGCGATCAGCCTGACTAAACGTTTTAACGACAGCGGCATTGTCGGCTGTCTGACGGTGACCCCTTACTATAACCGTCCTACTCAGGAAGGTTTGTTCCAGCACTTCAAAGCCATCGCTGAACATACTGACTTGCCACAAATTCTGTATAATGTGCCGTCCCGTACCGGTTGCGATATGCTGCCGGAAACCGTTGGTCGTCTCTCGGAAGTCAAAAATATTATCGGTATTAAAGAGGCGACAGGGAACTTAAGCCGCGTTCATCAGATCAAAGAGCTGGTTTCAGACGACTTTATCCTGTTGAGCGGTGATGATGCGACCGCGCTGGACTTTATGCAGCTCGGTGGCCATGGCGTGATCTCCGTAACGGCAAACGTTGCGGCGCGCGACATGGCTGAAATGTGCAAACTGGCCGCGGCCGGTCACTTTGATGAAGCGCGTGTCATAAATCAGCGTCTGATGCCGCTGCACAATAAATTATTTGTCGAACCCAATCCGATCCCAGTGAAATGGGCATGTAAGGAGTTGGGGCTTGTAGCAACCGACACGCTGCGTCTGCCAATGACACCGATTACCGACCACGGTCGTGATATCGTCAGGGCAGCGCTGAAGCATGCCGGTTTGCTGTAAAGTTTAGGGAGATTTGATGGCTTATTCAGTACAGAAGTCGCGCCTGGCGAAGGTTGCGAGTGTTTCGCTTGTTATGCTGCTCGCTGCCTGTAGTTCAGACTCGCGCTACAAGCGCCAGGTGAGCGGTGATGAATCCTATCTGGATGCGACCCCGCTTGCTGAACTTCACGCACCGGCTGGTATGATCCTGCCGATTCAGAACGGCGATTATAATATTCCCGTGACCAACGGCAGCGGCCTGGTCGGTAAAGCGCTTGATATTCGTCCACCAGCACAGCCTCTGGCGCTGGTGAGCGGGGCGCGTACCCAGTTCACCGGTGATACGGCGTCTCTGATGGTTGAGAGCGCGCGCGGTAGCACCCTGTGGCCGCAGGTTGTCAGCGTCATTCAGGCGAAGAACTACACCATCGATAAACGCGATGATGCCAGCCAGACGTTAACCACCGACTGGATCGAATGGAACCGTCTGGATGAAGACCAGCAGTACCGTGGTCGTTATCAAGTCTCCGTTAAACCGCAGGGTTATCAGCAGGCGGTTAACGTTAAGCTGTTGAACCTGGAGCAGGCGGGTAAACCGGTTGCGGATGCCGCATCCCTGCAGCGTTACAGCACCGAAATGCTGAACGTGATTGCCGCAGGCCTGGATAAAAACGCGACCGATGCTGCCAACGCCGCGCAGAGCCGCAACGGTGTGACCTTCGATGTCCAGAGCGGCGCGGATGATACCGGCCTGCCAATGCTGGTGGTGCGTGCACCGTTTAACCAGACCTGGCAGCGTCTGCCAGCGACGCTGGAAAAAGTGGGCATGAAAGTGACCGACAGCACCCGCTCAACCGGCAGCATGACGGCAACCTATAAGCCGCTCTCCGACAGCGCGTGGCAGGAACTGGGCGCGAAAGATCCTCAGCTTGCCTCCGGCGACTACAAGATTCAGGTCGGTGACCTTGATAACCGCAGTAGCCTGCAGTTTATCGATCCAAAAGGTCACACGCTGACCCAGTCGCAGAACGATGCGCTGGTCGCTGTCTTCCAGGCAGCATTCAGCAAATAAATACGAGGGCTGGTGAATCCAGCCCTTTTTATTTTCGTGCTACGCAAACGTGTGCGTGGCATAATATCCCCAGTTTTGAACACAAATCATCACACCAGGAGTAATGAAGATGCAGAAGCAAGCTGAGTTGTATCGTGGCAAAGCGAAGACCGTATACAGCACGGAAAACCCGGATCTGTTGGTGCTCGAGTTCCGCAATGATACGTCAGCAGGGGATGGCGCGCGCATTGAGCAGTTCGATCGTAAAGGCATGGTGAACAACAAGTTCAACCACTTCATTATGACCAAACTGGCCGAAGCGGGTATCCCGACTCAGATGGAAGCGTTGCTGTCCGATACGGAATGTCTGGTGAAAAAACTGGATATGGTTCCGGTTGAGTGCGTTATTCGTAACCGTGCGGCGGGCTCCCTGGTGAAGCGTCTGGGCATTGAAGAAGGTATCGAACTGAATCCACCGCTGTTCGATCTGTTCCTGAAAAACGATGCCATGCATGACCCGATGGTCAATGATTCCTACTGCGAAACCTTCGGCTGGGTGAACAAAGAGAACCTGGCGCGCATGAAAGAGCTGACCTACAAAGCCAACGACGTGCTGAAAAAATTGTTTGATGACGCGGGCCTGATCCTCGTCGACTTCAAGCTGGAGTTTGGTCTGTTCAAAGGCGAAGTGGTGCTGGGCGATGAGTTCTCACCGGACGGTAGCCGCCTGTGGGACAAAGAAACCCTGGATAAAATGGACAAAGACCGTTTCCGTCAGAGCCTGGGTGGCCTGATTGAAGCGTACGAAGCGGTTGCTCACCGTTTAGGCGTTAAGCTCGACTAACTCCCTCACTTGCCAAAGGATGTTCGCATCCTTTGGCGTCTTACCTTTGTTTCCTATGGTAATCTTGCCGTTAACCGCCTACGATCATAGCTATTATAAATGGAATAGTTAGAGGTGGTTATGCGCTGGCAAGGGCGTCGTGAAAGTGACAATGTAGAAGACAGACGCAGTGATGGCGGCGGCGGTCCTTCCATGGGCGGACCGGGCTTCCGGTTACCCAGCGGCAAGGGCGGTATCATTCTGCTGATTGTGGTGCTGGTCGCGGGCTATTACGGCGTCGATCTCACCGGGTTAATGACCGGTCAGCCGCTGCAACAGCAGCAGCATTCTCAGCGCTCCATCAGCCCGAATGAAGATGAAGCGGCCAAATTTACCTCCGTGATCCTCGCCACAACGGAAGACACCTGGGGTCAGCTGTTTGAGAAGATGGGGCGTACCTACCAGCAGCCGAAGCTGGTGATGTACCGGGGCGCAACCCGCACCGGATGCGGCACCGGACAGTCCGTGATGGGGCCGTTCTACTGCCCGGCGGACGGCACCGTCTATATCGATCTCTCCTTTTACGATGACATGAAACGCAAGCTTGGCGCTGACGGCGATTTTGCCCAGGGCTACGTGATCGCGCATGAAGTCGGCCATCACGTGCAAAAGCTGCTGGGGATTGAGCCAAAAGTGCGCCAGCTCCAGCAAAATGCGTCGCAGGCTGACGTGAACCGCCTGTCCGTTAAAATGGAGCTGCAGGCGGACTGCTTCGCGGGCGTCTGGGGCCACAGCATGCAGCAGCAGGGCGTGCTGGAATCCGGCGATCTTGAGGAGGCGCTGAATGCCGCTCAGGCGATCGGTGACGACCGTCTTCAGCAGCAGAGCCAGGGGCGCGTCGTGCCGGACAGCTTCACTCACGGTACTTCGCAGCAGCGCTACAGCTGGTTTAAACGCGGTTTCGACAGCGGCGACCCGGCGCAGTGTAATACCTTCGGTAAAGCGATGTAATGCTGGCGTTTGAACAGCTGATACGCGAGCTTGAGCGCACCGGCCATCGTCGGCTGGTGGTGCTCAGCGGTGAGACGCAGTGGACGTTATGTCAGGCGGCTGACCTGCGTAATACCCTGCCGGGAGACTGGCTGTGGCTGGATGACATTCCCTCAAAAACCCTCAGCGGACTGCTGGGACGCGAATACCTTCACGCCGTTTTTGACGCGCGCGCTGGGTTTGACGTCTCAGCCTTCGCCGCGCTCAGCGGAACGCTGCGCGCCGGAAGCCTCCTGGTGCTGCTGGTTCCTCCGCTTGCTGACTGGGCCGACAGGCCAGACAGCGACTCTTTGCGCTGGAGCGACAGCGCGGAGCCGATCGCCACTCCACACTTTGTGCACCACTTCTGCCGGACGCTTGCCGCCGATTCGGATGCGATTGTCTGGCAGCAGCATCGTCCTTTGTCCGTTCCCGTTACGCCGGATTTACCCGACTGGCAGCCTGCCAGCGGCGCACCGCAGCGCGAGCAGGCGGAGATCCTCGACGCGCTTCTGACCATGCCTGCGGGCATCGCTGCCGTAACGGCACCGCGCGGGCGCGGAAAGTCAGCGCTGGCGGGGATGCTGCTCAATAGCATTCAGGGGAGTGCGGTGGTCACGGCACCGGCTAAAGGGGCAACGGATGTCATTGCGCGCTTTGCGGGCGAGCATTTCCACTTTATGGCCCCGGATGCGCTGCTGGCCTCCACGCTGCAGGCCGACTGGCTGATTGTCGATGAAGCGGCTGCCATCCCGGGCCCGCTGCTGGAGAAGCTGGTGACGCGCTTTACGCGCGTATTATTAACCACCACGGTGCAGGGCTATGAAGGGACGGGCAGGGGCTTCCTGCTGAAGTTCTGCGCCCGTTTCAGCGGACTGCGGCATTATGCCTTATCGACCCCCATTCGCTGGGCCGCCGGATGTCCGCTTGAGCGGTTCGTGGCAAATGCTCTGTTATTTGATGATGCGCTTATCGATCGCAAACCGGAAGGTGAGGTTCGTATAACGCCGCTGGCGCCGCGGATGTGGGAGAGCGACCCGGCACGCGCGGCAAGCGTATATGAACTGCTGTGTGCTGCTCATTACCGCACGTCACCACTCGATTTACGCCGGATGATGGACGCGCCCGGCCAGCACTTTGCTGTTGCAGAGACGGGGGCTGATATTGCAGGCGCGCTCTGGCTGGTGGAAGAGGGCGGGTTGTCACCGGAGCTTAGCCGCGCCGTGTGGGCGGGATACCGGCGTCCACGCGGGAATCTCGTGGCGCAGTCGCTGGCGGCGCACGGCGGCTCTCCGCTCGCGGCGACGCTGAAAGGGCGACGGGTTAGCCGCATTGCGGTTCACCCCCTGCGCCAGCGGGAAGGCATCGGGCAACGGCTTATCCGTAGCGCCAGCGGGGAAGATTATCTGTCGGTGAGTTTTGGTTATACCGACGAGCTGTGGCGTTTCTGGCAGCGGTGCGGGTTTGTGCTGGTGCGGATGGGGAGCCACCGGGAAGCCAGCAGCGGCTGCTACACGGCGATGGCGCTGCTGCCGCTGAGCGAGGCCGGGCGTCGGCTGTGCGCGCAGGAACATCACCGTTTATGCCGGGATATGCGCGTCCTGTCGGCCTGGAACGGTGAAAAGATCCCGGTGGACGACGGCTGGGAAGCTACCCTTAATAGTGATGACTGGCGGGAGCTGGCGGGGTTTGCTTTTGCCCATCGCGCGTTTTCAACCTCGGTTGCCGCGCTGACGCGGTTGTTGCTCAATGTTGATATGCCGCTTCCGGCCCTGCGGGGGAAACTAGCAGGGAAAACGGATGAGCTCGGGCGAAAAGCGTTGCTGGCAAAGCTGCGCTCTGAAACCGCGCAAGCGCTTGAAAGCCTTGATTATCCCCGCTGCCAGCAGTTGAAGGAAGCCATTTTGCAATGGCAATTTTTTCAATGACTTCTTCAGTAAAGTGGCATGGTCATTCCCGCCGGGAGGCGTAGAATCCAGGTCATCTATTAAGGAGACCACCATGAAACATGACCATTTTGTTGTTCAAAGCCCTGACAAACCGGCTAAACAGTTACTGCTTCTGTTTCATGGGGTTGGCGATAATGCCGTCAATATGGGGCAGATTGGCAGCTGGTTTGCGCCCGTTTTCCCGGAAGCGCTGATTGTCAGCATCGGCGGCGTAGAGCCATGCGGCCCGAACGGGCGCCAGTGGTTCTCGGTTCAGGGCGTGACGGAAGAGAACCGTCAGGCGCGTATCGACGCCATCATGCCGGCCTTTATCGACGTCATCCGTTACTGGCAGCAGCAGAGCGGCGTAGGAGCCGAAGCGACCGCGCTGATTGGCTTCTCGCAGGGGTCAATCATGTCGCTGGAAAGCGTAAAGGCGCACCCGGGTCTGGTGTCACGGGTGATTGCGTTTAACGGCCGTTTTGCGACGTTACCGACAAGCGCAACCACGCAAACCACGATCCACTTAATCCACGGCGGTGAAGACCGGGTGATTGAGCTCTCGCATGCGGTTGCTGCCCAGGAAGCGCTGATGCGTGAGGGTGGGGATGTGACGCTGGATATCGTTGACGATCTGGGCCACGCCATTGACGACCGCAGCATGCAGTTTGCGCTTGACCATCTGCGCTATACCGTACCGAAGCACTACTTTGATGAAGCGCTCAGCGGCGGTAAGCCGGATGACGATGATATTGTTGAGTTTATGTGATTCTTCCCCCTCTCCCATGGAGAGGGGGAATCGGATCGATTACTTCTTCTGATCCTTCTTCGGCCAGTCGTCGTCATCGTCCCACTTGTCGTTGAAATCACGGTGCGGGGGAAGATCCGGCTTGTTGGCGAGAAATTTTTTATGGTCCACGCGCTTAAGGTCTTTAATCACGTTCAGCAGTACGCCGACAAGAAAAACCAACACCAGAACCCACCAGTACTTTGAAAGCCAATCCATTCGCTATTCCTCTCAGAGCGTTCGTCAGGCGACGATTTGCTCCATAATACGTTGATACATACGGGCCAGCAGTTGTAAATCTGCCGCATTGACACACTCATTTATTTTATGAATGGTTGCGTTCACTGGCCCCAGTTCGACAACCTGAGCACCCATACGGGCGATAAAGCGTCCGTCTGAGGTGCCACCCGTTGTCAGCAGCTGTGGCTTAATTTCATTATAGTGCTCGATGGCGTTCACCACCGCATCCACCAGTTTGCCGCGCTGCGTCAGGAACGGCTGGCCGGAAAGCCACCACTCCACGGTGTAGCGCAGCTGATATTTTTCCAGCAGGGCGATAACGCGCGCCTTGATCATCTCATCGGTCAGTTCCGTGCTGAAGCGGAAGTTGAACTGGACGACGTAATCCCCCGGGATCACGTTATTGCTGCCGGTCCCGGCCTTGACGTTCGCAATCTGCATGCTGGTCGGCGGGAAGAACTCGTTGCCCTTATCCCACTCAATCGCCACCAGTTCGCTCAGCATTGGCGCGGCGCGGTGGACCGGGTTATCGGCCAGATGCGGATAAGCGACGTGGCCCTGCACACCGTGAATGGTCAGGTTACAGGTCAGCGAGCCACGGCGTCCGTTTTTGACGACGTCACCCACCACTTCGGTGCTGGACGGCTCACCGACCAGGCAGTAGTCGAGACGCTCGTTGCGGGCCATCAGCGCTTCGACGACCTTCACGGTGCCGTTGTGCGCGCTGGCTTCTTCGTCGGAGGTGATCAAAAACGCGAGACGGTTTTTGTGGTTGGGATGCTGCGCCACAAAGCGCTCTGCCGCCACGACCATCGCCGCCAGAGAACCTTTCATGTCTGCCGCGCCGCGACCAAACAGCATGCCATCGCGAATGGTCGGCTCAAACGGCGGGTTAATCCAGCGATCCGCGTCACCGGCGGGAACGACGTCAGTATGCCCGGCGAAGGCAAGCGTTTCGCCCTGTCCGCGCCACGCCCAGAAGTTCTGGGTATCGCCAAAGTCCATGCGTTCAACGGTAAAACCGATGGCACGCAGGCGTTCAATCATAAGAGCCTGACAACCTGCGTCGTCCGGGCTAAGGGAAGGACGGCGAATAAGCTTCTGAGTCAGCTCAATGACCGGGCATGACATAAACTACACCTCAACGAAAAAAGTCGGAATAAAGGGTTTCACTGAAACCCAGCAGCATAGGCTGCCCTGGCGCGCAGAGCAATGGGCGTTTGATAATTGCCGGCATCTCGAGCATCAGTTTTGCCGCGCTGTCAGCATCGGTGATGCTGGCGCGCAGAGAGTCGTCCAGTTTACGCCAGGTGGTGCCGCGGGTGTTCAGCAGGGCTTCCCAACCCAGTTCGCGAATAGCGCTATGCAGAAATTCTGCATCGAGCCCGTCGGCACGGTAATCGTGGAAGCGGTACTCCACGCTGTTAGCGTCCAGCCAGCGGCGGGCTTTTTTGATGGTGTCGCAATTTTTAATGCCGTACATCACAACCATGGTGAATCCTTTTGATGTTCTGATAATTAAATGTTCAGTAAATTCGAAGATATATCCTTAAGTGGAATATAACACATTCAGGAATTGTCTGGATTAATACGTCTTCTTAATTCGACTCACAACTGTACGCTGAATATTCTTTCATCATTTAAGCATAGATGTCCATTAACTTTAAAAATCCAATAAACTCAGCAAATAAAATAAAACTCACCCGTTCGTAGGGTTATTTCAAAATATTGCTGGCCGTCACAAAAAATTGAGGGCTCTCCGTTCATATTTATCATAAATCCCCGCAGGACGTAGGGTACAATCACAGCAATTGGTTAAATAGTCTTCACAATGATGGTACGTTTTTGTAGAATGCGCATAATAATAAGAGAGGTTGTTATGATTGAACGTGAACTGGGGAACTGGAAAGATTTTATCGAAGGCATGCTTCGTAAATGACATTCAGTAAGAATTGCAAGAGCACTAAAATAAGTAAAATAACCATAGTGTGAATTAATCACACAGTAAAAAGGCGGCCGATAAAGCCGCCTTTTTTTATTTCAACCACTTACTCAGGACGTTCCTTTAGCGGGAAGCGGCGACGCACCAGCACAAAGAACAGCGGAACGAAGTAAATGGCCAGAATAGTGGCCGAAATCATGCCGCCCATCACCCCCGTGCCGACGGCATGCTGGCTGCTGGAGCCTGCACCGGTGCTGGTCGCCATCGGCAGTACACCAAAAATAAACGCCAGCGAGGTCATCAGGATCGGACGCAGGCGCTGACGGCAGGCGTGCAGCGTGGCGGCCATCAGCTCGTGGCCTTTGGCATTCATCTCGTTAGCAAACTCAACGATCAGAATGGCGTTTTTCGCCGATAGCCCAATGACGGTGAGCAGGCCCACCTGGAAGTAGACATCGTTCTCCAGGCCGCGCATCCACGTTGCGAGCAGCGCACCGATAACCCCAAGGGGCACGACCAGCATGACCGAGAACGGGACCGACCAGCTCTCATACAGGGCGGCAAGGCAGAGGAAGACCACCAGCAGAGAGAGCGCGTAAAGGGCGGGGGCCTGCGCCCCGGAGAGACGCTCCTGGTAAGACATGGCCGTCCACTCGAGACCAAAACCGGCGGGCAGCTGTTGCACCAGTTTTTCCATGGTGTCCATGGCGGTACCGGTGCTGACGCCCGGCGCGGCTTCCCCGACGATTTCAACCGCAGAATAGCCGTTATAGCGTTCCAGGCGTGGCGATCCGCTCTCCCAGTGCGAACTGGCAAAGGCGGAGAACGGCACCATGCCGCCAGCATTATTTCTGACAAACCAGCGGTTAATATCATCCGGCAGCATGCGGAACGGCGCGGCGGACTGGACATACACTTTTTTCACGCGGCCGCGATCCATAAAGTCATTCACATAGCTCGACCCCCACGCCGTTTGCAGGGTGTCGTTGATATCGTTGATCGACACACCCAGCGCCTGAGCCTTACGCTGATCGATATCCACCTGAAGCTGCGGGCTGTCGTCGAGGCCGTTATGGCGAACGCGGGTCAGGCCGGGATCGTTGCCTGCCAGCGCTAACAGCTTATCGCGTGCGGCCATCAGCGCCGTGTGGCCCGCCCCGGCGTGATCCTGCAGCTCCATATCGAACCCGGCAGAACTGCCCAGGCCGCTTATCGCCGGCGGGCTGCTGGCAAAGACGCGCGCTTCTTTGATGTGCGCAAAGGCTTTTGTCGCACGTTCAATGATGGCAAACGAGGTGCCCGTCCGGGTATCGCGTTCGTCCCAGTCCTTCAGGCGGACAAACATGCGGGCAACGTTCTGCCCGTTTCCGCCCGGGCCGGAACCGACGGTGGAGAAGACCGAGACAACGTTATCTTTCTCTTTGGTGAAGAAGTACTGCTCCACTTTCTGCACCACTTTAAGCGTCTGCTGCTGCGTTGCGCCGCTCGGAAGCTGCACCGAGGTGGTGAACATCCCCCGGTCTTCCATCGGCAGGAACGAGGTGGGCAGGTGCAGGAACAGCCACACCATCCCGCCCAGCAGCACAACGTAAATCATCATCCAGCGCAGGCTGCGGTGCAGTACGCGACCAACGGCAGATTCATAGCGCGCGGCGTTGCGGTTGAACATCCGGTTAAACCAGCCGAAGAACCCTTTCTGCCCGTGATGCTCCCCTTTGTGCAGCGGTTTCAGAATGGTGGCGCACAGCGCGGGGGTGAGGATCAGCGCGACCAGCACGGAGAGCACCATCGCCGAGACGATGGTGATCGAGAACTGGCGATAAATCGCCCCGGTGGTGCCGCCAAAGATGGCCATTGGGATAAAGACGGCCGACAGCACCATCGCAATCCCGACCAGCGCCCCCTGAATTTGCCCCATGGACTTGCGCGTCGCCTGGCGCGGAGAGAGCCCTTCTTCGCTCATGATGCGCTCGACGTTTTCAACCACCACGATGGCATCATCCACCAGAAGGCCGATCGCCAGCACCATCGCAAACATCGTCAGGGTATTAATGCTGTACCCGAAGGCGTAAAGCACCGCAAAGGTCCCCAGCAGCACCACGGGGACGGCAATGGTGGGGATCAGCGTCGCGCGGAAGTTTTGCAGGAACAGGTACATGACCAGGAACACCAGCGCGATGGCTTCCAGCAGGGTTTTCACCACGTCCTCAATCGACGCTTTAACGAAGGAGGTGGTTTCATAGGCGACTTTGTACTCCAGCCCGTGCGGGAAATACTGCGACAGCTCGTCCAGACGGTCTAACACCAGTTTTGCCGTCGCCATTTCGTTCGCGCCGGAGGCCAGCTTAATCCCCAGACCGGAGGCCTGATTGCCGTTAAAGCGGCTCAGGTAGTCGTATTTCTCCGCCCCCATTTCCACCGTGGCGACATCGCCGAGACGCACTTCCGACCCGTCCTGATTCACGCGCAGGGTGATATTGCGGAACTGGTCCGGTGTCTGCAGCAGGGATTGCGAATTAATGGTGGCGTTCAGGGCTTGCTTATCAACGGAAGGCGTTCCCCCCAGTTGCCCCACGGCAATCTGGGCGTTCTGGGCTTTGATAGCATCCGTCACGTCGGTTGCCGTCATCTGGTAGCTGTTCAGCTTGTTGGGATCGAGCCAGATACGCATGGAGTACTGTGAGCCGTAGGCGTCGATATCCCCGACGCCGTTAATCCGGCTGATGGGATCCTGAATATTACTGGCGACGTAGTCCGCGATGTCCTGTTTATCCATCGAGCCATCTGTCGAGACAAACGCGATGGTCAATATGTTGGTATCGCCGGTTTTACGCACGGTCACGCCCTGGTTTTGCACCGCCTGGGGCAGCTTGCGCATGGCCGACTGCAGCTGGTTTTGGACCTGCTGCACCGCTTCGTCCGGGTCGGTGCCCGCCTTAAAGCTCAGGGTGACCGTCGCCTGTCCCGTGGCGCTGCTTTGTGAGGACATGTACATCAGGTTATCCAGACCCGTCATGTTCTGCTCGATAACCTGCGTCACGGTATTTTCCAGCGTCTGAGCGGACGCGCCGGGGTAGTTTGCGGTGACGCGCACGTTCGGCGGTGCCAGGTCGGGGTATTGCTCAACGGGAAGTGACGTAATCGCCAGGACACCTGTCAGACACAACAGGATGGCAAGCACCCAGGCAAAAATGGGGCGATCGATGAAAAAATTCGCCATGAAAGTGTGACCTCGTTTTGCTGCACGTCATTATTGTTTATTGCCCGCATAACTTTAGCGGTAAGGCCCAGGTCAAACGTGGAGAAATAAAGGAGATAGTGTAAATTATCATGCGCTTTTCCCTGCGCTTCCCTCTTTACCGTTATTTACCCGTTAACGGCGTGGGCGCCGGAAACGTCACGCTGACCAGCGTGCCGCCGTTTTGCGGCTGTGAAAAGTGCAGCACTCCTCCAAGCCGCTGCGCGCGTTCGCGCATAATGTTCAGACCGTAGTGTCCCGGCGGCTCGCTGGCCTCGCCAATCCCGATGCCGTTGTCGCGAATGCTGACGCTGTGCGTACCGTCCGCTGCGGTCACGCAGCTCACGGTGATCTCGCTGGCCTGCGCGTGCTTAATGGCGTTCAACACCGCCTCACGCACGATCTGTAACAGGTGCACCTGCTTTTGCGCGTCGAGCGCCAGCGAGGAGAGGCGGCAGTCGAGATGCAGTTTCGCCTGCGTCTGGCTCTGCAGGGCATCGAGTGACTCCTGCAGCGCCGC
Organism: Enterobacter sp. MGH 16; assembly: GCF_000493175.1. Taxonomy (NCBI): domain Bacteria; kingdom Pseudomonadati; phylum Pseudomonadota; class Gammaproteobacteria; order Enterobacterales; family Enterobacteriaceae; genus Enterobacter; species Enterobacter sp. MGH 16. The sequence continues at coordinate 2,589,493 of NZ_KI535695.1, read as the reverse complement.
GGGTAAATTCGCGTGGTTCAACGTCAGGCGGAAGGTAGTCAGCAGCTCGCGAAGCTGCTGCCAGGCGTTGTTCAGCTCGCGGGAGAAGTCGGTGATAATGGCCTGCGCTTGGGTATTTTCTTCCGGCACGGCGCGTTTGAGCAGCGCAAGCTGAATGCGCAGATACGACAGCACCTGCGCCAGCGAATCGTGCAGCTCGCGGGCAATGGTGGCGCGCTCTTCCATCAGCAGCAGCTGCTGGTAATGCTTTTGCGCCTGGTTAAAGTACAGCCCGCGCCCGAGCATGGTCGCCACGCTTCTCATCAGCGGAAGGGGGACGCTGTCCGCCTCGCTTTGCCAGCGCAGCTCGCCATAGAGCGTGTCCTGCATCAGTACCGGCAGGTTTTGCAGAGGGATACCCTCAGCCTCCGTCCCTTCACACAGCCGCCAGTCGTCGCTGGTGCGCAGTTCCAGATAATTCATCTGCGTATAGTCATGTACAATCTGCAGGATATGCCGGAAACAGTGGCTGTCTATCTGGCCGGTATTGAGCGCCTGCGAGCACTTGAACAGCATGTCGAGCTGCTGGTGGGCTTCGTGCAGGTGCCGCGTCTTTTCCGCAACCGAGGCTTCGAGCGAACGGTAGAGTGTATCAAGCTCGGCTGACATGTGGTTAAAGGCGCGCGAAAGCTGGCCCAGCTCGTTCGGCAGGGCGCTATCCGGCGCAGGAGTGGCAAACTCGCCGCGCTCAATGCGTTCGCTGGCCGCCACCAGGTTATTCAGCGGAAGCACCACCTGACGACGGATGCGTCGCAGGGTAAACAGCGTCAGCAGCAGGATCCCGAGTGCGCCAGCCAGCGAGAGCAGGGTGACCGTTTGAATTTTATGTTCGGTGTAGTGCTGGAGGGCGAGCACAAAGGCATCAATGCGGCCCACAAAATCCTCAATATTGCGTTGGTACCACGCGCTGTCGCCGCGGGCGATGTGCGCATTCATCTCCTGCCAGGCCACATGCAGTTGCTGATAGCGTGCTTTCACATTGTCCGGGACGTACCAGCGATCCAGCTTCTGCAGGGCAGGCGCGCCGAGCGTCTGTTGCCAGCTCTCGCGATGTGCCGCAAGGGAAGGGCTGTTGCGCTGCATCTCGTAGCCCAGACGATAGCTCTGCATGCGCAGTGAGCCAGCGATGTTGATGGCTTCGGCATCGCGCTGGCTGCTGGCCAGCGTCAGCAACGCGACGGTGCTGCTGAGTACGGATAGGGCAATGATCGAAAAGAAAGCCCAGGCAAGGCTTCCGGAAACGGGTCGTTTAACGGTCACAGAACGGCTCTCTGAATAAAATTGATCTGCCACAGGTTCACTGGAAATAATTGGGCGCTTCAGGCATTTGAACATTGCCCGAACGCACCGTGATGCGTAAATACCATACTCTTATAAAGAGAAAGGTTATTGAACCAAAAACAGGTGTGGTTATGAATCGTTTTATTATGGCTAACAGCCAGCAGTGCATTGGGTGTCGCGCCTGCGAAGTCGCCTGCGTGATGGCGCACAACGGTGAGCAGCATGCCCTGAGCGAGCGCCATTTTCATCCCCGTATCACGGTCCTGAGATCCGGCGAGAAGAGCCACCCCGTGACCTGTCATCATTGCGAAAATGCACCCTGTGCGCAAAGCTGCCCGAACGGCGCCATCAGCAAATGCGATGACAGCGTACAGGTGAATCAACAAAAATGCATCGGCTGTAAGGCCTGCGTAGTGGCCTGCCCGTTTGGCACGATGGAGATTATCGTCACTCCGCTCGACAATGGCAGCGTGAAGGCCTCGGCGAATAAATGCGATCTCTGTCTGACGCGTCCACACGGCCCGGCCTGTATCGAAAATTGCCCGGCGGATGTCCTCTCCCTGGCGACGCCCGCCGCGCTGGAAAACCTGGCGAAATCGCGCCGACAGCGCACGGCCTGCCTGGAGGCGCAGCCCTGGCAGGGTGCCGAGGCCGTCAGCGTGGACGCGCCGCGTACCAAACTGCAGCAGATGCAAACGACCCCGCCCCGCGGCGAGCCCGACAAGCTGGCTGGCGCAGAGCGCGTGGGCCATTTTAACGAAATTTACCTGCCGTTCCGGGCCGAACAGGCCGCCCGCGAGGTGTCGCGCTGCCTGAAGTGCGGAGAGCACAGCATTTGCGAATGGACCTGCCCGCTGCACAACCACATCCCGCAGTGGATTGAGCGCCTCAACGCGGGGGATATCACCGGCGCGGCCGAGCTTTCTCATCAGACCAACTGTTTACCTGAAATTACCGGTCGCGTCTGCCCGCAGGACCGGCTATGCGAGGGAGCCTGCACGCTTCGTGACGCAGCGGGGGCCGTGACGATCGGCAACATCGAGCGCTACATCTCCGATCGGGCGCTGGCGATGGGCTGGCGGCCGGATATGTCCGCCGTCACGCCGTCAGGTAAACGTGTCGCGATTGTCGGCGCGGGGCCCGCCGGGCTGGCGTGCGCCGACGTGCTGGCGCGCCGCGGCGTGAGCGTGACGGTCTATGACCGGCATCCGGAGATCGGCGGTTTGCTGACCTTTGGCATCCCAGCATTTAAGCTCGATAAATCGCTGCTCGCGCGGCGCAGAGAGATCTTTACCGCGATGGGGATCCGCTTCGAGCTGAACTGCGAGGTGGGCCAGGACGTGTCGATGTCGCAGCTCAAGAGCGATAACGATGCCCTGTTTATTGGCGTGGGTACCTATCGTTCGATGAAAGCGGGTATCCCGAACGAGGATGCGCCAGGGGTCTACGACGCGCTGCCTTTCCTGGTGGGCAACACGCGGCATGTTATGGGGCTGGAGGCGACGGCCAGCGAGCCGTTCATCGACACCCGTGGCCTGAACGTGGTGGTGCTGGGCGGAGGCGATACCGCGATGGACTGCGTCCGCACGGCGTTACGTCACGGTGCAGCGACGGTCACCTGCGCCTATCGTCGGGATGAGGCCAACATGCCGGGCTCGAAGAAAGAGGTGCAGAACGCCAGAGAAGAGGGGGCGTCATTTGAGTTTAACGTCCAGCCGGTTGAGCTGACGCTGGATCCGAACGGTAAGGTCAACGGTATCCGGATGCTGCGTACCGCGCTCGGTGAGCCGGATGCGCAGGGGCGTCGTCGGCCCGTTCCGGTGGCGGGCAGCGAGTTTGTGATGGCCGCGGATGCAGTCATCATGGCGTTTGGCTTTAATCCGCACGCGATGCCGTGGCTGCAGGCGCAGGGTGTCGAAACGGATGACTGGGGGCGGATCGTGGCCTCGGTCAAGAGCCGCTATCGTTACCAGACGACCAACCCGCAGATCTTCGCCGGGGGCGATGCGGTACGCGGCGCGGATCTGGTCGTCACCGCGATGGCGGAAGGGCGTCATGCCGCGCAGGGGATACTCGACTGGCTGGGAGTTGATGTACCACAACATCATTAATCCGGCGGACGACAAAGCGGGATTCACGGCGTAGTATAGGACGACTCATTGTGCCGTGGAGCCCGTATGACCCTGAAAATTGACGTTATCAAAGACAAAATTCTCTCTGAAAACTACTTTGTCCTGCGTAACATCACCTATGATCTTACACGTAACAACGGTGAAGTGATCCGCCACAAGCGCGAGGTCTATGACCGTGGTAACGGAGCAACCATCCTGCTCTATAACCGTGAAAAGCAGAGCGTGGTGCTGATCCGTCAGTTCAGGGTGGCAACATGGGTCAATGGCAATCCTGACGGACGTCTGATTGAAACCTGCGCGGGCCTGCTCGATGACGATGAGCCGGAAGTCTGTATCCGCAAAGAGGCCGTCGAAGAGACCGGCTTTGAAGTGGGCGAGGTCAAAAAGGTCTTCGAGCTGTACATGTCCCCGGGCGGCGTGACGGAAATTGTCCATTTCTTCATTGCTGAATACAGCGACGCACAGCGCACGCACCGGGGCGGTGGCGTAGAGGATGAAGATATCGACGTGCTGGAGCTTCCTTTTGCCCAAGCGCTGGAGATGGTGCGTTCAGGCGAAATCAGGGATGGTAAAGCGGTGATATTGCTGCAGTATTTACAGACAACCGGGCTGATGAACACCCCTTTCGAACGGATATAGCCTGTTTTTCAGGTATATCTGATAAATCCGATTGAGCAACCCCGGCGGGAACACGAAGATACTGCCCTGTTATGCGTTTTCGTTCCGGGATTGTGTCATTCATGCGCTACAGCGTCTTTTTATTTTCCCTGTTTTGTGTGCTCCTCGCGCCGCAGGTGCGGGCTGCACCCGCGCAGCAAGCCTTCTCTGACTGGCAGGTGACCTGCAATAACCAGAACTTTTGCCTTGCCCGCAACACGGGCGAACACCGCGGTCTGGTCATGACGCTCACCCGGAGCGCCGGGGCGAAAACGGATGCCACGCTGCGTATCGATCTCGGCGGTCTTGATACTCCCTCCGTGAAAGAGCCGGATATTGCCCCGCGGCTGCTGCTGGATAATGTTCCCCTGAAGCTCGACAAACAGCGCTGGCAGCTCACCCCCTGGCATCTGAAAACGGACGATGCGGCCACCATCACCGCCTTTCTGAAAAACATCCAGGAAGGAAAAGCCCTGACTCTGCGAGGCGGTAAGCAGGTGATTTCACTGGCCGGTCTGAAAGCCGCGCTGCTGTTCATTGATGCCCAGCAAAAGCGCGTTGGCAGCGAAACCGCGTGGATCAAGAAAGGTGACGATCCGCCGTTAAGCGTGCCGCCCGCACCTGCCCTGAAAAAGGTGGCGATCGTTAATCCTACCCCAACACCGCTTTCCCACGCTGAACTGAACGATCTGCTGGATTATGGTACCGGCAGGATGAACAGCAGCCAGTGCTCGCTGGATCCTAACCGTCGCGAAGTGCGCGTCACCGCGTTAACCGATGACAAAGCGCTGCTGATCGTCAGCTGCGAGGCGGGGGCCTATAACACGGTCGATCTGGCGTGGCTGGTGTCACGTAAAAAACCGTTCTCTGCCCGCAGCGTGAGGCTGCGTCTGCCGTTTACGCCGTCAAGCGACAGCAGCGAAATCGAGTTGATGAACGCCAGCTTTGATGAAAAGACGCGTGAGCTGACCACGCTCTCGCTGGGGCGCGGTATGGGGGATTGTGGGATCCAGACGCGCTGGCGGTTTGACGGCCAGCGTTTCCGCCTGGTGCGCTATGCCGAGGAACCCAGCTGTGATAACTGGAATGGGCCAGACGCCTGGCCCACGCTGTGGATCACGCGGTAGCTTTTTGCCGGGTGGCGCTGTCGCTTACCCGGCCTACGGTTTGGTGGTTTTGTAGGCCGGGTAAGGCGTAGCCGCCACCCGGCAACGCAGACCGCACTAAATCACGCTCAGCGCCTTCTCTACCACGTTCTCAACGGTAAAGCCAAAGTACGGGAACAGCTTGTCGGCAGGGGCGGACTCACCGTAGCCCCGCATCCCCACAATCGCTCCTTTGAGCCCGACATACTTGTACCAGTAGTCGGCAATACCGGCCTCCACCGCCACGCGCGCCGCGACGTTAGAGGGCAGCACCGATTCCCGGTACGCCTCGTCCTGGGCGTCAAAGATATCCGTTGAGGGCAAGGACACCACGCGCACCGCGTGGCCTTCGGCGGTCAGTTTTTCCGCCGCTTTCACCGTGATTTCCACCTCTGAACCGGTCGCAATCAGGATCACGTCCGGCTTGCCGCCGCTGTCTTTCAGGATATAGCCCCCGCGGGCAATGTTTTTCACCTGCTCCGGCGTGCGCTCAATCTGCGTCAGGTTCTGGCGTGACAGGATCAGCGCCGTCGGGCCGTTATGGCGTTCTACCGCCAGCTTCCAGCCCACCGCCGCTTCGACCTGATCGCACGGGCGCCAGGTGCTGAAGTTGGGCGTTAAACGCAGGCTCGCCAGCTGTTCCACCGCCTGGTGGGTGGGACCGTCTTCTCCCAGACCGATGGAGTCGTGGGTATAGACCATAATCTGCCGCGCCTTCATCAGCGCTGCCATGCGCGCCGCGTTACGGGCGTACTCGACGAACATCAGGAAGGTGGCGGTGTAGGGCACGAAGCCGCCGTGGTGGGCGATGCCGTTGGCGATCGCGGTCATCCCGAACTCGCGCACGCCGTAGTGGATATAGTTCCCGGCAATATCCTCCTTCAGCGATTTCGAGCCCGACCAGATGGTCAGGTTACTCGGTGCCAGGTCCGCCGAGCCGCCCAGCAGCTCAGGAAGGAGAGGGCCAATCGCATTCAGGGTGTTTTGCGACGCCTTACGGGTGGCGATTTTTGCCGGGTTGGACTGCAGGTTTTCAATCAGCGCCTGGGTTTTATCGTCCCAGTCCTCCGGCAGACCGCCGCTCATGCGCCGGGAAAACTCGGCGGCCAGCTCCGGGTACGCTTTTTTGTAGGCGGCGAATTTCTCGTTCCAGGCCTGCTGGGCTTTCTCACCGTCTTCACGGGCATCCCACGCCCGGTAGATCTCTTTCGGGATTTCAAATGGCGGGTATTTCCAGCCCAGCTTCTGCCGGGTCAGCGCCACTTCTTCGTCACCCAGCGCCGCGCCGTGCGCCTCTTCTTTGCCCGCCTTGTTCGGCGAGCCGAAGCCGATAACCGTGCGGCAGATAATCAGGGACGGTTTGTCCTTCACGCTCTGCGCTTCCTGAATCGCTTTTTTCACCGCCTCAGGATCGTGGCCGTCGATCTCGTGCACCACGTGCCAGTGGTAGGCCTCGAAGCGTTTTGCCGTGTCGTCGGTGAACCAGCCCTCGGTTTCCCCGTCGATGGAGATGCCGTTGTGATCGTAGAAGCCAATCAGCTTGCCGAGCCCCAGGGTGCCCGCCAGGGAGCAGACCTCATGGGAAATCCCCTCCATCAGGCAGCCGTCACCCATAAACACGTAGGTGTAGTGATCGACAATCTCGTGGTCCGGCTGGTTGAACTGTGCCGCCAGCGTACGCTCGGCAATCGCCAGCCCGACCGCATTTGCCAGCCCCTGACCGAGCGGCCCGGTGGTGGTTTCCACGCCCGGCGTATAGCCGATCTCCGGGTGCCCCGGGGTTTTGGAGTGCAGCTGGCGGAAGTTTTTCAGCTCCTCAAGCGGCAGATCGTAACCGGACAGGTGCAGCAGGCTGTAGAGCAGCATCGAGGCGTGACCGTTGGAGAGAATAAAGCGGTCACGATCGTACCAGGTGGGATCGTTGGGGTTGTGCTTCAGGAAGTCGTTCCACAGCACTTCGGCAATATCGGCCATGCCCATCGGTGCGCCGGGGTGGCCGGAATTGGCTTTCTGCACGGCATCCATGCTGAGGGCGCGGATGGCATTGGCGAGCTCTTTACGGGACATAGTTCACTCCGTGGCAAGGTTAAAGTTTGGCAGCGAGAAGATCTTCAAGTTTGCGCTGGTCGACAGCGAACAGGCGGATACCTTCCGCCAGTTTTTCCACGGCCATGGCGTCCTGATTGTGCTCCCAGCGGAATTCGGCTTCGGTCATGGCTTTCGGTTTTGGCAGAACGGTAGAGGTTGGGATCAGCTTGCGGATGACCGTCTCTTCTTTATCCTGTAGCTCCTGGAGCAGGTTAGGGGAGATGGTCAGGCGGTCGCAGCCCGCCAGGGCGAGGATCTGCTCGGTACGGCGGAAGCTGGCCCCCATCACGATGGTTTCGTAGCGATGCTGCTTGTAGTAGTCGTAGATATTGCGAACCGATTTCACGCCCGGGTCCTCATCCACCACGTACGGATCCATCGGCTGTTTCGCCTGGTACCAGTCGTAGATGCGGCCAACAAACGGTGACACCAGGAACACGCCCGCTTCGGCACAGGCGCGCGCCTGGGCAAAGGAGAACAGCAGCGTCAGGTTGCAGTGAATTCCCTCTTTTTCCAGCACCTCTGCCGCGCGGATGCCTTCCCAGGTCGACGCCAGCTTGATCAGAATGCGTGATTTATCGATCCCCTGCTCCTGGTAGAGTTCCACCAGGCGGCGAGCCTTGTTGATGCTCTTTTCTTTATCGAACGAGAGGCGGGCGTCAACTTCGGTCGAGACGCGCCCCGGAATGCTTTTAAGAATTTCCGCACCAAAATTAACTGCCAGCTTGTCGCTGGCTTCGGCGACCTGCTGCTCCTGCGTTTTCCCGCGCTGTTTTCCGTAGGCAATGGCGTCATCAATCAGATGACTAAAATGGGTAAGCCCGGCTGCCTTGAGCAGTAGCGAAGGATTGGTGGTCGCATCCTCCGGCTGATAGTGGCGAATCGACTCGATATCGCCGCTGTCTGCCACCACCGTGGTGAATTGTTTGATGCCGTCTAGCTGGTTCATAAATGATTACTCCTTGGAAATAAAAGCGTTAGCTGAGTGCGTTAGTTCACACTTCTGAGAAAATCATGATGGACTTAACAAAAAAGCATAGCAGACGGGGGAGGCATTGCTTTTGAGACGGGTAACATGGCTGTTATAAATTGATAACAATTTTTAATGTGTGATGGTGAGAGTTTGGCAGCCTTCAAAGTTTAGGAGGCGGCCTGAGGCGATACTAGGCGGCACACCAGGGTGTGCAACCGGATCGTTTTCGTCACCCTTTTGACCGATACGTGAAAGGAAAAATAAGATGGATGAGCAGTTGAAACAGAGTGCCCTCGATTTTCACGAGTTCCCTGTCCCGGGCAAAATTCAGGTCTCCCCAACCAAGCCGCTGGCGACACAGCGCGATCTGGCGCTGGCCTATTCGCCGGGCGTAGCGGCCCCGTGTCTGGAAATCGAAAAAGATCCGCTGGCGGCCTACAAATATACCGCGCGCGGCAACCTTGTTGCCGTGATCTCTAACGGCACGGCGGTACTGGGTCTCGGTAACATCGGCGCGCTGGCCGGTAAGCCGGTGATGGAAGGCAAGGGGGTGCTGTTCAAGAAATTCGCCGGTATCGACGTGTTTGATATCGAGGTGGACGAGCTCGATCCTGACAAATTCATCAACGTGGTGGCCGCGCTGGAGCCGACCTTCGGCGGGATCAACCTGGAAGACATCAAAGCGCCGGAATGTTTCTATATCGAGCAGAAGCTGCGCGAGCGTATGAACATTCCCGTGTTCCATGACGACCAGCACGGAACGGCCATTATCAGCACCGCCGCCATTCTCAACGGCCTGCGCGTGGTAGAGAAAAATCTCTCCGACGTGCGCATGGTGGTCTCCGGCGCTGGCGCCGCGGCCATCGCCTGTATGAACCTGCTGGTGGCGCTGGGTATGCAGAAACACAACATTGTGGTCTGCGACTCAAAAGGGGTGATTTACAAAGATCGTGAGCCGAACATGGCGGAAACCAAAGCGGCGTATGCGGTAGAAGACGACGGCAAGCGCACGCTTGAGGACGTGATTGACGGCGCGGATATCTTCCTCGGCTGCTCGGGTCCGAAAGTGCTGACCCAGGAGATGGTGAAGAAGATGGCGCGCGCGCCGATGATCCTGGCCCTGGCGAACCCTGAGCCGGAAATTCTGCCGCCGCTGGCGAAAGCGGTGCGTGAAGACGCCATTATCTGCACCGGGCGTTCCGACTACCCGAACCAGGTGAACAACGTGCTCTGCTTCCCGTTCATCTTCCGCGGCGCGCTGGACGTCGGCGCGACGGCGATCAACGAAGAGATGAAGCTGGCCGCGGTGCACGCCATTGCGGAGCTGGCCCACGCCGAGCAGAGTGAAGTGGTTGCCTCAGCCTATGGCGATCAGGATCTGAGCTTTGGCCCGGACTACATCATTCCAAAACCGTTCGACCCGCGTCTGATTGTCAAAATTGCCCCTGCGGTGGCAAAAGCGGCGATGGATTCCGGCGTGGCGACGCGTCCGATTGAAGACTTCGACGCTTACGTCGATAAGCTCACCGAGTTTGTCTATAAAACCAACCTGTTCATGAAGCCGATCTTCTCTCAGGCGCGCGCCGACGCGAAGCGCGTGGTGCTGGCGGAAGGGGAAGAGGCGCGCGTGCTGCACGCCACCCAGGAGCTGATCACCTTAGGCCTGGCGAAACCGATCCTGATTGGTCGTCCGAGCGTGATTGAAATGCGTATCCAGAAACTGGGCCTGCAGATTAAGCCGGGCGTCGACTTCGAGATCGTCAACAACGAATCCGATCCGCGCTTCAAAGAGTACTGGAGCGAATACTACGCGATCATGAAGCGCCGTGGGATCACCCAGGAGCAGGCGCAGAAAGCCGTCATCAGCAACACCACGGTGATCGGCGCGATCATGGTGCATCGCGGCGAGGCGGATGCGCTGATTTGCGGCACCATTGGCGATTACCACGAGCACTTTAGCGTGGTGCAGGAGATCTTCGGCTATCGCGACGGCGTCCATACCGCCGGGGCGATGAACGCGCTGCTGCTGCCGAGCGGGAACACCTTTATCGCTGACACCTACGTTAACGACGATCCGACCCCGGACGAGCTGGCGGAGATCACCGTGATGGCCGCCGAGACCGTGCGCCGCTTTGGTATCGAGCCGAAGGTGGCGCTGCTGTCGCACTCGAACTTTGGTTCGTCTAAATCCGCGGCGGCCTGCAAAATGCGTCAGACGCTGGCGCTGGTGCGCGAGCGTGCGCCGGAGCTGATGATTGACGGGGAAATGCACGGCGATGCGGCGCTGGTGGAGAGCATCCGTAACGAACGTATGCCTGACAGCCCGCTGAAGGGATCGGCAAACATCCTGATTATGCCGAACGTGGAGGCGGCGCGTATCAGCTATAACCTGCTGCGCGTCTCCAGCTCTGAAGGGGTGACCGTAGGACCGGTGCTGATGGGGGTGGCGAAGCCGGTGCATGTGTTAACGCCGATTGCCTCCGTGCGCCGTATCGTGAATATGGTGGCGCTGGCGGTGGTTGAGGCGCAGACGCAGCCGCTGTAAGCATTGTGAGTCGGGTGGCGCGTTCGATTACCCGACCTACGGGTTGAGCAGGCCGGATAAGCGCAGCGCCATCGGGCAGTTAAACCCAGTCGCGTACTTTAAGGAACTCACTCAAGGCAGCCTCCGGGCTGCCTTCTTTTGGCTCGTAGCAGTACTCCCAGCGCACCAGCGGCGGCATCGACATCAGAATCGACTCCGTGCGCCCGCCGGTCTGCAGGCCAAACAGCGTCCCGCGATCCCATACCAGGTTGAACTCCACGTAGCGCCCGCGACGGTAGAGCTGGAACTCGCGCTCGCGCACGCCATAGCTGGTGTCTTTACGGCGTTCGACGATGGGCAGGTACGCGTCGGTATAGCCTTCGCCCACCGCGCGCATAAAGCTGAATGCGGTATCAAAATCAGGCGTGTTGAGATCGTCAAAGAACAGCCCGCCGATGCCGCGCTGCTCGTCGCGGTGCTTCAGGTAAAAGTAGTCATCACACCACTTTTTAAATTTCGGGTAAATGTCTTCGCCAAACGGCAGGCAAAGATCCCGCGCGGTGGTGTGCCAGTGCACGGCATCCTCTTCGAAGCCGTAGTAGGGCGTCATGTCGAAACCGCCGCCAAACCACCAGACCGGATCGGCCCCCGCTTTTTCCGCAATGAAAAAGCGCACGTTGGCGTGGCTGGTCGGCACAAACGGATTGTGCGGATGCACCACCAGCGAAACGCCCATCGCTTCGAAGCTGCGGCCCGCAAGTTCAGGACGGTGTGCCGTCGCAGACGCGGGCATCGCGTCGCCATGAACGTGGGAAAAATTCACGCCCGCCTGTTCGAAGATGCCGCCGTTACGCAGCACGCGGCTACGCCCGCCGCCGCCGGCTTCGCGCTGCCAGTTGTCTTCCTGAAATTCTCCGCCGTCAGCGGCGGCCAGTTTCTGGCAAATCTCATCCTGTAACTGCAGCAGGAAGGTTTTGACCAGTTGAGCATTGGGTTTCATCAGCGTTTCCTGGAGTGCGCTTTTTGGTTATCAAACCAGTTGAAGTAACTGATAATGCCGGAGGCGATGGCGTTGGCGATCTTCTGACGAAACGCCGTAGTGCCGAGGAGTCGCTCCTCTTCCGGGTTGGTAATGAACGAGGTTTCCACCAGCACGGACGGGATAGATGGTGATTTCAACACCACAAACGCCGCCTGTTCGGTGCTCCTGCTGTGCAGGCGATGCACTGGCTTAATCTTCTTCAGGATGTGCGAGCCGAGCGTCAGGCTGTTTTTGATCGTATCCGTCTGCACGAGGTCGAACAGCACCTGCTGTAGCAGGTGGTCTTTGTCGGTGGCTTTTTTCCCGGCGACTTCATCCGCCCGGTTTTCTCGGTCGGAGAGGTATTTTGCCATGGCGCTACTGGCGCCGCGGTTGGACAGCGCAAACACCGAGGCACCGGCGGCAGACGGGTTGGTAAAGCCGTCCGCGTGAATCGACATAAACAGATCCGCCCCGTGCTGGTGGGCGATCTCTACGCGATCGTACAGCGGAATAAAGGTGTCGCCAGAGCGCGTCAGACGCGCGTCAATGCCGTTGCTGCGTAGAATCGCCCGCACATTTTTTGCAATCGCCAGCACGACGTGTTTTTCTTTCGACCCGTTTTTGCCGATGGCGCCGGTATCAATACCGCCGTGGCCCGGGTCGAGCATCACCAGGCGCTTTGCGCCCGGCTTTTTGGTTTTCGGTTTGCTGTGTCCGTTACTGGTTTTAAGCGTGCTCTCGTCTTTTGCCTGAGCCTGCTTTGCGATGCCCGTTAACGTTAAGGCCGCCAGCCCCGCTTTGAGAACCTGACGACGCGATGTGAGTGCTTTTAATGGTTTGAATGTGCTCATGCGGCCTGAATACTAAAAAAAGGGGTCCTGGTGTTATATCGTATCGCGTTTAGCGTTACGACAGTCCTTATTGAGAATTGTTTTACTTTTCATTTCAATACGTGACAAAGTGACATTATGCCAAATTTTGGCGAGATTTTCCCCGGTTATTGGCTAAAGGCGTGGTTCGCGCCATAATCACTGTTTTTAAACCCGAAAAGGCGGTTAATACCATGGAGATACGCGTTTTTCGCCAGGAAGATTTCGAAGAGGTGATCACCCTTTGGGAGCGCTGCGATCTGCTGCGTCCGTGGAACGATCCGGAAATGGATATCGAACGTAAGGTGAATCACGACGTCAGTCTGTTTCTGGTTGCGGAAGTTAATGGCGAGGTTGTGGGGACGGTGATGGGCGGTTATGACGGCCATCGCGGCTCGGCCTATTATCTGGGCGTCCATCCGGAATACCGTGGTCGCGGTATTGCCAATGCGCTGCTCAACCGGCTCGAGAAGAAGCTGATCGCCCGCGGCTGTCCGAAAATCCAGATCATGGTGCGGGAAGATAACGACGTGGTGCTGGGCATGTATGAACGCCTGGGCTACGTACACGCTGACGTGCTGAATTTAGGAAAGCGTCTCATCGAAGATGAAGAGTACTGAGATCCATCCGGCAGATTATGACGCGCAGGGTCGCGTCAGGCTGCCCTTTTTATTCTGGTGCGTTCTGCTGCTTCAGGCCCGCACCTGGGTGCTGTTTGTAATGGCCGCCGCGTCGCGCGGGCAGGGCGACACGCTGCTGACGCTCTTCTATCCCGATCACGATGCCTTCTGGCTCGGCTTGCTGCCGGGCGTACCGGCGGTGGTGGCTTTCTTGTGCAGCGGTCGGCGGCACGTAATCCCGCGCTTGTGGCGCGCGCTTCGCGGGCTGCTGATCCTTGCCCAAGTTGCGCTGCTCTTCTGGCAGCCGGTACTCTGGTGGTACGGTGAACCGCTGACGGGCATCGGCGTTGCGCTGGTGGTTGCCGATATCGTGGCGCTGATGTGGCTGCTGACCAACCCACGTCTTCGCGCCTGTTTTGTGCCTCAGGATGATTAATCCGGCACTTTTTGCCGATGTCGCACTCCAACAAGCGTTGATTTAACACGTAAGGACGTTTCAATGAAATCGCTGCGTTTACTCTTATGCGCTCTTCCGCTGGCATTGACCGGCTGTTCGACGCTCTCCTCCATTAACTGGTCTGCCGCGTATCCGTGGAACTGGTTTGGCTCATCAACGGAAGTGACCGAGCAGGGCGTGGGGAAAATTACCGCCGCGACGGCGCTGGATCAGAATGCTATTCAGGATGCGCTCAGCAGTGACTACCGCCTGCGCAGCGGCATGAAAACAGAGAATGGCAATATAGTGCGCTATTACGAGGCGCTGAAAGGCGACAAGCTGGCACTGGCGATCAACGGTGACAAAGGCACGGTAAACCGGATCGCGGTGATGGATGAAGATATTCCGACCGCCAGCGGCGTGAAGGTCGGGACGCCGTTTAGCGATCTTTATAAGCAGGCCTTTGGCAACTGCACCAGCGTGCCATCCGACGATGAAGTGGCGGTGGAGTGTAAGGCGGAAGGCAGCCAGCACATCAGCTATGTTTTTACCGGCACCTGGAGCGGCCCGGAAGGGTTGATGCCGTCTGACGACACCCTGAAGAGCTGGAAGGTGAGCAAAATACTCTGGAAGCAGTAATTTGCGTCTGAACAAACCGCCTCGCTGAAATCCGGGTATAATAGCCGCCATCAATGCCACGCTGACGTGGCATCTTTATTTCAGGAGGAGCGATGTCTCAGGTTCAGAGTGGCATTTTGCCAGAACATTGCCGCGCGGCGATTTGGATTGAAGCCAATGTCAAAGGGGACGTGGATGCCCTGCGTGCGGCCAGCAAAGCGTTTATTGATAAACTGGCGACCTTCCAGGCCAAATTCCCGGAAGCCCACCTCGGCGCCGTTGTTGCGTTTGGCAATAACGTCTGGCGTCAGCTGAGCGGCGGTGAAGGGGCAGAAGAGCTGAAGGACTTCATTCCTTATGGCAAAGGCCTTGCACCTGCGACCCAGTACGACGTGCTGATCCATATCCTTTCTCTGCGTCACGACGTGAACTTCTCGGTTGCGCAGGCGGCGGTGGCGGCCTTTGGCGACAGCGTCGAGGTGCAGGAAGAGGTTCACGGTTTCCGCTGGGTAGAAGAGCGCGATCTGAGCGGCTTCGTCGACGGGACGGAAAACCCAGCGGGTGAAGAGACGCGTCGTGAAGTCGCGGTAATCAAAGACGGCGTGGACGCGGGCGGCAGCTACGTGTTCGTGCAGCGCTGGGAGCATAACCTCAAGCAGCTTAACCGCATGAGCGTGCACGACCAGGAGATGATGATTGGCCGCACCAAAGAAGCTAACGAAGAGATCGACGGCGATGACCGTCCGGTCACCTCGCACCTGACCCGCGTTGACCTAAAAGAAGACGGCAAAGGGCTGAAGATTGTCCGCCAGAGCCTGCCGTACGGTACCGCAAGCGGCACGCACGGCCTCTACTTCTGCGCCTACTGCGCGCGCCTGCATAACATTGAACAGCAGCTGCTGAGCATGTTCGGCGATACCGACGGCAAGCGCGACGCCATGCTGCGCTTCACCAAACCGGTCACCGGCGGCTACTACTTCGCGCCGTCCGTCGAGCGTCTGCTGGCGCTGTAAAACCGCTTTCCATACGTAGGCCGGGTAAGCGTTAGCGCCACCCGGCAATTTTCCCCGCGCCTTATTCCCTTTTCTGCTTCTAAATCACCAAACGGTATATAAAACCGTTACTGCTTTCATCACCGTTATAAATATTATGACTATAAGATAGTCATCACATTTATAAGGGTGCGCAATGGCCGTTACTGTACTGAAAAAAGGAACTCTGGCGCTGGCAGGTTTACTGCTGGTGGCACAGGCGCAGGCGACTGAACTGTTGAACAGTTCGTATGACGTCTCCCGCGAGCTGTTTGCCGCCCTTAATCCCCCGTTCGAACAGCAGTGGGCGAAAGACAATAACGGCGACAAGCTGACCATCAAGCAGTCTCACGCCGGTTCGTCCAAGCAGGCGCTGGCCATCCTCCAAGGCCTGAAAGCGGACGTCGTGACCTACAACCAGGTGACTGACGTGCAGATCCTGCACGACAAAGGCAAGCTCATCCCGGCGGACTGGCAGAGCCGTCTGCCGAACAACAGCTCGCCGTTCTACTCCACCATGGGCTTCCTGGTGCGCAAGGGCAATCCGAAGAATATCCACGACTGGAGCGATCTGGTGCGTTCCGACGTGAAGCTGATCTTCCCGAACCCAAAAACCTCCGGTAACGCGCGTTACACCTATTTAGCGGCGTGGGGCGCGGCGGACAAGGCTGACGGCAACGATAAAGCCAAAACCGAGCAGTTCATGACCCAGTTCCTGAAAAACGTCGAAGTGTTCGATACCGGCGGCCGCGGGGCGACCACGACCTTCGCAGAGCGCGGCCTGGGCGATGTGCTGATCAGCTTTGAGTCGGAAGTGAATAACATCCGCAAGCAGTATGAAGCGCAGGGCTTTGAGGTGGTTATCCCGAAAACCAACATTCTGGCCGAGTTCCCGGTCGCATGGGTGGATAAAAACGTGCAGGCGAACGGTACCGAGAAAGCGGCAAAAGCCTATCTCAATTACCTGTACAGCCCTCAGGCGCAGACCATCATTACCGATTACTACTACCGCGTGAACAACCCGGACGTGATGAACAAGCTGAAAGATAAGTTCCCGCAGACCGCGCTGTTCCGCGTGGAAGACCATTTTGGCTCCTGGCCAGACGTGATGAAAACGCATTTTGCCAGCGGCGGTGAGTTAGACAAACTGCTGGCGGCGGGGCATAAGTAATGTTTGCAGTCTCGACCAAACGCGTGCTGCCGGGCTTTACATTAAGCCTCGGAACCAGCCTGCTGTTCGTCTGCCTGATTCTGCTGTTGCCGCTCAGCGCGCTGGTGATGCAGCTTGCGCAGATGAGCTGGGCGCAGTACTGGGACGTGATCACCAACCCGCAGGTGGTGGCGGCCTATAAGGTGACGCTGCTGTCGGCGTTTGTCGCCTCCATTTTTAACGGCGTGTTTGGCCTGCTGATGGCGTGGATTTTGATCCGCTATCGCTTCCCGGGCCGCACGCTGCTTGACGCCCTGATGGATCTGCCGTTTGCGCTGCCGACGGCGGTCGCGGGCTTAACCCTCGCGTCGCTCTTCTCCGTGAACGGGCTGTACGGCGAGTGGCTGGCGAAATTTGACATCAAGGTGACCTACACCTGGCTTGGTATCGCGGTGGCGATGGCCTTTACCAGCATCCCGTTTGTGGTGCGTACCGTGCAGCCGGTGCTGGAAGAGTTAGGTCCGGAATACGAAGAAGCGGCGGAAACGCTGGGCGCCACGCGCTGGCAGAGCTTCCGCAAAGTGGTGCTGCCGGAGCTGTCTCCGGCGCTGATGGCGGGCGTCGCGCTGTCGTTTACCCGCAGCCTCGGCGAGTTCGGCGCGGTGATTTTTATCGCCGGGAACATCGCCTGGAAAACGGAAGTGACCTCGCTGATGATTTTCATTCGCCTGCAGGAGTTTGATTATCCGGCGGCGAGCGCGATCGCTTCGGTGATCCTCGCGGCATCGCTGCTGCTGCTGTACTCGATTAACACTCTGCAAAGTCGCTTTGGTCGACGTGTGGTAGGTCACTGATGGCGGAAGTTACGCAATTGAAGCGATACGATGCGCCCCGCATCAACTGGGGTAAATGGTTTCTGATTGGGGCGGGCGTGCTGGTTTCCGCCCTCATTCTCGTCGTGCCGACGATTTATATCTTCGTTCAGGCGTTCAGCAAGGGCCTGATGCCCGCGCTGGAAAACCTGGCGAACCCGGATATGTTGCACGCCATCTGGCTGACCGTGCTGATTGCCCTGATCACCGTCCCGGTGAACCTGGTGTTCGGTACCCTGCTGGCGTGGCTGGTGACGCGCTTTAATTTCCCGGGACGTCAGCTGCTGCTGACCCTGCTGGATATTCCGTTTGCCGTGTCGCCGGTGGTGGCGGGCCTGGTGTATCTGCTCTTCTACGGCTCTAACGGACCGCTGGGCGGCTGGCTGGATGCGCATAACCTGCAGATCATGTTCGCCTGGCCGGGCATGGTGCTGGTCACCATCTTCGTGACCTGCCCGTTCGTGGTGCGTGAGCTGGTGCCGGTGATGTTAAGCCAGGGGAGCAACGAAGACGAAGCGGCGGTGCTGCTGGGGGCTTCAGGCTGGCAAATGTTCCGCCGCGTGACCCTGCCGAACATCCGCTGGGCGCTGCTTTATGGCGTGGTGCTGACCAATGCCCGCGCGATTGGTGAATTCGGTGCCGTTTCCGTCGTCTCTGGCTCCATTCGGGGTGAAACCCTGTCGCTGCCGCTGCAGATTGAACTCCTGCAGCAGGACTACAACACCATCGGCGCCTTTACTGCCGCAGCGTTGCTGACGCTGATGGCGATTTTGACCCTGTTTTTGAAGAGTGTGGTGCAGTGGCGTTTAGAAAATCAGGAAAAACGTCAGCATCAGGAGGGAAATCATGAGCATTGAGATTGCCAATATTAAGAAGTCTTTTGGTCGCACCCAGGTGCTGAATGATATCTCGCTGGATATCCCTTCCGGACAAATGGTGGCGCTGCTGGGGCCGTCTGGCTCGGGCAAAACCACGCTGCTGCGTATTATCGCCGGGCTTGAGCACCAGACCAGCGGGCACATCCGCTTCCACGGCACTGACGTGAGCCGCCTGCACGCCCGCGATCGTAAAGTGGGTTTTGTCTTCCAGCATTACGCGCTGTTCCGCCACATGACCGTTTTCGACAATATCGCCTTTGGCCTGACGGTGCTGCCGCGTCGTGAACGCCCGGATGCAGCAACCATTAAGGCGAAAGTAACCAAACTGCTGGAGATGGTGCAGCTGGCGCATCTGGCGGACCGTTTCCCGGCGCAGCTTTCCGGCGGGCAGAAGCAGCGCGTGGCGCTGGCGCGCGCGCTGGCCGTTGAGCCGCAAATTCTGCTGCTGGATGAACCCTTCGGCGCGCTGGATGCGCAGGTGCGTAAAGAGCTGCGCCGCTGGCTGCGTCAGCTGCATGAAGAGCTGAAATTCACCAGCGTCTTCGTGACCCACGACCAGGAAGAGGCGATGGAAGTCGCGGATCGCGTGGTGGTCATGAGTCAGGGCAACATTGAGCAGGTTGACGAGCCGGAGCAGCTCTGGCGTGAACCGGCGACCCGCTTCGTGCTGGAGTTTATGGGCGAGGTGAACCGCCTGCAGGGCACCATTCGCGGCGGTCAGTTCCACGTTGGCGCGCACCGCTGGCCGCTGGGCTATACCTCCGCGCACCAGGGCCCGGTCGATCTGTTCCTGCGTCCGTGGGAAGTGGACGTGAGCCGTCGAACCAGTCTGGACTCACCGCTGCCGGTACAGGTGCTGGAAGCGAGCCCTAAAGGTCACTACACCCAACTGGTGGTACAGCCGCTGGGCTGGTATACCGAGCCCCTGACCGTGGTCATGCGCGACGACGTGCCGCCGCACCGGGGGGAGCGCCTGTTTGTTGGACTGCAGCATGCCCGTATTTATCACGGGAAGGAGCGCATCGAGACGCGCGAGGATATTGCTCTGGCGGAGTCAGCCTGATAGGTTATTAGGATGTTTATCGCCCGGTGGCGCTGCGCTGACCGGGCCTACAGCTAAAACTGCGTCTTGTAGGCCGGGTAAGCGAAACGCCACCCGGCTTTTTTATTGAGTAAAAATCGTGAATACACTCGAACACACCATCGGCAATACCCCTCTGGTCAAACTTCAGCGCATGGGGCCGGATAACGGCAGCGAAATCTGGGTCAAACTCGAAGGCAATAACCCGGCGGGGTCGGTGAAAGACCGTGCCGCACTGTCGATGATCGTCCAGGCTGAAAAGCGCGGCGAGATTAAGCCGGGCGACGTGCTGATCGAAGCCACCAGCGGCAACACCGGTATCGCCCTGGCGATGATTGCGGCGCTGAAAGGCTACCGCATGAAGCTGCTGATGCCGGACAACATGAGTCAGGAGCGTCGCGCCGCGATGCGTGCCTACGGAGCCGAGCTGATTCTGGTGACCAAAGAGCAGGGGATGGAAGGCGCGCGCGACCTGGCGTTAGAAATGGCCGAGCGCGGCGAAGGTAAACTGCTCGATCAGTTTAACAACCCGGACAACCCTTACGCGCACTACACCACCACCGGCCCGGAAATCTGGCAGCAAACCGACGGGCGCATTACCCATTTTGTCTCCAGCATGGGCACCACGGGAACCATTACCGGCGTATCCCGTTTTCTGCGCGAGCAGGCGAAAACCGTCACCATCGTAGGCCTGCAGCCGGAAGAGGGGAGCAGCATTCCGGGCATTCGCCGCTGGCCGGCGGAGTATATGCCGGGCATTTTTAATGCACAGCTTGTGGACCAGGTGCTGGATCTTCACCAGCGCGAGGCGGAAAATACCATGCGTGAGCTGGCCGTCCGCGAAGGTATCTTCTGCGGCGTCAGTTCGGGCGGCGCGGTAGCGGGTGCGATTCGGGTGGCGCAGGCAAACCCGGGTGCGGTAGTGGTGGCGATTATTTGCGATCGCGGCGATCGCTATCTGTCTACCGGCGTTTTTGGTGAAGAGAGTTATTCGCAGGGGGCGGGGATTTAAGCGTCATGGAGATGATTCTATTCCGGGATAATACCCGGGCGCAGCAAACCGATATTGTCGCGGTGCAGTCTCAGGTGGTGTACGGCAGCGTGGGGAACAGCATTGCGGTACCGAATATTCGTACCCACAGGCTGAACGTTACCGCCGTGCCGACGGTACTGTTCAGCAACACGCCACACTATGACACCTTCTACGGCGGCGTGATCCCCGACGAGTGGTTCAGCGGCTACCTGAAGGCGCTGGAAGAGCGCGAAATCCTGCGCGAGCTTAAGGCGGTCACCACCGGCTATATGGGCAGCGCCAGCCAGATCGTCCTGCTGGCGCAGTGGCTGAAAGCGGTCAAAGCGCAGCATCCTGACCTGCTGGTGCTGGTCGATCCGGTTATCGGCGATATTGACAGCGGGATGTACGTGAAGCCTGAGATCCCCGAAGCGTATCGGGAGCACCTGCTGCCGCTGGCGCAGGGGATCACGCCCAATGTCTACGAGCTGGAAGTGTTAAGCGGCAAGCCGTGCCGCACGCCGGAAAGCGCCATCGCGGCGGCACAGGGACTGCTCTCCGACAGCCTGAAATGGGTGGCGATCACCAGTGCGCCGGTTGCCGACGATCCGCAAAACATCCACGTGGTGCTGGTTTCACGCGAGGGCGTCACCGTCAGCGCGCATCCGCGCGTAGAGACCGATCTGAAAGGGACGGGCGACCTGTTCTGTTCAGAGCTGGTGAGCGGCATTGTTGAGGGGAAAACCGTTGCCGATGCCATTCGCATGGCCGGCGATCGGGTGACTGACGTGATGCTGTATACCCAGTCGAAAGGCTACGACGAGCTTATCCTCCCGGCATAAACAAAAATGGCGCCCGAAGGCGCCATTTTTCTGTGCGGCAAGAATTACTTCTTGATGCGGATAACCGGGGTTTCACCCACGGTGACGCTGCCCGACAGTTTGATCAGTTCTTTGATTTCGTCCATGTTGGAGATAACAACCGGCGTCAGGGTAGACTTGGCTTTTTCTTCCAGCAGTGGCAGATCGAATTCAATCACCGGGTCGCCAACTTTCACACGCTGGCCTTCTTCCGCGATACGTTTGAAGCCTTCGCCTTTCAGTTCAACGGTGTCGATACCGAAGTGAACGAACAGTTCGATACCGCTATCAGATTCGATAGAGAACGCATGGTTGGTTTCAAAAATTTTACCGATGGTGCCGTCAACTGGAGCAACCATTTTGTTGCCAGTTGGTTTGATAGCAATGCCATCACCAACGATTTTCTCAGCAAACACTACATCCGGCACGTCTTCGATGTTGACGATCTCGCCGGAGAGCGGAGCAACAATCTCAATAGTTCCGGAGTCTTTCTTATCATCAGAAACCAGAGATTTCAGTTTATCGAACAAACCCATGATCTTCTCCTAAGCAGTAATTTGGGCCGCATCTCGTGGATTAGCAGATTGTTTTTTCTTCAATGAACTTGTTAACCAGCGTCATTAACTCGTCCGTTGTCGGTTGAGCAAGAGCCTGCTCTGCTAACACCTTCGCATCTTCGAAGTTCGTGTTACGGATAATCTTCTTAATGCGCGGGATGGAAATGGCGCTCATAGAGAATTCGTCCAGACCCATACCCAGCAACAGAAGTGTAGCACGTTCGTCGCCTGCAAGCTCACCACACATGCCAGTCCATTTACCTTCTGCATGAGAAGCATCAATAACTTGCTTGATCAAGTTCAGTACGGACGGTGACATTGGCTGGTAGAGATGTGAAATCATATCATTACCACGGTCAACTGCCAGGGTGTACTGCGTTAAATCATTGGTGCCGATACTAAAGAAATCAACTTCTTTGGCTAAATGACGCGCAATGGTCGCCGCCGCAGGTGTTTCCACCATCACGCCGATCTCGATTGACTCGTCAAATGCTTTACCTTCGTCGCGCAGTTCCTGCTTGTAGATTTCGATCTCTTTCTTCAGTGCACGCACTTCTTCAACAGAGATGATCATTGGGAACATGATGCGCAGCTTACCGAACGCGGAGGCACGCAGGATTGCGCGAACCTGGTCACGCAGGATCTCTTTACGATCCATCGCAATACGCACGGCACGCCAGCCCAGGAACGGGTTCTCTTCTTTCGGGAAGTTCATGTACGGCAGCTCTTTGTCGCCACCGATGTCCATGGTACGGACGATAACCGCCTGAGAGCCACAGGCTTCAGCAACGGCTTTATACGCAGCAAACTGCTCTTCTTCCGTTGGCAGCGCGTCGCGGTCCATGAACAGGAATTCTGTACGATAGAGACCAACACCTTCCGCACCGTTGCGCTCAGCGCCATCAACGTCGCGGACGGTACCGATGTTTGCGCACACTTCTACCTGATGGCCGTCCAGAGTGATGGCTGGCAGGTCTTTCAGCTTAGCGAGTTCCGCTTTTTCAGTCGCAACCTGCTCCTGAACCGCGCGCAGTTTTTCGATCTCTTCGTTAGTTGGGTTGACGTAAACCAGATTGTTTACGGCATCCAGAATCAGATAATCGCCGTTTTTCACCTGAGAGGTGACGCTTCCGGTACCCACGATGGCAGGCAGTTCCAGAGAACGCGCCATGATAGAGGTGTGGGAGGTACGGCCGCCCGCATCGGTGATGAAACCGAGGACCTTTTTCAGGTTCAGCTGTGCGGTTTCAGATGGGGTGAGGTCAGCGGCAACCAGGATCACTTCATCCTGAATCGCGCTCAGGTCGATAATGGCCAGACCCAGGATGTTGCGCAGCAGGCGCTTACCGATGTCACGTACGTCAGCCGCACGCTCTTTCAGGTATTCATCATCCAGTTCTTCCAGGGCAGTTGCCTGACCTTCGATAACTTCATGCGCAGCCGCGTCGGCCGTCATGCCTTTATCTTTAATCAGGGCTATGATTTCCTGCTCCAGCTCCTCATCTTCGAGCAGCATGATGTGCCCTTCGAAGATGGCTTCTTTTTCTTCACCGAAAGTTTCGCCAGCTTTAGTTTTGATTGCTTCCAGTTGCGCAGATGCCTTGGCACGACCGCTCAGAAAACGTTCAACTTCCTGATCAACCTTGTCGGCAGAAATTTTTTTCCGGTCGATGACGATCTCGTCTTCTTTCAGCAGCAGTGCTTTGCCGAAAGCGATACCCGGGGATGCTAAAATGCCTGAAATCATAACCCTACCTTACTTGTGACTGATATTTAAAAGAACCCGGAAACTTACTCGAGCTCAGCCATCAGTTTTACCAGATGCTCAACTGCTTTCTGCTCGTCTTCACCTTCCGCAGAGATGGTGACTACGGTGCCCTGAGTCAGGCCCAGAGTCTGCAGTTTGAACAGGCTTTTTGCGCTGGCGCTTTTGCCGTTGGAAGTCACAGTGATTTCAGAAGTGAAGCCTTTCGCTTCTTTAACAAACTGAGCAGCAGGGCGGGTGTGCAGACCGTTCGGAGCGGTAATGGTAACTTCTTGCTGGAACATTGTATTTCCCCAACTTATAGGTTTAGTGTTGTGGAACTAAAGTCTAGCCTGGCGACTGAACTTTAGCCTGTATTGTTAGCGCTGACGTTTCGATCGTCATTAAACATTATGCAGCGAAATCAAGACTTGAACCAAATCATAAAATCGATTCAGCAAGGCTATTTCGTTCGCTGATTAATTTCACGCATCAAAATAATTGCTGGTTTAAATACCAGACCCAACGGGGTGAAGCAATGCCAGGAGGGGCAAAAGTTTGAAGCAGGCCACAAAAAAGCACCTGAAAAGGTGCTTTTTTACGCGTTATTAACATAGTGGCACTACTGTTGCAGCTCTTTTTCAGTGAACAGATCGGCAAACAGTGCGGTGCTCAAGTAACGCTCACCCGAGGAAGGAAGGATAACCACAATATTCTTATTGGTAAAGGCCTCATCTTCCTGAAGTTTAAGCGCTGCCGCAACGGCCGCACCGGAAGAGATACCTGCCAGAATGCCTTCTTCATCCATCAGGCGACGCGCGGTAGAGATGGCTTCTTCGTTCGTGATAGTGACCACTTTATCAATCAGCTTCAGATCCAGGTTGCCCGGAATGAAGCCTGCGCCAATCCCCTGAATTTTGTGCGGGCCGGGTTTGAGCTCTTCCCCCGCCAGGGCCTGGGTGATAACCGGTGAATCAGTCGGCTCAACGGCAACGGTGATCAGCTCTTTTTTACCTTTGGTGCCTTTAATATAGCGTGACACGCCGGTCAGCGTGCCGCCGGTACCTACGCCGGAGATAAAGACGTCAACCTGGCCGTCGGTATCTTCCCAGATTTCCGGGCCGGTAGTCTTCTCGTGAATTTCCGGGTTAGCCGGGTTGCTGAACTGCTGCAGCAGCAGGTATTTCGCCGGATCGCTGGCCACAATCTCTTCGGCTTTCTGAATGGCACCCTTCATGCCCTTCGCGCCTTCGGTCAGCACCAGGTTCGCGCCCAGCGCTTTAAGCAGCTTACGACGCTCGATGCTCATGGTTTCAGGCATGGTCAGCGTCAGCTTGTAGCCGCGCGCGGCAGCAACATAGGCCAGAGCGATCCCGGTATTGCCGCTGGTCGGTTCCACCAGCTCAACGCCCGGCTTCAGTACGCCACGTTTTTCAGCATCCCAAATCATGTTTGCACCGATACGGCATTTTACGCTGAAGCTCGGGTTACGTGATTCGACCTTCGCCAGGATGCGTCCATTACCGATACGGTTCAGTCGAACCAGGGGCGTATGACCGATAGTCAGCGAGTTGTCTTCATAAATCTTACTCATGGCCTGTCCTTAACTGTATGAAATTGGGATACCGACCCAGCATACCTGCTAAGCAGGTAGGGGGAAGTAAGGAATTCGCATATCTATATACTGCAAGGAAATAATGGGGATCAGTATGGAATAAGGGGCGGCATAAGCCACCCCTGCTTTACACATTTTTGCATTATTTCCATAACGCGTGCTTAGCACGGTAGCAGTCGACCCACATGGCGGTCGCGCCGCAAACGGCAACCGGCATGATGAACAGATTCAGGAACGGAATCATGGTGAACAGGCTGGTCAGCGCGCCAAACTGCATATTGGCGATCTTCTGGCTGCGCAGGGCGGTGCGCATCTCTTTAAACGGCACCTTGTGGTTATCGAACGGATAGTCGCAGTACTGGATGGCCAGCATCCAGGCGCTGAACAGGAACCACAGCACCGGTGCCACCGTCTGGCCAATGCCGGGCACAAAATAGAGGATAAGCAGCACAACCGCGCGGGGCAGGTACCAGGCAAACTTCTGCCATTCACGCTTCATAATGCGAGGGAGGTCTTTCATGATCCCCAGGATGCCCGTGTCCGGCGGTGTTGCGCCGGTAAGGCGCGCTTCCAGCTGTTCCGCCAGCAAACCGTTAAACGGCGCGGCTATCCAGTTGGCAATCGTCGAGAAGAAGTAGCCAAATACCAGCAAAACGGAGATCACCGCTACCGGCCAGAGCAGGTAGTTAAGCCACTGCAGCCAGTCCGGCACGTAGCTCATCAGCGATGGGATCCAGCTTTCCAGTTTTGTGAACAGCCACCAGAACGCGCCGCCCATCAGAATAATGTTGATCAACAGCGGCAGAATGACGAAGCGTCGAATACCCGGCAGAGAGACCAGTTTCCAGCCCTGAGAAAAATACCAGACGCCGCTGCGCGGGGGAGAAGAAGATGTTGAAACCATAGCCAGGCTGTACTCCTTTTTACACAACCAGTGGAATTGCCCGCCTATATTATCCACTTACGGACCAATGACCAGTTCGGAAATGTTCGAAAAACCAGCAAAAAGCACGATTTCCTTCATCTTTATGCTGTGAATGCTCTGCACACACTTGCACTTGACGTAAACGGCAAATACTCTTAGTGAGTAAATGTTTGCCGTGGTGGCAAGGTGTTAGAACAACAGAGAATATAATGATGCAGGATTTGCGTCTGATATTAATCATTGTTGGCGCGATCGCCATAATCGCTTTACTGGTACATGGTTTCTGGACCAGCCGTAAAGAGCGTTCCTCGATGTTTCGCGATCGCCCACTGAAGCGCATGAAGTCCAGTCGTGACGACGATGACAGTGAAGATGACATCGATGGAAGCGACGATGACGGCGTGGGTGAAGTTCGTGTTCATCGGGTCAATACTGCGCCCGGCGTAGGCCATGGGGAGCATGAAGCACCTCGTCCTTCGCAGCACCAGTATCAACCGCCGTATGCTTCTGCACAGCCGCGCCAGCCAGCGCCACAGCCTGTGGAAGAACCGGTGCGCCAGCCGCCGCAACAGCCTGTCTATCAGCAGCCTGCGGCGCCACAGCCGGTTCAACAACAACCCGTGCAGCAGCCTGTGCAACAGCAGCTTGCGCAACCGGTACATCAACCGCAGCAGCCTGTTCATGTTCAACCTGCGCCGCAGCCCGCTCCGGCCCCGCACGTTGAGCCTGAGCCCGTTGTAGAGCCAGAGCCGGTTGTTGAAAAACCGCAGCGTAAAGAAGCGGTGATCATCATGAACGTGGCCGCCCATCACGGCAGCCATCTGAACGGTGACGTACTGCTGAACAGTATTCAACAGGCCGGCTTCAAGTTTGGTGATATGAATATCTTCCATCGTCACCTGAGCCCGGACGGTAGCGGCCCGGCGCTATTTAGCCTGGCCAATATGGTTAACCCTGGCACATTCGACCCAGAAATGACGGGCGATTTCGTGACGCCGGGTGTCACTATCTTTATGCAGGTGCCGTCCTACGGCGACGAACTGCAAAACTTTAAGCTGATGCTGCAATCCGCTCAGCACATCGCTGACGAACTGGGTGGTGTGGTGCTCGACGATCAGCGTCGCATGATGACCCCGCAGAAGCTGCGTGAGTATCAGGACCGCATCCGCGAAGTTAAGGAAGCCAACGCGTAACCGACGCGTTATCTTCAACTCCTCCTCAACCCCCGCATGTCGGGGGTTTTTTCTCATTGATGGTGTGATATGGACTCAATCGAACAACAACTCACTGAACTGCGAACCACGCTTCGCCATCATGAATATCTCTATCATGTTATGGACGCGCCGGAAGTCCCGGATGCGGAGTATGACCGCCTGATGCGCGAGCTGCGCGAATTAGAGGCGCAGCATCCTGAACTCATTACACCGGATTCCCCCACCCAGCGCGTCGGCGCTGAGCCGCTGGGCGCTTTCAGCCAGGTGCGTCATGAAGTACCGATGCTGTCGCTGGATAACGTCTTCGATGAAGAGAGCTTTCTCGCGTTTAACAAGCGCGTGCAGGATCGCCTGAAAAGCAGCGACGCTCTCACCTGGTGCAGCGAACTGAAGCTGGATGGCCTGGCGGTCAGTCTTCTCTATGAAAACGGCGTGCTGGTGCGTGCCGCGACGCGTGGCGACGGTACGACGGGCGAAGACATCACCACCAACGTGCGTACCATCCGCGCGATCCCGCTGAAGCTGCAGGGTGACAATATTCCTGCACGTCTGGAAGTGCGCGGCGAGGTGTTTCTGCCCCAGGCGGGCTTCGAGAAAATTAACGAAGAGGCACGTCGCACCGGCGGTAAGGTGTTTGCTAACCCGCGTAACGCGGCGGCGGGCTCGCTGCGACAGCTTGATCCGCGCATCACCGCGAAGCGACCGCTTACGTTCTTCTGCTACGGCGTCGGTATTCTGGAGGGCGGCGAGCTGCCGGATACCCATCTCGGGCGTCTGCTGCAGTTTAAGGCGTGGGGCCTGCCGGTGAGCAACCGCGTTCAGCTCTGCGACTCGCCGGAAGCGGTGCTGGCGTTCTACCACAAGGTGGAAGCGGACCGTCCGACGCTCGGCTTTGATATTGATGGCGTGGTCATCAAGGTCAACTCCCTGGCGCTGCAGGAGCAGCTGGGCTTTGTGGCGCGCGCGCCGCGCTGGGCGGTGGCGTTTAAGTTCCCGGCTCAGGAGCAGATGACCTTCGTCCGCGACGTGGAGTTCCAGGTGGGACGTACGGGGGCCATTACCCCGGTCGCTCGTCTGGAGCCCGTGCAGGTGGCGGGTGTGTTGGTGAGTAATGCCACGCTGCATAACGCCGATGAAATCGACCGCCTGGGTCTGCGTATCGGTGACAAAGTGGTGATCCGCCGCGCGGGTGATGTGATCCCACAGGTGGTTAACGTCGTGGAGTCAGAACGTCCTGACGATACGCGCGAGGTTGTCTTCCCGACCCATTGTCCGGTGTGCGGCTCGGACGTTGAGCGCGTAGAAGGTGAAGCAGTGGCCCGCTGTACGGGCGGCTTAATCTGTGGCGCGCAGCGTAAAGAGTCACTGAAGCACTTTGTCTCCCGTCGCGCAATGGACGTTGACGGCATGGGCGACAAGATTATCGATCAGCTGGTTGAGAAAGAGTACGTCCACACGCCAGCGGATCTCTTCAGGCTGACCGCAGGTAAACTAACCGGTCTGGATCGCATGGGGCCAAAGTCAGCCCAGAACGTGGTTAACGCCCTGGAAGCGGCTAAAGAGACCACCTTCGCCCGTTTCCTTTATGCGCTGGGCATTCGTGAAGTGGGTGAAGCGACGGCAGCAGGGCTGGCGGCGTACTTTGGTACGCTGGAGGCGCTGGAAAAGGCAAGCATCGAGGAGCTACAGAAAGTCCCGGATGTCGGCATCGTCGTCGCCACGCACGTCTTTAACTTCTTTGCTGAAGAGAGCAACCGCGAGGTCATCGGCCAACTGCTGGCAGAGGGCATCAAATGGCCTGCGCCGGTCGTCGTCAACGCCGAAGAGATCGACAGCCCGTTCGCCGGTAAAACGGTGGTGCTGACCGGCAGCCTGAGCCAGCTATCCCGTGATGATGCAAAGGCACGTCTGGTCGCGCTGGGAGCTAAAGTGGCGGGCAGCGTGTCGAAGAAAACCGACCTGGTGATCGCCGGGGAAGCCGCCGGTTCCAAGCTGGCGAAAGCCCAGGAGCTGGGCATTGAGGTTATCGATGAAGCAGAAATGATGCGTCTGTTAGGAGAGTAACGTGGAGAAAGAGCAGCTCGTTGAGATCGCCAATACGGAGATGCCGTTCGGTAAATACAAGGGCCGCAGGCTGATTGATTTACCGGAGGAGTATCTGCTGTGGTTTGCCCGTAAGGATGAATTCCCGGCAGGGCGACTGGGCGAGCTGATGGCTATCACGTTACTGATCAAAACCGAGGGGCTGACCCAGCTGGTGCAGCCCCTGAAACGTCCTTAAGCCTTTGCGGCGCGGGTCCCTTCCTGCGCCAGTTTTTCCGTCTGGCGCTTGTAGCGACGCGCCAGCACCGCGCAGACCATCAGCTGGATCTGATGGAAAATCATTAGCGGCAGCACCATCATTCCAATCACCGAGGTCGGGAACAGAATGTTGGCCATCGGGATACCGTTTGCCAGGCTCTTCTTCGAACCGCAGAACACAATCGTAATTTCATCCGCTTTGTTGAAGCCGCACTTGCGTGCCACAAAGACGTTTACTGCAATGACAATTGCCAGCAGGATGAGGCTGACCACCACGATATAGAGCAGCGAACCAGCGCCCACCTTGTGCCAGATCCCGTTCACGACCGCTTCGCTGAAGGCGGAATAGACCACCAGCAGGATCGACGACTGGTCGGTTTTTGAAATCCATTTCTTGTGCTTTGCCACAAATGCGCCCGTCCACGGACGCGAGAGATGCCCCAGCACAAACGGCAGCAGCAGCTGCAAACAGATTTTGCCGACTTGCTCAAGGTTACCTTCCGCGCCGTGCATGTTCATCAGCAGGCCCACCAGCAGCGGGGAGACGAAAATCCCCAGCAGGCTGGATGCGGATGCCGAGCAGACGGCGGCCGCAACGTTCCCTCCCGCCAGAGAGGTAAAGGCAATGGCGGATTGCACGGTAGCCGGCAGAATACAGAGATACAGAAAACCGGTATAGAGCGCCGGGTCGACGTTGACCGGTGCCCACCAGGCAAACAGCACGCCGAGGATGGGGAAGAGAATGAACGTGCTGCACATTACCCAGAGATGCAGCCGCCAGTGGCTCCCCCCTGCGATAATCGCTTCACGGGACAGCTTCGCACCGTGCATAAAAAACAGCAGTGCGATGGCGGCCGTCGTCAGCCCTTCAAAGAACGGGACGAACCCGCCGCGAGCGGGAAAGAACGAGGCCAGTAAAACGGTAACGACCAGGGTGAGCGTAAACGGATCAACAATACGAAATAGTTTCATAATGACTCCTGAAAACAGATGTCGCTATTGTGCTTTTTTCCTTTTGAGAAATAAAATTGATTTATTGCATCCATTCATGAATTAAACAGATGAATTATTCCTTACGCCAGCTCCGCATTTTTGTTACCGTCGCCAATGCCCGCAGCTTTAGCCGGGCAGGGGAGATGATTGGCCTGAGCCAGTCGGCGGTCAGCCACAGCGTGAAAGAACTGGAAAATCAGACCGGCGTCCGGTTGCTTGACCGCACCACGCGCGAAGTGGTGTTGACCGAAGCCGGGCAGCAGCTTGCTCTGCGCCTTGAACGGCTGCTGGATGAGCTGAACAGCACGCTCAGAGACGTGGGGAGGCTGGGGCAGCAGCTTTCGGGTACCGTGCGGGTCGCGGCCAGCCAGACGATATCTGCACACCTTATCCCGCAGTGTATTGCCGAGGGGAACCATCGCTACCCGGACATTGACTTTGTGCTGCATGACCGGCCACAGCAGTGGGTACTGGAGAGCATCCGCCAGGGGGATGTCGATTTTGGTATTGTTATCGATCCCGGCCAGGTGAGCGATCTGGAGTGCGAAAGCGTACTTTCGGAGCCCTTTTTGCTGCTCTGCCGTGACGACGATCCGCTGGCCGCGTTGCCTGACGTCAGGTGGCAGTCACTGCAGGGCGCAAACCTGGTTTTACAAGATTATGCCTCGGGCAGCCGCCCGCTGATTGATTCCGCACTGATGAATCAGGGGGTAAAGGCAGCGATCGTGCAGGAGATTGGTCACCCGGCAACGCTGTTTCCCATGGTGGAAGCCGGGATCGGCATCAGCGTGTTGCCCGCCCTGGCGCTTCCCCTGCCTCAGGGAAGTCGACTGGCCGTGAAGCGGTTGACGCCCGTTGTCGAACGAAAGCTAATGCTGGTGCGGCGAAAAAATCGTTCACTCTCGGGGGCGGCGCAGGCTATCTGGGAAGTGGTGCGTATCCAGGCACAGCGATTGACCGAGGCCCGCATACGCGATCCACTGTTTAACGCTTCAGAAGATTAGATGTAGATATCAATCTGATTATTGTCTGTTGGGCTATTCACACCTTCCACTTTGCCCAATTTTTGATCCTGCTTTTTCTGGGCCTCTTCGGCCTGCTGGCGCTGCAGTGCGGCGAGCTGCGCCTGAAGCACTTTGATCTGGGTCTGAATCAGTTCCTGCTGCTTTTTCTTATCTTCCGTGCTGCCGGGACTGTTCGCCAGCTCGTTTAACTGCTGAGTCAGCTTTTGGATTTTGTCGAGAATGCGGGTGATTTGCGCAGAGATATCGTTACCGCCAGAAGCCCCATTCCCGCCACTGCTGGTTTGAATAGATTGGGTTGATGCCTGAATGGTCGTCATACTTTTTCCTCGCGTTATAAAACAGAGGTATCGGCACCGACGGGATTAGCTTGAGGAAAATGCGGCTGGTTCACATTTTTTATATCGCAGATAGCAAAAAAGCGCCTTTAGGGCGCTTTTTTACATTGGTGGGTCGTGCAGGATTCGAACCTGCGACCAATTGATTAAAAGTCAACTGCTCTACCAACTGAGCTAACGACCCGAAATGGTGGGCGATGACGGGCTCGAACCGCCGACCCCCTCCGTGTAAAGGAGATGCTCTACCAACTGAGCTAATCACCCCCGCTGTGTGGAGTCGCATTATAGGGAGAGTTGAAAATGAGTCAACGCATTTTCTAAAGTTTTTATTCGTTCGTCGTAAAATTAAGCAAAACGATCGCGAAATGGGCAGTGGCGCATGATTTCTAAACAAAAATCGCAAACTCGGGCCCGATTCAGGGAACAACATTGAGGAATCGCCGCACAGTGATAGAATATTGCCCATCGTTTTTTCCCCAGGATTTGCCGATTGCCGGCATCTTTATAACGTAAGGCCATTTCATGAAAATCAAAACTCGCTTCGCGCCGAGCCCGACAGGCTATCTGCACGTCGGTGGTGCACGTACCGCTCTCTATTCCTGGCTTTTCGCACGCCACAACAAAGGTGAGTTCGTGCTGCGTATTGAAGACACCGATCTTGAGCGCTCCACGCCAGAAGCAATTGAAGCCATTATGGATGGGATGAACTGGCTGAACCTGGAATGGGACGAAGGTCCCTACTTCCAGACCAAACGCTTTGACCGGTATAACGCCGTCATTGATGAGATGCTGGTCGCGGGCACGGCGTATAAGTGCTACTGCTCCAAAGAGCGTCTGGATGCGCTGCGTGAAGAGCAGATGGCGAACGGTGAAAAGCCGCGTTATGACGGCCGCTGCCGCCACGACCACAGCGAGCATGCTGCAGATGAGCCTTGCGTTGTGCGTTTTGCTAACCCGCAAGAGGGGTCTGTGATCTTTGACGATCAGATCCGTGGCCCGATCGAATTCAGCAACCAGGAGCTCGACGATCTGATCATCCGTCGTACCGATGGTTCTCCAACCTACAACTTCTGCGTCGTGGTTGACGACTGGGATATGGAAATTACCCACGTTGTGCGCGGTGAAGACCATATCAACAACACGCCACGTCAGATCAACATCCTGAAGGCGCTGAACGCCCCTGTGCCTGTTTATGCGCACGTCTCCATGATCAACGGCGACGACGGGAAAAAGCTGTCTAAACGTCACGGTGCGGTGAGCGTGATGCAGTATCGCGACGACGGCTATCTGCCAGAAGCGCTGCTGAACTATCTGGTGCGTCTGGGCTGGGCTCACGGTGACCAGGAGATCTTCAGCCGCGAAGAGATGATCGAACTGTTCTCTCTGAGCTCTGTCAGCAAATCCGCCAGTGCGTTCAACACCGACAAGCTCCTGTGGCTGAACCATCACTACATCAATACCATGCCGCCAGAATATGTGGCGACGTATCTGCAGTGGCACATTGAGCAGGCAAATATTGATACCCGCACAGGCCCTGAGCTGGCGGATCTGGTGAAACTGCTCGGCGAGCGCTGCAAAACGCTGAAAGAGATTGCTGAAAGCTGCCGCTACTTCTATGAAGAGTTTGATGCGTTTGATGCGGACGCCGCGAAGAAACACCTTCGCCCGGTTGCGCGTCAGCCGCTGGAAGTGGTGCGTGACAAGCTGGCTGCCATTACCGAGTGGACCGCAGAGAATGTGCATCACGCCATTCAGGCGACGGCGGACGAGCTGGAAGTCGGCATGGGTAAAGTCGGTATGCCACTGCGCGTTGCGGTGACCGGTGCGGGTCAGTCTCCGGCGCTGGACGTAACGGTTCATGCTATCGGCAAATCACGCAGCGTAGCGCGCATTAACAAGGCTCTGGACTTTATCGCTGAACGAGAAAATCAGCAGTAATAACGTCTCAGATAAAACAAACGGCAGGGGAACCTGCCGTTTTTTTATGCTTCTGCTTCTGCTATACCCAGGCGCTTAAGAAAGCCGTGAATGCCTTCGCGCTTCAGGAAGGTGTCCAGACGCTTCTGCTCTGCTGCAGTCATATTCTCCAGCGTCTCAATTATGCCCGGAAACAGGTTTGCAGAGGGGGCATTGTAGGCGGAGGTGGCCTCCGCGAGATGGTATACCGCCTGACGGTTGCGAATCGCCGGGAGACTCATGATATGTTCCTTCACGCGCGCATCGATATGAATGAGCCTCGCGCGGCCGCCTTTCACGCCGTTGAGTCCTTCTGTTTTCCAGCCCTGCTGGCGAACCCAGCGATTAACCGTTTGCCTGGCAACGCCCAAACTCTCCGCCAGCTCTTCCGTGGTCATTTTGCTCCGTAATTTTTTCATATCAGTCCCGATCGCGAATCCCTAAACGTTGCAACAATCCGGTGATCCCTTCCCGCAGTAACAGCGATGTCATCTGTTTCTGCTCTTCCGGCGTCATTTCATCAGCCAGCGTCAGGAGTAGGGTGTGAAGCGAACTGTTATGGCTGGTACCTTCTGCCATATCGGACGTTTCGCTTGCCCTACGTGCGCTGCGGATAAAGTCGCGGACTTTTTCGTTCACATGTACCAGTCGCGCTTTCCCGCCCTGAACGCCAGGTTTTGGTGACGTAATCCAACCCTCTTTGCGTACCCATTTATTGATGGTCTGTCGGCTATAGCCAGTGAGCAGGGCTAACTCTTCTGGCGTCATTCGTTCCTTGATCATGCAATTTCCTGAATATCAGTGGGGTTAATTAACGGCTCATTTTATAGCACCGTTTTACATGAAAACGTGACAGGCTTAACTCCTGATTACGAGCACGCTCGCAAAGTGATTCATTTGCATGATTTTTCGGCGATCGAACGGCGGTCATTGATTTTGCCGTTGACACTCCGCAGCGGAATTCATATTATGCCGCCCGTCAACATGACAGCTTTACGATGGGGCTATAGCTCAGCTGGGAGAGCGCTTGCATGGCATGCAAGAGGTCAGCGGTTCGATCCCGCTTAGCTCCACCAAACTCTGAACCCAACAGAGTGCGGTCAGTAAAGTCACATGTGGGGCTATAGCTCAGCTGGGAGAGCGCTTGCATGGCATGCAAGAGGTCAGCGGTTCGATCCCGCTTAGCTCCACCAAACTCTGAACCCAACAGAGTGCGGTCAGTAAAGTCACATGTGGGGCTATAGCTCAGCTGGGAGAGCGCTTGCATGGCATGCAAGAGGTCAGCGGTTCGATCCCGCTTAGCTCCACCAAAATTGTAAACCCTCGTCAAATGACGAGGGTTTTTTTTATCTGTTTGTAACGCCCGCCACTGGTTTTTGTTATCAAAAAGAAGGTATTCCCATACCTCACCTCAATCGAAATCAATAAACGTGTCTATAAATAGACTTGAACTTGATTCGTGCAATTAATAAACCTATTATCCATCCGGTCAATGATTCAGACGGATAATATACTCATCAGCTTAATGAATAGAAAAACGTACAATAATGTAAAGATATTTATAATTGCCCTGACACTTTGTCTGATTGCGGTACCTGTCTCCCGTTATCTCTCTCCACGCGCAATTGTTAATGGTCATGACGTTTATTTAGCATGGCTGCCGCTCAGCGTGATGCTGGCGGTAATTCTGCTATTTGGGCGCAGGGCTATTCTTCCCATTTTGTTAGGTTTTACTGTCACTAATTTATTCTATATTAATTTAGCGCCGCTACAATATTCAGTTTTGCTGTTCTGTCAGACCTTTGCGTTGTTCGCGGCCTGCGGTCTGCTACGCCTCATGCTGGGCAAGCGCTGGCGCCACTCCATCCCTAACAAGCACATCGGGCTACGTATATTCTGGCTCGGTTTTATTGTGCCATTTGGTATTAAGCTGTCGATGTATATGGCAGGCTATTTGTTTGATTTTCCGGTGACTATATCAACCTATTTCGGCGAAGGGACGGTAATTTATAATGTTGTGGATATTCAAAGCCTGATATGCGCGGGGCTGATTTTTACCATGATGTTCTATTACCCATTAAGAATGATAATTAATCCTCGTTATGCCGTCACCTTCTGGCGGCGAAGCGTGAAGCCCGTGTTTTATCACAAGAATCCATTATATATTTTTGTCTGGCTGATGCTTTTAGGCGCCATTCTCATCATTTTATGTGGTCCTTTTGAATCACCGGTCATTGCGGGCTATTTGATGCCGCTGATTTTTATTCTTTTTACCCTGGCAATAAGCCGCCTGACCTATGCGTTGATTTCTCTGCTGTGGGCCACCTCAGCGCTGCTGCTGTTGACCTACAACTACAATTTCCTTAACGGGGTCGAATCGGGCCATTCACTCTCCTTTATCCTCTCCGTGCTGATCTCTTTCGCTATCTGTTTGCTTTACATGTCGCGCATTTACCAGCGCAGCGAGTGGCTGAAGCGGGGCTGGCAGGGCAGGGCGCTTACCGATCCCCTTACCGGTTTACCCAATATTCGTGCGCTGGAAGATTATCTTGAGATTCACCCGGATGCCAAAGTGTGCATTCTGCGTATGGATAACCTGGAGTTTTTGAGCCGCCACTACGGGATTATCATGCGGGTCCACTGCAAACGTACGATCGCCACGTCGCTACAGCCACTTTTGCAGAAAGATGAGACGCTCTTCCAGCTTCCGGGAAGCGAACTGGTGCTGGTATTACTGGGGCCGGGAACCGCCGAGCGTCTCCAGCATATGGTCGATCGGCTGAACAGCCGTAAGATTTTCTGGAACAACACCGGGCTGGATATTGAATTTGGCGCATCGTGGGGAATGGTCGAAAACGGCGAAAAGCTGCATCACACGCTGGGACAGCTGAGCTGGCTGGCAGAGCAGGCCTGCGGAGAGCAAAACGTTCTCGCGCTCACGAATAGCCTTGAGGCGGCATCAGGACAAACGACAGAGCGTGTCCTGATGCTGGCGCGGATTAAGCATGCCCTTGAGGCGGGGCAGTTCCATTTATACGCGCAACCGATCCAGAAGGCGGACGGGAGCGGGTATTACGAAATCCTGGCGCGTATGGAGAGCGAGGGCGAGATCTTCACCCCTGACCGCTTTATTCCGCTGATTGCCCAGTTCAACCTCAGCCATCGGTTTGATATGTGCATTATGGAGAAATTACTGCTGTGGCTGCGCGATCACCCTGCAACACAGGCTGGCGCCCGTTTCTCCGTCAATCTGATGCCGCTCACGCTGATGCAAAAAGAGGTGGCGACCGAGATTTGCGCGCTGTTTGAACGGTACGGCGTGGCATCTCAGGCCGTCGTGATTGAGATCACCGAGGAGCAGGCTTTTTCAAATTCAGGCACAAGTATCAACAATATTCAGCAGCTGCGGGATTACGGTTTCCGAATTGCCATAGATGATTTTGGTACTGGCTACGCCAACTACGAGCGTCTCAGACGCCTGCAGGCGGACATCATTAAAATTGACGGCTGCTTTGTGAAAGATATTTGTACAGACGACATGGATGCAATGATCGTCCAGTCGATGTGTAATCTGGCGAAGGCGAAATCGCTGTGCGTCGTCGCGGAATACGTCGAAACGCCGGCCCAGCGGGAGATGCTGCTTCGCTTTGGTGTGGATTACCTGCAGGGATACCTGATAGGCAAACCCAAACCGCTGGAAGAATTGCGGGCATAAAAAAACCGGGAGCCAGGCTCCCGGTTTTTGTTTAACGGTAAACGTTACAGAACCAGTGCCGCGATAGATGCGGACAGGACGCTCACCAGCGTAGAGCCGTAAACCAGCTTCAGGCCAAAGCGAGAAACCACGTTACCCTGCTCTTCGTTCAGACCCTTAATCGCACCGGCGATGATACCGATAGACGAGAAGTTCGCGAAGGAGACCAGGAACACGGAGAGAATCCCTTCCGCGCGCGGAGAAAGCGTGCTGGCAATTTTCTGCAGATCCATCATCGCAACGAATTCGTTAGAAACCAGTTTGGTTGCCATGATACTGCCCACCTGCAGCGCTTCGTGAGCCGGAACACCCATCACCCATGCAACAGGGTAGAAGATGTAGCCCAGAATGCCCTGGAAGGAGATACCCAGCACCGCGGCGAACAGGGCATTCAGTGCAGAAATCAGCGCAATGAAGCCGATCAGCATGGCGGCAACGATAATCGCGACTTTGAAACCGGCCAGGATGTATTCACCCAGCATTTCGAAGAAGCTCTGGCCTTCGTGCAGGTTAGACATCTGGATGTTCTCTTCGCTGGCGTCAACGCGGTACGGGTTGATCAGCGACAGAACGATAAAGGTGCTGAACATGTTCAGTACCAGCGCAGCCACCACGTATTTTGGTTCCAGCATGGTCATATACGCGCCCACGATAGACATGGAAACGGTAGACATTGCGGTTGCCGCCATGGTGTACATACGGTTGCGGGACATCTTGCCGAGAATATCTTTATACGCGATGAAGTTCTCAGACTGACCGAGGATCAGGGAACTGACGGCGTTGAAGGATTCCAGCTTACCCATGCCGTTCACTTTGGATAACAGGAAACCAATTCCACGAATCACGAACGGTAGAACGCGGATGTGCTGCAGAATACCGATCAGCGCGGAGATGAAGACGATAGGGCAGAGAACCTTCAGGAAGAAGAACGCCAGACCTTCATCGTTCATTTTACCGAAGACAAAGTTGGTCCCTTCATTGGCGAATCCGAGCAGTTTTTCGAACATTTCGGAGAATCCTTTCACGAAGCCGAGGCCTACGTTGGAGTTCAGGAAGAACCACGCAAGTAAAACTTCAATGACCAGCAGTTGGACAACATAACGAATACGAATTTTTTTGCGGTCTGTGCTGACCAGCAATGCGAGTGCAGTAACGACAACAAGTGCCAGGACAAAATGAAGGACGCGGTCCATATTTGCTCCAAATATGAGGCAGGTTTAATTTTCGTGCACATTCTATGTAACAAGCGAAAAGAAAACGAGATCGAGGACACACTATAGTTACATCCTGTGACGAGTCTCAAAAATAGTGATCCACAATACATTTTTGTTATGTTAGGTAAATGAGTGAAAAGTTAAGTTTGTGTGCTAGTCTTCACAAAAGCATGCGCGATTTCAGTTTCAGTTAGATCGCCCCACTTACCCGCCCGTCTATCGTTCAAAGCTATCAGAGAAATCACTGCAAACTTCATAAATGATCTTGATAATCATTCTCATTTTGATAGCATTAAACATAGCAAAGGCTATATTTCAGAGGCAGAAATGACAAACAGTCGCGTAGAGGGTAGCAGTGGCAGAGCAGCGCGCAAGTTGCGGTTCGCATTAATGGGACCTGCGTTCATCGCTGCCATTGGTTATATCGATCCAGGTAACTTCGCGACCAATATTCAGGCCGGGGCTAGCTTCGGCTATAAGCTGCTCTGGGTGGTCGTCTGGGCAAACCTGATGGCGATGCTGATTCAGATGCTCTCCGCAAAGCTGGGGATTGCGACGGGCAAAAACCTGGCGGAGCAAATTCGCGACCATTATCCGCGTCCCGCGGTCTGGCTCTACTGGGTTCAGGCTGAAATCATCGCCATGGCCACTGACCTTGCTGAATTTATTGGCGCAGCGATCGGCTTTAAGCTGATTTTGGGTGTGTCGCTGTTGCAGGGGGCGGTCCTCACCGGGATTGCCACGTTCCTGATCCTGATGCTGCAGCGTCGGGGTCAAAAGCCGCTGGAGAAGGTCATTGGCGGTCTGCTGCTGTTTGTAGCGGCGGCCTATATCGTTGAGCTAATCTTCTCACAGCCGAATCTGGCGCAGCTCGGTAAAGGAATGGCGATCCCAAGCCTGCCGACCTCGGAAGCGGTGTTCCTGGCCGCCGGGGTGCTGGGGGCGACCATCATGCCGCATGTGATCTATCTCCACTCCTCGCTGACTCAGCATCTCCACGGTGGGACGCGTAAAGAACGTTACTCCGCCACCAAGTGGGACGTGGCGATCGCCATGACCATCGCGGGGTTTGTCAATCTGGCGATGATGGCTACTGCAGCCGCAGCTTTCCACTTTAACGGTCATACCGGTATTGCCGATCTCGACCAGGCGTATCTCACGCTGGAGCCGTTGCTGAGCCATGCTGCCGCCACGATATTTGGCCTTAGCCTGGTGGCTGCTGGTCTCTCTTCTACGGTGGTGGGTACGCTGGCAGGCCAGGTGGTGATGCAGGGGTTTGTCCGGTTCCATATTCCGCTGTGGGTTCGTCGTTCCGTCACCATGCTGCCGTCATTTGTGGTGATTCTGATGGGACTCGACCCAACGCGAATTCTGGTCATGAGCCAGGTGCTGCTGAGTTTTGGTATTGCGCTGGCGCTGGTGCCGCTGCTGATCTTTACCAGCAACAAAACTCTGATGGGCGAGCTGGTCAACTCAACGCTGGTGAAACGAACCGGGTGGGCCATCGTGGTGGTGGTCGTGGCGCTGAACCTGTGGTTGTTAGTGGGAACTGCGCTGGGTCTTTAACAAAAAAAGGAGCCGTGGAGGCTCCTTTTTGATTAGTGATGGTGGCCGTGACCATGACCTTTGCCGCGACCCCAGCCGCCGCGACGGTCGTCACGATCGTTCCAGCCTTCACGGTAACCGCGCTCATAGGCGCTGTCTTTATACCAGCCGCGGTGTCTGCCGTTATCATGTTTCCACCAGCGATCGCCGCGCCACTCATAGTGACGATGCCAGTAATCACGGTCGCGCCAGTAGCCGCCGTCCCAGTATCTGCCGTAGTCGTCACGATCGCCAATTTGTAATTTTACTGATGGCAACAGGGTGATTTCGCCCGCAGTGGCGATCAGCGGCGCCGAAGCCAGTAATACCGCTGCAAGAATCAGTGACCTGAACATACTCTTTCTCCTTCACGATCGGGGCCTTTGTTGGGCCTGTTAACGCAATTTTACGAGTTGGTAAAGCGTCGTATCATCGCCTCAACTCCGAATTCCTGGGTGAGAGCACTTTTTGCTAAAAGAGATGTTATATTGAGCTGCTCAGGATCGCGTCTATACGGGCCAACTCTTCTGCAGAGAAATGGCGGTTTGCCAGCATCCCCACGGCGTCATCAATCTGAGCCGCTTTACTTGCCCCAATCAGCACCGACGTCACGTCCTCATGGCGTAATACCCAGGCCAGCGCCATCTGGGACAGCTTCTGGCCGCGACTTTCTGCCAGGGCATTCAGCTTCCTGACTTTCTCCAGCTTCTCTTCGGTGAGCTGATCGGGTTTAAGGAACTGACTGCCGCTTGCCGCGCGCGAGTCTGCGGGGATGCCGTTCAGATAGCGATTGGTCAGTTGCCCGCCGGCCAGCGGCGAGAAGGGAATACAGCCGACTCCCTTTTCCTGCAACACGTCCAGCAGCCCCGCTTCCGGCGCACGTTCAAAGAGGGAGTATTTCGGCTGGTGGATCAGGCAGGGCGTCCCGAGGTCATTAAGGATATCAATCGCCTGGCGAGCCAGAACAGCCGGGTAGTTGGATAATCCGACATACAAAGCCTTCCCCTGACGCACCACATGGTCAAGCGCTTTCATGGTTTCCTGCAGCGGCGTTTGAGGGTCTGGCCGGTGATGATAGAAGATATCCACATACTCCAGCCCCGTGCGCTTCAGGCTTTGATCGAGGCTTGCCAGCAGATATTTACGTGACCCCCAGTCGCCGTAAGGCCCCTCCCACATGGTATAACCCGCTTTGGTGGAGATGATTAGCTCGTCGCGCCAGGGCAGGAAATCCTCCTGCAAAATACGTCCGAAATTACGTTCGGCCGATCCGGGGGGCGGGCCATAGTTGTTGGCAAGGTCGAAATGCGTAATGCCCAGATCGAACGCACGCTGTAAAAGTTGACGGCTGTTTTCGATAAGGGTGGTGTCACCAAAGTTATGCCACAGCCCAAGCGAGATGGCAGGCAACCTGAGCCCGCTTCGCCCGCAGCGGCGATACTCCATTGTTCTATAACGATTTTTGTCCGGCTGATAACCCATTTTCGTGACCTCTGGCGCTGAAGTGAAAAATCAGTGTATGCGTTTACATTTTCGTGAAAAAAAGCAGCATAGCGCAGCCTTTTTTGTAAAGCATTCTTTCCATGCCCTTCTTATCACCAATTCTGGACAGCCATCACGCTTATTTAATACTCAAGGTGAGGTCAACATTAGAAGGATACCTGTTCATGCGTACCCCATACTGCGTCGCCGATTACCTGCTGGACCGTCTTACTGATTGTGGAGCCGATCATCTGTTTGGCGTGCCGGGCGACTATAACCTGCAGTTTCTCGACCATGTGATAGACAGCCCGGATATCTGCTGGGTGGGCTGTGCCAACGAGTTAAACGCTTCTTATGCCGCTGACGGATACGCCCGATGTAAGGGCTTTGCCGCGCTGCTGACGACATTTGGCGTAGGAGAGTTAAGCGCCATGAACGGCATTGCGGGCAGCTTCGCCGAGCACGTTCCGGTCTTGCATATTGTGGGGGCACCGGGTACGGCATCACAGCAAAGAGGGGAGCTGCTGCACCACACGCTTGGCGACGGTGAGTTTCGTCATTTTTATCATATGAGCGAGCCGATCACTGCTGCACAGGCGATCCTGACCGAACAAAACGCCTGTTATGAAATCGACCGGGTGTTAACGACAATGCTCCGGGAGCGTCGCCCCGGCTATCTGATGTTGCCTGCCGATGTGGCAAAAAAGGCCGCCACTCCCCCTGTAAACGCTCTCACGCTCAGGCATCCACATGCCGATAGTGCTTGCCTGAAAGCGTTCCGGGACGCCGCAGAAAACAAGCTTGCCAGGAGCAAGCGTACTGCGCTGCTGGCCGATTTCCTTGTCCTGCGCCACGGCCTGAAGCATGCGCTACAAAAATGGGTCAAAGACGTGCCGATGGCACACGCCACCATGCTGATGGGCAAAGGGATATTTGACGAACGTCACGCCGGATTTTATGGCACCTACAGCGGTTCAGCGAGCGCCGGTGCGGTAAAAGAGGCGATTGAAGGGGCGGATACCGTACTGTGCATCGGCACGCGATTTACCGATACCCTGACCGCCGGCTTCACGCATCAGCTCACCCCGGCACAAACGATAGAAGTTCAGCCTCATGCCTCACGCGTGGGTGATCTCTGGTTTACCGGCATCCCTATGCTTCAGGCAATCGAAACGCTGGTGGAACTGTGCAAACAGCACGTGCACGAGACGCCCGCGCAGTCTTCTCAAAGCGCGATGGCCTACCCGCAGCCGGATGGCTCGCTGACGCAGGCGAATTTCTGGCAAACGTTGCAGACATTTATTCGTCCGGGAGACATCATTCTTGCGGATCAGGGCACCTCGGCCTTCGGCGCGATCGACCTTCGTCTGCCGGCTGACGTGAATTTTATCGTCCAGCCGCTGTGGGGATCGATTGGCTATACGCTGGCGGCAGCATTTGGCGCGCAAACGGCCTGCCCGAACCGGCGCGTGATTGTCCTGACGGGGGATGGCGCGGCGCAACTTACTATCCAGGAGCTTGGCTCGATGCTGCGGGATAAACAACACCCCATTATTCTGGTCCTGAACAACGAAGGGTACACGGTGGAAAGAGCGATCCACGGGCCTGAGCAGCGTTACAACGACATTGCGCTATGGAACTGGACGCAAATCCCGCAGGCCCTGAGCCTTGATCCTCAGGCCCAGTGCTGGCGGGTCAGTGAAGCGGAGCAGCTGGCGGACGTCCTTGAGAAAGTGGCACACCACGAGCGGCTCTCGCTGATTGAGGTGATGCTGCCGAAAGCCGATATCCCTCCGCTGCTGGGGGCGATCACCAAAGCGCTGGAAGCGCGCAACAGTGCCTGATTATTTGTCGTTTCGCCAGGCCATCATCATCGGTTTGCCCGCCAGCAGGAGCCAGGCGGGCAACATCACGATGCAAAGTAACGGGATGAGGGTGGTATCCGGTACCACCACGGCGGCCATGAAGAGGCTCAGCCAGGCATCGCGCGTGACCACCAGCACCAGCCCCAGAATCGAGCAGGAAACGGTAATCGCAGCCGGAACGGCATCGACATGCTCATGCAGCATCAGCCCCAGCGCGACGCCGACAAAGACCGCCGGGAAGATGCGTCCACCACGGAAACCGCAGGCGGCCGCCACCACCAGCGCTGCCAGCTTGATCACGGCAAACAGCAGATAGTCGGAGACGCTAAACACCTGGCTGAAGGCCAGCTGCTGCATCTCGTCCAGTCCTTTAAACAGCGTCACCGGCCCGCCGATCGTACCTAAAATACCCAGAATCAAACCGCCAGCCCCCAGAATCAGCACCGGGTGTTTGAGTCTGTGCATCAGCCGGTGAAGGCGTGGAAGACACCATACTGCCACCATGCCCAGCGCAATGGCGATGGCGGCGACGATGGCACCGCTGAAAATATCGGCGATTTGCATCTGGCCATAGTGGGGGAGAGAGAGTGAAAAATGGGGATGGAAAAACAGGCTGGTCGTCAACGCTCCGGCGGCTGCGGCCATCAGTGGGGCAAAGAGCTTGTCCCAGAGTGGGACATCGTTGTTACTGCTGAGCGTCTGAGAAAAGATCAGTGCCGCCGCAACGGGCGTGCCGAAGAGCGCCCCGATGGTGCCTGCGGAGGCGAGAATGGTCCAGTCCAGCGCGCCAACGCGGGGCAAAATGCGTGA
This sequence comes from Enterobacter sp. MGH 16, assembly GCF_000493175.1. NCBI lineage: Bacteria > Pseudomonadati > Pseudomonadota > Gammaproteobacteria > Enterobacterales > Enterobacteriaceae > Enterobacter > Enterobacter sp. MGH 16. The sequence continues at coordinate 2,544,829 of NZ_KI535695.1, read as the reverse complement.
ACCAAGAAAAACCGCCAGGCCAATGTTCACGGCCATAATCGGATGCTCAGGTCCCAGACTAACGCCTCCAGCCAGACCGATAATCAGCGCAATGATTAGCCCTGGCAACGCCGAGGGGGCCACCGGGGCACCGATCAACGGTTCCAGTGCCGGATCGGGGCCGGCATGGCCGGGACTGAAACGGATCACCAGGCCCACCGCAATACCGGTTAACGTCAGCATCCCAACGATCCACGCAGGAGAGTCAGCGGTGACGCCCAGCCCTGCAGGAAGCGCGTTCCATAATAGTGTTTGCAGCACCGACGCGACTTTCATCACGACAATAAGGACCAGACTTGAAACCACGCCTATGATGAGCGCCGGAATTGCCAGCAACAGCATGGTTCTGGCTCGCGGGTGAAGCATGATGATTTCCTTGTACAAAACGGTATTACGTTACTTTGCACATTAAGCCTTATGGCAATAGTGCAAAAGGTGCTGAAACGGTAAAGTTATTCTGTGACGAAGATCGATAATCCATGGGCATTCACCTTCCGGTCGTTGTTGTTATCACGCCTTGAATTTACAGTGTCCCAAAGATTTATTCTGACTTTAGCGGAGCAGTAGAAGAATGACAAAGTATGCTTTGGTAGGCGATGTGGGCGGCACGAATGCGCGCCTTGCATTATGCGATGTAAATAGCGGTGAAATTTCCCGGGCGAAAACCTATTCCGGTCTCGATTATCCAAGCCTTGAGGCCGTTGTCCGCGTCTATCTGGAGGAGCATCAGATAAGCGTCGAAGATGGCTGCATCGCCATTGCCTGTCCGATAACCGGCGACTGGGTCGCCATGACCAACCATACCTGGGCATTCTCCATCGCCGAGATGAAAAAAAACCTCGGCTTTGCGCATCTTGAAATCATTAATGACTTTACCGCGGTGTCCATGGCGATCCCGATGCTGAAGCCTGAGCATCTGATCCAGTTTGGCGGCGCTGAACCGGTCGAAGGCAAGCCGATTGCGGTTTACGGGGCCGGTACCGGGCTGGGCGTTTCACATCTGGTGCATGTCGCTCAGCGCTGGGTGAGCCTGCCGGGTGAAGGTGGTCACGTGGACTTTGCGCCAAACAGCGAAGAAGAGGGCATTATCCTCGAAGAATTACGCGCGGAGATCGGCCACGTCTCCGCCGAGCGCGTGCTGTCAGGACCGGGGCTGGTGAACCTGTACCGGGCGATTGTGAAATCGGACGGTCGTCTGCCGGAAAATCTGCAGCCGAAAGACGTCACCGAACGCGCGCTGGCGGACAGCTGCATTGACTGCCGTCGTGCCCTGTCGCTGTTCTGCGTGATCATGGGGCGCTTCGGCGGCAATCTGGCGCTGACGCTGGGTACCTTCGGAGGCGTTTATATTGCAGGTGGTATTGTGCCGCGTTTCCTGGAGTTCTTTAAAGCCTCCGGCTTCCGCGGCGGGTTTGAGGATAAAGGGCGCTTCAGAAGCTACGTGCAGGACATTCCGGTTTATCTGATCGTGCATGATAACCCAGGCCTGCTGGGGTCGGGTGCCCACCTGCGTCAGGTTCTCGGTCAAATCCTCTGACGCATAGCCCTCTCCCGCAGGAGAGGGCTTTTTTGTTACAGGTGCATGAGCTGGCGGAACTCTTTCACCTTGCTGCGGCTTACCGGCACCTGAAAATCCAGATCCTTCAGACGCAAGATATAGGTGTTGTTAAACCACGGTTCGATCTCGCGGATCTTGTTTAAATTGACGCAGAACGAGCGGTGGCAGCGGAAAAAGTGCGACGCAGGCAGCTTGCTGCAAAACTCGGTGATGTTCATCGCCATCACGTAAGATTCCCGCCGCGTATAGACAAACGTCATTTTTTCATGGGCTTCGGCATAGTAGATATCATTGACCGGCGTCACGATGATGCGCTCATCTTTGACCAAATTAATGGTGTCGTTTTCCCGTACCGTTGGGCTGGCGTTTGCAGGGGCGGTCTGCTGCTGCCACGCGGCCTCCAGCTTTTGCAGCATGCTGACAATCCGCGACTCCTGGTAAGGCTTAAGGATATAGTCAAACGCCTCCAGCTCGAAGGCCTCTACGGCGTGCTCTTTCCAGGCGGTAACGAAAACAATAAACGGCTTATGGGCAAACTGATTGATGTTTTGCGCCAGCAATACGCCATCCAGCGACGGAATATTGATGTCCAGGAAGATGGCATCGACCCGGTTATGCTGCAGAAACTTCAGCACGTCCAGACCGTCATCAAAGGTACCCACAATTTCCATCTGGCTGTGGGTGTTGATAAGCCAGGTTAGCTCCTGTTGAGCCAGAATTTCATCTTCTACGATGATGACTTTCATGGGTTACTCCACCTGGGGCAACAGTGATGTTGCCGAATGAACGGGAGAGCGCTCGTTCGGGACGTAAAACGCAATTTCGGTGCCCGGTTCAAGACGCTGAATATGCAGCCCGTCGCCGTAAAGCAGCTTGACCCGGTGGTGCACGTTCAGCAGGCCGATTTTATTTCCAGGCATCTCGTTAGACTCCACCCGCTCAATGACTTTTGGATCAATTCCGTGGCCGGTATCGCGCACGGCAATACGTACGCGGTTGCCGCTTTCGGTGACGCTGATGGTGACGACGCCTTTGCCTTTACACGGCTGAATGCCGTGAACAATCGCGTTTTCGACCAGCGGCTGGATAAGCAGGCTTGGGATCACGCAGTTGACCTCTTCATCAATATCGTAAATGACCGTGAGCTTGTCACCAAAGCGCGCCTGCTCAATCGCGATGTAGTCTTTAATCTGATACAGCTCTTTTTTGATGTCGATCTGCTCGTCATCTTTCAGCTCGATGTTGTAGCGCAGATAGCGCGACAGGTTAAAAATCAGCTGGCGCGCGGTGTCCGGATTAAGACGAATGGACGAGGAGATCGCGTTCAGCGCGTTAAACAGGAAATGGGGATTGATTTTGCTCTGCAGCGCGCGCAGCTCTGCCTTATTTGCCATCTCACGCAGTTGTTCCGCCCGGGATACTTCCAGCTGGGTGGAGATAATCTGCGACAGGCCGATGGCCATCTCCTGCAGCGTGGAGGTGATCTGATGCGCGTGGCAGTAATAAATTTTCAGCGTGCCCGTCACGACGCCCTTCTCCCAAAGCGGAATCACCAGCATGGAGTGGATTTCCGGCGTTCGGTGGGCTTCATCATTGTTTTTAATAATGATTTTACCGTAGTTAATGGCCTGTCGGGTGGTTGGGCTGATGGTGTCATCATTATCGCGATAGTTGTGCTCCCCGACGCCAACGTAGGCCAGCACGTGGTCAATATTGGTGATGGCGACAGCGTCAGCGTGGATGTCATGGCGAATGATTTCGCAGACCTGACGCAACGACTCCGCGTTAACGTGGCGGAAGAGCGGCAGCGTTTTGTTGGCGATATCCAGCGCCAGCTTGGCCTGACGGGCGGCGCTGGCCTCTTTTTCCCCTTCAACGCTTTGCACCAGCAGCACGATAAAGCCGATGCACACGCTGCCCAGGATCATCGGAATACCGATTTTCGAGACGATATCCAGCCCAAGTTCGATGGTCGGGGCCCAGACGACGACCAGGATCATGGTCAGCGTTTCGCACACCATGCCCGCCACGATCCCGGCGCGCCAGCGCTGTTTTTTCGGGATTTTGCGGCTGATCCAGCCGGAGAGCACCCCGGCGATAATGCTGGTAATAAAGCAGGGCACCGCCGTGACGCCGCCGATATCAATCAGGTAGCGATGGGTTCCGGCAATCACGCCGGTAATGACACCCACCCACGGGCCAAACAAAATTCCGCCGGACATCACGGCGATAATGCGCACGTTAACCAGCGAACCCTCTACCGGCACGCCAGACCAGGTGCTGAACAGGGCGAACAGCGAAAAGATGGCGGTAACGGCCAGCAGCTCTTTTGGCGAGTGTGCGGATTTGTGCAATAGCTCGCGAAACAGGCGAATGCGAATGAGGAAAAACAGGCAAATCAGCATTAATGCCGCACGGTCAAAAACCGCCAGCAGCATAGTGAATATTTCGTGCACGAGTAGACCTGGGAAAACGGGAAAGAACCATGATAAAAAACCTGACGCGTGTTGACCAGCTATCCGTCAGGTTTATCAAATGAGGAAAAACCATAATTTCTAAAGGGGATTGTCTGTCGGTAACGGACACGTCCTGATTTTTTATAGCCTGCGTATCGTCAGGTAACTGTTTTGATATCATCCTGTTAAATAACAGCTATCAGAAAGCCAACCCTGAAACAAGGGCTTCCGCTTTTCGGCACCGCCGGGTTCCGGTTTTCAGGCGATCGCTTTTTTTTCACTTCCCTCTCGACAGCGTGATTTTTTTCAGGTTATTTTCTAAGCACGCCACATCGGTGGCAGCGTCGCTCGGACGGTCCGGGCGCTAACGTTAATCTGAGGAATCTATGGCTGAATTCAGTCCTGAACGCCGTTTTACGCGTATCGATCGTCTCCCCCCTTATGTTTTCAATATCACCGCTGAACTTAAGATGGCTGCGCGTCGGCGCGGCGAAGATATTATTGATTTCAGCATGGGTAACCCTGACGGCCCAACGCCACCGCATATCGTTGAAAAACTCTGCACGGTTGCCCAGCGTCCGGATACGCACGGCTACTCGACCTCCCGCGGTATTCCCAGATTACGTCGCGCGATCTCGCGCTGGTATCAGGATCGCTATCAGGTTGATATCGATCCGGAAAGTGAAGCGATTGTCACCATCGGCTCGAAAGAGGGGCTGGCACACCTGATGCTGGCTACGCTGGATCATGGCGATACGGTGCTGGTACCGAATCCCAGCTACCCAATCCACATCTACGGTGCGGTGATTGCCGGGGCGCAGGTCCGTTCGGTTCCGCTGGTGGAAGGGGTCGATTTCTTTAACGAACTGGAACGTGCGATTCGCGAAAGCTATCCGAAACCGAAGATGATGATCCTCGGTTTCCCATCGAACCCAACGGCCCAGTGCGTGGAGCTCGATTTCTTCGAGAAAGTGGTCGCGCTGGCGAAGCGTTATGACGTGCTGGTGGTTCACGATTTAGCCTATGCCGACATCGTGTATGATGGCTGGAAAGCGCCATCTATTATGCAGGTCCCGGGCGCGCGTGACGTGGCGGTAGAGTTCTTCACCCTGTCGAAAAGCTACAACATGGCGGGCTGGCGTATTGGCTTTATGGTGGGTAACAAAACGCTGGTGAGCGCGCTGGCGCGTATTAAGAGTTACCACGACTACGGCACCTTCACGCCGCTGCAGGTTGCGGCTATCGCTGCTCTTGAGGGCGACCAGCAGTGCGTCCACGAGATTGCCGCTCAGTATAAGCGCCGTCGCGACGTGCTGGTAAAAGGCTTGCATGAAGCGGGCTGGATGGTGGAAATGCCGAAGGCGTCCATGTACGTCTGGGCGAAAATTCCGGAACCATACGCGGCGATGGGATCGCTGGAGTTTGCCAAAAAGCTGCTGCAGGATGCGAAGGTGTGCGTATCACCGGGCATTGGCTTTGGTGATTATGGCGACACCCATGTGCGGTTTGCCCTGATTGAAAATAGCGACCGCATTCGTCAGGCGGTGAGGGGCATCAAGAGTATGTTCCGGGCCGACGGGCTTCTCTCCTCGAAGAGCGTGGCTGAAAATCCCGCGTCATCATGACATAAAAAAACAGGAGCCAATGGCTCCTGTTTTTTTGACTGCATGTTCTTCACTAGATCATCAGGGCAAAGGTTCCGGCCCAGACTAAAACAATCACCGAAATGCCCATAAAGAAATATTTCACGTTTCATCGCTCCGCGTATCTTGTGGTACGCATTTAAAAACAGAGTCCACCTGATTATAGAGAACTGAAATCCGGTCAAAGCGGAAATGAGAATTTTCCCGTTTCACCGCTCACTCCAGCTCAGAATTCTGTGCTTTCCTGTTGCCAGACGGCGCTAATGTACGCCTAAAAATGAGGGGTGACAAGAGGGATTTTTTTAAATAATTTCCGTCACTTACGAGTGTCGTGGAACGGCGACAGTTTGATTTCGCATCGCAATAAATTCACTTTGGGCGACGCAATGAAAAACGGTTTCTTAACGGATGACAGGTGATTGAAAAGGTTAGTTTCTTAGCGAAACTAACCTTTCTGAAGAGCTTAAATATAGAGCGAGGCTTCGCCAATAGGGCGGGTTTTGAAACGACGATGCATCCACAGATACTGCTCTGGCGCACGCATGATTTCAGTTTCGATGACTTTATTGATAAACGCCGCGGCTTCGCACTCGTTTTCAGGATAGTTAGCCATCTCAGGAGAGATGTGCAGACGATAGCCTGATTTATCTGCTTTTCTCACCATCGTCACGGTCAGCATGGAAGCGCCCGACAAACGAGAAATGACAAAGGTGCCGTTGGTCGTCGCAACATCTTTTACCGCAAAGAAAGGCGCAAAGCTGCTGCCTTTACGTCCATAATCCTGATCGGGGGCAAACCAGACGGCTTCACCTTTCTTCAGAGCCCCGACCATACCGCGCAGGTTATTACGGCTGATCATCGCCTTATTCGAACGCATGCGGCCACGCGTTTGTACCCACTCCATCAGCGGACTGTTGTGTGGTCGATAGGTCGCCATCATTGGCTGGCACAGGCCCATCACGCGGCCACCCAGTTCCAGCGACATAAAGTGAACGCCGACGACCATCACGCCGCGTTTTTGCATCTGTGCGCGTTTAAGGTTATCCAGCCCTTCCACGTCAAACCACTTGCGGACGCGCTCATCCGGCCAGAACCAGGCCATGCCGGTTTCAAGCAGTGCCATGCCGATAGACTTGAAGTTTTCAGCGATGAGTTTCTCGCGCTCTTCGGCATTGTAATGCGGAAAGCAAAGCTCAATATTTTTACGCGCGATGGATTCGCGGCGTTTCAGGAAGAAGCGGGAAGCGCTGCCCAGTTTCGACCCCAGCAAACGCAGGACAGGGTACGGAAGTTGAACCAGCAGCCAGAGAACGCCAAGACCAAACCATGTAAACCAGTAACGCGGGTGTAAAAACGCGCGTTGAAATTTGGATTGAGACAAAATAGTAAAACCTATGTGAAGCCTGTAAAGGTAGCGCAGAGTTTGCGATACGACGTGCCGATAAGACCGTTCTTCAAGGTGATGGTTGCAGGCTTTACCGAACTTTACGGCGTTGCCTGGCCACTGCTGATTTGGGCGGGCGGCGTAATGTAGCACCGTTATACGATATGTGCTATTACTCGTTTTTGATTAAAAAAGCGGCAGTTAAGGAGGTGCTTGATTTTACAGATTTTATAGAAAGTCGCATTGAAAGCGTTTTTCCTGACTGAGCGGAGAGCAGAAGTCCTGGCGATCGGATGGAAGACGTAATGAAAAAGAATGGCATTGTTGAGTTACGGCAAATTAATCATTTCTCGTTTATTTCTTCCTTACCTAATAAATAAGAATTTTCTTTGTGAAAAATCTTATTTATTATTCATATCCTCAATAGAATAGTCGTCTTTTATCACCCACTTTTCTCTTCTTTTAATCGTACTGCAATAAAATATTGCAGTCCTTTCTTGTTTTTTGACATAGTGCCGTGATGCAAATCAAAATAAGATGTTTTTATTAATATCTCTCTGGCTGCAATCCCTTCGGCGATACAAATATTCGATTTGTGAGAAAAGAGTAGTTTCTTTTTCTGAGTTGATTGAGCAATTTGCGATAATGTCTTAGTGGAAAATTCTTAAGAAAATTCTTGTGTCGGATAAATGATCTGTGTATTTGATTTTGTTCCGATCATTATTCTATTATTGCGCATCAAGAACGATACCGTGAAGTTGGCATAGCAAAACAAAGAGGGATGATTAGATGGCTGACAGTTTTCAGAACGAGGTGCCTAAGGCACGTATTAACCTGAAGCTTGACCTGCATACTGGCGGAGCAAGCAAGAAAATGGAATTACCCTTGAAATTGCTTGTTACGGGTGATTTCAGCAACGGGCAGGAATCTGCGACAATATCTGAGCGTGAAAAGATTAATATCACCAAAAATAATTTTGATAGCGTTCTTTCCGAATATTCCCCAAAAGTTAACCTGGCCGTAAAAAATACACTGTCTGACGATGGTGGTGAAGACAACATTCAGCTGACTTTCCAGAGCATGAAAGATTTCACGCCAGAGCAGGTGGCTGCCCAAATTCCGCAGCTGAAGGCGATGCTGGCGATGCGCAACTTGCTTCGCGATCTCAAAGCTAACCTGTTGGATAACCAGACTTTCCGAAAAGAGCTGGAAAAAATCGTTGTTGACCAGTCGCTTAGTGCTGAGTTGCGAAATGAACTGTCCGCACTGGCTTCAAAACAACCTTAACCATCATGCTGTTTTAACGGATTAATCAAGGAATGCTCATGTCTGTACAAAATAATATTGCTGGCGGGGAAAGCGTGGTGCTGGAACGTCCTGCTGTGGGTGGTGTATACGCCTCACTGTTTGAGAAAATCAATCTGAATCCTGTCTCCGAGCTGAGTGCGCTGGACATCTGGCAAGATGCACAGGCGATGTCCGATGCGACCGCTGACGAGCGTCTGACCGCAGGTATGCAGGTCTTTCTGGAATGCCTGACCAAGGCAGGCTCGAAAGTCGAAAAACTGGATAAAAGCCTGATCGATCACCACATCGCTGAGCTCGATTACCAGATAAGCCGCCAGCTTGACGCCGTTATGCACCATGAAGAGTTTCAGGCGGTTGAGAGCCTGTGGCGAGGCGTGAAGTCGCTGGTTGATAAAACGGATTTTCGCCAGAACGTGAAAATTGAGCTTCTGAGCATGTCTAAAGAAGAGCTGCGCCAGGACTTTGAAGACAGCCCGGAAATCATCCAGAGTGGCCTGTATAAACACGCCTATATTGATGAATATGATACCCCTGGCGGCGAGCCGATTGCGGCGCTGATTTCCGCTTATGAGTTCGATGCTTCAGCGCAGGATGTCGCTCTGCTGCGCAACATCTCAAAAGTATCCGCAGCTGCACATATGCCGTTTATCGGCTCAGCAGGCCCGAAATTCTTCCTCAAGGAGTCAATGGAAGACGTCGCTGCGATTAAAGATATTGGCAACTATTTTGATCGCGCCGAGTACATCAAGTGGAAATCGTTCCGCGATACGGACGACGCTCGCTACATCGGTCTGGTGATGCCCCGCGTACTGGGACGACTGCCGTATGGCCCGGATACCGTTCCGGTTCGCAGCTTCAACTATGTCGAAGAAGTCAAAGGTCCGGATCACGACAAATACCTGTGGACGAATGCGTCGTTTGCCTTCGCGTCCAACATGGTGCGTAGCTTTATCAATAATGGCTGGTGTGTACAGATCCGTGGCCCACAGGCCGGTGGTGCGGTTCAGGATCTGCCTATCCATCTGTATGACCTGGGTACCGGCAATCAGGTAAAAATCCCGAGTGAAGTGATGATCCCTGAAACGCGTGAATTCGAATTCGCGAATCTGGGCTTTATTCCGTTGTCCTACTACAAAAACCGCGACTACGCCTGCTTCTTCTCGGCGAACTCCACCCAAAAACCGGCGCTGTATGACACCGCTGATGCGACCGCCAACAGCCGCATCAACGCGCGTCTGCCGTACATCTTCCTGCTGTCGCGTATCGCCCACTACCTGAAGCTGATTCAGCGCGAGAACATCGGTACCACCAAGGATCGCCGACTGCTGGAGCTGGAGCTGAACACCTGGGTCCGCACTCTGGTAACCGAAATGACCGATCCGGGTGACGAGCTGCAGGCGTCTCATCCACTGCGTGATGCAAAAGTGGTGGTGGAAGATATTGAAGATAACCCGGGCTTCTTCCGCGTGAAATTGTATGCGATTCCGCACTTCCAGGTGGAAGGGATGGACGTCAACCTGTCGCTGGTTTCCCAGATGCCGAAAGCGAAATCGTAAGGCGAGGGCAGGGATGAAAATTTATCGTCCACTGTGGAACGAGGGGGCTTTACTGTCCCCTCAACAGTTCCAGCAGCAGGCTGAATGGGAGTCTTTTCGCAGTGCTGGTATATCAGCGCTGGCATCCCCATTCCCTTGGGGTGTGGAAAAGATTGAGTTTAATGACGATCTTCTATCGTCCGGTCTGATCCAGATTACGCAGTTACGCCTCTGGCTGGAAGATGGCTCACTGATTGATGCGCAAACGAGCGATCTGCCTCCGGCGCCGCGTGAGTTAGATGCCAGCCAACTGGCAGGTCGTGATGCGGTAACTGTCGTCATTGCACTTCCCCATATGCAGCCAGGGGTGGTTAATGTTGAACAGGAGGGGGTCAGTGCAGACAGGCCACTTCGCTATCGGGAAGAGTGGGTAACATTGCAGGATGCCTTTGGCTCTGAAGAAGAGTCCGTGGCAGTAGCCAGGTTTAATTTCACTATCCGGTTTGCCCATGAAAGCAATGATTCCTGGAAAGTGTGCTCGGTAGCAAGACTGATCCGGGATGGGCAAAATGCGTGGCGACAGGATCCGTCTTTTATTCCTCCAGTGGCGTCATTTGGGGCAAGCTCAGTCCTGCGCGAACGTCTGATGCTGCTCAATCGTCAGTTACGGTCCCGACGCCAGCGTCTGATGACGATGCGTCGTGAGAGCAACGAAAGGCTCGCCGATTTTGCTGTCGCCGATGTTTCCCTTTTCTGGTTGCTGAATGCACTGAATTCTCACGCCAGAGTGTTGACAGAATACGAACGTTTTCCTTCCCGTCCGCCTGAACAGGTTTGGGCGGAGCTTGCACGTCTGGCAGGCAGTATGCTGACTTTTTCACTGGACCATGATCTTGACGCCATCCCGGGTTATGACCATGAGGAACCGGCCAATGCGTTTCCCCCGCTGTTTGACCTGATCACAGGTTTGCTGGAGGCCAGTCTGCCATCACGTGTCATTGCTCTGGAAATGTCCCGCCCGGACGGACAGACCTGGAAGGCCAACCTCCACGATATCCGTCTGCGTGAAGAGGCCGACCTTTATCTCTCTGTGCGCTCTGATATCCCGGCCTGGCAGGTTGCCGAGAAATTCCCTGCTCTCTGCCAGGCGGGTTCACCTGATGATGTCCGCGAGATCTATGGCGCTGCGCTGAAGGGGATCCCTTTGATTCCCGTCAGCAGAGTCCCGGCAGCGTTGCCTGTACGTATGGAAAACCAGTACTTCGCGCTTGATATGGAAAGCCCCGCAGCGCATGAAATGCAGGAGCAGGGCGTGTGTATGTTCTATGTGCCTGAATTACTTGGCGCTCTGGAACTTGAACTGTTTGCGGTATTGCGCTCATGAGAAAGGATATCGATATCGACCAGCTGATGGCGGAGACCTGGCTTACCGTCACTATGCTTAAGAAAGGCGCCGTCACGCTTAATGGCGCTGCGCTTTACAACAAATGCGTTAAACAGGTTGAAAGTGTGCGGGAAGCGCTGGAACGTGCCGGTTATGACGATGCCAGTGTCGAGCATATTTCCTACGCACAATGTGCTCTGCTGGACGAGACAGTGATGAGCCGTAAGCCTGAAAAAAGTGAGGAAGATGAGGAGCCGAAAGTTGATGATGGTCAGGCCGCCTGGCGTAAAGCTCCTCTTCAGGCTCGTTTTTTTGGCTCACTTCGTGCAGGTGAAGCGCTGTGGGATCGAATTGCAGAGGTTCTGCGTCAGCCTTCACCGAACCCGGCCGTTTTAACCTGTTATCACCGTGTGATTGCGCTAGGCTTTCAGGGATTATACAGCCTCAAGGCGGTCAGCCAGTCGCAGCGTGATGAGGTAGAAAAAGCCCTTTCTGAGCGAGTTTCTCCGCCTGATGCAGACCTGTCTCTGGTTGTTCACCGGATGGGGAAACATCGCTGGAGTCTGATGCGCTCAGTATGGTTCTGGATCGCGCTAGCCGTCGTTCTTACCGGAGTTATCTGGTGGGGGGGCCAATTGTGGCTTCAGGCCCTGTTATCAGCACAAATACCGGAGCTGCATGGCTAATGCGTAGATCAGTCATCATTCCGGTAATCCTGCACACTTTCGTAGCCGTTGGAGCGTTGCTGTGGTTGCTGTGGTATTTCATCCCGACAGGCAACGTGTTTAAAAGCCTGGCCACTCTGCTGATTCTCCTGCTGGCAGGCTGGTATGTTTTTAACAACTGTCGGCGTGTAGAGCCTTCATCCGATGCTACCCTGTCGGCTGCTGAACTGCCATTACTCGACTCCCAGGGCCCCGTTGTACTGGTGTGTGGTGACATGCTGGATGCGTTGTTTCAGGGAAACTTTCTGCGTAAAACAGCCCAGGGATGGTGGTTACGGGCTGGTGACATCTGCCGGTTAACTGACATTGTCCGTAGCATACAGACGCAGTTCCCGCGCCATGTCGGTCAGCTATCGGTGATGTACCGCTGCCTGCCAGACCATCACCAGGATGAAGCCGTTCTTCGTTCCACACTGAAAACGCTCCGCCAGCAGTGTAAACAGATTAAATCCCTGACGGGGTTCACTCTGCCGGTTGTGTTGTGTGCCGAATTTTCCGGGCCAGAAACGCCCTGGATAATCGTTCGGGGTGATAAACCGATTGTCTGTCCGGTAAATGATTCGCCGCAGGCATTCATCGACTGGCAGCAGGCGGAAGACAATATCCTGGCATTGCCAGCCGTCAGTGAGGCATTTTCCTTTATCCGTAATACGCTTACTGATGAGCTGGAAAAGCCTGATCGGTTAACGCCTCCAGAACGAACATTCTCTGTGGCAATGCGCCTCGGTACCGTCCTTCCCGGTACAGAGTCAGTCTGGGCCGACTGGCTATATACCCTCACCTGTTTACAGTTTTTTCGAAAACCAGGGCAGACAGCACCGGCAAGTTTGTTTCCGGACGCGGTTCTGCCGCTGCTGGCTCCTTTTGCTTCACCTGTGCAGGGGGGCCAGCGTACCCGTCGTCTGATCCTGCTGGTGTGGCTGTGTGCCCTGACCGCATTGGGTATTTCTGCGCTCAATAATCGTGACCTGATCCGTCAGGTGAGTGCCGATTTACAGCGCTGGAATGCAATCCCGATGAACCACTATCGCCCTAAGGCAGAATCACTGGCCACCCTGAAGCAGGATGCGCTCCTGCTTGAACGCTGGCAGCGCCAGGGTGAACCTTTGCGTTACAGCCTGGGCTATTACCCGGGCCAACGACTGTGGCTGGCCTTGCAACAGGCTATCGATACCTGGACGCCTCCACCAGCACCTAAACCAAAACCAGTACCGAAAATTGTTCGTCTCGACAGCATGTCGCTGTTTGATTCCGGTAAGTCCGTGCTGAAACCGGGCTCCACCAAAATGCTGGTCAACTCGCTGGTCGGAATCAAGGCCAGACCAGGCTGGCTCATCGTGGTCAGCGGCCACACAGACAATACCGGTGGCGTTCAGCTCAACCAGACCCTGTCTTTACAACGAGCTGAGGCCGTCCGTAACTGGATGCGTGATACCGGGGACGTACCGGAAAGTTGCTTTGCCGTGCAGGGTTACGGTGACAGCCGACCGATTGCATCAAACGACACGCCTGATGGCCGTGCGCATAACCGGCGTGTCGAGATTAGTCTGGTACCGCAGGCTGACGCCTGTCGTTTGCCAGGCGCAAAACACGCGTCACAGGATGTACGTGACGTTTCAACTAAAGAAATGGAGAAGTAAAACATGGCAATCCCAGTTTATCTGTGGCTGAAAGACGATGGCGGCGCTGACATTAAGGGTTCCGTAGATGTGAAAGATCGCGAAGGAAGCATCGAAGTTGTTGCTCAGGAACACAGCCTGTACATCCCGACCGATAACAATACTGGCAAACTGACCGGCACCCGTATTCACACGCCGTTCCTGTTTACCAAAGAAATCGACTCTTCCAGCCCGTACCTCTACAAAGCCGTGACCACGGGCCAGACCCTGAAGTCTGCTGAATTCAAGTGGTACAAAATCAATGACGCAGGCCAGGAAGTTGAGTATTTCAACACCAAGCTGGAAAACGTCAAACTGGTGAAAGTTGCACCAAAAATGCACGACATCAAGGATGCCTCCTTCGAGAAGCATAACCACCTTGAGCAGATCGAACTGCGCTACGAAAAAATCACCTGGACCTACAAAGACGGCAACATCATTCATTCCGATTCCTGGAACGAACGCACCACAGCATAAGACTCTGGCGGGCAGATCCCTTCTGTCCGCCTTTTTGTTTTGCTCCGCACAGCGCCTTTCAGAAGGACGCTTTGCAGAGCAGTCTCACAATTTATCGGCATGAACCTTATGGGCATCGGTTGACGGCCAGGGGCGGTAGCGTGCCTGAACAAGAGGGAACGACATGGAACATCATTCAGCAGTCCTGCTACGACGACTTAACCCTTATTGCGCCAGAGCACTGGAGGGGGCGGCTTCTTTATGCCAGACCCGCGCGCATGCAGAAATCACGCCTGAGCACTGGTTGTTAAAGTTGCTGGAGCAGGGAGAAGGTGATCTGACTGTTCTCGCTCGCCGCTATGAATGGGATATGGATGCCGTCTGGCAGTCACTTCTGAGCTGGCTGGATGCACAGCCTCGTTCAGTTCGTACACGCCCAGAGCTTTCTGCTTCCCTCCAGACCCTACTGAAACAGGCCTGGCTTGCCGCCACGCTCGCGGGAGATGAGCAGATCCGCAGCATTCATTTGCTTACGGCCATGGTTGAAACGTCCGGGTTGACACGCTGTGATGGCCTCTGGCCTTTAATGACGCTAACCACCAGCCAACTGGAAAGGTTACGTCCCCTGCTGGAAGCCCAGTCGGATGAGCGGGCTGATGCTACGCTCAGCGAGCGGCCTGGCAATGTCAGCATTATTGGCCGGGCTGCACCGTTACAGCATGAGGCACAATATCAGGCTGAAGGCGGAAGTGCGCAGCCTGCCGTTTCACAGGAAGAGTCCGTTCTCAATCGTTTTACAGTTGATGTGACTGCCCGTGCCCGGGAAGGAAAGATTGACCCGGTCTTTGGGCGCGATAACGAAATCCGTCAGATGGTGGATATTCTCTCCAGACGCAGGAAGAACAACCCGATCCTTGTTGGTGAACCCGGCGTTGGCAAAACGGCCCTGGTAGAAGGCCTGGCGCTACGTATTGCCGAGGGCAATGTGCCCGAAAGTCTTAAGCCTGTCATCGTCAGGACACTTGATCTGGGTTTGCTTCAGGCAGGTTCCGGTGTGAAGGGGGAATTTGAACAGCGTCTGAAAAATATCATCGATGCGGTACAGCAATCCCCTGTACCGGTGCTGCTGTTTATTGATGAGGCGCACACCATTATCGGGGCGGGTAATCAAGCTGGCGGGGCAGATGCGGCTAATCTGCTGAAACCGGCGCTGGCGCGTGGCGAACTGCGTACCATCGCCGCCACTACCTGGAGTGAATACAAGCAGTATTTCGAACGTGACGCTGCTCTGGAGCGTCGCTTCCAGATGGTCAAGGTTGATGAGCCCGATGATGACACAGCCTGCCTGATGCTGCGCGGTCTTAAATCTCGCTACGCCGAACATCACGGCGTGCATATTACCGGTGAGGCCGTTCGGGCAGCGGTGACTCTCTCCCGCCGCTACCTGACAGGTCGCCAGTTGCCTGATAAAGCGGTGGATTTACTAGATACCGCTGCGGCCCGGGTGCGGATGAGCCTGGACACACTACCAGAACAGCTTACCCGGTTGCAGGCCCAACTGACATCGCTGGTAATAGAACAACAGGAGTTATTGAAGGATATTGCTCTGGGTAACGCTATTGATACCAGCCGTCTGCCGCAGATCGAACAACTTACTCTTAATCTTAACCAACAGAAAACAGCCCTTCAGTCACAGTATGAAACTGAAAAGCAGCTCACCGACTCGCTGAAAGCCTGCCGTGAAGACATCAGTCGTCAGAAGGAGATCTCTGCCTTCCAGCAGGAATTGGCACTGGTACAGAATAACAGCCCATTACTGGGTCTGGATGTTGATGTCCGCACCGTTGCGACCGTTATCGCCGACTGGACAGGGGTTCCTCTCTCGTCGCTGATGAAAGATGAGCAAACCGAATTGCTGACGCTGGAAGATCAGCTGGCAACTCGTGTAGTCGGCCAAAGCCCTGCCCTTAATGCCATCGCCCAGCGTCTGAGGGCTTCAAAAACCGGCCTGACGCCGGAAAACGGACCTCAGGGTGTATTTTTACTGGTGGGCCCAAGCGGAGTGGGTAAAACGGAAACCGCGCTGGCGCTTGCTGACGTTATGTATGGTGGTGAGAAGTCGCTCATTACCATCAACCTGTCTGAATACCAGGAGCCGCACACGGTCTCGCAGTTGAAAGGCTCACCTCCGGGCTATGTAGGATATGGTCAGGGGGGAATACTCACCGAGGCAGTCCGTAAGCGGCCTTACAGCGTGGTGCTGCTCGATGAAGTGGAGAAGGCTCATCGGGATGTGATGAACCTGTTTTATCAGGTCTTTGACCGGGGCTTTATGCGGGACGGGGAAGGGCGTGAAATTGATTTCCGCAACACCGTGATCCTGATGACGTCCAACCTGGGCAGTGATCCGCTTATGCAGTTGCTGGATGAGCAGCCAGAAGCCACTGAGAGCGATCTGCATGAGTTGTTACGCCCGATCCTGCGCGATCATTTCCAGCCAGCACTGCTTGCTCGCTTCCAGACGGTGATATACCGGCCGCTGGCAATGGATGCCATGCGCACCATCGTCGGCATGAAGCTCGCACAGGTGAGCACGCGTCTGCAACGTCACTACGGCATTTCCACGCATATTGGCGAAAGCCTCATCGACAAGCTGACGAAGGCGTGTTTGCTGCCGGATACCGGTGCCCGCAATGTGGACAGTCTGCTTAATCAGCAGATCCTGCCGGTTCTGAGCCAGCAGTTATTAAGCCATATGGCGGTCAAACAAAAGCCGTCCTCGCTACAGCTGACCTGGAATGAGGAAGAGGGCATTGTGCTGGCGTTTGACGCACAGGCAGAAGGAGAACCGTTATGAGCGGTTCGCTGATCAATAAGGCGACCGACATGGTGCAACCGCTTTTAGGGCAGTCACGGTATCGTGTTGGCGTTCATGGATGCAGCCATTTCCTTGATATTCTGCGTTACAGCGCGGTGGAGTCTCTCAGCCAGCCCTGGCGGTATGACGTGGCGGTCACCTGCTCCTCGGCGGATATTGCCTGCGACACGTTGCTGCTGAAGCCGGCGTCATTCACTTTCCAGACCCCGGTGTTTGACGGAACACCGGCGCTGCCGGTCCGGACGGTCTATGGGGTGGTGGAGTCATTTCGCCGGATATCCACATCCGGTGAGGATACCCGTTACGCACTGACGCTGGTTCCCCGTATCGCGCTTCTTGGCTTTACAAAGGGCAGCCAGATTTATCTCAACCTGTCGGTCACGGAAGTCGTTGAACAGGTACTGCGTAAACACGGTCTGGAAGGACAGGACTTTGAGTTCCGGCTCTCCCGCGAATATCCGTCCCGGGAGCTCATCACCCAGTGGCGGGAAACTGACCTTGCGTTTATCCAGCGCCTGCTTGCCGAAGTGGGCATTTACTGGCGTTATGAAATGGACAGCCGTCTTGAACAGGACGTGGTGATTTTTCAGGACAGTCAGCAGCAGTATGAATTTGGCATCACGCTGCCATTACGCAACCAGGCCGGGATGAGTGACAGCGGGCAGGAGAGCATCTGGGATATTCAGACCGCCTACAATGTCGTGAGCGGAAGTGTGGCCACCCGGGACTACAACTACCGTGAAGCGCTGACGCCTCAGGACAGCGCCGAAAGTATTTTCAGCAGGGAAGGGATCACCACCGGAGAAACGTACCATTATGCGGAACCCTTCCTGACCGCTGGCGACGCTGAAAGCCCGGAGACCGGGGCGAATTTCGCCCGTCTGCGTCACGAACGTATGCTGAACGCGCAGTATCGCGTCAGCGGGCATTCCTCCAGTCCTCATCTGGCTCCGGGTCAGGTACTGGAAACGGACGGAACGCTCCCCGATGCCGTCAGGGAAGGCATCGTCATCACCAAGGTGCGCACCAGTGGTTCGCGCAAAAGTAGCTTTACGCTGACGTTTGAGGGTATCCCCTACAGTGAAACCGTCTGTTATCGTCCGGCACTGCTCAGTCGACCGGTGATATCCGGCTCGCTGCCTGCCCGGGTGGAAAGCACACAGAAAGGTGACACCTATTCCTGGCTCGATGCACAGGGCCGCTACCGGGTGAAGCTGGACGTTGACCGCAACAGTGCTGAACAGGGTTATGCGTATCTGTGGCTGCGGCTGGCTAAACCGTATGCCGGTGATAAGTACGGATTCCACTCACCGCTTCTCGACGGAACGGAAGTGGCCGTCGTATTTGACGGCGGAGACCCGGATCGTCCCTACATCGCTTATGCCCTGCATGATTCAGAACACCCGGACCACGTCACCAGTGACAACCATACGCGGAATGTGTGGCGCACGCCGGCGAACAATAAGCTGCGGATGGAGGATATGCGCCAGGAAGAGCATATCAAGCTCGCGACGGAATACGGCAAAACGCAGCTGAACATGGGACACCTGGTCAATGGCCAGCGTGAAAAGCGCGGCGCCGGTTTTGAACTGCGTACGGACGAGCATGGCGCAGTGCGTGCGGCAAAAGGGCTGTTCCTGACGGCGGATGCCCAGGCTAAAGCCCAGGGGCCGGTGCTGGAAATGGCGTCTGCGATAAGTCAGATTAACCAGGCCAACAGCCAGATGCAGGCGCTGAACAGCGCCGCCGAAGCCGCCGGAGCGCTGGCGAATGATATCAATACCCAGATTAGTCTCGTAACCGACAAAATCAGGGACCTCCAGTCTGCGGTCCTGCTGGGGAGTGCGCCGCAGGGGGTGGCACTGACCTCAGGTGAACACCTTCAGCTCAGCAGCGCCCGCAATACCATGATCAATGCAGGCCAGCATCTTGATGTCGGTGCGATGAAAAATCTGTCCGTGAGCGTTGAAAAAGCGCTTGGGTTGTTTGTGCATAAAGACGGGGCGAAGCTGGTTGCTAACCAGGGAGACATCGAGATTCAGGCTCAGCATAATACGATGGCACTGTTTTCTGAAAAACAGCTGACGGTGACCAGTAGTGAAGACGAAATTATTATCAGCACCCCGGAAACACTGACGCTTAATGGTGGCGGGTCTTATCTGATGCTGAGTAAGAACGGCATTGAACACGGCTCATCTGGTGAGTTCATTATGAAGGCGTCTGACTATCTGGTACCAGGCTCAGGCGCAAACCTTCCCAACGAAACACCCAATTTCAGCCTGACGGATATCACTCAGGAAAGCAAAATCAGCAGCAAGTCATTTAATGATTGAGCAGAAAACCATTTAGTGGTCGATTTCTTAAACACTCTGAAGTGAAGCCGTTCATAACAAGGAAAGACGAATACAATGAAAACCAATTTAAAATTAACGTCGATATTCTATGCCTTACTTTTATTCATTTTTTCATGCTTTAGTTTCGGAAATGTGTCCGGGGCGACGAAAATTGAAAGTTCACCAGAATCTGTTGTTCAGCATTTTTATGCTGACTACCTGACAGCCTGGAATGACCCGGACGTTGGGCATGGTCTCGAAAAAAGCCAGAGCGCTATAGACAGCTTTACAACAAAACATCTTCAGAAACTCAAAAGTGAGGATGACTCAGGGGCTGACTACTTCACGAATGTTCAGGATATTTGCCCTGAGTGGGTGAGTGAAATTTCTACGAATGCTTCATCTTTGGATAAAGACAAAGCCGTTATAGAATTGATGCTGGGTCACAGCGAAAGTGAGTCAAAATATAAAATCAACCTTGTCCGAGCTAATGGTAAATGGCTCATAGACTCAGTCTTATTTGTATCCAACGCGACTGGCCATTGTAACGATAATTAACGGTGATGACATGTTCAACAAAGTAAGTGCCATTACTACTCTGAATTCGAATGCAGCGGTCATCGCCAGAAATAATGAAAATCGCTTCAAGCGTGGTCTGGATGACCACCTGAAATATGGTCAATCGCAGTGCGCTCATTATGTCAAAATTGCGTTAATTCAGGGCGGCGCGTCCTCCAGCCATTCAGGCATTAACTCGGCTAAAGACTACGGTCCGTGGCTTGAGGAAAATAATTTCAAGGTCGTGGACGGCGCAACAACCGTCCATGCAGGGAATGTATTTTCCATCTCAGGGCAGCAAGCAGGGGATGTTGTTGTTATTCAGGCCGCACCGGGCCATGAACATGGTCACATGGCTATGTTTAATGGGACAAAATGGGTCTCCGATTTTGTCCAGGACAAAGGCTTTTACCCGGCACAAGCCTATCGAACCAACAACATTGCTTATAAGCTTTACCGTTACTCTGACAACAGTAGCCCTGCTCCGGAGGCATCGGCTTCCCAAAAAGGAAATATCAAAATTGTCTGGCCGATCCCTTCCAATAACCGGGGAAGTGAGTTCGATAATCAGGAAGAGATCCTCTCTCATGTCGGGGGAGAATCCACTGGGCAGTATATGATTGGCCGCAGTGGCATGTGGCATGGCGGGATCCATATCACTGAAGCCACGACCCCGTGGTGTGCTCTTAGTGGAAAGTCTCCTCTTGAAGCACTGGATTTCCCGGTCCCCTTTAAAGGTGAACAGGCAGTGCGATGCATGGCTGACGGCGAAGTGGTCGCTTACCGTGTCTGCAAGGATTATCTCACGCTTGGATGGGAATCCGGCCCGCTTAGCTTTTCCGGTTCGTTTGTTCTGGTTAAACACTTTATTCAACTGGGGGAGAAGGAATCCAGTGGTCTGCATTTCTATACCCTGTATATGCACCTGGCCCCCTATTCAGCCTATAATGTCAATCCGGCGGAAACAAAGTGGACAGTCCAGGATACGCTTACTGCCTACGATCCAGAATGGGTCATGACCGCCAGTACCAATAATAAAAGTACCAGTGAAAGCTATCGCAAGGGCACGATCCCAAAAGGATCTATTGTTGAGTGGGATAAAACAGACAGCGGACTCCATACCGTTGCATTTAATAAGCGAGAGTATGGTCTTGTTACGTTTGTTAGCCTCTCAGAACAGGCGTTGAAAAAGGGCAAGAAAACATCCCTGAAGCCAGGGCAGCAATACTGGATGCTTGTGGACAAAAACAACCTGTCTCCTGGTACTGATGGGATGGTACAGCCTTCCTGGTGGCAGAAACTCATGCCGCCAGCAAAAGAAGCGATGAAATTTGACCAGGTAGTATGCCCGACTCCCTTTGCTATCAGTGCAGGTGACCCTGTTGGTCATATGGGATATTATCAGGCACCGAAGGATGGCGGATATGAAGCGCGATACCAGGTTCATATCGAATGCACGAGTATGGATGATAACCTGGAAACGTTCCTAACCAACCCTGAGCAGGTGGGAGAAAAGAATCCACTCTGGTTGAAGTACGCTCCGGGCCTTACGTTGTACAAAAAAGATGTTACAACAGGAACATTTACAAAGGATACAAGGGTAACAACCAGAACGGGGACCCTTCCACTGAGTCAGGTGCAAACGGAAGTTGATAAGTCGACCAAACAGGAATACTGGCACTTGCGACCAGAAAATGCCTATGTCCCCAAAGGCCAGGCGGAACCTCAACTTTTGTCGCAGTATGATCTGGCAAAGCTGGGCTTTAGAACTGAAACCGCAGAACCTGACAGCTTTGATTACCTGGATGGAAAAAAACAACCTGCTGGATTCTTCCGTAACCTCATCGATTCGCTCTACCAGGCCGCGATAGATGATACACGAACCAGTCATGCTCTCGTGAAGCATAATTATCAGCGCCTGCTGGATAAAATTGACAGCGGAAGTGACCGATATTCTCCAATGGAGTACTGGAGGGCGCTTCATAATCCCGACTATCGTGATGTTATTCAGAAAACAGTCGTAAAACATCCAAGCGACTGGTATTTTAAAAAAGGCGATGCTATCTGGCAACCGTTCCTTAATTCGCTGAAAAAAGACGCTCCGGAATGGAAGAAATACAGTGAGGATTTTCTTGATAAAATGGCATGGATGCAGAATGTTACAACTGAGAAATTAGGGCCTTCGTTATGGCATATGCACCCGCTTAGATTCCTTGGCTCATTAAAGGACCAAAATCTTGATAAGATCGCATGGGGTGCTAAAGTTTCAAAAGAATTTAAGCTTAAGGTTATTGAAGTTTGTGAACGACTGGAAATAAACCCAGATTATTTGATGTCATGTATGGCATTTGAAACAGGAGAAACCTTTTCCCCAAGCGTTAAAAATCCGAATGGAAGTGCTACTGGCCTGATACAATTTATGTCGAATACTGCGCGCTCTTTAGGCACGACAACTAATGAATTGGCTGGCATGACCTCGGTTGAGCAAATGGATTATGTGGAAAAATATTTCAAACCTTACACTGGAAAGATTAAAACAATTGAAGATGTTTATATGGTTATATTCTGCCCCAGGGCTGTAGGGAAACCAAACAGTTTCATCTTGTATGATGAAGGGAGAAGCTATAATGATAATAAAGGCTTAGATCTGAATAAAGACAATGCAATAACCAAATATGAAGCAGGCTTTAAAGTAAGAAAGAAATTAAAATTAGGAATGACAGACGGATATCGAGGTTAACATGCAAAAAATTCTGTGTTTGATAGTTACACTTTTACCTATGTATAGTATGGCAAACAGTTTCGACTTGCCCACAGTCCATTCAATAAAAAATGGAAACCAATGTGAAATATCTTTTAATGATAAAATTGTTTCGAAGCATGACTGTGAGTATGAATCTCCTTCCTATTTAACATCTTACTCTCTCCTTGCAGACTCTTGGACTGGAGTATGGATATTCCAGGACTCTCCAATGGGAAATGCTTGTGAGGCAGGAGCAATCAGAATCATTTCCTTGGATTCTGAAAATAAAATCCAGGTGCATAAACCGATAGATTATTGCATGGGGTCTGTAATGATTAATAATGACGGCGATAAAGTCAAAATTAATATTCAAGATATCAATGATTCTAAAAAATCTGAGGTGTGGGTATTTAAAGACAACAAACTAGCGAAGCTAAAATAGCTACATTTCCTATAATCACTGGTCGGTGATTTGTCAGCATAGCTCCAGTTGTAAAATTAATTGCCTTCAAAAGTTGAAGTGGTGATTTTAAAAAAACGCTCGGTGAATTTATGAAACGTCTTATTGGCATTCTGTTATTGCCAGCATTTTGCTATGCAAGTACTGCAAATGTTTTCAAATCATCTTGCGGTGGTGTTCAATACAGTATCGAATCATTTTGTAGTGTAAATAACCTTAAAGGTAATCAGGGTAAACTTGACATACCAATTTGCAGCAAGCAAATTTTCGTCCTTGGTAAGGAAAACCATGATCTATCAAAGTCTACAGGTCTTGTAGAACGCATTAACAGCAAAGAAGAAAAAATAAAAATGATGAATTTCGTCTTCTACGGAGCCTCATGTAAAAATGACATAATTATTTTATCCGGCGCAGGTGGTTGCAATTCATGTGGTGAAACGTTCAAGACATTTAATCTATCAGGGAAAGAAATAAATGAGAAATCTACCACGCTAGATTTGGAGCCTATGCAGGATATTATCCCCGACCTTTATTGATCTGATAGTCATTAATTTCAATAATTATTTAGTAAAACAGATTTATTGACAGGCTCTATGGTTTTTGCTTTGATGGATTCAAAAATACAATGCTTCCGGTAGATGAAATCAAACATTCTGCGGAAAGTTTTTTAGAACAACTTAATGCAGGAGAGATATCTTGAACAAAAAATAGCTTTGTTAGTTTTACTAATCGCCCCGTCATTATATGATAAAGAAAATAGATGTGGATGGTTAGAAAATCCAACTCCAGGAAACTACTGGTTGACGGATAAAGATGGCGACTGGACAATTTCAACCCAAGGAAAAGAAGGGCCAAAGGGAATGGAATATTTAGTTGGCTTTCCTTCTAAAGAATTTATTAACACAAATAATAGCTATGGGTACGGTTGTTGTTACATACAGTCTGAGGCATCAAAGGAATCAAAAGAAATAACCAGAATATTCAACTTCAAGGCACTCCCTCTTCGCGTATGCAAAAAGGACCCATCACTTAGAGAAAAAACAAAAGAAATTGAAAATGTAATGAATGATAATTAGCGTTGTTCACATATGGATAAACTTGTTAGATTTTTACAAAAATCAGAGGTTTGTCATACAAAAAGCCTCAGCATTTCAAATCTTAAAATTACTTAGCTTAAATTGGGGCTAAAGGGTGAAAATCATATTATTCGCATTATCCATTAGCTTGCCAGTAATTTCTTTTGCAATATTATCACAAGTTTGCAATTCCTCGATGCGATCTTATCCGGATATGATCGACTGCATACAAACCAGCACAAAAAAACAGAGGTCTCCATTAAAGAGATTATTACCAAATCTGGCAAGGAGTATTCAATTGATATGGTGTTTTATAATAGTCAATGGAAGTATATTTCTGAACGATGCAGCTTATATAACTCGATGGAAGGTCAACGAACAGATTTGATAGAAAACCAATGCGAATATAATGGTGTAGAGCAACTAAATGATTTTATTAAAACCTATATGAAGGCGGTTGATAATTATTAAAATGAACATAAAATTCTCTTTAGCTATGTTAATTTTAATGGCATCGGCAACATATGCTCAATGTTCTCAAACCAAAGATGTTGATATGCTGGTAACGGCAAGTAAGGTTAAAAACTCTGATTTTGTCGATGGGCAAACAGGTTGCGTTACTACTGACTTAAATGGTGACGGTGAAAAAGATATCATCGAGTATACGTTTCTGAGTTCAACACCACCAGGTACTTGTGATCAATCGGACTGTATGTCTAATCTCGACAACTCTCCTACTTTAACATTCGAAATCACAATGCATGATGGAAAATCAATAGATGCAGCATATATGTGTACATCCATTGGAATATCAAAAAAAATCACACAAAGGGCTAAAAGATATTTTTTGCGGATCTAAATATATCTTGCGATGGAATGGTGACGAGTATGATACAGAATAACTATTCAAAAGCATATACATGCCATTGAGTCCAGAATGGGTCTCTTTAATTGTAGAACCTGGCACTTATAGGTAAGTTAAATTACCAGTGCCTCTACTGGATTGTTCAAATTAAATGAATATTAAGAACAAAGCACTGACTTTACTTCTAATACTCCCTTGCATTTCACATGCTGTACTAACCGACTATTCCAGGATTGAAACTGATTGTCGTAAAATGAATCAAGATATAAATAACTCTGTTGTAATGGGCTGTGCCGACCAAGCATCAGACGCCGCAAAGAAAGACATGAACATTGTTTACCAGAAAATATACAGAATAATTAAAGCGCGTGGAATACCTGACATTACAAGTAAATTCGAGTCGGCGCAAAAAACTGGATTACTTCACGTGAAAATTGGTGTGATGTTCAAGGATTTATAATCGGTTCGCCAATGTACAGCGTATGCCGTATGGACATGAATATTTCAAGAGTGAATGAGTTAAATGACTTACTGGAACAGATTCAGGATTAATATGTCTGGAGGATAGTTACTTTAACCTAATGATAATTATTAACTCGCAGAGGTCCTTATTAATGCTCCAGATTATCCGCAAAGGCGATATAACCACCCACGGTGGTTCAGTACTGACCGCCTCAGAAACGATGAAATTCGGCGGTATTGGCGTTGCCCGTAAAGGTGACAAAGTGTCCTGCCCGGTTCCGGGACATGGCCCTACAACCATCGTAGAAGGAAACCCTGATTACCTTGATCATGGTATCCCGGTTGCCTTTCACGGCCACAAATGTGCCTGTGGTTGCACATTGATCAGTTCATTTTCCGCTGCAAAGGTTGCCTGATTATGCCCGTCTGGCTGGATGCCATCCCTGAAAAGGCACCTAAGATAGTGCGCCCCAGTACCGGGCGTTGGCTGCTCTTCCTCGCGTTTGTCATGCTGGGGGGCATAGCGCTCACGCTATGGTGCTGGACGTCAGAGCGAACCGGATTTGTCTTCTGGTTCACCGCGCTGGGCCTCCCGTTTTGCACCTGGGGGCTTATTTTCGGCTTACGCCGGTTTGCCTACAAAGCCGAACAGGTGGGGGCCGAGTCCCGTAATGTCGAGCGAGAAGCGCTTATTGACAGTGAAATTCTGCGCGGTCAACGCTGCGCCTGGATCCTCGGTACTTATATTCAGAGTCCGGCCGGAAACAAAGCCGATGACCTGCTGAAGGCAATGAAAGTCGCAGCTCCTGTTATCGAATTCTCTCGCCCAAGAGGATGTGACAAACCGGTCAGATACGCGGCATTACCAGAGTATCAGACAGATTTAACGAAGGCGCTAAAAGCAGCGGTTAATAAACTGACCACGCGTGTAGAGGGGATAGTTAAACCGCTTCCGCCCGAACTGCCATGCTGGCTGGTGCTGGATTGTGATAGCGATGTGTATCCCCTGTTTGAAGAGCAGCTTAAAGCCGATCTCTCACTCAAGACGGGCAGGATTTTTCGCCTGATGGTCGGAAAAGGGCTGGGGGCGTTTGATGCCTGGCTGGACAAGCGATGGGACACCCCGGGCATTTTGGTTGCCATCACGCTGTCGTTACCGGCGTCTCCCCGGGAAGAAGAAGCTGATGCTGTCTCAATGGTGGTATTGAGCAACCGCAAAGCCCATGCCTGGCCGGATGCGCTTCGCCTTCATCGCCCCGAAAGGGGAACAGAAACAACGCTCACAAAGACACTTACCCGGGCGCTGCTCTGGTCGAAGACCCTGCCCAATGAACTCAAAGGAAGCTGGATCTCCGGTCCCACATTGACGTCGGGCAGCGGCTGGAATAATGCCTGCGAAGAGAGTGAAGTGGAATTTAGTCTTTCAGAAGACAATTCCAGTATCGATCCCGTGCTGGGATATACCGGCCATGCAGCTCCATGGCTGGCCATCACGCTTGCTAATGCTGGCGTTGAACAACGAGGGTCGCAGGTTATCGCCGCACAACCCGCCGCTGACAAGGACGACATCTGGGTCGCCGTCATCACCAAAGAAGAAGTTCGCAAGGAATCGCCTAAGAATGTCTAAGGTAAAAGTTAAAACACTCATCGGCTCCGTTGTGACTGTCGCTTTTTTTCTGACAGCCATCGTGGCATTTCTGTTTTATGCCTTTCCGGAAAACGTGGCCTCGGCCACCGGATTTGGACCGTATGACGGCCAGCGCATACTCACTTTCTGCGCCATTATGGTTGCCGCGATGTTTTTACTCGGCTGGCTGACAGAGAAGGCTTTCGACTTCGCCGGTAAATCCGGGTTGTATTTCCAGTGGGGCCAGAAAAAGGCTGAGAGTATCACTCCGGTGACGAACACCATTCTCAGTGAAGAAGATGACGACGAACCGGTCTTCAGCGAAGACGCCGTGTCCGAACACCTGCGCTTTCGCTATGGACGCCGATGGCAGCGTAAGGTGCGACTCCTGCTGGTGATGGGCAACCCGGACGACGTCCATAAAGCAGCCCCGGGTCTGTGCCATGACCTCTGGCAGGAAGGTGACGGCAACGTACTGATTTATGGCGGTGATGCGCAGTCACTCCCGGATGAGATCTTCCTTTCAAAACTGAAGCGTCTGCGATCCGGCCAGCCGGTTGATGGCATTATTCAGGTGATGAGTACTTCAGCCCTCCCGACAGACAGCGAACGGGATGCTTTCTTGCGTTGCCGCCAGAAAGCCGATCATCAGCTGGGCTGGCAGGCACCTGTCTGGCTGTGGCTGACTGATAAAGCCAAAGGCGCTCAGCAGGACGCGGACACGGCAGCGACAGGGGTGATATTCGGACCGGAAGGCACTATAAAAGAGGCGGATAAGGCATTGACTACGCTGTCTCAGCGCCTGCAAAAAGCCGGTATGGCACAGATACTGAATAATCCGGCTCATAACGGCCTGCTCCAGTTATCTTCCCGTCTGCAACACGAACTGAATGCCAGTCTGACTGTTTTGCTCAGTGGGTTAATGCAGGGATCTGCGGCCTGGCGTTTACGCGGTGTCATGTTCAGCCCTGAACTGGCCGTTGCCGGAACGGTACCGAACACGCGCCTCGACACACCGACATGGAAAGCCGTCAATGATGACTGTGATGCCATCAGCGGCAGGAAGCTGGGCTTCGACTGGCAGAAGATGCTGAGATTAATTCTGCTTTCCCTGATTGTCCTGTGGGGGACCGGTACATTGCTTTCCCTGATCGTTAACCGTACCCAGATTTATGAGGCACAGGAAACGGCGAGGCAGGCAGCGGATACCGCAAAACCACTTGCTGAACGCCTGCACAACCAGCTCGTCCTCCAGCAAGCGATTGCCCGTCTGCAACATCGTGAGGCGACCGGTGCTCCGTGGTACACCCGATTTGGTCTTAATCAGGACAGCGATACGCTGGCCGCACTCTGGCCCCTGTATGCGAAAAATAACGTACAGCTGATGAGGGATACCACAGCAGACCATCTCAGACAGCAACTGAATGCGTTTGTGCAACTTCCTCCTGCCAGTGATGCCCGAACGCAGGGCACACAGCATACCTACGACGTGCTCAAAAGTTATCTGATGCTGGCCCGTCCTGACAAAGCAGACGCTGACTGGCTGGCAAAAAACGTCCTGAAAGCCTTACCGAAACGCCAGAATGTGCCGGATGGCACATGGCAGGACCTGGCACCGAAACTGCTGGGCTTTTATGCGCAGAACCTCCCGGCTCATCCGGAATGGAAAATTAAGCCTGACGCTGAATTAATAAGCACGGTCCGTCAGATCCTGCTCAAGCAGATTGGCCAGCGGAACGCTGAGTCCGGGTTATATCAGGACATGCTTAAGCGCGTGGCCAGCAACTGGCCTGATTTAACGCTTGCCGATATGACCGGCGACACCGATGCCACTACGGTATTCAGCACTGACGAAGTCGTCCCGGGTATGTTTACGCGTCAGGCCTGGGAAGAGCAGGTTCAGGATGCGATTAACGAGGTCGTCAAGACACGCCGCGATGAAATTGACTGGGTACTGACGGATAAGATGCACCAGACAGGGAGCGATATCTCCCCGGAGGCGCTGAAGGCCCGCCTGACTGAACGCTATTTTACCGATTTTGGTAATGCCTGGCTGAATATGGTCAACAGCATACAGTGGCAGGAAGCTACGTCACTTTCCGAAGCGATTGCCCAGCTCAGTCTGATAGGCGATGTCCGCCAGTCCCCGCTGGTGGCTCTGATGAACACGCTGGCCTGGCAGGGAAAAACGGGGCAGAAGGGTGAGGCGCTGGCCGACTCGATAGTGGACTCAGCGAAAAAGCTAATTGGTCAGAAAAAAAATGCAAAACAATTTATAGAGCAGGCTCAGGGCCCTGAAGGTCCGCTTGATGGAGTGTTCGGTCCGCTAATGGGGCTGATGGAAGGTAAAGAGGGCACCGGTACCAACGGTAACCTCAGCTTCCAGTCCTGGCTGGCCCGCGTTACCCAGGTGCGGCTGAAGCTTCAGCAGGTCACCAGCGCCCCGGATCCGCAGGCTATGTCGCAGATGCTGGCCCAGACCGTGTTCCAGGGCAAAGCCATCGATCTGACCGATACCCGCGATTACGGCAGTCTGGTTGCGGCAAGCCTGGGGCAGGAGTGGAATGGATTTGGTCAGTCGTTATTTGTGCAGCCGCTGGATCTGGCCTGGCGGCAAGTACTTGCCCCGGCTGCGGGGAGCCTCAATGCCCGCTGGCAGACGACCATTGTCGATCAGTGGAATAAGGCCTTTGCGGGACGGTACCCGTTTAAAGCCACCGGCAGCGATGCTTCCCTGCCGCTACTGGCTCAGTTCCTGCGTAGCGACTCGGGTCGAATCACGACCTTCCTGAAAACGAATCTCGGCGGGATCCTCCACCAGGAAGGAAACCGCTGGGTCGTTGACCCTTCCGCAAGTCAGGGGATGGTTGTCAGTCCGGATTTCCTTCTGGCGATAAATCAGCTGGCGGAACTGTCCGATATCGTATTCTCGCAGGGGGATGCGGGTGTTCACTTC
Source organism: Enterobacter sp. MGH 16 (assembly GCF_000493175.1). Lineage (NCBI taxonomy): Bacteria > Pseudomonadati > Pseudomonadota > Gammaproteobacteria > Enterobacterales > Enterobacteriaceae > Enterobacter > Enterobacter sp. MGH 16. The sequence continues at coordinate 2,514,725 of NZ_KI535695.1, read as the reverse complement.
GAGCTGATGGCGCGTCCTTCACGGGATGTTGCCAGAGTGCAGTTGACTCTTGATGAGCAGAATCTTGACTACTTCAATCAGACGGAAAGCTGGCAGAGTTTTACCTGGCCGGGAAACACATATTATCCGGGCGTAAATTTAAGCTGGCGCAGCGTCAACAGTGGCATGCAACTCTATGCCAGTAACCAGGGTAACTGGGGGCTCATTCGCCTGCTGGATAAAGCCCTTATTACGCCTCTTGATGCGAGCCGCACGCAACTGGTGTGGATCACGCCCGACGGGAATCCGCTGAAGTTTGTGATGCGCAGTGAGTTAGGTGATGGTCCGCTTGCGTTACTGAAGCTCCAGGGATTCACGCTGCCCGACAGTATTTTCAGCGTCGCTGCTGACGAAGAAGAGCTTCAGTGACGAGATCAAAAACTGTCGTGAGATTTATGAAAGAGATTAAAAACGGGAAAAAGAATGAGTTCATCGGAAGATTTGTTAACCACCTGTGCCACAAGCAAGGAAGAAAGGCAGCGTCTCATCTCCCGGGCACATGATGCCCTGCCACTCTGGGATAACTGGCTAAAACCAATCAATCCAGAAAATGCAACCGGAGACGATCCCGCATACGACGATAATTTTCAGCTGATGCGTGAAGAGATTAATAAGCTTTCAGGTACAGATTCGGCTCTGTTGTGTGACCTGGCCCCGAAGTGTCTTTGTGAATGTGCCAAAGATATTCGTGTGGTGACCTGGTACGTGCTGGCCCGACTCAGCCGCGACGGTGAAAAAGGGCTGTCCGAAGGTTTACTGCTTCTTGCCGCGATGCTGATCCGCTACGGACAGGCATGTCATCCAAGACGCCCGGTGGCCCGTAAAGCTGCTCTGGAGTGGCTCAACAGTGCAAAAATTATTGATGCCCTGCAGTTATGGCCTGAGGTGGACAGCAATGATGCTGGTTTGACGGTTGGTGCCATAAACCTGATTCAATCCGCCGTGTCCGACTGGTCGGAAGCTGAAAAACCGTCTTTTGCAGGGTTTTGTACCGCACTTGAAAACCGCCTTGCACGTTCAGGTGGTATGGAAGCTCTGGTCCCCCAGAACAGCAGTGCTCAGGAGCACGGGCGTGAAGCTGCCCACTCGGATTCACCGAAGCTGTCAGCCGTGAAATCAGGCCGCGATTTACTCGACCAGGCAAAGCTACTTTCCTGCTGGTTGAGTGAGCAACCGCTGGGGTGGCTTGCCTCCCACCGGCTGATAAAAACCGTGCGGTGGGATACGGTCGATCAGCTTCCTCCGCTGGACAGTAGCGGACGTACCCGCTTGATCCCCCCAAAACCTGAGTATCGCGCGCAGCTCAAACGGCTATATCTTCAGAAAAACTGGACTGAGCTGGTTGAGCAGGCCAGCCAGATGTATTGCGAAGGGGTCAACCATTTCTGGCTCGATCTTCAGTGGTACCTCTGGCAGGGGCTCAGCCATGCCGGTCATCCCTGGGATGCCTGGACAGACTCCGTCCTGTTCGATCTGCGGCTGCTGCTTATACGTCTCCCGGGTCTTGAAGGGCTGGCATGGAATGATGGTACCCCTTTTGCCGACGAAGTTACCACCGCCTGGATTGCTGAAAAAGTGAATGAAGAAGGCCGGATCTACGGTGATGAACCCGCTAACGTCGTTAATGGTCACGCTGATGATGTGCTGCTCCTTGAGTCCGAAGCCATGGAAAAGGGAGACACGGAAGGGCCCGAAGCGGCGCTTGCCTGGCTTCAGTCCCGACCGGGGATGGACACACCACGCCATCGCTGGCTGATACGTCTGCTGATGGCCCGTGTGGCAGAGCAGTATGGCCGAAACGAAATGGCGCTTCATCTGCTTGGCGAACTGACCACCAGTGCACCACAGCTGACGCTTGAAGACTGGGAGCCCACTCTGTTGTTTGAAGTTCAGGCCCGTCGCCTGAAGCTGCTACGTATGAAAGCCGGTCGCAGCGAATCTGATAAATCCCGTCTGATGCCTGAGATGGAGTCCTTACTTGCCGGACTTATTGCCATTGACCCAGCCCGTGCCATGGTGCTCTGTGTCTAATGTTTTCTTTAATAATTTTCAGGAATGCCGTGCATGGATGATTTAACCCTGCGCTATTACGAAGCAGAGATGCGTTACCTGCGAGAAGCCGGTAAAGAGTTTGCCCGTGCCCATCCGGATCGGGCAGCAATGCTTAATCTGGATAAACCCGGCGCCCGCGATCCCTACGTGGAACGCCTGTTTGAAGGTTTTGCCTTCCTAATGGGCCGTTTACGTGAAAAGCTGGATGATGATCTGCCGGAGCTCACCGAAGGGCTGGTGAGTCTGCTGTGGCCGCACTATATGCGGACTATCCCGTCGCTGTCCATCGTTGAGTTCTCCCCTGACTGGCGTAGTCTGCGTCAGGCCGAAATGCTCGCGGAAGGCTTCTCCATTCTTTCACGTCCTGTCGGGCCGCATAAAACCGCCTGTCAGTATCGGACGACCCGCGATGTTCCCCTGCAACCACTGCACCTTGCGGACGCCCGCCTGCATACGGAAACCGATGGCCGCTCCGCTATTCGTCTGCGCTTCGAATGCCCTGAAAAAGTGGACTGGAGTAAAGCCGAAATCGACAAAGTCGCCATTTTTCTTAATGCGGAGAGTCCAATTAGCGCAGCGCTGCATCTGGCAATGACCCGTCGTGTACATGCCATGTATGCCCGTCATGCTGGGACGTACACCGAACGTCATCAGTTTGACGGCTGGTGTAAACCCATGGGCTTTGATGACAATGATGGCCTGTGGAAGAAAGCCGATACCGCCTTCAGCGGTTACCAGTTGCTGCTGGAGTATTTCAGCTTCCGTCCTAAATTTATGTTTGTTGAGCTACGCGGCCTCGACTCCATCGGGCTCACTGAGGCCAGCACCTGGTTTGAAATCGACATTGTGCTCAGTGAAGCCTGGTCATCCGATCTGCCTTTTGAGACAGAAAACTTCCGGCTGCACTGTGCGCCGGTCATCAATCTCTTTACCCTTGAAGCCGACCCGCTGACGCTTAACCCGCTGGAAAACGAATATTTGCTCAGGCCGCTGCGTCTTCAGGATGGTCACACAGAGATTTATAGCGTCGATAACATCCACGGCGCGGTGAAGAATGGCAAACATCCCTATGTGCCCTTTACCAGTTTCCGGCACCGGGGCGGTATGATGCGCCACGATGCCCCTGAACGTTATTACCACACCCGCGTGAAACGAGGCCCCTCTGGCCTGTATGACACCTGGTTAATTCTCGGGGGCCGCTCGTTCGAACTGGAGCAGCTGTCCGATAAACCGGAGTCCCTCTCGATGCGAATAACCGGCACCAACGGCCAGCTTCCGCGCAAAGCACTGGAAAGTACGTTGCTGGACAGGGTGGTCAAAACCGGCAAAGTGCCCGTCAGGGTCCTGAATGTCACAGCACCAACGATGCCGCTGTACCCCCCGGCAAACGATCGCTTCCACTGGCGGGTGATGAGCCATCTCGGCTCAAACTTCCTCAGTATGATGGACAATCCGGAGGTCCTGCGGGGAACGCTGGCGCTCTATGACTGGACTGACGATGAGATGAACCGCCGTCGTCTTGAAGCGATAGTTGCCGTGAAGCACACCCTGATCCGCCGTTTTGAGAAGGGCTTTATGCTCCGGGGTGTGGATATTGAGGTCACGCTGAATATGGACAATTTTGCAGGCGAGGGGGATGTGAATCTCTTTGGGGAGATGCTGCACCGGTTCTTCGCGCTCTATGCCGATATTCACCTCTTCAACCAGCTCACGCTGGTACTGCAACCGACAGGGAAACGACTGAGATGGCGCGAGAATCACAGCCAGTACGTACCGGGCTGACGTTAGCCCTAAATTATAAAATGGAGTCAGCTTATGCCTAAGAGTTTGAATACACATATTGATGCAGACATAGCTTGTGAAGAGGACGAGAACCCAAGTCCAGCTAAAGATGAACCTGATTCGTTAACAGCGGAAGATTTATTGTCGGTTTTCGACCTGGCTGAGATCATGAATGTCAATCAGGTCGTCTGTAAATCGTTTAGTGACTGACAGGGAGTGTGAATCGTGTCTGTGTTACCCAAAATTGTCTGGCCAATTCCCTCTAACAACCGGGGCAAGGAATTTATTAACCAGGAAGATATTCTCTCCCATTTAGCGGGGGAGTCTACCGGACAATATGCGATAGGCCGCTGTGGAATGTGGCATGGCGGGATCCATATCACCGAAGCCACGACCCCGTGGTGCGCACTCAGTGGTAAATCTCCTCTTGAAGCGATGGATTTCCCGGTTCCCTTTAAAGGTGAGCAGGCGATTCGATGCATGGCTGACGGGGAAGTGGTTGCTTATCGTATCTGCAAGGATTATCAGACGATTGCATGGGAATCCGGACCGCTGAGTTTCTCCGGTTCATTCGTCCTGGTAAAACACTACATTCAGCCGGGTGAAACGGAATCCAGCGGGCTTCATTTCTATACCCTGTATATGCACCTGGCTCCGTATTCTGCTTATGAGTCGGAATCGGAAAATCAGTGGATTACTCAGGATACACTTAAAGCGTTTTCTGAAATGGACTGGCTCACGGCAAAACTGACTTCTGAACAACTTCAGCCTCAGATTGCAGGGTATATGCCTGTGGGGGCAGGCGTTGAATGGGACTCCTCTGATACCAGTCTTAACGCGGCGGGGTATAACCAGCGCCGGTATGGTCTTGTGACGTTGAAAAGTTTACCTGATGCCGATGGTAATACAGATGATAAGCAAAAGGTCAGTACCTCATTGATCCTCGGTAAACGTTACTGGGTGGTAGTGGATAATAATAATATTAAACCCGCTCCCGGCGCTGGTCCGTCATGGTGGCGCAAGCTTATGCCTCCAGCCAAAGAGGCCATGAAATTTGACCAGGTTGTGTGTCCGTCTCCGTTCTCCATCACTGCCGGTGATCCTGTTGGTCATATGGGATATTATCAGGCACCTAAGGACGGGGGATATGAGGCCCGATACCAGGTACATATTGAATGCACGAGCATGGATGACAATCTGGAAAAGTTTCTGACCAATCCCGAACAGGCGGGAGAAAAGAATCCGCTCTGGCTGAAATACACTCCTGGCCTGGCGCTGTACAAAAAGGATGTTGCAACCGGTACATTCACAAAGGATACCAGAGTGACGACCAGAACAGGGATCCTGCCACTGAAACAGGTGCAGACAGAAGTCGATAAATCGACCAGACAGGAATACTGGCAGTTGCGACCAGAGAATGCCTACGTACCCAAAGGCCAGGCAGAACCGCAGCTTCTGTCACAGTATGATCTGGCAAAGCTTGGTTTCAGAACTGAAACCGCAGAACCGACCAGCTTTGATTACCTTGATGGAAAGAATCAGCCTGTTGGATTCTTCCGCAGCCTTATCAACTCACTTTACGAGGCCGCGACCGGTGATACGCGAACCAGTCACGCCCTGGTAAAGCATAATTATCAGCGCCTTCTTGATAAAATAGACAGTGGAAGCGATCGTTATTCTCCAATGGAATACTGGAGAGCTCTACATAATCCTGACTATCGTGAGGTCATTCAGAAAACTATCGTAAAACATCCCAGCGACTGGTACTTCAAAAAAGGCGATGCTATCTGGCAACCGTTCCTGAATGCGCTGAAGAAAGAAGCGCCGGAATGGAAGAAGTACAGCGAAGATTTTCTCGATAAGATGGTATGGATGCAGGATGTCACGACTGAGAAACTGGGACCCGAACTTTGGCATATGCACCCAATAATGTTTTTGGGGGCGATTATTAACATAAAAAAACAACATGCGGGACTTTTTACTGTGCAAGACGGGAAAGATGCTTTACGTAAGATATATGATAATTATGGTAAAGACATGTCTGTAATAGTTGAAAGAATGTTTCGCATTGAGACGACACATTTTACTTCTGGTCAATACCAGCATTGTGGTGCTCCAGGAATGGAAGTACATGGCACTCCGCCAGCATATGGATGGAGTTCTGATTTTTTTGCGCAGCACCCAGAATATCAGCCAACGGGGATTTGGAGTAAAAAAGAAGGAAAAGGATTAAGTGGACAGGGAGGTAATACCCAAGTCACGGATAAACCAAAGCAATTTGTAGTGTTCGATTCCGTTGAAAGCTCTATGGAATATATTGTGTATTACATCAATAAGCACGACGGAAACTATGCTCGGTGGTATTCAACCCAAGACTCAGCACAAAAGTTATATAGAAAAGAATGTGGGGCGATTATACCTAAATTTACTAACGAATTTTCCGAGACTAAACAATGATCAAGTTTAAAGTATTTCCTCTATTGTTACTAACATACTCTATCTCAGCATTTTCAGGTGTTACTGATGATGATTTTGATAATTGCTCGAAATATCTAGATAAAATAGTGGCTTCCAGCGATGCAAATCTGATAAATGAATTGAAAGTGGACAGAGATCTGATTACAGCAGACATCGACCGTGTCAGTAATGATAATATATATGCTAAAGTTCAATTCAATAGCAATCAATCCGTCGACACTCCGGGCGAAGGTTTTCTTTTATGGATGAAGTATGATTATCTCAAATTCAGTTTGGAAGACATTACTATTGACCCAGATAAACCAGAAAAATTAAAATTTGATGAAAGATATGCTTCAGTATATCTTAACTGCTTGAACAAAAAAACAGTCTACAAAGTTATTGGTACTGCTCGATTGCAGTTCTATAAAGATGATAAGTTATCTATTCCAAGTCAAGGTTTATTCATTTTGCCAGGGGAGTATGTAGAGGTCGAAGACAACTCCGGGAGTGCCTCGCATATTAAATATCAAGCAAAGAACGGGACAATTTACTCCTCTTGGATAGACTCCAGTCGCATACAGGAAATAACGCTTGGTACAAGAGAAAAATAAATGGTTATTCACCATTGTCAATAAAACCACATCAAGCCCCAACTTTAAAATGATTATTAATCTTACGACTAACATGGATAATTTTACAGGCGAAGGCGATGTGAATCTCTTCGGCGAGACGCTGCACCGGTTCTTCGCGCTCTATGCCGATATTCACCTCTTTAACCAGCTCACGCTGGTGCTGCAACCAACAGGGAAACGACTGAGATGGCGCGAGAATCACAGCCAGCACGTACCGGGCTGACTCTGGTCCTGAACAAAGATATCTGGCGGGCCAATTTTTATCGTTTCTGCCAGCTGCTGGAGCAGGAAAATCCGGATGCGCCGAAACTGGGCACCACCAGCCATCCGGCCAACGATCCGGTACGGTTCAGGCCCTGGCCTGGTATGGGATTCCCGGTCAGTACCCTGAAAGCGGTTGAGACCGACGAAGACCATCCGACATTACCCCCAACGGTCCGCACGACATTTCTCGGGGTGTATGGCGTGGACTCCCCTCTGCCAACGTCCTATCTGGATGACATTGCGCAGCGTCGTGAAGGCCATGAGGCGGTCACCTCATTTCTGGACATTTTTAGCCACCGGATCACCACGCAGTATTACCGGATCTGGCGAAAATACGCCTATCCGGCGACCTTCGAGGCGGGTGGCCGCGATGCCACATCACAGTGTCTGCTGGGGCTGGTGGGACTCGGTATACCGGGCACGGCTGAGCAGGTGGCAACGCCGGTTTCCCGCTTTCTGGCCTTGTTGGGCACCATGCGATTACCCACCCGCAATGCAGAAGGCATCCGGGCCCTGGTGAGCCTGCTGGCACCGAATACCTGGGCAATTATCACCGAACCGGATCCGGTGAAGGTCCATATCGATAACCCTAGTGGGCTGGGTGCCGGAAACCGCATCCGCCTTTCGCAGCGGGCCACGCTGGGTAAAACGGCAAAGGAAGCATGTAGCCGTGTGCTGGTGACGCTGGAGACAGAGGATCCAGCCGAGGCGGAAAGCTGGTTACCCGGTGGCGTCCTCCATACCGATTTACTGGTCCTGCTGCGCGTCTATCTCGGCTACCGAAGTGATGCCCGACTGCGCCTCACGGTACCCGTGCGGCTGTTGCCTGAACCGCGCCTTGGTAAAGGCAGGCGTATCCAGCTGGACCGGACCGGTTTACTGGGTCTCAAAGAAGGCAAGCTCAGCAATGACCGGGAAACTCTGACCGTCAGTCTGGGCCGCTATGAAGGGTTGCAATGTTCTGCTTTCTCCCCCGCTGAAGACGGACATTATCGCTTCGACTAATCACGTATTCCCACTTTCAATTAAGGAATTTTTGAATGGCAACAGTAACCCGCTGTTGGGCGTTGACGCTTATTGCCTGTAGCCTGCTCGCTGGCTGCGGTCTGACTCAGACCGTTACGGACGGTACGGTCAGCATCACGAAATCCATCTTCTACAAGAAAATTAAAACACTGCATCTGGATTTTACCCCGCGCAAGGCCATCAACGCCGATGGCGCACAGACGCCGCTGGCGACCATGGTGCGGGTTTATCAGCTCCGGGATCGTAAGGCGGTGGATGCCGCTGATTACCAGACGCTGCTGCGCAAGGCCGATACGGTACTTAAGGACGACGTGCTGGCATCAAAAGAGCTGCTGGTGATGCCCGAAGGCAGCGTGACGCTCAATATGCCCATGGATGAGGACACTCAGTTCGTGGCGGTGGTGGGGTTGTTTAACCGACCGGATCAGAAGGACAACCGCTGGCGTCTGGTGCTGACCCGTGACGACCTCGACCCGGACAAACCGCGCACGATTGAACTGGGTGATGGTTGGTTCAGCCTCGTGCCGGTGAAGGAGTGACGTGATGGATAACTGGTTAGCGCTTTTTGACGGACAAACCCGATATTTTCTGGATATTAATGACAGTCCAGTAAAGCCGGATGTTCTGCGCTTTCGCGGCAGGGAAGCCCTGAGTGAGCCGTTCCGGTGGGATATTGAGTTCACCTGCCTGCAGGCGAACATCCCCCCGGAACAGGTGCTGATGAAATATGCCACCTTCCGGATGCGAAGCGGCAAAAATGTCCACGGCAGGGTGACCCGCCTGGAATGGCTGTCCACATCCAGGGACCAGTCTCACTACCGGCTTACGCTCAGTTCCCGCCTGGCGCTGCTGGGATACACCCGGCAGTGCGCGGTATATCAGAACCAGTCCGTTCCTGAGGTGGTTGAGCAGGTGCTGCGCAAACACGGGCTGGAGGGACCTGATTTTGACTTCCGCCTGGAGCGCACCTACCCGCCGCGTGAAATTATCACCCAGTGGCGGGAAACGGACCTGGAGTTTATCCGGCGCATTCTGTCTGAGGTGGGGATTTACTGGCGCACGGAGATGGACGACGTGCGCGGTCTGGATACGTACATTTTTGCCGACAGCCAGCTGAACTACCGGTTTGACGTGCGCCTGCCGTACCGCGAGCCCTCGGGCCTGTTTGACGGCGCGGCAGAATCGGTCTGGGATGTGCGGACCTGGCACAGGATTGCCACCGGCACCGTCGCCACGCGGGATTACAACTACCGGACAGCCACCACGCCGATGGATGCGACGGTCAGTGTGCGCAGTGATGCGGTGACCACCGGGGAGCATTACCGCTACGCAGCGCCTTACCGTGACGCAGGTGACGACACCAGCCCGGAGCCGGAAACCGAATCCGGCGCTTTTTATGCCCGCATCCATCATGAGCGGGAACTGAACAAATCAGCCCGCATCCACCTGTTCAGCAATGCTGCCCACCTCACGCCCGGGCAGGTGCTGGAGCCACAGGGCGACGTCATTACGGCCCTGAAAGAGGGTGTTGTCCTCACGCTCGTGACCTTCCGGGGAGCCCGTGATTCCCGCCTGCACGTGTCGGTGTGGGGCATGCCCTACACCGAGCGTTACTGTTTCCGCCCGGCGGACATCCCGCGCCCGGAAATCCACGGCACGCTTCCGGCCCGGGTCGAGAGCCGGGAGAAAAATGATATTTACGCCCACCTTGACGAACAGGGGCGCTACCGGGTGAAGCCCGACTTCGACCGGGAGGGGACGGAACCCGGGTACGGCTACCTGTGGCTGCGGATGGCAAAGCCTTATGCCGGAGACACGCTGGGGTGGCACACACCGCTCACCGACGGGACCGAAGTGGCGATTGCGTACAGCAACGGCGATATTGACCTGCCGTATATCGCATATGCCCTGCACGATTCTGAACATCCGGACCCTGTCTCCCGCGACAACCACACCCGCAACGTGCTGCGCACCCCGGCGAACAACAAGCTGCGGATGGAGGATAAACGTGGCGAGGAGCACATCAAGCTCGCCACGGAGTACGGCAAAACGCAGCTAAACAGCGGGCATCTGGTGGACGCACAGGGACAGCGTCGCGGCACAGGCTCAGAGCTGCGCACCGATGAGTGGGGCACGATACGTGCCGGTAAAGGACTGTTTGTCAGCGCGGATGCACAGCCTAAGGCGCAGGGGGAAGCGCTGGACAGGGACGCTGCACTGAAGGAAATCGACCGGCTGAATCAGCAACTGCAGCAGCTGGAAATCGCGGCGGAGCAGGCACAGGCGCTGAAGGCGGACGTTGACAGCCAGATAAAGATGTTTGAGCAGCGGCTGAAGCCGCTCAATGAGGCGCTGCTGATGTCCGCTCCGGAAGGGATAGCCCTGACCAGCGGGGAGCACCTGCAGATGACGGCCGCGAAGAACGTCGCCATTAATGCGGGCGGGGATATCAGCACCGGCGTGATGGGGAACATGACGGTGCTGGCAGGCGAAAAGCTGGGGCTGTTTGCGCGGACGGGGCAACTGAGTCTGAAGGCGTCGGAAGGCCCGGTGGATGTCCAGGCGCAGAACGCCAGCCTGCGACTCTTTGCGGAGCAGAAGCTGACGCTGAGTTCAGCGAGTGACATCTCGTTTGCGGGGAAAAAACGCATCACGCTGATTGGGGGCGGAAGCTACCTGCGGCTGGAGGCGGGAAAGGTCGAGTATGGTACGACGGCGATGTATATGCGCAAAGTGAAGCGGACTATGGCGGCGGGAAGCAGTACCCTGGGGCAGGGAACTGCTGAAATGCCCGCTCCATTACCAAATTTATCATGTGGTCCAAATACAGCGTGTTTCAGGGTCCTGGATTCCTTAACAGGTTCTGAAGATATGGAATTTGCATATCAATTACAGACATCTACCGGTACAGTGGTAGGAAGAACTGATTCAGCTCTGACGCATGCAATAAATTCAGATACCGAAGAAAACGTAAACCTGGACTATGTTTTCCAGATCAGAGCGGGGACAAGGTAATGGCAGTTTCATCAACGACTACCACAAAAGAACCGGAGCAGCAGGAAAAGAAAGTCAGTGTAGACTTCTTCCATATTGATATGATCCCTAACGCGATGAGAGAAATGGGATGGGAAATGGCTCCTAAGTTAATGGAGCATTGGTTTGAAATTTCACCAGCATTTATTTTTACTACTGAAAGTAAAAGAAAAAAATTAGATGAAGATGCAAAAAACTTACCATCAACTCAAGTTAGTACTGAAATAGTCAAAATGTCATGGGCACTTAAATTTGAGCAGGTTAGCGCTGGGATTGAAGAGCTTACTGGTCGCTGGAAAAGTATGAAAGGTATTGCTCGATTAAGAAAATTGCTTCAAAATAAAGGTGATATTAATAAAGATGCGATATCTCTTGGGTATACTGACGATGTTATGGAATTGGATAACACATCCCAAGTAAATCTAATAACCATAGGAAGTAAATTTGATACGGTAAACGATTGGTATGGTGCAATGGGAAATTCGAATCTTAAAGTGTGTGTTCGTGGAATGACGCAAGCCAGGGAGGGGAAAGTATTTTTTATTGTAGATAAGTTGGGCTTTTACCTCAAGGATACTTATGATTTCGTTGATGAAGGAAATTCATCAGAGCCTTTAGGGGTTTGGAGTAAAAACCGTATACTAAACAAGGAAGAAACTGGCATTTACATGTCCACTTACTTATCTGGTTTTTGGGGGCATCTGGTGAGGAGTTTTTCAGGATTTGTGCCGATTTTTAACAAAGACTTCCGGAAGTGGCAAAAAAAACATGATTCAGGTGGTGATTACATTGTTTTTTCTGATGTATTATGGGTCTCGCCGAGAGAAACTGACAAGGAAATTCCTCTGTAAATGAAAATCAAAAAAATATATCTTGCATTTTTTTTATTGCTAATCATTTGGGCATTTTTGCCTTCTACTTTGTTTATCAATGAAAAAACAAAGGTATTTGATATAGTCAGTCCTGATAAACAATATAAGGTAAACATATATCATGCTAAAATAATATCTCCGTTATCACTTTATAAATACCTGAAAGATGAAGATTATTATTTTGTTTTATATGATTCTAATGGGGGCGTGATATTTAAGCCTTCACTATTTTACGGTATGTCTGAAATTGCGGCATATGACTCCATTGAATTTTTGTACGGTAAGGATAAAGAACTTCTTTTTCCTGGTGAATTAGGCTATGACGGGTTTGTTTTAAAATAAATCCATGTATTATATTTTTACTTTGATGCTTATTCAAATGCTATTTTCTGTAATGTTTATACTCGATTAACTTGAAGTTGCATGGTGAGATGGCTTATCAGTCGAGTTGTTCCGGGCTTAGCGATGAGTCGCTCATGCATTTTGAGGTTTGTTGGGTATATATTGCGGGCCATTAATTAGTGATTTTAATAACATAATCCGTAATTATTTTTCCCCATGTTGCGAATCTTTTCTGTTAATTATAGTTAGTATTCACTTTAAATATAGCTCGCTAGCGGGCGCTGACGCTTATTGCCTGTGGTTTGCTCGCTGGCTGCGGTCTGACTCAGACCGTTACGGACGGTACGGTCAGCATCACGAAATCCATCTTCTACAAGAAAATCAAAACGCTGCATCTTGATTTTACCCCGCGTACGGCCATTAACGCTGATGGCGCACAGACGCCGCTGGCGACAATGGTACGGATTTATCAGCTCAGGGATCGTAAAGCAGTTGATGCCAGCGATTACCAGACGCTATTGCGCAGGGCTGATACGGTACTTAAATACGACGTACTGGTATCAAAAGAACTGCTGGTGATGCCGTTTTCTTCCCGGGCGAGTTAACTGGAGATGATTTCTTATCAATCAATTACATAGGTAATTGTGTGGATGGGTACTCGATTTCCTCTCAACATAAAAAGTGGTGTAGCCGAATCATTTCTTTAATTCATTAATTCCATAGGCTTAACTTCATGACTATACAATGAAGAGTTCATGACGAGGATGAATAAACGTGCGCAGGGCAATTAAATCGATCTTAAAAATGATGCTCTAATGTATTATATTATTATTTCTTATCCTTTTTTCTATAAAGATGCTGGCTTATATTTAAACCACACCTGGTGAAAAATGTGAAATGAGAACAACACTTGCTATGCCATTACTTACATTCCTAACTACAAACCTTTTGGCGGATTGGGACGGGTATTACGTCTTTTTTCAAATCAACCTTTTTTCGCCGTCTATGATAAATCTGGAGGAAAAATAAAAATTTCAGCTTGATATTTTTGGGAATATCAGTTCTCAGATCTAGTTGCACCTGAATGGTCAGGAACCGATTTTCTATACCCATCTGACAGCGGGTTTTCAGGCTGGACTTTACCAGGGTGCAAAATCCGTAATCATTGAAATGATAGAGGACATCACATGAAGTCTTCAACATTAATTAAAAATAGAAATCAACCATTTCAGCAAGTTTCCTGAGGTCAAAATGCCAGACAGAAAATCCCCATCTTTATATGAAATTCTTACTGGCAACTTTACAGGGGAGCTTTCCCTTGAAGTTGTAAACGAAGAAGACCAGGTCATTTTATCAGTACTGGATAATATCCAGCGTATTTTAAATGCCCGTACTGGAACCGTAAGCCATTTACCAGATTATGGTTTGCCCGATATGACTAAAATTCTGCAAGGAATGCCTGGAACTGCCCATGAGTTAATCGATACGCTGGCTGGTGTCTTGCTTAAGTATGAACCCCGTGTGCAGTCTCTGAATGTCACTTTACTCGAACAGCAAGTGCCCGGTGAACTCCGCTACGCCATTGATGCTGAATTGAGAGGTATTGGGCTTGTACGGTATGGAACCCAGTTTATGCCCGAAGGTCGCGTTATGCTGCGACATCTTAAGAACCAGCAGCTTCTGGGCTCAGTAACCCCCCATTAATATCAGGTAATACCATGTCAGCAAAATCACAATTTATGAAAAAACTACAGGCCAGACAACCCGCACCTGTTCCTGTTGTCAGTAAGAGTCAGGCCGATATTGCAGAGTTTCGCCTGCGAATGGTAAAGCTTCAGGAGCAGATGGATGCGTGGCTGGTGGATACCGGACTTAATATAGAACCGTACACAGCATTCGTCTCGGACCTGATGGTGGTGGACGGCACTTTTGAAATTTCAGGTATCGTTCTTCGTTACGATGGCCGGGTCGTAAAGTTTACGCCGGTATTTCTGTATGGTAAGGGGGTGACTGGGTGCGTAGAGGCAATTTTCCATGAGCGAGGGCATATGACCTCCCTGGGCCGTTTATTCATGAGATCAGGTACCGTGAGTGACTGGACCTTTACTCCGCCTGGTGCTTTATCCTGCTCAAGACAGCAATTTGATGAGAGCACATTTTTTGGGCTAATTATCGCGCTTCTTTCATAGCGAAAACGGAATGAGTAATAATTTTTGGTGCCGTTAGCTATTCCGTTCTCATCAGAAGAAATAACAAAACTAGCGGGAAGCGGAACTCCAAAATAACAGAGTAAGTAACGAGTATGAAAAAGAGAGAATTAATCTTCCTTTTGGTCTCAGGAATTATTTTGACAACACAGGCCGATGCGGCACGCGGAAGGCAGCCTTGCTCAGGTTCAAAAGGAGGTATAGCGCACTGCACATCGGATGGACGCTTTGTCTGTAACGACGGGACTTTGAGTCAGTCGAAACGATTCTGTTCCGGGTATAGTCCCTCAGAAGGCAGCAATCGTTTAACACCATCAACTTCCTCCCGAAAAAAGCAGATGAAAAAGATAACAACTGCGAAAAAGCAGAAACAGCAACGCGTGACAGAAAACGACGAACCGGCCAGCACAAAAGCCCGACAGCCAACATGCGTACCCCTCTATATGGCCAACAAACCCGGATATACCCATTTACCGGTTTGCTCAGGGAGTCAATATTAATAAGATATAGCAAAGATGCCCTATTTGTTTTAAAGATTAAATAATCAGATTTATATGAAACAAGGAAATAAATAACATATGGCACGAAGGAAAAAAGATGACAATGCCGCAGGAATTATTTTGGTTGTTATCGGTGTAATTGCCTGGGGTATTTATGTCACGGTAAGAGCATTAATAAATTTTAATGAGCGATTTATCGAGTCTGTGTCTAATCCAGCAGGAATCATCAGTTTATTCTTTGGCTTACTGATAGCCGTTGCGTTGATAATGCGGGTTTTCATGTACCGGGGCTTCCGTAAGAAAACAGCGGAGCTGGAACAGGCTATGTCGAACCTCATTCAGAAAGAGAAAGCCTTTGAAGAAACCGTCAGTACTGAAGTGGCTCGCGGTCTGTATCAGGAAAAGAAACAGCTTTCCGGTCAGTGGGATGACTTCCACAATGCCAAAAATAAAGCCTCCCGGACACTGCAGCGTATTGTGGACTCCGCGTACAAATTCAAAGTCAAAACCCTGCTTTCTGGCACCACGGTGAATAACTGGCAAAGCAAGTACGACCAGCTCAGGAAGGAAAGAGAGGCTTACGCTGCTATCAGCGAGAAAATCGCCTTTCTGGAACTGGAAGATAACGCCGACTGGGAAGGCGTAAAACAGCAGTTTCTGGATAAGGTTGCACTGCTGGAAAAAGCGCAGGAAGAAAAAGAATATCAGGCTGAGCTCAAGCGCCAGATGCGTGAAGAAAAACAGCGTCAGGATGAGCTGGAACAGCAGCAGCGCGAAGCGGAAGAGGAGGAGCAACGTCTCGCCGAACAGCAGCGTTTACTGGAAGAAGCCCTGCTCGCCGCTGAAGGTGCTCACAGGGTAGAACTGGAAAGACAGCGCCTGGAGTTGGAGCAGAAAATCCAGGACGTGCATCAGCAGTATGAACGTGCCAAATCCATGGCCCAGCTCACCAAACAGGGATACGTGTATGTCATTTCGAATATCGGCTCCTTCGGTGAAAACGTCTTCAAAATCGGTATGACCCGACGACTGGAGCCCATGGAGCGCGTGAAAGAATTGAGCGGGGCAGCTGTGCCGTTTGATTTTGATGTCCACGCCATGATTTCTTGCGATGACGCCCCTGCGCTAGAAAGGACGTTACATGAACATCTGGAACGCTACCGGATTAACCGAATCAATCTGCGTAAAGAGTTTTTCCGGATCGAGCTTAGCGAATTATTGAAGAGGTGGAGCGTCACCACGGGCAGATTGAATATATTGCTGACCCGGTAGCGCTACAGTATCTGCAGAGTCTCGAATATGCAGAAAGCGAAGCCGCATAAACAATAACCTTTATTAGCTCCAGATACGTCAAATGGACAATAGGTCATGAATGACATCATCCCACATACAATTAAAACCGGTGGCGACCCGCGCACGCTGCCAGATTACGCTGCTTTCCGCGATGAGCTCAGCAAGCTGACGCATCCTGCTCGCCCGGATGTGAACTGGCAATATGTCGAAAGACGCTGTCTCTCTCTGTTCGAACAGAACGGTGTGGAGTTGCAGACTGCAGCCTGGTACACCCTTGCCCGGACTCATCTGTCTGGATTAGCAGGCCTGAACGAAGGGCTGGCGATTCTGGAGGCCCTGATTAGCCACCAGTGGGACGTTTTCTGGCCGAAGACGCTACACGCTCGTATGGAAATCCTTAGCGGCTTGAGCCAGCGCCTGCAGCAGCGCATGCGTATGCTTCCACTCAACAACAGCCATCTTAGCGAGCTTTATAGCGCTGAAGCGTTGCTTACCCGGCTGGGTTCGGTGCTCCAGCGCCTTGAACTGAAGCACCTTAGCCAGTTCGATACATTACGAACGTTGGTACGTTCGAATGCTGAACGGCTGGAAATCCGTAATGACGCATCAGATTTGAATGCGATTAAGCTGCCCGGTCGTGACTTACCTCAGGAGAGGGCGGAATCGGTTGGCGAAGTGAAATGGGTCTATGTTGTGCAGCCGGAGAATCAGCCTGATGCAGAGGGTCTTACGACAGCGCACGGGGCGGTCAGACCATGGAAACCCTTTGTCGCCGGGATGTGTTCTATGCTGGTGGTCAGCCTCGCCGCGGCGTGGGGAGGGGGCTTTCTGTCCAGACCCGATCCCTTAACGACTCAGGCTAATGCATCTCTGGCGCCGTTACCTGAAGTGCTTACACCTGTTCAGCAAGACGCGTTAGCACAGCAAGGTACTTTGCCGTCCACATTTATCACTGAAACGCAGCAGCAGCTTGTCCGACTGGATAAGCTGCCTCCTGACTGGAATATTTCCTACAGCCTTCAGCTGTTAGCGCAACTCCAGACATTGCGGCCGGAGGAGGCGAAGCCGCTCACCTCACAGTGGCAGCAAAAATTTAACGCGGCAGCGTTGCCTGTCGACGCTATGAACAGTTGGTATGAAGGAATGATGAAGCTTCAGCAACTGAGTCATCGGCTGAGCAGTCTGGATGAGCAAAAAGGAAAATATATCACGGTGAGTGAGCTTAAATCGGTGGTTTTTTCGACTATACAGTCATTTAACCAAACAATACCGGCTGAAGAACAACTCAGACGCCTGTCACAGCATCCAGATGGAGATGCGCTTCCTGAAGCCGAAAAGACCCAACTGGAGTTGCGCCTAAGACAGCTTGCTGCGCGTTACGCTCAAATAAAACAGGATTCTTCTGCTCAGTGAATTCTGGCGATAGACAGGTGAATGCGCGTGAAGGTCAAAGTGTCCCCTGCAGGAATCGAACCTGCAACTAGCCCTTAGGAGGGGCTCGTTATATCCATTTAACTAAGGGGACGAGGCGGCACGAGTATAGCGTCATTTACACTTTGCGTTAAGCGCATCGCCGCCTGACTGCTCAAAGAGTCACCATTCAGGACGATTTTTTTGTCGATTTATCATCATTTTCCCGCGCTTTAAGCTCCGCTTTGCGTTTGTTCGACATGTCGTTACGGATTTGGGCATGGCTTAACAGCGCGAAGATAAACGTTCCGCCGCAGATGTTTCCTGCTAGTGTCGGTAAGGCGAACGGCCAGAAAAAGTCGCTCCAGTGAAGCGTACCGTTAAAGACCAGATACAGTATTTCTACGGTACCGACCACAATATGCGTGGTGTCAGCCAGCGCAATCAGCCAGGTCATCAATATAATCACCACAATTTTGGCGCTCCCTGCTGAAGGAAACATCCAGACCATCGTGGCGATAATCCAGCCAGAGATGATGGCATTAGAGAACATTTCGATCGGGGTGTTTTTCATCACATCCATGCCGATTTTTACAAATGCGTCCCGGGTGGGTTCATCAAAGATCGGCATGTACTCAAACGCCCAGGCCGCGATGCCCGTGCCGATGATATTACCCAGCAGGACGACGCTCCACAGACGCATCAATAAACCGAAATTGCCGAGGGTAGGGTTTTGCATCACCGGCAGAACGGCGGTCACCGTGTTTTCGGTAAACAGCTGCTGGCGGGCCATGATGACAATCACAAAGCCGAAGGTATAGCCGAGATTCTCGAGTAAAAAACCGCCCGGCACACCTTCCAGCTGAACATGAAATATCCCTTTGGCGAGCAGAGAGGCGCCCATTGAGAGCCCTGCGGCGATAGCTGACCAGAAGAGGGCCATGGCATCGCGCTCCATCTCTTTTTCACCGTCCTGGCGTATATGCTCATGGATGGCCATCGCGCGGGAAGGGAGGCGATCTTCATCAATTTCTATTTTCTCGCCACGCGCTTTCTCCTCGCTTTCAATTTCAAGTTCCTCATCGCTCTCGCCAATTTTTTCTTCGCCCACGTCTTTCATATCTGCTCCCGGAGGTTGATCTTTCTGTTAAGCGTAGCGGCTTTTATCGGGATGCCTGTGGGGATGCTCTTAAATTGGCGGCAATGACAACAAAGGTGATACATCTCTTTCAAAGACATTATAAAATTGCCAGCGAAACGAATTCCAAAAGCCAGGCTATGCTGAGATCAGAGTCACGGTGATTACTGCCCGTAATTGTGCTCATAGACATCGGTAAACGTGCTGTTACAATCGCTTGCACGTTTACAGACGGAGCATCAACGGCTCCGTTACGGATGGCAATCAACGATAGCCATACTGAACAGGGAGATATTTATGAAACTTCGGCTGTCGGCGCTTGCGCTTGGCGCGACGATGCTTGTGGGCTGCGCCAGCTCCGGGGAGCAAACGGGACGCTCCGATCCTCTCGAAGGATTTAACCGCTCCATGTATAACTTCAACTACAACGTGCTGGACCCGTATGTGGTTCGCCCGGTGGCAGTGGCATGGCGCGATTATGTTCCCCAGCCCGCGCGTAACGGGTTAAGTAACTTTACTAGCAACCTCGAAGAGCCTGCGGTAATGGTGAACTACTTCCTGCAGGGCGACCCGTATCAGGGGATGGTGCACTTTACCCGCTTCTTCCTGAACTCCATTCTGGGGATGGGCGGCTTTATTGACGTGGCAGGCATGGCGAACCCGAAACTGCAGCGTGAGCAGCCGCACCGTTTCGGCAGCACAATGGGACATTATGGCGTCGGGTACGGTCCGTACATGCAATTACCGTTCTACGGCAGTTTCACCCTTCGTGATGACGGCGGCGATATGGTTGATACGCTGTATCCGGTTCTGTCGTGGCTGACCTGGCCGCTGTCGGTGGGTAAATGGACGGTGGAAGGGATTGAAACCCGTGCGCAACTGCTCGACTCTGATGGCCTACTGCGCCAGTCTTCTGACCCGTATATTATGGTGCGAGAAGCGTACTTCCAGAATCATGATTTTATTGCTAACGGCGGTAAGCTGAAACCGGAAGAGAATCCAAACGCGAAGGCGATCGAGAACGAACTAAAAGATATCGATTCGGAGTAAATAAAAAAGGTGAGCAATGCTCACCTTTTTCAATTCCTGCGCGATTAGAACGCGTAGTTGAAGTTCATACCATACAGCCAGGCTTTACCTTCGGAAGAGAACTCATACGGGCCTTCTTTGAAGGAAACTTTTTGACCGTGCATATAAGAGATACCGGCGTCAATTGAGGCATCCTTGTTGAAGGCATAAGTAGCACCTGCGCTCAGCCAGAAACGGTCCTGATCCGGAATAGAGATGGAGCGCTTGTCGGCAGGAACCGGGCTGTCATCGAAGGCAATACCGGTACGGAACGTCCAGTTATCATCCATATAGTAGGTTGTCCCCAGCGCGATGCGGTAAGCGTCGCGGAAGCTTTCATCTTTATAGAAGAGCGTGTCGCCTTTGCTGTTGGTTGCTTTCAGCTCCTGGAACTGACTCCAACTGGTATAGGTTAGGCTATAATGAATTGCCCACTGTGGCGCCACTTTATTATAACCTGACAGTTCCCACATTTCCGGCAGGTGCAGGCTCAGAGAACCGCCAGTGGTACTACCGTTGGTACCCATCGGCAGGCCGAAGTTGCCGAGGATCTGGTTATAGGCAGAAGGCAGGCTGCTCTTATAATCGCCATCGAAATCGATTTTAACTTCGGAACGGTAGGTAAAGCCGTAACGGTTGTTTTTATCAAGTTCATACAGGATACCGGCGTTCCAGCCAAAGCCCCACTCATCGCCCTTCAGATAAGCGATCTGAGTGTCTGCTGGGATACCCGCAACTTGACGCGCCAGGGCAGGCGGCAGTGCACCTGAGCCAGCAACGACTTTGCCCAAATCGCCCGCGTAACGTTCGATTTTCGCTTTGGCATACACAGCATCAAAGCCAACGCCGAAGCTCCAGTGGCTATCCAGACGGTAAGCACCGCTGAGGTTTAGGTTCAGGGTTTCCAGATCGGTTTTACCGCCAAATGCCCCTGCGGCATAGTTATCACCAAACTCGGTCGCTAAACCGTAGTTAGAGGTCACGGAGGCACCCCAACCAAACTGGTCGTTAATAGGCGCCACGAAATGCATGTTTGGCACCCACGCCGTTGGCGCGATGTTATCTGAATTCAGACTGGCACCGGTAGGTGAACGGCCCGTAATATCAACGCCCGGATCAACGAAAATCGCACCGGCAGAGAAGGTCGGACGATCAAACATCATGATCAATGCGGGGTTACGACTTGCGTTACCCGCATCATCAGCAATAGCGCCTTCCCCTGAATACGCGCGGCCAAGGCCAGAGGAAGAAAATTCGTTTAACTGAAAGCCCGCTGACCATGCGGAAGTGGAGACGAGTGCCACTGCGACTGCCAGCGCAGTCTTGTTGAACAGGGTTTTCTGGCTCATGACCATAACCTCATTGAGTTATTTTTATTCAATAATTGTTACATACCGTAACAGGAGCGCGAAGTGTAGGGTCTGAGGTATGACAGACAAATCAGACCAGTGGCCAGAGTATAGGTCCGACCAGCCTAAATGTTGCAAGTTTGTTTATTAATATTTTCAAACATGTTTCTTGAAACGAGATCTGGTTGGCAAAATTGTGACCATCGCGACTCACCCAAAAGGGTGGTTTTTGTTTTAGATCATTTTTTAGTGTGATATTGGTCACTTATCCGATTTTGCGCCATTAACGGCTGGAGAGAGCCCGCGCCGGGGCGTAAAATATCAGCATCGTGTTTATCTCGCGCGCTGCGCGAATACAGAGGAAATTGAGCTATGAGTAAATGCAGTGCTGATGAAACCCCGGTTTGCTGCTGTATGGATGTTGGCACCATCATGGACAACTCCGATTGCACCGCGTCTTACAGCCGTGTGTTCACCAACCGCGCCGAAGCGGAAAAGACCCTGGCCGCGCTGAGCAAGCGTGCGCGTGATGTTGAATCCGATCCGTGTGAAATCAAGTCGACCTTTACCGAAGTGGAAGGCGGCGTGAAGCTGGACATCGACTTTGTTTTTGCCTGCGAAGCTGAAACGCTGATTTTCCAGCTGGGTCTGCGTTAATTTCTGCGGCCTGATGCCCTCACTCCGACCCTCTCCCACGGGAGAGGGCGCAAGCATTAAAAACGGTAACCTACGGGTTACCGTTTTGCTTTTACCTTGCGTACCCGGCAACATACCGCACAAATGCCCCTGCCATACAGGGGCATTTTCTTTTTCTTCTCTGTGTTTTAGCTCGCACTTTTTCGTTTCCCCGATTGGCTGAATGTAAAAAAATGGTTAAGACTATTATCAGGTCAGACCACTTAGTGTTTGCGAATATTTTTTTACAGGGGAGTGTTATGAGTCAGGCATTACCGCTTATTACCCGTCAGGGCGATCGCATTGCCATAGTCAGTGGATTGCGCACGCCATTTGCGCGTCAGGCAACGGCGTTTCATGGCATACCGGCCGTCGACCTGGGGAAAATGGTAGTGGGGGAGATGCTGGCTCGCAGCGAAATTCCGCCGGAGGTCATCGAACAGCTGGTCTTCGGCCAGGTCGTGCAGATGCCTGAAGCCCCCAACATTGCGCGGGAAATCGTCCTCGGTACCGGGATGAATGTTCATACCGACGCCTACAGCGTCAGCCGCGCCTGCGCAACCAGCTTCCAGGCCGTGGCTAACGTCGCCGAAAGCCTGATGGCGGGCACCATTCGCGCCGGGATAGCGGGGGGAGCGGACTCCTCTTCGGTACTGCCAATTGGGGTCAGTAAAAAGCTGGCGCGCATCCTGGTGGATGCCAACAAAGCCCGTACGACGGGTCAGAAGCTCAAACTCTTCTCGCGTTTACGTCTGCGCGACCTGATGCCTGTACCTCCTGCCGTCGCGGAATACTCCACCGGCCTGCGCATGGGCGACACCGCCGAGCAGATGGCCAAAACCTACGGCATTACTCGTGAACAGCAGGATGCGCTGGCGCATCGTTCACATCAGCTTGCGGCAAAAGCCTGGTCGGAAGGCAAGCTGACCGATGAGGTCATGACCGCCTATATTCCGCCCTATCGCGAACCGCTTGCGGAAGATAACAATATTCGTGGCACGTCAACGCTGGCGGATTACGCCAAACTGCGCCCGGCGTTTGACCGCAAGCACGGCACCGTGACGGCGGCGAACAGTACGCCGCTGACGGACGGGGCTGCCGCCGTGATCCTGATGACCGAATCCCGTGCGAAAGAGCTGGGCATTACTCCCCTGGGCTATTTACGCAGCTACGCCTTCACCGCCATTGACGTCTGGCAGGACATGCTGTTGGGTCCGGCATGGTCCACGCCGCTGGCGCTGGATCGCGCGGGGCTGACGCTGGCTGATTTAACCCTGATTGATATGCACGAAGCGTTTGCCGCGCAAACCCTGGCAAACGTCCAGCTGCTGGCAAGCGAGCGTTTCGCACGTGATGTGCTGGGCCGCGCGCATGCCACGGGCGAAGTGGATCAGAGTAAATTCAACGTGCTGGGCGGCTCTATCGCCTACGGTCATCCGTTTGCCGCTACAGGTGCGAGGATGATCACGCAAACATTACATGAACTCCGTCGCCGTGGCGGCGGGTTTGGCCTTGTTACCGCCTGTGCGGCGGGCGGCCTTGGCGCAGCAATGGTTCTGGAGGCTGAATAATGGATATGCCATCTGCATTTAATCTGACGGTTCGCCTCGATAACGTGGCCGTTATTACTATTGATGTGCCTGATGAAAAGATGAATACCCTGAAGGCCGAATTTGGCGTTCAGGTGCGCGCGATGCTAAAGCAGATCCGCGAGAACAAAGCCATTCGCGGCCTGGTGTTTATCTCTGCCAAACCCGACAACTTTATCGCCGGGGCGGATATCAACATGATTGCCCGGGCGCAAAGCGCGCTGGAAGCCGAAGAGCTGGCGCGTCAGGGCCAGCAGGTGATGTCGGAGATCAACAGTCTCCCAATCCCGGTCATCGCAGCGATCCACGGTGCGTGTCTGGGCGGTGGGCTGGAGCTGGCGCTGGCCTGCCACAGCCGCATCTGTACTGACGATGCGAAAACCATTCTGGGCCTGCCGGAAGTGCAGCTGGGCCTGCTGCCAGGTTCTGGCGGAACGCAGCGTCTGCCGCGGCTGGTGGGCGTCAGCACGGCGCTGGAGATGATCTTAACCGGTAAACAGCTGCGTGCCCGTCAGGCGCTGAAAGCCGGTCTGGTCGATGACGTCGTGCCGCAGTCCATTTTGCTGGAGGCCGCCGTTGAGCTTGCGCTGAAAGGGCGTCAGGCAAAACGTCCTCTGCCGGTTCGCGAGCGCGTGCTGGCCGGTCCGCTGGGGAGAACGCTCCTGTTCAATATGGTGGGCAAAAAGACCGAACAAAAAACCAAAGGCAATTACCCGGCGGCAAAGCGGATCCTCGACGTGATCGAAACCGGGCTGTCGCAGGGCAGCAGCAGCGGCTATGCCGCGGAGGCCAAAGCCTTTGGTGAACTGGCGATGACGCCGCAGTCACAGGCATTGCGCAGCATCTTCTTCGCCAGCACTGACGTCAAAAAAGATCCCGGCAGCAAGGCGGAGCCTGCGCCTCTGCGTGCCATTGGCGTACTGGGTGGGGGGCTCATGGGCGGCGGTATCGCTTTTGTTACCGCCAGCAAAGGCAAATTGCCGGTACGCATCAAAGACATTAACCCTAAGGGAATCAACCACGCGCTGCAGTACAGCTGGCAGAACCTTGATCAAAAGGTCAAACGCCGCCATATCAAGGCAAGCGAGCGTGATAAAACCCTGGCGACGATCTCCGGTACGACGGATTACAGCGGTTTTGCGCACCGCGATCTGGTGATTGAAGCCGTGTTTGAAGATCTGGCGCTTAAGCAGAAGATGGTGGCAGACGTTGAGCAGCATTGCGCCCCGCATACCATTTTTGCCTCTAACACGTCGTCATTACCGATTGGCGATATCGCGGCGAAAGCCGCGCGTCCGGAGCAGGTGATCGGGCTGCACTTCTTTAGCCCGGTAGAAAAAATGCCGCTAGTGGAAGTTATTCCACACGAGACTACCAGTCCGCAAACCATCGCCACGGTAGTCAAACTTGCGAAGAAGCAGGGTAAAACGCCGATCGTGGTCGCAGATAAAGCTGGCTTCTACGTCAACCGTATTCTGGCACCCTATATTAATGAAGCCATGCGGCTGCTGACGGAAGGCGAGAAGATCGAGCACGTCGACGAGGCGCTGGTAAAGTTTGGTTTCCCCGTTGGCCCAATCCAACTTTTGGATGAGGTGGGAATAGACACCGGCACTAAAATTATACCTGTGCTGGAGGCGGCTTATGGCGATCGTTTTAGCCCGCCTGCAAACATTGTTTCTGCAATTTTGAAGGACGATCGCAAAGGCAGAAAAAATGAACGCGGTTTCTATCTTTACGGCGCGAAAGGGCGTAAAAGCAAGAAACAGGTCGACCCTTCGGTTTATGGGCTTATTTCGACCACCGGTCAGGAAAAACTGTCTGCCGTTCAGTGCGCTGAACGTTGCGTGATGATGATGCTCAATGAAGCGGCGCGCTGTTTTGGTGAGCAGGTGATCAATAGCGCACGCGATGGCGACATCGGCGCGGTATTTGGTATTGGTTTTCCGCCGTTCCTTGGCGGCCCGTTCCGTTACATGGATACACTCGGCGCGGGTGAAGTGGTTGCCATTTTGCAACGTCTGGCCTCGCAATATGGCCCACGGTTTACACCGTGCGACGAATTATTGCAGATGGCGGAACGGGGCCAGACATTTTGGCCTGCACGGGAAACTGATTTCGTAAACTGAAGTCAAAGAAGGGTAAATCCTGAGGTGAATGAACCTGTTCTGGCGATTTTGTAAACAGAGATTGACTATACTTACGCCATTGAGGTAAAAAACAGCGTTTCATTCATCGAATGGATCAGGCACAATGCCCGGACATCGGGTTTTCTACCTCTTAGCATTTATCGCGGGTAGTTAACGCCGGTGATTCTGGTTAACAAAAGCGGTGCAATATGCAAGTTTTCATCATGCGTCACGGCGACGCGGCACTCGATGCCGCCAGTGACTCAGTACGTCCTTTAACCGTCTGTGGCTGCGACGAATCCCGTCTGATGGCAACCTGGCTTAAAGGTCAAAAAGTGGACATTGAACGCGTTCTTGTGAGTCCGTTCCTGCGTGCAGAACAGACGCTGGATGTGGTAGGGGAGTGTATGAACCTGCCGTCCAGTGTGGATGTTCTCCCCGAACTGACACCATGCGGTGATGTCGGCCTTGTCAGCGCTTATCTTCAGGCGCTGTGCAATGAAGGTGTCGCTTCCGCACTGGTCATTTCCCACCTGCCGCTGGTCGGCTATCTGGTATCTGAGCTGTGCCCGGGCGAAACGCCGCCTATGTTCACCACTTCCGCGATTGCCAACGTCACCCTCGACGAAACCGGCAAAGGGGTCTTCAACTGGCAAATGAGCCCGTGCAACCTGAAGATGGCAAAAGCGATCTGACGTGACGTGTGACAGGGCGGGGTGCTATATCTTTCCCGCCCTTCTGTCAGGGCAACTCTGGCGGCTGCCACTCCTCAACTTCAATCAATACCAGCAAGGCGGCATCTCCGCCGTACTCTTTCGGTGCCTGATGAAACGCCATTACGTGTGGGTGCTGAGCCAGCCACAGCGGCGTTTGTTGCTTGAGGATATGTTTCCCGTGGCCATGCATCACGCAGGCGCAAAAAACATGTTCGCGGCGACAGGCGGCAATCAACGCCCCCAGCTCCTGTTTCGCCTGCATTTGCGTTAAGCCGTGCAGATCCAGAAACAGCTCCGGCGAATAATCTCCCCGGCGTAACTTTTTCAGTTCGAAATGGCTGACGTCCTCGCGCACGTATTTCACCGCGCCCTGGGTATTAAGCAGCGGCTGAAACTCGTCTGAAAAGTAGTGGCTGTTATCGGCCTGCTCCTGCAGCAGCCGTTTGACCGGAACTTCGCTGATTTTTTTACGCAGCGGGCGATGGACGATGGTGTCCTGCGCGATTTTCCGCGTCCCGGTCATCAGCTGTCGGAAGAGCGCCTGATCCTCCTCGCTGAGCGATGTTTTCTTTTTCATTCGTCATTCTCATCTCGTATTTCCGATAGTGTACCCGACTAAACGCATTTTTTAACCTCAAGCGGTACGCGTCATTGCTGATTTATCGCCGTCTTCATGGCAAACTAGCCGCCGAAAATTATGCGAGCATGCCCTGGAGGAAAGAGTGGATAAAATATTTGTCGATGAAGCAGTAAACGAGCTGCATACCATACAGGACATGTTGCGCTGGTCGGTTAGCCGCTTCAGCGCCGCCAATATCTGGTACGGACACGGTACCGACAACCCGTGGGATGAAGCCGTGCAGCTGGTGCTGCCGTCCCTCTACCTGCCGCTGGATATTCCGGAAGACATGCGCACCGCGCGCCTGACCTCGAGCGAAAAACACCGCATCGTTGAGCGCGTGATCCGTCGCGTGAACGAGCGTATTCCGGTCGCCTATCTGACCAACAAAGCCTGGTTCTGTGGCCACGAGTTCTATGTCGATGAACGCGTGCTGGTGCCGCGCTCGCCGATTGGTGAGCTGATCAACAACCACTTTGAAGGCCTGATCGGCCATCAGCCGCAGCACATTCTGGATATGTGTACCGGGAGCGGCTGTATCGCCATTGCCTGCGCTTACGCCTTCCCGGAAGCGGAAGTGGACGCGGTTGATATCTCCACCGACGCGCTGGCCGTGACCGAGCACAACATTGAAGAGCACGGCCTGATCCATCACGTTACGCCAATTCGCTCCGATCTGTTCCGCGATCTGCCGATGCTGCAGTACGATCTGATCGTCACTAACCCGCCTTACGTCGATGCGGAAGACATGTCCGATCTGCCGAACGAATATCGTCACGAGCCGGAGCTGGGTCTGGCGTCAGGCTCTGACGGCCTGAAGCTGACCCGCCGTATTCTGGCCTGCGCGCCGGATTACCTGACCGATGACGGCGTTCTGATTTGTGAAGTGGGCAACAGCATGGTACATCTGATAGAGCAGTACCCGGATGTGCCGTTCACCTGGCTTGAGTTCGACAACGGCGGTGACGGCGTCTTTATGCTGACCAAAGCGCAGCTGCTCGACGCGCGCGAACACTTCAGCATCTATAAAGATTAATCCAGCGGGCTTCGGCCCGTTTCACAACGCTCAAACACAAACAACAACATCGGAGCCGTGATGGCAGGAAACAGTATTGGACAGGTATTCCGCGTGACCACCTTTGGCGAGTCGCACGGGCTGGCGCTGGGCTGTATCGTTGATGGCGTACCGCCAGGCATCGAACTGACCGAAGCCGATTTGCAGCATGACCTGGACCGTCGTCGTCCGGGCACCTCTCGCTACACCACGCAGCGTCGCGAGCCGGACCAGGTCAAAATTCTCTCCGGCGTCTTTGAAGGACGCACCACTGGCACCAGCATTGGTCTGCTGATTGAAAACACCGATCAGCGCTCCCAGGACTACGGCGCCATCAAAGACGTGTTCCGTCCGGGCCATGCCGACTACACCTACGAACAAAAGTACGGCTTCCGCGACTATCGCGGCGGCGGACGTTCCTCCGCGCGTGAAACCGCGATGCGCGTGGCGGCTGGCGCCATTGCTAAGAAATACCTGCAGCAGAAATTTGGCATCGTGATCCGCGGCTGTCTGACCCAGATGGGCGACATTCCGCTGGCGATCAAAGACTGGGATCAGGTCGAGCAAAACCCGTTCTTCTGTGCGGATGCCGACAAGCTGGACGCGCTGGACGAACTGATGCGCGGTCTGAAAAAAGAGGGCGACTCCATTGGGGCGAAAGTCACCGTCGTGGCCGACGGCGTCCCGCCAGGCTGGGGCGAGCCGGTATTTGACCGTCTCGATGCCGACATCGCGCACGCGCTGATGAGCATCAACGCGGTGAAGGGCGTTGAGATTGGCGACGGTTTTGACGTGGTATCCCTGCGCGGCAGCCAGAATCGCGACGAAATCACGAAAGCGGGCTTCCAGAGCAACCACGCGGGCGGCATTCTGGGCGGGATCAGCAGCGGGCAGCAGATTATTGCCAATATCGCGCTGAAACCAACTTCAAGCATTACCGTGCCGGGCCACACGATTAACCGCGATGGCGAAGAAGTTGAGATGATCACTAAAGGACGTCACGATCCGTGCGTGGGGATCCGCGCGGTACCGATCGCAGAAGCGATGCTGGCGATCGTGCTGATGGATCACTTCCTGCGTCAGCGCGCGCAGAATGCGGATGTGACGACCACCATTCCACGCTGGTAAACATGAAAAAAACCGCAATTGCTCTGCTGGCGCTGCTTGCCAGTGGAGCCAGTCTGGCCGCCACGCCGTGGCAAAAAATCACCCATCCGGTGGCGGGGAGCGCGCAGTCCATCGGCGCCTTTTCCAACGGCTGTATCGTCGGCGCGCAGGAACTTCCGCTGCAATCGGATACCTATCAGGTGATGCGTACCGACCAGCGTCGTTACTTCGGCCACCCGGATCTGGTGCTGTTCATCCAGCGGCTGGGAAACCAGGTGCATAATCTGGGGCTGGGCACGATGCTGATCGGCGATATGGGGATGCCTGCGGGCGGGCGTTTTAACGGTGGACACGCCAGTCACCAGACCGGACTGGATGTCGATATCTTCCTGCAGCTGCCTAAAGCGCGCTGGAGTTCAGCCCAGTTGCTGAAACCGCAGGCGCTGGATCTGGTGTCGAGCGACGGTAAGCGCGTTGTGCCCTCACTGTGGACGCCGGATATCTTCAGCCTGATTAAGCTGGCGGCAAAAGATAACGACGTCACGCGGATCTTCGTCAACCCGGCTATCAAGCAACAGCTCTGCCTCGATGAGGGAACCGATCGCGACTGGTTGCGCAAAGTGCGCCCGTGGTTCCAGCATCGTGCGCACATGCACGTTCGTCTGCGCTGCCCGGCGAACAGCCTGGAATGCGAAGATCAGCCGCTACCGCCGCCAGGCGATGGCTGTGGTGCGGAACTGCAAAGCTGGTTTGAACCGGCAAAACCTGGAACCTCTAAGCCTGAGAAGAAGACACCGCCTCCGTTGCCGCCTTCCTGCCAGGCGCTACTGGATGAGCATGTACTTTAATGGATAATTTCGTCGATCTGTTTATGGTGTCACCGCTGCTGCTGGTGGTGTTGTTCTTTGTGGCTATGCTGGCCGGTTTTATTGATGCCCTTGCGGGCGGCGGCGGGCTATTAACCGTACCCGCGCTGCTGGCGGCGGGCATGAGCCCGGCGCAGGCGCTTGCCACCAACAAGCTGCAGGCCTGCGGCGGCTCGCTCTCAGCATCGCTCTATTTTATCCGCCGTAAGGTGGTGAGCCTGGCCGACCAGAAGCTCAATATCCTGATGACCTTTATCGGTTCCACGTCGGGCGCGCTGCTGGTTCAGCACGTGCAGTCGGATATTTTGCGCCAGATCCTGCCGGTTCTGGTCATCTGCATCGGGCTTTATTTCCTGCTGATGCCGAAGCTCGGCGAGGAAGACCGTCAGCGTCGTCTGCACGGCCTGCCGTTTGCGCTGATTGCCGGGGGCTGCGTCGGCTTTTACGACGGTTTCTTCGGCCCGGGGGCAGGCTCGTTTTATGCGCTGGCGTTTGTGACGCTGGCCGGGTTTAACCTCGCCAAGTCGACCGCCCATGCCAAAGTGCTCAACGCGACCTCGAACGTCGGCGGCCTGCTGCTGTTTATCATTGGCGGCAAGGTTATCTGGGCAACCGGGTTTGTGATGATGGCAGGGCAGTTCCTGGGCGCGCGCGCAGGCTCGCGTCTGGTATTAAGCAAAGGGCAAAAGCTGATCCGTCCGATGATCGTTATCGTCTCGGCCGTGATGAGCGCCAAACTTCTTTATGACAGCCATGGACAGGAGATCCTCACCTGGTTGGGGATGCACTAATGAACAGTACGCATAAATACGAACAGCTGATTGAGATCTTTGACGGCTGTTTTGCTGACGATTTTAATACCCGTCTGATTAAAGGCGACGACGAACCGATCTATCTTCCTGCTGATGACGAGGTTCCGTATAACCGCATCGTCTTTGCGCACGGCTTTTACGCCAGCGGTTTGCACGAAATTTCGCACTGGTGCATCGCCGGAAAAGCGCGTCGCGAACTGGTGGACTTCGGTTACTGGTATTGCCCGGACGGGCGAGACGCCGCGACGCAGGGGCAGTTTGAGGATGTGGAAGTGAAGCCGCAGGCGCTGGAATGGCTGTTCTGCGTGGCGGCGGGTTTCCCGTTCAACGTCAGCTGCGACAACCTCGAAGGCGACTTCGAGCCAGATCGTATTGTCTTCCAGCGCCGCGTGCATGCGCAGGTGATGGAATACCTTGAGAAAGGCATCCCGGCACGTCCGGCGCGCCTGATCGAGGCCTTACAGAATTATTACCACACGCCGGCGATTGCGGCGGAAAGCTTCCCTTGGCCGGAAGATCTTTAACAGAGGAAAGAAGATGATCGCAGAATTTGAATCACGCATTCTGGCGTTAATTGATGACATGGTGGAACACGCCAGCGATGATGAGCTGTTCGCCAGCGGTTATCTGCGTGGTCACCTGACGCTCGCGGTAGCCGAGCTGGAAGCAGGTGACGATCACTCTGCCGACGCTGTTCATGAGGAAGTGACCCGCAGTCTGGAGAAAGCCATTCAGGCCGGGGAGCTCTCTCCGCGCGACCAGTCACTGGTGCTGGGCATGTGGGACAACCTGTTCCAGCAGGCTAAACGCTAAGTCATTGTTTTTCGCCCGGTGGCGCTGCGCTTACCGGGCCTACTAATTTTCCCTCTCCCTGTGGGAGAGGGTTAGGGTGAGGGCACCAGACCGCACCTTACTTAACCATTTTCCCCTTCAGCAGTTTCCTTACCCACAAGCGATTCGGATTCAGTCCCGCAAGCGTAACCCTGTCCAGCGGAATTGGCTCGTCGCTCATTTGCGCGGCTAACGTTTCAGCCAGCAGCGGCGCGGAGCACAGCCCACGGGAACCCAGCCCGCCCAGCATAAACAGCTCCGGATACACCGGTGCGGCCACCGCCGTTTCCTTGTTTTCAGCCAGATCTTCATAGGCCGCAAGCGTCGCGTCATAGTCCGGCGCGTTGCCCGCCATCGGCAGATGATCGCGGGTGGCACAGCGCACGCCGCAGCGCGCGTCACCCTCGCTGACGTCAACCTCTTTCGCCCACGCCGCATCCGGGAAACAGTCAATCAGGCGCTGGCGGTTTTGCGCCTGATCCGCTTCGCTGTAGTGCATATCCGTTTCGCCACGATGATAGCTGGCCCCGATGCAGTGATGGCCGTTAGACGGATTTTGCGGTGTCAGATAGCCGTCATAGCACAGCACCTGGCGCAGTTTGCCGAGCGCAGGCGCGGTGGGGATATGGCTTACCTGGCCGCCGACCGGATAAACCGGCAACGCTGCTGTCTGGATAAACTGGCTGATGTGATGCCCGTTGGCCAGCACAACGCTGGCATGGCTCGCCTCCCTGCCATCAGCAAAACGCAGATCCCAGCGTTCTGTCCGGCTGAGCGATTCCACCTTGTGGGCATAATGCGTCGTCAGCCCGCGCGACTGCGCCAGGGCAATGACCGCCGCGGTCAGTTCAGCCGGACACAGCCAGCCGCCGAGCGGGTACTGAATGCCCCCACACCCGGTTTCTACGCCAGCGGTGTCCGCCACCTCCTGCGCACTGACCGCGCGGGCAATCTCTTCCGGCAGGCCCAGCGACAGCATCTGCGCGATCTTCTGCTGGCTCTTCTCATCCCAGCCGAGCTGCGTCACGCCACACCAGTCGTGGTCGAATGCCACTGGCAGCGCGTCGTACAGGCGGCGGGCGAAGGTAAAGGCCGCGGGGAAAAACTGGAACAGGGCCGGATCGTGTGCGCTTAAAAGCGGGTAAAGCGCGCCCTGGCGGTTGCCGGACGCGCCGCTGGCGGGCGCCTCGTCAGCGCAGTAGAGCGTCACCTGCCAGCCCCGGTGCAGCAGCGCGAGAGAGAGCAGGGCGCTGGCGATCCCGCCGCCAACGATCGCTACGTCGCGCGATGCGCTGGCGCGGCGCGCAAACCAGGGCGTCTGAGCGGGGATGTCCAGCGTCTGCTCCATCCTGCCGACCAGCATGTCGCGCTTGCGGCCAAAGCCTTTGGTCTTCTGCATGGTAAAGCCCGCCTCCTGCAGCCCACGGCGGACAAAGCCCGCCGAGGTGAAGGTGGCAAGGGTAGCCCCAGGGCGCGCCAGCCGCGCCATCGCGTTAAACAGATGCTGGCTCCACATGTCCGGGTTTTTGGCAGGGGCAAAACCGTCCAGAAACCACGCGTCGACCTTCTGATTCATCGAATCATCGAGCCTGTCGGTCAGGTCGTTGATGTCGCCGAGCCATAAGTCCAGCGTGACGCGTCCACCGTCCAGAATCAGACGGTGACAGCCGCCGATGTGGGGCGGCCACTGCGCCTGAAGCTGTTCTGCCCAGGGCGCAAGCTCCGGCCAGCGCTGGTGGGCAAGCCGCAGATCGTGCGCGGTGAGCGGGAATTTTTCGAAACTGATGAAATGTAATCTTTGTAGCGTAGCCTCAGGGTGAGCAGCGTGGAACTGATTAAACGCCTGCCAGAGGGTTAAAAAATTCAGACCGGTGCCGAATCCACTTTCCGCGACCACAAACAGGCTCCGCGGGTGCGCCGGGAAGCGGGTGCTGAGCTGGTTTCCGTCGAGGAAAACATAGCGAGTTTCTTCGAGTCCGTTATCATTAGAAAAATAGACGTCATCAAAATCTCGGGAAACAGGTGTACCCTCAGCGTTGAATTCGAGGTTGGCGGGTTGTATTGCGTTTTGTTTCACGTAAGTTACTCGTCTGACAGGCAGTGGCACGATCTTAACGATGTGAGTCCATCGGTGCAAATTTCCGCAGAAAATGTCTGATCGGACTTGTTCGGCGTACAAGTGTACGCTATTGTGCGACTCGAAACTTACTATAGTGCGACTTACAGAGGTATTGAATGAAACGTGCAGTGATTACTGGCCTGGGCATTGTTTCCAGCATCGGTAATAACCAGCAGGAAGTCCTGGCATCTCTGCGTGAAGGACGCTCCGGGATCACTTTCTCTGAAGAGTTTAAAGATTCAGGTATGCGTAGCCACGTATGGGGTAACGTCAAACTGGACACCACCGGTTTGATCGACCGCAAAGTGGTTCGTTTCATGAACGATGCCTCTATTTATGCTTATCTCTCCATGCAGGAAGCGATCAAAGATTCT
Organism: Enterobacter sp. MGH 16; assembly: GCF_000493175.1. Taxonomy (NCBI): domain Bacteria; kingdom Pseudomonadati; phylum Pseudomonadota; class Gammaproteobacteria; order Enterobacterales; family Enterobacteriaceae; genus Enterobacter; species Enterobacter sp. MGH 16. Next base: position 2,480,367 of record NZ_KI535695.1, on the reverse strand, counting down.
GGCCTGAGCGAAGAGGTTTATCAGAACAACCCGCGCGTGGGTCTGATCGCCGGTTCTGGCGGCTCATCTAAAGCGCAGGTATTCGGTGCTGACGCCATGCGTAGCCCGCGTGGTCTGAAAGCGGTAGGTCCGTACGTGGTCACGAAAGCCATGGGTTCTGCGGTTTCCGCGTGCCTGGCCACCCCGTTCAAAATCCACGGTGTGAACTACTCCATCAGCTCCGCGTGTGCGACCTCCGCACACTGTATCGGTAACGCTGTTGAGCAGATCCAGCTGGGTAAACAGGACATCGTATTTGCTGGCGGCGGCGAAGAGCTGGGCTGGGAAATGGCCTGTGAATTCGACGCGATGGGCGCACTGTCCACCAAGTACAATGAGACCCCGGACAAAGCTTCCCGTACCTACGATGCGCACCGTGACGGTTTCGTTATCGCGGGCGGCGGCGGTATGGTTGTGGTTGAAGAGCTGGAGCACGCGCTGGCACGTGGCGCGCACATCTATGCTGAGATCGTGGGCTACGGTGCAACGTCCGACGGCGCCGACATGGTTGCGCCATCCGGCGAAGGCGCGGTGCGCTGCATGAAGATGGCGATGCACGGCGTTGACACCCCAATCGACTACCTGAACTCTCACGGTACTTCTACGCCGGTAGGCGACGTGAAAGAGCTGGGTGCGATCCGTGAAGTCTTCGGCGACAACAGCCCGGCAATCTCCGCGACCAAAGCCATGACCGGTCACTCTCTGGGTGCGGCTGGCGTACAGGAAGCGATCTACTCTCTGCTGATGCTGGAAAACGGCTTTATCGCGCCAAGCATCAACATCGAAGAGATGGACGAGCAGGCTGCTGGCCTGAACATCGTGACCAAACCAACGGACGCGACGCTGACTACCGTCATGTCCAACAGCTTCGGTTTCGGCGGCACCAACGCCACGCTGGTCATGCGTAAGCTGAAAGCATAAGTTTTATGTTTGATTCGAAAGGGGAGCCATAAGGCTCCCTTTTTTATGCATTGACAAGCGGCTGATCTCACAGGCAAACTTCACCACTCAACATTATCCGCACGATAATGCGTAAGCGTTTAACGTCAACCAACGCACCTTAATCCTGATAATCAGGTAGAGGGGGCGTGGCATTTCCCCGCCTTACTCTTCATTTCGGAGTAAAGCATGACTGCAGTAACTCAAACAGAAACAACCCCTTCAGCGAACGTCTCGCTGTTCCGTATCGCCTTTGCGGTATTCCTGACCTATATGACCGTTGGCCTGCCGCTGCCGGTGATCCCGCTGTTCGTTCATCAGGAGCTGGGCTATGGCAACACCATGGTCGGCATCGCCGTGGGTATCCAGTTTTTAGCGACGGTTTTAACCCGCGGCTACGCCGGACGGCTGGCGGACCAGCACGGTGCCAAACGTTCGGCGCTGCAGGGGATGTTTGCCTGCGGCCTGGCGGGCGGCGCATGGCTGCTGGCGGCTGTTCTGCCGGTAGACGCCGTGTATAAATTTGCGCTGCTGGTACTGGGCCGTTTAATCCTGGGCTTTGGTGAAAGCCAGCTGCTGACCGGCACCCTGACCTGGGGAATGGGGCTGGTGGGGCCAGCACGTTCCGGCAAGGTGATGTCCTGGAACGGCATGGCCATCTACGGCGCGCTGGCCGCCGGGGCACCGCTTGGTCTGCTGATCAACAGCCAGTTCGGTTTTGCGGCGCTGGCTGCCACCACCATGGCGCTGCCGCTGGTGGCATGGGCGTTTAACGGCTCGGTGCGTAAGGTGCCCGCGCACAAAGGCGAGCGTCCTTCCCTGTGGAGCGTGGTCGGCCAAATCTGGCAGCCGGGCCTGGGCCTGGCGCTGCAGGGCGTGGGTTTTGCGGTGATTGGGACGTTCGTCTCACTCTATTTTATGAGCCGCGGCTGGGCAATGGCCGGTTTTACGCTTACCGCGTTTGGCGGCGCGTTTGTTCTGATGCGCGTGCTTTTTGGCTGGATGCCGGATCGCTTTGGTGGCGTGAAGGTGGCGGTGGCGTCGCTGGTCATTGAAACCATCGGTCTTCTGCTGTTGTGGAATGCACCCGTGGCATCCGTTGCGCTGCTTGGTGCGGCGCTGACCGGCTGCGGCTGTTCTCTGATTTTCCCGGCACTCGGTGTAGAAGTGGTGAAGCGCGTGGCTCCGCAGGTGCGCGGGACGGCGCTCGGCGGCTATGCGGCGTTTCAGGATATCTCATACGGGGTAACCGGGCCGCTGGCCGGGGTGTTAGCCACCTCGTTTGGCTATCCGTCCGTCTTCCTGGCCGGTGCGGTTTCCGCGGTGGTGGGGATCGTGGTGACGCTGATGGCGTTTCGCAGAACGTGAGTCGTTGTTGCCGGGTGGCGGCTGCGCCTTACCCGGCCTACGGTTCAAGCCGTTGTAGGCCCGGTAAACGCAGCGCCACCGGGCAAAATATCAGGCAACCAGCCAGAAAATCGCCAGCGCAATCAGTAATGCAATAAACATCAATCCCGGACGCGCAGAAAGTGTTCTGAAGATCTCCACGACCGGCGCAAACAGCGGGCTGTAGATCGGCTGAATATTTCTCACCTCCGGTACGCCGCCTTCGCGCTCGGCGCGGCGAACGAAGATCTGGTTGAGCAGATCCTGCACCTGCGCGGTAGTCAGTACCGTTTGCGGCGTGGCCTGCCAGTTCTGCTGGGCATAATCCCGAATCACCTCGAACTCGTGCGGCTCAAGCGGCTGTTTCAGCGCGGCCTGGACAGTATGCAGAGTCGGGGCGCTCTGGGTGCTGAGCGTCTGGCGTGCCTGGAGCCAGGTCACCAGATGGGTAAACTGTTTGGCCGGGATCAGCTCTCCTGCCTTCACGCCCGACAGTTCCAGCATGGATTGCCAGATAAGCTTCGTCGGTTCGCCGGTGGCCGCGGCCAGCTTCGTCACCATCTGCTTGAGCGTATTGTGCTCGGCGGGCAGTAGCGGGCGCTCGGTCGCCGGGCGCACCAGCGGCTGCGGAATCGACAGCTCATTGTTCTGCAGCAGCGTCAGCACAGTTTTGAGCTGGTCGGGCGTCAGTTGGCCCAGCGCGGTCTGACCATACTGCTGGCGAATAAAATCACTCACCGCCTGGCGGTTATTTCCCTGGCCCAGCAGCTCCGTCAGCTGAGAAACAATCTGGCGCGTGGTGTGGTTCTGCTGCGCGGTTGTAATACGCTGGTTCAGATTTTGCTCGGCAGCGGGGAAATGGCGCGACTGCAGCGGTGCGTCGTTCCTCACGCCTAAATCATGCTTCACCCCGGCCCAGACTTCCGCGTTTTGCTGCGAAGTCAGCGCAATCAGGCGCGTGATCAGTCGCTCCAGCACGGTGCGCTGTTGCGTAGATAGCGGTTGTTCACCGGCAACGTTTGGCGTGACGGGGCCTTCACCCGGAGGGCGTGGCGGCGTACCTGAAATGGGCTGCATCGTCAAAAATCCTTAAAGTCAAAACTCAGCGTAAACCTGGCAGACGTATATGCCTGGCGGCCAGATTATGGCACACTTGGCAGGTTTTCTTCCTCTCAAACAGGTACTCAGACGTGAAAATCCTCGTTGATGAAAATATGCCTTACGCCCGTGAGCTGTTTAGCCGCCTGGGTAACGTTAAGGCTGTTCCTGGTCGCCCGATCCCGGTCAACGAACTGGACGATGCCGACGCCCTGATGGTGCGCTCGGTGACCAAAGTAAATGAGGCGTTGCTCGCCGGTAAGGCGATTAAGTTCGTTGGGACCGCAACAGCAGGGACCGATCATGTGGATGATAAATGGCTGAAGCAGGCCGGAATCGGTTTCTCCGCCGCGCCGGGCTGTAACGCGATTGCCGTCGTGGAATACGTTTTCTCCTCGCTGCTGATGCTGGCCGAGCGCGACGGGTTTGCGCTGAAAGACCGCACCGTGGGGATTGTCGGCGTGGGTAACGTCGGCGGACGCCTGCAAAAGCGCCTGGAAGCGTTAGGGATCCGCACGTTGCTGTGCGATCCGCCGCGCAAAGACAACGGCGATGATGGGGATTTCCGTTCGCTGGACGAGCTGGTTGAACAGTGCGACGTGCTGACGTTCCACACGCCGCTGTTTAAAGAGGGGCCGTATAAGTCTCTGCATCTGGCCGATGAGGCGTTAATTCGCCGTCTGAAGGCTGGCACTATTCTGATAAATGCCTGCCGTGGTCCGGTAGTCGATAACGCCGCGCTGCTGACGTGTCTGAACGAAGGACAAGACCTCAGCGTGGTGCTGGACGTCTGGGAGCCGGAGCCGGACCTCAACGTTGAGCTGCTAAATCAGGTTGATGTGGGCACGGCGCATATCGCTGGTTATACCCTCGAAGGGAAAGCCCGCGGTACGACGCAGGTCTTCGAAGCCTACAGCGCCTTTATCGGCCATCCGCAGCAGGTGGCGCTGGATACCTTACTCCCCGCGCCTGAATTTGGCCGCATTACCCTTCACGGCCCGCTCGATCAGGCAACGCTGAAAAGGCTGGTGCATTTGGTGTATGATGTGCGCCGCGATGATGCGCTGCTGCGTAAAGTGGCGGGGATCCCGGGTGAGTTTGATAAGCTGCGCAAGAACTACGTTGAGCGCCGCGAGTGGTCTTCCCTCTATGTGATGTGCGACGACGCGTCGGCGGCGACGCTGCTGCACAAGCTGGGGTTTAACGCCGTTCATCACCCGGCGCATTAATGTCTTCTTAATGCTCCCTGTCGGATACTCCGACAGGGACGCTTTTTTATTTCTGGAGTAAACCACCATGTCTGAAGGCTGGAACATTGCCATTTTAGGTGCCACGGGTGCCGTGGGCGAAGCCCTGCTCGAAACGCTTGCTGAGCGTCAGTTCCCGGTGGGCGATATCTATGCGCTGGCGCAAACGGATAGCGCGGGTGAGCATCTGCGTTTTAACAATAAATCCGTCATGGTTCAGGATGCGGCGGCGTTCGACTGGACGCAGGCGCAGCTGGCGTTTTTCGCAGCGGGCGCTGAAGCCACTGCGGCGTACGTTGAAGAGGCGACCAACGCAGGGTGCCTGGTCATCGATCTGAGCGGTCTGTTCTCCATGGAGCCGGATGTGCCGCTGGTGGTGCCTGACGTGAACCCGTTTGTACTGGCTGACTACCGCAACCGTAACGTCATTGCGGTACCGAACAGCCTGACCAGCCAGCTGCTGACCGCCCTGAAACCGCTGATCGACGACGGCGGCCTGTCGCGCATTACCGTGACCAGTCTGCTTTCCGCGTCCGCAAACGGCAAAAAGGCCGTTGACGCGCTGGCCGGGCAGAGCGCGAAGCTGCTGAACGGCATCCCGATTGACGAAGATGATTTCTTTGGCCGCCAGCTGGCGTTCAACATGCTGCCGCTGCTGCCGGACCGCGAGGGTTCCGTGCGCGAAGAGCGTCGTATCGTTGATGAGGTGCGTAAAATTCTGCAGGACGATGGCCTGATGATCTCCGCAAGCGTCGTGCAGTCCCCGGTCTTCTACGGTCACGCGCAGATGGTCGGCTTTGAAGCGCTGCGTCCCCTGGCGGCAGAAGAGGCGCGCGATGCGTTTGGCCGCGGGGAAGACATCGTCCTCTCTGAAGAGAGCGAGTTCCCGACGCAGGTGGGCGACGCCACCGGTAGCGCGCATCTTTCCGTTGGCTGCGTGCGTAACGACTACGGTATGCCGGAGCAGGTTCAGTTCTGGTCCGTTGCCGACAACGTTCGTTTCGGCGGCGCGCTGATGGCGGTCAAGATCGCTGAAAAACTGGTGCAGGAGTACCTGTACTGATGTCAGACGTGGAACAAAAGCCGGTTCATAAAATTGCCCTCGGTATTGAGTACGATGGCAGTAAATATTATGGCTGGCAGCGTCAGAATGAGGTGCGCAGCGTCCAGGAGAAACTGGAGAAAGCGCTCTCTCAGGTGGCAAACGAGCCGATTAACGTCCTGTGCGCAGGCCGTACGGACGCGGGCGTACACGGCACGGGGCAGGTGGTGCACTTTGAGACCACCGCCGTGCGTAAGGATGCCGCCTGGACGCTGGGTGTAAATGCGAATTTGCCTGGTGACATTGCGGTGCGCTGGGTGAAAGCTGTGCCGGATGATTTTCATGCGCGTTTCAGCGCCACCGCGCGTCGTTACCGTTATGTCATCTACAACCAGCGTCTGCGTCCGGCGGTGTTAAGCCAGGGCGTGACGCATTTTTATGAACCGCTCGATGCGGAACGCATGCATCGCGCGGCGCAGTGTCTGATTGGTGAAAATGACTTTACCTCGTTTCGTGCGGTGCAGTGTCAGTCCCGCACGCCGTGGCGTAATGTCATGCACATTAACGTCAGCCGTTTTGGCGCGTATGTGGTGGTGGATATCAAAGCCAATGCCTTTGTACATCATATGGTGCGGAATATTGTGGGCAGCCTGATGGAAGTGGGTGCCGGACACCAGCCGGAGAGCTGGATTGCAGACCTGCTGGCAGCGAAGGACAGAACGCTTGCGGCAGCCACGGCGAAAGCGGAAGGGCTGTATCTGGTCTCGGTAGACTATCCGGATCGGTTTGACCTGCCGAAACCGCCAATGGGGCCGCTGTTTTTAGCGGACTAAACAAAGGTGCAATTAAGGCTTAGACAATATGGACGTAATTCGTTTTTTGATTGATTTCATCCTGCATATTGATGTTCACCTGGCAGAACTGGTCGCGCAGTATGGCGTCTGGGTTTATGCCATTCTGTTCCTCATTCTGTTTTGTGAAACCGGGCTGGTTGTCACGCCGTTCCTGCCGGGCGATTCACTGCTGTTTGTCGCCGGGGCGTTATCGGCGCTGCCCACCAACGATTTGAATGTGCATCTTATGGTGGTGCTGATGGTGATTGCCGCCATCGTCGGTGATGCGGTCAACTACACGATTGGACGCGTATTCGGTGAGCGGCTGTTCAGCAATCCCGATTCAAAAATTTTCCGTCGCAGCTATTTAGATAAAACTCATGCGTTTTATGAACGCCATGGCGGAAAAACCATTATCCTTGCGCGCTTTGTGCCTATTGTGCGCACATTTGCACCGTTTGTGGCGGGAATGGGACATATGTCCTATCGTCATTTTGCCATGTATAACGTCGTGGGGGCGCTGCTTTGGGTACTGCTGTTTACCTATGCGGGCTACCTGTTTGGCGATCTCCCTGTGGTTCAGGAAAATCTTAAGTTACTGATTGTAGCGATTATTGTGCTTTCCGTACTGCCGGGCGTTATCGAAATCATTCGTCATAAACGTGCGGCGGCAAAGCAAGCGAAGTAAATGCACACTGGCGGTTCGACCACTTTTTTATCCAAAGTTTCGGGCTGTTATGTTTTAATGTGCAACATTCATGGTCTGTTGGAGGCAAAAATGGCATTATTCGCCTCTTATAGCAAAACTGGCATACGACCAGGTTCAGGCAGAAAGGTTATCAATGAGCTGGATTGAACGAATTAAAAGCAACATTACCCCAACGCGTAAAGCGAGCATTCCTGAAGGGGTATGGACGAAGTGTGATAGCTGCGGCCAGGTTCTGTATCGCGCAGAGCTGGAGCGCAACCTTGAGGTGTGTCCGAAGTGTGACCACCATATGCGTATGTCGGCGCGCAACCGCCTGCATAGCCTGCTGGACGAAGGTTCTCTGGTAGAACTGGGCAGCGAGCTTGAGCCAAAAGACGTGCTGAAGTTCCGCGACTCCAAAAAATATAAAGATCGTCTGGCCTCCGCACAGAAAGAGACCGGCGAGAAAGACGCGCTGGTCGTCATGAAAGGCACCCTGCATGGGATGCCGGTTGTTGCCGCTGCGTTTGAGTTCTCCTTTATGGGCGGCTCAATGGGCTCCGTGGTCGGTGCGCGCTTCGTGCGTGCCGTTGAGCAGGCGCTGGAAGACAACTGTCCGCTGATCTGCTTCTCTGCCTCCGGCGGAGCACGTATGCAGGAAGCCCTGATGTCCCTGATGCAGATGGCTAAAACCTCTGCAGCGCTGGCGAAGATGCAGGAGCGCGGTCTGCCGTACATCTCCGTGCTGACCGACCCAACCATGGGCGGCGTCTCCGCGAGCTTCGCGATGCTGGGCGACCTGAACGTCGCTGAGCCAAAAGCGCTGATCGGCTTTGCGGGTCCTCGCGTTATCGAGCAGACCGTTCGTGAAAAACTGCCGCCGGGATTCCAGCGCAGTGAGTTCCTCATTGAGAAAGGCGCCATCGACATGATCGTCCGCCGTCCGGAAATGCGCCTGAAGCTGGCGCGCATCCTGGCGAAGCTGATGAATCTGCCAGCGCCGAACCCGGATGAGCCGCGTGAAGGCGTGGTGGTACCGGATCAGGAACCCGAGGCCTGATAACTGAAAAGGGCAGGGCCGGTTGGCGCTGCCCTTTTGCTTTCTAATCTGTTAATGACAACCGGGCATTATGGAAAATAAAAGCATTCCCCAAGCCACGTCGCCCCTGGCCGCGTGGCTTTCTTATCTGGAAAACCTGCACAGTAAAACCATCGATATGGGGCTTGAGCGCGTAAGCCAGGTTGCCGCGCGTCTTGATGTGCTGAAACCGGCGCCTTTCGTGTTCACCGTCGCAGGCACCAACGGCAAAGGTACCACCTGCCGCACGCTGGAATCCGTCCTGATGGCGGCGGGCTACAGGGTCGGCGTGTACAGCTCGCCACATCTGGTACGCTACACCGAGCGGGTTCGTGTGCAGAACCGCGAGCTGCCGGAGTCGGCGCATACGGCATCGTTCGCGGAAATTGAAGCCGCGCGCGGAGAGACCTCATTAACCTATTTTGAATACGGCACTCTGTCGGCCCTGTGGCTGTTCAAACAGGCCCAGCTGGACGTGGTGATCCTTGAGGTTGGTCTTGGCGGACGTCTTGATGCGACCAATATCGTCGATGCAGACGTGGCGGTAGTGACCAGCATCGCGCTGGATCATATCGACTGGCTGGGGCCCGATCGTGAAAGCATTGGCCGCGAGAAGGCCGGTATTTTCCGGGCAAATAAACCTGCCGTGGTGGGCGAGCCGGACATGCCGCACACCATTGCTGACGTGGCGAACGAAAAGGGCGCACAGCTGCTGCGCCGCGGCGTTGACTGGCAGTATGAGGTTCAGGACAACGGCTGGCGCTTTAGCGACGCGCAGGGGGCGCTGGATAACCTGCCGCTGCCGCAGGTCCCGCAGCCAAACGCGGCAACCGCGCTGGCGGCACTGCGCGCCAGCAGTCTCATGGTCAGCGAACAGGCGATCCGCGAGGGTATACAAAACGCGATTCTGCCAGGACGTTTCCAGATTGTGAGCGAGTCACCGCGCCTGATTCTGGATGTGGCGCACAACCCCCACGCGGCGGCGTATCTCGCGGGACGTCTCAAATCGCTACCAAAAACCGGGCGCGTGCTGGCGGTTATCGGTATGCTTCATGATAAAGATATCGGCGGGACGCTGGCCTGCATGGAGAGTGTGGTCGATAGCTGGTATTGTGCTCCTCTGGAGGGGCCACGCGGCGCGACGGCTGAGCAGCTGATGGAACATCTCGGCAAAGGCGCAATCTACAGTAGCGTGGCGCAGGCCTGGCATGCCGCGATGGCGGAGGCTAAACCAGAAGATACCGTGCTGGTGTGTGGTTCATTCCACACGGTGGCACATGTCATGGAAGTGATGGACGCGGGGAGAACCGGTGGCGAGTAAGTTTCAGAACCGTTTAACAGGAACCATTGTGCTGGTCGCGCTCGGGGTGATTATTCTTCCCGGGCTGCTCGACGGGCAGAAAAAGCATTATCAGGATGAGTTTGCCGCGATTCCGCTGGTGCCGAAACCGGGCGACCGCGATGAGCCGGATATGCTGCCCGCGGCGACGCAGGCGCTGCCTGCTCAGCCTCCGGAAGGGGCGGCGGAAGAGGTGCGCGCGGGCGATGCCGCCGCACCGTCGCTCGATCCATCTCGCCTGGCGGCCACGAGCAACAGCGATATCGATCCTGTGCCGGTCGAGCAGCCTAAACCGGTTGAAAAACCGAAGCCGGTTGAGAAGCCGCAGCCGAAACCGCAGCGTGATAAAGCGGCAGAACAGCTCGCCGCAGCGTCAGAGACGCCTCCGCCAGCAAAACCGACGCAGCAGGACGCTGCTGCCCCAACGGGCAAAGCCTACGTGGTGCAGCTCGGTGCGCTGAAAAATGCGGACAAGGTGAATGAGGTGGTGGGTAAACTGCGCAGTGCGGGATATCGTGTTTACACTTCACCTTCCACGCCGGTGCAGGGTAAAATTACCCGTATCCTCGTGGGGCCAGAAGCGTCTAAAGACAAACTGAAAGGGTCGCTGGGTGAGCTGAAGCAGATCTCCGGCCTGAGCGGTGTGGTGATGGGCTACAGCGCGAACTAAGTACGACCTGCTCCTGTAAGAGAGAGGCGATAAGCCACGGCGTTGAACATTTTTTCAGCGCCTTTTTTATTTACGCGCGGGAAGGAAATCCCTACGCAAACGTTTTCTTTTTCTGTTAGAATTCGCCCCGAACTGGATGACAGGGCGTTTAATCGTGGGACACATATGGTCTGGATTGATTACGCCATCATTGCGGTGATTGGTTTTTCCTGTCTGGTTAGCCTGATCCGTGGCTTTGTTCGTGAAGCGTTATCGCTGGTGACCTGGGGTTGTGCTTTCTTTGTCGCCAGTCATTACTACACTTACCTGTCTGTCTGGTTCACGGGCTTTGAAGATGAACTGGTCCGAAATGGAATCGCCATCGCGGTGCTGTTTATCGCGACGCTGATTGTTGGCGCTATCGTCAATTACGTGATAGGTCAGCTGGTCGAGAAAACCGGTCTGTCAGGAACGGACAGGGTACTCGGGATCTGTTTCGGGGCGTTGCGAGGCGTGCTGATTGTGGCCGCGATCCTGTTCTTCCTGGATACCTTTACCGGGTTCTCCAAAAGTGAAGACTGGCAGAAATCGCAGCTCATTCCAGAGTTCAGCTTCATCATCAGATGGTTCTTTGACTATCTGCAAAGCTCGTCGAGTTTTTTGCCCAGGGCATAAACCCTGAGATGTGGCTTAACGAGGAAAAGACGAATGTGCGGTATTGTCGGTATCGCCGGTTTCATGCCGGTAAACCAGTCGATTTATGACGCGTTAACGGTGCTTCAGCACCGTGGGCAGGATGCTGCGGGTATCATCACCATTGATGCAAACAACTGCTTCCGTTTACGCAAGGCGAATGGCCTGGTAAACGATGTGTTTGAAGCCCGCCATATGCAGCGTCTGCAAGGTAATATGGGGATCGGTCACGTTCGTTATCCTACCGCTGGCAGTTCCAGCGCCTCTGAGGCACAGCCTTTCTACGTCAACTCACCGTATGGCATCACCCTTGCCCATAACGGCAACCTGACCAACGCGCATGAGCTGCGTAAAAAGCTGTTCGAAGAGAAACGTCGCCACATTAACACCACCTCTGATTCTGAAATCCTGCTCAACGTGTTCGCCAGCGAGCTGGATAACTTCCGTCACTATCCGCTGGAAGCGGACAACATTTTTGCCGCGATTGCCGCGACAAACCGTCAGATCCGCGGCGCGTACGCCTGCGTGGCGATGATCATCGGTCACGGCATGGTGGCCTTCCGCGATCCAAACGGCATTCGTCCGCTGGTGCTCGGCAAGCGCGACCTCGGCGATGGCCGTACCGAATATATGGTTGCCTCTGAAAGCGTGGCGCTGGATACCCTGGGCTTCGAATTCCTGCGCGACGTTGCGCCGGGCGAAGCGGTGTATATCACCGAGAAGGGCCAGCTGTTTACCCGCCAGTGTGCCGACAACCCGGTCAGCAACCCGTGCCTGTTTGAATACGTTTACTTTGCCCGTCCGGACTCCTTCATCGACAAGATTTCCGTCTACAGCGCGCGCGTCAATATGGGCACGAAGCTCGGCGAGAAGATTGCCCGCGAGTGGGACGATCTCGACATCGACGTGGTGATTCCTATCCCGGAAACCTCCTGCGATATCGCGCTGGAGATCGCCCGCATTCTGGATAAGCCATACCGTCAGGGCTTCGTGAAGAACCGCTACGTTGGCCGCACCTTCATCATGCCGGGGCAACATCTGCGCCGTAAGTCCGTGCGCCGCAAGCTGAACGCTAACCGCGCGGAATTCCGCGACAAGAATGTTCTGCTGGTGGATGACTCCATCGTTCGCGGTACTACCTCTGAGCAGATTATCGAGATGGCACGCGAAGCGGGTGCGAAGAAAGTCTACCTGGCTTCTGCAGCGCCGGAGATTCGCTTCCCGAACGTGTACGGTATTGATATGCCAACCGCCAACGAGCTGATCGCTCATGGCCGTGAAGTGGATGAAATTCGCCAGATCATCGGCGCTGACGGCCTGATTTTCCAGGATCTCAACGACCTCATCGACGCGGTGCGTGCCGAGAATCCGGAAATTCAGCAGTTTGAATGCTCCGTGTTCAACGGCATTTACGTGACCAAAGACGTTGACCAGCAGTACCTCGACTATCTTGATTCGCTGCGCAACGACGACGCCAAAGCCGTTCAGCTGCAAAACGATCTCGAAAGCCTAGAGATGCACAACGAAGGTTGATGTTCCGGCAGGTGAGGGCGTATGCCCTCACTTGCAACTCCCCGCAAAATCCTGCAAAGTCTGCCCTGAAATCAGTAAGGGCGAAAATCATGAAACGACTCATAGTTGGGCTCAGCGGTGCCAGCGGCGCGATTTACGGCGTACGTTTGCTACAGGTTCTGCGTAACGTGGCGGACGTCGAAACCCATCTGGTGATGAGCCAGGCGGCGCGGCAGACCCTCTCTCTGGAAACCGATCTCTCCCTGCGTGATGTTCAGGCGCTTGCGGATGTCGTTCACGATGCCCGTGATATCGCCGCCAGCATCTCCTCAGGCTCGTTTAAAACCGCCGGCATGGTGATCCTGCCCTGTTCAATTAAAACGCTCTCCGGCATTGTGAACAGCTACACCGACACCCTGGTGACGCGTGCGGCGGATGTGGTGCTGAAGGAGCGGCGTCCTCTGGTGCTGTGCGTGCGGGAAACGCCGCTGCACCTGGGCCATCTGCGCTTAATGACGCAGGCTGCTGAGCTGGGTGCTGTCATCATGCCGCCGGTGCCCGCGTTCTACCATCGTCCGCAAACGCTGGACGACATTATCAACCAGACCGTTAACCGCGTACTCGATCAGTTCGACATCGACCTGCCCGAGGATCTCTTCACCCGCTGGCAGGGTGCCTGAATCTGTGCACATAGCCGGTGCATGAAAAGACACGTTGCCCTGTTTCAGGGCAATTATGCAACGGCGATCATATCCTCGACATTTAATTCGTTTTTTCCCTTTTTCTCTCTCCGGTTCGTTCGGCAGACCTGCTATCTTTCACCATTAAGGCAGTATCGCAACGTTTTATTAACATATTTAACGTCGAAGTTTTAACCAGACGGCAATGTGGCATAAGACCTGCAAGATGAAGCCTGCAACACAACACACAACACAATACATAATAAAATCACGGTACTTGAGGGTAAATGTATGAAGAAGACGGTTCTGGCTCTGTCTTTGCTGGTGGGGTTAAGTGCGGCAGCAGGTAGCTACGCAGCGCTTCCACAGACGGTTCGTATCGGTACAGACGCAACCTACGCGCCATTCTCTTCCAAGGATGCGAAAGGCGATTTCGTGGGGTTTGATATCGATCTGGGTAATGAAATGTGCAAACGCATTGCGGTGAAATGCACATGGGTAGGCAGCGACTTTGACGCGTTAATCCCGTCGCTGAAAGCCAAGAAAATCGACGCCATTATCTCTTCTCTTTCCATCACTGAAAAACGCCAGCAGGAGATTGCCTTCTCTGACAAGCTCTACGCCGCGGATTCTCGCCTGATTGCGCCTAAAGGCTCCCCGATTAAGCCCACCATCGACTCGCTGAAGGGCAAGCATGTCGGCGTGCTTCAGGGTTCGACTCAGGAAGGCTATGCCAATGCTAACTGGCGTGAGAAGGGCGTAGACGTGGTGGCTTACCAGAACCAGGATCTGATTTACTCTGACCTGGCGGCAGGCCGTCTGGATGCGGCATTCCAGGATGAAGTCGCCGCGAGCGAAGGCTTCCTGAAGCAGCCTGCGGGTAAAGACTACGCGTTTGCAGGCCCGTCGGTGAAAGACAAAAAGTACTTTGGCGATGGCACCGGGATTGGCCTGCGTAAGGATGATACCGAGCTGAAAGCCGCCTTCGACAAAGCCTTTGCAGAGCTGCGTAAAGACGGTACTTACGACAAACTGGCGAAGAAATACTTCGACTTCAACGTATACGGTGAATAACACCTGGCGGTGACGCACCGGAAAGGTGCGTTACGGGAGCGGCTGACCCAATACGGTGCATTTGATGCACTGTATTGGATCGCTGTGTGCATACTTACGCATTAATAATGCAAAAATTCCCGCTGGAAAGGCATTAATCTTTGCCTGACTGAGGGGATTAATGGCACATTAGCACCACCCCGTCGTCGTAAAAATCCCGTATGAAGACAGTTTGTTGAGGACAAATATGAAAAAACTCGTGTTGTCATTATCACTGGTACTGGCCTTTTCCAGCGCCACCGCGGCATTCGCAGCTATTCCGCAGAAAATTCGAATTGGTACCGACCCTACCTATGCGCCGTTCGAATCGAAGAATTCAAAGGGTGAACTGGTCGGTTTTGACATCGATCTGGCCAATGAGCTGTGCAAACGCATCAAAGCACAGTGTACCTACGTTGAGAACCCGCTGGATGCGCTGATCCCGTCCCTGAAAGCGAAAAAAATCGACGTAATCATGTCCTCCCTCTCCATCACTGAAAAACGCCAGCAGGAGATTGCCTTCACCGACAAACTCTACGCGGCCGATTCACGTCTGGTGGTGGCGAAATCGTCTGATATTCAGCCTACGCTGGAATCGCTGAAGGGCAAACGCGTGGGCGTGCTGCAGGGCACCACTCAGGAAACCTACGGCAACGAGCACTGGGCACCGAAGGGGATTGAAATTGTCTCCTATCAGGGCCAGGAAAATATCTACGCTGACCTGACGGCAGGCCGTATTGATGCCGCATTCCAGGATGAAGTCGCGGCGAGCGAAGGCTTCCTGAAAACGCCGGTAGGTAAAGATTACAAGTTTGGCGGCCCGTCTATTAAGGACGTGAAGTTGTTTGGTGTGGGCACCGGTATGGGCCTGCGCAAAGAAGACAACGAACTGCGTGAGGCGCTGAACAAGGCGTTCGCTGAAATGCGCGCAGACGGCACGTACGACAAGCTGGCGAAAAAGTACTTTGATTTTAATGTTTACGGCGGCTAATCGCCCCGTCATATAACGTGCGGCCCCTCCCACGGCGGGAGGGGAAAAGACACGGTTCCACCACTCACGATACGACAGGGCTCGCGGTATGCTGTACGGATTTTCTGGCGTTATTTTACAGGGCGCGCTTGTCACCCTTGAGCTGGCTATCAGCTCCGTGGTGCTGGCGGTGCTGATAGGTCTGGCAGGCGCAGGGGCGAAGCTTTCAGCTAACAAACCCCTGGCGCTAATCTTTGAAGGCTACACCACGCTCATTCGCGGCGTTCCCGATCTGGTGCTGATGCTGCTGATCTTTTACGGTCTGCAGATTGCGCTTAACGGCATAACAGACGCGATGGGCATGGGACAAATTGATATCGACCCGATGGTGGCCGGTATTATTACCCTCGGTTTTATCTACGGCGCCTACTTCACTGAAACCTTCCGCGGTGCTTACATGGCCGTGCCGAAAGGTCACATTGAGGCGGCAACCGCATTTGGTTTTACCTCATCACAAACGTTTCGTCGGATTATGTTCCCGGCCATGATGCGCTACGCGCTGCCGGGCATCGGGAACAACTGGCAGGTTATCCTCAAAGCAACAGCGCTGGTCTCGCTGCTCGGTCTGGAAGACGTCGTGAAAGCGACTCAGCTGGCGGGTAAGAGCACCTGGGAGCCGTTCTATTTTGCGGTGGTCTGTGGCGTGATTTATCTGGTCTTTACGACCGTCTCCAATGGTGTGCTGCTTCTGCTGGAGCGTCGCTACTCCGTGGGTGTGAAGAGGGCTGACCTGTGATTGAGATTATTCAGGAATACTGGAAATCGCTGCTGTGGACAGATGGCTACCGCTTTACCGGCGTGGCGATTACGCTCTGGCTGCTGATCACCTCCGTGGTAATGGGCGGTATTCTGGCGGTGTTTCTCGCCATTGGCCGCGTCTCGAACAATAAATTTATCCAGTTCCCGATCTGGCTGTTCACCTACGTCTTTCGCGGTACGCCGCTGTACGTGCAGCTGCTGGTGTTCTACTCGGGAATGTATACGCTTGAGATCGTAAAAGGCACTGAGATGCTGAATGCGTTCTTCCGCAGCGGTCTGAACTGTACGGTGCTGGCGTTGACGCTTAACACCTGCGCCTACACCACGGAGATTTTCGCGGGGGCGATTCGTTCTGTTCCTTACGGTGAAATTGAAGCTGCCCGGGCCTACGGCTTCTCGTCGGTGAAACTCTACCGCTGCATCATTCTGCCATCGGCCCTGCGTATCGCGTTACCGGCCTACAGTAACGAAGTGATTTTGATGCTGCACTCGACTGCGCTCGCCTTTACCGCGACGGTGCCGGACCTGCTCAAAATAGCGCGCGATATTAACTCCGCAACCTATCAGCCGTTTACCGCGTTTGGCATTGCGGCGGTGCTCTATTTAATTATCTCTTATGTTCTGATTAGCCTGTTCCGTAAGGCTGAAAAACGCTGGTTGCAGCATATAAAACCTTCTTCGACGCACTGAGAAAGATGATGGCTGAGAACAAATTAAACGTAATTGATTTGCACAAACGCTACGGCGAACATGAAGTGCTGAAAGGGGTGTCGCTGCAGGCGAATGCGGGCGACGTGATCAGTATCATCGGCTCATCCGGCTCGGGAAAAAGTACCTTCCTGCGCTGCATCAACTTCCTCGAAAAGCCGAGTGAAGGCTCAATTGTGGTGAGCGGGCAGAATATCAACCTGGTGCGTGACAAAGACGGCCAGCTGAAGGTGGCAGACAAGAACCAGCTGCGCCTGCTGCGTACGCGCCTGACGATGGTATTCCAGCACTTTAACCTCTGGAGCCACATGACGGTGCTGGAGAACGTGATGGAAGCACCGGTTCAGGTGCTGGGCCTGAGCAAGCATGAAGCCCGCGAGCGCGCGGTGAAATACCTGGCGAAAGTGGGCATTGACGAACGCCAGCAGATGAAATACCCGGTGCATCTCTCCGGCGGTCAGCAGCAGCGTGTCTCTATCGCCCGCGCGCTGGCGATGGAGCCCGAGGTGCTGCTGTTCGACGAACCGACCTCCGCGCTGGACCCTGAACTCGTTGGCGAAGTGCTGCGCATCATGCAGAAGCTGGCCGAAGAGGGCAAAACGATGGTGGTGGTGACGCACGAGATGGGCTTCGCCCGTAACGTCTCGAACCACGTGATTTTCCTGCATCAGGGGAAAATTGAAGAGCAGGGCCACCCGGACGAGGTGCTGGCAAACCCGCAAAGCCCGCGTTTGCAGCAGTTCCTTAAAGGCTCTCTGAAGTAAGAGGGCATCAGACCGCAGTGCAGCCCAATCGCCCGGTGGCGCTGCGTTTGCCCGGCCTACAAAACCGTAGGCCGGGCAAACGCAGTGCCGCCCGGCATTCAGGCCGCACTACACTCCAGCCGGTACACCCAGTCGTCATAGCGCACGCCGTCAATCTCATACGCCTTTTCCAGCACCTGCATACGCACAAACCCGGCTTTCTCCAGCACCCGTATCGACCCGCCGTTGTCCGCCAGTACGTACGCATTAATCGCCTTCACGCCGGTCTGGTTAAAGGCGTAATCACACACCGCGCGCAGCGCTTCGCTGGCGATACCTTTCCCCTGCGCGGCAGGCACAACCGTATAGCCGATGTCGGCCTCTTCACGATTCTCAGCGCTGATTTGCAGGCCGATATCGCCCAGCGGCGTATCATCATCCCGGGCGCGAATGACAAACACATGAGCAGCAGCGAGTCGCGCGGCAAACACGCGTCGGGTCTCTTTTTCCGGGGCGATGGCGGCCATATAGCGCATGATGCGGCAATCTTCACGCAGCGAGCGGAAGAAGGCCCAGTCAGTGGGTTCAAAAGGGGTGAGGTAAAGCCGGGGAGTGGTGAGGGTTGCCATTGTTACGCCATTTCTTCGGAACATGGCCTGTCACTGTACCATATTCACCGCACCACATCCCCCAGCGCCTCTTCTAATTCATACCAGCGGAACGCAAACCCGGCCGCTTCCAGCCGTTTTGGCAGCGCTCTCTGTCCGCCCAGTACCAGAACAGACGCTTCACCCATCAGCAGCCGAATCGCCGTCGCAGGCACGCGCAATATCGCCGGGCGGTGCAGGGCATGTCCCAGCGCGTGGGCAAACTGTTCATTTCGCACCGGATACGGCGCAACCATGTTAAACGGCCCGCGCAGATCGTTATCCAGCAGCCAGAGAATCCCGTTGACCATATCGTCGATATGGATCCACGCCATATACTGACGGCCATTACCGATCGGGCCGCCAAGGCCGAGTCGGAATGGCGGGAGCATCTTCGCCAGAATGCCGCCTTTCGGCGCGAGGACGACACCGGTCCGCAGCAGGCAGACGCGGGTCCGATCGCTCTGCGCCGCGCAGGCGATACGCTCCCACTGGGCGCAGAGCTTATGGGTAAACTCGTTATGGGGAGGCTCTTCCTCGGTCACCACCACCTCGCCAAGATCGCCGTAATAGCCTACTGCGGAACCCGAAATCAGCACGGAAGGCGGCGTATGGCTGTTGCGGATCAGCTCGACCAGCTTTTCGGTAATGTTCCACCGGCTGCTGCATAACAGCTGTTTTTGCTCTTCCGTCCAGCGCTTATCGGCGATGGGTTCTCCCGCGAGGTTAATAACGGCGTCGAAACCGTCCAGATTTTGCTGCTCGGCCAGATTTTTCCAGATATCAACACCTGCCCCCAGCACCTGACGCGCTTCTTCCGGGCTGCGCGAGACCACGGTGATGTCGTGGTGCAAGGCCTGCAGACGCGCAATGAGGTGACGACCAATCAGGCCAGTACCGCCGGTCAGCAAAATCTTCATACAACCTCCAGGTTTACGCCTGGCGTTTCCAGCTTAACGTCATAGAGACGGAGTCGGCGTAACGCAGGGCGTGAAGTTTATCGATCTCAACTTCAGCATAAGTGACCCAGTGATGTTCGCGTGCGATATCGAGCACATCCTGAGTTAATTTTTCCAGCAGAGAGAAACGGTTATTCTCCACAAACTGGATAATGTTCTTGGTGATTGTGCGGTAGTTCAGCGCGTCATTGATGTCTTCGCTGGCGCGCGCTTTGTCTGCGGGGTAGTGAATCACCACGTTAATAACAATATCCTGACGGTTGGCGATCTCTTCCTCTTTGATACCGATGAAGGTACGCAGGCGTAAATTTTTTATACGAATAATGGCGTCTGGCTGTGACATTGCAGGTCTTCTCCGTGTCAGTATTTCCTGCCCATAATACATGAGAGCCTCACAGGCACCCAGCCTCATACCGGGTTAAATTTGCTGGATTTTTTGCATCGCTCGCTCGGTCGCCGGGCGGGTCCGGATGCGCTCAAACCAGTTGTTCACCGCCGGGTAAGCGGCCAGGTCAATTCGGTGTTTTTCATGCGTATTCACCCACGGCCAGCAGGCGATGTCGGCAATACTGTAATGATCGCCCCCGAGCCACGGCGTTTTCTCCAGCCGACGGTTCAGAACGTCGTAGAGCCGCTGCGTCTCAACCTGATAGCGCTCTATCGCATAAGGAATGGGTTGCGGGGCGTAAGCGGTAAAATGATGATTTTGTCCCAGCATGGGGCCCAGCCCGCTTGCCTGCCAGAAAAGCCATTGCAGCGTATGGTGGCGCTCGCGCAGTTCGCCGCTCAGCAGCTTGCCGGTTTTCTCCGCCAGGTAGAGCAAAATTTCACCGGATTCAAACAGGCTCAACGGTCTGCCCCCGTCCGCCGGCTGGTTATCAATGATGGCCGGGATTTTATTATTCGGCGAGATAGCCAGAAAGAGAGGGCTGAACTGCTCGCCTTTGCTGATATCCACGCGAATGATCCTGTAATCCAGCTCGGCTTCTTCAAGAAAGAGGGTGATCTTATGGCCGTTTGGGGTAGGGGCATAATAAAGGTCGATCATTCTCAACTCCTGTCCATGCGAATAGTGGTGCCATGACAAATGAGTATAGGTGGTTGTTGTAAATCGTGAGTTTTCATCAAGTGACAGCGAGGCAAAGAGATTATATGTTGAGTAAAAACCGATCAGCCTATGAGGATGTTATGAACCAGCCCGTCATCACGTTGTGGTCCGATGCGAACTTCTTTTCTCCCTATGTCATGAGCGTTTACGTTGCGCTGGCCGAAAAAGGACTCGCTTTTACCCTGAAGACCGTTGATCTCGACGGCGGTGAACATCTCAAGCCGCAGTGGCAGGGTTACGACCTGACCCGTCGCGTGCCGGTGCTGGAGATTGACGGATTTGCCCTGAGCGAATCGTCGGCGATCGATGAATACCTGGAAGATCGGTTCGCCCCCCCGGAGTGGGAGCGTATCTATCCTCACGATCTGCAAAAGCGCGCCCGGGCGCGGCAGATCCAGGCGTGGCTGCGCAGCGATCTGGTGCCGATTCGCGTGGAACGCTCGACGGACGTCGTGTTTGCCGGGGTGAAAAAGCCCGCCCTCAGCGCAGAAGGCCAGGAAAGCGCGCAGAAGCTGATTGAAACCGCCTCCTTACTGCTCGCCCATGGCAACCCAAACCTGTTCGGCGAGTGGTGCATTGCGGATGCCGATCTGGCGTTGATGCTAAACCGCCTGATCCTCAACGGTGATGAAGTGCCGCAGCTACTGGTGGATTATGCCGCGTTCCAGTGGCAGCGTGCCTCCGTGCAGCGCTATGTGGCACTCTCGGCCAAGCGCGCGGGCTGATAAGCCCTGACGCTTCAGGTATGATGGGGGCAGTCTGTTTTCCCGAGGAGTGACTGATGAAACTGATGTTTGCGTCGGATATCCATGGATCGCTGCCCGCGACCGAGCGTGTCCTTTCTCTGTTTGAGCAAAGTGGTGCGAAGTGGCTGATTATTCTGGGTGACGTGTTGAATCACGGCCCACGCAACGCGCTGCCGGAAGGCTATGACCCTGCGCAGGTCGCGGAAAAACTCAACCCGTATGCCTCGCACATCATCGCCGTTCGCGGCAACTGTGACAGCGAAGTGGACCAGATGCTGCTGCATTTTCCCATTACCGCGCCGTGGCAGCAGGTGCTGCTCGAACAACACCGTCTGTTCCTGACCCACGGGCATCTTTTCAGCCCGGATAATCTCCCGGCCCTCGCGGCTGGCGATGTCCTGGTTTACGGTCATACTCATATTCCGGTTGCGGAAAAACGCGGTGAGATTTATCACTTTAATCCGGGCTCGGTCAGCATCCCAAAAGGCGGGTATCCTGCGAGCTACGGCATGCTGGAAGGAAATACCCTGAGCGTTATCGCACTTAATGATCAGCAAGTTATTGCGCAGGTAGCGATTAATCCGTAAGTTACACCTCAACTGCAAACGCGCCGAAAGAGCGCTTAGAAAAGAAGGTTTCCCGATGGTGGAGCAGAGTCATTTGGCAAGTACAGAGTGGGTTGACATTGTCAACGAAGAGAATGAAGTGATCGCGCAGGCCAGCCGCGAGCAAATGCGTGCGGAGCGCCTGCGTCACCGTGCGACATATATCGTTGTGCATGACGGTATGGGTAAAATTCTGGTTCAGCGCCGCACGGACACCAAAGATTTTCTCCCGGGTATGCTGGATGCCACTGCAGGCGGCGTCGTCCAGGCGGATGAAGTGCTGCTGGATTCTGCGCGTCGTGAAGCGGAAGAGGAGTTAGGCATCGCCGGCGTGCCGTTTGCCGAGCACGGTCAGTTCTATTTCGAAGACGAGAACTGCCGCGTCTGGGGCGGGCTGTTTAGCTGCGTCTCCCACGGCCCGTTCGCCCTGCAGGAAGAAGAAGTGAGTGAAGTCAGCTGGATGACGCCGGAAGAGATCACCGCGCGCTGCGACGAGTTCACGCCGGATTCGTTAAAAGCGCTGGCGCTGTGGATGACCCGCAACGCCAAAAACGAATCGACCAAATCAGAAAAAGAGGAAGAGGCTGAGTAAGCGTCAGCAGCTCTCTCTCAGACACAGGCTGGACGCGATGGGCTTTTGATCGCGCCAGTCTCCGCCATTCAGGCGCTCCAGTAGCGCTTTCCCGGCTTCGATGCCAATCTTACGATGCGGCACCGCCATGGTCGTCAGCGGCGGCTGACAGACGCGGCTCACGTCGCTATCGCCAAACCCTACCACTGCCAGATCGTCCGGCACTTTGATTCGCCTGCGCTGGCACTCGTACAGCGCGCCGCAGGCCAGCTCGTCAGAGACGCACACCAGCGCATCCAGCTCAGGCCATGCCAGCAGGAATTCGGGCAGCTGCGCCGCGCCGGTCGAGAAGCTCGGCGGCATCGCCGCGTTAATGACCCGGTTAGGCGACATATGGTGGCGAAGCATGGCTTTATACCAGCCCTGCAGATGCTGCTGGAAAATCCACTGCTCCTGGTTGGCGCACAGCAGGCCAATGTTTTGATAGCCGCGCTTAATGACCATCTCCGTGAGCTCAAACATGGCCGCCACGTTATCAATCCCGATGTTCATGTCAATCGGATCGGCGCGCATGGCGCCCATCTCCATCACCGGAATCGAGGCGTTTTTCAGCCAGTGGCGAACGGTGTCGGTATGTTCAACGCTGAGCAAAATCGCTGCGGCGATATTTGACGCCAGCAGCGTCTCCAGCAACTTCTCCTCCTGCTCAAGACGATGCTGGGATTCTGCCAGCATGATCTGATATCCGGCAGGCTGCAGCACCTGCTGTAGCCCGGCGAACATCTCCGAGCAGCCGGCTTCGGAGAGGTTGGGCACCACCATGGCTATTGTCCATGACGAGGCCGAAGCCAGCGCACTGGCTGCAAGATTGGGCATATAGCCTAACTCTTGTACCGCGGCTTCTATTTTTTCTCGTAGTTTATCGGAAACCTGTTCGGGCGTGCGAAGCGCACGGGACACGGTCATCGTGCCCACACCGGCAAGCTGTGCGACATCGGCGAGTGTCACTTTACCAGTACTGCGCCGTTTTCGGGTTAGAGACATACACCTTCCTGCTGACCAGACGCGTTCTTTTTTTCCTTCGTTTCACGTGACAGGCAGTATACGCCTTAAATCCCTTTTTTTGCTGTGATTTAGCAACGTGATTGCAATTTGATAGCGCTATCACATTTCTGCATGTTAACGATTGGTAGCGCTATCTTTGTGATCGCGATCGCAGTCATTCCGCGATGCGTTGAATAAAGTTTGCTCATCTTAAACGTGTGGCGGGAGTGAAAAGTGCTCAAAAAATGGATATATGATACAACCATCACGCTGCAGGAGAGCGTGGAAGACTGGCCGCAGGCGCTGAAGCTGTGTGCGAAGCCGCTGCTGGATTTGCAGGTGATTAAGCCTGACTACGTCACGGCCATCATCAAGCAGCACCACACGTTAGGACCTTATTATGTGCTGGCACCAGGGCTGGCGATGCCGCATGCGCGGCCGGAGGAAGGCGCCAAAGGACTGGGGTTGTCGTTATTAAAACTAAAACAGGGCGTCTCGTTTGGTGCCGGTGAGTTTGACCCTGTCGATGTGATTATCATGCTCGCTGCACCTGACAAACATAGCCATATCGAAATGATATCCGCACTCGCAGAATTATTTTCCAGCGACGAGGAGATGGAGAAACTGCATCAGGCGAATACCCTGGAGGAAATTAAAACAATTATTAACCGCTTCTGATTTAATTCTGTAATCCGGTTTTTCACAACATTACGCGTCAGCGTGATGGGGCGTACTCTACTCAAAATAAGGGGACAACAATGAAAATCATGGCTATTTGCGGTTCTGGCCTGGGCAGCAGTTTTATGGTCGAAATGAATATTAAAAAGGTGCTCAAAAAGCTGGAGATTGAGGCTGAGGTTGAACACTCCGATCTCTCCTCGGCGACGCCGGGCGCGGCCGATCTGTTCGTGATGGCAAAAGACATTGCGGCCAGCGCCAGCGTGCCGGAGAGCCAGCTGGTGGTGATCAACAACATCATCGACATCAACGAACTTGAAGCGCAGCTGCGCGCCTGGTTCGAAAGACAATAACCCTGATAAGGCGAGGTGGATATGTTTATCCTTGAAACGCTGAATTTCGTTGTTGATATTTTAAAAGTCCCTTCGGTGCTGGTCGGCTTAATTGCGCTTATTGGTCTGGTTGCGCAGAAAAAAGCATTTTCAGACGTGGTGAAAGGGACCATTAAAACTATTCTGGGCTTTATTGTACTGGGCGGTGGTGCCACCGTGCTGGTCGGATCGTTAAATCCGTTAGGCGGCATGTTTGAACACGCTTTTACTATTCAGGGCATTATTCCAAACAATGAAGCCATTGTGTCCATTGCGCTCGAAAAATACGGTGCAGCGACCGCGCTGATTATGGCCTTCGGGATGGTGGCGAATATTATCGTCGCCCGCTTTACCCGCCTGAAGTATATCTTCCTGACAGGACACCATACGTTTTATATGGCGTGCATGATTGGCGTGATCCTGACGGTGGCGGGCTTTGAAGGCGTAGGGCTGGTCTTTACCGGGTCGCTGATCCTCGGCCTGATCATGGCTTTCTTCCCGGCGATTGCGCAGCGCTACATGAAGCGCATAACCGGCAACGATGAGATTGCCTTCGGCCACTTCGGCACGCTGGGCTACGTCCTGTCCGGCTGGATTGGCAGCAAGGTCGGTAAGGGCTCCCGCTCAACGGAAGAGATGAACCTGCCGAAGAACCTGAGCTTCCTGCGCGACAGCTCAATCTCCATCTCCCTGACCATGATGATTATCTACCTCATCCTGGCGGTGAGCGCCGGGCGTGAGTACGTCGAGGCCACCTTCAGCGCCGGTCAGAACTACCTCGTGTACGCCATCATCATGGCTATCACTTTCGCGGCAGGCGTGTTCATCATCCTGCAGGGCGTACGCCTGATTCTGGCGGAAATCGTCCCGGCCTTTACCGGCTTCTCGGAAAAACTGGTGCCGAACGCGCGTCCTGCGCTGGACTGCCCGGTGGTGTATCCCTATGCACCTAACGCGGTGCTGATTGGCTTCCTGTTCAGCTTCCTCGGCGGGATTGTGGGGTTGTTCATCTGCGGTCAGTTTAGCTGGGTGCTGATCCTCCCGGGCGTGGTGCCGCACTTCTTCACCGGCGCAACCGCGGGCGTGTTCGGTAACGCCACCGGCGGACGCCGCGGGGCGATGATAGGGGCCTTTGCCAACGGCCTGCTGATCACCTTCCTGCCGGTCCTGCTGCTGCCGGTACTGGGCGCGATTGGCTTTGCTAACACCACCTTCTCTGACGCCGACTTCGGCGCGGTTGGGATTGTGCTCGGCAACCTGGCGCGCTTCCTGTCGCCGCTGGCCATCACCGGGCTGGTCGTGGCGCTGTTCGCGCTGCTGGTGGCGTACAACGTCTTCGCGAAAAACAAACCTGCGGGCGGTAACGCGCAGGAAAACACCGGAGCCAAATCATGAATGAGAAAGAGATAACCGAACTCGCGCGTCAGATCCGCCTGGAGACGCTGAAATCCCTGACGCAGCTGGGCTTTGGCCACTACGGGGGCAGCATGTCGGTGGTTGAAACCCTGGCCGTGCTGTACGGCGCGGTGATGAAAATCGACCCGGCGGACCCGGACTGGCCGGAGCGAGACTATTTCGTGCTGTCAAAAGGCCATGCGGGCCCCGCGCTCTACAGCACCCTGGCGATCAAGGGCTACTTCCCGACAGAAGAGCTGAGCACGCTCAACCAAAACGGGACGCGCCTGCCGAGCCACCCGGACCGTCTGAAAACGCGCGGCGTAGATGCTACCACCGGTTCGCTGGGACAGGGGATTTCCATCGCCGGCGGCATGGCGCTGTCGCACAGGCTGGCAGGGCGGCCGAATCGGGTCTTCTGCATCGTCGGCGACGGCGAGCTGAACGAAGGGCAGTGCTGGGAGGCGTTCCAGTTTATTGCCCACCATCGCCTGAACAACCTGACGGTATTTGTCGACTGGAACAAACAGCAGCTCGACGGCGAGCTGGACGAGATCATCTGCGCGTTCGACCTCGAGGGCAAATTCCGCGCCTTTGGTTTTGACGTGGTGACGGTCAAGGGGAACGACATTCCGGCGCTGCTGGCGGTGACGTCGCGGGTCCCGACTGCCGATGCGCGTCCGCTAGTCGTCATCCTCGATAGCATTAAGGGGCAGGGTGTGCCGTACCTGGAGCAGCTCAGCAACTCGCATCACCTGCGATTGACCGCGGAGAGCAAAGCGGCCCTCAACGAGACGATTCGCCAACTGGAGGCTTCACATGATTAAGGTTGCACCGGCAGGACAGAAAGACGCCGTTGAGATGCGTAAAGTTTACGCGGGCTTCGTGGCAAAGCAGATTGAGGCCGGAAGCGACATCATTGCGCTTGAAGCCGACCTGATGAGCTCGATGGCGATGGACGGCGTGGCGCGCGACTATCCGCAGCACGTGATTAACTGCGGCATTATGGAAGCCAACGTCATCGGCGCGGCAGCCGGGCTGTCGCTTACCGGCCGCAAGCCGTTCGTTCACACCTTCACCGCCTTTGCCAGCCGCCGCTGCTTTGACCAGCTGTTTATGTCCCTGGACTATCAGCGCAACAACGTGAAGGTGATTGCCTCAGACGCGGGCGTGACGGCCTGCCACAACGGCGGAACGCATATGTCGTTTGAGGATATGGGCATTGTGCGCGGGCTGGCGCATTCGGTGGTGCTGGAGGTGACCGACGCGGTGATGTTTGAGGACGTGCTGCGCCAGCTTATCGATCTCGACGGTTTCTACTGGGTGCGGACCATTCGTAAGCAGGCGCCGAGCGTGTATGCGCCGGGCTCCACCTTCACCATTGGAAAAGGTAACGTGCTGCGCGAGGGGAGTGATATTACGCTGATTGCCAACGGCATCATGGTTGCAGAAGCTCTTGAGGCGGCGCGGCAGCTTGAGCAGGAGGGCGTCAGCGCGGCGGTCATCGACATGTTTACCCTGAAGCCCATCGACCGGATGCTGGTGAAAAACTACGCCGAGAAAACCGGGCGCATCGTGACCTGTGAAAACCACAGCATTCACAACGGGCTGGGGTCGGCGGTAGCGGAAGTGCTGGTGGAAACCTGTCCGGTGCCGATGCGGCGGGTCGGGGTCAAGGAGCGTTACGGCCAGGTGGGAACGCAGGATTTCCTGCAGAAAGAGTATGGCCTGACGGCACATGACATTGTATCGGCGGCGAGAGAGCTGCTGTAAATAAAAAAGGCGACCGGTTAAGTGGTCGCCTTTTTGTTGCCCGGTGGCGCTAGCGCTTACCGGGCCTACGGTTTTGTAGACCGGATAAGCGAAGCGCCATCCGGCAGTACATTACTGCTGCTGCGAAGACTGGATCGCTGTCAGCGCGATGGTGTAAACGATATCGTCTACCAGTGCGCCACGAGACAGGTCGTTCACAGGTTTGCGCATGCCCTGCAGCATTGGCCCGATGGAGATCAGGTCGGCAGAACGCTGTACCGCTTTGTAGGTGGTGTTACCGGTGTTCAGATCCGGGAAGATGAACACGGTAGCGCGACCTGCAACCGGCGAGTTCGGCGCTTTGGATTTTGCAACGTCAGCCATGACTGCGGCATCGTACTGCAGCGGGCCGTCGATCATCAGATCAGGGCGTTTTTCCTGCGCAATACGGGTCGCTTCACGCACTTTCTCTACGTCGCTACCTGCACCAGATGTGCCGGTGGAGTAGGAGAGCATCGCCACGCGTGGCTCGATACCGAAAGCGGTCGCGGAGTCTGCGGACTGGATAGCGATCTCAGCCAGCTGCTCTGCGGTTGGATCCGGGTTGATCGCGCAGTCGCCGTAAACGTAAACCTGTTCAGGCAGCAGCATGAAGAACACGGAAGACACCAGAGAGCTGCCTGGCGCGGTTTTGATCAGCTGCAGCGGTGGACGGATGGTGTTCGCCGTGGTGTGAACCGCACCGGAAACCAGGCCGTCAACTTCGTCCTGCTCCAGCATCAGCGTGCCCAGCACCACGTTGTCTTCCAGCTGCTCACGCGCAACGGCTTCGGTCATGCCCTTGTTCTTACGCAGCTCAACCAGACGGGCAACGTAGCTTTCGCGAACCACTTCCGGGTCAACGATTTCGATGCCAGCGCCCAGCTCAACGCCCTGAGAGGCCGCTACGCGGTTGATCTCATCCGGGTTACCCAGCAGCACACAGGTCGCGATGCCGCGCTCTGCACAGATAGCCGCCGCTTTAACGGTACGTGGTTCGTCGCCTTCTGGCAGAACAACGCGTTTGCCCGCTTTACGCGCCAGCTCGGTCAGCTGGTAGCGGAAGGCTGGCGGAGACAGACGGCGGCTGCGCTCGGAGGTCGCGGTCAGGGATTCGATCCAGTCTGCGTTGATGTAGCCCGCAACGTATTCCTGAACTTTCTCGATACGCTCGTGGTCATCAACCGGCACTTCCAGGTTGAAGCTCTGCAGGCTCAGGGAGGTCTGCCAGGTGTTGGTGTTCACCATGAAGACCGGCAGGCCGGTAGCGAACGCGCGTTCGCACAGCTTGCTGACGCGTGGGTCCATCTCGTAGGCACCGGTCAGCAGGATCGCACCGATTTCCACGCCGTTCATTGCGGCCAGGCAGGCTGCAACCAGCACGTCAGGACGGTCTGCGGAGGTCACCAGCAGGGAACCTGCGCGGAAGTGTTCCAGCATGTGCGGAATGCTACGCGCACAGAAGGTCACGGACTTCACGCGACGGGTGTTAATGTCGCCTTCGTTAATCACGGTCGCGTTCAGGTGACGCGCCATGTCGATTGCACGGGTGGCAATCAGATCGAAGCTCCATGGCACCGCGCCCAGAACCGGAAGCGGGCTCGACTCCTGCAGCTTAGCCGGGTCAACTTTGATGACTTTCGCTTTGGACGAGTCGTCGAAGATCTCGGACAGGTCAGGGCGAGTACGGCCCTGCTCATCCACTGGCGCGTTCAGTTTGTTGACGATCACGCCGGTGATGTTGGTATTTTTCGCGCCGCCGAAGCTGCTGCGCGTCAGTTCGATACGCTCGTTCAGCTGTTCCGGGGTATCAGTGCCCTGAGACATCACGAAAACGATCTCTGCGTTCAGGGTTTTCGCGATTTCGAAGTTCAGAGACTGGGCAAACTGGTGTTTGCGGGTTGGAACCAGACCTTCAACCAGCACCACTTCTGCGTCTTGCGCGTTAGCATGGTAGTTGGCGATGATCTCTTCCATCAGCACGTCTTTCTGGTTGCTGGAGAGCAGAGACTCAACATGGCTCATCTTCAGCGGTTCAGCCGCCGGCAGATTGGAGTTCTTGCGAACGATGGTGGTGGTCTGGTCTGGTGCATCGCCACCGGCACGTGGCTGGGCGATTGGCTTAAAGACGCTCAGACGAACGCCTTTGCGTTCCATAGCACGGATAACGCCAAGGCTGACGCTGGTCAGGCCGACGCTGGTTCCGGTAGGGATCAGCATAATAGTACGGGACACGGTTTATCCTCTTTCGTTACCGCCCAAATCGGGCGGGTTACAAAACAGCACCGCCAGCATTGCTGGCGGTGTGGAATCAGGCAGTCAGGCGGTGCGCGTCTTGCGCGATGACCAGTTCTTCGTTAGTTGGGATAACGAGAGCAGGGCGGGTGCCTTCTTTGTTGATGAAGCCAGACTTGCCGAAGCGGGCAGCCAGGTTACGCTCGTGATCAACGTCGAAGCCCAGAACGCCCAGTTTGCCCAGGGACAGTTCACGAACCATTGCCGCGTTCTCACCGATACCACCGGTGAAGATAACCGCGTCCAGACGGCCTTCCATCAGCGCAGTGTAAGAGCCGATGTATTTCGCCAGACGGTGGCAGTAAACGTCCATTGCACGTTTAGCGTCTTCTTTCTCTGCGTAGTTGTCTTCAACGTAACGGCAGTCGCTGGTGACTTCGGTCAGACCCAGCAGGCCAGACTCTTTGGTCAGCATTTTGTTGATCTGGTCAACGCTCATGCCCAGGGTGTCGTGCAGGTGGAAGATGATCGCCGGGTCGATGTCACCGGAACGGGTACCCATCACCAGACCTTCCAGCGGGGTCAGACCCATGGACGTATCAACACATTTACCGTTGCGGATAGCAGAAACAGAACCACCGTTGCCCAGGTGGCAGGTGATGATGTTCAGTTCTTCAACCGGCTTGTTCAGCACTTTTGCCGCTTCCTGAGTCACATAGAAGTGGCTGGTGCCGTGCGCGCCGTAACGACGTACGCCGTGCTCTTTGTACAGGCTGTATGGCAGGGCATAGAGGTAAGACTCTTCCGGCATGGTCTGATGGAACGCGGTGTCGAATACGGCCACGTTTTTGTCTTTCAGATTCGGGAAGGATTTCAGCGCTTCAGCGATACCGATCAGGTGAGCCGGGTTGTGCAGCGGTGCGAAAGAGGCAGAGTCTTTGATGCCCTGGATCACAGAGTCGTCGATCACCACGGAGCTGGTGTATTTTTCGCCGCCGTGGACGATACGGTGACCAATCGCAGTCAGCTGAGCAGACAGTTCTGGTTTTTGTGCCAGAATAGTGTTAACGATAAAGTTCAGCGCTTCACTGTGAGCGGCGCCTGCACCTAAAGCCGCTTCTTGTTTGCTGCCGTCCATCTTCCACTTGATACGTGCTTCAGGCAGATGGAAACATTCGGCCAAACCAGAGAGGTATTCGTCACCGTTGAGCGCATCGATGATGGCGAATTTCAGTGAGGAGCTACCGCAGTTCAGAACCAGTACTAACTTACTCGACATGGAAGTACCTATTATTGATACGTGGCTAAAAAAACGTCAGTGAGTCTAACAGCGTAACGCATGATGACCCGGACATTTATGATTAACATCATGCCAAACGAACATTGTGGCATGATGGAAGAAATAACTATGATTTTATGCCATTTTGCACAATTTTCAGCCAAAGGCATAATATGCAATAATTTGACGAGCTAATGATTCTCGTCTAAGGCCCTATCAGGCTGGCACAGGATACCCGATACGGGGTAGTGATGACAAAATATTTTGAACGTTGTCATAGCTTGTTGTGGTTTTGCACGAAAATTTTAATTTTTATATGTGAAGTTGAGGTACAGCCATGTCGACACCAGAGAACCCGTCCGTTAATTTCTTTAGCCTGTTTCGTCGGGGACAGCATTACGCAAAGACGTGGCCGATGGAAAAGCGCCTTGCGCCGATGTTTATTGAGAATCGCACCATCCGCGCTACGCGCTATGCGATTCGCTTTATGCCGCCTGTCGCTATCTTTACGCTGTGCTGGCAGATTGCGTTGGGTGGACAGCTTGGTCCTGCCGTTGCCACGGCGCTCTTCGCATTAAGCCTGCCAATGCAGGGCCTGTGGTGGTTAGGTAAACGGTCCATCACGCCACTTCCCCCTTCTATTTTACACTGGTTTTATGAAGTGCGCGGTAAACTGGAAGAGGCCGGGCAGGCGCTCGCCCCGGTGGAAGGCAAGCCGGATTACCAGGCGCTGGCGGACACGTTAAAGCGTGCATTTAAGCAACTGGATAAAACATTCCTCGATGACTTGTGATTGATCATCGAAACGACCAAGAAAAGAGGGCACAGTAACAATCAGTTACCGTGTCTTTTTTTTAAGTGCAATGCGCTACAGGAGTCGAAAGATGGAAATGACCCATGCCCAACGTCTGATTTTGTCTAACCAGTACAAGATGATGACTATGCTTGATCCCGATAACGCTGCGCGCTACAGCCGCCTGCAAACCATCGTCGAACGCGGCTTTGGTCTACAAATGCGCGAACTGGACCGCGAGTTTGGCGAGCTGAAAGAAGAAACCTGTCGCATCGTGATCGACATTATGGAGATGTATCACGCCCTGCATGTGTCCTGGACGAATCTCAAAGATCAGCAGTCCATTGACGAGCGCCGCGTGACCTTCTTAGGCTTTGATGCCGCAACGGAAGCGCGTTATCTGAGCTATGTTCGCTTTATGGTGAATACAGAAGGGCGTTATACCCACTTTGACGCGGGCACCCACGGCTTCAACGCGCAGACCCCGATGTGGGATAAATATCAGCGTATGCTGAGCGCGTGGCACGCCTGCCCGCGTCAGTACCATTTAAGCAGCAACGAAATTCAACAAATCATTAATGCCTGACGGAGGTGCGTGTGCAGTGTAGAGGTTTTCTGTTTGATCTGGACGGTACGCTGGTGGACTCGCTGCCGGTTGTGGAACGTTCCTGGTGCCATTGGGCTGACAGACATGGCATCGACCATCAGGACGTGCTGAATTTTATCCATGGCAAACAGGCCATTACCTCGCTACGGCACTTCCTGGCCGGACGCTCTGAGGAGGACATTCAGGCGGAGTTCAAGTACCTGGAACACATTGAAGCCACCGATACGGACGGCATCACCGCGTTACCGGGCGCGCGCGAACTGCTTGAGCATCTGAACGAGGCGCAGATCCCGTGGGCTATTGTCACCTCCGGTTCCGTGCCGGTGGCCCACGCCCGGCACAAGGCTGCAGGGTTGCCAACGCCGGACGTGTTTATCACGGCGGAGCGCGTGAAGCGGGGTAAACCGGAGCCTGACGCATTTTTACTGGGCGCTGAACTGCTGGGCCTGGACCCTGCAG
This sequence comes from Enterobacter sp. MGH 16, assembly GCF_000493175.1. Classification (NCBI taxonomy): domain Bacteria; kingdom Pseudomonadati; phylum Pseudomonadota; class Gammaproteobacteria; order Enterobacterales; family Enterobacteriaceae; genus Enterobacter; species Enterobacter sp. MGH 16. The sequence goes on along the minus strand of NZ_KI535695.1, from coordinate 2,447,524 downwards.
AGTGCGTGGTGGTCGAAGATGCGGCGGCTGGCGTACTGGCCGGGCTGAACGCAGGAAGCCACGTCATCGCCGTTAACGTTCCGGCGGAATCTCCCCGCCTGGACGAGGCAGACCTGGTGCTGGATTCACTGACGGCACTGTCTGTTTCAAAAGCCTCTGACGGAGTTGTAACCGTCTCGCTAAAAATGTAATCCCATGATATGGCCCCACATTGCTGGGGCTTTTTTATGGCAAAATTCCTCATCTTCCACTGACAAGGATAGGTTGTGAACGGTGAACTGATTTGGGTCCTGAGCCTGCTTTTAATCGCCATCATTCTTTTTGCCACGGGCAAGGTACGCATGGACGCCGTCGCCCTGTTTGTCATCGTCGCGTTTGTGCTCAGCGGAACGCTGACGCTGCCGGAAGCCTTCTCCGGATTTAGCGATCCCAACGTTATCCTGATTGCCGCCCTGTTTATTATCGGTGATGGGCTGGTGCGCACCGGCGTAGCGACCATCATGGGGTCGTGGCTGGTGAAGGTGGCGGGCAGCAGCGAAACCAAGATGCTAATCTACCTGATGGTGACCGTCGCCGGGCTGGGGGCGTTTATGAGCTCCACGGGCGTGGTCGCTATCTTTATCCCGGTGGTGCTGAGCGTCTCCATGCGGATGCAGAGCTCGCCGTCGCGCCTGATGATGCCCCTGAGCTTTGCCGGGCTTATCAGCGGCATGATGACCCTGGTGGCCACGCCGCCGAACCTGGTGGTCAACAGCGAACTGATCCGGGAAGGATTTGAGGGCTTTAGCTTTTTCAGCGTCACCCCGCTTGGGCTGGTCATTCTGGTCATGGGCGTGGTCTACATGCTGCTGACCCGTTTTGCCCTGAAAGGTGAAAAACAGGACAAAAATAAAGAAGGATGGAAGCGACGCACCTTCCGCGATCTGATTAAAGAGTACCGCCTTACCGGGCGCGCGCGCCGTCTGGCGATCCGGCCCGGCTCGCCGATGGTGGGGCAGCGGCTGGATGACCTGAAGCTGCGTGAGCGCTATGGCGCGAATGTGATCGGCGTAGAGCGCTGGCGACGGTTTCGCCGGGTGATCGTCAACGTCAACGGGGTGTCGGAATTCCGCGCGCGTGACGTCCTGCTGATTGATATGTCCACCGCGGATGTGGACCTGCGCGAGTTCTGCAGCGAACAGCTGCTGGAGCCGATGGTGCTGCGCGGGGAGTATTTCTCCGATCAGGCGCTGGATGTCGGCATGGCCGAGGTGTCGCTGATCCCGGAGTCGGAACTGCTGGGTAAAACCGTGCGGGAGATGGGGTTCCGCACCCGCTATGGCCTGAACGTCGTGGGGCTGAAGCGCGATGGCGTGGCGATGGAAGGGGCGGTGGTGGATGAGCCGATCCTGCTGGGCGATATTTTTCTCGTCGTCGGTAACTGGAAGCTGATTAGCCAGCTCGGGCAAAAAGGGCGTGATTTTGTGGTGCTCAACATGCCCGTTGAGGAGAGCGACGCGTCGCCCGCGCACAGCCAGGCGCCCCATGCGATTTTTTGCCTGGTATTGATGGTGGCGCTGATGCTGACCGATGAGATCCCCAATCCGGTCGCCGCAATCATCGCCTGCCTGTTGATGGGTAAATTCCGCTGCATTGACGCCGAAAGCGCCTATAAGGCCATTCACTGGCCGAGCATCATTCTCATTGTCGGGATGATGCCTTTTGCCCTGGCGCTGCAAAAAACCGGCGGGGTAGATCTGATCGTTAAAGGCTTAATGGACGTGGGCGGCGGGTATGGGCCATACATGATGATGGTCTGCCTGTTTATCATGTGCGCCACCATCGGCCTGTTTATCTCGAACACCGCAACGGCGGTACTGATGGCACCTATCGCCCTGGCGATGGCGAAGTCCATGGGCGTATCGCCGTATCCGTTTGCGATGATGGTGGCGATGGCCGCTTCCGCGGCGTTTATGACGCCGGTCTCTTCACCGGTAAACACGCTGGTGCTGGGACCGGGGAACTATCGATTCAGCGATTTCGTGAAGCTGGGCGTGCCGTTCACCGTGCTGGTGATGGTGGTGTGCGTGGTATTGATACCGGTCCTGTTTCCGTTCTGAGCATTTTGCCGGGTGGCGGCTGCGCCTTACCCGGCCAACAAGCCAGCAGGCCCTGCAAGCGCAGCGCCGCTGGGCGTAAATCAGAGGGGAGAATCCTGGCTGATCTCATCCAGCGATAAATGGAAGCTCGGTACAAACACCTGCATAAAGTAATCCATCTCTTCGCTGCGGCGGGATTCCAGCGTTTTTTCCAGGCGCGTTTTCGCCAGCAAGAATTCGTTATTCCCTGCGGACAACTCTTCGAGACACTTCAGATAGGCACACAGCGCGTCGGCCTGTTTAACCAGCGACTTCTCCTCTTCCGTGTATTGATGCTCGTTGATAAGCGGCTCGAAGATATCACGCAGTTCTTCGGGCACCATCTCAATCAGCTTCTGCTGGGCAATTTTCTCAATGGCCTTATATTCCTGCGCAATCTGCGAATTGAAATATTTCACCGGCGTAGGCAGGTCGCCGGTGAGCACTTCTGACGCATCGTGGTACATCGCCAGCAGGGCAATGCGTTCCGCATTAACCTGACCGTTGAATTTGCGATTTTTAATCGCGGCAAGCGCGTGAGCGACCATCGCAACCTGCAGACTGTGCTCTGACACATTTTCCGTGCGGACATTGCGCATCAGCGGCCAGCGGTTGATGAGTTTCAGGCGGGAGAGGTGGGCAAAGAAATGACTCTGACTCATAGGTTACCTTTTGTCTTCACTGCGACAGGCGTTCATTGTGCGGGGAGGGGAGGCAAGATGCAAATTTGCGGATTTTGTAGGCCGGGTAAGCGCAGCGCCACCCGGCAGAAAGGCAACGTTACTGATGGTATCCTGAGAGGAAGCGGCCGAAACGGCTGATGGCCATTTCCAGGTCATCTTCGCGCGGCAGCGTCACGATACGCACGTGATCCGGCCACGGCCAGTTAAACGCCGTGCCCTGAACCAGCAGCACTTTTTCCTGCAGCAGGAAATCGAGCACCATTTTCTGGTCGTCGTGGATATTGAAGCGCTTTGCGTCAATTTTCGGGAACATATAGAGCGCCCCGTTCGGCTTCACGCAGGAGACGCCCGGAATATCGTTAATCAGTTCCCACGCGCGGTTACGCTGTTCGTACAGGCGACCGCCGGGCACGATAAACTCGCTGATGCTCTGATAGCCGCCGAGCGCGGTCTGGATCGCGTGCTGCGCCGGCACGTTGGCGCATAAACGCATGGAGGCCAGCATCTCCAGCCCTTCAATATAGCCTTTGGCGTGTTTTTTAGGACCGTTTAACACCATCCAGCCCTGGCGGAAACCGGCCACGCGGTAGGTTTTGGACAGGCCGTTAAAGGTGACGGTCAGCAGGTCCGGGGCCAGCGCGGCGATGGAATGGTGCTGCGCCGCGTCGTAGAGGATCTTGTCGTAAATTTCGTCTGCAAAGATGATCAGGTTGTGCTGGCGGGCCAGCTCGACGATCTCCATCAGCAGCTCTTTTGAGTAGACCGCGCCCGTCGGGTTGTTGGGGTTAATAATGACGATACCGCGCGTGCGGGGCGTAATTTTTGCGCGTATATCATCCAGGTCCGGGAACCAGTCGGAGGATTCGTCGCACAGATAATGCACTGCTTTACCGCTGGACAGTGATACGGCAGCCGTCCACAGCGGATAGTCCGGCGCGGGTACCAGCATTTCGTCCCCGCTGTTCAGCAGGGCCTGCATTGCCTGCACAATCAGTTCGGAGACGCCGTTGCCGATATAGATATCTTCAACGGTAACATCACGCATACCGCGTGCCTGGTAGTGCTGCATAATGGCTTTACGTGCGGAGTAAAGTCCTTTTGAATCGCAATAGCCTTGTGCAGTCGGAAGGTTGCGGATCACATCAACCAGAATTTCATCCGGCGCTTCAAAACCAAACGGCGCAGGGTTACCAATGTTGAGTTTCAGAACCTTGTTGCCTTCTTCTTCAAGGCGTTTTGCCTCTTTCAGAACCGGGCCGCGGATGTCATAACAGACGTTATCTAGCTTGCTGGATTTTTCGATAGGGGACATGAACCTTTAACCTTTTCGCTATTATTGCCGCTCCCTGCCGTGGAAGTCAGCACGGAATAATGTACTCCCCCCTCGCTTCGTTTTGAAGGGTGTGCAGGAGAAGATTTTGTGCCCGGAGAAAATTATTGATGAATCTTTTTCGCTGCGCGTACGCTTTTTCACTGTCTTAAAGTTGCGCGCTTAGCGAGAGGTTAGGTTAAATGTGCTATCCATTTGCCAAAATACTGTATAATGTGCTGTTAAAAATAAGTGGTAAGCTGGACAGAGGTGGCAATCACCCTGAGTGACTTTTCGTAAAACCTGAATGCTTGATACCTGTTTCTGTAATAGCATACTGTGGATAAAAGTTACTCATGTGAAATTAATGTTAAGTGCCATTAATGAATAGTCTTAATCTAAATTAAAATTTATTTATTATTAACCTATAAAATGCAACTTTAGTTAATTTTAATAAAATTAGTTTAGAAGCTTAACATTCTTCTTTAATCCTTAATATTGCAATAAGACTTATAAATAAAGTGGATTTGGGTTAAGATGTCTTCAAGGAAAGCAGAGGACAGATGCACGTTTTTTGTATATCTGACACTGGTTTTCTGAATTAATTGATTGTTATTGTTAGAGTTATCTCTGGCTGGAATGTGTCGCACATCTCCTGCTACGTTGACAGCGCTGCGATACAGATGGCAGAAAAGGTGTTATACCTTTAATGTAATTTACATAAACCTGCGAACATCTAAATATCCTGAACGTTTAAGAGAATAAAAATAACGTCATGAAACGTGCTTTCTGACTGTTGATATAAAGCAGCACAATAACTATCTGTCAGGCAGTCTGCCGGGCCGGGATGCGAGGGAAAATCTTCAGAGGGAATTGCTTAACTGTACACACACAGCTTCAACCCGGGCAGCTCCGCACGAGCAACCTGAAAGTGAATAGATATGATAAATGCAAATCGTCCGATAATGAATCTCGACCTCGATCTGCTGAGAACGTTTGTTGCGGTCGCCGATCTCAACACTTTTGCAGCAGCTGCTGCCGCCGTTTGCCGAACTCAGTCCGCCGTCAGCCAGCAAATGCAGCGGCTGGAGCAACTGGTTGGTAAAGAGCTATTTGCCCGTCACGGGCGTAATAAGCTCTTAACGGAACACGGTATTCAGCTTCTGGGTTATGCCAGGAAAATTCTTCGCTTTAATGATGAAGCATGTATGTCATTAATGTTTAGCAACCTTCAGGGCGTGCTAACATTAGGTGCATCTGATGAGTCGGCGGATACTATATTGCCGTTTCTTCTCAATCGCATCAGTTCGGTTTATCCGAAGCTTGCGCTGGACGTTAGCGTAAAGCGTAATGCTTTTATGGTTGAGATGTTAAATGAGAATAAAGTCGACCTGGTGGTCACCACGCATCGTCCCGGGCAGTTTGATTGCCTGACGCTGCGAACATCACCTACGCACTGGTATTGCGCGGCCGAATACGTGCTGCAAAAAGGCGAGCCGGTGCCGCTGGTGTTACTGGATGACCCGAGCCCGTTCCGCGATATGGTGCTGACGGCGCTGAATGAGGCCAATATTCCGTGGCGTCTGGCGTATGTGGCGTCCACGCTGCCAGCGGTGCGTGCCGCCGTGAAAGCCGGTCTGGGTGTTACCGCCCGTCCGGTAGAAATGATGAGCCCCGATCTGCGCGTTCTGGGAAAATCCGATGGCCTGCCTGCGCTGCCGGATACGGAATATCTGCTCTGCCATAATTCGTCCAGCCATAACGAGCTGGCAAAGGTGGTGTTCGAGGCGATGGAAAACTACCATAACCCGTGGCAGTTCGAGCGCGTTACCTCCGAAGGGGGGGATGATTCCCTGATCGTTGAAGGGGATTTTGAGTGATCGCCAGCTCAAAATTCTGGTAACAAAATGTAAGTGTAAAAAAAAGCCACTCGTGTGATTTTCACATGCAGTGGCTTTTTTTTAGCAATAATACCCGTGTATGCCGTGTGGATTTCCGGGATATCCTCTATTTATCAATAAGCTAAATGCTTTTGATTAAAACTCATCCGTTTTCCGTTCTAACTTCATCCATATCCCCCCTATGTTAAAAAAACAGGAAATATGTTGCCGTTTTCCAGGTTGAATTAACAAAAGCGTGTCGCAGATCAAGAAAATACTCCTATTTGGGGGGAGGAATCGTTGGCAAATCCTGTCAAAATAGGAGGGTTATTTTTTTTACTTCCGAAACGGACACGATTCAACAACATACATTTGACGGAAAGTCATGTACCCACCAGGGTTAAAGGGCACCAAATGTTAATGAGAATCGCTCGATGTAATTTAATGTGAAGAAACCTTTGTTAAAGTTGACAATAGGTTATAGAAAGGAGTAAAAAACCCCATCATTTTGCTGTCTACGTCTCATTTCTGACAGTTAGTGTAAGGTTATTTGTTCCTCCCCATGAATCGATGTGATGCCCATCTGCCAGCAAGAGCAGTGTCGTTGGTATCACTTTTGATGAGTAAGCAATGAGTATGTCAACATCCACAGAAGTCATCGCTCATCACTGGGCATTCGCAATCTTTCTTATTGTAGCCATTGGCCTGTGCTGCCTGATGTTAGTCGGCGGCTGGTTCCTGGGCGGTCGCGCCCGTGCAAGGCACAAAAACACACCTTTCGAATCAGGTATTGATTCAGTAGGTACCGCTCGCTTACGCCTGTCTGCCAAGTTTTACCTGGTAGCCATGTTCTTCGTCATCTTCGACGTGGAAGCGCTTTACCTCTTCGCGTGGTCTACCTCCATTCGCGAAAGTGGTTGGGTGGGCTTTGTCGAGGCCGCAATTTTCATTTTAGTGCTACTGGCCGGTCTGGTTTATCTGGTGCGTATTGGCGCGCTTGACTGGACGCCTGCGCGTTCACGTCGTGAACACATCAACCCGGAAAACAGTATCTCTAATCGTCAGCAGTAACAGCGAGGCAATAAGATGGATTATACGCTCACCCGCATAGATCCTAACGGTGAGAATGACCGTTACCCCCTGCAAAAACAGGAGATCGTAACCGACCCCCTGGAGCAAGAAGTCAATAAAAGCGTGTACATGGGCAAACTCGAACATGCCATGCACGATATGGTCAACTGGGGTCGTAAGAACTCCATCTGGCCTTACAACTTTGGCCTTTCTTGCTGCTACGTTGAAATGGTGACGTCATTCACTGCGGTGCATGACGTTGCGCGTTTTGGGGCAGAGGTACTGCGTGCTTCCCCACGTCAGGCTGACCTGATGGTGGTGGCCGGTACCTGCTTTACCAAGATGGCACCTGTTATTCAGCGTCTTTATGACCAGATGCTGGAGCCAAAATGGGTTATCTCCATGGGCGCATGTGCTAACTCTGGCGGTATGTACGACATCTATTCTGTCGTACAGGGCGTAGATAAATTTATCCCAGTGGATGTGTACATCCCGGGTTGTCCGCCTCGTCCGGAAGCCTACATGCAGGCGCTGATGCTGCTGCAGGAGTCCATCGGTAAAGAACGTCGCCCACTGTCGTGGGTCGTTGGCGATCAGGGTGTGTATCGCGCGAACATGCAGTCTGAGCGCGAGCGTAAACGTGGTGAACGTATTGCCGTCACCAATCTGCGTACGCCTGACGAAATTTAATTTGCGCCTGTAGGCCTGGAGAACACCTTCGCATATCACTACTCAAATAGCGCGAAGCCAGGCTCAACAGTCACCACGGACCATTTGCAATGGTGAACAATATGACCGACTTAACCGCGCAAGAAGCCGCCTGGCAGACCCGGGATCATCTGGATGACCCAGTCATTGGCGAACTGCGCAACCGTTTTGGGCCGGATGCCTTTACTGTTCAGGCTACCCGCACCGGGGTACCCGTTGTTTGGGTGAAGCGTGAACAATTGCTGGAAGTTGTCGATTTCCTCAAGAAATTGCCAAAACCATACGTCATGCTGTTTGACTTACACGGCATGGATGAACGTCTCAGAACGCACCGCCAGGGTCTCCCTGCTGCGGATTTTTCCGTTTTCTACCACCTGATCTCAATAGACCGTAATACGGATATCATGCTCAAGGTGGCATTGTCTGAAAACGACATGCATCTGCCGACGATCACCAAACTTTTCCCGAACGCCAACTGGTACGAGCGTGAGACATGGGAAATGTTCGGGATGACCTTCGACGGCCATCCACACCTGACGCGCATCATGATGCCGCAGACCTGGACCGGCCACCCGCTGCGTAAAGACTACCCGGCACGTGCTACCGAATTCGATCCGTTTGAGCTGACCAAAGCCAAGCAGGATCTGGAGATGGAGGCGCTGACCTTCAAACCGGAAGACTGGGGCATGAAGCGCGGTACCGACAACGAGGACTTCATGTTCCTCAACCTCGGTCCGAACCACCCGTCTGCGCACGGTGCTTTCCGTATTATTCTTCAGCTCGACGGCGAAGAGATTGTCGACTGCGTGCCAGACATCGGCTACCACCACCGTGGTGCTGAGAAGATGGGCGAGCGTCAGTCCTGGCACAGCTACATTCCGTATACTGACCGTATCGAGTACCTCGGCGGCTGCGTCAACGAAATGCCATACGTGCTGGCCGTTGAAAAACTGGCAGGCATTACCGTGCCGGATCGCGTAAACGTGATTCGCGTCATGCTGTCAGAACTGTTCCGTATCAACAGCCACCTGCTGTACATCTCCACGTTCATTCAGGACGTCGGCGCAATGACCCCGGTCTTCTTCGCCTTTACCGATCGTCAGAAAATCTACGATCTGGTAGAAGCCATTACCGGTTTCCGTATGCACCCGGCCTGGTTCCGTATCGGCGGTGTGGCACACGATCTGCCGCGCGGCTGGGACCGTCTGCTGCGTGAATTCCTCGACTGGATGCCGAAACGACTGGCCTCTTACGAGAAAGCCGCGCTGCGTAACACCATTCTGAAAGGCCGTTCCCAGGGCGTTGCTGCCTACGGCGCGAAAGAAGCGCTGGAGTGGGGGACAACAGGTGCTGGCCTGCGCGCGACCGGTATTGATTTCGACGTGCGTAAAGCCCGTCCTTACTCTGGCTACGAGAACTTCGACTTTGAAGTCCCGGTGGGCGGCGGCGTTTCCGACTGCTACACCCGCGTGATGCTGAAAGTGGAAGAGCTGCGCCAGAGTCTGCGCATCCTTGAGCAGTGCCTCAACAACATGCCGGAAGGCCCGTTCAAGGCGGATCACCCGCTGACCACGCCGCCACCGAAAGAGCGCACGCTGCAACATATCGAAACCCTGATCACCCACTTCCTGCAGGTTTCCTGGGGTCCGGTCATGCCGGCGCAAGAATCCTTCCAGATGATTGAAGCGACCAAGGGTATTAACAGTTACTACCTGACCAGTGACGGCAGCACCATGAGCTACCGTACTCGCGTGCGTACGCCGAGCTTTGCGCACCTGCAGCAGATCCCGTCCGCCATCCGCGGCAGTCTGGTCTCCGACCTGATTGTGTATCTGGGTAGTATCGATTTTGTTATGTCAGATGTGGACCGCTAATTATGCACGAGAATCAACAACCACAAACCGAGGCTTTTGAGCTGAGTGAAGCAGAACGTGCCGCCATTGAGCACGAGATGCACCACTACGAAGACCCGCGTGCGGCGTCCATTGAAGCGCTGAAAATCGTACAGAAACAGCGTGGTTGGGTGCCGGACGGGGCGATCTATGCGATCGCGAAAGTGCTGGGTATTCCGGCAAGTGACGTAGAAGGCGTAGCCACGTTCTACAGCCAGATCTTCCGTCAGCCGGTAGGCCGCCATGTGATCCGCTACTGTGACAGCGTGGTCTGCCACATCACCGGTTATCAGGGCATTCAGGCTGCGATTGAGAAGAAGCTCAATATCAAGCCGGGCCAGACCACGTTCGATGGGCGCTTTACTCTGCTGCCAACCTGCTGCCTGGGTAACTGCGACAAGGGGCCGGCCATGATGATTGATGAGGACACTCACAGCCATCTGACGCCGGAAGCGATTCCTGACCTGCTGGAGCAGTACAAATGAAAACTGTAATTCGTACTGCTGAGACGCATCCACTGACCTGGCGTCTGCGTGATGACAAACAGCCGGTATGGCTCGACGAATATCAGAGCAAAAACGGCTATGCCGGTGCGCGTAAAGCCCTTGGCGGCATGGCGCCGGACGACATCGTTAACGCGGTAAAAGAGTCGGGCCTGAAAGGCCGCGGCGGCGCGGGCTTCTCCACCGGTCTGAAGTGGAGCCTGATGCCGAAAGACGAATCCATGAACATCCGTTACCTGCTGTGTAACGCCGATGAAATGGAGCCGGGTACCTATAAAGACCGCCTGCTGATGGAGCAGCTGCCGCACCTGCTGGTGGAAGGCATGCTGATCTCCGCGTTCGCGCTGAAAGCGTACCGTGGCTACATCTTCCTGCGCGGTGAGTACATCGAAGCGGCAGAAAACCTGCGTCGCGCGATTGCAGAAGCCACCGAAGCGGGACTGCTGGGTAAAAACATTCTCGGCACCGGGTTTGACTTCGAACTGTTCGTGCACACCGGTGCCGGGCGTTATATCTGCGGTGAAGAGACCGCGCTGATTAACTCCCTGGAAGGCCGCCGTGCGAACCCGCGTTCCAAGCCGCCGTTCCCGGCAAGCTCCGGCGTGTGGGGTAAACCGACCTGCGTCAACAACGTCGAAACCCTGTGCAACGTTCCGGCTATCCTCGCAAACGGCGTGGAGTGGTATCAGGGCATCTCCTCAAGCAAAGATGCCGGTACCAAGCTGATGGGCTTCTCCGGTCGCGTGAAAAATCCTGGCGTCTGGGAACTGCCGTTCGGTACTACCGCACGTGAAATTCTTGAAGACTACGCGGGCGGCATGCGCGATGGCCTGAAATTCAAAGCCTGGCAGCCGGGTGGGGCAGGGACAGACTTTCTGACCGAAGCCCACCTTGACCTGCCGATGGAATTCGAAAGCATTGGTAAAGCAGGCAGCCGTCTGGGTACGGCGCTGGCGATGGCCGTCGACCACGAGATCGGCATGGTCTCGCTGGTGCGTAACCTGGAAGAGTTCTTCGCCCGTGAGTCCTGCGGCTGGTGTACACCGTGCCGTGATGGTCTGCCGTGGAGCGTGAAGATCCTGCGTGCAATCGAACGTGGCGAAGGCCAGCCTGGCGATATCGAAACGCTTGAGCAACTGTGTCGATTCTTAGGCCCGGGTAAAACCTTCTGTGCCCACGCACCGGGTGCCGTCGAACCTCTGCAGAGCGCGATCAAATATTTCCGCGACGAGTTCGAAGCAGGCATCAAGCAGCCGTTCAGCAATACCCATGCGATTAATGGGATTCAGCCGAACCTGCTTAAAGCGCGCTGGTAACGACAAGAATTTTGATTAACGCTCGGTTTCGACCGAGCCAACTGGAAGCATGCTAATGGCTACGATTCATGTAGACGGCAAAGAATACGAAGTCAACGGGGCGGACAACCTGCTGGAAGCTTGTCTGTCTCTTGGCCTTGATATTCCGTACTTTTGCTGGCATCCGGCGCTGGGCAGCGTCGGTGCTTGCCGCCAGTGTGCGGTGAAGCAATATCAAAACGCGGAAGACACGCGTGGTCGCCTGGTGATGTCCTGTATGACGCCAGCCACCGAAGGCACCTTTATTTCGATTGATGACGAAGAAGCGAAACAGTTCCGTGAAAGCGTTGTGGAATGGTTGATGACCAACCACCCGCACGACTGTCCGGTCTGTGAAGAGGGCGGTAACTGCCACCTTCAGGATATGACCGTGATGACCGGTCACAGCTTCCGTCGCTATCGCTTTACCAAGCGTACCCACCGTAATCAGGATCTGGGGCCGTTCATCTCTCACGAAATGAACCGCTGCATTGCCTGCTACCGCTGCGTGCGTTACTACAAAGACTATGCAGACGGTCAGGATCTGGGCGTGTATGGCGCACATGACAACGTCTACTTCGGTCGTCCGGAAGACGGCGTACTGGAAAGCGAATTCTCCGGTAACCTGGTAGAAATCTGCCCGACCGGCGTCTTCACGGATAAAACCCACTCCGAGCGTTACAACCGTAAATGGGACATGCAGTTTGCGCCAAGCATCTGCCAGCAATGTTCTCTCGGCTGTAACACCAGCCCGGGTGAGCGCTACGGCGAACTGCGTCGTATCGAAAACCGCTACAACGGTACCGTTAACCACTACTTCCTGTGCGACCGCGGTCGTTTCGGCTATGGCTATGTGAACCTGAAAGACCGTCCGCGTCAGCCGGTTCAGCGCCGTGGCGACGACTTCATTACCCTGAACGCTGAACAGGCGATGCAGGGCGCGGCAGATATTCTGCGCCAGTCGAAGAAAGTGATTGGTATCGGCTCCCCGCGCGCCAGCATCGAAAGCAACTTCGCGCTGCGCGAGCTGGTGGGGGCGGAAAACTTCTACACCGGTATCGCTCAGGGCGAGCAGGAACGTCTGCAGCTGGTACTGAAAGTGCTGCGCGAAGGCGGTATTCATACCCCTGCGCTGCGCGAAATCGAATCGTATGATGCGGTTCTGGTGCTGGGCGAAGATCTGACGCAGACCGGCGCCCGCGCGGCTCTGGCGGTTCGTCAGGCGGTGAAGGGGAAAGCACGTGAAATGGCAGCGGCGCAGAAAGTGGCTGACTGGCAGATTGCGGCAATCCTGAACATCGGCCAGCGCGCGAAGCATCCTCTGTTTGTGACCAACGTCGACAATACCCGTCTGGACGATATTGCGGCGTGGACCTACTGCGCACCGGTTGAAGATCAGGCGCGTCTTGGCTTTGCCATTGCCCACGCGCTGGACAACAACTCACCGGCCGTTGAGCTGGATCGCGACCTGCAAAACAAGGTTGACGTGATTGTTCAGGCCCTGGCCGGTGCGAAGAAACCGCTGATTATTTCCGGTACCAACGCCGGTAGCGCAGCGATCATTCAGGCAGCAGCCAACGTGGCTAAAGCTCTGAAAGGCCGCGGTGCTGACGTTGGCGTGACCATGATCGCCCGTGCGGTGAACAGCATCGGTCTGGGCATGATTGGCGGCGGCTCGCTGGAAGCTGCGTTAAGCGAACTGGAATCCGGTGCCGCTGACGCCGTGGTGGTGCTGGAAAACGACCTGCATCGTCATGCGTCTGCCGCTCGCGTAGACGCCGCGCTCTCCAAAGCCCCGCTGGTGATGGTGATTGACCATCAGCGCACCGCGATTATGGACAAAGCGCACCTGGTGCTCTCTGCGGCAAGCTTCGCAGAAAGCGACGGCACCGTTATCAACAACGAAGGCCGCGCGCAGCGTTTCTTCCAGGTTTATGACCCGTCGTACTACGACAGCAACACCGTGATGCTGGAGAGCTGGCGCTGGCTACACTCCCTGCACAGCACCGTGCAGAGCCGTGAAGTGGACTGGACGCAGCTCGACCACGTTATCGACGCGGTGGTGGAAAAGCTGCCTCAGCTGGCAGGCATTAAAGATGCCGCGCCTGAAGCGAGCTTCCGCATTCGCGGCCAGAAACTGGCGCGTGAACCGCACCGTTACAGCGGCCGTACCGCAATGCGCGCCAACATCAGCGTGCACGAACCGCGCCAGCCGCAGGATAAAGACACCATGTTCGCCTTCTCCATGGAAGGGAACAACCAGCCGTCTGCGCCGCGTTCGCAAATCCCGTTCGCATGGGCACCGGGCTGGAACTCCCCGCAGGCATGGAACAAGTTCCAGGCTGAAGTGGGCGGCTCCCTGCGCCACGGCGATCCGGGCGTGCGTCTGATTGAAGCCTCCGAAACCGGTCTGGACTTCTTCACCACCGTTCCGACGAGCTTCCAGGCGCAGGACGGTAGCTGGCGTATTGCCCCGTACTACCACCTGTTCGGTAGCGACGAGCTGTCCCAGCGTTCACCGGTCTTCCAGACCCGCATGCCACAGCCGTACATCAAGCTCAACCCGGCGGACGCTGCGAAGCTTGGCGTTAACGCGGGCGCGAACATTGCCTTTAGCTATGACGGCCAGACCATCAGCCTGCCGCTGATTATTTCTGAAAGCCTGACAGCAGGGCAGGTCGGTCTGCCGATGGGTATGCCTGGCATCGCGCCGGTTCTGGCGGGTGCGCGTCTTGATAATCTGCAGGAGGCAAAAGCATGAGTTGGTTAACGCCGGATCTTATCGACATCCTGCTGAGCATTCTGAAAGCGATTGTTATCCTGCTGGTGGTGGTCACCTGCGGCGCGTTCATGAGCTTTGGTGAACGTCGTCTGCTCGGTCTGTTCCAGAACCGTTACGGACCGAACCGCGTGGGCTGGGGTGGTTCACTCCAGCTGGTGGCGGACATGATCAAGATGTTCTTTAAAGAGGACTGGATCCCGCGCTTCTCGGATCGCGTGATCTTTACTCTGGCACCGATGATCGCCTTCACCTCGCTGCTGCTGGCGTTTGCTATCGTTCCGGTCAGCCCGACCTGGGTGGTCGCTGACCTGAACATCGGCATTCTGTTCTTCCTGATGATGGCAGGCCTCGCGGTTTACGCGGTCCTGTTCGCAGGCTGGTCCAGTAACAACAAATACTCGCTGCTGGGTGCGATGCGTGCGTCTGCGCAGACGCTGAGCTACGAAGTGTTCCTGGGTCTCTCCCTGATGGGCGTGGTGGCGCAGGCCGGTTCATTTAACATGACCGACATCGTCAACAACCAGGCCGACATCTGGAACGTGATTCCGCAGTTCTTTGGGTTTATTACCTTTGCTATCGCGGGCGTGGCGGTGTGTCACCGTCACCCGTTTGACCAGCCAGAAGCCGAACAGGAACTGGCCGACGGTTACCACATCGAATATTCCGGTATGAAGTTCGGTCTGTTCTTCGTGGGCGAGTACATCGGTATCGTCACCATTTCCGCGTTGATGGTAACGCTGTTCTTCGGTGGCTGGCATGGCCCGTTCTTACCGCCGTTCATCTGGTTCGCGCTGAAAACCGCGTTCTTCATGATGATGTTCATTTTGATTCGCGCAGCGTTACCGCGTCCGCGTTATGACCAGGTAATGTCCTTCGGCTGGAAAGTGTGCCTGCCGCTGACGCTCGTCAACTTGTTGGTAACGGCCGCTGTCATTCTCTGGCAGCAGCCATAAGGGGCAATAGACCATGACCTTAAAAGAATTACTGGTAGGCTTCGGTACCCAGGTACGCAGTATCTGGATGATCGGCCTGCACGCGTTTGCCAAACGCGAAACCCGGATGTACCCGGAAGAGCCGGTATATCTGCCGCCGCGCTACCGTGGCCGTATCGTGCTGACGCGCGACCCGGACGGTTCCGAGCGCTGCGTTGCCTGTAACCTGTGTGCGGTAGCGTGCCCGGTTGGCTGTATCTCTCTGCAGAAAGCCGAGACGGTAGACGGCCGCTGGTACCCTGAGTTCTTCCGCATCAACTTCTCACGCTGCATTTTCTGCGGTCTGTGTGAAGAAGCGTGCCCAACCACGGCGATTCAGCTGACTCCAGACTTCGAGCTGGGTGAGTACAAGCGTCAGGACCTGGTGTACGAGAAAGAGGATCTGCTGATTTCCGGTCCGGGCAAATACCCGGAATATAACTTCTACCGGATGGCGGGTATGGCAATCGACGGCAAAGATAAGGGCGAAGCAGAGAACGAAGCCAAGCCTATCGACGTCAAGAGCCTGTTACCGTAAGGAGAGGGCAATGGAATTCGCTTTTTATATCTGTGGCCTTATCGCCATCCTGGCTACGCTGCGAGTGATCACGCACACCAACCCGGTGCATGCGCTGCTGTACTTAATCATCTCGCTGCTGGCCATTTCCGGGGTGTTCTTCGCACTGGGCGCGCACTTCGCCGGTGCGCTGGAAATCATCGTCTACGCCGGGGCCATCATGGTGCTGTTCGTGTTCGTCGTGATGATGCTGAACCTGGGCGGCTCTGAAATCGAGCAGGAACGTCAGTGGTTAAAACCGCAGGTGTGGATCGGCCCGGCAATTTTGTCGGCCATCATGCTGGTGGTGATCGTGTACGCCATTCTGGGTGTTAACGATCAGGGCATCGACGGCACGCCGATCGGCGCTAAAGAGGTCGGTATTACGCTCTTTGGCCCATACGTTCTGGCGGTTGAACTGGCCTCCATGCTGCTGCTGGCAGGTCTGGTTGTGGCCTTCCACGTTGGCCGCGAAGAGCGTGCTGGCGAGGTGCTGAGCAACCGCGCTGACGACCGCGCGAAAAGAAAAACGGAGGAGCGCGCATGATCCCCTTAACACATGGACTGATCCTCGCTGCGATTTTATTCGTTCTGGGTCTTACTGGTCTGGTTATCCGCCGCAATCTGCTGTTTATGCTGATCGGGCTGGAAATCATGATTAACGCCTCCGCGCTGGCCTTCGTGGTCGCCGGAAGCTACTGGGGCCAGACCGATGGTCAGGTGATGTACATTCTCGCCATCAGCCTTGCGGCTGCCGAAGCGAGTATTGGCCTGGCGCTGTTGCTGCAGCTCCATCGTCGCCGCCAGAATCTGAACATCGATTCAGTAAGTGAGTTGCGTGGATGAACATGCTTGCCTTAACCATTATTTTTCCGCTGATTGGCTTCGTGCTGCTGGCGTTTTCTCGCGGCCGCTGGTCTGAGAATCTGTCTGCAACCGTCGGCATGGGCTCTGTTGGCCTGGCCGCGCTGGTGACAGCGTATGCGGGTATCGACTTCTTTAACAACGGGCGTCAGCCTTTCAGCGTGCCGCTGTGGACCTGGATGTCAGTCGGTGATTTCAACATCGGTTTCAACCTGGTGCTGGATGGTCTCTCCCTGACCATGCTTTCCGTGGTGACCGGCGTCGGCTTCCTGATCCACATGTTCGCCTCCTGGTATATGCGCGGTGAAGAGGGTTACTCCCGCTTCTTCGCCTACACCAACCTGTTTATCGCCAGCATGGTCGTTCTGGTGCTGGCCGATAACCTGCTGCTGATGTATCTGGGCTGGGAAGGCGTGGGCCTGTGCTCTTACCTGCTGATCGGTTTCTACTATACCGATCCGAAGAATGGCGCAGCGGCCATGAAAGCGTTCGTCGTGACCCGCGTGGGTGACGTCTTCCTCGCTTTCGCGCTGTTTATTCTTTACAACGAACTGGGCACGCTGAACTTCCGCGAAATGGTGGAACTGGCGCCAGCGCACTTCGCCGCAGGCAACAACATGCTGTGGTGGGCAACGCTGATGCTGCTGGGTGGTGCCGTGGGTAAATCCGCGCAGCTGCCGTTGCAGACATGGCTGGCCGACGCGATGGCGGGTCCAACCCCTGTCTCCGCGCTGATCCACGCTGCGACCATGGTCACCGCCGGTGTGTACCTGATTGCGCGTACCCATGGCCTGTTCCTGATGACTCCGGAAATTCTGCACCTGGTGGGTATCGTCGGTGCGGTCACGCTGGTGCTGGCAGGCTTTGCCGCGCTGGTGCAGACCGACATCAAGCGCGTTCTCGCGTACTCCACCATGAGCCAGATTGGTTACATGTTCCTCGCGCTGGGCGTTCAGGCGTGGGACGCGGCCATTTTCCACCTGATGACGCACGCGTTCTTTAAAGCGCTGCTGTTCCTCTCATCCGGTTCGGTGATTCTGGCCTGCCATCACGAGCAGAACATCTTCAAAATGGGCGGACTGCGTAAGTCCATCCCGCTGGTGTATGTCTGCTTCCTGGTGGGCGGCGCGGCGCTGGCGGCTCTGCCGCTGATCACCGCGGGCTTCTTCAGTAAGGACGAAATCCTTGCGGGTGCCATGGCGAATGGTCATATCAATCTGATGGTTGCGGGTCTGGTCGGTGCGTTCATGACCTCCCTGTATACCTTCCGTATGATTTTCATCGTATTCCACGGTAAAGAACAAATTCACGCTCACGCAGGGAAGGGGATTACCCATCACCTGCCGCTGATTGTGCTGCTGGTACTGTCCACCTTCGTTGGCGCGATGATTGTGCCTCCGCTGCAGGGCGTGCTGCCGGCGACAACCGAGCTTGAGCACGGTCGCGTTCTGACGCTTGAAATCACCTCCGGTGTGGTCGCTATCGCGGGCATCCTGATTGCGGCATGGCTGTGGCTGGGCAAACGTACGCTGGTCACTGCCGTGGCCAACAGTGCGCCGGGCCGTCTGCTGGGCACCTGGTGGTACAACGCGTGGGGCTTCGACTGGCTGTACGACATGATCTTCGTTAAGACGTTCCTTGGCATCGCGTGGCTGCTGAAGCGCGACCCGCTGAACAGCCTGATGAACATCCCGGCGATCCTTTCCCGCTTTGCAGGCAAAGGCCTGCTGTACAGCGAGAACGGTTACCTGCGCTGGTATGTGGCGTCCATGAGCATCGGTGCGGTTGTGGTGCTGGCGCTGCTGATGGTGTTGCGTTGATCGTTAAGTGAATTTTATTCGAATTCGTTGAAAATCAGGCCCCTGCTGGGGGCCTTAAAAAGGAATGTAAATCGCCATGTTACTACCCTGGCTAATATTAATTCCCTTCATCGGCGGCTTCCTGTGCTGGCAGACTGAACGCTTTGGCGTGAAGATGCCGCGCTGGATCGCGCTGATCACCATGGGATTGACGCTCGCGCTTGGCCTGCAACTGTGGTTGCAGGGCGGTTACTCACTGACCCAGTCTGCGGGCATTCCGCAGTGGCAGTCTGAGTTCATCCTGCCGTGGATCCCACGTTTCGGCATTACGATCCACCTGGCGATTGACGGCCTGTCGCTGCTGATGGTAGTGCTGACCGGCCTGCTCGGCGTTCTGGCGGTACTCTGCTCCTGGCGTGAAATCGAAAAATACCAGGGCTTCTTCCACCTGAACCTGATGTGGATCCTGGGCGGCGTGATCGGCGTGTTCCTTGCCATCGACATGTTCCTGTTCTTCTTCTTCTGGGAGATGATGCTGGTGCCGATGTACTTCCTGATCGCGCTGTGGGGCCACAAGGCGTCCGACGGTAAAACGCGTATCACGGCGGCAACCAAGTTCTTCATCTATACCCAGGCGAGTGGTCTGGTGATGTTGATTGCCATTCTGGCGCTGGTGTTTGTTCACCACAACGCGACCGGCACCTGGACCTTCAACTACGAAGACCTGCTGAAGACCCCAATGTCGCACGGCGTGGAATACCTGCTGATGCTGGGCTTCTTCATCGCCTTCGCGGTGAAAATGCCGGTGGTTCCGCTGCACGGCTGGCTGCCAGACGCGCACTCTCAGGCGCCAACGGCGGGTTCCGTTGACCTGGCGGGCATCTTGCTGAAAACGGCGGCCTACGGTCTGCTGCGCTTTGCACTGCCGCTGTTCCCGAACGCCTCCGCAGAATTCGCACCGATTGCCATGTGGCTGGGTGTGATCGGTATCTTCTACGGTGCCTGGATGGCCTTCACCCAGTACGACATCAAGCGTCTGATTGCCTACACCTCCGTTTCCCACATGGGCTTCGTGCTGATTGCTATCTACACCGGCAGCCAGCTGGCGTACCAGGGTGCGGTGATCCAGATGATTGCGCACGGTCTGTCCGCAGCCGGCCTCTTCATCCTGTGCGGCCAGCTGTACGAACGTCTGCACACCCGCGACATGCGTATGATGGGCGGTCTGTGGAGCAAAATTAAGTGGCTGCCAGCGCTCTCCATGTTCTTCGCGGTGGCGACTCTGGGGATGCCGGGCACCGGTAACTTCGTCGGCGAATTTATGATTCTGTTCGGCAGCTTCAAAGTGGTACCGGTGATTACCGTGATCTCCACCTTTGGTCTGGTGTTCGCTTCCGTCTACTCGCTGGCGATGCTGCACCGCGCTTACTTCGGTAAAGCGAAGAGCGAAATTGCTGCACAAGAACTGCCGGGGATGTCGCTGCGTGAGCTGTTCATCATCCTGCTGCTGGTCGTACTGCTGGTGCTGCTGGGCTTCTTCCCGCAGCCGATTCTGGATACCTCGCACAGCGCGATGGGCAATATCCAGCAGTGGTTTGTTAATTCTGTTTCTACTACAAGGCCGTAATTCGCCATGACAATAACTCCACAACAACTGATCGCGCTGCTACCGCTGCTGATCGTCGGATTGACGGTGGTGGTTGTGATGCTCTCCATTGCGTGGCGACGCAATCACTTCCTGAATGCCACGCTGTCGGTCATCGGCCTGAACGCCGCGTTAGTCTCACTCTGGTTTGTTGGCCAGGGTGGGGCGATGGACGTCACCCCGCTGATGCGCGTTGACGGTTACGCCATGCTGTACACCGGTCTGGTGCTGCTGGCGAGCCTGGCAACCTGTACCTTTGCTTACCCGTGGCTCGAAGGCTACAACGACAACAAAGAAGAGTTTTACCTGCTGGTTCTGATTGCCGCGCTGGGCGGCATTCTGCTGGCGAATGCGAACCACCTGGCCGCGCTGTTCCTCGGCATTGAGCTGATCTCTCTGCCGCTGTTCGGTCTGATTGGTTACGCCTTCCGCCAGAAGCGCTCGCTGGAAGCAAGCATCAAGTACACCATCCTGTCTGCGGCGGCGTCCTCGTTCCTGCTGTTTGGTATTGCGCTGGTGTACGCACAGTCCGGTAACCTCTCCTTTATGGCGCTCGGCAAGAGCCTCGGTGACGGCATGCTGCATGAGCCGCTGCTGCTGGCGGGTCTGGGCATGATGATTGTTGGCCTTGGCTTCAAACTCTCGCTGGTGCCGTTCCACCTGTGGACGCCAGACGTCTACCAGGGGGCACCGGCTCCGGTGTCGACCTTCCTGGCGACGGCGAGCAAAATCGCCATCTTCGGGGTGGTCATGCGTCTCTTCCTGTACGCACCGGTGGGTGACAGCGAAGCGGTTCGCGTGGTGCTGGGCATCATCGCGTTCGTCTCCATCATCTTCGGTAACCTGATGGCGCTGAGCCAGACCAACATCAAGCGTCTGCTGGGCTACTCGTCTATCTCTCATCTGGGCTACCTGATGGTGGCGCTGATTGCGCTGCAGAGCGGTGAGATGTCGATGGAAGCCGTGGGCGTCTATCTGGCCGGCTACCTGTTCAGCAGCCTCGGCGCCTTCGGCGTGGTGAGCCTGATGTCCAGCCCGTACCGTGGTCCGGATGCCGATTCACTGTTCTCTTATCGTGGTCTGTTCTGGCACCGTCCGATCCTGTCCGCCGTAATGACCGTGATGATGCTCTCTCTGGCCGGTATTCCGATGACGCTTGGCTTTATCGGTAAGTTCTACGTGCTGGCCGTCGGTGTGCAGGCGCACCTGTGGTGGCTGACCGCGGGCGTGGTGATCGGCTCCGCGATTGGTCTGTACTACTACCTGCGTGTGGCCGTGAGCCTGTACCTGAGCGCACCTCAGCAGCTCAATCGTGATGCTCCAGGCAACTGGCAGTACAGCGCTGGTGGTATCGTGGTACTCATCTCCGCGCTGCTGGTGCTGATCTTCGGTATCTATCCGCAACCGCTGATTGATATCGTGCAGCGCGCGATGCCGCTGATGTAAAAACAAAAAACCCGCCTCGGCGGGTTTTTTTATTGCCCAGCGTCGCTACGCTTGCAGGGCCTACGGGTTTTGTAGGTCGGGTAAGCGTAGCGCCACCCGACTAAGCCAGCTGTTTACGGCTAATCAACGGCCCGTCAATCTTCTTCATCGAGCGGTCCAGCACCTCCTCAATCACCGACGACAGCTCGTTCAGCTCAAACTTCGCGACGTACCCGTCGGCCTTCACCTTGCGAATATGGTCTTCGTTGGCGTTGCCGGAAAGGGAAGAGTGGATCACCACCGGAATATCCTTCAATACCGGATCGGTTTTGATTTTGCGCGTCAGCGTAAAACCGTCCATCTCCGGCATTTCGAGGTCGGTCAGCACCAGCGCGATCTTATCGGTGATCGGCACGCCCTCAGCCTGTGCCTGTGCGGCCAGCACGCCAATTTTTTCCCACGCGTCTTTGCCGGTGATGTGCAACTGCGCTGGGATCTCCATCGCCTGCAGACCTTTCTCCAGCATCGAACGCGCCACTTTGGAATCTTCCGCCACAATCGCGACCGCGCCCGGCTTGATATTGAACTTGGTGGTTTTCAGATTGGTGGCGTGGAGATCGTGGTTGGCCGGGGTGATGTCATATAGGATCTGCTCAACGTCCAGCACCATCGCCAGATCGTTGGTATCCGTTTTCTCATCCAGGCAGGCAATGCTGGTGATATAGCGACCGCTGACGGCGGTTTCCGCCGCGTGCACCTGCTTCCAGTCCAGCCGCATGATGTTCTCAACCGACTCCACGGCAAACGCCTGCACGCTGCGTGCATATTCGGTGATCAGCAGGATATTCAGCCCGGTGGTGGGCTTACAGCCCGCCACGGCGGCCAGGTCAATCACCGGGATCACCTGATCGCGGATATTCACCATTCCCATCAGCGGTGATTTCATCCCGGCGGGTTTCGTGAACTCCGGCATCGGCACAATTTCACGCAGCTTAAAGACGTTAATGCCAAACAGCTCAGATTTATTTTCGTTAAGAGAGGTGCCAAGACGGAACAGCAACAGTTCAAAACGGTTCGACAGGGTCAGATTCGCCCTGTCATCAATATCTTTCTGGAAATTATCCATTCTACCCTCGAGAGAAATGCTGACCTTTTAATCGTTATCGGCATCCTGAGGGAAAAATGAAGGACTAAACGCTGACCTGAGCGAAATCTTCGGCCAGCTCACATTCCGGGAACACCGCGCGACACTCTGCCAGCAGCTTTTCACAGCCCCGCGCGTCGTAGCGCGAGCTGACGTGGGTGACGATGAGCCGCCCGACGCCCGCGTCACGGGCTAGCTGCGCCGCCTGACGCGTCGAGCTGTGGCCCCGGCCGTTGGCTTTCTCTTCCATCGCCGTTTCAAGGGTCGCTTCATGTACCATCACGTCAACGCCCTGGGCCAGCGTGAGCGCCGCCCGGCACGGGGCCGTGTCGCCAAAAATTGCCAGCTTCTTGCCGGGCTGCGGTGCGGCGAGATAATCCTGCCCATTGATGACGCGCCCGTCCTCCAGCGTGACGGTCTCGCCGTGCTTCAGGCGCTGGAACAGCGGCCCGGGTTTTACGCCATCGGCCATTAGTGCGGCGGCATCCAGCGCGCCGGGTTTGTCATGCGCGTCAATACGGTAGCCATAGCATTCCACAGGATGATTGAGCGGTTGAGCACTAACCCGATAATCTCCGTCATCGAATACCAGGCCTTCGCTAATCTCAACCACCTCCAGCGGATAATCCGTCCAAGACCCGCTCAGGCGCAGCGTGGTTTCAACAAATTCACGAATACCCGCAGGCCCGTAAATCGTCAGCGGGTTGGCGTTACCGGCCATCGAGCGGCTGCACAGCAGGCCGGGAAGGCCAAACAGATGGTCGCCATGCAGATGGGTGATAAAAATTTTATCCAGCTTGCCGGGGTGATAAGCGGTGTGTAGCAGCTGATGCTGCGTCCCTTCACCACAGTCAAACAGCCACAGCCCGCCGCGGGTGGGGTGTTTAAGATCCAGCAGTATCGCCGTCACATTCCGTGAGCGGGTTGGCACGCCCGCGGACGTACCCAGAAAAATCAGTTCCATAACGCAATCAGCCCTTTGCTGAACGGGGAGGGGTTTAGTATAACGTGATGAACCCCAGGAAGGAGACTGACATGATCCAGTGGCAAGATTTACACCATAGTGACCTCACCGTTCATTCACTTTACGCCGTGCTGAAACTGCGCTGCGAAGTGTTCGTGGTTGAACAGACCTGCCCGTATCAGGACATCGACGGCGACGATCTCGTCGGCGAGAACCGCCATATCCTCGGCTGGCGGAATAACGAGCTGGTGGCGTATGCGAGGATTCTGAAAAGCGAAGACGATTTTGAGCCTGTCGTCATTGGCCGCGTCATCATCAGCGGCAAAGCGCGCGGTGAAAAACTGGGCTATCAGCTGATGGAGAAAACGCTGGAGGCATGCCAGAAACAGTGGCCGAACAAGGCGTTATACCTGGGCGCACAGGCGCACCTGCAGTCCTTCTACGGCCACTTTGGTTTCGTGCCGGTCACCGAGGTGTACGATGAAGACGGCATTCCCCACATCGGCATGGCGCGGGAAGCGAAGCAGGCGTAATGGCGAGTCGTTGGCTATAGTTAGCGAACTGGTGTACTAACATGGAGAAAAATATGTCATTTCAATCCTGGGATACCCGTATCGACGACGACCTGGCCTTACTGAGCGAAACGCTGGAAGAGGTGTTACGCTCCTCGGGCGACCCTGCCGATCAGAAATATATTGAGCTAAAAGCCCGCGCCGAGCAGGCGCTGCATGAAGTGAAAAACCGCGTCAGCCATGCGTCTGATACCTACTACTACCGCGCCAAAAAAGCGGTGTACCGTGCCGATGATTACGTGCATGAAAAACCGTGGCAGGGTATTGGCGTGGGGGCTGCCGTCGGGCTGGTACTGGGGCTGCTGTTGGCCCGTCGTTAAGCCGCTTAACCACTCCCTATACGTGGGTACTGCTATTTATGGCCAGTACCCCGTATAATACGAGGTTTTAACAGGGAGAGGTTCGCGTGAATTCGATTTTCCTCGCGCTGGAGCAATTGCGTAACCAGCTTTCGCAAGCGTTACCCGCAACGCCCGGCATACGTCATTTCGACGTCTCTTTCCCGTTAAACGATGCCTTCGACCCTCTCGCCTGGCTTGGGGCGCAGCAGTGCTATCCGCAGTTTTACTGGCAGCAGCGTAACGGCGATGAAGAGCTGGCCGCGCTGGGGGCGGTTATCACCTTTTCCTCTCTGGCGTTAGCCACGCAGTTTTTGCGCGAGCAAAACGCGGCAGGTGATACCCGCATCTGCGGCCTGAACGCCTTTAATCCGGAGCAGGGCAGCCTCTTTTTACCGCGACTGTTCTGGCGACGTACCGCCGGCACCGCTACGCTGCGCCTGCAGCTGTGGAGCGATTATTCACTTCAGGAAGATGCCCATGCCGCGCGGGATTTTTTACAGCGGCTCCAGCCAGCCAGGCCTATCCGCCCGCTGGCCGTTCAGGTTGAGCACGAAAACCATCAGCCGCAACGGGCCGAATGGCTGAGACTTGTCCGCAGGGCGACCGAAACCATCGCGCGCGGTGATTTTGAAAAGGTTGTCCTTGCGAGGGCCACCGATCTTCAGTTTACACAGCGCATTAACCCCGTCGCGCTGATGGCGGCCAGCCGCGCCCTCAATTTACATTGCTATCACTTCTGCATGGTATTCGACGCCAGCAACGCGTTTCTCGGCTCGACGCCCGAGCGTCTCTGGCGGCGACGCGGCACGCTGCTGCGCACCGAAGCGCTGGCGGGCACCGTCGCCAGCCATACCGATGATAAAAAGGCGCAGCGTCTGGGCGAGTGGCTGCTGAACGACGATAAAAACCAGCGCGAAAATATGCTGGTCGTGGAGGATATCTGCCAGCGTCTTCAGCACTCTACGCAGACGCTTGAGGTACTGCCTGCCCAGGTGGTACGCCTGCGTAAGGTGCAGCATTTGCGCCGCTGTATCTGGACCGAGCTCAAGCAGGCCGACGACGAGCAGTGCCTGCATATCCTACAGCCGACGGCGGCCGTTGCCGGTTTGCCGCGACAGCCTGCGCGCGAATTTATTCAGAAGGTTGAGCCCTTTAACCGCGAGTGGTACGCCGGTTCTGCCGGGTATTTATCGCCTGACCAGAGTGAGTTCTGCGTGGCGTTGCGCTCCGCCCGCGTCCAGGATGACTCCCTGCGGCTCTACGCCGGGGCCGGCATTGTCAGCGGGTCTGACCCGGAACAGGAGTGGCAGGAGATTGAAAACAAAGCGGCCGGATTGCGCTCTCTGCTCCTAAGGGATTAATACTGAATCGCGCAATCCCGATTCACATCAAAATTCCAATTTTTTCTATTATTTATACTGTGTCGCATTCTTGATACCGGACAATCTCATGTCAGTAAGTTCTTTTAACCGACGCTGGGCGGCGGTGATCCTTGAAGCCCTGACGCGCCATGGCGTCAGGCACGTGTGTATTGCACCGGGTTCTCGCTCAACGCCGCTGACGCTGGCGGCCGCCGAAAACCGGGCGTTGATTCACCACACCCACTTTGATGAGCGTGGCCTCGGGCATCTCGCGCTGGGTCTGGCGAAGGTCAGCAAAGAGCCCGTGGCGGTGATTGTCACTTCCGGTACTGCCGTGGCGAACCTCTATCCGGCTCTGATTGAAGCCGGGTTAACCGGTGAAAAGCTGATTCTGCTGACGGCCGATCGTCCCCCTGAGCTTATCGACTGCGGCGCCAATCAGGCCATCCGTCAGCCGGGACTCTTTTCTTCGCATCCTTCACAGACGATTTCGCTGCCGCGTCCCACCCAGGATATCCCGGCGAGCTGGCTGGTCTCCACCGTCGATCACGCCATGGAGACGCTGCGCGGCGGGGCGCTGCATATCAACTGCCCGTTTGCCGAGCCGCTGTACGGCGAGCTGGACGATACGGGTCTTGACTGGCAGCAGACCCTCGGTGACTGGTGGCAGAGTGAAAAACCGTGGCTGCGCGAGCAGACGCACCTTGAGAGCGCGAAGCAGCGCGACTGGTTCTTCTGGCGGCAGAAGCGCGGCGTGGTTATCGCCGGGCGCATGAGCGCTGCCGAAGGCAAGCTGGTCGCCGAATGGGCGCAAACCCTGGGCTGGCCGCTGATCGGCGACGTGCTTTCCCAGACCGGGCAGCCGCTGCCGTGCGCGGATCTCTGGCTGGGTAATGCCAAAGCGGTCACCGAGCTGTCGCAGGCGCAGATTGTGGTCCAGCTTGGATCGAGTTTAACCGGCAAAAGATTACTGCAGTGGCAGGCCACCTGCACGCCGGACGAATACTGGCTGGTGGACGCGCTGGAAGGGCGTCTTGATCCGGCGCACCACCGCGGTCGTCGTCTGGTCAGCCGTATCGACGCCTGGCTGGCGCTCCATCCGGCTGAAAAACGCAAACCCTGGGCGGTTACCCTCCCGGACCTGTCGCGCCAGGCGTGGGAACTGACCCATGCGCGCTGTGAAGCGTTCAGCGAGGCCGGGCTGGCGCACCGTATTCGCCAGTACCTGCCCGAGCAGGGGCAGCTGTTTGTCGGCAACAGCCTGGTCGTGCGGCTGATTGACGCCTTTTCGCAGCTGCCCGCGGGCTACCCGGTGTACAGCAACCGTGGCGCCAGCGGCATCGACGGGCTGATCTCTACGGCGGCGGGCGTGCAGCGCGCCAGCGCAAAATCGACGCTGGCCATCGTGGGGGATCTCTCCGCGCTCTACGACCTCAACGCGCTGGCGCTGCTGCGTCAGGCGTCTGCCCCGTTCGTGCTGATTGTGGTTAACAACAACGGCGGGCAGATTTTCTCCCTGCTGCCCACGCCGCAGAGCGAGCGCGAGCGCTTCTATCTGATGCCGCAGAACGTGCAGTTCGAACACGCCGCGGCGATGTTCAGCCTGAAATATCATCGCCCGGAAAGCTGGGAACAGCTGGATGCGGCGTTAAGCACCGCCTGGAAGCAGCCCGGCGCGACGCTGATTGAGCTGGTGGTGAACGAGGCTGACGGTGCGCAGGCCCTGCAAAGCCTGCTGGCGCAGGTGAGCCAGCTGTGATCCTCTCTGGCGTGCAGCAGGCTGGAAAACCAGGCTATCCCTGGCTGGTCTTTTTGCACGGTTTTTCCGGCGATTGCCGCGAGTGGCAGGGTGTTGGTGAGCGGCTTTGCGATTACCCCAGGCTGTATCTGGATCTGCCGGGACACGGCGGATCCCGGAATCTGGGCGTGACGGGCTTCGACGAGATGAGCGCGTTGCTTACCCGAACTTTTATTAGTTACAACATACTGAAATTCTGGCTCGTCGGGTACTCCCTCGGCGGCCGCATTGCGATGTTCCATGCCTGCCAGCAGCCAAAGGGGCTGTTGGGCGTGACGGTAGAAGGCGGCCATCCGGGCCTGCAGGATGCCGATGCGCGACAGGCGCGGCTGGCATCCGACCGCCGCTGGGCAGCACGTTTTCGCGGTGAACCGCTGGATAAGGTGTTCGCTGACTGGTACCAACAGCCCGTGTTTGCCTCCCTGACGGACGCCCAGCGCGACGCGCTGATTACCCTGCGCAGCCAGAACAACGGCGCGGCGCTGGCGATGATGCTCGAGGCGACGTCGCTGGCCGTGCAGCCCGACCTGCGTACCGCGCTCAGCGCACGTGATTTCACTTTTGATTATCTCTATGGCGAACGTGATGAGAAGTTCGCGGCCCTTGCCGCGGAGCTGAACGCTGTTCGCCATGCAATTCCCAACGCCGGACACAACGCCCACCGGGAAAACCCCGACGCGGTTGCCGCGAGTCTGGCTCAGATACTGCGTCTTCGAATAAAGGACACTCTATGATCTATCCTGATGAACACATGCTTTACGCCCCGGTTGAATGGCAGGACTGCTCCGAAGGCTACACCGACATTCGTTACCACAAATCCACCGACGGTATTGCCAAAATCACCATCAACCGCCCGCAGGTGCGTAACGCCTTCCGTCCGCTGACCGTGAAAGAGATGATTCAGGCCCTGGCGGATGCGCGCTATGACGACAATATCGGCGTGATTGTCCTGACCGGCGAAGGCGAGAAAGCGTTCTGCTCCGGTGGCGATCAGAAAGTGCGCGGCGACTACGGCGGATACCAGGACGATGCGGGGACGCACCACCTGAACGTCCTCGATTTCCAGCGTCAGATCCGCACCTGTCCAAAACCGGTGGTGGCGATGGTGGCGGGCTACTCCATCGGCGGCGGCCACGTGCTGCACATGATGTGCGACCTGACCATTGCCGCTGAAAACGCCATCTTCGGCCAGACCGGCCCGAAAGTGGGATCTTTCGACGGCGGCTGGGGTGCCTCCTACATGGCGCGCATCGTCGGGCAGAAAAAAGCCCGTGAAATCTGGTTCCTGTGCCGTCAGTACAACGCGCAGGAAGCGCTGGATATGGGCCTGGTGAATACCGTGGTGCCGCTTGCCGATCTCGAAAAAGAGACCGTGCGCTGGTGTCGCGAAATGCTGCAAAACAGCCCGATGGCGCTGCGCTGCCTGAAAGCGGCACTCAACGCCGACTGCGACGGTCAGGCGGGTCTGCAGGAGCTGGCGGGCAATGCCACCATGCTGTTCTACATGACCGAAGAGGGCCAGGAAGGGCGCAACGCGTTTAACGAAAAACGCCAGCCAGACTTCAGCAAATACAAACGGAATCCGTAATGCGTCGCGCGCAGGTTTACCGCTGGCAGATACCGATGGACGCGGGCGTGGTGCTGCGTGAACGGCGGTTAAAAACCCGTGACGGCTTCTTCGTGCATCTGCAGCAGGGCGAGCGGGAAGGCTGGGGCGAGATTTCGCCTCTGCCGGGCTTTAGCCTCGAGTCGCTGGAGGATGCGCAGGCTGCATTGCTGGCGTGGGCGGACGCGTGGCGTGAGGGGGCGGATCCGGCGCTGCCGGATGTCCCTTCCGCGGCCTTTGGTATCAGCTGCGCGCTGGCGGAGCTGGACGGCAGCCTGCCTGAAGAGGCTAACTACCGCGCGGCACCGCTCTGTACAGGGGATCCGGACGAGCTCTTCGCGCTTCTCTCTGCCATGCCGGGCGAGAAGGTCGCGAAAATCAAAGTCGGGCTTTATGAAGCGGTGCGTGACGGCATGGTCGCCAACCTGCTGCTGGAGGCGATCCCCGATCTGCATCTGCGTCTGGACGCCAACCGCGCCTGGACGCCGCTTAAGGCGCAGCAGTTTGCAAAGTACGTCAATCCGGCGTACCGCAGCCGCATTGCCTTCCTCGAAGAGCCGTGCAAAACCCGCGACGATTCACGCGCGTTTGCCCGTGAAACGGGGATTGCCATCGCCTGGGATGAAAGCCTGCGCGAGGCCGATTTTGAATTCGCTGCCGAGCCCGGCGTCAGCGCGGTGGTGATTAAACCGACGCTGACCGGCAGCCTGGCGAAAGTGCGCGAGCAGGTCGCGGCGGCGCACGCCTTAGGGCTGACGGCGGTCATCAGCTCGTCGATTGAGTCCAGCCTTGGGCTAACCCAGCTGGCGCGCATTGCCGCCTGGTTAACGCCTGACACGGTCCCCGGCCTCGACACGCTGAACCTGATGCAGGCTCAGCTTCTTCGCCCGTGGCCGGACAGCGCGCTGCCGTGCCTCGACGTCGCGGCGCTGGAGCCGTTGCGATGAGTTTTACCGACTGGCCGTGGCGGCACTGGCGTGCGCAATTTGCCGATAAACCGGCTCTGAGGCTGAACGACGAGGTGCTTAGCTGGCAACAGCTGTGCGCGCGCATCGACAGCCTTGCGGGGGGCTTTCACCGTCAGGGCGTGGAGGAGGGCGACGGCGTGCTGCTGCTGGCCCATAACCACCCGCACACCCTGCTGGCGTGGCTGGCGCTGCTCCAGTGCGGGGCGCGTATTCTTCCCGTTAATCCGCAGCTGCCGCGCCCGCTGCTGGACGTGCTGCTCCCGCAGATGACGCTGCGCTTTGCGCTGGTGCTGGACGGCAGCTACGACGGCCTTCCTGCCCTGTGCATGCGCGAGACCGCCGATGCGTATTACGCTGCGTGGCAACCGGCGCGGCTGGCCTCCATGACGCTGACCTCAGGCTCCACAGGACTGCCGAAAGCGGCGGTCCATACCTGCGAAGCACATCTTGCCAGCGCGCGCGGCGTTTTGTCGCTGATGCCCTACGGTGAAGATGACGACTGGCTGCTTTCGCTGCCGCTGTTTCACGTTTCCGGCCAGGGGATTTTATGGCGCTGGCTGCAGGCCGGCGCGCGGTTAACCGTACGCGAGAAACAGCCTCTGGAGCAGGCGCTGTGCGGCTGCACCCACGCCTCGCTGGTGCCAACCCAGCTCTGGCGTCTGCTTAATGTCCACCAGCCTGTCGCACTGAAAGCGGTGCTGCTGGGTGGGGCGGCCATCCCTATGGAATTGACCGAACAGGCGCGAGAGCAGGATATACGCACCTTCTGCGGCTACGGTCTGACCGAGTTTGCCTCAACCGTCTGTGCGAAAGAGGCCGACGGCAAGCCGGACGTGGGCCGTGCGCTGCCGGGCAGAGAGGTGCAGGTCGTTAACGGTGAAGTCTGGATCAGGGCGCAAAGCATGGCCTCAGGCTACTGGCGGGATGGCGAACTGATTCCGCTGACCAACGCGCAGGGATGGTTCGCCACCCGCGATCGCGGCGAATGGCATGACGGCCGTCTGACGATCCTCGGCCGCATGGATAACCTCTTTTTTAGCGGCGGAGAAGGGATCCAGCCGGAATCGCTGGAGCGCGTTATCGCCACGCACCCGCAGGTTAACCAGGTGTTTATCGTCCCGCTGGACGACGCTGAGTTCGGGCAACGTCCGGTGGCGGTGGTGGAGTGCGAGCCGGGAACGGATATCACCACTTTACCCGACTGGGTCAGGGACAAGGTGGCGCGTTTTGAGCAACCCGTCCGCTGGCTGCTTTTGCCGACCGAACTCAAAAATGGCGGCATTAAAGTCTCGCGCCGCGCGCTGCAGGAGTGGGTGAACGCAACGCTGAAGGGATAATAGCCGTTTCAAATAGTTACAATCTACTGGCCTGCCGCACGCAGAGTGCTTGATCCCCGGAAGACCCAGGTTAAAATCTCGCGGTTTTGGGACTTCTCTATAAAAATTGTGCGGGATCACGACAATGAAAAAAGTGGCATTACTGGGCCTCGGCCTGATGGTTGTATCTGCGGCGGCTAACGCCATTAGCATTAATGGTTCGGCGGGTCAGGACTATACCCACCTCGGTTTTGGCATGGGTACTGACACCTCCGGTCTGGCAATGACCGGCGGCTGGACGCACAACGATGACGACGGCGACGCTGCCAGCCTCGGCCTGGGCCTCAACATTCCTCTGGGCCCGTTCCTGGCGACCGTCGGCGGTAAAGGTATCTATACCAACCCAAATGACGGTGACGAAGGATATGCGGTGGCAGTGGGCGGCGGCCTGCAGTGGAAAATTGGCGACAGCTTCGGCCTGTTTGGCGAGTACTACTACTCTCCGGACTCCCTCTCAAGCGGTATCGACAGCTATGAGGAAGCCAACGCCGGCGCGCGCTGGACCATCATGCGTCCAATCACCATCGAAGCAGGCTATCGCTATCTGAACCTGGCCGGTAAAGACGGCAACCGCGACAACGCGCTGGCCGACGGTCCGTACGTGGGCGTTAGCGCAGGCTTCTAATCTCTCCGGCGCGGCATGCTGTCGCGCCAGTTTCTCCTCTTCTCCACCCCGCGTTTGCGCTATAGTGTTTTGACCAAATAAGCGGGAGAACACAATGATTAACGTGGAGATGTTATCCACCGGCGACGAAGTGCTGCATGGACAAATTATTGATACCAATGCTGCCTGGCTTGCCGATCTTTTCTTTGAGCAAGGATTACCGTTAACGCGCCGCAATACGGTGGGCGACAATCTTGAGTCACTGGTCGCTGTTCTGCGCGAGCGCAGTGAACAGTGCGACGTGCTGATTGTGAACGGCGGGCTCGGCCCCACCAGTGACGATCTCAGTGCCCTGGCCGCCGCGACCGCAAAAGGCGAAGGGCTGGTGCTGCATGAGGCGTGGCTCTCGCAGATGGCGCGTTTTTTCTCCGAACGTGGCCGCGTCATGGCCCCCAGCAACCGCAAACAGGCTGAAATTCCCGCCAGTGCTGAACTGGTCGATAACCCGGTCGGTACCGCGTGCGGGTTTGCCATGCAGCTGAACCGCTGCCTGATGTTCTTCACGCCGGGCGTGCCCTCAGAATTTAAAGTGATGGTCGAGCAGCAGATCCTGCCGCGCCTTCGCCAGCGTTTTACCCTGCCGGAACCCCCGCTGTGCCTGCGTCTGACCACTTTTGGCCGTTCGGAAAGCGATCTGGCCCAGAGCCTCGATCACCTCCCGCTGCCGCCGGGTGTGTCTATGGGCTATCGTTCATCCATGCCGATCATTGAGCTCAAGCTGACCGGACCGGCCACCCAGAAAGAGGCGATGCTGGCGCTGTGGCCTGAGGTGCAGCGCGTAGCGGGTGAAAGCCTGATCTTTGAAGGCACGGAAGGGCTACCGGCGCAGATTGCGAAGCATCTGCAGTCGCGTCAGCTGAGCGTGACCTTAAGCGAGCAGTTCACCGGTGGCCTGCTGGCGCTGCAGCTGTCGCGCGTCAACGCGCCGCTGCTGGCCAGCGAAGTGGTGCCGTTCCAGCAGGAGACTCTCGCGCAAACCGCCCGCTGGGCGTCCGAGAGAAGGGTGAAGCATTTTGCCGGTCTGGCGCTGTTTGTCGGCGGGCTGGATGAGGAATACCTCAACTTCGCGCTGGCGACGCCCGAGGGCACCCACGCCCTGCGGGTAAAAATGAGCATTACCCGCCACAGCCTGGCGGTGCGTCAGGAGGTGTGCGCCATGATGGCGCTGAACATGCTGCGCCGCTGGCTGAATGGCAAAGAGGTGGCCAGCGAGCACGGCTGGATTAACGTGGTTGAATCGCTGTTCGTGGAGTAACGCCTGTGCCGGGGCCTTTCGCCCCGGCCATGTTCACCCGAGCGCCTTTGCCAGCAGCGTAATCGGATGCTCGCAGCGCTTGCTGGTGGACATCTCAATCTGCCACTTGCAGGTTTCGCAGTCCGTCACCACGATATCCGCGCCGCTCTTCTCAATCTGACGGAACAGCGGAGCGCCGATCGCCTGCGACGTTTCGTAGTTTTCACGCTTAAAGCCGTAGGTTCCCGCAATCCCGCAGCAGCGTGAGTCCAGCACCGTCAGCTCCAGCCCCGGAATTAACCGCAGCAGCTCAAGCGTATAGAGTGACCAGCCCATTTTTTCCATATGACACGGCGTGTGGTACACCACTTTCAGGGGTAATTTCCCCAGCGGCAACGTCTGTCCGCTGTCCAGCTTGCGCCACAGGAAGCGCGTCGCCAGCTCGATGTGCTCGCGCAGGCCGGTGTTGTCCACGTCCAGCAGATGCGGATACTCGTCGCGCAGGGTGAAGGTACAGGTGGATGAGGTCGCCAATACCGGCATGCCTTTCTCGACAATCGCCTCGCGCAGTGAGGTGACATTGCTTTGAGCCTGCCTGCGCGCTTTATCGGTAAACCCGTTAGCAATCAGCGGCACGCCGCAGCACTTTTCTTTATTCAGTAGCTGAACGCCCGTTCCCATGGCGTTCAGCACTTTCAGCAGATCTTTACCCAGCTGCGGGTGGTTGTAATTCACATAGCAGCCTTGGAAAAAAGCCACCTGCTCGGCGTACTGCGCCTGCTCCGCCGCCACGGATTTATACCAGCGGCGGAAGGTGCCGTGAGAATATTTCGGCAGGCTGCGGTGATGGTCTATCTTCAGCGTGGCATCCAGCAGCTGGCGCACCGGCTTGAGAGCGGTCGCGGCATTCACCAGCGGGGCAAACGGCGTCGAGACGCTGCCCATCAGATCGGTATGGCTCAGAATCGCGTCCCGCAGCGACGGCTTTTGCGTGCTGTAGCGCGCCCGGGCGCGCTGGATAATATCGCCGATTTTCACATCCGACGGGCAGGCGACTTCGCAGCGTTTGCAGTTGATGCAGTATTTCAGCGCTTCATCGTACAGCTTGCCGTCCTTCAGGCGCAGACGCTCGCCGTCCGGCCCGGCCTGCTTTGGCCCGGGATAGCGTGGGTTCACGCCGCTGACCGGGCAGACGGTGGTACACACCGTGCATTTGATGCAGCTTTCAAAACGGGTATCGTTCATTGTTCAGCCTCCGTGCGCTGGCTAATCTGCTCTGCCACATACAGCGCCGTGACGGCGCACACTCCGCCACCGCATCCCTGGGTAATGGGATCGTACCCGCCCAGCAGCGAGCCGATGGCAAAGAGATTACTGACGGGCTTACCGGCAAGCTGCGGATGCAGGTGGTTATCGACAATCACGCCGAACTGCTGCCAGGGCTGCGGCGAGAAGAAATCACTCTGATACCAGTCCGCGCGGGAGGCTCGCTGGCGAACATCCAGCCCCATAATGGCTTCCCGGATGCCCTCCCGGCTGCTCAGCAGCCCGTTGCTGAAGAAGCTGCCGCTTGCCAGCACCGTATAGCGGGCGCGAAGCGGAATATCGTCGTGGTTGCGCGTCCAGATTTCGCTCACCGCGCCGTCTGTCAGGGTGATTTTTTTCACTTCATCACCGGCCATCCAGACGCCACCCTGCGCAACAAACTTACGCTGGAGCTGGGTATGCAGGCGAATGCCGGGGACAGACGGGGGCAGCGTGGGCAACAAACCGAGCGTGCAGGGCAGACGGTCTGAGAGCCAGCGCCAGAGTCGGTTGTCGTTCAGGCCAAAGCACGCGGGCATCAATAGCGCATCGCATCCTGCCGCAAGCGGGCTGAGCGCCTCATACAGCAGCGGCCATTTGTCCTCGTTATCCAGAAAACGGGCGATATTCACCGCGCGAAATTCGCTCGGGTTATCGCGCAGGACATCAAGCTCAGGCAGCTCTATCTCTGCCGTTTCGGCGTTCACGCCCTGGCGACAAAGTGACGCCGCCGCGAGATGGGGCTGAAAATCCAGAAAGCCGCTAATCCCTACCACCCGCACGCGTCCCGCGTGAATGGGGGCAACGGGCACTTCCTCCGGGCTGAGCCAGGCGGAACGCAGGGTGCCGAGCGGCGTAACGCGCTGGTGATTGAACCTGGCGCTGCCCTGCAGACGCGCGCCGCAGTCCGCCAGCAGCGCTTCGGTTTCCAGCGCAAAGCGGTCAATATGCTGTGCGCCAACCAGGTGATACGGGTGCTCCGGCGGCAGCTTATCGCGGTACGCTTCGTCCACCAGATCCAGCGAGCCCGACGAGAAGTGCAGGGCGCTCTGCCCCCGGGTGATAATGGCGCAGCGCAGCCCCTGCTTCGTGAGCTTAATGCCGCAGAGCAGGCCCGCCAGCCCGCCGCCGACAATCACGGTATCAAATTTCATCGTGTTGCTCCTTCTCCAGACCGCAAAGCCCCTGGTAGACCCAGCGGGTAAATTCACTTTCACGCAGGGCATCGCCCCAGGCGACAGGCTGAATGCCTTTCCAGCGCTCGTTTAAAAACGCGCTGAGCTGATCGAGCGACTGGGTGGCGGTGGTGGTATGAAAACGCTGCAGCAGCCCCGCAGCACGGCAGGCGCACAGCTCGCCCTGACAGGTGCCCATTCCGACGCGGGTGCGGCGGCGGAGATCGAGCAGGCTGTTGACCGTCAGGTTCTCCACCGCGTACTGCACCTCACCGGCCGTCACGGCTTCGCACTCGCACACCAGGCTGCGGCTCAATCTTCCTTCACCAAGCCACGGTGGCGTTCTGTCGCCGTGGCGGTATACCGCGGACCCGCGCAGCGGCGCGGGCAGGGAGATGATTTTCTGCAGCGTTTTTTCGGTGGACTGACGCGATCCCGGCAGCGGCTGTTCTGCCGTGACGCACGGCTCGGTATTTCCGAGCTTGCGGCAGACGGCATCGGTCGCCCACTCGGCCATCAGGCGATAGGTCATCAGCTTGCCGCCGGTGATGGTGATAAACCCGTCCATGCCGTCGCGCGCGGCGTGATCGAGCAGCACGATGCCCCGGCTGACGTTCCGTCCGCTCGGGTCGTTGTCGCTGGCGACCAGTGGACGCACGCCCGCGTAGGCGCGCAGAATGCGCGTCTGGGCCATCACCGGGGCCAGTTTTTCCCCTTCCCGCAGCAGGATATCAACCTCTTCAGCGGTGACGCGGTTGTAATCAATCTCTCTGTAGTCCACGTGCGTTGAAGTCGTACCGATTAACGAAATGGTGTCGCCCGGGACGAGGATATCGGCGTCAGACGGCTTGCGGCAGCGGTTAATCACGTGGTTATTGATGCGGTGGTCGAGGATCAGCAGCGAGCCTTTCGCCGGGAACATGCGCACCGACAGGTCCGCGTATTCCGCAATACGCTGGCCCCAGATCCCCGCCGCGTTGACCACTACGGCGGCATACAGCTCGCCGTGCTCGTTGTACTGCGTATCAAACACCCGCACCCCACAGATGCGATGACCTTCGCGAATAAGCCCGGTCACTTCATGTCCGGTCAGAATGCGTGCGCCATGCTCACGGGCGTCCAGCATATTGGCGGCGGTCAGGCGGAACGGATCGACGGTACCGTCAGGGACTTTCACCGCGCCAATAAGCGCCGGGTTAACCGACGGTTCCAGCCGTCGCGCCAGCGCCGGATCCATGGCCTCCGCCTGAATGCCCGCGGCAGTGCAGGCGGTAATAAAGGTCTCCTGAAAGGCGAGGTCATCTTCGGGAAGGGTAATAAAGAGGCCGTCGGTCGGCTCAATGCAGTGGCGTGCGATACGCTTGAGGATCTGGTTTTCAGCAATACATTCGCGCGCGGATTCCGCGTCGGTGACCGCATACCGGGCACCGCTGTGCAGCAGGCCGTGGTTCCGTCCGGTTGCGCCCGTGGCGATATCATGGCGTTCCAGAAGCGTAACGCTTAAGCCGCGAAGGGCGCAATCGCGCGCGATCCCGGCGCCGGTTGCGCCACCACCAATGATTATCACATCACTATAACGAGGATCGTGACTGGTCATTGTTTACCCTCTATGTTCGTTTTTTATCATTTAGCCATAGTAATTTTGTGGTTTGTTTGATTTCGAACATAAACGCGCGGAATTCGAAAGTGAAACGTGATTTCATGCGCTTTTTTGCGCATTCTGTCATATTTCTGTAACAATCTGTGCGTTGATTCACAGTAACAATCACCGTGATTTCTTAACATCCCCGCCTCTGGAATTCAGGTGCGAGCCACCTGCTCATTCATTTCAAGGCCACGGAGGCTGTTATGCTCAGTATCTTCAAACCTGCGCCCCACAGGGCGCGTCTGCCAGAGGCAGAAATAGATCCGCTCTATCGCCGTCTGCGTTGGCAAATCTTCCTGGGGATCTTCTTCGGGTATGCGGCGTACTACCTTGTACGTAAAAACTTCGCGCTCGCCATGCCGTATCTGGTAGAGCAGGGCTTCTCCCGCGGCGATCTGGGGTTCGCGCTGTCGGGGATATCCATCGCCTACGGTTTTTCCAAATTCATCATGGGTTCCGTGTCGGATCGCTCGAATCCGCGCGTGTTCCTGCCTGCCGGTCTGATCCTGGCGGCAGCGGTGATGCTGTTTATGGGCTTTGTGCCATGGGCAACCTCCAGCATTGCCATCATGTTCGTGCTGCTGTTCCTCTGCGGCTGGTTCCAGGGAATGGGGTGGCCGCCGTGCGGACGCACCATGGTGCACTGGTGGTCGCAGAAAGAGCGCGGCGGCATCGTGTCGGTGTGGAACTGCGCCCATAACGTGGGCGGCGGTATTCCGCCGCTGCTGTTCCTGCTGGGGATGGCCTGGTTCAACGACTGGCACGCGGCGCTCTACATGCCTGCCTTTGGTGCCATTCTGGTGGCGATTATTGCTTTCGCCCTGATGCGCGATACGCCGCAGTCCTGCGGCCTGCCGCCGATTGAAGAGTACAAAAATGACTATCCGGATGATTACAGCGAGAAGCACGAAGAAGAGCTGACCGCGAAGCAAATCTTCATGAAGTACGTCCTGCCGAACAAGCTGCTGTGGTACATCGCGGTCGCCAATGTGTTCGTTTATCTCCTGCGCTACGGCATTCTGGACTGGTCTCCGACCTACCTGAAAGAGGTGAAGCACTTCGCGCTGGATAAATCCTCCTGGGCGTACTTCCTGTATGAATACGCCGGTATCCCGGGCACCCTGATTTGCGGCTGGATGTCGGACAAGGTGTTTAAGGGCAACCGCGGTGCGACGGGCGTCTTCTTTATGACCCTGGTGACCATCGCGACGGTAGTGTACTGGCTCAACCCGCCGGGAAATCCGGGTGTGGATATGGCCTGTATGATCGTCATCGGCTTCCTGATTTACGGTCCGGTGATGCTGATCGGTCTTCACGCGCTGGAGCTGGCGCCGAAGAAAGCGGCGGGAACGGCGGCGGGCTTTACCGGCCTGTTCGGCTACCTCGGCGGTTCGGTCGCGGCGAGCGCCATCGTGGGCTATACCGTTGACTTCTTCGGCTGGGACGGCGGCTTTATGGTGATGATCGGCGGAAGCGTGCTGGCGGTACTGCTGCTGGTTGTTGTGATGATCGGTGAAAAACGTCACCACGCGGAAGTGCTGGCGCGTCGTCAATAAGGAGCTTTGCGATGAAATTAACTCAGTTAGCAACCGGCCTGCTGCTGGCGGGCCTGATGACAGGCTCCGCGCTGGCGGCGGATAAAATCGTTATTGCCCACCGCGGTGCGAGCGGCTATCTGCCAGAGCATACGCTGCCGGCAAAAGCGATGGCCTATGCGCAGGGGGCGGATTACCTGGAGCAGGATCTGGTGATGACGAAGGACGACCAGCTGGTCGTCCTGCACGACCATTATCTTGACCGCGTGACGGACGTAGCAGAGCGTTTCCCGGATCGCGCCCGCAAAGATGGCCGCTTCTACGCCATTGACTTCACGCTGGCGGAGATCCGCTCCCTGAAGTTCACCGAAGGCTTCGAGATTGAAAACGGCAAGAAGGTGCAGGTCTATCCGGGACGTTTCCCGATGGGCAAATCTGACTTCCGGATCCATACCTTCCAGGAAGAGATTGAGTTTGTTCAGGGACTGAACCACTCCACCGGTAAAAACATCGGCATCTACCCGGAAATCAAAGCCCCATGGTTCCACCATCAGGAAGGGAAAGACATTGCCGCGAAGACGCTGGAGGTGCTCAAACAGTACGGCTACACCAGCAAGCAGGACAAAGTCTACCTGCAGTGTTTTGACGCCACCGAGCTGAAGCGCATCAAAACCGAGCTGGAGCCGAAGATGGGCATGAACCTCAATCTGGTGCAGCTGATCGCCTATACCGACTGGAATGAAACCCAGGAGAAGCAGCCGGACGGCAAGTGGGTGAACTACAGCTACGACTGGATGTTTAAGCCGGGCGCGATGAAGCAGATTGCGCAGTACGCCGACGGCATCGGGCCGGATTACCACATGCTGGTGGCGGAAGGCTCAACGCCGGGCCACGTGAAGCTGACGGCGATGGTGAAAGAGGCGCATGCCAGCAAGATGCAGGTGCATCCGTACACCGTGCGTGCAGACCAGCTGCCGCCGTATGCCACGGATGTGAATCAGCTTTATGAGGTGTTGTATAACCAGGCGGGCGTGGACGGACTGTTTACGGATTTCCCGGATAAAGCGGTCAGCTTCCTGAAGGATTAACGCTGAAATTGCCGGGTGGCGGCTGCGCCTTACCCGGCCTACGAACTGCGGTTTTGTAGGTCGGGTAAGCGAAGCGCCACCCGACACCATCACATCTCGATCTCGATATCGCCTTTTGCCCGGCAGCAGCAGGGCAAAATTTCCCCTTCGTTGATAAAGGCCAGTGGTTCGGTCAGCCAGTCCACCTGGCCGGCGACCAGACGGCAGCGGCAAGAACCGCAGTAGCCGGAACGACACTGGTACTCTACTTCGACCTGATGCGCCTCAAGCGCCACCAGCAGAGAAGGGTGTTCCTCCCGACACAGTACCTCAGTGCCGGAAAGACTTAACGTGACGCGTGACATCAGAGCTGGAAGTCGCTCAGGTCGTCGGTGTTGACTTCAGAATCAATCTGACCGACCAGATAAGAACTCACTTCCACTTCCTGCGGCGCAACCTGCACGTTATCGGACACCAGCCAGGTGTTGATCCACGGGATAGGGTTAGAGCGCGTCTGGAACGGCAGGTCGAGACCGACCGCCTGCATGCGGATGTTGGTGATGTACTCAACGTACTGGCACAGGATGTCTTTGTTCAGGCCAATCATGGAGCCGTCGCGGAACAGGTAGTCTGCCCACTCTTTCTCCTGCTGAGCCGCCAGCACGAACAGGTCGTAGCACTCCTGCTTGCACTCTTCGGCGATTTCCGCCATCTCCGGATCGTCCGTGCCGCTGCGCAGCAGGTTCAGCATGTGCTGGGTACCGGTCAGGTGCAGGGCTTCATCGCGGGCAATCAGACGGATGATTTTGGCGTTGCCTTCCATCAGCTTGCGCTCGGCAAAGGCGAAGGAGCAGGCGAAGCTGACGTAGAAGCGGATCGCTTCCAGCGCGTTAACGCTCATCAGGCACAGGTACAGCTGTTTTTTCAGCGCGCGCAGGTTCACGGTGATGGTTTTACCGTTCACATGGTGAGTGCCTTCGCCCAGCAGGTGCCAGTAGCTGGTCATCTCGATCAGCTCGTCGTAGTAATGGGCAATGCCTTCCGCGCGCTTCTGGATCTGCTCGTTGGTGACGATATCGTCAAACACCACCGCCGGATCGTTCACGATGTTGCGAATGATGTGGGTGTAAGAGCGGGAGTGGATCGTCTCAGAGAACGCCCAGGTTTCCACCCAGGTTTCCAGCTCAGGAATCGAGATCAGCGGCAGCAGCGCCACGTTTGGGCTACGGCCCTGAATGGAGTCCAGCAGCGTCTGGTACTTCAGGTTGCTGATGAAGATATGTTTTTCGTGATCCGGCAGAGACTGGTAGTCAATACGGTCGCGGGAGACGTCCACTTCTTCCGGACGCCAGAAGAAGGAGAGTTGCTTTTCAATCAGCTTTTCGAAGATGTCATATTTTTGCTGATCGTAGCGTGCCACGTTGACCGGCTGGCCGAAGAACATCGGCTCTTTGAGCTGGTCGTTTTTCGTCTGTGAAAAGGTGGTATATGCCATGAGTGTGTCCTAAAAACGTAGGCCGGGTAAGCGTAGCGCCACCCGGCATTTACATTAGATCTTACATGCGCCGCTTTCGCAGCCATCGTCCTGAATTGACGGAACCAGGTCGTCCTGCGCGTCTTCCGCACCGTCACGGGTGTTGTGATAGTACAGCGTTTTCACGCCAAACTTGTAGGCGGTGAGCAGGTCTTTCAACAGCTGCTGCATCGGCACCTTGCCGGACGGGAAGCGCGTCGGGTCATAGTTGGTATTGGCAGAGATCGACTGGTCGATAAACTTCTGCATGATACCCACCAGCTGCAGGTAGCCGTCGTTGTTTGGCATTTCCCACAGCAGCTCGTAGTTGTCACCCAGCGTCTCGTAATCCGGTACCACCTGACGCAGCACGCCGTCTTTCGAGGCTTTGATGCTGACGTGGCCGCGCGGCGGCTCAATACCGTTGGTGGCGTTAGAGATCTGCGAAGAGGTCTCAGACGGCATCAGGGCAGAGAGCGTGGAGTTACGCAGGCCGTGAGTCTTGATGGACTCGCGCAGGCCTTCCCAGTCGAGGTGCAGCGGCTCGCTGACGATCGCATCCAGGTCTTTCTTGTAAGTGTCGATTGGCAGAATGCCTTTCGCGTAGGTGGTTTCGTTGAACCACGGGCACGCGCCTTGCTCTTTCGCCAGCTCGTTGGACGCTTTCATCAGGTAGTACTGAATCGCTTCGAACGTCTGGTGCGTCAGGTTGTTGGCGCTGCCGTCGGAGTAACGCTTGCCGTTTTTCGCCAGCCAGTAGGCGAAGTTGATCACGCCGATACCCAGGGTACGACGCCCCATCGCACCGCGTTTCGCGGCCGGGATTGGGTAATCCTGGTAGTCCAGCAGGGCGTCGAGCGCACGAACCGCCAGCACGGCCAGCTCTTCCAGCTCGTCCAGGCTCTTGATGGCACCCAGGTTGAACGCGGACAGCGTACACAGCGCAATTTCACCGTTTTCGTCGTTCACGTCTTCCAGCGGTTTGGTCGGCAGGGCGATCTCCAGGCACAGGTTAGACTGGCGCACTGGTGCAACCACCGGATCAAACGGGCTGTGGGTGTTGCAGTGGTCAACGTTCTGGATGTAGATACGGCCGGTAGAGGCACGTTCCTGCATCATCAGGGAGAACAGGTCCACCGCCTTCACGCGCTGCTTGCGGATGCTGTCGTCTTTTTCGTATTTGGTGTACAGACGCTCGAATTCGTCCTGATCGGCGAAGAACGCGTCATACAGGCCCGGGACGTCGGACGGGCTGAACAGGGTGATCTCTTCGCCCTTCAGCAGACGGGTGTACATCAGCTTGTTGATCTGCACGCCGTAGTCCATGTGACGCACGCGGTTGCCTTCAACACCACGGTTGTTTTTCAGGACCAGCAGGCTTTCCACTTCCAGGTGCCACATAGGATAGAACAGGGTCGCAGCACCGCCGCGCACGCCGCCCTGAGAGCAGGATTTTACTGCCGTCTGGAAGTGCTTATAGAACGGGATACAGCCGGTGTGGAACGCTTCACCGCCGCGAATCGGGCTGCCCAGCGCACGGATGCGACCGGCGTTGATGCCGATACCGGCACGCTGGGAAACGTATTTCACGATGGCGCTGGAGGTGGCGTTGATGGAGTCCAGGCTGTCGCCACACTCGATCAGTACGCAGGAGCTGAACTGACGGGTTGGGGTGCGCACGCCAGACATGATTGGCGTCGGCAGTGAAATCTTGAACGTCGATACCGCATCGTAGAAACGCTTCACGTAATCCAGACGGGTGTCACGCGGATAGTTAGAGAACAGGCAGGCGGCCACCAGAATATAGAGGAACTGGGCGCTTTCGTAGATCTCACCGGTTACACGGTTCTGAACCAGGTATTTGCCTTCGAGCTGCTTCACCGCCGCGTAGGAGAAGTTCATGTCGCGCCAGTGATCGATAAACCCGTTCATCTGCTCGAACTCTTCTTCCGTATAGTCTTCCAGCAGATGCGTGTCGTATTTGCCCAGCTCAACCATTTTCACCACGTGATCGTAAAGCTTCGGCGGCTCAAACTGGCCGTAGGCTTTTTTACGCAGGTGGAAAATCGCCAGACGTGCAGCGAGGTACTGATAATCCGGTGCTTCGCGGGAGATGAGGTCCGCCGCCGCTTTAATGATCGTTTCGTGGATATCAGATGTTTTGATGCCGTCGTAGAACTGGATATGTGAACGCAGTTCAACCTGGGAGATAGA
Source organism: Enterobacter sp. MGH 16 (assembly GCF_000493175.1). Lineage (NCBI taxonomy): Bacteria > Pseudomonadati > Pseudomonadota > Gammaproteobacteria > Enterobacterales > Enterobacteriaceae > Enterobacter > Enterobacter sp. MGH 16. Next base: position 2,403,503 of record NZ_KI535695.1, on the reverse strand, counting down.
TACGTTGTTCAGTCCTTCTGCTGCCCAGTCGAGAACTCGATGGATTTTGTCCAGATTGATACGCTCGGTAGTACCGTCGCGCTTTGTCACCAGCAGACTCTGATTCATGTGGGGTTTACCTGTCCGTGAAATAAAAAAATATCCCCCGCTTATCCACAGAACCGTCTTGTGACTAACTCTGTGGATAAATACTACATATAGGGGGTTTGCGATAAGAAAAACGCTATATGGTGAGTATTCTAGTAAGGATTCTTTTCAGTACAAGGGTTGATTTTGACGTTAAATTGAGGTTGTGAAAGGGTAAAAAAGGCTAAGTCCTCGTGCTGTAAGGCCTGGAAGACATGTCAATAATTAAGAAAAAAAATTCAAAATTTGATCGAGTGCTGATTTCTTCAACGGGCGGTCAGAATTGCGCAACATGATGTCGCGCAATCTTTATAAGAATAACGAATGACGTTAGTCGTTTTTGGCGGTTGTATGCAACATATAGTTAACATCAACGCCCGGTGCGAGTTTGAATTTATTGGTCAGCGGATTGTAGTGCAGGCCGGTGATGTGCTGCTCCTTGAGCCACGTCTGGTCGACCCAGCTTAACAGTTCCGCAGGCTTGATGAATTTCTTCACGTCATGCGTGCCTTTCGGCACCATGCGCAGCACATACTCCGCGCCAACGACGGCCATCAGCCAGGCTTTACCGTTGCGGTTGATGGTCGAGAAGAAGACCTGTCCACCCGGTTTCACCAGTTTTGCACAGGCGTGCACCACGGACTGCGGATCGGGAACGTGCTCCAGCATCTCCATGCAGGTCACCACATCGTACTGATGGGCATGTTTTGCCGCGTGTTCTTCCACGGTTTCCTGCACGTAGTCCACCTGTATGCCAGACTCCAGCGCATGAAGACGAGCAACCTGCAGCGGTTCAAAGCCCATATCCAGGCCCGTGACGTTCGCCCCTTCGCGCGCCATGCTTTCCGCCAGGATACCGCCGCCGCAGCCGACATCGAGCACTTTTTTACCGAACAGACCGCCGGAACGCTCCGCGATATAGCCCAGACGCAGCGGGTTAATACGGTGCAGCGGTTTGAACTCGCCTTCGAGATCCCACCAGCGGGACGCCACCGCTTCAAATTTGGCAATCTCTTCGTGGTCAACGTTGTGAGCCACCGGGGATTTTTCGGCATTCATGGGCGCTTTTACTCCTTATTTAGCAAGACGAATGAGTATATCAGGCAATCCCTGTGAATAAAGCGTATAGGTTTACCTCAATCACCTCGGCTGTGTTATAATTTGCGACCTTTGAATCCGGGATACAGTAGAGGGATAGCGGTTAGATGAGCGACCTTGCGAGAGAAATTACACCGGTTAACATCGAGGAAGAGCTGAAGAGCTCCTATCTGGACTATGCGATGTCGGTCATTGTTGGCCGTGCGCTGCCGGACGTCCGCGATGGCCTTAAGCCGGTACACCGTCGCGTACTATACGCCATGAACGTATTGGGCAATGACTGGAATAAAGCCTATAAAAAATCTGCCCGCGTCGTCGGTGACGTCATCGGTAAATATCACCCGCATGGTGATACCGCCGTTTATGACACCATCGTTCGTATGGCGCAGCCATTCTCCTTGCGCTACATGCTGGTAGATGGTCAGGGTAACTTTGGTTCAGTCGACGGCGACTCCGCTGCGGCGATGCGTTATACGGAAATCCGTATGTCGAAAATCGCTCATGAGCTGATGGCCGACCTGGAAAAAGAGACCGTTGATTTCGTCGATAACTACGACGGCACCGAGCGCATCCCAGATGTGATGCCCACCAAGATCCCGAACCTGTTAGTGAACGGTTCGTCCGGTATCGCGGTCGGTATGGCAACCAACATTCCGCCGCACAATATCACCGAGGTGATCAACGGCTGTCTGGCTTATATCGACGATGAAGACATCAGCATTGAAGGGCTGATGGCACACATCCCGGGCCCGGACTTCCCGACGGCGGCGATCATCAACGGTCGTCGCGGCATTGAAGAAGCGTACCGTACCGGCCGCGGCAAGATTTACATCCGTGCCCGCGCTGAAGTAGAAGCGGACGCCAAAACCGGCCGTGAAACCATTATTGTTCACGAGATCCCGTATCAGGTGAACAAAGCGCGTCTGATTGAAAAAATCGCCGAGCTGGTAAAAGAAAAACGCGTTGAAGGCATCAGCGCGCTGCGTGACGAGTCTGATAAAGACGGCATGCGCATCGTGATTGAGATCAAACGCGACGCGGTGGGTGAGGTTGTCCTGAATAACCTGTACTCCCAGACGCAGCTTCAGGTCTCCTTCGGTATCAACATGGTTGCGCTGCACCATGGTCAGCCGAAGATCATGAACCTGAAAGAGATCCTGAGCGCGTTCGTCCGTCACCGCCGTGAAGTGGTGACCCGTCGTACCATCTTCGAACTGCGCAAAGCGCGCGACCGTGCGCACATCCTTGAAGCGCTGGCGGTTGCGCTGGCCAACATCGACCCGATCATCGAGCTGATCCGTCGTGCGCCAACCCCGGCGGAAGCGAAAACCGCGCTGGTTTCCCGTCCGTGGGATCTGGGCAACGTCGCCGCGATGCTGGAACGTGCGGGCGATGACGCGGCGCGTCCTGAATGGCTGGAACCTGAGTTCGGCGTGCGTGACGGTCAATACTACCTGACTGAACAGCAGGCCCAGGCGATTCTGGATCTGCGTCTGCAGAAACTGACCGGCCTTGAGCATGAAAAACTGCTCGACGAATACAAAGAGCTGCTGGAACAGATTGCTGAGCTGCTGCATATCCTGGGCAGCGCAGAGCGCCTGATGGAAGTGATCCGCGAAGAGCTGGAGCTGGTCCGCGATCAGTTCGGCGACGAGCGCCGCACCGAAATCACCGCCAACAGCGCGGACATCAACATCGAAGACCTGATCAACCAGGAAGACGTTGTGGTGACCCTGTCTCACCAGGGCTACGTGAAGTATCAGCCGTTAACGGACTACGAAGCACAGCGTCGTGGCGGTAAAGGTAAATCTGCAGCACGTATTAAAGAAGAAGACTTTATTGACCGCCTGCTGGTGGCGAACACCCATGACACGATCCTCTGCTTCTCCAGCCGCGGTCGTCTGTACTGGATGAAAGTCTATCAGCTGCCGGAAGCAAGCCGCGGCGCACGTGGTCGTCCAATCGTTAACCTGCTGCCGCTGGAAGCGAACGAACGTATCACCGCTATTCTGCCGGTACGCGAGTACGAAGAGGGCGTGAACGTCTTTATGGCGACCGCCAGCGGTACCGTGAAGAAAACCGCGCTGACCGAATTCAGCCGTCCGCGTTCTGCCGGTATTATCGCCGTGAACCTGAACGAAGGCGACGAGCTGATTGGCGTGGATCTGACCTCGGGCTCCGATGAAGTCATGCTCTTCTCTGCGGCCGGTAAAGTGGTGCGCTTCAAAGAAGACGCCGTCCGTGCAATGGGCCGTACCGCGACGGGCGTACGTGGTATCAAACTGGCTGGCGAAGACAGCGTTGTTTCTCTGATTATTCCGCGCGGTGAAGGGGCTATCCTGACCGTCACGCAGAATGGTTACGGTAAACGTACGGCGGAAGGGGAATACCCAACCAAGTCTCGCGGCACGCAGGGCGTTATCTCCATCAAGGTGACCGAGCGCAACGGTTCCGTTGTCGGCGCGGTGCAGGTAGACGATGCCGACCAGATCATGATGATCACCGATGCGGGTACGCTGGTGCGTACCCGCGTGTCTGAGATCAGCGTGGTGGGTCGTAACACCCAGGGCGTGATCCTCATCCGTACAGCGGAAGATGAAAACGTGGTGGGTCTGCAGCGCGTTGCCGAGCCGGTGGATGACGAAGAGCTCGACTCCATCGACGGTAGCGTCGCGGAAGGCGATGAGGACATCGCGCCAGAAGCCGACACCGACGATGACGTAGCGGATGACGCTGACGAGTAATGTCTCCTGATGTAAAAAAGGGCCGGATTCCGGCCCTTTTCTTTTGCAGAAGCAGATAAGTCAACGTTGCGACCTGGCGCGTTTACCGCTACCTTAACCACATTCTTTTGACCCCGACGGCGGAGCCTCGCCCCCTTGAAATACCTCGTCTCCTTTCGTACTACGCTGAAAGTCTCTCGCTATCTGTTTAGAGCGCTGGCGCTCCTGCTTTGGCTGCTGGTGGCCTTGTTCTCGGTGTTTTACATCGTTAATGCGCTGCATCAGAAAGAAGCGGAGATCCGCCAGGAGTTTAACTTAAGCTCCGACCAGGCCCAGCGCTACATTCAGCGAACGTCTGACGTCATGAAGGAGCTGAAGTATATTGCCGAGAATCGTCTGACGGCGGAAAACGGTATTCTTGCGCTCCGCGGGCGTAACGACAAAACCGAAGTTCCGGACTTCCAGCCGCTGTTCCCGGATTCCGATTGCTCCACCATGAGCAATACCTGGCGCGGGTCGCTGGAATCGCTAGCCTGGTTTATGCGCTACTGGCGCGACAACTTCTCCGCCGCCTATGACCTGAACCGCGTCTTCCTGATTGGCAGCGAAAATCTCTGCATGGCTGACTTTGGCCTGCGCGACGTGCCCGTTGAACGTGACAATGCGCTGAAAAGCCTGCATGAACGTATTGTGAAATACCGCAATGCACCACAGGACGAGCGCGGGAATAACATCTTCTGGGTGAGCCAGGGCCCGCGCCCCGGCGTGGGCTATTTCTATGCCCTGACGCCGGTTTATCTCGGTAATCGCCTGCAGGCGCTGATGGGGATTGAGCAGACCATCCGCATGGAAAACTTCTTCACCCCTGGCAGCCTGCCCATGGGGGTGACCATTCTGGATGAAAACGGCCATCAGCTGATCTCGCTTGCCGGGCCCGATAACCGGCTGAACGTCGAACCGCACTGGATGCAGGAGCGGTCGTGGTTTGGCTATACCTCGGGCTTCCGCGAGCTGGTGCTGAAGAAGAGTCTGCCGCCTTCGTCGCTGAGTATCGTCTATTCGCTGCCGGTGGATATGGTGCTTGAGCGGATACGCATTCTTATCATGAATGCAATTCTGCTCAACCTGCTGGCGGGGGGCGCGCTGTTTACGCTGGCGCGCATGTATGAGCGGAAAATCTTTATTCCCGCCGAAAGCGACGCCCAGCGCCTGGAGGAACACGAGCAGTTTAACCGCAAGATTGTTGCCTCGGCGCCGGTGGGGATCTGTATCCTGCGTACCCAGGACGGGACCAACATCCTGAGTAACGAACTGGCGCATAACTACCTGAACATGCTGACGCACGAAGACCGGCAGAGGCTGACGCAGATTATCTGCGGTCAGCAGGTTAACTTCGTGGACGTGCTCACCAGTACGCACACCAACCTGCAGATCAGCTTTGTCCATTCCCGCTATCGCAATGAAAACGTGGCGATTTGCGTGCTGGTGGATGTCTCCGCGCGCGTGAAGATGGAGGAGTCGTTGCAGGAGATGGCGCAGGCGGCGGAGCAGGCCAGCCAGTCAAAATCCATGTTCCTTGCGACCGTCAGCCACGAGCTGCGTACGCCGCTGTACGGGATTATCGGTAACCTCGATCTGTTGCAGACGAAGGAATTGCCGAAAGGCGTCGACCGGCTGGTGACGGCGATGAACAACTCCTCCAGCCTGCTGCTGAAAATCATCAGCGATATTCTCGACTTCTCTAAAATTGAGTCCGAGCAGCTGAAAATCGAGCCGCGCGAGTTTTCACCGCGCGAGGTGATGAACCACATTAGCGCCAACTATCTGCCGCTGGTGGTGCGTAAACAGCTGGGGCTCTACTGCTTTATCGAACCGGACGTGCCGCTGACGCTGCACGGCGATCCGATGCGCCTGCAGCAGGTCATCTCTAACCTGCTCAGCAACGCCATCAAATTTACCGATACCGGCTGTATTGTGTTGCACGTCTGCCGGGCAGGAGATTACCTGAGCATTCGCGTGCGCGACACGGGGGTCGGCATTCCGGCGAAGGAGGTGGTTCGCCTGTTCGATCCGTTCTTCCAGGTCGGTACCGGCGTGCAGCGTAACTTCCAGGGCACCGGACTGGGACTGGCGATTTGTGAGAAGCTCGTCAGCATGATGGACGGCGATATCTCCGTGGATACCGAGTCCGGCATGGGCAGCCAGTTCACCATCCGCATTCCGCTCTATTCGGCGCAATATCCGGCAAAGGCCACGGTAGACGGGCTGAGCGATAAGCGCTGCTGGCTGGCGGTGCATAACGCCTCGCTGAATGACTATCTGACGGCGCTGCTGACCCACTGCGGCGTGAGGGTGTGCCGCTATGAAGGTCAAACACCGGACGTTGACGATGTGCTGATCGCCGACGAGATGCAGGAGCAGCCGTGGCAGGGGAGAGGGTCGGTGCTCTTCTGCCGTCGCCACATCGGCATTCCCGTCGAGCGCGCGCCTGGGGAGTGGGTACACAGTGTTGCGACGCCGCACGAGCTGTTGAGCCTGCTGGCTCGCATTTACAAAGTGGAGCTGGAAGAGCGCGACGGCGCGGGCGGATTGCCGTCACCGGAGTCTCTGGCGTCGGTGAATGACGATATGATGATTCTGGTGGTGGATGACCATCCGATTAACCGCCGCCTGCTGGCTGACCAGCTTGGATCGCTGGGCTACCAGTGCAAAACCGCCAATGACGGCGTGGATGCGCTGAACGTGCTGAGTAAGAATCATATTGATATCGTGCTGAGCGATGTCAACATGCCTAACATGGACGGCTACCGTCTGACGCAGCGCATCCGGCAGCTTGGCCTGACGCTGCCGGTGGTGGGCGTAACGGCGAACGCGCTGGCGGAAGAGAAGCAGCGCTGTCTGGAGTCAGGCATGGACAGCTGTCTGTCGAAACCGGTGACGCTGGACGTGCTGAAGCAGACATTGTCGATTTACGCAGAGCGCGTGAGAAAAACGAGAATATAAAAAAGGCCCGGAAGGGCCTTTTTTATTTGCCCGGCGACGCTGCGCTTGCGCGGGCCTGCGGGTTTTGTAGGCCGGGTAAGCGCCAGCGCCACCCGGCATTTACAGTGGAGATCAATCCTTATCCGTTGCACTCAGCGTGACGGAGGAGAGATAGTTCAGCAGAGCAATATCGTTGTCCACACCCAGCTTCATCATCGCTGATTTCTTCTGGCTGCTGATGGTTTTAATACTGCGGTTCAGCTTCTTGGCAATCTCGGTCACCAGGAAACCTTCTGCGAACAGGCGCAGAACTTCACTCTCTTTCGGCGACAGACGTTTGTCACCGTAGCCACCCGCGCTGATTTTTTCCAGCAGACGAGAAACGCTTTCAGGCGTGAACTTCTTGCCTTTCTGCAGCGCCGCAAGCGCTTTAGGCAGATCGGTCGGTGCGCCCTGTTTCAGCACAATCCCTTCGATATCCAGATCCAGTACCGCGCTCAGGATCGCCGGGTTGTTGTTCATGGTCAGAACAATGATCGAGATATCCGGGAAGTGACGTTTAATATATTTGATGAGCGTGATCCCATCACCGTATTTGTCTCCGGGCATGGAGAGATCGGTAATGAGCACGTGTGCATCAAGCTTTGGGAGGTTATTGATCAGTGCTGTAGAGTCTTCAAATTCACCGACTACATTCACCCACTCGATCTGTTCAAGTGATTTGCGAATACCGAACAGTACAATCGGATGGTCATCGGCAATAATTACGTTCATATTGTTCATGTATAAGGCTACCTTGCTACAGCAAGCTTTTGACGTAGGCGTCAATGTCGCTGATGTATTTTTCAATGCCAGAGGCATCTTTCTCACGAATTAGATGTTCCAGCGTTTCACATAACTGCTTGCCGGGAACCAGATTAAGCATGGCAAACACCCCTTTAAGCCGGTGTGCTGTCTGTGCCAGCGCTGCAAAATCATTCGCAGCGGACTCAGTATACAACCGCTTAACATCATCTGGTACTGTATCAACAAAGAGTGAATAGTATCCGCTGGCGTGAAGCTCGGCATTTTCATTACCGCCAAGCGGGGATTCCGCTATCTCTTCCTGCGCCAGCTGCTCTTCTATTAGTTGTAGTACAGCTTCCTGCATCGCATTGCTTATATTAAAGTTGACGCGCAGCTGGCCAGGGCCGATTTTCCGCACGCCTGACTCATCATCGCTTAAAAGCAAGCCGGAGGCAGTAAGATTAGACGGATTATCAGTTAAAAACAGATCAAATTCTTGACTTGCAAGTCTTTCATCCGGCGTGATGCAGGCGGCTCCCCAGTTTTCTAACTGACGAACGACAATATTGCGGATCTCGTTCGAGGTCACATCGACCATCACCACGACATCATCCAGCAGACGTTCTTCATCTTCTTCCTGCGGATTGGCCGCCATTTTCACGTGCAGAGAATAGCGGGTGCCGAGGGATTCACGGGCTTTGATATTCAGATGGCCGCCGAGCTTGCGCGCCAGCTGATCGCACAGCCAGAAGGTGAGGGCATTGGCCTTGCCGTAGCGATCGCTTTGCGTGTCGTTCAGGAACGGGAAGTGGAGATTATCAATTTCACTCGTGGTGACGCCTTCCCCGGTGTCGAGGATGCGGAACGTCAGGCGGTCTTCTGCCGACTCCTCCGTACTGACTTCGAGGGTGATCTTGCCGATCTGCGTGGTCGTCACCGCGTACTGAATAATCATCAACAGTATGCGGCGCAGCGCTTCACGATCGCCGTGGCGCTCGTCATTTGCCGGAAGATTGTTATTGATCAGCAGCTGCAACCCTTTACGCTTAATCACGGGCAGGACTTCCGGAACCACTTCATCGATCAGGTCCTGAATAGAGAAGAGGGTTGGTGTTCCTTTCCAGAAATCATTCTCCAGCATGTTCGCCAGCTGGATCTCGTCAACCATTCTGACCAGCGAGTCGGCCTGACAGGCAAGCTGGTGGCTTTCTGACGTATTTAACGCCGCCGCCTGGGTCGCCAGCGTTTTTAACGGCTGCTTGAAGGCATCGCCAATATTCTGCATAAATGCGGCGCGCCCCTGCTGGTTTTTCTCATACAGTCTTTGCGCCTGCTTGAGCTTTTTATTCACCAGCACCTCGCGATCCTGATCGCGAATGATGAAAATTTGCGTGCGGGAGGCGACCTGGCTGCGGAACTGACGGATCTCGTACAGCTCATTGTTGATGGTGGCCTGGATCACCCCCTGGTGCTGATCCGCCATGGTGGTGATGTTCTGCAGGTTAAGATGCGGCAGCAGATGGTCGGCAATTTTATTGCTCATTACCGTACGATTCGCTTCCTGATCGTGAACTAAGACCCCAAGCGGCAGCACGGAAATAATCTCTTCATTTAGCGCACGTAACACGCGCAGTTCATTGCTGGTGCCTGCCGGGACCGCAGAGGCGTCGCTCTGACGCCCCGGCTGGAAACGGAAGGTGCTGTAGCCAAACAGCGCCAGCGCCAGCAGACCGATATTCAGCAGCAGAGGCAGCAGGATATTTTGCAGGGTATCGAGCAGCAGCGTGCCAAACGGCACCTGCCACACCAGACGCATACCGGTCGAGTTCAGGGACGAGGCAATTTCGATTTTTGAGCCGTTAAAGGAGATCGAGACGCTCTCTGCGGCCTCTTTGTCAGAAGCCGCACGCATGTTCTGGGTGCTGTTGTCGGGCTCCAGACGGAAGCTGTCGAGCGGCATGTCCGGCGGGATTAAATCGTTAATCGGTAAATCGAAGGCCACTACCGTCGCCAGATGTCCCGGCTGGTTGAAGGTGGTGCGCAGGGTAAAATAATGACCGTTTTGCCAGGCCAGACGACGCAGGGAAGAGAAGCTCTCACGTTCATCAAGGGCATTCGCCTGCTGCAGCATCTCTGCCCGGCGGGAGTCGACGATGCTGCCCACGGTGGTCTCTTTAAACCCGGAAGAGAGATCTTTTAACGGCAGGGTTGAGATCAGGATCATGCTGTTGTCCTGACCGTTCAGATAGTACATCGACCACGGCACCGTTTCGGCCCCCCAGAGGGTATCCAGATAGGTCGAAATACGCTGTGTCATCTCGAGCGTTGCGCTGTCGTGAGAGCCAAAAATGAGCGCCTCAGTCTTACGCTGCGGTTTTTCGAGGTAATAGACATCCTGCTTAAGCCGCGTCTCCTGAAGTCCATCTCCGGATGAGGAGGCCGGGGCGGCCGCAATATTGTCGTAAATCTGCCAGGTGGCGTAGCGCCAGGTATCGATGCGCTTATGCACGGCGTGGGTGATATCGACGACCTGATAGCTCTTATCCTTCAGCCAGGCGTTAACCGCGCTTTGTACCATCACCCCCATGGTCACTAACAGCACAACGATCAAAAGAAGAAAGAAACGGGTGATGCTCCCGGGGAGGAGGGAGAATTTGCTCGGGGCGGTGGTTTCAGTCTGACTCATTGATATCTTTAACCCGTCATGGTCATGCTCTGTGGCGATAGGGCAGTATAAAGGGTAATAACTGAATTTCCAGCGCCACCGTCCGGGAACAGGCGACTTTTTCAACGGACAATACCGGCGGCGGGTGGCGCGGTAAACATGTACAAACTCGTCCTGCGCGTACAAATAAAAAGTGCGCCTGGCCAGCAAATAGCACGAATTAACAAGAAATTAAGTTTTACATCAATTGTGTGTTAGCGAACGATCGCCGGGGAGAATTTAGTTAATAGTCGTTACAATTTCGGTGCGGTAGCACAAAAAATGAGGCGTTGCGTAAAGAAAGGTAAAAAAAAACCGAATGCGAAGCATCCGGCTCAATTAGGGATAAACAGACATTCAAAACTGAATGACGGTAATAAATAAAGTTAATGATGATAGCGAGAGATATTTTAGAGATTAGCCGCGATCTTGTTTTGTCATTCAGTGCTGTAACGATTTTTATTATAAGTACTTGATTGTTATATGTATGATTTTTATTTTGATTATAAGTGCTAAATTTATAAGCTATTTGTGCTTTGTAAAAGTTCCTTGATATTTACATTTTGAAACTTCTTGATGGACAAATGAAACATCTTCAAAGTTTTCGTATCATATTCGCATTGGATTATTCTGTATTTTTGCGGAGAATGAAATTGCCGACTGGTTAATGAGGGTTAACCAGTAAGCAGTGGCAATTATAAGGCATATAACAGAGGGTTAATAAAATGAAAGTTAAAGTACTGTCCCTCCTGGTACCAGCACTCCTGGTGGCAGGCGCAGCAAATGCGGCCGAAATTTATAACAAAGATGGCAACAAATTAGATCTGTACGGCAAAGTCGATGGTCTGCATTATTTCTCTGACGACAAGGGTAACGACGGCGACAAGACCTACATGCGTCTTGGCTTCAAAGGTGAAACTCAGGTTAACGATCAGCTGACCGGTTATGGCCAGTGGGAATACCAGATTCAGGGCAACAAGGACGAAGGCGACAACCAGTCCTGGACTCGTGTGGCGTTTGCAGGTCTGAAGTTCGCGGAAGCAGGTTCATTCGATTACGGTCGTAACTACGGCGTGATTTACGACGTGACCTCCTGGACCGACGTTCTGCCAGAATTCGGCGGTGACACCTACGGTGCCGACAACTTCCTCCAGTCTCGTGCTAACGGCGTGGCAACCTACCGTAACCAGGACTTCTTTGGTCTGGTTGATGGCCTGAACTTTGCTCTGCAGTATCAGGGCAAAAACGGCAGCGTAAGCGGTGAAAACACCGACGGTCGCAGCCTGCTGAACCAGAACGGCGATGGCTACGGTGCATCCGTGACCTATAACCTGGGCGAAGGTTTCAGCGTGGGTGGTGCGATGTCCTCCTCCAAACGTACCGCCGATCAGAACGCACTGGGCGTATACGGTAAAGGGGATCACGCAGAAGTCTATTCTGGTGGCCTGAAGTACGATGCCAACAACATCTATCTGGCAGCACAGTACTCTCAGACCTACAACGCAACCCGTTTTGGTACCTCTAACGGCAGCAACCCAACTACCGCTTACGGCTTTGCTAACAAAGCGCAGAACTTCGAAGTGGTTGCTCAGTACCAGTTCGACTTCGGCCTGCGTCCATCCGTGGCTTACCTGCAGTCTAAAGGCAAAGACATCGAAAACTTCGGCGATCAGGATCTGCTGAAATATGTTGATGTGGGTGCGACTTACTACTTCAACAAAAACATGTCCACTTACGTGGATTACAAAATTAACCTGGTTGATGAAAATGAATTCACCCGTCAGGCGGGTATCGGTACTGACGATATCGTCGCGCTGGGTCTGGTTTACCAGTTCTAATCGCGCCATCGTGTGACGTAAGGGGCCTGATGGCCCCTTTTTTGTGCCTTTCTGATTCTCACAACTCACCCGTTTTGGTGTACTCTTGCCGCCCTGGCATGAGGATAATAATGAATGGACATGACTTTTTTACGCGCCAGCTTTCTGGCTATGCTTTTTTTCCTGACCGCGTGTAACGATCCCGCGCCCGTGGCGAAAACCGACGCACCTGCCGCGACGGTGCTCGAAGGCAAAACGATGGGCACCTTCTGGCGCGTCAGCGTGATGAACCTCGATAAAACGCGCACGGATGAGCTTCGCGGCAAAATCCAGGCACAGCTGGACGCCGACGATCAGCTGCTGTCGACCTATAAAAATGACTCGGCGCTGATGCGCTTTAACCTCTCAACCAGCACCTCTCTGTGGCCGGTGAGCGAGGCGATGGCCGATATCGTGACCGAGGCAATGCGCGTAGGTTATAAAACCAACGGGGCGATGGATGTGACCGTCGGTCCTCTGGTGAACCTCTGGGGTTTTGGCCCGAATAAACAGCCGGTGAAGACGCCCGAACAGGCGGCCATTGATGACGCCCGCGCCCGGACCGGGCTACAGCATCTGACCGTCATCAACCAGTACGGGCAGCAGTACCTGCAGAAAGATATTCCCGATCTGTTTGTCGATCTGTCGACGGTCGGGGAAGGCTATGCGGCGGATCATCTTGCTGCACTGATGGCGCAGGAGGGGATTTCCCGTTATCTGGTCTCCGTGGGCGGCGCGTTGGTCAGTCGGGGCATGAACGCCAGCGATAAACCGTGGCGCGTGGCGATTCAAAAACCGACGGATCGGCAAAATGCCGTGCAGGCGATAGTGGATATCAACGGACATGGCATCAGCACCTCCGGAAGCTATCGCAACTATTACGAGCTTGACGGGAAGCGTATTTCGCACGTGATTGATCCGCAGACCGGCCGCCCCATCACGCATAACCTGGTCTCGGTGACGGTCATTGCCCCCACCGCGCTGGAAGCGGATGCCTGGGATACCGGATTAATGGTTCTTGGCCCGGAGAAAGCCAAAGAGGTGGTTCGTCAGGAAGGGCTGGCGGTTTATATGATCACCAAAGAGGGCGACGGGTTTAAAACCTGGAGCTCGCCGCAGTTCAACAGTTTCCTGGTCAGCGACAAAAATTAAAAAGCAAGGTTGCGGGTTTTTTATCGGTGGCGCTCAGGCACGCTCTATGTATGCTTATACGAGGAGCCGATCATGAAAAACCCAACCTTCACTACCGATGAGGATCGCTGGCAGGCCGTGCTGGCCCGCGATCCGCTCGCTGACGATCAGTTTGTTTTCGCCGTGCAGACGACGGGTATTTTCTGCCGCCCGTCATGCCGTGCCCGCCACGCGCTGCGTAAAAATGTCCGTTTTTATCCTGATGCCCGGCACGCCACTCAGGCAGGTTTTCGTCCGTGCAAGCGCTGCATGCCGGACAAGCGCGATCCGCAGGCGCAAAAGCTGGCAAAAGTGGAACACGCCTGTCGGCTTCTGGAGCAGGATCCTGCGCTAACTCTGGAGAGGTTGGCGGAGCAGGTTGCCATGAGTCCTTTCCATTTCCACCGCCTGTTTAAATCCGTGACCGGCATGACGCCAAAAGCCTGGCAGCAGGCGGCGCGGGGTCAGCGTCTGCGCACCGCGCTTGCGCAGGGAGACAAAATTACCGATGCCGTGCTGGCAGCGGGATTTCCCGACAGCAGCAGCTATTATCGTAAAGCCAACGATGCGTTGGGCATGACGGCGAAGCAGTACCGTAAAGGAGAGGTGGCCGTTCGGTATGCCATCGATGACTGTTCGTTAGGACGCTGTCTGGTCGCCGAAAGCGAGCGGGGGATCTGCGCGATTCTGCTGGGTGACACCGATGCTGAATTAACCGCAGAGCTTGCCACGCAATTTCCAAAAGCAACGCACGCGCCGCGGGACGACGCCTTCGTACAGCGGATCCACCAGGTCATTGCCAGTATTGATAACCGCGACGTACCGCTTGCGCTGCCGCTGGATATTCGCGGTACCGCGTTCCAGCAGCGCGTCTGGCAGGCCCTTCGCGCAATTCCCTGCGGTGAAACGGCAAGTTACCAGCAGGTGGCGCAGGCGATTGGTCAGCCCAGTGCGGTACGCGCCGTCGCCGGAGCCTGTGCGGCCAACACGCTGGCGATTGTGATCCCCTGTCATCGCGTGGTTCGCAACGACGGCGCACTGTCGGGCTATCGCTGGGGGGCGGCGCGAAAAGCGCTATTGTTAAAACGTGAGGCGAAACGCCGGGAGGGATAATGCTCGATCTTTTTGCGGATGCTGAACCCTGGCAGGAGCCGCTTGCGCCGGGGGCGGTTATCCTGCGCCGCTTTGCTCTCTCCCGTGCGGGGGCGTTGCTTGCCGGTATTGAAGAGGTCACAGCGGCTTCACCGTTTCGCCATATGGTGACGCCGGGCGGCTACACCATGTCGGTGGCCATGACCAACTGCGGCGAACTGGGCTGGGCGACAAACGAACGTGGGTATGTGTATGCTCCGAACGATCCCACGACAGGTCGGCCGTGGCCTCCCATGCCTGCGGTTTTCCAGGGACTTTGTCACGAGGCTGCCGTGGCGGCGGATTATCCTGACTTCCGTCCTGACGCCTGTCTGATCAACCGCTACGCCGTCGGGGCGAAGCTCTCGCTGCATCAGGACAAGGATGAGCCCGATCTGCGCGCGCCTATCGTTTCGGTATCGTTAGGCCTGCCCGCCGTCTTTCAGTTTGGGGGATTACGCCGCAACGATCCGCTCAAACGCATCATGCTGGAACATGGCGATGTGGTGGTGTGGGGCAGGGAATCGCGGCTTTACTATCACGGCATTCAGCCGCTGAAACCCGGCGTTCACCCCCTCACGGGCGAGTACCGCTTTAATCTGACCTTCCGTCAGGCGGGGTACAGTAAACTAAAATAAGAATTATTCTTGATGTCCGCGCAGGGCAGTTTACACTGCTGGCTGATTTTTATTGTCCGGATTGCCTGCATGCAACTACTTCTCCTCGTCTGGCGTCAGTACCGCTGGCCCTTCGTCGCCGTCATGGCGTTAAGCCTGGCCAGCGCCGCGCTGGGTATTGGCCTGATCGCGTTTATTAACGTGCGGTTGATTGAAATGGTCGACACCTCGCTCTCCGTATTGCCGGAGTTTCTCGGCCTGCTGCTTTTGTTGATGGCGGTTACGCTCGGCTCCCAGCTGGCACTGACTGCGCTCGGCCACCATTTCGTTTTTCGCTTGCGCAGCGAGTTTATCAAGCGCATCCTGGACACTCAGGTCGAGCGCGTCGAGCAGCTCGGCAGCGCCTCCCTGCTGGCGGGGCTGACCAGCGACGTTCGCGCCATTACTATCGCATTCGTTCGTCTGCCGGAGCTGGTGCAGGGGATCATTCTGACCTTCGGCTCGGCGGCCTATCTCGCCTGGCTCTCCAGCAAAATGCTGGCGGTGACTGCGCTGTGGATTGCCATCACCATCTGGGGCGGTTTTGTGCTGGTGTCCCGCGTCTATAAACACATGGCGGTCCTGCGCGAAACTGAAGATAAGCTCTATAACGATTACCAGACGGTACTGGAAGGGCGCAAAGAGCTCACCCTGAACCGCGAGCGCGCCGAGTATATCTTTAACCATCTCTATATTCCGGACGCGCGCGAATACCGGCACCATATCATTCGCGCCGATACCTTCCACCTGAGCGCGGTGAACTGGTCAAACATTATGATGCTGGGCGCCATTGGCCTGGTGTTCTGGATGGCGAACAGCCTGGGCTGGGCGGATACCAACGTCGCGGCAACCTACTCACTGACGCTGCTGTTTTTGCGCACGCCGCTGCTCTCGGCGGTGGGCGCATTGCCCACCTTGCTGAGTGCGCAGGTGGCCTTTAATAAACTCAAAAAATTCGATCTCGCGCCGTTTAAGCCCGAATTCCCGCGCCCGCAGGCCTTCCCGAACTGGCAGACGCTCGAGCTGCGTAACGTCACGTTCCGTTATCAGGACAGCGCCTTCTCCGTGGGGCCGCTCAATCTGACGATCCGCCGCGGCGAGCTGCTGTTCCTGATTGGCGGCAACGGCAGCGGTAAATCGACGCTGGCGATGCTGCTCACTGGCCTTTATCAGCCTCAGTCGGGCGAGATTTTACTGGATGGCAGAGCGCTGAGCGCGGAGAAGCCCGAGGACTACCGCAAGCTTTTCTCGGCGGTGTTCACCGACGTCTGGCTGTTTGATCGGCTGCTGGGGCCGGAAGGGCAGCAGGCCAATCCTGCGCTGGTGGAAAAATGGCTGGCGCACCTGCAGATGTCGCACAAGCTGGAACTTCAGGACGGCAAGATCCTTAACCTCAAACTCTCCAAAGGGCAGAAAAAACGCGTGGCGCTGCTGCTGGCGCTGGCGGAAGAGCGTGACATCATTCTGCTCGACGAGTGGGCGGCGGATCAGGACCCGCACTTCCGCCGCGAGTTTTATCAGGTGCTGCTGCCGCTGATGCAGGAGATGGGCAAAACCATTTTCGCCATCAGCCACGACGATCATTACTTTATTCACGCTGACCGCTTGCTGGAGATGCGCGACGGCAGGCTGAGCGAGCTGACCGGTGAAGCGCGCGATGCGGCCTCGCGTGACGCGGTGGCGCGCACGGCCTGATGCCCGTGTGCCGGGTGGCGGCTTCGCCTTACCCGGCCTGGGATTTTGTAGGCCCGTGCAGCGTAGCGCCGCCGGGCACAATGATTTGCACGATATGCCGCTTTTTTCTCCATCCCGGCCCGTTGTTTATTCTTATTTACTTATCCTCGCGCTATGCTTAATACCAACTTATTTCATGGATTTATGATTGATGTCGGTATTAAAGAAAAACAGCGCCAGACAGCGTGACCAGGAACGTGCGCGACTGATCTGGATTCTCACGACCGATAAAGCGGTCACGTCTACGCTATTAGGCAAACTGACCCTGGCTGAGCAATATGATGTCGGCACGTTAGCCGACGATATTGCTGAGGTAGGTGCGCTGGTTGCTCACTTACCCCCGCCGGATCTGGCGGACACCCTTGAAGCGCTTCCCTCGGAAGAGCGTCATGCCCTGTGGCGGCTGGTGCAGGATCACGAGCGCGGACAGGTGCTGCTTGAGGCCTCGGAAAACGTCTGGGACGACCTGATCGACGAGATGAGCGACCGGGATATTCTCGACGCTCTGCAAACCCTGGATATCGACGAACAGATTTACCTGGTTCAACACCTGCCGCGAAACCTGACCGGCCGCCTGCTGGCGTCACTGCCTGCCGATGAACGCGCGCGCGTGCGCCAGGTGATGCATTACGAGAAAAACAGCGTCGGCGCGATTATGGAGTTCGGCGTTATCACGGTGCGCCCGGACGTGACGCTCGGCACCGTGCAGCGCTATTTGCGCCGCCTGGGCAAAATGCCGGATAACACCGATAAGCTGTTTGTCACCTCCCGGGATAAAACCCTCCTCGGCGAACTGGAGCTGAAAACCATCCTGCTCAACAGCACCCAGCGGAAGGTGAGCGAGGTGATGGAAAACGAGCCGATGGTCTTCTCCCCGGAGGACGATGCGGAAAAAGCGGCGCGTACCTTCGAACGTGATGACCTCGTGAGTGCCGCCGTCGTGGACTCCGTCGGCAAACTGATGGGGCGTCTGACCATCGACGAGATCGTTGACGTCGTTTATGAAGAAACCGATAACGACCTGCGTGCGCTGGGGGGGATCAGCGCGGAAGATGACGTCCATGCTTCCGTCGGCAAGGCGGTGAAAACGCGCTGGGCGTGGCTGGCCATTAACCTGTGTACCGCGTTTATCGCCTCCCGCGTGATTGACGGCTTTGAACACACCATTTCGCAGCTGGTGGCGCTGGCCTCGCTGATGCCGATTGTGGCCGGGATTGGCGGCAATACCGGCAATCAGACTATCACGATGATTGTTCGCGCGCTGGCGCTGGAGAATATTCAGCCCGGCAACTTCGCCTTTCTGATCTTCAGAGAGATGGGCGTGGCGCTGATCAACGGCCTGGTGTGGGGCGGCATTATGGGCGGCATCACCTGGTGGCTGTATGACGATATGGCGTTAGGCGGCGTGATGATGCTGGCGATGGTGCTGAATCTGCTCGTGGCATCGATGATGGGCGTCATTATCCCGTTGACCATGACCAAACTGGGGCGCGACCCCGCGGTGGGGTCGAGCGTGATGATCACCGCCATCACCGATACCGGCGGTTTCTTTATTTTTCTTGGGCTGGCGACGATTTTTCTGCTTTAAGCCGACGCTTAATGCGGGCGGGAAGCAGCACCATGACGATAATCCCGCCCAGCACGCCAATCGCCAGATTGCCGGTTGATACCGTGGCGGCAACGGTCACCAGCATGACGACCGTTTCTGCAATCGGGGCCGTTTTCAGCGTGGCCGGCTGAAGGCTGTGCCAGCTGAAGGTTTTAACGGCGACGATCGCCATAATGCCCGCCAGCACCGCCATCGGGATGTTGGCCATCACGTCGCTGAGCGCCGTCACCAGGATCAGCAGCACGATGCCCGCAGCGAAGGTTGAAATTCGGCTTCGGCCTTTCCCCATCTCCACGTTAACGATGGTTTGTCCGATCATCGCGCAGCCCGCAATCCCACCGTAAAATCCGGCCAGAATATTGCCGACGCCTAATCCAATGCTTTCGCGGCGTTTACTTGACGGCGTCGCGGTCAGCTCATCCACCAGCTTTGCGGTCAGCAGGGATTCCAGCAGGCCGACAAACGCGATGCTCAACGCGCACGGCCAGATTATGCTCAGCGTCTGTAGATTGAGTGGGACCAGAAGTTCGCCAAGACCCGGCAAGCCGCCGCTCATGGCGCCTTCATCGCCCACGGTCGGCAGGCTTTGCCCGGTTGAAACGGTAATCAAGGTTAACAGCACAATCGCAATCAGCGGGGAAGGGATGCCTTTGATATAGCGCGGCACCCACAGCACGATCAGCACCGTCAGCACGAACAGGCCCACAATCAGCGGGCTTCGGCTCCAGAAATGCGGAACCTGCGCAAAGAAAATCAATATCCCGAGGGCGTTAACAAACCCGGTCATGACCGACTGGGGAATAAAGCGCATCAGCCTTGCCATGCCCAGCACGCCAAACAGAATCTGAATTACGCCAGCCATGAGCACGGCGGGAAGAATGTACTGTACGCCGTGCTGATGCACCATGGGCCCAATAACCAGCGCCACGGAACCGGCCGCGGCCGTGACCATCGCCGGGCGACCACCCAGTACAGACAGGGCAAGACAGAGCACAACGGAAGCGATCAGGCTGACCTTCGGGTCAACGCCCGCCACAACGGAAAATGAGATGACCTCGGGGATCAGCGCCAGGGCGGTAATCACGCCAGCTAGCGTTTCACGCGTCAGCTGTTTAGGGGAACGCAGCACGCTGGCGACACGGTTTTCGGGAGAGACAGCAGAATGGGGTAGGGACATAACGTTTCGCTGGTTAGGGCAGGCTTCCGTGCGCGCGATCACAAAACGCAACATACTAGCCAGTTAAACCGCGCTTTACCAGACGCTTCGATAATTCCTCACAAACAATCCATCATTAAATTTCACAATTACAATAATTTCGTAACCTTTAAACAATATTTAAAAGTTGTTACCGTGCCCCCGCAGCTTGTTTCACCTGCAATTTCCACGCATCAAGCACTTTTACACGAAGGCATAAATTATGAAAAAAATGACTGCCATGCTCTTTTCTCTGGCCGTGGGGCTTAACACCGTCTCCATGGCGGCGAAAGCTGACGCACCAAAAGAGCAGGAAACGGACGTCCTTTTAATCGGTGGCGGTATCATGAGCGCCACGCTGGGAACCTATCTGCAAGAACTGCAGCCGGACTGGTCAATGACCATGGTCGAGCGCCTTGATGGCGTGGCGCAGGAGAGTTCGAACGGCTGGAACAACGCCGGTACCGGCCATTCGGCACTCATGGAACTGAACTATACGCCGCAGAAAAAGGACGGTTCCATTAGTATCGAGAAGGCGGTAGAGATCAACGAGGCGTTCCAGGTATCTCGCCAGTTCTGGTCTCACCAGGTCAACAGCGGCGTATTGCACGACCCGCACTCTTTCATCAACACCGTACCGCACATGAGCTTTGTGTGGGGCGAGCAGAACGTCAACTTCCTGCGCGCGCGCTACGCCGCACTGCAGCAGAGCACGCTGTTCCGCGGGATGAAATACTCTGAAGACCACGCGCAGATTAAAGAGTGGGCTCCGCTGGTCATGGAAGGTCGTGACCCGAACCAGAAAGTGGCGGCGACCCGCACCGAAATTGGTACCGACGTCAACTACGGTGAAATTACCCGTCAGCTGGTGACGTCTCTGAAGAAAAAAGAGAACTTCAACCTGCAGCTCAGCACCGAAGTGCGCGGTTTCAAGCGCAACGCGGATAACAGCTGGAGCGTGACCGTTGCCGATCTGAAAAACAACGAAGCCGAGCACGTCATCAAGGCGAAGTTTGTCTTTATCGGTGCGGGCGGTGCCGCGCTGAAACTGCTGCAGGAGTCCGGTATTCCGGAAGCGGATGACTACGCGGGCTTCCCGGTGGGCGGTCAGTTCCTGGTGTCCGATAACCCGGAAGTGGTGAATCGTCATCTGGCAAAAGTGTACGGTCAGGCTTCCGTGGGCGCGCCGCCAATGTCTGTTCCGCACATTGACACCCGTATGCTTGACGGCAAACGCGTGGTGCTGTTTGGCCCGTTCGCGACCTTCTCCACTAAATTCCTGAAAAACGGCTCCCTGTGGGATCTGCTCAGCGCAACCACCACCTCTAACGTCAAGCCGATGATGGACGTGGGGCTGGATAACTTCGATCTGGTGAAATACCTGATTAGCCAGGTAATGCTCTCTGACGACGACCGTTTCGAAGCGCTGAAAGAGTACTATCCGCAGGCGAAGAAAGAAGACTGGCGTCTGTGGCAGGCGGGTCAGCGCGTGCAAATCATCAAGCGCGATCCGAAAGAGGGTGGCGTGCTGCGTCTGGGCACCGAAGTGGTGAGCGATAAGGACGGCACCATCGCCGCGCTGCTGGGGGCGTCACCGGGTGCGTCTACCGCTGCGCCAATCATGCTGCACCTCATGGAAAAAGTGTTTAAAGACAAAGTCGCCAGTCCGGAATGGCAGGCGAAGCTGAAGACCATTATTCCATCCTACGGCACGAAGCTGAACGGTAACGTGAGCGCGACGGAGCAGGAGCTGGAATACACCAGCCGCGTACTGCAGCTGCAGTACATCAAACCGCAGGCTGCGGATGCTGCGCCAAAAGCGGAGCTGAAGCCTCAGCCGGAAAACAAACCGGTTGCGGATATCGCGCTGTAAGGTAAAAAAGCCGGGTGGCGCTGACGCCTACCCGGCCTATGTTCGGTGTTGTTTTGTAGGTCGGGTAAGGCGAAGCCGCCACCCGACTTAATTTCAACGTACGACAGCCTGCTCAATCTTCTCTTCAGCCTTCCACACGCGATATTTCACTTCCACATTTTCAGGCGTATAGACCACGATCGGCAACTTGCTGTTGTAGCGCAGCAGGCTGTTGTCGCCCAGATAGGCGGTCACAAATTTCTTCTCTTTCTTGCCATCCGGGCAGGCCATCATGGTGGAGACCGGCGAGGTGACTTTATCAAAGACGTAGTAGTCGTAACCCCAGCCTTCCAGCGTTTTGCTTTCCAGCTGACCACCCAGACGATGCTGGTTGCAGTTCACTTCCAGCGTCTTGCCAATTAACAGCTCCACTTTGTAGTTCGCTTCATCCTGCTGAACCGGAAGCTGAATCACCTGACGCGTCATCCCTTTATCCGCTTTCGGATACGGGGCGACTTTTTCCAGCGGCTGCTCTTTAGGTGTTTCGCTGGCGAAAGCGCTGGTGCTGACGCACGCGGCGGCGATGAGTGCGATGGCAAATTTAGGTGCGTTTTTCATTGTCATTCCTTTATGTCAAAACGATCTTGCACAGGTTAACATAGCGACCGTGAATGATTGGTGTTATTTACTTACATTTTCAATATATACAGCGTAATAAACCAGATATTTGTTATTTATGCAGGGGTTTGTACTGGCGTGGAGTCTGACAGGCGTTTGTGTTATTTTAGACGCTATATAATGTTATTCATCTGTAAAAGGGAAGAGAGATGGTTCGTGCAAAACTGAAAACGCCTGAAGGCCGCAAGTTCCTCCTGGCGCTGCTGGTCGTGTTTATGATTGCTGCCGCGTGCGTGGGGCGTGCCACGATTGTTGGCGTCATCGAACAGTACAACATTCCTCTCTCTGCCTGGACAACCAGCATGTACGTCCTGCAGTCGGCGATGATCTTTGTCTACAGTCTGGTATTCACCGTTCTGCTGGCTATACCGCTGGGTATTTTTTTCCTGGGCGGACGTGAGAAGCACTAAGCACCGATTTGCGATAACTGAGCCATCCTGCGGGGTGGCTTTTTTTATGCCTGATAATTTTTATTCGCCTTTCCAGGATATTCTTTTGAGAGCACCTTTGTTTACAGAAAGCAGGAGAGGCTTAATGCAATCCCGGTTTGCCACGCTCCGCCAGATCCCAAAAGGTGTCTGGGTGGTCGGTGGAGTAAGTATGTTGATGGATATCTCGTCGGAGATCATTCACAGCCTGCTGCCATTGTTTATGGTCACGACGCTGGGCGCCAGCGTCATTTTCATTGGTTTGATTGAAGGCCTGGCTGAGGCCACTGCGCTGTTTATCAAGGTGTTTTCCGGCGCCATCAGTGACTATCTGGGCAAGCGTAAAGGGCTGGCGGTTCTGGGCTACGGTCTTGGCGCGTTGAGTAAACCGTTGTTCGCTATCGCCTCTTCTTCCGGCATGATTCTGGAGGCACGCTTAATCGACCGGGTCGGGAAGGGGATCCGGGGAGCGCCGCGCGATGCGCTGGTTGCTGACGTTACGCCGCCGGAACTTCGCGGCGCGGCCTTTGGGCTGCGTCAGTCCATGGACACCATCGGCGCATTTCTCGGGCCGCTGCTGGCCGTAGGATTGATGCTGCTGTGGAACGATGATTTCCGCACGATTTTCTGGATCGCGGTGATACCCGGCGTGCTCGCCGTGGCGCTGCTTTTCTTCGGCCTGAATGAGCCGAAAACGCCCGTCGAACATAAACGCACGAACCCCATCAAAAAAGAGAACCTCAGGCGTCTCGGGAAAGGCTGCTGGTGGGTGATTGGTCTGGGGGCCATCTTCACGCTCGCACGCTTCAGTGAAGCCTTTCTTGTCCTGCGCGCACAGCAGTCGGGGGTGCCGCTGGCGCTGATCCCGCTGGTGATGGTGGCCATGAATCTGCTCTATTTCCTCTCTGCCTATCCGTTTGGCAAGTTATCGGACCGGATGAGCCACACCCGGCTACTGCAGTGGGGTCTGGTGATGCTGATTGGAGCAGATATTGTGCTGGCGCTGAGCACCCACAGGGCTGGAATGCTTCTGGGCGTTGCGCTTTGGGGAGTGCATATGGGGATGACGCAGGGGCTGCTGGCGGCAATGATCGCAAAAACGGCGCCTGCGGATCTGCGCGGTACCGCCTACGGCATTTTTAGTCTGGTCAGCGGCGTGGGATTGTTAGTCGCCAGCCTGGGCGCCGGGGCCATCTGGGAAACGTTTGGGGCGGAATATACGTTTTATGCCGGGGCGGTGATTTGTCTGGTAACGCTTGTATACCTGCGCAAAACGCCGGACGAGGCGAAATAAAAAACCAGCCATAAGAGGCTGGTTTTCAATGTGTTTTTGGTCGGCACGAGAGGATTTGAACCTCCGACCCCCGACACCCCATGACGGTGCGCTACCAGGCTGCGCTACGTGCCGACGCATAGAAAGAATACTACTCGATTCCGTTTTGAATGCAAGGAAATCCGTCGCTAACTGGTTTATTATTAATCAGTTAGCGACAAAACGCTTCTCATCCGTCAGGACCTGCAGCAGCAGGCTCAGCTGCGGTTTCTGGTCTTTCAGCCGCTCACCCTGCAGGTTATACGTCTGATAATTCCCGTTGCTGTTCAGCACCAGCGTCAGCTTCGGCGTGGTCACCACCAGCGTATTATTCCCTGCTGCCGTAACCCAGTTATGGCGGCGCGCGGCGCTGAAGAGATCCTGGCCCTGCGAATACTCGTTTGCTGGCGTGCTGACGTGCAGCAGGCGTTGCATCAGGGTGGTCATCACATCTTTATGCTCGGTAAGCATAGTGATGCGCTGCGCCGGGGTGCCCGGCCAGTGGATGACCAGCGGAACCTGCAGGTTAGGGCGTGACCAGCTCATGCTCTTCGTCTCGTCACCTAACGGGACGCCATGGCCTGCCGTCACGATCACCACGGTGTTGTCCAGCTTGCCGGACTCACGTAGCGCGTCAAGCACGCGGGCAATCTGCGCATCAACATCACCCGCCGCGCGGCCGTAGCGGCGCGCGAAATCACTCTTATTGCTGTTAGCAAGCGTTGTGCCGTTAAAGGCAACCCATGAGAACCAGCGGTTATCTTCCTGGGCATAGCGCTGCAGCCAGTTTATCCATTGGCTGGCGGTCTGCGCATCGGACTGATTCTGTGCCGCCGGCAGTGAAAAATCAGACAGCAGCGCCTGGCGGTAGAGCGGGCTGTTAAAGCCATCGGATGAGAACAACCCTAACTGATAACCCTGCTGATTCAGCCCGGTGATCAGCGCCGCAGGCGTGCGGGTAGAGAGTACGCCGTCCATGTATCCGGCTGAAATGCCATAGAAGAGGCCAAAGATGCCCGCGTCGGTTGTGTTACCGGAGCTCATGTGCTGAGTAAACGTGACGTTTTGACTCGCGAAATTGGCCAGGGCTGGCATCTGCTTCTCATAACGGGAATAGTTCAGGCCGTCGACGGTGATGAGCAGGACGTTTTGCCCGCGGCCCATATCGCGATAGCGCAGGTCGCTCAGAGGATACTGCACGCTGACGGCTTCCGGGTTACCCTGCTCGATAAGACGGCGCTGGTACTCCTGCGCATCAAGCAGGCCATGTTTCTCGAGGAAGCGACGGGCCGTCATCGGGTACGAGAGCGGCAGGTTCGCGCGCTGCATAGTAATAGGACGATAGAAGTTCGCATCCGCCCAGATATACATGATGTGCGAACTGATAAAGGAGACGAAGAAGAGCGCGGCGACGGGCTTCGCGTAATGGCGTCGGCGGGTCAGGCTACGCAGTTTTTGCCAGCTCCAGGTGGCAAACAGCATCTCAATCAACAGGATCACCGGGACGCTGATAAACATCAGCTGCCAGTCGCGGGCCGTTTCGTTCTGGTCGGGGTTAATCACCAGCTCCCAGACGATGGGGTTGAGATGCAGGTGGAAGCGGGTGAACACTTCACTGTCGATAAGCAGCAGCGTCATCCCCACCGTCGCAAGGATGGCGGACAAGAATCGCATCAGACGCTGCGACATGACGATAAACGTCAGGGGGAACAGGATCAGCAGATAGGTGGCGAAAACCAAAAAGCTAAAGTGACCGACAACGCTTATCCAGGAGTAGATACGCCCGGTGAGCGTTGTTGGCCAGTCTGCGACAAACAGATAACGACAGCCAATGACCGTCGCCAGCAGAATGTTGAACAGGGCAAACCAGTGCCCCCAGCTGACCATCTGGGAGACTTTTTCACGGTAGCGCTGACGATTCGTCACCATAAACTGTTGTTCGTATCCCTTAATGGGCCGGGTCGTTGCTGACGGACGACTGTAAAGCCTGGGCGAAAGATTTTGCGATCGCCTGACGTTGAGCCGGAGCAACGCTGGTGTTAATCAGGTTGGTGACCATATTTCCCAAAACCATCAGGGAGAGATCGGTCGGCGTTTTATGTTTTTCCAGTACGTTGACCAGCTCACTGAGCAGTTGTTCAACGTGTTCATCACTGTAGCGGGAATGTTGTGGCATAAATCAAAATCAGTTTGTTGATGAAAGGGCAACATATTACCGTAGCAACAGCTTTTTTTCCCCTTTTTTATCTGTTGTTGCACACATGTCCTGGTGGTGGTTGAATACCGCCCGGTCTAAAAGGAGAGTTTATCATGAGTCTGGAAATCAACCAGATTGCCCTGCACCAGCTTATCAAGCGCGATGAGCAAACCCTTGAAGTGGTGCTACGCGATTCGTTACTGGAACCTACGGCGACCGTTGTGGAGATGATGGCAGAGCTGCATCGCGTCTACAGCGCCAAAAATAAAGCCTATGGGCTGTTCAGCGAAGAGAGTGAACTGGCCGATAGCCTGCGCCTGCAGCGCCAGGGTGAAGAGGATTTCCTGGCGTTTAGCCGTGCGGCAACCGGGCGTCTGCGCGACGAGCTGGCGAAATACCCGTTCGCCGACGGCGGGATCGTGCTGTTCTGCCACTACCGCTATCTGGCGGTCGAGTACCTGCTGGTTACCGTGCTGAATAACTTAAGCAGCATGCGCGTGAACGAGCAGCTGGATATCAGCTCGACGCATTATCTGGATATCAACCATGCGGATATCGTGGCGCGTATTGATTTGACCGAGTGGGAAACCAACCCGGAGTCGACCCGCTACCTGACTTTCCTGAAGGGACGCGTGGGCCGCAAAGTGGCGGATTTCTTTATGGATTTCCTCGGTGCCAGTGAAGGGCTTAACGCCAAAGCGCAGAACAAAGGGCTGCTCCAGGCGGTTGACGATTTCACAGCCGAAGCGCAGCTTGATAAATCTGAGCGCCAGACGGTGCGCCAGCAGGTTTACAGCTACTGCAACGAACAGCTGCAGGCGGGGGAAGAGATTGAGCTGGAGTCGCTGTCAAAAGAGCTGGCGGGCGTCAGCGAAGTCAGCTTCCAGGAATTTACCGCAGAGAAGGGCTATGAGCTTGAAGAGAGCTTCCCGGCGGATCGCAGCACGCTGCGTCAGTTAACCAAGTTTGCCGGCAGCGGCGGCGGGTTAACCATCAACTTTGATGCGATGCTGCTGGGGGAACGTATCTTCTGGGATCCGGCCACCGATACGCTGACCATTAAGGGGACGCCGCCGAATCTGCGCGATCAGCTTCAGCGCCGCACCTCGGGCGGTAAATAGCAGGCACAAAAAACCCCGCAGAAGCGGGGTTTTTTTCGACAGGTTTGCGATTACGCGCGAACGAAGTCGATGTGAGTCAGTTTTGGCTTGAACGCGTGACGCTGAACAGCCTGAACTTTCACTTTTTCTTCTTTACCGCCAACAACGATGGTCAGAACTTCGCTGTAGAATTCAGCTTTGGTCTGCAGGTTCCACAGTTTGTCGTGATCCAGTTCGATTGCAACTGGAGCAGCTTCGCCACCGTAAACGATAGCCGGGAACTTGTTAGCGGTACGCAGGCGGCGGCTCGCACCCTTACCCTGCACGTTACGTACTTCTGCTTCGATAGTGAACATTGATTTCTCTCTGTATTTAAAACCCTACTACAGGCGACCCAGCAGCAGGTGAGTGTTCTGCCTCACGGATGTGAAGCGGGCGGCATTTTATACTCAAATGCCCCTCACATCAATGAAAAGTCCCGCTACCCGCGCAATTCGTTGGCGCGACGGAAGCGACCTTCGTAGTCAAAGAGCTTCTCGCGCACCTGCCAGTACTGGCCTTTCTTACGGGCGACGACAAAATCCGGATGGCGCAATAGCACCTGCTGGCGCACGATATCGGCCACGGTGATCCAGCGCAGGGGCACGCCCGGGGTGCGGGTGTGCGGGCGAATAAACAGCTGTTCTAAGGCCGTTCGCTGGGCAGGCGTCTGGACCCGGAAGCGCTCGCTGACGTCCGCCCCGTCCTCGTCGTAATAGGTGATTTTCAGCCATTCGCCTTTTTCATCCGCGCCGGGCTGCAGCGCCATGCCGGAACAGCGCAGCACCAGCGCATCTTTCAGCTTTAGCGCCGCTTTCAGCATGTCGTCCGGGTCAACCAGCACCGTGTCGCACTCCCGACAGCGGCGAGCGGCTATGTCATTTTCGGTGTTGCACTGCGGGCAGTTTTTGAAGCGGAAACGAAAATCGCACTGCTCGCGATGCCCTTCATCATCTTCAAACCAGCCCTGACAGCGGCGGCCAAAATGTTCAATCAGCGTACCGTCGGCGGTGGTTTTGCCCCAGAAGGTGTTGGCAAACCCGCAGGCAGGGCAAAAGACCTGCACGGGCACGTTGTCGCTTTTTCCTTTTGGCGCGCCGACCTCAGGCGTATAGAGATCGTGCGGGTTACCGGCATAATCCAGGATCAGACAGTCGGTTTTCCCCGGCGCCAGACGCAGGCCGCGGCCAACAATTTGCTGATACAGACTGACGGATTCGGTCGGGCGCAAAATAGCGATCAGGTCGACGTGCGGGGCGTCAAAGCCGGTGGTCAATACCGACACGTTAACCAGATAGCGGAACTGCTGGGCTTTAAAGGCCTCAATCAGGCGGTCGCGCTCGGGGCCGGGCGTCTCGCCGGTGATGAGCGCCGCGTCGCCGGAGGGCAGTAACCCGGTGATTTCGCGCGCGTGCTCAACGGTGGCGGCAAAGATCATCACCCCTTTGCGCGTCGCGGCGAACTCCTCAATCTGGCTGATGATATGCGGCGTAATGCGCTTTTGCTTTTTCAGCTCCTGGTTAAGATCCGCTTCGCTGAATAACCCGTTGCTCTGCGCCTGCAGGCGGCTGAAATCATACTGCACCACCGGCATATCCAGCCGTTCAGGTGGCGTCAGGTAGCCATGTTTAATCATGTAGCGCAGCGGAAGCTCGTAGATGCAGTCGCTAAACAGGGCCTTGTCATCGCCGCGCACCATGCCGTGATAATGGTAACGATAGATCCAGCCTTTACCCAGACGAAACGGGGTCGCCGTCAGGCCCAGCAGGCGCAGGTGAGGGTTCACGTCTTTCAGGTGCGTCAGGATTTGCTGATACTGGCTGTCGTCGTCATCGCTGATGCGGTGACACTCGTCGACAATCAGCAGCGAAAATTCGCTGCGAAACAGATCCAGATTGCGGGCCACCGACTGCACGCTGCCAAACACCACCTTGCCGTGGCTCTCTTTACGCTTTAGACCGGCGGCGAAAATGTCGGCTTCCAGTCCAAGTGCACAATACTTGGCATGGTTTTGCGCGACGAGCTCTTTAACGTGCGCCAGCACCAGCACGCGGCCGCGGGCCAGACGCGCCAGCTCGGCAATGACCAGGCTTTTGCCTGCACCGGTCGGGAGCACAATCGCCGCCGGCTCGCGATGTTTACGGAACCAGGCGAGGGTGGCGTCAACGGCTTCCTGCTGATAGGGACGAAGTGTAAAAGTCATGGGGTCTCGGTTTCGTTATTCCGCACATAGTATGCCACGAAACTTTTTCCCTTGAGTGGCGCAACCAGACCATTATACTGAACCGTTCCAGACTGCTTCTATTTTCGGACCTGTTGTCCGACTTCCTGCACCATTAAGGCTAAAAAGATTTCATGCGACTTGATAAGTTTATCGCTCAGCAACTCGGCGTAAGCCGCGCTATTGCCGGGCGCGAAATTCGCGCCAGCCGCGTTACCGTGGATGGCGACATTGTGAGAGACAGCGCGTTCAAACTGCAACCTGACCATCAGGTGGAGTATGACGGCAATCCGCTGACCCAGCAGCACGGTCCTCGCTACTTCATGCTCAATAAGCCGGAAGGCTACGTCTGCTCAACGGACGATCCGGATCACCCGACGGTGCTCTATTTCCTCGACGAACCGGTGGCGCACAAGCTGCATGCCGCAGGCCGCCTCGATATCGACACCACCGGTCTGGTGCTGATGACCGACGACGGTCAGTGGTCGCACCGCATCACCTCTCCACGCCACCACTGCGAGAAAACCTATCTCGTGACGCTGGAGTCACCGGTGTCGGATGACACGGCTGAGCACTTCGCGAAAGGCGTGCAGCTGCATAATGAAAAAGATCTGACTAAGCCGGCGGTGCTTGAAGTCATCACCCCGACGGAGGTCCGTCTGACCATCAGCGAAGGGCGCTACCATCAGGTGAAACGTATGTTTGCCGCGGTGGGGAACCACGTTGTTGGCCTGCATCGCGAACGGATTGGTGCGATTGAACTCGATCCCGACCTTGCGCTAGGCGAATACCGTCCGTTAACGGAAGAAGAGATCGCCAGCGTCGGTCTGCCTTCGCACTAATTTCAGGAGAACACTGTGACCACCAGGCCACACTCGTCGTTCAAAATCGTCTTCATTCTTGGCCTGCTGGCCATGCTGATGCCGCTGTCTATTGATATGTACCTGCCCGCGCTGCCGGTCATTTCCGCGCAGTTTGGCGTCCCGGCGGGCAGCGCGCAGATGACGCTCAGCACCTATATTCTCGGCTTTGCCCTTGGCCAGCTGTTTTATGGCCCGATGGCGGACAGCCTTGGACGCAAGCCCGTCATTCTGGGCGGGACGCTGGTCTTTGCGGCCGCAGCGGTTGCCTGTGCGCTGGCCCAGACCATCGATCATTTGATCATCATGCGTTTCTTCCACGGTCTGGCGGCGGCAGCGGCAAGCGTGGTGATTAATGCCCTGATGCGCGATATCTACCCGAAGGAAGAGTTCTCCCGCATGATGTCGTTCGTGATGCTGGTGACGACGATTGCGCCGCTGGTGGCGCCAATGGCGGGTGGTGCGGTGCTGGTGTGGTTCAGCTGGCATGTGATTTTCTGGATCCTGGCCCTGGCCGCGCTGCTGGCCTCCGCGATGATCTTCTTCTTTATAGATGAAACGCTTCCCGTCGAGCGCCGCCAGAAGTTTCACATCCGTACCACCATCGGCAACTTTGCCTCGCTGTTTCGCCACAAGCGCGTGCTCAGCTATATGCTGGCAAGCGGGTTCAGCTTCGCCGGAATGTTCTCCTTCCTGAGCGCCGGGCCGTTTGTCTACATCGAGCTTAACCACGTGTCGCCGCAGCACTTCGGCTATTACTTTGCGCTTAACATCGTCTTCCTGTTCATCATGACCATCATCAACAGCCGCTTTGTCCGGCGGGTGGGGGCGCTGAACATGTTTCGCGCGGGGCTGTGGATCCAGTTTGTGATGGCGATCTGGCTGGTGGTGAGCGCGTTTCTGGGCGTGGGCTTCTGGGCGCTGGTGGTCGGCGTAGCGGCCTTTGTCGGCTGTGTGTCGATGGTGTCGTCCAATGCGATGGCGGTGATTCTGGATGAGTTCCCGCACATGGCGGGGACCGCCTCTTCCCTGGCGGGGACGTTCCGCTTCGGCATCGGCGCTATCGTTGGCGCGTTGCTTTCTATGGCCACCTTTACGACGGCATGGCCCATGCTGTGGGCCATGGCTTTTTGCGCAACCAGCTCGATACTCTTCTATCTTTACGCCAGTCGACCGCGAAAAGCGGCCCACTAAAACACAGAGAAGGCCCGGCAGGGCCTTTTTTGTTGATGCATATCAACCAAACCCCCGTTCGTTTATGCCGTGTTTGTTTATTTTATGTAAAATCTATTTGTGTAAAAAGTCACATCATTGTATTCAAAAAGGTTGAGTTAGATCGCAGAAACGGGTACATATAGCGCCGACGCGAGCCTGAATACCGATAAAAAAGTGCTGAATAGTGCAGGCTGGCGATGATGTGTTACTATAAATGTAAATAAATTGTGAAGTAAATTTTGCTTCCGGGGAACGAACGTGAATACATTACAACTTTCTATTGTCCATCGCTTGCCCCAGAGCTATCGCTGGTCGGCGGGTTTTGCTGGTTCGAAAGTTGAACCGATTCCGCAAAACGTCGCGGGCTGTGAAAACTGCCTGGTGGCGCTCAAGCTGCTGAGCCCGAGCGATGAAAATGCATGGCGGGTGATGGAGCGTCTCAGTCAGGCCCTGACGGATATCGAAGTGGACAGCTCCGTGCTGGAATGCGAAGGGGAGCCGTGCCTGTTTGTGAAAAGCCAGGACGAGTTTGCTGCCACCTGCCGCCTGAAAAATTTTGGCGTTGCTATTGCAGAGCCTTTCTCCGGCCAGTATCCATTCTGAGCGCTAGTCTGACGACAACAGCTGGCGCGTGTAGCGCTGCGTTGGCGCGCTAAATACGCGCTGGCACTCTCCCTGCTCGACCACCTCTCCCTGTCGCAACACAATCACCTGATGGCATAGCGCCCGCACCACCTGCAAATCATGGCTGATAAAGATATAGGCCAGCCGGTGCTTTTCCTGTAGCCCTTTAAGCAGCGCCAGGATCTGCGCCTGTACGGTCCTGTCCAGAGACGACGTCGGTTCATCCAGAATAATTAGCTCTGGTTTCAGGATCAGCGCGCGGGCAATGGCGATACGCTGGCGCTGCCCGCCGGAAAATTCCGCAGGATAGCGGTGGCGCGTCTCGGGATCTAAACCCACTTCAACCATTACCCGCATGACCTCCTGCTCGCGCTGCTGTGCGCTCAGGCCGGGCTGATGGACGCGCAGGCCCTCTTCGACAATCTGTAACACGCTGAGCCGCGGGTTAAGCGAGGAGTTGGGATCCTGAAAGACCACCTGCATGCGAGGACGTACGGGCAGCATCTGGCGGCGGTTCCAGCGGTGCAGCGGCATGCCGTCAAACAGGATTTCGCCCTGTGAGGCAATTAAGCGCAGCAGCGCCAGACCGGTGGTGCTTTTACCCGAGCCGGATTCGCCCACCAGCCCCAGGGATTCTCCCGGGCGCAGCGAGAAGCGGATGTTTTTCAGCACCGGGTTGCGATCGACAATGCGCCGCAGAATACCTTTGCGGATCGGGAACGAGACGGACAGATCCTCAACGCGCAGCAGCGGCGTGCTGTCAGCGTCGAGGGGAACCGGGTCCCCGGAGGGTTCGCTGTCGAGCAGGCGCTGCGTATAGGGGTGTTGCGGCGCGCTCAGCAGCGTGGACGCCGCATTCTGTTCAACACAGCGGCCGTTTTGCATCACCGCGACGCTGTCGGCCAGCTTTCTCACAATGCTCAGGTTGTGCGTGATAAACAGCAGGCTCATGTTTAGCTCGTCACGCAGGTCCCGCAGCAGCGTCAGTATTTGCGCCTGTACCGTCACGTCCAGCGCCGTTGTGGGCTCGTCGGCAATCAACAGCTCGGGGCGCGTCAGCAGCGCCATGGCAATCATCACGCGCTGGCGTTCGCCGCCGGAGAGCTGATGCGGAAAATCATTCAGCCGTTTGGCCGCATTGCGTATGCCTGTGCGCTCAAGACAATCCAGAATTTCTCCCCGCGCGGCCTCTTTGCGCATCCCACGGTGCAGGGAGAGCACTTCATAGAGCTGTTTTTCCAGGCTGTGCAGAGGGTTAAGCGACACCATCGGCTCCTGGAAGATCATCGCGATTTTGTTGCCGCGAATGCCGCGCAGGGTCTGTTCGTCGGCGTGCAGCAGCGAACGGCCGTGAAAAAGGATATCCCCTTGCGGGTAGCTCACCGGCGGAGAAGGCAGCAGCCGCAGGATGGAGAGCGCCGAAACGCTCTTGCCTGAACCCGACTCACCCACCAGGGCCAGCGTTTCACCGCGCTGGATCTGCAGCGTCAGGTCGCTGACCATGGTGCGCGTCTCGTCCTGTTTTGAAAAGGCAATCGACAGGTTATCAATACGGAGCAGGGGCTGGGTCATTTTAAACCGCCTTGTTCGGATCAAAGGCATCGCGCACGGCTTCGCCAATAAAAATCAGCAGCGACAGCAGCACGGCCACGGAAAGAAAGGCGGCGATGCCTAACCACGGCGCCTGCAGGTTGTTCTTGCCCTGCAGCAGCAGTTCGCCGAGCGACGGGGAACCCAACGGTAGCCCGAAACCGAGAAAATCCAGTGAGGTGAGGGTGGTGATGGAGCTGCACAGAATAAACGGCAGGAAGGTGAGCGTTGCCACCACGGCGTTGGGCAGCATATGGCGGAAGATGATCCCGCGGTCGCTCACGCCAAGCGCTTGCGCGGCGCGAATATAGTCGAAATTACGGGTGCGCAGAAACTCGGCCCTGACCACACCGACCAGCGCCATCCAGCCGAACAGGACGGTGATGCCTAATAGCCACCAGAAGTTGGGCTGTACGACGCTGGAAAGCAGGATGATCAGAAAGAGCGTCGGCATGCCTGACCAGACCTCAATCACCCGCTGGCCCCAGAGGTCAATTTTCCCGCCGTAGTAGCCCTGAATGGCGCCCGCCACGACGCCCATCACGCTGGAGAAGATCGTCAGCATCAGCCCAAAGAGAAGCGAAATACGCGTGCCATACAGGATGCGCGCCAGCACGTCACCGCCGTTAGCATCCGTTCCCAGCCAGTTTTGCGCGGAGGGCGGGGAAGGGAAGGGGGTCGTGGTGGCGAAGTTAATGCTGTTTGCGCCAAAACGCACCGGCGCCCAGAGCGCCCAGCCGTGCTGCTCAATCTGCTGGCGAAGCCACGGGTCCTGATACTCTGCCGGCGTCGCAAACGGGCCGCCAAAGTCGCTTTCGTTGTAATTGGCGATGACCGGCACGTACCAGCGATCGTTAAAATGCACCAGCAGCGGTTTATCGTTAGCGATCAGTTCTGAAAACAGGCTTAAGACAAACAGCACGGCAAAAATCCACAGCGACCAGTAGCCGCGGCGGTTGTGGCGAAAGCGGGCCCAGCGGGCCTGGTTGACGGGGCTTAAACGCGGCATCATCGGCCCTCAAAATCGATTCGGGGATCGACCAGCGTATAGCTGATATCGCTGATGATATTCAGCAGCAGGCCAATCAGGGTGAAAATATAGAGCGTGCCGAACATTACCGGATAGTCACGCGACACGGTGGCCTCATAGCCCAGCAGGCCCAGACCGTTAAGCGAGAACATCACCTCTATCAGCAGCGAGCCGGTAAAAAACATACTGATGAACGTGGCCGGAAATCCGGCGATCACCAGCAGCATGGCGTTGCGGAACACGTGCTTCCACATGATCTGCTTCTCGCTCACGCCTTTAGCGCGGGCCGTGACGACGTACTGTTTACGAATTTCATCAAGAAAGGCGTTTTTGGTCAACATGGTCAGGGCCGCAAACCCGCCAATGACCGTGGCCAGAACCGGCAGCGTGATATGCCAGAGGTAGTCGGTGATTTTCTGGTACCACGGCAGGGAGCTGAAATCGGCGGAGACGAGCCCCCGCAGCGGGAAGAGATCAAAATAACTGCCCCCGGCAAAAAAGACGATCAGCAGAACGGCGAACAGAAACGCCGGGATGGCATAGCCGATAATGATGAACGTGCTGCTCCAGATATCGAACCGGCTGCCGTTGTACACCGCTTTGCGGATCCCAAGCGGTATAGAGACCAGATAGATGATCAGCGTACCCCACAGCCCGAGCGTGATCGAAACCGGCAGGCTTTGCTTGATCAGCGTCAGCACTGACGCACTGCGAAACAGGCTATCGCCAAAATCAAAGCGGATGTAATCCCAGAGCATCTTGAAATAGCGCTCGTGAATCGGTTTATCAAAGCCGTAGCGGTGGGTGATCTCGGCGATCACCTCCGGATCCAGCCCGCGTCCGCCGCGGTAATGGCTTTCGCTGATATTCCCTACGCCAGTTCGCGCATGGCTGGCGCCCATCCCTTCGCCGCCGCCGCCCGGCATGCCGCCGCTGTTGCCAAATTCAATGGCGGCAATGGCCTGATCGACCGGCCCGCCGGGAGCGATTTGCACGATGAAAAAGTTAATCGTGATGATGGCCCACAGGGTGGGGATGACCAGCAGCAGACGGCGGAGAAGATAGGCACCCATGATAATTCCTTATCGCCGCTCAGCGGGAAGTCTGGCGGCTTTGTTAACGTCATACCACCAGGTGTCAAAGCCCAGAGAATAGACCGGGCGCACGGCAGGCACGGAGAACTTATCCCAGCGCGCAAGGCGATCTTCGCCCATATACCACATCGGCAGCATGTAGTAGTTCCAGGTTAAGACTCTGTCGAGGGCGCGCCCGAGCGGCACGAGCTTGTCTTTATCCCCCTGCGCCGCCACGATTTTCGCAATCAGCGCATCAATCGCCGGGCTTTTTACCCCCGGCGCATTGTACGAGGAGTCGATGTAGCTGGAGGCCCAGGAGATTTGCAGGTCCGAGCTAGGCCACGGCTGCGCGGGCCACAGGCGCTGCATCATGTCGTAATCACGGCTGCGCATGCGGCTGGTGATCTGCGCGTTATCAACCTGGCGAATGTTCATGGTCACGCCCAGCCGCTCAAGGTTGTGCTTAAACGGCAGCACCCACTGGTCGTTGCCCCCGGACGAGAGCAGCAGCTCAAAGCTGAGTGGCTTGCCCGTTTTGGCATCCACACGTTTTTGGTTCTTCAGGTGCCAGCCTGCGTCATCCAGCAGCTTGCTGGCTTTGAGCAGGTTGTCGCGGTCGTAACCGTCACCCTTCGATGCGGGCGGCTGAAACACCGTTGTAAACACCTCTGGCGGTACCTCTGCTTTAAGGGGGGCCAGCAGGACCAGTTCGTCGGCTTTCGGATAATCGCGCGCGGCGTATTCGGTATTCTGAAAATAGCTGTTGGCGCGGCTATAAGCCCCGTAAAACAGCGCTTTGTTCATCCACTCAAAATCAAAGGCCAGGGAGATGGCTTCCCGCACCCGGCGGTCATTAAATACCGGACGCTGAATATTAAACGCCAGCCAGCGGGTGTCCTGGGCAGATTCATTTTTGTGTTCGTCTTTGACGATATAGCCTTTGGCGAAATTTTTGCCGATATAGCGGGTCGCCCAGTTTTTGGCGCTGCTCTCGACCCGCAAATCGAATGCCCCGGCTTTGAACGCTTCAAACGCCACGTTATCGTCGAGGTAGTAATCATAGCGAAGGGTGTCGAAGTTCCAGCGTCCGCGGTTGACCGGCAGATTGGCCGCCCAGTAGTCTTTGACGCGGGAATAGACGACATATTGCCCCATGCGCCAGTCGGTAATGCGGTAGGGGCCGCCAGCCAGCGGAGGCGTTGAAAGCGGGTCGCTCAGCTTATGATTTTTCCAGAACGATTCCGGCATCACCGGCAGCGAGAACAGGCTGAGCATATTCTCTTTGTTCGGTTCGCTCAGCTCAATGCGCACAGTGAGCGGCGCGATGGCTCTGACCGACGCGCCTTTATATACGATGCGGAACTGGGGGACGCCTTCGGTCATGAATTTATGGAAGGTGAACGCAACGTCGCTGGCCTTCACCGGTGTGCCATCGTGAAAACGTGCCCGCGGGTTCAGCGAGATTTCCGCCCAGGCGAAGTTATCGGCGTAACGTACGTTCTCGGCAATCAGCGGATAGTAGCTGCCGGGCTCGTCATCGGAGGTGACAAAGAGCGTATCGTAAAGCGATTCCGTTCGCGCGGCCGCCACGCCGCGCAGGGCGTAGCGGTTGAAGTTGTCGAAGGTTCCCGTGGCGGAAAGCGTGACCTTACCGCCTTTTGGCGCGGCAGGGTTGACGTAATCGAAGTGCGTAAAATTGACCGCGTATTTCGGCTCGCCAATCACCGCGAAGGCGATATTCTCTTTGATGGTTTGCGCCTGGCTGGACAGGCTCGTGAATGCCAACATCAGCAACATAAAGCGCATAAGCATCTCGCGGCAGCTCCCTCTCTACAGACCGGCTCGGTTAAGCTGAATAATAAGTGACGTCACGGGCAATGTGAAATTAATCGCCTTCGGGCGAAATATCAGGCCGCCATTCGCGGAACTGCGCCAGCGGCATCGGGCGGCTAATCCAGTATCCCTGCAGGAAGTTAACGCCGTGTTCGCGCAGCCAGGCCGCCTGTTCCGGCGTCTCTACCCCTTCGGCGACGGTCGACATATTCAGTCGTCTTGCCAGCGTCAGAACGGCATCCAGCACCGGCGACGTCACGGTCTCGGTACCGATCGCATTAACAAAACCACGGTCGATTTTGAGGTAGTCCATGGTGAAATGCTCAAGGTAAATCAGCGCGCTGTGGCCGGTACCAAAATCATCAATGGCGATTTCAAACCCTTCGTTATGCAGCCATTCGAAAAGGGTGTTGGCCTCCCGATGGTTGAGCATATCGCGCTCGGTAATTTCCAGCACGATCTGGAAGTAATCCGGCGGCAGCAGGGCTTTGAAGGTGCGCATATCGTCCTTGAAGCTTTCCGCATGCAGATGCCCCGGTGCAATGTTAATACCCACCTTTGCGCCCGGAGGTAACAGCGTTTGTAACACGGGAGCATCGTGAATGATAAGGTCAAAGAGATGCAGCGTCAGCGGGACAATCAGCTTCTGTGCTTCGGCAAAATTGATAAACGCGTCCGGCGGAATTTCCCCCATTGTCGGGTGTTTCCAGCGCATCAGGACTTCAAGCCCGGTCATCCTGAGCGATTTGGCATCGACGACGGGCTGATAAACCACATAAAACTGACCGCGCTTGATAGCGCTTAAAATTTCTTTACCCGGGTTGAGCCGAATGCTGAGGATGTAGTAGTTAAGCGATCCGGCACAAATCCCGCATACCAGCCCGAAGAACAGCGCGTAGAGAATTTCATCGCTGGTCCATGCGTCCGCATACAGGTTGATGGTCAGGGGGAGGTCTTTCAGCGTCGCCGTGCGGACCGGGATGTCATGCAAGTCGCGGGTATGAACCAGCGTGTTGGACCGCGTCGACAAGGCGTTATCGCCGATAATGATAGCGATACCCGCGAACTCGTCCTGGCGCTCAGTATAGAGCAGGTAAGGCGTCAGATTAATATTCACAGAAGTGAACACCCCGCCGTCCTTCACTAATGGGTTGCGGTACCAGATCGCAATCGCAGGTTCATCAGGCAGCATGGGGGTACCCGGAAGCAACGCCATATCGATCTGTTTATTGATATTCAGCTCAGGTATGAGCGTCTCCATCGGGGCATTCATCGGGCCTGTTGCCGAGGAGCAGAATGCCATCTTGTCCCGGACCAGCAGGAAGGCGCGAACGTTAATGCTGAAGGCCGCGCGTGAGGTGAGTTCCTGGTTGACGTCCTGGCACGTGTTCAGCGTGAGAGGCTGGAGGACATTGACCGCTTTTTTTAGGTCTTCGAAATAGCTCCCCATGTAGGCGCTCACATCATTCACCAGGGTGTCGAATTTGACTTCCCGCTTGTGGTAACTCCACGAAAATTGCAGGGAACCCAGGAGCAGGGCGGTGATGAGACCCGTGATAATACTGAGGATCAGTATTTTACGATTACTGGAGAAGTAGCGGGTGAGCATAGACGTCGTGATTCCTGAAAAGCCGCTTGATGTATTCAGTGTAACGGGCAAAAAAAAACACTGCCGAAGCAGTGCTTTTTTTCATCATAT
Organism: Enterobacter sp. MGH 16; assembly: GCF_000493175.1. Taxonomy (NCBI): domain Bacteria; kingdom Pseudomonadati; phylum Pseudomonadota; class Gammaproteobacteria; order Enterobacterales; family Enterobacteriaceae; genus Enterobacter; species Enterobacter sp. MGH 16. Next base: position 2,363,979 of record NZ_KI535695.1, on the reverse strand, counting down.
CGCCAGCCAAGGGATAACCAACGATACAATAGTTATATTAACTGCGGGTCAGTACGCGGCGCGCTTCGTTATAACGCTTCTTCCAGTACGGTTCGTTCATGCTGGAAATGGTCACACCGCTACTGGTGGAGGCATGTACGAACTGGTCATTACCAATGTAGATGCCAACATGTCGACCTGTAGACCCCGCGCGGAACAGAACTAAATCGCCGGTGCGCAGTTTGGTACGTGAAATCGACTTGCCCATCTCCTGCTGTTCATAGGTTGAACGCGGAAGATCTAACCCAAATTGCTCGCGGAACGTACGCTGTACAAAACCGGAACAATCAATACCTGTTTTCGTGCTGCCGCCAAGACGATAACGCACGCCTTTCCAGTCAGCATACTGGTCCATAATGCGGGACTTCACGTCCAGATTACGTACCATATTTTCAAATTCATCCTGAGAGGCTTGCAGTGAAGAGGAATCTTCCATTCCCACAACACGCGTCTCAGGATGCATATTCTTCGCGGTGTTCGATGTACTACATGCAGATAACAGTACCGCGACTGCTATCGCCGGGATCCCCCGCAAGATATATCTCAGAAACGGTTGAGATTTGACCATTTTGTTTATTTTCCCTTGAAGTCCTTAACGACAAATATCGTTATAAAAATGCCAAACGTGACGAGACTAATTATCTGTTCACATTGAGACAATTCTTTCTGGTCACATTTGTGGCATAGCGCACAAAATTATTCACCATCGAAATAATTATCCCTATGGGGCAAAACGAGTTCGAGATTAACCGATTGCCAGGGGTATTGCGAGTAAAAAAAGCCTTTTTTTTATAAGAAAATGTGATACAGAAAGTAAAAATCCGTAATTGCTTAAAATGCGGTCAGATCCGACGCGTGATCGCGCAATTGCTTCATTTTTATCATGAATGTGATGACAGGAATATGACAGAGGGAAAAGATCGTGGCGGGAAGGCTATCGGGGATCATGTCGATCCCTGATAGCTCACGTTAATTTAGGTTAGTTATTTGTTTAATTGTTGTTGCGCTCTACCGGGAAGATAGCGATCGAACAACGCTATTATCCTGTCGCTCAGCGGGGTCATTAAACACCACGGCAGCGCAATCAGCGCAACGGAGAGCGAACCGACAGCAATATCGGTGAACCAGTGAGCGCCAATCATTACGCGCGGGAAGGCAAAAACCACAAAAATAATCAGGGCTATGGCAAACGCTTTTCGGCCGAAATAGCGAAGCATGACTGCGGAAAAAATGAGCAGCATCATGCCGTGATCGCCGGGGAAACTGTCCTTCGACGCATCTTTTGTTGGAATATGCAGCAGCTCACTGACGCGATAAATATCGGTGAAAAAGAGCGTAGGGCTGGAACGCTTAACCGGAATAATCGCGGTAGCCAGCTGATTAATGACGACAGCAAACAGCAGCATTACCAGACCGATAATCAGAATACGCCGACGTCCCGCTTTATCCTCTTTCAGCCAGAAAGAGAGCATCAGGCAGCCCATGGCCAGCAGCGAGAAGCCGTCGAAGGCGCGGTTGTTTGTGATGGCCACCAGCCACAGGAATGCGTCGCTCTTCACCAGCGCCTGGTTGAAGAAGTGAAAGATGCCAGAATCCAGGGGGAACCAGAAACCATGATTCGCCGGGATATACCAGGAGAAGAAAAGCGCCAGACCGGCGACATTAAGCAGTAATATCAAGGGAAATCGAGTTGTCATAACGTTCTGCATAGAGTGAAAACTGGGGCAACGTTAGCCGCCCGAACTTAAACGAATCCTCAACAGGCTGGACTGGAGGGCATTCCAGTCGGCGTTAACCGCACTAATTAACTCTATTCGGCTGTCAGGCGGCGCCACGTTTTGCGTTTCAATGAAGAAATCGTCGCCCTGACGGTTGATCCGCACCAGTCCGTCCGGCGTGCGCATGATCCCTTTCACGCGATCGACGGGCGCAAGGCGGGCCCACTCCAGAATCCCGATAGTATCGAAAACGGTCTCAGCATCGAAAATCCATCCGCAGGCCTGGTATCCCTGGCCGCTGTTCAGGTTACGACGCCAGCGCTGGTGCTCCGGCAGGCTCAGGGCTGCCAGACCCTGCTTAACCGGATGGCTGTGCGCATGATCCGCACTGGCAGGCAGCTCGGTGAGGTTCAGACGAGGCAGGTCAAGCAGGGCGCTATCAATATTCCCCTGCGTGGTCTGCACCCGCGTGCGATTGCCGCCAAAATGTTGCCACCACGCCTCCAGCGCGGCCTGGCTTTCAGGCGTGGCGCGATCTTCCTTGTTGGCGACGATAACGTCCGCCGAGGCGAGCTGATCGCGGAAGTTCTCGTTGGCCACCGCCTTGTCATCCAGAAGCTGACGCGGATCGAGCAGGCACAGTGTGGCGCGCAGATCGATCCACGGCTCGTAAACCGGGGCGGTCAGTAAATCGAGGATCTGCTTCGGGTGGCCCAGCCCGGTGGGCTCAATCAGCAGGCGGTCGGGTTTGCCCTGACGCAGCAGGGTATTGAGCCCCACCTGCATCGGCAGGCCATTGACGCAGCACATGCATCCGCCGGGGATCTCTTTAATCATCGCGCCGCTGGATGACAGTAACGCGCCGTCAATGCCCACCTCGCCAAATTCATTGACCAGGACGGCCCACTTCTCGGCCGGATCTTTATTCGCCAGCAGGTGGAGAATTGAGGTGGTTTTACCGCTGCCGAGAAAACCGGTGATGAGGTTGGTTTTGGTCACGTGCGCTCCGGATGAGAATGATGATGCGATAACACTGTTCTCTATCCTGGCGAAAAACGTGACCTGTGAGAAGGGGAAGGGCGAACGGAGGCTTTATCCGTTCGCGTTAAGCGCAACAATCGTTAAATATTTAACGTTTCGATAACAGCCTGACGTGCGCCGTGACGGGTGATGCACTGATAGGCCTGGCTAACAGCCTCAACAAAAACACGATTGTGCGCGAGATCGTGACCAAACACTTCGCTCAGCCCCAGCAGCGCGGGGACGCGGTCGATGTCGCTGCTGGCGTTGACGATCGTGCGGATTTTATCGCTGAGGGGATCGCGAACGTCAATCGCGTTGCCGCGCTCGTCGGTGCCGCTGACGTAGCGTATCCAGCCTGCCACGCCCAGGGCCAGCAGCGACCACGGCGTGTTTCGCTCAAGATGAACGCGGATCCCGTCCAGCATTCTTTGCGGAAGCTTCTGGCTACCGTCCATCGCGATTTGCCAGGTCCGATGCTGGAGGGCCGGGTTGGCAAAGCGTTCGAGCAGGCTATCGGCATACGCGGTGAGGTCGACATCCTTAATCCGTAAGGTGGGGGCCTGCTCGTTCAGCATCAGCCGACGGGCGGCTTCTCGGAGCGCTGCGTCCTCCATGCATTCATTAATATGCGCGTAGCCGGCAAGATACCCGAGATACGCCAGGAAAGAGTGGCTGCCGTTGAGCATGCGTAATTTCATCTGCTCCCACGGCAGAACATCCTGCACCATCTGGACACCCGCCACTTCCCACTCGGGACGGCCGGCGACAAAATTATCTTCTATTACCCACTGAATGAACGGCTCGCAGCTGATGGCGCACGGATCTTCCACGCCGAGCGCGTCGGTGATTTCCGCCAGCGAGGCCTCCGTTGCGGCGGGCACAATCCTGTCGACCATCGTCCCCGGGAAACTCACGTGGCTATCAATCCATTCAGATAACCCTGCGGAACGTTTTTGCGCCATGCCCAGCACCGCGTTTTTCACCACGTGCCCGTTGTCCGGGATATTGTCGCAAGATAGCACGGTAAAGGCGGGCAGGCCGCGCTCGCGGCGGCGGTGGAGGGCTTCGACCAGGATCCCAGGGGCGGAATGTGGCTCTGAGGGGTTTTCAAAGTCGTGGACGATCCGGGGGTTATTCAGGTCGAGTTTCCCGGTCGCGGGATCGATGCAATAGCCTTTTTCTGTGATGGTGAGCGAGACAATCGCGACCTGAGGTTCGCAAAATTTCTCAATAATAGCGGGCAGGGAGTCCAGCTTTGCGTTCAGGCATTCATGGACGGCACCGACGATAATCGCCTCATTTCCTTCAGCCCCTTTTTCCAGCACGGTGAACAGATGATCCTGCGCGCGCAGCTGGCTCATCAGCACATCGCCGCTGAAGAGGCTAATCTCACAAATCCCCCAGTCGCCGCCTTTTTCATTCAGCACCCGATTTGTTAACAAGGCCTGGTGCGCACGGTGAAACGCGCCAAAGCCAAAGTGGACGATGCGGGAGCGCAGTTGCTGACGATCGTAGCGCGGTTGCTGAACCCGGGCAGGAAGGGCGGTGGAGGCAATTGTCTTCATGAGATACACCTGATTAACCATTAATTAACAATGCCAGTGTAAAGTTATATGACAGCAAATAAAATTGGTGAGCCGTAAATATCCCCGTTATGTGAGTTTGATCAATCAATGTGTGGCGGTGTATTGACCCTTAGCGGTAAACATGTATGGTAGTCGTCATTGTAGTAACGCATATTGGTATAACAACTTAAGAGGGTGAGGCAATGGAACAAACCTGGCGTTGGTACGGGCCGAACGATCCGGTTTCTCTTGATGATGTGCGTCAGGCTGGCGCAACGGGTGTCGTCACGGCGCTGCATCATATTCCTAACGGTCAGGTCTGGCCGGTAGAGGAAATCCAGACGCGTCAGGCGCTGCTGGCGGAAAAGGGATTAACCTGGTCTGTGGTGGAAAGCATTCCGGTTCACGAAGACATCAAAACCCATTCCGGCGAGTATCAGGCCTGGATTGCCAACTATCAGCAGAGCATCCGTAACCTCGCGGCCTGCGGTATTGATACCGTTTGCTACAACTTCATGCCCATTCTGGACTGGACGCGTACAGACCTCGAATATCAAATGCCGGACGGCTCAAAAGCGCTGCGTTTCGATCAGATTGCCTTTGCGGCATTCGAACTGCACATTCTGAAACGCTCTGGCGCAGACGCGGATTACACCGCGGAAGAGCAGCAGCAGGCGCTCCAATGGTTCAATGCCGCCAGCGACGCGGATATCGAAAAGCTGACCCGTAATATTATTGCGGGCCTGCCGGGTGCCGAAGAGGGGTATACGCTGGATCAGTTCCGCGCCCGCCTGGCGGAGTACGGCAATATTGATAAGCAGCAGCTGCGTGAAAACATGGCGTATTTCCTGCGCGCAATTGTGCCGGTCGCGGAAGAGGTGGGGGTTCGCCTGGCGGTACATCCGGACGATCCCCCGCGTCCTATCCTCGGCCTGCCGCGTATCGTGTCTACGATTGAAGATATGCAGTGGCTGAAAGAGACGGTCGACAGCATCCACAACGGCTTTACCATGTGTACCGGCTCCTACGGCGTGCGGGCGGATAACGACCTGGTGCGGATGATTGAAACCTTCGGCGATCGCATTCACTTTACGCATCTGCGTGCGACCTGCCGTGAAGAGAACCCAAAAACCTTCCACGAGGCGGCGCACCTGGGCGGCGATGTGAATATGGTCGCGGTGGTGGACGCTATTCTGGCGGAAGAGGCGCGTCGCAAGCAGGCTGGCGATGTGCGTCCTATCCCGTTCCGTCCGGATCACGGACACCAGATGCTGGACGATCTGCGTAAGAAAACCAACCCGGGCTATTCGGCGATTGGCCGTCTTAAAGGGATGGCGGAAGTGCGCGGCGTTGAGCTGGCGCTGAAGATGACGAAGTATCCGGAGCTGCTGTAACCGGAATTGCCGGGTGGCGGCTTCGCCTTCCCAGCCTACAAAAACACAAAAACCGGCTTCAGGGCCGGTTTTTTCGTAGGTCGGGTAAGCGTAGCGCCACCCGACAAACGCCGCAATCAGTCAGCGCGACCCATATAGCGTTTTTCTTCGATATGGATGCGGATTTTCTCGCCAGCAGAAAGGTATTCCGGCACCTGTACAACCAGGCCGGTGGTCAGGGTAGCCGGTTTGTTGCGGGCACTGGCGGATGCGCCTTTGATGCCTGGTGCGGTTTCAACGATTTCCAGATCGACGGTCTGAGGCAGTTCCAGCGCCAGCAGCACGCCGTCCCAGGTCAGAACCTGCATATCAGGCATACCGCCTTCCGGGATGAACAGCAGCTCTTCTTCAATCTGGTCTTTGGTGAAGATATACGGGGTGTAATCTTCTTTGTCCATGAACACATATTCGTTGCCGTCGATGTAGGAGAAATCAACATAGCGACGGGTCAGGGTCACGGTATCGACGATATCGTCACCTTTAAAGCGCTCTTCCACCTTCAGGCCGGTACGCACATCGGCGAAACGCATTTTGTACAGCGTAGCTGCACCACGGGCGCTTGGTGCCTGAATATCGATATCTTTCACAATCAGCAATTTGCCGTTGTAATTCAGTACCATACCTTTCTTAATTTCGTTCGCTCTTGGCATTGCAGTAATCCTGTTTACGGGAGGTAAAAAATATCGCGCCAAATTACTCGCGCGCGGCCTTTCAGGCAAGAGGAATTCGTGGCTTTTGCTATCAATACACAAAAGGTGTTACTGTGCGCGCGATGCCCGACCGTACGGGCATTCGCCAGCGAAAGAGAGCATTTATGGATTGTCGTCCCGATTGTGGCGCGTGCTGTACTGCACCGTCCATTTCAAGCCCCATTCCAGGAATGCCCGAGGGCAAACCTGCCAATACCCGCTGCGTTCAGCTCTCGGAAACGAACCTGTGCATGATCTTTGGCTCACCGTTGCGCCCGAATGTCTGCTCCGGGCTTCAGCCCACGGCTGAAATGTGCGGCAGCACGCGAGAGCAGGCGATAACGTACCTTCTTGAGCTGGAAGCGCTCACCGCGCCTTAAACGTCTTTAATCCTCGCCAGGCAGCCCATCGTCAGCGTACACATCACCAGCGCAATCCAGAACACCGTGTGATAGTTCCAGATTTCGGCCACGACACCGGCCATTGAACCGGCAATAATCCAGCCCACGCGGGTGGTATTAGTATAAAGGGTGGTGGCGGAGCCTGCCTGGCCCGGCATCAGATCCTGGAAATAAAGCATGCCTATCCCGGCGAGAATACCAATATAGATAGCGTTCAGCAGCTGTAACGCCAGCAACAGCCCCGGCGTATGTACCGTCAGCATACCGATATAAAACAGCAGACCGGCGACGGCGGCGATGCGCATTAAAAAACGCTTTCCGAAGCGCCTGGCGTAATAGCCCGCGATCAGCATGGTCGGGATCTCAAGCCCGGCTGCGGTGCCCATCATGATGCCCGCCAGCTTCTCCGGCAGGTGCAGTTCATTAATGATAAACAGCGGCATATTGATGATATACAGGCTGTTGGTGCCCCACATCAGCGTGCAGATCGCGAACAGGAGCAGGGCATCGCGGCGGTTACGGCGCGGCGCTTCCAGCACACCCGTTGCCACCTTGGGCTCTTTGCGCATGGACGGCAGGAAGAACCACACCAGCGCGCCGCACGCCACAAACGCGACTGCCGCGCTCAGGTACATCACCGTAAAGCCAAAACCCATCGCCAGCGCGTAGGCCAGCGGCGGGCCAATCACCCACGCCAGCGACACCTGTGCACGCAGGACAGAGCTGAACATCACCGCTTCACGTCCGGTATGGTCGGCGTGTTCGCGGGCAAGCGCAAACAGCTGTGGGTTAGCCGTCGAGCCAAAGCTGCTCAGGAATACCCCGACGAAAAGCAGAATGAAGTAGTTGCGGTTCCAGGCAAACAGAACGCAGGCCATGACCCCCAGCAGGCAGCAGAAAACGATCAGGCTTTTACGATCGCCTTTTCTGTCGGATCGCCCCGCCAGAAACTGACTGACCAGGATGCCGATGATTGCGCTTCCGGTAAAAAAGAAGCCAACCAGCGCCGGACGAACATGAACCTCATTGGTCAGAAATAAGCTCAGCGTCGGCGTCTGTAACGCACCGGCAATACCCGTGAAAAAGGCAACAATCAGGAAGGCCGCTGAGGTCAAGTCAAAGGGCTTTGGCGAGGCAGCCGCAGGGGTGTTATGCATGTTTTATAATTAGCGAGTAGCAGAGAGGGGCGGAGTGTACGCCGTCAGCTAAAAAATAAACAGTGGGTGCGGTCAATGATGCCACGAAAAATCAAAATGGCATTTCAACTTGCCTCTCACGCTGCTGACCTTAGCTGAAACTGACTTGCTGAACTTCAGCAAAATTCAGCTCAATGAAGAAGAAATGTGCTGTATCTCTAAATTCTGATATCAGAAAGACGAGTTTACTTGCAAGGAACAGCAGAAAGCGCAAGACTTTTTGAAACGTTTCAGCGCTATCTTGTTTTAACAAACGGAGCAGGCTAGCGCATTTTTTCTCATTAAAGCTGAAACGATTCAAGTTCAGCAGGAGTGGAGAACCATGTTCCAGTTATCTGTTCAGGATATCCACCCGGGCGCTCAGGCCGGGGATAAAGAAGAGGCTATTCGCCAGGTTGCCGCTGCGCTTGTGCAGGCGGGTAAAGTCGCGGACGGCTATGTCAACGGCATGCTGGCCCGCGAGCAGCAGACTTCAACCTTCCTCGGCAATGGCATTGCCATTCCGCACGGTACCACCGACACCCGCGATCAGGTGCTGAAAACCGGCGTTAAGGTGTATCAGTTCCCGCAGGGCGTGCTTTGGGGCGACGGTCAGGTGGCCTATGTGGCCATCGGTATCGCGGCCAGCAGCGATGAACATTTAGGTCTGCTGCGTCAGCTGACGCATGTCCTGAGCGATGACGCGGTGGCTGAACAGCTTAAATCCGCCACCACCGCGGAAGAGCTGCGCGCCTTGCTGATGGGCGAAAAACAGAGTGAAGCGCTGAAACTGGATAATGAAACGCTGACGCTGGATGTGGTTGCTTCCGATCTGGTGACGCTGCAGGCGCTGAACGCGGGTCGTCTGAAAGAGGCCGGCGCGGCGGATGCCACCTTTGTGACGCGCGTGATTAACGATAAGCCGTTGAATCTGGGTCAGGGCATCTGGCTGAACGACAGTGCTGAAGGCAACCTGCGCAGTGCGATTGCCGTGAGCCGTGCTGCCACGGCGTTTGAGGTAGAAGGCGAGCGCGCAGCCATGCTGGTGACCGTCGCGATGGCTGATAAACAGCCGGTTTCCGTGCTGAAGCGTCTTGGCGATCTGCTGCTGAACAACAAAGCTGAAAAACTGCTGAACGCTGATGCGTCCACCGTGCTGGCACTGCTGACCAGTGATGATGCGCTGACGGATGACGTGCAAACCGCGGAGTTCGTGGTGCGTAACGAGCACGGCCTGCATGCCCGTCCGGGTACCATGCTGGTGAATACCATTAAACAATTTGAGAGTGAGATTACCGTGGCGAATCTTGACGGCACGGGCAAACCGGCCAACGGCCGTAGTCTGATGAAAGTGGTCGCGCTGGGCGTGAAGAAAGGCCACCGTCTGCGTTTCACCGCGCAGGGTGCCGATGCTGAACAGGCGCTGAAAGCGATTGGCGATGCCATCGCGGCGGGTCTGGGGGAGGGCGCATAATGAGCAGACGTGTTGCGACTATTACGCTGAACCCGGCTTATGACCTGGTGGGGTTTTGCCCGGAAATTGAGCGCGGCGAAGTTAACCTCGTGCGTACCACCGGCCTGCATGCTGCGGGCAAAGGGATTAACGTCGCGAAAGTGCTCAAGGATCTCGGTATCGATGTCACCGTGGGCGGATTCCTCGGCAAAGACAACCAGGATGGTTTCCAGCAGCTGTTCAGCGAGCTGGGCATTGCCAACCGTTTCCAGATTGTTCAGGGCCGTACCCGTATCAACGTTAAGCTGACGGAGAAAGACGGTGAAGTGACCGATCTGAACTTCTCTGGCTTCGAAGTGACGCCGTCAGACTGGGAACGCTTTGTCAACGACTCGCTGACCTGGCTGGGCCAGTTCGATATGGTGTGCGTCAGCGGCAGCCTGCCATCCGGCGTCAGCCCGGAAGCGTTTACCGACTGGATGACGCGCCTGCGCAGCCAGTGCCCATGCATTATTTTTGACAGCAGCCGTGACGCGCTGGTCGCGGGTCTCAAAGCCTCTCCGTGGCTGGTGAAACCAAATCGCCGCGAACTGGAGATCTGGGCGGGCCGTAAGCTGCCAGAATTAAAAGATGTGATTGACGCTGCCCATGCGCTGCGCGAGCAGGGTATCGCTCACGTGGTGATCTCGCTTGGTGCAGAAGGCGCGTTGTGGGTTAACGCGTCTGGCGAATGGATCGCCAAACCGCCGTCAATGGAGGTTGTGAGTACCGTTGGCGCAGGGGATTCCATGGTTGGCGGACTGATTTATGGTCTGCTGATGCGGGAATCCAGTGAACATACTTTACGTCTTGCCACTGCCGTTGCTGCCCTGGCCGTCAGCCAGAGCAATGTCGGTATTACCGATCGTACCCAGTTAGCCGCGATGATGGCGCGCGTTGACTTAAAACCTTTTAACTAACAGCAGGAGAGGAATAATGAAAACGCTGCTGATCATTGACTCCGGTCTCGGACAGGCACGCGCCTATATGGCGAAGACCTTGCTGGGAGCGGCGGCGAACAAAGCACATCTCGAGATGACTGATAACCCGGGCGATGCCGAACTGGCCATTGTCCTGGGCGACAACATCCCGGCTGACAGTGCGCTGAACGGCAAAAAAGTGTGGCTGGGCGATATTAATCGCGCGGTGGCACATCCGGAACTGTTCCTGAGCGAAGCGAAAGATCACGCGTCTGTCTACAGCGCGCCTGTCGCGACGGCACCGGCTGCGGCCACGGGCCCGAAACGCATTGTTGCGGTGACGGCCTGTCCGACGGGGGTGGCTCACACCTTTATGGCGGCTGAAGCCATTGAAACCGAAGCGAAAAAACGCGGCTGGTGGGTAAAAGTTGAAACGCGCGGCTCCGTCGGTGCCGGCAATGCCATCACCCCAGAGGAAGTGGCGGAGGCCGATCTGGTGATTGTGGCGGCGGATATCGAAGTGGACCTGGCGAAATTTGCCGGTAAGCCAATGTACCGCACCTCCACCGGCCTGGCGCTGAAAAAGACCGCGCAGGAGTTTGATAAAGCGCTGGTGGAAGCGAAGCCGTATCAGGCAACCGGCGCGCGCCAGACCGCGACGGAAGGGAAGAAAGAGTCCGCAGGCGCCTATCGTCACCTGCTGACCGGCGTGTCTTACATGCTGCCGATGGTGGTCGCGGGCGGTCTGTGTATCGCGCTCTCGTTCGCGTTTGGTATCACGGCGTTTAAAGAAGAAGGAACGCTGGCGGCAGCGCTGATGCAGATCGGCGGGGGCTCAGCCTTCGCCCTGATGGTGCCGGTACTGGCGGGCTTTATTGCCTTCTCCATTGCTGACCGCCCGGGTCTGACCCCGGGTCTTATCGGCGGTATGCTGGCCGTGAGCACCGGTTCCGGCTTTATCGGCGGTATCATCGCGGGCTTCCTCGCCGGTTACGTCGCGAAGCTGATTAGCTCGAAGCTGAAGCTGCCGCAGAGTATGGAAGCGCTGAAGCCGATCCTGATCATCCCGCTGATTTCCAGCCTGGTGGTCGGCCTGGCGATGATTTACCTGATTGGTAAGCCGGTTGCAGGCATCCTGGCGGGTCTGACCCACTGGCTGCAGACCATGGGCACCGCGAACGCGGTTCTGCTGGGTGCAATCCTCGGCGGCATGATGTGTACCGACATGGGTGGTCCGGTGAACAAAGCGGCGTACGCCTTTGGTGTGGGCCTGCTGAGTACCCAAACCTACGCACCAATGGCGGCGATCATGGCGGCAGGCATGGTGCCTCCGCTGGCGCTCGGCCTGGCGACGATTATTGCCCGTCGTAAGTTCGATAAAGCGCAGCAGGAAGGCGGTAAAGCCGCGCTGGTGCTGGGGCTGTGCTTCATCACCGAAGGCGCGATTCCGTTCGCGGCGCGTGACCCAATGCGTGTGCTGCCGTGCTGTATCGCAGGTGGTGCCGTGACGGGGGCGATCTCCATGGCGATTGGCGCAAAACTGATGGCACCACACGGCGGTCTGTTCGTGCTGCTGATCCCTGGCGCCATCACCCCGGTACTGGGTTACCTGCTGGCGATTGTTGCCGGTACGCTGGTGGCGGGCCTCTCTTACGCGGTGCTGAAACGTCCGGAAGCGGAAGTTGTGGCGAAAGCAGCGTAAGCGATAAACAACAAAAAGCCGGGTCGCATTACGCACCCGGCTTTTTTTATGCCGCCTGTTCAGCGGTTTGCTGTGCCTTCAGCCAGGCAATCTCTTCTGCCCAGATGTCCGGATTGATGGTTTCAAGCACCATCGGAATACCGTCGAAGCGGGCGTCCTGCATGATAAAGCGGAACGCATCGTGGCCAATGTTGCCTTCGCCCAGGCTGTGATGGCGGTCAACGCGGCTACCAAAGGCGCTTTTCGCATCGTTTAAGTGCATTCCACGCAGATATTTAAAGCCCACAATGCGCTCGAACTCATCAAACGTGTTTTTTGTTGCCTCGGTGGTGCGCAGGTCATAACCGGCGGCAAACGCGTGGCAGGTATCAATGCACACGCCGACGCGGGATTTGTCCTCCACGCCGTCGATAATCGCCGCCAGATGTTCGAACTTAAAGCCGAGGTTGCTGCCCTGACCAGCGGTGTTCTCAATCACCGCCGTCACGCCTTTGGTTTTATCCAGCGTGATGTTGATGGACTCGGCAATGCGCGCCAGGCAGGCATCTTCGTCGATCTGCATCAGATGGCTGCCCGGATGGAAGTTCAGCAGCGTCAGCCCCAGCTGTTCGCAGCGCTGCACTTCATCAAGAAACGCCTCGCGGGATTTTTCCAGCGCTTCTTCAACCGGGTGACCGAGGTTGATCAGGTAGCTGTCGTGGGGGAGGATCTGGCCGGGCCCGTAGCGGTATTTCTCACAGGCGGCTTTGAAATCATCAATCACCTCAGCGGTGAGCGGTGCGGCGCGCCACTGGCGCTGATTTTTGGTGAACAGGGCGAAAGCGGTCGCCTCAATTTCGGCGGCACGAATGGCGGCATTCGCAAGGCCACCTGCAGCGCTGACGTGCGCTCCAACATATTTCATAAAGGGACTCCTGTTAACCCGAAATGCCTATGATAGCGGGTTAACAGGAGAAGGATGTAGTGGTTTATGCCATCAGGCTATGGACCGCGAGGTTAATTGCGCCACCGCCGACAATCAGCCAGATGAAGAGCACCAGCGCCATCAGCAGCGGTTTCGCACCGGCTTTTTTCAGCGCGCTGACGTGCGTGGTCACCCCCAGCGCCGCCATGGCCATCGCCAGCAGTACGGTATCCAGCGTCACCAGCATATCCACCACCGCTTTCGGCAGCAGGTGGAAGGAGTTAAAGATAGCGACCACGATGAACAGGATCGCAAACCACGGAATGGTGATTTTGCTCTTCTCGCTGCCGCCAGCCGGTGCCAGCTGTTTAACCCGTGCGGCCAGGAAAATCAGGAACGGCGCCAGCATCATCACGCGCAGCATTTTGGCAATCACCGCCGCGTTTTCGGCGTCCGGGTTAATGGCATGTCCTGCTGCGACCACCTGGGCCACTTCGTGCATGGTCGAGCCGATATAGATGCCGTAGGTTTCCGGGCTAAACCAGTGGGCGACCAGCGGATACATGGCCGGGTAGAGGAAAATCGCCAGCGTACCGAAGATCACCACCGTCGCGACGGCAACCGTTACCTTGCTGGCTTCGGCTTTCACGACCGGCTCCGTTGCCAGCACCGCCGCTGCGCCACAGATACTGCTCCCGGCACCGATCAGCCAGCTGGTTTGCCTGTCCAGGCCAAACACTTTCTGACCGATAAAGCAGGCCAGTAAAAAGGTGCTGGTCAGGGTCAGAACGTCGATGGCGATCCCGCTCGCACCCACATCCGCAATCTGCGAAAAGGTGAGACGAAAGCCATAAAGAATGATCCCAAGACGCAGCAGATGCTGCTTGGCAAAGATCACGCCGCCGTCGCAGGATTTCCAGATATGTGGATAAACGGTGTTACCCACGACCATGCCGAGCAAAATGGCGAGCGTCAGCGCGCTGAAACCTGCGCCTGCGATGGCCGGGATGCTGCCGCCCCATAGCGCGACGGCGGTCACTGCGGCGCTGAGCGCAAGACCCGGCACGAAGTGCCACACTGTACGATGATGTTGTAAGGTGATTTCTGACATAACCTTCTCCTTTGTCTGGCTAAAGGTTACGGCGGTCTGGCTTAAAAATAAAATTGATTATATACTTATAATCAATCTATATAAGTGGTAAGCAACCATGCACATTACTTTGCGTCAGCTAGAAGTGTTTGCCGAGGTGCTGAAAAGCGGCTCGACGACCCAGGCGTCACAAATGCTGGCGCTCTCGCAGTCTGCGGTCAGCGCGGCGTTGACCGATCTTGAAGGACAGCTGGGCGTTCAGCTTTTCGACAGGGTAGGGAAGCGTCTGGTGGTCAACGAACACGGTCGTCTTCTTTATCCACGCGCGCTGGCGCTGCTGGAGCAGGCTATCGAAATCGAACAGCTGTTCCGCGAAGATAACGGCGCGATCCGCGTCTACGCCAGCAGCACCATCGGGAACTACATTCTCCCGGAGGTGATCGCCCGCTATCGTCGGGATTTCCCGACCCTGCCGCTGGAGATGAGCGTGGGCAATAGCCAGGACGTCATCAACGCGGTGATCGACTTCCGCGTGGATATCGGCCTCATCGAGGGGCCCTGCCACAACGTCGATATCATTGCCGAGCCCTGGCTGGAAGACGAGCTGGTGGTGTTTGCGTCCCCGGCCTCGTCGTTATTGCAGGGCGAGGTGACGCTGGAGCGGCTGGCGCAGGCGCAGTGGATCCTGCGCGAGCAGGGCTCCGGCACGCGTGAAATTGTCGATTATCTGCTGCTTTCCCATCTGCCGCATTTCCAGCTGGGGATGGAATTGGGGAACTCAGAGGCGATTAAGCACGCGGTGCGCCACGGGCTGGGTATCAGCTGCCTTTCCCGGCGCGTTATTGCCGAACAGCTGGAAACCGGATCGCTGGTGGAAATTCCCGTTCCGCTCCCGAAACTGGTGCGCACGCTGTGGTGCATTCATCATCGCCAGAAACACCTTTCCAGCTCCCTGCAGCGTTTTCTGCGCTATTGCGAAATCTGACATCGTCCCTCACCCCAAAGGGAAGAGGGAAAAATTATGCTTTACTTATAATCCTGGCCGCGTCATGAAGCTCTCTTATAACTGAGTATTTCTGCCGGAAGGAACGCGGATCGTCTGCTACAATCGCGCCTCATTTATTAAATGGACAGCATTTTCATATGGTTTCAGAAATTAAAACCACAGAAGCGCCCACGCTACGTCGTGAACTCAAGGCGCGTCACCTGACGATGATCGCCATTGGCGGCTCCATCGGTACAGGTCTTTTCGTTGCCTCTGGCGCAACGATTTCGGCAGCCGGCCCGGGTGGGGCACTTTTCTCTTATATCCTGATTGGCCTGATGGTGTACTTCCTGATGACCAGTCTCGGCGAACTGGCCGCGTACATGCCGGTATCCGGTTCGTTCTCGACCTACGGTCAAAAATACGTTGAAGAAGGCTTCGGCTTCGCGCTGGGCTGGAACTACTGGTACAACTGGGCGGTCACTATTGCCGTTGACCTCGTTGCCGCACAGCTGGTGATGAACTGGTGGTTCCCGGATACGCCGGGCTGGATCTGGAGCGCCCTGTTCCTGGCCGTCATCTTCCTGCTGAACTACATCTCCGTGCGCGGTTTCGGCGAAGCGGAATACTGGTTCTCTTTGATCAAAGTGGCAACCGTCATCATCTTTATCGTCGTCGGTGTGGCGATGATCGTTGGTATTTTCAAAGGCGCTGAACCTGCGGGCTGGAGTAACTGGACAATAGGCGATGCGCCGTTTGCCGGTGGACTGTCGGCAATGATTGGCGTGGCAATGATTGTCGGCTTCTCCTTCCAGGGAACCGAGCTGATTGGCATTGCTGCCGGTGAGTCAGAAAACCCGGAGAAGAATATTCCGCGCGCGGTTCGTCAGGTCTTCTGGCGTATCCTGCTGTTCTATGTGTTCGCGATCCTGATTATCAGCCTGATCATTCCGTACACCGATCCAAGCCTGCTGCGTAATGATGTCAAAGACATTAGCGTCAGCCCGTTCACGCTGGTCTTCCAGCATGCCGGCCTGCTTTCAGCCGCAGCAGTGATGAACGCCGTTATCCTGACCGCCGTACTTTCTGCCGGTAATTCCGGAATGTACGCGTCCACACGTATGCTCTACACGCTGGCATGTGACGGTAAAGCGCCGCGTATCTTCGCGAAACTGTCCCGTGGCGGCGTACCGCGCAACGCACTGTACGCCACAACGGTGATTGCCGGCCTGTGCTTCCTGACCTCTATGTTTGGCAACCAGACGGTGTACCTGTGGCTGCTTAACACCTCCGGGATGACGGGCTTTATTGCCTGGCTGGGGATTGCCATTAGCCACTATCGTTTCCGCCGTGGCTACGTCAAACAGGGTTATGACGTTAACCAGCTGCCGTATCGCTCAGGGTTCTTCCCGCTGGGTCCCATTTTCGCCTTCATTCTGTGCCTGATTATTACGCTGGGACAGAACTATGAAGCGTTCCTGGCGGACACCATTGACTGGGGCGCCGTCACGGCAACCTACATTGGTATTCCGCTGTTCCTCGTCATCTGGTTTGGCTACAAGCTGACGAAAGGAACACACTTCGTTCGCTACAGTGAAATGGAATTCCCGGAACGATTTAAACAATAATCGCACTTCCTCTCTCTTAGCCCGCTCGTTTGAGCGGGCTTTTTTATTTCCGCCTCCTGTAACAAAGATATATTTCTTAACAATTTAATTGATAATAATTATCGTTTGCTTTATCGTTATCAAAAATAAGCGTGTCACCGACCCACCGGAGATGTGGGCGGCAAGGAAGACGCTGTGAGCAATGATGATTTGATTGAGTTGTATTTACCTCATGGAGATATGGAATGTTTAGGTTGAATCCCTTCGTCAGGGGAGGACTTTGTGCGTCCGCAATGTCCCTGGCCCTGCCTGTTATCGCAGCGGAATCCGGCGACACAATGGTTGTCACGGCTTCCGCGACCGAGCAAAACCTGAAAGACGCACCGGCAAGCATCAGCGTGATTACCCAGGAAGATTTGCAGCGCAAACCCGTTCAGAACCTGAAAGATGTGTTACGGGATGTGCCGGGCGTGCAGCTCACAAGCGAAGGGGACAACCGTAAAGGGGTAAGTATTCGCGGGCTGGACAGCAGCTACACGCTGATCCTGATCGACGGCAAGCGCGTCAATTCCCGTAACGCAGTGTTCCGCCATAATGATTTCGACCTCAACTGGGTGCCGGTTGACGCCATCGAACGAATCGAAGTCGTGCGCGGGCCGATGTCCTCGCTTTATGGCTCCGATGCGCTGGGCGGCGTGGTGAACATTATCACCAAAAAAATAGGCCAGAAATGGACGGGCACCCTGAGCGCCGATTCCACAATTCAGGAACATCGCGATCGTGGTGATACGTACGACGGCCAGTTCTATACCAGCGGTCCGCTGGTGGACGGCCTGCTAGGGCTGAAAGCCTACGGTAGCCTCGCGAAGCGTGAGAAAGACGGTCAGCAGAAGTCCTCTACCACGGCGAGCGGTGAAACACCGCGCATTGAAGGCTTCACCAGCCGCGATGCGAATGTGGAATTCGCCTGGACGCCGTCTGAAAATCACGACTTTACGGCGGGCTACGGTTTCGACCGTCAGGATCGTGACTCGGATTCCCTCGACAAAAACCGCCTTGAGCGTCAGAACTACTCTCTCAGCCACAACGGCCGCTGGGGCATCGGCAACAGCGAGCTGAAGGTTTACGGCGAGAAGGTGGATAACAAAAACCCGGGCAACAGCAATCCGATCACCTCCGAGAGCAACGCGGTAGACGGGAAATACGTGCTGCCGCTGGGCGACATCAACCAGCTGATGACCTTCGGCGGCGAATGGCGTCACGATAAGCTGAAGGATCCGGTCAACCTGACGGGCGGCTCCGGCAGCAGTACGTCGACAAGCCAGTATGCCCTGTTCCTGGAGGACGAGTGGCGTATTTTTGAACCTCTGGCGCTGACCACCGGCATCCGTATGGACGACCATGATACCTACGGCGACCACTGGAGCCCGCGCGCCTATCTGGTCTACAACGCGACCGATACCGTCACGGTGAAAGGGGGCTGGGCGACCGCGTTTAAAGCGCCGTCACTGCTGCAGCTGAGCCCGGACTGGGTCACCGGCTCGTGCCGCGGTGCCTGTGAGATTGTCGGTAACCCGGATCTGAAACCGGAGACCAGCGAGAGCTTCGAGTTCGGTCTGTACTACAGCGGGGAAGAGGGCTGGTTAGAGGGCGTGCAGGCCAGCGTGACCACCTTCCAGAATAACGTCGATGACCGCATCAGCATCAGCCGTACGGCCAATGCGAAGCAGGCGCAGAGCTACCCTAACTACGTTGGCCTGAATGCGGACGGTGAACCGATTTTCCGCTACTACAACGTCAACAAGGCGCGCATCCGTGGGGTGGAGACCGAGCTGAAATTCCCATTGGCGGACGACTGGAAAGTGACGCTGAACTACACCTACAACGACGGTCGTGATATCAGCAACGGCGGCAACAAACCGCTGTCCGATCTGCCGTTCCACACCGCCAACGGGACCGTTGACTGGAAGGCGACGCAGGACTGGTCGTTCTATGTTCAGGGCAACTACACCGGTGAGAAACGCGCGCTGACCAGCAGCGACCCAACGCCGGGTGGCTATGTTATCTGGAATACCGGCGCCGCGTGGCAGGCGACGAAAAGCGTGAAGCTGCGCGCGGGCGTGCAGAACCTGCTGGACAAAGATCTGAGCCGCGACGATTACAGCTACACGGAAGATGGCCGTCGCTACTTTGTCGGCGTGGATTATAAGTTCTGATGTAGCCATGTGCCGGGTGGCGGCTGCGCCTTACCCGGCCTACATAAGGGCACAGGCCCGTAGGCCCGGTAAGCGAAGCGCCACCGGGCAAAACAGGCGGTGCTTATGCAAATAAATGCTCCGCATGGAAGCGGAGATGATCCTCAATATAGGACGCGATGAAGTAATAGCTGTGATCGTATCCCGGCTGAATGCGCAGCGTCAGCGGCCAGTCTTTCTGGCGTGCCGCTTCTGCCAGCACCGCAGGCTGCAGCTGACCTGCGAGGAACTGGTCCGCATCACCCTGATCGATAAGGGTGGGAATGGCCTCTTCAGCTTTGCTGGCCAGCATAAGCGCGCAGCTGTCCCATGCCTGCCATTTTTCCGCATCCTCACCCAGATAGTGTGTGAAGGCTTTCTGCCCCCACGGCACCTGTGTTGGGTTCACAATTGGTGCAAATGCCGACACGCTGACGTATTTCCCCGGATTTTTCAGCGCCATGATGAGCGCCCCGTGTCCGCCCATTGAGTGGCCGCTGATCGCGCAGCGCTCGCCAACCGCAAACTGCGACTGCACCAGCGCAGGAAGTTCATCCCGAAGGTAATCATACATGCGGTAGTGGCGCGCCCAGGGCTGCTCGGTCGCATTGAGATAAAACCCGGCGCCTTTGCCCAGGTCGTATCCGGCATCGTCGGCCACATCGTCGCCACGCGGGCTGGTGTCTGGCATCACCAGCGCAATGCCCAGCTCGGCGGCAATACGCTGCGCGCCCGCTTTGGTGGTGAAGTTTTCGTCGTTACAGGTCAGGCCGGAAAGCCAGAACAAAACCGGCGGGTTTTCCGTCGGCGGCAGGAAAATGCTGAACGTCATTGCACAGTTCAGAGAGGTGGAGTCGTGCCGCCAGCGCTGCTGTCGACCTTCAAAACAACGGTGCTCTTCGAGCAGTTCCATGCAGGGCTCCTTAATGAGAATGCGTATTCATAAAACCCATAATACAGCCTTTTCATTGACCTGTGAGTAACTTTCACTTTCGCCAGACGGCGAGATGCTGCATCATAAATTTACTTTTCTTTAACAATTGGAGCGGTCATGGCGCTGCGTATTGCGCTCAGTGGGTTTGTCGTTCTGGTGGTGGCGATGGGGATAGGGCGCTTTGCCTTTACGCCTCAGGTACCGCTGATGATTGCTGCCGGACAGCTTACGCTGACCAGCGCGGGTCTGGTGGCGGCGATGAATTATCTGGGCTATCTGGTGGGTGCGTGGGATGCGATGCGTGCGCACCGCTTCGTTGAAACGCGCCTCTGGCTGGGTATCACCGGCGCGGTGGCGCTGACGCTGCTCTCCGCGGCAGCGGATAACGCCGTCGTGCACGGCCTGCTGCGCTACGTGATTGGCTGCATGAGCGGCTGGTCGATGGTACTCATTGCCGCCTGGACCAACGAACGGCTGGGACAGCTGGGTAAACCGGGCCTGAGCGCTGCGGTGTTTGCCGGACCGGGGGCGGGCATTGCCCTGAGCGGGCTGCTCGCCGTCTATATTCAGGCGAAGTCCCTGTCGGCCGGGGCGGCATGGCAAATCTACGGCGTGCTCGCGCTGGTGCTGATTGCGCTGGTGGCGCGCTACCTGCCGCGATCCGGGCAGCTCCATCGACCCGGCTCCGCGCCGGAGCCGCTGGTGCTGACGGCGGATTTAACGCGTCTGGTCTGGAGCTACAGCCTGGCCGGGTTTGGCTATATCCTCCCGGCGACCTTTCTGTCGCAAATGGCGGCCGTGCGTTTTCCCGGCAGCCTGTTTGCCCAGTTTGTCTGGCCGATTTTTGGTCTCGCTGCCGTGGTGGGCATTGGGCTCAGTATTCTGTTACGCCATACCTCAACGGCTAACCGCAGGCTGGCGATCGTACTGTGGTTACAGGGCGCAGGCGTGCTGGCGGCCTGGCTGCTGCCGGGGATTGGCGGGCTGCTGACGGGTGGGCTGCTGGTGGGCGGCGGCTTTTTGTGTGCCGTGCAGCTCTCTCTTTTATACGGCCGCGAGCTGGCGCCAAACCACACGCGTTATATGGCAGGCCTGCTCACCACCGGGTATGCGATTGGGCAGTTGATTGGTCCGGTCACCTCGGCGTTATCAACCTGGCTCACCCACCGGCTGGAGCCCGCGCTGGGGCTGGCGGGCATTGCGCTGTTCGTTGGAGGAGCGCTTGTCTGGAATCGTCACGCTGAAAGGCAACAGCAATCGCAATAATTATCGTCGTGAATACTGGATTATGTGCGCCGCCTCACGCACAATGAACGCATACTTTTGCCACAACGAGGGCAAAAGACGCCACACCTGCAGGAGAACAAAATGTCA
This sequence comes from Enterobacter sp. MGH 16, assembly GCF_000493175.1. Classification (NCBI taxonomy): domain Bacteria; kingdom Pseudomonadati; phylum Pseudomonadota; class Gammaproteobacteria; order Enterobacterales; family Enterobacteriaceae; genus Enterobacter; species Enterobacter sp. MGH 16. The sequence goes on along the minus strand of NZ_KI535695.1, from coordinate 2,342,694 downwards.
TCACTCAGTAAAGAAGCTGCCCTGGTCCACGAAGCCCTGGTTGCGCGCGGTCTTGAAACGCCACTGCGTCCGCCCGTACAGGATTTGGACAATGAAACCCGCAAGCGTCTGATTGCCGGTCACATGACCGACATCATGGAGCTGCTGAATCTCGATCTGAGTGACGACAGTCTGATGGAGACGCCGCACCGCATCGCGAAAATGTACGTCGACGAAATTTTCTCCGGCCTGGATTACGCCAACTTCCCGAAAATCACCGTCATTGAAAACAAGATGAAAGTGGATGAGATGGTAACGGTCCGCGATATCACGTTGACCAGCACCTGCGAACACCATTTCGTGACCATCGACGGTAAAGCGACCGTGGCGTATATCCCCAAAGATACGGTGATTGGCCTGTCGAAGATCAACCGCATCGTGCAGTTCTTTGCTCAGCGTCCGCAGGTGCAGGAGCGCCTGACCCAGCAGATCCTGACCGCGCTGCAAACGCTGCTGTGCACCAATAACGTGGCCGTCTCTATCGACGCGGTTCACTACTGCGTGAAAGCGCGCGGCGTGCGCGATGCCACCAGTGCGACCACCACAACCTCGCTGGGCGGTCTGTTTAAATCGAGCCAGAATACCCGCCAGGAGTTCCTGCGCGCCGTACGTCACCACAACTAAGTCTGACAGGGCAGGAACCATGGAGCGAAACGTCACGCTCGATTTTGTTCGCGGCGTCGCCATTCTCGGTATCCTGCTGCTTAATATCACCGCCTTCGGTTTGCCGAAGGCGGCGTATCTCAATCCCGCGTGGTATGGCGACATTACCCGCAGTGATGCCTGGACCTGGGCAATCCTCGATCTCTTTGCGCAGGTCAAATTCCTTACGCTCTTCGCCCTGCTGTTTGGCGCAGGCCTGCAGCTTCTCCTCAAACGCGGCACGCGCTGGATCCAGTCGCGCCTGACGCTGCTGGTTATCCTCGGTTTTATCCATGGCCTGTTCTTCTGGGACGGCGATATTCTTCTCGCGTATGGGTTAGTCGGGCTCATCTGCTGGCGCCTCATTCGCGATGCGCACAGCGTTAAAAGCCTGTTCAACACCGGCGTGATGCTCTATGTCATGGGGCTTGGGGTACTGCTGCTGCTGGGGATGATCTCCGGGGAGACGACGAATCGTGCCTGGATCCCGGATGCCGCTAACCTGCAGTACGAACAGTTCTGGAAGCTGAAGGGCGGTACGGAAGCGATAAGCAACCGCGCGGATATGCTGGGGGATAACCTCCTCGCGCTGGGCGCGCAATACGGCTGGCAGCTGGCGGGCATGATGCTGATGGGCGCGTCACTGATGCGCACCGGCTGGCTGAAAGGGGAATTCAGCCTGCGTCACTATCGTCGCACAGGCGCCGGTCTGGTGCTGCTCGGCGTGCTGATTAACCTCCCGGCGGTGATAGCGCAGTGGCATATCCACTGGGATTACCGCTGGTGCGCGTTCCTGCTCCAAGTGCCGCGTGAACTGAGCGCACCGTTCCAGACCATCGGCTACGCGGCGCTGATCTACGGCTTCTGGCCCTCGCTTTCTCGTCTGTGGATGGTCAGCGCTATCGCCTGCGTGGGACGCATGGCGTTAAGCAATTACCTCCTGCAAACGCTGATCTGCACCACGCTTTTCTATCGCTTTGGCCTGTTTATGAAATTCGACCGACTTACGCTGCTGGCGTTTGTTATTCCGGTCTGGGCAGTAAACCTGGCGTTTTCTGTTCTCTGGCTACGCTATTTCCGCCAGGGACCGCTGGAGTGGGTATGGCGTCAGTTAACCGCACGTGCTTCAGGGATATCATTGAAAAATACATCCAGATAACGATCTGGATCACAATCATTAACAAAACGGATGTAAGCGTTTTCATGACTGTGAGCTTCTTCACGTAGTCCCCTTTCTCTCGCTGCCAAAATAGCCACCTTGCTAAACACAGGGGGTGTCTGTGAGTTGCTGCAATCCTTTGAAGGATGGTGAATATGATCACCATTCGTGACGTCGCCCGTCAGGCGGGCGTTTCTGTGGCTACCGTCTCACGCGTGCTGAACAATAGCGCGCTGGTCAGCCCTGAAACCCGAGAAACCGTAATGAAAGCCGTGACCCAGCTCGGGTACCGGCCAAATGCCAATGCCCAGGCGCTTGCGACGCAGGTCAGCGACACCATCGGCGTGGTGGTGATGGATGTCTCGGATGCCTTTTTCGGCGCACTGGTGAAAGCGGTCGATATGGTCGCCCAGCAGCATGAGAAATATGTCCTGATCGGCAATAGCTATCATGAGGCGGAAAAAGAACGTCATGCCATTGAAGTGCTGATCCGCCAGCGCTGTAACGCCTTGATTGTTCACTCAAAAGCCTTAAGCGATGAAGAGCTAACCGGATTGATGGAGCAGATCCCGGGCATGGTGCTGATCAACCGCATCGTCCCCGGCTATGCCCACCGCTGCGTCGGGCTGGATAACGTCAGCGGCGCCATGATGGCCACGAAAATGCTCATCAACAACGGGCATCAGCGGATCGGTTATCTGGCCTCCAGCCACGCGATTGAAGATGACGAACTGCGGCGCGAGGGGTGGCAAAACGCCCTGAAAGAGCATGGCATTACGCCATCCGAGAGCTGGGTGGGAACCGGCACGCCGGACATGCAGGGCGGTGAAGCGGCGATGGTGGAACTGCTGGGCCGCAATCTGCAGTTGTCTGCGGTGTTTGCCTATAACGACAGCATGGCGGCAGGCGCCCTGACGGCGCTGAAGGATAACGGCATTGCGGTGCCACAGCATTTATCACTCATTGGTTTCGATGATATCCCGATTGCCCGTTACACCGACCCGCAGCTGACAACCGTGCGTTACCCGATTGCCTCTATGGCGAAACTGGCGACTGAGCTGGCGTTACAGGGGGCCGCAGGCGTGCTGGATCCGGGGGCAACACACTGTTTCATGCCGACTTTAGTGCGTCGCCACTCCGTCGCGGCCCGGCAAATTGTGGTTCCGATCACTAACTGATTACATGTGGTGATGTAACCGTTTTCAATCTGTGAGTAAATTCACAGTATCTTAACAAGGCGCTGACTATGATGTCAGCGTTTTAGGGGCTGAAACGCTATGTAACAGTGATTATTCACTTTCACTATAGCCAATGTGCCGCAAACAACGAATAAAACGCATTTCTGGAGCGTTACCGAACACGGAAGAGAGAAATTTTATAAGTGAACCTCGGCTGTCAGTAACGTTTTATTAACATCTGCCCGCCGCTCGTTATTCACAAGAACTACCCTGCATAAAAAAAACCGGAGATACCATGAATAAGAAGGTGTTGACCCTGTCTGCTGTAATGGCAAGCATGCTTTTTGGTGCAGCAGCGCACGCTGCGGATACCCGTATTGGTGTGACCATCTATAAATACGACGACAACTTCATGTCTGTTGTGCGTAAAGCGATTGAGAAAGATGCGAAAGCAGCGCCAGACGTTCAGCTGCTGATGAACGACTCCCAGAATGACCAGTCCAAACAGAACGACCAGATCGACGTTCTGCTGGCGAAAGGCGTGAAAGCCCTGGCCATCAACCTGGTTGACCCGGCTGCAGCAGGCACGGTTATTGAAAAGGCGCGCGGCCAGAACGTGCCGATCGTCTTCTTCAACAAAGAACCTTCCCGTAAGGCGCTGGATAGCTACGACAAAGCGTATTACGTCGGTACCGACTCCAAAGAGTCCGGTATTATTCAGGGCGATCTGATCGCGAAACACTGGGCGGCGAACCCGAACTGGGACCTGAACAAAGACGGTCAGATTCAGTTCGTGCTGCTGAAAGGCGAACCTGGCCACCCGGATGCTGAAGCGCGTACCACCTACGTTATCAAAGAGCTGAACGACAAGGGCCTGAAAACCCAGCAGCTGGCGTTAGATACCGCGATGTGGGATACCGCTCAGGCGAAAGATAAGATGGACGCGTGGCTGTCCGGCCCTAACGCCAACAAAATCGAAGTGGTTATCGCCAACAACGATGCGATGGCAATGGGTGCGGTAGAAGCGCTGAAAGCACACAACAAATCCTCTATCCCGGTATTCGGCGTAGATGCGCTGCCAGAAGCGCTGGCGCTGGTTAAATCCGGTGCGATGGCCGGTACCGTGCTGAACGATGCCAACAACCAGGCGAAAGCCACCTTCGATCTGGCGAAAAACCTGGCCGATGGCAAAGGTGCGGCAGATGGCACCAACTGGAAAATTGACAACAAAATCGTTCGCGTACCTTACGTGGGCGTAGACCAGTCCAACCTGGCTGAGTTTATCGGTAAATAAAAGAGTTAACTTGTCTTCACTGGGCGCAACGAGTTGCGCCCTTTTATAACGCGATATGCGAGGCCAACAAGGTATAATTATGGTCAGCACAACAACTCAGTCATCCGGTGAATACCTGTTGGAAATGAGCGGTATCAACAAGTCATTTCCCGGCGTTAAGGCACTCGATAATGTTAATTTAAAAGTGCGTCCTCACTCTATTCATGCCTTAATGGGGGAGAACGGTGCGGGTAAATCAACATTATTAAAATGTCTTTTTGGGATCTATCAAAAAGATTCTGGCAGCATTCTTTTTCAGGGGAAAGAGATCGATTTCCATTCAGCGAAAGAAGCACTGGAAAACGGTATCTCGATGGTTCACCAGGAATTAAACCTGGTGCTGCAGCGTTCAGTCATGGATAACATGTGGTTGGGGCGTTATCCCACCAAAGGTGTTTTTGTCGATCAGGACAAAATGTATCGCGACACCAAGGCGATTTTCGACGAGCTGGATATTGATATCGATCCGCGCGCCCGCGTGGGAACATTATCCGTCTCCCAGATGCAGATGATCGAAATTGCCAAAGCGTTCTCCTATGATGCGAAAATTGTCATCATGGACGAACCGACATCGTCATTAACGGAAAAAGAGGTTAACCACCTTTTTACTATTATTCGTAAGCTGAAAGATCGCGGCTGCGGCATTGTGTACATCTCCCACAAAATGGAAGAGATCTTCCAGCTGTGCGATGAGATCACTATCCTGCGCGACGGCCAGTGGATCGCCACGCAGCCGCTGGAAGGGCTGGACATGGACAAGATCATCGCCATGATGGTCGGCCGTTCCCTGAACCAGCGCTTCCCGGATAAAGAGAACAAGCCGGGCGAAGTGATCCTGGAAGTGCGCAACCTGACCTCGTTACGTCAGCCGTCTATCCGCGATGTCTCCTTCGACCTGCACAAGGGTGAAATCCTGGGGATTGCCGGACTGGTGGGGGCAAAGCGTACCGATATCGTGGAAACCCTGTTTGGCATTCGTGAGAAAGCCGAAGGCACCATTACGCTGCACGGTAAGAAAATCAATAACCACAACGCCAACGAAGCCATTAATAATGGTTTTGCGCTGGTGACGGAAGAGCGTCGTTCGACCGGTATTTATGCTTATCTGGATATTAACTTTAACTCGTTAATTTCTAACATTCGCAATTACAAAAACAAAGTCGGGCTGCTGGATAATTCCCGCATGAAAAGCGATACCCAGTGGGTGATTGACTCCATGCGCGTGAAAACGCCAGGCCACCGCACCCAGATTGGTTCGCTGTCAGGCGGTAACCAGCAGAAAGTGATTATTGGCCGTTGGTTATTAACGCAGCCCGAAATCCTGATGCTGGATGAGCCGACCCGCGGTATTGACGTCGGCGCGAAGTTTGAAATTTATCAGCTGATTGCCGAGCTGGCGAAAAAGAATAAAGGGATCATTATTATTTCTTCCGAAATGCCGGAACTGTTAGGGATCACAGACCGTATTCTGGTTATGAGCAATGGTCTCGTCGCCGGTATTGTTGACACCAAAACGACAACGCAAAACGAAATTTTGCGTCTTGCGTCTTTGCACCTTTAAGATCAGGGGCTCCTCATGAGTGCGTTAAATAAAAAAAGTTTTCTCACTTACCTGAAAGAAGGCGGTATTTACGTTGTTCTTTTAGTCTTGCTGGCAATCATCATTTTCCAGGACCCTACGTTCTTAAGCCTGCTGAACCTGAGTAACATTCTGACCCAGTCCTCCGTGCGTATTATCATTGCGCTGGGCGTGGCGGGCCTGATCGTGACCCAGGGGACGGACCTTTCTGCCGGTCGCCAGGTAGGTCTGGCGGCGGTTATAGCGGCAACCCTGCTGCAGTCGATGGAAAACGCCAACAAGGTCTTCCCGGAAATGGCCACCATGCCGATTTTCGTGGTGATCCTGATTGTCTGCGCCATTGGTGCGGTGATTGGTCTGATCAACGGTATTATCATTGCCTACCTGAACGTGACGCCATTCATCACCACCCTCGGTACGATGATCATCGTTTACGGTATCAACTCCCTGTACTACGACTTCGTCGGTGCTTCGCCCATCTCGGGCTTTGACAGCGGCTTCTCGACCTTTACGCAAGGGTTTATCGCGCTGGGCAGCTTCCGCCTGTCGTATATTACCTTCTATGCGCTGATTGCGGTCGCCTTCGTCTGGATCCTGTGGAACAAAACGCGCTTTGGCAAAAATATCTTCGCTATCGGCGGTAACCCGGAAGCGGCGAAAGTGTCCGGCGTAAACGTCGCCCTGAACCTGCTCATCATCTATGCCCTGTCCGGCGTGTTCTACGCCTTCGGCGGGATGCTGGAAGCAGGCCGCATCGGCTCTGCAACGAACAACCTTGGCTTCATGTACGAACTGGATGCGATCGCAGCCTGCGTGGTGGGCGGCGTCTCCTTCAGCGGCGGTGTGGGTACCGTACTCGGCGTGGTGACCGGTGTGATCATCTTCACCGTCATCAACTACGGGTTGACCTACATCGGCGTGAACCCGTACTGGCAGTACATCATCAAGGGCGCCATCATTATCTTCGCGGTTGCGCTGGATTCACTGAAGTACGCCCGTAAGAAGTAATCGTCACTCGCCATACCCGGCCCGCTCACCGAGCGGGCTTTTTTATGCCCTATGCCAGATGGGACTCCTCCTGCGTCACAATCCGCTCAAACCAGTCGAGTTCAGAAAGCTTGCAGGCGACCCACTGTTCGGAAAAGGCGTCGCCCAGGCTGTCGGTGAGATACTGACAGCGGGCAAAGGCCTCAATCGCCTCCTGCTGGAACAGCGGCAGTTCGGGTTGGTCGTGCTGCGGCTCAGGGAGATCCCCCTCGTCGATATGTTCCAGCCCGTACAGCATGCCTGTCAGGATAGTGGCTGTGACCAGATACGGATTCGCATCTGCCCCGGCCAGCCGGTACTCAATGCGACGATTGCCATCATCCGAACAGGGAATACGCAAGGCGGCGGAGCGGGTGTTATAGCCCCAGGAGTTAAAGACGGGTTCCGTCAGGTTTTTACGCAGGCGACGAAACGCGTTGACCCCCGGCGCAAGAATGGCGACGGAGGCGGGCATCAGCGCCAGCTGGCCCGCGATGCACAAGCGCATCATACTGCTCAGCGCGTTCACCGGGGAGGCAAAAACGTTTTCGCCACGGCTATCGTTCAGGCTGAAATGGATGTGCAAACCGCTGCCGGAAAGCTCGCTGAACGGCTTAGCCATAAAGTTGGCCTGAAGACCGTGCTTTTCAGCGACATAGCGGGTCAGGCGGCGCAGGGCCAGCACGTTATCACAGACCTCTACGACGCGCTGGCTGTGCTTCAGGTTTAATTCGTACTGTCCGGACTCGGCTTCCGCTACCACCCCTGACAGCGGGATGCGCTGCAGGTGCGCCAGCTGTTCCAGCTCGTCAAACAGCGCCGCGTGCGCCGACGAGGTATCCATATGAAAACAGCCCTGATTTTGCGGATCGCGATCGCCCTGTCCCGTCAGATAGAACTCGATTTCCGGGGCAATCACCGGGAAGAGGCCGTGCTGGTGGAAGCGGGCCACGACGTTCTGCAGTATCGCGCGCGGCTCAAGCGGGCAGGGGTTACCGTCGCTGTCTTTCATCGTCAGCAGGATCTGCGCGGTGTGCTCTGGATCCTGCGGACAGGGGCGCAAAGAGCCGGCGACCGGGACGCACAGCCGATCGGGTTCATCATAAAGCGGGGCGGCGATGTTTCCCTTCTGGTCCATTGAGTAGACGGAAAGCGGAAAATAACAGCCTTTTTCCAGGCTCAGCATGCTCTCTACCGAGAGGCGCTTGCCGCGCATCGTGCCGTTGATATCGTTCAGGTAAACGTCAACATGTTTCGTTTGCGGGTAACGTTCCAGATAATCGGCCACTTCCACGGCAACGTTGTGCTGCAGGGCGTCAATTTTTTCATCCAGCCAGAGGCCAGAATTAAGTGCGCCAGGGAGTGATAAGCCGGGAAAGTTAAAGTACGGGCGGAGACTTTTGAGGAAAAACGCATTCATTATCGAGTTCATAGTCATTCTTCAATGAAGCCGTAGCGGCAGTGAACTCAGCTTAAAAGAGCCGACGTAAAGGGGAGATAAAAAGCGTCAGGCCCGGCGTAAATAAAGTATAAAGGCGGCTCTGTTATTTCTCTTTTTTCTGCATATCCAGCAGCTGCTCGGGCGTGACGGCCGGATAACCCTGCGCGTCTTCCGGCACTTCGTGCATCGCCGGAATCGGCACCAGCGGGCCTAAAAAGCGTGGTTCGCGCTTAAAGATATACAGATCGGCCAGGGCACCAAAGCGGGCGCCGAACTCGCGGACGCGCACGCTCAGCATATCTTTTGGCGACGGCACCGCGTAGCACTGCGCTTGAATGCCCATGTGCAGGGCGATAAACAGCGCGCGCTCGCAGTGGAAGCGCTGGGTGATGATGATGAAGTCGTTGGTGTCGAAGACTTTGCGCGTACGGACGATGGAGTCCAGGGTGCGGAAGCCCGCGTAGTCGAGCACGATATCGGCAGGATCCACGCCCGCGGCAATCAGGTCCTTACGCATCGTCACCGGCTCGTTATAGCTTTGCAGAGCGTTATCGCCGCTCAGCAGCAGGTAGTTCACCTTGCCGCTGTTGTAGGCGTTCAGCGCGCCCTGAATGCGGTAACGGTAATACTGGTTGATGACGCCGGTGCGGTAGTACTTGGCGGTGCCGAGCACCACGCCAACCTGACGATAGGGCAGGTCCTGCAGGTCGTCAAAGATATAGGGGGCGGTTTTCCAGCTCATCCAGCGGTCGAGGCCGAGCACGATCAACAGCAGTATGCCGACCAGGACAGACAGGCTGTAAAAAACGCGCTTTAACATGCAGATGGCTCGTACCGAAGGTGAAATTTAACTCAGGCTACTTTACCCGCCTGGTTAGCGCAAGAAACAGCGACTCAACTGAGGGGTTTTTCAACAAACTGGCGGGCATTTCTGCCCGCCGGAAGGGTTACGCCAGCAGCACGCGGTCAATCGTTGTACAGCCCAGCGCTTTAAGCGTTGCGGCAGTGGCATCCCACTGAATCAGCGGCGCATCGGCAATTTCTGCCAGAATGGCGCGCTGAATGTCAGGATAATCATAGCCGTTCAGGCTCAGCAGGTTGAGTGCGCCCTGCAGCGGCGGCAGCGTTGGGTTAAACGCGGCGTTTTCCGCATAGCTGCCGGTGAAGATGCGGCCATCGCGACACTGCAGCGCCACGCCGCTCGGGGACGTGCTGTACGGCGTGTGGCTCTTGTTGGCGGCGGCAATCGCCGCCTGGCTCAGGTCATCGCCGGACAGGGCGAAACCGTGGTCCTGCTCGTCCATCAGCAGGGTTTTGATCTCCAGATCTTTCGGGCCAAACGCGTCAGGCAGGTAATCCGCCAGCGTGTGCGGCGCGCGACCCGGCAGGTTGATGCGCAGCTGCAGCCCGCTGTTCAGCTCGTTCATAAACTGACGGCAGTGGCCGCAGGGGGTGTAGTTCACGGTAATGGCGCTCAGCGCTTTTTCACCGCGCAGCCAGGCGTGGCTGATGGCGCTCTGCTCGGCGTGAACGGTTTGCTGCATGGTTGCGCCCAGGAACTCCATATTGCCGCCGAAGTACCAGGTGCCGCTGACGCCGCGCGCAATGGCCCCGACGTTGAAGTGGGAGAGATCGGCCCGCGCGCAGGCGGCAGCCAGAGGAAGCAGTGCGAAAGCCAGCGCGTCTTCGTCCAGTCCCGTTGCCTGTTTCAGCATCGTGACCTGCTCCGCGGTCAGCAGGGCGGGGAAGTGCGCATCTGCCAGAACGGGAGCAAGGGCTGACTGCAAATTCTCTGCAAGCTGGGCGAAAGCAGCTTGAAAACGTGGGTGCATGGCGTTTGCCTCATAAAGGTTAATGGATCGGTAGTTTACGGAGCCGTCAGGGCTTTATATGTGATCCACTTCTCATTATGTATGCAACTTATGAAATCAAAATAAAATTTGCGCGACGCATCGCAAATTTTAGCCCATCACTGCCAGAATCAGCGGGAAAATGAACGGGGCCAGCAGGGAGGTAATAATCCCGCAGATCACCAGCGCCAGGGAGCTAAACGCCCCTTCCTGATAATCCAGCTCCGCGCAGCGGGCAGTGCCCAGCGCGTGCGAGGCGGTGCCCATCGACAGCCCCCGTGCCGCCTTAGTATGAATACGCATCGCGTTCAGCAGGGTGTGGCCAAACACCGCGCCGAGAATACCGACGAAAATGACGCACATCGCGCTGATGGCCGGAATGCCGCCGAGGCTGCCCCCAACCGCCATCGCGATAGGCGTGGTCACCGATTTAGGCAGGATTGACGCCGCAATCTGTGGGGAAGCGCCCATCAGCAGCGCCACCGACGTGCCGGTGATCATCGCCACCAGGCTGCCCACAAAACAGATGGTAATGATGGATTTCCAGCGGGCGCGGATCTGGTGCAGCTGCTCATATAAAGGAAACGCCAGCGCCACAACGGCGGGTTGCAGCAGGTCGTTTAAGATTTTGCTGCCGGCAAAGTAGCGTTCGTAAGGAATGCCGGTGAGCAGCAGGAACGGAATAATCACCACCATCGCTACCAGCAGGGGGTTCAGCAAGGGCATTTTGAAACGCGCGGCAAGCTTACGTGCGGCGAAAAAGACTGCAAGGGTGAGCGGCAGGGACCACCAGATATTGTCCATCATTTTTTTGTTTTCTCCCCAATCACGTTACGTTCGCCATGCACCAGATGTGAACTCCAGCTCACCACCAGGAAAACCACCAGCGTACTCACCGCGCAGGAAACAACAATCGGGCCGAACTGGGCTTTGAGCAAATCAAAATACTGCATGACCCCGACGCCGATAGGCACGAAAAGCAGCGCCATATAGCGAATGAGGACGAAGCAGCCGGGATTGACCCACTTTGCAGGCAGGATTTGCAGCGCCAGCAACACGAAGAGGATCAGCATGCCGATAATGCTGCCGGGAATGGTGATGGGCAGCAGCGACGCGATGAAAATCCCGGCATACAGGCAGGCGTAAATCAGGACGAATGCGCGCAGATATTGCCAGATAATGTTCAATGATTTGCTCATGGTGATAGTCCTTGCTGAAACGCATTCATCATACAATTAAACCTAAAAATGTGCCACGGATCACATCATGAATTTTGAGCATACCAGACATTCCGGAATGGAACGTCCGGTATCACCTTACTGGTGCAGGCTACAGTTTAGAGGAAAGGGGTTGCGCTGGCGAAGTAACGCGCCAGAGAAGGCATCAGCGTCAGGCGGTCAGCTTATCGAGAAAAGAAAACAGCACCTCGTTCATTTCGCGATAATCATGCGAACGGAGTTTTTCCGCCGTTTCGACAAAACGGAATTCACCCGCGCGGCGAAGGTCATTCTGCGAATGCTCAATCAGCAACTCTACCACCTCCGGCGTCAGCTCCATATGGCACTGGAAACCGTAAACCCGTTCGCTGTATTGCACGATCTGGCGGGGACAGCCCTCGCTGTAAGCCAGAACCTTAGCCTGCGGCGTCAACCCAGGCATGTCGTTATGCCAGTGACCGACGTTCAGCACGCTGCCAAAGTCTTCAAACAGCGGGTTCGCCTTGCCTGCATCTGTGAGCCTGACGGGAAATTTGCCGATCTCTTTTTCCGGGCTGTGGCAAAACGCGGCGCCCAGCGCTTCGCCGATAAGCTGTGAGCCCAGACAAACGCCTATCACCGTTTTACCTGCCTCTATCGCGCGGCTGATGAGTGCCTTTTCCGCCTGCGCATCAAACCAGGGGCATTCCTCACGCGTGGTGGCGGGTGACTGCGGGCCTCCCATGATGATAAGCAGGTCTGTGCCCCCCAGCTCCTCAGGTAACGGATCGCCCTGATACACTCTGGTGTAGCTCAAACTGCAGCCGCGACTTTTCCCCCAGATTTCATAGGCCCCTGGCGCCTCGAAATGTTCATGAATAATAAAATGGATGTGCATTGCGTCTCTCTCTGGTTACGTGTACAAGCAGCATCATAAGAGGAAGGGAGGAATGTGAAATGCCAACCGTTATCGATAAAACGCCAATTCACGACGATGCTATCGGATGGTCAAGAGGGGCAATTCGCTATACGCGCGGCGAAGTCGATCCGCCTCACCAGCATTCGCAGGGACAACTTTTGTTTGCCATCAAAGGAGTCATGCTGGTCGAAACCGGTAGCAAACGCTGGGTCATACCGCCGCAGCGCGCGCTGTGGATCCCTCCCTTTCAGGAGCATACCTACAGCGTGTTATCCGCAACGGAGCTTCGCGCGGTCTGGTTTAGCCCGGCACTGATTTCGCAATGCGAACCTTTTAAGCGGAAAGACGAGGTTCACGTGATTATGGCCACAGCGTTGTTCAAAGAGCTGATTGCCGGGCTGTTCAGCGCGGAATACCGGCCGGCAAGCCAGCGCAGCATGGCCGTTTTGCTGCTCGACATCCTCAGCGAGACGCAGCAGATTTCAGCCGAACTGCCGATGCCCGTGGATGAGCGCTTACATCGCGTGGCCTGTGACCTCATTGCCAACAATCTCTGGGATCTCTCTCTGGAAAGGCTGGCGGAACGGGCCGCGATGTCAGAACGCACATTTTCACGTGCGTTTATCAACGATACCGGCTTTAGCTTCCGGGCCTGGCGACAGCGCGCAAGGATTTGTGCCTCGCTGGATCTCCTCGCCAACGGATACCCGGTTAAGCAGGTGGCCTGGATGCTGGGGTTTTCCGGCCCGGCGGCATTTGCGGCGGCGTTTCGCGCCATTGTTGGGGCAACGCCGGGTGACTTTCTGCCTGAACAGAAGCGCTTCCCAGCGATATAGAGAGCGGCTACTATAGCGCGTCTTTTTTCACAGGTACTGCTATGCGTGTTTTACTGGCCCCAATGGAAGGCGTGCTCGACTCCCTCGTGCGCGAGCTTCTGACCGAGGTGAACGACTACGATCTCTGCGTGACGGAGTTTTTGCGCGTGGTCGATATGCTGTTGCCGGTAAAATCCTTCTTCCGGCTTTGCCCCGAGCTGCACAACCAGAGCCGGACCTCTTCCGGCACGCTGGTGCGGATTCAGCTGCTCGGCCAGTACCCGGAATGGCTGGCGGAAAACGCCGCCCGCGCGGTTGAGCTGGGCTCTTACGGGGTAGATCTCAACTGCGGCTGTCCGTCGAAGCTGGTGAACGGCAGCGGCGGCGGGGCGACGTTGCTGAAAGATCCCGAGCTGATTTACCGCGGCGCGAAAGCCATGCGCGAGGCGGTACCCGCGCATTTGCCGGTGACGGTAAAGGTGCGCCTGGGGTGGGACAGCGATGCCCGACAGTTCGAGATCGCCGATGCGGTGCAGCAGGCCGGGGCCACCGAGCTGGTGGTGCATGGCCGCACTAAAGAAGATGGCTACAAAGCCGATCGCATAAACTGGCAGGCGATCGGTGAGATCCGCAAACGCCTCTCCATTCCGGTGATCGCCAACGGCGAAATATGGGATTACGAGAGCGCGCAGGCCTGTCTGCAGGCCACCGGCTGCGATGCGGTAATGATCGGCCGCGGCGCGCTGAATGTGCCCAACCTCAGCCGGGTGGTGAAATATAACGAACCGCGTATGCCCTGGGCAGATGTCGTCACGCTGCTGCAAAAATACAGCCGTCTGGAAAAGCAGGGCGATACCGGTTTGTATCACGTCGCGCGTATTAAGCAGTGGCTGAGTTATTTACGCAAAGAGTACGAGGAAGCGCTGGAATTATTTCAGGAGATTCGTACTTTACAGACGTCGGCTGATATTGCGCGGGTGATTCAGTCCAAATAATAAGCGTTAAATTGCTCACACTTTTTTAAAACAGAAAACAGTTCAGGTTTTCAACGTGGCGCGACGGTGTTAAGGTGCCACTGTTTTCAACGCAGGATTGTGACTGGTTAACAGGCAAAACCTAAGCGTTCCACAGCATTTTCGCTGTGGGGCGCTTAGGTTTTTTTTTGCCTGTCATTTACGCAGGAGAGATATTTGGCTTAGCGCTTTTTAATGATTCTTAAAAAAAGAAATATCGACAGGAAATAGAAAAATTTCCTGCGGCCGGTTACGCACTCAATACTCAATCACAGGTTGTTATCATGGCATATAAAAATAAACTCTATGCGTTCGCCTTATTGGCGATATCCCCGCTGTCGATGGCGCAAGACTGGAACGGTACGGTATTAGGGTTGGAAGCTCCGCCGGAGCCTGTGCTGGGCGAAATGCTCGGCATACGTAAAATCCTTAACGATAACGGTTTTACCTATAACCTCGGATACCTGAATGAAATTGGCTGGAACGGCGGTGGCGGATATAACCACGACTCCCACGTGGCCTATATTGACCAGTTCGCGCTGACCTTCAACCAGGATCTGGAGCGCTGGACCGGTATCCCGGACGCGCGTATCGAGGGGAACATCGTCAACCGCAACCACAATGACGATCTCACCACCAAACGCGTGCAGGACCCGCGCGTCAACTTCAACGATCTGACCCAGGAGAGCTGGGGCGGGCAGTCGATTACCCGTCTGGGCTGGCTGACCTTTGCCCGCAGCTTTGACGACCGGCGTCTGACCTGGCGCATCGGGATGATGAACAAGGTGCAGACCTTCGATCAAATTATCCCCTGTGATTTCCAGCTGCTGTCCCAGTGTGGCGGGAAGTCAGCCAACTCGCTGACCTGGAACAACTGGAACGTGCATACCTGGGGCACCACGCTTGCCTATAAACTCACGCCGACGCTGACCTTAAAAGGCGGCGTGATGGAGCAGAATCCGCAGGCCGCCAGCCGCAGCCATGCCTGGAGCTGGTCAACGAAGGGCAGCAAAGGGGTCTTACTGCCGGTTGAAATCGAAGCGCGTCCGCTGATTAACGGCCTGCCGGGCGCGTACAACCTGGGCGTGGTGTTTACCAACGCGCCGCAAACCGATCTCTATCGCGGCAAATCCGGCGGGGCGGGCGCGACGGACCCGGACGGATTCGATACCCACAGCCGGACCTGGTTCATGTACGCCGGGCTGAACCAGCAGCTTACGCAGCATCAGGATGACCCGAATCGCGGGTTGAGCTCCTCGTTCAGCATGAGCCTTGCGGATCAGCGCACTAACTACATGCATCAGGTTTATGCCGCCTCGCTGCGCTACCGCGGGCTGTTTGATGCGCGACCGGAAGACTGGATTGGCTTTGGCTTAACCTGGATTGATATGAGCAGCCAGTACGCCCGCAACCAGCGTTACCTGAACAGCCTGAGCGGCGTGAGCGACTACAACAATCCGGCCTGGCACCCGGTGCCGGGCCATTCCCTGAACGGCGAGTTTTACTACCGCTTTCGTCCGGTGTCATGGCTTGAACTGCAGCCTGGCATTCAGTACTGGCACCATCCCGGCGGGGTCAGTCGCACCCAGGATGCCTGGGTCACCGAGCTGAAAACGGTGGTGACCTTCTGATATCACGGTAGCAAGTTCGATCCGCGTCACGTTTCTGACGCGTGACGCATTGAGGCTACGAATGAAACTGATAGAGTGCCAGAACTGGATTGTTACTGCTTAGGCAGGCAAAACCTGATTTTCTGGCATCTGCCGGAGGTCAGGTTTTTTTGTTTCTGGGGTTCAGATGAAAATCGCCAAGATACTCAATAATAACGTGGTGGTTGTTCAGGATGAGCGCGGGCGCGAACAGGTGGTGATGGGCCGTGGGCTGGCCTTTCAGAAGCGCGTCGGTGAAGCGCTGGATACCGCGCGGGTTGAAAAGGTGTTTGCGTTACAAAGCGATGAACTGGTGCGTCGGCTTGGAGAACTGCTGAGTCAAATTCCGCTGGAGGTGATGACCACCTGCGACCGCATCATCGGGCTGGCGGCGCAGCGGCTGGGCAAGCTGCAGGAGAGCTTGTATATCACCCTCACCGATCACTGCTACTTTGCGATTGAGCGGCAGAAGAACGGGTTGGCCATCAAAAACGTGCTGCTGTGGGATATTAAACGGCTGTATCCGAAGGAGTTTCAGTTAGGGCAGGAGGCGCGGGCCATTATCGCCAGACGCCTTAACGTCGAACTGGAGGAGGATGAGGCCGGTTTTATCGCGCTGCATCTGGTTACCGCGCAGCTGAACAGCGAAATGCCGGAGGTGATGCACGTGACGCGGGTGATGCAGGAGATCCTGCAGCTGGTGAAGTATCAGCTGCAGCTTGAGTATGACGAAGAGTCTCTCAGCTACCAGCGTTTCGTCACCCACCTGAAGTTTTTTGCCCAGCGGATGCTCACCCGCACCGTGGTGGAAGATGACGATGTCTCGCTGCATACGGCAGTCAAAGACAACTACGCGAAGGCGTGGAAATGCGCCGAGAAAATCGCACAGCACCTGAACAAAAGCTATCAGCGTGAGCTGACAACCGAAGAAATTATGTTCCTCGCCATTCATATCGAGCGGGTGAGAAAAGAGGGGCGTTAAGCCTCAAAACAGGATTGTTACTGCATCACGCAGGCAAAACCTGAGCGCGGCCTTCGTCAGAAGGTCGTTCTCGGGTTTTTTTATTTTTGTACTCAGTCAACAGGTGCCTGCGGGCATCGGATGTAAGGAAATCGAGATGGAATACCAGGCGTTAGCGAAGGATATTCTCGGCCACGTTGGCGGAAAAGAGAACATCGTCAGTCTTGTGCACTGCGCGACCCGGCTTCGCTTCAAACTGAAAGAGAATGAACGGGCGGATGCGGAAGGGCTCAAGAAAAACCCGGGCGTGATCATGGTGGTCGAAAGCGGCGGCCAGTTTCAGGTGGTGATTGGCAACCACGTTCACGACGTCTGGCAGGCTGTCCGCAATGAAGCAGGCCTGACCGACGACGCCCCTGTCGTGGAAGAGAAGGGCGAAAAGGGGAACCTGCTGGGCCGCCTGATTGACATCGTCTCCGGGATCTTTACCCCTTTTATCGGCATTCTGGCCGCGTCCGGTATTCTGAAGGGGCTGCTGGCGCTGGCCGTGGTCTGCGGCTGGCTCACGACCGAGAGCGGCACGTATAAAATCTGGTTTGCCGCCAGCGATGCGCTGTTTTTCTTCTTCCCGCTGGTGCTGGGCTATACCGCCGGGAAAAAGTTCGGCGGCAACCCGTTTATTACCATGGTGATCGGCGGGGCGCTCACCCATCCGGTGATGATTGCGGCATTTAACGCCAGCCAGCAGCCGGGGGCGGTATCGGAAGCCTTTTTGGGCATCCCCGTCACGTGGTTCAACTACAGCGCGTCGGTGATCCCGATTATTCTCGCCGCGTGGGTCAGCTGCTGGCTGGAAAAACAGAGCACCAGGCTGCTGCCTTCCTCGATGAAAAACTTCTTCGCGCCGCTGATCTGTCTGGGCGTGACCGTGCCGCTGACTTTCCTCGTTATCGGGCCGCTGGCGACCTGGCTGAGCCAGATGCTGGCGAACGGCTATCAGACTATTTACGTTCTGGCACCGTGGCTGGCGGGCGCGGCGATGGGCGCGCTGTGGCAGGTCTGCGTTATTTTTGGCCTGCACTGGGGGCTGGTGCCGCTGATGATCAACAACCTGGCGGTGCTGGGGCATGACTCAATGCTGCCCATGCTTTTGCCTGCGGTGTTTGGCCAGGTGGGGGCGGCGCTGGGCATTTTTCTGCGTACCCGCGATGCGCGTCAGAAAATGCTGGCCGGTTCATCCGTGACGGCAGGTATTTTTGGTATCACCGAACCCGCAGTGTATGGCGTAAACCTGCCGCTGCGCCGTCCGTTTATCTTTGGCTGCGTGGCTGGCGCTATCGGTGGGGCGATTGTCGGCTTCAGTGACACCCACGTTTACTCCTTCGGCTTCGCCAATATCTTTACCATCGCCCAGATGATTCCGCCGGGCGGCGTGGACGCCACGCTGTGGGGAGGCATTATCGGCACGGTGGTGGCGCTGGTGCTGAGCTGCGGCCTGACGCTGCTCGCCGGTATGCCAGGAAACACCGCGCCAGAGAATGTGGTCTCCGCGGGCGAAAACGATGTGCTATCGCCGATGACCGGTACCGTTCTTGCTCTCGACCAGGTGCCGGATACCACGTTTGCCAGCGGCCTGCTGGGCAGCGGCGCCGCGATTATTCCCTCCGATAACAAAGTGGTTGCCCCGTTTGCCGGTGTGGTGGCTTCGCTGTTCCAGACCAAACACGCCATCGGCCTGCTCAGTAACAGCGGGATTGAAGTGTTGATCCACGTGGGTATCGACACCGTGAAGCTCGACGGCAGGCCGTTTACCGCCCATGTGAAGGTCGGTGACAAGGTGCAGCCCGGCGATCTGCTGCTGGAGTTTGACCGACAGGCGATTATCGATGCCGGATACGACCTGGCGACCCCGATTATTATCAGTAACAGCGACGAGTATCGCGAGGTGGCGACCGTGGCGGCAACGTCCGTCATTGCCGGTGCGCCGTTACTCAGCGTCAGTCATCAATAACAGGAGAACGTGATGAAAACTTTCCCGGACGATTTTTTATGGGGTGGCGCGGTTGCCGCGAATCAGGTAGAGGGTGCGTATCTGGAGGAGGGGAAAGGGCTGTCCACCTCTGACGTTCAGCCGCAGGGTGTCTTCGGCCCGGTAGTTGAGCGCGTCCCTGGGGACAGCGGCATCAAGGATGTCGCCATCGACTTCTATCATCGCTACCCGGAAGACATCAAGCTGTTCGCCGAGATGGGCTTTAGCTGCCTGCGCGTCTCCATTGCCTGGACCCGCATTTTTCCGAACGGTGACGAGCAGCAGCCGAACGAGGCGGGGCTGGCGTTTTACGACCGGTTGTTTGACGAGCTGGCCGCGCACAACATCACGCCGCTGGTGACGCTGTCGCACTATGAAATGCCGTGGGGGCTGGTGAAGCAGTACGGCGGGTGGGGCAGCCGTCAGACTATCGGCTTCTTTGAGCGCTATGCCCGTACCGTGTTTGCGCGCTACAAAGAGAAGGTCAAGCTGTGGCTGACCTTCAACGAGATCAATATGTCTCTGCACGCGCCGATGACCGGCGTCGGTCTGCCGGAAACCAGCAGCAAAGGGGAGGTGTACCAGGCGATCCACCACCAGCTGGTGGCCAGCGCGCTGGCGGTGAAGGCCTGCCATGAGATTATCCCGGATGCCAGAATCGGCAACATGCTGCTGGGCGGCCTGATGTATCCGCTGACCTGCAAGCCGGAAGATGTTCTGGAGACGCTGCAGGAAAACCGCGCGTGGCAATTCTTTGGCGACGTGCAGTGCCGTGGCGCCTACCCGGGCTATATGCAGCGCTTCTTCCGCGACAACGGCATTCAGCTAGAGGTCACTGACGCCGACCGCGAGGCGCTGAAATCTACCGTCGATTTTATCTCCTTCAGCTACTACATGACGGGCTGCGTCACCGCGGATGAAGCCCTCAACCAGCAGGCGCGCGGCAACATCCTGAGCATGGTGCCAAACCCGCATCTGGCCAGTTCCGAATGGGGCTGGCAGATTGACCCCATCGGCCTGCGTACTCTGCTAAACGTGCTCTGGGATCGCTATCAGAAGCCGCTGTTTATCGTGGAAAATGGCCTCGGGGCGAAGGATAAACCGGACGCAGACGGCGTGGTGAAGGACGACTACCGCATCAGCTACCTTAACGACCATCTGGTGCAGGTGCGTGAAGCCATTGAAGACGGCGTTGAGGTGATGGGCTACACCAGCTGGGGGCCCATCGATCTGGTAAGCGCATCAAAAGCTGAACTCTCTAAGCGCTACGGCTTTATTTACGTCGATCGCGATGACAGCGGGAAAGGCACGCTGGCGCGCAGCCGTAAGAAAAGTTTCTACTGGTATAAAGAGGTTATTGCGACAAAAGGCGCTTCGCTGAAAGTTTAATAAAGCGATCAACCTGACAGGGGATGTTCACACTGTCGGGTTGATTATTTTTTATTTGCATAATTCAATTTAAATAATAATTCTGGTGAATATTTTTCCGTATATTTAAATCTATGACAATTTACGCATTGCCACGCATTACTAAAAAAATAAAGAGAATAAAGCGTAATTTGCGCCTTTATTTTTTGAGTTTATGGCGTCATGAAACGTTCTCTTATTTTATCTCTGAGTGCTCCCTTCGTTTTTATTCTGGCTGCCTGTGCGCCTGAACATGCCACGGTATCTCCCATTAAAACGCAAACCACGGCGGCGTCGGTGAATACGGTTCTGAATCATCAGGACTGGCCGAAAAATGAGTGGTGGAAAGCATATAACGATCCGGAACTTAACGGGCTTATTGCGAAAGCATTAAGCGATGCGCCGGATATGCAGATTGCCCGTCAGCGAATTACGCTTGCGGAAGCCCAGGCCAAAGCGGCTATGGCTGCCGACGGTCCGCAGATTGATTTTTCAGCGGATGCCGAACGTCAGAAAATGTCCGCCGAGGGGCTGATGGGGCCCTTTGCCATTACCGACCCGGCGGCAGGGACAACCGGGCCGTGGTACACCAACGGCACCTTTGGCCTGACGGCAGGCTGGGATCTCGATCTGTGGGGAAAAAATCGCGCGCAGGTCGAAGCCCGGATTGGCAAAGTGAATGCGCAAAAAGCGGAGCTGGAGCAGACCCGTCAGCTGCTGGCCAGCAGCGTGGCGCGGCTCTACTGGGAGTGGCAAACGCAGGCCGCCGTGGGGGAGGTCCTCGCGCAGATTAAACATGAGCAGGACAATATTATCGGTGCCGATCGCGAGCTGTATCAACACGGGATCACCTCCTCCGTGGAGGGCGTTGAAACGGATATCAACGCCAGCAAAACCGAAGAGCAGCTGGCCGAAGTCAACGGGAAAATGAAAGCCATTGAGGCGCGCCTGGTCGCGCTGACGAACGCCTCCTCTGTGAAGCTGACGCGGCACGCTTTGCCAACGGTGGAAGCCTCGCTACCGTCGACGCTCGGCTATGAACTGCTGGCACGCCGTCCGGATCTGCAGGAGGCGCACTGGTATATCGAAGCCTCCATGAGCGAAGTGGAGGCCGCCCGAGCGGCGTTTTATCCTGACGTGAACCTGATGGCGTTCTTACAGCAGGATGCCCTCCATCTGAGCGATCTGTTCCGTTCGTCCGCGCAGCAGATGGGCGTGACCGCCGGGCTGACGCTGCCGATTTTCGACAGCGGCAGGCTTAACGCCGGGCTGGATATCGCTCAGGCGCAGAACAACCTTTCAGTAGCCAACTACAACAAAACGGTGGTAGAGGCCGTTAATCAGGTGGCACACACGGCCAGTGAAGTCGAAACGCTCATAGCGAAAAACAGCCACCAGCAGCAGGTTGAAAAAGATGCGGCACGGGTTGTGGCGCTGGCGCAGGCGCGTTTCAGCGCGGGGATCGTTGCGGGCTCCCGGGTCAGTGAAGCCAGAATACCGGCCCTTAAAGAGCACCTCGAAGGATTGCTGCTGAAGGGGCAGTATGTGGACGCCACGCTGCAGCTGACCTCCGCGCTGGGCGGTGGCTATCATCATGGCTAAAAAAGGTCATTAACTATACTTACCTCTTTGCAGTTTTTCAGGAGGTGAGTATGACCAGAGTAGCGATTGTGACCGCATCGGATTCCGGGATCGGTAAAACCACGGCCCTGATGCTGGCAGAGCGCGGGTTTGATATTGGCGTCACCTGGCACTCGGATGAGAAAGGGGCGCTGGAAACCTGCCGTGAAGTCGAAGCGCAGGGGCAGCGCGCGGAGGCTGTCCACCTTGATTTAAGCACCCTGCCGGAAGGCGCTGAGGCCATAGAGACGCTGATTGCGCGCTTTGGCCGGCTGGACGTGCTGGTCAATAATGCAGGGGCGATGACCAAAGCGCCGTTCCTCGAGATGCCGTTTGACGACTGGCGGAATATTTTCACCGTCGACGTGGACGGTGCGTTTCTCTGTTCACAGATAGCCGCAAGGCAGATGGTGAAGCAGGGGGAAGGGGGGCGGATTGTGAACATCACCTCGGTGCATGAACACACGCCTCTGCCGCAAGCGAGTGCCTACACGGCGGCAAAACACGCGCTCGGCGGCTTAACCAAATCCATGGCGATGGAGTTGGTGAAGCACAACATTCTGGTGAACGCCGTCGCGCCGGGTGCGATTGCCACGCCGATGAACGACATGGACGACAGCGAAGTGAAGGAAGGCTCCATGCCGGAAATTCCGCTGGCCAGGCCGGGCCACACGAAAGAGATTGCCAGCCTGGTGGCGTGGCTGTGCGACAGCGACGCCAGCTATACAACAGGGCAATCGTTTATCGTCGACGGGGGCTTTATGCTGGCGAACCCGCAGTTTAAGCCGGAGGGATAGATTCCCCTCTCCCTGTGAGAGAGGGTATTTTTAGTTCCCTCTCCCTGTGGGAGAGGGTTAGGGTGAGGGCATCAGGCCGCACTCACTCCTCATCCCGCGTCTTTTCCCGATGCTTCAGCCACAGTCGCACCGCAATCACCGCCACGACCACCAGAATCAACCACGCCCAGTGCTTCAGGTGCTGGTCGAGATTATGCAGCCAGGGCGCAATCACTTCGCCCCCTACATAACCGAGCGTCGTAAAGATCAGCGCCCAGGCAATCGCGCCCACAATATTGAGCGGCAGAAAAATTTTGGGCGGCAGATGGCTGGCGCCAATCAGTATCGGCCCGATAATGCGAAAGCCATACATAAAGCGCGTGCCAATAACGAACAGGTAGGGATGACGTTGAATGAGCCGCTGAGCGCGGCGGATTTTCTTCTGATGCTTTGCGAAACGCTTGAGCAGCGTGGGCCCAAAGCGCAGCCCCAGAAAGTAGAGCAGCTGATCGCCTATCATCCCGCCCAGCGCGACCGCGGCAACGACCAGCGGGAACTTCAGTAACCCCTGATGCGCGGCGACGCCCCCTAACAGCGTGATGGTTTCACCTTCTGCCACGCTGCCGATGACCAGCGCGGCATAGCCATATTGCTCAATGAGTGCGTTAATATCCATTACGTAACGGTTTTCTCCCTCTGCGTGCCTCGTTTAATCATATACCCCTTGAATCAACGGCGGGGAAATCAACGGAAATTTCCCACTGTACATAAAATAATCTAAAGCCTGCATTATACTTAAGGTATCGCTGACGGGCCGACAACAAGGGGGCGCTATGAACCATGTCTGGGGACTTTTCTCCCATCCCGATCGTGAAATGCATGTCATTAAAAGTGAGAACGAAACGGTCTCGCATCATTACACGCACCACGTGCTGCTGATGGCCGCGGTGCCGGTAATATGCGCTTTTATCGGAACGACACAAATCGGCTGGAACTTCGGTGACGGCACCGTGGTTCAGCTTTCCTGGTTTACCGGACTCTATCTTGCCATCATCTTTTATGGCCTGATGCTGGCGGGGGTGGCGGTCATGGGGCGCGTCATACACTGGATGGCGCGTAACTATCCGCAGCGTCCATCGCTGGCGCACTGTATGGTCTTTGCCGGGTATGTCGCGACCCCGCTGTTCTTAAGCGGTATTGTTGCGCTCTATCCACTGGTCTGGCTGTGCGCGCTGATCGGTACCATTGCCCTCTTTTACACCGGTTATCTGCTGTATCTGGGGATTCCTACCTTTCTGAATATCAATAAAGAAGAGGGGCTGAGCTTCTCGAGCTCAACGCTCGCCATCGGGGTGCTGGTGCTGGAGGCGCTCCTGGCGCTGACGGTGATTCTTTGGGGTTATGGATACCGTCTCTTCTGAGTTCACTGCATTGCTGGCGTAAATGCCAGCAATGCAGCATCCGTTCACGATTATCCTCTGGCGACAACGCCCGCTGACGGCTATGATGCCGAGGCCAGCCTGTGTTTATCTAACAACCCAGGCGGTGTACGTCATAACGTGCGTGAATAATTATCAGAAGTCTCACCATGCTGAAATTCCGAGTCTCTTTACTTAGCCTGGCTCTGTTGCTGGGTGCGTCCGCAGTCGTACCGGCCGTCGCCAAAACGCCCGCGGTGACCACCGCTGCTGCTCAGCCGCAAATTGCGTCCGGCAGCGCGATGATTGTCGATCTCAACACCAATAAGGTGATTTACGCCAGCCATCCGGACCTGGTGCGACCGATCGCCTCAATTACCAAATTAATGACCGCGATGGTGGTGCTTGATGCCCATCTGCCGCTGGACGAAAAACTGAAAGTGGATATTAGCCACACGCCGGAGATGAAAGGGATCTACTCCCGCGTGCGGCTGAACAGTGAGATCAGCCGTAAAAATATGCTGCTGCTGGCGCTGATGTCGTCTGAAAACCGCGCGGCGGCGAGCCTGGCGCACCACTATCCGGGCGGCTACGACGCGTTTATCCGCGCGATGAACGCGAAAGCCAAAGCGCTGGGGATGAACAATACGCACTATGTGGAACCGACGGGGCTGTCGATCAACAACGTCTCCACGGCGCGCGATCTGACGAAACTGCTGATTGCCAGCAAACAGTACCCGCTGATTGGTCAGCTCAGTACCACCCGTGAAGAGATGGCGACCTTTGCGAACCCGGCCTATACGCTGCCGTTCCGCAATACTAACCATCTGGTATACCGGGATAACTGGAATATTCAGCTAACCAAAACCGGCTTTACCAACGCGGCCGGACACTGTCTGGTGATGCGCACCGTATTTAACGGTAAGCCGGTGGCGCTGGTAGTGATGGATGCCTTCGGCAAATACACGCACTTCGCGGATGCGAGCCGCCTGCGTACCTGGATTGAAACAGGAAAAGTGCAGCCTGTCCCGGCCGCGGCATTGACGTATAAAAAGCAGAAAGCGGAGCAGATGGCGACGGCGCAGAACGACTGAGCCGTCTGTCAGCGCCGGGTGGCGGCTTTGCCTTACCCGGCCTACAAACACTAAAAACGGTAACCCAGGTTACCGTTTTGCGTTTATTCCGGCAGCGTCCAGTCACCATCGTTGAGCGGGCGCTGCATAATCACCGTATCCCGCCAGTCGCCTTTCTTATAGCCTACGCTGCGCAGCTGACCGACAATCACGAAGCCATGTTTTTTATGCAGACGTAACGAGCCGGCATTGTTATTGCCATCTCCTACCACGGCAATCATCTGCCGCCACGGCCCTTGCTCGCAGCGTGCGATCAGCGCATCCATCAGTGCCGTGCCAAAACCGCGCCCGGTGATGCTGGCATCCACGTAAATCGACTCTTCCAGGGTATAGCGGTAGGCGTGTCGCGGTCGGTAAGGGGTGGCATAGCAGTAGCCCACCACAATGCCGCGGTACAGCGCGATAAGCCACGGTAAACCGTTCTCCGCCACGCTTTTCATGCGATGACGCATTTCGTCAATAGTCGGGGGGACTTCTTCAAATGACGCGCGCCCGTGAAGCACATGCCAGGCATAGATCGCGGCAATGGCATGCACATCATCGGGACGGGCGTCGCGCACTTCCAGCTCGGTCTCGGATAAAACATCAATAGCCGACATGATGTGCCTGCTCCTCTTATCGAAGGCCGGAGAAACGTTTCTCCGGCGATAAGCGATTACTCTATTACGATTAAGGAGCGCTTAACAATCTCTCAAATTTGGCTGTAGGAATTAATCAGACGTTTGCGTTATGTGCCGCTCCGCGTCTGCGCTCTCTTTCCAGTATTTCTTCCGCGTTGTTTTACCGATGCCGGGATTCATGCTGTTTGTAGGGTCATTCTCGCGATAAAACTGCTTAAGTGCGTCAGGGGCTTTATAAAGATGTCCGACGTTGTGTTCCGCAGGATATTGTGCGCCGCGTTCACGCAGAAGGGCGAGCATCTGCTCCTTCAGTTCGTGTGCATCGACCCCTTTCTTGACGATGTAATCCTGATGGAAGACATAGCACATAAAGTGGCCGTAATAGAGCTTGTGCACCAGCTTGCTGTCGATTTCCGGCGGCAGGTGTTCAAACCACTCGGTGTCGTTACGCCGCAGGGCGATATCGAGCGCCAGAATATCTTCCACCTCTTCGGAATGTACCGCCTGATATCGGATGGCGGCCCCTGCGGCGGCAAAGCGGTGCAGGAAGGCTTTGCTGCCCTCTTCAGGCGTACAGGCAAAGAAATCCCCTTCGGCCGTTTTAAAGAATTCGGTCAGCCAGCTCTGCGCTTCGGCAATTCCGTCTCCGGCCATTTTCAGCAGCAGGTGATGTTCGTACCTGTCGCGCCAGGTTTTCATCCTCTCCGGCAGATGCGCCGGGAAAACGTTGCCCAGCTTCTGCATAAAGCGGTCGGTGAAGTGGGGTTTGAACAGCGACACTTTCTCCAGCATCGCGTCGGTACGGCCCTTCATGGTGAAGAAGAACGGCATTTTGTCGGTGCCGAGCTTGTCGATCATCAGGAACGTGTCTTTGCCGTAGCGCTCGGCGATGTCGTAAATGTCCCGGTGCATGTATTCGCCCGCCACCGGCAGATGGGTGAATTCGCCCAGAATATGACGGCGGATCTCCGTCAGAACCTCAGGCTGGTTGGTGCCGATGTAGAATACCTGCTGCTTTTTCTCGGCCGGGAAGGTGTCCAGACGTACCGCAAAAACGGCCAGCTTGCCCGCGCAGCCGGAGGATTCAAACAGGCGATCCGGGTCGGCGTTGTAGCGCGCCGGCGTATCGGCATTGATATCCCGCACGCGGGTCACGTAGTCATGATCGTGCGCATGGCGACCGTCGTGCTGAACGTCTTCATCCTTCACGCGATCGTCGTCGAGCTTGCTGAGGATCTGTTCTGGCGTGACGCCGAGATCGATTCCCAGGTGGTTCACCAGCGTCAGCTTGCCGTTTTCGTCAATACGGGCAAACAGGGACATCTCGGTATAGGCGGGGCCGCGCTGCACCAGCGAGCCGCCAGAGTTATTGCAGATCCCACCGACCACCGAGGCGCCAATGCAGGAGGAGCCGATCACCGAGTGCGGTTCGCGGCCCAGCGGCTTAAGCGCTTTTTCGAGGGAGTAAAGCGTGGTGCCCGGGAACGCGAGCACCTGCTCGCCTTTATCCAACAGGTGCAGCTTGTCGAGGCGCAGGGTGCTGATAATCACGATGTCACGATCGTAATCGTTGCCGTTCGGCGTGGAGCCTTCGGTCAGGCCGGTGTTGGCCGCCTGCATTAAAATAATCTTGTCGGCGGCGACGCAGGCGCTCAGGACGCGCCACAGCTCCAGCAGCGTGCCGGGGAAAACCACCGCCAGCGCCTCGCCCTGACCGGAGCGGAAGCCCTTGCGGTAGCGGGCGGTTTTAGCCGGGTCGGTAAGCAGGTGAGAGGAGCCAACCAGGCGCGACAGTTCGTTAATAAAGGTTTTGTTATCGTCAGTTCGAACAGAAGACATCTTCCACTCCTTGTGGTGGGGCAAATTTCTCGCTGTAAAGCATAGCGCGATTAACTGTTAAGCGGTCGAGTATTCACGAGAAAAATCAGAGAATAACCCTGCAACGATCGGAGGGTTTGTGGCACACTGCGCTTTTCGCACGGTATGGCCGAGATCGTCCGGCGGTTATTGATGAGAGAGTAAAACGACATGAAATGGCTATGTTCTGTAGGTGTCGCCGTCAGCCTGGCGCTGCAACCTGCGCTGGCAGAGGATTTGTTTGGCAATCACCCGCTCACGCCTGAAGCGCGGGACGCGTTTGTCACGGAATTGCTCAAGAAAATGACGGTCGATGAGAAAATCGGCCAGCTGCGTCTGATCAGCGTCGGCCCGGATAACCCGAAAGAGGCCATCCGCGAGATGATCAAAGACGGGCAGGTAGGGGCCATCTTTAATACCGTCACCCGCCAGGATATCCGGAAGATGCAGGACCAGGTGATGAATCTCAGCCGCCTGAAAATTCCCCTGTTCTTTGCCTATGACGTGGTGCACGGCCAGCGAACCGTCTTTCCCATCAGCCTCGGCTTAGCGTCTTCCTTTAACCTCGACGCGGTGAAAACCGTCGGGCGCGTGTCGGCTTATGAAGCGGCGGACGACGGCCTGAACATGACCTGGGCGCCCATGGTGGACGTCTCGCGCGATCCGCGCTGGGGCCGCGGCTCGGAAGGCTTTGGTGAAGATACGTATTTAACCTCCACGATGGGTAAAACCATGGTGGAAGCGATGCAGGGCAAAAGCCCGGCGGACCGCTACTCGGTGATGACCAGCGTCAAACACTTTGCGGCCTACGGCGCGGTGGAGGGCGGTAAAGAGTACAACACCGTCGACATGAGCCCGCAGCGCCTGTTCAACGACTACATGCCGCCGTACAAGGCAGGGCTGGATGCGGGCAGCGGCGCGGTGATGGTGGCGCTGAACTCGCTGAACGGCACGCCTGCGACCTCTGATTCCTGGCTGCTGAAAGACGTGCTGCGCGACCAGTGGGGCTTTAAGGGCATCACCGTTTCCGACCACGGCGCGATTAAAGAGCTGATCAAACACGGTACCGCCTCCGATCCGGAAGACGCGGTGCGCGTGGCGCTCAAGTCCGGCATCAACATGAGCATGAGCGACGAGTATTACAGCAAGTACCTGCCGGGGCTGGTGAAGAGCGGCAAGGTGACGATGGCGGAGCTGGACGATGCCACCCGTCACGTGCTGAACGTGAAATACGACATGGGGCTGTTTAACGATCCGTACAGCCACCTGGGTCCGAAAGACTCCGACCCGGCAGATACCAACGCTGAAAGCCGCCTGCACAGCAAAGAGGCGCGTGACGTCGCGCGCGAAAGCCTGGTGCTGCTGAAGAACCGCCTCGACACGCTGCCGCTGAAAAAATCCGGCACCATTGCCGTGGTGGGTCCGCTGGCCGACAGCAAGCGCGACGTCATGGGCAGCTGGTCTGCGGCGGGCGTGGCTGACCAGTCCGTGACCGTGCTGACCGGTATCAAGAGTGCCGTCGGTGAAAACGCCAAAGTGGTTTACGCCAAAGGGGCGAACGTCACCAACGATAAAGATATCGTGACCTTCCTCAACCAGTACGAGGAAGCGGTGAAGGTCGATCCGCGCACGCCGAAGGAGATGATTGACGAAGCGGTGAACGCCGCGAAGCAGTCTGACGTCGTTGTTGCGGTTGTGGGTGAAGCGCAGGGTATGGCGCACGAAGCCTCCAGCCGTACCGATATCACCATTCCACAGAGCCAGCGCGATCTGATCGCCGCCCTGAAAGCCACCGGCAAGCCGCTGGTGCTGGTGCTGATGAACGGTCGTCCGCTGGCGCTGGTGAAGGAAGACCAGCAGGCTGACGCCATTCTGGAAACCTGGTTCGCCGGTACCGAAGGCGGTAACGCCATCGCCGACGTGCTGTTTGGCGATTACAACCCGTCGGGCAAGCTGCCGATGTCCTTCCCGCGCTCCGTCGGGCAGATCCCGGTTTACTACAGCCACCTGAATACCGGTCGCCCGTACAACGCCGACAAGCCGAACAAGTACACCTCTCGCTACTTCGACGAAGCTAACGGCCCGCTCTATCCGTTTGGTTACGGCCTGAGCTACACCACTTTCAAGGTCTCCGACGTGAAAATGTCGGCGCCGACCCTGAAGCGTGACGGCAAGGTCACCGCCAGCGTTGAGGTGACCAACACCGGCAAGCGCGAAGGGGCTACGGTGATCCAGATGTACGTGCAGGATGTCACCGCGTCGATGAGCCGTCCGGTGAAACAGCTGCGCGGCTTCGAGAAGGTCACGCTGAAGCCGGGGGAAACCAAAACCATCAGCTTCCCGATCGACGTGGATGCGCTGAAGTTCTGGAACCAGCAGATGAAATACGATGCGGAACCGGGCAAATTTAACGTCTTTATCGGCATGGACTCCGCCCGCGTGAATAAAGGCGAGTTCGAGCTGCTGTAACCTTTCCCTCCTTTGCCTCCCCCCGTCCTGCGGGGGAGGCGTCTTACCTTATGCTAAAAAGGCATTTTGACGGTTAATTCCGCCGTTTTAAGCTACGCTTTTCTCTCAAGCCTCTGAAAAAGGCAGCAAAAAAATGAGGATAGCGGAATGACGATTGCAAAGGGGATGTTGGGATCTGCGGTGTTACTGGCGGCGCTGAGCCTGCCGTTACAGGCGGCGGAGCCGGTAAAAGTGGGTTCGAAGATCGATACCGAAGGCGCGCTGCTCGGCAATATCATCTTGCAGGTGCTGGAAAGCCACGGCGTGAAAACGGTCAATAAAGTTCAGCTTGGCACCACGCCCGTCGTGCGCGGCGCGATAACCTCCGGCGAGCTGGATATCTACCCGGAATACACCGGCAACGGCGCATTCTTCTTCAAAGATGAAAACGATCCGGCATGGAAAAACGCCAAAGCCGGGTATGAGAAAGTCAAAAAACTCGACGCGGAACAGAACAAACTGGTCTGGCTGACCCCGGCACCGGCCAACAATACCTGGACTATCGCCGTGCGCAAGGACGTGGCGGAGAAAGGGAAGCTGACTACCCTGGCGGATCTCAGCCGCTACCTGAAAGAGAAGGGCGACTTTAAGCTTGCGGCGTCGGCGGAGTTCATCGAGCGTCCTGACGCGCTGCCCGCGTTTGAAAAAGCCTACGACTTCAAGCTCGACCAGGCGCAGCTGCTCTCGCTGGCGGGCGGGGATACCGCGGTGACCATCAAAGCGGCGGCACAGCAAACTTCCGGCGTTAACGCGGCCATGGCCTACGGCACCGACGGCCCGGTGGCGGCGCTTGGCCTGCAGACCCTGACCGATCCAAAAGGCGTACAGCCAATTTATGCGCCGACCCCGGTGGTGCGTGAGGCGGTGCTGAAAGCGTACCCGGACATTGCAGAATGGCTCAAACCGGTATTCGAAAAGCTGGATGAAAAAACGCTGCAGCAGCTGAATGCCAGCATTGCCGTCGAGGGGCTGGATGCCAAAAAAGTGGCCGCAGACTTCCTGAAACAACAAGGGCTTGTGAAGTAACGGGAAAAGGCTGTGCCAATAAAATGTCATAACCGCGTCCTGCTGCTGCTGGCCTGCGTGGCCATCGCAGCGGTCGCGTTACCGTTTGTCAACGTTGCCCCAAACCGTCTGATGTCGGGGGAGGGAAAAGCGCTCTGGCAGGTCTGGTCGTTTACGCCGGGGTGGCTGGCGGCGGCGCTGGGCGCGTGGGTGATCCTGTCGCTCTGGCAGGGACGCCTGGCCCAGTGGCTGACGCTGCTTCTCTCTGAAGGGCTGTTTATTCTCCTGTTCTGGAGCGCCGGGCTGGCGGCGACGCATATGGCCTCGGCGGAAAGTCCGCTGGCGAGAACCACTATCGGCAGCGGCCTGTGGCTGTGGCTGGCGCTCTGCCTGCTGGCCTGCAGCGATGCGATTCGTCGACTCATCCCCAGCGCCGTCTGGCGATGGGTGTTCAATGCGCAGATATGGTGTATTCCTTTACTCCTGCTGTTCAGCGGTGAGCTGAACAGCCTCTCGCTGTTAAAAGAGTACGCCAACCGTCAGGAGGTGTTTGATGATGCCCTCGCGCAGCACCTGACGATCCTCTTCGGTACGCTCTTTCCGGCGCTTCTGGTTGGGATCCCCCTTGGTATGTGGTGCTATCGCCATCCTTCACGCCAGGGCGGGGTTTTTACCGTGCTCAATGTTATCCAGACCATTCCTTCCGTCGCGCTGTTTGGCCTGCTGATTGCGCCGCTGGCCGGGCTGGTGAAGTCGTTTCCGGCGCTGGGAATGCTGGGAATAGCCGGAACGGGATTAACGCCCGCGCTTATCGCGCTGGTGCTGTATGCCCTGCTGCCGCTGGTACGCGGCGTGGTCGCGGGCTTAGGTCAGGTCGCACCTGACGTGCTGGAAAGCGCCCATGCGATGGGAATGAGCGCGCGGCAGTGTTTCTGGAAAATTCAGCTGCCGCTGGCGCTGCCCCTGCTGTTGCGCAGCCTGCGGGTGGTGGCAGTCCAGACCGTCGGCATGGCGGTGATTGCGGCGCTGATTGGCGCGGGCGGCTTTGGCGCGCTGGTCTTCCAGGGGCTGCTGAGCAGTGCCCTGGATCTGGTGTTATTGGGCGTGGTGCCCACGATTGCGCTGGCGGTTGTCGTCGACGCACTGTTTGCCTTATGGCTCGCGCTGCTCGGGAGAAGAGCCAATGATTGAATTTCATGATGTCAGTAAAACCTTTGCCGGTCGCCCCGCGGCGAGCCACCTGAACCTGAACTTTGCCGAGGGGGCGTTTTCCGTGCTGATTGGCACCTCCGGGTCGGGCAAATCCACCACCCTGAAGATGATCAACCGGCTGGTGGAGCATGACAGCGGGCTGATCCGCTTTGCCGGGGAAGAGATCCGCAGCCTGCCGGTGTTGGAGCTGCGCCGTCGGATGGGCTATGCCATACAGTCTATCGGCCTGTTTCCGCACTGGACGGTGGCGCAGAACATCGCCACCGTGCTGCAGCTGGAGAAATGGTCGCGGACGAAAATCGCCGAACGTGTTGATGAGCTGATGGCTCTGCTGGGGCTAGAGCCCGCGCTGCGCGACCGCTATCCGCACCAGCTTTCCGGCGGGCAACAGCAGCGCGTGGGCGTGGCGCGTGCGCTGGCGGCCAACCCGCAGGTGCTGCTGATGGACGAACCCTTCGGCGCGCTGGATCCGGTCACGCGCGGGGCGCTGCAGGCGGAGATGACCCGCATTCACCGCATTCTTGGACGCACGATCGTGCTCGTGACGCACGATATTGATGAAGCTCTGCGCCTGGCCGACCATCTGGTGCTGATGGATCATGGCGAAGTGGTGCAGCAGGGCTCGCCGCTTGAGCTGTTAACCTGGCCGAAGAATGACTTTGTGCGCGAGTTTTTTGGCCGCAGCGAGTTGGGCGTCAGGCTGCTCTCCCTGCGAACGGTGAGCGACTATATGCGTCGGGAGGCGGCGCCGGTGAGCGGCGAACCGCTGCAGGCGCAGATGAGCCTGCGGGATGCGCTCTCCGCGTTTGTCGCGCGCCAGTGCGAAGTATTGCCCGTTTCTGATGCCCGGGGCGCGCCGTGCGGCACCTTACACTTTCGCGATCTGCTGGCCGGGGAGGTGACGCGTGAAGGCACTGCGTGATCCGCTTCTCTGGCTGGTAGCGCTCTTTGTCGGCTTACTGTTTCTGATGCCCCACAGCGCGGCGCTGTTTAACGGTCTCTTTCCCGGGCTGCCGCGGCCGGTGTATCAGCAGGAGAGCTTCATTAATCTCGCCCTGGCGCATCTCTGGCTGGTGGCGCTCTCAAGCGCCATCGCGGTTGTGCTGGGCGTGGGGGCGGGCATCGCGGTCACGCGGCCCGCGGGCCGGGAGTTTCGCCCGCTGGTGGAGACGATTGCGGCCATCGGACAGACGTTTCCCCCGGTGGCGGTGCTGGCGATAGCGGTGCCGGTGATGGGCTTTGGCCAACAGCCTGCCATCATTGCGCTGATTCTGTACGGCGTATTGCCGGTGCTGCAGGGCACGCTGGCGGGCCTCGCGGCGGTACCTGCGTCCGTGCTGAGCGTGGCGGAAGGGATGGGGATGAGTCGCGGTCAGCGGCTGCGCAAGGTTGAACTGCCGCTAGCGGCACCGGTTATCATTGCCGGGATCCGCACGTCGGTCATCATTAACATTGGGACGGCGACCATTGCGTCGACGGTCGGCGCTAATACGCTGGGCACGCCGATTATTATCGGCTTAAGCGGGTTTAATACGGCGTATATTGTGCAGGGAGCGCTGCTGGTTGCGCTGGCGGCAATCGTCGTCGATCGCGCTTTTGAGCGGCTGGCGCTGTACCTCAGCCGACACCGCCGCGAACAATAAACGAGTACCCTGCCAGCATCACGCCGCCGATACCGCTTACGGCCATCAGGACAAAAAGGGTAATAATGGCCAGTTTGGTTGCCTTCATCATGTGCTCCTGTTGTTAACGGAACAATTATACGGTGAAGCGCAGCTGTTAATGAACCATTAAATGCCGTTATGGCTCATCCGGACCAAGGGAATAGACCGGGTAACCATTCTCACGCCATTCCGTCAGCAGCTGTTGCTGCGAGGCGGACGGCACTTCGCCACACCAGACCAGCAGGGTCTGGCCGTCGAAAAACTCAGGTCTGAGCTGCGCCAGCGAGTGCGCCAGAACATCCACGCGCCAGCCCTTCTGGGTGGCAATCCACGCTTCCAGCCACAGGCGGGTGGTATCGTGTACGTTCCAGCCGACAACCAGCGCATCTTTTCCGGCTTTGTTCTTCGCTGAGGCAAGGCAGACGGCAATGTAGTTGATCAGCACGCCGTCGAGCATGCTGAGCAGCGCCTGCAGGGTGGACTGCTGGCACTGCAGGCGTCGCCGGAGTGGAATGAAAAGATGGGAGATCAGCGTCTGCGCCGGGTAATCGCGACCCTGCTCTTTTATCCATCCACGCAGGCGCTGCAGGTTGCCCGCCTGCAGGAGTCGCAGCAGAGTTTCCTGTTGTTCGCGCCAGAGATGTTGCGTATCCGGGTCGTCGTGGCTCAGCAGGGACTTCACTTTCCCAACCTGCACGCCGTTGTCGATCCAGCTTTTGATTTCGCGAATGCGGTCGATATCGTCATCATTAAAAAGGCGATGCCCACCGTCGGTCCTCTGCGGTTTGAGTAATCCATACCGTCGCTGCCACGCCCGTAGGGTAACGGGATTGATATCACAAAGGAGTGCCACTTCACCGATCGTGTAAAGCGCCATATTCGCCCCCTGGCTTACGCGTCCCCAGCTTAACTGTAGACCCACTTTGCCGAACCAGGAAGAATTGATTGTTTTTTGCACAAAGAATGCGAAGCGTATGCGATATTCTGAAAAAGGTGTGATAACGGGCACGATTTTGCGCTTTTTTGGGATGCTTCAAAGAAAGTTGAGCCGCATCCGTGTATGTTACGCGTTTTTTAGCGTGTGCGGTTTTGAGTATGTACGAGTTTAACCTGGTGCTGCTGTTGCTTCAGCAGATGTGCGTGTTTCTGGTCATTGCCTGGCTGATGAGCAAAACGCGCCTGTTTATCCCGCTGATGCAGGTCACCGTCCGTCTGCCGCACAAATTCCTCTGCTACGTCGTATTTTCCATATTCTGCATTATGGGGACCTGGTTTGGTCTTCATATCGAAGACTCTATTGCCAATACGCGCGCTATCGGCGCGGTGATGGGCGGGCTGCTCGGCGGTCCCGTCGTCGGGGGGCTTGTCGGTTTAACCGGGGGGCTGCATCGCTATTCCATGGGCGGGATGACGGCGCTGAGCTGTATGATCTCCACGATCGTTGAAGGGCTTCTCGGCGGCCTGGTGCACAGCTATATGATCAAGCGCGGTCGCCCGGATAAAGTCTTCAGCCCGCTCACCGCCGGTGCCATTACCTTTGTGGCCGAAATGGCGCAGATGGCGATCATTCTGCTGATTGCCCGTCCGTTTGAGGATGCGCTGCACCTGGTCAGCAGCATTGCCGCTCCGATGATGGTGACCAATACCGTGGGCGCGGCGCTGTTTATGCGCATCCTGCTCGACAAGCGCGCCATGTTTGAGAAGTACACCTCGGCCTTTTCCGCCACGGCGCTGAAGGTTGCCGCCTCGACGGAAGGGATCCTGCGCCAGGGGTTCAACGAAGAGAACAGCATGAAGGTGGCCCAGGTGCTCTACAAGGAGCTGGATATCGGCGCGGTGGCGATAACCGATCGGGAAAAGCTGCTGGCCTTTACCGGTACGGGCGACGATCACCATCTGCCGGGCAAGCCGATCTCCTCAGCCTATACGCTGCGCGCCATCGAAACCGGCGAGGTGGTGTATGCCGACGGTAACGAAGTGCCTTACCGCTGTTCGCTGCATCCCCAGTGCAAGCTGGGCTCCACGCTCGTGATTCCGCTGCGCGGCGAGAATCAGCGGGTGATGGGCACCATCAAGCTGTATGAGGCGAAAAACCGTCTGTTCAGCTCCATCAACCGCACGCTGGGGGAGGGGATCGCCCAGCTGCTGTCCGCGCAAATCCTCGCCGGGCAGTATGAGCGGCAGAAAGCCCTGCTGACGCAGTCGGAGATTAAGCTGCTGCATGCGCAGGTCAATCCGCATTTCCTGTTTAATGCCCTCAATACGCTCAAAGCGGTGATCCGCCGCGACAGCGATCAGGCCGCGCAGCTGGTGCAGTTTCTGTCGACCTTTTTCCGCAAGAACCTGAAGCGGCCGTCGGAGATTGTGACCCTCGCCGATGAGATTGAGCACGTAAATGCCTATCTGCAGATTGAGCAGGCGCGTTTCCAGTCGCGTCTGCAGGTGTCGCTCTCCGTGCCGGACGAGCTGGCGTATCAGCATCTTCCGGCCTTTACCCTGCAGCCGATTGTGGAAAACGCCATTAAGCACGGTACATCACAGCTGCTGGGAAGGGGGGAGATAACCATTGCCGCCAGCCGATTCAACCATCACCTGGTGCTGGATATTGAAGATAATGCCGGGCTTTATCAGCCTTCGGCCTCCGGCGGTTTAGGGATGAGCCTGGTGGATAAACGCCTGCGCGCCCATTTTGGCGATGACTATGGCATTACCGTCGCCTGCGAGCCCGACCGATTTACCCGTATTACCGTACGACTGCCGCTGGAGGAAAACGCATGTTAAGAGTGCTGATTGTGGATGACGAGCCGCTGGCACGGGAAAACCTGCGCGTTCTGCTGCAGGAGCAGCCGGATGTTGAGATTGTGGGGGAATGCGCCAACGCCATTGAGGCTATCGGCGCGGTGCACAAGCTGCGCCCGGACGTGCTGTTCCTCGACATTCAGATGCCCCGCATCAGCGGGCTGGAGATGGTCGGCATGCTTGACCCGGAACATCGTCCCTACATCGTGTTTCTGACGGCGTTCGACGAATATGCCGTTAAGGCCTTTGAGGAGCATGCGTTTGATTATTTACTCAAGCCGATTGAAGAGAAGCGTCTGGATAAAACGCTCACCCGTTTACGCCAGGAGCGCACCGTGCAGGACGTCACGCTGCTGGCGGAGAACCAGCAGCCGCTGAAGTTTATTCCCTGCACCGGGCACAGCCGGATCTATCTTCTGCAGATGGATGATGTGGCCTTTGTCAGCAGCCGCCTGAGCGGGGTATTTGTTACCAGCGCGGAAGGGAACGAAGGGTTTACCGAGCTGACCCTGCGCACGCTGGAGAGCCGCACGCCGCTGATTCGCTGTCACCGCCAGTACCTGGTGAATATGGCGCATCTGAAGGAGATCCGCCTGGAAGATAACGGCCAGGCCGAGCTGGTGCTGCGCGCCGGGCAAACCGTCCCGGTCAGCCGCCGCTACCTGAAGAGTTTGAAAGAGGCGATTGGGCTGTAAAGCTGGTACACTGCGCGCCATTGCATCATCGACATTCGAAGGCACTATGCTAAGTAACGATATTCTTCGTAGCCTGCGCTACACCCTGAAAGCGAACAATAACGACATGGTGCGCATTCTTGCGCTGTCCGACATGGAATCCACGTCTGCCAGTTTTGACACGTGGATGACCAAAGAAGACGAAGAGGGGTTTGTCCGCTGTCCTGATATCATTCTGTCTGGCTTCCTGAACGGCCTGATTTACGATAAGCGCGGCAAAGATCCTGCCGCGCCAGAGCTGGCGCTGGAGCGTCGGGTGAACAACAACACGGTGCTGAAAAAGCTGCGTATCGCGTTCTCGCTGAAAACGGACGATATCGTGGCGATCATGACCGAGCAAAAATTCCGCGTATCCGTGCCGGAAGTGACCGCCATGATGCGCGCACCGGATCATAAAAACTACCGCGAGTGCGGCGACCAGTTCCTGCGTAATTTCCTGCGCGGGCTGACCCACCGGGTGCATCACCCGAAGGCATGATGTTTAGCCGGGTGGCGGCTTCGCCTTACCCGGCCTACAAAACCCGTAGGCCCGTGCAGGCGTAGCGCCGCCGGGCAAAAAAAAGCCGGAGATAATCTCCGGCTTTTTTGTTATTTCACCTGCTGGCCAGGCTTCGCGCCTTCGTCAGGGCTTAACAGGAAGATATCTTTCCCGCCAGGGCCTGCGGCCATCACCATCCCCTCAGAGATGCCGAAGCGCATTTTGCGCGGTGCCAGGTTGGCGACCATCACGGTCTGACGGCCGATCAGCACCTGCGGATCCGGATAGGCAGAACGGATGCCGGAGAAGACGTTGCGCTTCTCGCCGCCCAGATCCAGCGTCAGGCGCAGCAGCTTGTCAGAGCCGTCCACGAACTCCGCGTTCTCGATCAGCGCCACGCGCAGGTCGACTTTGGCGAAATCGTCAAAGGTAATGGTTTCCTGAATCGGATCGTCCGCCAGCGGGCCGGTGACCGGCGCCGCAGCTGCCTTCACCTCTTCTTTGGATGCTTCTACCAGGGCTTCAACCTGCTTCATCTCGATGCGGTTGTACAGCGCCTTGAAGGTGTTCACCTTGTGGCCGAGCAGCGGCTGCTGAATAGCATCCCAGGTCAGTTCGGTGTTCAGGAACGCTTCAGCGCGGGCTGCCAGCTGCGGCAGAACCGGCTTCAGCCAGGTCATCAGCACGCGGAACATGTTCAGACCCATGGTGCAGATCGCCTGCAGGTCGGCGTCACGGCCTTCCTGTTTCGCGACAACCCACGGGGCCTGCTCGTCCACATAGCGGTTGGCAACGTCGGCCAGCGCCATGATTTCACGAATCGCTTTACCGAATTCACGGCTTTCCCAGGCTTCGCCAACCGCAGCGGCGGCATCGGTGAAGGTTTTATACAGCGCCGGATCGGCCAGTTCGGCAGAAAGCACGCCGTCAAAGCGCTTGGCAATAAAGCCCGCGTTACGGGACGCCAGGTTCACCACCTTGTTCACGATGTCCGCGTTTACGCGCTGCACGAAATCTTCCAGGTTCAGGTCGATATCGTCGATGCGGGAAGAGAGCTTCGCGGTGTAGTAGTAGCGCAGGCTGTCCGCGTCGAAGTGGTTCAGCCAGGTGCTGGCCTTGATGAACGTCCCGCGGGACTTGGACATCTTGGCGCCGTTCACCGTCACGTAGCCGTGAACAAACAGGTTGGTTGGCTTGCGGAAGTTGCTGCCTTCCAGCATGGCCGGCCAGAACAGGCTGTGGAAGTAAACGATGTCTTTGCCGATGAAGTGGTACAGCTCGGCGGTAGAGTCTTTCTTCCAGTATTCGTCGAAGCTGACGATGTCGCCACGCTTGTCGCACAGGTTCTTGAAGGAGCCCATGTAGCCGATTGGCGCGTCCAGCCAGACGTAGAAGTATTTGCCCGGCGCGTTCGGGATTTCGAAGCCGAAATACGGCGCATCGCGGGAGATATCCCACTGCTGCAGGCCGGATTCGAACCACTCCTGCATCTTGTTCGCTACCTGCTCCTGCAGCGCGCCGCTGCGGGTCCATGCCTGCAGCATTTCGCTGAAGGACGGCAGGTCAAAGAAGAAGTGCTCGGAGTCACGCATCACAGGCGTGGCGCCGGAAACCACGGATTTCGGCTCGATAAGCTCGGTTGGGCTGTAGGTCGCGCCGCACACTTCGCAGTTATCGCCATACTGGTCCGGGGATTTACATTTCGGACAGGTGCCTTTGACGAAGCGGTCCGGCAGGAACATGCCTTTCTCCGGATCGTACAGCTGAGAAATGGTGCGGTT
This sequence comes from Enterobacter sp. MGH 16, assembly GCF_000493175.1. Lineage (NCBI taxonomy): Bacteria > Pseudomonadati > Pseudomonadota > Gammaproteobacteria > Enterobacterales > Enterobacteriaceae > Enterobacter > Enterobacter sp. MGH 16. Next base: position 2,302,853 of record NZ_KI535695.1, on the reverse strand, counting down.
TTTGATAAAACCGTTCTCTTTCAGACGGGTGTAGATCAGCTCCGACAGCTCGCGGTTTTCGTCGCTGTGCGTGGAGTGATAGTTGTCATAGCTGATGTCAAAGCCAGCAAAATCGGTCTGATGCTCCTGACTCATTTCGGCAATCATCTGCTCCGGGGAGATCCCCAGCTGCTGCGCTTTCAGCATGATCGGCGTGCCGTGGGCATCGTCCGCACAGATGAAGTTAACCTCGTGGCCGCGCATTCGCTGGTAACGGACCCAGACATCAGCCTGGATATGCTCCAGCATGTGGCCGAGGTGGATTGAGCCGTTGGCGTACGGCAGTGCGCACGTTACCAGAATTTTCTTCGCGACTTGAGTCATAGTAGGCATTACTTCTTTTAACTGTGAAAAGGGTTTTTGATATTACCAAAAGGGGCATTATTAAGTAAGCACAAACCACGGCCTTTCAGGTAAACTTGTTCATCTAAGGTCTTATTCACAAGAACAAAGGAGTCGGGATGAGTTCTCAATCCCAGGCCAAATCACCGGAAGCCTTACGAGCAATGGTCGCCGGGACGCTGGCTAACTTTCAGCATCCAACCCTGAAGCACAATCTCACTACGCTGAAAGCGTTACACCACGTTGCCTGGCTGGACGACACGCTGCACGTTGAGCTGCAGATGCCGTTCGTCTGGACCAGCGCCTTTGACGCGCTGAAAGAGCAGACCAGCGCCGAGCTGCTGCGCATTACTGGCGCGAAGGCGATCGACTGGAAGCTGAGCCACAGCATCGCCACGCTGAAGCGCGTGAAAAACCAGCCTGGCGTCAACGGCGTGAAAAACATCATTGCCGTCAGCTCGGGCAAGGGCGGGGTGGGGAAATCCTCTACCGCCGTAAACCTGGCGCTGGCGCTGGCAGCGGAAGGGGCAAAGGTCGGTATTCTGGATGCCGACATCTACGGCCCGTCTATTCCAAACATGCTGGGCGCGGAAAACCAGCGTCCAACCTCACCGGACGGCACCCACATGGCGCCGATCATGGCGCACGGTCTGGCGACCAATTCCATCGGTTACCTGGTGACTGACGATAACGCCATGGTCTGGCGCGGCCCGATGGCCAGCAAAGCGCTGCTGCAGATGCTGCAGGAGACGATGTGGCCGGATCTGGATTACCTGGTGCTGGACATGCCGCCGGGGACCGGTGACATCCAGCTCACGCTGGCGCAGAACATTCCGGTGACGGGTGCCGTTGTGGTGACGACTCCGCAGGATATCGCGCTGATCGACGCCAAAAAAGGCATCGTGATGTTCGAGAAGGTGGAAGTGCCGGTGCTCGGTATCGTTGAGAACATGAGCATGCACATCTGCAGCAACTGCGGTCACCATGAACCTATCTTCGGTACGGGCGGGGCAGAAAAACTGGCTGCGAAGTATCACACCCAACTGCTGGGACAGATGCCGCTGCACATTACCCTGCGTGAAGATCTGGACAGCGGCAAGCCGACGGTCGTCAGCCGTCCGGACAGCGAATTTGCAGAGATGTATCGTCAGCTGGCGGGTCGCGTTGCGGCGCAGCTTTACTGGCAGGGCGAAGTCATCCCGGGCGAAATCGCGTTCCGCGCGGTGTAATACCTCTTCTCTTAGTGCCGGGTGGCGGCTTCGCCTTACCCGGCCTACGAAATACGGTTTTGTAGGTCAGGTAAGCGAAGCGCCACCTGACTTTACCCAAGCCGATAGTGCATCAAATAATACTCTCCCTCCGGAGAATCCCCCGTCGCCTCAATGTGCCAGCCGTGCCGCTGGTAAAACGCGACAGCCCGCGCATTCTTCACCAGACACTTAAGCGAACCTGTACTGGTAAACGTCTTCTGCACCTGTTCCAGAAGCATTTTCCCGACGCCGTGGCTTTGATACTGCGGGTCAACAAAGAGGTTGTGCAGAAAATTATCGTTCGCCCAGACGGAGGCAAAGCCCAGGCGATGGCCGTTCTGCGTGGCAACCCAAATCACTTCGTCACGGGTGGCCGCGTCAAAGTCTTCCAGCTGCCAGTCTGAACTGTCCAGCCATGGCCAGGCCTCACGCCGGGCGTGGAGAAAGAGCGTGCGCAGGAAAGGACGATCGCTTTCCTGCCAGGGGCGGATCAGAATGGTCTTAGCGGTGATAGAAAATATCTCCGTTATAGGCTTTGTAGATTTTGCCGTCCGCATCGCCGATCAGCACGTAGTTCTCGCCCATGTAGGTCCAGTGGGTTCCGGCATCTGGGGCCGGCAGGTTACGCAGCTGGTACTGTTTGATGGTGTACTCCGGCGTTTGATACTGCGCCGGCGCCGTGTCGCCAATCTTGAATTTCGTGAAGTCAGCGATGAACTCTTGTTCTTCATAGGCCTTGATGCCGGAGGGTGCAGCGGCCGTTTGCGGGGCAGAGAATGCGGATCCCGCCAGAGACAGTAATACACCCAGAAGCAGCAGTTTACGCTTAGCCATTTTTTCTCCAGTGATATCGTTACAGATACTTTTCGTCTGCGGGACGTCGAAAGCGAAGCAGACAGTCCATTTTAAGTATCAACGCAGGGGATGTTTGAAAAAAAATGTAACAAAAGTGGACGGTTTTGTGTAGCCCAATTGCGTGATGTTTATCAGTATCGGGAATATTGTCGATGCATTATATTTTTAATATTTATCATTTCATTAATTAATTCTGAAAATAACTTTCCATATCAAAGTTAGAAAGCGAGGCGAATGCTTTCTCTCTGAAGAGCATTTAATATTGCCTCCGGATGAAGCGTGCTGACATCCGTTTTTTAACCAGGTCGAGTATAGGATCTGTTTTTTAAAGCGCGGGTGAGGTGTGTTTTATAAGGGCAGGAAGTTCATCTCTCATAAGCATAATTGATTACATTTCATGGGGTTGGATTGGGTCTTTTTACAGGCTTAACGATAAACGCAACGTTAAAAAGAAATATTTATATTAATGAAAAGTACAACTGCATTTTCGCTGTTATTTCTCAGTATTAGTCAGTTAACAGGGTGCGTTTTTTCACCTGGTCAGAGCTTAAGTGTGTCAGATAAGAAAGTTATTTCGGCGGAAGAGGCAAATTATCAGCTTGATAAGCGCGTGGAAATTTTTCCGCTGACGCCGGAGTGGATTGAAAAACTGCGCCCGCCCGTGTCGAAATCTCAGGCAAATCCTAATCTGGACAAGCAGATCAAAAACTGGGAATACCGTATTGGTGCAGGCGACATTCTGACGGTCACCGTCTGGGATCACCCTGAATTAACAACGCCCGCAGGACAATATCGTAGCGCGAGCGATACAGGCAACTGGGTCAACGCTGACGGTACGCTCTTTTATCCCTATGTCGGTAAACTGCGGGTGGCAGGAAAAACGGTTTCACAGGTACGTGAAGAGATTACGGCTCGACTGGATAGCGTCATTGAGAGCCCGCAGGTGGACGTCAGCGTAGCCTCCTTCCGTTCACAAAAAGCCTACGTCACCGGAGAGGTGGAAAAATCGGGTCAACAGCCGATAACCAATATTCCGCTGACGGTGATGGATGCGATTAACGCCGCGGGTGGGCTCTCGGCGGATGCCGACTGGCGTAACGTCGTGCTCACACACAATGGACAGGACGCCCACCTCTCACTCTATGCCCTGATGCAGCATGGCGATTTGACCCAAAATAAGCTGCTTTATCCTGGCGATATCCTGTTTGTTCCCCGGAACGACGCGCTGAAAGTGTTCGTAATGGGCGAGGTGGTGAAACAGAGCACCCTTAAGATGGATCGTAGCGGCATGACGTTGGCCGAGGCCCTGGGCAATGCCGGGGGGCTTAACCAAAATATGGCCGATGCAACCGGCATTTTTGTTATTCGCCAGGTATCGAAAAAAGGTGACACCGACAAAATCGCCAATATCTATCAGCTGAATGCGGAAGATGCTTCAGCCATGGTGCTGGGTACGGAATTCCAGCTTGAGCCGTATGACATTGTCTACGTCACCACGGCACCGCTATCGCGCTGGAATCGCGTGATCTCCCAACTGGTGCCCACCATCAGCGGCGTACATGACCTGACCGAAACCGTTCGTAACATCAGATCGTGGCCGTAGTCATGTTCCATTCAATCTTAGTGGTCTGCACCGGCAATATTTGCCGCTCACCCATTGGTGAGCGGCTATTGCGTCAGCAATTACCCGGCAGGCAGGTCACCTCTGCAGGTATTTTCGGACTAGAAGGACGCCCGGCGGATGCGAGTGCGCAGGCTGTGGCCTTGCGTCACGGCCTTTCGCTGGAGGGGCACGTTGCCCGCAGGGTGACGTGCAGTCTGTTGCAACAGTCCGACTTGATTCTGGTGATGGAGCCGGAACACCTTCGTTTTATTGCCACAATGGCCCCGGAGAACCGGGGAAAATCGCTGCTATTTGGACAATGGCTGGAAACCCAGGACATTCCCGACCCGTATCGCAAAAGCCGTGAAGCCTTTGAATATGTTTTCGGGCAATTGGGGAAAGCCAGTCAGGAATGGGCTCGTCGTTTGAGTTAACAAGGAATGAAGCCGTAATGTCGTCTTCTAAATCAGACAAATATAGTGCTGCGACACCGCAGAATAACGAAATGGATCTCATTCAGTTGCTTGCTGAGATGTTCGATCACCGGGTAATGATCGCGTGCGTTACGCTTCTGTTTACGGTATGTGCGGGGATCTACGCCTTCAGCGTCACGCCGGTTTATCAGGCCGATGCCCTGGTGCAGGTCGAAGCGAAGCAGGGCAACGCGCTGCTCAAGAACCTGACCTCGCTCAGATCCGATCTCTCACCCGATGTCGCTCCAGAACTTTTACTCCTTAAATCACGGATGGTCCTCGGACAGACCGTTGATCGGTTAGGGCTGACCTACGAGGTTAATAGGCGCTTGTTCCCCGTCATTGGGGCTTTCTGGGAGCACGTTCACGGGCGCAACCCCGCTGAAATCACGATTGGCTCGCTGAATATTCCGTCTGTGGAGGGGGATCCACAAACGCTTTTACTCACTGTTCTCGAGCAAGGGCGATATCGTCTTGAGGGACAAACGCTTGAGGCAGAAGGCATTGTTGGAAAAGCGCTACTTAAAGAGGGCGTCTCTCTTCTGGTGACCTCCCTCAATGCGGCACCGGGAACCCAGTTTACCCTCAACATCGTTACCAGGCTTGAGGCGATCAACGCCATTCAGAGCAGACTGACGGTTGTGGAGTCGTCGAAACAGAGTGGAATGATCGCCTTAACGTTAACGGGTGACGATCCCGGCAAGACCGCTACGGTACTTAATACGATTGCCGAAAATTTTCTCAGCCAGAACATTGCGCGCCAGGAAGCTAAAGATTCCCGTAGCCTCACGTTCTTACAGGATCAGTTACCTAAAATCAGTCGCGAACTGGATGAAGCCGAGGCGCGACTGAATGCTTATCGAGAGCAAAGCGATTCGGTCGATTTATCTCTTGAGGCAAAGTCGGTTCTTGATCAGGTGGTTAACGTGGAAAATCAGCTTAACGAGCTGACGTTTCGCGAGGCAGAAGTATCCCAGCTGTTCAAAAAGGGCCATCCCACCTACCGTGCTTTACTGGAGAAAAAACAAACGCTTGAGCGGGAACGCGCGCGCCTGTATAGCCGCGTCTCCTCCATGCCATCCACGCAGCAGGAAATATTACGCCTGAGTCGTGATGTTGAATCCGGGCGCGCCGTATACATGCAGTTGCTGACGCGTCAGCAAGAGCTGAGCATCTCGCGCTCCAGCGCTATCGGGAATGTGCGGATCATAGACCCGGCGGTGACGCAGCCGGCCCCTGTCAAACCGCGCAAAGCCCTCATCATTCTGTTTGGTATGATGATAGGGCTGCTCCTCTCTGCCGGAACGGTTTTAGTGCGTTCCGCCTTCAAGCGGGGCATTACGTCGTCAGAACAACTGGAAGAGTTCGGGATGCCGCTGCTGGTAACGCTTCCGCGCTCGGTATGGTTATGGAAAAAAACGCACCTGCGCAGGAGAAACCTGTTTACTTCCCACTGGAAGCACAGGATATCCAACGTGCCTTTCCTGCCCATTGACCGTCCGGCTGATACGTTTGTCGAGGCGATGCGTGGGCTGCGCACCAGTTTGCATTTTACCATGATGGATACCGCAAACCGGGTTGTCGTGGTGTCTGGCCCCACGCAGGACTGCGGAAAGACGCTGGTCAGTACTTCACTGGCGTCGATTGTGGCACAGGCCGGACAGCGGGTGCTGTTTGTTGATGCGGATATGCGCAAAGGGTATGTCCACAATGTGTTCAGGCTGAACAATCATCGGGGGTTGTCCTGCGTGCTCGACGGAACCGTTGAGTGGCAGGAGGCGGTTCAACGCTTTGAGAAAGGCGGTTTTGATGTACTGACCTGCGGACCCCAACCTACGCATCCCGTTGACCTGCTCATGAGTGAACGCTTCCAGGATGTGATGGCGCAGATTGAAAAGCGGTATGACATCGTGATTATCGACACTCCACCTGTGCTTGCCGTGACGGATGCTTTGCTGATCGCCAGAGCAGCTGCCACTACGCTGCTGGTCGCCCGCTTTGGTAAAACCAGCGTGAAAGAGATCGAGACCAGCCTTAAGCGTATGGAACGGATGAACGTAAAGGTGAATGGCGTGATCCTTAATGACATTGTGAAATCGGCGGCGCTCTATTACAACTCGGGGTATAGCGCTTACGACTATGGCTATACCCGGGAGTAACCCTGACGCGACATTTCTTTACAGCGTGATGGTGTATTGCCCGTTAAGATGACCTTCGTTAAAACACGAGGTCACAATGGATAACCGCAAAATCAATCGACTGCGCCGCTGGGCGCGGGAAGGAGTCATACTCGTTCTGCTGACGCTGGCCGTGGCGTGGGGAGTTGATCAATACCGAAAACCGACACTCCCCGCCAGTTTTAGTGCAACACCGATGACGAGCATCGACGGAAAAATGCATGATATTGCGGCGCTCAGCCAGGAGCGTCCGCTGCTGATCTACGTCTGGGCGACCTGGTGCAGCATTTGCCGTTACACCACGCCTGCGGTTAATCAGCTGGCAGAAGAGGGCGGGAACGTGGTGAGTATCGCCATGCGCTCTGGTGATAACGCAAAGCTTGCACTCTGGGTTGACAAGAAACAGCTTAAAATGCCGGTGATAAACGATGAAAACGGTGCGCTGTCGCAGGCGTGGCAGGTGAGCGTGACGCCGACGTTAGTCATTGTATCGAAGGGGAACGTGGTCAGTACCACAACGGGCTGGACGAGCTACTGGGGATTAAAAATCAGGATGTGGTGGGCTGGCTTATAAGAATAACCCCTCTCCCGGCGGGAGAGGGGTTTTATATTACTTAGCCAGAACTTCCTGCGCGGTGCGCTCAACCAGAGACAGCAGGATTTTGATATCTTCCAGCGTCACGGTTGGGTTCAGCAGCGTCAGCTTCAGGCAGGTCACGCCGTTATGCTCGGTCACACCGACGTTTGCACGGCCGGATTCCAGCAGTGCGTCACCAATTTTCTGGTTCAGCAGGGCGATACCGGCATCATCTGCCTGCACCTCGCCACGGAAGCGGAACAGCACGCTTGCCAGCTGCGGCTGCATAACCAGTTCCAGCGCAGGCTGCGTTTTCACGTACGCCGCAACCTGCTGTGCCAGGGTCACGCCGTGATCGATGATCGCCGCGTATTGCTCCTGACCCAGCGCTTCCAGGCTCATCCACAGCTTCAGCGCGTCGAAACGACGGGTGGTCTGCAGCGATTTGGAGACCAGGTTCGGCACGCCGGCTTCTTCGTCGAACTCAGAGTTCAGGTAAGCCGCCTGATAGCGCATCAGCTCATAGTGGCGCGCTTCTTTCAGCAGGAAGGCGCCGCAGCTGATGGTCTGGAAGAACTGCTTGTGGAAGTCCAGGGTGACGGAATCCACCAGCTCAATGCCGTCCAGGTAGTGACGATACTGCTCAGACATCAGCAGCGCGCCGCCCCAGGCCGCATCAACGTGTACCCAGATGTTCTGCTTCGCCGCTAGTTCAGCAATGGCGCGCAGCGGATCGATAGCGCCGGCATCGGTGGTACCTGCCGTTGCGACGATCGCCAGAATCTGCTCGCCGTTCGCATTGCACTGTTCGATTTTCGCCGCCAGATCGGTCAGATCCATGCGGGAGAATTCGTCCGTTTTCACCTGCACCACGGACTGGTAGCCCAGACCCATCAGCGCCATGTTTTTCTGCACGGAGAAGTGCGCGTTTTCAGAGCACAGTACGCGGATCTTACGCAGATCGCCCACCAGACCGTCCTGCTGAACGGAGTGACCCTGACGCGCAAAGAACGCATCGCGCGCCAGCATCAGGCCCATCAGGTTGCTCTGGGTTCCGCCGCTGGTGAAGACACCGGCGTCGCCAGCCTGATAACCCACGCGGGTACGCAGCCACTCGATCAGTTTGATCTCGATGATGGTTGCGGACGGGCTTTGATCCCAGGAGTCCATACTCTGGTTAGTGGCGTTGATCAGCACTTCCGCCGCCTGGCTTACGACCAGGCTTGGGCAGTGCAGGTGCGCCACACACTGCGGGTGATGAACGGACAGGCTGTCTTTCAGGAAGAACTCCACGGCGCGTTCAATCGCCGCTTCGTTGCCCAGCCCTTTCGGGTTGAAATCCAGCTTAATACGGTCGCGCAGTTCCGCGACCGTTTTGCCCTGGTACATCTCAGGCTGTTTCAGCCACTGCATCACAGCCTGAGTGCTTTGTTCAATCGCCTGCTGGTAAGCTTCAATGCTCTGCGCAGAGGAGAACAAAATTGGGTTTGAATCAGACATCGTAATCAATAACTCCGGTTACGCCGGGCGAACGCCCGCAGCAAGCAGTGCCTGCTCAAATTTATCCAGGAAGATCTTCAGCTCTTCATCGCTGATCAGCAGAGAAGGCAGCAGACGCAGAACGATACCGTTACGACCACCGCGCTCCAGAATCAGACCGGCTTCGAAGCACTTCTTCTGAATCAGTGCAGACAGCTCGCCGTCGCCCGGGAAGCAGCCCATGTGGTCAGCGGCTTCGTGCGGCTTAACGATCTCAATACCGATCATCATGCCCAGACCGCGCACGTGGCCGATAACCGGATAACGTTTCGCCATCTCTTTCAGCTGGCCTTTCAGCCATTCGCCCTGTGCCGCCACTTTGCCTGCGATGTTCTGGTCTTTCAGGATTTTCAGCGTCGTCAGACCGGTTGCCATCGCCAGCTGGTTGCCGCGGAAGGTACCGGTGTGGTGACCTGGCGCCCATGCGTCGAACTGCTTTTTGATACCGAGTACGGCCAGCGGCAGACCGCCACCGACGGCTTTAGACATCACGATGATGTCTGGCTCAATGCCCGCGTGTTCGAAGGCGAAGAATTTACCGGTACGGGCAAAGCCAGCCTGAACTTCGTCGAGGATCAGCAGAATGCCGTGTTCCTGAGTCACTTTACGGATGCGCTGCAGCCACTCAGCCGGAGCCGGGTTCACGCCGCCTTCGCCCTGAACCGCTTCCAGGATCACCGCAGCAGGTTTACGCACGCCGCTTTCAACGTCGTTGATCAGGTTATCGAAGTAGTAAGTCAGCGCTTTCACACCCGCTTCACCACCGATACCCAGCGGGCAGCGGTATTCGTGCGGGTAAGGCATGAACTGCACTTCTGGCATCATACCGTCTACCGCTTCTTTCGGAGACAGGTTGCCGGTCACGGACAGTGCGCCGTGGGTCATACCGTGGTAACCACCAGAGAAGCTGATGATACCGCTACGACCGGTCACTTTTTTCGCCAGCTTCAGCGCTGCTTCAACGGCGTCAGCCCCGGATGGACCGGTGAACTGCAGGCAGTACTCTTTGCCCTGACCAGGCAGCAGAGAGAGCAGGTATTCGGAAAACGCGTCTTTCAGAGGCGTAGTCAGATCCAGAGTATGTAACGGCAAGCCGCTGGTAATGACATTTTGGATGCTTTTCAGCACATCAGGATGGTTATGGCCAAGCGCAAGGGTCCCTGCACCTGCTAAACAGTCAAGGTATTCTTTATTATCTGCATCGGTAATCCACACGCCTTCTGCTTTAGTGATGGCTAAAGGCAGTTTGCGCGGATAACTCCTGACGTTAGATTCAAACTCGGCCTGACGGGCCAGATAGGTTTCGTTGCTTTTGTGGGCATCTACGGTGTCAATACGGACTTTATCCGTCATCATATCACTCCTACAACCGCCGCTTCGTTATGAGCCACGATTGAATAAAAAGTTAAAAAACAGAAGGGGCCTGAAAAAAACGCCGCCAATATAGAGCCTTTTGCCACGGGGCTCAATGGTTAATTTGTTTACTGTTTTGTGACACGTGTGTATAGCGAGGAAATATCCCCTTTTTTAAAATGAAAATTGTATTTTATGCCAAATAAAAACAGCGGGTTACAGGCTATTTGCCCGGTGTGTAAAGTCGCAGAAAAGAGTGTGACAAATCGTGCCATTCAACGGCACAAAAGGAGGGAAGCTTTCCCTGTTTATCCGGCAGGTGCAGAAAACGGTGCTCACGTTGCCTGTGCAACGGAATCACGCAGTAAAAATGGACTTTCTACGCGCGTGGTTTCCTGATGTTCTTCACCGTTAATAATATGCAGGGCGCTCAGGCGACCAATTTCATAGTGCGGCAGTTGTACCGTCGTGAGAGGAGGAAGGAACAACTCCCCAATGCCCACCATATTGTCATAGCCGATCACCGCGACGTCGTCCGGTATACGAAGCCCTTGTCCCAGTAGCGTCTGGTACACCATAAACGCGATACGATCGTTACCGCAGATAACGGCGTCGAACCTGGGAATGCCATTCTGCATGTGCGCCAGCAACACGGCCGGAATGTCGCGATAGTGCTCATCGCCGAGTGCCATATAGCAGTGCTCCAGGCTGTCCGGATCGAGCCCCGCTTCACGGCATGCACGCTCCAGCCCCTGACGACGGCGGGTTGTGGCCAGATGCCCCTCAGGTAAATGCAGGCAGAGAGGGCGTCGATAACCCTCCGCGAGTAACGCCCGCACGGCGGTATATTGCCCCTGCTCATCATCGGGAATATAGCTGGCGACCTTTTCGCCGTCGCTTTCGCAGTTGGCCAGCACGCAGGGAAGGGTGAGGAGTTTGGCCGGGAGAGGAACCTGACGTAACCCCATGGTGGTGTAGATAATTCCGTCGGGCCGATGAGAGAGGAGAAGGTCGACAATGGCGTCCGGATTGTCATCGGTAAACATATTCATCACGAAGCTGTTCCAGCCGTGCATTCTGGCCGTCTCTTCAATAGACAGCGTGATCTCCACCGAGAACGGCGTCGTCACCGTATCGAGCGCCAGTACCCCTATGGTTTTAGGCGAGGCATGCGCGCCGCGTATTTTCTTGGCGGACAGATCGGGCACGTAGCTGGTCTGCTCGATAGCCAGCTGAACGCGCGCCAGCGTTTCCGGCTTAAGGCGCTCCGGGCTGTTCAGCGCGCGGGAGACCGTCATCAGCGATACGTTAGCCAGCTTTGCGACGTCCTTCAGGGAAGCCATTGTCTTACTCCGTTAATGCTCTGCGTGAAAGGGTATACAACTAAGTCGCTGATGTAAAAGAAAGGCTGATGCCCAGGCCGGGTCATGTTTACCTCAGTGATGAATATTTGATCGCGATCTCATTCTCTTAATGTTAACGTTAACTTTCGTGATTAACATCTTAAATTTCAGCCAAACAGCATGAGAAAGCGTAAATGTTAACGTTACCATTGCATCATTACTCCAACATGAGAATGTCATGATGAAAACGCATCACTCTCACAGCTACCCTTTATTAAGCGCATTACTGTTTTTCTTTTTTGTCACGTGGTCATCTTCCGGCTCGTTGCTCTCTATCTGGCTTCACCAGGAGGTGGGGTTAAAGGCAGGGGATACGGGGGTCATCTATGCCGTGCTGTCCGTCTCCGCGCTGTGCGCGCAAATCTGCTACGGCTTCATTCAGGACAAGCTCGGCCTGCGAAAAAACCTGCTCTGGTTTCTGACCAGCCTGCTCATTCTTTCCGGTCCGGCCTTCCTGCTGTTTGGGTATCTGCTGCAGATTAACGTGTTGCTCGGCAGTATTTTCGGCGGGATTTATATCGGGCTGACGTTTAACGGCGGGATTGGTGTACTGGAATCCTATACCGAGCGCGTGGCCCGCCAGAGTCAGTTTGAGTTTGGCAAGGCGAGGATGTGGGGATCCCTTGGCTGGGCGGTGGCAACCTTTTTTGCCGGTCTGCTGTTCAACATCAATCCGAAGCTGAACTTCGCGGTGGCGAGCTGCGCCGGGCTGGTGTTTTTTGTGTTGCTGGCGCGCCTAAGAGTCTCTTCCGCGCCGCACGCCATGCAGGAGGCGGTATCCGGCGGTAAGGTCACGCTGGAGGATGCCTTACGCCTGTTGACGCTGCCGCGCTTCTGGGCGCTGGTGTTTTTCGTTATTGGCACCTGTATTTACGGCGTTTACGACCAGCAGTTCCCGGTCTATTTCTCCTCACAGTTCCCGACGCTGCAGGAAGGAAACGCCATGTACGGCTATCTCAACTCCTTCCAGGTTTTCCTGGAGGCGGCGGGCATGTTCTGCGCCCCGTGGCTGGTGAATCGCCTCGGTGCGAAAAACGGCCTGATTTTCGCCGGAATGGTGATGGCGATGCGTATGGTGGCATCGGGTCTGGTTGAGGGACCGGTATTGATCTCCATTACCAAGCTATTGCACGCGGTTGAACTACCCGTTTTGCTGGTCTCCATCTTTAAATACAACAGCCTGCATTTTGATAAACGGCTCTCTTCCACCCTCTATCTGGTGGGCTTTGCCTGTACAAGCTCGGTGATTGCCTCGGTGCTGTCGCCGCTGGCAGGTTACAGCTATGAGAAATACGGCTTTGCCCAGTCCTATTTCATTATGGGGCTACTGGTATTCAGCACCACGTTTATCTCCATCTTCCTGTTGCGCTCGGGTAAGTCCTCTTCTGACCCGCTCATGCCGCAACCTTCCACCATCTGATCGAAAGAGTAGAGAAATGATGTATTCCATTACGAAAGCAGAACAGGAACTGCAGTCCAGACGCGAAGGGCTTAATCTGCGCTGGTATCCCCGTTACCACCTCGCAGCGCGCGCTGGCTGGATGAACGACCCGAATGGCCTGGTCTGGTTTGACGGCTGGTATCACGCCTTTTATCAACACCATCCGTATTCGACCCAGTGGGGGCCGATGCACTGGGGCCATGCGCGCAGCAAAGATTTAGTTCGCTGGGAGCACCTCCCGGTTGCGCTGGCCCCGGAAGGGCCAGACGACAAGGACGGCTGTTTTTCCGGCTCAGCGGTGGTGGATGGCGGTACGCTGGCGCTGATTTACACCGGCCACAAATTCCACGGCGATCCCGGCGATGAGGCTAATCTCTACCAGGTTCAGTGCCTGGCAACCAGCCGTGACGGCATCCAGTTTGTGCGGCACGGGACAGTCATTGACACACCGCCCGGGCTGCATCACTTCCGCGATCCGAAGGTATGGCGTGAAGGGGCGTGGTGGTACATGGTCGTTGGCGCGCGCGAGGGGGATACGGGCCAGGTGCGTGTGTACCGGTCTGCCGATCTGCTTGAGTGGCAGGACAGGGGCGTGCTCGCGGTGGCTGAAAAAGAGCTGGGTTATATGTGGGAATGCCCGGACTTTTTCACTCTCAATGGTAAACGCGTGCTGATGTTCTCGCCTCAGGGACTGGCGGCAGACGGATTTAAACATCGCAATCTCTTCCAGAGCGGCTATCTGGTAGGCGAATGGCAGCCTGGTCAGCCCTTTATGCGTGAAGGTGAATTTGTGGAGATGGACTACGGGCATGATTTCTATGCGCCGCAAAGTTTCCTGACGCCGGATGGCAGACGCCTCGTTATCGGCTGGCTGGACATGTGGGAATCTCCCCTTCCGGAACAGGAGGACGGGTGGGCTGGCATGCTCTCTTTACCGCGCGAACTGACGCTGAGCGCGGATAACCGCCTGCAGATGCGGCCAGCCCGAGAAGTGGAAAGCCTGCGCGGGGCGTGGTTCCCCTGGCCGATAAGTACGCTTAATAACCAGCAGATGACGCTGGTGGAACACTGCGATGCGATGGAGGTCATTCTGCAGTGGGATTGCGCCAACAGCAGCGCGGAGCAGTACGGCATTCGTCTTGGCGACGGGTTACGCCTTTATGTTGATACGCAGATGCAGCGCCTGGTGCTGGAGCGAGACTATCCGCAGTATGGCCTGTGCGGGACCCGAAGCGTCGCGCTTAACCTTAGCAACGCGCTTAATCTTCGTTTGTTCTTTGATAGCTCTTCCGTGGAAGTGTTTGTTAACGAGGGTGAGGCGTGCCTCAGCAGCCGTATATATCCTGATGCCGACTGCCGCGAGCTGGCGTTATTTGCCTGGACGGGAGGGGCATCGCTTATTCATGGCGGGGCGTGGCTGCTGGAGTAAATCTATTAACGAGCTAAAACAAAGCCCCATAAACATGGGGCTACGTAAATCTTATCAGGTGGTAGCGTCCTGCAAAGATCACATTTTTGATAATTGTGCGTTTACAACACTCTCTTTTTCGACAACCAGCTGCATAATATAGCTACCCTTGTGCCATGAACCTTTATTTGGCTTCCAGCCTTTCGAAAGCAGATATTCAGCAGCATCAGAGACAGGCTTATTCATAACGTGATCCGCATCACCTGATAACTTTTTTAAATCACCGCTTACTTTGGCTGGCTTGCTATCACAATGACCCGCAGCATCCATAACCTGAGTGCAGCCTTCAGGAAGGCGCCTGTGCGCTGACTGTGCAAGTTGAGCTGCATTCTCTAAAGCCTGTTTTTCAGCCGCAGCGTTAATGGCTGTGGTGCGGTTTTGCTCTGCAATATAACAAGCATCTTTACTCACTCCTTTGCTTTGACAATCAGCCATCCGTTGAGCTGGTGAGGAACACGCAGCAAGAGATAATACAGCCGCTACCATCATTAACTTTTTCATTATTGCCTCAGTAATTACAATTATAAATATAGGTGCCTAACATCAAGCCGATCCATATCCCTAATAAAATAAAAGTGAGATACAAAACAGCGGAAATAAAAATGTACTTTGTCATTTTTGTGCTAGCAGCAATGTATTGAGTTATAGCCAGCTAATTAAACTCAATGGTGAGTTTTTTAGCTGATTGGCGGTTTGCTGGCATTTTAATTTAATATTGTTAAATCACCATCCGTAAGATGCGGACGCCGCAACAATTTCATCACCGTTGGATGTACCTGATGTAGAGAGGGTAGCGGCTATACTCTCAGCGAACTTATGACGGTAACCGACTGCGTAACCTTGCGCATCTTTGAAGTTGGCAGCACCGACGGCAACCGCGTTATCTGTATCAACGTAATGCAAACCAGCAAGAGAAGCAGCGCCAGCGATACCAGCACGATATTCCTTGCGATCCTCATTCTGCTGATTCTCCAGAGAAGAGAACTTAGCGTTATTTTGACTCTCTAACGCAGTAATACGTGATTCATGATTCGCTAATTGTGCGCTGTGATTCTGAATCGTCGTTTCTTGTGCTTGCTGGCGTGACTGAACGTTAGCAACAGCAGCTTTGTTAGCAGCGGCTACCGTTTGTGCATCAACCGCTAAAGATTGCGCATAAGCGCCCGTATTAAATGCCTGAGTCGCTTTGTCAGAGGCATACTGAAGGGCGTGATCTTGTCTATCCTGATCGGCGTCGAAAATGCTTTTATCTACCTTACCTGCCAGCGCTTGAGTGTTAGCGTTTACGCCATCTTGAGCGGTATTAGCTGTATCTTGTGCTTTATTAATTGCTGTATTTGCTCTTTCAATATCGCCCTGAAGGTTATAGATTTGCCCGTCTTGCTTAATGTTACTCCCCTCGATGTTATCAAGGTTGTAGGCGGTTTTATCGGTACCCTGAATTTGAATGTGAGCACCTGGATTATTGACGTTATCGTCAAGGTTTACGTTTACTTCCGCTGCATTTGCAGTATTCATTGAACCAGCGAACACAAAACCAAAAACAGCGATAGCTGTTGTATTTAAATAGTTCATTTTAAAGCTCTCATCATCACTACAAGAAAAAATAAAGTAAGGGCGCTATCCTGGCGGGAAGATACAACGTCTTGTTATATCTGAATTAATTCACGATTAACGGTGGAAATTTTGGTTTGATAACTTATTTCGTAACGTGCAGTAACTATCTATGAATGTGTAATTTTGATTATTGATCTAAATCATAAATAGCAGGAATAGCTAAACGAGTCGATCCAGAAAGGCCCGGCCTAATAATCTTATAATACAATAAGATAGCCTTTCATAATGGATGAGAGTGAAATTAGATATAAAACACCAATACATTAATTGTATTTAAGTGTTTTGATTAAAATGGGTTAATAATACACATAACAGTTTATGTAAATTTATGGGTTTTTGCCGATTATTTATTATCGAACCTTTCGTCAGCTTCGAATGAAAATGAACTCAGCTCATTTTTGTTCCGGGATATACCAGGAAAAAATATTTATGTTGAAGATGCTAGCGAAAAAGTGTCTAGGAAGATTCATAACGCGAACGCTGCCGTGATAAATCAAAACTCCTTGCGCCTGGCCTGTGGCCACGGTTACACTGATTGAGAACATTGATTTTAATAAATCATTGTTTTAAAAGTATTTTGACTCGGGGTGCCCTTCTTTATGAAGGCTGAGAAATACCCGTATTACCTGATCTGGATAATGCCAGCGTAGGGAAGTCAGATGCCTTCCCGGTCATCGCTTCTTCACGCAAGGCAGGAGCGAACCCATGCAGCCTGACCTGCTTGATTTACACGTTTTACACCACTTCCGCACCCGTTCTCCGCTGACCCATTGTATGACCAATGACGTCGTACAGACCTTTACGGCCAACGTTTTGCTGGCGCTTGGCGCATCTCCGGCGATGGTGATCGAGGCCGAAGAGGCCGAGCAGTTTGCCGCGATAGCCGATGCGCTGCTGGTTAACGTTGGCACGCTGACCGCGCCGCGCGCCCAGTCGATGCGTCGTGCTATTGAAAGTGCGGTAGCGGCAGGCAAACCCTGGACGCTGGACCCGGTTGCCGTGGGCGCCCTGGCGTTCCGCACCCGGTTTTGCCATCAAATCCTTGCCCTGAAACCGGCCGCCATTCGCGGCAATGCTTCCGAAATCCTTGCCCTCGCCGGGATAAGCGCGGGCGGGCGCGGCGTCGATACGACCGATACCGCCGCCAGCGCGGTGCCTGCTGCCCAGGCGCTGGCCCGGCAGATCAATACGATTGTGGTGGTCACCGGCGAGGTGGACTACATCACGGACGGGCAACGCACCCGAACGGTAACCGGCGGTGACCCGCTGATGACGCGCGTGGTGGGCACCGGGTGCGCGCTCTCTGCCGTTGTGGCGGCGAGCTGCTCGCTGCCGGGTGACCGGCTGGATAACATCGCCGCCGCCTGCGGATGGATGAAGCGGGCCGGAACGGTGGCCGTTGCGCACTCGCGCGGCCCCGGCAGTTTTGCCAGCGCGTTCCTCGACGCGCTCTACACGCTGGAGGAGCAGGCATGAAGCGGATTAACGCCCTGACCATTGCCGGCACCGATCCCAGCGGCGGCGCGGGTATCCAGGCAGACCTGAAAACCTTCTCGGCGCTGGGCGCGTACGGCTGCTCGGTCATCACCGCGCTGGTGGCGCAAAACACGTGCGGCGTGCAGTCGGTCTACCGCATCGAGCCAGATTTTGTTGCCGCGCAGCTGGATTCGGTGTTCAGCGACGTGCGTATTGATACCACCAAGATCGGCATGCTGGCCGAAACGGACATTGTGGAAGCGGTGGCCGAACGGCTTAAGCGCTATCAGGTGCAAAACGTGGTGCTGGATACCGTCATGCTGGCAAAAAGCGGCGATCCGCTGCTCTCCGCCTCCGCCGTCGAGACGCTGCGCAATAAGCTGCTGCCGCAGGCAGCGCTCATCACGCCCAATCTTCCGGAAGCCGCCGCGCTGCTGGGCGCGCCGCACGCGCAAACTGAACGGGAAATGAAAGAGCAGGGCAATGCGCTGCTGGCGATGGGCTGCGGGGCGGTGCTGATGAAGGGCGGGCATCTTGATGATCCGGAAAGTCCGGACTGGCTCTTCACCCGCGACGGCAAAGTACGCTTTACCGCGCCGCGCGTGCAGACCAAAAATACCCACGGCACGGGCTGTACGCTCTCGGCCGCGCTGGCGGCGCTGCGTCCACGTCATGAAAGCTGGGCCGATACGGTTAGCGAAGCAAAAGCCTGGCTCTCGGCGGCGCTGGCAAAAGCCGATACTCTGGAAGTCGGTCACGGTATTGGGCCGGTACACCATTTTCATGCATGGTGGTAAGCCAGTATACTGGCAGAATACATCACGCCTGAGAAAACAGAGATGGAACAAGCGCATACCCGGTTAATCGCTCAACTGAATGAACGGATCGCCGCGCCCGACAACACCCCACTGTACCTGAAGTTTGCCGAAACGGTAAAAAACGCGGTGCGCAGCGGGGTGCTGGAGCACGGGAATATTTTGCCCGGCGAGCGCGATCTGAGCCAGTTGACCGGGGTGTCGCGCATTACCGTGCGTAAAGCGATGCAGGCGCTGGAAGAAGAGGGCGTGGTGACGCGCGCCCGTGGCTATGGCACGCAAATCAACAATATCTTCGAATATTCGCTTAAAGAGGCGCGCGGTTTTTCCCAGCAGGTGGTGCTGCGCGGCAAGAAGCCGAATACGCTCTGGGTCAACAAGCGGGTGGTGAAGTGTCCGGAAGAGGTCGCCAACCACCTGTCGATCTCCCCGGACAGCGAGGTCTTTTTGCTCAAGCGCATTCGCTATGTCGATGACGATGCGGTGTCGATTGAAGAGTCCTGGGTCCCCGTCGGGTTAATTCCCGACCCGGATGCGATTGGCATTTCGCTCTATGACTACTTCCGCAGTCAGAATATCTACCCGCAGCGCACCCGCTCAAGGGTGAGCGCCCGCATGCCCGACAGCGAGTTTCAGGCGCACATTAAGATGGATGAAAAAATACCGGTGCTGGTGATCAAGCAGGTCGCACTTGACCAGCAGCACCGGCCGATTGAGTACAGCATCAGCTACTGTCGCAGCGATCTATACGTCTTTGTGTGCGAGGAGTAGTGCCTCGCGCGTCGGGGCGCAATCGCCGCCGCGGTGGCTGACCACCCATGACGCCACGGCATTCCCCAGCAGAACGGCATCTGCCAGTGACCATCCCGCAGCCAGCCCGGCCAGCGTGCCGCCCGCGTGGCTGTCGCCTGCACCAATGGTATCCACAACCGTCGCCGGAAACGCCGGAACAACGCCCGAGGCGTCACCGTCATACCACGTAGCACCGTCTTTATCATGGCGCACAATCAGCGCGGCGCCGAAGCGCTGCTGCCACACTTCACCCAGGTTTTCAGCCTGTACGCCCAGTCTTTCAGCCGCGAGTTCCGCTTCCTGACGATTGAGCGACACAATTGGCCTGCAGGCCATGATTCTCTCCATCAGCGCATCAGGAACATCCGCGATGCGTGGGCCGAAATCGATAAAGGCCGTCACGTCCTGTAATCCCTCCAGCCAGCCTGTCAGCAGCTCGCCGCACGGCGCGGCCAGCTGGTAGCCGGAGAGATAAACCAGGCTGTTTTGCGGAACGTGAAGCGCATCCAGCCAGCGCTGCTGCCACTGGTTTTCCACGCCGCTAAAGGACATAAAGGTGCGCTCGCCGTCTGGCTCCACCAGCGCCAGACACCAGCCGTTGTCGCCGGTTTGAGCCTCTACGGCGCTGTGCAGATCCTGCTGCGCCATGGCGTTGCGGATAATATCCGCCCATACGCCATGGCCGACGGGAAGGGCATTTTGCGCGGCGATCCCGAGGCGTTTCAGGGCGATGGCAATGTTCAGCGCGCAGCCGCCAATATTCACGCCCTGCTGCTTAAGTTCGATATCGCACCCGCGCCAGGGCAGGGCGTAGGCGTCGGCGATGACGTCAATCACCGCGGCGCCCAGCACCGTCACCGGGCGCGTGGCGTGCAGATTTTCGAGACGTTGAGCAAATGCCTTCATACGCCCTCCCTTTGCTCCCTGAAGTGCAGCAGTTTCTCGCAATAATGGCCGAAGTTGAGCTGGTTGACGGCGTCGAGTTCGGCTTTGAGCGCCGGATCAATCGCCTGCACGCCGTGCAGCGCGCCGCAGATGGCCGTCGCCATGGCGCCAATAGTGTCCGTATCACCGCCCAGATTGGCGCATAAGATGGCGCAGCGGTTCGGGTCGGTTCCTGCCAGTTCCACCATCGCAATGGCCGCCGGAACGGACTCAATGGTGCTGGTTCCCGCGCCAATCAGCTGATAAACCTGCTCGCTGGCGGACTCAATACCGTTGGCTTCCCGTACGGTCTTAAGCGCCAGCTCAATACGTGCCGCCAGCGACGCGCTGAAGGTGGTGGTTTTCATCTCCTGCGCATAGCGGGCGATCCCCGGCAGGGCATCAACGATGTTCTGCCAGCTTTTGCCGTCGATGGCGCGGGAAACCGCCCAGGCCATCACCACCGCGCCGGCAATCGCGAGGTCCGATTTATGGGTCGGGCTGGAGGCCTGCGCCACCTGTTCAACAAAGTGTTCCAGCCGCGTCGCCGGAAGGAGACAGCCCAGCGGGGAGGCGCGCATCGCCGCCCCGTTGGTCACGCCGTTGTTTTCCAGCGCGCTGACCGGCTTCCCGTCACGAATCGCATTCAGCGCGATTTTGGAAGTGGGGCCAAGCACGTTCTTGTTGAACGCGTCGAAATCGAGCGCCCAGTTAAGGATATGCTTGCCGATAACGTCTGCGTTAATCTCCCCGTCGCACTCGATGATCGCGTCGGCCAGGCACAGCGCCATTGAGGTATCGTCGGTGAACTCTGCCTGCCTGAAATAGCAGGCCGCGTTATTTTCTGCCGGGCCGGGTAAAAAGCGGTCGATCCAGCCGAAGTGCGCCTTGACGCGCTTTCTCGGCCACAGCTCCGACGGCATGCCCATCGCATCCCCTAACGCCTGCCCGTAAAGGGCACCGAGAATACGTTCTTGTTTCATTTAACTTCCCCTTGTGTCAGCGCGGCATCGCCATCAACCACCGCAATTGCAGCGATCTCTTTGTCCGATTCGCGGAAAAACAGCATAAACAGCACGGCAATCACGGCAATCATGATCGCGCCAAATGTCCACATTCCGGCCCAGTTGAAGGTCAGCCCATTCACCGGCTCTTTGTAGGCGAACATTTTTTCCATCATCACGCCGCCCAGGCGGTAACCCAGCAGGCTACCAAAGCCCTGACAGCAGAGCGTAATCAGGCCCTGCGCGGCGGTGCGCATATGCACCGGCGCTTTTTTATCCACGTAGATATACGCGGTGACGTAGTAGAAGTCGTAGCTCACGCCGTGCAGCAGAATGCCGAGGAACAGCAGGGCGTAGGTGAAGTATTGTTCCGCACCGCCGTAAACGAAGAACCCGTAGCGGATGGCGGCGGTAATCAGACCCAGCAGTAAGACCTTCTTAATACCAAAGCGTTTGGTAAAGAACGGCAGCGCCAGCATAAAGAAGATTTCAGAGAACTGGCCGAGCGTCATCCAGCCGGTGGCGTTTTTCATCCCCACTTCAGTGAGATATCCGTTGGCGAAAATGTAGTAGAAGGCCAGCGGCATGGCGAACAGGAACGAGCAGAAGAAAAACACGAGGAAGTTTCTGTCGCGCAGCAGGATCAGCGCGTCCAGCCCCAGCATCACTTTGAAATCCAGCTTGCCGGTGCTCTTCGGCGGCGTATTCGGCAGGAACAGGGCAAAGACGCCGAGCAGGGCGGAGCTGGCGGCGGTCATCAGCAGGGGAATATTGGTATCGGAAATATCGCTATAGCCCAGCATCTGCGGCAGGAAGCCGCACGCCAGCCCGGAGGCGATCCAGCCGATAGTACCCATCACGCGGATACGCGGGAAATCGGCCTCGACATCATCCACGTTCGCGAAGGCAATACTGTTGGTCAGCGCGATGGTGGGCATATAGGTCAGGGAGTAAACCAGCAGCAGCGGGAAGAAGGTGCTGAACTGGGTTTGCTGTGCCGCGAAGTACATCAGAATCGCGCCGGCAAACATCAGCACCGCCAGAACTTTCTGCGCGGCGAAGAAGCGGTCCGTCAGCGATCCGACCAGAATTGGGGAGAGGATTGCGGCAATGGCGGTACAGGCATAAGACCAGCCGATTTCCCCGGCGGTAAAACCGCTTTTGCTCAGCCACAGCCACAGCGGCACAAACCACGCGCCCCAGATAAACCATTCAACAAACATCATGAATGACAGTTGGACTTTCGTTTTCATTTTTTAATCCTGCATGTCAGAGAGGGTACGCCTTTAACATACCATCCTATAATACCTTTTAAATACCTTTGTGGCGATTGTTTGATCAATGTAACAGTTTTGTTGTACACGAATCGAGCCAGCAGATTGTGCTGAAAAAAATTGCAAAGGGTGGAAAATCTGTTAAGTCGGTACCAGGCTTAGTCTGCCCATAAAAGATGGGACTGGATAAACGCACACCGACATGACGTCGAACTTACGGGAGTATCACATGACTGATATTGCGCAGTTGCTTGGCAAAGACGCCGACAGCCTTTTACAGCATCGTTGTATGACCATTCCAGCCGACCAGCTTTACCTGCCTGGTCATGACTACGTTGACCGCGTGATGGTCGATAACAACCGTCCGCCTGCCGTGCTAAGAAATATGCAGACGCTCTATAACACCGGGCGGCTCGGCGGCACCGGATATCTCTCTATTCTGCCGGTAGACCAGGGCGTTGAGCACTCGGCGGGCGCCTCCTTCGCGGCGAATCCGCTCTATTTCGATCCGAAGAACATTGTTGAGCTGGCGATTGAAGCGGGCTGTAACTGCGTGGCGTCCACCTACGGCGTGCTGGCCTCCGTCTCGCGTCGCTATGCCCACCGCATTCCGTTCCTCGTGAAGCTGAACCACAATGAAACCCTGAGCTACCCCACCGAATATGACCAGACGCTCTATGCCAGCGTCGAGCAGGCGTTCAATATGGGGGCGGTTGCCGTTGGGGCGACCATCTATTTTGGCTCAGAACAGTCTCGTCGTCAGATTGAAGAGATCTCTGCGGCGTTTGAGCGCGCGCACGAGCTGGGTATGGTGACCGTGCTGTGGGCGTACCTGCGCAACTCGGCGTTCAAAAAAGACGGTGTGGATTATCACGTGTCGGCTGACCTGACCGGGCAGGCGAACCACCTGGCGGCGACCATCGGCGCGGATATCGTGAAGCAGAAAATGGCCGAGAATAATGGCGGATATAAAGCAGTGAACTTTGGTTACACCGATGACCGCGTTTACAGCAAGCTGACCAGCGATAACCCGATCGACCTGGTGCGCTACCAGCTGGCAAACTGCTACATGGGCCGCGCAGGGCTGATTAACTCCGGTGGCGCGGCGGGAGGCGATACTGACCTGTCAGACGCGGTGCGTACGGCGGTTATCAACAAACGCGCGGGCGGCATGGGGCTGATCCTTGGCCGTAAGGCGTTTAAGAAATCGATGGCTGACGGCGTGAAGCTGATCAATGCGGTTCAGGACGTCTATCTGGACAGCAAAGTCACGATTGCCTGACCTGAGGGCGAAGCGTAGGCCGGGTAAGGCGTAGCCGGCACCCGGCAATACCATCAGCGCAAAAGCACACAGTCTGGCGGCAACCGACACTGCAGCGCGCCGGGCAACACCTCAATGCGGAACTGCGTCCCGCTGAGCGGTTCCCCGTCGAGGTTAAAGGTCATCCCGTGCGGGGCATTTACCTCAAACCATGCGGATTTCCCGTCAATGATATTCGGACTCTCTTCCGGCTGCGTCAGCGTGGTAAACAGCGCGGGCAGCAGGCCGTCACCCGTGAAAATCCGCAGCTGTAGCTGACCGTCATTGATCAGCGCCTCCGGGCACAGCTGCTGCCCGCCGCCGGCCTGACGCCCATTGCCAATGCCAATCACCAGCGCGTCGCCCTGCCACTGGAAATCTTCGCCGCGAATTTCGCAGCGGTCAGGCTTGAGGGTATCCATGCGCATCAGACCGTGGATCAGATACGACACGCCGCCCAACGCAGCCTTCAGTTTTTCCGGCGTTTCGCTGGTGATGCGCGTGCCGAACCCGCCGGTGGCCATATTGATAAAGCAGGTTTTGTCATTCACCTGCGCAATATCTACCGCGGTCGCTTTACCGAGGATCGCCAGCTGAAGCGCTTTCTCTAACGCCTCGGGGATCCCGGCGCTGGTGGCAAAATCATTGGCGGTGCCGAGCGGTAAAATACCCATCACCGGGCGGTCTGCCGGGGGCAGGTCGATCAGCGCTGACGCGATCTCATTGATGGTGCCATCGCCGCCGCCGGAAATGATGGTCTCAACGCCAAGCCCGAGGGCTTCATTGATATAGCGTGCCGCGTCGCCTTTTTCCCAGGTTACCCTGACGTGGATGCGCGCGCCGTCGTCACGCAAACCCTGAATGGCCTGACGCAGCAGATCGTTGCCTGCACTTTTGCCGTTGAGAATCAATAAACTGTCTGGATAGGTTGCCATCCTCGCTGCTCCCTTTTTTAGCGTTAGTAAGAGTGTATAGCAGAGAGGGAAAAAGCGGGTAAGAACAGGATGAAAGGAACAAAACAGGCACAAAAGCGCGTTACACTTCAGCGATGAGATTAATGTAATCACAGGAAAGTGATGATGAATAAAATTTTGGTAAGCGCGTGCCTGATGGGCTTCAGGGTCCGTTATAACGGAAGTGAAAAACCGCGAATGAACGAGCAACTCGCTCGCTGGCAACAGGAACAACGTCTGGTTATCCACTGCCCTGAATTGGCTGCCGGGCTGCCTGTACCGCGTCCTCCGGCAGAGATTATATTCGCTGATGGCAAAGACGTGATGCACGGGCAAGCCAGAATTATGGAAAATACCGGGCAGGATGTGACCGCACATTATCAGCTTGCAGCCTGGCTCGCGCTACGCGCTGCTCAGGCGTCGGGGTGTAGCGCTGCATTGCTAACCGATGGCAGCCCAACGTGCGGCAGTGAGTTTATTTATGACGGATCGTTTCGCGGTATACAGAAAGCGGGGATGGGGGTTGCTGCGTCGTTGCTCGCTGAGAATGGGATCGCCGTGTTCTCAGAGAAGCAAATCGACGAACTCATTGCCTGGATTGAGGAGAGAGAAGGCAAAAAATAAGCCCGCGTAAGGGAGATTACGCAGGCTAAGGAGGTGGTTCCTGGTACAGCTAGCATTTATGGGTTATGTTTTTCAGCGGGGGGATAATACCCGTATTGAACGAAGCGGTATGTGATCCGATTCTAAGAATTATCCCAGCGCGAAAAAATTTCCCTGATTAACTATTTGCCGTGTGGGTTTCGGGTGCTTTCACCGTTGAAGTTACGCATCAGCAGCGCGAACTTCAGCTCCACTTCTTCCGGAACCGGCAGCCAGACGGTATGCCCGTCGCCCGGCGCGACCTCAATCGCTTCGCCTTTGCCGTTTTCCAGATGCTCCAGCGTGAAGTTCATGTTGCCCTGCGGGGTCATCAGCTCCAGGCTGTCGCCTTTGGTGAACTTATTTTTCACCGCCACGGCCGCCAGCGCGCCTTTGCGCTCGCCGGTGAAGTCACCGACAAACTGCTGGCGCTCGGAAACGGAGTAGCCGTGCTCGTAGTTCTGGTAGTCGTCGTGGGTATGACGGCGCAGGAAACCTTCGGTATAGCCGCGGTGCGCCAGGCCTTCCAGCGTTTCCAGCAGGCTGGTATCGAACGGTTTACCGGCGGCCGCATCGTCGATGGCTTTGCGGTACACCTGTGCGGTACGCGCGCAGTAGTAATAGGATTTGGTGCGCCCTTCAATCTTCAGGGAGTGCACGCCCATCTGGGTCAGGCGCTCAACGTGGGCGATGGCGCGCAGATCTTTCGAGTTCATGATGTAGGTGCCGTGCTCGTCTTCAAAGGCGGTCATGTACTCGCCCGGACGTTTGGCTTCTTCAATCATAAACACGCTGTCGGTTGGCGCGCCGATGCCCAGCGTTGGCTCGACGTTAGTCACCGGGATCGGCTCATGCTTGTGGACGATGTTGCCGATGTCGTCCTCTTTGCCTTCCTGGACGTTATATTCCCAGCGGCAGGCGTTGGTGCAGGTACCCTGGTTCGGGTCGCGCTTGTTGATATAGCCTGAGAGCAGGCAGCGGCCGGAGTAGGCCATGCACAGCGCGCCGTGAACGAAGATTTCGATTTCCATATCCGGCACCTGGGTGCGGATCTCTTCGATCTCTTCCAGCGAAAGCTCGCGGGACAGGATGACGCGGGTCAGCCCCATCTGCTTCCAGAATTTCACCGTCGCCCAGTTGACGGCGTTAGCCTGTACGGAGAGGTGAATATCCATCTCCGGGAAGTTCTCCCGAACCAGCATGATTAAACCCGGGTCCGACATGATCAGCGCGTCCGGCCCCATATCCACCACCGGCTTCAGGTCACGGATGAACGTTTTCAGCTTGGCGTTGTGCGGCGCGATGTTGACCACCACGTAGAATTTTTTACCCAGAGCATGCGCTTCGTTGATGCCGAGCTGCAGGTTCTCGTGGTTGAATTCGTTATTACGCACGCGCAGCGAGTAGCGCGGCTGGCCCGCATACACGGCGTCGGCGCCATAGGCGAAAGCGTAACGCATATTTTGCAGCGTTCCCGCCGGGGAAAGGAGTTCCGGTTTAAACATGTTTGTTCTCGTTCTGATGACAGGTCAGATCCGCGTGCACTTGGTGCAGCGGTAAGGGGAGATCCCCCACTTTAAGGGCGGGCATTGTAGCGCTGCGGGGCAGGGAGGTAAAGTTATTGTGCCGGGTGGCAGTTTCGCCTTACCCGGCCTGGATTGACCAGCGGCTAACTAGGCAATCCTGCACGCATCCGCTTCCCAGCGATACCCCACGCCATACACTGCGCGAATAAACGACTGCTCGGCGTCCAGCGCCTCCAGCTTGCGGCGCAGGTTTTTAATGTGGCTGTCGATGGTGCGGTCGGTCACCACGCGGTAATCGTCATACAGATGGTTCAGCAGCTGTTCGCGGGAGAAGACTTTTCCCGGCTCGTGGGAGAGGGTTTTCAGCAGGCGGAACTCCGCAGGCGTCAGGTCCAGCAGCTTGCCGCGCCAGCTCGCCTGGAAGCGGCTTTCATCCACAATCAGCGGGCTTTCGGCGTCCAGCACCTGAAGCTCGCGCTGCGGCCTGCAGCGGCGCAGAATGGTTTTCACGCGGGCGACCACTTCACGCGGGCTGTAGGGTTTGCAGATATAATCGTCCGCGCCGATTTCGAGCCCCAGCAGGCGGTCAATCTCTTCAATTTTGGCGGTGACCATGACGATCGGTACGTCGGAGAAGCGGCGAATTTCCCGGCACAGGGTCAGGCCATCAACGCCAGGCAGCATTAAATCCAGCAGGATCAGATCCGGCGGAGTCTGGCGCACGTAGGGCAGCACTTGGTCGCCGTGGCCGATCAGTGACGGGGCATAGCTGGCCGCGCGTAAATAGTCGATCAGCAGCTGTCCCAGCTTGGGTTCGTCTTCGACGATCAAAATGCGCGGCGTGTTTTCGTCAATCGGTAACTCGGTCATACTTCTCTCGATAAATCCCGTTCCAGAGGTAACTCTACTGTAATGCTAACCCCGCCAAAAGGCGAATGGGCGGCGCGGATCGTGCCATTATGCGCCTCGACGATGTTAACGCAAATCGCCAGCCCCAGGCCGGAGCCGCCGCTGGCGCGGTTGCGGGAGCCTTCGGTACGGTAAAAGCGCTCGAACAGTTTTCCCAGCTGCGCGTCCTGCACGCCGGGGGCGGAATCGGCGAAGGTGAGGGCAAAGCGCCCGTTGTCCTGCCTGCCGGAGATATGCAGCCCGCCGCCGCTGTCGGTGTAGCGCAGGCTGTTTTCCAGCAGGTTGTTGAACAGCTGCATCAGCCGATCTTTGTCGCCAAACACCACCGCGCTGTCCGGCAGGGAGAGGTCGATTTTCAGGTTGCGGCTGGCAAAGCGTTCGCGGAAGGCGCCGCTCGCCACTTCCAGCACGTTAATGACGTCTACGGGCGCCTTCTGGTAGGCCAGCGCGCCTTCGTCGGACATGGAGAGCTGGTGGAGATCGTCCACCAGCTTGGTGAGCGTGCCCACCTCCGCCTGTAGGGAAGCCACCGATTCCGGCGTAAACTGGCGCACGCCGTCCTGAATGGCTTCGAGCTCGCCGCGCAGCACCGCCAGCGGGGTGCGCAGCTCGTGTGAAATATCGGCCATAAAGTCGCGGCGCATCTGCTGGTTCTTCTCAAGCGTGCTGGCGAGCTGGTTAAAGTCCTGCGCCAGCTTGCCCAGTTCGTCCTGGCTGCGGGTATCGACGCGGGTGGTGAAATCCCCGGCGGCCAGCTTGTGCGTGCCCTCCACCAGGCGTTTCACCGGGGCGAGCAGGCCGCGCGCCAGCGGGAAGGTGGCGAGCGCGGCGAGCAGCGTGGAGAGGGCGACAATCAGCCAGCTGGTCCGGCGCTGCTGGCGGTCAAAGTTGATGTCGGTGTTGCGCGTCAGGCGCTCCACCGGCGAGGCGATAACCCAGCCGACGGTCGCGTTATTCACTTTAATCGCCCGCCGGGTGCCGTCCGGCGGTATCGGCGCGCGCGGGCCAACCAGGGGGCGCATGTCCTGGTCGATCACCCAGAACTGGGTGCGCCAGCCGTGCGGCGGCATGCCCGGGCCCGGACGGTCATCACCGGTATCGTGCTCCAGCGAGCGCAGAATCTGGAAAATAAAGCGGTCATTATTGCGCAGAAAACGCCAGTTGCCGTGCTGGGCGTACTGTTCACTCAGCGCATCGCTTAAGCCCTGCAAACGCTGCTCATTGCCATGCTTGATGTAATCAATAAAGCCGCGCTCAAAGCTGACCCGCACCGCCCAGTGCATGGTGATCAGCAAAACGATACAGGTGGCAAAAATCGCCAGAAAGAGCTTGCCGGTAATACCCGGACGCCAGAATTTCATGAGCCACTCCTTTTGCCGCGCCTAATCACGACGTTCTTGCTGGTATCATCCGGCACGCGGGCGAAGATGAACGCGGGCAGGGCGATGATGACCGCCATGCTGAGGTAGGTATACATAAAGACCTGATGCGCCACCGGTGTGTCGACGCTGAGATGGTGCTGGCCGTACATGCCGAGCAGCAACCCCGCGATCGTCACGCCCACGCTCATGGAGAGCTGCATAATCATCGATAGCAGGCTGTTGCCGCTGCTCGCCAGATCGTCCGGCAGGTCCTTCAGCGTCAGGGTATTCATCGACGAGAAGCGCATGGAGTTGATGATCCCCTGGCAGAACAGCACCAGCGGCAGGACGTAGTACCAGCCCATCAGCGCCACGGCCATAAACAGCAGGCTGACCAGCGCCAGCCCCAGCGTGGCGGCCACCAGCACGTGACGGTAGCCAAAGCGGTTCACCACCTGCACCACCATGCGCTTCATCCCCATGCTGCCGAGCACCATTGGGATCATCATCAGGCCCGCGTGGAATGGCGAAAAGCCCATGCCAATTTGCAGAAAAACGGGCGTCATAAACGGCAGCATGCCGCTGCCGACGCGTCCGGCAAAGCTGCCGAACAGCCCGAGACGGTAGGTAGGGTTTTTAAACAAGTTCAGGCTGAACAGCGCCTGGTCATTGCCGCGAGCATGCCACAAATACCCTGCAATGGTGGAAATGCCGATAACCACCAGCAACCCGAGCATCAGGGTGGAAATCCCCAGCCCCTTTTGTCCGTCGAGTGCCAGGGTAAGCGTGGCCATGCCCGCCGCCAGCAGAATAAAGCCGAAGAAATCAAAGCGCCGGGTCTGCATTTTGTAGTTCGGCATCAGCGTCAGGGTGGCCATCGCGCCGATGATGCCTACCGGGAGATTGATTAAGAAGATCCAGTGCCAGGAGGTGTACTCCACCAGCATACCGCCCAGCGCAGGCCCAAGCAGCGGCCCCACCTGACCGGGCAGGGTGACAAAGGTCATCGCCGCCATGTACTGCTCGCGCGGCACAATCTTCATCACCGTTAGTCGCCCGACGGGCACCATCATCGCCCCGCCGATGCCCTGCAGCACGCGCGCCATGACCAGCTGGTCGAGGGTGTTGGCCTGCGCGCAAAATAGCGAGCCGGTGGTAAACAGCACGATGGCGGTGAAGAAGATATTCCGCACGCCGACCTTATCGGCCAGCCAGCCGCTGGCGGGCAGCATCACGGCAACCGTCAGCACGTAGGAGACAATCACCATGTGCATATGCAGCGGGCTCTCCCCGAGGCTTTTCGCCATGGAGGGGAGGGCGGTATTGACGATGGTCGTATCCAGCGACTGCATAAAGAAGCCGAAGGCGACTATCCATAATTGCCAGCGAACGTTGCTGGGAAGCTCTGTCATTTATCCGGTCACCGTAGTTCTGTTTTTACGCGAAAAGCGCAGCCGCAGGCGGTCGAAGAACAGATAGACCACCGGCGTGGTGTACAGCGTCAGCAGCTGGCTCATCACCAGGCCGCCGACAATGGTGATCCCCAGCGGCTGGCGCAGTTCGGAACCGTCGCCGCCCGAGATCACCAGCGGCAGCGCGCCAAACAGCGCCGCCAGGGTGGTCATCATGATCGGACGGAAGCGCAGCAGGCAGGCCTGGAAGATGGCCTCTTCCGGCGAGAGGTTGCCGTTGCGCTGGGCGTCCAGCGCGAAGTCCACCATCATGATGGCGTTTTTCTTCACGATGCCGATCAATAGCATGATCCCGATGAGTGCGATAAGGCTGAACGGCGCGCCGAACAGCTCCAGCGCCAGCAGTGCCCCCACGCCCGCCGACGGCAGCGTCGAGAGGATGGTCAGCGGGTGCACGTAGCTCTCATACAGCACGCCCAGCACAATATAGACCGTGGCGATGGCGGCCAGAATTAAAATCACCTGCGAGTTCATCGTCTCCTGGAATACCTGCGCGGTCCCGGCAAAGCTGCCGCGCACGGTGGACGGTACGCCAAGCTGCGTCATCGCGCGGTTGATTGCATCGCTGGCCTCAGACAGTGACGAACCGGCGGGCAGGTTAAAGGAGATGGTCGACGCCGCCGACAGCCCCTGATGGTTCACCGACAGCGGCGCGTTGGCAGGCTGCCAGCTGGCAAAGTACGAGAGCGGAATCGCCTTGCCGTCGTTGTTGATGACAAACATTTTGTCCAGGGCGCTGATGTCCTGGGTGTAGCGCGGGTCAACCTCCATCACCACCTTGTACTGGTTCATCGGCTGGTAGATGGTGGAGATCTCGCGCTGGCCAAAGGCGTTGTTCAGCAGGCTGTTGGCGGCTTCAACGTTAATGCCCAGCCGCGACATGGTTTCGCGGTCGTAGGTCAGGGCCATCTCGGCGCCGTTGTCCTGCTGATCGGAGTTCACGTCCGCCAGTTGGGGCAGGGTGGCCAGCGCCTTGCGGATCTTCGGCTCCCACTCGCGCAGGGCGGCTAAATCATCCGAGAGCAACGTGTACTGATAGCTGGCGTTCGCCTGTCGCCCGCCGACGCGGATATCCTGAACGGCCATCAAAAACAGATTGGCCCCCGGCTCTTTGGCAAGCTTCACCCGCAGGCGGTCAATCACCTGCTGGGCGGTTTCGTTGCGCTCGCCGCGCGGTTTCAGGGTAATAAACATCATCCCGCTGTTGACGCGCGACCCGCCGGTAAAGCCGGTAACGTTATCCACGGCTTTGTCTTCCCGAATGATCTTCATAAAGTCCTGCAGCTTGCCGCGCATCGCCTGGAAGGAAATGCTCTGGTCCGCCTGAATGCCGCCCATCAGCACGCCGGTATCCTGCTCCGGGAAAAAGGTTTTCGGGATGGAAATATACAGCCACACGTTGAGCACGATGGTGCCGATCAGCACCAGGCCGACCAGCCTTGTGTGGTTCAGCACCCACTTCAGCGATTTGCCGTAGCCTTCCTGCATCGCCATCAGAACGCGGCCAAAGCCTTTGCGGCGCGGCTGCGAGTGCGGCTTGCTGCGCTTGAGCATCCAGCCGCACATCATAGGCGTCAGCGTTAAGGAGATGACCAGCGAAATGCCAATGGCAACCGACAGCGTGACGGCAAACTCGCGCAGCAGCCTGCCCGGCAGCCCGCCCATCAGCAGCAGCGGCAGGAATACCGCCACCAGCGACAGGCTCATGGAGAGCACCGTAAAGCCTACCTCGCGCGTGCCCTGCAGCGCGGCCTGCAGCGGCTTCACGCCCGCTTCCAGGTGGCGGGAAATGTTTTCCAGCACCACGATGGCGTCATCCACCACGAAGCCGGTGGCAATCGTCAGGGCCATCAGCGACAGGTTGTTGAGGCTAAACCCGCACAGGTACATGGCGGCAAAGGTGCCGATCAGCGAGACCGGCACGGCCACTGCTGGAATAAGCGTCGCGCGGCCGGATCGCAGGAACAGGAAGACCACCAGGATCACCAGCGCGACGGAGATAATCAGCGTTTGCTCCACCTCTTCAAGCGAGGCGCGAATGGTCGGGGAGCGATCCTGGGCAATTTGCAGATCGATTGCTGCCGGGATGGTCTCCTGCAGGTCCGGAAGACGGGCGCGAATGCTGTTCACCGTCTCAATAATATTCGCTTCCGGCAGCTTGCGGATCATCAGCAGAATGGCCGGTTTCGCATTGGTCATCCCGGCGTTGCGCACGTCCTGCACCGAGTCGGTAACGCTGGCGACGTCGCTCAAGCGCACCGCGGCGCCGTTGTTGTAGTGAATAATGAGCGGCTGATATTCCGCGGCGGTTTTCAGCTCGTCGTTAGTGTGGATCTGCCAGCGGTGGCTACCGTCCTCAATCGCCCCCTGCGGCTTGCGGACGTTGGCCGTGCTGATGGCGGAGCGCACGTCATCCAGCGACACGCCCTGGTTGAACAGCGCCTGCGGGTTTAGGCCCACGCGCACGGCGGGCAGGGAACTCCCGCCGACGCTCACGTCCCCGACGCCGTTAATTTGTGAGATGGTCTGCGCCAGCTGGGTGGACGCAAAGTCGTACAGCTGCCCCTGCGAGTACGTATCCGAGGTCAGCGTCAGGATCATGATCGGCGCATCGGACGGGTTGGCCTTGCGGTAGGTTGGGCGGCTCGGCATCCCGCTCGGCAGCAGGCTCTGTGCGGCGTTAATGGCCGCCTGCACGTCGCGCGCCGCGCCGTTGATATCCCGGTCGAAGCTGAATTCCAGAATAATGCGCGTGCTGCCCAGCGAGCTGCTGGAGGTCATCTCGTTGACCCCCGCAATCCGCCCGAGCGAACGCTCCAGCGGCGTGGCAACGGACGAGGCCATGGTTTCCGGCGAGGCGCCCGGCAGCGAGGCGCTGACCATGATCACCGGGAAGTCCACCTGCGGCAGGGGGGCCACCGGCAGCAGCCGGAAGCCCAGCACGCCGCAGAGGGTAATGGCGAGTGAGATGAGAATCGTCGCCACCGGGCGATAAATGAAGAGGGCGAAAAACTTCACTTATGCCTCCTCTTCACGTTTCGGGAAGCGGCTTTTGGTCCACAGCGCCAGGCGGTCAAACAGCAGGTAGATCACCGGCGTGGTGAACAGGGTCAGCACCTGGCTCACCAGCAGACCGCCGACCATGCCGATACCCAGCGGACGGCGCAGCTCCGCGCCGACGCCCGTGCTGAGCATCAGCGGCAGCGCGCCCAGCAGGGCGGCCAGCGTGGTCATCAGGATGGGGCGAAAACGCAGCAGGCAGGCCTGGAAAATCGCATCGCGCGGCGACATGCCCTGCTCGCGCTCGGCGGCCAGGGCGAAGTCGATCATCATGATGGCGTTTTTCTTCACGATCCCGATGAGCAGGATGATACCGATGATGGCAATCACGTCCAGCTCGCTGCCCGCCAGCATTAATGCCAGCAGTGCCCCCACGCCCGCCGTCGGCAGGGTAGAGAGGATGGTGATCGGGTGGATAAAGCTCTCGTACAGCACGCCGAGCACGATGTACATCGCCACGACCGCCGCCACGATCAGCCAGATGGTGTTGCCCAGCGCGGCCTGGAACGCCAGGGTGCTGCCCTGGAACTGGGTCTGAATATCAGCCGGGAAGCTTACCGCTTTTTCCGCCGCCTGAATGGCCTCCACCGCTTCGCCCAGAGAGTAATTGTCCGGCACGTTAAAGGAGATGGTGGTGGACGGGAACTGATCCAGATGGTTAATCGACAGCGGGGTATAGCGTTCTTCCACCGTGGCGATAGCGCTCAGCGGCACAATGCCGCCGTCTTTGCTGGTCAGGCGCACCGAGTCCAGCCCCGCCAGGCCGGGCGTGTTCTCCGTGTTGTGCTCCAGCACCACGCGGTACTGGTTCGCCTGGGTGTAGATGGTGGAGATCAGGCGCTGACCGAAGGCGTTGTACAGAGCGTTATCCACGTCCGCCATGGTGATGCCCAGACGGCTGGCGGCGTCGCGGTTGACGTTCACATACGCCGCCAGCCCTTTGTCCTGCCAGTCGCTGCTGACGTCGGCGAGCTGCGGCAGGATGTTAAGCTTATTCACCAGCTGCGGCACCCAGGTGCTGAGCGCGTCCAGCGAGGTGGCCTGCAGCGTGAACTGGTACTGCGTGCGGCTGACCTGGGTATCGATGGTCAAATCCTGAATCGGCTGCAGGTAAAGCTCAACGCCCGGCACGCGGGCCACGGCGCTTTGCAGCCGCTCAATGACGGCGTTGACGCGATCGTCACGCTCATCCAGCGGCTTGAGGTTGATCTGCAGACGCGCGCTGTTCAGCGACGGATTGGTGCCGTCCACGCCGACGTAAGCGGTCAGGCTCTCTACCGCCGGATCCTTCATGATGATGTCAGACACCTGCTGCTGGCGCTGCGCCATATTGGCAAAAGAGACCGACTGTGGTGCCTGAAGCGTGCCCTGAATAATGCCGTTGTCCTGGATCGGGAAGAAGCCTTTCGGAATGAAAATCCACAGCATCACGCTGAGCGCCAGCGTGCCGAGCGCTACGCCGAGCGTGGCCCACGGGTGGTTGAGGACTTTCGCCAGCACGCGACCGTAGGCGGCAATAATGCGCTCGAACATGCGCTCGGAGGCGCGCGAGAAGCGGTTTTGCTTGCGCAGCGACGCGTGGCTCAGCATCCGGGCGCACATCATCGGCGTCAGGGTCAGCGACACCACGGCGGAGATCAGAATGGCGACCGCCAGCGTCACGGCAAACTCGCGGAACAGACGCCCGACGATATCGCCCATAAACAGCAGCGGGATCAGCACCGCAATCAGCGAGAAGGTCAGCGAGATAATGGTAAAGCCGATTTCACCTGCGCCCTTCAGCGCGGCGGCCACCGGTTTTTCACCTTTCTCGATATAGCGCGAGATGTTCTCGATGACGACGATGGCGTCATCCACCACGAACCCGGTGACGATGGTGAGCGCCATCAGCGTCAGGTTGTTGATCGAAAAATCGAGGAACACCATCACCGCAAAGGTGCCGACCAGCGAGAGCGGTACGGCGACGGCGGGAATAATGGTCGCCGGAACGTTGCGCAGGAACAGATAAATGATCATCACCACCAGCGCAATCGCCAGCATCAGCTCAAACTGGGTGTCGGTGACCGACGCGCGAATGTTGGTGGTACGGTCTGAAAGCACCTTCACGCTGACCGACTTCGGCAGGCTTTCGATCAGCTGCGGCAGCATGGTGCGGATGCTGTCGGCGGTTTCGATGATGTTGGCACCCGGCTGGCGCTGCACGTTCATCACGATCGCCTGCTGCCTGTTGGCCCAGGCTCCCAGCCAGCTGTTTTCCGCGCCTTGTTCTACGGTCGCCACGTCGCCCAGACGCACCGGCGCGCCGTTCTGGTAGGCGATAATCAGCTGACGATATTCGTCGGCGGACTGCATCTGGTCGTTCGCCGAGAGCGTGACGGCGCGGGTTGGGCCGTCCAGCGAGCCCTTCGCCGAGTTGACGTTGGCATTGCTGATGGCGCTGCGGATGGTTTCGCTGGTGAGCCCCAGCGCGGCGATGGCCTGCGCGTTAAGCTTAACGCGCACCGCCGGGCGCTGTCCGCCCGCCAGGGTGACGAGGCCGACGCCGGAGACCTGAGAAATTTTCTGCGCCACGCGCGTTTCGACCATGTCTTCGACCTGGGTCATCGGCATGGCGGAGGAGGTGACGGCCAGCGTCATGATCGGCGGATCCGCCGGGTTCACCTTGCTGTAGACCGGCGGGTTAGGCAGGTCTGAAGGCAGCAGGTTGGTGGCGGCGTTGATGGCGGCCTGCACCTCCTGCTCGGCGACGTCCAGCGACAGCGTCAGCTGGAACTGCAGCGTCACGACGGACGCCCCACCGGAACTCTGGGAGGACATCTGTTTTAGCCCCGACATCTGGCCGAACTGGCGCTCCAGCGGGGCGGTGATGGCGGACGTCACGACATCCGGGCTGGCGCCGGGATAGAGCGTCACCACCTGAATGGTGGGATAGTCCACCTCCGGCAGCGCCGAGACGGGCAGAAAGCGATAGCCGATAATCCCGGCGAGCAGGATCGCCACCATCAGCAGCGTGGTGGCGACAGGACGGAGGATAAACAGGCGTGACGGCCCACCCGTGGAGCCTGGCGGCAGCACCTGCATCAGGAGGTCGCTCCCTGTTTCGCCGGTTCCACCACTTCCACTTTGGCCCCTTCGGTCAGACGGTCAATGCCGTCGGTGACCACGCGGTCGCCTGCGGAAAGCCCGGCGCTGATGACCACCGTCTGGCTGTCCTGGATACCGGTTTTCACCAGGTGCTTGCTGACCTTATTGTCGCTGTTAAGCACCCAGACAAAGTTACCTTCGTTACCCATCTGCAGCGCAGCGGTGGGGATCACCACCGCGTTCTCTTCGGTGGCCACCAGCATGCGCGCATTGACGAACTGGTTCGGGAAGAGGGCATCGTCCTGGTTATTAAAGCGCGCCTTCAGCTTGATGGTGCCGGTGGTGGTGTCGATCTGGTTATCCAGACTGAGCAGGGACCCTTCACTCAGCTTCTGCGTGTTGGTGCGGTCCCAGGCTTCCACCACCAGGCCTTTACCGGCTTTTTGCGCCTGCATGACGGTCGCGATATCGCTTTCCGGCAGGGTAAAGACTAAATCAATCGGGTGGGTCTGGGTGATCACCACGATGCCCGTGGTGTCGCCGCTGGAGATTTGGTTGCCGATATCGACCTGCTTCAGGCCGACGCGTCCGTCAATCGGCGCGGTGATGCGGCTCCAGTCCAGCTGCAGCTGGGCGCTGGCCACCGCGGCTTCGTCCGCTTTGATCGTGCCCTGCGTTTCACTGACCAGCGACTGCTGGGTATCCAGCTCCTGACGGGACACCAGGTTTGTTTTCACCAGCTGCTGGTAGCGGGCTAAATCGCGCCGGGCGTTGGCGAGGGTCGCGTTGTCTTTCGCGAGCTGTCCCTGCGCCTGGGCAAGGGCGACCTTAAACTGGCTCGGGTCGATTTCCGCCAGCAGATCGCCCGCTTTGACCTGCTGACCTTCCTGGAAGTGGATCTCGATGAGCTGGCCGTCGACGCGGCTGCGCACCGTGGCGGTGTTGGCAGCGGTGATGGTCCCGAGACCGGTGAGATAGCGAGGAACGGCTTTATTCACCGCCGTTGCCGCCTGAACCGGCGCCAGCGCGCCGCCGCGCATGCCGTGACGACCTCCGCCCGTGGGGCGCTGGGCCTGGCTGGTGGCGCCGGCCGGTGCGGCGGTGTTCGCGGATTGACTGTGCCAGTACCAGGCGGCGGCAAGGGCCACCACAATGATGCCAGCGGCGATTGCCCAGCGGGATTTGTTACTGCCTTTCATCGTTATACGTTCTCATCCTGAATACTTCGGGGAATGATACTAGTTTAGTCAGGCAACACAGCGGAAAAATGGAGGAAATATGGAAGACTGTCGGGAATTGTCTGAGTGTTGCCGGGTGACGCTTCGCTTACCCGGCCTACAAGGTAAATGCGAACGGCAACGGATGTTGCCGTTTTTGGTGTTTTGTGGGAGAGGGCACCAGACCGCACTACAACAACACACGTTTTGTAGGCCGGGTAAGGCGAAGCCGCCACCCGGCACAACCGCACTAGCTAAACATCACCTGCGCCCAGCGCGCCAGCCCTGCGGTAACGGAGCCAAAGTCATCGCCACCCGCGATAGGTATTCCCGGCAGCTGTTCGGCCAGCGCTTTCTTGATCAGCGGTGAACGAGCGCTACCGCCGGTCAGGTAAATCACGTCCGGCTTCTCTTTGCCGTTCTCCAGCGCGAGCTGCACCTGTTCCAGAATGCGCTGTAGCGGCTGGGCAAGCGCCGTCTCCAGCCCGTCCTGCGAAATGGCAGTGGCCAGTTCGTCACTGATAAACGGCAGGGAGACCGCATGTTCAGCGCGGTCGGACAGGGCGATTTTGCTCTCTTCCGCCGTACGCACCACGCGGTAGCTGAGACGCTGACGCCACACTTTATAGAGCAGGGCGACCTTTTCGCCGTCCTGGGCATCGCGCACCAGATCGTTAAGGAAGCGGCCGTTGGCGGTGCTGTAAAAATCGCTCTGCGCCGGCACGTCGTTGATGGCTATCGCGTTCCACCACGGCAGGATCGGCAGGGCGATGCCTTTTTCGGTTTGCCCCCCCATGCCGAGCAGCGGCATCAGGCTCTTGAAGGCCAGGGCGATATCCAGATCGTTACCGCCCACGCGGCAGCCGCTGTGCCCGAGCAGGCTGTTTTCACGATCGCGACGGCGATGCCACTGCGGCCCCATCAGCAGCAGCGAGCAGTCCGTCGTGCCCCCGCCGATATCCACGACCAGCACGCGCTTCTCTTCCGTCAGCGTGGCTTCGAAGTCCAGCCCTGCGGCAACCGGCTCATACTGGAATACCACGTCGCGGAAGCCGGCGCGGTGCGCCGCGCGCTCCAGGATCCCCTGCGCCTGCTGGTTGGCCTCGTCGCCGCCCAGCCCCTGGAAGTTGATCGGGCGGCCAATCACCGCCTGGGTAATCGTATCGGAGACCTGCGTCTGCGCCTGCTGGCGAATATGCAGCATCATCGCGCACACCAGGTCTTCGAACAGCGCGACCTGCTGCGGCTTCAGGCCGCTGGCGCCGAGGAAGGATTTTGGCGACTTAACGAAATAGACCTCTTCGGGGTCTTCAATGTAGTGCCCGAGCGAGGAGAGGCCGAACTGCACGCTGGAGGGCGTAACGTCGATATCTTCCTCGCGGTTAAAGCTGACCGCCCGGCGCAGCAGCGCCTGGGTCTCCGCTGCCGTGGCCGGAACCTGATGGTGGCGAAACAGCCACTCGCTCACCGCTTCACGCGTCGGTGCGCAGAGCATAGACGGCAGCAGCGTGCTCTCTTTTTCCATTTTCAGGAGCCGTGGCTGCCCGTCTTGCATAATCGCAACCGAGCAGTTTGCCGTACCGTAGTCAAATCCAATAAACACGATGAATCCCCATGCCGGTGAGAAGGGGCGAGACTTTAACGAAATGTCTGCATGGCGACAACAGGAATATGAAAGCAAGGCAAAACAGGGTCTTTACGTTTATGCTGATAACACTAAAAAAGGAGCAACGATGTATACCCTCACCTGGCTTCCCCCTTATGACTGGCAGTGGATGTTTGGTTTTCTTGGCGCGCGCGCGGTAACGGGCATTGAAACCGTCACCAACGATTACTATGAG
Source organism: Enterobacter sp. MGH 16 (assembly GCF_000493175.1). Taxonomy (NCBI): domain Bacteria; kingdom Pseudomonadati; phylum Pseudomonadota; class Gammaproteobacteria; order Enterobacterales; family Enterobacteriaceae; genus Enterobacter; species Enterobacter sp. MGH 16. Next base: position 2,263,066 of record NZ_KI535695.1, on the reverse strand, counting down.
CGCAGTTTTGCCTGCGAGGGGCATCAGGGGATTTTCCGCGTGACGCCGGATATTGCCAGCCATACGCTGAGCGTGACGCTCAGCCCGGGGTTAATTCCGGTTGCGCAGGCGTGTCTTGAACGCATCGAACGCCTGTTCGATCTCCGCTGTAACCCGCAGCAAATAGCAGAAACGCTGGGCGAAGTCGGTGCTGCAAGGCCAGGCTTGCGTTTACCGGGGGCGATGGATGCGTACGAGCAGGGCGTCCGGGCGATCCTCGGGCAGCTGGTGAGCGTGGCGATGGCGGCGAAGCTGGCGTCACGCGTGGTGGCGCTCTGTGGCGAACCGGTGGCGGACTGTCCGGGCTATCTCTGCTTCCCCACGCCCCAGGCGCTGGCGGCAGCGGACCCGCTGGCGCTGAAGGCGTTGGGTATGCCGCTAAAGCGCGCGGAGTCGCTGATTCATCTGGCGCAGTCGGTTATCGACGGAACGTTTCCGCTTTCCCCGCCCGCGAATACAGAAGAGGGGATGAAGGCGTTACAGCAGCGGCCGGGGATAGGGCGCTGGACGGCAAATTATCTGGCCCTGCGCGGCTGGCAGGCGAAAGATGTCTTTCTGCCGGATGATTACCTGATTAAACAGCGCTTCGCCGGAATGACGCCCGCGCAAATTCGTCGTTATGCCGAACGCTGGAAGCCGTGGCGCTCCTACGCGCTGCTGCACATCTGGTATACCGACGGCTGGGCACCGTCAGTTGATGGCGAAATAGCTGGTGTTGAGCAGAAGATCTAATGGCTGCGGCTCGGCGATGGTGTCACCAAAGATAAAATCGATGCCGATGCCGGAGAGCGTATCCATCATGATGGGCTGATTACAGGGGCCCGCGATAGTTTTCATTCCCACACGCTGGGCGTGGCCCTGAACAATGGTCACCATCATCTCATCCATCAGATTGCCATACACGTTGGTTACCACCTCTGCATCCAGCATCAGATAGTCGGCCATATTCGCGGTCAGGTGGGTAAAGACGTTCATGTCGCGTCCCACCTGGCTGAAGATCACGCGGCAGCCCGCCTGGCGAAGCTTTTGCAGACCCCGATGCAGGTTCTTATCCGGGTTGCACACCACATCGGCAGAGATAACCAGATGCAGCAGACGGCCCGGCATCGGGCTTTTATCCAGCAGGTCGAGCAGTTCATCGACCAGCGTCACGCTGGCTAAACCGGCCTCCGAGAGCGGCAGCGCCACGCCCATGCCTTTACTGGCGATCTGGGTGGCATAGGTGCGGAAAAACTCGCTAAAGATCCGTCTGTCGAGGGCGTGCAGAAGCTCAGGCTCGGCCAGACCCGAGCGGAAGGCATGCTCTTCCTGAACTTCGCCCTGGCTGGTCCACAGGCGTAACGACAGCAGCCAGAAATTACTGCTCTCCGGGATGCGCGGGGAGGCGACGCTGCGGGCAATCATCATCAAATGATTGTCTTTAATCATGTGCCACTGTTCATCAAGCGACATCATGCTGCGCGTGTGATGATCCCGCTCCTGCTGGGGTTCATACACCGTCACCATGCCGCGCCCGCTGTTTTTTGAGGCGTAACAGGCAATGTCCGCCTGCGACATGATTTCCGATGCCTGATGGTTATTTTCATCAATCAGCGTGATGCCGGCGCTGGCGCCGATCCGGTGCAGGCGGCCTTCCCACATAAAGTGATAGTCGTTGATGGCATGAATCAGGCGACCGGCGATATAGCGCGCGCTTTCCAGGTTGCAGTCCGGTAACAGTAACCCGAACTCGTCCCCGCCCAGACGCGCCAGCACGTCGCTGGAGCGGAGCATGGTCAACATCAGGGAAGCCAGTTCCCGCAGCAGGGCATCACCCGCGGCGTGGCCAGCCGTGTCGTTGACGGCTTTGAAGCGATCGAGGTCGATAAACACCAGGGCATGGCGCTGGCGCGTTTCGCGAACGGTCTGCAAGAGCCGTTTGAGATGGTTTTCGAAGCTGACCCGGTTTGCCAGATGGGTCAGGGCATCGTGGGAGGCGCTGTAGCTTAGCTGGCGCAGCATTTTGCGCGACTCGGTGACGTCCTGAATGACGATCACCGAGCCAATATTCTGTCCATCCAGCGTGCTGAGCGGCGTAATGCTGTAGTGGATATCATAATTGCCGCCGGTACGGCAGTTCAGCACCACATCCTGATCGATATCGGAACGGGACATATCGCCGCTGTGAATATTCTCCATCAGCGGCCCTTTTTCGCCGAAGGTAATGTGTAACACCTTCAGGATCGGCTGGCCGATAGCCTCGGTCTGCAGCCAGCCGCTCATTTTCTCCGCGACCGGGTTCATAAAGGTGACGTTCATGTTGATATCGGTGCACAGCACCGCTTCACCGATGGAGTCGAGGGTAATGTGCAGACGCTCTTTTTCCTGGAAGAGGGCCTCGTTAAGCTGCTTAACCTCGGTCATGTCCATGTTGATGCCGAGCAGCCGTTCAACTTCCCCCTGCTTATTGAGCACCCGGTTCGCCAGGGAGCGAATATGACGCACGCCTTCCTTCACGCGGATGCGGAATTCCAGCTTAAACGGCAGGCGGGAAATCAGGGAGTCCCGCAGCACCTGCTCAGCATGGACGCGATCCTCCGGCAGCATCGTGTCGTGCCAGAGCTGCCAGGTGGGCTTGATGTGCGGCGGTATTTCATAGAGCTCAAACATCCGCTTATCCCAACTGATAATGTCGGGTTCCAGATCCCACTCCCAGATGCCGATGCCCCCGGCTTCGTTAGCCAGCGTAATTCGCTCCATCAGGCGCTTATTGACCCACTCGGTCTGCTTCAGGTCGTTAATGTCTTCAATCTGGGCAATAAAATAGAGCGGGGAGCCGTCGGCATGGCGCACCACGGAGACGGCAAGAAGCGCCCAGACCACTTCCCCGTCGCGGGTGTAATAGCGCTTCTCGAGGGAGTAGGTGTTGATCTCGCCGTTGACCAGCTGTTCGAGCTGCTCGAGGTCGGTATTCAGATCTTCTGGCCAGGTGAGCTGCTGGAAGGTCAGCGACTGAAGCTCCGTCTGGCTGTAGCCGAGGAAATTGCACAGCGCCTTGTTAGCCTGAAGCCATTTGCCTTCAATGCTGACCAGCGCCATGCCGATGGCGGAATATTCCATCGCGTTACGAAAGAGCTCTTCGCTTTCGGTGATGTGTTTGCGTTCGGCGCGGAAGGCGTACATCACCATGGTCATTACGTTAGCGGGCAGGAGCAGCATCAGGAACGGCAGCCAGGGGGCGTTCAGCATCGGCCCGGCGTGCTGGGTGGTCAGCGCCAGAGGATTGCGGGCAATCATCAGCGACACCACCATCACGGTGACCAGAAACACCATGAACGCTTCCATCCGCGGCAGGCGCACGGCGCTCCACATCAGCAGAACGATCACGCAGGTGAAGGGCCACGGCAGCCAGGTGATGGCTGCCCAACTGAGGGCTAACGTCACGGCCAGCGTGGTCAGCGTTTCCAGCAGCAATCGCGGGTCACGGTGGCGCAGCAGATAATGCGGCTTAAATAACAGCCCCAGTGGCACCAGTGCCAGTGCGCCAATGGCTTCTGACAACACCCAGACGAAGAAATTACGCAGGGGCTCAGAGCCGGGTGCCAGCAGAGACACTAAAATGCCGCCCATCAGTGGCGGCACCAGCGCGCTGCCGATGGCCACGCGGATCCAGTCATTCAGATTCTGCAGCGGGTTGTACCACGGGAGCCATTTACGCAGGAACAGCGCGCCGATAACGGCCTCAATGACGTTGACCGCAGGGTAGATGAGGCTGACCGAACCCCAGGAGAACAGCATCCATGAGGCCAGAATATTGCCGAACGAACAGGCCAGGGCAATGCCCGGCCACATTTTTCCGGCATGGCGGTAAAACGCCACCATCATAATGGCGGTGGGAAACCAGAGCGGGGCCAGCAGGGTGCCGAAGCGGGTGAGCTCCAGCGAAAATAAGGTAAAGATAAAGGTGACCAGGCCCAGACAGACAAGTCGTAATAAAGGATGTGGGGTGGTCACCAAAACCCGCTGGTATTGTTTATTCATTACCGCTTTATCCAGAGACGCCATGCCGTCAGGGAAGAAGATGTCCGAACGCGTGAATTTGATAATTTGGTTTATGCTAGTACAAACAATTTACAATTCATATGGTGACCGCTCAGAATTTGACAACACAGACTTATTAAATACTTACTCCGTGAAAAAAAACGGGTAAGCGGCGAAAAAATGCGCATTTAAATTTCATTCAGGGAATAACTCGTCACTTTTCGGTCAGTCTCGCAGAACCTGAGTATTCGACTGGTATCACGCCCGCGAAATCCCTATAATTGCCGCGTTTGACGCTCCGGCGTCGTCCTTCCTTTACATCCAGGTTAATCAGGTCGCTAAATTTATGACTGATAAGTCTCATCAGTGCGTCATTATAGGCATCGCCGGCGCATCGGCTTCAGGTAAAAGTCTAATTGCCAGTACGCTTTATCGCGAACTGCGTGAACAAGTAGGTGATGAGCATATCGGCGTCATTCCCGAAGACAGCTATTACAAAGATCAATCCCATCTGTCGATGGAAGAGCGCGTTAAAACGAACTATGACCACCCAAATGCGATGGATCACAGCCTGCTGTTCCAGCATTTAGAAGCGCTTAAGAGCGGCCAGGCGATCGAACTGCCCGTTTACAGTTACGTAGAACATACCCGCACCCAGGAAACGATCCGCATCGAGCCGAAAAAGGTCATTATCCTTGAAGGCATCCTGCTGCTGACCGACGCCCGCCTGCGTGAATCCATGAACTTCTCGATTTTCGTCGATACCCCGCTGGATATTTGCCTGATGCGCCGCATCAAGCGTGACGTTAATGAACGTGGCCGCTCAATGGACTCCGTGATGGCGCAATACCAGAAAACGGTCCGCCCGATGTTCCTGCAGTTTATTGAGCCCTCCAAACAATACGCCGATATCATCGTGCCGCGCGGGGGTAAAAACCGCATCGCGATCGATATCTTAAAAGCGAAAATCAGCCAGTTTTTTGAATAAGCCGCGTGAATTGTGTACCGTTCAGAGATAACCTGGTTTTACCCTGAGCGCTTACCGGCTCAGGGTACGATGCATGAAAGGAGAAAAAGGCATGCGTCTTTGTGATCGCGATATTGAAGCCTGGCTGGATGAAGGCCGTTTGTCTATTACCCCACGTCCACCTGTTGAGCGTATCAATGGGGTGACCGTCGATGTCCGGTTGGGGAATAAATTCCGCACCTTTAGCGGCCATACCGCACCGTTCATTGACCTCAGCGGACCGAAGGACGAAGTCAGCGCCGCGCTCGATCGCGTGATGAGTGACGAAATCGTAATCGAAGATGGCGAAGCCTTTTATCTGCATCCGGGTGAACTGGCGCTGGCGGTAACGTTTGAATCCGTCACCCTGCCTGCGGACCTCGTCGGCTGGCTTGACGGCCGTTCTTCGCTGGCGCGACTGGGACTGATGGTACACGTGACCGCGCACCGTATCGATCCAGGCTGGTCGGGCCGTATTGTGCTGGAATTCTTCAATGCCGGTAAATTGCCGCTGGCGCTTCGTCCGGGGATGATGATCGGCGCGTTAAGTTTTGAACCGCTGTCAGGCCCGGCAGACAGGCCGTATAACCGCCGTCAGGACGCAAAATATCGCGACCAGCAGGGTGCGGTTGCAAGCCGTATTGATAAAGACTGATCGTTAGTCCATTGAGGATGCCATGAGAAGAGTTCTGACAACGCTGATGATTTTGCTGGTGGTGCTGGTGGCTGGCCTTTCGGCGTTGGTTCTGCTGGTTAACCCTAATGACTTCCGCGCGTATATGGTGCGGCAGGTTGAGGCACGCAGTGGTTATCAACTGAAGCTGGACGGGCCGCTGCGCTGGCACGTCTGGCCGCAGCTCAGCATTCTCTCTGGCCGCATGTCGCTCACGGCGCCGGGGGCGTCCCAGCCGCTGGTGTCCGCAGATAACATGCGCCTTGATGTGGCGCTGATCCCGCTCATTTCCCATCAGCTGCAGGTGAATCAGGTGATGCTGAAAGGCGCGGTGATTCAGCTCACCCCGCAAACTGAAGCTGTCCGTGATGCCAACGCGCCGGTGGCACCGCGTGAAAATACCCTGCCTGATGAACCGTCTGATACTGGCTGGTCCTTTGATATTGGCAAACTGAAAGTGGCCGATAGCGTGCTGGTTTTCCAGCATGAGCACGAAGAGCTGGTCACCGTTCGCAACATTAATCTGCAGATGGAACAGGATGAGCACCATCTTGCATCGGTGGAATTGAGCGGGCGCGTGAACCGCGATCAGCGGGATCTGACGCTGTCGTTGAATGCTAATGTGAATGCGTCAGACTATCCGCATCAGCTCACGGCGAATATCCAGCAGCTTAACTGGCAGCTGACGGGGGCCAATCTGCCCACCCAGGGGATCGCCGGTCAGGGGACGCTGCAGGCAGTGTGGCGTGAGGAACAAAAACAGCTGGAGCTGGATAATCTCAACCTGCAGGCAAATGACAGTAGCCTGAAGGGGCAGGCGAGCGTCACCTTTGAAGAGAAGCCGAAGTGGGTGCTGAATCTGCAATTTGACAAGCTCAACCTGGAAAACCTGATGCCACCTCTGCCAGCCAGCGCCACGGACAGCGAGGCGACGCAGACGGGGCAAAGCCAGGCACCGGTATCACGTCCGGTTATTTCGTCGAATCTCGATCAACCTGACTATAACGCTCTGCGCGGATTCACGGCGGATATTCTGCTGAAAGCCACCAGCCTGCGCTGGCGCGGCATGGACTTTACCGACGTGAGCAGCCAGATGTTTAACCATAACGGTTTGCTGGTGATCTCCGAACTGAGCGGCAAGATGGGCGCAGGACACCTCTCACTGCCCGGCACGCTGGATGTCCGTAAAGACGTTGCCAGCGCCGAATTCCAGCCGCGTCTCGATAACGTTGAGATAGGGACCATCCTGACCGCGTTTAACTACCCGATCTCTCTGACGGGGCAGTTGACGCTCGCGGGTGATTTCTCCGGCACGAAAATTGATGCCGATGCTTTCCGCCGCGAGTGGCAGGGGCAGGCGCATCTTGATCTGAAAAACTCCCGTATGGAAGGGCTTAACTTCCAGCAGCTGGTGCAGCAGGCGGTGGAGCGCAGCAGCGATGTGAAGGCCCAGGAGGACTACGACAGTGCCACGCGCCTCGACAGCTTCACCACGGACCTGACGCTGAACAACGGACAACTCTCTCTCGACGGAATGCAGGGTACCTCTTCAATCTTATCAGTAACGGGCGAGGGTAAGCTGGATTTGGTCAAAGAGACGGCGGACACGCGCTTTAACGTGCGGGTACTTTCCGGCTGGCAGGGCGAAAGCAAGCTCATTGACTTCCTGAAAGAGACGCCGGTCCCATTGAGCGTATACGGCAAATGGCAGGCCCTGAATTACAGTCTGCAGGTGGATCAGATCCTGCGTAAGCATCTGCAGGATGAAGCGAAACGTCGACTCAGCGGCTGGGCGGATCGTAATAAAGATTCACAGGACGGCAAGGATGTGAAGAAGCTGCTGGATAAGCTTTGATGCCTGTTGCGCCGGGGGGCGGCTTCGCCTTACCCGGCCTACAAAAACCGAACACCGCAGGCCGGGTGAGCGAAACGCCACCCGGCTTTTTTACACCTCAAAATCCAGTTCTTCCTCTTCCCGCAGCGGTATCAGCTGAACCTTCTGCACGCGATGGTTTTCAATCTGGAGCGTTTTAAGCCGATAGTCGCCGACCTGAACCTCTTCCCCCGGCTGTGGGATACGCTGCAAATACTCCATCAGCAGACCGGCAATGGTGTGGTATTCCCGTTTATCATCCAGCGGCAGCGGCACATATTGCACCAGGTCTTCCAGCGGCATATGGCCGTTAGCCGTCCACGAGCCGTCGGCGTTTTTCTGAATGTCGTGGCGGGCGTCAATCTCATCCACCTCGTTTGGCAGATTACCGGCAATGGTTTCCATCACGTCGCTGAGCGTTACCAGCCCTTCCACCGAACCAAACTCATCCACCACAAAGGCAAAGTGGGTGCGCGCGTTACGGAATTGCTCAAGGGCGGAAAGCAACGGCAGCCCCTCCGGGAAGACCAGCGGCTGGCGAACCAGAGCGCGGAGATTGAGCGGCTCACCGTGGAGCTGCTGCTGGAGCAGATCAATGACGTGTACCACGCCCAATAGCTCCTCTTCCGCTTCCCCGCCGGTCACCACCACGCGGGTGTGCTGGTTTTTATCCAGCAGGGCGCGAATGTGCGCTTCCGGGGCCGTCAGGTCAATATGCTCAATGTCATGCCGCGACGTCATAATGCTGCTGACCGTACGCTGGTTCAGATTGAGCACTCGCTCAATCATCCGTCGTTCCTGCGGGTCAAAGATCTGCCCGTCGCTGTGGTCGGCCAGCATGGCGGAGGATTCGGCGTCCAGCTCCGCATCCTCTTTCTTGCCGCTTAACAGACGCATGACCGTGTCGGCTGTGCGCTGACGCAGAGTCTGATTGGCGGAAAGGAAGCGACGGCGGTTGAATATCGCCAGCTGGTTAAGCGCTTCAATCATGACGGAGAACCCGATGGCGGCATACAGGTAGCCTTTCGGAATATGGAAGCCAAAACCGTCGGCCACCAGGCTGAAGCCAATCATCAGCAGGAAGCTCAGGCAAAGGATAACGATGGTCGGGTGACTGTTCACGAAGCGGGTCAGTGCCTTGCTGGCCATGACCATCAGCGTGATGGCAATAATGACCGCGGCCATCATCACCGCAAGGTGGTCCACCATCCCGACGGCGGTGATCACCGAGTCCAGGGAGAAGACCGCATCCAGCACCACGATTTGCGCGACCACCGGCCAGAATTTTGCTCCGCGGCGCTGGGTCGGGTTCTCGCTGTCTTTGCCTTCCAGCCGCTCGTTGAGCTCCACGGTGGCTTTGAACAGCAGGAATAGCCCGCCGAAGAGCATGATCAGATCGCGGGCGCTAAAGCTCAGACCGTGAATGGAGAACAGAGGCTGAGTGAGCGTGACCAGCCAGGAAATAGAGGCCAGCAGCAGTAAGCGCATCACCATCGCCAGCAGCAGCCCCGTTACGCGCGCGCGATCGCGCTGGGAAGGGGGCAGTTTTTCAGCGAGGATGGCGATAAAAACCAGATTATCAATCCCGAGCACCAGCTCGATGACAACCAGCGTAACCAGCCCGGCCCAGATTGAGGGATCGGCAATCCATTCCATAGTAGTAGCAATACCTTCTGTAACATGACTAATGACACAATTCGATCATGGATAAAGCTGTGGGAAAATGCAATGTCAGTATGAGATTTCTCTCAATAATCATTAAATTAAAACTGCCGGGTATAATAGTTTTAATTTATCCAGAAAATCTGTATTTATCCGAAATAACAAAATTAAGAAATATCGCATTAAAAGATGTTCAATCATAACGCTGTCAACATAAAGAAATTCTTAAAAATAAAGTGCATTTCTAAATAAATTCTTAAAAGTTGACGTTCGGAACCCGTTTCCTTGCCTGTTTTGGGATTAACTGTTACAAGATTATTAGCCTAAAAAAGGATAACTCCCGTTAAGGATTGATGTTTTTTTTGGGCGATTAACGAAATAGTGCCTGCGTATTTTGAATGCTTCATTTATTTCACCAGCAAAAAATTCTCGCGGTTTTTTGCCTGTAATTCATTGTGTTATAGCGTATTGGTAGCTGGAAGCCAAGGGCGGTAGCGTGCCTGAATGTGTGTGGGTGGGCCATGATTACGTTGTCAACAGTGACTGGCCAAATAGCGTTTTTTTTAGGAATGATGCCACTTATATTTTTATTTGATTAGCTACATTCTTAATGCATTTTAGATTCACACGTATTTAAATTGCACAGGATAATTACTCTGCCAAAGTGATAAATAATCAATGATGAACTCCAAAATGAAATTGATGCCATTATTGGTGTCTGTGACCTTGATGAGCGGTTGCACGGTCTTTCCCGGAAGCAATATGTCTACAATGGGCAAGGATGTGATCAAGCAACAGGATGCCGATTTTGATCTCGACAAAATGGTGAATGTTTATCCACTTACGCCTCGTCTGGTCGAACAATTACGCCCACGTCCAAACGTTGCCCAGCCAAATATGTCACTGGACCAGGAAATTGCTTCCTACCAGTATCGCGTAGGGCCTGGAGACGTCATTAACGTGACCGTCTGGGATCACCCCGAACTGACCACGCCAGCGGGCCAGTACCGTAGCTCAAGCGACACCGGTAACTGGGTGCAGTCAGATGGCACCATGTTCTATCCCTACATTGGTAAAGTCCATGTAGCAGGGAAAACGCTTGCCGAGATCCGCAGTGATATTACCGGCCGCTTAGCGCAGTACATCGCCGATCCGCAGGTGGACGTTAATATCGCCGCATTCCGCTCGCAAAAAGCCTATATCTCCGGCCAGGTGAACAAATCTGGTCAGCAGGCCATCACCAACGTTCCTCTGACCGTGCTGGATGCCATTAACGCCGCAGGCGGGTTAACCGACGGCGCCGACTGGCGTAACGTGGTACTGACCCACAACGGGAAAGAGCAGCGCATTTCGCTGCAGGCGCTGATGCAAAACGGCGATCTGACCCAGAACCGCCTGCTTTATCCGGGCGACATCCTCTATGTACCACGCAATGACGATCTTAAAGTCTTCGTGATGGGTGAAGTGAAGAAACAGAGCACCCTCAAGATGGACTTCAGCGGTATGACGCTGACCGAAGCGCTGGGCAATGCTGAGGGTATCGATCTGACGACCTCTAACGCGACCGGTATCTTCGTGATCCGTCCGCTGAAAGGTGAGGGCAGCGCGAAAGGCAAGATTGCCAACATCTACCAGCTGGATATGTCCGATGCGACCTCTCTGGTGATGGCGACGGAGTTCCGTCTCCAGCCATACGACGTGGTATATGTCACTACCGCACCGGTTGCCCGCTGGAACCGTCTGATCAACCAGTTGCTGCCAACCATCAGTGGCGTTCGCTACATGACGGATACGGCGCGCGACATTCATACCTGGTAATCCGCGATGTTTAACAAAATTCTGGTGGTATGCGTGGGGAACATTTGCCGTTCCCCTACGGCTGAACGGTTGTTGAAACACTACCAGCCCGAACTGACCGTTGATTCGGCAGGGCTGGGTGCACTGGTCGGTAAAGGTGCCGATGAGCGCGCAATGAGCGTGGCGCGGGACCATCACCTCTCTCTCGACGGGCATGTTGCCCGCCAGGTCACTGGCCGCATGTGCCGTGAGTATGACCTGATTCTGGCGATGGAAAAACGCCATATTCAAGCGCTGTGCGATATCGCTCCGGAGATGCGCGGTAAGGTGATGCTGTTTGGACACTGGGACAATGAGCGTGAAATTCCCGATCCATATCGCAAAAGCCATGAGGCTTTCGAGGCGGTTTACACCTTACTTGACCAGTCTGCCCAACAGTGGGCGCAGGCACTGAAAGCTCAGCAGGGATAACAATGACAGAAAAAACAAAACCTTCTGCCGCCCCGACTTCGGGCAGTGATGAAATTGATATTGGGCGCCTGGTTGGCACGGTTATCGAGGCAAAGTGGTGGGTGCTGGGCATTACCGCCGTGTTTGCCGCGGCGGCCGTCGTCTATACGCTGTTCGCCACCCCTATCTACAGCGCCGATGCGCTGGTGCAGATCGAGCAGAATACCGGTAACTCGCTGGTGCAGGACATTGGCTCTGCGCTGGCGAACAAGCCGCCGGCCTCTGACGCTGAAATCCAGCTCATCCAGTCACGTCTGGTGCTGGGTAAAACGGTTCACGACCTTGGGCTCGATATCTCCGTCACCAAAAATACCTTCCCAATCTTTGGTGCGGGCTGGGATCGGCTGATGGGCAGAAGCAACGACACGGTGAAGGTCACTGACTTCGTGCTGCCAAAAGGGGCAGCCGATCAGACCTTTACCCTGACGGTGCTTGGCCCGAAACAGTATCAGTTGACCAGCGACGCGGGCTTTAGCGCGCGCGGTGAAGTCGGACAGATGCTGAGCAAAGACGGCGTCAGCATGATGGTCAGTGCGATCAACGCCCAGGAGGGCGGGGAGTTTACCGTCACCAAATTCTCCACGCTGGGGATGATCAACAACCTGCAAAACAACCTGACCGTCACCGAAAACGGTAAGGACACCGGCGTGCTGAGCATGACCTTTACCGGGGAAGATAAGGATCAGATCCGCGACATCCTGAACAGCATTACCCGCAACTACCTTGAGCAGAACGTTGAGCGTAAGTCGGCTGAAGCGGCGAAAAGCCTGGCGTTCCTGTCGAAACAGCTCCCGGAAGTGCGCGCCCGCCTGGATGATGCCGAGAACAAGCTGAACGCCTACCGCCAGGATAAAGACTCTGTCGACCTGCCGCTGGAGGCGAAATCGGTCCTCGATTCGATGGTCAACATTGACGCTCAGCTCAACGAACTGACCTTCAAAGAGGCGGAGATCTCCAAGCTTTACACCAAACGTCACCCGGCTTACCGCACGCTGCTGGAGAAACGCCGCACGCTGGAAGAGGAGAAGGCGAAGCTCAATGACCGTGTGACCGCGATGCCGAAAACGCAGCAGGAGATCGTGCGTCTGACCCGCGACGTGGAGTCAGGACAGCAGGTTTACATGCAGCTGCTGAACAAGCAGCAGGAGCTGAAAATCACCGAGGCAAGCACCGTGGGTGACGTGCGCATCGTCGACCCGGCGATTACCCAGCCAGGCGTGCTGAAGCCGAAGAAAGCGCTGATCATTCTCGGCAGCATTATTCTCGGCCTGATGCTCTCCATCGTTGGCGTGCTGCTGCGTTCGCTGTTCAACCGTGGTATCGAAAGCCCGCAGGTGCTGGAAGAGAACGGTATCAACGTCTATGCCAGCATTCCGCTGTCTGAGTGGCAAAAATCCCGTGACAGCGTGAAAACCATCAAAGGCGTTAAGCGTTACAAACAGAGCCAGCTGCTGGCGGTGGGTAACCCAACCGACCTGGCGATTGAAGCGATACGCAGCCTGCGTACCAGTCTGCACTTCGCCATGATGCAGGCTAAAAATAACGTCCTGATGCTGACCGGTGTTAGCCCGTCAATCGGTAAAACCTTCGTCTGCGCCAACCTGGCGGCGGTCGTTAGCCAGACCAACAAGCGCGTGCTGCTGATCGACTGCGATATGCGTAAGGGCTACACCCACGAGCTGCTGGGCACCAACAACGTCAACGGTCTGTCAGAGATCCTGCTTGGCAAAGGTGACATCAGCCAGAGCGCAAAACCGACTACCGTGCCGAAATTTGACCTGATCCCACGTGGTCAGGTACCGCCTAACCCGTCCGAGCTGCTGATGAGCGAACGCTTTACCGAGCTGGTGGAGTGGGCGAGCAAAAACTACGACCTGGTGCTGATCGATACGCCGCCGATTCTCGCCGTGACCGACGCTGCCGTTGTGGGTCGCCATGCGGGTACGACGCTGATGGTGGCGCGTTACGCGGTGAATACCCTGAAAGAGGTGGAAACCAGCCTGAGCCGCTTCGAGCAGAACGGGATTGAGGTGAAAGGGGTGATCCTGAACTCCATCTTCCGCCGTGCGACCGGGTACCAGGATTACGGGTATTACGAGTACGAATATAAGTCTGACAGCAAATAACAATCCCCCTCACCCTAACCCTCTCCCGAGGGGGGAGGGTGAGGGATCAGGGGAAGATCATGACCACACAACGCCCTTTAGTTTCAATCTATATGCCGACATGGAATCGTCAGCAGCTGGCGATCCGCGCAATCAAGTCGGTGTTACGTCAGGATTACGATAACTGGGAGCTGATCATCGTTGATGACTGCTCTTCCTCGTATGAACAGCTGCAAAAATTCGTGACTGACCTCAACGACCCGCGGGTGGTCTATACCCACAACGAGATTAACTCTGGCGCCTGTGCTGTACGTAATCAGGCGATTATGCAGGCCAAAGGGCAGTATCTGACCGGCATCGACGACGATGACGAATGGACGCCGAACCGCCTGTCTATTTTCCTGTCGCATAAAGAGCAGCTGGTCACGCACGCGTTCCTGTATGCCAACGACTATGTCTGTCAGGGCGAGGTGTACTCGCAGCCTGCCAGCCTGCCGCTCTATCCGAAATCACCGTACTCTCGACGCCTGTTCTACAAGCGCAACATCATTGGTAACCAGGTCTTCACCTGGGCGTGGCGCTTCAAGGAGTGCCTGTTCGATACCGAACTGAAGGCCGCGCAGGATTACGACATCTTCCTGCGGATGGTGGTGGAGTATGGCGAGCCGTGGAAAGTGGAAGAGGCCACACAGATCCTGCACATCAACCACGGGGAGATGCAGATCACCTCGTCGCCGAAGAAGTTCTCGGGCTACTTCCATTTTTACCGCAAGCACAAGGACAAGTTTGACCGTGCCAGCCGTAAATATCAGCTCTTTACCCTCTATCAGATCCGCAATAAGCGCATGAACTGGCGCACGCTGCTGACGCTGTTGTCCATACGTAACGGCAAGCGCCTGGCTGATGGACTTCGGGGGAAATAATGTTTCTGGAAGATTGCCGCGCTAACAGCTGGAGCCTGCGCCCTTGCTGCATGGTTCTGGCGTACCGCATCGCGCATTTTTGCTCGGTGTGGCGTAAGAAAAATATCCTGAACAACATCTGGGCGGCCCCCGTGCTGGTGCTGTACCGCATCATTACCGAATGCTTTTTTGGCTATGAAATTCAGGCCGCTGCCACCATTGGCCGTCGCTTTACCATCCATCACGGCTATGCGGTGGTGATCAACAAGTTCGTGGTCGCCGGGGATGATTTCACCATCCGCCATGGGGTGACCATTGGCAACCGTGGGCCAGACAGCCTGGCCTGCCCGGTCATTGGCAATAACGTCGAGCTGGGCGCGAACGTGGTGATCATTGGCGACATTACGATTGGTAACAACGTCACGATTGGTGCGGGCAGCGTGGTGCTGGACACCATTCCGGATAACGCGCTGGTGGTGGGAGAAAAAGCCCGCGTGAAGGTGATTAAATGAATATTCTGCAATTTAACGTACGCCTCGCAGAAGGCGGAGCGGCAGGGGTGGCGCTGGATCTGCACCAGCGCGCGTTGCAAAAAGGACTTCAGTCTCGTTTTATTTATGGCTATGGCAAGGGCGGCAAGAAAAGCGTCAGTCACGATAACTTCCCGCAGGTGCATAAGCACACGCCGCGCCTGACCTCGATTGCCAACATTGCGTTGTTCCGTCTGTTTAACCGCGATCTGTTTGGCAACCTGAATACGCTTTATCGCACGGTGACCCGCACTACCGGCCCGGTTGTGCTGCATTTTCACGTGCTGCACAGCTACTGGCTCAATCTGGAAGAGGTGGTGGCGTTTTGCCAGAAGGTGCAGGCCCACAAGCCCGACACCCGCTTCGTCTGGACGCTGCACGATCACTGGAGCGTAACCGGCCGTTGCGCGTTTACCGACGGCTGCGAAGGCTGGAAAAACAACTGCCAGAAATGCCCGACGCTGAGTAACTATCCGCCGGTGAAGGTGGATCGCGCGCACAAGCTGGTGGCCGGAAAGCGTCAGCTTTTCCGCGACATGCTCTCGCTCGGCTGTACGTTTATCTCCCCGAGCCAGCACGTGGCCGATGCCTTCAACAGTCTGTATGGGGCAGGGCGCTGCCAGATTATTAACAACGGCATCGACGTGGCGACGGAAGCCATTCTCGCCGACCTGACGCCGGTGGCGCAAACCACGGGCAAACCGAAAATCGCTATCGTTGCGCATGACCTGCGTTACGACGGGAAAACCAACCAGCAGCTGGTGCGCGACATGATGGCGCTGGGTGACAAAATTGAGCTTCACACCTTCGGCAAATTTTCACCGTTCGAAGGGGCTAACGTGGTCAACCACGGGTTTGAAACCGATAAGCGCAAGCTGATGAGCGCGCTGAATGAAATGGATGCGCTGGTGTTCAGCTCCCGCGTGGATAACTACCCGCTGATCCTCTGTGAAGCGCTCTCCATCGGCGTGCCGGTGATTGCCACCCACAGCGATGCGGCACGTGAGGTGCTGGAAAAATCCGGCGGGAAAACTTTTGCGGAGCAGGAGGTTCTGCCGCTGGTGCAATTGCCGAAGGCGCAGATCGCTCAGGCCGTTTTTGGCACCGACCTGGAATCGTTCCGCAACCGCAGCCGCAAGGCCTACAGTGGACAACAGATGCTGGAGGAGTATGTCTCGTTCTATCAGAATCTGTAGTTATCTGCTGCTGCCGCTGATTTACCTGCTGGTCAACGTTAAGATTGCCCAGCTCGGCGAAAGCTTCCCGATAACCATCGTCACCTTCTTGCCCGTTCTGCTTCTGCTGTATGTCGATAAAATCAACCTGAAGAAGCTGATGATTGCCTTAGGGTTGGGTACGGGTCTGACGCTGTTTAACTATATCTTCGGCCAGTCGCTGGATGCCAGTAAATACGTCACCTCGACCATGCTGTTTGTTTATATTGTCATTATTATCGGCATGGTCTGGAGTATTCGCTTTAAAACGATTTCTCCGCACAATTATCGGAAAATCCTCAGGTTCTTTTATATTGCCGTTGCGTTAATTGTTATGCTTGCTGCTATGGAGATGGCGCAAATTATTCTTACCGGCGGCAGCAGCCTGATGGAGATAATTTCGAAATATCTCATTTACAGCAACAGCTATGTATTGAACTTCATCAAGTTCGGCGGGAAGCGTACCACGGCCCTCTATTTTGAACCGGCGTTTTTCGCTTTGGCGTTAATCTCAATTTGGCTCAGCATCAAACAGTTTGGTATCAAAACGCCTAAGACCGATGCTATGATTCTTGCAGGAATCGTTCTGTCTGGATCGTTCTCAGGGGTAATGACATTTATCCTGTTTTACCTGCTGGAATGGGCGTTTCAGTACCTGAACAAAGATGCGATTAAGAAAAAACTGCCGCTGGCGATTATCTCCCTGACGGTATTTATGGTGGGCGTGATATTTGCCTTCCCCTACATCTCAGAACGTCTGGGTGATTTGGGAACGGAAGGGTCCTCGTCCTATTATCGCATCATTGGACCACTGGTGATGGTGGGTTATTCCTTAACCCATATTGATGGTGTAGTAAGATTCGGCTCACTTTACGAATATGTTGCATCATTCGGAATCTTTAACGGTGCGGATGTCGGTAAAACCATAGACAATGGTCTGTATCTGTTAATTATTTATTTTTCGTGGTTCGCCGTACTGTTGACGCTGTGGTATCTGTTTAAAGTTTTCAAAATGATGATTAACGCGTTTGGTGATAACCAGAACTTTCGCGTGCAACTTTATCTGTTTACGCCGGTGTCGCTGTTTTTTACCGGGTCAATATTTAGCCCGGAATATGCTTTCTTGATTGTCTGTCCGTTTATTCTGCGCAAAGCGCTTAATATTACGCACGTATGACGAAATGAGGTGATTTATGTTTCTTAGCGTCATTACTGTCGCTTTTCGTAATTACGAAGGGGTGGTAAAAACCTGGCGCTCGCTGCGCAACCTGGCGCGCGATCCAAGCCTCACCTTTGAGTGGATTGTGGTCGACGGCGGCTCGAACGATGGCAC
This sequence comes from Enterobacter sp. MGH 16, assembly GCF_000493175.1. Lineage (NCBI taxonomy): Bacteria > Pseudomonadati > Pseudomonadota > Gammaproteobacteria > Enterobacterales > Enterobacteriaceae > Enterobacter > Enterobacter sp. MGH 16. Next base: position 2,245,402 of record NZ_KI535695.1, on the reverse strand, counting down.
GGCAGAGTTTCTGGAAAAACTCAACGGTGAGTTCAACTTACGCTACATCAGCGAGAAAGATAAAGGCATCTACGATGCTATGAACAAAGGCATTAACATGGCGCAAGGCCGTTATGCCATCTTCCTGAATTCGGGTGATATCTTCCATGACGACGTGGCGCTGTTTGCCCGCCAGCTGGCGCGCCAGAAAGAGGACGCCATGTATATTGGCGATGCGCTGCTTGATTTTGGCGACGGACATAAAGTGTGCCGCAGCGCGAAGCCGGGCTGGTATATCTACCACAGCTTACCGGCCAGCCATCAGGCCATTTTCTTCCCGGTAAAAGGTCTGAAAAAACAGCCTTACGATTTGCAGTATAAAGTGTCATCCGATTATGCACTGGCCGCCAGTCTGTATAAGTCAGGTTACCCGTTCCGCCGAATTAAAGGGCTGGTATCTGAGTTTTCAATGGGTGGTGTGTCAACCTCGAATAATCTGGAGTTGTGCCAGGATGCCAAAAACGTGCAGCGTAAAATATTACGCGTGCCGGGATTCTGGGCGGAATTATCTTATTTTTTACGCGTGCGTACCACGAGTAAAACGAAAGCCTTATATAACAAAGCCTGAATATAAGGAAACGTAATGCAGGATCTGAACGGTTTCTCCGTACCGAAAGGTTTTCGGGGGGCGGGCGGTATTAAAGTGCAGCTATGGTGGGCGGTTCAGGCCACCTTATTTGCCTGGTCACCGCAAATACTGTACCGCTGGCGAGCATTTTTATTGCGTCTGTTTGGCGCAAAAATAGGAAAAAACGTAGTCATTCGACCTTCGGTGAAAATTACCTATCCCTGGAAATTAACGCTGGGGGACTACGCCTGGGTAGGGGATGACGCGGTGTTATATACCCTGGGCGAGATTACGATTGGCGCGAATTCGGTGGTTTCACAGAAATGTTATTTGTGCACCGGCAGCCACGACTTTATGAGTCAGCATTTTGATATTACCGCTTCGCCTATTGTGATCGGTGAAAAATGCTGGCTGGCAACGGATGTTTTTGTTGCACCGGGTGTTTCTGTTGGCGATGGCACGGTAGTCGGTGCCCGCAGCAGCGTTTTTAAATCGCTACCGGCAAATAAAATTTGTCGTGGCAACCCCGCAGTGGTGATACGCGAACGCGTTGAAACTGATTAAATTCATAAGTAGAGGAATATAAACATGTCTAAAGTCGCTCTCATCACCGGCGTTACCGGGCAGGATGGTTCTTACCTGGCAGAGTTACTGCTGGAAAAAGGTTATGAAGTACACGGTATTAAACGTCGTGCGTCTTCTTTCAACACCGAACGTGTCGATCACATCTATCAGGATCCTCACGCGGCAAACCCGAAATTCCACCTGCACTACGGCGACCTGACCGATACCTCCAACCTGACTCGTATCCTGCAGGAAGTACAGCCGGATGAAGTGTACAACCTGGGGGCGATGAGCCACGTAGCGGTCTCCTTCGAGTCTCCCGAATACACCGCTGACGTGGACGCCATGGGTACCCTGCGTCTGCTGGAAGCGATCCGCTTCCTGGGTCTTGAGAAGAAAACCCGTTTCTACCAGGCATCCACCTCTGAGCTGTACGGCCTGGTGCAGGAAATCCCACAGAAAGAGACCACGCCGTTCTACCCACGTTCTCCGTATGCGGTAGCGAAACTGTACGCCTACTGGATCACCGTGAACTACCGTGAATCCTACGGCATGTACGCCTGTAACGGCATTCTGTTCAACCACGAATCTCCACGTCGCGGCGAAACCTTCGTGACCCGCAAAATCACTCGCGCTATCGCCAATATTGCGCAGGGTCTGGAATCGTGCCTGCACCTCGGCAACATGGACTCCCTGCGTGACTGGGGCCATGCCAAAGACTACGTGAAAATGCAGTGGATGATGCTGCAGCAGGAACAGCCAGAAGACTTCGTGATCGCCACCGGCGTGCAGTACTCCGTTCGTCAGTTCGTTGAAATGGCTGCCGCTCAATTGGGCATCAAGCTGCGCTTCGAAGGCACCGGCGTAGAAGAGAAGGGCATCGTGGTTTCCGTGACCGGCCATGACGCACCGGGCGTGAAGCCAGGCGACGTGATTGTGCAGGTTGACCCACGCTACTTCCGTCCTGCTGAAGTGGAAACCCTGCTGGGCGACCCAACCAAAGCGCACGAGAAGCTGGGCTGGAAACCAGAAACCACTCTGCAGGAGATGGTTTCCGAGATGGTAGCCAAAGATCTTGAAGCAGCGAAAAAACACTCCCTGCTCAAATCTCATGGCTACGAGGTTGCCATCGCGCTGGAGTCCTGAGAATGACAAAACAACGTATTTTTGTCGCCGGTCATCGCGGAATGGTGGGTTCCGCGATTGTTCGCCAGCTCGAACAGCGCGGTGACGTCGAAGTGGTTGTCCGCACGCGCGACGAGCTGAACCTGCTCGACAGCCGTGCGGTACAGGACTTCTTTGCAAACGAACGTATTGACCAGGTGTATCTGGCGGCGGCGAAGGTGGGCGGCATTGTTGCCAACAACACTTACCCGGCGGATTTCATCTACGAAAACATGATGATTGAGAGCAACATCATTCACGCGGCGCATCTGCACAACGTGAACAAGCTGCTGTTCCTCGGCTCATCCTGTATTTACCCGAAAATGGCAAAACAGCCGATCGCTGAAAGCGAGCTGCTGCAGGGCACGCTTGAAGCCACCAACGAGCCGTACGCGATTGCCAAAATTGCCGGGATCAAGCTGTGCGAGTCCTACAACCGTCAGTACAACCGCGACTATCGCTCGGTAATGCCGACCAACCTGTACGGACCGCACGACAACTTCCACCCGAGCAATTCGCACGTGATCCCGGCGCTGCTGCGCCGCTTCCACGAGGCGACCGCGGAGAACGCGCCGGATGTGGTGGTGTGGGGCAGCGGTACGCCGATGCGCGAATTCCTGCACGTGGACGACATGGCTGCGGCCAGCATTCACGTGATGGAGCTGGATCGCGAGGTGTGGCAGGAGAACACCGAGCCGATGCTGTCGCACATCAACGTGGGCACCGGCGTGGACTGCACCATTCGCGAGCTGGCGCAGACCATCGCGCAGGTGGTGGGCTACAAAGGCCGCGTGGTGTTTGACGCCACGAAACCGGACGGCACGCCGCGCAAACTGCTGGACGTGACCCGTCTGCATCAGCTGGGCTGGTATCACGAGGTGTCACTGGAGCAGGGGCTGGCCAGCACCTATCAGTGGTTCCTGGAAAACCAGCACCGCTTCCGGGGGTAACGATGTTTTTAAGTCAGGAAGATTTTGCCACGGTAGTGCGTTCCACTCCGCTCATCTCAATTGATTTGATCGTGGAGAACGAACGCGGCGAGTTCTTGCTGGGGAAACGAACCAACCGTCCTGCACAGGGCTTCTGGTTCGTGCCCGGCGGGCGCGTGCAAAAGGATGAGACGCTGACCGATGCGTTTGAGCGTCTCACTCTGGCGGAACTGGGCCTGCAGTTGCCGATGGCAGCGGGCCAGTTTTACGGGGTCTGGCAGCACTTCTATGACGATAACTTTTCGGGCACCGGGTTCTCCACGCACTACATCGTGCTGGGATTCCGCCTGAAGGTGAGTGAGGCAGACCTGCGTCTGCCTGATTCTCAGCATGACGACTACCGCTGGCAGACGCCAGAGGCGCTGCTGGCGAGCGACAATGTGCATGACAACAGCCGTGCCTATTTCCTCGCTGAACGTCAGTCCGGGGTGCCGGGCTTATGAAGATCCTCGTATACGGAATCAACTACTCGCCGGAATTAACCGGTATCGGGAAATACACCGGCGAGATGGTCGAGTGGATGGCGAGCCAGGGACATGACGTGCGGGTCATTACCGCGCCGCCGTACTACCCGGAGTGGAAAGTGGGGGAGCGCTACTCAAGCTGGCGCTACCGTCGCGAAGAGGGTGCAGCGACCGTCTGGCGCTGCCCGCTGTATGTGCCTAAGCAGCCCTCGACGCTGAAGCGCTTGATTCATCTCGGCAGCTTTGCCCTGAGCAGCTTCTTCCCGCTGATGGCGCAGCGTCGCTGGAAGCCGGATCGCATTATCGGCGTGGTGCCGACGCTGTTTTGCACGCCTGGCATGCGCCTGCTGGGCAAACTCTCCGGCGCGCGCACCCTGCTGCACATTCAGGATTATGAAGTGGACGCCATGCTGGGCCTGGGGATGGCAGGCAAAAGCAAAGGCGGCAAGGTGGCGAAGCTCGCCAGCGCGTTTGAGCGCAGTGGCTTACACAACGTGGACTACGTCTCAACGATCTCGCGCTCCATGATGAACAAAGCGCAGGAGAAAGGTGTCCCGGCGGAGAAGGTGATCTTCTTCCCGAACTGGTCCGAAGTGGCGCGTTTTCGCGACGTGACTGAGCAAGACGCTCAGGCGCTGCGCGCGCAGCTCGGTTTGCCTGAAGATCAAAAAATCATTCTTTACTCAGGCAATATCGGCGAAAAGCAGGGGCTGGAGAGCGTGATCGAGGCGGCTCAACTGCTGAACGAACATCCATGGATGTTTGTGATTGTCGGGCAGGGCGGTGGAAAAGCGCGGCTGGAAAAAATGGTAAGCGAACGCAGCCTGACCAACGTGAAATTCTTCCCGCTTCAGTCTTACGAGGCATTGCCTGCGCTGCTGAAGATGGGTGACTGCCATCTGGTGGTGCAAAAGCGCGGCGCGGCGGACGCGGTGCTGCCGTCCAAGCTGACCAACATTCTGGCCGTGGGCGGTAACGCGGTGATTACGGCCGAAGCCGAAACTGAATTAGGCCAGCTGTGTGACAGCTATCCGGGGATTGCGGTGTGCGTAGAGCCGGAATCGGTTCCGGCGCTGGTCACCGGCATTGAACAGGCACTTGCCATGCCAAAAGTGAACACGGTGGCACGTGAATATGCCGAACGCACGCTCGAGAAAGAGAACGTGCTGAGCCAATTTATTGCAGATATACGGGGATAAATCATGAGTCAAACCACTTTGTATCCGGTTGTGATGGCTGGTGGCTCTGGTAGCCGGTTGTGGCCGCTGTCCCGCGTGCTCTATCCAAAACAGTTCCTCTGCCTGAAAGGGGATCTCACCATGCTGCAGACGACGGTAAACCGTCTCCACGGCGTGGAGTGTGAAAGCCCGGTGGTGATCTGTAACGAACAGCACCGCTTTATTGTTGCCGAGCAGCTGCGCCAGCTGAACAAACTCACAGAAAATATCATCCTGGAGCCTGCCGGACGCAATACCGCACCGGCTATCGCCCTGGCGGCGCTGGCTGCAAAACGCAGCAGCCCGGACTGTGACCCGCTGATGCTGGTGCTGGCGGCGGACCACGTGATCCAGCAGGAAGAGGCCTTCCGCGACGCGGTGCGTGCGGCCATTCCTTACGCTGAGCGCGGCAAGCTGGTGACCTTCGGCATCGTGCCGGATCTGCCGGAAACCGGCTACGGCTACATTCGTCGCGGCAACGTGACGCCGGGTGAAGGCGACAGCGTGGCGTTTGACGTGGCGCAGTTCGTTGAAAAACCGAATCTGGAAACCGCGCAGGCGTATGTCGCCAGCGGGGAATATTACTGGAACAGCGGGATGTTCCTGTTCCGCGCCGGACGCTATCTGGAAGAGCTGCGCAAATATCGCCCTGATATTCTGAGCGCCTGCGAGAAAGCGATGGCGGTGGTGGACCCGGATCTCGACTTCATCCGCGTGGATGAAGAGGCCTTCCTCGCCTGTCCGGAAGAGTCCATTGACTATGCGGTAATGGAACGCACGGCTGACGCCGTCGTGGTACCGATGGATGCGGGCTGGAGCGATGTTGGATCCTGGTCCTCCCTGTGGGAGATCAGCGCCCATACCCCGGAGGGTAACGTCCATCACGGCGATGTCATTAGCCACAAAACGGAAAACAGCTACGTCTACGCCGAGTCCGGCCTGGTCACCACGGTTGGGGTAAAAGATCTTGTTGTGGTCCAGACCAAAGACGCCGTGCTGATTGCCGACCGTAACGCCGTGCAGGACGTTAAAAAAGTGGTGGAGAAGATCAAGGCGGATGGCCGTCACGAGCACCATATTCATCGCGAAGTCTACCGTCCGTGGGGCAAATATGACTCCATTGACGCCGGTGACCGCTATCAGGTGAAACGCATCACCGTGAAGCCGGGCGAGGGGCTGTCGGTGCAGATGCACCATCACCGCGCCGAGCACTGGGTGGTGGTCGCGGGTACCGCCAAAGTCACCGTCGACGGTGAAGTGAAACTGCTGGGCGAAAACGAGTCCATCTATATTCCGCTGGGGGCGACGCACTGTCTGGAGAACCCGGGGAAAATTCCTCTCGACTTAATTGAGGTGCGCTCTGGCTCGTATCTGGAAGAGGACGATATCGTGCGCTTCCAGGACCGCTACGGACGAGTGTAGCTCTCTGCATCATGCCCGGTGGCGCTGCGCTTACCGGGCCTACGAATGACAAAAAAATTAATTTGGCCATTTAGTGGTCAGGACCGACTGTTGCCTGAAAAAGGGGTCATCATGGATAAATTAACCTGTTTTAAAGCCTACGATATTCGCGGCAAGCTGGGCGAAGAGCTGAATGAAGACATTGCGTGGCGCATTGGCCGCGCGTACGGCGAATACTTAAAACCGCAGGCCATCGTGCTGGGCGGTGACGTGCGTCTGACCAGTGAATCCCTCAAGCTGGCGCTGGCGAAAGGGCTGCAGGACGCGGGCGTGGACGTGCTGGACATCGGTCTTTCCGGAACCGAAGAGATTTACTTTGCCACCTTCCACCTGGGCGTGGACGGCGGTATTGAAGTGACGGCCAGCCACAATCCGATGGATTACAACGGCATGAAGCTGGTGCGCAAGGGTGCCCGTCCTATCAGCGGCGACACCGGCCTGCGCGACGTGCAGCGTCTGGCGGAATCCAATGATTTCCCGCCGGTGAACGAGGCGAAGCGAGGCAGCTACAAAAAAATCAACCTGCAGAAAGAGTACATCGACCACCTGCTGGGCTACATCAACGTGGCAAACCTGAAGCCGCTGAAGCTGGTGATTAACTCCGGCAACGGTGCGGCTGGCCCGGTTGTCGATGCCCTTGAAGCGCGCTTTAAAGCACTGAACGTGCCGGTGACCTTCGTCAAAGTGCACAATACCCCGGACGGCAACTTCCCGAACGGTATTCCTAACCCGCTGCTGCCGGAGTGCCGTGACGACACCCGCAACGCGGTGATTGAACACGGCGCGGACATGGGTATCGCCTTTGACGGCGATTTTGACCGCTGCTTCCTGTTCGACGAGAAAGGGCAGTTCATCGAGGGCTACTACATTGTCGGCCTGCTGGCGGAAGCGTTCCTCGAGAAAAACCCTGGTGCGAAGATCATTCATGACCCGCGCCTCTCCTGGAACACCGTCGACGTGGTGTCCGCTGCAGGCGGCACGCCGGTGATGTCCAAAACCGGTCACGCCTTCATCAAAGAGCGCATGCGCGAAGAAGACGCCATCTACGGCGGCGAAATGAGCGCCCACCACTACTTCCGTGACTTTGCCTACTGCGACAGCGGGATGATCCCGTGGCTGCTGGTGACTGAACTGCTGTGCCTGAAGGGGAAAACCCTGGGCGAGCTGGTGCGCGACCGTATGGCGGCGTTCCCGGCGAGCGGAGAGATCAACAGCAAGCTGGCACAGCCTGCCGAGGCGATTGCCCGCGTGGAGCAGCACTTTGCCATCCACGCGCTGGAAATTGACCGTACCGACGGCATCAGCATGGCGTTCCCGCAGTGGCGCTTTAACCTGCGCTCGTCCAATACCGAGCCGGTGGTGCGCCTGAACGTGGAGTCCCGCGCTGACACCGCGCTCATGGAAGCCCGAACGAAGGACATTCTGGCGCTGTTGAATCAGTAATAACTGCCCCTCCCGGTGGGAGGGGGAACCGAATACAGGAACAACGATGACGAATCTAAAAAAACGCGAACGAGCGAGAACGAATGCATCGTTAATCTCTATGGTGCAGCGTTTTTCTGATATCACCATCATGGTCGGTGGATTGTGGGCGGTGTGTCGGATCAGCGGGCTGCCGTTCTTATATATGCATCTGCTGATGGCCCTGATTGCGCTGGTCGTGTTTCAAATGATCGGCGGTATGACCGATTTCTACCGCTCGTGGCGCGGCGTCAAAATGACCACTGAACTGATGCTGCTGCTGCAGAACTGGACCCTGAGCCTGATCTTCAGCGCAGGCCTGGTGGCATTTAGCCATGATTTTGATAATCGCCTCGTGACCTATCTGAGCTGGTATCTGTTGACCAGCGTCGGCATGGTGGTGTGCCGTTCCCTGATCCGCTTTGGCGCGGGTTGGCTGCGCAACCGGGGCTATAACCGTCGCTTCGTGGCGGTGGCAGGCGATCTGCCGGTTGGGAAAGTGCTGCTCGACAGCTTCCGCAAAGAGCCGTGGTTAGGCTTTGAAGTGGTTGGGATTTATCACGACGCAAAGCCTGGCGGCGTGCCTGCCGACTGGGCGGGCAACTACGATCAGCTGATTGACGATGCCAAAGCCGGCAAAATTCACAACGTCTACATCGCCATGCAGATGAAAGACGAATCCCGCATTAAGCAGCTGATGCGCGAGCTGGCGGATACCACCTGTTCAGTGATCCTGATCCCGGACGTGTTTACCTTCAACATTCTTCACTCCCGTATTGAAGAGGTGAACGGGGTGCCGGTCGTACCGCTGTACGACACGCCGCTGTCCGGTATTAACCGCGTGCTGAAGCGTCTGGAAGATATCGTGCTCTCTTCGCTGATTTTGCTGCTCATCTCCCCGGTGCTGTGCTGCATTGCCCTCGCGGTGAAGCTGAGCTCGCCAGGACCGGTTATCTTCCGTCAGACCCGCTACGGCATGGACGGTAAGCCGATTATGGTGTGGAAATTCCGCTCCATGAAGGTGATGGAGAACGACAAGGTGGTGACCCAGGCCACGCAGAACGATCCGCGCGTCACCCGCGTGGGGAACTTCTTGCGCCGCACCTCGCTGGACGAGCTGCCGCAGTTTATCAACGTCTTTACCGGCGGGATGTCGATTGTTGGCCCGCGTCCGCACGCGGTGGCGCATAACGAGCAGTACCGCTCGCTGATTGAAGGCTACATGCTGCGCCATAAGGTGAAGCCGGGCATCACCGGCTGGGCGCAAATCAACGGCTGGCGCGGCGAAACCGACACGCTGGAAAAAATGGAAAAACGCATCGAGTTCGATCTGGAGTACATCCGCGAGTGGAGCCTCTGGTTCGATATCAAGATTGTTTTTCTGACCATTTTCAAAGGTTTCGTGAACAAAGCGGCGTACTAAGATGAGCTTACGTGAAAAAACCATCAGCGGCGCCAAGTGGTCAGCGATGGCGACCATCGTCATCATTGGCCTCGGCCTGGTGCAGATGACGGTGCTGGCGCGCATTATCGATAATCACCAGTTCGGCCTGTTGACCGTCTCGCTGGTGATCATTGCGCTGGCCGATACGCTGTCTGACTTTGGTATCGCCAACTCGATTATCCAGCGCAAAGAGATCAGCCATCTTGAGCTGACCACCCTCTACTGGCTGAACGTGGGGCTGGGGATTTTCGTGTTTGTGCTGGTGTTCCTGCTGAGCGATACCATTGCCAGCGTGCTGCACAACCCGGATCTCGCCCCGCTGATGCGTACGCTGTCGTTTGCGTTCGTGGTGATCCCCCACGGGCAGCAGTTCCGCGCGCTGATGCAGAAAGAGCTGGAGTTCAATAAGATCGGCATGATCGAGACCAGCGCCGTGCTGGCGGGCTTTACCTTTACCGTCGTGAGCGCCCATTTCTGGCCGCTGGCGATGACCGCCATCCTCGGTTACCTGGTGAACTCTGCCGTGCGCACGCTGCTGTTTGGCTACTTTGGGCGTAAAATTTACCGCCCGGGACTGCATTTCTCTCTTGCGTCCGTCTCGTCCAACCTGCGCTTTGGCGCGTGGCTGACGGCGGACAGCATTATCAACTACGTGAACACCAACCTCTCGACGCTGGTGCTGGCACGTATTCTCGGCGCGAGCGTGGCGGGGGGCTACAACCTGGCCTACAACGTCGCGGTGGTGCCGCCGATGAAGCTGAACCCAATAATCACCCGCGTGCTGTTCCCGGCGTTTGCCAAGATTCAGGACGACACCGAAAAGCTGCGCATTAACTTTTACAAGCTGCTTTCGGTAGTGGGGATCATCAACTTCCCGGTGCTGCTGGGGCTGATGGTGGTGTCCAGCAACGTCGTACCGCTGGTGTTTGGTGAGAAATGGAACGGTATTATCCCGATCCTGCAACTGCTGTGCGTGGTGGGGCTGCTGCGCTCCGTGGGAAACCCGATTGGGTCCCTGCTGATGGCAAAAGCGCGCGTGGACATCAGCTTTAAGTTCAACGTATTCAAAACCTTCCTGTTTATTCCGGTAATTATCGTCGGCGGACACATGGCGGGCGCTATTGGCGTGACGCTGGGCTTCCTGCTGGTGCAGATCGTCAATACCGTCCTGAGCTACTTCATCATGATTAAACCGGTGCTGGGCTCCAGCTACCGTCAGTACATCCTGAGCCTGTGGCTGCCGTTCTATCTCTCATTGCCGACCCTGGCGGTGAGCTACGGCCTGGGCATTATCCTCAGCGGGCATCTTCCGCTGGCCGCGCTGCTGGCGGTGCAGGTTGCCGCGGGGGCGCTGGCATTTGGCGTGATGATTGTGCTGTCGCGCAATGCGCTGGTCGTTGAGATGAAGCGCCAGTTTTGCCGTAACGAAAAAATGAAAACGCTGCTTCGCGCAGGCTAGTTATTTAAGAGGCCATTATGAAATTATTAATTCTTGGCAACCATACCTGCGGCAACCGTGGCGACAGCGCCATCCTGCGCGGTTTACTGGATGCAATTAACACCCTTAAGCCTGAGACCGAAGTGGACGTGATGAGCCGTTATCCTGTCAGCTCATCCTGGTTACTGAACCGCCCGGTGATGGGCGATCCGCTCTACAGCCAGATGAAACAGCATAACAACGCCGCGGGCGTGATGGGCCGCGTGAAGAAAGTACTGCGTCGTCGCTACCAGCATCAGGTGCTGCTTTCCCGCGTGACCGATACCGGCAAGCTGCGCAACATCGCCATCGCGCAGGGCTTTACCGACTTTGTTCGTCTGCTGTCCGGCTATGACGCCATTATTCAGGTCGGCGGGTCGTTCTTCGTCGATCTCTACGGCGTGCCGCAGTTTGAGCATGCGCTTTGTACGTTCATGGCGAAAAAGCCGCTGTTTATGATTGGCCACAGCGTGGGGCCTTTCCAGGATCCGCAGTTTAACCAGCTGGCGAACTATGTGTTTGGCCACTGCGATGCCCTGATCCTGCGTGAGTCGGTCAGCCTTGACATGATGAAGCGCAGCGAGATTGACACGTCGAAAGTTGAGCACGGCGTGGATACCGCCTGGCTGGTGGATCACCAGGACGACAGCTTCCAGCCGAGCTACGCGGTGCAGCACTGGCTCGACGTTACGGCGAAACAGAAAACCGTCGCGATCACCCTACGCGAGCTGGCGCCATTCGATAAACGTTTAGGCACGACGCAGGCGGCGTATGAGCAAGCATTCGCCGACGTGGTGAACCGCGTGCTGGACAGCGGTTATCAGGTGCTGGCGCTGTCCACCTGTACCGGCATCGACAGCTACAACAAAGATGACCGCATGGTGGCGTTGAACCTGCGCAACCTGGTGAACGATCCGTCCCGCTATCACGTGGTGATGGACGAGCTGAACGACCTGGAAATGGGCAAGCTGCTCTCCGCCTGCGACCTGACGGTGGGCACGCGCCTGCACTCGGCCATTATCTCCATGAACTTTGGCACGCCGGCCATTGCCATTAACTACGAGCACAAGTCCGCGGGCATTATGCAGCAGCTCGGTATGCCGGAAATGGCGGTGGATATTCGTCATCTGCTGGACGGGTCGCTGGGTGCGATGGTGGGCGACACGCTCGGCCAGCTGCCTGCGATCAATGAACGTCTGGCGGTGGCGGTGAAAGCCGAGCGCGAGAAGGGCATTGGGATGGTGAAATCGGTACTTGACCGCGTGCGGGAGGGGAAATGAAGGTTGGTTTCTTCTTACTGAAATTTCCGCTGTCGTCTGAGACCTTTGTTCTGAACCAAATCACCGCGTTTATCGATATGGGATATGACGTGGAGATTATCGCCCTGCAAAAGGGCGATACCCAAAACACCCACGCGGCGTATACCCAGTATGGGCTGGAGGCAAAAACCCGCTGGCTGCAGGATGAGCCGTCCGGGAAGCTGAGTAAGCTGCGCCACCGCGCCAGCCAGACCTTACGTGGGATCCATCGCGCGTCGACGTGGCGGGCGCTGAATGTTTCCCGCTATGGGTCGGAATCACGCAATTTAATTCTCTCGGCCATCTGCGGGCAAACGGCGCAGCCGTATCGTGCTGACGTGTTTATCGCCCACTTTGGCCCGGCAGGCGTGACCGCCGCGAAGCTACGCGAACTGGGCGTGATTGACGGTAAAATTGCGACCATTTTCCACGGTATCGACATCTCCAGCCGTGAAGTGCTGAACCATTATACGCCGGAGTACCAGCAGCTTTTCCGCCGCGGCGACATGATGCTGCCCATCAGTGAACTGTGGGCCGGACGCCTGAAAAACATGGGCTGCCCGGGAGAGAAAATTGCCGTGTCGCGCATGGGCGTGGATTTAACGCGCTTTACCCGCCGTCCGGTGAAAGTGCCGGGCAAGCCGCTGCAGATCATCTCCGTCGCGCGTCTGACCGAGAAGAAAGGCCTGCATGTGGCGATTGAAGCCTGCCGCCAGCTGAAAGCGCGCGGGGTGGATTTCCACTACCGCATTCTCGGGATTGGGCCGTGGGAGCGTCGTCTGCGCACGCTTATCGAACAGTATCAGCTGGAAGATGTTGTAGAGATGCCGGGCTTCAAGCCGAGCCACGAGGTCAAGGCGATGCTCGATGAGGCAGATGTGTTCCTGCTGCCTTCCGTAACGGGAGCCGATGGCGATATGGAGGGCATTCCGGTGGCGCTGATGGAGGCGATGGCCGTCGGGATACCGGTGGTCTCGACCATTCACAGCGGGATCCCGGAGCTGATTAAGTCTGACCATTCCGGCTGGCTGGTGCCGGAGAATAACGCCATGGCGCTCGCCGATCGCTTAGCTGCCTTCAGCGATATCGACCAGCAGGCGCTGGAGCCCGTGCTCCATAATGCCCGACAAAAAGTTGAAGCCGATTTTAACCAGCAGGTGATTAACCGTCAGTTAGCCAGCCTGCTGCAAACGTTGTAACGCCGAGGATGTATGCTGAAAAAGATTACCCGACGCACCTTTGTCTCGTCTCTGTCCGTTCTGGCAGCTACGCCGCTGCTGTCGTCCCGCATTGCGCGGGCGGCGAGCGGAAGAACGGTCTCTGTTAATCAGTACAATAACAACGACTGGATCGCGGCCTTTAAGCAGGCGTTTAATGACGGGGACACGGTCATTGTCCCTGCCGGGCTGACCTGTGAAAACATCAACACGGGTATTTTCATTCCCGACGGTAAAACGCTGCTGATCCGCGGGACGTTAACAGGCAATGGCCGCGGCCGCTTTGTTCTGCAGGAAGGCAGCAAAGTGATAGGGGAAGGCGAGGGACGGACAGAGAATATCACTCTCGATGTACGTGGCTCCGACTGCGTAATTAAAGGGCTGGCCATGAGCGGTTTTGGTCCTGTGACGCAAATCTACATCGGCGGTAAGAAACCGAGCGTGATGCGCAATCTGGTGATTGATAACATCAGCGTAAGTCAGGCCAATTACGCCATCCTGCGCCAGGGATTCCACAACCAGGTGGACGGCGCCCGCATCACCAACAGCAAATTTAGCCATCTGCAGGGCGATGCGATCGAATGGAACGTCGCCATCAACGATCGCAATATCCTGATTTCCGACCATGTCATCGACAACATCAACTGCACCAACGGCAAGATCAACTGGGGCATCGGCATTGGCCTTGCCGGGAGCACCTACGACAACGACTACCCGGAAAAGCAAACCGTTAAGAACTTCGTGGTGGCCAACATCACCGGCAGCAACTGTCGTCAGCTGGTGCACGTGGAAAACGGAAAACACTTTATTATCCGCAATATTAAGGCCAAAAATATCACCCCAGACTTCAGTAAAAAGGCGGGAATAGACAACGCCACGGTGGCGATTTATGGCTGTGATAATTTCATTATTGATAATGTCGACATGGTCAACAGTGCGGGAATGTTAATCGGCTATGGGGTCATAAAAGGCGATTATTTGTCCATCCCGCAGAACTTTAAGCTCAATAATATTCACCTCGATAACCGCCAGCTTGCGTATAAATTGCGCGGAATACAGATTTCATCCGGTAACGCGACCTCGTTTGTGGCGATTACCAACGTGGAAATGCAGCGTGCTACGCTGGAACTGCACAACAAGCCGCAGCATCTTTTTTTACGCAATATCAATGTCATGCAGGAAGCTGCCGTGGGGCCTGCCCTGAAGATAAACTTCGATCTGCGCAAGGATGTGCGAGGAAAATTCATGGCGAAAGACGAGACGCTGCTGTCGCTGGCGAACATAAAAGCCGTTAATGAGAAGGGGCAAAGCTCGGTGGATATTGACCGTGTCGACCAGCAGGTGGTGAATGTGGAAAGGCTGAACTTTGCGCTTCCGCACAGATAATCGACAATAATCTGTTTTGAGACTATTCCTGGCATAAAAGCGCGATCGAATCAGATTACAACTACAGAAATATGTGATGCTAAGGCGTAACATTGCTTAAGGGTTACGGCAAATCATGCTGGCGAAAACAGGTTTAAGAGCTATAATTCGTCAACCATTTTAAGGTGGAAGAAATAATGATTAATTTGAAAGCAGTCATTCCGGTAGCAGGCCTGGGCATGCATATGCTGCCAGCCACAAAAGCCATTCCTAAAGAGATGCTGCCGATCGTCGATAAGCCAATGATTCAGTACATTGTCGACGAGATTGTTGCTGCAGGGATCAAAGAAATCGTCCTGGTTACGCACTCGTCCAAGAATGCGGTAGAAAACCACTTCGACACCTCTTACGAACTCGAAGCGTTGCTAGAACAGCGCGTTAAGCGTCAGCTGCTGGCGGAAGTGCAGTCTATTTGTCCGCCGGGCGTGACCATCATGAACGTGCGTCAGGCGCAGCCGCTGGGTCTGGGACACTCTATTCTTTGTGCCCGTCCGGTGGTGGGTGATAACCCGTTCATCGTTGTGCTGCCGGATATCATTATTGATAACGCGTCCGCCGATCCGCTGCGATACAACCTGGCGGCAATGGTGGCACGTTTCAACGAAACGGGCCGTAGCCAGGTGCTGGCGAAGCGCATGAAAGGCGATCTCTCCGAGTACTCCGTAATTCAGACCAAAGAAGCGCTGGAGACGGAAGGGCAGGTGAGCCGCATCGTTGAGTTCATCGAAAAACCGGATCAGCCGCAGACGCTGGATTCTGACCTGATGGCGGTGGGCCGTTATGTTCTGAACGCGGATATCTGGGCCGAGCTGGAAAAAACCGAGCCAGGCGCCTGGGACCGTATTCAGCTCACCGATGCGATTGCCGAGCTGGCGAAGAAGCAGTCTGTCGATGCGATGCTGATGACCGGTGAGAGCTATGACTGCGGTAAGAAGATGGGCTATATGCAGGCGTTCGTGAACTACGGGCTGCGTAACCTAAAGGAAGGGGCGAAGTTCCGCCAGAGGATTGAGATACTTCTCACACATTAAGGCGTCAAATCGGACGTTTCGAACGGAACAATAAGCAGGTAGCTGAGGGTGATTCAGAGCTGTTCGCAGCTTAGGCAATTATTCTCACTGCCTTTTTTTTTCATTAAAATCAAGGTGTAAATCTAGACAGACGCTCACAAACATCCTTATTTAGCGGTAAGATTTCTCCTTGTTTTCGATGGCATTTAAGGGGAGAATAGCCGATTAGCATTTCGTGCGGCCCCCCCTCTAAAACAGACTCCTGCTGAGGCTGGAGGGCTAAAAGCACTGTCTTTCTTTTTCAGTATACTGGTAGCTGTAGAGCCAGGGGCGGTAGCGTGGTTATATTTTCTGCGCTGTGCAGTTCGGCCCTATGTATTAAGTTTGAATCTAAACATTACGACGCAATACGGAATAGTCTTGTGAAAATACTCGTCACTGGTGGTGCAGGTTTTATTGGATCTGCTGTAGTTCGTTATATCATTAATAATACACAAGATTCTGTGGTTAACGTAGATAAGTTGACCTACGCTGGTAACCTCGAATCGTTGGTAGGCATTGCAAATGATCCGCGTTATGCATTCGAACGAGCAGACATCTGTGATGGAAATGCCATGGCGCGTATTTTTGCTGAGCACCAACCTGATGCTGTCATGCATCTTGCTGCAGAAAGTCATGTAGATCGTTCAATCACTGGTCCGGCGGCATTTATCGAAACCAATATAATTGGTACCTATGTTCTGCTTGAAGCGGCACGTAAGTACTGGTTACAACTTGATGATGCCCGCAAAATTGCGTTCCGTTTCCACCATATCTCAACCGACGAAGTGTATGGTGATTTGCCGCATCCTGATGAGGTACCAACCGGAAGTTCTCTACCGCTGTTTACTGAGACAACACCTTATTCCCCCAGCAGTCCTTATTCCTCTTCGAAAGCATCCAGTGACCATTTAGTTCGCGCATGGCGGCGAACCTATGGATTACCTACTCTGGTTACTAACTGCTCAAATAACTACGGTCCGTACCACTTCCCTGAGAAACTTATCCCACTCATTATACTGAATGCTCTGGCTGGTAAACCCCTGCCAGTTTATGGCAACGGTGAGCAGATCCGTGATTGGTTGTTCGTGGAAGATCACGCGTGCGCTCTATATAAAGTGGTGACGGAAGGCGAGGTCGGTGAGACTTACAACATTGGCGGCCATAACGAACGTAAAAATATCGATGTTGTTAAGACCATCTGCGAAATTCTTGATGAGGTAATTAATATTAAACCTGCGGGCATTAAAAAGTTTGCAGAACTCATTACTTATGTAGCTGATCGTCCTGGACATGACCTTCGCTATGCGATTGACGCCAGCAAAATTAAACGCCACCTCGGCTGGGTACCGCAAGAAACATTCGAATCAGGTATACGTAAAACAGTTCTTTGGTACTTAAATAATGAAAAGTGGTGGCGACGTATTCTGGATAAATCCTATACCGAAACCAATAGCTCGATGGAGAAAAAATAAGATGAAAGGGATCATTCTTGCTGGTGGCTCCGGTACTCGTTTATATCCAATAACGCGCGGTGTATCAAAACAGCTTCTTCCTATTTATGACAAGCCGATGATCTATTATCCGTTATCCACGCTGATGTTAGCAGGCATTAAGGATATACTGGTTATCACAACTGCAGAAGATTGTGATAGTTTTAAACGGTTACTGGGTGATGGCAGCCATTTCGGCGTTAATTTGCAGTATGCAATTCAACCTAGCCCGGATGGTCTCGCGCAAGCATTTCTTATCGGTGAAGAATTTATTGGCAATGAAAAGGTGTGTTTGGTCCTGGGTGACAACATTTTCTATGGTCAATCATTCAGCCGTTCATTAGCTGAGGCTGTGAAGCGTGACGACGGTGCGACAGTTTTTGGCTATCAAGTTAAAGATCCTGACCGTTTTGGCGTTGTCGAATTTGATTCCGAAATGCGGGCAATTTCTATCGAGGAAAAACCGGCGTATCCGAAATCCAATTATGCAGTAACAGGGCTGTATTTCTACGATAACCGCGTCGTCGATTTTGCTAAAAAGGTAAAACCTTCCGCTCGTGGTGAACTTGAGATCACTTCTATAAATGAAATGTATTTACAAGATGGTTCGCTTCACGTCGAACTGCTTGGTCGCGGATTTGCCTGGCTTGATACAGGCACTCACGAAAGCCTGCATGAAGCATCGTCATTTGTACAAACAATCGAAAATGTACAGGGGCTGAAAATTGCTTGCCTCGAAGAGATTGCATGGCGTAATGGATGGCTCACCACTGAACAAGTAAAAAGCTTGGGTATCTCCATGAAGAAAAATGATTATGGGCAATACTTGATTAATCTTGTTGCAGATTCCGGTAAAAAATGATGAAAGTATTAGTAACAGGGGCAAATGGACAGATTGGTTATTTGTTAGCGCAAAAGCTTGCTTTAGAAAATGACGTGGATTTACTTGCAGTTGATAAAACTGAACTTGATATCGTTAATTCAAGTAAGGTAGCTCAGATATTTGACAGTTTCAAACCCGATGTTGTTATTAATGCCGCAGCATATACAGCGGTAGATAAAGCCGAAACTGAAAAAGAAATTGCCTATGCAGTAAATTGTATTGGGCCGAAGAATCTTGCCGAAGGTGCGGAAAAATATAATGCTTTGATGGTTCATATTTCTACTGACTATGTTTTTTCAGGCGATAAATCTGGTATTTACCACGAAGATGATATCACTGGACCTGCTACTGTCTATGGGAAAACCAAACTTGATGGTGAAAATGCGGTGGTACAGGCATGCAGAAAACATATTATTATACGTACTGCATGGGTGTTTGGTGAACATGGCAATAATTTTGTCAAAACTATGCTACGTATTGCCCAGAGTCGTTCGCAACTAGGTATTGTAGCCGATCAAGTTGGGGGCCCAACTTACGCTGGTGATATCGCCGATGCACTGATTAAAATAATGCAAAATATTATAAATGATAACAATGAAAAATTCGGTATTTATCACTTTTCCGGTTTACCACATGTTAGTTGGAGCGAATTTGCAGAAGCAATTTTTGATGCTGCATCTAAAGAAGGGGTGATAAAAGTCAAGCCTATCATAAATCCAATTACCACATCAGACTATCCAACGCCAGCACGGCGTCCTGTAAATTCCCGGCTTGATACGCAGCGTATTACGCGCTGTTTTGGTATAGAAGCAAGTAACTGGAAAAATGCATTACATTCTATTAAAGCTTATAAGAGCTAATACTAATGAAAGTCATTGATACAAATATTGCTGATGTAAAAATTATTGAACCTGCTGTCTTTGGTGATGAGCGCGGTTTTTTTATGGAGACATGGAACCAAAAAAAATTTGAAGATTTGGTAACTCATAAAAAAACGAACTTTGTTCAGGACAATCATTCAAAATCCAAAAAGGGAATTCTCCGCGGCTTACATTATCAGAGCGAGAATACCCAAGGAAAATTGGTTCGCGTTGGGGTAGGGGCTGTATTTGATGTGGCTGTAGACGTGCGTAAAGATTCACCAACATTAGGCCATTGGGTTGGTGTAGAATTATCAGCAGATAATAAGCGTCAATTATGGATACCTGAAGGATTTGCGCATGGTTTCTACGTATTAACCGATACAGCAGAGTTCATCTATAAATGCACCGATTATTACAATCCTAAAGCGGAGCATTCGATTAGTTGGAACGATCCTGACTTAGCTATTTCCTGGCCGCTTGATACAACTACGCAGCTGCTTTTGTCTAATAAAGATATGCAAGGCATCTCGTTCAAAAAATTTATGGCGCTTTGAGGATTGTAATGAAATTAAGCAATCATAATGAACTTATTTTGCAGATTGCTAAGCGTAACATTTATTCAAGATATAAAGGTTCAACGCTTGGTATTTTCTGGAGTCTACTTAACCCTCTTTTTCTGCTTGCCGTCTACACTCTAGTATTTGGTTTCGCATTTAAAACTAAGTGGGGTGGTGGTTCACTCGCTAGTTATCCGGTAATTCTTTTTTCAGGACTTATTTTTCACTTTTTCATTATTGAGCTACTAATGACGAGTAGTCAACTGGTAAGCGGTAATGCAAATTATGTCAAAAAGGTGGTGTTCCCCCTTGAAGTTTTAGTTATTTCTAACTTCCTTGCTCAGCTTTTCAATCTAATGATTGGCGGTGCTCTGCTTCTCATCGCTGTGTTAGTCACTGGGGAAAGTCTTCTTCGTGCAATATTATCTATGGCCGTGGTATTACCCCCATTCGTATTACTTACATTAGGTCTTTCTTATATATTTAGTGCATTAGGAACGTATATTAAAGATATCACTCACGTTGTGAACCTGGCCTCAACTATGTTCCTTTTTGTGAGCCCAATTCTTTTCCCACTTAGCGTATTTCCTGAATTCGTGAAGGTGGTAGTTTATCTAAATCCAATTTCTCTTATTGTCATTGACTTCCGTGCTATTGCATTCAACATCGAGTCTTTCTCATTTGTGAGTTATATTATTTATTTCGTCGTTGCAATTGGAATTTTGGGTTTCGGACGGTGGATTTTTAAAAGATTAAGCCGGGGTTTTGCCGATGTCGTCTGAATATATTGTAAATATTGAAAGTTTAACAAAAGAATTTTATCAATATCGCTCGCCTTTCCATAATGTTTACAGTCTATTGAAAAAAAAACCTGGAGAAGGGTCTGGTAAATTTACTGCCGTTAATGACATTTCATTTGGTATTCGTAAAGGTGAACGTGTTGGTATTGTTGGTGCCAATGGTGCGGGTAAATCGACCATTCTTCAAATGATTGCTGGTACTCTGCAACCTACGCGCGGAAAAATTGAAGTCAAAGGGAAAGTTGCTGCACTACTTGAACTTGGAGCTGGCTTTAATCCGGAATTTACTGGTATTGAAAATATTTATCTTTATGCGTCTTTATTGGGTATAGATCGTGAGGTAACCGAAAGCCGCATTGATGCAATTTGTGATTTTGCAGAAATCGGAGACTTTATAAATCGCCCGGTTAAAACCTATTCGAGCGGAATGTTTGTCCGTCTGGCATTCTCCGTAGCAATAAATGTTAATCCTGATATTCTGATTGTCGATGAAGCTTTATCGGTTGGTGATTATCTTTTCCAGACTAAATGCCATCGGGCATTCGAACAATTTCAGGAACAAGGTGGAACCGTACTGTTCGTTTCTCATGATTTAACTGCAGTAAGAAATACTTGTGATCGTGCAATCCTGATTGATAAAGGTTGTATGCTGCTGGACGATCGACCAGACGTTGTTGTCAACTCATATCAGGAGTTGATGAAAACTAAAGAAATCCAGTGGCTTAAAAGTCAAGTTGCGCTGCGCTCGGAATATCGCTTTGGTATTGGGGGGGGCAAAATTATTGATGTCACTGTTTCTACTGAGGAAGCAGAGGATGTTAGTGAAGTTTCACTCAATGAGCCAATAGTCCTTTCAATATTGATTGAACTTAATACGGAATTCGAAAACCCAGTCTTCACAATGACTTTGAGGAATACGTCTGGAATAGATGTATGGGGTTTTAATAGTAAAAATATTGGTATTGAAATTACACCCGGCCAGGGCAAACGAAGAATCACCGTCAAGATTCCAAATAATTTGGGTGCGGGTTCTTATACGATAAATGCTGGCTTAATCGATATGCTCTCTGATGGTCAATATCACGAACATGATCACCGCTGGGGCATGAAGCTTTTAAGCATCATTGGTAAATCTAAAACTATTGGATTTATAAATATGGAGCCAGTGTTGCTTAAAAAAGAGGATTTAGGTTAATGGCAACAGAAAGACTCTATTTTTCATCTGATGAAAGCTTAGATATTGAAAAAAATGCATATGATGTAGAAAATATTGAGAGGCATGAATCTCGTTACCACTTTGCCTCAAAATATCTTTCACCCGAAATGTCAGTGTTGGACTGTGCTTGCGGAAGCGGCTATGGCAGCGATATTCTTAAAGAACATTGTGCCCATGTCGTCGGGGTTGACATTGACCAGAATGCCGTTGATTTCGCTAAATCTCAATATATTTCAGAAAAACTAAACTATCTCTGTGGTGATATCAGAGTCCTGGCTGACTCTTTACCTAAAATGGATACCGTTGTTTGCCTTGAAACGCTAGAACATGTTCCGGATCCACGGATCTTGCTTGATGGCTTTATGAAGGTACTTAAAGAAGATGGTCAGTTTATAGTTTCAACACCTGTTCGTGAAGCTAGCCGTGAAAATCCACTCAATAGTTATCATGTTTTAGAATATACCAGTGATGATTTACGTCGTGTTCTCAACCATTATTTTTATCAGGTAGATGTATATTTACAAGATCAGGATAAATTTTATCGTATTGATGATGTTATCAACTGGGGATTTGTTGTTGCCGTTTGTAAATACCCTAAAAATATAATATTAGATGATTTAAGTTTACTGATAAAAGATAGTGAGACTACAACAATGAGCCAAGAACCAGAAAAGTCTTTCATTTCTGAATCAGCCAGCATCGCAGATTCCGTACAATTCAAACCTTCCTTTGAAGAAGGACTGTATCGAATTATGGATGGGGCAGTAATCAGAGAAAATGCTGTCATCGAATCGCATAATCAAGGACAATTGACCGTTGGTGAGCAATCAGTTATTGGCTATAACTGCTGGTTAAATGCAACTGGTGGAATAGAAATTGGCAATAATACTTTAATTGGCGCTAATACTATAATTACCTCTTCATCTCATCATTTTAAAAGTAAAGCACCGATAAGTGAGCAGGGAATGTCATTCAAAAAAGTGACTATTGGTTCTAATGTATGGATTGGTAGTAATGTATCTATACTTGAAGGTGTAATTATTGGTGACGGGTGCGTAATCGGTGCTAACGCCGTCATCAAAAATGATATTTTACCGAACTCAATTATCAAAGCTGCAGATGCAATTGTTACAGAAAGAATAACGCGCGACCATGTTGTATTCTATTTGTTGCCATTCACCATTCGCAATGACGCGCTCACTTTCCAATGTATATACGATCGATACAAAAAATTAGCGCAATCTTTTGTTGAACAGAATTGGGAAGTAACGTTTATTGCAACTAATGAACTTGCCAATGTTATTCGTGCTGACGGCTGGCAATGCGTTTCGCCATCTGATTTTAACATCGATTATGATGATACCCAGTGGTTTGAACGCTGGAAACTCGTTCTAAATGGACAGTTTGATCCGCAGCATAACCATTTCATTGAAAAGTCTATCAGCATGATTAATCCTCAAATAGTATTCTGCTGGAACTATGATGGGTTACTAAAATCCTACTGTAAGGCAAATAAAATAACTGTATTTTTCAACGAGTTAGGTTTGTCAAGAAATCCCAATCCTGTTATCTACTATAGTGATCCAGAAGGAGTCAACAGCACCAGTTCTCTTCATGACTTTTGGAATGAATTTGAACATTTTGATCTATCAGAAAATGAAAGAACAATTTCCAGACTAACGCTAGGAAAGATCAGAAATAACTATATTATCTCAGACGATAAAAGAGAAATAATCCGTAATCAATTAGAGCTTGGAAATAAGAAGACTATACTTATTGCTTTACAAGTTGAGGATGATTCAAACATTGTTGCAGGGTCAGAATTTGTTACAATGCAACAGTTCGTTAATCAGTGTGTAGGTTTAGGTAATGATGATATTCAGTTCATTATCAAGAAACATCCTGCCCAGGAAAATTGTGTTGTAGAAGTTAACAATATTCCTGTAATTACTGATCAATTTAGTACTCAAGATCTGGTCGCTTTTTCAGACGCAGTGTTTACTATAAATTCTTCGCTCGGATTTGAAGCATTGGTTGCGGGTAAAACAGTATTTACGTTTGGTGTGGCACCTTATGCTCTCCCTGGATTAGTTGTAGCTTTATCGAAGGACGCAACCAGTAAGGATATCATGGACAATATTAATAATAATATTGATGATAACACTTTATTGAAGTTGGTATATCTAACGTATCATCAGTATTTTTTTGATGAAAATAAATTCTTTGACGCAGAATACCATCTGCGTCGTTTTTTACTTAATAAGTCAGCTGTTAATGATAGCAAAGCATTTTTCTTTGATGGTGGTTCTTATTATAAAGAACGTGAGGTTATGGTTAATCGTTTTCAGAATAAAGTGCTTCAGGACTCTATCCTTGGATACGAGAAGTGGATTGAAAGCTTAAAAATTACTGAAAAAAATGCTATTGAAATTTCAGAATGGGCACAATCACTTAATCAGCAAGTTCAAGAGCTTCAGCGGAAGGAAGTCCAATTACTTAGTGAACTACAAACCATAAAGAAAAGTTTATTATTCCGTCTGCATAGCTTTATTAAAGGTAAGAAGGATTGATTAAAATGCTTAAGAATCAAATCAAAAACATGGCCAGACCATTATTTTATCAACTATCACCTTCAATGCGTAGTCGAGTAAAAAAAGCTTATCAGATAGTACGTGGCATTAAGTTAGAACAACCTTCAATAATAAAAAATATTGGGGGGAGCTTGAGTCATCTTGGAACAAGTGTGGGGGGAGACTTATCTAACCTGCATCAACTAACGAAAAAAGAAAATGGTTTAGATATTTTACTATTTCCAGTTATCGACTGGGAATTTCGTTTGCAACGTCCTCAGCAATTAGCAAAGGAACTTGGGAAATTGGGTAATCGCGTGATTTATTTTGCGACTACCTTTAATGTCACCAACACACCGGGTTTTATTATTGAGAAAATGCCCGTTGATGGTGTCGTTTTATGCAAACTCAACATTAATAAACATGAAGTTAATATTTATAAAGACAAGCTTGATCGCGAGCAGATAAGTTTCCTGATTCACAGTGTATATCTTGTACGCCAGGCATTTGGTCTAGGATTTACAAATTCATTGATAGATCTTCCGTTTTGGAGAGAAGTGGCTGAAGGATTGTCATCGAATCATATAATTTATGACTGTATGGATCATCATGCAGGTTTCGAAAATAATGAATTTTCGATGTTAACCGAAGAAGAAAAATTATTCAAATCATCTGATCTGGTTATTACCACCGCACAGCGTCTCTCAGAAAGCGTCGCTAAGCACTGTGATAATATAATCATCCGGAACGGATGTGAAGTTGAATATTTTTCGAAGATTCCGGAAAAAGGCGCTTTAAATAAGCTGCGGCCTGTAGTTGGTTATTATGGAGCTATTGCTGAATGGTTTGATTTGGATTTGCTCATAGCGTCTGCGCAAGCTTACCCACAATATGATTTTGTAATGATTGGTGGTACTACTTGCGATATCTCACCTGCCAGGAAGATAAAAAATATCACCTTCCTTGGAGAAATACCTTATACGCAACTTACACCATATTTAAAAGATTTTGATGTATGTTTGATTCCGTTCAAACTTATCGAATTAACGCTTTGTACTAATCCTGTTAAGGTTTATGAATATTTAGCAGCTGGAAAACCAGTAGTTTGTACAGCAATGCCTGAAGTTGTTATTATGGGTGATATAGTTCATGTGGGCAATACTAAAGAGCAGTTCATCTCTCAGATTGGAATTGCGATGGCTGAGACAAGCAATGAAACTTTACGTGAAAAGCGCCGTGAATGGGCTAAGCACCATGACTGGTCCAGTCGAGCACAGCAACTTAGTGACTCAATCCGCGAGCTTAATTCCAAAAAACTAAAAGTTAGCTTGATTGTACTGACATTTAATAACCTGGCATTAACCAAGGAGTGTTTGCAAAGTATTCAACGGAACACCGAATATGATAATTATGAAGTAATTATTGTGGACAACTTGTCAACGGATGGAACCCGCGATTACTTGCAAAAATATTATGTGGATAAGCCAAATTATACTGTTATTCTTAATAATGAGAATGTCGGTTTTGCTGCAGGTAATAATATCGGTTTAGAAAAAGCAACAGGTGACATTCTTATTGTTCTCAATAATGATACCTACGTATCACCATTTTGGTTAGGTAACCTGATAAAAGGGTTTAAAAATAACCCTGAATTAGGATTGGTTGGGCCTGTGACTAATAACATTGGTAACGAATCGAAAATCAATATTAGTTATAATAATTGGTCTGAAATGAATATCCAGTCGCTTCATTATATTTCCAGGCATGCAAATGAAGTGTATCCAATGGATTGCCTTGCATTTTTCTGTGCTGCTATTCGTCGGGAAGTCTATTCAGAAATTGGTGGGATTTCTACGGACTACGGCTTAGGCTTCTTTGAGGATGATGATTATTGCCAGGAAGTAAAAAAACGTGGCTGGAAAATGGCGGCAATAGAAGACTCATTTGTACATCATCATCTTTCTGCGAGTTTTAATCAACTTAAAAATAACAAAAAAGAATTATTGATGCAGAAGAATAAAGTCATTTTCGAGAGCAAGTGGGGGGAGTGGAAACCGCATAGCTATAGGCCTGGAGTGCATTAATAATGGTGGTGATATATTTGTCTCCAGTACACTGGGATAGTATTGCACAGCGTCCTCATTTTTTTGCAAATTTTATTGCACAGCAGGGGGTAGAAAAACTAATTTGGGTTGATCCGTTACCTTCCCGTTTTCCAAAATTTTCAGATATCAGAACAAAATTAATTGGTGTTGAATCGAAAAGTATCATTAAACCTAACAATGTAGAAGTTATTAAAATCAGAAGTGTAATACCTATTGAACCCTTCAATGGTCTCTATAAAGTTGTAAACCGTGGAGTGATTAATAAATTTATAACTAATTTAGAGCGCTTGGTTAAAGATAAGGACTCTATGCTTATCATCGGGAAACCGAGCGTTCTGAGTCTCAAAATTCTAGAAAGAATTACTTTTAAGAATACAATATTTGATGTAATGGATGATTATCCGTATTTTTTTAAAGGTAAAACAAAAGATAGCGTCTACAAGTTGTTAAAAAAATTACTTATGCAGGTTGACATGACGATGTTTTCATCTTCAGGCTTGCTTCATAAGTATAGTATAATGACAAAAAAGTCCATACTTGTAATGAATGCTTGTTCTAGTCTATATTGTAATGAACTAATGCATGTTCAAAATAATTATGATGGCATCAATGATGGCATCATTACATATGGCTATATTGGCAGTGTTGCAAGCTGGTTCGATTGGGATTTTATTAGAAAGTTATCTTCAAGTCGTCCCCATAGTCGGATAGTCATCGTTGGGCCTTTATATGCTAAGCCTGAAAGTATTCCACCAAATGTAATAATTAAACCTGCAATTGATCATAAAGATGTTCCCGCTCTTATAAAGACCTTTGATTATGGTTTAATACCTTTCCAATTGAATCAACTAACTGATTCGGTTGATCCTGTCAAATATTATGAATATGTTGCGGCTGGCGTCCCGGTGATTACAACTTGCTTTGGTGAAATGAAGAGTCGAGTCAATGATAAGGTTGCAGTCACTTTAGAGCAGCACCTTTCAGGTATTGAGCCTGAGATTGAGAAACCAATAGTTTGGGAAGATAGATTCACTTTTTTAATAAAAGGGTACCTGGGTGCTAAGGAATTTTAAGATGTACTCATTGATTGGTGTTTTGAATACCGGTCTACATTGGGTAATCTTTTTTATTTTTACAAATATAGGTTTTTTACAATCGTTAAGTAATTTAGTTGCATTCTCTATTGCGTCGAGTTTCTCATATGCTATGAACTCTAAATTTAATTTTAAAAAGAAGCCAAAAGGTAGCTCATATATATTATTTGTTACGGGGCTTGGTATTCTTAGTCTTTTAATAGGTTCTTGCGCAGATAGATTCAAACTTAGTGCCTTTGTAACTTTAATTGTCTTTTCGAGTTTAAGTTTAATTCTGGGATTCTTCTACTCTAAATTTATAGTGTTTAAATAATTATGAATAAAATATCTTTGGTAGTTCCTGTTTTTAATGAAGAAGATGCAATACCAATATTTTATCGAGCCGTAAATAATAACGAATTTTTGTCAAAAATGAATTTTGAGATCATTTTTATAAATGATGGAAGTACTGATAGAACAGAAGATGTTGTGACAAAAATCATTTCTGATGATAAACGCGTCATGTTAATTAATTTATCTCGTAATTTTGGAAAGGAAAAAGCTCTTTTTGCAGGCTTAAGTATTGTTTCCTCAGATTTCATTGTACCTATCGACGTTGACCTTCAAGATCCCATTGAATTAATAGAAGTAATGTATGACTGTCTACAGAATCAATCATTAGATGTTGTACTAGCAAAACGAGTTGAAAGAAGTAGTGATACTTATTTAAAGAGAAAAACTGCTGAGTTGTTCTATAAAACACATAATAAATTATCAGATGTAAAACTCGAAGCAAATGTTGGGGATTTTAGAATGATGCGTATGCAGGTTGTACGCTCCATCACCCAAATGAGTGAATCTCAATTATTTATGAAAGGTATCTTCGCTTGGGTCGGTTATAAAACTGCAGTTGTTGAATATAATAGAAGTGCGCGTGTCGCTGGTAATAGTAAATTTAATGGTTGGAAATTATGGAATCTGGCTGTTGAAGGGATAACTTCATTCAGTATTGCACCTCTGAAAATATGGGTATATTTAGGAGGGGCGATATCTTTATTATCTTTTATATATGCGATGAATTTGATAGCGCAAAAAATTTTCTTTGGAAACCCTGTGGCAGGGTATCCGTCAATAATGGTCGCAATTCTTTTTCTTGGCGGTGTACAACTCATCGGTATCGGGGTCTTAGGTGAGTATCTGGGTAGATGTTATATGGAAACTAAACAAAGGCCTAAATTTATCATTAAAGATATAGTTCGCAATCAGGATATTGATGATGACGCAATCTAAAAAAATAATTCTAATTGTGATATTTGGAGTTCTAGCAAATATTGGATTGTTTATGAATGCTGGCTATTTTAGTCATGATGAGATAGGTTGGGGAATAAAAGCTATTTCTTCATCTAGCATTCACGATATTAAATATTATAATATTTTCAATTATAATGAATTTCATTATCGCCCACTAAATTTTAACCTTTGGCTACTTTCAAGTTATTATTTATTTGATACACCTCAACTTTTCCACTTGGCATTGTTATGCTGTGGTATGGTTAATGCTGCCTTATTCTACTTTATTATTAGACATTTCACCAATGAGAAAGTCGCCTTTCTTTCTTCACTGGTCAGTACTGTCATGCCTTCAGTTGTTTTCGTGAATGGATGGATAGGAACAATTGCAGATGTATTTTGGTTGATGTGTTGCTGTATTTCGTTTCTCCTTTTTTTACATTCCACTTCGACATATGCGAGAAATTTAAATAAAAATATATCTATTTCAGCGGCATGCTTGTTCTTTATTTTTGCTTTAATGTTTAAAGAGACTGCAGTTGTTTATCCATCCATACTTTTTCTTTATATCGCACAACAATTTATTTATAATAAAAAAAATCTCCTTGAAAAAAAGAAAATAAGCATATCGTTTTTCTTGATATGCTCATTTATCGTTATTGGATACTTAACTTTAAGATTTGAATTCCTTTTCCCAAAACATGGTGGTTATGGTACTTCATTAGGTAATATTCCAACAAGGGTCCTTGAATATTTTATATTCCCCTTTTTGCTTGATAATACAGAGATACATGGTTTATTTAATCAGTATGAGATATGGCAGTTATCTATAGCTATTTTTCTTCATTTTATCTTAATTGTACTTGTTTGCCGTAGATCTCTTGTAAGCTATATTTTTTATTTCTTGTTCTATTATGTAGGTTCAATTCCTATCCTAATTCTGGATATGAGTTTGCCCCATTATATTTATACATCTGGGTTTACACTTGCAGTCAGTATCGCTATCCTCTATTACAGGTCTTCTTACTATCGTTTTATAAGTGTTATCTTTTTTGCTTTGTTATTTATACATTCAGTTTCTCTTCAGAAGAATTTTGTCGCTACCGGTAATTATCAGAACAATTTTGTAAACACCCTCTATTCAGTAATTAGTAGCAATAAAGATGATGATTGCCAGTATTTAATTACTCCGGAATTAGGAAGTACTTCCTGGGTCGCAGTTAGGGCAATTTCTTTCAGAAACAACATTGACGATTTAACTTTACCAAAAGATGTGGTATTTGATAAATCGCAATTAAACCCAGCGCAACATAAACAAGTATGTAAGTTATCACTTGATATTTTTGGCAGAGTTAAATTGCTTGGGATTGAAGATGTTAATACAAAATAATATATTCAAATTTAAAATGCTTGCAGATGTAATGCAAAATAAATCTGATGCTTTTACTTTTATTAGATTTTTTGCAGCGTTACTTGTTTTATATGCTCATTCATATCACATATTTGGGCTTGGCGCAGATCCCCTCAGTAGTAGGATTGGTTTTTATACCGGTACACTAGCCGTATACATTTTTTTTACTATAAGTGGCTTTTTCATCTTACAAAGTGCGATCAAACGTACTTTTATTGAGTATACGGTTGCCAGATTAGCAAGGATTTTTCCTGGGCTGATTGTCGCAAATATTATAACAATCTTTATTATAATTCCAGCGGCTGAAAAATTATACATTCTTGATTTTATATCTAAGACTTCATCATGGGAATATATTAAAACTAACTCTTTTCTTGAAACAGTTACCTTTACTCTTCCTGGTATCTTTGTAAACCATCCTGATCAAGCTATCAATGGTTCTTTATGGACATTACCTGTCGAGGTGCGCGCATACATTAGTTCGCTTTTTTTTGTTGCTTTAGGGATAACCGTTACCAGAGCAAGATATAATGCTGCTTTTATTCTCCTCATTTTAATAAATTCACTTTTTCCGGATTTTTTTAAAAATATATTTCCTATTCCTGGATCACTTAGTTTAATGTTTTTCTTTTGCATTGGCGGTCTGTTATATATAAATCGAAATCACATACCCGTATCGCCATTACTTACTCTAGTTTCCTTAGGCCTTCTAATTTATTATCGTAATCATCTTAATTCTCTTTTGATTCCTATTCTAGTCGGCTACATTATAATCTCGATAGGTTATTTGTTTGGCTTTATTAGATTATTAAATCTTAAACATGATTATTCCTATGGTTTATACTTATATGCTTATCCAGTATCACAACTGAGTTTTTCTCTTTTAAGTGAACGTGGTTTTGCAATTTATTTTGTTTTTATTTGCTGTGTTACTTTTGCAGTTGCAATTCTTTCCTGGCACTGCGTTGAGAAACCAATAGCTAGTTTTGCAAGAGTGAGGATTGTTCCTTATCTTTCTTCACTTGCAAAGCGGTTTAATATGATTAATGTAAGAGATAATTTATGACCAGTATAAAAGTCCTCTCTATTTTTGGAACACGCCCAGAAGCAATCAAAATGGCTCCAGTAGTTGAATTTCTTAAAACAGATTCGCGTTTTGTGAGTAAGGTTTGTGTAACGGCTCAGCACAGAGAGATGCTCGATCAGGTGTTGCAATTATTTGATATCGAACCTGATTATGATCTGAATATCATGAAGCCAGGACAGGATTTGACTGATGTAACATCTTCGATTTTGCTTGGCTTGCGTTCAGTTTTACAGGAGTTCCAACCGGATTTTGTTCTTGTTCATGGTGATACTGCTACGACTCTGGCAGCTACTCTCGCTAGCTATTATCAACAGGTCAAAGTTGGTCATGTAGAGGCTGGCTTGAGAACAAATAATATTTACTCTCCTTGGCCTGAGGAGGGTAATCGAAAATTGACTGGCGCACTGGCAAATTTACACTTTGCACCTACCACGACTTCAGCGAATAATCTCCGCGCCGAGAATGTTTCTGACGAAACGATCATTGTTACTGGAAATACAGTAATTGATGCTCTTCTTATGGTTAATAATAAGCTGAAATCGAATCCAGTATTGGCTGGAGAAATTGAAAAGAATTTTGAGTTTATCGATCCTAAGCGTAAAATTGTTCTGATTACAGGCCATCGGCGTGAAAGCTTTGGCGGCGGGTTCGAACGTATCTGTAAAGCCATATTGAGATTAGCTAAAGCTTACCCTGAAGTAGATTTTGTTTATCCTGTACATTTAAATCCGAATGTACGCGATGTTGTACATTCAGTACTGCTCGGACAAAATAACATATATCTTATCCAACCACAGGATTACCTTCCATTCGTATATCTTATGAACGCGGCATCGATAATTTTAACTGATTCGGGAGGTATTCAAGAGGAAGCGCCATCCCTGGGCAAGCCAGTTCTTGTTATGCGAGATACAACAGAAAGGCCAGAAGCCGTGACTGCTGGTACTGTAAAACTTGTAGGTACGGATGAAAGACGGATATTTGATGAGGTTTCATTGCTTCTGACAAATCAGGATGAATACAATAGAATGTGCTTTGCGCATAACCCTTATGGCGATGGCAAAGCATCCTCCAGAATTGCAGATGCCATCGTGAATTCTTTAAAGGATTAACTTAAAAAATGATAAGTTAAATAACTCATTAAAAACCATAAGAAATGTTTTGAGTATATTTTTCTGTTGTTAAATGCCCCTTTATGTATAGCCTTAATATCTGGCAGGTAAGTAAGGGGCATTTTCATTTTTTTCGCTCTTCTGCAGATATCAACATCTTCGAAATACATAAAGAACTTCGAACTAAAGCCGCCGAGTTTTTCATAAGCTTTCTTTTTAAATAGTAAAAAAGAACCAGCAGCCCAATCTATTTGTTGTGGGTTAATGATGTTTTTTTTATCGTAAGCGTCAGAGCGATAATCTTTCTTTAATAGCCCTTTGAATGGCCCGGTTAATTTAGGGAAGCGGCGAATGGATAGTTCAGGGTTTTTGAAATCTTCATCATGGAATAAATTAATGGTGAAAATATCTGATTCGTAAGTTTTTATCACTCTGGATAGTTTTTCAATTTCTGTTTCAGTAATGATGACGTCTGGATTAATTACTAGAAAGTAATCGTTATCACGAATTAATTGATTTTCAACTAGATGCTGAAAAACATGGTTATTATTCTCACCAAATCCTAATCCATAAGCACAATCTAGAAGTGTTATTTTGTGACTAGCAGCAAATTTTTTGAGTGCATTAGAGGCTGGCGTGTTTGATTTGATTACAACAGGATTTTTTTCTGCGATCTGTGCCAGACTTGTATTAGATACTATCATATGATCATGATTATGATTGATAATGCTAAAGAAAATCATATCTGCGACACTTGTAATGACGGTTTAGTAAAATGGCTTGCCTATAGTACCTTCAGTTATTGCATTTAAGCAACTCAATTCTTTCGAAGTTTTCTGTTGGTAATAAATTTTGACCCTGAGATAACACTTAAGCAAATCTGTAATTAGAATTTATGATTGAAATAATTGTTGCTGACTGAATTTGAACTCTTTTAAATTAAATTTGGTTATGATCAGTAATCTTTTATAACATAAGTATTAATTTTTCCACATTACGGATGCTTTGTATACAGTTTATCTTGTTGTGCTGTATGGAATGAATCCTTTCAATATTGTATCCACATACGCTACATTAGAGAACGCAAAAGTTTTCCAGTCTGTAGGAGTAAAAAATGTCCAAGCAACAAATCGGCGTTGTCGGTATGGCAGTGATGGGGCGCAACCTGGCGCTCAACATCGAAAGCCGTGGTTATACCGTCTCCGTTTTCAACCGCTCCCGTGATAAGACCGAAGAAGTGATTGCCGAGAACCCAGGCAAGAAACTGGTTCCTTTCTATACGGTTAAAGAATTCGTTGAGTCTCTGGAAACGCCTCGTCGTATCCTGTTAATGGTGAAAGCAGGTGCAGGTACCGATGCTGCTATCGACTCCCTGAAGCCTTACCTCGAAAAAGGCGACATCATCATTGATGGCGGTAACACCTTCTTCCAGGACACCATCCGTCGTAATCGTGAACTGTCTGCTGAAGGCTTCAACTTCATCGGCACCGGTGTTTCTGGTGGTGAAGAGGGCGCGCTGAAAGGCCCATCTATCATGCCTGGCGGCCAGAAAGAAGCATACGAACTGGTTGCGCCTATTCTGACCAAAATCGCTGCTGTTGCAGAAGATGGCGAGCCGTGTGTAACTTATATCGGTCCTGACGGTGCTGGTCACTATGTGAAAATGGTGCACAACGGCATCGAATACGGCGATATGCAGCTGATCGCTGAAGCATACTCCCTGCTGAAAGGCGGTCTGAACCTCTCCAATGAAGAGCTGGCTGAAACCTTCACCGAGTGGAACAAAGGCGAGCTGAACAGCTACCTGATTGACATCACCAAAGATATCTTCACGAAAAAAGATGAAGAGGGTAAATACCTGGTTGATGTGATTCTGGATGAAGCAGCGAACAAAGGCACCGGTAAATGGACCAGCCAGAGCTCTCTGGATCTGGGTGAACCACTGTCTCTGATCACCGAATCTGTCTTCGCGCGTTACATCTCTTCCCTGAAAGAGCAGCGCGTGGCGGCATCTAAAGTGTTGTCTGGCCCGCAGGCTAAACCAGCAGGTGATAAAGCGGAGTTCGTTGAGAAAGTGCGTCGTGCACTGTACCTGGGGAAAATCGTTTCTTACGCGCAAGGCTTCTCTCAGCTGCGTGCGGCATCAGACGAGAACAACTGGGATCTGAACTATGGTGAGATCGCGAAGATCTTCCGCGCGGGCTGCATAATTCGTGCGCAGTTCCTGCAGAAAATCACCGATGCCTATGCTGAAAACGCCGGTATCGCCAACCTGCTACTGGCACCGTACTTTAAGAAAATTGCGGACGAATACCAGCAGGCGCTGCGTGACGTGGTTGCCTACGCTGTGCAGAACGGTATCCCGGTTCCGACCTTCTCTGCTGCAGTAGCCTACTACGATAGCTATCGTGCTGCGGTACTGCCGGCTAACCTCATTCAGGCTCAGCGTGATTATTTCGGTGCGCATACCTATAAGCGTACAGATAAAGAAGGTGTGTTCCACACGGAATGGCTGGACTAATCTGATTTAGCCTCAGGTTATTATATAAACCCGGAGATATTCTCCGGGTTTTTTTTCATCAAAATTACAACCACATATTCGAAGTAGTCTGAATGTTGTACCTGGATGGGCTATTCCTGAGGCTTCGCCTTGACACTCCCACAAGGCAGGAGGTAAAAAGCCCTACAGTTATTGATTATCGTGATGGCCCTGCGGTCATCTCTACAGCTCACTTACAGAAGTTATTCGCGAATGAAAATAACAATTTCCGGTACAGGTTATGTAGGTCTCTCCAACGGTATCCTGATTGCTCAGAACCACGAAGTGGTTGCGCTGGATATCGTGCAGGCTAAAGTGGACATGCTTAACAAGAAGCAGTCCCCGATTGTAGATAAAGAGATTGAAGAGTATCTGGCAACGAAGCCGCTAAACTTCCGCGCAACCACCGACAAGCAGGATGCTTACCGTGGGGCGGACTATGTGATTATCGCCACACCGACCGACTATGATCCTAAAACCAACTACTTCAACACCTCGAGCGTTGAGTCGGTTATCCGCGATGTTACGGAAATCAACCCGAACGCGGTGATGATCATTAAATCCACCATCCCGGTTGGTTTTACCCAGTCCGTTAAAGAAAAATACGGCATTGATAATGTCATCTTCTCCCCGGAGTTTCTCCGTGAAGGGCGCGCGCTGTACGATAACCTGAACCCATCACGTATCGTTATTGGTGAGCGTTCAGAGCGCGCCGAGCGGTTTGCCGCGCTGCTCCAGGAAGGGGCGACCAAAAAAGATATCCCGACGCTGTTTACCGATTCGACCGAAGCGGAAGCCATCAAGCTTTTTGCTAACACGTATCTTGCCATGCGTGTGGCATATTTTAACGAGCTGGACAGCTATGCAGAGAGCCTGGGGTTGAATAGCCGTCAAATTATCGAAGGCGTTTGTCTGGATCCACGTATCGGCAATCATTATAACAACCCGTCGTTTGGCTATGGCGGTTACTGCCTGCCGAAAGATACTAAGCAGCTGCTGGCTAACTATCAGTCTGTTCCTAACAACATCATCTCGGCAATTGTTGATGCCAACCGGACGCGCAAAGATTTTGTTGCTGACTCAATCCTTTCCCGTCAGCCGAAAGTGGTGGGCGTCTATCGCCTGATTATGAAAAGTGGTTCAGATAACTTCCGTGCCTCTTCCATTCAGGGCATCATGAAGCGCATTAAGGCCAAGGGTGTACAGGTCATTATTTATGAACCGGTAATGAAGGAAGATGAGTTCTTCCATTCCCGCGTGGTGCGCGATCTGGATGCATTCAAGAAAGAGGCGGACGTGATCATCTCTAACCGCATGGCGGAAGAGCTGGCGGACGTTGCGGATAAAGTGTATACCCGCGATTTGTTCGGTAGCGACTGAATAGTGTTCGTAACAAATAAAAAACCCGGCGCATTCGCCGGGTTTTGTTTTTTAGACCTTGTAGAAATTACGATACCAGTCCACAAAATTCTTCACGCCTTCCTTCACCGACGTTTTCGGCTTAAACCCAATCACGTCATAGAGCGCCGTGGTATCCGCGCTCGTTTCCAACACGTCACCAGGTTGAAAAGGCATCATATTTTTCTCTGCTTCTTTGCCTAACGCCTCTTCCAGCGCGGTGATGTAATCCATCAGCTCCACGGGCGCACTGTTGCCAATGTTGTAAACGCGATACGGGGCAGAGCTGGTCGCCGGGGACCCTGTTTCAACGGTCCAGTTCGCATCGGCTTGAGGGATAACGTCCTGCAGACGGATAATGGCTTCGGCAATATCATCAATATAGGTAAAATCGCGCTTCATCTTGCCGTAGTTGTATACGTCGATGCTTTTACCTTCAATCATGGCCTTGGTAAATTTGAACAGCGCCATATCAGGTCGGCCCCATGGCCCATACACGGTGAAAAAGCGCAGGCCGGTTGTCGGCAGATTGTACAAATGAGAGTAGGTGTGCGACATCAGTTCGTTGGATTTTTTCGTCGCGGCATACAAGGATACCGGGTGATCAACCGAGTCATCGGTGGAGAACGGCATCTTCCGGTTCAGGCCGTAAACAGAGCTGGAAGAAGCATACAGTAAATGCTGCACCTTATTGTGTCGGCAGCCTTCCAGTACGTTGAGATGGCCAATAAGGTTTGATTGCGCGTAAGCGTGCGGATTTTCAAGAGAGTAACGTACGCCAGCCTGCGCGGCGAGGTGGATCACGCGGTCAAATTTCTCAGTAGCAAACAGCGAGGCCATCCCTTCGCGATCCGCCAGATCCAGCTTATGGAAAGTGAAATTGTCGGACGTAAGCAGATCCAGTCGTGCTTGTTTCAGATTGACATCGTAATAGTCATTAAGGTTATCAATTCCTACAACCTGATGTCCTGCCTGCAACAGGCGCTCGCTGACGTGGAAACCGATAAAGCCGGCAGCGCCGGTGACCAGAAATTTCATCTTCAACCTCAATGTTAAATGAGTAACTCTTAACGCATAAAATCGTGCGTTACACTATCGGCTGATGATACCCGCTCGCGGAAGGAATGATAACTGCTTTATTAAAGGAAAAGGGGAGGCGCGAGCTCCCCCGGTAGGGTGTTTATTTATGTCTTTTACGTAAATTCTCAATCACCGCCGTCAAATCCAGCGCCTGATCCTGCAGCAGCACCAGCAGGTGATACATCAAGTCAGACGCTTCGTTCGTCAGCTCCTCGCGGTCATGCACGGTCGCGGCCAGTGCCGTCTCAACGCCTTCTTCACCCACCTTCTGCGCAATGCGCTTGGTTCCGCTGGCGTACAGCTTCGCGGTATAAGAACTCTCCGGATCTGCCGATTTACGCTCCGCCAGCAGCTGCTCCAGTTGGTACAGGAACAGCCACTGGTGACTCGCCTCACCGAAGCAGCTGCTGGTGCCCTTATGGCAGGTCGGACCGATGGGGTTTGCCAGTACCAGCAGGGTGTCGTTATCGCAGTCCGGCGTAATGCTTACTACATTCAGGAAATGGCCCGAGGTTTCGCCTTTGGTCCACAGGCGCTCTTTCGTGCGGGAGTAAAACGTCACTTTGCCGCTGTCGATCGTTTTCGCCAGCGCGTCCTGGTTCATATAGCCCAGCATCAGCACTTCGCCTGAGACGGCATGCTGGACAACCACCGGCAGTAATCCGTCCGTTTTTTTCCAGTCCAGCTGCGCCTGTTGTTGCTCTGTTAACATACCCTGATCTCCACGCCCTGGTCGGCCAGGTACGTTTTTAACTCACCAATATTAATAATCTGTTTGTGGAACACGGAAGCGGCCAGCGCGCCGTCCACGTTCGCATCGCGGAAGGCTTCGAGGAAATGTTCCATGGTGCCCGCGCCGCCGGAGGCAATCAGCGGAACGTGGCAGACCGCACGAACTTTTTTCAGCTGCTCGAGGTCATACCCGTTACGCACGCCGTCCTGGTTCATCATGTTGAGGACAATCTCGCCCGCGCCACGCTTCTGCACTTCCTGCACCCAGTCGAGCGTTTCCCACTGCGTCACGCGCGTGCGGCTTTCATCCCCCGTATACTGATTGACGTGGTATTTGCCGGTCGCGGCGTCGAACCAGGTATCAATCCCTACCACTATACACTGCACGCCAAAACGATCGGCCAGGCGGGTGATCAGCTCCGGGTCGGCCAGGGCAGGGGAGTTGATGGAGATCTTGTCGGCACCAAACGAGAGAATTTTGGCGGCGTCTTCAGCGGACTTAATCCCGCCCGCCACGCAGAACGGAATATCGATCACTTCCGCCACGCGCGCGACCCAGCTTTTGTCGACCACGCGGCCATCGCTGGACGCGGTAATATCGTAGAACACCAGCTCGTCTGCGCCTTCATCGGCATAGCGTTTTGCCAGTGGAACGATGTCGCCAATGATCTCGTGGTTGCGGAACTGCACGCCTTTCACGACCTGGCCGTCACGCACGTCCAGGCAAGGGATTATCCGTTTTGCCAGCATTGAATCGCCTCCGTCACCGTAAATTTACCTTCCAGCAGGGCGCGGCCCACAATCACGCCCTGTACCCCCGTTCCGCGCAGCGCGGCGATATCGGCTAAGTCACCGATGCCGCCAGATGACTGGAACGCCACCTGCGGATAACGGGCGCAAACTTCTTCATATAAAGAAACGTTGGAACCCGCCAGCGTGCCGTCACGTGAGATATCCGTGCACAGCACGTGCTTCAGGCCAACAGAGAGATACATCTCGACCAGCGCCTCCAGCGTCACGCCGGAGTTTTCCTGCCAGCCGCTGACCGCCACCTGTTTATTACCCTGTTCGTCAATGCGCACGTCCAGCGCCAGCACCAGCGCGTCGGCGCCAAAGCGGCGGAACCAGCCCTTCACCGTCTCAGGATCTTTGACGGCGGTTGAAC
Source organism: Enterobacter sp. MGH 16 (assembly GCF_000493175.1). Classification (NCBI taxonomy): domain Bacteria; kingdom Pseudomonadati; phylum Pseudomonadota; class Gammaproteobacteria; order Enterobacterales; family Enterobacteriaceae; genus Enterobacter; species Enterobacter sp. MGH 16. Next base: position 2,206,191 of record NZ_KI535695.1, on the reverse strand, counting down.
CGACCACCACGCGCGCCACGCCCGCGTCCAGCAGCGCCGCCACGTCATCTTCCGTACGCACGCCGCCGCCGACCTGTACCGGCACATCAACACCGGCAACCAGATTTTTAAGCAGCGGGATCTGGCGTTTTGCCGGGTCTTTCGCGCCCGTCAAATCCACAAGATGCAGTACCTGCGCACCCTGGGCGGCATACTCCTGCAGGCGCGGCAGCGGATCGTTTCCGTAGTCTCGCTGCTGCCCGTAATCACCCTGATGCAGACGGACAACCGTGCCGTCAATTAAATCTAACGCGGGTATAATCATCACATCTCCAGGAAGTTTTTCAGCAGCTGCGCGCCCGCGGCGCCCGAGCGCTCCGGGTGAAACTGTACGCCGAAGAAATTGTCTTTCTTTACGGCTGCGGTAAACGCCTCGCCGTAAGTGCACTGGGCGATGGTATTGACGTTTACCGGCATAGCGTAACTGTGCACGAAGTAAAAATACGCGCCATCTTCAATGCCGCGAAAAAGCCTGTCGCCCGCTTTGGCGTACACGCGGTTCCAGCCCATATGCGGCAGAGGCAGACCGTGGTCGGTCATTTTCGGCACGTCTTCGTCGATAATGCCCAGCAGGTCAACGCCGTTGCTCTCTTCGCTGCGGCGGCCCAGGATCTGCATACCCAGGCAAATGCCCAGCACCGGTTGGGTACAGGCTTTTATCAGATCGACCAGCTCGCGCTCGCGAATCTGATCCATCGCGGCCTGCGCAGTGCCCACGCCCGGCAGAAATAACTTGTCGGCACGCAGCACCACGTCCGGGTCACGGCTAACCACCGGTTCGTAGCCGTGGCGGGTGATGGCCGACTTTACGGAGTTAAGGTTGGCGCATCCGGTATCCAGAATCACCACGTTCATTACAGCACTCCTTTTGATGAGGGCAGGGCGTCGCCTTCCACGCGGATTGCCTGGCGCAGCGTGCGGCCGAAGGCCTTGAAGAGACTCTCCACGCGGTGGTGGTCGTTCTTGCCTTTGGTCTTCAGGTGCAGCGTCAGGCCCATGGTGTAGGACAATGAACGGAAGAAGTGCTCCACCATTTCGGTGCTCAGATCGCCCACGCGCTGGTAATTGAAGTCTGCTTTATATTCCAGGTGCGGACGGCCGGAGATATCCATCGCGCAGCGCGCCAGACACTCGTCCATCGGCAGGACAAAGCCAAAACGGTTAATGCCGCGCTTATCGCCGAGCGCCAGCTTCAGGGCTTCACCCAGCGCCAGGCCGGTATCTTCCACGGTGTGGTGATCGTCAATATAGAGGTCGCCTTTTACCGCGATCTCCATGCGGAAACCGCCGTGGGTGGCAATCTGGTCCAGCATGTGGTCGAAGAAACCCACGCCGGTGTGGATCTTGCTGCCGCCTTCGCGGTCCAGCCAGACCTTCACATCAATTTGCGTCTCTTTGGTGTTGCGTTCAACGTGCGAGTAGCGGTCACGTTTTGTCAGCTGCTCGCCAATCATCGCCCAGTTAAGGTTGTTGCGGTCATAGCGCAGCCCCGCGATGCCCATGTTCTCCGCCAGCGTAATATCGGTAATGCGATCGCCGATGACATAGCTGTTGGTCTTATCCAGCACATCCTCCGCCAGATAGCGCTCGACCAGCTTCACCTTTGGCTTACGGCAGTCGCACTCGTCGGCTGGCATGTGCGGGCAAATCAGCACTTCATCGAACACCACGCCCTGCGAGGTCAGCACCTGCATCATCAGATTATGCGGGCCGTCAAAGTCTGCCTGCGGGAAGCTGTCGGTACCCAGACCGTCCTGGTTGGTGATCATCACCAGCTTGTACCCGGCTTTTTGCAGCTTGAGCAGCACCGGGATCACGTCAGGTTCAAACGCCAGCTTGTCGAATCGGTCGACCTGAAAATCAGCTGGGGGCTCCGAAATAAGGGTGCCGTCACGATCGATGAAAAGGATCTTCTGGGTCATACTTTCTCCGCTTTCAGGGCGTCAATCACGCGCTGGCTCTCTGCACGGGTGCCGACGGTAATGCGCAGGCATCCGCTCAGAGAAGGTTGTTTATTCTGGTCTCGTAAGATAATGCCCTGATCCCATAAAGATTTAAATACGGCGCTGGAGGCGGTAAAGCGCACCAGGATGTAGTTGGTTTCCGAGTCGAACACCTGCTCCACGCACGGTATATCCTTCAGGGCGGTCACCAGGTACTGACGTTCCTCCAGGATTTGCGCCACGCGCTCGCGCATCGCGTTAATCCCCTCAGGCGTCAGCGCCTGTGCCGCAATATCGGCAACCGGCGTCGAGAGCGGGTACGGGGCGATCACCTTCAGCAGCAGGTCGATGACCTCTTTATTTGCCAGGGTGAATCCGCAGCGCAGACCCGCGAGAGCAAAGGCTTTTGACAGCGTACGCAGTACCACCAGGTGCGGATATTCTTCCAGCCAGCCAGCCAGCGTCGCCTGCGGGCAGAACTCGATGTAGGCTTCGTCCGCGACCACCAGGGCTTTTCCGCGCGTCATCTCCAGCAGGGTACGGATATCCTGCGGGTTAATAATCTGCCCGGTCGGGTTGTTCGGGCTGCAAACAAACACCACTTTTACGCCGTCAAGGTTGTCGGCAATCCCCTGCAGATCCAGCTGCCAGTTCTCCAGTGAGAGCACGTTGCGGCACGCCACCCCGAAGGTTTCCGCGCTGACGCTGTACATGCCGTAGGTAGGCTGGCAGTACATTACCGCGTCTTTGCCCGGCTCGCAGAAGGCGCGGATCAGCAGTTCAATGCCCTCATCCGCGCCGCGACTGACCAGCACCTGCTCTGGCTTCACGCCAGCGTACTGCGCGTAGTTTTCAATAACCGCCTTCGGCTGACACTCCGGATAGCGGTTCAGCGTCTGCTGCGACAGCTCAAACTGCACCGCCGTTGGATATTCGTTGGCGTTCAGCCAGACATCCCCTTTACCGCCCAGACGACGCGCAGACTGGTAAGGCGTCAGGCGACGGACATTTTCGCGGGCTAATTCTTCAATGTTCATGCTTGCTCCTTCAGGGCTGCAACGCGCAGCGTAACGGCGTTTTTGTGAGCGGTCAGGCGCTCGGCGGCGGCCAGGGTTTCAATAGTGGACGCCAGTGAGGCAAACCCTTCGCGGGAGAGTTCCTGCACGGTCATGCGTTTCTGGAAATCCGCCAGTCCCAGGCTGGAACAGGTTGAGGTATAACCATACGTTGGCAGCACGTGGTTGGTGCCGGAGGCGTAATCGCCTGCGGATTCCGGTGACCAGTCGCCGAGGAACACCGAGCCCGCGCTGGTAATGCTATCGACCAGATCGCGCGCATTGCGGGTCTGAATAATCAGGTGCTCCGGACCGTACTGGTTAGAAATGGCAATGCACTGCTCGAGATCGCGCGCCACAATCAGACGGCTGGCCGCTAACGCCTGGCGTGCCGTGTCGGCGCGGGGCAGGTCGGCAAGCTGACGCTCCACGGCTTCGCCCACGCGTTTCGCCATATCGGCATCCGGCGTCAGCAGGATAACCTGCGAGTCCGGGCCGTGTTCCGCCTGTGAAAGCAGGTCAGACGCGACGAAATCTGGCGTTGCGCCGCTGTCGGCAATCACCAGCACTTCAGACGGGCCGGCAGGCATATCGATGGCCGCGCCGTCCAGACGCTGGCTGACCTGACGCTTAGCCTCGGTCACATACGCATTGCCCGGGCCAAAGATTTTGTCGACCTTGGGAATGGATTCCGTGCCGAACGCCAGGGCGGATATCGCCTGCGCGCCGCCCACTTTATAGACCGCCTGCACGCCGCACAGCTTCGCCGCGTACAGGATCTCGTCGGCAATCGGTGGCGGTGAGCACAGCACCACTTTCTGACACCCGGCAATGCGTGCGGGAGTCGCCAGCATTAGCACGGTGGAGAAAAGCGGGGCAGAGCCGCCGGGAATATAGAGGCCGACGGACGCAACCGGGCGCGTCACCTGCTGGCAACGCACGCCGGGCAGGGTTTCGACATCCACGGTCTGCAGCTTTTGCGCGGTGTGGAAGGTATCAATGTTTTTCACCGCGACGGCCATCGCCTGCTTGATGTCATCCCCCAGGCGATTGCTGGCATCAATGATTTCCTGCTCGGTAACCTCTAATGCGCCGACGTCCGTCTTATCAAACTTCGCGCTGTATTCACGCAACGCGTCATCGCCGCGGGCTTTGACGTTATCCAGGATCTCCGCCACGGTGCGCGAGATACTTTCAGAGGCGGAAATCGCCGGGCGCATCAGCAGCTCGCGCTGCTGTGCGTCGCTACAGGTATTCCAGTCGATGATTGTGTTAAAGCTCATGGCCATTACTCCATCATCTTCTCAATCGGCAGCACCAGGATGGAGCTTGCGCCCAGCGCCTTCAGTTTTTCCATGGTTTCCCAGAACAGGGTTTCGCTGCTCACCATGTGCATCGCCACGCGCTGCTGATCGCCCGCCAGCGGCAGGATGGTTGGACGCTCGGCGCCCGGCAGCAGGGCAATCACTTCATCCAGACGCTCGGTTGGGGCGTGCATCATGATGTATTTGGATTCACGCGCCTGAATCACGCCCTGAATACGGGTCAGCAGCTTGTCGATCAGCTGCTGCTTAGCGTCGGCCATCTCGCCGTCACGCTGGATCAGGCACGCTTTGGAGCGGTAGATCACCTCCACTTCGCGCAGACCGTTCGCTTCCAGCGTCGCGCCGGTAGAGACCAGGTCACAGATGGCGTCCGCCAGACCCGCACGCGGCGCCACTTCAACAGAACCGTTCAGCAGACAGGATTTAAACTGCACGCCTTTCTGATCCAGATAGCGCTTTAACAGGTGAGGGTAGGAGGTGGCGATACGTTTGCCGTTCAGCGCGGCCGGGCCGTCCCACGCTTCATCAACCGGCGTTGCCAGCGACAGGCGGCAGCCGCCGAAGTCCAGACGACGCAGGGTGAAGTAACGCGGGTCTTCTCCCTGCGCGCGGCGGGTCAGCAGCTCTTCTTCCAGCACGTTTTCGCCGATGATGCCGAGGTCAACGACGCCATCCATCACCAGGCCGGGAATATCGTCATCACGCACGCGGAGAATGTCGATGGGCATGTTTTCAGCCAGAGCAATCAGGCGCTGGGTGTGCAGGTTGATTTTAATCCCGCAGCGGGCCAGCAGTTCGCGTGAATCGTCACTCAAACGGCCTGATTTTTGAATAGCTATGCGTAAACGTGAGTTATCTAACATTCTTTATTCCTCGTTAACCTGTTTTAACCTGTCTGAATTCGGTCCAAAAAAAAGCCCCCGGAAGAAGATCTTCCGGGGGCTTTTTCATGCGTTCATGCACCACTGGAAGATCCAAACGTCTTCCAGCACACATCGCCTGAAAGACTAGTCAGGATGATGGTGATGATGGTGGTGTTTAAATTGAACGCGTGTCATATAAATTCTCGATGAATGCTTATTCATTTGATGTCTTTTAACCTAAACCAGTTGTGCGACATATTGCAAGGGCTTTTTTTGTTCATTAATTCATTTCATATTGATGCTATGAATTGTGTGTTCTGCCGGGCTGGCGTAGCCTTATGAAAGACGAGTGAGAGTCAGGAGAATTCGCATGAAAAAGGTCGCGATTGTCGGTTTAGGATGGCTGGGAATGCCGCTGGCGATGTCATTAGCCGCGAAAGGCTGGCAGGTGACCGGGAGCAAGACCACCCGAGATGGGGTTGAAGCGGCGCGCATGTGCGGTATTGAGGGCGTTGAACTGCGTCTGGAGCCAGAACTGGTGTGTGATGCGGACGATCTGGACACGCTGATGAACGTCGATGCGCTGGTGATTACGCTACCCGCGCGGCGCAGCGGCCCGGGTGAATCATTTTATCTGCAGGCGATGCAGGAGATAGTCGACAGCGCGCTGGCGCATCACGTACCGCGCATTGTTTTTACCAGCTCGACGTCGGTCTATGGCGATGCTGAAGGCGTAGTGAAAGAGACCTCCGAGCGCCGTCCCGTTACCGCGAGCGGTCAGGTCCTGAAAGAGCTGGAAGACTGGCTACACAATCTTCCCGGCACGCAGGTCGATATCGTTCGTCTGGCGGGGCTGGTGGGCCCTGGCCGCCATCCGGGACGCTTCTTTGCCGGAAAGACTGCGCCAGACGGCCAGCATGGCGTGAATCTTGTCCATCTTGAGGATGTTATTGGCGCAATTGAGCTACTCTTACAGGCTCCGAAAGGCGGACACATCTATAATATATGTGCACCGACTCATCCGGCGCGCAGCACCTTTTACCCACTGATGGCACGTCAGCTGGGCCTGGCTCCGCCGGTCTTTGGTGAGGCAAAAGATGGCAGTAAAGGCAAAATTGTTGATGGCAATCGCATTTGTCATGAGCTGGGGTTTGAGTATCAGTATCCCGATCCGCTGGTGATGCCCATGGAATAAGTTCCGCAGCGGAGACGATCGCACGCCAGAAGGGGGCGAGCATGAAACCGCTGCTGGATGTTCTTATTATTCTGGATGCACTGGAAAAAGAGGGGAGCTTTGCGGCAGCCTCGGCGAAGCTCTACAAAACCCCATCTGCCTTGAGCTATACCGTTCAAAAACTGGAAAGCGATCTCAATATCCAGATCCTCGATCGCTCCGGGCATCGCGCGCGCTTTACCCGCACCGGACAGATGCTGCTGGAAAAAGGCCGTGAAGTCCTCCATACCGTTCGTGAACTCGAAAAACAGGCCGTCAAACTGCATCAGGGATGGGAAAACGAGCTGGTGATTGGGGTGGATGACACCTTTCCGTTTTCTCTCCTGACGCCGCTGATTGAAATGTTTTACCAACATCACAGCGTCACCCGGCTTATTTTCATCAACGGCGTGCTGGGCGGTTCCTGGGATGCCTTAACCCAGGGCAGGGCGGACATTTTTGTCGGTGCATTGCATGAGCCTCCCCAACTCAGTGAATTTGGTTTTGCCCGCCTTGGCGTGCTGGAGCAGGTATTTGCCGTGGCGCCTCATCATCCGCTGGCTCAGGAGCCCGAGCCGCTTAACCGCCGCGTGATTAAAGGCTACCGCGCGATTGTAGTGGGTGACAGCTCTCGCCCGGAATGTGCGGTCTCCTCGCAACTGCTTGACGAGCAGGAAGCGATTACCGTTTTCGACTTTAAAACCAAGCTTGAGCTGCAAATTAGCGGTCTGGGCTGCGGCTATTTACCCCGCTATCTGGCGCAGCGCTTTATTGACAGCGGTGCGCTTGTTGAAAAACAGGTACTTGCTCAAAACAGCCATGAATCGGTCTGGGTAGGCTGGAATGAACAGACCGCCGGGCTGGCGAGTGCCTGGTGGCGGGACGAAATTTTAGCAAATAGTGCTATCGCTGCTGTATATGCTCAGGGCAGCGTCGAGAAATCAGCCAGTTAGCAAAAAGAAAATGACCCGGTGCGTTGCAAAGTATTGCCTTTTGTATCCGATGTGGGGCAAAATGCCGCCGCTGCAACCAAATGAATAATCGACGATATAAAAGGCGTCGGTTATTTTTTTTTGCATGTACGAAACGAAACTAAAAACCAAGAGGCCGGGCTTCGTACCGGATAGATATTTACTAAAATCCGACAGTTGTTGTCGCTGAGGAAGAAAGAAATGGGGCAATTTTTCGCTTACGTGGCGGTTATCACCGTAAAGGAGAATAACTATGTCGCATAACGCAACTCCAAACACCTCTCGCGTGGAATTACGTAAAACGCTTACGTTGATTCCGGTTGTTATGATGGGCCTGGCCTATATGCAACCGATGACGCTGTTTGATACATTCGGTATCGTATCAGGCCTCACAGACGGTCATGTGCCAACGGCATATGGCTTCGCGCTGATTGCGATCCTTTTTACCGCGCTGAGCTACGGTAAACTGGTGCGTCGCTACCCGTCTGCGGGTTCCGCCTACACGTATGCCCAGAAATCCATCAGCCCGACGGTTGGCTTTATGGTGGGCTGGTCTTCGCTGCTCGACTATCTGTTCGCGCCGATGATCAACATTCTGCTGGCAAAAATCTATTTTGAAGCACTGGTGCCGTCGATTCCCTCGTGGATGTTCGTCGTGGCGCTGGTGGCCTTTATGACGGCCTTTAACCTGCGCAGCATCAAGTCTGTCGCCAACTTTAACTCCGTTATCGTTGTGCTTCAGGTTGTCCTGATTGCGGTTATTCTTGGCATGGTGATTTACGGCGTATTCCACGGCGAAGGCGCGGGCACCCTGGCGAGCAGCAAGCCGTTCTGGTCTGGTGATGCGCATGTTATCCCGATGATTACCGGGGCAACCATTCTGTGCTTCTCCTTTACCGGTTTTGACGGGATCAGCAACCTGTCTGAAGAAACCAAAGATGCAGAGCGCGTAATTCCTCGTGCCATCTTCCTGACGGCGCTGATTGGCGGTCTGATCTTTATTTTCTCGACCTATTTCCTGCAGCTGTACTTCCCGGATATCTCTCGCTTCAAGGATCCGGATGCGTCTCAGCCGGAAATTATGCTGTATGTGGCGGGTAAAGCGTTCCAGGTCGGCGCGCTGATCTTCTCCACCATCACCGTACTGGCGTCCGGTATGGCCGCGCATGCAGGCGTTGCGCGTCTGATGTACGTAATGGGCCGCGATGGCGTATTCCCGAAAAGCTTCTTCGGCTACGTGCATCCAACCTGGCGTACCCCGGCAATGAACATTATCCTGGTCGGTGCGATCGCGCTTCTGGCGATTAACTTTGACCTGGTGATGGCAACGGCGCTGATTAACTTCGGTGCGCTGGTGGCGTTCACCTTTGTTAACCTGTCGGTGATCTCTCAGTTCTGGATCCGTGAAAAGCGTAACAAGACGCTGAAAGATCACTTCCAGTATCTGTTCCTGCCGATGTGCGGTGCCCTGACCGTGGGCGCGCTGTGGGTCAACCTGGAAGAGAGCTCGATGGTGCTTGGCCTGATTTGGGCGGGTATCGGTCTGGTTTACCTGGCCTGCGTCACGAAGAGCTTCCGTAACCCGGTTCCACAGTACGAAGACGTCGCGTAAGACTGTGTCGGGTGGCGGCTATGCCTTACCCGACCTACATACCCCGTAGGCCGGCGTAAGCGCCGCGCCACCGGGCAAAAAAAAGCCGGAGACATCGCCTCCGGCTTTTTTATACCCATCGATCAAACTATCTCTTGTGCGTACTGGAACAGGGATTTCAGCAGCGCCTGTTTTTCAGCATTCCCTTCATACTGGCCGTAGAGCATCTCCAGTTCCTGTGCATAGCTGTGCAGGTACTCTGGAGTAAACACGTTGCGACGATGCTGCAGCCAGCGTTCCTGCTCGGCTTCATCCAGCGTGCCGGGGTAATTACGCGCGCGGTAGTTAAACATCAGCTTTTCGATGCGCTTATCGGCGAAGGTGATATCCAGCGCCGGTAAGTTGCGCGGCTCTGTTTGCAGAACGATATTCATGGCCGCGCGATCGGCATCGCTGAAAAAACCGTTATAGAGTTGGGCGTCCACGTTTTCAGACGGCACGAACGGCTCGGCTTCGGCAAAAATGGCCACGACTTTCTCGCGCACCTGCGGATTTTCACGCAGCACTTTGAGATTATCGAGGCAGTGCTGGCGGTTAATGCCCAGCCTGTCAGCATCTTCCGGGCGCAGCGTATTCGCCTGCGCCAGTACCGGACATTTATTGATATGCACCAGTTTGACCGGCACCGCCGGCAGATCGCCGAGCTCGTTTTTCGGGGTATAAAGCCGTTCGCGCAGGGTATCGCTGTCGAGTTCGAGCAGCGGTGAAATATCGCCCGCCAGGTCCACCATGATGACTGCATTACGGTTGTCCGGATGCCAGGCCAGCGGCGCAACCCAGCTGGTATTGCCGCGCCAGGCGCCAAACATGCCGGAAATATGCACCAGAGGTTTCATCTGCGGTACGTCGATAAGGGTCATAAGCTTCTGCTTGCTTCGGTGGCTCAGCAGATATTCAAACAGCCGGGGCTGTGCGGTTTTCACCAGCTTTGCCATGGCAATGGTGGCATAGACGTCCGCCATCGCGTCGTGGGCATTGCTGTGCTCGATACCGTTGGCGCGCGTCAGGTGTTCCAGCCGGAAGCTTGTCAGACCTTCCTCATTTTCCGGCCAGTGAATGCCTTCAGGACGCAGGGCGTAGCAGGCGCGCATGATGTCGAGTAAATCCCAGCGCGAATTGCGGTTCTGCCAGCTCCAGGCATAGGGATCGTAGAAGTTGCGATAGAAGATGTTGCGCGTCACTTCGTCATCGAAGCGAATGTTGTTGTAACCGACCACGCAGGTATTGGGAACGGTAAACAGGTCGTGGATGCGGCGGGCGAATTCTGCCTCGTTAACGCCTTTTTCCCGCGCTTCCTGCGGGGTGATCCCGGTGACCATCACCGCGCCGGGCTGCGGCAGGTAATCATCCGCCGGCTTGCAGTAAAAGACCTCAGGCTCGCCGATGATGTTGAATTCGTCGTCGGTACGGATGGCGGCAAACTGCGCCGGTCGGTCCAGCGCCGGATGCGTGCCAAAGGTTTCGTAGTCATGAAATAAAAAAGTCGGGCGAGCGGCAGAGTCAGACACCAGTAATACCATCCTGTTAAAAAATGACGTCACTATGGTAAACGATCGTGCGGGTCAGACCGAATAAAAAGCACCGCCGCGTCGCAAATTTGCGCGCCAGCTTCAGAGAAAAATCTGCGTTCTGTCACATTTTTTTGCAATTAAGCCAGGTAACGACATCAGAACTCCCGTAAAAAGGTCATCGATTTTTAATGACCTGAGGATATACCGTTGAAACGCCGTCTGTTTATTGCTGTTTCTTTACTCGCTTCGAGTGTCTCATCTGCTTTTGCGGCCGAACCACTGGATTTTTCGCCGCAGCCTCCGGCCATTCAGGCTGGCTCCTGGGTGCTGATGGATTACACGACTGGTCAGATTTTAACGGCGGGCAACGAACATCAACAACGTAATCCGGCGAGCCTGACCAAGCTGATGACGGGTTATGTGGTGGATCGGGCCATTGATAGCCACCGCATTACCCCGGATGACATCGTCACCGTAGGGCGCGATGCGTGGGCAAAAGGGAACCCGGTGTTTGACGGTTCGTCGCTGATGTTCCTGAAGGAGGGCGATCGCGTCACCGTGCGCGATCTGAGCCGCGGCCTGATTGTCGATTCCGGCAACGACGCCTGCGTGGCGCTGGCCTATCACGTGGCGGGCGGGCAGCCGCAGTTCGTGAAGATGATGAACGACTATGTGCAGAAGCTGAACCTGCGTGATACCCACTTCGAAACCGTCCACGGGCTGGACGCGCCGGGCCAGCATAGCTCGGCGTATGACCTGGCCGTTCTCTCCCGGGCCATTATCCACGGTGAGCCCGAGTTTTATCATATGTACAGCGAAAAGAGCCTGACCTGGAACGGGATCACCCAGCAGAACCGTAACGGCCTGCTGTGGGATAAGACCATGAACGTAGACGGGCTGAAAACGGGGCATACCTCGGGGGCCGGCTTTAACCTGATTGCGTCTGCTGTTGACGGTCAGCGTCGTTTGATTGCCGTTGTAATGGGAGCGGACAGCCCGAAAGGGCGTGAGGACCAGGCCCGAAAACTGCTGCACTGGGGGCAGCAGAATTTCGATACGGTGCAGATCCTGCATAACGGAAAAAAAGTGGGAACGGAGCGCATCTGGTACGGCGACAAGGAGCAGGTAAAACTGGGCACCGACCAGGACTTCTGGCTGGCTTTGCCGAAAGCGGAGGTGCCCAACATCAAAGCCAAATACGTGCTGGATAAAAAAGAGCTGGAAGCGCCGATTGCCGCGCATCAGCGTGTCGGGGAGATCCAGCTTTACGATCGCGACAAGGTGGTAGCCCACTGGCCTCTGGTCACGCTGGAAGCCGTTGATAAAGGCGGCCTGTTCTCTCGTCTGAGCGATTATCTGCATCACACGCTTTAACCGCCGATGAGCAGACTGGCAGGGTTGCGAGTCTGCTCACATAATAAACACTCCTCGTTTGCTGATAATGATAATCCAGTTTTATAGTGTATAAATATACAGTGATAAGCGGAGGCAGCATGGACTACAGCATTACGCAGCAACAGAAACGTAAGATTGCCGGTTTTCATTTGGTCGGTCCGTGGGAACACACGGTAAAACAGGGCTTTGAACAGCTGGTCATGTGGGTCGACGGGCGTCACATTGAGCCGCTGGAGTGGGTGGCGGTCTACTACGATAACCCGGATGAAGTCCCGGCCGAAAAACTTCGCTGCGATACGGCCGTTACCGTACCGGACGATTTTATGATCCCGGAAAACAGCGAAGGCGTCATGATGACGGAAATCGCGGGAGGGGATTATGCCGTGGCGACGGCGCGTGTGGAAAACTACGACTTTGCCACGCCGTGGTATCAGTTCTTCAATTCCCTGCTGCAGGACAATAAGTATCAAATGGCGCTCAAACCCTGCTTCGAGCGCTACCTGAATGACGGCAACGCGGACGGCTACTGGGATATTGAAATGTATATCGCGGTAGAGCACAAACCGGTTTAGGCCTGCTGAATAAAGGGTTTTTCAGCCGGGAGCGTTCCGCCCGGCTGAAAACACAGTACAATTGTGATTTGCCGTGTAGCTGGAGAGCGGGTGTGCGTCCCGACAAATCATTAACCCCTTTTGAAATTCGGTTGTATAAACACTACCGTGTGGTGCACGGGTGTCGCATCGCGCTGGCATTCGTATTGACGTTTGTACTGGTCCGCTTGCTGGAGGTTCCGGAAGGGACGTGGCCGCTGATCACGCTGGTGGTGGTGATGGGGCCCATCTCGTTTTGGGGCAACGTTGTCCCGCGCGCCTTCGAGCGTATTGGCGGGACCGTTTTAGGCTCGGCACTTGGGCTTATCGCCCTGAAGCTGGAGCTTATCTCGTTTCCGGTCATGCTGATATGGTGCGGTGCCGCCATGTTCCTGTGCGGCTGGCTGGCGTTGGGCAAGCGTCCTTATCAGGCGCTGCTGATTGGTATCACGCTCGCGGTGGTGGTCGGCGCACCCGCCGGGGATATGACCACGGCGCTGTGGCGAAGCGGGGATGTCATTCTGGGTTCACTGCTCGCCATGCTGTTTACCGGCATCTGGCCGCAGCGGGCTTTTCTGCACTGGCGTATCCAGATGGCCAACTATGTCACCGCGTTTAACCGCGTCTATCAGGCCGGTTTTTCCCCTAATCTGGTTGAACGCCCCCGGCTGGAAAAGCATCTGCAAACCATCCTCAACGACGTGGTCAAAATGCGCGGCCTGATCACGCCCGCCAGCAAAGAGACCCATATTCAGAAAGCGATTTTCGAAGCCATCCAGACGGTAAGCCGCAACCTGGTCTGCATGCTTGAACTGCAAATCAACGCGCACTGGGCCTCTCGCCCGAGCCATTTGTTGATGCTTAACGCGCAGACCCTCAAAGAGACCCAGCAGATGACGCAGCAAACGCTGTTGACCATCGCTCATGCGCTCTACGAAGGTAACCCGCAGCCGATACTGGCAAACAGCGAGCGGCTGAATGAGATCGTTGCGGAGCTGAAGCAGTTAATCAATGAGCGGCAGGGCGATAACGTGGCGGAAACGCCCATTCATGGCTATGTCTGGCTGAGTATGGAACTGGCGCGACAGCTTGAGCTGCTATCGCATCTGATTTGTCGGGCGCTGCGCAAATAAAACGCGGATGTGACGCCTGCTGCTTCGATTCAGCAGCAATTGGGGTTATGATAGGTTTAAACGATATACTCATTGTCATTCGCAGCCGCTGTCAGTAAGGTTATTGTTACAACGGTTGCTTTAACGAATCCGAATCTCACATTATCAGGGGTGTAAAAATGGAAACTACCAAGCCTTCGTTCCAGGATGTTCTGGAATTCGTCCGCCTGTTCCGCCGCAAAAACAAGCTGCAGCGTGAAATCCAGGACGTTGAGAAGAAGATCCGTGACAACCAGAAACGTGTTCTGCTGCTCGACAACCTGAGCGACTACATCAAGCCAGGCATGAGCGTTGAAGCTATTCAGGGCATCATCGCCAGCATGAAGAGCGACTATGAAGACCGCGTTGATGATTACATCATCAAAAACGCTGAACTGTCCAAAGAGCGTCGCGACATCTCTAAGAAGCTGAAAGTGATGGGCGAAATCAAAAACGGCGAAGCAAAAAGCGAGTAATCGCAGCGAATCGTGAAAAAGGCTCTCTGGTGACAGAGGGCCTTTTTTTATGACTCAGAATGTGGCTGTAGCTGATAAATCCAGGCTTGAACCTGCTTGCCTTCAGTGGTGGTCACCGTGACCTCAACCCGGTCATAGCCGTCTTCAAACTCATCCAGCATTTGCCAGTGTGCGGAAAGGTTATCAGAGATAAACAGATAGCCTTCGACGCGCGGTCCATCAGAGTGGAGGACAATCCCGGGAAAGTCTGCCGCCGCACCCCAGCCGCGTTCGTAGAATGTACCGGAGACGAAACCGGCCAGCCATTCACCGCCGATGTTTTCAAGGATATGCGCATTAGAATGGCCCGGGCGCAGCGTGCCGTAGACAAACAGAGCGTTCATTTTCCCTCATCCGCAAAGCAAAAAGCCTGCTTTCAAAGCAGGCTTTTTAAATTTGGCTCCTCTGACTGGACTCGAACCAGTGACATACGGATTAACAGTCCGCCGTTCTACCGACTGAACTACAGAGGAATCGTTGTGGAGGCTTATCTTAGCGGCGAAAAAACTTTTGTCAAACCTGATCTTAGGGAAAATCGACTGATTGCTGATTCTGTCGTCAGTTTGTTGTAATTCCACACATCTTTTTTCAGGAAAATACTTTGCAGGATTAGCATTTCTCCCCCATCATTTGAAATGGAGTTTCAACTTTTCTCGCTAAGGTCCATTTTGAACGTCACTGCCTCCTTACGCCAGGCGATCGCGCGCACGCCATGGTATGCAAAACGTAAAAGCTATCGTGTCCTGTTCTGGCGTGAAATCACCCCTCTTGCTGTGCCTATCTTCCTGGAAAATACCTGCGTTCTGCTGATGGGGGTACTGAGCACCTTCCTGGTGAGCTGGCTGGGGAAAGAGGCGATGGCGGGGGTCGGGCTGGCGGACAGCTTTAACATGGTGGTGATGTCATTTTTTGCTGCCATCGATCTCGGGACGACGGTGGTGGTGGCTTTTAGCCTCGGCAAGCTCGATCCCAAACGTGCGCGCGAGGCAGCCCGCCAGTCGCTGATGATCATGACTGTCTTTTCGATTGTTCTGGCGGCGGTGATTCACTATTTCGGTAAAGAGATTATCGATTTTGTCGCCGGGGAAGCCACGAACGAGGTTAAAGACCTGGCGCTGACCTATCTGGAGATGACCGTCATCAGCTATCCGGCGGCGGCTATCGCCCTGATTGGCAGCGGCGCGCTGCGCGGGGCAGGTAACACCAAAATTCCGCTCCTGATCAACGGCGGAATGAATATCCTGAATATCATCATCAGCAGCGTGCTGATCTACGGCGTGTTCTCGTGGGACGGGCTGGGGTTCGTCGGCGCCGGACTGGGGCTAACCATTTCACGCTATATCGGTGCAGCAGCGATTATCGGCGTGCTGATGGCGGGGATCACCCCCTCGCTGCGCCTCACGCTGAAGAGCTATTTCCGCCCCTTTAACTTCGCCATTATCTGGGAAGTGATGGGGATCGGCATTCCCGCCAGTATTGAGTCGGTGCTGTTTAACGGCGGGAAGCTGCTGACGCAGATGTTTGTCGCCGGGATGGGCACCGACGTTATCGCCGGTAACTTCATCGCCTTTTCTATCGCCTCGCTGATTAACCTGCCGGGTAACGCACTGGGTTCGGCCTCGACTATCATTACCGGGAAACGGCTCGGGAAAGGACAGATTGGCCAGGCTGAGCGGCAGCTGCGCCACGTTTTCTGGCTGTCGACCATTGGACTGACCGTGATTGCCTGGGGAACGGCGCCGTTTGCCGGGCTGATGGCCTCGTTCTATACCCACGAAGAGGACGTTAAAGAGGTCGTTAAAATCCTCATCTGGCTCAATGCGGCCTTTATGCCCATCTGGGCGGCCTCATGGGTACTGCCAGCCGGGCTGAAGGGCGCGCGTGACGCCCGCTTTGCGATGTGGGTGTCGATGCTCGGCATGTGGGGATGTCGCGTTGTGGCGGGGTATACGCTCGGGGTGATGCTCGGATGGGGCGTAGTCGGCGTCTGGCTGGGTATGTTCCTGGACTGGGCCGTAAGGGGCGCGCTGTTCTACTGGCGCATGGTCAGCGGGCGCTGGCTGTGGAAATACCCGCGGAAAAATGCCTGACAATTGCGCGAAGTGGAGAATAAATCGGCAAACGATCGGAAATATGCATTCTGCCTTTGACATCATGGGGGAGCATCGATAATATGCGCCCCGTTCACACGATTCCTCTGTAGTTCAGTCGGTAGAACGGCGGACTGTTAATCCGTATGTCACTGGTTCGAGTCCAGTCAGAGGAGCCAAATTTTAAAAGCCTGCTTTTAAAGCAGGCTTTTTGCTTTTCTGCGTCGGGTAGAATTGTCGGGTGGCGGCTTCGCCTTACCCGACCGACAAAAACCTCTAATCGTAGGCCGGGTAAGGCGAAGCCGCCACCCGGCAAAAGCCGCACTATCCGTTCACACGAACCGGTGCCGTCGCCTCTTCCAGCCACGAACGCGCATCGCTGTTCACCCGTGGTGACAGCGCCTCACGCACCTGCTGGTGATACGCATCCAGCCACGCTTTTTCCTGTTCGCTCAACAGATCCAGCTCGACCTGGCTTAAATCAATCGGGATCAGCGTCAGCGAGGCAAATTTACAGAATCCCGGACGGCTTTCCACTATCTCCACCTGGTTTTCAATGCGAATCCCGTGGCTATCGCCCAGATAGTAGCCAGGTTCAATCGTCATGATATTGCCCGCCACCAGCGGCCACGGGTTGACCTTTTTGGCGATGCGATGCGGATTCTCATGGATCAGAAGCTGATGCCCCACGCCATGCCCTGTGCCGTGATCGTAATCCAGCCCCATCTCCCACAGCGGACGACGCGCGAAGGCATCCAGCTGATGCCCCTGAGTGCCAGAGGGGAACTGCAGGGTAATCAGCGACAGAAAGCCTCTCAGCACGGCGGTGTAGTGCAGGCGCTGCTGCGGGTCGACCTTACCCCATGCCAGCGTGCGCGTGGCGTCGGTGGTGCCATTAACGTACTGACCGCCGGAATCGTTCAGGTAAAAATGATCATGGCCGATGGGCTTGTTGCTGGCCTCGCTCGAATGATAGTGGCACATCGCCGCATTGCTCGAAGAGGCGGAGATGGTCGCAAAGCTTTGCTCGATAAACCCGGGCTGCTGTTGACGGAACGCGAGCTGCTGCGCCTGCACTTCCAGCTCGGTGAGCGGATTTCCTGCCGCCTCGCGCAGCGGCACTTCGCGGCTCAGCCAGGCCAGGAAGTTGACCCAGGCGGCACCGTCCTGGTGATGGCACGCGCGATATCCAGCCAGCTCGATCGGGTTTTTGGTGGCCTTCATCAGGGTGATGGGATCGGTTCGCCAGACAATCTCTCCCCGTGGTTCAATGGCAAAGCGCAGGGCGACCGGAGCGGAATCGGCATCAACCATCACCCGTTTGCCTGCAGCAATCTGCTGACAGCGTTCGATGAAGGCGTCCTGCGGCGCAATCGTAAACGCATTGCGCACCTCTTCAGGCAGGGCGCCGAGCTTGTTGTCGTTTACAAACCACTCAACGTGGCCGTCACGACTCAGCAGGGCAAATGAGAGCGGTACCGGACTGGTTGGGATATCTGAGCCCCTTACGTTGAGCAGCCATGCAATGTTATCCGGCGGCGTAACGGCCAGATAATCAGCATTGTTCGCGGCCAGCACGGCAGCGACGCGCTGACGTTTGTCCTGGCTGCTTTCACCGCTTACTTCAACCGGCATTTCACGAATAAGCCCCGCCGGTGCGGCAGGGCGATCGGTCCATAAGGCGTCAAACGGCGAAGCCTTCAGCGGTACCAGCTTGCACGGCGTGGCGGACAGTTGCTCAAACTCCGTATTGGTCATCAGCAGTGCGTCAAAACCGATGCGCATGCCTGCCTCCACGTTTTCTGCCAGCCATTCAGCCAGCGGCTCGTTGTGCAGGTGGTGAATTTCAATCTCGTCCAGATTCACCTGAACGCGGGCCTGCACCTGATAGCGCCCGTCGACGAACAGCAGCGCTTTATCCTTCAGTACCAGCGCGACGCCGGCAGAACCGTCAAAGCCCGTCAGCCAGGCCAGCTTTTCGTCACAGGGCGCGCAGTATTCGCTCTGCCACGCATCCGCACGCGGGACGATCATCCCGTCGAGATGGCTGGCCTCAAGCCAGTGGCGCAGGGCAGAGAGCGGAGATGTGCTGGACATGGTTATTCCTTATCGTTATTAGCGGAACGGCGGCTCGTTGAAGGTGCGCAGCTTGCGGGAATGCAGTCTGTCACCTTCCGCCCGAAGCAGGTCGATGGCGCGAATGCCAATTTGCAGATGCTCTGAGATGGCCCCTTCATAGAAACGGTTGGCCTGGCCCGGTAGCTTAATTTCGCCGTGCAGCGGCTTATCTGAGACGCACAGCAGCGTGCCGTACGGGACGCGGAAGCGATAGCCCTGTGCGGCGATGGTGGCGCTCTCCATATCAATGGCCACCGCGCGGCTCAGGTTGAACCGCAGCGCGGAGGCTGAGTAACGCAGCTCCCAGTTGCGGTCATCCGTCGTGACGACCGTACCGGTGCGCAGGCGCTGCTTAACTTCTTCACCCGGCATGCCGCTGACCTCTTTGGTGGCGTCATACAGCGCGCGCTGCACTTCGGCGATGCTCGGGATTGGGATATCCGGCGGCAGCACCGCATCAAGCACATGGTCATCGCGCAGATAGGCGTGGGCGAGCACGTAGTCGCCAATCAGCTGGCTTTCACGCAGGCCGCCGCAGTGGCCAATCATCAGCCACACGTCAGGGCGCAGTACCGCCAGATGGTCGCAGATGGTTTTGGCGTTCGAGGGGCCGACGCCGATGTTGATCAGGGTGATCCCCTGACCGTCGGCGGTGATCAGGTGCCAGGCCGGCATCTGATGCTTTTTCCATGCCAGATCGGAGATGGCCTGCTCGGGGGCTTCGGTCTCTGCGGTGATCCAGATCCCGCCCGCGCAGGAGAGCGCAATATACGGGCTTTCCGGGTCGAGGATCTGGCTGCAGCCCCAGCGGACAAACTCGTCGACGTAGCGGGTGTAGTTGGTAAAGAGCACGAACGGCTGAAAATGTTCAGCGGGCGTACCGGTGTAGTGGCGCAGTCGCGCCAGGGAGAAATCGACCCGGCGGGCGTCAAAGTGCGACAGAGGAGAAAATTCTGCCGGGTGATAAATCCCGTCGGCGGTCTCATCGCCAATCTGCGACAGCTCGGTCGTCGGGAAGTGGCGGGTCAGCCCCGCGCTCATGGAGCGGTCAAGGGTTAACGCCGAACCGTCAATTACGTACGGATAGGGGATCTCATGCTGCGAGGGCTCAACGGCAATGTGCGCGCCGTAATCCTGGTACAACAGCGTAAGTTGTTCTTCAAGATACGGGCGGAACAGGGCCGGGCGGGTGACGGTGGTGCTGTAGCAGCCGGAGTGGGTAAAACGGGCGTAGGCGCGGGTTTTTGGCGTCGTGCTGGCGCTGCCGTCCCAGGTCACAGAGAGCGATGGATAAACAAAAAGGCCCTCGTTTCTGGCCTTTTGGTCGGGAAGTTTCCCTGTATCGATATATTCGCTGATGGCGCTGCGCAGCGCATTGACGGACTGTTCATACAGCGCGTCGAGTTTTTCCAGCGCCTGAGCCGGGGTCAGGCTGGAGCCCTTATTATTCATCTCTGTCTCCTTGTTCCACAGGTGTGCGACTCTACCCGATAGTATGTCACACGCCTGTGAAACAAAAGGGCGATCAGGTGTGGCGGGGCTCTTTCATCACCAGCGCCGTCGCAGCAGAGAGCAGGCAACCGGCCAGCAGATAAATCGCCACGCTGTGCCAGTTTCCGCCGGAGAAGGTCACCAGCGCGGCGGCAATAAATGGCGTAAACCCGCCGCCGACCACGCTTGCGACCTGGTAGCCCACGCCCGCGCCGCTGTAGCGGTAGCTGGCGCCGAACAGTTCGGTAAACATCGGCTGCTGGACGCAGACCACCATGTCGTGAGCGACGTTGGCGAGCATGATGGCGAAGAAGACAATCCAGAAGATCGACTGTGCCTCCAGCGCCATAAAGAATGGCCAGGCGCTGAGGGTTCCCACCAGCGCCCCGGTGATATAGACGCGACGGCGGCCAAAGCGGTCCGCCAGCCAGGCGAAGCAGGGGATGGTCAGGCAGCTGATCCCGCCAACCACCAGGCCGATATTCAGGAACAGTTCACGCGGCAGGCCGAGGTTCTGCGTCGAGTAGTTCAGGGCAAACGCGGTGACGATATACATCGTCAGCAGTTCACACAGGCGCAGGGCAATAATTTTCAGAAAAGCGCCAGGATGCCGGACGAGTGCCTCCATGACCGGCAGCCTTTTTTTGACGGCCGGTTTTTCCTGCTGTTTTTCGAACTCTGCCGACTCCTCCATGCCGTTACGGATCCACAGCGCGGCGATGACCAGCACGATGCTGAAGATGAACGGAATGCGCCAGCCCCAGCTCAGGAACTGCTCGTCGGTGGTGAGCTGGCTGATCAAGGAGACCAGCCCGGTAGAAAGGAGCAGACCCACGCCGTATCCGACCTGCACGCCGCTGCTGTAAAACGCTTTCTTATTTTTGGGCGCGCTCTCAACGGATAGCAGCGCCGCGCCGCCCCATTCACCGCCCACGGCGAAGCCCTGAATCGCCCGTAATGTCACCAGCAATACCGGTGCCCACCAGCCAATCGCGGAAAACGACGGGAGAATGCCAATCAGCGCCGTGGCGATCCCCATCATCCAGACGGTAAGCATCAGCATGCGCTTGCGGCCGAGGCGGTCGCCAAAGTGGCCGAAGATCACCCCACCCAGCGGGCGAAACAGAAAACCGACGCCGAAGGTGGCAAACGCGGCGAGGGTGCCCATCGCGGGGCTGACTTGTGGAAAAAATTCGCGGTTAAACACTAGCGCGGCGGTAATGCCGTAGAGCAGAAAATCATACCAGTCGACGACGGCACCCGCGAAGCTGCCGAGTGCGGCGCGGCGGGCACGATTGAGCGAAGGTGTCTCCTCGTTAGGATGTGTGGAGGTGAGAGTGGAGTCCATAGTTGTCCTGTCTGCACTGATTTTTAATTATTGGTATAAGAAAAGGTCACTCACATAGCGGCCGTCATATAAACGGAACCTATGAGACTACCGCGACAGGGGGCCTGTGCAAACTGATTTTATTTCCTGATGGGTAATGCAAAACGGCTACGCTATGCTTACTAAAGAGCGAAGCGACTGAGGAAGGGAATATGTGTCGTAAAAAGGCGTTGGGCTGTCTTGCTGCGTTACTCATCAGCCAGAGCGTGCAGGCGGTGAGCTATCCTTTACCGCCGACGGGCAGTCGCCTGGTGGGGAGCTCGCAGGTCATTACCGTGCCGGATCATAATACGTTACCGCTTGAGGCGTTTGCCGCGCAGTACGGGCAGGGGTTGAGCAATATGCTGGAAGCGAACCCGGGCGTGGATCCTTTTTTGCCCAAATCCGGCACCCGGCTGGTCATTCCCCAGCAGCTGATTTTGCCCGACACCGTTCGCGAGGGGATTGTCGTTAACGTGGCGGAAATGCGTCTCTACTATTACCCGCCGGGCAGCAATACCGTTGAAGTGCTGCCCATCGGCATCGGTCAGGCCGGGCGCGAAACCCCGCGTAACTGGGTAACGGCGGTTGAACGTAAGCAGGTGGGACCCACCTGGTCTCCGACGCCCAATACGCGACGTGCCTATGCGGCAGAGGGAAAAACGCTGCCTGCCTTCGTGCCCGCCGGGCCGGATAACCCGATGGGGCTGTATGCGATCTATATCGGCAGGCTGTATGCCATACACGGCACAAACTCCAATTTCGGCATCGGGCTGCGGGTGAGCCAGGGCTGTATTCGTCTGCGGAATAACGACATCAAATACCTTTTCGATAATGTTCCCGTCGGCACCCGCGTGCAGCTTATCGATCGGCCCGTTAAAGTCACCACGGAACCGGACGGCAGCCGCTGGGTGGAGGTTCACGAGCCGTTATCACGTAACCGCGCGGAATTTGAATCGACCCGGAAAGTGCCGCTGCCCATCTCCGCCGCACAGCAGACACAGTTGATAAACGAGGGGGCGGGCGCTGAGCTGGAACGGCGGTCAGGGATGCCGGTGAAGCTCGGCAATTGAGGACATTTTCGCCGCCACCCGACAATTTTACCCGACGCAGAAAAGCAAAAAGCCTGCTTCAAAAGCAGGCTTTTCAAATTTGGCTCCTCTGACTGGACTCGAACCAGTGACATACGGATTAACAGTCCGCCGTTCTACCGACTGAACTACAGAGGAATCGTGTGAACGGGGCGCATATTATCGACCTGCGTCTCCCTTGTCAAAGGGTGGATCGCCGCCTTTTGATCGTTTGCTGACAAAATCGGCAAAGTGCTGTTTTTGACAGCGGAATGCACCGCTTTGGTGCGGATATACCTCTAATGGGGCAGATCATAAACTGCTGTTTCGGTAATAAAACCCCCCTCCATGATTAGGTTTCCTTATTTTCAGGCGCTTAGCGCCCAATTCAGACCGCCTGGTAAAAGTGGCATTCATATTGCAAAACCTGTTCAACAACGACAGCCGGTTCCGGCACAGCATTTCGAACAGGGGGCAAAATGAACTTAAGACGACTGAAATACTTCGTAAAAATCGTCGATATCGGCAGCCTGACTCAAGCAGCAGAAGTGCTGCATATCGCGCAGCCTGCGCTGAGCCAGCAGGTGGCTACTCTGGAAGGCGAGATGGATCAGCAGCTGTTGATCCGTACCAAACGCGGCGTCACGCCAACGGAAGCCGGAAAAATTCTCTATACCCATGCGCGCACGATTCTGCGCCAGTGCGAGCAGGCGCAGCTGGCGGTGAATAACGTGGGCCAGACCCTGAGCGGACACGTTTCTATTGGCCTGGCGCCGGGAACGGCCGCGTCCTCTATTACCATGCCGCTGCTGCAGGCCGTTCGCGCTGAGCTGCCTGAAGTGCTGGTGTACCTGCACGAAAACAGCGGGTCCGTACTGAATGACAAACTGCTCAACGGCCAGCTGGACATGGCGGTCCTTTACGATCGCTCCCCGGTGGCCGGGATCACCAGCCAGCCGCTGCTGAAAGAAGATCTCTACCTCGTGGGCACCCGCGACTGTCCGGGCCAGAGTGTCGACCTTACCGCCGTGGCAGAGATGAACCTCTATCTTCCGCGCGACTACAGCGCCGTGCGCGTGCGCGTGGACGAAGCGTTCTCCCTGCGCCGCCTGACGGCCAAAATCATCGGCGAAATTGACTCGATCTCCACGCTGACCGCAGCCATTGCCAGCGGCATGGGCGTCACCGTGCTGCCGGAATCCGCCGCGCGTTCGCTGTGCAGCGCGGCAAACGGCTGGATGGCGCGGATCACCACGCCTTCCATGAGCCTGCCGCTGTCGCTGAACATGTCCGCACGCGGTTCGCTGTCGCCACAGGCGCAGGCGGTAAAAGAGATTCTGATGTCGCTGGTCAGCAAGCCATCGCTTGAGAACCGTGAACTCCAGCTCGTGAGCTGATATTCCATAAAAGCATAAGATGCTGGTTTTTATTATTTGTTCTGCAGCTCGGCTGACTCTAACAATAGAGCTATGTCAGATGCGCCGGAGTGAATCGTGAATTTCCAGCAACTTAAAATTATCCGTGAGGCGGCCAGGCGGGACTACAACCTGACCGAGGTCGCCAATATGCTTTATACCTCTCAGTCCGGCGTCAGCCGCCATATCCGCGAGCTGGAGGAGGAGCTGGGCATAGAGATCTTTATCCGTCGCGGCAAGCGGCTGCTCGGCATGACGGAGCCGGGTAAGGCATTGCTCACCATCGCTGAGCGGATCCTCAACGAGGCCAGCAACGTGCGTCGCCTGGCGGATCTCTTCACCAATGACGCCTCCGGCGTGCTTACCATTGCCACCACCCACACCCAGGCGCGCTACAGCCTGCCGCCGGTGATTAAGGCGTTCCGCGAACTTTTTCCGGAGGTGCGTCTGGAGCTTATCCAGGGCACGCCGCAGGAAATTGAAGTGCTGCTGCAAAACGGTGGGGCGGATATCGGTATCGCCAGCGAACGCCTGAGCAACGACCCGCTGCTGGTGGCGTTCCCGTGGTTCCGCTGGTATCACAGCTTACTGCTCCCGGTCGATCATCCGCTGAATCAGGTCTCTCCCCTGACGCTGGAAGACGTTGCGAAATGGCCGCTCATTACTTATCGCCAGGGGATCACGGGACGCTCGCGCATAGATGAAGCCTTCAATCGTAAAGGGTTAACGCCCGACATCGTGCTGAGCGCGCAGGATTCAGACGTGATCAAAACCTACGTCGAACTGGGTCTGGGCATTGGGCTGGTGGCGGAACAGTCCAGCGGAGAACGCGAGGACGGGAACCTGGTGCGTCTTGACACGCGTCATCTGTTTGACTCCAACACCGTATGGCTTGGCCTGAAGCGCGGACAGCTGCAGCGTAACTATGTGTGGCGCTTTATCGAGCTCTGCAACGCCGGGCTGTCCGTCGATGAGATTAAACGCCAGGTGATGGAGCCGGAAGAAGTGGCGATTGATTATCAGATTTAGGTGCGGGTTTGCCCGGTGGCGCTGCGCTTACCGGGCTCTGCATTTAATTGAACGGATATTTTTTGAAGGCCGACTGCGATTCGAATGATTCGGCAAACGCCTGGATCGTTCTAAAATCCGCTGCGTTAACGACCTGCGGGATCATCGACTGAATAAAAGTCCAGACAACCGTGCTCGTGACGGCAACCTGATCGGGAACGGCGGTGGCGGGACGCCCCTCCAGTAAGGTACTCCATTCCCTGCAGGCCGCCAGCAGCTGGATTGTAATGCGTTCGACCCATGAAATGTGCTGCTTTTCTACCGGGCGCAGGTTGTGTTCATACACATTTTGCACCGCTTTTTCAGCGGCGGCGAGAATAAAGCCCAGCGTCTGAAGATCGTTTGCCTGCGCATCCGGCGCGACGGGCAGGAGTCTCCGCTCGGGGTCGGCCTGAGCCTCAAAATAATTCAGAATCAGCGAGGAATCCATCAGACGTATTCCGTTATCCAGAACCAGCGTCGGGGCTTTTACCGCGGGGTTGATCCGGGAGAATGCGTCGAAGGTGCTAAAGACTGACAGCGGCTGGCTTTCAAACTCAACCCCATAAAGCTCAAGGGAGATCGCCACGCGCCGTACATAAGGTGAATCCATCATGCCAACAAGCTTAATCATCTTTCCCGTTTTCCTGTCTCTGTGAAAGAACGCGTCATTGAAAAGGATGACCCGACATTACAATACAATTTGCATGGCGAATATCTTCAGTATCTTACCGTAAGGGTTAGTATTACTGACATATGGTCAGGTTGCCGCTGTATATCCAGCGCAGATAAGGAAGTACTTTCATGTCGGATTTTCCACCCATTGCCAGTTTGCGAAGCTTTGAAGCCGTCGCCCGTCTTGGCAGCGTGACGCTGGCGGCGAAAGAACTCCACGTTACCCATTCCGCTATCAGCCAGCAGATCAAAACGCTGGAGGAGATGGTGGGCGTAAAGCTGTTTATCCGTCAGGGGCGAGGAGTGCAGATCAACGAAGAAGGGCGGCTCTATGCCTTACAGGTACGCGAAGCGTTGAACCACATCGCGGATGCCACCCGGCTCGTGCAGGTGAAGCCGAGAAAGCAGGAGCTGACGCTGGCGATGGTGCCGTCATTTGGATGCCACTGGCTTTTGCCGCGCCTGGAACGCTTTCGGACGAAGTATCCGCTTATCACCCTGCGGATCCAGGCCAGTCTGACGGTCACCAGCCTGCAGCAGGAAGGGATAGATATCGCGATACGGATGGGGCAGGGAAACTGGGAAGGGAGCGAAAGTCATTATCTTTTTTCCGATGAGCTCATTGTGGTGGCCGCACCGGGCTATAACGACGGCGTGCTGCCCGCTACGCCGTCTGACATTGCAAAAAGTCATCTTTTTTTTCCATGGGGTCGTGGAAAACGTGGTGCATGAATGCGGGTCTTGAGAAAGAGATCGTGCCTGGCGGCGAGCGGTGAGTGCTGTGGAAAGTAACCAACCCTAATGAGCGAATCAGGGGCTGGGAGGGAGTGACTTATTATTGGAATTAGGGATATGCTGCTGCATCAATTCAACGATCCAATCAATAAAAACGCGCAGTCTGGCGTTGACGTGGCGGTTAGGCGGAAATGCCAGGTACAGGGGCATTGGCTTAATACGCCAATGTTCGAATAGCCGAATCAAGGAACCACAAGCCTGATGCGCTTCTGCCATATAGACCGGCAGCGCAATCACGCCTAACCCGGCTAACCCAGCTTCGAGGTAAGCATTGCCATCATCCACGGCAAGGACATAGCTGCCCGTGATGTCAATATGTTCACTCTCACTGCGCAGTACCAGCGGATCAATCTTACCGGTGCGCGAGGACAAGAACCCTACAATGCGATGGTCGGTGTTTTCCAGCTCTCGCGGGTGCGCAGGGGCGCCGAGGCGTTCCACATAGCTCGGTGCGACGTAAACGCCGATGTGCAAATCGCCGACGTGGCGTGCGATCAGGGACTGGTCGTTGATTTCGCCACCGCGCAGGACGCAATCCACGTTGTCGCCGATCAGATCCACCACCCGGTCGCTCACGCCCATATCGAACTGGATATCCGGGTAGCGTGCATGGAAAGCCGGTAGCGCCGGCACCAGGATGAGGCGGGCCAGCGGACTGGGCACGTCTACCCGTAGCCGTCCCCTGGGCGTCATCGTCGCGCTGGACAGGCTGTTTTCAGCATCTTCCATGTCTGCCAGCAGGCGGATGACGCGTTCGTAGTAGACCGCGCCATCGGGGGTCACACCGAGCCTTCGGGTGGTGCGATGGAGCAATTTGACGCGCAGGCGCGCTTCCAACTGCTGAATGAGCTGCGTCACCGTGGTTTTGCTCATATGAAGCGTTTGGGCAGCCTTTGTGAAGCTACCTGCCTCCACCACGCGAGCAAAGGCGCGCATCGCGTCGAAACGATCCATCACTTGTCCTCTCTTTTCACCGATTGTTTGGATATTACAAACAATGATGGACAAAGTCGCTTGTTTATCCGCCCGAACCTGCACCTGTAAAGTGTCTTTATGTTCAACGGGCTGATTTTGCCCTATTGCAAAGGTACAAACATGACAGCACGCGAAGCAGTTTTCCCCTCCGGTCGGCAGGCGCTCTATGAGCGTAATCGCTATTCACCGGCCATCAAATCCAACGGTTTCTTGTTCGTTTCGGGGCAGGTGGGTAGTCGCGAGGATGGTTCGCCTGAACCCGATCTGAGAGCGCAGGTCAGGCTGGCCTTCGATAATCTTAATGCTGTCCTCGCGGCTGCGGGCTGCACGTTCGCTGACGTGGTTGACGTGACCCTCTTTGTCGTCGATCCCGAGTCAAACCTCGACGCTATCTGGAGTATCCTGCCAGAATATTGGGGGGACGCGCCTTATCCTACCTTGACCGGGATCGGCGTGACGTGGCTGTACGGATTTAAGTTTGAGATTAAGGTGATTGCCAGGCTGGATGCGATTCAGAGTTAACTTCAGAGATGCAGTCCCGTAGGTCGGGTAAGGCGAAGCCGCCACCCGACAATTTTACCCGACGCAGAAAAGCAAAAAGCCTGCTTCAAAAGCAGGCTTTTCAAATTTGGCTCCTCTGACTGGACTCGAACCAGTGACATACGGATTAACAGTCCGCCGTTCTACCGACTGAACTACAGAGGAATCGTGTGAACGAGGCGCATAGTAGCGACCTCAGTTCGCCTTGTCAAAGGGTGAAATCGCGCTTTTTGTTCGTTTGCCGACAATTTCAGCAAATCGCTGATTTTATAGTAAATTTGCTTCGAAATTACACAGCAAAATGCGCCGCCCGCAGGCGGCGCTCAGGATTAGAACAGAACGGAGTAGTTCAGACCAAACGTCCGCCCACGGCCTTTATAGGTATACAGACCCGGTGCACCGTAGGTTGGGCTATACAGCCCCGGCGCGCGCTGGCCCCAGGCGGTGGTGTAGTCTTTGTCCAGCAGGTTCTCCACGCTGAAGCTGACTTTACCCACCGGCAGGGCGTAGCTGCCCAGGAAGTCGACCGTGTTGTAGCCATCGATCTTCTTGCCGTCGGCGTCAGAGACGTCAAAGGTCTGCGTGCTCTGCATGCGCAGGGTCCAGTCGCCCGGCGCCCAGTTGACCCACGCGCTGGCTTTCGACGGGCTGGCGCTGTCTACCGTCAGCTTCTCCCATTTCCCGTTTTCGCGAGTTTCCGACTTAATGGCGTTAAAGTTCGCGCCCGTGCTCCAGTCGCTGTCGGTGAAGAAATAGTCCACCTGACCTTCTACCCCGTAGATACGACGCTTGTCGTCTTCCAGGTTGATGGTCATGTCCGTCTTGTTGATGGTGATGGTTTTATCCGAGAGCGAGTAATATGCCGCAACCTGGGTGCGCAGGTTATCCCCGGTGTAGCGCCAGCCCAGCTCATAAGCGTTGACCTTGATACCGTCCAGCTTCGAGTCGTTGACGTTGACGCTGTTCAGCAGGCGATAGTGACCGTTGCTGAGCTGATAGGTCCCGGAGCCGTAGTACTTCGCCAGGTCCGGGATTTCGAAGCCCTGGGAGAAGTTAAACCACACCTGCTGCTGTTCGGTCAGGCGACCGAGGATCCCGGCGTTAAACAGGAAGTTGTTGTAATCGGTTTTCCCACCCGGCACCGCGTCGGCGGAGGTGGCTTTCCCGGTAGCGATGGCCTGCTGCTGGGTGTAACCGACAAAATCGTCCACCTTGTTCTCGGTATACTGGTAGCGCACGCCGCCGCTCAGGGTGATGGCGTCAATATCATAGCTGGCCTGCAGGAACGGGGCGAGGTTGGTGATGCTGTAACCCGGGTAGCGGCCCACGTTGTAGGCGTTATCCAGCTCCATGCCGCCGCTCGCCGCAGCTTTTTTCAGGTTGAAGAACTGCTGGTTGGCGTCGAAGGTTTCGTGGTCGGCATCCATACCCCAGGTCAGCGTCAAATCGTCCACCGGCTTGCTGTTCAGCGTCAGCTTGCCGCCGTAGAAATCGGTTTTCTGCTGCGACGCGCCGATGCTGGTGACCACGCCTTTGGTCAGGGTCGGGAACGGATAGTAGGTCAGGCTCTCGTCGCGATAGTAAATCTGCGCGACCAGATCCTGGCCCCAGAAGTCGGTATTGGAGTACTGCAGGTTGATCAGATGGCGCTCGGTACCCGGCACGCGGTCAGAATCGAGGTTACCTTTGTTGTACGCGGTCGCATCCCCCGTGACCGCCGAGAAGTTCTTCCCGAGATAGAGACCATGCTTGCCGTCGGACTCGCTCTTGTAGTACTGAGTGGTCAGCTGCAGCTGCTGATGATCGTCAATATTGAGGGTGCCTGTGCCCATCACGTCGATACGGTCGGAATACTGTAAGCCGGTCTGGGTGTTATCAATGATCACCTCGTCGCCGTTGCCGTCATACCAGCCGCCGTAGCGCTGATACGACACCGACAGACGACCGGACGCGTTATCGTTGCCGCCGCTGACCGCTGCCGACACGTTCTCATCGTGGTCGTTGTGGCTGTTAAACCCGCTTTTAGCCCCGGTCTGGAATTCGACTTCGGTCTCAGGCTGGCCTTTTTTGGTGACGATGTTCACCAGACCGCCGGTGCTGCCGCCGCCGTAGAGTGACGTGGCGCCGGAGATGACTTCGATACGGTCAATGTTGAACGGATCGATAGAGTCGAGCTGGCGGCTGTCGCTGCGGGACGAGTTCAGGCGCA
Organism: Enterobacter sp. MGH 16; assembly: GCF_000493175.1. Classification (NCBI taxonomy): domain Bacteria; kingdom Pseudomonadati; phylum Pseudomonadota; class Gammaproteobacteria; order Enterobacterales; family Enterobacteriaceae; genus Enterobacter; species Enterobacter sp. MGH 16. Next base: position 2,176,178 of record NZ_KI535695.1, on the reverse strand, counting down.
CGCCGTCCACCATCACCATCATGGAGCGGCCGCGCAGGTTCATGCCGTAGTTGGTACGTCCCTGGCTGCTGACGTCCATGCCCGGAATCAGCTGCGCCAGCACTTCTTTAATCTCTTTCCCGCCCTGAACCTGCTGCTCAATTTCAGCCCGCTCAATGACCCAGGTGGTCTGCGCCATCTCCGCCACGCTGCGGTGCGCGCGGCTGGCGGAGACCACGATATTTTCTTCCTTTTGTTCTTCCGCCCACGCAGAGGTAGAAAGCATTGCAAGCAGGCAAGGATTTAAAACCCAAAGATGAGAACGTTTCATTGTTATGTTGACCCTGATTGTGTGTGTCAGTACTCGGTGGTTTTTGCTAATGATTTAAAAACCTGGCTGTTCTCCGGGCTGGTGGTGCTTCGCCAGTGGATAACGCCGGGGGTGGTAGCCAGCTCAAACGGCTCGTCGGCGTGCGCGCGATTCAAAATTCGCGCCGCGCGCCAGGCCATCAGGCTGAGCTGGGGTTCGGCAATGCCGAGACGGTGCATCCCGGCATTCACGGCAAACAGGCGGTTACTCTGCGGGCCGTCCCATTCGAGGGTGAAATCGTTGTTGATGCAGAAGGCTTCGTCCGTATCCAGATGCAGGCGGTGAGACAGCGGCGCCAGGAACGCGGGCTGCACGGCGCGATAGCCGGTGGCGAAGATCACAACGTCACTCTCCAGCTGCTCTCGGCCGCCGTCGAGGTGATGCTGTATGCTCAGACGCTGTCCGTTTTCCAGGCGCGTCAGGGACGTCACCGAGCGGGACGGCATCAGGTGCGCCCAGGGTTTTTCGCGCAGCACTTCAAAGCGGTGGTACATGGCGCGGTAAATCGCCAGCAGGGACTCGGTGGTGATCCCGTCGGAGGTCATCTTCTGCTCGTGCAGCATCTGACGACGCGCCTCTTCACCGAGCGTGGAGAAGCTGTCCACGTACTCCGGCGTGAAATACTCGTTAGCAAAGGCGGCTTCATCCAGCGCGTTGTAGTTGTTGCGGCGCGAGACCCAGTTCAGGCTCAGCGGCTGGCCCCATTCGCCACGGAAAATATTCAGGAACAGGTCGGCGCCGCTCTGGCCGCCGCCGACGACGGTAACGCGCTTGCCCGCGAGATCCGGCGTGCGCAGCATCATCTCGCTGGCATGGAAGCAGCTATCGTCCTGCGCCGTGACGCAGTCCGGCAGGTTGATCTGCTTACCGATCCCCACGCAGACGTGGCGCGCCAGGAAGCGATCGCGCTGGGTCACTACCTCAAACAGGCCACGTTGCTCATCAAAGCTCACCTGCTGCACCTGCTGGCTGAAGGCGAGGTTGGTGAGCTTGTCCGCCGCCCAGCACAGGTAGTCGGCAAACTCCTCCCGTGAAACGGTGCGCTGCTCGGTGGTCAGGAAGCGGTAGAATTTTTTACGCTGCACCAGGTAGTTCAGGAAGCTGTGGCGGTTGGTCGGCTCCACGGCGCTGACCAGATCCTTCAGGAAGCTGGTTTGCATGTGGCAGTCCGGCACCATCATCCCCGGGTGCCAGGAAAAGTGCGGTTTGCGCTCAAGAAACAGCGAGCTAAAGCCGTCCAGTCCTTCTGCGAGGGCGGCGATGCTAAGGTTAAACGGGCCGATACCAATGCCGATGAAATCATAGGTTTTCATTGCGCGGACTCCCGGGAGGCCAGAAAAAGAGGGTTATCAAGGTCGGTGACGTAGTTCGGCAGCATGCGGCTGCCGCCGTCGTGTTCGGAGAAGGTCAGTTTGACCGGGTTGAGGATCACGCGAATAATTTGCGGCTTAAACAGGTCGAACGTCGCGAAGCGCTCGGCAAGCTCGGGGTGCGCGGCCATATAGCGGTGCAGAACGCCGGCGAGGATCTGATAGAAACGCGTTTCGCTGACGCCGCTTTGCAGCGTGAGGCGCGAGATAAAGCGCAGCACCGTCACGAAGTTGCCGGTTTGCAGATCGTGGATGATGTAATCCGCGCTCAGGCGCGCCGTGACGGCCTTCACCTGTTCCGGCAGGCTTTCCGCCTGCGGGAAATCTTCATCCACCAGGCGCATATCGCCCTGGAAATCCTTCAGCAGGATGCGCTGCGGGACGTAGTCTTTCATCACCAGCGTCACGTTCTGGCCGTGGGCAATCAGAGCCACGCCGTAGCGGCAGAGCAGGTGGTAGAACGGGATCACCGTTGCCTCAAACAGCTTTTCCAGCCACGCGTCGGCGGTTAACCCCGAGCGCGTGATCCACGCGTCGATCAGCGGACGCCCGGCGTTGTCGGTTTCCATTAGCGCCGCCATCAGCACCGCCTGTTCGCCCTCCTGCAGATAGCAGGACGGGTTCTCGCGCCAGATCACGCCCAGCATCTCCTGATAGCGGTACGGCGCTTTCGGCAGCGCCGCATAGCCCGGATGCGACAGATATCCGGCGGCGGGTTCGCCAAGTACCTGCGCGCCAGAGCGGGCAAGCGTGGCGTCGGTGGCAAACTGCTGCTGCAGCCAGCGCGAGGCCAGCGGCCCGGCGGCAATGTATTTGCCCGGAATACCGCGATAGCAGGAGGTGTTGTAGATCGTCAGCGGAAGCTTAATGTCAAACGGCGCACGACGGCTGGCGTTGGTGAGCGTGCGCAGGGACTGCTGCGCCAGGTACTCATCGCCAAACTCGCCCAGCTCAACCATCTCACCGCGCGCCAGCTGCGGCAGGAAATGAATGGCAATCTTCTGCTGCCACTGCCACGGGTGCAGCGGCACCGGCAGCCAGCTCTCGTCGAGGCCCAGCGCCTGCCAGCGGGCGTCAAAGCGGGCGCGCTCGGCGTTGTCCATGGCGCTCGCCAGCAGGGCGCTGATATCGCAATCGGCGTCGCTGCTCCAGACCAGATGCTCTCGCTGAACGGCAACCCAGTGCAGACGAAAACGTCCGCGGTACTCCGGTGCGTACTGGCGCAGCGCGTCCAGCCCCCAGCCGCGGCGACCTTTGTTGAAAATAAACTTCGGGTGACCGCGCATCAGGCACTGTAATTCGTCCGGATCGAGGTGGATCAGCGCGTCCGCATCCAGCGCGTCACGCGCCTGCAGCAGCTGCATGTCGCCGCGCAGCGTGGCGTAGAGGTCCTCCATGTGCTCTGCCGTTTGCGCGTCGCTCATCTCCAGCACCGTCGCCAGCTGCAGCAGCGCGCTTTCCGCTTCGACGGCATCGCCGCTGGCGGTGGTCAGGCTGTCCGGGTCGATATGCAGCCAGCCCCAGATCCCGCGCGTGGCGCAAAACTGCCAGGACGCGTTGCCCATGGTGATGCGCCAGGCGTCCGACGAAAGCGGCTCGGCGCGCAGGGTGCGCTCGTATTCCAGCTCGGCGAGGATCTTCGCCACCATCTCGCGGTTCACTTTTTCCCAGAGCGCGTTCACAGGCCCACCTCGCTGAAGAAGCGGTGACGCTGGCTCATAATGAGGCGCGAGCGTTTATGCGGGAAGTCGAACTCTTTCACCGTGTCAAAAACGGCAGAGGAAAGGTGACGGAACAGGCGCTGGTTGTCGAAGCGCGGCTCGGCCACGATGCGCGTGGTGCGCGGTTCGTCGAGATACAGATAGTGGCTCAGACCGCGCAGCCAGCTGCGGATGTACTGCGCGCCGCGCCAGTTCTCTTCGCCCACCAGCATGTGCAGCCCGCGGTCAAACGGCTGCCAGCGATAGTGGCGGCCAATGCGGTCTTCCGGTGCCCAGTAGAGTTCAAAATAGCCAAACGGTTGATCGTCGAAGCAGCCGATAACCGGGTAGCAGTAGGTCGAGTCGAGCTGACGGCGCAGGTAGTTTTCCTGCTCGGCCTGCGGGCCCGCCATCTCCCAGAAGGCGTTCACGCGCGGGTTATTCATCCAGCGGGTAAAACGCTCGCCGTCCAGCGCCACGTCGGCCACGCGGAAGCTGAGGGTACGCTTAATTTGCGGATCGTAACGGCGATACACCTCACCCTGCGGGCGGCGAGGGCGCAGCGGGAAGTACAGTTGACGGCTCTCGTCAAACTGCATTCCGCCGCTCGCCTGCGGGCGTTCGCCCTTCAGCCACAGCGGCAGCTGCCAGAAGGCGTCGCGCGCCAGATAATCACCGTGGGCCAGGCCAAACAGCGCCTGCGCCTGGGGTTCATCCTGCCAGTCCGCCCACGGCAACGTAATGCCGGTCAGCGCGGGGGCGGCCACAAACAGCTGATCCAGGGCTTCCACCAGCCAGCCGTCCGGGATCCCCTTCAGACGCTCCAGCACCGCGCTGCCGTCGAGACCCAACGCCAGCGGCAGGGCGCGATCCGTTGCGGTGCAGTGAAAGCCGTAGCCGGAATGGACGATATTCGCGATAGCCATCACGCCTTCTCCTTGTAGAACGGGTTGCTAAAGTCGAAATAGATCACCGCCGGATCGGCGATGGTGTTCTCATTGCGATCGTGCAGGTAGCAGAAGAAGTTGCCTTTGCAGTTCCAGGTCGGGCTGTCGAGCACGTAGTCGAGGCAGCGGGTCTGCTTCGCCGTGCGGCGCAGTGCCGCCAGCGCGTCGCGCACCCGGGACATCAGGCTCTCTTCGCTGTCAAAACCGGCGGCGGCAAGGGCGGCGGTGACGGCAAGGGTAGAGTTCAGCAGCAGGTAGTAAGGGAAGTAGCGCAGCAGCTGGCTCTCGCCAAAGCGGTTTTCCACCTCAGTTTCGCCCGCCTCTTTCAGCCACGCGTCGGCGCCTTCGGTCCACGCGCTGCCCTGGCAGTCGCGGTAGATCAGCCCGACCGGGAAATCCTGCTGCATCTCAACGAGGATATTTTGCTGGTGCGCCAGCAGGACCAGACCGTAGTCCGCCTCGGCGCTGAACAGCGGAAGCAATACGCGGTCGCAGTAGGCGTCCAGCCAGCAGCGGGCGGCCTGGGCGAGCGGGAGATCCAGACGCTGGCTCAGACGGCGCACCGCCGCGGCGAGTAGGCTGTCACCGCCGTCCGGCGCGGCCTGCGTCAGGCTCACCAGCACGTTGGTCTGGGTGTCTGGCGTATCGAACAGCAGATTGACGCGCAGGGCCATCAGGCTCTCTTCCTGAATAGTGCCGCTTTCATCACGCAGTCCCGCCCAGCCGTCTTCCTGCATCACGCGCATGGTCGGGTAGCGCGCCTGTAAATCCTGCCAGCGTTCCGTTTTTGCCAGACGCGCCAGGCGCATGCCGCGCTTCACCTCTTTCACCGACAGCGTCCGCACGGAGTTGGTCAGGCGCACGCTGAGGGAGAACTTAATCATGTCGCTGTTGGTCTCGCTGTACAGCGAGCGGGAGGAGCTGGTGGGCAGCCACTGTGCGCCCGCTTCACCCAGGTCCTGCAGTGAACCGTTTTCCACCAGACGCTGGCACCAGTCCTGCTCCAGCAGATAGTCGGCCTGCCACGGGTGCATCGGCAGCAGCCAGCGGGTGTCGGTAAAGTGGCCGAGCAGCTCGGGCGCGCTCTGGGCCGCAAAGCGCAGCAGACGCTCACGCAGGGAGACGTTCAGGCTGTCGCCGGCAACGAGCGTGCTCTCAACGGCAAACCAGCGCAGCGGGAAGCGGGAGGCGAAATCGGGCAAAAAGCGGCGCGCCTCGGCTTCGTTGAACGGCTCGTGGGACTTCGGTGCCGGGTGAAACGCATGGCCGACCAGCAGCGCCTGTTCCGCTTCGGCAAACGTCAGCGGCTTATCGCGCAGGGTTGCCCAACTGTGGCGTAAATCAATCGCCTGCCAGGTGTGGGCATGGCTTTCGAGAACGCGCTGCTTAAAACGCGCCAGCGTATCGGCATCCAGCGAGCCTTTTACGGACGGTTTTACAAGAATTAAATCAACCAGTTGAGGGAAAGTGACGGCGTCACCCCTGTCGCTGTTGCTCTGAATCAGCGTTGCCGGGAAACGGTACTGATGATGCTGGGTGGGTGAGAAATAGCGTACCGGCACCCGAAGCGCCTGGGTTTGGAAAAGCGGGATATGGATCTCAGATAGCGCATCCGCATCGGAAGCGGGGAGATAGCGCCAGTCCTTCGTTTCACGCAACAGGGCGTTTAAAAAGCACTGGGCTGCAACGTCTGTACCGGCGGCGCGGAGCAGAGCACGCATAGATGTACCTCATTCCATGATTGATAATAATTCTCGTTATGATATTCATTCTGTTTACACTCGCAACCATTTTTGCAATATTTGTTTTCATAAACTTCATAATTTCCACACATTTATTGACACTATGTTCACATTCTCATGCGCGCTGACTCTGAAACCTTGACGGAAAACGTCACTTCAAAAGCTAACTGGCCCCTGGCGCTATCTGCGGGGTTACTGGGCATCGGGCAAAACGGCTTGCTGGTGATGCTCCCGCAGCTGGTCACCCTGACCGGGCTGTCACTCTCTGTCTGGGCCGGGCTGTTGATGTTTGGATCCATGCTCTTTTTACCTGCCTCGCCCTGGTGGGGGCGTCAGAGCGAGCGAAAGGGGTGTAAGTCCGTCATGCTGGCCTCGCTAAGCGGCTATCTGGCGAGTTTCGTCGTGATGGCCCTGGTGGTCTGGGGGATGGCGGCCGGAAGGCTGGATGCGGTCTGGGGGCTGGCGGGGCTTATTTTCTCGCGCCTGCTCTACGGGCTGACGGTCTCGGGGCTGGTGCCTGCGGCCCAGACGTGGGTGATTCAGCGTGCGGGGCTGGAGAAAAGAATGGCGGCGCTGGCGACGATAAGCTCCGGCCTCAGCTGCGGGCGTTTGCTCGGCCCGCCGCTGGCGGCGCTGATGCTCAGCGTTAATCCGGTGGCGCCGCTCTGGCTGATGGCGGTTGCGCCGCTTCTCGCTCTGCTGCTGGTGCTTCGCGAAGTCGCTGACCCGCCGCTGCCGCCGGTAGCCCACCAGGCAACCCGCCTGCAGGCCTCCATGCTGCCGTTCCTGCTGCTGGCGCTGCTGCTGGCGGCGCTGGTGAGCCTGATGCAGATTGGCCTGTCACCGCATCTTAGCCCGTTGCTGGACGGTAACGCCCGGGAGATCAGCCATCATGTCGCGCTCCTGCTGAGCCTGGCCGCGCTGGCCACGCTCGCGGCACAGTTTCTGGTGGTCCGCCCGCAGCATTTCAGCCCGGTGACATTGCTTTGCATCGCGGCGGTGCTGATGGTGGCCGGGCTTGGGCTGATGGCTGTCGCCGGTTTAGCGCTGTTCTACGTGGGGATTGTTATCACGTCACTCGGGGCGGCGATGGCCACGCCGGGCTACCAGCTGCTGCTGAACGATCGGCTAACCACGGGGAAAGGGGCGGGCGTCATCGCCACCAGCCACACGTTAGGCTACGGCGTCAGCGCGCTGATGGTGCCGGTCGTGACGCGCTTTTACGGGGAGCAGTCTTTAACGGTGGCCGCGTGGGGAATGGCATTGCTGTTTTTAGCCCTGAGCATAGGGGTATGGTCAACCGAGCGTACCCCTGCTGAAAAAGCTTAATGAAACTGGCGGGACGAATGCCCGCCGGACGCCTCATTCTGCCGCAGGCGCTGTAGCGGATCCTGCTGATAAAACTGGCAGAAACGTTGCCAGAGGGCCGGGAAACGGGGCGCGAAGAGCTCGGGCGCGCTGAAGAAGTACTCGGAGAGCACCGCAAAGCACTCAGCCGGGTCGGTTGCCGCATAGGCGTCAATGCTGGCCGCGCTTTCGCCCACCAGGTCTATTTCATCCTGGATGTTATCCATCGCCGCGTGCAGGTCGTGCTCCCAGCCCGCGACCTCGCGAAGCGGGATCCGCGGGACGCCGCTGGCGCGATCGCCGTTGCGGGTATCCAGCTTGTGCGCCACTTCATGGATAATCAGATTAAAACCGGAGGCGTCGAACGAGTCCTGAATATCGAGCCAGTTGAGGATAATCGGCCCTTGCTGCCAGCTTTGTCCTGACTGCACCACGCGCTGATTATGCACCAGCCCAATATCGTCCTGCCATTCGTCATCCACCACGAACGGCGCAGGATAGATAAGCACTTCGTGGAAACCGTCCAGCCACTCAATGCCGAGTTCAAGCACCGGCAGACAGAAAAGCAGCGCGATGCGGGCGTTTTTCAGGGGATCGAGTTCAAACCCCTGCAGCGGCACCAGGCGCTTTTGCTGTAAAAAACGATCCGCCAGCTGAACCAGTTTCGATTGTTCATCCGGGTTTAGATTAGCCAGAACAGGGATCGTCAGCGCGTCATCCCATGGCAGCGCCACATCCCGGCCAGCCTCATTCGTTTTCCAGGGCCACTTTATCATCGCTTTGCTCGCAAACTCGTCACTTGAACAAAAATGGGAAAGTCAGATTCGGTTAAGATGCCAGAATATCGCCTGCTGCGACAAATCCAGCCTGAATAAACTATCATTTCGTACGTAGCGGTGGGTAGCGGTTTGCGGGCATCACCTTCATTTTGTGAAGTCTGTCGTAGCCTTTATCCGCAGGTGGGGTGAATAAATCAGTACGGTATTGAAAAGATGAGCGATTTCAAAGGTAACAAGCAGGACCTGCCCAGTCGACTGTGTGTGCACTGCCAGCGGCCCATGACGTGGCGCAAGAAATGGGCGAAATGCTGGAATGAGGTTAAATACTGTTCTGAACGCTGTCGCAGGAGCCACCGTTGACCGAGCTACGTCTGATCCTGGGCGATCAGCTTAATCCGCATCACAGCTGGTTTGATACCTGCAGTCCGAACATCATTTACGTGATGCTGGAACTCCGGGCAGAAACCGCCTATGTGCTTCATCACGCCCAGAAAGTTATCGCTATCTTCGCCGCCATGCGGGCGTTTGCCTCTGCGTTAAAGGAGAAGGGGCATCGGGTGAGGTATGTCCGGCTCTCTGATGATTCAAACCGCGGCGCGCTGGAAGACAATCTCAACGCGCTTGTCGCGCATTACGGCGCGGGCAGAGTGATATGGCAGGAGCCCGACGAATGGCGTCTTGATACGCAGCTGCAGGCGTGGGCGAAGACGGTCTCCGTTGACACGGCCTGCGTCAGCAGCGAGCATTTCTTCACCACTCGGGAACAGGTCAGCGCGTTTTTTGCGTCGCGCAAAAGCTGGCGAATGGAGTATTTTTACCGGGAAATGCGTCGTCGGCACGGCGTCCTGTTAACCTCTGAAGGCGAGCCGGAAGGGGGGAAATGGAATTTCGATGCTGAAAACCGAAAGCGCTGGTCCGGCGAGCCTCCCGCGCCGGGGGACGCGCGTCCCTGCCACGATCGTTCCGCCTTATGGGCGGAGATCCAACGCTGCGGCGTAAAGACCTTCGGCGAACCGCAGGCCGACAATTTCCGCTGGCCGCTCAACCGTTCTGAAGCCAAAGCCAGGCTGGATGAATTTATCACGCACGTGCTCCCGCAGTTTGGAAACTGGCAGGACGCGATGCACACAGAGGAACCTTTTCTTTTCCATTCGTTAATTTCGTTTGCGCTGAATACAAAGATGCTTAATCCGCGGGAAGTGGTTGCCGCCGCCCAGCAGGCGTGGCGTTTGGGCCACGCGCCGCTGCCTGCCGTCGAAGGGTTTATCCGGCAAATTCTCGGCTGGCGGGAGTATGTGCGCGGGATCTACTGGTCGCAGATGCCCGGCTATCGGGAACTGAATGCCTTAGACCAGCACGCCCCGCTGCCGGACTGGTTCTGGACGGGCAAGACGCAGATGCGCTGCCTGGCGCATGCCGTTGGGCAGTCGCTCACCGAGGCTTACGCCCACCATATCCAGCGCCTGATGGTCATTGGAAACTTTAGCCTGCTCAGCGGCCTGTCGCCGCAGGCGGTTCATGAATGGTATCTGGGCGTCTATATTGACGCCTTTGAGTGGGTGGAACTGCCCAATACCCTCGGCATGAGCCAGTTTGGCGATGGCGGGTTGCTGGCCAGTAAACCCTACGTCTCAAGCGCGTCATATATTCATAAGATGAGTAATTACTGTCAGGGGTGCCGGTATCAACACAACCAGCGTACCGGAGAGCAGGCCTGCCCCTTCAATGCCCTTTACTGGGACTTCTTTGCGCGCAATCAGGCGCGTCTCGGTAACAATCCCCGCCTGGGCATTGTCTTTAAACAGCTTGCGGACATGACGGAAGAGGAGCGGCAGGCCATTGCCGACCGCGCCGGGTACGTCCGCCTGCATCTCAACGACCTCTGATCGGCATTTCAACGCCTGGCCGGTTGCGGCAGGTCAATAAGACGCTATTATTTTTGACTTTGTTGCGTATTCCCTGACAGGACATCCAGACGCCATGCCCGTGAATTTTGACCTTAACGATCTTTATGCTTTCAGAGCGTTAGTGGAATACGGTAACTTCCGTGTCGCTGCTGAATCTATCTGCTTATCCCAGTCGGCGCTGAGCCGCAGGATTGAAAAGCTGGAAGCCGCGCTGGGAAACAGGCTGTTCGATCGCACCACCCGCCGCGTGGCGCTGACGCTCTACGGGCAAAACTTTGCCGAGCGCTCTGCGCAGCTGCTCGACAGCGTGGAGTCAATGCTGGCGGATGTCGATAAGGCCAGCGAAGAGCGGACGGGGCTAATCACGGTTGCCGCGGTCCCTTCCGCAGCCTGTTACTTTATGCCCGACGTGATCCGGCGTTTTCAGTCTCGGTATCCGCGCGTTCGCATCAAGCTCATCGACAGCAGCGCGGGGAATGTGATTGACGCCGTGGCCCGCAGCCAGGCGGATTTCGGCATCTGCTTCGCAGGAAACCTGCCGTCTGAAATCGAGTTTTTCCCGCTGGTGGAGGATGTCTACGTCGCGGCGTGCCGAAAGGATCACCCCGTGGCGCAGAAGAGTCACCTGACGTGGCAGGCGTTTTATCAGCAGGATTATATCTCCCTCGATAAAACGTCAGGTAACCGTAACCTGCTCGATCGGATGCTGGGGGATATTATTCCCGGGCGCCCCAGCGTCTGCGAAACGCGTCACGTCACCACGATGCTCGGTATGGTAGAGGCGGGGATTGGCATCGCTGCCGTTCCCGCCATGTCAATGCCGACCTCTGAGCACACGCTGTTGACGCATCTGCCGCTGGTGGCGCCGGAAGTGAAACGCACCGTTGGGCTTATCCGGCGCCGGGGGCGCATCCAGTCTTACATTGCGGCTGAACTGGAAAAGCAGATCACCGAGCAGTATCGCCGGACGTAACGGGGATCATCCCCGTCTTCTCGATGACGGCGCGTGAGGGCGGTGAGGCGAGATAGGTCAACAGCGCTTTCCCCTCGTCAGGGTGTTCAGCGTGACGAGTGACCGCACCCGCGAAGCGCGTGATGTATTGCACATTGTCAGGGATTTTCCCGACAAAGGTGACGCCCTGAACCGGCAGAAGCTCGCTAACCTGCTGGAAACCGACGGCGTATTTTCCTTTAGCCACTTCCGACGCGACCGGAATGCGCTCGACCATTGTCGCTTTATCGGCGACCTCCTTTTCAATGCCCAGCTTTTTGAACAGCCCCTGGCTGACGTACCTGCCGCTGGCGCTGTCAGAGTAGGCGATGGAGCTGGCCTGCAGCAGCGTTTCACGCAGTTTCGCGTCGCTGCTGATGTCCGGTATATCCGCTCCTTTTTTTACCACCATGCCGACGGGAGAGTCCGCAAGTTCCGTTCGCGAACCCGGCCGGGTCTGGCTCGCCTTTTCGAGCTTCTCCAGCGCATCGCCCACCATAATCACCACGTCGGCCTTCTCGCCGCGCGCGAGCCGGTTTGGGATCGCCTGCGGCGTATTGCCCATTGAGGGGCCGGGGATGACCACAATTTTATCCCCGGTCTGGCGTTCATACTCCGGCGCCAGCTTTTCCAGGGCGGCTTTGAAGCCGCCGGAAATCATGACCTTCACGTCCTGCGCGCAGGCGCTCGCGCTCAGGAACATCAGCACCAGCGCGCTGGCGGTATAGCGAGACGTGCGTTTCATGCGGCCCCCTGTGACTTGACGGTATTTTGCAGCGACATCGCACGACGGCGGTAGAGGTAGAGCGTTGCCAGCAGGGCACATACCGCAGCGAAGCTCATCCAGTAGCCCGGCGAGGCTTTGTCACCGGTGTATTCAATCAGCGCGGTGGACATCACCGGGGTAAAGCCACCGAACACCGCCGTTGCCAGGCTGTAAGCCAGAGAGAACCCTGCTACGCGGACTTCAGCAGGCATAATTTCCGTCAGCGCCGGGATCATCGCGCCGTTATAGAGGCCGTAGAGGAAGGAGAGCCACAGCAGCACGCTCAGCATCATCGAGAAGCTGGGCGCGTTCGCCAGCAGCGTCAGGGCCGGGTAGCTGGTCGCCAGCGCCAGCAGGGTCATGGCAATCAGCACCGGCTTGCGGCCAAAACGGTCCGACAGGGCACCGCCCACCGGCAGCCAGATGAAGTTAGAGATCGCCACCAGCAGCGTGACCAGCAGGCTGTCTGACGCGCTCAGCATCAGCACCTTTTTACCAAAGGTGGGCGCATAAACGGTGATCAGATAAAAGGCCGTGGTGGTCATCGCCACCATCAGCATGCCCGCGACCACCACCTGCCAGTTCGCGAGCAGCGTTTTAAAGACCTGGCGCATCTCCAGATGATGGCGGCGCGCGCTGAACTCTTCCGTCTCCTCCAGCTTGCGGCGCAGGAAAAAGATAAACGGCACGATTAAACAGCCGAACAGGAACGGAATGCGCCAGCCCCATTCGCGAATGGCGCTCTCTTCCAGCACCGCGTTCAGCGCAAAGCCCATTGCGGCGGCGACCATAATGGCGACCTGCTGGCTACCGGACTGCCAGCTGGTGTAAAAGCCCTTGCGGCCCGGCGTGGCGATTTCCGCGAGATAGACCGACACGCCCCCAAGCTCCGCGCCGGCGGAAAAGCCCTGTAGCAGACGGCCCGTCAGCACCAGCAGCGGCGCCCAAAGCCCAATACTTTGATAAGACGGGATCAGCACGATCAGGAAGGTGCCTGCCGCCATAATGGAAAGCGTCACTATTAGCCCTTTGCGGCGGCCAACCTTGTCAATATAAGCCCCCAGCACAATGGCGCCGATTGGACGCATCAAAAAGCCCGCGCCGAAGACGGCGAAGGTCATCATCAGCGACGCAAATTCACTGCTCGCCGGGAAGAACGTGTGGGCGATGTAGGTGGCATAGAAGCCGAACAGAAAGAAATCGAATTGCTCAAGAAAGTTGCCGGACGTGACGCGAAGTATCGCGCCCGCCTTCGACCGTACGGTTGCAGGTGAGGTTGAGGAAAACATGGTTATCTCCAGTTTATTGTTGACGTTTTACGCGTCTGTTTCTGAAAACTGGATCAGGATGAGGAATTAGATAAGCGCAAATGCCGCATCGACTGATGCATTTCTTGCATGAATATAATCCGGCGAATAAATACAATTAATGGCAACAATAACTTAACAAAATGTTGGCTTTTTATTCACCATCATTCTGTAAGTCTCTGATATTGCGATTTTGTGATGTAGCGCAGAGGCGCGTTTCAGAATGAGCCGGGTAACCGCGTCGTTACCCGGCGGAGGCCATTTAGCGCAGCGCCCTGGCAATCGCGCTAAACATCAGAGAGGCTTCCAGCGGCTGGGCGCTGAAGGACGGTTCCGCCTGCGGCCAGGTAGACCACTGGACGATGACCAGATTTTCCTTCGGGTTCACCATAATCATCTGCCCGAAAATGCCCAGCGCCCAGAGTGAACCTTTCAGCGAATCCTGGGCCGTCGGCTCTACGCCCGTGGCGTTGGCGGGCACTTCGTTGTTCCACCACTGATAGCCGTAAAGCCCTTCGGGATGGGCGTCAGAGACCGAGCCTTTGGCCTTCGTCCAGTCTGACGACTGCCGAATCCAGTTTTCCGGCAGGATGGTCTTACCGTTCGGCAGCGTACCGTTGTTCAGGATAAATTGCCCGAAGCGTCCCCAGTCCTCCAGCGTGGCGTTAAAGCCGTGCGCGCCGACGTCGTGCTGGCCTTTGCTGTAGGCATGCCACACGCCGTCGCTCGCCATGCCGTAAGGCTGCCAGATGCTTTTCTCCAGATAGGCCGCAAGAGTCATGCCGGTGGCCCGCTCCAGCACGTCACCCAGCAGCCAGGCGCCGCCCGAAGAGTAAGACCAGCTCTCTCCGGCCGGGTGCGCCCTGCGCAGCCCCTTCACCAGCTTGCGCACGCAGTCATAGGTACCCGGCTTCGCCTCGCACTCGGTGAGCTGCGCGAAGTCGGATTTAGGGTTGGTGTAATCCTCGTTCCAGGCCACGCCGGAGGTATGGGTGATCAGCTGCTTAAGCGTCACGCCGTCCCACGCGGTGCCTTTCAGGTCGGGTTCATACCGCGTGACCAGGTCGTCGAGCGAGTGAATTTTTCCCTCTTTGAGGGCCACGCCCACCAGCGCCGATACCACCGATTTCCCAACCGAGCGCGAGGTCCAGAGCGTCGAGTCGGTATTGCCCTCTCCAAGATACTTCCAGACGATTTTGCCGTCCTTCAGCACCAGCATGCCGCTGACGTTCTGCCGCTGGAGGTAGTCCTTAAGGCCGTAGCGCCTGCCGTTGACCTGATAGTGTGCGTCCGTGAGCGGCTTGTCCGACATTTCCAGCGGCACAGCGTTACCGTGGTGGAAAACATCCCCGGTGTAGTTGCGGTAGTCATTGCGAAAGCCCACCACGCGATCGGCCTGACTCCAGGTAAGCATCTTATGGGTGTCAGGCAGCGTGGTGTCGAAGGGGGCAGGGCAGGCGCTGAGGTCGGTGCCTTTACAGGCCGCCACTGCCGCAGGGGAGAGCAGGGTGCTGAAGACAAGGCCCGCCAGCAGGGCATGGTTTACTTTTCTGTTTTTCATATCCGTCTCTTACAGGTTAAGAACGGCTTCAGTTTAAAAACCCTGGGGCTATAATAAAAAACGCGTAGTGGGGGAAAATCCCCCTAAAAAACAGAGGGAGCGTAGCGTGGCGGGACTGATTTACTCTTTTGCACAGCTCGAGGCTTTTACCGCCGTGGCCGAGAATGGGAGCCTCAGTAAAGCCGCGGTGGCGCTGAAGAAGGACCGCACGACGCTTCGCGATCTGGTTGATTTTCTTGAGGATGGGTTGGGCTACGCGCTGTTTATTCGCGACGGCCGCACCCTGCGGCTCACGCCCGAAGGGGAACAGCTTCAGCGCCAGGCGCACCTCCTGATGCGGCAGGTAAAAGCCTTTGAGGCGTTTGCCAGAGAGGTGCCGCACGGTGCCACGCAGGACCTGACGCTGGTCTACGATCCTTTTACGCCCAGAGCCTTTCTGCACGGGGTGATTGCTGAAATGGCGGTGCGAAAAATCCGCCTGAGCCTTATCTGCGCCTCGCGGGATGAATCGGAACGGCTGCTGGCGAATAACGACGCGGATCTGGCCATCTGCCAGGCGCGCAACCGCAGCGTGGGCAACGACATGGAGTGGCGTGCCCTGGGGGCCATCGAGATGGATTTTTATGCCGCCAGCTGGCTGTTTGCGGACAGTGCTTCCCCTCTGTCGCTGCTCGATCTCTCCCTGGTACCTCAGCTCGTCATGCACCCCGCCTCGGACGAGCCGGTGGCGCGCCGCCTGCAGATTTCGGGGCATACCCTCTTTACCAATGAGCCGGAGATGCTGCGCGGTCTGCTGGAGCGCGGCTGCGGCTGGGGATTCTTACCGACGCATTTTCACGCCGGGCAGTGGCAAAACGTAAAAAGGCTGCACACCGAAGTGGGCAGCCAGGGGATTGGTCAGACGATGGTCACCATCTGGAAGCCGGGGAGCGACAAGCGCAGCACAATCGCTGAAACGCTGTCGCTCTTGCCGGACGTATGGAAGCAATCAGCGCTGTGAACAGCCTTTACACTGCGGGTTCTGGATCTGCTGGAAGAAATCGTTGCCTTTGTCATCCACCAGGATAAACGCCGGGAAGTTCTCGACCTCGATCTTCCAGATAGCTTCCATGCCTAGCTCAGGATACGCCACGCACTCCAGGCTCTTGATGCTGTTTTGCGCCAGCACCGCCGCTGGGCCGCCGATGCTGCCCAGGTAGAAGCCGCCGTGCTTATGGCAGGCGTCCGTCACCTGCTGGCTGCGGTTGCCTTTCGCCAGCATGATCATGCTCGCGCCGTGGGACTGCAGTAGGTCTACGTACGAATCCATGCGCCCTGCCGTGGTTGGGCCGAGTGAGCCAGACGCGTAGCCTTCCGGCGTTTTGGCCGGGCCTGCGTAGTAGATCGGGTGATCTTTGACGTACTGCGGCAGTTCCTCACCGTTGTCGATTAGCTCTTTCAGCTTCGCGTGGGCGATGTCGCGCGCCACGATGATGGTCCCGTTCAGCGACAGGCGGGTAGAGACCGGGTGCGCGGAAAGCTGCGCCAGGATCTCATTCATCGGCTTGTTCAGATCGATGCTGACCACATCGCCTTCGCCCTGCTGGCGCAGTGATTCAGGAATGTACTGGCCCGGGTTGTGCTCCAGCTTCTCAATCCAGATCCCGTCGTGGTTGATTTTCGCTTTGATGTTGCGGTCCGCGGAGCAGGAGACCCCCATGCCGATAGGGCAGGAGGCGCCGTGGCGCGGCAGGCGGATCACGCGGATGTCGTGAGCGAAGTATTTACCGCCAAACTGCGCGCCGAGGCCGAGGTTCTGGGCTTCCTGGAGCAGCTCCTGTTCGAGCTGAACGTCGCGGAACGCCTGGCCGTGTTCGTTGCCTTCCGTTGGCAGCGCGTCGTAGTAGCGCGTGGAAGCCAGCTTCACGGTTTTCAGCGTAGCTTCCGCCGAGGTTCCGCCGATAACAAAGGCAATGTGGTACGGCGGGCAGGCTGCCGTCCCCAGGGTACGCATCTTCTCAACCAGGTAATTTTTCAGCTTAGCCGGGGTGATCAGCGCTTTGGTTTCCTGGTAGAGATAGGTTTTGTTGGCAGAGCCACCGCCTTTCGCCATGCACAGGAATTTATATTCATCGCCGTCCACGCTGTAGAGATCGATCTGCGCGGGCAGGTTGGTGCCGGTGTTCACCTCTTTATACATATCCAGCGCCGCGTTCTGGGAGTAGCGCAGGTTGTCTTCAATGTAGGTGTTATACACGCCCTGGCTCAGGGCCGCTTCGTCACCGCCGCCGGTCCAGACGCGCTGGCCTTTTTTACCCATGATGATCGCGGTGCCGGTATCCTGGCAGGTCGGCAGCACGCCTTTGGCCGCGATTTCGGAGTTGCGCAGGAACTGCAGGGCAACGTACTTATCGTTCTGGCTGGCTTCCGGGTCGTTGAGGATGGCGGCAACCTGCTGCTGATGGGAAGGACGCAGCATAAACGCAGCATCGTGGAAGGCCTGCTGCGCCAGCAGGGTCAGCGCTTCCGGCTCCACTTTCAGCACTTCCTGGCCTTCGAACTCGGCAACGGAAACATGCTCTTTGGTCAGCAGATAGTATTCGGTGTCGTCGTGCGCCAGTGGGAAGGGGTTTTGATAAAAAAACGGTTTGTTTGACATAGCTTGCTCCAAAAAAATAAAACCGCCGGAGGAGAAGTCCGGCGGTCAGGAATCAGAACATCATGGACATCCACGGATAGCCAATCAGCAGCAGGGCCGCCAGGAAGATGGCACCGAAGATGGTGCCGAGGCGCCAGTAGTCTTTGGTTGGCAGGTAGCCGCTACCGTAGTAGATCGGGCTTGGGCCAGTGCCGTACGGGGTGATGATCCCCATCACGCCCAGCGAGGTCACCATCAGCAGAACAAACACTTCCATATTCATGCCCGGGATGGTGGAGGCGATGGTCAGCATCGCTGGCAGCAGCGCCGTGGTGTGCGCGGTGGTGCTGGCAAACAGGTAGTGCAGCAGGTAGAACGCCAGCAGCAGGACGATGGTCGCTACGCCCGGAGAGATACCGCTCATCAGCAAACCGCCTTCTTTACCTAACCAGCTGATAAAGCCGGTAGAGGAGAGACCATCCGCCAACGCAACAAGGGTGGCAAACCAGACGAAGGTGTTCCACGCGGCTTTATTACCGGTGATGTCGTTCCACTCCAGCACGCCGGTCCACAGCATCAGGCCGACGATGAGCAGGGCAGCCATAGCCGGTTCAATCCACGCGGCGGCAAAGATCCACATCAGCAGCGCACAGCACACGAACACCAGCAGCAGGATTTCATTGCGGGACAGTTTGCCCAGTTTTTCCAGCTCACGGGTCGCCCACAGCGGCACTTCGTTGTTTACCTTCACTTCTGGTGGGTAGAACCAGTAGGCCAGCAGCGGCATGGTCAGAATCAGCAGGATACCCAGCGGCAGGAAGGCGAGGAACCAGGTCCCCCAGGAGATATCGATTCCAACCGTACTTTTCACCAGCGCCAGGGCCAGCAGGTTCGGCGCAAGTGCGGAGAGGAACATTGAGCTGGTGATACAGGCCGCGGTGATCGCCACCCACATCAGATACGAACCAATCTTACGCGCGCTTGGGTCGTTCGGTTTTGAACCGTACAGCGGCGGCAGGTTAGCGATGATCGGGTAGATGGTCCCGCCGCTGCGCGCGGTGTTGGACGGGGTGAACGGTGCCAGCAGCAGGTCAGCAAACGTAATCGCGTAACCGAGCGTCAGGCTGCGACGGCCGAGGTATTTCACCAGAATCAGCGCCAGACGGCGGCCGAAGCGGGTTTTGTCATAGCCTGCGGCGAACATAAAGGCACCGAAAATTAGCCAGACGGTAGAGTTACCAAACCCGCTCACCGCCCATTTAAAGGAGGCGCCCGCCAGCTTGAATTTCGGATCAGCCAGCTGTTCAGGGCTGAACAGCACCCACTGGCTGCACAGCGCAATGGCGACCACGCCGGTGAGACCGATCACCGCGCCCGGCAGCGGTTCGAAGATCAAACCGACGATCACGCCAACGAAGATAGCGAAATAGTGCCACGCGTAAGGAGGCAGGCCTTCCGGTACCGGAACAAACAGCAGCAGTACGGCGACGATGACGGGCAGTGCCATCATCAGCAGACGTTTTGCGTTTCCATTTGATGCCTGGTTCGCCACAGGGGGCGTTACAGCAGTTTTTGTATTCATAGTTTCACGTCTTAAGTTGTCAAAGATTCGGTCGTACTGAAAAACAAAATCACTTTCTTAAGTTTCTTTGCTTTTTTTAGTTATTAAAGGTGCGATTTTGTATTTTCAGTAATAGCAATTTAACGCTTTTATGGAGGCGCTAAATTAAAAATTGATGATGTTTTTATATTGCGCTTTTGGATGCCATAACTATTGATCGCGATCAAAAAAATAGAATTGCAGCGTTATTTTTATGCTTTTATTAATAACCACTCTGGCGTATGTGGGTATTCCCTTTTTTATTGGTTTATTTTATCATTTTTGTAACATTTTTATTTTCTGTGATTTTATATGTGTTTGTTTTGTTGGGTGTTTTTAGTTAGTTGGGGAAGTGGTTTTACCAATCATTATTTAACGAATTTTAAATTATTGTGAATGGCTAAATGACATTCGCTAACACCAATGTGTTAATTGTGTTATTGCAGGGATTAAATAGTTTTTTAACTAACGTAATAAATTTAGAAACTAAAAAAATCATTATATTAATATCATGACATCGGCAAATAACGACGAACTAAAAAATTAATCCGATAACGAATTCTTAATTTTAAAAAGTTTGGAGTTTCAATTATGAGCACTAACGAACGTATTCTTAGCCCCTTCACATTACCGAATGGCACTGAACTGAAAAACCGTTTGTTAATGGCCCCTATGACCACCTGCACCGGCTATTACGACGGCACCGTCACCAGCGAACTGGTGGAGTACTATCGTGCCCGTTCCGGAAGCATCGGCACCATTATTGTGGAGTGCTGCTTCGTCGACGATCTCGGTCTCGCCTTCCCGGGCGCGATCGGGATTGATAATGACGAGAAAATTGCCGGGCTGGCGAAAATCGCGGAGGCGATCAAATCCAAAGGATCTAAAGCCCTGCTGCAGATCTACCACGGCGGCCGCATGGTCGACCCGAAACTGATCGGTGGCCGTACGCCGGTTGGCCCAAGCGCTGTTGCCGCGCCGCGTGAGGGCGCAGCAACGCCGGTGGCACTGACTGGCGAAGAAGTCGAAGGCATGATCGGCAAGTTTGGTGAAGCGGTGCGCCGCGCCATCCAGGCCGGCTTCGACGGCGTGGAAATCCACGGGGCAAACACCTATCTGATTCAGCAGTTCTATTCGCCAAACTCTAACCAGCGCGATGACGAGTGGGGCGGCAGCCGCGACAACCGCGCGAAGTTCCCGCTGGCAGTACTGGATATCACCCACAAAATGGTGCGCCAGTACGCGGACGACGCCTTTATTATTGGCTACCGCTTCTCTCCTGAAGAGCTTGAAGTGCCGGGCATCCGCTTTGAAGACACCATGTACCTGCTGGAAAAACTGGCGGCTCGCGGCGTGGACTACCTCCACTTCTCCGTCGGCGCGACCCTGCGTCCTTCCATTGTTGACACCCAGGACCCGACGCCGCTGATCGAAAAATACTGCGCGATGCGTTCTGAAACGCTGGCTCAGGTACCGGTGATGGGCGTGGGCGGCGTGGTGAATGCCGCCGATGCCAATGAAGCGCTGGACCACGGTTACGACCTGATTGCCGTTGGCCGTGCCACCATCGCTTACCCGGACTGGACCGACCGCATCGCGGCCGGGGAAAACCTGGAGCTGTTTATGGACAGCACCCAGCGCGAGGCGCTGAACATTCCTGAGCCGCTGTGGCGCTTCTCGCTGGTGGAAGCGATGATCCGCGACATGAGCATGGGCGAATCGAAATTCAAACCGGGCATGTTTACTGAGAAGGTGCAGGACGACGCGAACGAGCTGGTGATTAACGTCAGTCTGGAAACTGACCGCATTGCAGACATCGAGCTGGCCTCTGGCCCGAGCGAAGACGTTGAGTTTGTCACCAGCTTTGAAGAGATCCGCACCCGCATTCTGGATGCCAACACCCCGCACGTGGATGCCATCACCGGCGCAACCAGCCAGAGCGAGGCGGTGAAGAAAGCGGTCTCTAAAGCGATGCTGAAATCCAGCAAAGCGCTGGCCGCGGAAGAGGGCGTTGACCCGAACGAAACCCGCAGCGTGGACGTGGTGGTTGTCGGCAGCGGCGGCGCCGGTCTGGCGGCGGCGATTCAGGCGCACGACGAAGGCGCGAGCGTGCTGATTGTTGAGAAAATGCCAACCATCGGTGGCAACACCATTAAAGCCTCTGCCGGGATGAACGCCGCAGAAACCCGCTTCCAGCGCGTGAAGGGCATTCAGGACAGCAAAGAGCTGTTCTACCAGGAAAGCCTGAAAGGTGGCGGCAACAAGAACAACCCGGAACTGCTGCACCGCTTCGTTGAGAACGCGCCGCAGGCGATTGAATGGCTGGCAACCCGCGGCATCATGCTGAACGACATCACCACCACCGGCGGGATGAGCATTGACCGTACCCACCGTCCAAAAGACGGCTCAGCGGTCGGCGGCTACCTGATCAGCGGCCTGGTGCGTAACGTCAACAAACGCAACATCGAGGTGATGCTGGATACCTCTGTCAGCGACATCATCTTCGAAAACGGCGAAGTGACCGGCGTGCGCCTGACCACCGAAGAGAACGAAACCCTCACCGTGGCAGCGAAAAGCGTGATTGTCGCCACCGGCGGCTTCAGCGCTAACAGCCAGATGGTGGTGAAATACCGCCCTGACCTGGAAGGGTTCGTTACCACCAACCATAAAGGGGCGACCGGCGGCGGCATCGCGCTGCTGGAGCGTATCGGGGCAGGTACCGTGGATATGGGGGAAATTCAAATTCACCCAACCGTGGAACAGAAAACCTCATACCTGATTTCCGAATCCATCCGCGGCGGCGGGGCGATTCTGGTCAATCAGAAAGGGGAACGCTTCTACAACGAAATGTCGACCCGCGATAAAGTCTCGGCGTCAATCATCGCCCTGCCGGAGAAATACGCGTACATCGTCTTTGACGAGCATGTACGCGCCAAAAACAAAGCCGCGGATGAGTACATCGCTAAAGGCTTCGTGACCAGCGCCAGCTCGCCAAAAGCGCTGGCGGAAGCGCTCGGCATGGATTACCACGCTTTCCTGGCGACCCTGGAACGTTACAACGGTTTCGTTGAAAAACAGCACGATGACGACTTCGGACGTACCACCGCGCTGCGTGCGCCAATCAATGAAGGGCCATTCTACGCCATTCAGATTGCACCGGGGGTGCACCACACCATGGGCGGCGTGACCATCAAC
Organism: Enterobacter sp. MGH 16; assembly: GCF_000493175.1. Classification (NCBI taxonomy): domain Bacteria; kingdom Pseudomonadati; phylum Pseudomonadota; class Gammaproteobacteria; order Enterobacterales; family Enterobacteriaceae; genus Enterobacter; species Enterobacter sp. MGH 16. The sequence goes on along the minus strand of NZ_KI535695.1, from coordinate 2,154,000 downwards.
ACCGAAACCTGCGTGTTGGACAGCAACCACAACGTGCTGCCAGGTGCGTTTGCGGCCGGTGAAGTGGTCGGCGGGATCCACGGCGGCAACCGTATCGGCGGTAACGCAGTGGCAGATATCATCATTTTTGGTACCCTTGCAGGACATCAGGCGGCTCTGCGTTCGAAAAAGATGTAAGGCACCTGCTTCCCAGGCCGGATACGCACAGCGCTATCCGGCATTTTCCCCGGCGGCGCGGAGCTTGCCGGGGCTACTTCTGAGGACTCCTGCCATGCCTGATAGCCATCGCGTTTACAGCTACTCCGCCGTTCTGATGGGCTCGCCCATCCTCCTGAAACTCTTCTCCCATGACGAAGCCCTCGCGTCCCGCGTGTTTCGTCTGATCAAACAGTACGAAGATCTGCTCACCGTTAACCGCGCGCACTCGCAGGTGATGGACATTAACCATGCGGCGGGCCAGCATCCGGTCACCGTCAGTCGGCCGGTGTTTGATCTGATCCGCTGTGCAAAAGCGGCAAGCTTGCTCAAGGACAGCGCCTTTAATCTGGCGATCGGTCCGCTGGTGAAGCGCTGGAAGATTGGTTTTCAGGGGGACAGCGTTCCGCCTGCCGATGAAATCGCGTCGCTGCTGGCGATAACCCGGCCCGAGGATGTTCTCCTTGATGAGGCCAGCAGCAGCGTGTTTCTGACCAGAGCGGGGATGGAGATCGATCTGGGAGCGATTGCCAAAGGCTATATCGCCGATCGGGTGCGGGATTACCTGCATAAAGAGGGCGCGGAGCTGGGGCTGATTAACCTCGGCGGCAACATTCAGACGTTAGGCTCGCCGGAAGGGGGCTGGAACGTCGGGCTGAAAAAACCGTTCGCCGGAGATGCGCTGATCGGCACGATGATCGTTGAGAACGTGTCCGTCGTCACGTCGGGAACGTACGAGCGCTATTTTGAACAAGACGGCAAACGCTATCACCACATTCTTGATCCGCGCACCGGTTACCCGCTCGATAACGAACTGGACAGCGTCACCATCATTTCGAAAGATTCCATCGACGGCGATATCTGGACCACGCTGATGTACGGCATGGGCGTGGAGAAGGGCTGTGCCGCGCTGCGTGCGCGCCCCGACATTGAGGCCATCTTTGTGACCAAAACAAAAGAAGTGGTGTTCTCTTCAGCACACCACTTCCGCTTTACCCTGCTGGATGATACCTACCGCGTTACTGACAGTATTGCTTGAGCAGGCCCGTTTGCTCCGGCTGGAGACGGTAGCGATACACCGGACGCCCGGTGGCGCCGTAGTGAATGCTGGTGAACAGAATATTGATTTGCGCCAGCCAGATCAGGTATTTGCGGCAGGACACGCGGGAAATATTGACCGCGTTTGCCAGATCGTCGGTGGAAAACTCCGTCTCCGGGTGAGCGTCAATCCACTGGCAAATCGTGCGCAGCGTTTGCGGCGTTAACCCTTTCGGCAGCTTTTTGCTGTCCGCCAGTTCCGGCGCCCCGCCGTGGATCAGCCGGTCGACGTCCGCCTGCTCGTAATACTGGTGCGACCCCATCAGGCTGTGCTTGGCCTTCCAGCCGTTCAGCGCCTCTTCAAAGCGCGGGAACTGGAACGGCTTTATCAGATAATCCACCACGCCGTAATGGATGGAGGTCTGGATCGTCGCGGCGTCGGCGGCCGAGGAGATCATGATCACGTCGATTGGGCGGCCGGATGCGCGAATCACGGGCAGCAGATCCAGCCCGTTATCCTGCTGCATATAGACATCCAGCAGCACCAGATCGACGGGCTGGCTGGGGTCATTAATGATGGCCTCGGCCTGGCTTAGCGTGGAGGCGACGCCGCAGCAGCTAAAGCCTTCAACACGGTTGACATACAGACGGTTGAGGTCGGCTACCATGGCGTCATCATCGACAATTAACACATTTATCACGCGATTTTCCTCTCGCTATCCCAGGGGATGTGAACAAAAAATTGGGTAAATACGCCGGGCTCAGACTCGACGGAGATATCGCCGCCAAGGTTCTGAATCTGCTGGCGAGCAAGGAACAGCCCAACGCCGCGGTTTTCACCTTTTGTTGAGAAGCCCTTTGTAAAAATAGACTCCAGCTGAGTGGGATCAATGCCGGGGCCATCGTCGCTGACTTCACAGCTGAGCCAGCCATTCTGATAATGCAGCAGCAGGCCGATCTCGCCCTCCTGCTGTCCTTCCATCGCGTCGAGCGCGTTTTCAATGAGATTGCCCAGCGCGGTGATCAGCACCGCGACCTGCTCTTCACTTGCGGTATCCGGTATCTGGCTTTCATCCGCCAGCGTCAGGGTGACGCCCGCTTCTTTCGCCCGGTTGATTTTACCCAGCAGGAACCCGGCAACCACCGGGGATTTTACCTTGCTCTGTATCGTACCGATATCCGTCTGGTAATGATGTGCCGTCTGGAGAATGTACTCTTCCAGCTTGTCGTAGCGCTTAATATTCAGCAGGCCGAGTATCACATGCAGTTTATTCATAAACTCGTGGGTGTGGGCGCGCAGGGCATCGACGTAGTTAACCATGCCGTCCAGACGCTGCATCAGCTGGCTGACTTCCGTTTTATCACGGAAGGTGGTGATGGCGCCGATCACCCGATCCTGACTTTTCACGGGGACCATGTTGCACAGCAATAGCCGACCGTTGCAGCTGATCTCCTGATCCTGGCGTGCGACGCCCGTCTTCGAGACGTCACGCAGGCTGGCCAGCAGGGGCGCGCTGGTGTTTTCGGTCTGCTTGCCGGAGGGGAGAAGCAATATTTCTCTGGCGGTCTGATTAATCATCGTCACGCGCCCGTGTATATCAACGGCCAGAACACCCTCGCGAAGCGACTGCAGCATCGCCTGGCGTTGTTCGAACAGGGCGGAGATTTCGTAGGGTTCGAGCCCGAACAGAATGCGCTTCAGAACCCGCACCAGACCCCAAATCGCCATAGAACTCATAAAAATACTGAACAAAATGGTCCAGACGGCGTTTAGCCGCCCGCGAGCGATCTGCTCTTCAACCTTATTCAGGGAGATTCCGACGACCACCACGCCAATCTGCTCGTGCTGCGCGTCGTAGACGGGCGTAAAAACGCGCAGCGCTTCGGCGAGCGCGCCCCGGTTAACCGAAACGTTCTCTTTGCCTTCCAGCGCGGGGGTTAAATCGTCACCGATAAAATGCAGCCCGAGCAGCGCCTCATTCGGATGAGAGTAGCGGATCCCGCGCATATCAGTGACCACGGTGAACAGCAGATCGTTTCGCTTCGTCACCGCCTGGGCGATGGGCTGAATAATGTTCTCCTGCGGTGCCTGCATCAGGCCGCGCTGGATCTCGGGGCTGTCGGCGAGGGTGCGGGCAATGCCGAGCGCGGTGTCTTTGACATCATCGCGCGTTGCGCGGGTGATCTGCACCGAATAGAGCGCAAAAACCACCAGCAGAACTGAACCGATAATCGCGCACACCATCAGCGTGACCAGCGTATTGAGTTTCATGGGGCGCTTGCGCGTCGGAAGGAAAGGCTGCAAATCGCTCATCAACACTCCGCGATGATTAAGTAAGGGGGTAATTATCGCCGATGACGCACTTTTCTTAAAGCCATGTAAAAGCGTGGATTTGGTCCTCTTTTCGTGACCCTCCTCGCATGTCATCTATATAAAACACTTTATAGTGTGTGGGTACTCATAATAAGGAGGCTGTTTATGAGCATTATGCTTACCGGTTCGGTCAAGGAAAGACGGCACGCCAGCACGATGAATATCGATAGATTGTCCACGCTGGACATGCTGAAAGTCATTCACCAGGATGATGCACTCATTTCTGCTGCTATCACCCCTTGTTTACAGACGATTGCCCGCGCGGTGGATAACGCTGCCGCGACTCTCAATCACGGTGGTCGCCTGGTCATTGTCGGGGCGGGGCCGTCTGGCCGCGTCGCGCAACAGGTTGCCGATGACTATGCGCCGGGCAAAACCCCTGTGATGGCCGTAACGGCACAAGAGGGGGAAGGGAGCTACGAGCGCGGCGTTTCCGACCTGCAGGCCATTAAATTTGGTGAACACGATATGATGCTGGCCGTGACCGTCAGCGGAAAAACGCCGTGGGTCTGGGGAGCGATGCGGCATGCATGGTCGCTGGGTTCGCCGGTCGCCGTGATTACCGGTGATGCGCAAAGTGAAGCCGCGCAGCTGGCGAGTATGGTTATAGCCCCCGAACTGGGTGCCGATGTGGTGGCCGGCTATCTCAACACCAAAGCGGGGATCGCGCAAAAAATGATCCTCTCGATGATCGCTACCGGGCTGGCCGTTCGAACCGGGCGCGTATACAGCAACCTGCGGGTGGATCTTGAGGCAAGCAACACCAAATGGGCCGAACGTCAAATCGCCATTGTAATGGAAGCGGGGGGATGCTCCCGGGCGGAGGCAAAAGCGGCGCTGGAGAGCTGTAACCATCACTGTAAAACAGCGGTATTGATGGTGCTGACAGGGCTGGATGCGTGGAAAGCTCATGAGCTGCTGGCGCAGAATAACGGGTTTATCCGCGTGGCGCTGCAGGAAGCGCCGTAATACGTACCGTTAATAAATAAAAAAGGCCGCAGATGCGGCCTTTGGTATTTTTAGAGGTTAGAACTGGTAGGTCATGCCCACACCAACGATGTCGTCGGTGGAAATACCGTATGCGTCATACAGCGCTTCATCGTTGTCCAGCATGTTGATTTTGTAATCAACATAAGTGGAGAAGTTTTTGTTGAAGCTGTAGGTCATGCCCAGGTCGATGTAGTTAACCAGATCCTGATTGAATCCTTTACCGTCCAGGTCTTTACCTTTTGAGTAAACCCATGCCAGGGAAGGACGCAGACCGAAGTCGAACTGGTACTGTGCAACCGCTTCAAAGTTCTGAGTCTGGTTGGCGATACCAACGTTGCCGATTGGCGTCATGTTGCGGGTTTCCGCATACATCATCGCCAGATAAACGCTGTTTGCGTCGTATTTCGCGCCAACGGTCCAGGCTTCAGCTTTTTCGCCACCCGCAAAACCGATGCTTTCTGCGGCTTTGCCGTAGGCAACCTGATCGTTGGTACGGTCAGAAGAAGAGTACGCTGCACCCAGGCTCAGGCCGGACAGATCGCCAGAGAAGTCATAGGAGGTGGACATACCGAAGCCGTCGCCGTTCTGGAAGCGTACGTCTTTATGACCGTTTTTAGTGCCTTCCTGATCTTCGTTAGCGTTAGCACCTTCGTTAGCACCCTGATACTGCAGCGCAAAGTTCAGGCCATCAACCAGACCAAAGAAATCATTATTACGATAGGTCGCAACACCGTTGGTACGGCCAACCATAAAGTTATCAGTCCAGGTGTAGGAATCACCGCCAAATACAGGCAGCATATCGGTCCACGCTTCAACGTCGTACACGACGCCGTAATTACGGCCATAATCAAATGAACCGTATTCGCCAAATTTCAGGCCAGCGTATGCCAGACGGTTAAAGGATTTATCACCCGCGCCTTCGGTATCGTTAGCGTAGGTTTTATATTCCCACTGGCCGTAACCGGTCAGGTCGTTAGTGATCTGGGTTTCGCCTTTGAAACCAATCTGTACATAGGTTTCATCGCCGTCGTCGCCAGGGTTGTCAGAGAAGGTATGACGCGCGTCGACCTTACCGTACAGGTCAACTTTATTGCCGTCTTTGTTGTACATTTCAGCCGCATTTGCTGCGCCTGCCATTAATAACGCGGGTACAAGAATTGCCAGAACTTTTCTTTTCATTATATATTCCCTTTAAAGATAATTTATATGAATATATGTAATTACCCTCCGTAATTACAGGGTTGATACTATTCCAGGAGATGTGGTTTAGTTTCAAAAATAAATGTAATAAAATTCTATGAAATATTTCAAATTATTTCTATAAATCTCTTTATTTTTCCGGTGAATTAATTAATTGAATTTATAAGGGGTAATTATTATTAAATATTTCGCATTTCTATTTTTTAATTTATTTAATTTGGCTATGTTATAATTCATCCTTTTTTTAACAACAGGACATGACGATGGAACTGGCCCGGTGGCAGCATGGCTTTGAGCGCTGGCTCAAGGAAAATCATCAGAACGACGATACCGCACATGATATTTCGCATTTTCGACGGGTCTGGATGACGGCGCAAAAAATCATGGTTCACCACACGGTCGAGCCGCGGGTGATTCTGGCCGCATGCTATTTTCACGATATTGTCAGCCTGCCGAAAAATCATCCCGAACGCAGTCAGTCGTCAAGGCTCGCCGCGCGTAAGACGAGCGACATTCTGCGCCGCGACTTTCCGGACTTTCCGCCAGAGCATATTGCCGCCGTCGCGCACGCGATTGAGGCGCACAGCTTTAGCGCCGAAATCGCGCCGCAGAGTATGGAAGCCAAAATAGTGCAGGACGCTGACCGGCTGGAAGCGTTAGGTGCTATCGGCCTGGCGCGCGTTTTTGCCGTCTCGGGCGCGCTGGGCGTGCCGCTATTTGACGCGGACGATCCCTTTGCCGATGCGCGCTCTCTCGACGATAGGGCATTTGCCCTCGACCATTTTCAGACCAAGCTGCTGCGTTTGCCTGATACAATGCAGACGGAAATGGGCCGCGAACTGGCACGTCACAATGCCGATTTCCTGATCCAGTTTATGGCGAAACTCAGCGCCGAATTACACGGCGACTGCCTCGGGCTGGATAGCGAGGTGCTGAGCCGCTTCCGTCGCAGTTTGCGCAACTGAACTGTGGTAATCTGTTCCCAGTCTTTACTCTCCGGTTAAAAGAATGCAGGAAAATCGAGCAGTGAAAGAGCCCGCGCCCGCGCAGGCTGAGAAATCAACGGCAACGGTGCAGGCCTTACTGCGCCAGCTGTTGGATATCTATGATGCTAAAACGCTGGCCAGTCTGCTGGTGGCGCACGGCGAAAGCCACTGGAGCCCGGCGATCCTTAAACGTCTGCTGACCAGCGAGCGAGCAGGGCGTCGCCTGAGTGAAGGCGAGTTTCGTTATCTGCAAAACCTGCTTCCGCGACCTTCTGCCGCGCACCCGAACTATGCCTTCCGGTTTATCGATCTGTTTGCCGGTATCGGCGGTATTCGGCACGGTTTTGAAGCTATCGGCGGACAGTGCGTATTTACCAGCGAGTGGAACAAGCACGCCGTGCGGACCTATAAGGCCAACTGGTACTGCGACCCGCACGAGCATCATTTCAACGCCGATATTCGCGATGTCACCCTGAGCCATAAAAGCGGCGTGAGCGATGAGCAGGCCGCCGAGCATATTCGTCAGACGATCCCCGCGCATGACGTGCTGCTGGCCGGCTTCCCGTGCCAGCCTTTTTCGCTGGCCGGCGTCTCCAAGAAGAATGCCCTCGGACGCGCCCACGGTTTCGCCTGCGATACGCAGGGAACGCTGTTTTTTGACGTGGCGCGCATTATTGACGCCCGTCGTCCGGCCATTTTTGTACTGGAAAACGTCAAAAACTTAAAAAGCCACGACGGCGGGAAAACCTTCCGCATTATCATGCAAACGCTGGATGAGCTGGGTTATGACGTGGCCGATTCAGAGGACATGGGCGCGGACGATCCTAAAATCATTGATGGGAAACATTTCCTGCCCCAGCATCGCGAACGTATCGTGCTGGTGGGCTTCCGCCGCGATCTCAATCTGAAGGGGGATTTCACCCTGCGGGATATTCCTTCTCTGTATCCCGAGCGCCGTCCTACCGTGGCCGACCTGCTGGAACCGGTCGTCGACGCGAAATTTATCCTGACCCCGGTGCTGTGGAAATACCTTTACCGCTATGCCAAGAAGCATCAGGCGAAAGGCAACGGCTTCGGTTTTGGGATGGTCAACCCGAACGATCCGCACAGCGTCACCCGTACGCTGTCTGCTCGCTACTTTAAAGACGGTGCGGAAATCCTGATCGACAGAGGCTGGGACAAAGCGCTGGGTGAAAAAGATTTCGACGATCCGCACAACCAGCGTCATCGCCCACGGCGCTTAACGCCGCGGGAATGCGCCCGGTTGATGGGCTTTGAAACGCCGCAAGGCTACGGTTTCCGCATTCCGGTTTCAGACACCCAGGCGTACCGCCAGTTTGGTAACTCGGTCGTCGTTCCCGCGTTTGCGGCTGTCGCAAAACTGCTGGCTCCGCGCATCAGACAGGCGGTGGCGCTACGCCAGAGTGAGGCCGTCAATGACGGACGTTCACGATAAGGCCACGCGCAGTAAAAACATGCGTGCCATCGGCACGCGTGACACCGCCATTGAAAAGCGCCTGGCCGCGCTGCTGACGCAGGCAGGGTTTGACTTTCGCGTGCAGGATCCCGCCCTGGCGGGTCGTCCCGATTTCGTCCTCGACGCCTGGCAGTGCATCATCTTTACTCACGGCTGCTTCTGGCACCATCACGACTGCTACCTGTTTAAAGTCCCCGCGACGCGCACCGATTTCTGGCTGGATAAGATTGGTAAAAACGTCGAGCGCGACAATCGGGATCTCACCGCGCTGATTGCGCAGGGCTGGCGGGTGCTGATCGTCTGGGAGTGTGCGCTGAGAGGCAGACTAAAGCTGAACGATACCGATCTGCGCGAACGGCTGGAAGAGTGGATCTGCGGCGGCGGTCAGACCGCGCAGATCGACACGCAGGGTATTCACCTGCTTACGGTTTCTCCACCTCACAAGGCGTGACCACCGGTTTTGCCGGCAGCAAATATTTGCCCAGCGTGACCAGTACGACGGCAAACACGATGATCCCTAAAGCAATCCATTCCACAGGCGAGAGCGTTTCTCCTCCCAGTCCTGTCCCGAGCAGCACGGCCACGACCGGGTTAACGTAGGCGTAGCTGGTGGCGACCGCCGGGGAGACGTTGCGGATCAGGAACATATAGGCGTTAATGGCGATGATAGAGCCAAACAGCGCCAGGTAGCCCACCGCGAGAAAGCCCGACAGGTCCGGCAGCGCGGTCAGCTTTTCTCCCGTCAGGGTGGAGGCCAGAAGCAGGACAATCCCCGCGGCGAGCATCTCAATCGCACCGGCCATCATGCCGGTCGGCAGTTCGATACGCGACCCGTAGACGGAGCCGAACGCCCAGCTCATCGAGCCGATAAGGATAATCACCGCGCCCCACGGATTCCCGCTCAGGTTGCCGCCGCTGTTGAGCAGAACAATGCCGGCCAGCCCAATCCCAATCCCCAGCCATTCCAGCTTGCGGGTGCGGATGCCGAAAAGACGGCTGAAGCAGAGGGTAAACAGCGGTACGGTGGCAACGACCACGGCGGCGATCCCGGACGGGACGTTCTGGTGCTCGGCAATCGTCACAAACCCGTTCCCCACTGCCAGCAGCAGCAGGCCGATCAGGGCGGCATTCAGCATCGGGCGCAGCGGGGGAAGCTTATGCCCGCGCAGCATCAGGAAGGCCAGCAGCAGGATACCCGCCGAAAGGAAGCGGATACCCGCCATCATCAGCGGCGGCCAGCTTTCCACGCCGATGCGAATGACAAAGTAGGTTGAGCCCCAGATGATGTACAGCGAAAAGAGTGCCCCGATGAGCGGTAGCAATTGCCGGAAACGCATAATCCCTCACGTCGAAATAAAAAGGTCGCTGATAGTAAACGCGAAAACTATCGCGCTGGCGAGCCCTTTAATTGTGTAGCTGATGTGAATTTTTTGTTGACGTAAGGTGCCTGTTTCCGGGTTTGCGCTTTTGCTCCATACTATTCACTTAATTACCAAAAAATGAAGGATTAAGATTTTGGCAGGAAGTAGCTTATTAACATTGCTGGATGATATAGCCACCCTACTGGACGACATTTCAGTGATGGGGAAACTGGCGGCGAAGAAAACCGCAGGCGTGCTGGGCGATGATTTATCGCTTAACGCTCAGCAGGTGAGTGGGGTGAGGGCAAACCGTGAACTGCCGGTGGTGTGGGGCGTGGCGAAAGGTTCCTTCCTGAATAAGGTGATCCTGGTGCCGCTGGCGCTGCTGATCAGCGCCTTTATCCCCTGGGCCATCACGCCGTTACTGATGATCGGTGGGGCATTTCTCTGCTTCGAGGGCGTGGAGAAAGTGCTGCATTCCTTTAGCGCGCGCAAGCAGAGCGATACGCCGGAGGTGCGCCAGCAGCGTCTTGAAGCGCTGGCCGCGCAGGATCCAAAAACCTTCGAGCGCGATAAGGTCAAAGGCGCTATTCGGACCGACTTTATCCTGTCTGCGGAAATCGTCGCGATTACGCTGGGGATTGTCTCTGACGCGCCGCTTCTGAACCAGGTGCTGATCCTCTCCGGCATCGCGATTCTGGTCACCGTGGGCGTGTACGGTCTGGTGGGACTGATCGTCAAGCTGGACGATATTGGCTACTGGCTGGAAGAAAAGTCGAGCGCGGTGGCAAGAGGCATCGGCAAAAGCCTGCTGGTGCTGGCGCCCTGGCTGATGAAGAGCTTGTCGGTGGTGGGCACGCTGGCGATGTTCCTCGTAGGCGGCGGAATTGTGGTTCACGGCATTGCGCCGCTGCACCATGCCATCGAACATTTCTCCTCCACGCAGGGGGCCGTTATCGCGGCGATTCTGCCCACGCTGCTGAACCTGGTGCTGGGCTTTATCATTGGCGCTATCGTCGTTGCGGCGGTGAAGCTGGTTGAGAAAATTCGCGGCACGTCGCACTAATTGTTACCGTCGGCAGGATGCAAAAAGACCATTCCTCGTCTAAATTGAAACAGTTTCACCCTGATACAGGAGGCAGGTATGGTCTTTTTGGTCAGTGATGAAGTTAAGCCTAAAAAGGGCGGCCCACGTATGATCGTCACCGGGTATTCCAGCGGAATGGTGGAATGCCGGTGGCACGATGGCTATAGCATCAAGCGGGAAGCATTCCGTGAAGATGAGCTTCAGCCGGGGGACGGGCAGCACAAACGGGACAAGGCTTAATCACATAACGCCCGGCTTTGCCGGGCGTTTTTATCTCAGGTTTCGGGTATAGAGCAGTAATCAGGGAGTGTGTGTGCAGCGCGATACCTTTGTTGTAAGACAAACTTTTTTGCAATGGCTGCATAAGCGTAGCAATCCGGGGCGGATTGTTAATCTCTGTTTTCTGATCGTTCTGGTGTTTTCCACGCTCCTGACCTGGCGTGAGGTGGTGGTGCTGGAAGAGGCGTACATCTCCAGCCAGCGCAATCATCTGGATACGGTGGCCAGTTCGCTGGACAGGCAGTTACAGAACAGCGTCGACAGGATGCTGTTATTCCGCCAGGGCATGCATGATGCAATCGAGACGCCGCTGGCCTTTGATGTCCTACAGGATGCGGTGTCACGCTTTAACACCGTCCGCATGCTCCCCACCTGGCAGCTCGCCGTTGATAAAAAGCGCACCCTTCCCATCAACGGGGTCTCGGATGCGTTCGTGGATAAAACCACGCTTCTGAACCGGGACGCTGAGCGCATCAGTCATGAAATTTCTGCCGCGCTCGAAGTGGGGTATCTGCTCAGGCTGGCGTCATCGAGAGCGCAAACGGAAGCGCGGGTGATCTACGTCTCCCGCGCCGGTTTTTTCCTTTCCACGGATACGCCGGATCGGGCGGGTGATATTACCGCCCGCTATTATAATCTGGTCACGCAGTCCTGGTTTACCCAGCAGTCAGAACGTAACAACCGCGCCCGCGCCGTGCGCTGGTTTATCTCCACGCCTTCATCCTGGACCGGGGATGAACGCACGATCACCGCCAGCGTCCCCATCTATTTCGATCATTACTGGTACGGCGTCGTGGCGATGGATTTTACATTAGACACGATGCAGCGTTTGCTGACCGACGCGACGGAAGACCGGACGGAGGGGGAGTATCAGCTGTACGATACTAGGCTTAATATGATTGCCACCTCAGCCCACGCGGGAAGCCCGGTGAACCAGTTTGACGAACGCGAAACGGCGCAGATTGCCCAGGCGATTGAACATGATACCGGCGGCGGTATCCGCCTCGGGAGCCGGTTTATCACTTGGGAACGGCTCGATCACTTCGATGGCGTCGTCCTGCGGATCCACACCCTGCACGAAGGGGTGCAGGACGACTTCGGCAGTATCAGCATTGTGCTGGCGCTGCTGTGGGCGCTCTTTACCGCCATGCTGTTGATCTCGTGGCTGGTGATCCGTCGGATGGTGAGTAACATGTATACGCTTCAGCACTCGCTCCAGTGGCAGGCCTGGCACGATCCGCTGACCCGATTGAATAATCGCGGCGCGCTGTTCGACCGAGCAAAATTGCTGGCGGAAACCTGTCGTCAGCAGTCGCTGCCGTTCTCGGTGATTCAGATCGATCTCGACTATTTTAAAAACATCAACGACCGTTTCGGCCATCAGGCCGGTGATAAGGTGCTTTCCCATACGGCAGGCGTGATTGCCAGCGCGTTACGCAAGAATGACGTGGCCGGACGCGTCGGTGGCGAAGAGTTTTGTGTGGTCCTTCCCGGTCTTGGTCTGGAGGAGGCGAGAGGCGTCGCCGAACGCATTCGTTGCCGAATCAACAGTAAGGAGATCCTGGTGAAGAAGAGCACAACCCTGCGTATCAGCGCGTCACTGGGCGTCAGCAGCGCGGATGAAACGGGCAATTACGATTTTGAACAGCTGCAGTCCGTGGCGGACGCCCGGCTGTATCAGGCCAAGCAGAGCGGGCGTAACCGGGTCGTGTGGCGGGATCAGGACAGGAAATGATCCAGCCCCTCCTGCCAGCCCGCAGGCCCGGGCTGTTGGGTGTGATAGACCCGCGCGGGGTTATCGTCCCGTAGCGTGATGCCCTGGCGGTTAATCCCCTTGATCACCACCGCGAAGTCCATGCTGTCGAGCAGCGGCGCATCGTTGGGACCGTCGCCGAGCCCTAGCGTGGTGGGTTCTATGTCTTCCTGCTCGCGATACCGTTCAATCAGCCAGTTAACCGCCACGTCTTTACCGCAGCGGGCGTCCAGAATATGCCAGAAGCGCGCCCCCTGCAGGCATTGCAGGCCGCTGTGCGCCAGTTCCTCGTCAAACTGGAGCAAGTTCTCGTCGGTATCGCGCCAGATCAGCGTGACGGAGGCTTCGTGCTTGCGGGCAAGCGTCGAACGGTAGCGCGTCAGTCCGGTCCACTCGCTAATAACGTGCTCATCCACATCGTCAAAGGTGGTGAATTTAAAGCCCGTCTGCAGGCGAATCTGCTCGATCCGCGGACGAATATCCCGGTGTGTCATCCCTCTAATCTGACGCTGGATATTGTCCCAGCGCACGTCAGGCTGAATCACCGCGCCGTTCTCGGCAATAAACGGCAGGCCTTCCAGCCCCAGATCCTGCTGAATATCCAGCATCTCTGCCGCGGTTTTGCTGCTGCAGAGAATGATCGGAATCTGGTTATCCTGCAGCCTGTCCAGCCAGGGCATGGCGGGTTGCCAGTCATAGGTATGAATATCCAGCAACGAGCCATCCAGGTCGGAAAAAATCAGCAAGGTATCCCGCAGTGAAGGCATAGTGACTCCCGGTGACGGATGCGTTTCTCTCTAAGAAAATTCCTAAAAAATATCCGAATTGTTAACCGGAGAAATGAGAGTATTCCCTGGCAAACCCGCATTCGGCGTATGTTATTGCTCATAACCAAAAGCATTATGTTAAAAATATTATATTCATCCTAAGAATATATGCTTGTCAGACAAATTCGTTGGGGATAGTGTGGCATGTACATCAGATTTCCTGGTGTAACGAATTTTCAAGTGCTTCTTGCATAAGCAAGTTTTGATCCCGGTCATCCCCATGACCGGGATTTTTTTCGCCCTAACGATTGGCTTCCGACACGCTAAAGTCGTGAATATCGAGCTCGAAGGCCTCGGCCAGCTCGCGATAGGTGTGATAATCCCTTCCGTTGACAATGACGCGGTCCGAATTGTCGTCCGAGCGGCGGACTTCTGACTCGCTGATCTCATTGATGGCGGCCAGCAGGGCATCGACATCCACCTCGACTTCGCGCTTGATGGTATCGCTGTACTCTTTATCGGTCTTCATTGCGGGACTCCTCTTTCAACCTGCAAACGTGTCCAGGGTTAAGTATAGCCTGTGCATAAAAACGCCATTCACGCCGGGCGGCGATGTGCGTTTTTGCGTTTTGTTCTACACTGGCTCAAAACCAGAGGAGGAATGTATGAAGGTCAACGATCGGGTAACCGTTAAAACGGACGGTGGGCCGCGCCGCCCGGGTGTGGTGCTGGCAATTGAAGAGTTTAGCGAAGGTACAATGTACCTGGTATCACTGGAAGACTACCCGCTCGGCATTTGGTTTTTTAACGAACTGGGGCATCCGGACGGTATTTTTGTTGAGAAAGCAGACTAGCACGGCGTCGGGTAGCACATTGCGTGCCCGACACCCGCTGTAAAAGCAAAAATCTCTGGCCAGGCCAGAGATCAAAGGTAGGGTGCACAGGGTCTTTTCTTAAGCGACTAACGCATGTTGACGAAAATCCCGTTCGTCACATTATCGGTCAGGCGTACCACGTGGTAGATCACTTGCTTATTATGCGTTTTAATTTTCCGTTTAATATTTCCTTTGTGTGATGAAACGGTTTTCGCTTTAATATTCATCTGGTCGGAGATCTGAATAGTTCCTTGTCCCGCCATCCACATTCGCAGCATACTTGATTCAGTCCTGCTTAATGATAGGGTGGGTAAGTTAACCGCTCCTACATTTTTAACTTCTTTATTCAAATAATCACCCAAAATGTCATCCAGCGACTCGGGTTTAATCGATTTAGAACTGATCAATAAATTTTTACGGACCAACAAATACTCATCGAAATGGATATTCGCGATCGCCATAAAAACAATAAACAGGGTTTTTGGATGCTGATTAATGATTTGCTTAATGTGCTGACTGTTGGCTGGATCGTGAATGAAACAGTCCTCATTAATAAACACCACGCCTGGTTTGAGTTCGTCACAAGCGGCTGCGAGTTCGTCAACGGTGTGTGCATCGTTGATGTCTCTCTTTCTTACCCCTCTGCTTGCCAGGTACCCGGTTAACCCTAGCCGGGTGTAGCTGCATAAATCCATAATGATCGTTGACATGGCATACCCTCACTCAATGCGTAACGATAATTCACCATCTGCCTGAGAGCTCAAAACAGCCATACGGGATGGAAAAAAATAATAAACCTGTGAGCATGACAAAGACTTTCAGGCGGACTCACTATCCCGTAAAGTTACGTATAATTTGCCAGGAATCTTCTTAAAGTAAAGTAAATATTAAGTATTGTGAGGTGGTTAGAAACAATTAAACCGCGTCAGATATATCCTGGAAGATGTTTTTCGCGTTTTATTTTAGGAATATCCTCAGAAAGACAGTAACAACAGTGCGGGCTATTATTTACGTGGCAATTCGCTGACAATATCCGCTAACAGGTTGAATATCTCGCCGAATAAATGTTCACAGAAGGGAGCGATAAGTGGCATCAGTAATGACATTAATAAAATTCCGACCGTCAGCGTCAGCGGAAAACCAATGACAAACACCGAAAGCTGCGGTGCCATTCGGTTGAGTAAACCTAACGCCAGGTTGACGGTCAGCAGCAGGGTGATGATCGGCAGCGCCAGCATCAGCCCGTTGAGGAAGATCAGCCCCGCCGCGCGGGTGAGCGCCAGAAACGCATTGCTGTTCACCGGATTTTCGCCAATCGGCAGCGTATGGAACGTGTCCACCAGCATGGAGATAAGCCACAGATGGCCGTTGAACGACAGGAACAGCAGCATGGCGAGCAGATCGATAATGCGCGCCAGCACGGGCATGTTGAGATGACTGCCAGGGTCAACAAACGTGGCGAACGATAGCCCCATCTGCAGGCCAATCAGTTCCCCCGCGGTACGCACCGCGGCAAAGGCAAGCTGCATGGTAAAGCCAACGGCGACGCCAATCATCACCTGCTGCAGGGCCACCCATACCGCATTCGCCGAGAAGATCGGAATATCCACCGGCGGAAGAGACGGGGCGACGATAATGGAGATGATGATGCCCAGCCCCACTTTGACACGCTTAGGGATCGATTTCTCGCTGAGAATGGGGGCGGTAGAGATCAGCGCCATGATGCGCAGCATCGGCCAAAAATAGACGCCGAGCCACTGAACCCACTGGTCGCTGGTGAAGTGCAGCATCGTCAGGTCAGCCGATGATGTACGGCAGGTTGGTAAACAGGTTGCGCATATAGTCCAGCAGCAGGTTCAGCATCCACGGCCCGGCCACGATAATCGCCACGAACACGGCGATGATTTTCGGGATGAATGACAGCGTCATTTCGTTAATCTGCGTGGCGGCCTGGAGAATACTGATAATCAGACCGGTAACCAGCGCGACAAGCAGCAGCGGCGCGGCAACGGCAATCGCGATTTTCATCGCCTCCGTGCCCATCATCATGACCGATTCGGGTGTCATTGCCGTTCCTTAACTGTAGAAACTCTGCGCCAGCGAGCTGACCAGCAGCTGCCAGCCGTCGACCAGCACAAAGAGCATGATCTTAAAGGGCAGGGCGATGGTCGCGGGCGGCACCATCATCATCCCGAGCGCCATCAGGACGCTGGCGATCACCAGGTCGATAATCAGGAACGGAATAAAGATGGTAAAGCCAATCTGGAATGCGGTTTTCAGCTCGCTGGTCACATAGGCGGGCAGCAGAATACGCATGGGCACCGCTTCCGGTCCCTGCAGCTCGCCGGTGTTGGACAGGCGGGCAAAGAGGGCCAGATCGGCTTCACGCGTCTGGCGCAGCATAAATTCCCGCAGCGGCTGCGCGCCTTTATCCAGCGCTTCCTGCATGGAGATTTTATCTTCGCTGAACGGCTGGTAGGCGTCGGTGTAAATCTTATCGATCACCGGCGACATAATGAAAAAGGTCAAAAACAGCGCCAGCCCGAGCAGAACCTGGTTTGGCGGAGCGGAAGGGGTGCCGAGCGCGTTTCGCAGCAGACCAAAAACGATGATGATGCGGGTGAAGCTGGTCATCATCAGCAGGATAGCCGGAATAAACGTCAGCGAGGTGATGAACACCAGCGTCTGAACCGGAAGCGACCAGCTTTGGCCGCCGCCCGCGAGCGGGGTAGAAACCAGACCGGGCAGTTGCGCATAGACCGCGGGAGCAAACAGGCCAACGCCCGCAAGCGTCAGGGATAACAAACGGCGCATCAGGATCTCCCGGAACGCTTAAGCAAACTCTTCATCACGGACTGGAAATCCGCAGGGGCCTCTGCACGCTCGTCCACCACAGCAGGGGCGGGCGGCAGTTTATGTAACACGCTGATGTTTGACGCCGTGACGCCCAGGACCAGGCGCGCGTCGTCCACCTCGACGATGACCACGCGTTCACGCGGCCCCAGCGTAGTGCTGGCGCTGACCTTCAGCCCGCGGGCACCGGCGGTTTTCCCCGCCAGGCCAAAGCGCTTCGCCAGCCAGGCGGCGATAAGAATAAAGGCAATAATACCGAACAACGCCCCGCTCACCTGGAGCAGAGGCGAGCCGGGAACGGCAGAAGGTTGCGATACTGTTGCCTGGGTTTTCATGCTTAACGGCTCAGACGACGCATACGTTCAGACGGGGTAATGATGTCGGTGATGCGTACGCCGTATTTATCGGCCACCACCACCACTTCACCCTGAGCAATCAGATAGCCGTTGATCAGGATATCCAGCGGCTCGCCGGCCAGACCGTCAAGGGCTACTACGGAGCCCTGCGTCAGGCGCAGCAGCTCTTTAATGGTCATGCGGGTGCGTCCCAGCTCAACGGTCAGCTTAACCGGGATATCCATAATCAGGTCGATATCCTGCAGCGTGCCGCTGACGTCACCGCCGCCAAGCTGCTGGAATACGGCATCCGCTGCGCTTTTGGCCGGGGTCGCTTTTTGCTCGTTTAACGCGTCAGCCCACAGATCGTCCAGTGCTCCGCTGTTTTCATCGGACGGATTGTTCATGTCACTCATTTGGGCTGTTCCTCATTCAGCGAATTCAAAATCGGGTTGATCAAGTGCTCAACGCGTAACGCATACTGACCGTTAATCGTGCCGTACTGGCTTGTCAGCACGGGGACACCATCCACATGGGCAATAATGCGGTCGGGTTTTTCTATCGGCAAAACATCACCGGGTTGTAATTTCAGGATCTGAGATAACCGCAGCGGGATATCGGCGAAGCTCGCCACCAGCTCAAGCTGCGAATGCTGGACCTGGCGGACCAGGTTTTCACGCCAGTTCTGGTCTTCGTTGCGCGAGTTCTCCAGCGGCGGGTTAACCAGCAGCTCGCGCAGCGGTTCGATCATGCTGAACGGCAGGCAGATGTTGAACTCGCCGGTCAGGTTACCGATCTCCACGTGGAACGGCGTGTTCACGACGATATCGTTCGGGGAGGTGGTGATGTTGGTAAATTTCACCTGCATCTCAGAACGGACGTACTCCACTTCCAGCGGGTTAATCGCTTTCCACGCGTCGCTGTAGGACTCCAGCGCCAGCTTCAGCATGCGGTTAATGACGCGCTGTTCGGTGTGGGTGAATTCGCGACCTTCTACTTTGGTCGGGAAACGCCCGTCGCCGCCGAACAGGTTATCCACCGCGATGAACACCAGGCTTGGGGAAAACACCACCAGACCGGTGCCGCGCAGCGGCTTCAGATGAATCAGGTTAAGGTTGGTTGGCACCGGCAGGTTGCGGGCAAACTCGTGATACGGCTGAATGCGGATCGCACCGACCGTAATATCCGGGCTACGACGCAGCAGGTTAAACAGCCCCATACGGAACTGACGTGCAAAACGTTCGTTAATGATCTCCAGCGCCTGCAGACGTTCACGTACCACGCGACGCTGGGTATTCGGGTCATAGGGACGAATATCGCTATCGCCGCCAATACCCGGTTGCGGATCATCACTTTTATCGCTGTCGCCGTTGAGCAGCGCATCGATTTCTGCCTGAGAAAGAATACTGTCGCCCATGTCGTTACCGCAGAATGAAGGCTGTATACAGAACGTCAGTGACTTCCTGCTTAGGTTGGCCGTTTACCAGCGGGGTCGCCAGCGTTTGTTTAATGGCGTCGACCAGCTTTTGCTTACCCACATCGGTGGCCAGCGCCGAAGCGTCCTGACGAGAGAACAGCAGCAGAAGGCGGCTACGCACCTCCGGAAGATAATCATTCAGACGCGCGCGCGTGGCTTCATCCTTCAGGCGCAGCGTAATACCGACATACAGCACACGATCCGCGTCACCGAGGTTCACGGTGAAGGTGTCCAGAGGGAAAAATACCGGCGCCGGCGGTGGTGCAGGTTCGGCTTTGGCCGCAGCGGTCGAAGGTTCCTGCTGCATACGCCAGTAACTATAGCCCGCGGTAGCGCAGGCGGCGAGCGTGATCAACACCAGCAGCGGGATCCAGATGGAACGCTTACTTTTTTTGGTGATAGCGGAGTCAGTCATCTGATACGAGCTTCCTGTTTCGGTACAGCTTAATAAGGTGATTATCCCGTGTCCTGCTGTCGTCAAAGCGTGGAAAAGACGGGGATAATCACGCTACCTCTGGCGTTTAGGCGAAGATATCTACGGCACTGTTACCGCGCGCGGCGGATTGCAGAGCGGCAGGGACAGGCAGTAACTCATCGCTCTCGTCATTAAAGCCGCCGGTGTTGCCGGAACGCGAAGCCTGGTGCTGCTGCTGGGATGAGGACTGCTGCTGCCCGGCAAAGCTCTCGCTGCTGACGCTGCTTTGCGCAAGCTGAATGCCGTTCTCCGCCAGTGAGGTTCGCAGGACCGGCAGCGCGGCTTCCAGCGCCGCACGGACATGGCTGTGCGCAGAAACCATCTGCAGCTGTGCCTGGTTATCATCCAGCTTAAGCGAAATTTGCACCTGACCCAGATCTTCCGGGTGCAGACGCAGCTCGGCCGTCTGCTGGCCCTGTTTAGTGAACAGGGTGATGTGCTGGCTCAGGGACTGCTGCCATTCATGCGTACCCAGAGGCTGGCTTAACACCGGCGCGGTGGCGACGGTGGCGGCCGTCTGACTGGTCGCATGGCTGGACATAATCGGTGCCAGGGTCGCCGTCGGTGAGGCTGAGGAGGAGGAACTGGCAAGATCCTGCTTCTCTGCCGTTGCGGCCACGGCCGGCGTGGCCGGCGCGTTACCCGACAGGGCCGGGTCGCTGTTTTTCGCCTGGCTCTGATAAGGCGCAGCACTCTGGGCTTTATCATGGCTTCCCGGAAGCGCGTTCAGGGACGGCTGGCCCGCGCCGTTTTGCGTCAGCGCCGCTGAACTCAGCGTTGCGGTGGCGGACACACCGTCACTGCCTGCCGCACGTGAGGTGCTGGTCTGCTGGTGCGGCAGCATAGCCATCAGCGCGCTTAACCCGGCCAGCTCCTCTTCGCTCAGCTCGCTTTTGCCGTCATCTTTGCTGTTGACCGCATTAAGCGTTTTCAGGGCATCACCCTTTGACAGCGGCACCAGCCCGGTTACCAGCGTATCAAGCGACGTAACGGGCGACGTTTCATCGCCATTCAGCGCAGTTTGACGCGAGAGCAGGTCGGCAATTTTGGCCTGCAGGGTGGTATCCCCTTTAGCGTCCTGAGCAACGTGGGACAGCTTGCTGCCGGCGGCTTTCAGGTCAGCCAGCGTCAGGGGCGCATCGTTGCCCTTGCCCGTCGCGTCCGACAGGGCGCCCGCGAGCAGCGCGAGAAAGTCCTGTGCACCGTCGGTGCCTTTTCCTGTCTGCGTACCGCCTGACAGGTCGCTGTCGCTCATCAGCAGTTGTTGCAGTGTGATCATTCCGGTTTCCTCATTGATGCGCGCTGGGCAAACTCATCCATTTTTTTCTGATCCAGGCGGTTTTCCGCCAGGGTCGTTGCCGCAATCTGTCGGTCCTGTAAGGTCTGCCAGGCCTGCAGTCGCTGCTTCTTCTCGCGCCAGAAATTCAGCGCGGTATCGACTTTCTGGGTCCACTGGTGAAGCTGCTGGCGATGCTGATCTATCGCCTTCTCCAGCGTCTGGATAAACTGCTGATAGTTAATCCAGCGCTGGCTTCCAATGCCCTGTGTCATATCGGTATTGAGGTTGGTGCGATATTCATGCTGATAGTCGATTAACATCTTCAACTGTTCTTCAGCCTGCTGGCACCCGCGTCGCATTGCGCCAAGCTGCAATGCGGCATCATCAACTTCTTTTTCAGCCAGATCTTTCAGCGTTGATAACGCGCTGTTTTGCGCCATGACCTTCGCCCTCCACCTGTGTTACACCTGCGGGAAAATCAGCTCCAGAGCCTGAATTGAATCTTCCCAGTCGGCACGTTCAAAAATGCCTTGTTGCAAAAATGCCTCCAGCTGCGGCCACAGGGTAATCGCTTTGTCGAGCATCGGGTCGCTGCCTTTGGCATACGCCCCCACGCTGACCAGATCGCGGTTGCGCTGGAAGCTGGAGAGGAGTTGTTTAAAGTTACGCACGCGGGCGTAGTGTTTCTCGGTTATCAGCGCCGTCATCGCGCGGCTGATAGAGGCTTCAATATCTATCGCCGGATAGTGTCCGGCTTCGGCCAGACGACGAGACAGCACGATATGACCGTCAAGGATCGCGCGCGCGGAGTCGGCAATCGGATCCTGCTGGTCATCGCCTTCGGTCAGCACCGTATAGAACGCGGTGATGGAGCCGCCGCCGCTGATGCCGTTCCCCGCACGTTCCACCAGGGCAGGGAGTTTGGCGAAGACCGAAGGCGGGTAGCCTTTGGTCGCCGGTGGCTCACCGATAGCCAGCGCGATTTCACGCTGCGCCATCGCGTAGCGGGTCAGCGAATCCATAATCAGCAGCACGTGCTTGCCGCGGTCACGAAAATCTTCGGCGATGCGGGTGGCATAGGCTGCCCCCTGCATACGCAGTAACGGCGACACGTCCGCCGGTGCGGCAATGACCACCGAGCGGGCACGGCCTTCCGCACCCAGAATGTTTTCAATAAAGTCTTTTACTTCACGACCGCGCTCGCCGATCAGGCCCACGACGATAACGTCCGCCTGGGTGTAGCGCGCCATCATGCCGAGCAGGACGGATTTACCCACGCCTGACCCGGCGAAGAGGCCCATACGTTGCCCGCGTCCCACGGTCAGCAGGGCGTTGATCGGGCGCACGCCGGTGTCGAGCACATGCTCGATAGGGGTACGCTGCAGGGGGTTAAACGGCTGGGTAATTAATGCGCCGGTTTCGGTAGTGTCCGGGGAGGGCAGCCCGTCGAGCGGCTTCCCGCTGCCGTCCAGCACGCGACCCAGCAGGGCAGGACCAAGCGGCAGCTGTTTCCCGCTTTGCAGCCCATCGCCGGACGTGTTTTTGGCATACACGCGCGCGCCGGGCAGAATACCTTCCACCTCTTCAAGCGGCATCAGGAACAGGCGCTGGCCGTTGAACCCGACCACTTCGCTTTCTACTTCACGCGTTTCCAGACCGTCCTGACGCTCAATCACGCAGGTCGCGCCCAGCGGAAGCTGCAGGCCGGTGGCCTCCAGGACCAGACCGGTGGCGCGCGTCAGCCGCCCATAACGACGAACAGATGGCAGTTGCGCCATCTTCGTCTCAAAGTTGTCGAGCGTGGTGAGCCAGCGGGTGAGGCGTGCGGTCATCAGACGACTCCCGGTGCCGCCAGGCGACACAGTTCCTGCCAGCGGGTGGCGACGCTGGCATCCAGATCGCCTTCATCGGCAGAAACTTTGCAGCCGCCGTGATGTAACGACGGATCGCCGCGAAGACGCCAGCCGTGCAGGTTTAGCGTCGCGCCCAGGCTCTCTTCCACGCGCTGCAGGTCGTCCGGGTGGACGCGCAGCTGCGGCTTCCCGCTGAACAGCGGCTCCTGCTGCAGCAGACCCTGAATTTGTTTGATTAGCGCGGTGTTATCCACCACGGGCGTCTGGCCGATCACCTGACGCGCGGCTTCCAGCGCCATCTGCATCAGTCGCGAGGCAATCACGCTGTCCAGCGCGTCCAGCGTGTGCTGAAACTCGCTGACCAGCTGCTGCATGCGGGCATGGATCGGCGCCTGCTGCTGGCGCGCCTGATCGATACCGTGCTCTAGCCCTTTCGCCAGGCCTTCCTGATACCCCAGCTCGTGGCCTTTCTGCCGGCCTTCGTTCAGACCGGCATTGTAGCCCTGCTCGTGCGCCTGCATTTGCAGCTGAGCCAGCATTTGCGCCTGCTGCTCCTCTTCGCTCAGCTCGGGCTGCTCGACGTCCGGGTCAAGCGCCTCGGTCGGGATCGCGGCTGGCGTGAACTCGGAGAGGGGAGGGGCCAGATCGTCCGGCGTCCAGCGCTTCCACGGCAGCTCATTAGACATAGGTGTCGTCTCCGCTGCCAATCACCATCTCGCCGGTTTCCGCCAGACGACGAACGATAAGCAGAATGGCTTTCTGTTCGTTTTCCACCTGAGACAGACGAACCGGACCACGGTTGGCAAGGTCGTCGCGCAGGATATCGGCCGCACGTTGAGACATGTTGCGCAGGAACTTCTCGCGCAGCGGCTGCTCGGCGCCTTTGAGGGCGATAAGCAGCGACTCGGAATCCACTTCCTGGAGCAGGCGCTGGATGCTGCGGTCGTCCACTTCGACGAGGTTTTCGAACAGGAACATCTCGTCGATGATTTTCTGTGCCAGCTCGCCGTCGAATTCGCGAACCGCCGTAATGACGGCCTCTTCCTGCTGCGTTTTCATCAGGTTGATGATTTCTGCCGCCGTTCTCACGCCGCCCATTTTGCTGCGCTTGAGGTTCTGGCCGTCGAGCAGGTTGTTCAGCACCTCGGTCAGCTCCGCCAGCGCGGCAGGCTGAACGCCGCCGAAGGTGGCGATACGCAGCATCACATCGTGACGCAGACGCTCTTCGAACAGCGCCAGAATATCGGCCGCCTGACCACGTTTGAGGTGGACAAGGATGGTGGCGATAATCTGCGGGTGCTCGTCGCGAATAAGGTCCGCGGCACTCTGCGGTTCCATAAAGTTAAGCGTTTCGATACCGCTGGCGGTATCGCGCGTTTCCAGAATGTCTTCCAGCAGGCTGGCGGCACGCTCTTCGCCCAGCGCCTTGACCAGCACGGAACGCAGGTAGTCGTTGGCGTTGACGTTCAGCGCGGCAAACTGTTCGGCTTCCTGCTCAAACTCCGACAGTACTTCGGTCAGCTGCTTGTTGGAGATTTGACGCACGTTGGCCATCGCCGCACTGAGAATTTGCACTTCCCGCTGGGAGAGGTGTTTAAACACCTCTGCCGCGCGATCTTCGCCAATGGTCATCAGCAGGATGACGCTTTTATCGGTGCCCGTAAGCGTATTACTCATGTTCGTTACCCATCCACTGACGGATGACCAGCGCCACGACGCGCGGATCGTTATCTGACATTTCGCGAATGCGCTGGCTCATCACCTCGGCACCCATGCGCTGGTTAGCGCGGCGCTGCTGCATCTGTTCATCTTTGCTGAGGCGCACTTCAACCGCTTCTTCCGTTTCCTGACGCGCGTTCATCTGCTCGCGAGCCGCTTTTTCAGCTTCAGCACGGCGCTGGAGCTGTGGACGAACGCCCTTGCGCCACAGCAGCCACGCGACAATCAGCACCAGCAGCCAGCGTCCTGCGGACATCAGCTGGTCGATAAACGCCTGCTGTTGCCAGAACGGCAGTTCACCGCCGGTCTCTTCCACCGAGTTGAACGGTGAGTTCACCACGTTGAGGGTATCGCCGCGCTTCTCGGAGTAACCCATCGCTTCACGGGTCAGGTTTTCAATCTGCTTCATCTGCTCGGCGGTCAACGGCAACGGTTTGCCATCCGCCAGCGTTTTGTAGTTCACCACTACCGCAACAGAGAGACGCTGAATATCGCCCACGTTCAGTTTAGTGTGGCGAATCGTTCTATCCACTTCGTAGTTCGTGGTTTCGTTACGGCTGCTGTTTCGTGGACCGCTGTTCGTCGCCGTTGAGGTGGTCTGCTGGTTATTCTGCTGGCCGTTCTGCTGATTGGCCGGCGGCGTAGAGATCGGCGCCGCGTTAGCCGGGGCAGGCTGGTTAGACAGCGCGCCCGGCACGCCGCCCGGGTTTGCGCCGCCAATCTGCTCGCTGGTGTTGATCTGGCGCGAACGCATCACCGCCTGCGCCGCATCGCCGTTCGGGCTGTACTGCTCTTCGGTTTGTTCTTTATTCGAGAAGTCGATCTGCGCGGTCACCTGCGCGTGCACGTTGCTGTTGCCCACCACCGGACCCAGGATCGCTTCGATACGACGCTGGAGACGGCTTTCCACATCAGCGGCATATTTCAGCTGCGCGTCATTCAGATCGCGACCGGCGGTATTGGATTGCGTCAGCAGGTGACCGCTCTGGTCAACCAGCGTCACGTTACCCGGCGGCAGACCGGCCACGGCGCTGGAGACGAGATGCGTCACCGCGCTGATTTGCCCTTCGTCCAGCGCGCGGCCTGGCTCAAGGTTCACGGTCACGGAAGCCGAAGGTGATTTCTGTTCGCGGACAAATAAGGAAGGTTTTGGCATCGCCAGGTGCACGCGGGCACTCTTCACTGGGCCTAATGTTTCAATGGTTCGGGCCAGCTCACCTTCCAGCGCACGCTGGTAGTTCACCTGCTCGCTGAACTGGCTGATACCGAATTTTTCCTGATCCAGCAGCTCAAAGCCTACCGCGCCGCCTTTCGGCAGCCCCTGCTGGGCCAGGCGCAGACGCAGTTCGTGCACCTTATCTGCCGGGACCTCCAGCGCACCGCCATTATCGGCAAAGCGATAAGGGATGTTCATCTGGGTCAGCTGGGTGACGATGGCGCCGCCATCCTGATCGGAAAGGTTACTGTAGAGCGTCCGGTAATCAGGGCTTTTCGCCCACAGGACCATCGCTACAAGGATCGCAATTGCGGCAGCGCCTGCCACGATCAACGGGATTTTAGGATTCGCGCGAAGGCGGTTCATCCACTCGAGTGATTTATTCTGCGGCGCTGTCGATGCTGTTGCACTCATTGCGCACCTCTTAAATCCTGGTGGTTTACGTTATTCGTGTAGAGAAACAAAACTGACTCCCGGGTCGGCAAACACGACAAATGTTCCATATTGATGGCCCTGCCATTATTTGATGATTCGTGATTTTCTATGCGTCAAATAACCTGGTTTTTTCATGCTATTTACCGCCATTATCTTATTGACAAGCTGTTAGTCTTGACCGCGTAAAAAACCATCCAGGGGAGAGTCATGGCTATACAGGGCATTGAAGGGGTAATCAGTCAGCTGCAGGCAACGGCGATGACGGCCCGTAATCAGAATGTGGCAGATCAGCAGCCGAGCATCAGCTTTGCAGGGCAACTGCATGCCGCTCTTGACCGTATCAGTGATACCCAGATCGCAGCGCGCACGCAGGCAGAGAAATTCACCCTCGGCGAGCCGGGCGTGGCGCTGAATGATGTGATGACCGATTTGCAAAAAGCCTCGGTTTCCCTGCAGATGGGGATCCAGGTGCGTAACAAGCTGGTGTCGGCTTATCAGGAAGTGATGGGGATGCAGGTCTAAGACCTGTCGATCTTCGCTGGCAGCCACAGCGCTTTAATGCCACAATATTTTTTTCTTCGAATGCAGGAAAGATGATGAAAAAAATAGCAATTGCTGGCGCGCTGCTGGCACTGACCGGGTGCGTTCAGGTCGATAATTATAAAGAGGTGATCAAGCATCCTGTCCCAGCGCATCTGGCGGGATACTGGCAGTCAAAAGGGCCGCAGAGCAAAATGGTCAGCCCTGAAGCGATTGCCACGCTGGTGGTGACGGAAGAGGGCGATACGCTGGACTGCCGTCAGTGGCAGCGCGTGATTGCCGTGCCGGGTAAAATCATGCTGCGTTCAGACAGTTATTACAACGTGACGCGCAAGCTGGATATTTATCCGCTGGAGCGCGATGGCTCGACGCTTGAGTACGACGGGCTGGAGCTGCAGAAGGTCGATCGCCCAACGGTTGAGTGTGCCGATTACCTGAGCAAGCATCCGCTGGAGAGTAAACTACCGTAGCCGTTTGTTGCCGGGTGGCGCTGACGCTTACCCGGCCTACAAAAGTGCCTTCCCGTAGGCCGGGTAAGGCGAAGCCGCCACCCGGCATTGTTTCTACAGCGCATCCTCAATTACCCACACGCTCACGCTTCCGCCTTTGCAGGTAAAAGTCCCTTCGCCATCCGCCGCCGTGGTGACCGTTTCTTCGCGATTGCCGAGAAAATCACGCCACGTTTTGTTGCCGTAGTTTTCCCCCAGGCAAATTACCTTCTCGCCGTCGTCCCCGTTCGACATCACCACCACGCAGCCGGGATCGTCTTCCGTGCCGCTGCGGCTGAAGGCGATGCAGTTAGGATGGTCAAAAAAGAGCGTCTGCACGCCGTGGGCAAAACGCTGGCGCGCGAGGATCAGCTCGTGGAGCTGCTCAATCACAGGCATATCAATATGGTACGTTTCACCGTCTCCACCCGTATCGTCATAGCTGGCGCCAAAGAGGTCCGGATAAAAGACGCTCGGCACGCCATTTTCCCGCAGCAGGATCAGCGCATACGCCAGCGGTTTAAACCAGGCTTCGACCGGGGCTTCCAGCGCCTGCAAAGGCTGGGTGTCATGGTTCGCGACGAGGGTCACCGCATGAAACGGATCGGCTTCCACCAGCGTGCCGGTAAAGATTTGGCTCATGTCGTAATCCCGGCCCTGACGTGACGCCTCGTGGAATTTCATCTGCAGGGGGGCATCAAACAGCATGGTTTTGCCTTCGACCTGGTCGATATAGGCCTGAAGTTTATCCACCTCGTGAGACCAGTATTCCGCCACGATAAACAGCGGCTGGTCGGCGACCTCCTGGACGTGCTCAATCCACTCTTTGTAGAACCAGGCGGGAATATGCTTGACGGCGTCCAGACGAAAACCGTCGCAGCGCGTCTGTTCCATGACCCAGCGGGCCCAGTATTTGATCTCCTCGGTGACGGCGTGATTGCGAAAGTCGATATTTTCGCCCATCAGGTAATCGAAGTTACCCATCTCATCATCAACCTGATCGTTCCAGCCTTCGCCGGTGTAGTCGTTGACGATTTTAAAAATGCCGTCTTCATCGGGGTTTTCAATGTGGTCGACGCCGCTGAAGCATTTGTAGTCCCAGATAAACTGCGAATATTGCCCGGCGCGGGCAGGGAAGGTGTAGCGGGTCCAGGCTTCGCACTCGATGACCTCGTCGTCGATCTGCGTGCGATCCTGCTCGTTCACGCGCTGAACGCGGACGGGCTCTTTTTCATCGGCACCCATTTTGTGGTTCACCACCACGTCCAGCAGTACGGCAATGTCGTTGCGCTTGAGGGCGTCGATGGCTTCCAGCAGCTGCGCTTTGTCACCGTATTTCGTGGCGATACTGCCTTTCTGGTCAAACTCGCCCAGATCGAACAGGTCATAGGAGTCATAGCCGACAGAATACCCGCCTGACGCGCCTTTATAGGCGGGCGGGAGCCAGATCATGTTAATGCCGATTTCGTTAAGATTGGGGGCTAACGCCGTGACCTCTCGCCACAATTCACCGCCAGCAGGGTAGTACCAGTGAAAACATTGTAACAGGGTGGGGTTTTTCATCGTCCGTGCTCCATATTGAGAACACAGTGAGTATGGGTGAAATGAGAATAAAACGCGGATGAAATAACAAAATATTATTCATCCGCAAAATACCATATTCAGACTAGAGATCTGATGGAAAGAGAACATTTCCTGATAAACGTCCATATGTTGAGTTCAGATTATGTTGTCTCGACGTCTGTCCAACTAATGCTTTCAGCTCTTCCATACGCTGGTGCAGCAAGGTTTTCAACTCGATTTCATTATCGAGTATTTTTTTCAGAATAGGGCGTATTTGAGCCTGAATATGAGGCGGAATTTCGCTGGCATCCTGGAACATAGTCAGTTTTTCAACTGATGTCAGGTAGTCAACTTCGTAAGCGATAAGCTCATCCCAGCGCCCCGCCTGGGTGAGAACAAGCATAGTGTTACTGGTTGTTAATAACTGCTGATAATGTCGGAGCAAGCTGAGATGGACGTCCATTAGTAATTGTCCCGCATGTTTTGAGAATGAGGGCCTATCTCTTTCCAGGCATCAGCAATGTTATTGAGTAACTCCACTACTTCATTAATGGCATTGATGTCGTTATGAAGATTAGCCTGTAAAAGACGCCTGGTCATATAGTCATAAAGACTATCGAGATTTGCCGCCAGGTCGCCACCGACCTCATGGTTTAGACCTGACTGCAAACCGTTGCTGATGATATTGATTGCTTTACTTATGGCCTGCCCTTTACCGGGAATATCACCTTGTTCAATCAAAATGATGGCTTTCTTCATGGCGCTTAATGCGCCATCAAAAAGAAGCACAACCAGTTGATGTGGGCTGGCACTCAGAACGGCCGATTCAACGCCGACCTGAGCATATGCCTGAATTCCCGATTTTGTATACATGGTAAAACCTCAATTCATCATTTATTAACGGTTCATGGCGTTGAACTGTTGGGTCAGATAACTTCCGGTCTGATCCATCTTTGAGACAAGCTGGCTCAGACTGGTAAATTGCGTTTTATAACGTGCCATGGTGGCTGTAATCTGTGCGTTTACGCGATCGTATTCGTCCGACAGTTTTTTCAGCGTCTTGTTGATGCCCGCAGTGGCATTCTGAACGGAACCGTCAGTTCCGAGCATGTCTTTCAGCAGACTGCTGGTCTGGGTGGCAAACCCGGTGGTTTTTCCATCGCCTGAAAGGAACGCGACGACGTCAGCCGATTTTTCGTTCAGTGCCTTGTTAAGTTTGGTACTGTCCACCGTCAGCTTACCGGTGATATCCTGCGTAATCCCAAGCTGCGATAAGGTTGCAAGAGAACCTGAACCTTGACTCGCAGAGACCATTGAGCGCAGACGTGTCTGGATATTACGCAAGGTCCCATCGCCAAGCAGATCGCCATTGCTCGAATTCTGTGAGGTACTGCCTTGATCTACTTTTGTATATTTCGTCTGGTTTGAAATAGTTGTTTGTAGTGAGTTATAGGCATCAACGAATGCCTGAATGGCATCGGTCATTGGCTGGTTGTCTTTCACCACTGAAAGCGTTTCAGGACTACCTTTGTTCGTTTTGATCAGGTTTAACGTTACGCCTTCGGGTGCATCGGTGATGGTGTTACTGCTTCGGATAATTTCGATACCATTAATGTTGACTTTGGCATCTGCAGCAGGCACTTGCTCACTCATCACGTTGGTCGCATTGCCTGGATCGTAACTGATATACTTTGCTAACTCAGCATCATCTGTCGTGATGGTCATCTCATTGCTTGTGCCACTATCACGTGATGTAAGCGACAAATAGTAGCTATTATCATCTGCCTTGATAATACTGGCGCTGACGCTACCCTGTTTGGCATTTATCGCGTCACGCACATCAGCCAGGCTCGTTTTGTCACTCGCAAGCGTCACCGTTAAAGGATTTTTCTGGCCAGGCTGGGTGATTGTAATAGTACGAGAACTCATACTGCTATCGCCAAGGTCTGTATCCTTACTATTCACCTTTGGACTTAATAAAGACTGAGCTGCTGCCAGTTGTGTCACTTCAACAGAGTACGAGCCAGCCGCCGCGCTGCTGGCAAGTGATGCACTAAATGCCGTATTTGTGCTAGATACTTTGGACTGCGCAATCGCAGACGTATTTTTTAGCGCGTCAGAAGCCGTCTGCAGTTTTGTTAATGCAGTCTGCACCACTCCCCAGGCCGTAAGTTTCGCCTTATAAGAACTTTGTTGTGTGGTGATCGGCGTCAGCTTCGTTTGCTCAGCTGTTTGTAAATTGTCATACAACGTGTTGAGGTCCAGTGAGGTACCTGCGCCTAGTGAACTAATACTTGCCATATTTTCATCCTTTATTGAGACAATCACTGGATGCTCTATCGGCAGAAACGGGAAAAAGATTAGCGTTATTTTTATTAACCAATGCGTAAATAAAGAGGGAAAAAGTCAGGCAGTTTGGGCTTTTAAAAAAATGATCTTTTTTTCTAAAGGTTGAGGAAGTGGTGTCGATAATCACATTGACGGTGAGAAAACCGTAGGCAGATGCCTGAAACCGACAACTTTTTAAAGGAATACATCATGGCTGTTATCAATACTAACACCCTGTCTCTGATGACTCAGAACAACCTGAACAAATCTCAGTCTTCTCTCGGAACCGCAATCGAGCGTCTGTCTTCCGGCCTGCGTATCAACAGCGCAAAAGATGATGCTGCTGGTCAGGCAATTGCTAACCGCTTCACTTCTAATATCAACGGTCTGACCGTTGCTGCACGTAACGCCAATGATGGTATCTCTCTGGCACAGACTGCTGAAGGTGCTCTGAGCGAAATCAACAACAACCTGCAGCGTATCCGTGACCTGACTGTTCAGGCGCAAAACAGCTCTAACTCTGCTTCAGACATCGACTCGATCCAGTCTGAAGTGAATGAGCGTATGAAGGAAATCGATCGTGTTACTACTCAGACTGATTTCAACGGCAAAAAAATTCTTAATAATGCGACTGCAACTTCCCAAGGCTATGATTTCCAGGTCGGCTCTCAGGATAATGAAACTATCGGTATTTCCATCAACAGCGCATCAGGTTGGAATTTGGCTTCAGCAAATACCGATGGCACAACTACAGCAGTTGCCGCTGGGGTTTACGCTAACACCGTAGCTGCTGCAACTCTTAAGGATGTTGACGGAAATGCAGGCAACCGTAAGGTGGATGCTGTAGGTTTCGACGTCTTAAGTGGTAAATTGACTGGTACTACGGCATTAGGCGGCGGCAATCCACTTAAAGATATCGACACTGCAATCAAAGCCGTCGATAACCAGCGTAGTTCTCTCGGTGCTTCGCAGAACCGTTTCGAATCGACAATTACTAACCTGAACAATACCGTGAACAACCTGTCCGCTGCTCGCAGCCGTATTCAGGATTCCGACTACGCGACCGAAGTATCCAACATGTCCCGCGCGCAGATCCTGCAGCAGGCTGGTTCTTCTGTTCTGGCTCAGGCCAACCAGGTTCCGCAAACCATGCTGTCCCTGCTGCGTTAATTCGCAATTTGACGACAAACCCCGCTTCGGCGGGGTTTTTTCTGTCCGCATACACGCGTAACCCCCCAAATAACCCCCCATTTCACCCACTATTCTCCCGATTAAAACCCCTCCAGAATCGGATAATCATGCCGATAACTCAACTAACGCAGGGCTGTTTATCGTGAATTCACTCTATACCGCTGAAGGTGTAATGGATAAACACTCGCTGTGGCAGCGTTATGTCCCGCTGGTGCGTCACGAAGCATTGCGCCTCCAGGTGCGCTTGCCGGCGAGCGTGGAACTCGACGATCTGCTACAGGCGGGCGGTATCGGGTTATTGAATGCAGTTGACCGATACGACGCTCTGCAAGGAACGGCATTTACGACTTACGCAGTTCAGCGTATTCGTGGTGCGATGCTGGATGAGCTGCGCAGCCGTGACTGGGTGCCGCGCAGTGTTCGCCGCAACGCACGCGAAGTGGCGCATGCGATGGGGCAGCTGGAACAGGAACTGGGACGCAACGCAACGGAAACCGAAGTGGCGGATCGTCTTGGCATTGCTGTTGAAGAGTATCGTCAGATGTTGCTCGATACCAATAATAGCCAACTCTTTTCTTATGACGAGTGGCGAGAAGAGCATGGCGATAGCATCGAGCTGGTGACGGATGAGCACCAGCAAGAAAACCCGTTACACCATTTAATGGAAGGGAATTTACGCCAGCGCGTCATGGAAGCTATTGAAGCTCTGCCTGAACGCGAACAGCTGGTATTGACCCTTTATTACCAGGAAGAGCTTAACCTCAAAGAGATTGGCGCTGTTCTGGAGGTGGGAGAGTCGCGGGTGAGCCAGCTGCACAGCCAGGCCATTAAACGCTTACGAACCAAGCTGGGTAAGTTATAGGTGATTGATTCACCTTAAAAATGCCGCACAACGTATTGACAACCAGGAGTTATCATGACGGTGCAGCAATCTAAAAGACGGCCTTTAAGCCGCTACCTGAAAGACTTTAAACACAGCCAGACGCATTGCGCCCACTGTAACAAGCTACTCGATCGTATCACGCTGGTTCGCCGCGGCGAAATCGTCAATAAGATCGCGATTTCTCGCCTCGACACGTTGATGGACGAAGCAGCATGGCTCGAAGAGCAAAAAGAGTGGGTGGCGCTTTGCCGTTTCTGTGGCGATCTCCACTGCAAAGAGCAAAGCGACTTCTTCGACATTATCGGCTTCAAGCAGTTCCTGTTTGAACAAACGGAGATGAGCCACGGCACTGTTCGCGAATACGTGGTTCGCCTGCGCCGCCTCGGGCAACATCTGACCGTGAACAACATTTCCCGCGATCTGCTCAAAACCGGTTATCTCGACGAGAACCTGGAGCCGTGGCTGCCTGCGACCAGCACCAACAACTACCGGATTGCGCTGCGCAAGTACGCACAATATAAGGTACAAATGCCGGGTGCCATAAAGCAGAAAGCCCACGCCGGAACAACTTCTGATATATATTAAAAA
Organism: Enterobacter sp. MGH 16; assembly: GCF_000493175.1. Lineage (NCBI taxonomy): Bacteria > Pseudomonadati > Pseudomonadota > Gammaproteobacteria > Enterobacterales > Enterobacteriaceae > Enterobacter > Enterobacter sp. MGH 16. The sequence goes on along the minus strand of NZ_KI535695.1, from coordinate 2,120,395 downwards.
AGAATAAGATGTAGCGCAGTCGCCTTTGACGTTGCGGGCGATTTCTCTACACTACGTAAAAATTCCACTATATCGGGGTATTTATGAAATTTGCACTTCTGGGTCGTCAGGCGCTGATGGGTGTTATGGCCGTTGCGCTGGTTGCGGGCATGAGCGTGAAAACGTTCGCCGCAGAAAACCTGCTGAATAAAGTAAAAGAGCGCGGTACGCTGCTGGTCGGGCTGGAAGGAACCTATCCTCCGTTCAGCTTCCAGGGCGATGACGGCAAGCTGACCGGTTTTGAAGTGGAGTTTGCTGAAGAGCTGGCGAAACACCTCGGCGTGAAAGCGTCCCTGAAACCGACCAAATGGGACGGTATGCTGGCGTCGCTGGATTCGAAACGCATTGACGTGGTCATCAACCAGGTCACCATCTCTGACGAGCGTAAGAAGAAGTATGACTTCTCCACCCCGTATACCGTGTCCGGTATTCAGGCGCTGGTGAAGAAAGGCAACGAAGGCACCATCAAAACGGCTGCGGACCTGAAAGGGAAGAAAGTCGGTGTCGGTCTGGGAACCAACTACGAAGAGTGGCTGCGCCAGAACGTTCAGGGCGTGGATATCCGCACCTATGATGATGACCCGACGAAATACCAGGATCTGCGCGTGGGCCGCACCGACGCCATTCTGGTTGATCGCCTGGCAGCACTGGATCTGGTCAAGAAAACCAACAACACCCTGGCGGTAGCGGGTGATGCGTTCTCTCGTCAGGAATCCGGCGTGGCCGTTCGTAAAGGTAACGAAGACCTGGTGAAAGCGATTGATTCCGCGATTGCTGACATGCAAAAAGACGGTAGCCTGAAGGCGCTTTCCGAGAAGTGGTTCGGGGCAGACGTCACGAAATAAGTTTCTGACGTAAAAAAAGGCGCTTTTAAAAGCGCCTTTTTTATTTCTTACGCGTCTGCGTGCATAATGAAAAATATCACATTTTGTCTGAGTTACCGGAGCATCCATGTCACTACAGAATTTAACGCGCTTTCCCCGCCTGGAGTTCATCGGCGCGCCGACGCCGCTGGAGTATCTCCCGCGATTTTCTGATTATTTAGGGCGCGATATTTTTATTAAGCGTGATGACGTGACGCCCATGGCGATGGGGGGCAACAAGCTGCGCAAGCTGGAGTTTCTGGCGGCGGACGCCCTGCGCGAAGGCGCGGATACGCTCATCACTGCCGGGGCCATCCAGTCCAACCACGTTCGCCAGACGGCGGCAGTGGCGGCAAAACTTGGGCTTCACTGCGTGGCATTGCTGGAAAACCCGATTGGCACGCGGGCTGAAAACTATCTCACCAACGGTAACCGCCTGCTGTTAGACCTGTTTAACGTGCAGGTTGAGATGGTTGACGCGCTGACCGACCCGACCGCCCAGCTCGATGAGCTGGCGACGCGTCTGGAAGCGCAGGGTTTTCGCCCCTACGTTATCCCCGTCGGCGGTTCGAATGCGCTGGGCGCGCTGGGGTACGTGGAAAGCGCGCTGGAAATCGCGCAGCAGTGCGAGGGGGCGGTGAGTCTCTCCTCCGTCGTGGTCGCGTCCGGCAGTGCGGGCACCCATGCCGGGCTGGCGGTGGGGCTGGAGCAACTGCTTCCGGAGGTCGAACTGATTGGCGTGACGGTGTCCCGCAGCGTGGCGGATCAGAAGCCGAAAGTGGTTACGTTACAGCAGGCGGTCGCAGAGCAGCTGGAGCTGAAGGCCACGGCCGATATTCTGCTCTGGGATGACTATTTTGCGCCGGGTTACGGCATGCCTAACGAAGAGGGAATGGAAGCGGTGAAACTGCTGGCGCGCCTCGAGGGCATACTGCTCGATCCGGTCTATACCGGCAAAGCGATGGCCGGACTGATCGACGGCATTGCGCAAAAACGCTTTAAGGATGAAGGGCCGATTTTATTTGTCCATACCGGCGGAGCGCCTGCGCTGTTTGCCTACCATCCTCATGTCTAAAAATCAGGTCGAAAAATAATAATGCAAGAAAGTATTCAACTGGTTATTGATTCTCTGCCGTATCTGCTGAAAGGTGCGGTATTTACGTTGCAGCTCAGTATCGGCGGGATGTTCTTTGGGCTGGTACTGGGATTTATACTGGCCTTAATGCGCTTGTCGCCTGTTCTGCCGGTGCGCTGGCTGGCGCGCTTTTATATCTCCGTGTTTCGCGGCACGCCGCTTATCGCCCAGCTCTTTATGATCTACTACGGCTTACCGCAGTTTGGTATCGAGCTGGATCCGATTCCGGCGGCGATGATTGGCCTGTCGCTCAATACCGCGGCGTACACCTCCGAAACCCTGCGTGCGGCCATCTCCTCCATTGACAAAGGGCAGTGGGAAGCGGCGGCCAGTATCGGGATGACGCCCTGGCAGACGCTGCGCCGGGCTATTCTGCCGCAGGCGGCACGCGTGGCGCTTCCGCCGCTCAGCAACAGCTTTATCAGCCTGGTGAAAGATACCTCCCTGGCGGCAACGATTCAGGTTCCGGAGCTTTTCCGTCAGGCACAGCTCATTACCTCCCGTACGCTTGAGGTCTTTACCATGTATCTGGCCGCCTCGCTGATTTACTGGGTGATGGCGACGGTGCTGTCTGCTCTGCAAAACTACTTCGAAAACCAGCTTAACCGCCAGGAGCGTGATCCAAAATGAGTGCAATTGACGTCAAAAACCTGGTGAAAAAATTCCACGGTCAAACGGTGCTCCACGGGATCGATCTGGAGGTCGAGCAGGGCGAAGTGGTGGCGATTATTGGACCGAGCGGGTCGGGTAAGACGACGCTGCTGCGCAGCATTAACCTGCTTGAACAGCCGGAAGGTGGTACCATCCGCGTCGGGGAGATCACGATTGATACCGGGAAATCCATCAGCCAACAGAAAGGGTTGATTCGCCGCCTGCGCCAGCATGTCGGCTTTGTTTTCCAGAACTTCAACCTTTTCCCGCATCGTACTGTGCTGGAGAACATCATCGAAGGGCCGGTGATCGTTAAAGGTGAGCCAAAAGAAGAAGCGACGGCGCGGGCTCGCGAACTGCTCGCCAAAGTCGGGCTGGCGGGGAAAGAGACCAGCTATCCGCGTCGCCTGTCGGGCGGGCAGCAGCAGCGCGTGGCGATTGCGCGCGCGCTGGCGATGCGCCCGGACGTGATCCTGTTTGATGAACCGACCTCTGCGCTCGATCCGGAACTGGTGGGCGAGGTGCTGAACACCATTCGCCAGCTGGCACAGGAGAAACGTACGATGGTGATCGTGACCCATGAAATGAGCTTTGCGCGCGATGTTGCTGACAGAGCCATCTTTATGGATCAGGGACGGATTGTGGAGCAGGGGCCAGCGAAAAGCCTGTTCGCTAACCCTCAACAGCCGCGAACCCGTCAATTCCTTGAAAAATTCCTTATGCAGTAGCATTTTTGCACGCATTTGCTCCAGAAATTGACTCTGGAGCAAATTATTCTCCCTCTGCGCGAGGGCTTCTGTTTTTTTATTCCATCCAGATCGGATAAACCTTATCGATAGTAAAGTTAATTGTGCTATTGCCGATATTTTGTGGCTAGAAAAAAGTTTTATGTGTTAGCTTATATTCACCATAATAATGATTATCTGTTCAGAGGCTTCATTTAGTAAGTATGAAGGATTTAGACTTTTTCACCTGGCGACGGGATTGCTCCCTCCGGTTTCAGGAATTGACCTGTGCCGCCGAGGTATATCAGGAGCTGGAGCGACAAACTCAGGCGCTGGAATTCGATTATTACGCGCTCTGCGTGCGCCATCCCGTGCCATTTACCCGCCCTAAGATCTCCCTGCAAACCACTTACCCAAAGTTGTGGATGGCGCAATATCAATCCGCGAACTATTTCGCGATTGATCCGGTTTTAAAACCGGAGAATTTCATTCAGGGCCATCTCCCCTGGACAGATGCATTATTCGCCGAGGCGCAGGAATTATGGCACAGCGCCCAGGATCACGGTTTACGCTCGGGAATAACGCAGTGCCTGATGCTGCCAAATCATGCGCTTGGTTTCCTGTCAGTGTCTCGTACGCGTGTACAGGAAGGGCCATTAGCCCATGAAGAAATAGAGCTGCGGTTGCAAATGCTGGTGCAAATGGCCTTAACCTCGCTGATGCGTTTTGACGATGAGATGGTCATGCCGCCGGAAATGAAATTCAGCAAGCGCGAGCGTGAAATTCTGAAATGGACTGCGGAAGGGAAGACGTCAGCGGAAATAGCGATCATTCTCTCGATCTCAGAGAATACGGTTAACTTCCATCAGAAAAATATGCAGAAGAAATTCAACGCGCCCAACAAGACGCAGATCGCGTGCTATGCGGCGGCAACGGGACTGATTTGACGCAGTAAAACGTTCTGCGTGACAGACGAGCGAACGGCTGAATGCACTGCATCCAGCCGTTTTTTGTTACTGGCGGTACGCTTGCTTGATTTGCTTAACGGTGTTAGCAAATACCGCTGATTCAGCCTGGTCTTCCATCTCCGCGATTTGTTTTTCCATTTTAATGATCACACGACCGGCATCAGCCTGGCCCATCGCCTGCAGCATCAGCGTTAGCAGCGCTTTCAGGCAGTTTACTTCCTGTGCCAGTTCCTGGTTATTCTCCGCAGTGGCAAATTCAGGTGTGCTCATTTATTTTCCTCATTATTAAACGGCGCTAAAGCGCGACGACGAAAGTCAAGGCGGCGGAGTATACCACAAGCTGAAGCAAAAAATGCAGCGGTTGTTTTTCGTACTTTTACGCTGATGTTTAATTGCGTAAACAGATCGTACCGGTAAACTCAACCCGCTTAATGATTATTAATTGTTTAGGTCGGGTTCGCTTGCCGTTAATTATTGTTACAAAAAGTTGAACCCTGTTTTTGCGCAGGTTAAGCCAGCCCGTTTTTTGTAACTTTTTGAATACAGATGGTTAAAAAAAGCTGCAAGAGCCCTGAATGCACGGGCTCTCTTTCCACCGCCTGTACAGCCTAATTTCCAAAAACGAGAGCAAAATCGAATAGCCGGTTTTTTAACGTTTTAATCTTGTCAGGAAAACCGTTAATATAAACCAAATTATCACACAGTAGCGTTATCCCTATTCTGGAGACATTTCCTTTGATCAACGTCCTTCTTGTTGATGACCACGAACTGGTGCGCGCAGGGATACGACGCATTCTTGAAGATATTAAAGGTATTAAAGTTGCCGGTGAGGCATGCTGTGGCGAAGATGCGGTAAAATGGTGCCGTACCCACTCCGCCGATGTGGTGCTGATGGATATGAACATGCCCGGTATCGGTGGTCTTGAAGCAACACGCAAAATCGCGCGTACCTTTGTAGACACTAAAGTCATTATGCTGACGGTGCATACCGAAAATCCACTGCCCGCGAAAGTGATGCAGGCGGGGGCCGCGGGTTACCTGAGTAAAGGTGCTGCACCGCAGGAAGTCGTCAATGCTATCCGTTCCGTGTTTGCCGGACAGCGTTATATTGCGTCCGACATCGCTCAGCAGATGGCGCTGAGTCAGATCGAGCCCGAGAAAACCGAATCACCCTTTGCCAGTTTGTCCGAGCGTGAATTGCAGATTATGCTGATGATCACCAAAGGTCAGAAGGTGAATGAGATCTCGGAACAGCTGAATCTCAGCCCGAAAACGGTAAACAGCTATCGTTATCGGATGTTCAGTAAACTGAACATTCATGGTGACGTCGAACTGACGCATCTGGCCATCCGACATGGTTTGTGTAATGCGGAGACGTTGTTAAGTCAGTGAGTGATGTGTTCGATTCAAAAGCATTTCTGAAAACCGTAACCAGCCAGCCTGGCGTCTATCGCATGTATGACGCTGGCGGTACGGTTATCTATGTGGGGAAGGCAAAAGATCTTAAAAAACGCCTTTCCAGCTATTTTCGCAGCAACCTGGCCTCCCGTAAGACCGAAGCGCTGGTCTCACTCATTCAGAATATTGATGTTACCGTCACGCACACGGAGACAGAAGCGCTGCTGCTTGAGCACAACTATATTAAGCTCTACCAGCCGCGCTATAACGTCCTGTTGCGTGATGATAAATCCTATCCGTTCATCTTTCTGAGCGGCGACACCCATCCGCGCCTCGCCATGCACCGTGGTGCAAAACATGCGAAGGGTGAATATTTCGGGCCGTTCCCCAACGGCTATGCCGTGCGAGAAACGCTGGCGCTGCTGCAAAAAATCTTCCCGATCCGCCAGTGTGAAAACAGCGTTTACCGTAACCGTTCGCGCCCGTGCCTGCAGTACCAGATTGGACGCTGCCTGGGACCGTGCGTGGCCGGGCTGGTGAGTGAAGAAGAGTATGCCCAGCAGGTGGAGTATGTGCGCCTGTTCTTAGCCGGCAAGGACGATCAGGTGTTAACGCAGCTGATCGCGCGGATGGAAAAAGCCAGCGCCGCACTCGAGTTCGAAGAGGCCGCGCGTATCCGCGACCAAATCCAGGCGGTGCGCAGAGTGACTGAGAAACAGTTTGTCTCAAATACCGGTGACGATCTCGACGTGATCGGCGTGGCCTTTGACGCCGGGATGGCCTGCGTGCATGTTCTGTTCATACGCCAGGGCAAAGTGCTCGGCAGCCGCAGCTATTTCCCGAAAGTGCCTGGCGGTACCGAACTGGGCGAAGTGGTGGAAACTTTTGTCGGCCAGTTCTATCTGCAGGGCAGCCAGATGCGCACGCTGCCTTCTGAGATCCTGCTCGATTTTAATCTTGACGATAAAACCCTGCTGGCCGATTCGCTCTCTGAACTGGCGGGGCGCCGGGTCAATGTTCAAACCAAACCGCGCGGCGATCGCGCGCGTTATCTGAAGCTGGCGCGGACCAACGCGGCAACGGCGCTGAGCACGAAGCTGTCGCAGCAGTCGACGGTGCACCAGCGTTTAACGGCCCTGGCGGCGCTGCTGAAGCTGCCGGAAGTGAAACGGATGGAGTGTTTCGACATCAGCCATACGATGGGTGAACAGACGGTTGCGTCCTGCGTGGTGTTTGATGCTAACGGTCCGCTGCGCGCCGAGTATCGCCGCTATAACATCACCGGCATCACGCCGGGCGATGACTATGCGGCGATGAATCAGGTGCTGCGTCGTCGCTATGGTAAAGCCATAGAAGAGAGCAAGATCCCCGATGTGATCCTGATTGACGGCGGGAAAGGGCAGCTCGGCCAGGCGAAAGCGGTATTTGAATCGCTTGATGTCAGCTGGGATAAAAACCATCCGCTGCTGCTGGGCGTCGCAAAAGGGGCCGATCGTAAGGCCGGTCTGGAGACACTGTTCTTCGAGCCGGAAGGTGAGGGCTTCAGCCTGCCGCCGGACTCTCCGGCGCTGCACGTCATCCAGCATATTCGCGATGAATCGCACGATCACGCCATCAGCGGTCACCGCAAAAAAAGGGCGAAGGTGAAAAACACCAGCTCACTCGAGACGATCGAAGGCGTGGGGCCAAAACGTCGCCAGATGCTGCTGAAGTATATGGGCGGATTGCAAGGATTACTCAACGCCAGCATGGAGGAAATTGCAAAAGTGCCGGGTATTTCGCAAGGGCTGGCAGAAAAGATCTACTACTCGTTGAAACATTGAGGGCTCTGTAGCAACATAGAGCTAAATTTTACTGACAACAAATAGTTACCGTCACTATGCAATATAACATCCCTACGTTGCTCACTCTTTTTCGTGTTGTACTCATCCCGTTCTTTGTGCTGGCGTTTTACCTGCCGGTTGTCTGGGCACCCTTTGCCTGCGCATTGATCTTCCTTATTGCAGCGGTAACAGACTGGTTTGATGGCTATCTGGCCCGCCGCTGGAATCAAAGCACCCGTTTTGGCGCTTTCCTCGATCCGGTGGCGGATAAGGTGATGGTTGCTATCGCGATGGTGCTGGTGGCCGAGCACTATCACACCTGGTGGGTGACGCTGCCTGCGGCAACCATGATCGGCCGTGAGATTATTATCTCTGCGCTGCGCGAATGGATGGCGGAACTGGGGAAACGCAGCAGCGTGGCGGTCTCGTGGATTGGTAAAGTGAAAACGACGGCGCAGATGGCGGCGCTGGTCTGGATGCTGTGGCGTCCGAACGCCTGGGTTGAGTGGGCGGGGATTGGCCTCCTGTGGGTGGCGGCAGTGCTGACGCTATGGTCAATGCTGCAATATTTGAACGCTGCGCGCGGAGATTTGCTTGATCAGTGATCGTTTCGCCGTAATTTTCAGCAAACGATCCGGGGATGCAAAAAATAACGTTGACTCATAACGTCATATCAGTAGAATGCAACGCATCGAACGGCGGCACAGCAAGCCGGACGATAATGAAATCAAGTGGTTAGACATTTACTTGATGACATGCGGGAATAGCTCAGTTGGTAGAGCACGACCTTGCCAAGGTCGGGGTCGCGAGTTCGAGTCTCGTTTCCCGCTCCAGATTAAAGACATGCGCAGTAGCGGGTGTCAGTTTGAAAAGTTTTACGGCGCGTTAGCAAAGCGGTTATGTAGCGGATTGCAAATCCGTCTAGTCCGGTTCGACTCCGGAACGCGCCTCCACTTTCTTCCCTGGCCGGATGGTGGAATCGGTAGACACAAGGGATTTAAAATCCCTCGGCGTTCGCGCTGTGTGGGTTCAAGTCCCACTCCGGCTACCATGGGAAACAAAGAATAATCAAAGCAATAAGCAGTGTCGTGAAACCACCGAAAGGTGGTTTTTTTGTGCCTCTGGCTTAGCGCGAAGTGAGCGTATCTCATCGTCATCACGATCGTGCTGTGCCCGGAAATTTGCTGCCATACCAGAACGTTAAGCCTAACTCTCTAATATCAAGCCCGGAAAGCAGGGCGATTTTCAGCTAACCTGCAACCAATCTTAAACAAACATTTCACTCGCCAGACACAGGTTGCCGCTGCTGATAAGCTGGTTGGTATCCACCCTGGAGAGCGGAAGGTTATTGTCATGCAATATGAAGAACAGCAGCTTATCAACGGCCTTTTCGAGCGTCTTAAACAGGCCGGACAACAAAACAGCCAACGGGATGCAGATGCAGAGCGTCAGATCGCTGAATTTGTCAGACAGCAGCCTGCGGCCCCCTACTATATGGCGCAGTCGATTTTGATTCAGGAAGCGGCGCTGAAACGCCTGCAGGCCCGGGTTCAGGAGCTTGAAAGCGAATTAGCCGCGCAAAAAAGCAAACCCTCGACGGGCGGCAGCTTCCTCGGCGGCCTGTTTGGTGGCGGGAAAAGTAACCCGCAGCCAGACAACAGCTGGAATGCCCAGCCGCAACAGCCGCCGGCGCAGGATTACTCTCGGGCGCCAGCGTCGGCTACTCGCGGCGGCGGTTTTATGGCTGGTGCGCTCCAGACAGCGGCTGGCGTGGCCGGTGGCATCGCGCTTGCTGAGATGCTTACCAGCATGTTCCATCAGTCGCGGCCGGAAGAGATCGTGAACATCATCGAAGAGCCGACAATGCCCGTCGGTGGTGAACCGTTTGTCGGTAATCAATACGGCGACGTTAATAACGTCTCTGACACCCGTTTCCTCAACCAGAACGATCCGTTCGGCAGTAATAACGATGCCTGGCAGAACGACGATGTAGATGACGACTACAGCAATGACGACGACAGTTTTATTTAACGACGCTATCGTGAAACCACAGAAATGAAGTGAACCCCGAAAGTTGGGTATCCAACGATTAGGGGTTTTGCGTTTCCGGGTCAAAAAAGCCTTCGAGGCTAAGCCTGAAGGCTCATAAATCACATTCTTTTTACTGCTTTTCTTACTAACAAACCTGTAAGAATTGCCGGAAGCAATCCAAACAAAGAGGCGATATCGACTAACGTATCCTCCAGTTCTTCTATCCCGTATGTCCCGAAATGGTCCATCACGGCATAAGCCCATTCGACAGGTATCAAAATAAAAAGCCAGCGCGTATATAAAAGAAAACTGATAAGACCGATTGCAAGGCTGAAGGTGATTTCTATAAAAGTCCTCATGTTACTGTTATTGTCCCGTAAGCTTTAAAGCTCGTGCAAGGTACCGGCATCATAGTTGTTTTCATAAGAGCTTCGTACAAGTAATCAAAGTCACTCAGATGAAGAAGGGTTATACAGCCTTCGCTTAACCCTCTTGGTCCTATCGGATGGAGGCGGAAATGGCCACGCCGGACACCTTCAACAAATACTTGATCATCTATCTGCCAGTCATCTTTGTATAAGGCAAACCATTTTGAGCGATCGGTGCCATAAATATTTTTCAGGGCAAAATCACTTAGTCCTCCGAGCCTGCCTCCGCTCTGTCGGTTCACGATGAAGTAACGTCCTGGCGGGATAGGTCCGATTTCTGGTTTGCTTGCCATAGTCGGATTGTTTCTGCCTTAGAGCTGGCCTGAGAATGCCGGAAAGTTTCCTATACCCGGAACGGTAAGAATAGATGACGGTAAGCCATTCAATGCATAGCGAGCAATAATCATGCTGTAACCCGAATATTCCAGCCGTCAGTAAACTGGATATTCCCGTCGCAGTGCTTCCATGTGATTCTCTCATAACGCAGTTCTATCGCCTCAAGGTGATTGTGTTTTTCCATTGAGGGATTTTTTACGTTATGCATTACAGGCGTTATCCCTACGATTTTCACATTTTCTAAAAGCATGTTGAAATACTCAACTTCATGCCCTGCATCGTTGATACGGTACCATTTGATTTCAGCTGACTTTAGGGTCTGGCCAGTTGCTACAGCCCGGTAAAGGTAAGGCGAGGATGAATCAAACTCTTTTTCGATTGTTAGTGGGGAGTGGACGCGGGTACCGGTTAGTTTCCCTGTATTGCCATCGGTTGGAATGTGTAAACCATGGCCAAACGATAAAACCTCAATGCTACCTTCACGGTGCTGAACATCTACAGAACCTGTAATATTCGCACCTCCGTCATCTTTGAGCCATAAATATGCGGGTATAGCCATTCTGAACGCTCCTTTTCAGTGAGTTTGACGTGATTGTCAAAGACTAATAAATCAACAAACTCAGGCCATCTCAAGGCATTGCGTGCTATACTTTTCGTGAATATCTCATTGTTATTTATATGAAAATATTTCTAATGGTTCCTTAGGTATCAAATCACACCCCGCCCAAATACGCCTTCCTCACCTCCTGATTCCCCAGCAATTCCTCACCGCTTCCGCTCAGCCGAATCTGTCCGTTCACCATCACATACCCGCGGTCAGACAGCTTCAACGCATGGTGCGCATTCTGCTCCACCAGAAAAATGGTCATACCGCTGCGGGCCAACTCGCGCAGCGTCTGGAAGATCTGCTTCACCACAATCGGGGCTAAGCCCAGGCTGGGCTCATCCAGCAGCAGCAGCTTTGGACGGCTCATCAGCGCCCGGGCGATCGCCAGCATCTGCTGTTCCCCGCCGGACATGGTCATCGCGCGCTGCTTGCGCCGCTCTTTAAGGCGAGGGAAAAGGTCAAACATAGTTTGCATATCTTCAGCCGCAAACTGATTGCCGATGGGAATGGTCCCCATCAGCAGGTTCTCTTCCACAGTCATATCCGGGAAGATACGTCTGCCTTCCGGTGCCTGCGCAATGCCGCCGGACGCAACGTAGTGGGTGGATTGATGGCTGATATCTTCACCACAGAACAGGATCTGCCCGCTGCGGATACGGGGTTGACCAAAGATGGACATCAGCAATGTCGATTTACCCGCACCGTTTGCGCCAATCAGCGCCACGGTTTCCCCCTTATTCACCTCAAGAGAGACCTGCTTCAGCGCCTGAATGACGCCGTAAAACACATCCACCTCGCGAAAAGCCAGCAGCGGTTCGCTCATAGGGAGACCTCGCTTTCATCCGTGCCCAGGTAGGCGGCAATGACCTTTTCATCATGCTGGATCTGCTCGGGTTTCCCCCTGGCAATCACATCTCCGTGGTCGAGCACGATAATGTCGTCCGAAATGTCCATCACCATCCCCATATCATGCTCAATCAGCAATACCGTGATGTCGTGATGATCCCGCAGAAAGCGAATAATGCCGCTCAGCTTGTGCGTTTCAACCGGGTTAAGCCCGGCGGCGGGTTCATCCAGACAGATCATTTCCGGCCCGGTACACATTGCCCGCGCAATTTCCAGTCGCCGCTGCTGGCCGTATGACATCTCTCCCGCCAGGCGATTGGCGCACTCCACCAGATCCACTACTTCCAGCCAGTAGAAGGCTCTGTCCAGGGCGTCGCTTTCCGCCCGCCGGTATGCCGGCGTATTTAAGATCCCGGCGAGCAGATTACGGTTAACGCGCATATGCTGCGCGACCAGCAGGTTTTCCACGACCGACATCTCGCGAAAAAGGCGGATATTTTGAAACGTGCGCGCCAGCCCGGCACGGTTGACCAGGTGGGTTCCGCCGAACATTTTGTAGAAAAGACGCTGCCCGAACTGCGAGGGGTTAATCCAGTCGCCGGGCTGGAATTTTTGCCCGAGGACCTGAATCACGTTGGTCGTTTTATGGCGGGTATTAAACAAAATGTTGCCGCCGGAGGCTCTGTAGAAGCCCGTCAGGCAGTTAAACACGGTTGTTTTTCCCGCCCCGTTGGGGCCAATCAGGGCGGTAATGGAGCCGCGCTGCACGTCCAGGTTGACGTCGTTTAGCGCCTTAATCCCGCCAAAATGCATCATCAGATGCTCAACGCGTAATATCGTTTCGTTCATGGTGCGACGCCCTTACGCACGGCAAACCCGCTGCGGTTAATGCGGATCAAACCGCGTGGACGCCAGATCATCATCACCACCATCAGCATGCCGAACAGCAGGACGCGGTACTCGGCAAAACTGCGCAGCAGCTCCGGCGTTACCGTGAGCACAAAGGCGGCCAGCACCACGCCAAGCGTCGAGCCCATCCCGCCCAGCACCACAATGGCGAGGATCAGCGCCGATTCAAAGAAGGTAAAGGAGGTTGGATTCACGAACCCCTGATAGGTGGCGAAGAACACCCCGGCAATGCCTGCGGTGGACGCGCCCAGCGTAAAGGCGGAAAGCTTAACCAGAACATGATTTAACCCCATTGAGCGGCAGGCAATTTCGTCTTCGCGCAGGGCTTCCCACGCCCGACCAATCGGCATGCGCGTCAGGCGGTGCTTGATGTAAAGCACCAGCATCACCACCAGAAACAGCACCGCGTAGATAAAGATAAACTTCATGTTCGGGTTGTAGGTCAGGTGGAAAAACTCGTGGAAGGGCACGCCGCCTTCTTTTGCGCGTCGCCCAAACTCAAGACCGAAAAAGGTGGGGGGAGGGGCAGACACGCCGTTGGGGCCGCCGGTGAAGGTCAGCCAGTTGTTCAGTATCAGGCGAATGATCTCCCCGAAGCCGAGGGTGACGATGGCCAGATAGTCACCGTGCATGCGCAGTACCGGGAAGCCGAGCAGGGCACCTGCGGCAGCGGCCATGATTGCCGCGAGCGGCAGCATGCTCCAGAAGCCCAGGCCGAGATACTGGTATCCCAGCGCCAGGCCGTACGCACCAATCGCATAGAACGCGACATACCCCAGATCCAGCAGACCGGCCAGGCCCACGACGATGTTCAGCCCCAGACCGAGAAGCACGTAGATCAGCCCGAGGATGGCGACGGTCAGCACATATTTAGTGGCGACAAACGGAAAGCAAATCGCAAGGGTAATCACCAGGGGAATGATCCAGCGCATGCGGCTTTTGTAATCCGGTGGCCGGACATAAACGCCCGCGCTGTCGGCCTCGAAGCGCGCCTGGAAGCGGGCCCCGGCAGCGGTACCTAAAAAAGTGCTCAACAGAAAACGCCCCGCCATGACAATGCCCACCATCCAGGCCAGGCGCTGCCCGGCGAAGGTAAAGCTATACCCGTCCAGCACCACGCCCGCGATAGGGCCGAAGATAATCAGCGCAATCAGCCCGGAAAAAATTGAATCCAGAATGCAGCGTTTAAGTGAAAAACCGTGTGACGTCATCATTGTCTCCCTCACACTTTGGCCACAATCGGGCGCCCGAGCAGCCCCTGAGGGCGGAAAATCAGGATCATCACCAGCAGGCCAAACGAGAAGACGTCTTTATAGTCCGAGTTCACCATGCCCGAGAACTGCGCTTCCGCCACGCCCAGGATAAGGCCACCGAGCATGGCGCCGGGGAGGGAGCCGATGCCGCCAAGTACCGCCGCCGTGAAAGCTTTAATGCCGATCACGAACCCGACGTAGAAATCAAAGGTGCCGTAGTTCATGGTGATCAGCACCCCCGCCAGGCCCGCCATCGCCGCGCCGATGACGAAGACCAGCGAAATAATCCGGTCGGTGTTAATCCCCAGAATGGAGGCCATTTTGCGATCCTGCTGCACCGCACGGCACATCCGCCCCAGCCGGGTACGGTTGATTATCCAGGTGAGCACCAGCATGCCGGCAAACGAGGCCACCAGAATAAACACTTTGGTGTAGGTTATCTGCACGAACCCTTCGCCCAGATGCAGGCGAATCACGCCGTCCAGCATGGTTGGTACCCCTTGCTGGCGCGGGCCCTGGCTCAGCTGCGCGTAGTTTTGCAGGATAAGCGATATCCCGATGGCGGAGATCAGCGGTGCCAGGCGCGTGGAGTTGCGCAGCGGCTTATAGGCGATACGCTCGATGGTCCAGCCGTACACCCCGGTGACCACAATGGTGAACACCAGCGTGCCTAGGATCAGCAGCGGGAAGGACTGCAGGCCGAAGAATGAGAGCAGCGCCAGGCCAATGGCGCAGAGATAGGCGGAAATCATATACACTTCGCCGTGGGCGAAATTAATCATGCCGATAATGCCGTACACCATGGTGTAGCCGATGGCGATCAGGCCGTAGACGGAACCCAGCGTTAAGCCATTGATTAACTGTTGCAGGAAGAATGTACTCATTTTAGCGCGCTCGTTTTATAGGCTGCGCGAGCCGCGCAGCCTGATGTTTATTACGCGCCGACGGGCGAGCCCATCGACGTTGAGCGTGACTCCGTCCCGTTACTCCACTTCCTTATATTTTCCTTTGTCGTCCCACTGGTAAACCACGTAGTCAGAGACTTTCAGATCGCCTTTGCTGTCCCAGGCTTTTTTGCCCATCACCGTGTCGACGGAATTGGCCTTCAGCCACTCGCTGGCTTTGGCAGAGTCCTTGCCGCCGGTGGCCTTGAAGGCCGCGGCAATCGCCTGTACCGAGGCGTAGGAGTAGAGGGTGTAACCTTCCGGCTCGAATTTACCGGCGCGGAATTTCTCGATTACCGCTTTGCCGTCCGGGATCAGGCGCGGATCTTTACCGAAGGTCATGTAAATGCCATTGGTATATTGCGGGCCGCCCGCCGCGGTCACCATCTCTTCGTTGACGATACAGTCCCCGGAGAAGAATTTCGCCTGCACGCCCTGCTCACGCATCTGGCGAACCAGCGGGCCGGCTTCCGGATGACAGCCCCCGAAGAACACGACGTCCGGTTTTTGCGCGCCGATCTTAGTGACCAGCGCGTTAAAGTCTTTTTCACCGCGGGATAACCCCTCGTACATCACATCCTGAACCCCGCGTTTCGCCAGCGCCGCTTTGGTGGCGTCAGCCAGGCCCTGACCATAGGTGTCTTTATCGTGAATAATCACCACCCGTTTGGCTTTCAGCTTGTCGATGATGAAGTCGCTGGCCACCTGGCCCTGCTGGTCATCGCGGCCGCACATGCGGAACATGTCGCTCATGCCGCGTTCGGTAATCAGCGGGTTGGTTGAACCGGGGGTAATAGCGATGATCCCCGCATCGCTGTAAACCTCGGAGGCGGGCATGGTGGAAGAGGAGCAGAAATGACCGACCACGGCGTTGACTTTATCCTGGTCGACTAAGCGGTTGGCCACCGCCACCGCCTGCTTAGGCTCGCAGGCGTCATCCCCCTGAACCAGTTTGATCTTCTCGCCGTTAATGCCGCCGGCGGCGTTAATGTCTTCAGCGGCCTGCGTTGCGCCGTGCCAGTACTGATCGCCATAGGTGGCATTAGGACCCGTGAACGGCCCGGCCACGCCAATCACGATATCTGCCCTGGCGGAAAACGCCGTCACCAGGCAACCGGCCAACACGAGAGAAAGCGGAGTTCTGATAAATTTCAGCGACATTATTATGTTCCTTAGCAAAGAGGTTTTTGCACCACGGCGTAAACCCGAACGCCCGACGGCGCAGCCAATCCGAAACACGAGCAAGAACAAAATGCACTAAACGAACAAGATACAGACGGCATCCTGCATATACGGCGAGGTTTCCCTGCGCAGCGTCGCGCGAAGAACATTAAGCAAAAACGTTGCCAGAATGGTTAACCCATTGACGGGCCTGTGACATGTTTGAGTATAGAGCGCCGCGTTATGCCGCCTTGCGGGAGGAGAAGAAATTACAGCGGAGATCACATATCGTTAACAATAAAGCCCATAAGTTGTGCAAAGGTCACGATTTGCACGTTTTTGCAGCAATAAAGACCTAAACTTCAGCCCGGAGAGGCGTGAGATATGTGTTAGGATCGTTTCCTTTTTATCAGGAGTGTCAGCGATGACTGAAGGCCCATTAAATGAAAGCGAAATGGCGTGGCTTGAAGAGACGTTAATGTCTTACGGTCATGACGATGCGTCCGTGCTTGACGTGTCTGAACTGGACGGCATGTTTACCGCAGTGCTTTCCGGTCCTGTTGTCGTTGAGCCAGATACCTGGCTGGTGGCGGTGTGGGGTGGCGAGAAATACATTCCGCGCTGGAAAAACGATCGCGAGATGAACCGTTTTATCGATCTTTGCTTTAAGCATATGAACGATATTGCCGAGCGCCTGAGCGAATATCCGGACCAGTTTGAACCGATGTTTGGCTATAACGACATTGACGGTGAGAGCTATACCGTGGTGGAAGAGTGGTGCTACGGCTACATGCGCGGCGTGGCGCTGACGGACTGGTCAGCCTTGCCGGACGAGCTGAAGGCCGATCTGGATGTGATTGCGCTGCACGGTAGCGAAGAGATCGGCGACCAGCTGGATGAATTGACCGAAGAAGAATATACCGCCAGCATTGAACGTATTCAGCCTGCGGCGCTGCGCTTGTATAACTACTGGGTGAACAATCCGCAGCAGCCGGAGGTGAAGAAGCCGATGGTGAACGGCACGAAGGTTGGGCGTAACGATCCGTGTCCTTGCGGCAGCGGGAAGAAGTTCAAGAGCTGCTGTTTGCACTGATAAAAAAGGGGCTGATGACAGCCCCTTTTTTATTAACCCACTTCCGGCAGCATCCCGGCTGCAATCAGTACCTGCACCAGAATAATCACTACCCCGCAGCCAAACACAACGCACAGCAGCGGTTTTCCCCCCGCCACGCGGTAACCCTGCTGCGGATGCTGCTGGCGGCTCTTCCACGCCAGCAGGGAAGGGAGGAGCAGGGCAAGGACCGAGAGCGCCACCCCCGCATACCCCAGCGCCATCACAAACCCGCGTGGATAAAACAGCGCAAAGGCCAGCGGCGGCAGGAAGGTGATGGCCCCGGTCTGTAATCGTCCTGCGGCGGTATTGCGGCGCTGGAACAGGTCGGCCAGATAGTCAAACAGGCCAAGCGCCACGCCCAGAAACGAGGTTGCCAGCGCCAGGTCGGCAAAGAGGTGTACCGCCAGCTCCACGTGCGGGGAGGTGACGACCTCGCGCAGCGCCAGCAGAAAACCGTTCAGGCCTGCGTGCTGTGCCATCAGGCCAATAAAGGTTGAAGAGTCGATGCTGCCCAGGGTCACCAGCTGCCAGAAAATGTAGGCAATCAGCGGGATCGCGCTGCCGATAACAAAGACGCGGCGCAGCTTGCGAATATCGCCGTTCATATAGCTGACGATGCTCGGCACGCTGCCGTGGAAGCCAAACGAGGTGAAAATGACCGGGATGGCGGAAAGCGCCAGCCCTTTTTCCAGCGGCAGCGTCAGCAGATTGACCTGATGAACATGCGGTGCCAGCAGGACCAGCATGACAATCAGGAACAGAATTTTGGCGCTGAACAGGAAACGGTTAAACAGATCCACCAGCGACGTTCCCACGCAGACCACGCCGCCGCCGATGAGCGCAAAGAAGATGGCGCCCGTCGCCGGGGTAATGTCAGAGCCAAACCAGTCGTTAACGCTGGAAGCGATCAACTCCCCGGCCCCGCTGATGTAGGCGGCGGTCAGGGCGTACATCAGGAACATCATGCTGAAGCCGGTTATCCACTGGCCGTAGCGTCCCAGGTAGCGCGCCGCGAGGGAACCCAGACCGGTATCGGCGGGCACATGCTGGTAAACCTCAAGCAACAGCAGGGCGGTGTAGCACATCAGCGCCCAGAGCGTCCCCAGCAGCAGCAGGGTCATGCCAAATCCCACGCCCGCGGCTGCCAGAGGCATTGCCAGCATTCCTGCGCCAATCGTCGTTCCGGCGACGATAAAAATACTTCCCAGAGTTCTGTTTTTCACGCTTTCCTCTACAACGCTTCTTAACCGCGACAAAATCTGCGGCGCAGAGTAAGGGAAAAGCCGTAACTCGTCAAATCACCGTTACAAGTGGTGTAATGAATGTTTTACACATTAATGTTCCTCTGACCCTTTATAGGCTTCCGCCTACTACATGAGGGCAATGTTGCTGAGCAACATTTCGGCGTAACGTAAACAATTAATATAAATTATCAAATAAAGTGAGGGTTTTATGGCGGGGGAGAATCCTTTTACCGCGGCATGGAGCCGTGGAGGCAACCTGTTGTGCCATGGCCACTGGATAATCCACTGGCAGAACCAGCCCCTGATACTTCCGGAGTCCCGCCGCGAAAAAGATATGGGCACCTGGGGAATCTATTCGGTTATTGATCCTGAGGATGAGACCTTTGCACAAGGCTTACAGGAAGATGAGTGGATCATAGCGAATGTCGACTGGTTGACGGATATGTTTTTCGAGATGGGAATTGCGCTGGAGACGGCCAGCTACCGCTATTTTTACCAGGCCGTGAATCCTCACGACTGGCGCTGCACCAGCTGCGCTGGGTGTATGTAAATTAACGCGGTGCAGGGAGCCCGCACCGCGCTGAAATTAATTCTGCGTATCCAGCGTGGAAAGTTCTTTATCAATAAAGTAAAGACCTTCGCCTGATTTCCCCACCAGAGATAATTTATCCAGCACGGATTTAAACAGCTTCTCTTCTTCATGCTGTTCGGCGACATACCACTGCAGGAAATTGAAGGTTGGATAATCCTGACTGGTCATCGCGGCATGAACCAGTTCGTTAATTTTCTGGGTGATCAGCTGCTCGTGCTCGTAGGTGGCGCGGAACAGTTCATCGAGAGAATTATATTCAGCAAATGGGGATGCCACGGTTTCAATGCGCGGCAGGCTGCCGGTATCCGTCAGATAATCAAACAGACGCTGCATGTGCGTCATCTCTTCCTGCGCGTGACGACGCAGAAACGCGGCAGCGCCTTCGAAGCTGTGATAGCTGCACCAGGCGCTCATCTGCTGGTAGAGAAGGGATGAATACAGCTCAAGATTCATTTGTGCGTTGAGCTTGTCGATCATTTCAGTTTTCAGCATGGCGGCGCTCCGGGTTATTATTTCTGGTTCACAATGAGCGACACTATAATTTGTTATTTAATTATTTGCAAAACGTAAAATATTTATTTTATTTATTTAAAATACGAATGGGAATAAAACGCATTGGCGATTTTATCATTTATTAATGAGAATTGTTTTTGTTCGTAATGAAATAAACTGCCAGCCTGCGCTGGCAGTCTGGATTAATACCACGGATTGTTTGACTTAGGGTTCACGGCATAACCCATACATTTATACTGGATAGTCACGCTCTCGTTCAGACACAACGAGCCGCTAATGAGGGTGCAGGTTTTAATGGGCTGACCATAGGCTGAGGCCGTGGCGTACCCCATGCTCTGACACGCTTTTGCCGCCGTACCGTTATTCACATACTCATCGGAATACGCATTTTGCAGCGCTGCCTGACCGTAGTTAAGGCGGACGATGCCGTTCGGCGCATCGAGGCTGCTGACTTCAGCCCGGCGGTTAATGCTGCACCCCGCGAGCAGGAGGAGTGTGCCGGCTACAATGACTCTTTTCATGGTTCGCTCTGAGTGGATGGAAATACGTTATCGTACCCGCAGATGCCCGCCGCAATGGCTGGAATAGCCGGACAATCTGCCCTCACTCTTCGCAACGGGTTGATGGTGAACGCGATCAGACCCCATTCTGATTAAATTGTGATTTCTATCACAAAAGCATTGATTTTTGTGATGGTGGTCATATTATAGGCGCATTGACGATAAAGTTGTATAACAAGTTGATGGAGCATCACTGTGAAACTGCGCAAAATCCTGAAAAGTATGTGGGCCAATTACTGCCGCACGTTCAAAGACGTGCCGCCGGGCGCCATGTTCTGATAAAAAAACCTGCTTCGGCAGGTTTTTTTATACCTGCAGACGTTGAAGGGAAGATGTCAGGGGGCGTGTTTTGATACTATGGCGGCCTTTAAATAAGGAGAAACCCCATGTCACAAAACCTGAGCGCCGATCAGGAACTGGTCTCTGACGTTGTCGCCTGCCAGCTGGTTATCAAACAAATCCTGGATGTTCTGGACGTGATTGCGCCGGTTGAAGTGCGCGAGAAGATGTCTACCCAGCTGAAAAACATCGATTTTGCCAGCCATCCTGCTGCCGCTGACCCGGTAACGCTTCGTGCGATCCAGAAGGCCATCGCGCTGATCGAGCTGCGATTCACGCCGCAGGGTGAGTCCCACTGACGCAGGGAAATGGGCGACGGCATGCGTCGCCCTTTGATGTTATCAGAAGAACGTCTGGACCAGCAGGTAGCTCGCGGCACACGCGCAGCTTACCCCAATCAGCCCTGGCAAAATAAAGCTGTGGTTGATGATAAATTTACCGATGCGGGTCGTGCCTGACCGGTCAAAGCCGATGCAGGCCAAATCGCTGGGATAGGTCGGCAGGACAAAATAGCCGTAAGACGCCGGGAAAAAGGCGATCAGCATTTTCGGGTCGATGCCCAACATCAACCCCATCGGCGCCACCGCCGTCAGCGCCGCCGCCTGGCTGTTCACCAGTTTTGACACCAGAAACAGCACAATCGCATATGTCCACGGGTGGCTTTTCACCACGCCTTCCAGGGCCAGCTTTAACTCGTCGAGATGCGCCTGGAAAAAGGTATCGCTCATCCACGCCACGCCGAATACCGAGAAGATCGCAACCATACCGGCCTTGAACACCGCGCCGTTGGAAATCGCGGAGGCATTGACCTTACAGGCCATCAGCATCACGGCACCCGCAATTAGCATCATCATCTGGATGACAAGGTTCATCGACAGCGCCGTCATTTTGCCTTTCAGTTCAAAGGCGGGGCGCAGCTCAGGGAAGGCCCCCAGCAGAACGACCACGGCAATGCCGGCAAAGAAAATCCACGTGGACCAGTAGGCCTGTTTTGGGAAACGCTGATTCATTAACGTCTCTGTTCCGCCGTAGATAAACTCGCGCTGCTTAGGATCTTTTAGCTTTTCCTGAAACTCCATGTCGTCCGCCAAATCTTTCCCGCGCCGTAAACTCCACAGTGCAGCAATAGCCACGCCGAAAAGTGAAGCGGGAACCGACACGGCGAGAATTTCCAGAATTCCCCACGCGTGGCCGATCCCATGCTGGGCCGCCAGGATGGACACCAGCGACACGACGGCAACGGAAACGGGGGAGGCCGTGATGGCCATCTGCGACGCGACCGACGCCACGGCCATAGGGCGCTCCGGGCGGATCCCTTTTTTCAGGGCGATATCCGCAATAATCGGGAACATGGTGTAGACCACATGGCCGGTGCCGCACAGAAAGGTCAGCATCCAGGTGGTAAACGGGGCGAGCAGGGTGATGTGCTGCGGGTGTTTGCGCAGCAGACGTTCCGCAAACTGCATCATCACGTTGAGACCGCCCGCCGTTTGCAGGGTAGCGGCACAGCCGATCACCGCGAGGATGGTCAGCATGACGTCAACCGGCGGTTTACCCGGCTGCAGACCAAAGACGAAACATAAAATAAAAAGACCAATACCGCTGATTAACCCAAGCCCCATACCGCCGAAACGCGTACCCGTCAGCAGGCAGAGGAGAATGACAACAAACTCAATGGTGATCATGATGCTCCCTCGTCAATGATTATGTAATTAAATAAATCATCACACGTTGTGTGGTTAATCATTGGGAGCCAGATCTGATTTGTTAAATTTCAGCAAAAGCAGAAGGTTGGAGAGGGGAAGGGGACCTGCTCCCCGGGACGGAAGCAGGCCAAAAACTCAGTGGTGCTGCACCGCCACAATGTCGAGCAGGTGACGGTCGGTTTGCTCAGGACATAAACCTGCCTGCTGCGCGTTATGCAGCTCATCCGCCAGCGTCTTCAGCAGCAGGCCATCCTGCTGCTGCTCTTTATCCATATCGCGTAAGAATCTCAGCGTCGTAATGTCCTGCTGCGCTTTGGCTTCATCGGCCAGTTTGTTGAGGGTGCTGCAGCGTTGTTCATACTCTTCAAGCGTTTTCTGAAACAGTTCTTCCAGACAAGAGTAGCTCTCGTTTATCCCATCAAGGGCTTTAACGACAGGGTTTGCCCCTGCAGCTTTCAGGAAGTTAAAAACGCGCATCATATGGGTGACGTTACTTTGTGCCTGAGAGCGAAAGAAGGTGGCAGAGCCCGTGAGGCTATTCTCAGCGCACCAGGCACTTAAGTGAAGGTGCAGGTTGGAGGCGTAGAACTCAAGGTTCATCTGCGCGTTAAGTTTTTGCATCATCGTTTGGGTAGCCATACTCATATCCTTATTGACGGTGGGACGTGATGTCCGTTGCTTAACCTGAGCACCAGGCAAGTACGAAGAAAAAGAGCAGAAATACGCTTTCTGCAGTAAACGAAGTCGACCGAAATTCACTTCCTGTGTTCGATATAAATAAGCATACCCTTGTCTTTGGTCTAAGAAAACTCTTAAATTGGCTGTGTTTACCATACATTACAAACTTTAATATAGTACAGAAATACAATTAGCTCGCCATAGATCGGTGTTTAGATAATCCTCTGATAATCAACATTTTTTATCGAAGAGATATGCTGTTACTCTTTCGGGAATATTAAACCGGAATAATGCTCTGTAAAAAAATGAATCACGGATTAATTATTCCGTATATCAGGTGCATTAATAAAATTGCGCTAAATCAAATTCTGTGGAGTAAATAATTTTCAGTGCGTGTGGCATTTTTGATGAAAAACATACTGCACTTTTCTGACGTCCGGCGTTCTCGTGCCCGATCCGGGGCATCAGGGATATCTTAGCTAATCTTATGGATAATCCTGCTTACCCTCATTTCATTTGTCTGACAAATACTGCCTTTTTTATGTCATTTTTCGCTGAATTTATGTACGCAATTACTGTAATTCTGCGGTGTGATGGGGCTCTCTTATGGATGATTAATTTCCCGCTAAAACTATCACCAGCAATAACGCTTATAACGAGGTAAGCGCTAATGCCTTGTTTTAAGTCCGATTAAATAAGAAGCACGCACATATTCCCTACAGAAAAGAAAGCTAAAGCTGGAGTTTACCATGCACAAATTTACTAAAGCGCTGGCGGCCATCGGTCTGGCTGCCGTTATGTCACAATCCGCTATTGCTGAGAATTTAAAGCTCGGTTTTTTGGTAAAACAGCCCGAAGAGCCCTGGTTCCAGACGGAGTGGAAATTCGCCGATAAGGCCGGGAAAGATTTAGGTTTTGAAGTGATTAAAATCGCCGTGCCTGACGGTGAGAAAACCCTGAACGCCATCGACAGCCTGGCGGCCAGCGGTGCGAAAGGTTTCGTTATCTGTACGCCGGATCCAAAGCTGGGCTCGGCCATCGCGGCAAAAGCCCGCGGTTACGACATGAAGGTCATTGCCGTTGACGATCAGTTCGTGAACGCCAAAGGCAAGCCGATGGACAGCGTCCCGCTGGTCATGATGGCCGCGACAAAAATCGGCGAACGTCAGGGCCAGGAACTCTATAAAGAGATGCAAAAACGCGGCTGGGACGTCAAAGAGACCGCAGTGATGGCTATTACAGCGGATGAGCTGGACACGGCGCGTCGTCGTACAACCGGGTCAATGGACGCGCTGAAGGCGGCCGGCTTCCCGGAAAAACAAATCTACAAAGTCCCCACCAAATCTAACGATATCCCGGGCGCTTTCGACGCCGCCAACTCCATGCTGGTTCAGCATCCGGAGGTCAAACACTGGCTGGTGGTCGGCATGAACGACAACACCGTGCTGGGCGGCGTGCGCGCGACGGAAGGTCAGGGCTTCAAGGCACCTGACGTGATCGGGATTGGCATCAACGGCGTTGACGCCGTCAGCGAGCTGTCCAAAGCGCAGGCCACCGGCTTCTACGGCTCACTGCTGCCAAGCCCGGACGTTCACGGCTATAAATCCAGCGAGATGCTATACAACTGGGTCACCAAAGGAGCTGAACCGCCGAAATTTACCGAAGTGACCGACGTGGTGCTCATCACCCGCGACAACTTCAAAGAGGAGCTGGCGAAAAAAGGACTGGGCGGGAAGTAATACGCGGTGATTGTGCCCCTCATCCTGCGTGAGGGGCCTGACGTACACACTACAGGAATCACGGAGACGTTATGCGACAGTCTGATCCGTATCTCTCTTTTCGCGGCATCGGGAAAACCTTCCCCGGTGTGAACGCGCTGACCGATATCAGCTTCGACTGCTATGCCGGCCAGGTTCACGCCCTGATGGGGGAAAACGGTGCGGGAAAATCCACGCTGTTGAAAATCCTCAGCGGCAACTACTCGCCAACAACCGGCACGCTGGCGATCCGCGGCGAAGAGGTCTCTTTTGCCGATACCACGGCGGCGCTCAATGCCGGGGTGGCCATTATCTATCAGGAGCTGCACCTCATCCCTGAGATGACCGTGGCGGAAAACATCTATTTAGGACAGCTCCCGCACAAAGGCGGCGTGGTGAATCGTTCGCTACTTAATTATGAAGCGGGGCTGCAGCTAAAACACCTGGGGCTGGACGTCGATCCCCAGACGCCGCTGAAATATCTCTCCATCGGCCAGTGGCAGATGGTTGAAATTGCCAAGGCGCTGGCGCGTAACGCCAGAATAATTGCCTTCGATGAACCCACCAGTTCGCTCTCTAAGCGGGAAATCGAAAATCTGTTCCGCGTGATCCGCGAATTGCGTCAGGAAGGCCGGACGATTTTGTACGTTTCGCACCGCATGGAAGAGATATTTGCTCTCAGCGATGCCATCACCGTGTTTAAAGATGGACGCTATGTGCGCACCTTTACCGACATGGCGCAGGTGAACCATGACCAGCTTGTTCAGGCGATGGTCGGACGCGATCTGGGTGATATCTATCACTGGCAGCCTCGCCAGTACGGCCCTGAGCGTCTGCGCCTCGATAGCGTAAAAGCGCCTGGCGTCAGAACGCCGATTTCGTTATCCGTACGCAGCGGTGAAATCGTCGGCCTGTTTGGTCTGGTAGGCGCGGGGCGTAGCGAATTGATGAAAGGGCTGTTCGGCGGTACCCGTATTACCGATGGGCAGGTCTCCATTGACGGCGAGCGGGTAGACATTCAGAAACCGGCCCACGCGATCGGGGCGGGAATGATGCTCTGTCCGGAAGACCGGAAAGCAGAGGGCATTATTCCGGTGCACTCGGTACGCGACAACATCAATATTTCCGCCCGCCGTAAGTTTATTCGCGCAGGTTGCCTGATAAACGATAGCTGGGAGTCGAGTAATGCCGACCACCATATTCGTTCACTGAATATCAAAACGCCGGGTCCGGAACAGCTGATCATGAATCTGTCAGGCGGAAACCAGCAGAAGGCCATTCTGGGCCGCTGGCTGTCGGAGGACATGAAGGTCATCTTACTGGATGAGCCGACGCGCGGTATCGACGTGGGGGCAAAACACGAGATTTATAACGTGATCTATGAGCTGGCAAAACGCGGCGTGGCGGTGCTTTTCGCCTCCAGCGATCTGCCGGAGGTGCTTGGCGTGGCCGACCGCATTGTGGTGATGCGTGAAGGCGAAATTGCCGGCGAATTACTTCATGAACAGGCGAATGAACAACAGGCGTTGAACCTCGCCATGCCTAAAGTTAGCCAGGCCGTCGCCTGAGTAAGGAGTTAATGATGTCCTCTGTTACTACATCCGGAGTGCCGAAGTCGAAGTCGGCGTTGAGCGTTGGGCGTATCTGGGATCAGTACGGCATGCTGGTGGTGTTTGCCGCACTGTTCGTCGCCTGCGCGATCTTTGTCCCCAACTTTGCCACCTTCATTAATATGAAGGGGCTGGGTCTCGCCATCTCCATGTCCGGGATGGTGGCCTGCGGGATGCTGTTCTGTCTGGCCTCCGGCGATTTTGACCTGTCGGTGGCGTCGGTGATTGCCTGTGCAGGCGTTACGACGGCCGTGGTGATCAACATGACGGAGAGCCTGTGGATTGGCGTTTTTGCCGGTCTGTTACTCGGCGTCATCAGCGGCCTGGTGAACGGTTTTGTTATCGCGCGCCTGAAGATTAACGCCCTGATCACGACGCTTGCGACAATGCAAATTGTCCGCGGGCTGGCCTATATCATCTCCGACGGTAAAGCGGTGGGGATTGAAGACGAGCGCTTCTTTACGCTGGGTTACGCCAACTGGCTGGGTCTGCCTGCGCCTATCTGGCTGACCGTGGCCTGCCTGATCCTGTTCGGCTTCCTGCTTAACCGGACCACCTTTGGCCGTAATACGCTGGCGATTGGCGGTAACGAAGAGGCCGCCCGTCTGGCCGGGGTACCGGTGGTGCGCACCAAGATTATTATCTTTGTGCTCTCGGGGCTGGTTTCTGCCGCGGCGGGGATTATTCTGGCGTCGCGTATGACCAGCGGCCAGCCAATGACCTCTATCGGTTATGAGCTGATCGTTATTTCGGCCTGCGTGTTAGGGGGCGTTTCCCTCAAGGGAGGCATCGGAAAAATCTCATATGTGGTGGCCGGTATCCTGATTTTGGGCACGGTAGAGAACGCCATGAACCTGCTGAATATTTCGCCGTTCTCGCAGTACGTGGTGCGTGGTCTGATCCTGCTGGCAGCGGTGATATTCGACCGTTACAAGCAAAAAGCGAAGCGTACCGTGTAACCGTTTTGCACTTCTTTTATTGCTCAACTTATAACCATAGTTGACCCCTTCACCGCCCCGCCAGTAAAACTGGCGGGGCGGTTGTCAAATGGCGAGCGACGTCACACTGTCTATACTTACATGGCTATGAAAGAGGTAAAGGCGTTTACCTCTCGTCAACCGTAAGGAGGAAAAGGGTGGCTGACTTGTTAACCGCACCGCCTGTACTGCCCGGACATTATGCTTTCTTTTTTGATCTCGACGGCACGCTCGCCGGGATAAAACCGCACCCCGATCAGGTGTCTATTCCGGAGGCGGTGTTACAGGATTTGCATCAGCTCTCGCTCATGAATGAGGGAGCACTGGCATTGATATCAGGGCGCTCAATGGCCGAGCTGGATCTGCTCGCCAGTCCATACCACTTTCCGCTGGCCGGTGTACACGGAGCGGAGCGCCGCGACATCCATGATCAAACGCATATCGTTTCACTCCCCGACGCACTCACGCAAACGCTCCAGAAGCGGCTCTCTGCTGCGCTGGCCGACCTGCCTGGCACCGAGCTGGAAGCCAAAGGCATGGCCTTTGCCCTGCATTATCGCCAGGCACCGCAGCACGAAGATGCCGTGCTCGCGCTTGCTCAGACGGTTGCGGATGCGCATCCACAGCTGGCGCTGCAGCCGGGCAAATGCGTGGTGGAGTTAAAGCCGAAGGGGATTAATAAAGGCGCAGCCATCACCGCATTTATGGCGGAGGCACCTTTTAAGGGCCGGACGCCTGTTTTCTTTGGGGATGACCTGACCGACGAGGCCGGGTTCCGTGTGGTTAATCAGGCCGGAGGGATCGCCGTTAAGGTAGGGCCTGGTGACACTGTCGCCGAATGGCGGCTGGCGGATGTCGCCAGCGTCTGGCAGTGGGTATCTGATATCGCTAACCAGCAACAACAACAAATAGCGCAAAACAAAGGGGGAAACCATTATGGGTCGCTTAGTCGTCGTCTCTAACCGAATCGCACCGCCTGATGATAAAAAAGCCAGTGCGGGTGGCCTGGCGGTAGGGGTGTTAGGTGCCTTGAAAGCCGCTGGCGGGCTGTGGTTTGGCTGGAGCGGAGAAATCAGTGAAGAAGAGAAACCGCTCAAAAAAGTGACGCGCGGGAATATCACGTGGGCGTCGTTTGCACTGAAAGAGAAAGACTACGACGAGTATTACTCGCAGTTCTCGAATGCCGTCCTGTGGCCGGCGTTTCACTATCGTCTTGACCTGGTCAAATTCCAGCGTGAATCCTTCGAAGGCTACGCGCGCGTGAATGCGCTGCTGGCGGATAAACTGCTGCCATTGATAGAGGAAGACGATATTTTATGGATCCACGATTATCACCTGCTGCCGTTCGCCAGAGAGCTGCGAAAGAGGGGAGTGAATAACAGGATTGGCTTCTTCCTGCACATCCCGTTCCCGACGCCGGAAATTTTTACCGCGCTGCCGCCGCATGAAGAGCTGCTGGAAGCGCTGTGTGACTACGATTTGCTGGGCTTCCAGACGGAAAATGACCGCCTGGCATTCCTGGACTCCGTGTCAGGGAAAGCGCGTCTGGTGACCAAAGGCGGGAAAACCCATACGGCGTGGGGAAAAACGTTCCACACCGAAGTGTATCCAATAGGGATTGAACCTGACGAAATCGCGGAGCAGGCCTCCGGCCCGCTGCCGCCGAAGCTGGCGCAGCTTAAGAATGAACTCAAGCACGTGAAAAATATCTTCTCGGTCGAGCGTCTTGATTATTCTAAAGGGCTGCCGGAACGCTTCCTGGCATATGAAACGCTGCTGGATAAATATCCGGAGCACCACGGTAAAATTCGCTATACCCAGATAGCGCCGACGTCGCGCGGTGAGGTTCAGGCCTATCAGGACATTCGCCATCAGCTGGAGACAGAAGCCGGGCGCATTAATGGCCGCTACGGGCAGCTGGGCTGGACGCCGCTGTTTTATCTGAATCAGCACTTCGACCGCAAGATCCTGATGAAGGTCTTCCGCTATGCGGACGTTGGCCTGGTGACGCCGCTGCGCGACGGGATGAACCTGGTCGCGAAAGAGTATGTGGCAGCGCAGGACCCCGCCGATCCGGGTGTGCTGGTGCTATCCCAGTTTGCCGGGGCCGCGAATGAGCTTACCTCGGCGCTGATTGTGAACCCTTACGATCGCGATGACGTGGCGAATGCCCTTAACCGCGCGCTGACCATGCCGCTCACGGAACGTATTTCCCGCCATGCTGAAATGATGGAGACGATCCGGAAGAACGATATTAACCACTGGCAGGCGCGTTTTATTCAGGATCTCCGCGATATCGCCCCACAAAGCCATGAAGGCGATTTACAAAAAAAGATCGCAACTTTCCCTAAACTTGCCTGATATTTCCCTGGGGGGTTAACGCCCCCCAAGCGGCACTAATAACACGTCAACCTGACTTGATGCGACAATGGATTTCGCCGCGCAGGCCGCGCGCGATAAAAAGCTGTGGTTATGATTCCCGCATATCACTAAATCAATATTCTGTTTACGACACATGTCGAGAATATGGGCATTAAGTTCTCCTGTCGCAATTACAGTTTCATAGACAGGATAGTGTGCCTTTTCGACCAGCTCGCGCAGAAATTGCTGCGTTTCCTCCTGAAGTACCTCACGAATATCCTCCAGCATGGGGGCAGCCAGCTGATTATACATCTCGGGTTCGGCCGCAAGCGTGATGAGGCTGATGCGGGCATTGTGAGGTCTGGCAATGGAAACTGCCCGGGCGACGAGTTGATGGCTTTCTGGGGAAACGGCAACAGAAACAAGTAGATGGGAGTAACTCATGGCGCACTCCTTGGGTGTCTGACTGACAGCGTTTGATCACCTTTACCGCGATTTTCCGGGTTCTGCAAGGGCTGATTACGACATTAGTGTGAAGCTTATCATAATTATTCATTAATTATTCTTATAAGAAGAATAACTGAAAAATGCGCCTAAATGAAAAAAATTAACAACTTAACGTAAATCACACAATTTTATGCCTTGACTGTTGAATCGTTTTGATGCGTTACAAAATCATTTCGAATGATCACGCTCTGAAACATCTTTTTTGGGCTGCCTGCATAACTCTATGTTTTTTCACAGTAAGAAAAATGTTTCCCGGAGGGGTGAATGATGTAAATGTTTCCGCGCGACGCCCACCCGAGGAAAAGCACGTTGCATGCCAGTTCTGATCCCCCTTCTGCATGAGTATTCGTCAATTAAGAATACAAAACAGTGTCGATTGGTTAATAATTGAACAAATTACAAGTCATACTGATGGATTTATGGGTCATATTCACTTAAATTGTGTGACGTAGATCACATTTTTTTTAAATTTGAGGATGGCTGGATTGTATGTGTCAAAACTGACGAGTAGAGTTTGCGTCGAATTAGGAAAAATCTTAGTTATTTGTAAGAAATGATAAAACATGTAAGAGACGCATTCGCGTTTCCTCTCTTACGCGTTTCGATGAATACAAACCTAAATTCAACTATGCATTTAGCCTTTTCTTTTTTATACCGGGTGATTTCCCGGCGACATCACGGGGTGCGGTCTTTCCGCATAAAAATAATAGTTGGTTATTCGGGATGGGAACAATGCATACATCCGAGTTGCTAAAACATATCTATGACATCAATTTGTCGTATTTACTGCTCGCGCAGCGTTTGATTAGTCAGGACAAGGCGTCCGCGATGTTTCGTCTGGGTATTAACGAAGAGATGGCAACCATGCTGGGTGGTTTAACCCTCCCGCAGATGGTTAAACTGGCTGAAACGAATCAACTGGTTTGCCAGTTCCGTTTCGATGACTCTCAGACTATAACGCGTCTGACGCAGGAGTCCCGTGTAGACGATCTTCAACAGATCCATACCGGTATTCTTCTCTCTACTCGCTTGCTTAACGAAATCAGCCAGCCTGATGACGTAGCCCGTAAGAAAAGGGCCTAGCAATGAGCGAGAAAAGCATTGTTCAGGAAGCGCGTGACATACAGTTGGCCATGGAGCTGATTACACTGGGTGCTCGTTTACAAATGCTGGAAAGCGAGACGCAGTTGAGCCGTGGTCGTCTCATCAAACTGTACAAAGAGTTACGTGGTAGTCCCCCGCCGAAAGGCATGCTGCCGTTTTCTACCGACTGGTTTATGACGTGGGAGCAGAATATTCACGCTTCCATGTTCTGTAATGCCTGGCAGTATCTTCTCAAAACCGGTTTGTGTAGCGGCGTTGACGCCGTGATCAAAGCCTACAAACTTTACCTTGAACAATGCCCACAGCAGGAAGAAGGTCCTCTGCTGGCGCTGACCCGCGCATGGACGCTGGTGCGTTTTGTTGAGAGCGGAATGCTTGAGCTGTCGCGCTGCAACTGCTGCAACGGCAATTTCATTACCCATGCTCACCAACCTGCAGGCAGCTTCGCCTGTAGTTTATGTCAGCCTCCTTCCCGTGCAGTAAAAAGACGTAAACTTTCCCGGGATGCTGCCGATATTATTCCACAACTGCTGGATGAACAGATCGAACAAGCTGTTTAACCCGAACGAGTGGGAAAGATTCCAGCAGCGGTAAGCGATTACCGCTGCTTTTTTTTACCCCGCGAACGGTCAACGCTGCGAGCTGGACGTCCTTGCCATAGTCACTAGCGGAAGGATGATGTCGTGCTTATCTTATTAGGTTACCTGGTAGTTCTCGGTACAGTTTTCGGCGGTTACATGATGACCGGCGGGCACCTTGGAGCACTCTATCAACCGGCTGAACTTATTATCATCGGCGGCGCAGGGGTAGGGGCTTTTATCGTTGGCAACAACGGTAAATCGATCAAGGGCACGCTGAAGGCAATTCCGTTGCTGTTCCGTCGCTCAAAATACACCAAAAGCATGTATATGGATCTGCTGGCACTGCTCTATCGCCTGATGGCGAAGTCGCGTCAGCAGGGCATGTTCTCGCTTGAGCGGGATATTGAAAACCCGAAAGAGAGCGAAATTTTTGCCAGCTATCCGCGCATTCTTGCTGATGCCATGATGCTGGATTTCATCGTCGACTATCTGCGACTGATCATCAGCGGCAACATGAATACCTTCGAAATCGAAGCGCTGATGGATGAAGAGATTGAAACCCATGAAAGCGAATCGGAAGTGCCGGCTAACAGCCTGGCGCTGGTCGGCGACTCGCTTCCGGCATTCGGTATCGTTGCTGCGGTCATGGGGGTGGTTCACGCCCTGGCCTCGGCAGACCGTCCGGCAGCCGAGCTCGGCGCGCTGATTGCCCATGCGATGGTGGGTACCTTCCTCGGTATTTTGCTGGCGTATGGCTTTATCTCTCCGCTGGCCAGCGTGCTGCGCCAGAAGAGCGCGGAAACCACCAAAATGATGCAGTGCGTGAAGATCACGCTGCTCTCTAACCTCAACGGTTATGCGCCACCGATCGCGGTTGAGTTTGGCCGTAAAACGCTTTACTCCAGCGAGCGTCCGTCGTTTATCGAGCTTGAAGAACACGTGCGTGCGGTGAAAAACCCAAACCAACAGACGACAACTGAGGACGCATGAAAAACCAGTCCCATCCGATCGTCATCGTAAAAAAACGCAAGCACAAGGGCGGTGGGCATGGCGCCCACGGCTCGTGGAAAATCGCGTACGCCGATTTTATGACCGCAATGATGGCGTTCTTTCTGGTGATGTGGCTGATCTCCATCTCCAGCCCAAAAGAACTGATCCAGATTGCCGAATATTTCCGCACGCCGCTGGCAACGGCGGTGGCCGGCGGGCCGCGTATCTCTAACAGCGAAAGCCCGATCCCGGGCGGCGGCGATGATTACACCCAGCAGAAGGGTGAGGTGAAAAAAGAGCCGAACATCGACGAGCTGAAACGAAAGATGGAACAGGCGCGCCTGAAAAAACTGCGTGGCGATCTCGATCAGCTGATTGAAGCGGATCCGAAGCTGCGCGCGCTGCGACCGCATTTGAAGATTGACCTGGTGCAGGAAGGGCTGCGTATCCAGATTATCGACAGCCAGAACCGCCCGATGTTTAAAACCGGGAGTGCGGAAGTCGAACCGTACATGCGCGATATTCTGCGTGCCATTGCACCGGTGCTGAACGGCATTCCTAACCGAATCAGCCTGTCAGGCCACACGGATGATTTCCCGTACGCCAGTGGGGAGAAGGGATACAGCAACTGGGAACTTTCTGCCGACCGTGCCAACGCCTCGCGCCGCGAGCTGGTGGCAGGTGGGCTTGATGATGGCAAGGTACTGCGCGTAGTCGGCATGGCCGCAACCATGCGCGTTTCCGACCGCGGGCCGGATGATGCCATCAACCGTCGTATCAGTCTTTTAGTGCTGAACCAGCAGGCGGAGCAGGCCATCCTGCATGAAAACGCCGAAAGTCAGAATGAGTCACTGGACGATTTAAAACAGCCTGGGGCCGTTCCTTCGGCTGCCGTTCCAACATCGCCACCAGCCAATCCGAGGTGATAGCGTGAGCATGGATATTAGCGATTTTTACCAGACATTCTTTGATGAAGCCGACGAATTGTTGGCCGATATGGAGCAACACTTGCTCGATTTGGTGCCCGAAGCACCGGATTCCGAGCAGCTCAATGCCATCTTCCGTGCGGCGCATTCCATTAAAGGCGGAGCCGGAACGTTTGGATTTACCATCCTGCAGGAAACGACCCATTTAATGGAAAACCTGCTTGATGAAGCACGACGCGGTGAGATGCAGCTCAATACCGACATTATCAACCTGTTTTTGGAAACCAAAGATATTATGCAGGAACAGCTCGACGCCTATAAAAGTTCGGCAGAGCCTGACGCCGCCAGCTTTGAATACATCTGCAATGCGCTGCGCCAGCTCGCGCTGGAAGCCAAAGGTGAGGTTGCCGCAGCCGTGGTTCCTGCCGCAAAACTGAGCGTTGTGGATACGGTTGCCGCGCAGGCGTCTGCCCCTGCCGACGCACCGGCGGGCAAACTGCGCGTGGTGCTGTCTCGCCTTAAAGAGAATGAAGTTAACCTGCTGGAAGAAGAGCTGGGTAACCTGGCGAAATTA
Source organism: Enterobacter sp. MGH 16 (assembly GCF_000493175.1). Taxonomy (NCBI): domain Bacteria; kingdom Pseudomonadati; phylum Pseudomonadota; class Gammaproteobacteria; order Enterobacterales; family Enterobacteriaceae; genus Enterobacter; species Enterobacter sp. MGH 16. The sequence goes on along the minus strand of NZ_KI535695.1, from coordinate 2,086,145 downwards.
AGCAACGTGGTTAAAGGCAAAGACAGCCTGGCCGCGACGCTTGATGACGGTATTGGCCAGGACGATATCGTGGCGGTGCTGTGCTTTGTGATTGAAGCCGATCAAATCGCCTTCGAAACCGAAACGGTCGCGGTTGATGCCCCTGCGGCTGTGGAAGAGGCGGCTGTTGTCGCTCAGGCTGCCGCACCGGCTGTGGCGCCTGCGGCTCCGGCGCTCAAGGCGGTGCCAAAAGAGGCTGCTGCACCGGGCCGTGGTGAAAAACCTGCCGCGCGCTCCAGCGAGTCGACCAGCATCCGCGTTGCCGTTGAGAAGGTTGATCAGCTGATTAACCTGGTGGGCGAACTGGTGATCACCCAGTCGATGCTGGCGCAACGTTCAAACGAACTCGACCCGGTCACCCACGGGGATTTGATTACCAGCATGGGCCAGCTGCAGCGTAACGCCCGCGATCTGCAGGAATCGGTCATGTCCATCCGTATGATGCCGATGGAATATGTCTTCAGCCGCTTCCCGCGTCTGGTTCGCGATCTCGCCAGCAAGCTGAATAAACAGATTGAACTGACCCTGATGGGCAGCTCAACCGAACTGGATAAAAGCCTGATCGAGCGCATCATTGACCCGTTAACGCACCTGGTGCGTAACAGCCTCGACCACGGTATTGAACTGCCGGAAAACCGCATTGCCGCAGGGAAATCCCCGGTCGGGAATCTGATCCTGTCTGCGGAACATCAGGGCGGAAACATCTGCATTGAAGTGACCGATGACGGCGCAGGTCTGAACCGCGAGCGCATCCTGGCAAAAGCGATTTCGCAGGGAATGGCGGTCAATGAAAACATGACCGACGAAGAAGTGGGCATGCTGATCTTCGCACCGGGCTTCTCTACCGCAGAGCAGGTGACCGACGTCTCCGGGCGCGGCGTGGGCATGGACGTGGTGAAACGTAACATCCAGGAGATGGGCGGCCACGTTGAGATTCAGTCCAAACAGGGTTCCGGCACGACCATTCGCATCCTGCTGCCGCTGACGCTGGCGATCCTCGACGGCATGTCCGTCAAAGTGGCGGACGAAGTCTTTATCCTCCCGCTGAACGCCGTAATGGAATCCTTGCAGCCGCGTGAGGAAGATCTGCATCCGCTGGCGGGCGGCGAGCGCGTCCTCGAAGTGCGCGGTGAGTACCTGCCGCTGGTGGAACTGTGGAAAGTGTTCGAAGTGGACGGGGCGAAGACCGAGGCCACGCAGGGTATCGTGGTGATCCTGCAAAGCGCGGGCCGCCGCTATGCGCTGCTGGTCGATCAGCTGATCGGTCAGCACCAGGTGGTGGTGAAGAACCTCGAAAGCAACTACCGCAAAGTGCCGGGTATTTCTGCCGCCACCATTCTGGGTGATGGTAGCGTGGCGCTGATCGTCGACGTGTCGGCGCTTCAGGGATTAAATCGTGAACAACGTGTGGCGTACACAGCCGCCTGATTAAGTAGAAGGTAATAACATGACCGGTATGAGTAATGTAACGAAACTGGCGGGCGAGCCATCAGGACAGGAATTTCTGGTATTCACTTTAGGCGATGAAGAGTACGGCATCGATATCCTGAAAGTGCAGGAAATCCGTGGTTACGACCAGGTTACCCGCATCGCTAACACGCCTGCGTTTATTAAAGGTGTCACCAACCTGCGTGGCGTCATTGTGCCCATCGTGGATCTGCGCGTGAAGTTCAGCCAGGGCGACGTTGACTACAACGACAACACCGTGGTGATCGTCCTGAATCTGGGGCAGCGCGTGGTGGGGATCGTGGTGGATGGCGTGTCTGACGTGCTTTCCCTGACCTCTGATCAGATTCGTCCTGCGCCAGAGTTTGCGGTCACGCTGTCGACCGAATACCTGACCGGTCTGGGCGCGCTCGGCGAGCGTATGCTGATTCTGGTGAACATTGAGAAGCTGCTGAACAGCGATGAGATGGCGCTGCTGGATATCGCCGCGAGTCACGTAGCCTAAAACAAAGCCGGGTGGCGCTGACGCTTACCCGGCCTACGTGTTCGAGCCATTTGTAGGCCGGGTAAGGCGAAGCCGCCACCCGGCGTTTTTACATCCTGCTCCACCAGCTTAGCTTCCGTGGCCACCCATACGTTAATGCTCGGGGCCTTCTTCGCCGCTGGATATCGCGGCGAGTCGCGTGGCATAAAAACAAAGCCGGGTGGCGCTGACGCTTACCCGGCCTACGCGTTCGAGCCATTTGTAGGCCGGGTAAGGCGAAGCCGCCACCCGGCTTTTTTACATCCTGCTCCACCTGCTCAGCTTTCGTGGCCACCCATACGTTAATGCTCGGGGCCGTCTTCACTGCAGGATATCGCGGCGAGTCACGTGGCATAAAAACAAAGCCGGGTGGCGCTAACGCTTACCCGGCCTACGTGTTCGGGCCATTTGTAGGCCGGGTAAGGCGAAGCCGCCACCCGGCTTTTTTACATCCTGCTCCACCGGCTTAGCTTCCGTGGCTACCCATACGTTAATGCTCGGGGGCCGTCTTCACTGCAGGATATCGCGGCGAGTCGCGTAGCCTAAAACAAAGCCGGGTGGCGCTGACGCTTACCCGGCCTACGTGTTCGAGCCA